>NZ_CP196664.1:0-3508507 GCF_051789135.1 Acinetobacter sp. PC34 | reverse complement strand
ATTCTGCAGATATTGCTCAAAAAGCCTGCTTATGAAAATAAATTTAAATTCAAATACTGGTGTGGATAAGTTTATCCGCAAACTGTGGATAGAATATAGCACAAAGTTATCCACAAACTATTAATTTCATAAAAACAATCTTATCCACACCATATTTTATTGTTTTATAATTAAAAAAGTGTCATTTCCACAGAAAAAGACCACCCTAATAGTAATAAATTTAAATTTATAAATTTGAATTTATTTATAAGAGACCTGTTTTCTGGGGATAACTGGAGATCCAAAATGAATTTAAATTTAAAAACATGCACAGCAAGTGAATTTAAAGGCTTGTGGATAATTGTGTGGGTAATCTTGTTGGTAACTTATATCACTTTAATAAACAATAATCTAGGTTGTGTATAAGGAAAAAGTGCAGTTGTTTAAATGTTTTCGAGAAAAGAGCAAGCTCAAACTGCTGTTACAAATAAAAAGGCTTAATTTCACAAGAAAATCGGTTTTCCATTGACAGCTCAAGCAATGAACACTAAACTCGCGAACCTTCATTGAATGATCATTTTTGGAGTTTCGATATGAAACGTACATTCCAACCATCTGAATTAAAGCGTAAGCGCGTTCATGGTTTCCGTGCTCGTATGGCTACTAAAGCTGGTCGCCAAGTATTAGCTCGTCGTCGTGCAAAAGGTCGTCACAGCTTAACTGTTTAATCAATAGTTAACGCTTAAACGATTTTGGGTGTTATGACTACACTTTATGGCTTCAGCACAGAGGTTCGTATTCGCTGTGCTGCCGATTATAAGAGTGTCTTCGATGGTGCGCTTTTTAAAGTGCATCAGCCCCATTTCTTATTTCTAGCAAAACTGACCGAACAACCTCAAAGTCGTTTGGGTATTGTTGTTGCTAAAAAGAAAGTGCGTCGTGCACACGAAAGAAATAGAGTAAAACGTTTGGCTCGCGAAAGTTTTCGCTTGCATCAACAGCAATTAACTTTAGATATTGTGGTTATGCCTAAAATGGGGATAGAAACAGTGCCTAATGCAGAGTTGCACCAGCAATTACAATTTGCTTGGCAAAAATTACAACGTCTTGCCAAAAAGCATCAAAAAATAGCTCCCTCCCTGCAAAAGTAGAGATGGCCAATGGTCCGGTTACTGCATTGGTTAATTCGATTTTATCAAATTGCGATTAGTCCTTTACTTGGACCGCGTTGTCGTTATATCCCTACATGTTCTCAATATTCATTGGAAGCAGTCCATACACATGGTGCTGTGCGTGGTGTGTGGTTGGCTACTAAACGTATTTGCCGTTGTCATCCTTGGGGTGGTTCGGGGTATGACCCTGTTCCAAACAAAAGGATTCGTTTTATCTCTTTTCAGCAAATAGATTCTCAAAAGCATCTGGTTGCTGTACCCTTTCGTGATTGTTTCTTGAACCAAAATCACTCTAACCACTTGGGGTAATCGATATGCAACAATGGGCCAGGTTTGCCATTCTCGGGGCCATGTTTGTTGTCGCTTATTTGCTCATTTTGGCTTGGCAAAAAGATTATGGACATGCTGAAACTCAGCCACAGCCACAACAGGCTGCAGCAGTTTCACATGAAGTATCTGCAGATTTGCCAAATGCTCAAACGGCTTCAGCAGCGTCTGATATGCCACAAGCAAATATCGCGACTCAGCAACCAGCTACAGAAGCAAAAGCATCTGTAAATCAACAGCTTATTTCAGTACAAACTGACCTTTATCATCTTTGGATTAATCCTAAAGGTGGTGATATTGTTCGTATTGAATTGTTAAACCATGACAAGAGCAAAGACAGTAACGAAGCATTTGTCATGCTTGAAAGTGATGCAAAACGTACTTATGTGGCGCAGTCTGGTTTAATTGGTCTTAATGGTCCAGACAGTAACCGTAGCGGTCGTCCAATGTATGAGATTGAAAAATCTGCTTATACATTGAATGATGCCAAAGCGGTTCAAACTGAAGATGGAAAAAGCATCAAAGTGTTAACCGTACCGATGGTACTGAAAACAGCTGATGGTGTGGAAATCATTAAAACCTTTACCTTTAAGCAAGGTGAATATCCTGTTGTTGTGAACCATAAAGTGGTGAACCGCAGTGGTCAAAACTGGCAGGGTCAAATGTTTGGTCAACTCAAACGTGACAACTCTGATGATCCAGGCAAATCGGATCAAGGTATTTTCACGCTGGGCACTTTCTTAGGTGGTGCTTGGGGTTCGCCTGAAGAACATTATAACAAGCTTAAATTTGCTAACTTCAATGAAGAAAAATTGAATGTTGAAGCGAAAGGCGGCTGGGTTGCTATGGTTCAGCACTACTTTGTGAGTGCTTGGATTCCTGGTGACTTAAAATTGACGCAAGCCAATGGTCAACCTTATGTCGCGAAATTAGAGTCGCGTAAGTCAACGGATGATATGAATATCATTGGTTTTACTTCGCCGACGATTACTGTGCCTGCCGGTACAGTGGCTGAGATTGATGCGACTTTCTATTCAGGTCCTAAAGTTCAATCTGAGTTGAAAGAGCTGGCAACTGGTTTAAACCAAACTGTTGATTATGGTTGGTTATGGCCAATTGCGAAATTATTGTTCTTGGGTCTTGAGTTCTTCCACGGTTTAGTGGGTAACTGGGGCTGGGCAATTATTTTGTTAACGGTCTTGGTGAAACTGATTCTTTGGCCATTGTCGTCTAAGAGCTATCGCTCAATGGCGAAAATGCGTGTCATTGCACCTGAAATGCAGCGTATGAAAGAAGAGTTCGGTGAAGACCGCATGCGCTTCTCTCAAGAAATGATGGCACTGTATAAACGTGAACAAGTCAATCCGCTTGCGGGTTGTTTGCCATTGTTATTACAAATGCCAATCTTCCTTGCGTTGTACTGGGTGTTGATGGAGTCTGTTGAGCTTCGTCATGCGCCATGGTTACTTTGGATTCAAGATTTGTCAGCGATGGATCCGTGGTTTATTTTACCGCTGTTAATGGGCGCAACGATGTTCATTCAGCAGTCTTTAAATCCACAACCGGCTGATCCAATGCAAGCGAAAGTTTTCAAAATCATGCCGATTGTTTTCACAGTCTTTATGTTGTTCTTCCCTGCGGGTCTCGTGTTGTACTGGATTGTCAACAACAGTATCACGATTATTCAGCAGACCTTGATCAACAAATCTGTTGAAAAAGATCGTTTGAATAAGGAAAGTGCGTCGAGTTAATCGAGGCAACTTTTCGCGAAAAGCTGAATAAATCCGCTTAAGATGGTAATCTTAGGCGGATTTTTCATTGTGTGACTTTTAAGATTTTTTAGGTGAATGTTATGTACAACCGAACCACGATTGCTGCCATTGCAACACCACCTGGGCGTGGTGGTGTGGGGGTCATTCGCCTATCTGGTCCCAAGTCATATGAGATTGCACAGGCCTTGACCCAAAAAGACTTACCGAAAGCGCGTTTTGCTGGTTTTCGCCAGTTTTATGATGCGTCTGGCGAAGTGATGGATGAGGGCTTAGCGATTTGTTTCCCGAACCCGAACTCGTTTACTGGTGAAGATGTGGTTGAGTTGCAAGGTCATGGGGGCCCTGTCATTCAAAATGCTTTACTGGGGCGTTTGTTGGAGCTTGGTGCGATTGCAGCAAAAGCCGGTGAGTTTTCCATGCGTGCTTTTGAAAATGGCAAACTGGATTTGGTACAGGCTGAAGCAATCGCTGACTTGATTGATGCGACGTCTCAAGCGGCTGCACGTTCTGCGGTACGTTCATTACAAGGCGCATTTTCAACTAAAGTGAATCGTGTGTTGGAGCAATTGATTCATCTACGTTTGCATGTGGAAGCTGCGATTGATTTTCCTGAAGAAGAAATTGATTTTCTTGCGGACGGGAAAATTTTAAATCTTTTAGATGGTGTTACGTCTGCTGTGAATCAAGTGCAACAATCGGCTCGTCAAGGACAGTTGCTGCGTGAAGGTTTACAAGTGGTGATTGCAGGGAAACCGAATGCGGGTAAGTCATCACTGCTCAATGCATTAGCGGGCATTGAACGCGCCATTGTGACGGATATTGCAGGTACGACGCGAGATGTCTTACATGAAAAAATTACCCTGAATGGTTTACCCATTACCTTAACCGATACTGCGGGTTTACGTGAAACCGGCGATATTGTAGAAAAAGAAGGGATTCGTCGTGCCATTAAAGAAATTGAGCAAGCCGACCTGTTACTTTTAGTCTATGACTTAAGCCAAGGCGAAGACCCACTCAAACTGGCGCAAGAATATTTTGCTGAGCATATTGAACCGAAACGTTTAATGCTGATTGGTAATAAGTGTGATTTGATGGAAACAACATCGCATATCGAAGATTTTAATGGCTTCCGTCGTATTATGGTTTCGGCAAAGCAAGAAACTGGCGTTCAAGCACTCATAGAAGCGATTACAGCGCATGCAGGCTTCCAGCCAGAAGAAGATACCTTTATTGCGCGTACACGCCATTTAGACGCAATGAAACGTACTCAGCTTTACCTTGCTGAAGCTCGTGAACAATTGGTGGTGTATAACGCAGGTGAGTTGGTCGCAGAGTCGCTACGTTTGGCGCAAAATGCCCTCGGTGAAATTACAGGGGACTTTAGTGCGGATGATTTGCTTGGGAAAATTTTTGGATCATTCTGTATTGGAAAATAACACTGCTATTGATGAAAAAGCCCTCTGATCAGGGCTTTTGATCTTTAAGCCAGACGTATACTGCCCTTATGCGCAAACCACAGATAAAAACACAATAAAGCGATGACAATGCTAAAGCTAATGACCCCGAAACTTAATCCAAAGTGATCTGCCAGATAACCCACAGCTACAATAGGCACAATCGTACCCAAATAACCAATAAAAAGATAAGTCGACATCACCGCAGCACGATTCTCTAAGCTGGTCATGGCATGAATGAGACCAAAGGAACCAATCAAGGTCAGGCCATGTCCGACACCAACGAGAAAATCACTGATAAAGAAAAATGCACTCAGTTGAAATAGCATACACAGCGCCAAAATGCCTAAGCTTGCAATCAAGGTAATTAAGCCATAGTTGAGGCACTTATATGCAGGAATACTTCTGGCAAAATACTGCACCACGGCAGAGACAATGAGAATGCTGGTAATGGCTGAACCGCTGATAAGGGGGCCGTGCCACGGCAAAATATCCCGCACAAATGACGGGGATAAGGATGCAAATAAACTAAACGCGGCAAAGGCACTAAATGCGGTAAATCCAACGATCAAAAACAACTGATGATATTGCACTTCTGGTCGGAGTAGCTTTGGGGCAATACTAAAGGGCTGTGCGGTAAATGTGGGAGACTCAACCCAAAATAAACCAAAGAAACACAGTACAGCACCAAGAATGACCGGTAGATAAGGGCTGACCAAAGGGTATTCTGAAAATTGAGCTATCAGGCCACCAATCAGCGGGCCTAAGCCAAAACCTACTGCGGTAATAATCGAACTGAGCTGCGGCGCAATCTGTTGATGGCTTTTGGGCACGGTATACATCAGTCCCAGTAAGGCCGAAGTGGTCATCAAACCAGATGCAATACCAATAATAAAGCGCCCCAAAGATAAGATGAGAGCATCAGAAGCATAAGCGGAAATCACCAACCCGATGCTGATAAACACCAACCCTACTTGTAAGGTGCGTAAATAGCCAATGCTATTACTGGTCCGGCCGAGAAACAGTAAAGTAGCGAGACAACCAAACATATAAGCCACAAAAATATAGGTGATCTGACTCGGCACCAGATGCCATAAGGCTTGATACAGCGGGTAAAGTGGACTGGCTAAGGCAGTCCCCATCGTTCCCATCATTAAGGCGAGGCTGACCATACAAAATGGACGCCAAGAAGTGCTTGTTGTCATGCAAATGCCATGCGGCTCTCTCGGTCAAAACAAGAATATTTTGATGCCCAAGAGAAAAAGGATAGAGAGCAACAGTGTATCGGTTTGTGGAAAAAATGGTCAACTAAAAACTTGAAAAAGAACGCAATAAAACTTAGCCATAGCGTTTCAGCAGTTTTAAGAACTCAGCCAACTCTTCTTCATTGACCTGTTCAGCTTGTGCTAATACATGATGGCGTAAGTGTGCTTCAACCAGTTCATTCATCAGCCCATTGACCGCGCCTTTAATAGCAGCGACTTGTTGTAAAACGTCGATACAACTGGCATCGGGATATGTAATCGAGAGTTCAACGGCGTTGACCTGCCCTTGTAAGCGCTTCACACGGTTTAAAATTTTTTTATCTTCATGCAAATGACTCAACACATTGCTCCAAAAATAAATATACTAAGGGGGAGTATATTGGTGAATGATTTTAAATGCAAAATACCCCATCACGTCAGCATACGCATCATTTTGATGACGGTAATCCACTGGCACAAAAACGGATTTTAATGGCGACCATTTTAACGGCAGTCATGATGTTATTAGAAGTGATTGGTGGATGGATTTTCCAATCAATGGCTTTGCTGGCGGATGGTTGGCATATGAGTTCGCATATGTTGGCACTGGGTTTGGCTTATTTTGCTTATCGTGCTGCACGGCATTATGCCCATGATCAGCGCTTTAGTTTCGGCACATGGAAAATTGAAATTCTTGCAGGTTACAGCAGTGCTATTTTGCTGATGATAGTGGCGGGTTTTATGGCTTTTCACTCGATTCAGCGTCTATTCTCGCCTGTACAAATTCATTATAACGAAGCGATTCCAATTGCGATTTTAGGCTTATTGGTGAATTTAATCTGTGCATGGTTGCTGCACGATGGTGACCATCACCATCACCATCACCATCACGCTCATGATCATGCATCAGAAGTACATAGCCATCATCATGATTTAAATCAGAAAGCTGCATTTATGCATGTAGTGGCAGACGCAGTGACTTCCATTTTTGCCATTATTGCGCTGATTTTTGGTAAATATTTGGGCTGGGATTTTCTCGATGCTGCCCTTGGAATCGTGGGATCAATACTGGTAGCCAAATGGGCATTGAGCTTAATGCAAGAAACGGGAAAAACCTTGTTAGATGCTGAAATGGATCATCATGTGGTGGATGAAATTCGCGAAGTGTTGGCAGAACTACCGCAGACGACCTTGACTGATTTACATGTTTGGAAAGTAGGCAAAGGCAAGTTTTCCTGCATTTTGGCTTTAGAAACGACGGTAGACTTAACTGCGGATCGCGTGCGGGCAATGCTCTCGATTCATGAGGAAATTGTTCATGTCTCGGTGGAAATTAATAGCAAGGCTCTAACTGTTCCACGTGAAACTTTGGCCAGTTCATAAGCAAGGCGTGTTGGGTTTCGGTAAAGCCGTGGAAAAAATGATTCAATGCTTGAATAATACGCTCTACACTAGCGCCGTGGTTCTCCGATTGAAAGAGCAAAAAGTGATGATAAAAAAACTGGGTTTGGCACTACTCACAAGTGCAATTGCAAGCATGAGTATGGCCAGCGTAGAAAGTGTTCAAGCCAACTTAAAAAAGAATTATCCAAATATTAATGTTCAAAATATTCAAAAAACAGAAATGTCGGGCATTTATAGCGGATCTTTAGATGGCGAAATTGTGTATTTAGGCGAAGCGGCTGAGCATGTGATTGCAGGTTCGATGGTACGCTTAAAAGATCAGAAAAATTTAAGTGCTGCCTTATATGTGCAACAGAACTCGCTCGATTGGAACAAGCTGCCGCTAAAAGATGCCATTAAAAGCGTTAAAGGCAACGGCAAACGCCAATTGGCGGTTTTTTCAGACCCAAACTGCCCTTACTGTAAGCAGTTAGAGGCTGAGCTGAATAAACTGAATGATGTGACCATCTACACTTTTATTTATGCTATTAAGGCGCAATCGATTGCACCGTCGAAACAAGTATTTTGTGAAGCAGATCCTGCCCTCGCATGGAAAAATTTGATTGCGAAAGGGACTCAACCGACGTCGAAAAAACCGTGCGCCAATCCAATTGAGCGCAACATTGAACTCGGTCGTAGTCTGGGTTTACAAGGGACGCCCGTGGTTATTTTCTCAAATGGCTTTAAAGTGAATGGCGCTGTGCCTTCAACCACCATTGAAAATATGTGGCGTGAACTGGGCTTATAAGAGTTCAAACATACAGATAAAAAGCACCTGAAACGGTGCTTTTTTTAATGGCTGAGTTTAGGTTTTTTTGGTGACCATGTTGTAGATGAATAGAATAACGATGGCCCCAATAACTGAAGCAATAAAGCCTGCGGCAGAGCCTTCACTATAGAGACCAAGTAAACGACCACCATAAGTGGCTACGAGAGAACCTGCAATCCCCAGTAAAGTGGTGATAATAAATCCTGCTTTGTCATCGCCAGGATGGATAGCACGTGCGATGAGACCTGCAATAAAACCAATCACGATTGCAACAATAAGTGACCACATGAGCCAGCTCCTTTTTTTATCATGTCTTTGTTTTTACATCATGTGCAAAAATATCATCAGGCATAATGCGACTGTGCAGTAGAGCGAATCTGCTAAAAACTGTATGTTTTATGTACTTAGCTCACGATAAAAATAAAAAAAGTGGCCTTCGGCCACTCTTTTATCGATTGCTCTTAAAGACCAATTTCACCAATAAATGGCAAATGACGGTACTTTTGGTCGTAGTCTAGGCCATAACCCACAATGAATCGATCTTCGACACTAAAGCCTAAAAACTTCACATCGAGTTCAATTTCACGGCGTGAAGGTTTGCTGACTAAGGTACAAAGTTCAATTGAGTTGGGAGAGCGTGTTTCTAAAATTTCGAGTACTTTGCTCAAGGTGTTGCCTGAGTCGATGATGTCTTCAATGACCAAAACATCTTTACCGCGAATTTCACCGTCTAAATCTTTTAAAATTTTTACATCACGTGAAGATACCGTACCGCTGCCGTAGCTCGAAACCGTCATGAAATCGAGTTCATGGGGTTTTGAAATCGTACGACATAAGTCTGCCATGAAAATGACTGAACCTCGTAATAAACCAATCAGTACGAGTTCCTTATCACTGTTTGCATAATGCGCATCGATTTGTGCACCAAGCTCTTTTACTTTCGCTTGAATCTCTTCAGTAGAAATCATTACGCTCATTTGAACGGTCATGGGTAGATACCTAAAAATTTAAAAAAATCAAAAATAAAAAAGGCGTTGACCTGCAACACCTCTATATATGCATTAATTTTAATATATCTCTAAACGAGATGCACCCCCTTTTGCCTGCTGGAAATGTAATCATTTCATTGCAGGCGGGATGCAGCTTGGTTTAGAAGCGAAAATCAAAGTTGTTTCAAAACTCGATTAGCTGCTTAAATTTTCGCTATTTGCTACTTAATTTTGCACATAGGCTTTCTGACCAAAAATATAAGTCGCATGAATATTACGGTCATCACCCATGGTCATTAGGGCAAATAACGCATCTTCAATCCCTTTTGCACGTTGTTGACGTAATGCTTGCAACGCAGTTGCTTTGAGATCGAGCACCACAAAGTCGGCTTCTTTGCCCAAATTAAAGTTACCGAGTTTATCATCCAAGCTCAGTGCTTTGGCACCGCCCAGCGTAGCGTGGTAGAGCGATTCAAACGCAGACAATTTATCGCCCTGAAGCTGCTGCACTTTATAGGCTTCATTCAGGGTTTGTAGTTGGTTAAAAGAGGTCCCTGCACCAATGTCTGTACCCAGCCCAACTTTTACCTGCTTGTCCCAAGTCTTATTCAATGGAAATAAACCACTGCCTAAAAATAGGTTGGAGGTCGGACAGAAAGCAATGGCAGAGTCAGTCTGATGCATGCAGTCCCACTCAGCCTCTTCTAAATGCACGCAGTGGGCAAAGACCGAATGCGAACCGGTTAAGCCAAAGTGATGATAAACATCCAGATAACCTTGCTGCTCAGGGAATAAGTCTTTCACCCAAGCGATTTCATTTTTATTTTCACTTAAATGCGTATGCACATACACATCTGGGTATTCAGCTTTGAGCTGCCCTGCTTTAGCCAGTTGCTCTGGTGTTGAGGTTGGAGCAAAACGTGGCGTAATCGCATACAAGTTACGGCCTTTGCCATGCCATTTTTCAATCAGTGCCTTAGAGTCTGCATAAGCACTGTCAGGTGTGTCGCACAGATCTTCAGGTGCATGACGGTCCATCATGACTTTACCTGCGATCAGACGCATCTGGTGCTGCCCTGCCGCTTCAAATAGTGCATTTACCGATTCGGTATGTACAGTACAGAAGACCAAGGCTGTGGTGGTGCCATTTTTTAGCAGTTCTTGCACAAAGAATTGGGCAATCCGGTCGGCATAGGCTTTATCTGAAAATTGTAATTCAGTTGGGAAGGTATAGGTATTGAGCCATTCAAGTAGCTGTTCACCATAGGCCCCCACCATTTCTGTTTGTGGAAAATGAATGTGGGTGTCGATAAAGCCCGGCACAATCAATTGTTCAGGATAGTGCTGAACCTCGACGCCAACAGGAAGGTGCTGTTGCCCCTCCTGCCAAGATCCAAACCATTGGATTTTGCCATTTTGGCTAATCAGTAAACCATCTTCTACGTAACGCACTTGGTCGTGAATTTCACGCGCTTGGGCAACCGTATTCTGAATATCTAGGAAGCGACCGCGAACCGCCGTCGTTGCAACTACAGAAGACATTTTAAACCTGCGTTTTGACTTTTTTTCGATTGATTGTACCGTAAACTGGATTTTTTTCACGGCTATTTACTGAAGTTTTTATTTGGGTTGTGAACACTACATTTTAAATGAAAGACTGGAGCAGTATTTTCTTAAAAATTGAACTGTTTTAAGGCCAGACATGTACCTGTGCCATCGATAAGATCGTGATTTTTTATGCAATGCATAAGCAGATGCTTTGAGCTTAAATGATTCAATCTCTTCGCAAAATTTTGTTGAGAAAGTCTTTATCTTTGAATGCTGAGTCAGTACAGTGTCGGCATTGATAAAATAAGAGACAATTATCGGCATGTATTTTTGGAATACCAAAGCATTAGCACATGAATTATCTAGCAATACCCTCGATAAAAAGCATTATAAAAATTATTACTTAGTCACCGCCTTACTGGTTTCAGTGGTGTATTACTACGGCATGTATTCACCCTATGGTGATGTCCGTGTGATTGGCGTTGAGGGACTTCTGACTTTATTGATTATGTTTATCGGGATTCAAAGCGCTTATAAAGCCAATGGTGGCGATGAGGGCGAGCATTTCTTAGGTCGAATCACAGCGTTGTCTTTTCCCATTTTGGTACAAACCACCGTGGCTGGTGTTGTCTTTGGTGCAGTGTTATTGGGGCTTTATTTTGCTTTTAATCTAGAAGGCACAGCGTTTGATAATTGGTATGAATGGACTATTTCGCTATTTACCATCTTCCTGCAAATCTTGTTTTTCACGCGTTTGGTGTCTTATATGAAGCGGGTTAAAGCGCATACTATTTAAGCTTGAAAAAAATATTGTCTTCGAATGTATGCCTGTCAGTTTTAGAGTTGACAGGCATTTTCTTTTTCAATTTAAACTTTATTTGATACACGGAAGCGTCATCCGCAACCTGCGTAGTGTTTGGAGTAGATTATTTTTGCAACACAAATTTTTTAATTATAGAAAGTGAATAGGTTTTGCGGAGAACAAATGCTTTCCTTACGAAGCTTCGCTTCTCATTTGGCGAAACAAAAGAATAATTGAGCTCCCAGTATCGAACTTAAAAAAGATAAGACTCCGCCGTGAATAACCTAAAAGTGATGGTGCTCCTACTAAAACGCCTGAACAGACCCGCATTAATCTTTGGACATCTATTTTAAATAGGTGATTTAGAGCGCCACTTTATTCCACAAAATAATGCGCAGCAAAATGCGCATCATTGCCAATCACATCAAACACATCTTCACGCAGTGACATCCCCGCACATTCATCTCCGACCATCCAAAGTCCCAAGGTGGGCAGCATGCCTTCATGCAACGGAGTTTTTACCCAGCGCTGCATGACATAGCCATATTTGTCGTAGTCATCGAAGTAAAAACTACCTGAGGCTGCGCCGCAATCGACATTGTTTTGTAGGATATGAATATTTGCGCCTTCGCGCGCTAAGATGGGCTTACGCACCCATTTCCCTGCGTAGTGGGCGTGCGCATCATAAGCATGGGTTTCTAACAACAATGGATGATTCGGAAAGCGTTTCCATAGCTCGATCAATAGGGCTTTATTGGAGAGCAGCATTTTCCAACACGGTTCAATCCATTCGGTTTCAGGTTTGAGAAACTGCGCAAAATTTTCTTCCCAAATCCATTCCCACGGATACAGCTTAAATAAATGCTGAATCTCTTGCTGATGCAAATCGACAAAGGCTGTGCCATTCCAACCGATGTTTTCCATCGACAGTTCGCTGACATTTAAGCCTGCCTGAAAAGCAGTATCCATGAGGTATTCTAAATTGCCCCAATCTTCACGCCCTGCTTCTTGGCAGGCTGCGAAATGGACACGGCTACGCGCAGGATAGAGCTGTTTCCAGCGCTCAATCAGCTTTTCATGAATGCTGTTGAACTGATCACGGTTTGCAATATTTTCGACTTGTTCAATCCAATGCCACTGTGCAACAGACGCTTCGAGTAAACCCGTTGGCGTATCGGCATTGTATTCCAGCATTTTGATGGCTTGACCATCATAGGCAAAATCGAAACGGCCATAGAGCATTGGTGCTTGGTTTTTCCATGAATGCTCAATCAGAGGAATCGCTGCTGGGGGGAGTTGAAAATATTCGGGATAATAACCGCGTTGAATCATATCCCCTGCCACTTCAAGGCACATCTGGTGTAATTCGTTCGAGGCATCTTCAAGTTGTTCAATTTGCTTGAGGCTAAACTCATAAGCCACACCTTCTGACCAATACATTGAACCATCCCGCGACGGCAAGTTGTAGTAGTCAAAACCAATCTCTTGATGTGCTTGTTGCCAGTTTGCACGCTCAGGCAGTAGAACTCGTTTCATGTATTAACCTCCGAACGAGCCTCCGCCACGGCCGAAGCCTCCACGAATGGGTTGGGATTTGGCATGGCTAAAAACGTGAGTCGAGATTCTGGGTGAGCCTGTCGAATGTCGTCCGCGTGCTTTCATGACTTGGCCCAAGTAACGGACTTTACGGTTATTTTTATAATATTGTGGGCCGATATAGACCCCAGTAGAGCCACTATAGCTCGATTCGCCATTTTCGTTAGCAGGTTCGCACAGTTCAAAATGCCAGTCTTGGTAGCAGTTATATTGGTTATTGTAAACATCCTGTTGTAGGGTTTTAGAGCCGCTACATGCCGTGAGTAAAACCGGCACCACAACAAGAGTTAATTTTTTGGTACGCATGGATGAGCAACCTTCGGGTTCTTTTATTTTTACAGGTAAAACCAAGGGTTTTAAGCCCGCTTATCATAGGGAGCTGTTTGCATAAAGTACAGTACATTTACACAGAAAATCATAGGATTAAGTCTTATGTATACTAAAATTTGGTCATAAAAAAAGCCTTCACAGAGGAAGGCTTTTTTAAAACATTAGAGGGTGGTTTGATGATGTTTCTTACTGTATCGAATCGATAGGATTGCAGTAATAGTCAGCACCAACACAATAAAGCCCAGTGAAATCCAAATTGGCATATGGAACACATCCAGCATGAGCATCTTAAAGCCGATAAACACCAAGATAATACCTAAACCATATGGGAGATAATGCATCTTGGTTGCTGCACCAGACAACAAGAAGAACATCGCACGTAGACCCAAAATTGCCATTAAGTTTGCAGTCAATACGATAAACGGATCAGAGGTCACCGCGAAAATTGCAGGAATGGAGTCCACCGCGAAAATTACATCCGACGCTTCAACTAAAATTAACACCAAGAACAGTGGTGTTGCCCACAACATCCCGTTTTGACGGACAAAGAACTTATTGCCATGCATTTGCGGAGTAATCCGCATATGTTTGCGCAGCCATTTTAAGATCGCCATATCTTCGATATTGGTTTCTTCTTCGTTTTGCCCTTTGAAGAATTTGAAGCCCGTATACACCAAGAAAGCACCGAAGATATACAGAATCCATGAGAACTCTTGCACGAACCACGCGCCAATAAAAATAAAGATGGTACGTAGAATAATCGCGCCCAATACACCATACAGCAGTAATTGGCGTTGTAGTGCAGGTGGGATAGCAAAAGCAGCAAAGATCATCAGCCAGACAAAGACGTTGTCGACGGCTAAAGATTTTTCAAGTAAATAACCTGCGAAATACTCCATGACCTTGGTATTGGCCACAGTGACACCTGCAGTTTGTTGTAAATAAAGCCAGAGACCTGCACCAAAGAGTGATGCGACGGAAACCCACGCAATACTCCATAACGCGGCTGTTTTGATTTTAACTTCTTGGCCTTCTTTTTGTTTAAAGCCTAAAAAGTCGATCAGTAGCATCACGGTAACAATGCCGAAAAAAGCAAGGTATAGCCATAAATTGCCGATAGATTCCATGAAATCCTCCACATCCAGCAATCGGCCACAAAAAAACCTTGACCTGCTGCCAGATGAAATAAAATATCTGTGACAACATGATCAAGGTCTTGCCTACATTTTAGCGTATGTATTTTGTGCGCTAAAATGCTCAGATACCGACTTTTTGCAAAGTGTAATGACGATAATCTGACACGTGAAAGTGATGCATGGCATTTATTTTTCACGTTTGGAGGAGGCTACTCCCCTTGTTCAACATAAATTTGGTTTTGGATTTGATCCAAAAGTGAGTTAAGCATCGCATATTTTTATGGTTTGAGCAAATATTAAAGAAAATTGTAGATGAAATATAAATGAGACAAAATTTTACTTCAATTTGTGGCAAGCTAAAAAAAAACAGTAAACCAAAGAGGAATAATAATGAAAATTCAACATCAAGAAACAGGTAGTAAAGGCGAAGTTTTTGTTGAGCAAGAAAACGAGCGTGTGGCGGAAATGACTTATAGTTGGGCTGGGGATGATAAATTTATTATTGATCACACTTGGGTCAGTGAGTTGCTCCGTGGGCAACATGTGGGGCGTCAGTTATTGGATGTTTTGGTTAACTTTGCCCGTGATAAGGGCGTGAAAATTTTACCCTTGTGTCCGTTTTCCAAATCGGTATTCGACAAAGATCCATCTATTCATGATGTTTTATTCCACTAAGATAGAGAACGATAAATCAATCCATTCAATGAGTGTGCTATGCAATTTCAACATGTAGATCGTGATCAAAAAGGTGAGTTTTTTTTAAATAATGCAGACGGTCAGCGCATTGCTGAAATTAGCTATATTTGGCGGGACGAGACAACCATTGATGCCAACCATACTTGGGTCGATGATTCACTGCGAGGTCAAGGTGTGGCGCGTTTGCTGTTGGATACTCTCGTTGATTTTTCGCGTGAGAAAAACCTGAAGATTATCCCGACCTGTTCTTATGTCGATGTGATGTTTCGCCGTGAGAAAAGTTTTGAGGATGTTGCGGCTTAATTGTTCGCCATTCATCGCAATTCTAAAGGTTAAGCTAAATGAGATCGATATAGCTGCCATTACAGTTCTATTTTGTGTTTTGCAGCGCTGAATGATGGTGAAATTAAAGTATATGAAGACGCTTTTATCTATTGCCCTATTCTGTTCAGTTGCCCCTTTATTGCATGCTGAAGATTGTGTAAAACTTGAGGAAAAGGCAGAACAAAAAGAAGTTCAGATCATTCCACGTTGGGGTATGAAAGTGATTGCTCCAACCAGAGTATATTTTCATTCAGCACCGAGCAATGCTTGTAAAATCAAAGATCTGTTTATGATTAAAAATGATCATATTACTGCTTATAGCACCTATGATGATGGCCAAGAACAGTGGGTTTCGATGATGTATTTCAGCAAGCGCTTGGGAGACACGGTTCAAGGCTGGGCAAAACTAAAAGATTTTGAATATACGGGTACGATGTCTGGTTTTTAATTGGATAAGCTTGTAAAAAACCCGCCATATGCGGGTTTTTTCTTCTAATGGGAATAACTTATTCTGCGTTTAAAGCGCTGATCAATTTTTGGTGTAAACCACCAAAGCCGCCATTGGACATGATCACAACCGCATCGCCCTCGCCTGCATCACTGACGATGGTATGGATAATGTCATCCAAAGTGCGTGCAACTACTGCCTTGTTGGGTGCAGCCGCAATGACAGGTTGTAAGTCCCAGTCTAAACCTTCTGGTTGATACCAAATCACTTCATCGGCCAAACGTGCAGAGTGCGCAAGTCCATCTTTATGGCTTCCCATACGCATGGTATTTGAACGTGGTTCAATAATCGCCCATAACTTACGTTCGCCTAAACGCTTACGTGCGCCTTCCAGCGTCGTATCTATTGCGGTTGGGTGATGGGCAAAGTCATCATACACTTCAACACCACGTACTGTACCTAAAAGCTCCATACGGCGCTTCACGCCACCAAAGTTAGACAGTGCTTCGCACGCTGTTTCAATGCTTACGCCAACATGTTCAGCCGCAGCGATAGTCGCCAAAGCATTGGCTACGCTGTGCTGCCCTGTCATGTTCCATTGCACGATGCCTTTTACCACGCCGTGTTGGAGTACTTTAAAATGTGAACCATCAGCACTGAGTTGTTCGGCATACAATTCAGACTTGTCGTGGGCCTCTAAAGAGGTACGAACCACAGGTGTCCAACAGCCCTGCTCTAAAACTTCATCAATATTGCTTTCAGTAATAGGCGCAATGATACGACCTTCACTTGGAATAGTACGAACCAAGTGGTGGAATTGTTTTTGAATTGCTGCTAAATCATCAAAAATGTCGGCATGGTCAAATTCAAGGTTATTTAAAATGGCTGTTTTGGGATGGTAATGCACGAACTTCGAACGTTTGTCGAAAAAGGCAGAATCATATTCATCGGCTTCGACACAGAAGTACTTGCCAGCACCTAAACGCGCACTTTCAGAGAAACCTAAAGGTACACCGCCAATTAGGAAACCTGGCTCTAAGCCAGCCTGATCCAACACCCAAGCCAACATGGTGGTGGTGGTAGTTTTACCGTGGGTCCCTGCTACACCAAGTACGTGTTTGCCTTGAAGTACATGATCGGCCAAAAATTGTGGGCCTGAAATATATGGTAAGCCTTCATTAAGCATGTATTCAACGGCATCAATCCCGCGTTTCATCGCATTGCCGACGATGACCAAATCAGGATGCGGTTGCAAATGACTGCGGTCATAACCTTGCATTAAGGTAATGCCTGCATTTTCGAGTTGGGTCGACATGGGAGGATAAACGTTTAGATCCGAACCCGTCACTGTGTGGCCAAGATCACGTGCTAAAAGCGCTAAAGACCCCATAAAGGTGCCACAAATACCCAAAATATGCAGATGCATTCCGCCTCACTCCACTGCTTTTATAGACACATCACGTATTGTTGGTGCTGTTGTCGTGATTAATTCGATGTGAAAGCAACCATAGCAAGGCGCTTAGCGAAAAGATAGTGATTCTTGTATCTAATCGTTTAATTATTCTGCGGCTTGAACAACGCTTTTATTTTGTAAAAAATTCGGCTAAAAAGTGCAATATTTGCTGAATTTTCTAGCAAAAAACGTAGAATAAAATGCTCCTAAACTCAGCGATTTTGCTTCATGTCCCTGCCCTTTATTTTATTGATTATTGCCAACTGTTTTATGACACTTGCATGGTATGGACATTTAAAATTTTTACCGGGTGTGCCGCTTTGGCAAGCCATTTTATTTAGCTGGTTCATCGCGTTGGTGGAATACAGTTTTATGATTCCTGCGACCCGTATGCTGTCACAGCAAGGCTGGTCGATGGGCGAAATGAAAATCACTCAAGAAGTGGTGACGCTCTTGGTTTTTGTACCGTTTATGCTTTTCTTATTTAAACAGCCTTTTAAGCTCGATTATTTATGGGCAGGACTGTGTTTATTTGGTTGTGTGTATTTTGTCTTTCGCAGCCAATAAATCAAAAAGTGAGGCTACAGTCCTCTTTTTATTTAAGTTTTATGCTACGCCATAAAAAAACAAGAAAAATCTGCATTTAGTTGTACGGTTAAATTTTGGAGAGCTGAAAAATCAGTCTATAATACGGGGCTCTTATTAAAGCTTGGCGCTAGTCGAGATTTATCTCTCTTAACTATCTCTGGAAACATTGCAATGAATGCGGCCGCTTCACAAGACACTCCTCTCGTTGGAATTATCATGGGTTCTCAATCAGATTGGGCCACTCTCGAACACACTGCCAATATGCTTAAGCAACTTGGTGTCCCATTTGAAGCGGAAGTTGTGTCTGCGCACCGTACGCCAGATCGTCTTTTTGAATATGCTGAGCAAGCACGTGACCGTGGTATCCAAGTGATTATTGCGGGTGCAGGCGGTGCGGCGCATTTACCAGGAATGTGTGCGGCGAAAACTGATTTGCCTGTACTGGGTGTGCCAGTGAAGTCTTCGATTTTAAACGGTGTCGATTCACTGTTATCCATTGTGCAAATGCCAGCAGGTATTGCAGTGGGTACTTTAGCAATTGGTCCAGCAGGCGCAACCAATGCCGCGATTATGGCAGCACAAATTTTAGGTCTGACACGTCCTGAAATTGCAAAAAATGTAGCAGATTTCCGTGCTGCACAAACCGACAAAGTCGCAAGCAGCAATATTCCAGGCCAAGCTTAATACGGGGCATTCCTCATGAATAAAACCATCGGTATTTTTGGTGGTGGGCAGCTGGGTCGCATGATGGCGCAAGCGGCTTTGCCACTGAATATTCAATGTACGTTCTTTGATGTGAGTACAGACTGCCCTTCAGCGGCTTTAGGAACAGTGATTTCAAGCAAAACTGAAAATGGTTTACAAGACTTTATTGCCAGTGCAGATGTCTTCAGCCTTGAGTTTGAAAATACGCCTTTGTCCGATGTTGATGTTTTGACCAAGCAAAAAGATATGCATCCGCCGCGTCAGGCTTTAGCTATTGCACAGCATCGCTTGTCTGAAAAAGCGTTATTTGATGAGCTTGAGATTCCTGTTGCGCCTTATAAAGCGGTAGATTCTCTAGAAAGTTTAAGCGCTGCAGTTGCTGAGCTGGGTTTACCGATTGTGCTGAAGACAGCCACAGGTGGCTATGATGGCAAAGGTCAGTTTGTATTGCGTTCTGAACAACAAATTGAACAAGCATGGGCTGAATTAGGCCCTGCTGGAAGTTTAATTGCAGAAAGCTTTGTGACCTTCTCGCGTGAAGTTTCGATCATTGCGGTACGTGGTCAAAATGGCGATGTGAAAACGTGGCCATTGGCTGAAAACCATCACCATCATGGTATTTTGTCGCATTCGATTGTTCCTGCACCGAATAGTGCGGACTTACAACCCGTTGCACAAGACTACATCACTCGCCTATTGAATCATTTGAATTATGTTGGCGTGTTGACCTTAGAACTGTTTGTCACAGACAAAGGTTTGTATGCCAATGAAATGGCGCCACGTGTGCATAATTCAGGACACTGGTCGATTGAAGGCGCAGTATGCTCTCAGTTTGAAAACCATATTCGTGCAGTTGCAGGCTTACCCTTGGGTTCAACTGAAGTCGTTCGCCCTACGGTCATGATCAATATTATTGGTCAGTATCCACAGTCTGAACAAGTCTTGGCCTTAGAAGGTGTACATCTACATCTTTATAATAAGGAAGAACGTGAAGGTCGTAAGATTGGTCACCTAACTTTAATGCCGAATGATACCGCTCAACTCACGATGCTATGTCGCCAGTTGGCTAAAATCTTACCAAATCCATTGGCACTGAGCGAAGATATGACCATCTAAAGCTTCAGTTGTTGTTAAAAAAAGCGATCACGATAGTGGTCGCTTTTTTATTTGGACTCATTCAGGCATGATTGCGCCTCTTTGAAAAAAGTGACCGTTAATCGGATCAAAATTGAAATAAATTGAGTGTTTTTTATCCGTTTTGATAAAATTAGCGCATAGAAAAATAAACTGAAAGCAAAATAAAGCGAGTTTTGTGCAGAGAAGCACGTTTAAAACAGCGTCTACGATTGAATGTGACACTGGTTTTCACCTAAAAGAAAGTGAAACAGTAGAGAGCTCTATCAACTTGGGTATGTGGATATCTTTTTAAGTCTATTTTGAATTTAAAAAATAGAAGTAAAATTTTGAATTTAAAAGTGGGTTTTAAATTTAAATCGAGTGTTTAAATTTAAAATGAATTTAAAAGTTTTGATGCTGTTTGAATTTAAATTCAAAACAATAAATTTAAAGTCTGTGAGATGAATTTAAAGTTTTGAATTTAAAAATATTGAGCTTGGGTTTCGAAGTTTAATTCTTTGTATATTGTTGATTATGAAGGTTAAATAAAAATGTGGATAAAATAAATTTAAAACAAGATGATTGAATTTAAAGTGCTTGCTGAACTAAAGGTTGTTTTTGAATTCAAAAGTTGAGATCTGTAGTGTTGTGGATAAGTGGTTTTAAATTTAAAAGATGGTTTTGAATTTAAACCAAAATGAATATTCATTTACGTTTTGATTCAGAAAAGTGAAATCGAAAGTGTTAAGGTTAAAAGCATAATTCAGAGATAAAGAATCATTAGGGATTTTATGCACCGTTTTGCTTTTCTTTTAGGTTCATTTTTTTTAGCGGCGACTCAGGCGAATGCTGAGCTTATTATTAATGGTCAAAAAGTTACAGGCAGTTCAAATGTCGCAACTTCCGATTATCATCCTCAGAATTCATTTCAAAGCTGTATTGCCAATTTAAAAAGCCAAGCGATGGCGAATGGTGTGTCTGCGTCCACTTATGATCGCTACACACAAAATTTAGCGCCTGATTATTCTGTGATTGAAAAATTAAATTACCAACCTGAATTTTCCACGCCGATTTGGGATTATTTGTCAGGATTGGTGGATGATGAGCGTGTTGCGGTAGGTCAGCAAAAATTGGCGCAGCATCGTGAAGTGTTGAATCGTGTTGCGGCCGCGTATGGTGTGCCTGCGGAGACTGTGGTTGCCGTGTGGGGCGTGGAAAGTAATTTTGGCGATATTTCAGGTAAATATCCATTATTACAAGCTTTAGGCACATTGAGTTGTGAAGGGCGCCGCCAAAGCTATTTCCGTGGAGAGTTTTTTGCCGCTATGCGTATTTTACAGCGTGGCGATTTAACGGAGCCACAACTGAAAGGCTCATGGGCAGGTGCGTTTGGCCATACCCAGTTTATGCCATCGACGTATGAAGAGCTGGCGGTCGATTTTGATGGTGATGGACGCCGTGATTTGGTGTCGAGTACCACAGATGCTTTGGCATCAACAGCCAATTTCCTTAAAAAACGCGGCTGGCAAACTGGGCAGCCTTGGGGATTTGAAGTAAAAAATCCGCAAGCGATCTCTCTGAGTGGAGAAAGTCGTCGTAATAAGAAGTCCTTATCTTACTGGATGCAAAACGGCTTGGTACGCGCAGATGGCTCAGCGTTAATTCAAGGCAATTTATCTTCTAGCTCACAAGCGGGGTTGATGGCGCCCGCTGGTGAAAATGGTCCACTATTTTTAGTGTTTAAAAACTTTGATGCAATCTATAGTTATAACGCAGCAGAAAGTTATGCATTAGCGATTGCGCATTTATCAGACCGCTTACAAGGGCAAGGTGGGTTTAGTACAACTTGGCCAACTGATGATGCAGGCACTTCACGTTCTGAACGTCGTGAAATTCAGCAGTTTTTACTGAATCGTGGCTATGATATTGGCGCGGTGGATGGCTTGATTGGTGATAAAACTCGTCAAGCGATTCGTCAGGAGCAAATTCGTTTAGGCTTAAGTCCGACGGGACGAGCGGGGCAGCAAATTTTAAAAGCCTTCCGTCAGGAAAATGCCAAGTTGATGATGCGTTAACATTAACAGCAAAAAAAATCGTTGATATAAATTAAAGAAAAAGCCAGTCGGTTATTCACCTGACTGGTTTTTTTGATTTGCTTGGGTTGCGTCTAAAAGACCAGAAGCATTTTGATGTTTAAACCGCGGTAATCGTTCCGAGAATACGGTTACCTTGTGCGCCTGTCACTGTCGGTAAGTTGCCACTGAGTTGCTGGATAAAACGCATGGCCAACCAAGCAAAGGCAGTCGCCTCCACCCAAGTTGGGGCTAAGCCAATCGCGGAGGTGGTTTGTACAGACCAATTATGTTTACGTAAGCGCCAACGTAACTGTTCTAAAAGGTGTGAATTATAGGCACCACCACCACAGACGTAGACTTCACCCGTATCCATATCGGAGCGATAGATGGCTTTTTTAATGGCGCGCGTGGTGAGCTTCATTAATGTAGCCTGAATATTTTCAGGACTGTCTTCAAGCTCGTCGTATTCAAGGTCATTGCGCCAGTCGGCAATTTGTTCATCTAGCCATTCTAGATTGAAGTCTTCACGACCAGTACTTTTGGGTGGTTCTTTAGAAAAAAATTCATGAGCTTGCAGGCGGTCGAGTAAGCTACGAATAGGTTGACCATAAGCCGCCCAGTTACCATTTTCATCATAAGGCTGGCCAGTATAACGTTCACACCAAGCATCCATTAAAATGTTAGCTGGACCTGTATCAAAGCCATACACGGCTTCAGGTTGACCTGCAGGCAACATGCTAACATTGGCAATACCACCCAAATTTAATATCACACGGTGAATACTATCGTGTTGGAAGAGCGCTTGATGAAATGCAGGTACCAACGGTGCCCCTTGACCACCTGCAGCCATATCACGACGGCGAAAATCTGAAATTACTGGGAGCTGAGTGAGCTCAGTAATAATATTGGGATCACCAATTTGCAGAGTAAAACCATGTTCAGGACGATGTCGAATAGTCTGACCATGCGAACCAATGGCTTTGATTTGACTACGATCAAGCTGATTTTTCTCAATCATCTCATTGATGCCATGACCAATCATTTGAGCCAGTGCGACATCGGCTTTACCCATACGATCAATTTCGTTGTCATCTGGCAAAGTGAGTGCCATGAGTTCATCGCGAAGGTCTGGATCAAAAGGAAGGGTGAGTGTCGCGTGAATCTCTAAAGGATCAAAAGAAGCAGCAACAATATCAACACCATCCATGCTGGTGCCAGTCATTACCCCAATATAGATCGCTGTCATGATTATTCTAAAGCCTGCAATGTGCTGAAAAAGTGTTAGTATATCGCACAAATTGAATAACTGATGTGTTTGGGTTTTGTGATGTCAAATTTCCTGCCGGCTGAAGAACAACTTGCTCTCATTCAACGAGGCACGCATGAAATTATTTCTGAAGAAGATCTTCTGAAGAAATTAAAAGAAAATCGTCCTTTAAAAATTAAAGCGGGCTTTGACCCGACTGCGCCTGACTTGCACTTGGGGCATACGGTTTTAATTAATAAACTGAAAACTTTCCAAGACTTGGGTCATGACGTGACCTTCTTGATTGGGGACTATACCGCGATGATCGGTGACCCAACTGGAAAAAGTGCAACACGTCCACCATTGTCGCGTGAGCAAGTGCTTGAAAATGCAAAAACCTATCAAGAACAAGTGTTTAAAATTCTTGATCCTAATAAAACCAAAGTGCGCTTCAACTCAGAATGGTTTGCAACCAAAACAGCGGCTGATTTAATTCAGTTGGCATCACAGCAAACGGTTGCACGTATGCTTGAGCGTGATGACTTCACCAAGCGTTATAACAACCATCAACCAATCGCAATTCATGAGTTTTTATATCCATTGGTTCAAGGCTATGACTCGATTGCCCTTGAGGCAGATGTTGAGTTAGGCGGTACGGACCAAACCTTTAACTTATTGATGGGGCGTACACTTCAAGGTCGTTATGATCAAGAAGCGCAAGTCTGCATTACAGTGCCAATCCTTGAAGGTTTAGACGGTGTGAACAAAATGTCTAAGTCTTTGGGTAATTATATTGGGGTATTTGATGCACCAGGGGCGATGTATCAGAAAGTCCTTTCGATGCCAGATGCATTAATTGAACGCTATTTCGATTTACTCAGCTTTAAATCCGTTGATGATATTAAAGTCCTGCTAAAAGAAATTGCTGAAGGGCGTAATCCACAAGAAGTGAAGAAAATTCTAGCCCTTGAGTTGGTAGAGCGTTTCCATGGTGCAGAAGCAGCAGAAAATGCACATAAAGGTGCAGGCAACCTGATTACTGAGGGTGAACTACCCGAAGGGACACCAGAAGTGACAATTTCACGTGCAGAATTTGGTGGCGAGTTGTTTATTGCAACAATTCTTCGCGTAGCGGGCTTAAACCCAAATGCTGCAGCGGCAAAAGATGCCGTGGGTCGTGGTGCGGTCAAAGTTGATTGGAACGTGGTCGATATGGGTTTCTCTGTTAAAGAAAATGTCACTTTAATTGTCCAGTCGGGTAAAAAAGCCATTGCCAAAGTCACTTTTACAGACTAAGTCAGTGCATATATATGCTTTAAGTTATTGATATAAAAGCAGGCTTCGGCCTGCTTTTTATTTTTTTAATCTTTATAAAAAAATCAAATAAGTAAATTCAAAAAAAACCTTATAAAAACAATGCTTAATTTTTTCCAAAAATATTGCAATTTAAAATGAGTGTGTATAAGATTTCAACGTCTAGTCGATGTTTTTAATATCGCTAGAAGGGTCAATAAGAATAACTCTCCACAGTTTTCAAGTCTCTTCCCCAAGGGACTTTTTTTAAGATAACTATAATAATGACATCTATGGATCAGATAACGATCTAACTCCGAGGAAGAGGTTTTGGGAGAGATCTCTTCCTTTTTTATTGGCAAAAATTTAGTTTTTAAAATCAGTTTCTCGCAGACAAATAACGAGCTGTCATAAAAGTTAGGTGCAATAGACTTTTAAATAAAGCTGGTCATCAGCTTTATAGGTATATAGCACTGCGTTTTCTACTTATATCCAGATGCTTCGTATCATCAAGCTTTATCGTGGCTGTTATTTCAGCTCTGTCTTGAATTATCTTGACCATGGTATAGATAGAAGAGGGCTTTGCTATTACGCGAATGAAATAAAAACAGACTAAGCATTCCATTCTTGCTAAATATTAGGTGCTTTTATAGCGATGTGGCAGTTTTTCAGCTTAGGCGCGTATTAAATATAAAAGAACTACGTCTTTAGAAAGATGATTTATCAAAAACACAGAGATGAAAGAAATACAGAGTGATTTTAAGTCCGAAAATGTTGCTAGAAGATAGATAAGACTCATCCTAAAGAAAAAATAAATGTTAAGGCTTAAATTTTAAGCTTAAAAGACTTTTAAAGATTGGAAATGAAAGGCTCATATTGAAAGAAATAAGAGAAAAAATTATAAATATGATCAAAAAATAGATGAAAAATACGGTTTTTCTTAAATTTTGTAGAAAAAACCAACGCCCGTTTCAAATAAGTGAATTTGGGGGTTGCAAAGATTTCGTAATGGTCTAGAATGCACCCCATACCGACGAGATAGACGGAAACGAACGAAGCACGAAGTGCTGAGTTGTTGAGTATATTGAGTCCAGCTTCTAGCACTGACGAGGTGTTAGAAAGATCATTAAGAGATTATGAAGAACAACTTGTGTGGATTTTTACTGATTGATCGATCGAAAATATTTCATTGATTGATGGTAAAAATTACTCGAAGTTTATTTGAGAAATATTTGTCAGAAAATTGATGAGCCAAGATTTGTAGCCATAAGCTACTAATGATTTTTAACTGAAGAGTTTGATCATGGCTCAGATTGAACGCTGGCGGCAGGCTTAACACATGCAAGTCGAGCGGGGTGATGTAGCTTGCTACATTACCTAGCGGCGGACGGGTGAGTAATGCTTAGGAATCTGCCTATTAGTGGGGGACAACATTCCGAAAGGAATGCTAATACCGCATACGCCCTACGGGGGAAAGCAGGGGATCTTCGGACCTTGCGCTAATAGATGAGCCTAAGTCAGATTAGCTAGTTGGTGGGGTAAAGGCCTACCAAGGCGACGATCTGTAGCGGGTCTGAGAGGATGATCCGCCACACTGGGACTGAGACACGGCCCAGACTCCTACGGGAGGCAGCAGTGGGGAATATTGGACAATGGGCGAAAGCCTGATCCAGCCATGCCGCGTGTGTGAAGAAGGCCTTTTGGTTGTAAAGCACTTTAAGCGAGGAGGAGGCTACTTGGATTAATACTCTAGGATAGTGGACGTTACTCGCAGAATAAGCACCGGCTAACTCTGTGCCAGCAGCCGCGGTAATACAGAGGGTGCGAGCGTTAATCGGATTTACTGGGCGTAAAGCGTGCGTAGGCGGCTTTTTAAGTCGGATGTGAAATCCCTGAGCTTAACTTAGGAATTGCATTCGATACTGGGAAGCTAGAGTATGGGAGAGGATGGTAGAATTCCAGGTGTAGCGGTGAAATGCGTAGAGATCTGGAGGAATACCGATGGCGAAGGCAGCCATCTGGCCTAATACTGACGCTGAGGTACGAAAGCATGGGGAGCAAACAGGATTAGATACCCTGGTAGTCCATGCCGTAAACGATGTCTACTAGCCGTTGGGGCCTTTGAGGCTTTAGTGGCGCAGCTAACGCGATAAGTAGACCGCCTGGGGAGTACGGTCGCAAGACTAAAACTCAAATGAATTGACGGGGGCCCGCACAAGCGGTGGAGCATGTGGTTTAATTCGATGCAACGCGAAGAACCTTACCTGGTCTTGACATAGTAAGAACTTTCCAGAGATGGATTGGTGCCTTCGGGAACTTACATACAGGTGCTGCATGGCTGTCGTCAGCTCGTGTCGTGAGATGTTGGGTTAAGTCCCGCAACGAGCGCAACCCTTTTCCTTATTTGCCAGCGGGTTAAGCCGGGAACTTTAAGGATACTGCCAGTGACAAACTGGAGGAAGGCGGGGACGACGTCAAGTCATCATGGCCCTTACGACCAGGGCTACACACGTGCTACAATGGTCGGTACAAAGGGTTGCTACCTAGCGATAGGATGCTAATCTCAAAAAGCCGATCGTAGTCCGGATTGGAGTCTGCAACTCGACTCCATGAAGTCGGAATCGCTAGTAATCGCGGATCAGAATGCCGCGGTGAATACGTTCCCGGGCCTTGTACACACCGCCCGTCACACCATGGGAATTTGTTGCACCAGAAGTAGGTAGTCTAACCGCAAGGAGGACGCTTACCACGGTGTGGCCGATGACTGGGGTGAAGTCGTAACAAGGTAGCCGTAGGGGAACCTGCGGCTGGATCACCTCCTTAACGAAAGATTGACGATTGGTAAGAATCCACAACAAGTTGTTCTTCATGACGATGTATCTGAGGGTCTGTAGCTCAGTTGGTTAGAGCACACGCTTGATAAGCGTGGGGTCACAAGTTCAAGTCTTGTCAGACCCACCAAATCTGACTAACAAGCATTGTTAAATGCTGAATACAGAAAACAGAAACATTGACTTATTGATAAGCTGGGGACTTAGCTTAGTTGGTAGAGCGCCTGCTTTGCACGCAGGAGGTCAGGAGTTCGACTCTCCTAGTCTCCACCATATATTGTTCATCAATATATAAGTTAAGTAGTTAGATTATAGAAATTAGTAAGAAGTAGACATTAGTTTGCATTTTATTAACTTCTGTGATTTATCACAGTTTCCTGACCTGACGAAGGCTGGAAAAATCATTAACAGAATATATTTGAGTTGAAATAATTTGTTCATACTCGTTTTTAAGATTGACATTAACAGTGATTTATTACTGATTGATGAAGATTGAAGAAATGAGTTACTAGCGAAATTAACTGAATCAAGCGTTTTGGTATGTGAATTGAATTGAAGCTGTACAGTGTTTAAGTGCACAGAACAACAAACTGTAAGGAAGTGATGAGAAATCATCATAGACTGTCTTAATCCTACTTGTAGGGATTAACGACTGTTTGGGGTTGTATAGTCAAGTAATTAAGTGCATGTGGTGGATGCCTTGGCAGTCAGAGGCGATGAAAGACGTAATAGCCTGCGATAAGCTCCGGGGAGGCGGCAAATATCCTGTGATCCGGAGATTTCTGAATGGGGAAACCCACCTGTCATAAGGCAGGTATCGTATGATGAATACATAGTCATACGAGGCGAACGAGGGGAAGTGAAACATCTCAGTACCCTTAGGAAAAGAAATCAATTGAGATTCCCTCAGTAGCGGCGAGCGAACGGGGAAAAGCCCATTAAGTCATATAAGTTCTAGTGGAATGCTCTGGGAAGTGCAACCATAGTGGGTGATAGTCCTGTACACGAAAGGGCTTATATGATGATGTCGAGTAGGGCGGGGCACGTGAAACCTTGTCTGAATATGGGGGGACCATCCTCCAAGGCTAAATACTCCTGACTGACCGATAGTGAACCAGTACCGTGAGGGAAAGGCGAAAAGAACCCCTGTGAGGGGAGTGAAATAGATCCTGAAACCGCATGCATACAAGCAGTGGGAGCCGACTTGTTCGGTGACTGCGTACCTTTTGTATAATGGGTCAGCGACTTACATTCAGTAGCAAGGTTAACCGCATAGGGGAGCCGTAGAGAAATCGAGTCTTAATAGGGCGTTTAGTTGCTGGGTGTAGACCCGAAACCGGGTGATCTATCCATGAGCAGGTTGAAGGTTGGGTAACACTAACTGGAGGACCGAACCCACTGTCGTTGAAAAGCCAGGGGATGACTTGTGGATAGGGGTGAAAGGCTAATCAAACTCGGTGATAGCTGGTTCTCCCCGAAAGCTATTTAGGTAGCGCCTCGGACGAATACCATTGGGGGTAGAGCACTGTTTCGGCTAGGGGGTCATCCCGACTTACCAAACCGATGCAAACTCCGAATACCAATGAGTACTATCCGGGAGACAGACTGCGGGTGCTAACGTCCGTAGTCAAGAGGAAAACAATCCAGACCGCCAGCTAAGGCCCCAAAATTATAGTTAAGTGGGAAACGATGTGGGAAGGCATAGACAGCTAGGAGGTTGGCTTAGAAGCAGCCACCCTTTAAAGAAAGCGTAATAGCTCACTAGTCGAGTCGGCCTGCGCGGAAGATGTAACGGGGCTAAAACTATATGCCGAAGCTGCGGATTTGCAATTTATTGCAAGTGGTAGGGGAGCGTTCTGTAAGCCGATGAAGGTGTATTGAGAAGTATGCTGGAGGTATCAGAAGTGCGAATGCTGACGTGAGTAACGACAATGCGAGTGAAAAACTCGCACGCTGAAAGACCAAGGGTTCCAGTCCAACGTTAATCGGGGCTGGGTGAGTCGACCCCTAAGGCGAGGCCGAGAGGCGTAGTCGATGGGAAATTGGTTAATATTCCAATACTTCTATGTAATGCGATGAGAGGACGGAGAAGGTTAAGTCAGCCTGGCGTTGGTTGTCCAGGTGGAAGGTTGTAGGCATGTATCTTAGGCAAATCCGGGGTACTGTATGCTGAGAACTGATAGCAAGCTGTACTTGTACAGTGAAGTGGCTGATACCATGCTTCCAGGAAAAGTCTCTAAGCTTCAGTTACATAGGAATCGTACCCGAAACCGACACAGGTGGTCAGGTCGAGTAGACCAAAGCGCTTGAGAGAACTCTGCTGAAGGAACTAGGCAAAATGGTACCGTAACTTCGGGAGAAGGTACGCTGCCGACGGTGATAGGATTTACTCCTTGAGCTATTGGCAGCCACAGAAACCAGGCCCCTGCAACTGTTTATTAAAAACATAGCACTCTGCAAACACGAAAGTGGACGTATAGGGTGTGATGCCTGCCCGGTGCTGGAAGGTTAATTGATGGGGTTAGCGTAAGCGAAGCTCTTGATCGAAGCCCCAGTAAACGGCGGCCGTAACTATAACGGTCCTAAGGTAGCGAAATTCCTTGTCGGGTAAGTTCCGACCTGCACGAATGGCATAATGATGGGGGCGCTGTCTCCAGCAGAGACTCAGTGAAATCGAATTCGCCGTGAAGATGCGGTGTACCCGCGGCTAGACGGAAAGACCCCGTGAACCTTTACTGCAGCTTGACATTGAACTTTGATCTTACTTGTGTAGGATAGGTGGGAGGCTTTGAAACCGAGACGCTAGTTTCGGTGGAGCCAATCTTGAAATACCACCCTGGTAATATTGAGGTTCTAACTCTGTCCCGTTATCCGGGACGAGGACCATGTCTGGTGGGTAGTTTGACTGGGGCGGTCTCCTCCTAAAGAGTAACGGAGGAGTACGAAGGTGCGCTCAGCGTGGTCGGAAATCACGCGTAGAGTATAAAGGCAAAAGCGCGCTTAACTGCGAGACCCACAAGTCGAGCAGGTACGAAAGTAGGTCTTAGTGATCCGGTGGTTCTGTATGGAAGGGCCATCGCTCAACGGATAAAAGGTACTCTGGGGATAACAGGCTGATACCGCCCAAGAGTTCATATCGACGGCGGTGTTTGGCACCTCGATGTCGGCTCATCTCATCCTGGGGCTGAAGCAGGTCCCAAGGGTATGGCTGTTCGCCATTTAAAGAGGTACGCGAGCTGGGTTTAGAACGTCGTGAGACAGTTCGGTCCCTATCTACCGTGGGCGTTGGAAATTTGAGAGGATCTGCTCCTAGTACGAGAGGACCAGAGTGGACGAACCTCTGGTGTACCGGTTGTGACGCCAGTCGCATCGCCGGGTAGCTATGTTCGGAAGGGATAACCGCTGAAAGCATCTAAGCGGGAAGCCTACCTCAAGATAAGATTTCCCTAGGACTTTATGTCCTCTAAAGAGCCGTTGAAGACTACGACGTTGATAGGTTGGATGTGGAAGCATAGTGATATGTGAAGCTGACCAATACTAATTGCTCGTGAGGCTTGACTATACAACACCCAAACAGTTGGTGTTGTGGTTCAAATCACTGCAAACAACTTGATTTAGTTATAAAGCTAGATAAAATATCCAACTCAAATATACCTGTTAATAACTCATTTGATGAAAGTTAGGCATACACAATGTGTAAATAAGACCCAACGAATAGTCATAAACAGTTGTGCTGGCGACAATAGCAAGAGTGAACCACCTGATCCCTTCCCGAACTCAGAAGTGAAACCTCTTAGCGCTGATGGTAGTGTGGAGTTATCCATGTGAGAGTAAGTCATCGCCAGCTCATTAATTCTAAATCCCCCTCCGCTTAAAGCAGAGGGGGATTTTTTTATGCTGAATATATTAAATAATGTTAGATAATAAAAGATTGGCTAAAAGGTAGCTGTTAACACTTAAGAGATTTAGTTTTTCACTTAAATTTGATGATTTATTACTCACTAAAAGAGATTATAACTAAGTATCCGAATATATTCTGAGCAATTTTAACAACTATTCCATCTATATCCGTTGGGAAAGAATGGCTATAGTTAACTCGTGATCATGCAAAATGTGTCAAAGCAAGGTTTCATTTAAGTTTTAATGTGCTCAATAAAAAAGAAACCCCGACATCCTGTCGAGGTTTCTTTGTATTTCAGTGCTTAGATACAACTCCTGTCATATCTCATGTCCTGATGCTCAAACTGATTATTGTTGTTTTAAGTTTGGGAAACGTCCTGTCTCCTGATGTATTCAATATATGCTATAAGCTGTTTTAAGGCTAGTGGTCACTTTCCTTAGTTTTTGTAAGCTTTGACTTACACGGATTCATCTTGTTACCAAAGCGGATAACGCTGTACTTATGATTTCTCTACAATGAATTGGGATCGTGCGTTTAATGGGGAAGGCAATGCTGAGAAAAAAAGCTTTTTGTTTGTTGATGACAGTGAGTGCATTTTTGGGCTTAATGGCATGTCATGCTCAAAGTCAGATAGAGTCAGCGGCACAGGAAAAACAGGACAGTTTCACTTCTTTAGGCACATCTATAGATCTCAAGCGTATCGCTGAATTTAATGAGCCATGGGCATTAGCGGTATTACCCGATGGGCGATTATTGATTACTGAAAGATCAGGACAGTTGATTTTATTTAATCCTATAGATCAGACAAAGATCCTCATTAAGAATATACCTAAAGTGGCTTATGGTGGTCAGGGCGGATTAGGTGATATTGTTTTACATCCTGAGTTTGCACAAAACCATCAAATTTATCTTAGCTATGCAGAAGCAGGGCAAGATGGTTATGGTGCGGTCGTGATTCGTGCTGATTTGAATTTAGATCAGGCACAGCCACAATTAGATAACCTTAAAACGATATGGAAACAAGTACCTAAGGTGCGTGGGCAAGGACATTATGCACATCGGATGTTATTTGATGGCGCAGGAAAACTATGGATTAGTTCAGGAGAGCGGCAAAAGTTTGATCCTGCACAAGATTTAACATCGAACCTTGGAAAAATGATTCGTTTGAATGATGATGGTTCGGTTGCTTCAGATAATCCATTTCAGATGCAGGGGGATATCGCAAAACAAATATGGAGTTTGGGGCATCGTAATCCTTTGGGAATGGCTTTGGATGCCAAAAAACAACTTTGGGTGGTGGAGATGGGCCCCAAAGGTGGGGATGAACTCAATTTAATTCAAAAGGCTAAAAACTATGGTTATCCAATCGTTTCGAATGGTGATCATTATAGTGGTATGAATATCCCTGACCACGCCACACGACCTGAGTTTGAAGCGCCGAAATTAGATTGGACCCCTGTGATTTCTCCATCGAGTTTGATTTTTTATACGGGACAGATGTTTCCAAAGTGGCAGGATAAAGCCATCATTGGTGGGCTTTCATCTGAAGCATTAATTATTGTAGACACCACAGCACAGCCAGTAAAAGAAATTCAACGGATAGATATGAAAGAACGTATCCGTGGTTTACAACAAGCGAAAGATGGCAGTATTTGGGTGATTGAGGATGGAAAACATGCAGATTTAATTCAGCTGCTTTCACATTAATCACCCAAACAGAGTGTTGCTAAGGAAGGCGGTCTTAAAGCGCAGCATGTCGATCGGCATTTAAGACATTGGCTTGGATCTGCATCAGTTTTCGTTGTCCTTGTTTGCCATTCATCCGCCAATGGGCAATTTTAATATTATCGACCAAGGCGACATCCCCTTTTTGCCACTGGAGCAAGAGTGCATCGTGATATAAGACTTCAAAGAAGTGCTGTTTTTCCTGATCCGTCCATTCAATTTTTTCACCTTCATGGGTGAAAAGTTCCCATGACAGTTGCATGCAATGAGCCGTAGTGTCTGGTAGAAGCTTTCCTCGATGCTTAAAGCTTTTTTGTGCAGCTTGATGGGCAAAAGAATTGGTATTGTTTGCAAAAGCCCACGGCTGGATCATCAACTTTTGCGTGTTCGGGTGTATGACAACGAAAGGTGAGCGTTTTAAGGTAAGTTTGCTTTCTTTATTTGATTTTTTCTGGAAACCAAATGAGCTTTTATTGAAGGTCAAGCGATCAAATAGATTAAGCTTACGTGTTGAAATATAAGAAAAATGGTTCCATGCGCCTAAGTATTTTTGTTGTGAGCTGACTGGAAAATGGGCCCAAATTTTTTCGAGGTTATTAAACCCAGTTTCAAGTAAGTGGTCCGCGGGTTCTTGGCAAAACAAGGCAATATAACGCGAGCGAGTCGAGTATAGGCCACCTTCGACATGTGGACCTTGAATTGAGTTTTCAACATAGTCTAATTGCACCGTATTGTGGTTGAGATAAGGTCTATCATCACCTGCACGATTTTCGCTATATTTACGCATGAAAGAGGCAAACCAACCTGATTTCTTAGGCGTAAATGTATGCTAAGGTTCAAACTGAAAATGATATTCGATCAACTCATGAAACTCATAGTGACGTTGTAATTTAAAGCCGCGAAATAATAAGATGCCGTACTGATGCAACTCTTACATAAGCTCTGTACGATGGACTCTAACGTAGGCGGCTAGAGCATCTACATCTGAATATTCAGGATCAGAGGCATAAATTTTGCAATAATCATTTAAAAGTGTGGTGTTTAGTTGCATGGAATGGTCTCTATTGTTGTTTTTTTAATTTATTGTATTGGACTGAAGCCTTTTGGCTGAATCAGCAAATGTTCAGTGGGCGAGAGTATAAAGTGTAGTTCGGGCATAAGATGTAATATTTCGTTGTGCAGAAGAACATACCGACAAATGGTGAAAGCCTTAATATTTGATGGATTTACTTTATGTACTAGCGCTTAAATATATACGTTGGACGGAAATGATTACTTGGGAAACATTTGGTATTTATTTATATGTTTTATATCGTTATTTTTAGAATATTTAAGTTGAGATAGACATCCTGTCAGACCAATTTTAATTTGTATTCACGAGCTTCTTCTAAAGTATTGAAGCATATAAGAGGTTAGTTAATATCTGATCTTGATTTGGGCTTTTGGAAAAAAATTGAGCTAAAAATCAATACAATTAAAAAGCCCCCGACATCCTGTCGAGGGCTTTTTAAATTCTTTCAAGCGGTATAACTCCTGTCCTACCGATCAGCATCCTGCTGCGTATGTTGTTATTTTTGTTTTTAATCTGAGACATCCTGTCGCTGTATGATTTAACTATAGCGTCGATGCTGTTTATTGAAAAGCCGACAAATACTTAAGTTACTGTAAGCAATAGCGTACAGAAGAATCTCATGCTTATGCACTGACATATTTAATGAGTTTATCAATTGCTGCTTTTAAATTTTTCTCATCAAAAGGATTTGGTTCAAAATCTTCGGTTTTATTGCGTGAAAAAATATCTCGAATTTCAATCACCGCATTGGTATCGACCAGACCGAGCTGAGTACCGACTTGGCGAATTTGGTCGATGGAGCGTGAGCCATTGGTACCACCATAACTGATATAGGCCGCAGGTTTACCCTGCCATTCTTTGCCTAAGTAATCCAAAGCATTTTTAAGTGCAGGGCTATAACCATGATTGTATTCGGGGCTAATGAAAATAAAGGCATCGCCTTGCGCAATGTGGTCGGCCCATGCTTGTTGTTTGGGTTGATCATAAATCCCTGTCATAGGGGGATTTGCACCTGAAAAAATTGGCAAATCCCACTCTTTTAAGTCGACCAACTCGAGTTGGACCGTATTGAGTTCTAGTTGTTCAAAGCCTTTTTGCACCCATCGCGCAACTTTAATGGCTGTCCGACCTTCGCGCACACTGCCTATAATGACCTGAATTTTCATAAAAAATCCTTGGGAAATAAATGTGATTACGCTACGGTAGTATGAAAATTAGGCTTTGCATAGATTGAATATGTATCTGATCGACAAGTGTTTGAGGCATTAAAAAAGCCCCTGAAGGGGCTTTGAATGTCACACAGACAGTCGATCTGTGGCTTTACATAATTTTAATGCCTTGTTGGCCAGCAGGCGTCACTTTGAAGATTTCAACTTCAAAGGTAATATCTTTACCTGCCAATGGATGGTTAAAGTCGACTTCGGTGATGTCATCACCTACAGTTTTAACCACACCATAAAGACTCTGTTTAGCTTTGTCCTCAAATTCAATCATGTGCCCTTCAATAGGACGCTGTTCAAATTTGACCGTATCAAACTGTTGTACGTTTTCAGGATTCCACGGGCCAAAAGCATCTTCTGGCGGTAGGCTCACTGTACGACGGTCGCCAGCACGTAAACCAAACAGTGCTTTTTCAAAACCAGGCAGTAAGCTGCCATCACCCATTACAAGGCTCACAGGCTCTTCACGGCTACGTGTATTATCAATTTCTACGCCATTTTCAATGCAAACAGAAAAATGTAACTCTACTTTTGAACCTTCGCTTACGCGAGTTTCTTCATTGGGATTAATAAAATCAGTCATGGTTTACTTCGGCACGTTGGATACGGTTTTTTTCGAGAAAAAAGGTATCGATCAACAAAAGGATCGTTCCTAGCGTAATCGCACTATCTGCAATATTAAACGCAGGGAAGTGGCTGTTTTGATAGTACACATGAATAAAATCAACCACGTAGCCTAAGGTTACACGATCAATTAGATTCCCTATAGCACCACCTAAAATAAGAGCAATCGCGATGGGCAGTACTTTCACGGTTTTAGGCATACGCATTAGCCAAAACAGAAAAATGACAGACACAATACCTGCAAGAGAGGTAAAGAAATAACGTTGCCAGCCGCCCGCATCGGATAAGAAACTAAAGGCTGCGCCATAGTTATGCAATAAGGTCCAATTTAAAAAGGGCAGGACTGGTACTGGATCTGCATAATTCAGATGGGTACTTGCAATCCATTTGGTCCATTGATCTAAGACAATGGCTAGAATAGCCAAACCTACCCACACCAAATTGTGCGGATAGAATTGGAATAAGCCCTTTTTATGTTGTGGGTTAGGCATACTTTCTCTCTTCGCCTTGGCCTGTAGGAAGGTTGATAATACAACGACCACATAGACCTGGATGTGTAACATGTGTATTCACATCTGGCAGAACATGCCAGCAGCGTACACATTTTTCACCATCAGCCGCAGAGACTTGAACATTCAGACCTGCCAGATCAGAGGCTTCACCTTGAGTTGCATCGAATGCATTGACCAAGACTTGTGAAGTGATCATAACAAAACGAAGTTCATCATCTAAACGACCCAGTACGTCTTTGAGTTCTGCATCTGCCCACAGTTCAACTTTGGCAGAGAGATTTGAACCCACGATTTTCGCGGTACGCGCAGTTTCGATGAACTTGTTCACCGCAGACTTCACTGCAATCAGCGTTTGCCAATCGGCTTCAGACAACAAGTTTGCTTTTGAAGCCACAGGAATGTCATACCATTCCGCAGTGAACACGTATTTCTCAGTTTGTTCTGGAATCAGTGGCCATGCTTCTTGAGCGGTAAAGCTCAAAATTGGTGACATCCAACGTACAAAGGCTTGAACCAAATGATACAGCGCAGTTTGAGCTGAATGGCGCGCTTGTGAATCGGCTTTGGTGGTGTACTGACGGTCTTTGATGATGTCGAGGTAGAAACCACCCAAGTCGTTGATACAGAAGTTGGTCAGCGCATTGGTCACGATATGGAAGTTCATATCTTCATAGGCTTGCTGAATGGTTTTCTGTACATCTGCTGCACGTTGCAAGATGTATTGATCAAGTGCGATCAATTGATCTACAGGCAGTGCATCCGTCGATGGTTTGAACCCATTTAAGTTTGCCAATAAGAAACGCAAGGTATTACGAATACGGCGGTAGCCATCTGATGCACGGTTAAAGATTTCTTTACCAGCAGTCATTTCATAACGGTAATCGGCTGATGCAATCCAGAAACGTAAGCCGTCTGCACCCATGTCTTTAATGATGTCTTGTGGGGTGATGATGTTGCCCAAAGATTTTGACATCTTACGGCCTTTTTCATCCACCACGAAGCCATGGGTCAGTAAACCTTTGTACGGCGCACGTTCATTGATCGCAATCGAGGTGAGCAATGAAGACTGGAACCAACCACGGTGTTGGTCTGAACCTTCAAGGTATAAATCAGCAGGATCGGTGAGTTCTTCGCGTTCACGCAACACGGCATAGTGCGTTGTGCCTGAGTCGAACCACACGTCTAAAGTGTCACGCACACAGTTGTACTGTTCCGCTTCATCACCAATAAAGTCTTTCGCTTCACGGTTATACCAAGCGTCAATCCCTTCTTGTTCGATCAATTTCGCGACTTCTTCGATCAACTCGGCTGTGCGCGGATGGAGCTCGTTGGTGTCTTTATGCACGAAGAATGGGATTGGCACACCCCACGTACGTTGACGTGAGATACACCAGTCTGGACGACCTTCGATCATGGCTTGAATACGGTTTTTACCCCAATCCGGCACAAAGCTAATCTCGTTTTCGATCGCATTTAAAGCGTTTTGACGCAGACCTTGTGCATCCATGCTGATAAACCACTGTGGGGTCGCACGGAAGATAATCGGTGTTTTATGGCGCCAGCAGTGTGGGTAGCTGTGTTTGATCGGTTGATGTGCCCATAAGCGACCAACTGCATCCAAAGCTTCAATAATTTTTGGATTGGCTTTGTAGATGTGCTCGCCTGCAAAAATCGGTGAAGTTGGTAAGTACACACCATTACCGCCCACTGGGTTTTCAACTTTTAAGTTGTAATGTAAGCCAACTTTATAGTCGTCTACACCATGGCCAGGTGCCGTATGTACCGCCCCTGTACCGCTGGTTGCAATCACGTGTTCACCTAAAATCACAGGCACTTGGCGATCGGTCAGTAACGGGTGTTGTAATAATAGGTTTTCGATTACTGAGCCGTTAAAATCAGCGAGAACCACAGGTTTTTCAAGCTTATAACGCTCAACTGCAGATTCAACCAAGTCTTTAGCTAAAATAAAGTTTTGAACGCCACGGTCGGTGCTAACTTGAACTAGTTGATAGTCAATTTCAGCATGGACGGCAACTGCTTGGTTTGCAGGCAAAGTCCAAGGCGTGGTGGTCCAAATTACGATATCTGTTGCAGCTTCTACGTTGAGATTTAAACGTTCGCTTAAGTCTTTTAAATCGATAACCGTAAAACCAACGTCAATCGCGTCAGATTTTTTATCTTCATATTCCACTTCAGCTTCAGCCAAAGCTGAACCACAGTCTAAACACCAGTTCACAGGTTTAAGACCTGGTTCGATATGGCCTGCTTTTGCAATCGCGCCAACAGAACGCACAATGTCCGCTTCCTGCTTAAAGTTCATGGTCAGGTAAGGATTGTCCCAGTCACCAAACACGCCCATACGCACAAAGTCTTTCTTTTGCAGTTCAACTTGGGTGTAAGCATATTCACGGCAGGCTTTACGGAAAGTAGAAGCATCCACCTTCACGCCCACTTTACCGACTTTCTCTTCTACTTTCAGTTCAATCGGAAGGCCGTGACAGTCCCAACCTGGTACATAAGGGGCATCGAAGCCGTCGAGAATACGACTTTTAATAATGATATCTTTTAAAACTTTATTGACCGCATGACCCAAGTGAATTTGGCCATTTGCATAAGGAGGGCCGTCATGCAGGACATATTTTTTCTTGCCAATACGCGACGCACGAATCTGCTGATAAATGTTGTCGGCATACCACTCTTCTAACCATTTTGCTTCACGCACCGCAAGGTTTGCTTTCATGGCAAATTCGGTACCTGGGAGGTTGAGTGTGGCTTTATAATCCACTGCATTTTCAGTAGTTTGCTTATCGCTCATGCAAGATGTCTTCCAATTTAATCAGCGGCTCGGCTGACGCGTTTTACATAAAATTGATTGGTATTTAAAAGGGAAATGTGGGGGTGTTTTGGCGGAACTCAAGCAGTTTCACCACATCATCATCAATTCCCGCTTTTAGTGCTTCCAGCGAAGGGTAGTTCTTTTCACCATGTAAATAGTTTAAGAAAGTGACCCGCATTAACAAGCCATACAGATTAGCAGAAACATCAGGGAAATGTACTTCTAATCGCCATTCTGGCTGTGCTTGTTGAATGGCTGGACGTGTTCCGACATGACCCGCACCAAAAAGTGCTGAATGGTCATATCCTGCAACCCCTAATCGATCAGGATGGTCTGCTTTCACTTTGTCGCGTAAAGACGCGGTTTCACATATCACATCTACACCATAAATGCCGTTTAAACAGGGTTTATGTCGGTTTAAACGAACATTAATGGTTGGAAAATCAAGGGTTCGGCCAATTTGGTCGCCATATTGTACGCGACCCGTAATGCTATAAGGGCGCCCTAATAACTGAGCAGCCAGCGCCAAGTCCCCTGCGGCCAGTGTTTGGCGAATCCGAGTTGAACTGACGCGTTCACCTTCTGAGAGGATAGTTTCTAGATTGTGGACTTGAAAACCATAGTTTTCGAGAAATTCGCTGTTGCCTTGGCGGTTTTTACCAAAGTGAAAGTCATCGCCTAAAACCAAACTTTGGGCATTGAGTTTTTCTTTTAAAATATCGGCAAATTGTTCTGCACTTAAACTGCGGAAGCTGTTGTCAAATTTCGCAACCGCAATATAGTCCACACCCAGCTCAGTTAAATATTCGACTTTCTCACGCAATGATGAAATACGCGGTGGAGCATCATAACCTTTAAAGAATTCAAGTGGTTGAGGTTCAAAAATCATCACCACTGTTTTTAGATTTTGTTGTTTTGCAACGGCTTTGAGCTGATGAATCATGGCTTGATGACCCAAATGCACCCCGTCAAAATTACCGATAGTGACAGCGGTTTTTTCTAATTGGGGTTTTGAGGGCAAAGCATTTAGACGGAGCAGCTTCATGGGCAAATCAAGTGCTTGGAATTAAGAACGGCTTATATATTGCCATATTCTTGGGCATTCGTCTTGTGGTTGTTTTTTGACAACGCAAAATTTAGTGCAAAGTATATTTATATCAATTTTATTGATTTATTTAATATAAATTAATCAATTTTTCTTATTTATAAATTTGATTAATATAAATGTAGATTTTAAATGAGGCCGAACTCATGCAAAAACCATTTACACAACTTGGACAGCGCCACAATATCATTCGTCAGTTCACTCCCAACTGGTTCACTGTCAGTATGGGAACAGGTGTTGTGGCGTTAATTGTATCAGAGTTTCCGATGTTAAAGGCACTCACATGGCAACTCGGCACAGGGCTGTGGTATTTCAATATTTTATTGTTCGTACTTTTTAGTGTGCTATATGGCTTACGTTGGGCATTTTATCCGCACGAAGCCAAACAGATTTTTCAACATTCAAGCATGAGCCTATTTTTAGGGACGATTCCGATGGCGCTGGCCACCATCCTCAATGGCTTTTTAAAGTATGGTCAGCCTATTTATGGCGACACAGCTGTACAGATTGCGCAAATGCTCTGGTATACCGATGTGGTCTTAGCGCTCTTGGTGGCGTGGGCAGTTCCTTTTGCCATGTATCGACATCAGGAGCATGCTTTACAGCAGATGACCGCGGTGTGGTTATTGCCGATTGTGGCCTGTGAAGTTGCAGCCAGCAGTGGTGGTCTATTACTGGGGCATTTGGCAGCTGATACTCACGCCGTTGCGATTTTATTGGGTAGTTATGTGTTGTGGGGTGTTTCAGTATTACCCGCCTTTGCAATTTTAACGATTTTAATGTTGCGTTTGGTCTTACATAAATTGCCTGAAAAAGAGTTGGCGGTCAGCAGTTGGTTGGCTTTGGGGCCGATAGGCACTGCTGCTTTGGCGTTATTGGTTTTAGGACATCAGGCACCGACGCTGATGGCGAGTTTGGGCTTAGCACAACTGGGTCAGTTATTTCATCAGGCAGGGATTTTAGCCAGTTTAATCCTGCTGGGTTTTGGACTGTGGTGGTTGGGAATTGCGGTACTCACGACTTTGCACCATGCCAAACAGGACTTACCGTTTAATTTGGGTTGGTGGGGACTGACCTTCCCATTGGGCGTGTATACACTCGCAATCTTAAACTTAGCCCAACAACTCAACTTGGCTTTCTTGTATGCTGTTGGCTATGCTTTTGCAACCATAATGATGTTGTTATGGAGTTTGGTCGCAACCAAAACGGCACAGGGTTTTTATCAAGGTCATTTGTTCTTTTCGCCGTGCTTAAAAACCTATTTAGAACAGCAGTATAAATGAGGTCAGAAATCCTTTCAGTTTAAAGTGCCATCTGATCTTATGTAGGTTGTTTGAGCAGAGACCAGAGGCGCTTTTCTTTCGGATCGATTTGTTTTCTAATGGCACGCATGAAGTCTGTTATTTGGGTATTTTATGTCGGATGTTGCACTAATCATGGCTTTGCCGAATGAGTCTAAAGGATTGTTTGAGCAAGCAGGGATTGAAGTCCATTACAGCGGTATTGGTAAAGTCAACGCGGCCTATAAAGCATTTGAAGTGATTCAAAAAACAGGCTGTAAAACTCTGATTAATTTAGGCACAGCAGGCAGTACGTATTTTGATAAGCACGAATTGGTTGAAGTCTCTCAATTTGTACAACGCGACATGGATGTCTCTCCACTGGGTTTCGCTGTCGGTTTTACCCCATTTGACACCATGCATCCTGCGGAAATTCATTTAGAACCTTTTTTCCAGCAGCTCCGTACCGGCATTTGTGGAACAGGGGATAGCTTTGAAACAGGTAAGCCCAAAGTACCGTGTCATTTGGTTGATATGGAAGGATATGCGCTGGCAAAGGTCTGTAAAAAACAGGGTGTCCGCCTGATTTCGGTCAAATATATTTCAGATGGTGCCAACGACACCGCGCATTTGGACTGGGAAGACAATTTGTTATTGGGAGCTCAGAAATTATTAGCATTATTTGAAAGTATCTGAGGCTTTGATTCTGTCTTTTTCAATTCGGCGACCATAGAGTGCTATGGTCGTATGCCAAAATTACTCAGCTTTGAATAATGCAGACGGTGTTCGCGGGATCACGCCATACAGCATCATATGCACGGTATGTTGAATGACTCGTTGTTGCATACTGCGGTTACGTAGGGTTTTACCTGTTACCATTTCCATTTGCGTGGCAAAATCAGCATAGTTTTGTGTTAATGCCCAAATGTTGAGGATTAACAGCTCAGGGTCTATTTCAGTTGAAATTTTACCTTGCTCTTGCCAATTGCTAATGACTTTGGCTTTACGTTTGACCAACTTCTTTAAAGGCCCTTTGAGGATTTCCAAAATATGCGGCGCTCCTTGGATCACTTCTAAAGCAAACAAGCGAGACGCTTTCGGTTGAGTCCGAGAAACCTCAATTTTTTGCAATAAGTAGTTGGTGATCGCTTCTTCCGGCTCTAAGTCAGCTTCTAACATCTGTAGTGGGGCTAACCATTTTTGTAAAACCGTCGTTAAAACTTCAACGTACAAAGCTTCTTTATTTTCATAGTAATAGAAAATATTCGATTTGTGCATTTCAGCAATCTGTGCGATTTCATCTAAGCTTGCTCCATTAAATCCATAGAGTGAGAAGACGTCTAGTGCAGCATTCAGCAGCTGGTGGCGTTTTTGAGTACTCTTTTTCTGTTCCATTCTCTAATTTAAAAAACAATAAAAAGGGGGAAGGACAAATTGTACGGCAAATCATCAGATTTGTGCACAAAGTGGAAATTTAATTTTTTGAATAATGATCATTTATTCTGTAGATTGGCTCTTAAATTGCGATAAATTCTAAAAGTTGTCCAATAAAATATAATTATATAAAAACTATTTTGTCTAAACTATATGAAATGATTCAATGTGAAGTGGTATGTTTTGATAAAAATAACGTGAAATTTATTACATTATTTAAGATAAAGTATGCTCAATTCATATGATGGTCTTGTGTTTTTTTACTGAAATTCAGCATAAAAAATCCTTAGCACCCCAAGCTAAGGATTTTTTAGTCTACTTATATGGCTAAAACTGCATTTAACACCTGCTGTTCAAGGGTATTGAACTGCATATCTTTGACGCGAGGGCGGGGTAGGTCGACTTGAAACTCTTTGGCAATATGGCCACGGTCTAGCAAAATAATCCGATCGGCCAGTTGAACGGCCTCACTGACATCATGGGTGACTAAAATGGCGGTAAAGCCCTGTTCCGTCCATAATTTTTCAATCAAATTCTGCATGTCTAAGCGGGTTAAGGCATCGAGTGCACCCAAAGGTTCATCGAGCAATAAAATCCGCGGCTTATGCGATAAAGCTCTTGCCAAAGCGGTCCGTTGACGCTGTCCCCCAGAGAGCTGCGAAGGCCAAAGTCCCGCTTTTTCTTTAAGCCCGACTTTTTCTAGCAGACCCGAGGCAGTGGCATGTTGTTGTTTCGGCAAACCTAGTTGTACGTTTTGTTCAATTGAGCGCCATGGTAACAGTCGTGGATCTTGGAACATGACCCGTATATCGTCTGCTGTAATCCCTTCGCGGAGGTGTCGTGCGGACTTAAACTTAATTTCGCCGTAGCTTTGTTGTTCTAAGTTGGCAATCAGACGCAGGAGGGTACTTTTACCACAACCACTGCGTCCGACAATGGCTAAAAACTCACCCGGCTGAATATGCAGATCTAAGTCTTCGAGGACTTTAACTGAGCCATAAAACTTATGCAGTTGTTCGATAATAATTTCGGCCCCAAGCACCGCTTGAGGGTTAATGTCTTGATTGTGATTTGGCAGCGACGGAATATTGGCATGGCGACCAAGGCTTAAATCAGTCATCTCAGACTCCTTATTTTTGGTATCCTGCATGCCAGCGCAGCAGGTATTTTTCTAATGTGACGGCCAGTACATCAGCCAATTTTCCAAGTAGGGCATACAGTAAAATCCCCACCAAAACGATGTCAGTCTGTAAAAATTCACGCGCATTCATGGTCATATAACCGATGCCCGCTTGGGCAGAAATGGTTTCGGCAACGATCAGCAGGACCCACACCAAACCCAGTGAAAAGCGCAGCCCGACTAAAATAGAGGGCATCGCACCCGGTAAAATAATTTCTTTATACAGTTGCCAACGGGTCAAACCATAGCTTTTCCCCATTTCAATCAGTTGTGGATCTACCGAACGTATGCCGTGATAGGTGTTGATGTAAATGGGGAAAAAGACCCCAACTGCAACCAAAAACAGCTTGGCGGTTTCATCAATCCCGAACCATAAGATCACCAACGGAATAAGTGCCAGCGCAGGAATATTTCGTATCATCTGTAGGGTGGTGTCGAGCAGGGTTGATGCCGTTTTCGATGAACCATTTAACAAACCCAGAAAGAGCCCTAAACCTCCACCCACCAATAGGCCGAGTAAGGCACGGCCTGCACTGACTTGCACATGCTTCCAAAGCTCTCCACTCAGCAGCAAGTTCCAGAAGGCAGTAACCACCGCCGTTGGTGCAGGTAAAATCCGACTTTCTAAAAGTCCTGTGCTGGAGGCAATTTGCCAAAGCACAATTAAGCCGATAGGAAAGAGCCAAGGCAGCAATAGCTGCCCCAACTGAGTTCCACGTGAAACCTTTTCCTGCTGGAGGGTTTGCACTGAAACGATTTTGGACATTAGGCAGGCTCCTGAATCACTTTGGTTTTTTTGTTTTCATCGGGTGTGTAGTTGTTTGCCACAATTTCACCAAAGGGGCCTGTTAAATTTGGTTGTGCTAACTTTGTTTGAGTTTCAAGCGGCAGGAGAGGGAACACCAACTCGGCAAAACGAATCGACTCTTCAAGATGTGGATAGCCTGAGAAAATAAAGGTGCTGATGCCCAAGTCGGCATATTCTTGAATACGGGCTGCAACCGTTTCAGGGTCGCCGACCAATGCCGTACCTGCACCCCCACGAACCAGACCTAGGCCAGCCCAAAGGTTTGGGGACACTTCAAGTTTGCTGCGGTCACCATTGTGTAGTTCAGCCATGCGACGTTGGCCGACCGAGTCCATGCTCTTAAATTTTGCCTGTGCTGCAGCAATGGTGGCATCATCGACATATTGAATGAGCTCTTCTGCCGCTTGCCATGCTTGTTCATTGGTTTCACGTACAATCACATGCAGACGGATACCATAGTTGAGCGTACGGCCTTTGGCCTCGGCTTTGGAACGTACAGTGTCAATTTTTGCTTTGACTGCCGCAGGAGGTTCCCCCCATGTCAGATATGTGTCAACCTGATCTGTAGCCAACTCGATGGCATCATCAGATGAGCCGCCAAACCAAAGTGGAGGGTAGGGTTGTTGCACAGGTGGATATAGCAGTTTGGCATCATCTACTTTTAGACGTTCGCCGTGAAAGGTAAAGCTTTCACCTGTATGGGAGCGGGTTAAAATCTCACGCCAAATTTTGACGTATTCATTGGCAGTTTTATAGCGAGTCGAATGGTCTTCATAAACACCATCGCCTTGCAGTTCTTTTTCATCGCCACCTGTCACCAAGTTCAATAAAACTCGACCATTGGAGAGACGGTCAAAGGTGGCTGCCATCCGTGCAGCCAGTGCTGGAGTGGTCACGCCTGGACGTAATGCAACCAAGAATTTTAATTTTTTCGTGGCATCAATCAGACTGGCTGCGGTCAACCATGGATCTTCACATGAACGACCCGTTGGAATCAGTACACCTTCATAACCCAAATTATCCACGGCAACCGCAATCTGTTTCATATAGGCATGGTCCACTTGACGAGCACCTTTGCTGGTACCTAAGTAGCGACTGTCACCGTGAGTTGGGATAAACCAGAAAATTTTCATTTTTAAAAATCCTTAGATAGAGTCGTTTAAGGTTTGCTCGGTGCAACCCAAACGGTACTTTGAACTTGAATGTGTTTCGGAATGAGCTGGACTTGTTGGAACAAATCCGCAATTTGTTGTTGGGCTTGCACCACTTCAGGCGTCAGGGTTTGAATTGGTGAAGGCTTCAGACGTTTGTCGATGACGCGTTGGGCAATAGAGGGCTGTAAACCTGTACTTTGGGTATAGACGGAAAGTGCTTGCGCTTGGTTTTTTAGCACCCATTGATCGGCCTGATTCAGCCCGTGAATGAACTGAGCGGTGGCCTCAGGATAAGTCTGAATGAACTTCGGGTTGCCAATATAAAAAGAATAGGTTTGTGGAAATGCTGTGCCATCAATCAAGACTTTGGCCTGTGCATCCTGCTCTGCTGCACTGAGGTAGGGTTCCCAAATGGCCCATGCATCTATGGATTGTTTATCAAACGCGGCACGCGCATCCGCAGGGGGCAGCCAAATCGGTTGAATGTCCTGCCAACTGAGCCCTGCTTTTTGTAGAACTTTCGCCAGTAACTCATGCGCGCTTGAGCCGCGTTGAACCGCAATCCGTTTGCCTTTTAGGTCTTGAATTGAATCAATGGGACTGTTTTTAGCAATCAACAGCGCTTGAGCATTGGCTGGAACTTGCTCATAGCCGACGTAGCTTAGCTCTTTGTCAGCAGCTTGAGCAAAGATCGGTGGGGTATTGCCCACAGAGCCAAAATCAACTGCACCGACGGCCAAGGCTTCTAACATTTGTGGGCCAGCAGGGAACTCTTTCCATTCAATTTTGGCTTGAGGAAATTGTTGCTCAAATAATTTTTGCTCACGTGCGACCAACAGGTTCAAAGACGACTTTTGATAGCCAATCGACAGGGTTTTAACTGGAGCTGCTGCCTGCTTTTCAGAAGTATTTGTTGCTGCCGTGTCTTGCTTTTGGCATGCCCCGAGTCCAAGACTCAAGGTGACGATGCCAATACTGGAAACTGTTTTAAGTGTTTTCATGATGATCTCTATATTTTTATTTAATAATGGCAGCGTCAATATTCAGCTGGTTCGGAATGAGTTTTTGTTGATAGAAAGCATCCGCAACGTACTGCTGTTTTTTTGCGACTTCGGCTGAAATGGGTTGAACGCCAAAGCCCATACGACCAATCGAAGTTTGTAAAATGTCTAAAGACAAGCCTGTCGGTTTTTCTAACAATTGGGCTGCTTGTTGTTGATTTTGTTCGACCCACTGTGTGGTGGTGTTGAGTTCATTGACGACCGTTTTTAAAACTTCTGGATGGGTTTCGGCAAATTTACGATCGGCCAAATAGAACTGATGATTACTGACTAAGTTTTCTCCCGTAGCAATCACACGTGCTGAGATTTGGTGTTCAGCGGCAGCAAAGAAGGGATCCCAAATCACCCAAGCGTCGACTGCACCACGTTCAAATGCGGCACGTGCATCCGATGGTGGAAGATACACCGCTTCAATATCAGAAAGTTTCAGGTTATTCGCTTCTAACACTTTGAGTAGCAGGTAATGCACATTTGAACCTTTGTTGAGTGCAATCCGTTTGCCTTTTAAATCTTGAATGCTTCGAATCTTTGAGTCTTTTTGTACGATCAGTGCTTCTGCTTTAGGTGCAGCAGGTTGGTTGGCAATGTAAACCAAGTTCGAATTTGCAGCTTGTGCGAAAATCGGAGGTGCTTCCCCCGCTTCACCAAAGACCACACTGCCGACATTTAAGCCTTCGAGGAGCTGTGGACCAGCAGGAAACTCGACCCATTTCACTTGGACATTTTGTGCTTTAAGCGCCGTTTCTAAAGCGCCACGCTCTTTGACGATGGGCAAAATGCCATATTTCTGAAAGCCAATATTGAGTGTGACGGTTTCAGCTTCTTTTTTCCCACATCCAGATAACATCATGGCACCCACGACTGCTGCAGAAAGAACGCTTGTTTTGATCCAGAACTGTGCTCGAGAAGTGCTCATGTGTTTCATAACTCCAAATAAATAAGGTGAGTGAGTTGGTGAACACATACGCTAATGGGCATTTCTTTTCAGAAAAAATAAGAAATCGGGCTTTAGACATGAAAAAAAAAGATAAAAACAAAAGTGCAAAACTTATGTAAAAAACAGCGATATAAAAAACATAAAATATAAAATTTATTGAGATTAACTTATTGATATTTATTATTTAAAAGGTATTTTTATTTTTGGAATAAGCTTAGTCTTTCACGCAATATAGAGTTGAGCGATTTTTGCGGTGTTTTTTAGATAAAGATATGAGAAATAAAGATATCCATAATCCTGCAAAAGCCACTTAAAGTGGCTTTTTAAAGACGAGCGAATTGCGCTGATAGTTGTATAAGGCTTGGCGTGCATTGGGAAGTTCATCGACATTGGCCGTTTCAAAGCCATGTTCTAAGAACCAATGAGCCGTGCGTGTGGTTAGTACAAACAACTGTTGAATGCCCATACTACGGGCTTTACCTTCGAGATAATGCAAAATTTGGCTGCCGCGATTAGATTTGCGATAGCTAGGATCGACTGCGACACAGGCAATTTCAGCACTGCGGATTTCACCCTCTGCCGCTGGCAGTGGGTAGAGGGCAGCGCAGGCCAAAATCATGCCATCACGTTCAATCACCGCAAATTGCCCAATTTCATTTTCGAGACGTTCACGTGAGCGATAAACCAAAATGCCTTCTTCTTCAAGTGGGCGTAGTAGGTTAATCAGCCCGCCAACATCTTGAATGTTGGCCATACGGACTTCTTCATAATGGGCATCGGTAATCATGGTGCCCGAACCATCACGCGTGAAGAGCTCCTCAACCAAGGCACCATCATAAGCATAGGAAATCAGATGGACGCGATGGACGCCATGCGTCGAGGCCTTTTTGGCACCGCGTAAATGTACCGCAATGTCTGGATTCGAATCTTGATATTTTTCAATTTGTGCATCGAGCTTGTGGGGAGAAATTTCGCGTTGCAACTGACCATGTTCATTGAGCAGACCATGTTGTTTGCCCAAGAAAATCAATTTGTCCGCTTTAAGATGAATCGCTGTGCGGGTCGCCACTTCTTCTGCCAGCAGATTGAATACTTCGCCTGTGGTGGAATAGCCTGTTGGCCCGAGCAGCACAATATTGTGATTATCCAAATGGCGTTGAATGGCATCGGTATCGACCGTACGGACTTCGCCGGTTAACTGAAAATCGACCCCATCGCGAATGCCATAGGGCTTGGCTGTGACAAAATTCCCTGAAACCACATCAATACGTGCGCCATACATCGGTGAATTGGCCAGTCCCATCGACAGTAAGGCTTCAATTTGTAAACGAATCGAGCCCACCGCGTTCATTACACAGCCCAACGATTCTCGGGTGGTGACGCGACGATACTGATGAAATGGCGTTTGTAGTTGGCTTTGTTTTAAGTTGTGGTTGATTTGCGGACGTGCCCCATGCACCAAGATCAGGCGAATCCCGAGTGAATGCAGCAGGGCAATGTCGTGAATAATATGTTGAAATTTATCATGCTGAACGGCTTCACCATCGAACATAATCACAAAGGTTTTATTACGGTGAGCATTGATATAAGGCGCAGAATGTCGAAACCAATGCACATACTGCAAAGTTGTACTGTGATGTGTTTCGATGGAATTCGTTTGCATGCCTATCTCAAAATGAACTGCTTAGCATGATTTTAATCAAAAAATGCAGAAGAGGAAGTCTTAAATAGAAAAACACCTGAAGCAATGTTCAGGTGTTCTATCGGTTTTGTGACACTAGCCAGAATTAACCAATAATACGCAGGATACGGTTATTACGTTCATTGACTAAAACATAGTCACCATTGATCTTATACCACTGTTGGTAGCGCCCAGTGTAGGGTAGGCGACGTGCTTCGCGGTCACTAACATGATAACGCGATGAGTCATAGCCGCGTGGCAAAGTTTGACCTGAGCGCCAGTCTCGGCTTGGGTTAACACGTTTGTTTTGGTAGCGGTTGTCATTGTCCCAACGGCGGTCATCGCGATGATCCCAACGCGAGTCATGATCATGCGAGCGGTCATAGTACTGTGGTGTTGCCATTGCAGATGTGGCCATGAGTGCGCCTAAAGAGAGCGTGATTGCAGTCAGAATTTTTTTCATTGCTTTCGTCCAGTATTAGTCTTGTTTCGATTATTCAAAATTAGCGAATAACTCTAGAGAAAGCGTGAGGGCTATTTAGGTGAATTGTGAAATGTATGAAGAGACTGAGGAGATGGTTGTTTTTCTGAAATGCTTGCAAACAAAAGCTTTGGCACATAAAAAAACCTGAAACAACGCCTTCCATGCTGTGCCTGACTGTGGTCTCTTAAGAGGAGTATGCAGTCGTGCTAAAGCGGGTGAAAGGGTGTTGATTCAGGTTTCAATAATTTCGCTGAGTTGTACAAAATGAAGCGCAGATTAAAGCCCCATAATCCGCAGAATATTGTTGCTGTCTGCATCGACTAAGATGTAGTCATTGTTGATTTTGTACCACTGCTGATTTCGGTTTGGCTTTGGAAGATTATGGTCTTTATATTCGACTTTATAGCCGTTACCACGGTAATGCTGTGGCATGACATAACCTTGTTGCCATTTATGCTGTTGTAAACGTTTGACACCGCGCTCTTCGCGCATCCGTCGACGATCTTGCTGATCGTCATCATCTGAATCGCGAAAGTCACGCCCGCGTGGCTCATTGCCATAGCGTGGATGATCGTGGTCAAACTGAGGGGCAGCAGTACTGAGACTGCTTGCCATCAAAGCACTGAAAGAGATTGCCAATACTGTCAAAATCTTTTTCATGTTGAATCCTCATTAAGGTAATTTCATTCTTTCCTATAATGTACGAAAAAAATGCAGAGAAACTGTGAAGATGAATTGGGTATTTATTAACAAATGCAGAGATATTAAGAAGATTATGCCCAATTCTAAGCCTGAATTAAATCATCAATTGCGCCAAAGTCCAAAGCAAACAGTCTGTATCTTCTGATTTTTGACTCATTTTGAGGGCTCAGATCCCCCTTTGTCAAAGAATGCATAACGCATTCTTTAATTCCACTGCTGCGCCAGATGTTGTAATGAACGGATTGAATGAACCACTGCTTCAGCTTGGCTGACATCCTCTAAAGCACCAATCAGGCTTTCGTGGAGTTGTAAATGATGGATATCACGAATGGTGTCATGTTTACGTTGTAAATCAGCCATGCTGCATCCTTATTTTCAATTCTTGATCAATCAGAATGATAAATCGGAAATTTTAATCTGAAAAACCGAATATTTTTATTAAAATAATTTAAAAATACGATTTAAAATATCGAGCTAGCCAAGCTGAGTTTTCAACTTGGCTGATTCGGCTTAATAGGCGTAGTTGAGGTCGGTATAATCACTCAATGACTTCTGCACATGCGCTTGAATAAATTCACGTACATCGGCTGCAGTCATCGGTTCACCATTTTTGCTGATGGCATGCTCAATATCGGGCTGACCCTCAATTTTAATGCGATAAACAAAGCTTTTCTTGGCTTTGTATTGTTCATCATCCTTGGCAATGACCGTCACGTAGTGATAGCTATGTTCAAAGTTCAAGTCGGTATGGGCAAAAACAAACTGGTCGAAAAGTTTCAGTGTGGCGCCATTTTCCAATGCTTGAAGTTCCTCCACAACACTGGCTTCAAACTTCATCCCATATTTTTCTGAAATCGGCTGTTGGTCAATCAACAGGCTAACCATACCATCTTCAGTGGGTTGTACAGTGATGTTGCTCAAGTCTGTCATGGCATATGCTTCAAAAATGGAGTTGGGCATCAGTATCCGCAAAAATTGAAAAAAGACAACCTTTTCAGAACTTGAGATCATGTTGCAGATGACTAAGCTTCAGTTTGATACATAAAAAAAGGAAGCCGAAGCTTCCTCTTGAGTGACACATTTTAGTCCTGTGCATCAATACTTTGACCATTCATATGCAAACTGTCATCGCCCATCAAGTACAGATAGGCAGGCATGATATTTTCAGGCGTTGGCAATCTTTTTGGATCTTCATCGGGATAGGCTTTTGCACGCATTGCAGTGCGGGTCGCCCCCGGATTGATACAGTTAAAGCGGATATTCGGTGAGGTATTTTCTTTGGCAAACAGTTGGCTGACCGCTTCAATCGCGATCTTAGACACCGAATATGCGCCCCAACGTTCACGCGTTTCACGTCCGACACCTGAGCTGGCAAAAACCACGGAGGCATGCTCAGATTTTTTCAGGAGTGGCATTAACTCTTGAGTCATAACGAATGGCGCACGCAAGTTGACGGCCATCACATCATCCCAGACATCGACAGGATAATTTTCCAGTTCGGTGCGCTCACCTAAAATGCCCGCATTATGCAAAATGCCATCTAGGCGCCCAAACTGACGCTCTAAGGTGTCGACCAGTAATTCATAATCACGAGGAGAGGCGCTCGACAGCTGCAAGGGTAAAATTGCAGGTTGCGGCGCACCTAAGCCTTCAATTTCATCATAAATGACTTCGAGCTTATTTAAGGAACGCCCATGCAGCACTACAGTTGCGCCGTGTAGGGCATAACTTAATGCAGCAGCACGACCAATACCATCGCCCGCACCTGTAATTAAGATGATGCGATCTTTGAGCAGATCGGGGCGAGGTTGATATTCTGAATATTTCATCATTACCTCCTCGTTATTTTGATTTTTTAATTGTGATCAAGTCAGTGAGTTGGATGGTGTAGTTTGACTCACAAGAGACTGAATAACATCGTCCAATTCAGCCACAGTCTTCACTATACAATCTGCTTGCCACGCTGTTAAGTCATCTTTGTGCGCGAATGGTAAATAACCATAAGCCGCCAAAATGGTATACATTTGTGCGTTACGACCCGCATCGATGTCACGTGGATGATCGCCGACATAGATACAGTCTTGAGGCGCAATCGCGATGTGCTTGGCAGCCAAATACATCGGTTCAGGATCAGGCTTGGTCTGTGAGACATCCTCTGGGCAAACCAAAACCGCACAGCGCTCTGTCAAATTCAGCGCGTCTAATAATGCTTCACTGAGCCAACGCGGTTTATTGGTGACAATGCCCCAAGGAACCTCTTGGTTTTCAAGTTTTTCAATAAGCGGATACATGCCCGAAAACAGGTCAGTATCTACTGCGATATCGGCACCGTAGGTATCTAAAAAACGCTGACGATGTGCCAGAAAAATCGGGTCTTCGACCGCAAGTTCTGGATAAACCAATTTCACCATGGCCCGTGCACCTTCGGAGACTTGGCTACGGATCAGGTCTGCATCGACCACAGCGACGCCTTTTTCACGGCACATGTCTTGAATAATGCGAATAAAGTCGGCAGCCGTGTCGATTAGGGTGCCGTCAAGGTCGAATAAGACGGCTTTCATGCAGCACCTTCTTTGACGGTATAAACCATGTAATTGACATCGACATTCGGCGCTAACCAATAGCGTTTGGTCAAGGGATTGTAATGTAAACCCGTCATGTCTTTTAGTTTGAGTCCTGCGCCGCGAATATCATGTGCCAGTTCTGAGGGCTTAATGAATTTTTGATAATCGTGGGTGCCTTTGGCTAACATACGCAGTAGATATTCAGCACCAATAATGGCAAACAGGTAGGCTTTGGGATTACGGTTAATGGTGGAGAAGAATACATGACCGCCTGGTTTAACCAGTTTATGGCAGGCTTCAATGATTGAGGCTGGATTGGGTACGTGTTCCAACATTTCCATACAGGTCACGACATCGTATTGTCCTGCTTGTTCTTCTGCGAGCTGCTCAACTGGAATTTGGCGATATTCGATATGCTCAACACCTTCTTGTTCTGCATGTAAACGTGCCACATTTAGGGGGGCTTCGCCCATATCAATGCCGAGCACATCTGCACCACGACGTGCCATACTTTCAGCTAAAATTCCGCCACCACAGCCGACATCAAGGACTTTTTTCCCACTGAGTCCACCTGCATGTTCATCAATCCAGTTTAAGCGCAGTGGGTTGATCATATGTAAAGGGCGGAACTCCGAGTGCTGATCCCACCATATGGCAGCAAATGCTTCAAATTTGGCAATTTCTTGTGGATCAACATTCAGTTGCGACATCGTCGGCACCTCAATTTAAGTCATGATATTTAAAACGTTCAATAGGGCTTAGTGTAGCGTTTATTCTAGAAAAAGCGATAAAAGCCTGAAAAAAGTTCACAGAATGAAAACGAATTTGGCATATTTGATTTATAGTATTTGCATAAACTTATCATAATGATTTTGAGGACAATAAGTTCAATGAAAAAACTCCTTTTGAGTGGCTTAGCAACCGCTGTTTTCGCTATTTCTGGCAGCGCATTGGCTGCAAATTTCGTGGCAGGTCAGGACTATATGGTCGTACCAACACCTGTACAGGTAGAAGTGCCAGGAAAAATTGAAGTCCGCGAATTCTTTTGGTATGGCTGTGGTCACTGTTTTAAACTTGAACCGCATATGCAGACTTGGTTGAAAAAACTACCGAAAGATGTGCGTTTTGTGCGTACGCCAGCAGCCATGAATCCAGTGTGGGAGCAAGCGGCGCGAGCTTATTATGTCTCTGAGGCCTTAGGTGTACGTAAAAAGACCCACTTGACGTTATTCCATGCCATTCATGATCAAAATCAACCAATTCTAGAGCAACCTGCTTTAGCCAAGTTCTATACCCAGTTTGGTATTCCAGAAGCGAAATTTAACAGTACTTATAAATCATTTGCGATTACTTCAAAAATTGCGCAAGCACAAGACTTAGCCAAGCGTTATCAACTCAGTGGTGTTCCTGCGGTGACGGTGAATGGTAAATATATTGTGCAAGGCGAAGATGCTAAAGTGACTCAAGTCGTGGATTACTTGATTGAAAAAGAACGTGCTGCCAAATAAGCTGAATCTGTTTTAAGTCCTTATTAAGTTAAAAAGCCTGCGTCAGCAGGCTTTTTTATGGGTTAAAAACGTTTATTGCGCGGCTGATGCAGGCTGCAATAAATCCTCATAACGCAGCTCAATTTTTCTTAAGGTTTTTAAGCGCCAAAGTTGATGACGGGCTTCGGCTTCATAGCCGTTAAAGGCCAAGAGTTTGGCAAATTTGGTCAAATCATAGGGGATCGGGTAGTTCAGTACCATTTCCTCATAGTCACGAATTTGCTCAGGGCTGACTTTGCTGTATGGATTTAACTGAATCCATGCAATGCGGCGGTTAAACTCCGACAGCAGTAAAATGTGATCTTGATTGGTGAACTTTTCAGGGGTGTGTTCATAACGAGAAGCTTGATTCAGCTTTGGTACCATCAACTCATAGTCACGAATAATCAGTGCGACTAAGACCACACAGACAGTAAATGTGATCGGCATGGCAAAGCTCGGTAAAGTCCACGTTTTCACTTTTTGCTGAGATTGAATAATGCCTAGAATCAATCCGAGTGGTAGCAAGAAATAAGCGTAGAACAACGGAAATTCGAGCATTCCGTGAATCAGTAAAGCACCGACCATCAGAAGTCCAATGACAGATTCGAGTGATGTCGCATGCTTTTGCAGTTGATAGCCCCAATAGCTGAGATAGGCAAAAAATGGAATCGCAATCACTAATCCATTCCATAACATAAAGTCGAGAATGAAGTTGTGCGCACTTTTCACCCAAACGGGACCTTGGAACTGATCACTGATTAGGGTGTAAGCCACACTGGTTTGATGCCAACCATAACCAAACCAAGGTCGCTCAGCAATGGCATGGAGCATCTGTTGCCAAATGGCAAGACGTGACATATCGCCCGTTGCTCGCGCAACTGCATCACGGGTTTGGGTCACTTCGACATTAGACAGCTGAGCCAACAGGTGATTGAGTTGTGGAATAAACGCAGTAAATGCAATGAACAACGCAAACCATGCGACGGCACTATACCACTTCAGTTCAACCACACCTTTGTACTGCTGATAGAGCAAATACAGCAATACACAGATACTTGCGACCCATGATGTGCGGGACTGACTCAGTGCCACCGCAAATAACATCAATGCAGCACTGACGCACAGCAGAATCGAGTTGAATTTTTTCTTTTCAAATAGGTACAGTGTGCCGAGTAAGGATAGAATCAGAAAGCTCGCCATATTGTTCGGCTGAGCAAAGTTGGCATAAGGACGATCGCCTTTTAAGGCAGTCATGCCGGGAATGTACTGTTCAATATTGAGCCATTGGCAAGTGGCGATGAGCGCTGTTACCAGACCGACCGACCAAAATACACTACACAGACCACTAAATAATTGCTCACGTTCCAAGGGTTTTTGGCTCAGGTTAAAACCTAAAACCATACTCAGCCAGAATGCAAAGATATATAAGCCACACATTAGCGCTTTGCTGAAAAAGAACAGCTCGCCAAAACCGTACTGAATGAAGGGCACGAGGCTCAACAGCAATAGCGGCAGGCTCACTTTAGGGAGCAAGAGTTTTTCTTTTAAAAATAAGGCAGAGAGTGCAAATAAAGATAAAAATGCAAACAATTCACCTGTATAGGTGACCCAAGGTCGATAATGAATGGGCAATAGCCATGCCAAGGCGATACAGACACTCGCCGCTAAAAAAAGAAAAAAACGCATAGGAGCTACAGATGAAAAAACTGGCTCTATGATAGTGAAAAAGCATCCAAGTTTGAGTAAAGCGCATTAAAAATTTTGTAATACAGCAAAAATTACGTCTGTGAGCGGCTTAATGTAAGGTCGGGTTGGCTTGTTTGGTTTGAGCAGATGGTCGTTGCCAATTGGAGATTCCACGGAACATGAGTTGAATCTGCACGATGGTTTGTAGTTTAAATTCAGCCCGCTGCTGTTGGAGTTTATCGGGAGCCACATCTCGACTCAAACCAATCCAGCGCATGGCCCAGTTAAAAGAGGCATCCATTAAAATATTGGCCAATACTTTGAGGTCTTCGCTGTCATGAATATGTTGCATGCTTTCAATACGGGTTAATTCATGGGCGAAGTCATCGATTAAAAAGGCAATTTCTCGCTCAACGGCAGCACGGATCAAGGCCGACCCACCCCAACGTTCTCCAATCAAGAAAATCCATTGTTCAGGATGTTGCTCTACAGCATGAAAAAATAGGTCTAGACTATGCTCAATCGTGGCATGTGGACCATAAACATAGCTTTGTCCCAATTGCGTTAACATACTTTTGATGTGGAGCGCAGCTTGGTCGACCAGTTCAAGTCCTAACTCATCCAAATCATTAAAGTGGCGATAAAAAGCGGTCGGCACTAAACCCACTTGGCGAGTGACTTCACGGAGACTAATGCGAGCAAAGGAACGTCCCGAGGTGCTGAGTTGTAATGCAGCATTCAGCAAAGCTTGGCGGCTTTGTTGTTTACGTTCTTCCCGAATCGACATAGATGATTGCCTCAGCCTCTTTTAAGCTTCAGTTTAACAAAGAATATGGATGGGTAGGGAAGCAGGCGATCAATTACAAATGCAATGCAGTCAGACAAATGCTTTGGGTCTGCTTCTGCTATACTATGCGCCAACCTATTAAGCTAGATGAAGGGCGTATTATGCGTATCGACCAACGAACATTAGATCAATTACGTGATGTCACCATTACTCGTAACTACACACGTTATGCGGAAGGTTCGGTATTGGTTGAGTTTGGTCATACCAAAGTTCTTTGTACGGCAAGTATTGATAACTCAGTACCACGCTTTTTAAAAGGCAAGGGTCAGGGTTGGGTAACCGCTGAATATGGCATGTTGCCACGTTCGACGCATACCCGTAGTGACCGTGAGGCTGCGCGTGGTAAGCAAAGTGGTCGTACTCAAGAAATTCAACGTTTGATTGGTCGTAGTCTACGCGCCATGGTGGATTTAAAAAAACTCGGTGAAAACACCATTACCATTGACTGTGATGTGATTCAGGCAGATGGCGGTACACGTACTGCTGCGATCACCGGTGCTGCGGTGGCCCTCATTGATGCGATGAATACGTTGCTTGAGAAAAAGAAAATTAAGCAAGATCCATTAAAAGGCTTAGTGGCTGCCATTTCAGTCGGTATTTTCCAAGATGAAGTGCTTTTAGACTTGTGCTATGAAGAAGACTCAAACTGCCAAACGGATTTAAATGTGGTCATGACTCAAGCTGGCGAATTTATTGAAATTCAAGGCACGGCAGAAGATAAACCATTTACCCGTGTACAGTGCAATGCCATGTTAGAAATGGCAGAAAAGGGCATTCAAGAATTGGTGAAAAAACAACAGCAAGCACTGGGCTGGTAAGTTTTAACCCAATAAAAAACGCACTCTAGAGTGCGTTTTTTATTGGGTGTCGTTTGAATGCAAATTGTTGAAATTAAGCATTAAAACGCATAGAAAGGTCGACTGCTTTGACATCTTTGGTCAATACACCCATCGAAATATAATCCACGCCTGTAGTTGCGACTTCACGCAAGTTGGCAATGGTGATATTCCCTGACGCTTCCAGTTTACAACGTCCAGCAACATGCTTGACCGCATCAATCATTTGTTGCTGGCTAAAGTTATCTAACATCACGATATCGGCTTGGGCTTCCAATGCTTGGTCTAATTCAGCCCAAGTTTCAACTTCGACTTCGACAGGTTTGCCTGGGGCAATTTGATGCGCTTTGGCAATGGCTTGAGCAATGCCACCCGCTGCCATGATGTGATTTTCTTTAATTAAAAAAGCATCGAATAAACCTAAACGGTGGTTTTGACCACCACCGACCGCGACAGCATATTTTTGGGCAATACGCAGACCCGGTAGGGTTTTACGGGTGTCGAGCAACTTGGTGTTTAAGCCATCGAGCTGTTTGACATATTCCGCAGTTTTGCTGGCCACAGCAGATAGCGTTTGTACAAAGTTGAGTGCAGGGCGTTCAACCGTAAGTAAGCTGCGTGCTGAACCCGCCAGTTTAAAAATGGTTTCATTGGCACGAACCAGATCGCCATCATTTTTGAGCCACGTGATTTGTACGCTTGGATCAAAAGCTGCAATTAATGCATTGACCCAAGGTTGACCTGCAAGAATCATGTCTTCACGGCTAATAATGGTCGCAGTCGCTTGTTCATCTTCAGGTGTCAAAAGTGCCGTAATGTCACCATCACCGATGTCTTCTTGTAATGCCTGTTGAATATTGAGTTGAATAGATTGTTCAAGCAGTTGCTGCGATATGCTCATCCGATTGTCCGTATCTTTATAGAAGCCATGAAAATTGCGCAATATATTAGCATTTTTCCTGAAAAAGGCGTGAAAATTTCAGAATCAAACGCTGATCAATTTGAGAAATGACGGGGAAAGATTTAGCATGAGAGACATTAAAACAGATTGCCCAAAGGGCGTAATGGGTTTGAGGAATAAAAATATGCAGGTCATTCCGTCGTTTCAAGTGCAAGCAGGGCAACTGCTAGGAGCGAGACAAATTCCATCGCCTAATTTTAATGCACGTCCTGCTGATACTGAGATTCAACTGATTGTCATCCATAATATCAGTTTGCCTCCCTCACAGTTTGGTGGCGGTTATATTGAACAATTTTTTCAAAATCAATTGGATTGGTCAGTACATCCATATTTTCAAACTATTCAAGGTATGCAAGTTTCAGCGCATTTACTGATTTTAAGAAGTGGCGAAGTCTTACAATTTGTCAATTTTAATGACCGTGCATGGCATGCAGGACGCTCAAGCTATCTGGCCAAGAAAGAGTGTAATGATTATTCGATTGGCATTGAGCTTGAGGGCAGTGATGACTTGCCTTTTGAAGATGCCCAATATGAAACATTGGTACACGTGACGGCCTGTTTACAACAAGCCTATCCTCAAATTCAGCAGCATTTGGCAGGACATTCCGATATTGCGCCAGGACGTAAGACCGATCCAGGCACATTTTTTGATTGGTTAGACTATCGAAATCGTTTGCAGCAGTTAAAAAGTCAATGAATTGAGAGTCGACAACAACATTAAACAATCAAATATTCGCTGAAGTTTCATTACAATAGCGGCAAATGAAAAACTAGGTGGATACGATGGCGCTGTGGCGGTCAACCGTAATTGTAAGTGCAATGACCATGCTTTCTCGGGTCTTGGGTTTGGTACGAGACATTGTCTTACTAAATGTCTTTGGTGCGGGGAAAGATTTCGATACCTTTGTGGTAGCCTTTCGTATCCCGAACTTCTTCCGTCGGCTGTTTGCTGAGGGAGCATTCTCACAGGCGTTTATTCCAGTACTGACCGAATATAAAACTGGGCGTACCCATGCGGAAGTTCAAATTCTGATTAGCCGTGTCTTTGGTTGTTTAATGACGGTTATGACGGCTTTAACCTTCATTGCCATGGTCGCCGCTCCAGCGGTGCTATATATATACGCACCAGGTTTCCATGCCGATCCAGAGAAGTTCGACCTCGCGGTTTCAATGTTCCGCCTCACCATTCCTTATTTATTGTTTATGTCGTTGACGGCATTTGCCAGCAGTATTTTAAACAGTTATGGTTCCTTTGCTTCGCCCGCCTTTTCACCAGTATTGCTAAATGTTGCGATGATTGCGGGGGCATGGTGGCTGACGCCGTATATGACAGAACCGATTATGGCACTCGGTTGGGCGGTGATTGCTGCGGGTGTATTGCAACTGGCGATCCAAATTCCTGAACTTTGGCATAAAAAGTTACTGATTCCGCCGAAAGTCGATTTTAAACATGAAGGGGTGGATCGCATCATGAAATTGATGCTGCCTGCGCTATTTGGTGTTTCTGTCACGCAAATCAACTTACTCCTGAACACCATTTGGGCTTCGTTTATGCAAGATGGTTCAGTGTCATGGTTGTACAGTGCGGAACGCATGACCGAGTTACCTTTGGGCTTGATTGGGGTAGCGATCGGCACGGTGATTTTACCCGCATTGTCGACCCGTCATGCAGAGCAAGATATGTCGAAGTTTCGTGGCATGATGGATTGGGCTGCGAAGGTGATTGTTTTGGTGGGGGTGCCTGCCAGTATTGCACTGTTTATGTTATCGACCCCCATTATTCAGGCCCTGTTCCAACGCGGTCAATTCACCCTTGAAGATACGCAAATGACGGCTTTGGCTCTGCAATGTATGAGTGCTGGGGTGATTTCATTTATGTTGATTAAGGTCTTTGCACCTGGGTTTTATGCGCAGCAAGACACCAAAACACCAGTTCGTGTCGGTTTAATGGCCGTTGCCGCAAATGCGATTTTAAACGTGGTATTTATTGGCTTCTTTAAACTGATTGACTGGCAGGCAGAGCATATGGCTTTGGCTTTAGCCTCTTCGGGTTCTGCTTTGGTGAATGCGGGGATGTTGTATTTCTATCTACACAAGCGCGATATTTTCCGTTTTGGCGCACACTGGAAAAAACTGTTTATCCAGTTTGGTATTTCTAACGCCGTGATGATTGTGGCTTTGTGGTATGCATTGACTTGGTATAATGGTGACGTGTCACAGTGGTTTCGCGTTGCCGAAGTGATCGGGCTGTGCGTGGTCGGCGTTGTGGCTTATGCGGTTGGTTTGCTCCTTACTGGGTTTAGACCACGTCACCTCAAACATGAAGCATAAAACAAAGCAGTACTTTATTTTATATTGCAAGCAAAGCGCGTAGCTTAAAAAAGCATGGCTTGATTTAAGAATAGATTGAAATTAATAAAAAGCCTGATCACGAAGATCAGGCTTTTTATTTTGTATATAGCATTGCCTTTGCATTGCTGCCTTATTTTGGCAACACTTCAATCAGTTCCACATCAAAAATCAAGGTGCTGTTCGGTTCAATCACATCGCCTGAACCAATTTGGCCATAGCCCAGTTTAGCAGGAATAAATAAGCGATATTTTGCGCCTTCTTTCATTAGCTGTAAGCCTTCAGTCCAACCTTGAATCACTTGGCTGACTTGAAACTCCGCAGGCTGTTGACGTGCAATCGAGCTGTCAAAAACAGTTTGATCAATCAGACGTCCTTCATAATGGACTTTGACTTTGCTGTTGGCCTTAGGTGACTTACCTTGGCCTTGTTGTAAAACCATATATTGTAGGCCTGAAGCCGTGGTTTTCACCTCGGGGTTTTTCGCATTTTCAGCTAAGAAAGCCGCACCAATTTTGGCATTTTTATCAGCCAGTTGTTTAACTTCTAATAACTGTTTTGCTTCGGCTTGGCGTTTATATTGGGTGAGTACACGCGCCATTTCTTCATCGCTTAATGACGCAGCTTGGCCTTTAGATGCTTCACGTAACCCTTGCACAAAAGCATCAAGATCTAAATCTTGAATTGACTCGGCATTGCTACGACCCATGAGGTAGCCGAAGCTATAACCGACTTGTTGGTTGATGCTGCTTTTATTATTAATCGGTGCAGCAAAAACAGGTGTAGAAAGTAACAAGCCACAGAGTAATGTTGTTTGAATTTTCATATTGTATTCTCAATAAAAAGAGGAGAGCAAAAGCTCTCCTTTGATTGACTTGCCTTATTTTACATTGATCAGTTCAACATCAAAAATAAGCGTGCTGTTGGCTGGGATCATGCCGGGTACACCTTGTGGACCGTAGCCTAAGTTAGAAGGGATGTAAAGTGTCGCTTTCCCACCTTCTTTCATGAGTTGTAGACCTTCAGTCCAACCCGGAATCACTTGGTTTAAAGGAAACTCAATCGGTTCGCCACGTTCAAGCGAACTATCGAAGACTTTACCGTCGACCAGTTGGCCTTTGTAATGCACGGTCACGACAGAGCTGGCAGTGGGTTGCTTGCCTGTGCCTTCTTGCGTAATTTTGTACTGTAAGCCTGACGCTGTGGTTTTCACCCCAGGTTTTTTCGCATTTTCAGTTAAGAAGCTGTCACTGGTTGTTTGTGCTTGCTTCGCATCATTGGCCTGTTTTTGCTGCATTTCTTGTTGGAACTGCTCATAAGCTTGTTTTAATTCTTCTTCGCTATAGGCGGGTTGGCTACGGGCATGACCGGCACGGACACCGGTTACAAAACTGTTAATATCGAGTTCTGGTGGAGTTTGATGAGCAACCTCATAACCCAATGCATAGCTAATTTTTTCTACGGCAGATGCATTTTTTGAAACTTGGGCTTCGGCTGAAGCTGGGTGTTGAGATGCATAATAAACGGGAACAAGTGCAGCACCGCCTAGAATAACAGCTACAGCAATGGGTAAGGCTTTACTCATGTGAAATTTTTCCTAATTCTATTACATTCAAAAAGTTTTTTAGCATCTTAGCAGACTTCATGAATGACGTGTTTTGTACCACCAGTACATTTTCAAATTAATATATGCCGAAGTCCTTAAAAAAACTATAAGGATTTGAATATATAAACGTTTGTCATACAAAATAAAAAGCCAGAAATCAAGTTCTGGCTTTTTATCGGTTAGAGGATGTATTTAGTCTGATTCTTTATTGGCTTTATAGGCATAAGCATAGTTATAGCCATAGCCATAGCCATAGCCATAGCCTGCACTTGAACGTTGAATATCGTTTAGAATGAATCCATTGACTTTCACACCAGCTTGTTCAAAACGATTCAGGGTTAATTCCAACTCTTTCATCTGAGTTTTCGCATAACGGGCAATCACTAAGTTAACCCCTGTGTATTGAGAAATAATGATGCCATCCGTCACGGCTAAGACTGGTGGAGTATCGATAATCACATGATCAAATTTCTCTGACATTTGCTCTAATAGATTTTTGAACTGGTTAGAGCTTAGTAGTTCAGAAGGATTCGCAGGACTTTTCCCGCGAGAAATTACACTTAAACCTGGCACTTCTGTAGGACGAATAACCGTGTCTAAACTTTGTTGACCATTGAGTAACTCTGTTAAGCCAGGTTGTGTGTCGAGATTAAAATACTTGTGTAAATAACCCCGACGTAAGTCTGCGTCTATGATTAATACACGTTTATCGCTTTGCGCCAAAATTGTGGCTAAGTTGGTTGAGATAAAGGATTTACCAACTTCTGGCGCAGGGCCTGAAATTGTGATTAGATTATTTCGGGCAGAGCTTAGCGCGAAATGAATGGCTGTACGCATACTTCTTAAGCTCTCAATAGCGATATCATCACTATTTTTAACAGCCAGAATAGGAATATTCTTTTTCTTCTTTAAAATATTAATACGGCTTTCTTGTACAGGTGAACGAGGAACCGTTGCATACACAGGCAGATCCAACTCATTTTCGATTTGAGTGGAGTCTTTGATCCCTGAACGCATCATATTACGTAATAATGCCAAGAGTGTACCGAGGAAACCACCTAAGAAAATAGAGAGAATTAAAATCTGTAATTTCTTCGGTGCAATTGGCTCAATCGGTTCAACAGCTGTATCGACAATACGAACATTTCCAATCTCGCCCGCTTTTGCAATTCGTAGCTGTTGATAAGAGTTAAGTAGGGCAGTATATAATTGCTGTTTGACTTCAACTTCACGGTAAAGTTGTAAATAACGACGTTGTAAATCTGGCAGTTCTTTTAATGTCGCATTTAACTCACCAATTTTTTTATTAATAGCTCCTAGTTGCGCATTCATTTGCTGCATGACTGGATGTTCAGCAGTATATTTGGCACCAGCTTCAGCCACTTGTTGTTCAAGTTGTACTTTTTGTGTCTCTAAGGTTACGCTTTGGGTTAAAAATAACTCAGATTCTTTCGTGACATCTACGGTGTTGTATTGTTGGCGAAATTTGTTAAATTCACGCTCTGCTACATCAAGTTGTTGTTTCAGCTCTGGTAGTTGTTCATCTAAGAATTTAAGTGTTTGCGCTGTTTCAGCTGAACGACGTTCAATGTTTTGTTGGCTATAAGAAACCAGAATAGCATTGAGTACTTGGGTAATATGAGTTTTGTCTGTACCTTGATAATTGAGCCCAAGAATACCTGTTAACTTTCCTTTTTCTGCGACTGAATAATTTGCCAAGATATTATTGACAGCAGCTGGTAGAGATTGTTTTTGAATGAGATAAACATCATTCAGCTGGTCTTGTGTATAAATAGAAATATTCCACAAGCCATCCGCTGTACGTAAGGTATTCGATTGGTTCGTTTTTCCTGTTAAAATGGCTTGTTCAGTTTGTGTATTCGTTAAACTAAACTGACCATCTTTAAAGCGAAGTTCAAGGTTTTTATCACGGAAGTTTGATGGAACATTAAACTGGCGAATATCGAATGCTTTTTCATCATCTTTAAACAACACCGATTTCGGCTGGTACTCTGTTTGATAATGGTGTGGAGATAATAGACGATCAGTAAATGAATTTTCCGTGCCCGAAATTTTAAGATCTAAATTCAGATGTTGAATGACACTGCCCAAAACTAAACGCGATTTTAAAATTTCGATTTCTGCTTGAGCGGGTTGTTTTTGCTCAACCATGCTCGAGAGATCACCTAATAGCGCTGCGGAAGCGCCTTTATTTTCTTCTACTTGTACCAAGGCGTCCACCGAATAGGTATCCGGAGTTGCTCTTAAGTATAGTAGGGCGCAAATTAGACTCAAAAGGATACACAGCGCAATTAACTTCCATTGTGCGATCAATGAGAAAAATAATTCTTTTAAATCAATAGTATCTTCTGTATTTGTAGTTTGGCTCATAATCGTACATCAAAGTTAAATATGTTTAGTCCAATCTGCTACACAGGCTTGTATAAGCAGGGAAGTTTCATCAAAAAAAGCTTGATCATGTTGATAGGGGTCAGGAATATTTTTTCCTTGCCAATGACCTAAGCGAAACGTTTTTCCTTTTGCAAATGGCCATGTTTGCTCAATATGCTTCTGTTGATTTTGGCTCATGACTAAAATCAAATCAGCTTGCTTAATAAGTTCAGCATTAAGTTTTCTTGCAATATGAGGGCTCATATCAATCCCAATACGTTGCATGCAAAGCTTTGCTTTGTCATCAGCCGCATATCCAATCATGCCAGAAATGCCTGCAGAGTGAATTGTGAGCTGTGGATGTTTTTGTTTGAGTAAGTACTCTGCCATAGGGCTACGACAGATATTACCTATACAAACGACCAAAATATTTTTGAACTGCATTACTGCCCCATACGGTCAATATTATAAATCACGTTTGAGAACGGAATAACTTGATTGATTACACGTTGCCAGCGTGTTAACCCTGAGGCATCGATATACACAATATCATTGCTTTGCATTTGAAATTTATTTGCCAGTCCAAAATCACCAATACTGGTTAAATCTAGGTGATAGACATCAGTGATCCCTGCATCACGATGACTACGAACCACATAAATTTTGCTTCGACTACCTGAAAGTGGATCCAAACCGAGGCTTTCCCCAATGACATCGCTTAAACTAATACCCTGATCTCGCATCGGAATCGGTTTGTTTTGTCCAGATTCACCCATAACATAAATTTTCTGATTTTCTTTTGAATTTACATAAAGTGTATCGTTAGGCTGAATCAATAAATTGTGTAGTGAATAACCCGCCTTTTCAAGCGAAATGCTATTGAGATTATAAGTTTTACCTTGGCGGACAAGTGTAATAGAGGTGTTATCTCCTAACTGAGTATTGATACCGCCAGCTAAACCTAATGCAGTATAAACACTGGTGGGTTGGTCAGTTAAAGTAAACTGTCCACCTTTCATGACACTGCCTTGTACAGAGTAGCGTTGTCCTTGATACGATAGAACACGAGCAATGACGTCGGGAGTTTTTAAATACCGTGAAAGCTGGCTACGTAATTCTTGGTTCACTTGTGTTAAAGACTTTCCTGCGGCTTTGTAGCGACCAATAATAGGAAATTGGATATAACCACTTTGATCAATTTGATAGCCATTGGACTTGATAGCTTCTTCATTACTGATGGTATTTGTAGGTGGAGTAATTTCTGGATATGCCCAGAGATAAATCGAGAGAATATCTCCAGCACTGAGCTTGTAATTTTTTTGAGGAATGTTGAACAAATGAGCAAAATATTCTTGATTGTATTGTGCAAGTTGGACAGCTGGTAATGATGTTTGGGTAAGCTTTACAACATTGACGTGTGTGCCTAAATCCGTTTGGTAAATCCCTTCCTCTGGTAAATCATAAGTTTGTAGCCCGGATGTAAGAGCACATCCAGTAGATGTCATAATAACGGACAGTAAAATTATAGATTTAAAATGTCGCACAAAAATTCCCATTTTAGATTTTTTAAAATCGTTTCAATTAAACAGCATTTTACCGAAGTTCGCTTTGGGGTATATAACAAATTGTAATCAATTTTATAGTAAAGGTTCTTCTTGGCATATCAATGTTATACATTTTGTGAAATTTATCGTACTAAGATACGGAATACATTGCGAAATCTTACTTAAAAATGGAAAAATAAAAACCATGCTTAGTGTTTGGTAAAAAATCATAACAGAAAATTCATGTTTTTCTGGTAGTATTCCCCCCGAAAGATATATTCATTGAAGAATTATTCAGTAATTATCGCTTTGAACTGAACTGGTAGTTATATATTTTGATTTAAAGAATATTTGCCTAGCACTTTAATTTTTTATTTAGTTCGAAGCGAATTCTTGTTGCACATGATTGTTAAGGTTTACTATTTAAATTTCTAAAAATCTACTTTCAAGTTATAAGGAAACAATAGAGTGAAAAGAGTATTGCTAGTATTTGGTACGCGTCCAGAAGCGATCAAAATGGCACCTTTGGTATTGAAATTAAAAGAAAATAATAAAGACTTTGAAACAAAGGTATGTGTGACAGGTCAACATCGGCAGATGTTAGATCAAGTCTTAAGCTTATTTCAGCTTACACCTGATTATGATTTAAATTTAATGAAACCTGGGCAAACGTTGTCCGATGTCACAACTGGTGTGTTAAAAGGGTTAGAGCAAGTATTTGGAGAATGGCTTCCCGATGTCGTTTTGGTACATGGGGATACCGCTACCACTTTTGCAGCCTCATTGGCCGCGTATTATCACAAAATAAAAGTAGGTCATGTTGAAGCGGGCTTGCGGACAGGTGATCTGTATTCTCCTTGGCCTGAAGAAGCGAATCGACAATTAACGGGCGTACTTGCCAATTATCATTTTGCACCGACCCAATCATCGTATGAAAATTTAATTAAAGAAAATGTGAATCATGAAAATATTGTAGTAACAGGAAACACCGTGATTGATGCTTTGCTGCAAGTCAAACAGAAGGTTGAACAAGATCAAGCATTAGTAACGCAATTTCAGCAAGAGTTTTCATTTCTTGATGCGGATAAAAAACTTATCTTAGTCACAGGTCACCGCCGTGAAAACTTTGGTCAGGGTTTTTTAAATATCTGTAAAGCATTGGTAAATTTAGCTAAAAAATATTCTGACATTCAGATTGTTTATCCCGTTCACTTAAATCCTAATGTACAACAACCTGTTAACGAGCTGTTAGCGGGTATTGCCAATATTCACTTGATCGCCCCACAAGATTATTTGCCTTTTGTGTATTTAATGAATCGTAGTTATCTGATTCTAACCGATTCTGGTGGTATTCAAGAAGAAGCACCATCATTGGGTAAACCCGTTCTGGTTATGCGAGATACCACTGAAAGACCTGAAGCGGTTCGTGCAGGAACGGTACGTTTAGTTGGTACAGATACAGAAACTATTGAGCGTTCAGTCATAGAGTTACTTGAAAATCCAAATGTATATGCTGAGATGGCAGAAGCCCATAATCCGTACGGGGATGGTGATTCATGTCAGCAAATTATTGATTTTCTTAAAACAAACTAAGCCGAAATTTCCATTTATTTTGATTTAAAAGTATAGAGTATGAGCAATTCATTCAAGCATATCTGCGTTATAGGGCTAGGTTATATTGGTTTACCAACAGCTGCGACATTTGCTGCACATGGGGTAAAAGTTACTGGTGTTGATGTGAATCAACATGCGGTAGATATGATTAATCAAGGTAAAGTTCATATTGTTGAGCCTGATTTAGATGCTTTGGTTCGTGACGTCGTTGCTCAGGGTAAATTGTCTGCTCAATTGGCGCCGACTGAAGCAGATGCTTATATTGTTGCTGTTCCGACACCTTTTAAAGATGATTATCAGCCAGATCTCAAATATATTGAATCTGCTGCTAAGGCTTTAGCACCTTTTTTAAAGTCAGGTAATTTGGTTATTTTAGAGTCGACATCACCTGTGGAAGCGACTGAACAAATGTCGGCTTGGTTAAGTGAAGCGCGTCCAGATTTAAGCTTCCCGCAACAAAAGGGTGAAGAGGCTGATATTTTAGTCGCGCACTGCCCAGAACGTGTGTTGCCAGGTAAAGTTTTACAAGAATTGATCAGTAATGACCGTATTATTGGTGGAATGACACCACGTTGTTCAAAAGCAGCATGTGATTTATACAAAATCTTTGTAAAAGGTGCATGTATTGAAACCAATGCTCGTACTGCAGAAATGTGCAAATTGACAGAGAACTCATTCCGTGACGTCAATATTGCTTTTGCAAATGAGCTTTCAGTTATTTGTGACAAGTTAGATATCAATGTATGGGAGTTGATTTCACTGGCGAATCGTCACCCACGCGTCAATATTTTACAGCCAGGACCAGGAGTAGGTGGTCACTGTATTGCTGTTGACCCTTGGTTTATTGTGGCAAAGACACCAGAACAAGCACGTTTGATTCGTACTGCACGTGAAGTGAATGATGCCAAGCCTGAATGGGTGATTGACCAAGTTAAAATTAAGATTGCGGATTTCTTGCAAGCTAACCCTGAAAAAACGATAAAAGATGTAACAGTGGCTTGTTATGGCTTGGCTTTTAAGCCTGATATCGATGACCTACGTGAGAGTCCAGCACTCGAAATTACGAAAAAATTGGCTGAACAAGGCTTAAATATCCTTGCAATAGAACCGAATATTCATGAATTGCCTGCGAAGATGCCTGAAAATGTGAAATTAATTTCATTGGATGAATCCGATATTGCTAATATTAAATTAATTTTAGTAAGACATAAGAAATTTCTTAATCATAATTTCACTGGTAATATTTTAAATGTATGTGGATTATAAAAGAGAATTAAGGATAGAAATGGTTTATAATGCTTTATTATATGCTGTTTTTATTTCCTTTGCATTGGCTCTTTCAAATATTAAATTTATATCTGAAATATTTATGGGGCTAAGATGGTTAATATTGTTTGTTTTTTTGTTTTTCGGATTATTTATTGATAAATGGAAAATAAATAAAAAAAATTTAACTATTTCAGTGGCTTTATATTGTTTTTATTTGTTTGTTTTGACATTTTCTACTATAAACTTTACTGGTTTAGTTTTTGATTCTTTTATATGGCTGTCTCCATTTTATCTTTCATTGCTGATACCACTTTTATTTAATGGAAGTAAGGATTTGATAGTAAATTCTTATATCAAATTTTCTATTCTTTTTTTAGTAACTTTGTTGCCATTTTTATTTTTCCCATCATCTTATCTCGGGGGGCGTTTTGCGGGGTGGATGCAAAATACAAATATGGTGGCTGGTTTTAGTGCAGTAGGATGTTCTTTTATATTTTTAAAATATATATATGGAGATAAGAAAAAAATTTATATTATGGCTTTTGTGTGCTTTTTTATAATAATTTTATTGACGCAATCTAGAGGAGCATTAATAGCTACAATTTTAACGGTTTTTGTGGGCTTAATTATAAATTTAAAAAATAAGAGAAATATATTTTATGTGGTATTGATGAGTTTGTTGGGGTTTTTATTTTATATTAATTTGGATATTAAAGAAGCTGGTTCGGATGATATTAAAGGTATATTGACTGTAAGAAAAATTGAGGTGGGTTCAAGAGAGGAGAAAATTGAAAGACAATTAGAGTCGTTTAATTATAGTCCAATTTATGGGGTGGGAACGGTAGCGGATGAAAATAATAATAAATCAAGATTTCAGGCGGAATCCTCTTATACCGAGATTTTGGCAATGTCTGGTATTGTCGGTTTTTTTATTTTTTGTATAATTATTCTTATAAATTTTATTAGAAGGGATGTTTATAAACTATATTTAATACCTCTTTTGGTGCTAAGTATAAGTGAAGGGTATTTAACAGGAATAGGAAGTGCTATTTCTATTTTGTGTTATTTATTTTTACTTAAGGACTAATGTATGATTTTTAACTTATTAAAAGATGGTATGTTAAATGCATTGTCTCAAGGGCTATATCGTTTTAGTATATTGCTTTTATTTTTTTTACATGTAAAGCAGTTTGGTGATAATGCATTATATACTACAATCATAATGATTTTATTGACATTTCAGTCTTTGGGTACGGCTGGTTTGAGTATGGCTGCAATAACATTTACCAGCAAGTTTGAGGAAAAATACTCATATTTGAAAAATATAATAGGTGTTTCTGTTTTTTTAGCAATTGTCTTCGCAGTGATATTTTATTTTTCTTGTGAATTAATTTTAGATAATATTTTGAAGAAAAATTATTATGTGTCGAATGTTGAGAAAATATATTTTTCTTTTTCAGTTTTTTTGTTGTGTTGCACATCAGTTATTAAGGGTTTTTACTATGCATTTAATAAAAATCATTTAATATTTGTTGCTTCTTTGAGCGCAGTGTTTTTTTTATTGGTTTTATTTTTTATTAATAATAATCTTCTTTATAGTTATCTTGCATCTGTAATTGTGGAGTTTCTTGTATTAAGCATTTTCTTTATTGGTTTTTTAGATTTCACAAAGTTTTGGAAATCAAAATATGAGTATAGTAAATTTAAGGAAATTTTAAGATTTATTATACCTAGTTTTTTAAGTTCTTTTTTTTTAATGCCTGTTAATATTGTTGTTTTGGGTTTTATTGGTGGTTTTTATGGGGAAAAAATAGTTAATTTATATAACTTGGGTTTACAGATTAGAAATGCATTAATATTTTTACCTTCTTCATTTAGTCCTATTCTTTTAAAAATAACCTCCTCCTCAGTGATAGGTCAAGGTGAAAGAAAAACTGTCCATACCTTATATGTGTTGTATAGTCTAATTACAATGTTTTCTATATTTTTATTGCTAATCGTGAAGCAGATAATGGTTGACTATTTTAAAATAATTGGTTTTATGGATATTGTTTTCTTGGGGGTCGGTGCATTATTTTGCTCTTTGACTATGGTGAATTTTAATAGTGATTTGTCAAATTTAAGGGTTAATTTTGTTTTTTTCTGCAATGTTTTTTGGGGGGCAGCTTGCATCCTCACTTCTTATATTTTTTATGGCTTTTTAAGCTATAATTTATTTATTCCTCTTGCGCTGTCATATATATTCTTATTTGTTTTTCAATTTATTTTTGGAATTAATAATGAAGCTAATAGTAATTAAATTATTTTTCTTTTTTATGTTATTGTTGCCACATACTAGACTTTATAAATTTAAAAGTAGATTTTTAAGGCTTTTAGGTTTTGATATAAGTCCAACGGCTAGAATAGTTTCTTCAATAAAAATTAGTGGTAATTGTTTGATTAGTATAGGGCAAGATACCTTTATTGGTCATGATGTTTGCTTCTATGGGAATGGGGAATTTATTATAGGTGATAATGTAGATATTGCTCCACAAGTAAAATTATTAACAGGTTCTCATAAAGTTGACTTATTGCCTAAGCGTGCGGCCGGTACGGGTTTTAATAGTTATATACAAATTGGTAGTGGAGCTTGGGTTGGCGCGGGGAGTATAATTCTTCCTGGGATAACAATTGGTCAGAATTCAATTATTGCCGCTGGTAGTGTAGTCAATACAGATATAGAACCTTTCTCTCTATATGCTGGTAATCCTGCAAAATTCAAGAAGAAATTAATTTGAGAACATTATGATTATTAACTTCTGGCAAAATGTACTTAGTATCCATCAGCTTCCCTTCTTAGAAGAGCTTTGTATTAATCAAAATATTAAAGTAAATCTTATTGTATGTGATATTAATAATAATGAACGTAAGAAAATGGGGTGGGATGCTGAAATTTCTTCTCCAGTAAATTTAAAATATATTGGTGATATTAATATATTGGATTACGTTACTAACTCTGATGCTAATGTCTTTAGTGGTTTTTTTGCTTATAAGGATTTAAATAAAGCCTTCTCTCTTTGTAGAAATAAAAATAAGAAAATTTTTATTTATTCTGAAGGAAAAGATGATGTCGGGTTTCGAGGGTCCTTAAGATTATTCAAAGACTTTTTACTTTGGAAATTTAATTCAAATCCTAAAATTAAATTTTTAGCCATAGGTGACAAAGGTAGAAATTGGTTCTTGAAAGTTGGCGTTCCAAGTGACCAAATAATAAAATTTGGTTATTTTACAAAAGAAAGTTCTAGAAAGTTTATGGTAGAAAAGTCATTTAATGGAAAAATGATTTTTGTTGGTAGATTGCTTCCATCAAAGGGAATTATGGAACTGTTGGAATCTTTTAAAGATTATAGATTAAAAGATTTTACTTTAGATATTTATGGGAATGGTGCTTTAGAGTGTGAGATTAATTCATTTATAAATAGTAATGACTTAATAGATCGAGTGAGACGATTTGATTTTGTTACAAACAAAATTATGAGAGAAAAGTTATATGAGTATGATGTTTTAGTACTACCCAATGTTGGTGATGAAGGTTGGGGGGCCGTCATAAATGAGGCATTGCAATCAGGTTTGAAAGTTATATGCTCAACAAAAACAGGAGCATCTTGTTTAATTGTTTCTTCTGGTGCCGGTGTTATTCTGACGGAAGTAAATAATGATAGTTTAGTTGATGCAGTATTGGAAGTTAAATCTTTGAATAAGAGTCGTCAAGAGATCTTTGATTGGTCAAGCAAAAATATAAGCCCCAAAGTTGCGGCAGATAAATTTATTTCAATCATTAATGGTATAGATAATAGGTTTGAATGGTAATGAAGAAAATTATTGTTAATGCTTCTGGTGCAAAGGTAGGTGGAGCTAGAACAATTGTAGAAACTTTTATTCAATGGGTCGAGCTGAATGATTTTAGTAATAAATATATTTTTATTGTAGGATTTGATATTGAAAGTGAATCTGAGAATATTGAGATTATTAAACTAAAAACAAATGGATTATTCTCAGTTTTTTTTGCAGTTTTTGGTATTCTCTATTATTCTATTATCTATAGAACAAATATTATTTTTTCATTTATGAACTTAAATGTTTGTTTTCCATTTTTTAATAGAATAACTTATTTTCATCAGGCAAAATTTTTCGAAGAGAAAAATTTTAGATTTATGGTTTATAGGTTTTTTTTATTACTTCAGGCTAGAAGTGTATTCATTTGTCAAAATGAAATTATAAAAAGTAATCTTGAAAAATTCTTTGATTTTAGTGTGAAGAAAAAAGTTGTTGATTTGTGGCCTGGAATAAAGATTCCTCGTGAAAGAGTTGAACCTGAATGGTATAAGGATTTTTATGATTCTAAAAATATAATCGCTTTATGTCCCTATACTGACGTCAGAATGTCACACAAGGGATTTGAAGATGTTTACAAGGCTTATGATTTTTTTAAAAATAACAATATAAGAGTGCTTGTAACTTCTGATAAGTATGGTTATTCAAATAATGATGTTTTTTATTTTTGTGGGAATTGTAGTTACTCTGAACTACATTTTTTATATAGTCAATCAAATCTAATAATTTTTAATTCTTTATTTGAAACAGTAGGACTCCCAATTTTTGAAGCTCAATATTATGGTCTACCCGTGGTCTTAAGTAATGTAGATTACGTGAGAAACCTCTGTAATAAATTTAATGATTTAAATTTCATCGTATTAGAGTCTAAAGAGATCAGGTTTAATTTGGAGAAGGTAAAAAATATAAAAATTCCTTCGAATCATACCTGCTTTACAGGTGAATGGGATCAAATACAGGCATTTTTCTAAGGTATATTTTATGAAACAAATTCTTCAAGATATGGCGAATGGTGGTACCACTGTAACCGAGGCTCCAGTACCACAATGTTCAAAAGGTCATTTACTGATTTCCACAACGACTTCGCTTATTTCTGCGGGTACAGAGCGGATGTTAGTGGGGTTTGGTAAAGCTTCTTTAATTGATAAAGCACGCCAGCAACCTGAAAAAGTCAAAATGGTACTGGAAAAAGTACAGACAGATGGCCTGTTAACCACGTATGACGCTGTAAAGTCTAAGCTGGCTCAACCCCTTGCATTAGGTTATTGCAATGTGGGTATCGTGCATGAAGTAGGTGCAAATGTAGATGATTTCCAAGTTGGCGATCGTGTTGTGTCAAATGGTCCCCATGCTGATATGGTGAAAGTACCTAAAAACCTTTGTGCAAAAATTCCAGATAATGTCAGTGATGAAACTGCTTCTTTTGCTGTCGTCGCAAGTATTGGCTTGCAAGGTATCCGTCTTGCTCAACCAACTTTGGGCGAAAGCTTTGTCGTGACTGGTGCGGGTCTTATTGGTCTACTCACCATTCAGATGCTAAGAGCAAATGGCTGTCGCGTTCTCGCTATTGATTTCGACCAAAGTAAATTAGATTTGGCAAAACAATTTGGTGCAGAGATCTGTAATCCTGGTAAAGGTGAAGATCCAGTTGCTGTGGGTCTAGCATTTAGTCGTGGTGCGGGTGTAGATGGTGTCATTATTACCGCTTCAACCAAGGTCAGTGATCCTGTTATTCAAGCAGCACGCATGAGTCGAAAACGCGGTCGCATTATTTTAGTTGGTGTAACTGGCTTAGAGTTAAATCGTGCCGATTTTTATGAAAAAGAACTCAGTTTTCAAGTTTCTTGTTCTTATGGTCCAGGTCGTTATGATACCGAATATGAAGACAAGGGTAATGACTATCCACTTGGCTTTGTTCGTTGGACAGAACAACGTAACTTTGTTGCCGTTTTGGATATGATGGCTGCAGGTACTTTAAATGTAGAGCCGTTGATCACGCAACGATTTGAATTTGAAGATGCACCTAAAGCGTATGATGCATTGACGGAAGACAAATCTGGTTTGGGTTTATTGCTTAAATATAACTCTCCAGTCGAAACTCGTTTAGAAAAACGAGTGGTTTTACGCCCAATTTCTATTGAGCCAAAAAATGCTGTCGTAGGTTTTATTGGTGCGGGTAACTATGCTTCTCGTATCTTGATTCCTGCTTTCAAAAAAGCATCTTCTCAATTACACACCATCGTAACCTCTGGCGGCATTAATGGGGTTATTCATGGAGAAAAAACAGGATTTGCCGAAGCTTCGACAGATCTGGATGGTTTATTAAATAATAAAGATATTAATACCGTCGCGATTGCGACCCGCCATAATAGCCATGCATACTTTGTAGAAAGAGTTTTATCGGCAGGTAAGAATGTTTTTGTTGAAAAGCCATTGGCTCTGACTGTCGAAGAAATTGAAAAAATTGAAACGGTCTACAATCAAAATATCCAGAATAATCAATATGCACGAGTCATGGTGGGCTTCAATCGTCGTTTCTCACCACAAGTGCAAAAAATGAAAACTTTGCTGGATACAGTAAAAGAGCCGAAGAGTTTTATCATGACCATGAATGCAGGTGCGATACCGGCGGATCATTGGACACAAGATAATGCAGTTGGTGGTGGGCGTATCATTGGAGAAGCATGTCACTTTATCGACTTGATGCGCTTCCTAGCAGGTTCAAAAATTGTTTCTATTCAGGCTCGACGTATGGGCGAAACTGATGCAGTACAGGTTCTAGAAGATAAGGCTTCAATTACGCTTGGTTTTGAAGATGGTTCATTTGGCACCATTTTCTACTTAGCAAATGGCGCTTCAAGCTTCCCTAAAGAGCGTGTAGAAGTCTTTACAGCAGGTCGAGTACTACAATTAGATAATTTCAGAAAGCTAAAAGCATTTGGCTGGCCTGGATTTAACAAGATGAATCTGTGGCGTCAAGATAAAGGTCAAGATGCTTGTGCTGCGGTCTTTGTAGACAGTATTCGAGATGGAAAAGAAGCACCAATTCCTGCTGATGAAATTTTTGAAGTTGCTAGAGTGACTATTCAGGTGGCTGAAATTTTAAGAGCACAAACATGAGTTTACTTATGAAAGGTCAAACAGCGCTTGCATTAGGGCTGTTTAATTTGTTCAGAGTGTTTAAATATCGTGTGGGCGTAAAAACAGGTTTAAACCCTGTACAAAAGCTGTCTGCACAATTGCCAGCGGGTTGCTTCTTTAGTCAGAGTGCACCCACTGGCACAATGAATGTGCCCGTAAACTCAACGTTAACAGCCTTTGGATACCTCAAGTATCCAGTGGCTGGACAGCTGCCGAATTGGTTCTATAGCCCTTTAACCCAACATACCTTTCAAAATACAGAGAAGGCGTGGTATCAAATTCCAGATTTTGATGGAAATGTTGGTGATATTAAAGGCATTTGGGAGGCTTCTCGTTTTGACTGGCTAATAGACCTTGTGCTACACGAGCGTCAAGTGAGAGATGGGCAAGCACTGGTTCAGCTTGATTTATGGTTGAATGATTGGTGTGAGAAGAACCCTGCTTATTTTGGGCCGAATTGGAAATGTGGGCAGGAAGCATCCATCCGTGTCATGCATATCATTACTGCACTCATCGGTTTAGAGCAAGAGCAGCATCCACATGACAATGTCTGTGCACTTATCGAGGCACATTTAAAGCGTATTGAACCTACAATTGATTATGCCATTGCTCAGGATAATAATCATGGGACCTCTGAGGCAGCTGCATTGTATATTGGTGGGGCTGTTCTAAATCTTTGGAAACCTAAGCCTCAATATCAGCAATGGCAGGCATTGGGTGAGAAATGGTTGCTGAACCGTGCAAGCAAGCTCATTATGCAAGATGGCGGTTTTAGTCAATATTCGATTAATTACCATCGCGTGATGCTGGATTCTTATTGCTTAGCTGAAATCGTCCGCCAAAAATTCGAATTGAAGCCTTTTTCAGGACAACTATACCGTCAATTGCAGAAAGCGACAGACTGGTTATATGTATTAACCCAAGCTGATGGGGATGTCCCTAATTTAGGTGCCAATGATGGTGCGCGACTGATTCCTATAAGCCAAACGGATTATCGTGATTTTAGACCAACAGTTCAGTTGGCAAGTACCTTATTCCATCAACATAGTTATTATTCAGAACCAGATTCATATGATGAAAGTCTAACGTTCTTTCAAATACAAAAATTGAAGCAACAAAACTTTGAGCTGCCTTCGCGAAATCAATTTTTTAATGAAAGCGGGTTAATCACGTCTCAAACTCATAATTTCTTTATTGCACTCAAATTGCCGAAATTCAAATTTCGTCCAAGTCAATGTGATGCGTTACATCTAGATGTGTGGTTTAAAGGACAAAACCTTTTACGCGATGGCGGAACTTATAGTTATAATTCCACCGTAGAAGATTTAAATTACTTTTCTGGCGTTGCCAGTCACAATACCGTTGAGTTTGATCAACATCAACAAATGCCGCGTTTAAGTCGCTTTTTATTTGGTGCATGGCTGACACCAAAAGAATTAGTGTATAGCGCTAATGAATTTGGTTGTGGTTATCAAGATCATTGGGGTTGTACCCACCACCGTAAAATTTCATTAACAGATAATGCAATTAAAATAGCAGATAATATCTCTGGTTTTAAGCAACAGGCGATCTTACGTTGGCGTTTACAGCCAGATCATTGGGCTCTTGAGAACAATGTTCTAAGCAATGGTAAAGTGGAGATTATTTTAGAGGCTGAGCATCCGATCACCCTTCGTTGGAGTGAGGGAGAGGAGTCTAGGTACTACTATCAAAAGAGCAAAGTGCCTGTTCTAGAAGTGATTGCTACACAAGCGACTACAATTTTTACTGTAATTAAAGATTTAACATGAAAATTTTATATTTCCATCAGCATTTTTCAACACCTAAAGGGTCAGCAGGAATCCGTTCCTACGCTATGGCTCAATCGCTCATTCGTAATGGTCATCAAGTGACGATGGTTTGTGGTTCTTTTGGTGCAGGTCAAACGGGTTTAACCCAGCCTTTTAATAAAGGAATGCGCCGTGGTATGGTCGATGGCATCGATATCATAGAATTTGAACTGCCTTATTCAAATACGCTTTCTTTTCTCAAGCGTATTTTAATTTTTTTAAGTTTTGCTTTCAAATCGATCAAGGTTGCTTTGACTGAACAATACGATGTTGTATTTGCGACAACAACGCCATTAACTGCTGGTATTCCAGGTATTTTTGCCAAGTGGTTTCGACGTAAACCATTCGTTTTTGAGGTTCGGGATTTATGGCCAGAGCTTCCTAAAGCGATGGGTGTGATCAAAAATCCAGTGGTTTTATGGATGATGTCTGTGCTTGAGTGGACCTCTTATCATTCAGCTGATCGTTTAGTGGGATTGTCTCCAGGTATTGTGGACGGCATTATTAAACGAGGGATTGCCCCTGAAAAAGTAGCCTCTATTCCAAATGGTTGTGATTTAGATATTTTTGCATCTGAACATCAAGCATGGCGACCTGAGGGCGTTCAACCAACTGACCTCATGGCCATTTTTACTGGGACACATGGCTTGGCCAATAGTCTTAATGCCGTGCTAGACGCAGCAGTTGAATTGAAAAAACGTCAAAGAACGGACATTAAATTGGTTCTGGTTGGTGATGGCATGCAGAAAAAAGCATTGCTTGAACGAGCGGTCGAGCTTCAATTGGATAATGTGATTTTTCATAATCCCGTTAATAAAGCAAAGTTGGCAGGTCTTATGGCCAGTGCGGATATTGGGTTACAAATTTTAGCCAATGTCCCTGCCTTTTATTATGGAACCTCACCAAATAAATTTTTTGATTACATTTCAGCAGGCTTGCCCGTTTTAAATAATTATCCGGGTTGGTTAGCGGAGTTAATTACCAAAGAGCAATGTGGTTTTGCTGTACCCCCAGAGAATCCTCAAGCGTTTGCCGATGCCTTGGAACAAGCAGCGAATCAGCGCGAACGACTGATTGAAATGGGCAGAAATGGTCAGCAGGTTGCCAGAGAACAGTTTAATCGTTCTATTCTTTCGCAGAAGTTTTCTGATTGGGTCACAGGAGCGTAATATGCTTAAACGTTTACTGGATATCGTTATTGCTTCAATTGCTTTGGTATTGCTTTCACCTTTATATTTTTATGTAGCATATAAGGTAAAAAAGAACTTAGGCTCGCCAGTCTTATTCCGTCAGGTTCGTCCAGGTTTGCATGGTAAACCTTTTGAAATGATTAAATTTCGTACTATGAAAGATGCACTGGATGAACAAGGCAATCCATTACCAGATAGTGAGCGTTTAACACCTTTTGGCAAAATGTTACGTTCGACCAGTCTGGATGAAATGCCTGAGCTTTGGAATGTAATTAAAGGAGATATGAGTGTTGTAGGTCCACGTCCGTTACTGATGGAATATCTACCTTTATACAATAAAGAACAAGCCAAACGTCATGATGTACGTCCAGGTATGACTGGGCACGCACAGGTCAATGGGCGTAATGCAATTAGTTGGGAAGAAAAATTCAAATTAGACACATGGTATGTTGAAAACCAGTCCATCTGGCTCGACTTTAAAATCATGTTGAAGACTGTACAGAAAGTGATTGCTAAAGATGACATTAGTGCAGAAGGTGAAGCGACTATAACAAAGTTCACGGGCACTAAGCTGGGGCAGCATCATGACTGACGTGCTGTATGCAATTTATGGCGCATCGGGTTGTGGTCGTAGTTTAATGCCTGTGGCACGACAACAATTACAGCGTTTAGGTGTTTCGGCCGAAATCTATTTTATTGATGACAGTCTACAAGAACAGCAGATTGTAAATGGACATACTGCATTAAACTACCAGTCTTTTAAAAATTTAAATGCTGCTCAAAAGTTTGTATTGATTGCCATTGCAAATAGTCAAATTCGTGAAAAGCTTGCTAATCAGCTCGTCATGGATGGTCTTCAATTGTGGACTGTCCAAGCTGATAATGTGGTCATGATGGACAATATTGAAATTGATGAAGGTGCGGCATTAAGCCCTTTTGTTTCAATTACATCAAATATCAAAATCGGCAAATGTTTCCATGCCAATTTATACAGTTATGTCGAGCATGATTGTGTGATTGGTGACTACGTTACCTTTGCTCCAGGTGTTAAATGTAATGGCAATATTCATATAGAAGACCATGCCTATATCGGTACTGGCGCTGTGATCAAACAAGGCACACCAGATAGACCATTGGTAATTGGTAAAGGTGCAATCGTTGGTATGGGTGCAGTAGTGACCAAAAGTGTTCCCGCAGGTGTTACCGTCGTGGGTAATCCAGCCCGAATTTTAGAGAAAAAATAAAGATTTTTGTAAGAATTTAACTAGGAAATAAATATGTTAAACACTGCATTTGAACCATGGCCAAGCTTTACGCAAGAAGAAGCAGATGCTGTATCTAAAGTACTGCTGTCGAATAAGGTAAACTATTGGACGGGTCAAGAATGCCGTGAATTTGAAAAAGAATTCGCAACATTTGCAGGAACACAATATGCCGTGGCTTTAACCAACGGTACCGTTGCCCTAGATGTCGCTTTAAAAGCTCTGGGAATTGGAGTTGGTGATGACGTGATTGTCACTTCACGGACTTTCCTCGCTTCAGCAAGCTCGATTGTAACGGCTGGTGCTAATCCTATATTCGCAGATGTTGAATTGGATTCACAAAATATTTCGGCTCGGACTATTGAAGCTGTACTAACGCCAAATACTAAAGCGATTATTTGTGTCCATTTGGCAGGTTGGATGTGTGATATGGATCCAATCATGCAACTTGCAGCTGAGCGTGGTTTATATGTGATTGAAGATTGTGCACAAGCGCATGGCGCACAATATAAGGGGAAACCTGCGGGTTCTATTGGGCATATTGGTGCTTGGTCTTTCTGTCAGGATAAGATTATGACAACTGGTGGCGAGGGCGGCATGGTCACCACTAATGATGAAGCGTTATGGAAAAAAATGTGGTCTTATAAAGATCATGGCAAAAACTTCGACAGTATTTATAACAAGCAACACCCACCAGGATTTCGTTGGCTACATGACTCTTTTGGCACCAACTGGCGCATGATGGAAATGCAAGCAGTCATTGGGCGTATTCAATTGAAAAAAATGGCTGAATGGACTGAAATTCGTAATCATAATATGCAGCGCATTTATTCAGCATTTGAAAAGACCCCATATATAACCGTTTTTCAGCCTTCGAATGATTATGTACATGCCGCTTATAAGTGTTATGTTCAAGTAAATGTAGATCAATTACCGGAAGGGTGGTCTCGTGATCGTATTATGAATGAAATTGCTGAATTAGGTGTTCCTTGCTTTAGTGGTTCTTGTTCAGAAGTGTATTTAGAGCATGCTTTTGACAATACGCCTTGGCGTCCTGCTCAACGACTTCAGAACGCACAAAAACTAGGTGAAAGTAGTTTAATGTTTTTAGTTCATCCAACTTTGAGTGAAGATAGTATTAATCAAACTATTTCTGCTATTGAACAAGTACTTACTAGAATTTAAATGTTCTGATGTAAAGTGAATGTTTCGGTTTTGCATTCACTTTACATTTTTACATTTGTTTGTGGGTAGCAAATAACTTAAAAACACATTTAGTTTACTTATATAAATAGCATAGAGAAGACTCACCCTGTGAAATCAGTCATTCTGCCTTTGGTTACATCGCCACGATATGCCAAACAATTATTTTTAATCCTTTTGGATTTTTTAGTTTTTCCTGTCTTGATTTGGTTGAGCTACGCATTACGTGAATTTAACCTAGGGGCAGAAGTTGTTCCTAATATCTCATTCGGATCACTCTGGGTAAGTGTTTTAGCAATCACTATGTTATTGATTTGTGGAACATATCATTTTATTGTTCGTACATTCAATGAGGTGTTCTTTACACGCTTAGCGATTGCAACAGGGTTAACCGTCCTTGGACTTTTTGGACTGGCATATTGTACAGAGGCTTTTATTCCGACATCAATTCCTTTGATGTTTGGTTTCTTCATGTTTTCCTGGGTTTGGTTTAGCCGTGGTGCTATTCGATTTATTGTGCGGGCATGTTTGCAAACTGATATTCCAAAAAGAAAAATCGTGATCTATGGGGCTGGATATGCAGGCCAACAAATTGCGGCAATGTTGAGTCGTTCTGATGAGCATTTTCCTTTATTTTTTATTGATGATGAACAGTCGTTATCAGGGCAAATTATTGGTGGTTTAAAAGTTTATAATGCTGAACATGCGCTAAAACGTCTGGAAAGAGAAACAGTTGATGAAATTCTCATTGCTTTACCATCTGTAGGGCGTACGCGCAAAAGTGAAATAGTTCAATTTCTTGAACCTGCACATATTAAAATTACCGAAATTCCTGGCCTTACCAAGCTTGTAGATGGCGACATTAAAGTCTCAGACATCCGAGAAGTAGACATTATTGATTTACTTGGGCGTGATCCTGTTCCGCCGATCCCCGAGTTATTGGCCAAAAATATTCAACATAAAGTAGTGATGGTCACAGGGGCAGGTGGTTCTATTGGTTCAGAACTTTGTCGACAAATTATAAAGAATAACCCACAGAAATTGGTTATTTATGAGCTTACTGAATTTGCACTGTATAGTATTGATAAAGAGTTACGTCTTAAGTCACAAGTAGAAATTATTCCGATTTTAGGGACAGTTCTCGACGAAGCTAAACTTGAGCGTGTAATTGAGCAGTATAATGTACAAACTGTATACCATGCAGCGGCTTATAAGCATGTTCCATTGGTCGAGTGTAATCCAATTGCAGGACTCAAAAATAACTCTATTGGTACAGCCTTTAGTGTGAATGCTGCGATTAAAAAAGGTGTAGAGACTTTTGTACTGATTTCAACAGACAAGGCTGTGCGTCCGACCAATGTAATGGGAGCGTCTAAGCGAATGGCTGAGCTGTACTGTCAAGCGATGGCAGAAGCACAGCAGCAAACTCAAATTAGTATTGTTCGTTTTGGGAATGTATTAGGTTCTTCAGGTTCCGTTGTTCCTCTGTTCAAACAGCAGATAGCAAAAGGTGGCCCAATTACAGTGACACACCCTGAAGTGACGCGTTATTTTATGACGATTCCTGAAGCATCACAGTTAGTCATTCAGGCTGGTGCTCTAGGTGCTGGCGGAGATGTATTCTTACTGGACATGGGAGAGCCTGTTCGTATTCAAGATTTGGCCCGTCAGATGATCGCGTTGAGTGGCTTAAAAATGCGTGAAGAAGGGTCGGATATTGGCGACATTGCCATTGAATACTCTGGATTACGTCCAGGTGAAAAGTTATATGAAGAGTTGCTAATTGATCATGAAGATACACAGTTAACTGAGCATAGTCGAATCTTACGTTCATTTGAAAAGCATTTCTCTTTAGATGAATTATTGCCGATTTTCGAACGCATTTATGGCTTAACTGCAATTGATCAAGACATTGACTGGGCACTTACTCAGTTAGAACATTATGTTGATGGCTATCACCGAAGTCGAGAAGTTAAGGTAAACTAAGCTTTAATGATTTAATGAACGCAAATGTCTGGATCTGTGATGACAATTAAAAAAGCCATTCTTCCTGTTGCGGGTCTAGGAACCCGTTTTTTACCTGCAAGTAAGTCCATTCCGAAAGAGATGGTGACAGTCGTTGACCGCCCAGCGATTGAGTACGTTGTGAAAGAAGCTGTCGCGGCGGGTATTGAGCAGATCATTTTAGTCACGCATTCATCTAAAGCATCGATTGAAAACTATTTTGATCGTAACTTTGAGCTTGAAACAACGCTCGAGCAGAAGCAAAAATTTGATTTACTCAAAGAGATTAAGGATATTCTGCCCGCACATGTCAGCGTAGTCAGTGTGCGCCAGCCGCAACCCTTAGGACTTGGACATGCAGTTTTATGTGCAAAGTCGATTGTGGGAAATGATGATTTTGCTGTGCTGTTACCTGATGTTCTAGTTAAAGATGCTGATCTAACTAATGATTTGAGCTTAATGATTCAGCGTTTCAATGAAACACATGCTTCACAAATTATGGTTGAAGCGGTGCCTGACCATTTGGTTGATCAGTATGGTATTGTTGATGTAGCTTCTGTACCCAATGAAGGTCAAAGTATAGTGATGCAAGGTATTGTTGAAAAACCAGCAGTGGGTTCAGCACCGTCTAATTTATCTGTGGTCGGACGCTATATTTTGCCCGCTGAGATTATGCAACTTTTGGAACAAACACCGAAAGGTGCGGGTAACGAAATTCAATTAACCGATGCAATTGCCATGCTACAACAGACCAATACTGTTGAAGCCTATCGTATGAAAGGTCAAACTTTTGATTGTGGTAGTAAACTGGGTTATTTAAAAGCTGTTTTGCATTATGGGGTTGATCACCCGACGTTGGGTGAGGCATTTAAAGCGCTTATCCAAGAGCTTTAATGATCAGCGGGAAACTCTTATGAAAGTTGCAGTATTTGGACAAACCCTGTATTCAGGTGTTATGGCGGCATTGCTAGCTGAATGTGGACATCAGGTCTTTTGGTGCGATATCTTAAAAAGGTCGGCTTCAGAGCAAGCCTATACCCAAGATGATGCTGTGATCAATCTACTCCATAAGCAAGAAAAAAGTGGATTTCTGCAATACTGCAATTTTAATGCGATTCCTCTCGATATCGATGCTTACTTTTTTAGTCTGAGTCCGACAGAAGAATCGCAAGGCATTGAAATTTTAAAAGAACTCAAACAGCGCCCTATTATTCATCCTAAATTGATGATCAATGCCTCGACTTTAGGGTTACACGGCACTGAAAAATTTGAAAAAATCTTAACGGATGATGATTGGGTATATTTGCCTGACGTGATCCAAGAGGGTAACGCTTTGCAAAGTTTACTACAGGCTAAACAGTTGACTGTAGGTTGCTCAAGCGAAACAAGCCAAATTAAAATTCGAGAGTTACTTCGTCCCTTATTTCCAAGAGAACAACAATATTTGTTTATGCCTGTTTTAGATGCTGAGTTTACTAAACTCAGTGTTTCAGGCATGTTGGCAACCCGCATCAGCTATATTAACGATTTAGCCGTGGTGGCTGAGAAGCTAGGCATTGATATTGAGCATGTACGTCAAGGCTTGGCAGCAGATAGCAGAATTGGTGCGTCATATCTTTATCCGGGAGCTGGCTTTGGTGGTGAAAATTTCTCTCATGATGTCTTAACATTGGCAAATACTGTTTCAGGTACTGGGGCAAAGAGCCAATTATTGGCACAAGTTTGGGATATCAATGAGCAGCAAAAAGAAATTCTCTTTCGTAAATTATGGAATTATTATCATGGGGATTTAGCGGGTAAGGTGATTGCGATTTGGGGTGCATCATTTAAAGAAAACACGTCTCGCATTCAGCAGTCTCCAATTCATGCCATGTTAAAAGCGCTTTGGGCACAAAATATGGTGGTCAAATTGCATGATCCTCAGGCACTGGCAGAAATTGAAAAACATTATGGGCATCGAGAAGATTTGATTTACTGTACCAATCAATATGAGGCCGTTGAGGGAGCACATGCTTTGTGCTTATTAACCGCTTGGAAGCAGTACTGGAGCCCTAATTACCCAGAATTACTCAAAAAAATGCAGCACCCACTGATTTTAGATGGTCGAAATATTTATGATCCATGTTATGTCAAAGCCCAAGGCTTTGCCTATCAGGGAGTCGGGCGATGAAGAATCAAAATAAACCGTATCCCGTCGAAGATATTAATACAGCCATTGCCCGACTGCAGGGCTTGAAAGCTCATTTTGAACAGCATCATCTGAATGATCTTTTTGCAGATGATTCGACTCGTTTTGAGCAGCTCTCTGTCGTATTAGAGCCGATTATTTTTGATTTTAGTAAACATCGTATTGATCGAACCGTAGTTGATTCTTTAGTACAGTGGGCGCAGGCACGAGATTTAACCAATCGGATTAAAACCTTATTTTCAAGTACAGCGATTAACTATACTGAACACCGTTCAGCCATGCATTGGGCGTTACGTTTACCAAAATGCGATCAACAGCATCAAGCTATTGCCGATCAGGTTCATGAACAACTGCAAAAAATGTATGCATTGGTCAACAAAATTCACGAGGGCCAATACCGGGGTGCGACGGGTGAAGTGATTCAAGATGTGGTGAATATTGGTGTGGGGGGATCTGACCTAGGACCACTGATGGTCAGCCATGCATTATCTGACTTTAAAAAATCGACACAAAAGCCTTTAAATCTGCATTTTGTTTCAACCATAGATGGCAGTCAGCTTTCAGAACTTCTGCATAAACTGCGTCCAGAAACAACCTTGTTTATTATCTCGTCAAAGTCATTTGGTACGATTGATACCCTCTCCAATGCGCAAACGGTACGTCTGTGGCTTGAAAAAGCATTAGGTCAAGAGGCTCAAACCTTAAAGCACCATTTTATTGGTGTCTCGACCAAGCCTGAAAAAATGACTGCTTGGGGGATCGCGCCAGAGAATCAATTTTTATTGTGGGATTGGGTGGGTGGTCGTTATTCTTTATGGTCGTGTATTGGACTTCCAATTGCTTTAACTATTGGAGTGAATGGATTTAAGCAGTTTTTAGCGGGTGCTTATGCCATTGACCAGCATTTTCAACATGCTCCTTTTGAGCAGAATATTCCTGTCTTGATGGGGCTTTTAGGCGCTTGGAATAATAATTTCTTAGACATTCAAACCCATGCTGTTTTACCGTATGACGGTCGCCTCAAGTACTTTGCATCCTATCTACAGCAGCTTGAGATGGAATCGAATGGTAAGTCGATCCAACGCAATGGTGAAAAAGTTGAATGGGATACCTGTCCGATTGTATGGGGCGAGGTGGGACCGAATGCGCAACATGCATTTTATCAACTGTTGCATCAAGGGACACATTCGGTGAGTTGTGACTTCATTGCACCAATACAACGTTATAACGCAAATCAGTTTACCTATGTGGATAATGCTGAGGCATTAATTGAACAACATCATTTGGCACTTTCCAATTGTTTAGCACAGTCACGTTTATTAGCGTTTGGCAATCAAGCACTAGATCAGAGCGAATTAGCCTCTTTGCCTGAATATAAAAAATATGATGGAAATCAACCAAGCACAACAATTTTAATGCAGGAGCTGAATCCTTATAGCTTAGGTATGCTCATCGCGATGTATGAACATAAAGTATTTGTACAATCGGTGCTGTGGAATATTAACCCTTTCGATCAATGGGGTGTTGAAAAGGGCAAGGAAATTGCCAACCAGTTATTGCCCATTTTAAATCGTCAACAACAAGATCTATCGGCATTAGATGTTTCGACTCAGGGTTTGTTAAAAATTTTATTAGGAAAATTAGATGGCTAATATTTTAGTGACTGGTGGGGCAGGTTATATCGGTTCACATACCTGTGTTGAACTCCTTGAAGCTGGACATGATGTGATTGTTTTAGATAATCTCTCAAATAGCTCGGAAGAGTCATTAAAACGTGTTCAGGAGTTAACTGGAAAAACGCTTAAGTTTATTCAGGGCGATATACGTAATCAAAGTGATTTAGATCAAATTTTCTCTCTGTATGCTATTGATGCTGTGATTCATTTTGCAGGGTTAAAAGCGGTAGGTGAAAGCCAGCAAATACCACTGACTTACTTTGATAATAATATTTCAGGATCAATACAGCTGGTTCAAGCAATGGAACGTGCCAATGTATTTAATTTGGTATTTAGTTCTTCAGCAACAGTCTATGATGAAGGGAATATTTCTCCTTTGGATGAATTAATGCCAACAGGTATGCCATCCAATAATTATGGTTATACCAAGCTGATTGTTGAACAATTATTAGAAAAGCTTTCTATTGCTGATGGGCGTTGGTCAATCGCACTTTTACGTTATTTCAATCCAGTTGGTGCGCATAAAAGTGGTCGTATTGGCGAAGACCCACAAGGTATTCCAAATAATTTGATGCCTTATGTGACGCAAGTTGCGGTTGGTCGTCGTGAAAAACTTTCAATTTATGGCGATGATTACGATACGGTTGATGGTACTGGTGTTCGTGATTATATCCACGTTGTAGATTTGGCAAATGCGCATTTATGTGCATTGAATAATCGTTTGGCAGCTAAAGGTTGTAGAGCTTGGAATGTGGGAACCGGTAATGGTTCGTCTGTTCTGGAAGTGAAGAATACTTTTGAGCGAGTGAACGGCATTGCTGTTGCTTATGAAATTGCACCACGCCGCTCAGGTGATGTGGCAACATCTTTTGCGAATAATGCTCGAGCGGTGAGTGAACTGGGATGGAAACCAAAATATAAACTAGAAGATATGTTGGCAGACAGTTGGAATTGGCAAAAGCAGAATCCCACAGGCTACAAAGCATAATTTTCTATAATATTTTTCCGCACAATAAAATAGGCACTTAAGGTGCCTATTTTTATATTTAAAACCGAGAAATTAATTTTGAATCAACCGAGTCAATTCATCAACATAGTCTTGCATCGGCTTTGGATGTTGGTCTAAACGAGTTTCAATATTTAAACGTAACAGGGGCTCTGTGTTTGAAGCACGTACGTTAAAGCGCCAAGCACCAAAATCTAAACTTACGCCATCTGTGTGGTCAATACTTGGATTTTGATCTGCGAAATGGTCAAAAAGCTTTTGAATCGTGATTTGAGTATCTGCCACTTTAAAATTGATTTCCCCAGAGCAAGGGAATTTAGTGATCATCTCTTCAACCAATGAGGACAATGATTGTCCAGTTTCAGACAGTACGGAAACAACCAACAACCATGGAATCATTCCACTATCGCAATAAGAAAAATCGCGGAAATAATGGTGTGCAGACATTTCACCGCCATAAACAGCATTGTGCTCACGCATTTTGTCTTTAATAAAGGAATGTCCTGATTTAGACTGAACAGGGATACCTTGATATTTCTCTACGACATCAAAGGTGTTCCAAATTAGACGTGGGTCATGGACAATTTTTTCGCCTGATTGTTTGAGTAAGAAGGCTTGTGCTAAAAGGCCAACAATATAATAACCTTCAATGAACTGTCCTTTTTCATCAAACAGGAAACAGCGGTCGAAGTCACCATCCCATGCAATACCCATATCCGCACCATACTGAATGACCGCCTCACGGGTGCTATTACGGTTCTCAACCAGAATTGGATTCGGAATACCATTTGGGAAGTTACCATCCGCTTCATGGTGAATCTTGATAAATTCAACCGGAATGTTTACAGCTTTAAATTTGTCTTCAATTGCATCAATCACATGCCCTGCAGCACCGTTTCCGGCATTGACGACCAGTTTTAATGGGCGAATTTTTTTCGGGTCGATATAGGTCATTAGATGATCGACAAATTCAGGCACGATATTATATTTTTTGCTTGTGCCTTTTTCTGCAACCTCATTAAAAGTACCCGTTTCAGCCAGCGCTTGAATTTGTTTTAAACCTGTATCGGCACTGATCGGGCGGGCATTTTCACGCACCAGTTTCATGCCGTTGTAATCCATTGGATTATGACTGGCAGTGACTTCAATACCGCCTTGAACGTCCAGGTGGAATGCTCCAAAATAAACTTCTTCCGTACCGGTCATGCCTAAATCCAAGACATTCACACCTGCATCATTTAAACCGCAAATAGTGGCCTGTTTCAGGCCCTCACTGCTGAGACGAATATCACAACCGATTACTACTGTTTTAGGTTGATAGATCTGTCCATAAGCCCGGCCAATTTTGTAGGCAATGTCTTCATTTAATTCTTCACCTAATTTTCCACGAATATCGTAGGCTTTAAAGCATGTGAGTTTGGTCATGTGATCTCTCGAGATTCCTGAAAATAATTTTCAACTTTAAGGTATTTAAACATATGGTAAGCATTTGCTGAACCTCACTTTTCCTTCTATATTTGGTTCTAGATAAATCCTGTCGCTTGATGTGTTTGAACAATAAAGTTTTAAACTTATGATTTAATAAAATCAATGAGTTAAAGAATTAGATCATTAAGAATTTTACATTAAAGTCTTAAACTAAGTTCAAGGTTTTAATTCTTTTTTAGACAATAAAGTTGTAAACTAAAGAAGACCAAAGCACCCTTCATGTGGATTTTTTGTGAAAACAGTCAATGATATTTGGCGTTGAACATTTAATAGTGGATGTTGGTTCTCAATAATAATCTGGCTATTAGTTCTATGATGTTTTATAAGGTAAACATAAAACATCTCCTTAAGATTTGAACAACTAAGAGCAATATCATTCTCACTTTCAGGCTCATAATAAGCTAATAAAGGCGCAAGCAAAAGAGCTCTTTCCAAAACCATTTGGAACAACAAGTAAACTAGGCCTTATTAGGTAAGATCTCAGGTTCAAAAGTTCGATTAGATATACCTTTGACATTTTCTAGTTGAATTTTTTAAAGCTACAATTACACTCGTTTGATTTCCAGTAAATCTAATTATCAAAAATTATACAGTAAAATCAATAAATAACACATTTCATCTATGTCCGGAGATAATTTTGGTTATAGTTAGACTAAGAATGTAGATGCTTATAAATGCGATTTGCCCATCTTTCTAAATCTTCAATAGCGACTTTTTGACCCTCATCAATACGTGGATGATTAAATCTGACGTGTTGAATTGCTATTTTTTTGATAAAGCTATTCGGCCAATTAAGGGTTTTTTGAACTACAAATTTACGAATTTTTTTATAATCTTCTTCCCAACAGTTCAGATCTTTTAGCTTTAATAATTGGGTTGAAAGACGAGTCGCATTATCAGATGTATCAACCTCTAGTAAAATGAAGTGCTGGCCTTGATGAAGAAAATGCACTTCAGCAATACAGCGTGGTTTATCATCAATCTTTAGATGTTTGGTAAATCCTTCTACTTCAGGCAAAACCTTTAAAGTTAGTGTGTATTGAATTCCGTACTTTTCCTCAAGTTTATAAAGCATCTGTATAAAAGCTGAGAAACGGTCTAGATATAAATGAGCATCATTGGTTTGATCCTTTGCACCCTCAAAATCACCAGCTTTAACTGAACCACCTATCACTGGTTCATCTGCATTAACATCGCCGATCAATTCATCAATATACTCTTGGGCATCATCAACGATAACAGCATTTTTTGAGCCAGTTTTATCTGCAACTTTCCCAGTTTCAAATGGATCATCAAAATCAAGTAAAGTGGTTGGACCATCTACAATAGTAGGCTTATTGCTAGGCGTTGCTTCTTCCTCATCATTGAGTTTGGGTTCTGCATGATTCGGTTTCGGTGGTATGGTACTGGTATTACCCGATTTTTTTGCTGCTTTAGAAAATTTATCATTATGAAAATAAACTGGTTTATTAATATGGGTAGAGAGCCCAGAAAAGCCAATGATTTCATCAATCTTAAATGTATTGGTTAAACTGTCGTAATAACCATGTGCCTCGATGTTTACGTCTGTTAAATTTGGAGGAATGAAACTAAAGTTCCATGTTCTTACCTTATTATTAATGCTTTCAAAGGCTTGACACTGTTGAGCGATGCTTTCATATGAAGCTCTTATATTTTTATTTAGAAGTAGATATGCAATGAATCGACGAAACCCAGGTTTATTAAAATGAGAAAGTGCAAGTGAACGTTCACATGATGGAAGAACATTAATTAGGTAATGATCAGTCTTGTTCTGAATATCAAAGTCGTCTTCCAGCACGTTCAACTCAAGCGCAGATCGAGTGAGGTAAGCATTCCGGAAGAACAAAGCTCTTGCTAACTCAAGCTGTGGCAATTGAATATGGACCTGCTTGACAGTTTGTGCTTCATTTGAAAAGGTTGCCAGAGCATCAAACCCGAAAAACTGAAATTTTGATTTAGACTGGGCAAAAGACATCCACTCTGCTGGTAAAGGACATCTAAATTTTAGGTGAAATCCAGACTTTCGATGCTCATTTTTGGTGGAGTTGATAATTCGACGTTTGGCCAGCAAATGCATGTGGGAAAATGAGGTGTTATATTTTGCTTTAGACTCTTGGGTCTCTCCCCACAGATTAATAAACCAGGGTTTATCATCATATTTAAATAGTTGTCCTATGCCTGTAATCAATGTATCTAAAGGAAAGCTTTTAATATGCATAAATCTTCTTCTCACAAATCATATTTAGGAAAATTTGGGCTTCTTGCGTAATCCTTTCTTTACTTAATCCTGCAAGTCGCAAAATCCGCCATTTATCTTTAGTACTGGATTCTGTATAACCAAGCCTGATCATAGCATGGGTAATTCTCCGTATTTGATAAGCAATTGTATCTTCAGAATAAGTTGAAAGAAATTTGGAGCTTAAAGGTAGTTGGTGCAAATTTTTGGAAATGGAATTTCCTTTGGATAATTGATGGAGAAACCAACTCTTTGACATTCTCGGACAAGCTAAGTCATCATTTGAAAGGTATAAAACTTTAAATAATTCTTTGGTTATTGAAAAATCACGTATGGACCAATTTATTTTATTTTTTCTAATTGGGGGGCATGATATATGTTTTGAATTAAATGCCAATAGCCAATTTCGATCATTTCTATAAAGCCACATATAAATTGCTGAACCTGGTTTAATGTTACGGCCAGTTTTTACACCATGCAGTAGTACTATATCTTGCCACTTCTGTCGTATCTCTTCTTTTTTTATAGAGGGGGCATCATCAGCAAAAATAGGTCCTTTTACAAAATATAGATTTGCTGGAATCGAGCTGACATATTGCAGAATGTCTTTAGGTGCCATCTCAGGTATAAACGAGGACCATACAATACAATGTTCTAAAAAACTAAAGGTTTTACGATGCTTTCTAAAAATAGTTTTGAGCCAAGAAGAATCTTGATCAGGATCAATACCTAAATTTTTAGAATCAAGATAATCGCATGTAAATTTCTTAATCACTTGCTCATAAGTTTGCTCATGACAAACATGATTCCCTCTACGAAAATTCTTTGCATCAGCCATTTCCAAATAGAATTTAGTCCATTTTTCGTGGCTTGGAGTTGGTTGAGGATCAAGTCGTAATAACTCTACAGCCATTTGCCCTAGTATGAAATCTTCCTTGTAATAGGGATGAGGAGTGTCCTGATTTTGATTGGGTAATAAGGGTAAGAAAAGATGTCGATGCTGTTGTTGAATATAATCCTGAGACAGAAGTGAACAATTATGTTTCAGGCATATTGAAAGGTTGGGTAGAAACCAGACCTTATTCCAGAAATACTCCCCATAAGTTTCTCGTTGTTGCTGTATACAGATTGGGCAGTAGTGGAGTTTGGTGTTGTTGGGGACTCGGGAAGCATTCAGACCAAGCATAAGATGAATAGATCCAGATGCCTGCTCAGCCATTAAAGCGATTGCTTTCTGTCGATGGGATTCCTGAACAAAGGGAGCATATAGGCCAAACATAGTGTGTTTATAAATTAGGTCTATTAAACTAAAATGACCAGTTTGCTGTAATAAATGTACGATAGCATTTAAATGACTAGGCAAATCTAACGTAGCAACGACTTTTCTATCTTTGAAGACCTCATCAAGTAGCTGTTTAGGACTTTGAATACCATGGTGTAATCCAGCACGGGCGATGGTACTGTAAATTAGTTCATCGGGGAGCGGTGTTGGAAAATTCCACATGATTCTTATCCCATGCTATGACAATAGGTCTGACATTTGCAGAATTAAACCGTGATGGTCTAATTGGGTATAAATATTTTCTGAGTTGGTTTGATTCATCGAAAAAATATGACGAAGATCTATATCCTCCAGCTCATTCCAGTGTTTTAAGCTAATCCGTTGGTTTTTCTTTTTGGTTACTGGAATTTGAGACGTTGTATTATCTATCTCCATTGTCTGAATAATATCAGCTAAGAGCTGTTGTCTGGATATTTGGGGTTTTAACGCTACAATTTGTTGAATGGCAAAGAGGATAGAGTCTGATGGAAACTCATCTTTTAGCATCAGATAGACACGTCGTTGATCATCATTACTCAACTGTTTTAAGGCTCGGTCTTCTTCAGATTCAACGGTAGTTGCGGAGATTTTCTGAATAAGATGAATAATTTTCTTATCCATATCGGGTACAGCCAAGTCAGAGAATTGAGCGATTCGCTCAGGTATTCCTGAACGTAATGCACTGAGCATAGGATGTACAAGTTTCAGTTCATCCTCATAAACACGTTTCAGTAGCTCTACAGTAATCGTTTCTGCTCCCGTTGCGAGAGCACGTAATTGAGCTAAAATAAAAATTTTCACTACAATATCGAGAATACCTTGGCTTAGATCAAACCAAGTATCACGAATCTCATCACTTAAAATAGGGTTTCTTTTCTGCAAGTATTGCAATTTCCAAAGCGTATTGGTAAATCCAATCCATTCAGGATTTTGACTAGTTTGATCAGGTAGGTATTGTGATATTGGGTTCCAAAAAATAGATCCTAAGCCAGCAGCACGTCGACTGGAACGTAGATCAAGATCAAAAATGTCTCTTGCTTTAGGTGTCCCCACAAAAAGTACAGGAATACCAATGGTATTGCTCATGGTGACAAAAAAGTTGAGCATTTTCTCTGAACCACCAGACTTTGCCCGACTCAAATGTTGAATTTCATCAATGACTAAGAGACCTAAAGCAAACATATTAGCTGTTTGAGCCATTAGTGCAAGCATGGTTTCTACGCCATGTCTTTTCATACCATACTTTTTCTCATAATTTGAACCGATGACTTTATCAATTGCTCGGAAAAAATTGAGACAAAGCTCTTTAAGCGATCCATCATGGGAGCAATCTATTTTTAAGTAGACGATCTGATGACGATTTAATGTAGGGTGAAAAATGACTTGAGGATATGTGTTTAGTATTCTTCGTAAAGATGTCGTTTTACCACTACCTGAACACCCAATGATGGCCATGCTATGAGCAGTTGATTCAGCTCCATCAAAGCGTTTGGCATCTAAGTCACCTTTTTGCAATCTTTCATAACCATTTTGTAGGTGCTGTTGCAACTTTCCTGTGTTTGGATTACGGCCGACATATCCTCCACGAATCATGAGAGAAATACGCTCACTCAGTAGCATATGCATTGCTAAAGGTTGGAAAAATGAGCCTGTAATCTGATGGATATTATGGGCTCGAATAACTCGTTTTTGCTTTAGATCGTCAAGGGTAGGCGTTACTTTTGAGATGAGATTTTTTGTATCTTCAAAAGGTTCCTGAATAGGAGGTAAAGCTTCGATGAACGGGTTATCTTTATAAGCCTGAACACCTGTATCCTGATATTCTGCATTTCTTATTATATCAATTGTCATGATTGATCATCCTCATCATCAAAAAGACCTGGAACGAACTGTGGGTAGCTTGACTCATCTTGTTTCGGCTTAAATGAAATAATTGTTCCCTGATTTTTAGGCTGCTTATCAGGTTTCAAGTAAGTATTAGAAAGTTTTTCATTTTCACGAGCAGAATTTTTATTCGATTTAATTTCAGATAAACGCTGGCGATTGGATACACCAGAGTTGGTCGCCATTTTTTTGGCTTCTGCAATGGTGTCACGAATAAATTGATCTAATTCTCTACGAGCAGTTTTACTATTATCTTTTTCAATTGCATGTAGATTTTTTTCTTGATCTTGTATTTCCCAGACTTGCCAAAATGACATACCTGTAAATTGACGACTTTTAGTTGATAAAGAACATTCCCAATAGATCGTACTATCATGTTTTGGGAATAAATATATCTTATCTACACAACTGGGATCGTAGGCAGCTTGGAGATCCTGTGGGCGAGTGACTTCTTTACTACGATGTAACCAGCCTTCTTTGAGTATCTCTGATCCAATGTAATACAGTCCCCATAAATTGACGCCAGAAGTGGAAATAGAAATTTTCTTACGAGGCAGTATCATGATCCGTAAAGTATCTGGATTTACAGTACGAAGATGGCCTGTACGGTTTTGAATTCCCCAGTTCCATATGTGTAATGGGATAGAGGGTAAGTCTGGTGGAAAATCTGCATCTCTGTCATAAGTATCCAATACATGATGCTGATTCCGATAAAGTATTGTCTTTAAAATCATCTTGGAAAAGGCAGAAATGGGTACAACCGCATCAAGACGGTAATCACTTTCGCCATGTTTTTGAATACGATTCCCTTTTACTACACCAGGGGCATAAGGTTTGAATTCTGCTTGTAATGTTCTAAAATAACGTTCAACAATACCTTTCGCATCCCCTCGATAAGCAGGTGCATTTTCAATACGTATATTATAACCATGGATTAAGCGCTCGACCTGATGGCTCATCATTTCACCACGATCAGCAAGAATGGTATCAGGCAAACCTATGGTCGGCCATTGTTCTGGCTGGATATCAATTCCAAGTAATTTGCACAAACTGACTTTATCACTGCAAGCATTGACAATTGCCTGCATGGCAACAACATATGATGGATTATGAAACCCAATATAGAATCCCACGACCATTCTGCTAAAAACGTCAACCACTACATATAGGATAGGACGACCTAGAATTCTGCTTCGATCATCATCAGCAACTAAATAGATATCGGCAATAGTTGCATCAATCTCATAACGACTACCAGGTCCAATTGTATTCGCTGTAGCAGTCCCACTTAATGGTCGTACATCTTTTTGAAAGTTTAGGACAGATGTTCTGGCCTCTATTCTTTGCGGAAGCTTGTATTCACGTTTGTAGAAATGATCAAACTGTCTACGTGTTGGAATATCTGCCTGTTTTATACATGGGTAATGTTGGACAAAAAGTTCTTCAAATTGTCGATGAGCAGATGTGATATTAATTTTCTTGTCATTTAATAATTCAGATTCAACTATTAACCTAAAGAGCCTTTCAATTTCTGGCGTAATTTTAATACCAGTTCCGTCACCAAATTTACGCTTTGCCCCTGACTTTTTAGAACCTACCAAGGTTCTTGGCTTACCTGGTGCACCAGCATTTCTATAATCTGGTAATAAAGCATTTGGAATTTGACCTCTTTGCCAATAGCGGCGTAGGTATTTGTATATTGTGGCTTTAGTTACAATATTTGTCTGTTCTACTAAACGAATCCGCTTAGCCCTAATCTCTTCATCAAAACAGCCTGTATCATATACAATTGGTTCAATAATTCGGTAAGCCTGATCACGTTTTTCAAAAGTGACTGAGTTTACAGGTGGCTCTAGAGACTTAAGATACTCAAAAGGGTCTGAACTTCTAAATAAGCGTTTTTCATCAATCCATTGTGAAAGTTGCTCTTCAAGAACTAAAGAGGGAACGCCTTTGGCTTCCTCCATATGAATCCATATGATTTCGCCAGATTGAAAGAATAAAACCCGATAGTGGCTTTCATCAAATTTAACGACCTCATTGATTTGCCACATAAGACACCTCTAAATCAAACACTAGGTCAGACCCTTTTAATTTATCGAATGGCTGTTGGATATCAAATTTAATTGAACGATTTGCTATAAGTGTTCTTAAATATTGTAGGGTCATTCCAGCCGTAGTTCTTTCCTGAATATCAACCTCTTTACAAAGTTTAATGATAGAAATCCCTGGCTTTTTTGAAAAATAATAGAAAATTGAATGTAGTTTATCCCAGATATCAGGATCTAAATGTTCTACAATAAAGGGACTTAACCATTCGAGATTTTTTCGGGCAGTTATAGGAATATTTTGTTCCGTCACAATACTCCACGGGATTTCTTTGAGTTTCCAGTAACGACGTTCAATTTCAAGTTTTTCAATTGTCCTTTCTTTTAATAGCTCTTTTAAAGGCTTTACCTGAATCGCAAACTGAGGCTTGTTCTTATCATTTGTATCAATCAGAAAATTGGAACTCATGACTTGTTCTGAGCCCTGTATGCTGGGATGTCTCAAACCATGCTCTAAACAGATTTCTCTTGTGTCATCTATATTTAAAGGAAATTGTTCCCGAATATCCTGAACAGAACTAGACCAATCTAAAATCAAAAAAACATACAGTTCTAAATTAGAAAGTAAATGATGAACTCTTTGAGTTTTATGAGAGTAAATACGATGAGAGACCCCACGAGAGGGTACATCCTGAATAGTCAGCCATGGTTGGTAATCTTTTCCCATACCTTGTCCACGACCATCTTTTATTCTTTTGCTAATTTGTTCTTGTGTGAAGAATCTCGGTGCTCTACTCATAGAAAAACCCAGCCTACTTTTTAATCAGTATAGCTGGGTTTATCCAGTTTACAACTTTAATGTATAGTTTAGAACTATATTGTTACAGTTTAGAACTTTAATGGTAGGTTTAAAACTATATTGTCCAAAAACAGATATCCAGCCTTTATTTAAATAATTATTCTACAGTGACCGATTTAGCGAGGTTTCGAGGTTGGTCGACATCCGTGCCACGAAGGACTGCAACATGATAAGACAGCAGTTGTACAGGTACGCTATAAACAATTGGAGCCAATATTGGGCTAATGCTTGGTACATAAACCACATGCTGACGGTCTTTGGCTTTAATGCCACTATTTTCATCGGCAAAGACAAAGAGTTCACCACCACGAGCTTGAACCTCTTCCATATTCGATTTGAGTTTATCGAGCATATCATCTTTCGGTGCGAGAATGACCACAGGCATGTCATTGTCGACTAAAGCGAGCGGACCATGTTTAAGTTCACCTGCGGCATAGCCTTCAGCATGGATATATGAAATCTCTTTGAGTTTTAACGCCCCTTCAAGTGCGATCGGGAAATTCGTGCCACGACCTAAGAATAAGCAGTGCTGCTTCTCTACGAAAAGTTCAGACAAACGTAAAATTTCAGGGTCATTACGTAAGGTATCTAAAATTACTTTAGGGGTATGCCAAAGTTCAGCCGTAATCTCAGCCACATGCTGTACAGAAATGCTTTTCTTAACTGTACCGATTTTTAAGACCAATAACATGAGTGCTGCAAGCTGTGTGGTAAATGCCTTGGTTGATGCTACACCAATCTCAGGACCCGCCAGTGTAAGCAAGCTATGATTGGTCTCACGTACCATAGACGATGTTGCGACATTACAAATAGTCATGGTAGTAATGTCAGCACCTTTTGCTGCAGCACGCTTTTGGGTATCACGCAGTGCGGCTAAAGTGTCAGCGGTTTCACCAGATTGTGAAATGCAGACATAAAGCGTGTGATTGACAATGACAGGGCTGCGATAGCGGAATTCGCTCGCAATTTCTACTTGGCACGGTAGATCAATCAGTTGTTCAAACCAATATTTGGCAATCATGCCTGCATGGTAGCTTGTCCCGCAGGCAATGATTTGGATTTGCTGAATTTTTTGGAAATCAGCAACTGCATTGGCAAGAAAGTCTTCACGCAGTGCATTGCCATCTAGAGCTTGAGAAATGGTTTGTTGAATTGCTTCAGGTTGCTCATAAATTTCTTTGAGCATGTAGTGCTTATATTCACCTTTAGATGCATTGCTGACGGCAGCATCTAATTCTTTGATTGGGCGCTCGACCAGTTGACCAGCGACAAAAACTTCAATGCTATTGCGGGTTAAACGAGCAATATCACCTTCTTCAAGGTAAATAAAACGATTGGTAATAGGCAGTAAAGCCAATTGATCTGAACTGATAAAGTTTTCACCAATGCCGACCCCAATCACCAAAGGTGAACCTTCACGCACGGTAATGAGTTCATCTGGATGGTCAGTATGTACGATACCTAGTGCATAAGCCCCTTTAAGCTGAGGCACGACTTGTTGCACAGCTTCCAGCAAGCTTGGGGTAGACTTTAAGGCATCCTTCACCAAGTGAGCGACCACTTCGGTATCGGTCTGTGAGGTAAATACATAGCCTAAAGCTTCAAGATCATCTTTGAGTTCTTGATAGTTTTCAATAATGCCATTATGGACTACAGCAACATCGCCAGAAATGTGCGGATGTGCATTATCTTCAGTGGGTTTACCATGGGTTGCCCAACGGGTATGCGCAATACCCAGAGAACCGAGAAAATTGGATTGATTAACGGCTTCTTCTAAATTTGAAACTTTACCGACACGTCTTTCGCGTAAAACTTGGCCTTGATTGACCAGCGCTAAACCTGCAGAGTCATAGCCACGATATTCAAGGCGTTTTAAACCTTCAATTAAAATAGTTGTAATACTACGTTCTGCAACGCCACCGACAATACCGCACATAATCTAATCCTCTTATTTCTTCATCTTTTGTGGACGTTGATAGTTCTCTTTTTCAACTTGTTTAGAGCGTTCTACCGCTAAACTATTCTCTGCAACATCACGGGTAATGGTGGAGCCCGCACCGACGGTTGCCCCATTGCCAATGGTGACAGGTGCAACCAATGAGCTGTTGGAACCAATAAATGCAGCATCACCAATGATGGTTTTAAATTTATTTGCACCATCATAATTACAGGTAATAGTCCCAGCACCAATGTTCGAGCCTGCACCAATTTCAGCATCACCTAAATAGGTAAAGTGGTTGGCTTTTGAACCGAAGCCAACGCTGGTGTTTTTGACTTCAACGAAGTTACCAATATGCACTTCAGCCGCCAGTTTTGCACCTGGACGTAAACGAGCAAAAGGACCAATCTGCGCATCTTCACCAACCATAGCATTATCAAAGAGGCTATACGGCTGAACTTTTGTACCTGCTGCGATCTTGGTGTTTTTGATGATACAACCTGCACCAATTTCTACATGGTCGCCGAATTCACATTCACCTTCAATAATCACATTGATGTCGATGCGTACGTCTTGCCCAACGATTAAATGTCCACGAAGGTCAAAGCGACTTGGGTCAATCAGATGGACACCTTGCTGCATGAGCTTTTTGGCTTGATCTGTTTGAAATTGACGTTCTAATGCGGCGAGTTGGATACGATCATTCACTCCTTCAACTTCGAAGGCTTGTTCAGGCTCAACCGATGCGACTTGCATCCCATCAGCTAAGGCCATTGCTACAATATCAGTCAGGTAATATTCACCTTGCGCATTATTATTGCTTAAGCGTGGTAACCACTCATGTAATTTGGCATTGCTGACACAGTAAATACCAGTATTAATTTCTTTAATCTGATGCTGCTCTGTGGTTGCATCTTTATGTTCAACAATCGCTTGAATTTTCCCATTCTCACGCACAATACGGCCATAACCAGTTGCATCGGCTAAAGTTAAAGTCACTAAGCCAATGCCTGTCTCGGCTGTCGCATTGAGTAATTTTTGTAGCGTGTTTTGAGAGATGCAAGGTACATCGCCTGATAAAATCAGTGAGCTGCCTTCCTGTGGAAGGACTGGGAGTGTCATTTGCACTGCATGACCTGTTCCGAGTTGCTCAGCTTGTTCCACCCATTCAATCTTTTCATGAGTAAATGTTTTTTGAACTCGTGCTCCGCCGTGCCCATAAATTGTAATAATATTGGCTGCATTTAATTTTTTTGCAGTGTCGATGACATGACCAAGTAAAGGACGTCCTGCAAGTGGTTGTAGTACTTTGGGTAAAGAAGAACGCATACGTGTTCCTTTACCTGCAGCAAGAATAATAACAGTCGTTGACATGTTCTAATCCTAAAAATGGCCTAAGCCACAGTGAAATAAAAATAAATCCAAATACAAAGTGCAGCCCAAAGTCCTGCAATCAGGTCGTCGAGCATAATACCAAAGCCACCTTCGACTTTTTGGTCAATGACACGAATCGGCCACGGTTTCCACACATCAAAAATACGAAATAAAATAAAACCCAGCAGCAGCCAGAGCCAATTCATTTGCCCTAAATACAGGACAGGCAAAAAGGTGATGGACTGGCCAGCAAACTCATCCCATACAATACGCCCATCATCATGGACGCCCATCACTTTGGCAGTATGCCCACAGATATAAATGCCAATTAGAGACATGAGGATGATGGCAATAATGGTGTTCGATAAGCCAATTGCAAGCCAAATCGGGACGAACAGCAGTGCGAATGCAGAACCAAACGTTCCTGGTGCTTTGGGTGCTAGCCCTGAGCCAAACCCTACACCACAAAATACGATGAAACGGTCATACCAAGACATCTGACGAAAGAGGATAGGGGGCTTATGCAAAGTGTTGATATCCATTAAATTGCAAGGAATGGTCTAAGCCATTTTGTTGAAAACGCAGACCACTTTCGGCATCAATTTTTCCAATGACACTGATGCTGCTATGGTTTTGTTGTTGCAAAAGTTTTTCATAATTCTGCGGGCTTATTGTAAAGCATAATTCATAGTCATCGCCACCCGCCAAAGCATATTGCCATTGTTGTTCTCGTGTTAAATCTTGTAGCGTGGTGTTGATGGGCAATTGATCAAGCTGTAGGGTCGCGCCCACATGGGATGCTTTTAAAATATGACTTAAGTCTTGTGCTAAGCCATCCGACACATCAATCATGCTGTGCGCTAAGCCTTTGAGTGCTTGCCCCAGTTCACAGCGTGGGGTGGGGTAGTCTAAACGTTGCTGGAGAGGGTGCCCCAAGTGTTGCAAGGCAAAAGCAGCATCGCCGACAGTGCCACTGACACAAATCAAATCACCCACTTGAGCGGCAGAGCGAGTAACGGCTTGACCGATATCAACCCAGCCCAGTGCAGTCACGGAAATGGTGAGATGTGGGCTTTGGGTGGTGTCTCCACCAATTAAACTCACGCCAAATTGATCACAGCAATCATATAAACCCTGACTAAAACCTTTGAGCCAGTCATGATCAATTTGGGGTAAGCTCAAAGCCAGTAAAATACTCTGAGGTTTCGCGCCCATTGCGGCGATATCAGATAAATTGACCGCGACAGATTTCCAGCCAATCGCATGTGGGCTGGTATCAAGCGGGAAGTGACGTCCAGCAACCAAGGTATCGGCACAAATGACCAATTGTTGATGTGGTGGTGGGGTGAGCAAGGCTGAGTCGTCACCGACGCCTAAATCGACAGAATGAGGACTCTTACGATTAAAATAGGTATCAATGATCGAAAACTCAGCCATACAAACAAATCTACTACTGTGAGTTCGCTTGTTGCTTTTCTGCTGCACGTAAAGTTGTTGCTAAACGATCTAATACACCATTGATGTATTTATGGCTGTCTGCACCGCCAAAATGTTTAGCAAGCTCGATCGCTTCGTCTAAAACCACACGATATGGAATTTCAAGATGTTCCTTGAGTTCATATGCGCCTAAACGAAGGGTCGCAAGTTCAACGCCATCAAGCGCAGAAACTTCGCGATCAAGCACAGGGATTAAGAGCGCATCCAATGCTTCATGATTGGCAACCACTTGGGTTAACAATTCATGATAATAGCTCAGATCCACTTTGTGCATGGCATTTTCCACACGCGTACGTGCTTCAATCTCATGGACTGGATTGTGGCTCATTTGCCATTCGTAAATTCCTTGTACAGCAAAGCGACGTGCTTTACGTTTTGCTGCATAAGTTGCTTGCAATGTTTGCGACATAGCGTTAAATAGCCTTTAACAAGTTAACCATTTCAATTGCAGTAAGAGCAGCTTCGCCGCCTTTATTACCTGCTTTTGTACCCGAGCGTTCAATCGCTTGTTCAATACTATCCGTAGTCAATACACCATTAATCACTGGAAGACCAGATTCTAGGCCAACCACGCCTAAACCTTTGGCACATTCACCTGCAACAAAGTCGAAGTGAGGTGTGCTACCACGAATCACAGCACCCAGTGCAATGATGGCATCGAAGCGTTCAGACGCCACTAATTTTTTAGCCACGACAGGAAGTTCCCACGCGCCTGGTGCATGAACAACAGTGATATTATCCTCTGATACACCATGACGTTTCAATGTATCAATTGCACCTTCTAATAGATGTTCGACAACAAAACTATTAAAACGACCCACTAAAATCGCATAACGGCCTTCGCTAGCGAGATGTAACATACCTTCAATACGGCGAATTGCCATAGCAACCTCGATGATTTTTTAAGTTGTTTGATGTGCGGTGATATATTCCACCACTTCTAAATTAAACCCAGAGAGTGCATTAAAGCGTAAAGGTGAGCTCAAAAGCTTCATCTTTTCTACGCCTAAATCACGTAAAATTTGTGCGCCTACCCCAATGGTTTGGTACTGCTGAGATAAAGCAGCATTGGATTTGGTCGGTTTTGGTGTTGTAAGGCTGTCTAGCGCTGGACCTAGGTCTTGTAAGTGACGTTGACCAATCCAAACCAAAACACCACGATCGCTACTTGCAATTTCTTGCAGCGCTTTGTCGAGATTCCATGCTGGCTCGCCGTCCTTTTTATTGAACTTAAGCAAGTCACGAACAGGGTTGAAACCATGAACACGAACGGTGGTTACCCCTTCTTTTGGTTCACCTTTCACCAAAGCCAAGTGAATATCTGGATTGCCTAATTCGCGGTAACGGTATAAGTCAAACGTGCCATATTCGGTATCAATGCTTTGCTGATCAATCCGTTCAACGGTTTGTTCATTGGTCATACGATAGTGGATCAGATCCGCGATGGTACCAATTTTTAAACCATGCTTTTCAGCAAAAATTTCAAGATCGGCACGACGCGCCATTGTGCCATCTTCATTGATGATTTCACAGATGACTGATGCAGGCTCTAAACCCGCTAGACGAGATAAATCACAACCTGCTTCGGTATGACCTGCGCGGTGTAGAACGCCACCAGGCTGCGCCATCAATGGGAAAATATGACCTGGTTGAACGATGTCTGATGGTTTGGCATGTGCTGCTACTGCCGTTTGAATGGTATGCGCACGTTCCGCAGGTGAAATCCCTGTAGAAATCCCTTCTGCCGCTTCAATTGAAAGCGTGAAGTTGGTGCCATGTTGTGCGCCATTGGCATCGACCATCAAAGGAAGATTCAATTGTTTACAGCGATCACGGCTGAGCGTTAAGCACACCAAACCACGTGCGTGGGTGATCATAAAGTTGATGTCTTCTGCGCGAACATGGGTTGCTGCGATAACTAAATCACCTTCATTTTCACGATCTTCGTCATCCATCAGGATAACCATTTTACCTGCACGGATATCTGCAACTAGCTCTTCAACGGTATTGAGCGGCATCAACCTTCACCTTCATCGTTGTCGCCATAGACGACATATCATTTGTTTTCATTGGCACATAGTTTAAGCTTTTTTCAGGCTTTTGCCTATGTGCGAATTATTTCCTTAAGTCGTTCATTGTTATACACAGTCAGTCCCAGCTTGAAAAGATGCCTTTATTTTAAAAAGCTGAAATGTGCTCAGGCTTTAAACAATTGAGAAGCATAAAAAAACAATCTTATCGAAAATAAGTCAATCGGCGTAGTAAATAAGAGGTCTAGACAAATGTTGTGCTATGGGCGGCGTGTGGTTGAGCGTTGGAGTACCTTCTTTTTTGAATTTGACCATTAGGTTCAGTTTTAGCAGGGTACTGCAACTGATCAATCAGATCGGGGTAGATATTTGAGTTCACTCATCGGGTAGAGGATGAGTTAAAAAATATTGAATGTGCCGTCGCGAAAAATCATACGATTCGTCATCTATTTTTGATTTGTACTATAATTCTTCTTTTTTAATCCTCTGGATTATTTCTCCTGTGATGTCCTTACTTGCTCAATATTTTGCACAGCAACAATTTTGCGTATTGGTTGAATACTTAAGCGCACGCCAAGCCCAGTGGTCTGTCAAAACTGAATTTGCAGGCTTTCCTGTGGCTATGACGCTGGCCGATCGGGTGCATGCAGATGACGATGAAGCGCCTTTGCAAGTCGCCAAACAGTATCCACAAGAGATTGAAAAAGTCATTCACTTTTCGGGGAAGGCTCGCGATATACAAGACTTTGAGCAGTTTTTGCAAGATGCAAAAACACAGGGTCAAAAGAACTTGTTGCTCTTAACGGGTGATAAATTAAAACAGCACTGCTATAGCCACGACCTAGAACCGCGGACCCGTTATTTGGAGTCCGTGAATGCTGTCATGGAAGCCAAACGCCAAGGTGGTTTTCATATTGGTGTCGCGTTTAATCCGTTTAAATATGCGGAAGCGGAAAAAGAGGCGCAATATTTAAAACTGCATAAAAAAATGAAAGCAGGGGCCGATTATGTGATTACCCAATTGGGCTATGACATGGCTGCTTTACAGGATGCGCATGCATTTTTAGTGCAGCATCAGTATGCTCAGAAAATGTTAGTCTGCGTCATGCCACTGACCTTGGCACGGGCTAAGTTTATGCTGAAGCATAAAGTGGCTGGTATAGTGATCACCCCGCATATGTTGCAGGTGTTGCAACAGGAAAAAGAACAGGGTTTAAGTGATCGCGTTTATGTGCGCTGCGCATTACAGATTCTAGTGTGTCGACATTTGGGTTTTGCGGGGGTGTATTTATCGGCTTGCCATCAGCCTGAAGAACAAAGCTTACTGGAGCGTTATCTTGAAGAATATCGGCACTTGAGTTTTGCTGAGTGTGAACGACTCTGGAATACGCTTTGGCAGGTGCAAACCGGTACAGAGTTTCATCCGAAGCTGGCTTATTATTCACGGCCTGCGACATCGAGTCAGATTATTAAGTACCAACATCTGCATTTGATGCATGATGCTTTATTTGAATCTAAACTGGCCAAAGGCGTGGGGCGGTTTATTTTTAATTTTAATGTTTGGGATCGCTCGCGTGCCAATCAAGCACTACTGAAAACAGAACATTTGAGTAAGCATGCGGTGGTGGGCTGTGAAAGTTGTGGTCAATGCCGTTTAGGCGAGACCTTGTATATTTGCCCTGAAACTTGCCCCAAAGGCTTGGCCAATGGGCCCTGTGGTGGAACCAGCTTAGACCGCTGTGAATTTGGTGACCGTGAATGCATTCACTCCGTCAAAGCACGCTTAGCCAAAGCCGTTGGACAAACAAAGATATTAAAAGAAAAACTGATTCCGACCGTGTCGATTACGGTGCGTGGAACCAGCTCTTGGAAAAATTGGTATGTGGAGGCTGCTGGCTGAAATCAGCTGTCCTGATCCATGGCATTGGAATAGAACTTTTGTCCGAGTTTGATCCGTTCACGGCCTTGGCTCATGCGCCAACGGTTGCTATCCCGCAGTGAATACACACAGCCGCAATACTCTTGTTGATAAAATTCTTCGCGTTTGCTGATGTCCAGCATGCGTACCGCACCGCCATGTTTGCGCCAGTTATAGTCCCAGTAGTGAATGCCTGCATAATGTGAAGCAGAGCGGTGCCCGCACTCATTGATCTGTTGCATATTCTTCCAACGGGAAATGCCGAGAGAGCTGCTGATTAGGCTAAAGCCATGTTCTGCTGCATATAATGCCGTCCGTTCAAAACGCATATCAAAACACATGGTACAACGGATACCTTTCTCTGGCGCATTTTCCATACCTTTGGCACGTGCAAACCAGTTGTCTGTGTCGTAATCACAGTCAATAAATGGAATATGATGTTTTTCTGCGAAGCGAATATTTTCTTCTTTACGAATCAAGTACTCCTTTACAGGATGAATATTGGGGTTATAGAAAAAGATAGAAAAATCGATACCCGATTCAATGAGGGTTTCCATGACTTCACCTGAGCAAGGCGCACAGCAGGAATGCAAGAGCAGTTTGTCATGACCTGTGGGGAGGCTAAGTTTCTGACGTTCGAGCTTCGACATATTGAATGATTTTTATCTATTTAAACCAGACAGTTTAAAACGTCTAACGAGCGGATCAACGACGATTGGATGAAGAATTCTCAGGATGAGCTGATGAATTTTCATGATTAAAATCGACTTTGGCAGATGATGAGGACCTGTATTGAACGCTGAAGATGAGTAGAGAGAGAACATTTGAGAGGCCCAAACTTGCATAATGGGGCGAGATTCGTCATCATTTACCCAAAGGGTGTTTAACAGTTGTGTTAGATAGGTATTCGTTGAAGGCGGGCCACTTCAACAGCAAGAAAGAGAGTATCTAGCTGTGCTTCATTTTTTTACTACGCCTTCCAATAAGGAATTGGAGTGTCGTCATAACTTTCAGTATGAGACCGATATGCGTTTGATCCAACGCTGTAAATTCCTTGAAGATCAAGATGAGAAAAAAGCCATTCAACATCTTTTAAAAGAACGGGGTTATACCAAAGCTGAGATTTTAAAGCTCACGATTGATGGTTAAATCTAAGATCTAAAAAAAGCTTCCTAGTCGGAAGCTTTTTTGTTTTTGTATGCTCTGTTTTGCATTTCATCAGTTTGAGAGACAAGCGACTTTTATTCGATGTTTACATAATGCTTCACGTGGAACATAAAAAAGCCTGAAGACTAGGGCTATTCGAAGTTTTACTCGCCAGTACTTTATGCTTTTTCAGCGCTTTAGCCTGCTCAATTTGGATAGAAGATCAGAATCATCAGTTCTCAATATTTGAGCTGAATTTAACTCAGGTACAAGAGCATGCTGCTTGCTGTCACATGATTTCATTATATCAAAGTAGACATATCACAAGAGTTCGATGCATAGCCACGAGTTAAATAGGACAGTTGGGGGGCTGGATTCGGTTGTTGTACCTCTCAAAAAACTGAAGGAATCACGCTTCAACCTAGGCATGATTAAGAGATGGGCTTAAAAGTCATCCACAGTTATAAAAGAAAGCCTTACTTCTCGATTGGCGCACATGTACGGATCATGAAGATTGTGAATTTGAATGCTTAAATTTTTTCATTCTCTGTAAATGGGGCGAGTGTTTTTGTTGCAGATCATAGATATTAAAATGAAATAAACTAATTAAAAATATATTAAGGTGAAAAAAAATAAGTGAATCTCACTTTTATAGGTTAAGCTATACCGTATTCATCAAGATTAAAAAATTGGGCCGCGCCAGATGTTAGAACTCCGCCATTTAAAAACCTTAACCGCTTTAAGAGAGCATGGCTCATTGGTTGCTGCCGCAGGGGATTTGTGTTTAACCCCTTCAGCACTATCGCACCAGTTGCGTGAGCTTGATCAATGGTTTGGCGTGGAGGTGGTGAACCGTCGTAGCCGTCCCGTTAGCTTTTCTAATGTGGGACAGCGTTTGTTAAAACTGGCTGATGAAGTATTGCCGCAGGTACAAATTGCACAAAGCGACATTACCCGTATCGTACATGGGCAAACAGGACGCATTACCTTTTCTTCTGAGTGTCATAGTTGTTTTGATTGGTTAATGCCGTTGTTAAATCAATATCGTCAGCAATATCCTGATGTTGATTTGGACTTTGCTTCAGGCTTTGAGGCGAACCCGCATGAATTATTACAGACGGGCGAATTTGACCTATTGATTACAGCCGATCCGATTGCATTAAAAGGGGTAGAATATTTCCCAATTTTTGAGTACGAGTCACGTTTGGTCTTATCCAATACCCATCCTTTGGTTCGCGCTAAAGAGATTACTGTACAAGAGCTTGCCGAAGAGACTCTTATTACCTATCCAGTTGATAAACATCGTTTGGATATTATGTCGCGTCTGTTTATTCCAGCCAATATTCTGCCAAAACAAATCCGTACCACCGATCTGACTCAAATGTTGATCCAGTTGGTGGCAAGTGGTCGTGGTATTGGTGCGTTGCCAGACTGGGTAGTGAATGAATATGAACAAAAAGGCTGGGTGACTTCACGTCGTTTGGACTGTGTAGCACCTGAAGGTTTGCGTCGTACTCTCTACGCTGGATATCGTACTGAAGAAAAAGAAAAAGACTATTTTGAAGGCTTTTTAAAGCAGCTCGATAAATTTGCCAAAAAAAGAGCGCAATACTATATCTAGTTGAAAAATAAAAAGAGGAGGAACATATTTCCTTCTCTTTTTTTAACTATTCTTAACTATTTATAATTTATGAAAATTTTTCTTCATAAAATATTAAACCTTTATTCACGATAACAATCATTTAAATGATTGACTAAAATATACAGATTTTCGGGTAAATCCTGAGTAGAATTCGACTTTTATTTTTTTTCCAGTAAAAAAGGCATGGCTTCTCACTATGCTGCTTTGCAAGGACGTTTTATGCTCGCGCTAGATATACAACATGTTCGAATGAAACAACACGCCACTGATAAGGCACAAGCGTTGCAATGTCTAGTCGATATCTTGGTCGAAGACCAGTTGGTTACACCTGATTATATTCATGGGTTGACCGGGCGCGAACAACAAAGTGCAACGTATTTAGGGCAAGGAATTGCCATTCCGCATGGGACGCCTCAGTCTCGCCAATGTATTTTAAAAACTGGGATTCGTCTGGCGCACTTTCCTGAAGGAGTTGTTTGGGACGGTGAAAATAAAATTTATTTAGCAGTGGTGATTGCTGCGAAATCAGATGAGCATTTGCAAGTCTTACAAATTTTGACGCGAGCTTTAATTAATGATGTCGCTGATCAAGTGAAACAGGCTCAATCTGCAGAGCAAATTATTGCATTATTACAAGCCCAACCCGCATCTTTGGCATTGCATGAAAATTTAATTGCCACCCAAGTTCCCGCACTTGATGTAGAAGATTTAATTTGGCAGGCAACACAGTTGCTGAAACAGCAAAAAATGGTGGAGTGTGGTTTTCTGTCGGGTTTAAACCTAAACAGCATGATTCATTTAGGGGAGGGGGTCTGGTCGATCACTTCTAACCAGCATGTTTTGAGCCCAGCTGTAAGTTTGGTAAAAGCGGAACAGGTTTTAAGCCATCAGCAGGAAATGCTCAAGACATTGGTGTGCATTGCCAGTAATGAGCAACTGGATATGCAACGGTTTCAACGGTTAATGGATATTTTGTTTGATACTGAACAAGTTCATACCCTCAACCAAGAGCAAGATAGTCACCAGTTGGCGCAGTTAATTGGTGCTGAACTGATTCCTGATTGGCCATCTCGTCGTATTGTCTTAGCTAACGCTCATGGTCTACATGCGCGTCCCGCGACACACTTAGTCAATATGACCAAGAAATTTGCAGGGGATATTCTCGTTGCTGTAGATGAGGGGGCATACGTTTCGGCAAAAAGTTTAACCAAATTATTAGCCATGGGATGCCGTCGTGGTCAAACGCTGACTTTTATTGCACAACCTGATACCGATGCTGAAGCAGGCTTAGAACAGATTATTGATGCAGTTCAACAGGGCTTAGGAGAAGAGGTTGAAGCTGTTGACCTTGTATCTCATCAGCATAGCATTAGTGACCCAGTCGTAAATACTTTGGAATTAATGCCTTTTGAATCACATGGCGATACGGGTAGCTGCGGTATTGCGGCATCAACTGGCCTTGCTTTTGGTCCTGCTCATGTGGTGAAGCCACGTGAATTTAGTTATGAACGTCGCGGACAGAGTTTTAAAGCTGAGAATGAAAGGCTTGAAATTGCACTTCATCAGGTGAAAAATAGCTTACGTCAATTCATTGCACATACTGAATCTACTGCCATTAAGCAGATATTCATGGCACATTTGGAAATGCTGGATGACCCAGACCTCCTCCAAAGTGTACAACGCGGTTTAAAACAGGGGTTGTCTGCTGCTGCAGCTTGGCATGATCATATTGAAGTGGCTGCTACCGCACAGGCTGCACTTAGCGATCGTTTACTGGCAGAGCGTGCGGCTGATTTAAGGGATATTGGTGAGCGTGTTTTGGCTGCTTTGTGCGGTGTGGCCGATGTCACAGAACCCGAGCAACCTTATATCTTAATTATGCATGATGTTGGTCCGAGTGATGTAGCGCGTCTGAATAAAGATCGTGTTGCAGGCATTTTGACCGCGGTTGGTGGAGCGAGTGCCCATAGTGCCATTGTGGCACGTGCTCTGGCTATTCCAGCAGTCGTAGGTGCAGGTGTAGCTGTTTTAAATATTGAGAACCATGCCACCGTGCTAATTAATGGGGATAGTGGTGAGTATGTGGTCTCACCCGAGCAAAGTCAGATTGATCATGCCATTGCAGAGCGCCAACGCCAGCGTGAGTTACGAGAACAAGCGGAACAGCATTGTTTAGAACCTGCCATCACACTGGATCAACATCAAGTTGAAATCGCAGCCAATATTGGCAAAGTGGGCGCTACGATACAGGCTGTGGCCGATGGGGCAGAAGCAATTGGTTTGCTACGCACAGAATTGGTCTTTATGTCACACAGCAGTGCGCCTGATGAGGCTACACAGGAAGCTGATTATCGGGTGGTGTTAGATGCTTTGGCGGGTCGTCCATTGGTGGTACGTACACTTGATGTGGGCGGAGACAAGCCTTTGCCGTATTTGCCTATTGAAAAGGAAGAAAATCCATTCTTGGGTTTACGTGGTATTCGTCTGACCTTGCGTAAGCCAGAATTGTTACGTCAACAATTGGTTGCTTTGCTGAAAGCGGCGGATAATCGTCCATTAAGGATTATGTTTCCTATGATTGGGCGGGTTGAAGAATGGCGAGCAGCAAAAGCGATTTTGGATGAGGTTCGCATACAGCATCCATGTGAAAACTTACAAGTCGGTATTATGATTGAGGTTCCTGCGGCAGCATTATTGGCTCCAATTCTTGCTCAAGAAGTTGATTTTTTTAGTATTGGAACCAATGACTTGACTCAATATACTCTGGCGATTGACCGTGGTCATCCACTGTTGTCTGCCGAAGCTGATGGCTTACATCCGAGTATTTTGTTATTGATTGATCAAACTGTTCGGGCAGCACATCAGCATGGTAAATGGGTGGGCATTTGTGGTGAATTGGCTGCTGATCCAAAAGCTGTGCCTGTATTGATAGGCTTGGGCGTGGATGAGTTGAGTATGTCGAGTACCAGTATTCCATTGGTGAAGGCGCAAATTCGTGGTTTGAACTATATAAATTGCCAACAGGTCGCACAGCAAGCCTTAAGTTGTGACAGTGCGTCTGCCGTACGTTCATTGGTGGAGTAATTACCGAATGGCTAAGATATTAAGCATTACTCTGAATCCTGCAATTGACCTCACCGTGCAATTGGATCAACTAAAAGTTGGCGAGGTCAATCGTCAGTTAACAGCTCAAAGCCATGCAGCAGGTAAGGGCTTAAACGTGGCACAGGTCCTTAAGGATTTGGGACATGAACTGATTGTGAGTGGCTTTTTGGGGCAAGAAAACCGTCAAATTTTTGACCATCATATCCAGCAAGAGCAATTTGATAACCAATTTATTTATGTTGCAGGTCAAACACGACAAAACATTAAAGTTGCAGAAGCTTCTGGTCAGATGACTGACATCAATGGCAAGGGCTTTTTTGTAGATACCTCAGCAAAACAACAACTACGTGAACGCCTATCTCAACTGATTTTAGAGGTTGATGTGATTGTAATTGCTGGCAGTTTGCCACAAGGTTTTTCTGCAGAAGAGCTTTCGACACTGATTCTATGGTTACAGTCTGCGGGTAAAAAAGTCGCAGTAGATACCAGTGGTGTTGCGTTGAAAGCAGCAATTGCTGCCCATCCTTGGTTGATTAAGCCTAATACAGATGAGTTGACAGAAACCTACCATTTGCCAGCAGAAACGTTTGCAGAACAGCAGCATCTTTTTGCCAGTTTAAATAGTCAGATCGAACATATGGTGGTCTCGATGGGTGAAAACGGGGTGAACTGGCTTCACCGCACGCAAACCCTGCATGCTACTGCACCGAAGGTCACCGTCCAAAGTACGGTGGGTGCGGGAGATTCCTTGCTGGCAGGTATGATTCATGGCTTGTTGAGTTCAACTTCCCCAGAAGAAACATTGAAAACAGCAACCGCAATTGCGAGCAATGCTGTGACCCAAATTGGGTTTGCCCTTCCAGACTTTGCTGTTATTGAAGATTTGAAATCGCAAATCTCAGTCCAATCATTGAGTTAATACGATGCAAGAGATTAAACATATTTTATTTGTGCCACATAGTCCCGAGCAGCCGATTAATGCAGTGATTTTGGCCAAAAAACTGTCCAAAGCAGCAACAGCACTTGGTATTTCCAATGATGTGGCGACATCAGTTGAGCATCTCGATTTATCAAATGTTATTGATACGGTTGTTTTTGTTGGACAGAAGTCGGCAGATGCGACTCAACTGCGTGACAAGGTTGTGAAAGTCATTGGTTTGAATAACGCACAACACGATGCGATCATGCTTTTGCAAGAGGTTCTTGAGCATTCAGATGTTTTAGATGAAACTATTGCAGCCAATGTAGGGGTTACACGGTTTGTCGCCATTACAGCATGTCCAACTGGTGTTGCGCATACGTTTATGGCGGCCGAAGCCTTACAACAAGGTGCAGTAAAGCACGGTTATCAGATTGATGTTGAAACCCAAGGATCGGTTGGGGCTAAAAATATTTTATCGGCAGAAAGTATTGCCAAAGCAGATGTGGTGATCTTAGCAACGGATATTGAGGTAAATACAGATCGCTTTGTAGGCAAACGTGTATATCGCTGCAGTACAGGATTTGCCCTTAAGCAAACGGATAAGACTTTTGCAAATGCAATTGCTGAAGCCAAAGTGCTTGAAACGGGTAAGCAAACAGCCACTAAGACAGAAAATGAAAACAAAGAAAAAACTGGAATTTATAAACACCTTTTAACAGGGGTGTCTTTCATGCTGCCGATGGTGGTGGCGGGAGGTTTGATCATTGCCATCTCGTTTATGTTTGGCCTCAATCCTGTTGAAGGAAGCTTTGCCGCATCCTTAAAGCAAATAGGTGCTGCAGCATTTACTCTTATGGTACCTATGCTGGCAGGTTACATTGCTTATTCTATTGCGGATCGTCCGGGTTTAACTCCAGGTTTGATTGGCGGTTTACTTGCAACACAATTAGAGGCAGGCTTTCTCGGTGGATTAGTTGCAGGTTTTATTGCAGGTTATATTGCGTTATTTTTATCGAAACAGCTTAAACTCCCAAGTAGCCTAGAAGCATTAAAACCAATTTTGATTATTCCACTATTGGCCAGTTTAGCTGTTGGTTTAATCATGATTTATGTGGTTGGACAGCCTGTTGCACAATTGTTTGAATTACTCACACACTTCCTTGCCAATATGGGGACGACCAATGCCATGATCATGGGGGTTATCCTTGGGAGTATGATGTGTATTGATGTTGGGGGGCCAATAAATAAAGCGGCTTATGCCTTTACGGTGGGCTTACTTACGTCACAAACATACGGACCGATGGCGATTACCATGGCTGCGGGTATGGTACCACCATTGGGTATGGCAATTGCAACTTTTCTAGCAAAGTATAAATTTACCAAACCTGAGCAAGATGCAGGGAAGGCTGCTGTAGTTCTGGGCCTATGTTTCATTTCGGAAGGTGCTATTCCGTTTGCTGCCAAAGACCCGATTCGAGTGCTTCCATGCGCGATCGCAGGTGGTGCTGTAACTGGGGCTTTGGTTGCATTATTTAAATGTGAACTAGTCACTCCGCATGGCGGTGTAATGGTACTGATCATTCCGAATGCGATGAATTATCCATTAAAATATTTATTGGCGATTGCGATTGGAAGTGTGGTGACTGGTGTAGCTTATGCTGTGATAAAACAACGGTTAGAATAAGCCCTCTATAGAGGCTTTGTGAAAGCTATTTAGTGCAATAAATGAATATTATGCTCAATCCTATTTTGGATCAGTTGGAGAGTCTCTGCTTGAATTTGTCCAGGTAATAGATCATGAGCGATGTTGCTGAATAGGATTGCAACCTTACAAATCGAGCCAATATTCACCCCATCCATTGTAGTAAACATTAAGTTTTTTTGAGCATGGATTGATTTCCTTTTGATACGTTGGCGAGCACTACTGTTCTGAAATGACAGCTTTGTCCGTTATTATTGTATAAACATTTTTGGTGTCTGGTAATTATGTCCTCATTGATCAACTTTCTATCTCGCTTTAGTACTGCAACTCTTCAGCGCAGTCTGAGCTATGCTAAACACATTGATAGAGAAACAATTGAGTTCTTTGAGGAAAATGATGATGTCACGATGTATGCTCAAATTGAAGGGACAGATTATTACGATACCGCGATTACCTATAATCTTAAAAAAGACCGTTTAATCGATGACGACTGCACTTGTCCGGTTGGATATAACTGTAAACATGCTGCTGCTTTAGCGCGGTTATTCTTTCAAGAATATCGTCAGGAATTTCAACAGCGTTATGCTGAATCTCAATCCCCGCAGGGAATCGCAAAACGCCAACGGCAGGATGATCAGGCGCAGCGCTGGTTGAATGATTTTAAACGGTATTTACAACAGACTGAACCAGAGCAATCTGTCAAAACAAACAATTATTTAATTTACCTGCTAGATCAGTCTGTCAGCTTAAAGAAATTGACAGTTGATGTTCAGAAAGCCAGACGCAATAAAAACGGCTCAATTGCGGGGGAAAGTTATTATACCCAATATGAAAATATCACCAGAAAGCATCTGACTTTACCTGAACAAAAACGACAATTATTTAACCAGATTTATTATTATGCCAAAATAAACAGTGACGAACGCTTTTATCAAAGCAATCTTGATATCTCAAGCATTTTATTGGAGCATTTCAAATCTTTTATTCAAAGTGGCGATGTGTACTGGAAAAAAAAGAGCCATACTGCACTTCAATGGTCAGAACAAGGCTATCACATCGAACTGATCTGGCAACAAGGTTTAAACAAACAGACAGAGCATTTAAACATTGAATTGGTCAATGGTGATATTCGGCTCGATTTAAAATCAAATCCTCATATTCAGATTCTCGCGAGCCATCCACGATGTTATGTGGATATTCAACAGAACACGGTGGGCCAGTTATATGGTGAATATACGGCAAATCTTCTGTACCATTTTTTACAGATGCCTGATCTTCCAGCTAAGCTCTTGCCAGAGTTTGAGAAACTGACTCATCAATATTCAGACGTGAAAAATCTGCCTCAGCCCGAGTCTATTCAGCATATTGATGTCCTTGAGGGAAGTCCCCAGCCAATTTTACGCTTCGGTGTTTTAAATAAATTTGATTGGAAATGGGAAGAGTCTGTTTGTGCCGAAATTGAATTCTCCTATGCAGGTGGGCGAATTAAAGCAGGTACATCAGGTGACAGTTTTATTGATGAACAGCATGGCAAAATGGTGCGACAGCTTCGGGACTTAGTTCAGGAACAACAGTCAATCCAGCGTTTACAGCTATTGGTCGAATCACTGAAGTGGGTGAAAGATCTTAGTTATGACCATCAATTAAAACTGGATAAACAACGTCTTGATTCTATGGTTTTTGCTTTCTATGGAGACTGGATCAAACAGCTGATGCCCATCAATCAAATTGAGTTGATGGGCTGGCAGATAGAGCATCTGGAAAACAGCCCCTTTAATCTGCAATATGTTGAAAATTTAAATATTTCTATCACTGAATCTGAAGGCCAGCAGGACTGGTTCAATATCGGGGCGACGGTTCAAGACAGTGCAGGCAATTCTTATAATTTGCTTGATGCGCTCGTAGCTTTGGTGCGAGTAAATCCTGATTTACTTGATCCGCGGACGTTTATTCATCTGCATGACAGTCAAATTTTCACCGTGAAAACTGCAGTTGATCAACCTGATTTGGCTCTATCCGCTAGGGATATTAAGCCGGTATTGTTGCATCTGCAGAGCATTTTACAGCAAGAAGAGCGCAGTATTGATCGCTATGATGCGAGTCAATTATTAGAATTGCAGCATAATCTTGGGATGACATGGCAGGTCAGTGATCGCCTGCAGCAATTTGTACAGAAATTCAAACAAGGCTATCAGCAACAACTGCCGACACCACAAGGTTTTCAGGGGGAGTTGCGTCCATACCAGCAGCAGGGCTTAGGCTGGTTACAGTTTTTAAGGGAAACCCAGCATGGCGGGATTCTGGCAGATGATATGGGCTTGGGGAAAACAGCACAAACTTTAGCCCATTTACTCATGGAAAAGCAGGCTGGATATTTGCAGGACAGTCCCGCCTTAATTGTTGCACCCACATCGCTGATGCATAACTGGTTCAAAGAAGCGGAGAAATTTACCCCTCAGCTGAAGGTATTGCTGCTACAGGGGCCCGACCGCCATCAGAATTTTGAGCAGATTCCGCACTATGATATTGTGTTAACCACCTATCCGCTTCTAGCGAGAGATGAAGAACAATTAAAGCAATATGAATATCATCAACTCATTTTAGATGAGGCGCAGAATATTAAAAATCCGCGTGCCAAAGCTGCACAGGTAGTACGGCAATTAAAAGCACGACATCGTTTGTGTCTAACAGGTACCCCGATGGAAAATCATTTGGGTGAACTGTGGGCACTATTTTATTTCCTGATGCCAGGATTTTTATATTCACAAGAAATTTTTAATAAAAAGTACCGTCATCCGATTGAAAAACGCGGTGATCAGCAGTTAAGGCAAAAGCTGGTCAACCGGATTAAGCCCTTCATTTTACGTCGCTTGAAAACTGACGTAGCCAAAGAATTGCCAGAAAAAACCACGATTGAAGTCAATATTGATATGAATGACCAGCAATCCAAGTTATATGAGGCTGTTCGTGCCACGATGCAGGAAAATATTCAGAAAATTGTGGCAGAAAAAGGCTTTAAACGTAGTCAAATTCAAATTTTAGATGCCTTACTGAAGCTACGTCAGGTGTGCTGCCATCCTAGCTTACTAAAGCTGGATTCAGTGAAAATTGGGCAGGCAAACTCTGCCAAACTTGAACAGTTGATGGATATGGTCGTTCCAATGGTGGAGGAGGGGCGAAAAATTCTTATCTTCTCTCAGTTTACCTCAATGTTGGAACTGATTGAGCAACACCTCCATCACGCAGAAATTGGCTATGTGAAGCTGACTGGAAAGACCAAAAAGCGAGATGAAGTCATTACAGCGTTTCAGTCTGGACAAGTGCCGATATTTTTAATCAGTCTGAAAGCAGGAGGGGTCGGTCTGAATCTAACTGCCGCAGATACGGTCATTCACTATGATCCATGGTGGAACCCTGCTGCTGAAGATCAAGCTTCAGATCGTGCATGGCGGATTGGACAGGACAAGCCAGTATTTGTGTATAAGCTGATTACCAATAAAAGCATAGAAGAAAAAATTCTTGCCTTACAGCAAAATAAAGCAGAACTGGCACACTCTATTCTAAGTACCGATCATGAGGGCGAAGCGAAACTGACGGAAAATGACGTGATGAACTTGTTTGAGAAATTTTAGTTTGGTGAACTGTACCGGGTTTGTCGGAGACTTTTTTATTTAAGTTAGGCCACCTAGCTTAACGGGTTAGTCTTATCATAGTAGACCAATAAATAATCTCTTAGATAGGCTGTCTGATGTTTTTAAAATGCCATAACGCCCGGAGCTTTCTTTCCAAATTCGTTTAATTTATTCAGCATGATGCAAATCATGTAGATCTCGCTTTGTTTGATGTTCCCTTGCGAAGCGAAGCTTCCCATCAACTAGATCTAGGGGTAATACCCCCATTTTTAATTAAATTAATAGGTAGAAGCTGCGATCGGTAAAATCTTACAATTCGGCTCAACGCCATATAGGTCTTTATTGTTATGGATGAAATCCAGCATTATTTGTGTGGGCGTTCGAGCTCCACCTGGGCGAAAAAAGTGGCTGCTTTACGGAGAATTTCATTCGCACGTTGCACTTCTTTATTTTCACGTTCGGGCTGTTTAATACGTTCTTGATATGGAAGTTGCTGTACTTTAATTGAATTTTGTTGATCTAAATATTTTTGGTACCAAACTCGTAAAGTTTCAGGAGTGCAACCAATTTTAGGCACAATCGCAGCCCAATTCGATGGATAATCTTTTTCAAATTCAATCAATAATTGAACCGCTCTATCTCTGATTTCAGGGGTATATTTAGGTTTTTCATCGGATCACTACGCTTCGCTACGTCTTGCGAAGCAATGCGTCTCATCTCAGAAAGTTTGGTCTCCGACAAACCCGGTACGGTTCAAGCTTTGTAAAAGCTATTTAGTGCAATAAATTGATATTATGCTCAATCCTATTTTGGATCATTTGGATAGTCTCTGCTTGAATTTGTCCAGGTAATAGATCATGAGCGATATTGCTGAATCGGATTGCAACCTTACAAATCGAACTAATAATTTCATCGACTTCTTGGGCAGAAAGTTCCGCTTCCTGAGTACCAAGTTTTACAAGAGCTTGTCGAGGAATATCCAGTGCCTCACCCATGATATCCATTTGATGATATCCACCTGGCCCTTCACAGAAAGTAACATCATAGGCAGGGGATAGTTTCCATTGCCCATTTTGGGACATCAGAAATGAAAAGTTTTTGCAATGATCATCTCGATTATTGAAGACTACATTGAAAACAGCTCGCTTGAATGCAATTGCTTTTTCACGAACATCATTGGTGAAAAAGTGTGCAGCGCGAAGAAAGTTACTGTAGTCTAAACTCCCTGGTGATTTAAAATCAGCTCCGGTGAAGGCCGCTAAACTTTGCATAGGGATACGCATGCCATCGTGGCGGTCAAATCTCTTTGATGCAAATGCGGTTAATCCATTCGGAAGAGTAAAATATTGAGTGTCAGGGGTATCAATATGACAATGACGCAAACATTCTGCATAAACAGCTTCAATTGCACAAACTTCAGGATGCTCTTGCTGAGCGGGAAATTTGATCAGCCAAGCTTCATGTTGATGTGAGCTAACTGTTGAGAATTCGTTGGTGACAGAATCACGATAGATGAGCGCTTTTGGCCTTGCACCTTGTGGAGATCCACCCATAATTAATAAATGCTGTAAAAATTCTGCACCTTCTCCTTTGAGAACTTCCTGAACTTCTTGAGCGAGTTTAATCAGTGGGATATTTTCAGTTAATGCTAACTCAGTTGCTGAAGGTTCAAAGGATAATGCTCCCATCGCATGTGTATTAATATACGTGAGTCTTTCTAATGGCCCAATCCGTGCAGGATTAAATCCATTTTTTTTAAATAAGCGATCCATAAGAAGCATGCCCCAACCATCGGGCAAGGCATCATATATAGGACCTGGCAATCCCATTTGATGTGCATGAAAGTTCGTTCTTAATGGGTCACCTTTTAACGGAAGTAGGTAAGAGGAAAGTTCTAAACCTTTACTGATCGCTTCTGCACTGTATTCAAAGGCGATTAATGGCCGACCTGTGATTGCGGTTGAGGAGACCAGTGTACCCCAAAGCCAATATTCACCCCATCCATTGTAGTAAACATTAAGTTTTTTGAGCATGGACTTATTTCCTTTTGATACGTTGGCGAGCCGTATTGCTCTCATAGCGGAGAATGTCATTTACACTGTTTAAATGAGGTTTAAAGAGTTCCTCTAATTCTTTTAATCGGCCTAATACCATGGCAACACGTACTAAATTTTCAAATGAAACATTTCGACCAGCTTCCAGATTAGATACTGTATTCACACTAACACCAGCACGTGTAGCGACGTCTGCCTGAGTCATTTCCAGATAAAGTCGTTCTTTGCGAAGCCTTTCACATAATGAAGTAACAACCTCTTCAGGTTTTTTGAATTTTAAATCCATAATATTGTATCTTATGTCTATATATATGTATTAAACCACAAAATAATGGAGTTATTAACTGTGCTAGTTGATCGGTAATGAGGTGCTTAATGGGCTGATTAGATCCTATTAGATTAAAGGAGTCTAATTAGATATTTAAAATCTAAAGGAATCTAATACGTAAGCGTCCGCTGAACCCCATAGCTATTTTTTAATTCGGTTCAGGTTTCCAGCGGTGTGTTAGTAATTCTTCTATTTGGGTCATTTATGTGTCGGCAGCCTTTTCAGCACATCATTTAAATAGGCATACGGATCTAGGCCATTCAGCTTTGCTGACTGTATTATTGACGGAATTAGGTCAGACATATACATCTTGAAAAGAAGAGGGGATTCTTATACCTCGCATTTGAATTATTGGAGAGGACTATCACTTTCAAATTTTTCTGTAATACTTTGCTTATCTTAAAGTTTAGTCTGAAGGCCTTCCACCAATTGTAAAACAGAGGCCAATCCCTGAGGGTTCTGAATCTGTTCTATTGGAATACCACTCAACAATTTATTGGGTGACATTCATAAAATGTTGCATCCATTTAGCCTCTCCACCTGTTAGAGCATCTAATGATATCGCAATACGAATTAAAATAATTGCGAGTTCTCCCTGACTTGAAACGGGATCTAACTCAAGCGAATTTAAAGTTTCCACTGAATCTAAATTGAGAACGATAGCAAGCTGATCCTGTGTCAAACCAAGTTGTTTTGCAGCTGATAAAACAGATTTAGACAATACCTTTTTTTGTTTTGCAATTTTTTCTAATGTTTTACGCATAACTGATCTCTGTTTCAGAGGTTACTGATACATAGAATTTAGGTGGTGTATCAAAAAGTATGCTAAAAAAAAGCAGGTTGAATTTTGATAAAATAGAGAAATGCAAATAACTCTAGAAATCAAATGTCCAACCTGCCTCAGTGACAGTATAAAGAAAAATGGTATCAAAGTAGATGGGAAACAAAACTACCAATGCAAAGACTGCAAACGTCAGTTTATTGGTGACCATGCTCTGAGCTGTCTAGGATGTAATTCTGGCATTACTCGTAAAATATTACAGTTAATGGTCAGAGGCAGCGGTATACGAGATATCGCTGAAGTTGAGCGCATTAGTATCGGTAAAGTCTTACGGACTTTAACTGAATCGGCCTATCAAATTCAGCCTAAACAAAGTCATTATGAATCTCTCGAAGTAGATGAATTCTGGACTTTTGTTGGAAATAAAAATAATAAACAATGGCTTATTTACGCCTACCATCGAAAAACAGGTGAGATTGTTGCTTATGTTTGGGGTAAGAGAGATTTAGCTACAGTCCAAAGGTTGAAGACAAAGCTTAAACAATTAGGTATTCACTACACCCGAATTGCAAGTGATCATTGGGACAGTTTCATCACTGCTTTTAAAAACTGCAAGCAAAGTATTGGTAAGTTTTTTACTGTAGGAATTGAAGGTAATAATTGCAAAATAAGGCATCGAATAAGGCGTGGTTTTAGAAGAAGTTGCAATTTCTCCAAAATGCTTGAAAACCATTTTAAAGCCTTCGACTTAACCTTCTTTTACATCAATAATGGCTTCATTTAATGTCAGCATACTTTTTAAAACACCACCTAAAAAATCTAATAAAAAAGCCCCCATCTTTCGATGAGGGCTTTTTTGAATTTGGAGCGGGAAACGAGACTCGAACTCGCGACCCCAACCTTGGCAAGGTTGTGCTCTACCAACTGAGCTATTCCCGCGTATTGAGCAGTTTTTGCTAAAACTTACACTAAAAAATGGAGCGGGAAACGAGACTCGAACTCGCGACCCCAACCTTGGCAAGGTTGTGCTCTACCAACTGAGCTATTCCCGCGTATTGAGCAGTTTTTGCTAAAACTTACACTGAAAAAAATTTGGAGCGGGAAACGAGACTCGAACTCGCGACCCCAACCTTGGCAAGGTTGTGCTCTACCAACTGAGCTATTCCCGCATAGCGCTGTATGATACAGCAAGCAAGTTCAGGGTCAATAGCTTTATGAAAAAGCTGAGTTTAATTGCATAAAATAAAGCCAGTTTTAGACGATGCCTTGAGATTTTTTTAACTTTTGCTCGTGAAAAGTTGTGCCTCATGCTAGCTGAAAGGGTTTTATGCATTCAACATCTTGAAGGAACAGGTATACTCTGAACGAATCATTATTTTTGGAGACAGGTATGAGCTTGGAGCAGCAATTGATTGAACGCTTACAACAGCTTTCCCCATCACATTTAGAAGTCGTGAATGAATCTTCTGGTCATGGCGGCTATTTTCCAGGTAAAGAATCACATTTTAAAGTGATCGTGGTGAGTGAGATTTTTGCGGGATTACGCTTAGTTCAGCGCCATCAAAAAATTTATGCGGTAGCAGGAGACTTACTCAGTCCTGGTAAAATTCATGCTTTGGCTATACATGCTTTTTTACCCGAGGAGTGGCAAGGACAAGACACTTCTAGTCCAAATTGTGCACATGCCCCGAAAAGCTAAGCAGAGATTCAGTCATGGAAACACAATTATTGATTAAGATCGTGCATATGAGTGCGGTCAGCTTGGCATGTGTCGTGATTTTGGCGCGTGCCATGACGCTATTTAAAGGCGTCCAAGGCAATCAGCCTAATCCAGCGGGTCGAACGGCTTTTGTTGCTCTTCAGCATTTAAGTATGCTGGTGATTGTACTGACCGGGATTGTCCTTTTAGTGATGAAAAACTTTGATGTGCAAACATGGTTTTATGCCAAAGTGGTTTTATTTTTAGTGATGTTGTCCGCTTTGTCGAAGGCTTATAAAAAAGAAGACAGCATTTTACTTACACAGCGCCGAGCGGGCTTATTCTTGGCCGTGGTTGCGATGATATCCATTTTAGGTTTAGTCATGATTAAACCAAACTTTGGCTAATTGTTAGACATAATCATCGGCACAGCGATTGTTCTGCGCTACACTGCTATCTATAGCGGAAAAATAACAAGAAGGAGGGGATTTCATGCATACACGTGTGGTATTTAATCAAAAAGGTGGTGTCGGTAAGTCCAGTATTGCAGTAAATTTGGCGGCAATTAGTGCACATCAAGGCCTAAGAACCTTATTGATTGATCTCGATCCGCAAGCGAATTCGAGTCAGTATGTGCTGGGCGATGACGCAACGTATTCGGCAGACAAACCAGCTTTAGAACCCAATATTGAAAACTATTTTGAAGAAGTGCTTGGAATGACTCAAAATAAAAGTTTATTGGGCAGTGCCATTGGTTCGATCCTCAAAGGACGAGCTAAAGGCTTAGAAAGTTATGTACACCAATCCCCTTTTAAAAATTTGGATGTGATTCCAGCCAGCCCAAGCCTTGGGGCATTGGCTTATGCGTTAGAGTCAAAACATAAAATTTATAAACTGCGTGATGCGTTACAACAGCTTGCTGGAAAATATGATCGTGTTTATATCGATACACCGCCAGCCTTTAACTTCTTTACTTTGTCGGCACTGATTGCAGCTAATAAAGTCCTGATTCCGTTTGATTGTGATGTCTTTTCTAAACGTGCACTGCAAACTTTGATCGAAAATGTGCTTGAAACTCAAGACGATCATAATGATCATTTGGAAATTGAAGGCATTGTCGTGAATCAGTTCCAAGCGCAGGCCAAACTTCCGCGTGAAGTGGTGCAACAGCTGAAGGATGAAGGTCTTCCTGTACTAGAAAGTATGTTGCCCCCATCGGTGCTGATGAAAGAATCGCATCACAAAAATTTACCCTTAATTCATTTGGCACACGATCATAAATTGACGCAGGCCTATCAATCATTGTTCAATGAGATTGAGAATAATAAATTGCGAGATTCAGCATGAAAAAGATCACAATTGCTTTTTTAATGGGCACTACGCTGTTATTGAGCGCCTGCGCCACAACGGTTAAACCGACTTATGTCTCTCCTACACAGTATCAAGCTTTGAACTGCCAACAGTTACAAGCGGAATATAATCGGATTCAGCAACATTTAGATGAAGGTGTACCTACTGCGAAACGTACGGGTGTCGGCGTGGGTCTAGGTCTGGGTGGTGGATGGAGTCATGGTGGCGGTTGGGGCTTTGGTCCAAGCGTTTCAGTGAATATGGGACAATCATCGAATACTAAAAAAACTGAAATTTCACGACTTTTGGGTCAGCAAGAGGCGATTGTACAGGCTGCAAAATTCAAAGGCTGTGCGATTACCGTGCAAAATAAGACGAATTAATGCCGCATTTATTCATCCTGCTGAAGGGTTCAACCTTTCAGCAGTCATTAAAATCTTAGCAAAATGTTTCGAAAATAATTTCAATAAAACAATAGACTATCGTTTTAACACGCACTTTTTTACCTCATGGGTTCTGTATTTTTTTCGACTTTGGCTTGAGGAAACCGCTCTTTTTCGGCTAAATTGCGCATCTTTAATGCTGTTGTTGGATGTCTATGATTGAGAGTTGGCTGTTTGTATTGGCAATGATTGCTGTCTTGATGATTCCGGGACCAACCAATGCTTTACTCGCAAGCTCTGCACATCAGCAAGGTCTGGCGAAGACCAGCTTACTTGTACCCGCAGAACTGTTAGGGTATTTCTATGCCATCAATTTATGGGCACTCCTGATTCATCTTAGCACCCCGACTTGGCCTTATCTGATAGACCTTTTACATGCACTCAGTGCAGTCTATGTGTTCTGGCTGGCTTTTCATTTGTGGAAAAGCTCACACTTAGAAAAACATAATCAACGTTTTACCTCGATTCGACCTAAACAATTGTTTTTTTCTACTTTGAAAAATCCGAAAGCGGTCTTATTTGCTGCGGGTATTTTTCCCTATGAAGCCTGGGATAATCCCACCAATTTCTTTTTGGTGTTTGCGGTGTTTAGTCTGGTGTTATTGCCAACGGCACTGTTCTGGATGTCTTTTGGCCGTGCCATTTTATCGGGTGAGTCCAAACAAATAAAAGCCGATCTCTTATATAAAGGATCGGCCATGTTGTTGGTGGTGTGTATGTTTCCCGTGATTCTACGTTTTTTTGCTTAAGCTTCAGTGGTTGATTTTTTCTTTAATTTGGCACGAATAAAACCAATGATTCCCGGCAAGATGCTAATAATAATAATGCCGAAAATCAGATGCGTGAAATTATCTTTGACCACAGGCACATTACCAAAAATATAGCCTAAAGTAATGAATGAACCAATCCAGCAGAATGCGCCAATTAGGTTATAAGATAGGAAAAATTTGTAATCCATTTTTCCTGCACCTGCTACAAAAGGTGCAAAAGTCCGCGCAAAAGGAATAAAACGCGCAAAAATAATGGTTTTACCACCATGTTTTTCAAAGAATTTTTGTGTATTAATCAGATGTTGTTTATTGATGAAACGGGATTCGATTTCAAAAACGCGCGGTCCAATATAACGACCAATGTGATAATTCAGCGTATCGCCCAGTACGGCCGCGATAAAAAGTAAAACACCAAGAGTCCACGGATTCATTGCACCTGTGGATGCTGCTAAGGCACCTGCGGCAAACAATAAGCTGTCGCCGGGTAGGAACGGCATGACCACCAAACCTGTTTCCACAAAGATGATGAGAAACAAAATTGCATAAATCCAAACCCCATAGTTGGTGATAAACTCAAGCAGATGGTCATCGACATGTAATATAAAATCAATCAGTTCCATGGGGCACAAATAAGCAAAAGAGTGCGGAAATCCTAGCAGTCTCGTTATCAGAAGTCAGTATTAAAACGTAAATAAATTTAGCTATCAGTGTTCTTATCTTAAAACGATGTGTGATGAAAATGGATATTTATTCTAAAAATAGAGAACATTAAGATAGCTACAACTTCAAATAAAACCTATTTAAAGGTGTAAAAATATTTAATCGAAATGTTGTGGCCAAAAATATTGTCAATCAACCCAATACCGATGCAGTTTTAGCTTTAATTCCCCGTGTACTGATGGCTTATATTTTCCTTGTTGCAGGCTAGGGAGAAATTTCAGCTTATAGCGTAACTTTAGGGTATATGGAGTCGATGAGGACTTGGAGCGCTATTACCTTTAACCATTTTAGTTGAGTTTGGTGGTGGCTTAGCGCTGTTATTTGGTTTTCAAGCCCGCTTTGCTGCGTTTGGCTTAGACCTATTTAGTGTTATTACCGCGTTTATTTTTCACGATGGCGCACAAGTCAGCATTAATTTTATGAAAAATTTTGCCATGGTAGGTGGTCTATTTTTTCTAATGCTGCATGGTGCAGGAAAAATGAGTCTAGATCATTTGATTGAAAAATAATTCAAAATGAAAAGCAGCATACAGGATGCTGCTTTTTTATTTACAAGAAAGTACGGTGTGGACGTTATTTTTTTTGATCAAGATCAATAAAACATGAGGAAAATAAGATGAAAAAATCTTTTTAAAATAGGGTTATGTATTACAAGTTTAAGTCTTGCCACTGGTGCATGGGCTAAAGATGACCATATCATTTTACAAGAAGCAGCAAAGAATCATGTCTCTGTGTCAGCCATTGCAAAGCTCAAAGATGAAACGGCGGTCACTTTAAAAGGGACACTGCTGAAACATCTCAATGAAGACCACTACGAGTTCAGCGATGGTACAGGGGTTATTTTGCTGGATATTGATGACGATTTATGGAAAGCATCTAATATTAAAGCAGGTGATAAAGTGCAGGTTGTGGGAGAGGTGGATACACATCGTTATAAACCGACCGATATTGAAGCCGTTAAAATAGAAAAAGTTTTGAAATAAACATCAGGCACGCGAAAGCGTGCTTTTTGATATAAAAACCATTGGGTTTTAAGCGTTGTATAAAGCTTGTCCGAATTATGTGCGTTATGCGCGGAAAAATGCTAGAATACGGCGCTTATATTCGTTTGCCTTTCATAGTTGTTTGTCATGACTACCAATACTCAAATTACTGAAGATCGTATCCTTATTTTGGATTTCGGTTCTCAATATAGCCAGCTTATTGCACGCCGCGTACGTGAAGCTGGCGTATATTCTGAAATGTATGCCTATGACATGTCTGAAGAAGACATTCGTGCATTTAATCCAAACGGTATCATCTTATCAGGTGGTCCTGAGAGCGTACACGAAGAAGGCAGCCCACGTGCGCCAGAAGTTGTGTTCAACTTAGGTGTACCAGTTTTGGGTATTTGCTATGGCTTACAAACCATGTCTGCACAGCTTGGCGGTAAAGTTGAGCCGGGTACTGTACATGAGTTCGGTTATGCCGAAGTAAACATCCAAGTTCGTGACAAGTTGATTGGTGATCTTGAAGACACCAAAGACCAACTTAAAGTCTGGATGAGTCATGGTGACAAAGTGACAGCGATTCCTGAAGGTTTCCAAATCACTGCAAGCACACCAAGCTGTCCAGTTGCGATGGTTTCTGATGAAACGCGTCGTTTTTATGGTATTCAGTTCCACCCAGAAGTAACGCACACTGCAAAAGGTGCAGAGTTATTATCTAACTTTGTACACAGCATTTGTGGCTGTCGTAGCCTGTGGAACTCTGAAAACATCATTGACTTACGTGTTGAACAATTACGTCAGCAAATTGGCGATCAAAAAGTTCTTTTAGGTCTGTCGGGTGGTGTTGATTCATCAGTGGTTGCTGCGCTTTTACACCGTGCGATTGGCGATCAATTGACTTGTGTATTCGTTGATAATGGTCTGCTTCGTTTGAACGAAGGCGAGCAAGTGATGGACATGTTTGCGAAAAACATGGGTATCCGTGTAATTCGTGCCGATGCGGAAGAGCGTTTCTTGACTGCACTTGCTGGTGAAGTTGATCCTGAGAAAAAACGTAAAATCATTGGTCGTGAGTTCATCGAAGTTTTTGCTGAAGAAGCGCGTAAGCTTGATGGCGTAAACTTCCTTGCTCAAGGTACGATTTACCCAGACGTGATTGAATCTGCTGCAACTAAAAATGGTAAAGCGCATGTGATTAAATCACACCATAATGTGGGCGGTTTACCAGATGACTTGGCTTTTGAATTGGTTGAGCCAATCCGTGATTTATTTAAAGATGAAGTGCGTCGTTTAGGTACAACTTTAGGTTTACCGTTTGAAATGCTATATCGTCATCCATTCCCAGGTCCAGGTTTGGGCGTGCGTATTTTGGGTGAAGTGAAGAAAGAATATGCAGACATTTTACGTCTTGCAGATGATATCTTTATGCAAGAGCTTCGTGCAAGTGGTTGGTATGATAAAACTGCGCAAGCATTTGCTGTATTCCAACCGGTGAAATCTGTTGGTGTCGTCGGTGATGGTCGTCGTTATGCATGGGTGATTGCACTTCGTGCTGTTGAAACGGTTGACTTTATGACAGCGCGTTTCGCACATCTTCCTTATGATTTGGTTGATAAAATTTCGACACGCATCATGAACGAAATTAAAGATGTTTCTCGTGTCGTTTATGACGTGTCGTCTAAGCCACCAGCAACGATTGAATGGGAGTAAAACTGGGCTTTCATGAAGCAACGCTTCATGCCAGTTTTACGCCAAAGGCTACGTCTGCGGCAGAAAGGCTTTCAAGAAGCGAAGCTTCTTGCCTAAATTACGCCAAGAGCTATGCTCGCGGCAGTGAATGAGAAATTACTCTTTGAAAAGGACGCTTAGGCGTCCTTTTTTATATAACGAGGTAGGGAGAGAGGGATGAATTTTTATCATTGGTTAATACAGAATAAGAATCTTTCAAAGGCTACAGCTTTAAAATATGATTTAGTTATAAAAAATAGAATTAATGAGTGGTTACCTAGTTATGAGTTACCTCAAAACAGCATTGAGTTTGAAGCATTAAAGCAGACAATTTTTACTTTAGATATCTATCAAGATAGAAACCGAGTGGGGAATAATATGTATTCTTCTGCATTGAAGCATTATGGTGACTTTTTAAAAGAAATTGATGTTAATGATGAGTCAATATTTACGGAAAAACAAATATTTACAACAGATGCTGAGCGTTTAGTTAAAGTCAGACTGATTCAAAATAAGTTCAGGAAAAAGCTTTTTGATTTTTATCCCTATTGTGCAGTCACAGGCTTTAGTCATAGTAGATTGTTAATTGCATCCCATATTAAGCCTTGGGCAAAGTGTGATGGAAATGAAAAAGTAGATGTTTATAATGGATTCTTATTGTCTCCAAATTTTGACCGTCTATTTGATCAAGGATTTATTACTTTTCTTGACACGGGGATAGTTCAGATTTCGAAAAAGCTCAATAAGATTGATAAAGAGTTCTTTTCTATTCCAACACATTTAAAATTGCACTTGGATGTAAAACACCTGCCTTATCTACACTATCATCAGAATGAAATTTATATGGGGTAGGCATGAAAATTGAGAAATCTGTATATTTCATTTATCAAAAGGGCTTACACAATAATATTTTTCTTATTTTCAGGTGGTCGTAATCTTTAAAAAATAAAGATGTAACAACATTTTTACATTCACTCATTGCCTTGTAGTTAAGTTTTGAAAACACAAGATATTGTCCCAAGTTTAAGAATCAGCATTCTATTTTTAGGGATGTGCAGTTGGGAATCTGCTTGTTATGATCTAGGACATATGGATCTGTAATGAGTAAGCACATGACGAATAATAACTATACTGAACTATCACATTCGGATGACTGTGAAAAATACGTAAATCAATTCATTCAAGAGTTTCCACTGAGAAGTGCTGAAATCGGCCAAGGGACGGTCATCAAACGCGCGCTGCCAAGTCGCCATAAACGAATGATTGGTGCATGGTGTTTCTTAGATCATGCAGGCCCTGTAACCTTCCCTCAAGGGTACGGTTTAGATGTTGGCCCACATCCACATATCGGTTTGCAAACCTTTACATGGATGATAGAAGGCACCATGATGCATACCGACAGTTTGGGCAGCAAACAGCTGATTCGTCCAAAACAGGTCAATTTAATGACCGCAGGACACGGGATTTCCCATACGGAAGTCGCACCAGATACAGAAACTAAAATGCATGCAGCACAATTGTGGATTGCATTGCCTGATGCACAAATTGCTGTTGAACCCCGTTTCGATCACTATCCAGAACTGCCAGTGGTGGAAAAAGATGGGGTGGAATTTACCGTTTTGGTCGGAGAGTTTTTAAATACTACCTCACCTGTGAGTGTTTATACCGAGCTGTTAGGAGTGGACTTAAGCGCAACAGAAAGCACCAAAACCCGTTTAACACTCAATCCTAACTTTGAATATGGCTTTATGGCTTTAGAAGGAACTGCTACGGTCAATGGACACGAACTGACTGAAGACAATATGGTGGTGCTCGAGCAGGGTGTAAGTGCGATTGAAATTGAAATCCATGCTGGCAGTCGCTTGTTACTGTTAGGTGGTGAGCCATTTGAAAGTCCAATTTTACTGTGGTGGAATTTTGTGGGTCGTACTCAAGAAGAATTAAAAATTGCGCGTGATCAGTGGATTGCGCAAGATGAACGTTTTGGTTCAATTCCTGACTATGAAGGCCCGCGCTTGGAAGCTCCGGCATTTCCAGACCAAATGCGCGCTTCAAAATAAAGGGAATACTGCGAAAAATCGTTTAACAATAGAATAGGTGGACAGTTTAAATACTTGAAACCTATTCAAAATAATTCAATGAAAAATAGGATAATAAAAAATGGCAATAATTGCGAATGCGGAAGTCAAAACATGCGTCGAAGCATGGTCTGGTCAAGTAAGCAGTGGGCGACATCAATTCATCACCGATAAACCAGCGTCTTTTGGCGGTCAGGACAAAGGCCCAGCACCTTATGACTTTATTTGTACAGGTTTGATTTCCTGCACCATGATTACCCTAAGGATGTATGCGCAGCACAAAGGTATCGAGTGGGGGGCTTTTAGTGTGGAAGCAGATTTTAATGCCAATAAAGAAGGCCGAGAATGGATTAGTCGTCGTTTGTCGTTTGAGCAAACATTGACAGAAGAAGTGCGCCAAAAAATCTTAGACATCTGTCAAAAAACACCGGTCACTAAAACTTTATTACGTTCCGTCGAGATTGAAACTTCAATTGTTTAACTCGCTTGACGGTTTTTTATAGGTGGTAAAGGATTTTGCGCGACTGGGTATTCATGTATATCGACAGGTGCAAAATCCAAATTTTAGCGTAAAGTGAGTGCTAGATTTCAATTAAAACAAAAGGCACAACAATGATTACCCTGCACCATTTGGAACATTCACGCTCTTTACGCATTTTATGGGCTTTGGAAGAGTTAGGGCTGGAGTATGAGGTGAAGTTTTATAAACGTCTGCCGACCTATGCTGCGCCACCTGAGTTAAAAAACATTCATCCCTTAGGTAAAGCCCCTGTTTTGACCGATGGTGATTTGGTCATAGCAGAATCTGCGGTGATTTTAGAATACTTGCAAGCCACCTACGATACAGAACATAAGTTTAAACCGCAAAATCCAAAGGATTTAATGCAATACAACTACTGGATGCATTATGCCGAAGGCTCTTTGATGCCATATTTGGTTATGACCTTGGTGATGAGTAATGTACCCAAGCATGTTCCCTTTCTAATTAAACCGCTTGCCAATAAAATTTGTGATGGGGTGAAAGGCGGTTTTATTAATCCACGCTTGAAAGAGCACAGTGCATATTTGGAAGATTATTTATCTCAACATGACTATTTTGCAGGTGATTTTTCCTTTGCCGATATTCAAATGAGCTTTCCTGTGGTGGCGATGCAAGAGCGGGTAAAAGCCCATAACCCTCAAATGGTTGCTTATGCACAGCGCATTCAGCAGCGCCCAGCATTTAAAAAAGCCAAAGAGCTCAGTGGTTTCTAGTGGGTTGTGATGATTTGAACCTGATTTTTTTGCCCGGTGCATCGGGCAATACGGCATTTTGGCAACCTGTTATCCAACTCCTACAGGACGATTCAACCATGGTCGTCGCTTATCCGAGCTTTGGTGGTTATCCTGATGATGTGGGTGTGCAAAGTTTTGAGAGCTTACAAGACGATGTATTGAATCAAATTCAACAGCCTTCTGTGGTCATTGCACAATCTATGGGTGGCATTTTTGCAGTACAAGCTGCCCTACAAAAACCTGAACAGGTGCGGGCCTTGGTGCTCGTGGCAACCTCAGGCGGCATTGATTTAAGTCCTTTTCAACTGGCGGATTGGAGAGAGGATTATCAACAGAGCTTTACGGTTCCTGATTAGTTTATTCAGCATCAGTCTGATTTGACGGACAGTTTGGAGCATATCCGTTGTCCAGTTCTGCTGATTTGGGGCGATGCAGATCCGATTAGTCCTGTTGCGGTGGGGCAGGCCTTACACCGTCAAATCCCACATGCTAAATTGCACATCGTGTCACAGGGTCAACATGATTTGGCTTATGTGCATGCGGAGCATGTTGCGCAATTGATTCAAAATTTTCTCGTCAAACTCAGAGTATAAAAAAGGATGCCGAGGCATCCTTTTTTTGTTTTAGCGTTTGACCACAATTGAGTCAATGCCACTATGTTGTAGGGTTTGTTGCGCAATCACTGCGGCTTCTTGCGAGTCATATGGCCCTGAAATCACGCGATACCATGTTTGGCCACCTTCAACGGTTTTGACGACATCGGCAGAGAGACCATTTAAGATAATTTCTGCACGACGTGCATCGGCACTGTCTGGGTCAGGGTAACTGCGGACTTGCAATATAAAACTTGGCGCTTGCGGTGTCGGTGCTGCTTCGGTTAAACCCGGTTCAGCAGGGGTGCTTTCTTCGGCAGCAGGTGCTTCAACAATCACCACAGTGCTTGGATTGTCTTTGGTTTCAGGAATGGCTTGATCAGGAATCGGCGTCACTTGCTGCTGTGGCAGTAGGTCATAGAAACGGTAGTCTTTATTGGTTTCTTCTTGATAATGTTCCGAAGTGATTTGCCCTTTCGGCTTCACTGGTGCCCAAGGTTTCCACAGTAACAGTGCTACAGCAAAACAGAGCACGATTAAAATGACCACAAGTGTACCGAGCCAAGCTGGAATCAGTGGCTTTTTGGGTTTGTTCGGTCTTTCAGATACACCGCGCTGCGTTTTTCCAAACACGTGGAAACCTCTTTTCTTCTAATCAATATGAGGGACTGGCCCATTCTTTGCTTTATTTTAGTACTTGGCCTCAAGCAATTAAAAGAGGCGTCATTGTAAAATAAAGAATCGCTTTGCAAAATTCAAGTTTCACAAAGCGAGCAATACATCGGGGTTGATATGGCTACTTCGGGCAAAGCCCTTCATCTTGCGACGATGTGCAAAGCGTTGCTTTTTACATCGGTACCTCAAGCATAGCTTTCGGTCTTACAGCCATGTGTGAAGCTTTGCTTTGCTGGTTACATCGTCTCAGGTGCAGACACACCTAGTAACTCTAAACCATTACGCAAAACTTGTTGTACGTTTATTGAAAGTAATAAACGGGCTTGCGAAAGGGCAATATTCTGTTCGTCGATAATTCTTGTATTATCCAAGTTATACCAACCATGAAATAACGCCGCGAGTTCTTTCAAATAGTTACCCACTTGGTGTGGTTCATAGCTATTTGCTGCACGAAGCACAATTTCAGGATAGGCCGCAAGTTTGGCAAGAATTTCAGTTTCAGCATCAAGAGTTAATAAGGTCGCATCGTAATCAGCTGCTTTGCTACGATCAAAACTAATGCCTTTTTCAGGTGCTTTCACATCGACCATACGATTGACACGTGCATGCGCATATTGGATGTAGTACACCGCATTGTCTTTGCTTTGTGAAACTGCAAGGTCTAAGTCAAAGTCAATGTGTTGCTCAGACTTACGCATCACGTAGTAGAAACGCGCAGCATCATTGCCCACTTCTTTACGCAGGTCGCGTAAAGTCACGAACTGACCAGAACGAGATGACATTTGTACCATCTCACCACCACGCCATAGGCTGACGAACTGAACTAAAAGCACAGTCAGTTTTTTCGAATCATACCCCAAGGCATCAATGGCTGCTTTGACCCGTGAAATATAGCCATGGTGGTCTGAGCCCCAGATATCAATGATATCGGTATAGCCACGTTGTAATTTGTTCAGATGATAAGCAATGTCAGAAGCAAAGTAAGTGGTTTGCCCATTACGACGTTTCACAACACGGTCTTTTTCATCGCCAAATTCAGTCGATTTGAACCAAATGTTGCCGTCTTTTTCGTATAAGAAACCACGTTGTTCTAAAGTGACTAAAGCTTCATCAATTTTGTCTGTCAATGAGGCTTCGCTGAACCATTGGTTAAAGGTTACGCCAAACTCGCCCAAGTCATCTTTGATGTCATCTAAGATCGCGTTAAGCGCTGCTTGGTGGAATACGCGGTAAGCTTCACCGATTAAGCTTTGTGAATTATGAATCAAACCATCAATGTGCTTTTCTTTGTCGCCTGAAAGGACAACTTTATTGCCTTCAGCATCGAGTTCTTCTGCATATTGCACATCTTCAGGAACATCTTTATACACATCTGCTACAGGGCGAACGTAAGCATCGCCATCAGCATCGATAATACTTTGCGCGATTTCTTTAACATAATCGCCTTGATAGGCATTTTTAGGGAAAACCAGTTCTTGGCCTGTTAATTCGAGGTAGCGTAAATAGGTAGATGTTGCAAGGATGTCCATTTGACGGCCTGCATCATTCACATAATATTCACGGTCTACGGTTGCACCTGTTGCTTCAAGCAAGGTTGCAACCGTCATCCCATAGGCTGCGCCACGACCATGACCAACGTGCAAGCTAGACGTTGGGTTGGCAGAAACGAATTCTACTTGTATTTTTTTCGCAGCATTGGCTTGAGTGCGGCCAAATTGCTTGCCTTGCGCTTGAATTTGATCAAGTACAGCAAAACGTTGGTCAGCATTTAAAAAGAAGTTAATAAAGCCAGGGCCTGCGATTTCTGCTTTGCTGATGTCCGCCACTTCTGGCAGCGCAGCAAGAATTTTTTCGGCTAAATCACGAGGCTTCATACCCGCAGCTTTAGAGGCAATCATCGCGATATTGGACGCGAAATCCCCGTGGCTTCGGTCTTTGGTACGCGTCAAAGTACTGCTGTTGTTCCAGTCTGCTGGAAGGATACCTTCAGCTTGAAGGTTTTGTACTGCGTGCTCGAGAGCTGCTTGGATTGCCGTGTTCATATTCAGTCGAAAATTTGATGTCGCAGAAAAACGCTAAATATAGCAAATTTCCACGTCTTTAGGTGAATCCATTTTCATAGAATAAAAAATGTTCGAAAACTGCTAACGATTGCGCTGCAATAAACATGAAAAGAACAGTATGATGAAAATCAAAACGCATACTTTTAAGGATAAAACGTGTCTGAACAGCGGCCCATGATCATTGGGAATATTCCCAAGTTACCAGCAAAATATGCCATGTTTATTTTGCCGTTTTTTATCTCATTTTTTATGAGTGGCATTATCTCGATGATCAATCTTTGGCGCAATTTGGGCTGGGTGGACAATTTCCTACAGGTTTGGCTTTCCTCATGGATGATGTCTTGGGTGGTGGCCTATCCTGTAGTGCTTATTGTACTGCCGATTGTGCGCCGTTTGACCGGTGTGTTTGTCGATATGTCACATTTGAACCCACTCAAATAACCTCCATTTTAGCTATTTTCACGGCATGAGACAGGTTTGCTTAGGAGTTCCGCATTTTGGTTTTGAAAACGATACAGTTTGCTGGCATGAAAGAGTTTAATCACTTTGGCACTGGCAAGCTGTTGTTGAAAACGACTTAGGGTTTGGCGTTGAAATGGATCAAAGGGATTGCCGTAGTTTTTGTTGTCGAGTAAAAACTGAATCTGTCCTGCTTCTTTATCATAGCCGTATAAGATACGTTTGCCTTGCGTATCTTGAAGTTCAAACGTAGGCGGATGACTGCTGATTTTACAATTAAGACGCAGTGAGAGTACAAAGCCTTCGGTCGATTTGTTTTGTAGCTGATAAATCCCTTGTTTTTCATTTTCCAAATAGACCCATTGGTTCAAGGGTAAATTTGCACTGAGTTGCTCATATTGCTCGATGGTGGCTTTACTGATATCGACAATGCCTTTGGGATCGATTTCAGGCAGTTTTTCGTTATGACCAAATAGCCCTGTAATTTTATCACTCACTGTCGTTTGCGCCGTAGAAATGGACTGGCATGCTGTCATTTGTGTGAGGTAAAGACATGTAGGGCTCAACAACATCAGTTTTTTGATGATCATTTTTAATATAAAGAAGAAATAAAAGCGTTAGCTTAGCTTGAGCTTTATTTAAGTTCAAATTTTATCCATGCGCTATTTGACTGAAAAGACTGCCGCAAACTTGATTTTTGCGTTGCGTCGGTTTGATTTTTATTTTCAGACTAAATCGCTTTGATAATTACATCACGCTTATAAATATCAAAAGACGAGCAAATGACGCTAAGCTAGTAGCCGAATTAGATGCATAGATTCTCCCCATAGGTTCATCTAAATCTATGTATAACGAGATAGGTAATGACGACAGAATATTTAAAGACAAAACAACCCTTATACATCCCTTATGCGGGCAATACCTTACTTGAGTTGCCGCTGTTAAATAAAGGATCGGCGTTTACGGAAGAAGAGCGCACTCGCTTCAACTTGCATGGTTTAATTCCACATGTTGAAGAAAGCATTGAAGAACAAAGTCAGCGTTCTTATCAACAATATTGTGCTTTTAATGATGCGATCAATAAGCACATTTACTTGCGTAATATTCAAGACACTAACGAAACCTTGTTCTATCACCTCATTGAAAACCATTTAAGTGAGATGATGCCGATCATCTATACCCCAACGGTGGGTGAGGCCTGTCAGCGTTTCTCGGATATTTATCGCCGCCATCGTGGCACATTTATTTCTTATCCAGACCGTGCGCATATTGATGACATCTTGCATAACATCAACAAGAAAAATGTCAAAGTCATTGTGATTACCGATGGCGAGCGTATTTTAGGCTTGGGAGACCAAGGCATTGGCGGGATGGGTATTCCGATTGGAAAGTTGTCGCTCTATACTGCGTGTGGTGGTATTAGCCCAGCTTATACTTTACCAATTACCCTCGATGTCGGGACCAATAATCAGCAGTTACTGAATGACCCAATTTATATGGGTTGGAATCAACCGCGTATCAGTGGTGATGAGTACTATGCTTTTGTTGATGAAGTGATTGCTGCGATCAAGCGTCGTTGGCCGAAAGCCTTAATTCAATTTGAAGATTTTGCGCAAAATAATGCCATGCCGTTATTGAATAAGTACCGTGATGAAATCTGTTGTTTTAATGATGATATTCAAGGTACCGCAGCCGTTTCTGTGGGCAGTTTGATTGCTGCATCACGTGCGGCAGGTAAACAGCTCAAAGATCAAACCGTTACCTTCTTAGGTGCAGGTTCAGCAGGCTGTGGGATTGCTGAGCAAATTGTTGCACAGATGAAAGTTGAGGGTTTAACTGATGCCGAAGCACGTGCACGCGTGTATATGGTCGATCGTTTTGGTTTAATCACTGAAAATCAGCCGAATCTACTCGATTTCCAACGTAAATTGGCGCAAAAGCCAGACGTGATTGCGCAATGGGGTAATGCTGAAGAGGTGATTTCACTGCTTGATGTCGTGAAAAATGCCAAACCTACTGTGTTGATTGGAGTATCGGGTCAGCCGGGTTTATTCACTGAAGAAGTGATTCGCACTTTGGCGTCGAACTGTGATCGTCCGATTGTATTGCCACTGTCTAATCCAACGTCGCGTGTAGAAGCAGTGCCAGCAGATATTATTCACTGGACGGACGGCAAGGCTTTGATTGCGACGGGCAGTCCTTTTGCTCCTGTCAATTATCAAGGCAAAATTTATAATATTTCGCAATGTAATAACTCATACATCTTCCCAGGCATTGGGTTGGGCGTGATTGCGGCCAATGCAACCCGTGTGACCGATTCGATGCTGATTGCATCGAGTAATGCTTTGGCAGATTGCTCACCGATGTTGACTAACCCTACAGCAGATTTATTGCCTGAGATTGATGAAATTCAGAAAGTCTCTAAGTTGATAGCATTCAAAGTGGCCAAAGCAGCAATGGATGCAGGTGTAGCCCCGATTATTAGTGATGAGCAATTGCAACACGCGATTGAGAAAAACTTCTGGAAGCCAGAGTATCGTCACTATAAACGTGTCGCCTTCTAAAGCTGAAAATGAGATTGAACAAAAAGGAGCGTAATGCTCCTTTTTGTTTTTTTGAGAGCTGCGTCTTCATTAACATTATTTTACTAGATTAAAAAAAAGACATTTTGTACACTCCGCGCACAAGTATAAAAACCAATAACTTAACAATGATCATGTTCAATTCTATTTATAAAATGCTGGAATCCTTTGGGTTTGGCTCGCAAAAACGTGCTGTGCATATTCATTTTTCCAATCTGGCTTTGAACACACAGGTGTTTATTCAGCGCATTGAGGGTGAACATCGCATTAATCAGGGCCTAAAAGCTGAAATCCTATGTTTATCGACCAATGCTTATTTGCCTTTAAAACAGTTCATTGGTGGGCGAGTCGCGGTTGATCAGGTCACGGATGTGGGGCAGCTGTCGCGTCTGACGGGAGTGATTACCAGTGCCAGTCAGGGTCAAAGTGATGGCGCGCTAACTGTTTATAAACTCACTATTGAAGATGCAACAACGCTGTGGCATAAGCGCAGAAACAGTCGTGTGTTTATGAGCAAAAGTGTTCGTGAAATTACTGAAATTCTGTTTAGCGAATGGCAAAGTCACAGCACGTTATTTGCAGCCAGCTTAAGCCTGAACTTAGAGGGTTTGAGTCGTGATTATGATGTACGACCCTTTGTCATGCAGTCTAATGAAACCGACGCTGAATTTCTCACTCGACTATGGCGGAGTGAAGGGATTAATTGGTTGATCGATGAACAAGCTCCGACGGTGCTCAGTTCGTCGGAACCGATTCAGGCACAGCAACTTCGTTTGATGGATGATAATCAAGCTTTTACAGCACTGGGCCGCCGAAAGATTCGTTTCCACTGTAGCCATGCCACTGAGCCTTTTGATAGCATCACCAGTTTTATTGCTGAACGTCACTTACAATCCACCACGGTACAGACGCAGCGTTGGCAAGCGCAACATTTAGCTCAAGATCAGAGTCAGGCTGTATTGAGTGCACATCAGCATAGTGATCAACAAGACAATGAAAGTTTGGGTCTGGAACAAGCCTGGTGTGTCAGTCCAGCATGGACGGCTGATCTACAAGGTGAGGATCAGGCCACGTCTGCTAATAGCAGTCAACTAGATCGTCTCAACCAACAACTGAACCAATATCATGAGCTTCAGGCCAAATATTTCACAGCAAAAAGTAGCGTTCGAGATGCGCAAGTGGGCTATTGGTTTGAAATGGTGGATCATCCTGAAATAGAACAGCATGTGTCCGCAGAGCGTGAATTTCTCATTTTAGGCAAAGTTTTTTATAACCAAAATAATTTACCCAAAGAGTTATTACAGCAAATCAATCTGTTATTAAAAGTAAGTCGCTGGCAAGGTCTGAATGAGGAACGGCAAGCCAATGAACTCTTTGTCGTACGCCGTGAGGTCAAAATTGTTCCTGAATATCAAGCGTGGATACACCGTCCAGCAGCCTATCCTTTACGTGCCAAAGTTGTCGGGCCTGAAGGGGAAGAAATTTATGTGGATGCATGGGGACGGATTAAAGTTCGCTTTATGTTTACACGTAGTGATGACCATGCTCATGATGGTGGGGCGGGTGCAAATGACAATGACACGGACTCGGCTTGGGTCGATGTATTGACCCCATGGGCGGGTGAGGGGTATGGCGTACGTTTTCATCCGCGTGTTGGAGAAATTGTGGTCATCGACTTCTTTGAGGGGGATGTCGATCGACCCTTTGTAGTAGGACGCATTCATGAGGCCGAGCGCCACCAAACCATGTTTGATGTGAAAGGGACATTGCCTGCGACGAAAAAACTCAGCGGGATTCGTTCACAAGAGGTTGCAGGGCAAGGCTTTAACCAACTGCGTTTTGATGATACGACAGGGCAAATTAGTGTGCAGCTACACAGCAGTCATGGAGCGAGTCAGCTCAATCTCGGTAACCTCAGTCATCCAAAAGAAACTGAGAACAGTGATGGGCGTGGTGAGGGGTTTGAGCTAAGAACGGATCAATGGGGAGCCATGCGTGCAGGCAAAGGCCTCTTGATTAGTACCTATGCACAGGATCAAGCGGTCGCAGATCATTTGGCTGCATCCGAAGCCCAGTCCATCTTGCAGCAAGGTCATGACAGTATGCACATGCTGAGTACTTTGGCTGTTAAACAACAGACTGATGCACTGAATGTGATCAATCGTCTGCCTAAATTGATTCAGTCTGTAGAGCTAAAAGGGGCCAATCAAGCCCTCCAAGCAACTGTTGGTTTATTTAAAACTGCAGTCAGTCAGGATCCGATTTCGGCATTAAAAACGTGTGGTGGTTTTATTGAGGATATTCAAAAATTTGGTCAAGACACAGACAATTTGATCAATGAATTTAAAGATTATTTTCAGGATGCAGAGGCTTCAATAGAAAATTTAAAAGCCTTTATTGATAACCTCGAAGAACATGGTACAGATGCTTTAAAAAGTCAGTTGCAAGGCGTGAAAGACAAATTGAATGCGGATCCACTCGGCGCTTTAAAAGATGTTGGTAAAGTGATTGCGAATGTTGATATGAGAGACTTTGACCTGACGAGTGCTTGCGGAAGCTTTAATAAAGGCAGCAAATTGGATGTTAATCCCATGCAGGCATTGGTCTCCATGCAAGGTTTTATGGAGACATATGCTCAAGAGGCAGAGCAAACGCAGGATACTCAGAATCAAGCTCAAGCGAAGATCTTTCGTCAGGCTTTAATGCTGCTGGCTTCCCCCAATGGTATTGCTTTAACGACGCCTGAAGATATTGTTTTACAAGCTTCTCAAGACATTGCTGAAAGCGCACAGGGGTCCATTAACTTAAGTGCCCAGAAGAATATTATTGCGCATGCGCAGGATAAAGTGAGCTTATTTGCTGCACAAAAAGGGCTAAAAGCATTTGCAGCAAAAGGAAAAGTCGAATTACAGGCACAAGATGATGCGATAGAGGCGATTGCGCGTAAGGTGATTAAGCTAATTTCAACAGAAGATAAAATAGAAATAACCAGTCCGAAAGAAATTGTACTGACTGCTGGTGGTTCACAGCTCAAAATTAATGGGGATGGGATTTTTACGACAACAGGTGGAAAGTTTGAAAGTAAGGCGGGTCAGCATAGTTTTGTGGGTGGTGCAAAAGTATCTTATGAGGTTCCTGAATTACCAAGCAGTGGTCCATTTACTAAATTATTCCATTTTGTGTCACTAGAAGGTGAGAAAATGGAAAATGCAATGATACAAATTTATGAAAAAATAAATGAGAACTATGTTTTTAAATTAGATTCGAAAATTGATAAATCTATTTTTAGACTAGAAAATGATGAAAAAAATATTGAGTATAAAGCATTGGTTGGGTTCGATGATTGGGTTTCATGGTTTGATGATGAAGAAGAGGAATTACAAGAAGAAATAGATTTAGGTGAGCATCACAATCCATATGATAAAGAGTCTGGAAATCAGTATGAGTAATGTACATATCGTAAAAAAAGGGGATACGCTTTGGGGTATCTCAAACAAATATAATATTAGTCTTAATGAGTTAGTTGAAATAAATGGTTTATATGGTAAAAAGAAAAATTTATTAAAGATTGGGCAAAAGATATATTTGAAAAAAAATAATAGTAGAAAAATTGATACATTTTTAACAATAAAAGTTTATGATCTAAAGTGGGAATCAATTCCTCAAGCTAAGCTATTACTAGAGTATGATGGTCAGTGTCATTTAATGACTAGCGATGATAATGGGTTAATTAAAGATATTCAAATTGAAGATGCTTTGAAAGGTATAAAAATAAGTTTATATACATTAAAAAATATATTTGAACTTATAGCTCATCATAAAACATTGCCGATGGGGAAAAAAATATTAAAACTAAGTTCTCGTGCAATGATATTAAAAGGTAATACTTATCAAGTTGAGGGTGTAGCTAGAACAAATACACAAGCAATTGAAAAAGAATTGAAAGTTAATGGTAAGAAAGCGCAGAATACATCTGGGACATCTGGGACATCTGGGACATCTGGGACATCTGGGACATCTGGGACATCTGGGACATCTGGGACATCTGGGACATCTGAAACAAGAGTGGAAGGTGGATTACCTGCTGTCACAGTAGCTGCAGTATATTCTGAAGAAAATTTATATTTACATCCAGATAATGAAAAATATCGAAGAATAATTATTAACGCAGCAAAAAAATATAATTTAGCGCCACAAGCCTTAGCTGCAAAAATTAACGCAGAAGCTGGTACAAAAAGAGGAAGTCAAGAATGGAATGCTCAAGCACGTGCTTCAACATCATCTGCAGTAGGATTAACTCAGTTTTTAAGTGGCACTTGGTATGAGATATGTACACGTTCTACTTATAGTGACACATTACTTCAAAAACATGTTATTAAGAAAAAATTAATCTCTAATTTTCAAGAGAATATGGCTCTTAAGTTAATTTCGGTAAAAGATAAAGAAAAATTAAAAGCTCTTGGAACGGACCCTACTTTTTCGGTGGATTCAGCAGCGGCATATGCTAGGGCAAATATTGATATAGTTACAAACATATATAGAAAGGTCGATAGTTTAGAACCTAGTGATCTCGCAAAAGTTGGATATGTAGCTCATCATGATGGTCCAACAGGGTTTGGCAAAATAATTGAAGCAACAAACGACTCTTCATGGTCAAAACTACAAGGGCAAGTGTGTTCCAAAGATAGTCCTAATTGCAGTACATTACAAAATTATAAGGAAAGATTTAGTAATGGGAGGGATGCATATCGATGGTGGTTATGTACTGAATATACAGATGCAAAAATTAATGTAAATCGATTTACCCTTAGCCCTGCTGATGGGAAAAAATTTAAGAATGCTCGAACAATGGAGGAAATTATTGTTTTTCTAGGTGGTAAAGCTTTAGTTCGGCCAAGTAAAGAATTCGAGAAAAAGAAAGGAGCTAATGATACCCAAGCAACAGAAAATATTAGTATTATTATTACATCCATTGTAAATAATAAGGTTGAACCCAGTATTCAGTATTTCGTAAAATCTAAATATGGGTTAAAACCACATTTGACAAATGAAAATGGTCATGAAGTTATTAAAATTAAAAAAGGAGATAAGCTTGAAATCATTTTCGATAATCAAGTTTTAACTTCAATCACTTCGATAAAAGATAAAGAAGAATTTAGGATTAATTTTCCAATTACTCAAGAAAAAAATATACAGAAGAAAACACAAGAAGTGAGTACAAACAACGAACAGAAGCTCAATTTTGATGGTTGGAGAAATCCACTTAATGGTACTTGTCAAGTGAGGCGGTTTGGTTATAAATCATTACCCTTAAAGGCAAATGCTGCAACTTATAATCAAAGTAATTTACAGCAGGCAACTAAGGTTGCATCAGGGTTTAATCGAACAACTTATAGATCTAGTGGAATGCATCAAGGTCTTGATCTTGAGGCTGATAATGGTGCCAATGTTTATCCAGTTTGTGTTGGTACCATTGCAAAAGTAATTCCATCATATCCAGGTTATGGAAAAACGATTATTTTAGAATGTGACATAAATGATTTGCCAGTTTCAAAAAAAGCTTTAGCAAAAAACATAGACACAATTTACTTTGTTTATGCACATTTAAATTCTATAAATGTAACAGAGGGAGCTATTATAACCACTCTAGATACTATTCTTGGGAAAACAGGTAATACTGGTAATGCCGGAAGTATGACAAGAATTGAGGATGGTGCACATTTGCATTTTGAGGTCAGAACAGAGATAACGAAATCAATGGGGAAATCTGGAATGACGTATAGACAAGACCCATTTCCTTGGTTAGATAATTGTAAGACCACTGAAAATGGTGTTAAATTAAATAGGTAAATAGATCATGAAATATAAATTATGCTTGATAGGTATGTTGGCTTTTTCAACAATTGCTAATGCAGAATTTAATATAGAAAATAACATAAATCAACCTAATTATATAAAATTAGGGTATAGGAATGTTTTAAATTCTGGGTTTATATATACTGATAATGATAAAAATTTTAAATTAAAGAAAAATACAGTTAATGTTCCATATGAAGATATTTCAATTTTATTGAAACCTCTATTAAGAAATGACAATAGAATAAAAGGAAATGATTATTATTTTTTAAATTATGAGACTTTTATTCAGCTAGATGGAATAGAGTATAAGTTACCTTTTATTATTTCAGATGTAAGTGCTATTGGCTCTAGTGTGCTGTTTAATGATAGTAATATGGTTATTTTCTCAATTGAGAGCTATGCAAGTCCAGTTTCAAATAATAATTCAAAAAAATTTAAAAGTGATGTATATATTTTAAATAAAAAAAATTTAGGCTTATATTCACCTTTTTTCTTGTCTTTAAATTCTAAATTAAAAAATTTTAATGAGGTTTCTATGGATTTTAGTAAGTTGGGGTCTGTGAAATATAATAAAAACAAAAAGACATATCAGATTCTATATGAGCTTCAAAAAGCTTCAGAAGACTTTAGCTCGACCGGAAGAGTAGTCTATGAAAAATCTCCTATTGAGTACTCATTTATCTTAATACCTGATCAAAAAGAACCTTTTTCGATAAAAAACTTTGTGGAAAAAAAGAAAGGAACTAACAAGATTATTTCAAAAGATGATGGTGGTGGCATGTATTCTTATTTTTTAAAGGGTAATTGATTCCAATGAAGATGTAATATTTTATATTTTATATTGGTTTCACTAGGATCTTGTACTTATTTAAATGATAGTAAGGGGGATGAAAGTCATTTGGATTTTAACTTATTAAAGTTGAGAGGATGGTAAGTGAAGGGGCAAGTGATTCATCGCAAGATTTAGTCTATACTTCTATTGATAAAAATCAGAAAAATAATGTTCTATTGTTTGATGTTATAAATGGTGAAATACAAGTAATTAATTTAGAACGAAAGGCGTTTAATATATCTGATTGTGACGAGTATTCATCTGATACCAATGCAGAGAAAATTCTTGTTTTATGGATTTAACCAAGCTGATTTCTGTCAGCTTGGTTTGGTTTTTCACCCTTCCAACACTTCTTCCAGCAACTCCTCACTCGGCGCAAAATAGTAAGCACCGTCCACAGGAGTCACAAAATGAAGCATACGGTCATGGATTCCATCACCACTGGTGCCGAACATACGCAGTAACATCGCATCAATAATGTTTAAATCTTTCGTATAGGCAATAAAAAATAAACCTTGCTCACCTTTACCATCGCCATAAGGAAGAGAGTGACGTAGGATTTCCATTTCCTCGCCTTCATCATCTTCAACCACGACACGTGCAACGTGAGAATTTGCAGGCTTAACGTCATCATCTAGTTCAATACTTTCAAGTTTTGTCCGTCCAAAGACTTGCTCTTGAGCATCAACCTTTAGCTTTTTCCACTTTTCCAAATCATGGCAATAGCGCTGTGCAAAGATAAAAGAACCATCTGCGAATACTCCTGCATCTTCACTTAATAATGTCGTTGCAGCACGATCATCGGGAAACTGCGGGTTTTCAGTACCATCAATAAAACCAGTCAAATCTCGACCATCAAAATTGCGGAAACAGACTCGTTCATCTAAAACATCCACTTTATCTTGGATGCCTTCAAAGAAGGATTGACTCAGGGCAAAACAAATATCGGTACGCTGAGACGCAATATGAATTAAAACATCCGCAGGTGAAACAGGCATATTGAAAGAGCCATAAATGGGCTCTAGCTGTTTAAACCCTGCAGGCGCTGTAGGATGAAGTTGTGCCCAAAGTTCAGGGCCAAAAGCAACAGCTGTTTTGATCTGCGCATGTGGATGTTGGGTAATAAGACGATCACGGGTTGAAAATAAATCTTCTAATTTTTCTTTAAGTTCTTCAATACTTAAATCTTTTAAACGTAAAACAATAAAACGGGCATGATCTGAAGGTAATGGCAGAATTACAGATTGGGCGGTCATTCATGGCTCCTAAAAAAATTGTTATTTCTATTGGCTGCACTTATTGTGCCTTATGCAGTTTCAGCTTCATAGCCTTAAGTGATAAATTCATTGATGAATAATAAACCCTAAAAGCATGAAAGATCATATAATCTAAAGATCATTTTTTTCTCAATACCACTATGTCATTTCAAATTTGGCTTGGCTTTGTACTCGCATGTTGGATCATTAGTATTTCTCCAGGGGCAGGGGCCATTGCGTCAATGTCGAGTGGCCTTAACTACGGTTTTCGGCATGGTTATTGGAATGCGCTGGGTTTACAACTCGCCTTATTGGTGCAAATCGGTATTGTGGCGGCTGGGGTAGGGGTACTCTTTGCCACAAAGCCTTGGGCATTTTGGGCCGTGAAGTGGTTTGGTGTGGCTTATTTGTTGTATTTGGCTTATTTACAATGTACGGCACCCATCCAGTCGATTGAAATTCAACAAGAACAACCGACTAAGTCTCGCTCGAAATTGGTGATGTATGGCTTTTTGATCAATATGAGCAATCCCAAAGCAATCGTCTTTTTATTGGCAGTTTTACCGCAATTTTTGGATTTGTCTAAACCGCAGTGGAGTCAATATGCGGTGATGGCCGTCACGATGGTCACGATTGATTTGATTGTGATGGCAGGATATACGGGATTGGCAGCGAAAGTTTTAAAACTTTTAACATCACCGCGACAGCAAAAATATCTCAATCGTACTTTCGCAGTGTTATTTAGTTGTGCGGCGGGATTGCTTAGTTTGGTTCATCAGTAAGTTTAGTCTGCGTCAGTTCTGCTAAAAACTGTTGTTCGGTAACCACATGTATACCGTGCTGACGAAATAGGGCGGCAGTGATTCCTTCCCCTGCAATTTTTTGCCCAGTAAATGAGCCATCATAAATACCATCACTGCCACAAGATGGGCTATTGGCTTTGAGCACAGCATGCGTGACGTGACTGGCTTGCGCCAATGCTAAAGCTTTGTAAGCACCTTGAATAAAGACATCGCTAAGCTGATGACCATCTGAGGAAAAAACCTGTGCGTGGCCTGATAAAACATCAGCACCTGACCCGTCGCGAATTTCTGCTGCGGGACGCGGGGTTGGAAGTCCTGCACTGACTTCAGGACATAAGCTGACATAATTTTTATCGAGCAAAGCTTGAACTAACTGAGAGACTAAGCAGTCTTTGCCGTCATAACGGACTTTTTGTCCGAGTAGACATGCGCTGATAAAATAACGTTGATGGATCATTTAGTTATGTCAGTTTTTTAAACTTCTGCGCGATAAAAATCAACGCAAACAGAATCGACATGGTTAAAACAATGCTGAGTCCTGTAGAGGTATTCAGCCCTGCGCTGGACCATAAACCAACTGTCACCCCAATTTGCGCAATCACAAAGGCCCAAATCACCATTTGTTTTGGAGAGTGGGCAAGCAGTCGAGCGGTAAGTGCTGGAATGACAAGCAAAGCACCCATCAGTAAAGAACCCACTGCACGAAGCGCCAAAATGGTAAATAAAGCCAGTAGCAACATAAAAATCAAACGTTGCCATTTCGCACTGACACCTTCACTGACGGCCATATCAGGATCGATCGCGATCTGAATTTGAGCTTGCCAACTTTTATAAAGCACTGCCAATGCAACAACAATAACAGTGGCAAAAACGGGCAGGTCTGCCCATGTGATCGTGAGCAAATCACCAAATAAATAGCTGAGTAGCTCAGGTCTTAAGCTTGGAATATGTTGAATAAACATCAGACCCGAGCAGAGCAAGGTCGCAGAACAGAGTGCGAGTAATGCGTCATTAGGTAACCGTGGATCATGCAAAACCCAAAGGATCGCCACCAACAAGCCCGCAATAAAAGCCACACCCATCCACAGGGGCAACGCCATTGCTCCTGCAATCGCGACACCCAGTAAAGTACCATGTGCCATGGTGTCGGCAAAAAATGACATGCGGCGCCATAGCATCAAACAGCCCAGTGGTGCAGTCAAAAAGACTAGCAACGTACCCATAATCCATGCAGGTAATAGCAGTTGTAACCATTCCATCATGACTTAAGCTTCCGGTTCGGGGTGAATGTGTGGGCGAGCGTCATGCTGACAAGGCGTTGCACTATCACCATGTGCGCAGTGATCATGATGATGTTGATAGAATACGCGGTTGGTACCAAAAATAGCTTGATACTCAGGGTGTTGTTGCACACTTTCAGGCAGGCCACTACAACAAATGTGTTTATTCAAACACACTACACGATGAGTTCCTTGCATGACCCACTGCAAATCATGTGAAACCATGAGCACAGCACAACCATATTTGGCGGGTAAACTGCGCACATAGTCGTACAGCTCAGCCTCAGACTGAATGTCTAGGCCCTGCATCGGTTCATCGAGAACCAAAATATCAGGTTGACGTAACAGCGCACGTGCCAGTAAAACGCGTTGACGCTCTCCACCTGAAAGCTGCTGTACTTTAGAATTTTCAAGTTTGCTGATCCCAGTATCGTGGATAATTTCTTGCTTAATTACAGGATCACATTTTTCCAAAGCCAATAGGTCTTTTACCCTAAGCGGTAGGCTATGTGAGGGATTAAATTTTTGCGGTACATAAGAAAACTTGAGTGGCTTTGTTGTTTTAATTTCGCCAGTATTAGGGTGCACAATACCCAATAGCACTTTAATGAGCGTGGATTTCCCTGCACCATTTGGCCCAATCAGGGTCACAATTTCCCGTTCATGTAAGACAAAATCGACATGCTTTAAAATGTCGCGTTCATCGATACGAACACTAATTTGGGAGAGTTCGACCAGAACAGGATCGAGGCTTATTTGTGGCGACACTGCTGACAAATTCCTGAAATTTCGATAATGCTATGTTGTGCCGTAAAACCATCGGCTGCGGAAAGTGCATCGAGTTGTTGTAATAATCCTTGTGCAGAGGCCTCGGTCACTGATTTGCAATCAGTGCAAATGAGAAAGGCTGCTTGATGGCCTTCACGGGGATGGCAACACGGAATATAGGCATTAATCGAGGTGAGTCGGTGAATGAGGCCTTTTTCTAATAAAAAGTCTAAGGTGCGGTACACCGTCGGTGGGGCAGCAGGGCGGTCGGCATTGCTTTTAATTTTAGCCAACAAGTCATACGCACCCATCGGACCTGTCGCATTCAGGATCAGTGCCAAGACTTCTTTTCTTAAGGGGGTTAGGCGCGCACCAGTTGTTGCGCACAAGACTTCTGCTTCAGCCAAACGCGTCTCAACGTTGTGATGACCATGCACATCATGTAAAGCATGGTGGTGTTCGTGAGAACAAGCGCTCATAACAAACCTCAAGTGCAAAATTTATAAAAGAAAAACGACATTAAATCTTAACATGAAGCGCAGAGAGTTTCGATTAGGCATAGGTATTTTTGTCGATTTGTTATATTATAACACTAATTGTATTTCTAGTGATTGCTCCCCATGTCCCGTTTCTTGGCTTTTTTTGCGTTTGCGCTGTTTAGTAGTGTTGCTTGGACGCAAGACTTGGTTGTTTCTACACAGCCGATTTACTTGATTGCACAGGAAGTGACGAAAGGCATTGAAAAACCAACCTTATTGTTGGCCGATCAATCTGGACATGATGTGAGTTTGACCCCAATGCATCGTAAAATCATTCAGGATGCAGGCTTGGTTATTTGGTTGGGACGAGCACATGAAGCACCGCTGGATAAACTCCTGACCCCCAATGATAAAGCAGTTTCTATTTTAGATTCAGGCATTATCAATGCCTTACCACTACGAAATACCCGTGGTGATGCCTTAAAAAATACCATTGATACCCATGTTTGGCTTGACCCAAACAATGCGGTACGCATTGGTTTCTTTATTGCAGGCCTGCGTTCACAGCAGATGCCTGAGTATAAGGAGCGCTACTGGAACAATGCCAAACTCTTTGCTCAGAAAATGTTACAAGCCTCAGCTATATATAGTCAAAGTACCCAAGCTCGCCCGTATTGGTCTTTTCATGATGCCTATCAATACCTGGAGCGACCTTTAAACTTACGCTTTGCAGGTGCATTGACAGATGATCCACATATTGCGCCTACGGTTGCGCAAATCAAATACTTAAATGACAGCCGCCCTTATTCAAAGATGTGCCTTTTGGCTGAAGTGCATGCAAGTCAAGCACAATATCAAAAGTTGAACCCATTAGTCTTCCAAGCGGTTGATGAAAGCATGACTGGGGCAGGGGATTTTGTCAGCGCGTGGAAGCAATTGGCCGATCATGTGCATAAATGTGTGCTAAATGCGCGAAAGTGACGCAAAAATTAAACAATAATTGATTAGTTTAAAAGCAATTTAAACATAGAAAAAAACTCGACTTAGGTCGGGAAAAGATTGCATGTTCAGGGGTGTAACTCTATAATGCCTGCGATTAAAAATAATCATCAGCTAAACTTGTCAAGCATGATTGTTGTGAGTGAATAAATAATGAGCCGAACTAGTCGCTTGATTGACCGACGATTAGCGAAAGCTTTAGTCCTCTTACAAGCATGTATGATTCCTGTTTCAGCCTTGATCGGCTGGGTCGTGAAAGACTCAACCGCAGCCCTGAGTGCAGCATTAGGTGCGCTCGTGTGTTGGCTTGCGACTTGCTATTTTTCATGGCAGTCGTTTCGAGCAGCAGGAGCTCGCGCTTCTAAACAAGTTCTTGCGAACATGTATAAAGGCATGATGGGTAAGTTTGCAATTGTGATTGTTGGTTTCATTTTAATTTTAAGCAATGTCAAACCGTTGTCAGCGGTGGCGTTGTTTTGTGGTTTTATGCTCGTTCAAACCATGACGTGGGTTGCTCCATTTTGGGTGTCGCGTCAACAAAAACGAGTTTAATAAGCACTACAAAAAATTGAAAAGTTTTTTAGGAGATGAACGAGATATCAAGCAGCACGCGATGTTCGTTCTCTCTATTTGTATTTGACATTGACCAGGTGTGATTTATGGCTGCTGAAGAACATGCCCTTACTTCGACCGAGTATATCAAGCATCACTTGACGAATATGACTTATGGCAAAATGCCAGACGGTTCATGGAAGTTGGCTGAGACTGCTGAAGAAGCTCAACAGATGGGGTTCACTGCTATTCACTTGGATTCAATGGGTTGGTCTATCACTCTTGGTGTGATTTTCTGTTTGTTGTTCTGGTGCGTAGCGAAAGCTGCAAACTCTGGTGTTCCAACCAAGTTCCAGTCTGCAATTGAAATGATCATTGAGTTTGTGGACTCAAGTGTTCGCGACACTTTCCATGGCAAATCACGCTTAATTGCGCCACTTGCATTGACCATTTTCGTGTGGATTTTCCTCATGAACGCAATGGACTTAATCCCAGTTGACTTTATTCCGTATACAGCTCAACTGATTGGTGCAAGTGTATTTGGTATGGATCCTCATCACGTTTACTTCAAGGTTGTACCTTCTACAGATCCAAACATTACCCTAGGTATGTCTTTATCTGTATTTGTATTGATCTTGTTCTACAGTATTCGCGAAAAGGGGATTGGTGGTTTCGTTGGCGAATTAGCACTTAACCCATTTAACCCAAGTAACCCAGTTGCAAAAGCGTTATTGATTCCAGTGAACTTAATTCTTGAATTAGTAACATTCCTTGCACGTCCAGTTTCATTGGCTCTGCGACTTTTCGGTAACATGTATGCAGGTGAGTTAATCTTCATCCTTATCGCATTATTACCGTTCTGGATCCAATGGGCGTTGTCTGTGCCTTGGGCGATCTTCCACATTCTTGTTATCACGCTACAAGCATTCATCTTTATGATGCTGACTATCGTATACTTGAGCATGGCAAGCGAAAAGCATTAATGGTAATGCCCAACTATCACTGGATGGTTGGGCGCACAATTTTTTAATTTAATTTGGTATAAACCTAACCTCTGAGGAATTATCATGGAACTCACTTTAGGTCTAGTTGCAATTGCATCTGCTATCTTGATCGCTTTTGGTGCTTTAGGTACTGCGATTGGTTTTGGTCTTTTAGGCGGTCGCTTCCTTGAAGCTGTTGCACGTCAACCAGAATTGGCTCCACAACTTCAAACTCGTATGTTCTTAATCGCGGGTCTTCTTGATGCTGTGCCTATGATCGGTGTTGGTATTGGCTTGTTCTTCATCTTTGCTAATCCATTTGTAGGTTAATCGGCTTAATTCCTAAATTAAACTATTGAGGAATAGCAATGAATATCAACCTCACATTGATTGGCCAAGCGATTGCATTTGCGATGTTTGTCGCATTCTGCATGAAATTTGTATGGCCACCACTAATCAATGCGATTAGTGAGCGTCAGCGTAAAATCGCTGATGGCTTAAACGCTGCTGAAAAAGCAAAAGCTGATCTTGCGGATGCGCAAGCTCAAGTGAAAGCTGAATTAGATGCAGCGAAAGCGCAAGCGGCTCAATTGATCGAACAAGCGAACCGTCGCGGTGCACAATTGGTAGAAGAAGCTCGTACTCAAGCGTCAGCTGAAGGTGAGCGTATTCGTCAACAAGCAAAAGAAGCTGTTGATACAGAAATCAATTCTGCCCGTGAAGAATTACGTCAACAAGTTGCTGATCTTGCAGTAACAGGTGCTGAGAAAATTCTTAGCCAAAAAGTTGATGCTGAAGCTCACAATGCCATGCTGACTCAGCTGGCTGCTAAACTTTAAGAGAGGCGGATTATGGCTGAACTCTTGACGTTGGCACGCCCGTACGCTAAAGCAGCATTTGCTTACGCTTCTGAGCAAAATGCAACTGACTCTTGGTCATCTGCATTGAACTTGCTCAGTGCTGCGGTGCAAGACGAAGCATTTTCAGCTTTCTTAACTCGCCCTGAGCTTACTCCTGCTGAGCAGGTAAGTCTTTTTGCAAAAGTATTAGGCGAAGACCAAACTGCAGCAGTGTCAAACTTTTTGACATTGCTTGCTGAAAACAACCGTTTGGCGCTTCTTCCTGAAATTTCTGCTGAATACGAGCAGCTCAAATCACAGAATAACAATACTGTGGATGTAGTGATTGAATCTGCATTCCCATTGACTTCTGTACAAGAACAATTACTTGCACATGCTTTAGAGAAAAAATTCGAAGCTGCGGTAAATGTTTCTGTAGAAGTTAAACCAGAGCTTATTGCTGGTGTTGTTATTCGTGCAGGCGACCAAGTGATAGATGATTCTGCGCTTAACAAGCTAGAAAAAATGCGGACTCGTCTTCTTGCTTAATTGCATATGAAGACTGAACTTTAAAAAGATTGAGGTATAGCGCAATGCAACAACTGAATCCATCCGAGATCAGTGCGCTCATTAAACAGCGTATCGGCGATCTGGACACCAGCGCGACCGCTAAAAACGAAGGGACCATTGTTATGGTTTCCGACGGTATTGTGCGTATTCACGGCCTTGCTGATGCAATGTACGGTGAAATGATCGAATTCGACGGCGGCTTATACGGTATGGCACTGAACCTAGAACAGGATTCAGTGGGCGTCGTTGTTTTAGGTAACTACTTAAGCCTTCAAGAAGGTCAAAAAGCGCGTTGCACAGGTCGTGTATTAGAAGTTCCGGTTGGTCCAGAACTTTTAGGCCGTGTAGTAGATGCTTTGGGTAACCCAATTGATGGTAAAGGCCCAATTGATGCAAAATTAACTGATGCTGTTGAAAAAGTAGCACCAGGCGTAATTTGGCGTCAATCAGTGGATCAACCTGTACAAACTGGTTATAAATCAGTAGATACAATGATCCCTGTAGGCCGTGGTCAGCGTGAGTTGATCATTGGTGACCGTCAAACTGGTAAAACAGCAATGGCGATCGATGCGATCATCGCTCAGAAAAACTCTGGCATTAAATGTGTATACGTAGCAATTGGTCAAAAACAATCGACTATTGCTAACGTTGTGCGCAAGCTAGAAGAAACTGGTGCTATGGCGTATACCACTGTTGTAGCAGCAGCTGCAGCCGATCCAGCAGCAATGTTGTACTTGGCTCCATACTCTGGCTGTACAATGGGTGAATACTTCCGTGACCGCGGTGAAGATGCACTAATCATTTATGATGATTTGTCTAAGCAAGCTGTTGCTTACCGTCAAATTTCATTGTTATTACGTCGTCCACCAGGTCGCGAAGCGTATCCAGGTGACGTATTCTATCTTCACTCTCGTCTTCTTGAGCGTGCTTCGCGCGTTTCTGCTGACTATGTTGAGAAATTCACGAATGGTGAAGTTAAAGGCCAAACTGGTTCATTAACTGCATTGCCAATCATTGAAACTCAAGCGGGTGACGTATCTGCATTCGTACCAACGAACGTAATTTCGATCACTGACGGTCAGATCTTCCTTGAAACATCATTATTCAACGCAGGTATTCGTCCTGCTGTGAACGCGGGTATCTCTGTATCTCGTGTTGGTGGTTCAGCGCAGACTAAGATCATTAAAAAATTGTCTGGTGGTATCCGTACTGCTTTGGCGCAATACCGTGAATTGGCAGCGTTTGCTCAGTTCGCTTCTGACCTTGATGAAGCGACTCGTAAGCAACTTGAACATGGTCAACGTGTAACTGAATTAATGAAGCAAAAACAATATGCTCCATATTCAATTGCTGACCAAGCTGTTTCAATTTATGCATCTAACGAAGGCTACATGGCTGACGTTGAAGTGAAGAAAATCGTAGATTTTGATGCTGCGTTAATCTCTTACTTCCGTTCAGAAAATGCTGCGTTAATGCAAAACATCGATGAAACTGGTGATTACAACAAAGACATCGAAGCTGCAATCAAAGCAGGTATTGAAAGCTTTAAAGCGACTCAAACTTACTAATTTCAACTTCAGTTGGATTTAGTTTTGGTTTGGTTCACGGATCAACCTTCGAGGGCTCGAAAGGGCCTTCGAATACTAGGTTAAGCGTATGGCAAATTTAAAAGAAATTCGCGCCAAAGTAGCTAGTATCAAAAGCACGCAGAAAATTACTCGCGCGATGCAGATGGTAGCAGCTTCTAAGATGCGTCGTGCGCAAGAGCGCATGGCTCAAGGCCGTCCGTATGCCGAAAATATGCACCGTGTAATTGCTCACTTGGTTCAAGCGAATCCTGAATACAAACACCGTTATATGGTTGAACGCCCGGTAAAGCGCGTTGGCTATATCATTGTGTCTTCAGATCGTGGCCTTGCTGGTGGTTTGAACATTAACTTGTTCAAAAAAGTGGTTAAACACGTCCAACAGCAACAAGAGCAGTCAATTGAAGTTCAATTTGCTTTAATTGGTCAAAAAGCGGTTTCGTTTTTTAAAAACTACGGCGGTAAAGTGCTGGGTGCTACGACAAATGTCGGTGATACACCAAGCCTTGAACAGTTATCTGGTTCTGTACAGGTGATGTTAGACGCATTTGATAAAGGCGAGTTAGATCGTATTTATCTTGTGTCAAACGGCTTTGTCAATGCCATGACTCAAAATCAAAAAATCGAACAACTTGTTCCTTTAGCAACTGCTGAAGAAAACAAGACCCTTAACCGTCAATACGGTTGGGATTATATCTATGAGCCTGAAGCTGAAGAGCTTTTAAATGGCTTATTGGTTCGTTATATCGAGTCTGTGGTATATCAAGGCGTGATCGAAAACATCGCGTGTGAGCAGTCAGCTCGTATGGTTGCAATGAAAGCTGCAACGGACAACGCAGGTGATTTGATCAAGAGCCTACAACTTATTTATAACAAGCTGCGTCAAGCCGCGATTACTCAGGAAATTTCTGAGATCGTTGGTGGTGCCGCTGCCGTTTAACATTATTTTGAATTGAGGAGACAGCAATGAGTAGCGGTCGTATCATTCAGATCATCGGCGCGGTTATCGACGTCGAGTTTGAACGTAACAGCGTTCCTAAGATCTATGACGCTCTCCACGTTGATGGCACTGAAACTACATTAGAAGTTCAGCAACAACTTGGTGATGGCGTAGTTCGTACTATTGCAATGGGTTCTACTGAAGGCCTTAAGCGTGGTTTGAACGTAACGAATACTAACGCTCCAATCTCTGTACCAGTGGGTACAGCGACTTTGGGTCGTATCATGGACGTTCTTGGTCGCCCAATCGACGAAGCTGGTCCAGTTGCGACTGAAGCGCGTTTGCCGATTCACCGTCAAGCACCTTCTTATGCTGAACAAGCAGCTTCTACTGACCTTTTAGAAACTGGTATTAAAGTCATCGACTTACTATGCCCGTTCGCTAAAGGTGGTAAAGTTGGTCTGTTCGGTGGTGCCGGTGTTGGTAAAACTGTAAACATGATGGAGTTGATCAACAACATCGCTAAAGCGCACTCAGGTTTATCTGTGTTCGCTGGTGTTGGTGAGCGTACTCGTGAAGGTAACGACTTCTATCACGAGATGAAAGACTCAAACGTTCTAGACAAAGTAGCAATGGTCTACGGTCAGATGAACGAGCCACCGGGGAACCGTTTACGCGTAGCGTTGACTGGTTTGACTATGGCTGAGTACTTCCGTGACGAGAAAGACGAAAACGGCAAAGGCCGTGACGTACTATTGTTCGTAGACAACATCTACCGTTATACACTAGCAGGTACTGAAGTATCAGCACTTCTAGGTCGTATGCCATCTGCAGTAGGTTACCAACCGACACTTGCAGAAGAGATGGGTGTTCTTCAAGAACGTATTACATCGACTAAGTCTGGTTCGATTACGTCAATCCAAGCGGTATACGTACCTGCCGATGACTTAACAGATCCATCGCCTGCAACTACGTTTGCTCACTTAGACGCAACTGTAGTATTGAGCCGTGACATCGCATCTTCTGGTATTTACCCAGCGATCGATCCACTTGACTCAACTTCACGTCAGTTAGATCCACTAGTAGTGGGTGCTGAGCATTACGAGATTGCTCGTTCAGTTCAAAACGTTCTTCAACGTTATAAAGAATTGAAAGACATCATCGCGATTCTTGGTATGGACGAACTTGCAGAAGAAGATAAGTTGACTGTTTACCGTGCGCGTAAAATTCAACGTTTCTTCTCTCAACCGTTCCACGTAGCTGAAGTGTTTACTGGTGCTCCTGGTAAACTTGTACCGCTTAAAGAAACGATTCGTGGCTTTAAAGGTCTTTTAGCTGGTGAATATGACCACATTCCAGAACAAGCGTTCTATATGGTTGGTGGTATTGACGAAGTAATTGCTAAAGCTGAGAAACTTTAATTAGTTACCTAATTTAGGAGATTCTCATGTCGACTATGCAGTGTGATGTTGTAAGTGTTCAAGAGTCTTTGTACTCTGGCACTGTAACGATGCTAATTGCTAAAGGTGCTGGTGGTGAATTAGGTATTATGCCTGGTCACACGCCACTAGTAACTTTACTCAAGCCGGGTACAATCCGTGTTCTGCTTGAAAACGGTACAGAAGAGTTAATCTATGTATCTGGTGGTGTTTTAGAAGTTCAACCGCATGTTGTTACGGTTCTTGCAGATACTGCAGTCCGTGCAGAAAACTTAGATGAAGCAGCAATTCTTGAAGCGCGTAAACACGCTGAACAATTGCTTGCAAATCAAAAGAGCGACTTGGACTCGGCTGCTGCTTTGGCTGCTCTTGCAGAAACTGCTGCTCAGTTGGAAACCATCCGCAAAATCAAAAACCGCGCTCAATAAGAGACGGTTTGAGATTAAAAAGCCACCGAAAGGTGGCTTTTTTTATGTCTGTTGATAAAAATGCGTCAATTGCTTATTTCATAATGAGTTTGTTGGTTTCTTAGTTCTCATTGTTCAAATGGACTGGATTGGTCTGCTGCATACGAGCAATCTTTGTTTTGCATGATAGTGCTTCGTCTTTTAACTGTACGCTTGCTTGTAGAATATTTTGAATACACAATTTTTAAAACTCATCTGAATCAATGCTCCTATGCTTGATATATTTCGTTAAGCAAGGATATAGCTATCTAAAGTTGCATATCTTTTATTCAACAGAAGTTATATTTTGAAAGCTTCTCTGTAAGCGAAGATGAAGATGAACCTGATAGCGCATGAATCCCACTTTTGGGAACTTTATCAAGATTTTGAGCATTATTATCTGAGTATCGCAGTCGATATGAGTTCAGTGGTGTCGTGTTGGGACTTGGTACTGACTTCAGAAGAAATATTACAATATGAACATCGAGGTCGCGTGAGTATTCAGGAGCTGACCAAAGCCATGATTGACGCAGCTTATAAGGGTGATTTTTCAATGATGGAAGCACGTTTAGCCAAGCCATATGAGCGTCACGCCATGCAAAAGGCTTTTAAAGAATGGTTAGCACAGAGCAAAACTCAGGAACAGTCTTCTTTTTGATGAGCTATGAGCTTAAGGCATTGTTTTAAAATTATTTTAAAAAGCTCTGACGCAATTGGCTGAACATCATGCGGCTAACGCTATTGTGTTGAGTCTCAATCAACTTTTTGATTTGCTCAACTTGAGGTTCATCTTCAGGAATCACAATCTCTGGATCGATTTCGATATCCGAATTGGACATGGTATTGGACGGTTGTACCCGCAAATTTGAAGATGGGTGTTCGGCATGCCAAAGCTGTGTTTCGAGTGACATGATGTACTTATATTCATCGGTATTGGGGTTAAACCGCTTATATAGTCTCAGGTCTTGCATTGCATCTTGACGGCTTCGGTCAGGCATATCTGTTTCGACTGCCAACCATTCAGAGAGAACCGGACGAATTTCATGTTGCATCAGTTGGTAATAAAGCCAATCGCTGAGCAGGCTATGATCGATGTCAGACAGATATGGGCTGTTGTGTTGCAGCAATTGTTGTAAGTGTTCGAGAACCAAAACTTCTTGCTTTTGTAAGGCATAGCGCGCTTCAGCATCAAATTGTTGGTATTCTTCGGCTGGAATTTCAGTGAAATGTTGTTGTTCAACGAAGGCATCTACAATATGCGTTTGGAATAAGGTATTCCATTGCTCTAGCGTATGAATTTCGAGCTGTTGTAGCTCTTTAAACGCTTTGCTTTGATAGCGGCTGAGCTGCAGGCGCTGAATATTTTGCTGGTTGAACTCAATTTTTTGTTTGATGTATTCAGCATAAGCACCTTGTTGTTTGGGGCTGACAGGGCTTACAACATCGACCAAAAGTAACTGCTGCTGTTGTTTGTATTTGAGCCAGTCCTGAATACGTTGAACTTCTTTATGCTCTTTAGAAAAAAACTGTGTTAAGTGTGGCGTGGTTTTTTCAGGCATTAAAAAGTGCATCCCGCCAAAGACGATGATTGCTAAACAGGCGATCACAAGAATGACTTTTTTCATTATAAAAATGTTTTTCTGTGTTTCTTATTTGTACATGGTAGCCTAAAAATGAGAAATAGTTAATGTTTTTTCATTAAAGCTTCAAATCTGTATGGGTAAAATTGAAAATTCACCTTGCCCAAGAATACGAACTTTATACAGTGCATCAAAGCCTTCAGCATAGTGTGGTGGTTCAAATTTTTGAGCGGTGGCTCTGATCCCGACTTCGGGAATGCAGGCTTTGCCTTCACGTAAGTGGTTGCGTTCCAGTGCACCTTTAAGCTCAGTCTCAAAGAAATAGCCAACAATTTCAAAGCCTGCGGCCTGAGCATTGGCAATATAACGCGCCCGATCGGCTAGCGTAGGGTTGGTATTATCAATCACCATTTTGGTTTTTGAGGCCAGTCCTGCTTCAAAAATGATTTTTTCACGATGCCGTGTTTTCAGCATATCGAGGTTGATGCGCAAATGGCTATGTGCCAAATTCAACAGATAATAGCTCGATTTTCCCGAAGCTTGGATGCCCATAAAAATAATCAGCTGCATGTGTGAAATCGTGCCTCAATCAAAGTAGGAAAAAACGGTTGTAGTCATTTTCTCCTACTCTATTGCTGAAAGCACCACTATTTAAATGTTTTAAGATTGGTTTGTGTTTGAGCTATCATTCTCAGCTTGCTGAGGAATCATCATTGAAGCCAATTTCAACATTTCAGATTGAATAGTGCCCATTTGCTGTTGCATCTTTTTAAAGTCGACTTGGCTAAAATCCACCTGTCCATTTAAAAAAGGTGAAGCTAAGACTTGTTGGTTGGCAGACAGTAATTTTTCACGGATATCATTGATTTCTTGGGTTTTAAGATTCAGACTATTCAAGGCATTATTGAAACCTGTGAGCTGTTGTTGTAACGCTGTCGCGGCGTGTTGCAACTGTTGCTGATCGTGCTGTTCAATTGCGGACTGCAAGTCACTTTGGGTTTCTTGCAGCTGAGTGACATATTCGCCTGCTTTTAATTGCATATCTGCAACATCACGCACGATATAGAGCATGTTGCCACTTTTCAGTTCAGCTTTTTCAGGGCTTTGTGTATTCGCTGATTGGTGTTGCTCAGATGACTCAGTCTGGATGTCTTGCTGATTCGGCTCTGTTGCTTGCTCACAGCCAATAAGTAGGATGCCTGAACTAAACAGTGCAAAAGGAAGAACTAAGTTTTGTAAAAGCTTTTTCATCATCAAATCAATATTGGGCTATGTGTTTTTTAATATAAGGGCAAAATGTGTAGATAATATGCTGGGTTTCAAAGTCATAACAAAACTTTTTAAAACAAAAAAAGAGTGCCTGAGCACTCTTCATTTACAGCAGTTTAACCAGCAATGATTTTAATGATGGAATGGTTGCGAATGTCTGTCAGTACATAGTCGCCATTCACTTTAATCCACTGTTGGTTTTTACCCGGTTTGCTGAGTTTTTTGTATTTTTGGTGATCTACTTTATAGGCATTGCTATGGTAAACGCTTGGGAGTTTTTGACCTGCTTTCCAGTCTTGAGATGGACGCTTGGCTTTCTTTACAGTGGCTTGAGTTGGCTGTTGATGGCCATTCGATGTGTGCTGTTGCGCATGTCCGTATGACTGAGCTGCGTGATGTTGCTGATGTTGTTCTTGTGGTGCTGCTAGTGCAGGCAGGGCAATCCATGCGGTTGAGATAGATAAAATAGCTGCTTTTATAAAGGTATTCATGAGCTTCACTTTTGGTTGTCTTGAGCGAATAGATGCATCATAGAGTGAAGTATTTGATTGATCGTGAATGAAGTGTTGTAAAATCATCAAAATAACGAAGGAATCATGAAGATCGAACCGATTCGAGTGCCATTATTCATTTAAAAAATAAAATATAAGCAGCCGTTAAATCTGACTGCTTATAAACAGCTTCCGGCTTATTTGGCCAATTCAGCATTGATAGCATCGACAATACGCGGATCATTGGCCGTAATGTCTGGTGCAAAACGCGCAACCACTTCGCCATTTTTATTGATTAAGAATTTCTCAAAGTTCCACAGCACTTCAGGTGGTTCGTTCGGTGTTAAACCATAGTCCACCAAGTCTTTCCACCAAGGGCCTTCACCAATGCGTTCAGGCACCGCTTGGGTGAGCGTTTCATATAACGGATGCTTATCATCCCCAGCAACCGAGATTTTTGAAAAAAGCGGGAAATCCACTTGATAGTTTAAAGAGCAGAATTCTTGAATTTCAGCGTCTGAACCCGGTTCTTGTGCCAAGAAATTGTTGGCAGGAAAACCTAGAATCTCTAAACCCTGTGATTTTTTGTCTTGATAGAGTTTTTCTAAACCTTCGTACTGCGGTGTGAGGCCACATTTAGATGCCACATTCACCACCAAGAGAACTTTACCTTGGTATTGGTTTAAGTTGATGTCTTCACCCTGAATGGATTTGACTGGAATATTATAAATCGAAGTGCTCATTTGCGTGTCCTTATACGATGTGCATTTTATTGTGTTGGAAGCGTTCGACAAAGTCACGCCCATTTGCGGATTGATCGCAACAAAAAAGCAAGCCAAGGCTTGCTTTAAAGGGTAGGGAGGTCATTAAGACGCTGGAGCCGCTTTGACTTTCGCTTCCAAAGCCGTTACGTCAGCAATGATCGATTTCTGCAATTCAGTGGCTTTGTTTTGTAGTTCGGTGATTTTCGCACTATCTGGCGTTGTTTTTGTACTTTCTTTGGTGAGCTCTACACCCAGATCATTGGCGTCCTGCATTTTTTCACGTAAAGCATCTACTTCAGCACTTTTTAAGGTTAAGGCATCTAATTCATCATTAAATTGCTTTACATAGGTTTCTGTTTTTTCAACCATGGCTTTAATTTGAGTGGGATCCTTTTTCTCTAAGGTTGCACTCACTTCTTTTTGAAACGTGGCGGCTTCTTGAGCTTTGGCATTCGATAGCGTTTGTACGGCTAACAAATCGGCTTGAATATCGGCAATATTGTTATTGCTGTGATTAGCAACGATAGTTGTTGCTTCGGTTGAGGTCGCTTCAGATGCAGACGTTGTTTGTTCAACGGCTGGCTCAGTTCCTTTTTTTTCGCACGCAGCCAAAGTAAGTGTGGCCATACAAACTGTGGTTAAAAGTAACTTTTTCATAACGACATCCTTCTATCGGGAAATATGTTTTTGTAGGCCAGAGTTTAAGAGCAATGACCAATCAATTAAAAAATACGTTCGCTAGAACAGCATCAATACGATGCAGAGATCGTTGACATTGTTCTATGGTGTTTTTGTAGAGTGAAGCTGCTGAAATACATCAATTTATTGAAATGTATAGTTTTATATTGTCTTAATATTATGTTTTTTATGAAGTTTATATTTTAAGATAAATGTATCAATTATGTGTGATACCCAAATGATATTCGAATACATCATAAAAATGTTTTACCATTCATTTAAATTTTGCAAACAAAAGCTAAACGGGAAAAAGAATGAGTACCACACCACAACGTATGTATTGGGCTTTGAGTCTGCCTATCATTGCCGTACTCATTTGGTCGATCAATATTGTCGTTACGCGTTATGTAGCTGATTTCATTTCGCCAGTCAGTATTAGTTTTTATCGGTGGTTCTTTGCCTTCATTCTGTTAACGCCTTTTGTCGTGCGACCATTATGTCGGCAGTGGGCATTGATCCGAGCGCATTTGGGGCAGTTGGCAGTGCTAAGTGCATTTGGCCTAGTGTTGTATCAGGGCTTAGCCTACACCGCAGCGCACTATACGACCGCGACCAATATGGGACTGATTAATGCCTTTATTCCGATCTTTACCATTTTTGTTTCACTGCTGATCTTAAAAGATATTCCAAATCGTTTTGCGATGATCGGGAGTATTTTATCTTTTGCAGGTTTGGTTTATATCATTGGGCAGGGCAATCTTGCAGGCTTAGTTCAATCGGGTGGGCATTTGGGTGATGTCCTGATGGTGGTTGCGGTATTCTTCTATGCCTTTTACGGGGTGTTTTTAAAAAAGTGGCAATTGCAAATTCCCTTGATGTTGAGCCTCTATGTACAGATCTTTTTTGCACTGCTTTACCATTTACCTTTCATTGTCTATTTCGGTCTCGATTCAATCAATAGTCAAAATGCGGCAAGTGTCATGTATGCCAGCATTTTCCCTTCCTTAGTTGCACCTTTACTGTGGATGTTGGCCATTACCCATTTAGGGCCGAATCGAACCAGTATTTTTATGAACTTGATGCCGGTCTTTACCGCAGTGATTGCCTATGTCTGGTTGAAAGAGGCGTGGACGATTTATCATACGGTCGGTGGAGTGGTCATTATCTGTGGTATTTTACTTGCACAGCGTAAAACAGCATTAAAAACGCCACCTTTAGCAAACTCGATGGATTGATATTGATTAAAAAATGGCCATTTAAATTCTTTTTTTAATAGAATAATTCATTAATAAGTTAATTTATTAATGCTATTTTAGATGATGAATGTATTTAATGTATGCAAAAGCTGATTAAAAATAGGTAGATAATTTGAATTACAATTTAATTATCTCCATTAATCAGCGTTTTAACGCTGTTTTTAATATAAAAAATCTATTTGTTTAGAAATGCAATTTGCTACATAATACGCGCACTGCAAACTTAGGCCAATGTCAAAACGGGTATTAAGTGTTTGCTCATCAGTTTTCAGACCCTCTGGATGTGATTACACATCCTTTTTTATGCTCAGCCATCCCTATATGGCTGAGCTTTTTTTTATCTATTTTTCAGTAAAAATCCTGAGAAAGAGCATGCTTTTAAGCACGAACCACGGCTCCAGTTTCGGCATCGAGTATGCGACTCGGTTCTTGGCTCAAGCCTAGGTCACCATTCAGATAATTCACTTGTTGCGCAAAGTAGTGATTGGCATCTTGTAGTGAACGAGCAGGTGGCAATCCAGCGGGGTTGGCACTGGTTGAGACAATAAAGCCTTGAAAGGCATTGCAAAGCGCCACACAAATCGGATGTGTGGTTACCCGTACAGCAACTTTAGGGTGATTGCCTTTAATCCATGTTGGAATATGTTCATTTGCAGGTAACAACCACGTGGTTGCGCGTTCTGATGGACTGCGATCGCTCCAGCTGTCGATCACTTGTTGACGGATGTGGGGATCTAAATGTTCTAAAAGCGGTTCAACTTGAGCAATTTGCCCAGCCAGTAATATTACCCCTTTTTCAATCGGGCGCTGCTTAATCTGTAAAATATCTAGAAAGGCCTGTTCGTTATACGGATCACAGCCTAAACCCCATACTGCTTCTGTTGGATATGCTAAAACTTGACCTTGTTTTAAACATTGCGCCGCTTCAGTCACAGAGGTGGTAATCATTACAATTTGTACCTTTTATTGATTCATAAAGGGTTATTGTGAACCTTATTGGCTGGAACGGCAACGCAGATAATTGCCAGCCTGTTGTTGTGCGAGTCCTAAAATCTCCAGTTCCATTAACTGGCTAGTGAGTGTGGCAATATCGATGTTAAGTTTGAAATTAAGTTGATCCATATTTTGTCCAACCCAATCCAGTTGATTATAAAGTTCGAGTAAATCAGATGGGATCTCAATACTAGCACTTGGGGTGGTTTCTTGTGACTGGGATTGGCTATGCCATTGAGTGGGGAGTGCCAAGTCTTCAATGATTTGCTCAGGATGATCGACCAAAATCGCCCCTTCTCGGATCAGTTGATGACAACCTTGATGGTGTTCGCTGTAAATATGACCGGGAATCGCAAAAATCGTCTTGCCTTGTTCAGCAGCAGATTTGGCTGTGCCAAGAGAGCCACTTTTGAGTGCGGCTTCTGCAACCACAACTCCTAAACTCAATGCACTGACGATGCGGTTTCGCCGTGGGAAATTACGTTTTAAAGGCGGGGTTTGAGGTAAAAACTCAGTAATAATACAGCCATTATTTTCTAATATTTGCGTACGCAGTGTTTGATGTTGGGAAGGATAGGTGAGATCTAAGCCCGTGCCCATCACCGCAATGGTACGTTGATGTTTTAATCCGCCCTGATGTGCTGCAGCATCAATGCCTTCAGCTAAACCACTGCAAATATAAAAGCCTTTCTCGGCGAGATAATAAGCAAAGTCATAAGCCACTTGCTTGCCGTGCGGACTGGGTTTTCGACTGCCGACGATAGCAACTTGAGGCTGGAGTAGACTTTGTGGATTGCCCTGACCAAATAAAATCGGTGGTCGGTCAGCATAGGGCAGCAGCTGCGAGGGATAATGACTTTCAGTATCAAGCAAAATAAAATCACAACTGGCTTGGACGTCCTGCAGTAAAGTTTGTAATTTGATTTGTCCAGCAGGTGTTTGAATTTCTACGACACGTTGTAGATGACTTTTGTGTAAGCCGAGATTTGGCCAGATCTGATGATTGGAGGCAGCAACAGCTTTTGTGCTTGTGCCAAAATGCTGCTGTAGTTTTTGAAAGCTCGATAAAGAATGCTGAACCAAATACCACAGGGTGATTGTTGCAATCTGTTCATGTGATAAAGAGTTCAGCATATATACACCTTAAGGCAACGGATTATTCATCCACGACAGAGGGAGAAAGTTTCGCGCCCAAGTTCATTGGTAGTTCGCTGTCGAGCACATAAGCATAGCTGACACGATCAAAGGTTTTAAAGACCATGATGTTGCCGATACGCTCCGTTGGAAGGGTCAGTTTTTCATTGGTTTTCGGATCACGAATTTCTTGACCCTTTTGACTAACCGAGAATACATAACCCGATTGAACGCCATCCACTGTGCCACGGTCAATGGTTACAACTGAATGCTTCGCAGCTAGACCAATCGAACCTTGAACACGAATCACTTGTCCACCATCAGTCACATCTTGTGCATGTGTTGGGTAAAACAAGGTTGGAAGCATGGCGTCGTATTCAGGCAGTACGCGATAACCACGACGTACTTCAGAATTATACGAGTCTGTGATTTCTAAGGTGGACATATCATTTTCACCACGAATGGCAATGGCTGAGCCAACCTGAGTCAATTCTAGACCTAGATTTTGTTTTTTACCCTCTGCATCCGTCACAATGTACGGTTCGCCTTCACGGTAAATCGCGTAGCGTTGACCGACTTCAATGCCTTGGCCACGTGCATAAACGGTTTGACCTTTACCTGCAATCACACGCTGATCGGCAGCACCAATGATATACGGTGTACCTTCCAAAGATTCCTCTGAAAGAATAGTGCTGTGTTCAAGCCAGTTTTTAATGTATTCCAGTGGAATGACAGGAATAGCATTGTTTAAAGACTCAACCCGTGCTTGAGGTTGAAGTTTAGTGCCGCCTGTATAACGACGAATAATCCCTTCACAGCCATCGCCTTCATCTTTACCAATAATTGGACGACCTTCATAGGTACACATCAATAAACGATCACCCGGGAAAATCCAATGCGGATTTTTGACGTGTCTATTGCTAGCCCAAATTTCAGGCCAACGCACAGGATTGTTTAGGAAACGTTTAGAAATATCCCACAGGGTATCGCCTTTTTTCACCACATAAACATTCGGTGCATTGGCTTTTAAAGCAGGAGGATTGTAATTTCGTGTAGGTGCAGCTTGAGCTGTTGAAGTGACGCCAGCGCCAACACTTACGCAAACCGCAAGTGCTAACATGTGTTGCTTAAACCCCAAGGCACTAAAAGATGGCATGCCCATAAAAACCTTTTTCATTATCATAATTCCTAAAATTATGTATGTAGTTGCGTTATAATAACGATATTACACACATTTTTTTGATCAAGCATTCCCTTCATTTGGTTTTTTGATCAATGGCATAATTGAGGACGCAGTATGGCCTTATTACCTATTTTAAGTTTTCCTGATCCCCGTCTTCGTACCATTGCAGAACCCGTCGAAGAAGTTACTGATGAAATTCGTCAGCTGGCTGCAGATATGTTTGAAACCATGTATGAAGCGCCAGGCATTGGACTTGCCGCGACACAAGTTGATCGTCATATTCAGTTGATTGTCATGGACTTATCTGAACATAAAGATCAACCTTTGGTATTCATTAACCCCAAAGTTACCCCATTGACTGAAGAAACGCAGCCCTATGAAGAAGGCTGCCTATCAGTTCCCCAAATATACGACAAAGTTGAGCGCCCGTCACGCGTAAAGATCGAAGCAATTAACCTTGAAGGTCAAGCATTTGAGATCGAAGCTGACGAACTTCTCGCTGTTTGCATTCAACATGAAATGGATCACTTAAATGGCAAATTGTTCGTCGACTATTTGTCACCACTGAAGCGTCAACGCGCACGTGAAAAAGTGGAAAAATTGACCCGGCAGCGCCAAAAAGACAAAGTGGCTGTGAAACGCGGTTAATTTTTTTTGCTTAAAAATCATCTTTAAAGTGAGCCCAATTTCGATTGGGCTTTGTTATACTGGCCGCGTTCTCAATTCGGATGGAATGGATTGTTTTTTAGAGCTGCGTTGCTACTGTCTTGTGTAGCCGTGTTTTTACAGATTGCTGTTTTTTTACAGCCTTTACTACCGACGCAATATCAAATTGCGCCGGTCTGTGAAACCATTTCGCGTGCGCTTTTACTCAAACCAGTTGAACATCTCAGTTCTCATGCTGAAAAGCATTCCACACATCAGCATGAAATGCAGGCTCAGCATGAACTCAGTTCACAACCTGCTGAACACAATCATCATGATGCAAGTCATCAATGCCAATACTGTACGGTGTATGGCAATCTCGTGTTGCCGCCTGATTTAGAGTTAAAAGCGGTACTTGACCGTATTCAAGTCCGTTTAATTGCATTCCAAAAAGCCTTTGCGCATGTTTGGTTTGCACTGCAACAACTCTTCTTACTGCCTCAAGGGCGAGCACCGCCACTGTTTGTATAAACCTAGACATATATTTTCGGGTCTTAACGGACTCTAGCCTAGTTGTATTTATAGATTCAGTGAGAATAAAAATGGCTCAGCCTACATTCTTTTTACAGCCTCTTGCGGCTGCGATTTCTCTTGCTTGTTTTTCAAGTGTAGTATTTGCCGCTGAAGCAGACAGTGCGCACATTTTAGCACCTATCGTGGTGACGGCTCAGCAGGGCAATGATGCCCATGGTCTGATTGTACATGCCGACCCTAAACAACCCACTCAGCCGATTCCTGCGGTTGATGGTGCAGCCTACCTACAAAGTATTGTGGGTTTTAACCAAATCAAAAATGGCGGGGCGAATGGTGACGTCACCTTCCGTGGTATGTTTGGCTCACGTATTAAAATTCTCACCGATGGTACGGAAAATTTAGGCGCATGCCCAGGTCGTATGGATAATCCAGCTTCTTATGTCTCCCCTGAAAGCTACGACAAAATCACAGTCGTAAAAGGGCCACAAACCGTTCAGTATGCGCATACTGGCTCAGCCGCAACCGTTATCTTTGAACGTGAGCCTGAGCAGCTCACTTCGGCGAAACCTTATCGTGGGCAAGCCAGTGCCATGCTTGGTTCTTACGGTCGTTTGGATCAGAATGTTGAAGCCGCTGTTGGTGATGAAACGAAATATGCACGTTTAAATGCCAACCGTTCGATTGCAGATAGTTATCAAGATGGAGCTGGCAATACGGTTCCGTCCGATTGGGAAAAGTGGAATGCAGATCTTGCGCTGGGCTGGACTCCAAATGAGGACACATGGATAGAGCTGAAAGGTGGGAAGAGTGATGGTGAGGCAGTCTATGCTGGACGTAGCATGGATGGCTCTAAGTTTGCTCGTGAAAGTCTAGGTTTACATGTTGAAAAGAAAAACATTGGCGAGGTGATCAAGAAAGTCGAAGCGCAGGTGGACTATAGCTATAACGATCATGTCATGGATAATTTTAGTTTGCGAAAATTTAATCCCGCAGATGGTATGTCAATGCCGATGGCTTCAAATGTTGCTCGTAGGACTTTAAATGCACGGGTTGCTATGACGCAGGACTGGGGAAAATTGCAACTTATTTCAGGTATTGATAGTCAAAAAAATGAGCACACTAAACGTAGTGGTAGCTTAATGTCTCCTTATCAAAATAAAGCTCGTGTCGGAGATATGGATTTTGAGTCTTATGGGGCTTTCGGTGAGCTGAGTTATGCATTCAATGATCAGCATAAACTGGTGACAGGTGCACGCCTCGATCAAGCGAAGATCGATAACTTAGCCACTGATACAGAGCGTAAAGAAACCCTGCCAAGTGGTTTTATTCGAATTGAAAGTGAACTTGCGGAACATGTTAAAACTTACGCAGGTTTGGGTTATGTGGAGCGTGTGCCTGATTATTGGGAATTGTTTAGTACCAAATACCATCAAAGTACAGGTACGACCTTTGCCGATTTAGAGAATGAAAAAACCGCGCAGTTTGATGCAGGTTATCAATATGAACAGGGTGCATTTAAATCATGGGCTTCAGTTTATGCAGGCTTAATTCAAGACTATATATTAGTTAAATATGTACCCGTGATTTCTATGGGTAAAACGAAATATGAAGCTCGTAGCCGAAATGTCGATGCAACCATTGCCGGTGCTGAAGTAGGTGTGGCTTACCAGTTGACGGATCAAATTCAAGCGGATATCAGTGCCATGTATGCGTGGGGTGAAAATACAACGGATCACACCGCTTTACCGCAAATTGCACCATTAGAAGGGCGTTTCAATCTACGTTATGTGCAAGAGAAATATAATCTTGGTTTGTTATGGCGTGTGGTGGCAGCACAAGATCGTACCAGTTATCGAGAAGGCAATATCATTGGATACGATTTAGAAGACAGTAAAAGTTTTGGAACTTTGTCTTTAAATGGGACTTATAATATCCAAAAAGATTTAGACCTTTCAGTCGGAATAGATAATGTGCTGAATAAAAACTATGCCGAGCATTTGAATAAACTTGGAAGTTCAGGTTTTGATTATGCTGCAACCGAACAATTCAATAATATTGGACGTAATTATTGGGCGCGTATCAGTATGAAGTTCTAAACATGTTGAGATGATCGGAAACAGCCATTCTAGAAATAGAATGGCTGTTTTGGTTTTAAGGTAGAAATTGAGTGAGAAAACAGCATTGTGAGCGGATATTCACCATAAAAAGTAGAAAGAAAAAGCGATTTAAATAAAATATTTAAATATTACTTTGATATATTTCTATTTAAATTAATTAAAACAATATATTAAGTTTAATTTGTGCGAATGTGATGGGCGGTTTAAGGCGCTAGCTAGGAAGTAGATAAATTTATTAAAAAAGATTTTGCATAAATAACAGTAACTTATATTTTTATGAGTTTGAAAAATAAACATGCAGAAATATTTATTGAGAAAAGGTGTTGCAAGGGATTAGAAATACTGTAGAATGCACATCCATCGGCGGTGATGTTGATTAAAACTTGTTGAGAAACAAGGATTTAGCCCAAGCGGTAAAATCTGGAAGTCTTGAATAGGTTTAAAAATAATTAACAAAACCAGTTGACTTCTTCTTGAAAGAGAGTAGTATAGCCGACCTAGCTTGCTGATGACGAATCAGCAAGAAGATCATTAAGAGATTATGAAGAACAACTTGTGTGGATTTTTACTGATTGATCGATCGAAAATATTTCATTGATTGATGGTAAGAATTACTCGAAGTTTATTTGAGAAATATTTGTCAGAAAATTGATGAGCCAAGATTTGTAGCCATAAGCTACTAATGATTTTAACTGAAGAGTTTGATCATGGCTCAGATTGAACGCTGGCGGCAGGCTTAACACATGCAAGTCGAGCGGGGAAGGGTAGCTTGCTACCTGACCTAGCGGCGGACGGGTGAGTAATGCTTAGGAATCTGCCTATTAGTGGGGGACAACATTCCGAAAGGAATGCTAATACCGCATACGCCCTACGGGGGAAAGCAGGGGATCTTCGGACCTTGCGCTAATAGATGAGCCTAAGTCAGATTAGCTAGTTGGTGGGGTAAAGGCCTACCAAGGCGACGATCTGTAGCGGGTCTGAGAGGATGATCCGCCACACTGGGACTGAGACACGGCCCAGACTCCTACGGGAGGCAGCAGTGGGGAATATTGGACAATGGGCGAAAGCCTGATCCAGCCATGCCGCGTGTGTGAAGAAGGCCTTTTGGTTGTAAAGCACTTTAAGCGAGGAGGAGGCTACTTGGATTAATACTCTAGGATAGTGGACGTTACTCGCAGAATAAGCACCGGCTAACTCTGTGCCAGCAGCCGCGGTAATACAGAGGGTGCGAGCGTTAATCGGATTTACTGGGCGTAAAGCGTGCGTAGGCGGCTTTTTAAGTCGGATGTGAAATCCCTGAGCTTAACTTAGGAATTGCATTCGATACTGGGAAGCTAGAGTATGGGAGAGGATGGTAGAATTCCAGGTGTAGCGGTGAAATGCGTAGAGATCTGGAGGAATACCGATGGCGAAGGCAGCCATCTGGCCTAATACTGACGCTGAGGTACGAAAGCATGGGGAGCAAACAGGATTAGATACCCTGGTAGTCCATGCCGTAAACGATGTCTACTAGCCGTTGGGGCCTTTGAGGCTTTAGTGGCGCAGCTAACGCGATAAGTAGACCGCCTGGGGAGTACGGTCGCAAGACTAAAACTCAAATGAATTGACGGGGGCCCGCACAAGCGGTGGAGCATGTGGTTTAATTCGATGCAACGCGAAGAACCTTACCTGGTCTTGACATAGTAAGAACTTTCCAGAGATGGATTGGTGCCTTCGGGAACTTACATACAGGTGCTGCATGGCTGTCGTCAGCTCGTGTCGTGAGATGTTGGGTTAAGTCCCGCAACGAGCGCAACCCTTTTCCTTATTTGCCAGCGGGTTAAGCCGGGAACTTTAAGGATACTGCCAGTGACAAACTGGAGGAAGGCGGGGACGACGTCAAGTCATCATGGCCCTTACGACCAGGGCTACACACGTGCTACAATGGTCGGTACAAAGGGTTGCTACCTAGCGATAGGATGCTAATCTCAAAAAGCCGATCGTAGTCCGGATTGGAGTCTGCAACTCGACTCCATGAAGTCGGAATCGCTAGTAATCGCGGATCAGAATGCCGCGGTGAATACGTTCCCGGGCCTTGTACACACCGCCCGTCACACCATGGGAATTTGTTGCACCAGAAGTAGGTAGTCTAACCGCAAGGAGGACGCTTACCACGGTGTGGCCGATGACTGGGGTGAAGTCGTAACAAGGTAGCCGTAGGGGAACCTGCGGCTGGATCACCTCCTTAACGAAAGATTGACGATTGGTAAGAATCCACAACAAGTTGTTCTTCATGACGATGTATCTGAGGGTCTGTAGCTCAGTTGGTTAGAGCACACGCTTGATAAGCGTGGGGTCACAAGTTCAAGTCTTGTCAGACCCACCAAATCTGACTAACAAGCATTGTTAAATGCTGAATACAGAAAACAGAAACATTGACTTATTGATAAGCTGGGGACTTAGCTTAGTTGGTAGAGCGCCTGCTTTGCACGCAGGAGGTCAGGAGTTCGACTCTCCTAGTCTCCACCAAATTTCAAGAATAGAAAAACAATGTTTTTCCTTGAAATTTAAGCAAGAAGCTATGCTTCGCGCAGATAGGTTGGATTATAGAATTTAGTAAGTTGAAGCTTATTAACTTCTGTGATTTATCACAGTTTCCTGACCTGACGAAGGCTGGAAAAATCATTAACAGAATATATTTGAGTTGAAATAATTTGTTCATACTCGTTTTTAAGATTGACATTAACAGTGATTTATTACTGATTGATGAAGATTGAAGAAATGAGTTACTAGCGAAATTAACTGAATCAAGCGTTTTGGTATGTGAATTGAATTGAAGCTGTACAGTGTTTAAGTGCACAGAACAACAAACTGTAAGGAAGTGATGAGAAATCATCATAGACTGTCTTAATCCTACTTGTAGGGATTAACGACTGTTTGGGGTTGTATAGTCAAGTAATTAAGTGCATGTGGTGGATGCCTTGGCAGTCAGAGGCGATGAAAGACGTAATAGCCTGCGATAAGCTCCGGGGAGGCGGCAAATATCCTGTGATCCGGAGATTTCTGAATGGGGAAACCCACCTGTCATAAGGCAGGTATCGTATGATGAATACATAGTCATACGAGGCGAACGAGGGGAAGTGAAACATCTCAGTACCCTTAGGAAAAGAAATCAATTGAGATTCCCTCAGTAGCGGCGAGCGAACGGGGAAAAGCCCATTAAGTCATATAAGTTCTAGTGGAATGCTCTGGGAAGTGCAACCATAGTGGGTGATAGTCCTGTACACGAAAGGGCTTATATGATGATGTCGAGTAGGGCGGGGCACGTGAAACCTTGTCTGAATATGGGGGGACCATCCTCCAAGGCTAAATACTCCTGACTGACCGATAGTGAACCAGTACCGTGAGGGAAAGGCGAAAAGAACCCCTGTGAGGGGAGTGAAATAGATCCTGAAACCGCATGCATACAAGCAGTGGGAGCCGACTTGTTCGGTGACTGCGTACCTTTTGTATAATGGGTCAGCGACTTACATTCAGTAGCAAGGTTAACCGCATAGGGGAGCCGTAGAGAAATCGAGTCTTAATAGGGCGTTTAGTTGCTGGGTGTAGACCCGAAACCGGGTGATCTATCCATGAGCAGGTTGAAGGTTGGGTAACACTAACTGGAGGACCGAACCCACTGTCGTTGAAAAGCCAGGGGATGACTTGTGGATAGGGGTGAAAGGCTAATCAAACTCGGTGATAGCTGGTTCTCCCCGAAAGCTATTTAGGTAGCGCCTCGGACGAATACCATTGGGGGTAGAGCACTGTTTCGGCTAGGGGGTCATCCCGACTTACCAAACCGATGCAAACTCCGAATACCAATGAGTACTATCCGGGAGACAGACTGCGGGTGCTAACGTCCGTAGTCAAGAGGAAAACAATCCAGACCGCCAGCTAAGGCCCCAAAATTATAGTTAAGTGGGAAACGATGTGGGAAGGCATAGACAGCTAGGAGGTTGGCTTAGAAGCAGCCACCCTTTAAAGAAAGCGTAATAGCTCACTAGTCGAGTCGGCCTGCGCGGAAGATGTAACGGGGCTAAAACTATATGCCGAAGCTGCGGATTTGCAATTTATTGCAAGTGGTAGGGGAGCGTTCTGTAAGCCGATGAAGGTGTATTGAGAAGTATGCTGGAGGTATCAGAAGTGCGAATGCTGACGTGAGTAACGACAATGCGAGTGAAAAACTCGCACGCTGAAAGACCAAGGGTTCCAGTCCAACGTTAATCGGGGCTGGGTGAGTCGACCCCTAAGGCGAGGCCGAGAGGCGTAGTCGATGGGAAATTGGTTAATATTCCAATACTTCTATGTAATGCGATGAGAGGACGGAGAAGGTTAAGTCAGCCTGGCGTTGGTTGTCCAGGTGGAAGGTTGTAGGCATGTATCTTAGGCAAATCCGGGGTACTCTATGCTGAGAACTGATAGCAAGCTGTACTTGTACAGTGAAGTGGCTGATACCATGCTTCCAGGAAAAGTCTCTAAGCTTCAGTTACATAGGAATCGTACCCGAAACCGACACAGGTGGTCAGGTCGAGTAGACCAAAGCGCTTGAGAGAACTCTGCTGAAGGAACTAGGCAAAATGGTACCGTAACTTCGGGAGAAGGTACGCTGCCGACGGTGATAGGATTTACTCCTTGAGCTATTGGCAGCCACAGAAACCAGGCCCCTGCAACTGTTTATTAAAAACATAGCACTCTGCAAACACGAAAGTGGACGTATAGGGTGTGATGCCTGCCCGGTGCTGGAAGGTTAATTGATGGGGTTAGCGTAAGCGAAGCTCTTGATCGAAGCCCCAGTAAACGGCGGCCGTAACTATAACGGTCCTAAGGTAGCGAAATTCCTTGTCGGGTAAGTTCCGACCTGCACGAATGGCATAATGATGGGGGCGCTGTCTCCAGCAGAGACTCAGTGAAATCGAATTCGCCGTGAAGATGCGGTGTACCCGCGGCTAGACGGAAAGACCCCGTGAACCTTTACTGCAGCTTGACATTGAACTTTGATCTTACTTGTGTAGGATAGGTGGGAGGCTTTGAAACCGAGACGCTAGTTTCGGTGGAGCCAATCTTGAAATACCACCCTGGTAATATTGAGGTTCTAACTCTGTCCCGTTATCCGGGACGAGGACCATGTCTGGTGGGTAGTTTGACTGGGGCGGTCTCCTCCTAAAGAGTAACGGAGGAGTACGAAGGTGCGCTCAGCGTGGTCGGAAATCACGCGTAGAGTATAAAGGCAAAAGCGCGCTTAACTGCGAGACCCACAAGTCGAGCAGGTACGAAAGTAGGTCTTAGTGATCCGGTGGTTCTGTATGGAAGGGCCATCGCTCAACGGATAAAAGGTACTCTGGGGATAACAGGCTGATACCGCCCAAGAGTTCATATCGACGGCGGTGTTTGGCACCTCGATGTCGGCTCATCTCATCCTGGGGCTGAAGCAGGTCCCAAGGGTATGGCTGTTCGCCATTTAAAGAGGTACGCGAGCTGGGTTTAGAACGTCGTGAGACAGTTCGGTCCCTATCTACCGTGGGCGTTGGAAATTTGAGAGGATCTGCTCCTAGTACGAGAGGACCAGAGTGGACGAACCTCTGGTGTACCGGTTGTGACGCCAGTCGCATCGCCGGGTAGCTATGTTCGGAAGGGATAACCGCTGAAAGCATCTAAGCGGGAAGCCTACCTCAAGATAAGATTTCCCTAGGACTTTATGTCCTCTAAAGAGCCGTTGAAGACTACGACGTTGATAGGTTGGATGTGGAAGCATAGTGATATGTGAAGCTGACCAATACTAATTGCTCGTGAGGCTTGACTATACAACACCCAAACAGTTGGTGTTGTGGTTCAAATCACTGCAAACAACTTGATTTAGTTATAAAGCTAGATACATGAGCGAGGAATAAACAAACATTAATTATGTTTGTCCGAGCGCAAGACATAAAGCTATGCTTTATGTTAAAATCAACTCAAATATACCTGTTAATAACTCATTTGATGAAAGTTAGGCATACACAATGTGTAAATAAGACCCAACGAATAGTCATAAACAGTTGTGCTGGCGACAATAGCAAGAGTGAACCACCTGATCCCTTCCCGAACTCAGAAGTGAAACCTCTTAGCGCTGATGGTAGTGTGGAGTTATCCATGTGAGAGTAAGTCATCGCCAGCTCATTAATTCTAAATCCCCCTCCGCTAATCGCTGAGGGGGATTTTTTTATGTGTGAAATAATAAAAATGAACGAATCAATCGTCTAATTGAGGTTTAGGACAGGTTTCTACATACTGATTTACTTATTTATCGATCATGACATTTAATCTACCCAACATTTTTGTTTTAAAATTTTTAAAAAATTGGATAGTCGATCAAATGCTCATAGTTTGTTAGCAATATCTTTAAATGGAATAATGAGTATGTCTAATAAAATTCAATATCAACTGAAAAAACTTCCTTTAATCTCATGTGCGTTGTTGAGCTGTTTGGCTTTTGGGCAAGTACATGCTGTATCTAATGATCAGGTCAAACATCTGGTTGAGTCAGAAAAAAAGAATTATTTAAATACTCTAGAGGCTTTAGTCAATATTGAGTCGGGGAGTAAAGATCTTGTCGGCGTGAATAAGATAGCCAAATATGTCGCTGAACAATTAAAAATGACAGGAGCTGAGGTCAGTATTGTAGAAGCTAAAGATATATATCGTATGGATGATACGCCCCAACAGACTGGTCCAATGGTAAAAGCTGTTTTAAAGGGTAAAGGCAGCAGTAAAATTATGCTAATTGCTCATATGGATACGGTGTATTTAACAGGAATGTTGAAAGACCAACCTTTTAAAATGGAAGGGGATAAAGTTTTTGGTCTTGGAATTTTAGATGATAAACAGGGGGTTGCTGCGATTATTCATACGCTTGATCTTTTGAAAAAGTTGAATTATCAAGACTATGGCACGATCACAATCTTACTTAACTCCGATGAGGAGATCAGTTCGCCAGGTTCACGCAAACTGATTACTGAAACTGCACAAGACCAAGATGTGGTTTTGTCATTTGAGGGTGGTGGTAAAGATGGCAGTTTACGATTAGCCACCAGTGGGATTGGTGCAGCATATTTAGAGGTTCACGGGAAATCTGCACATGCAGGGGTTAAGCCTGAAGCAGGCATAAATGCACTGACAGAATTATCACATCAAATCTTACAGTTACAAGATTTATCCAATCTTAAAACAGGGTTGAAATTAAACTGGACTGTAGCGAGTGCAGGTAAAGTGCGTAACGTGATTCCAGACCTTGCGACTGCACAAGCAGATGTTCGTGCTTTGCAAGTTAAAGATTTTCAGCAAGTGGAACGTGTATTACAGCAAAGGATTAAACGTAAAAAGTTAGCTGATAGTGAAGTTAAGTTAAAGTTTGAAATGCGTCGCCCACCTTTAATGGCAAATCCACAGGCAAAAAAATTGGCTGAACAAGCACAGCTTATTTACAAAAATGATTTTAACTTACCAATGAAGGTCTTAACTGAAGCAACAGGTGGTGGTACAGATGCAGCATTTGCTGGCTTAAATTCGAAAGCAGCGATTTTAGAAGGCATGGGCTTATCTGGTGATGGTGCACATTCGAATAATGCTGAATATATTCTGGTCGAAAGTATTGTGCCGCGTTTATATTTAGCGACAAAGTTGATTATGGACTTATCGACCGCTCAAAAATAATAAAGTTGGTATGAAAGAACTCAACTGATTGAGTTTTTACATGATGAAAGATGGTGTTTATTTTTAGTAGCATCTTTCATTAATCTAAATATTAGAATCTTAAAAGGAAATGGGTGATATCTTAAATAAAAACTATATAAAGTGAGGGATATTCTGAGAGATCGGCATAGCTATAGTTGATGTTAATTTTTCATTCTTTGCTGCATAATTCAGCTGAGTCAGTTGGGTCTCGATGTATTGCTTACTGTCCCAAGTGATTGGACATTGATCTTTATTCTTTAAGGAATGAAGGGCCAGCTTTTGTCTCTTCACTGTCAAATTGTTTCTTTTTAAATAAAAACTTCGAAATTACGTTTGCATAAAAAAATAAATGATAACGTGCTGTATATGATGCTTTTTTAACCAAGCAAGCTGAATGTAATTCATGGTAAAATGATCGGCTTTCATCTTTGATCTTTATTTGAGATCTTTCATCTGCCAGCCGAGAATTGCTAGCCATGTCTACTGCTTATACTATGCAGACCGCGCCTAAAGCGTTGTTTGATTACGACAAATATTGGGCGTCATGTTTTGAACCTGCGCCATTTTTGCCGATGTCGCGCGAGGAAATGGACCAACTCGGTTGGGATAGTTGTGACTTTATTTTGGTCTGTGGTGATGCGTATATCGACCATCCATCATTTTGTTCGGGCATTATTGGCCGTACGTTAGAAGCACAAGGTTTCCGTGTCGGGATTATTGCACAACCTGATTGGACTAATGTTGAAGCATTTCGAGTTTTGGGTAAGCCAAATATCGCTTGGGGTGTGACTGCTGGGAACATGGATTCGATGATCAACCGTTATACGGCTGATCGTAAAATTCGTTCTGATGATGCCTATTCGCCAGATAATTTACCCAATAAACGTCCAGACCGTGCAGCAACGGTGTATTGCCAACGTGTGCGTGAAGCATTTCCAGATGTACCTGTATTGTTAGGTGGAATTGAAGCATCTTTACGTCGTATTGCACATTATGACTATTGGTCAGACAAAGTTCGTCGTTCAGTGTTGATGGACTCAAAAGCCGATCTTTTGATGTATGGTAATGGTGAGCGTTCAATTACTGAAGTGATGCATCGCTTAGCCAAAGGCGAAAAAATTCACGAAATTACAGATGTTCGTGGCACGGCATTTATCGTGAATAAGTTAAACCGTCCATCTAAAGCCAAGTTTGTGGAAATTGCATCGAATGATGTGGATACCATTGGCCGTGTCGATCCGATTATCAATCCTTATGTGATGACTGAAGATTTAGATGGCTGTGAAATTGAAAAAGATAAGGGTAATTCTTTAACCCAATACCAAAATTTCCAAAAAGAAATTGTGACGAATCAAATTGTTCGTGAAGGGGATCAACTCGATCCTGATACACAAATTGTGCAGTTACAGCCGTCTTCAAAGGCAATTAAACATAAATTACCGCCGCGTGAGCTGGCTGTGATTCGCTTGCCTGCATTTGAAGCGGTGGCAGATGATCCCGTTTTATATGCACATGCCAACCGTATTTTGCACCTTGAAACCAATCCAGGAAATGCTCGTGCATTGGTACAAAAGCATGGCGAGCGTGATGTCTGGTTAAATGCTCCACCGATTCCGTTAACGACGGAAGAAATGGACTATGTATTTGATTTACCTTATGCACGTCTACCACATCCTGTCTATGGCGATGCCCGTTTCCCTGCATTTGACATGATTAAGTTCTCTGTGAACATCATGCGGGGTTGTTTTGGTGGTTGTACTTTCTGTTCGATTACAGAACATGAAGGACGCATCATTCAAAACCGTTCAGAAGAATCAATTTTACGTGAAGTTGAAAAGATTCGTGATACTGCACCGGGTTTTACCGGCATCATTTCTGACTTGGGTGGCCCAACTGCAAACATGTATCGTTTGCACTGTAAAGACCCTGAAATTGAAAAGAACTGTCGTAAACCATCCTGTGTTTATCCGGGCGTATGTCAAAACCTACATACCGATCATGCACCTTTAACGCAGCTATATCGTAAAGCACGTGCCATTAAAGGCATTAAAAAGATTCTGATTGGTTCAGGCTTGCGCTATGACTTGGCGGTGTTAAACCCTGAATATGTCAAAGAATTGGTACAGCATCATGTTGGTGGTTATTTAAAAATTGCGCCTGAACATACCGAAAAAGGTCCATTGTCTAAGATGATGAAACCGGGCATCGGAACCTATGATCGTTTCAAGCAAATGTTTGATCGTTTCAGTAAGGAAGCAGGTAAAGAGCAATATTTAATTCCGTACTTTATCGCAGCGCATCCGGGTACGACCGAATATGACATGATGAATTTGGCGATTTGGTTGAAGAAAAATGGTTTCCGTGCCGATCAGGTACAGACTTTCTATCCATCACCAATGGCAACCGCGACCACCATGTATCACACGGGTAAAAACCCATTAGCTAAAGTGGCGCGATATACTGAAGATGTTGATATTGTGAAAGGTGAGAAGCGTCGTCGTCTGCATAAAGCCTTCTTGCGTTATCATGATCCAAACAACTGGCCATTATTACGTGAAGCTTTAAAGGAGATGGGCCGCCAAGATTTGATTGGCAACTCGAAACAGCATTTGATTCCAACCTATCAACCGCAAGGGACAGAAGGTCAGTATCAGTCTGCTCGGAAGAAAAACTCAACCGTGGATGGCGATTCGCAAAAACGTAATGGTGATAGCCGTAACCAACAAGCGAAAAATCAATCGCGTCCATCAAATACCAAAAAGCGTCCTGAGCGCGGTCAGATTTTAACGCAGCATACAGGTTTACCACCGCGTGAAGCAGGTGATGCCAAGAAGCCATTTGGACATTCAAAGTCAAAACCAAAGTCTAAGTCACGTGCTTAATCGCAATTGAATATAAAAAAGGATGCTACGGCATCCTTTTTTAGGATTGATCTTTTTTATTGCGTTAGAAAAATAACTCAAAGATTGGCTTTTCTGCCATACGTCTGGAAAATTGGGTCAGTCCAAAGAATCATATTGCACGTGAATGGATCACTCTATTACAGTGTAGATAGGCTAAAGAGCCAAAATTTCATTTAGATTAAAACAAAACGTGTTACAACGAATGACATTGCAAAAAATTGTTTAGTTTTATCAGCGTTTGTTTGATTTTAGCTTTAGTTTTTTTATTGCGTGGTTTGGATAAATGGTCAGTAGGTTATACTGATCGAATAAAAATGGTTGTGATACCGAAAATTATAATAAAGATCAAAAGGATGCAAATATGACAACTTATATGGTAATTGGTAGCGTGTTGTTGATACTGGTCATGATTTTAGCGAGTAAAGCGTTGATCCCTAAGACCAAGCAGCAAGATAGTGCATTAAGACAACGTGCTATTTTTAGTATGCATGAGCAACTGACTTATACTCGTTTGAAAGAAATTTTACCGCATCATACTGTGCTGGCACATGTATCTTATGATGCCTTACTCACGACAAAATTTTCGCGTACACGAAATAAATACCGCAATTTGGTGGCTGATTTTGTCATTGTGGATAGTGCACAACAAGTTTTGGCAGTGGTTGCCTTAGAAGATCCGCTTTCACTGAAACGTCCACAAAAGGCACAGTTTCAGGATGCGATCCTTGATATGGCTGGCTATAAAGTGATTCGTTATGAAGAAGTGCCTGACTATCATCAGTTACGTGAAGATTTTTATGGCGATCTCTATGCTTCATCGCGTTTGACTAAAGATACGCGTGTGGCCAAAAAATATGATTACTATAATGCTGCACAAACTCGAAAATTACGTCTGATCGGCTAACTCAATCTCAGCGCGCAGCATAAAAACATGAAAACTCATGTTTTTATGCTGCGTGTATTTTTATGCAGGTTGCACTGCAACAACGGTTAACTCTACCAATACTCGTGGATCATAAAGTTTAGCTTCAACACAGGTACGGGGTAAGGCATCAATATCTGCAACCCAAGCGTCCCATACTTCATTGAAAGCTGCATAGTCTTGTTCAATATTCTTCAAATAAATCGTTACCGATAAGATATGGCTTTTATCTGTGCCTGCATCAGCTAAAAATTGGTCAATCATGTCGAATGTTTGTTGGGTTTGACCTTTAATATCGAGATCAAAGTCAGACGCCAATTGACCTGCCAAATGAACGAGGTTGCCAGCAATTGCAACTTCAGAAAAACGATTTGAGACATGCAAACGTTGAACCGTCATGATGTATGCATCCTGTGTGATGAGTATAAAAATAGAACATGAAAAGTAGTTCAATAGCCTACCACAAACTCATGTATGACAGATGGCTACGATGTTGGCTTTCAATCAGGTGCAGAATTTTACAGCTTGAAGGATCCTATCTATTGTTATAAGTGCATGTGAACAGAGGATGGGTTCAATATCTTGACGTGGGAATTACAAAAAATGAAGCAACGCGATTAATAGTTCAATCTTATTCGGGCTTTATAAAAGTATATTTTTAAATATTGGATTATTCTGATGCTAGAGCGCTGCTCTGTAATATAGAGGGGGAATACCATGATAAATATCAGAGATGTCCTGTAATCTTCGGATTTGATCGTCACGCCAATCACAGGACGTATGCTAAAAGTAAAGGTAAGTTTTAGCATCTCAGCGGTTACATGGATAAATGCAGCGCGTCATTAGATTACTCTAAAAACACAGTTTGTGAATGCTAAATTGCATTATTTTTGTTCTTTTGGTTAAAAAATGACTCATTGAGCAATCACTCAGACCATAAAGAGAGCTGGGGTAAAGGTTCTTGAGTCGAAAGTGCATAGACCCCAACACCGATAAGACGAAATTGTTGATCCGGTGTGATTTGCATTTCTTTGAGTAAGATATCTAAGGTCATTTGTAGTTCAGTTTGATGCTTTAATGGCGTTTTGAAGCTTTTACTGTGCTGTAGGGTTTGAAAGTTTTTCAGTTTCAGTTTGACGGTGACACCGCGGGCATACAGTTGCTTTTTCTCTAAGCTTTGCCAGACTTGTGCAATCAACTTGGGCCAAAATGGGAGACATTGTTCAAGGATTAAGTCATCATCAAAAGTGGTTTCTTTTGAAATTTGCTGACGTTCTCGTTCCGCTTGTACAGGACGCTCATCAATCCCTTGTGCATAGAGATAGAGCTGTTTTCCATACTTGCCAAAATGATGAATCAGGATATTTTCATCTACATGCTGTAAATCACCTAAAGTTTCAAGTTTGAGCGCATGTAATTTTTCTTGCATGACTTTACCCACTCCGGGGATTTTTTTAAGCGGCAAGTGCTGAATAAACTGCTGAACTTGTGAGGGTTTAATCACGCAGATACCATTGGGTTTATTCCAGTCCGAAGCAACTTTGGCTAGAAACTTATTCGGTGCTACACCCGCAGAGGCGGTCAGTCCTGTGCTCTGAAAAATATCAGCACGGATGCGTTCAGCAACCTCTGTGGCGCTGGCCAGTTGTTGTAAATTTTCCGTCACATCTAAATAAGCTTCATCTAATGAAAGCGGTTCAATGAGTGTGGTATAACGCTGAAAAATTGTATGAATTTGCTCTGAGACCGTACGATATTTAGCGAAATTAGGTTCAATTACTATCACTTGAGGGCAGCGTTTTTTGGCTTGAGTCATCGACATGGCAGAGCGGAGTCCGTATCTACGTGCAGGGTAGGATGCGGCAGCAATGACGGCACGAGGATGATGTGAAGAAATCACTACAGGTAAATGCTTTAAGTCAGGACGATCAAGTAACTCCACCGAGGCATAGAAGGCATCCATGTCGATGTGAATGATTTTTCGCATGTTGAATTTTAATGTTGAAACCTAAGTCAGTATTGCACTATTCAGATCGATTGCGTAGTCCTGTATGCGGCATAAGCGACAGAATTTGACTTGGTATTTTTGTATTTGAACTTCAATGCTGAGCTTGAAACTGCTTACTTGATCGGTAAGTTTTGTGGCGGTTGATAAAGCCCTTGGCGCTCTAAAAAGCTGATCCAATCTTGCTCTGAGCCTTGAAATACATTGAGATCCACCAAGGTTGGTATGCCTTTAATTTGACCTTGGCTGGTGTGTTGCCAAAAGGTCCATTTCGGATTGCCTTTGAGCTCAGGCTTGCCTTGATATTCACGAATCCAAAGGGGAGTTTGTTTAAATTCATCGACCAAAACAATATTATAAAATGCTTTAGATGTATAAAAAATGGGTTGCAAACCATAGTGTTTATACAGTTGGTCGTGCATGACCTGAATCTCTTTGAGCAGCTGTTCTCTGGTATAGGTGTTGATACAGTTGCTGTCATATTCCAAATCAATCACAGGCGGCAAACTATCCGTTTTCTTCGGCACAGTTTCGATAAAGTTTTGCGCCTGAATCTGGCCATCACGGCATAAACGATAAAAATGATAAGCCCCGACTAAAAAGCCTTGTTCACGGGCTTTGAGCCAATTGTCCTGAAATTTACGGTCTTTGAAATCGCCCCCTTCAGTGGCTTTTAAATAGACGAATTTAAACTCTTGGGGAGAAATGGATTGCCATTGAATATCGCCCTGATGATGAGACACATCAAAGCCTTTTATCGGATACTCTTGGGCAGATGCGACATTGTTCTGCAAGAAAAAATAGGTGATTCCCAGTCCGACACATAGCATCACTACACAGGCAATTATGTAATAGAGATATGAGGTTTTTGACGGCGTGGAAACTTTTTTTCTTGCGGACATGCTTTTGCAGGTATTGGTTTTTAGCTCATCATCATAGCTCGAATTTGTGGAACTGACCATGATGATTATGGTCAGTGAATGGCAGCACTTTGTATCTGTTATTCATCCACGGTATCTTTGGGGATATGCCAGAAAATAGCTGCGGTAATCAGGTTAATACAGCCCAAAACAATTAAAGTGTTATGGAATGCCATGACGATATGATCTGTACCCAAATATGCGGTAAAGACATTGACTAAAGTACCTGCCAAAGCCACGCCAATACTCATCGATACCATCATGATCATCGACAAGAAACTGTTGCCACTGCTGGCATCTTGTTGCGGTAAATCTTTCAGCGTGAGGGTATTCATAGACACAAATTGCAGGGAGTTCAGCATGCCAAAAACAAAGAAATGCAGTGCGCGCAGCCAAGTTGGGGTGTCTGCGGTATTGAGGGCAAAACTGGCGATACATGCACCGACCAACAAGGTGTTAACCAAAAGCACGTGGCGATAACCAAAGCGCTGAATCAAGTGACGAATGATGGGTTTAGACGCCAGTGAACCCAGCACGGTCGGAATCATTAAGAGTCCGGTCACAAAGGGTTCAAAGCCGAAAGCCACTTGGAGCATGAGTGGCATTAAAAAGGGCATGGCATTGCCACCGAGGCGAGCAAAGAAGTTACCTAAAATACCCACGGCATAAATGCGGTTACGAAACAGTTTACTGCGAAATAGCGCATTTTGATGTGTATGTGCATGATAGGCATACCAAAGCGCAGTCGCCAAGCTCAGTACAATCAGCCCAATACTCCACCATAAAGTCAGGTGCGGACTGGCAAAATTTTCAATCCCTAAAGATAGTCCTGCCATGGCGATCACCAACAGGATAAAACCCCAAAAGTCAAAACGAGGCACATTCTGCTCGGTGACATTCGGCATGGCTTCAAAACTAATCAGGACCCCTAACAGTCCCATGGGGAGGTTAATCAGGAAAATCCAATGCCATGTACTGACTTCGACCAACCAGCCCCCGAGTGTTGGCCCGATCAGTGGACCAATTAGTCCCGCGAGACTCATCAAACTCATGGCCGATAAGAATTGCGTCCGCGGAATGACCTTGAGCATGGCTAAACGGCCAACAGGGAGTAATAATGCACCACCCACACCTTGTAGTACGCGATAGAACAATAACTCATTTAAGCTTTCAGAAAAGCCACAGCCCAGTGAGGCAAGGGTAAAAATGATAATGGCACTGAAATAGGTATTGCGCACTCCAAAACGGTCGGCGAGCCAGCCACTCAAGGGAATACAGGCAGCAACGGCAAGCACATAGGCCACCACCACGCTATGCATTTGGAGCGGATCTTCATTCAAACTGGCTGCCATAGCGGGTAGAGCGGTATTCACAATGGTGGTATCTAAGCCTTGCATAAAAAAGCCAATCGAAACCAAAAGTACCAAAAGACGGTACTCAGGAGCGAGTGCTTGATGGGTCGGCGTTTGGTTCATAGATACAACAAAGTGAAATTTTTAAACAGTTTAGCTTAATTTAAGTTGGACTGTTGTTGCGAATGTGCATTTATCACATGCCATCAAATTGACATCTCTACGTCATGTGTTTGCAACGCGTACGTCATACATTGGTCAAATTTGAACCGATATTTAGATCATGATGAATAAAACATATAGTGCTGTCTTTTTAGCATGCATGGGGTTGGGCTTAGCAGGATGCAATGACAGTGATGATGCGCAAACCATCACACCACCACCAGTGGTAGAGGAAGCCACCCCGAATAGTATTGAACTGGTTCATCTTGCAAGTTATGAATCGGGGATATTTGGACAGAGTGCAGCTGAAATCCCCGCCTATGATGCTGCGAGTAAGCGTCTGTTCGTGGTGAATGCACAAAAAGGTATGGTCGATGTTTTAGATTTTTCCCAACCAACGCAGCCGACATATATCCAATCTTTGGATGCCAAAACTTATTTAGCTAATTCTGAGGTGAATAGTGTCGCCGTGCATAATGGCATCGTGGCGCTTGCGGTTCAGGCTGAGGATAAAACCCAAACCGGTATTGTGGCTTTTTTTAAAGCACAGGATCTTTCCTTTATCAGCCAAGTCAACGTGGGAGCTTTGCCAGATATGTTGACCTTCACGCCTGATGGTCGAAAAGTACTGGTAGCGAATGAAGCGGAACCGAATGAAGGTTATCAAGTCGATCCCGAAGGTTCGGTCAGTATTATTGATATTTCAGATATTCAAAAACCAACAGCAACTATTGCGGGTTTCCACGCATGGAATGACCGTAAACAAGACTTATTAGATGCAGGCATTCGTATTTTTGGCCCAGACATCAGTCAATACCCAAATGTTGCTAAGGTAGGTATTCAAACGACCACCGTTGCACAAGATTTAGAACCTGAGTACATCGCAGTCAGTGCTGATGGTAAAAAAGCATGGGTTAGTTTGCAGGAAAACAATGCGATTGGGGTTTTAGACCTAGAAAAAAATCAATTTGTTGATCTTTTCCCGATGGGCTACAAGGACCATAGTTTGCCTGAAAATGCCTTGGATGGAAGTGACCGTGACTGTGCTATTGGCCAAGACTCTTTGGGACGTAGTATTACAGAATGTGCAAAAGATGCAGGCATGATTAATATTCGCTCTTGGCCGGGGCTATATGGCATGTATATGCCCGATGCCATTGCATCATACCAAGCCAACGGTAAAACATATTTGGTCACAGCCAATGAGGGGGATGCCCGTGAATGGCTAAGGGATGAAGCCAAATACTTTGAAGGCGGGGACTTAAATGCTGGTTATGCAGAAGAGATACGCATTAAACATTTGTTTAAAAAAGCAGGTTTTGATGCCAAAGGCGATTATGCCGCGCATTTACGTCAGCTTGCACCGGGCGTAAAAGGGGCGAAATTAAACCCCGAGGTGTTTAAACCTTGTCAAACGGCTGATGCAACAGAAGTCTGCGCGGATAATTTAATTAAAGATTCACAAATTGGACGTTTGACCATTAGTTGGACGCAAGGTTATCAAAAAGATCCACTAACGGGTCTGCCAAAGCTAGATGAAAATGGTCGTCTGACTTATGACAAATTATATGTCTATGGTGGCCGTTCGGTGAGTATTGTCGACCCTGAAACCAAGCAAATTGTATGGGACTCGGGGAGTGAGTTTGAGCAAAAAATTGCGGAGCTGTTCCCAGAGCAATTTAATAGCAATCATGAAGCATTTAAATTTGATGACCGTAGTGACAATAAAGGCCCTGAACCTGAAGGCGTGACTTTGGGTAAAATTGGTGAAAAGACCTTTGCCTTTATTGGACTTGAGCGTGCCAGTGGCATCATAGTGTATGACATTAGTAACCCGAATCAGGCTAAATTTGTTCAGTATCTGAACCATCGCAACACCACGGAAACAGAAGTCACGAAGCAAGGTGACTTAGGCCCAGAAGGTTTGATTTTCATCGCGGCGAAGAATTCACCCAATGGTCGTCCGCTGTTGGTGGTGGGAAATGAAGTCAGTGGTAGTACAGCGGTTTATGAAGTCAAACTCAATTAAAAAAACTGAGTTTTGACTTTGAAAAAAGAGCACTGCGGTGTTCTTTTTTATGGCGCTACAAAAAATATATGACAAGGATGTCATGAAAATGAAATAAAACCGTCATAATCTTTGGCAAACGTCCAAGGGCACTGTCTTGGAATAAATTATTCAAAAGGTTGGTTTTATGACAATCGAAATTTTGATGGTGATAGGCTTCTGTTTAGCTGCTTATTCTATCGTCGGAAATGATGTGCCACAGACATTAGGTACGTTTATTTCATCCAATGCACATCGTCCATGGTGGGTGCTTTGGCTCTTTATCAGCACCATTTTGGTGGTGGTGTTGATTTATGGTTGGTATGCATCCGGTGTGGGTGATGCATCATATGGCCGTTTAGAAACGATCCCTTTTCCTGAGGGTGGGGTCACGTGGCTCTATATTGTGCCACCGATTTTACTGTTATTTTTAACCAAATACGGAATTCCCGTCAGTACCACTTTCTTGGTTTTAACCATTTTCTCGCCTGCAAGTTTAGGCTCGATGATGGTGAAATCGATGATGGGCTACGCGGTGGCCTTTGTGGTTGCGATTATTGTCTATCGTTTTGTGATGCGACAAGTCGCGAAGTATTTTGCAAAAACCCGTAATCAAGAACCGTCGCATATTTGGATCGGACTACAGTGGGTCTCTACGGCTTTTCTGTGGAGCCAGTGGCTAATTCAAGATTTGGCCAATATTTTCGTCTATGTACCCCGTCAAGTGCCGTTTTCATTTTTACTGTTTGCCATCACGGTCTTTGTGGTGTTGTTGGCGGTGATTTTGTACCAACGCGGTGGTGCGATTCAGAAGATTGTCGATACCAAAACAGGTGTCACCGATATTCGTGCAGCGACCATTATTGACTTTATGTATGCCCTGATTTTGTTGGTGTTCAAAGAGTGGAGCAATATTCCAATGAGTACCACATGGGTATTCTTAGGTTTACTTGCAGGTCGTGAGTTTGCAATGTCGATGATTTTTGATGAAGTGAACAAACATCGCACTTCGCGTAACGTCAGTAAAGATGCGATGAAATTGATGTTTGGTTTAGCTATGTCGGTGATTTTGGCGACCACACTGCCGTGGTTCTATAACTTTGTCACCCATTATGGGCAATAACCACACATGTTAAAAAAGCGAGCTCTAGGCTCGCTTTTTTATGGCATTAAGAACAGGATTTAAATGGCAAAGTGCGCTGGGCTGCCGAGGTTGGCAATAGCTGAATAAATCTGTTCAGCATGGTTGCATACAATTACTTTTGCGCGGTGCTGTGGCGGTAGAAAACCTTCTTCTACTGCATGATCCAATTGTGTAATCAGTGCGTCATAAAAACCATTCACGTTATAAATCATCATCGGTTTTTGGTGTTGGTTCAGTTGTCCCCAGGTTGCCACTTCTAAAATTTCTTCAAAAGTGCCTAAACCACCGGGTAGTGCGACAAAGGCGCTTGCACGTTCGGCCATTAAGGCTTTGCGCTCATGCATGGTTTGTACAACATGTAATTCGGTCAGTTGGTGATGCGCAATTTCATAATCCAGCATAAATTCTGGAATGACGCCGACTGCTTCACCGCCGTGGCTAATCATGGCATCGGCCACTTGTCCCATGAGACCAATGCTGGCCCCCCCATAAACCAGACCAAAACCCTGTTTAGCTAAACCTTGTGCCAGTGCAATCGCTTTTTCTTGATAAATCGGTTTATTGCCTGAACGAGAACCGCAATAAAGTGCGATCAGAGGTTGAGTGGTTTGAACATTTACTTGAGTGTTGAGAGAGGATATTTTTAATTCACTATTCATGGCGTATGTTTTTACCTTTTGCTTTATCTACTTTTTCTCTCTTAGTTTAAGCAAGAAATGTGACGGCAAGCTGTATTTAATCTAACAATCGGGTAATAATTTGTTAAATCTTTTAAAACAGTGCGCTTTTGAAAAAAAGATGAATTTCATGTAGATCTTGCCTATACTTATTTCCTGTTTTACAACACAAGAACGAACATGGGTAGTGGTAGTTGTCGCTCAAGACATCTTCAGTTTTCCGAAAAAAAATTACAGCCATTGGGGCTGAATCTTCCTTTTCATCCGCTTAAGTTGCGTTATGCACCGTATATTTCCCCTCGACAGGAGCAGATCACATGATATTTGAATGGATGTCTGATCCTTCTGCGTGGGTGGGGTTACTCACCTTAGTGGTGCTGGAAATTGTGCTGGGGATTGATAACTTGGTTTTTATTGCGATTTTGGCGGAGAAACTTCCACCAGAACAACGTAATACGGCCCGTGTTGTTGGTTTGATCCTTGCGCTCTTAATGCGTTTGGTGCTGTTGGCCTCAATTGCTTGGGTGGTGACACTGACCGAGCCGCTGTTCCATATCTTCGATCATCCTTTCTCAGGACGGGATTTGATTCTTCTGTTTGGTGGGGTGTTCTTACTATTTAAAGGCACCATGGAACTGCATGAACGTATTGACGCCAAAGTGGTTCAGAAAGAAGAAAGTCCAGCCAATGCTGTGTTTTGGATGGTGATCGTTCAGATTGTAGTTTTGGATGCTGTGTTTTCCTTAGATTCGGTGATTACCGCAGTCGGTATGGTTAAACACCTGTCTGTGATGATGATTGCGGTGGTTATTGCCGTCGGCATTATGCTGTGGGCATCGAAAGCCTTAATGGAATTCGTCAACAAACATCCGACCGTGGTGATTTTGTGTCTCGGCTTCTTGATGATGATCGGTTTCTCATTGATTGTAGAAGGCTTTGGTTTCCATATTCCAAAAGGCTACTTATATGCCGCGATTGGTTTCTCGGTAATTGTTGAATTCATCAACCAAACCATGCGCCGTAATCAAGAAAAAATGGTCACCACCACAGACCTTCGCTATAAAACTGCATCTGCGGTGCTGCGAATGTTGGGCGGTAAAAGTAGTGATCATGCCTCTGAGCCTGAAGATGTATTGGCAACTCGCGCTTATGCGGATGAAGTATTTGATCCTGAAAATGGGGTTTATCATAGTGTCTTGGTGCAAGGGGTGCTGGGTTTGTCCGAGCGTCCTGTGAAGTCCGTGATGACCCCACGTCCAGAGTTGGAGTGGATTGATTTAGAAGATGAAGAAGCCTCAATCAAATCACAACTACTCAGTATTACGCATTCACGTTTAATCGTGGCACGGGGCGAATTAGACAACATCGCCGGTGTGGTGCTGACCCATAAAGTTTTGAATGAATATATTGAAACGGGTGTCCTTGATTTTGATAAACATTTACGTGAACCTGTGATTGTGCATGAAAATGCGCAAGTCCTGATGGTGATGGAACAATTGCGTCAAGCACCGTTGCAAATGGCTTTGGTCTTGAACGAATACGGCTCGATTGAAGGGATTGCCACGCCGATTGACGTATTAGAGGCGATTGCAGGGGAGTTCCCCGATGAAGATGCTGAAGATAATGTGGCTGAAAGCTTAGAAGATGGTAGCTTGATGCTCGATGGTTCAACCGATATTCGCCATGTGTCGTTATTGTTGGATCGTGATTTGGTCGACGAGTCTGATCAGTACTCAACCTTGTCAGGCTATATCCTCTTTCATTTAGGTCGTTTACCCGAGAATGGCTCTAGCCTTGAAGCAGATGGTTGTATTTTTGAAGTGGTGACGATGGATGGGCACAAAATTGAAAAAGTGCATGTGATTCCCAAGTTGGATCTGCACAAGGAATCCTCTTAAAACAAACCGTAATCTGGTTTGAACAGGTTAAAATAGCTCGCAATGTCGAGCTATTTTTTATGGAAAAATCATGAGTAATGTTGAGTGTCCGTGTGGACAGGGCGAATATAAGCAGTGCTGTCAGCCATTGCACTTGGGACAAAGCCGTGCGCAGAGTGCTACTCAACTTATGCGCTCACGTTATAGTGCTTTTGCCAAACAGCAAATTGATTACATTTTACAAACCACAGCGTTGGGACAGCAACAGGCTCTAGATGTTGCAGCAATTGCTGAGTGGAGTCGAAGCAACCAATGGTTGAAGTTAGACGTCGTGCAGGCCAATGAAAAACTCGATAAAAACCATGCCATGGTTGAGTTTAAGGCCCATTATCATGATGGCACATCGCCACAGATACATCATGAAATTTCACATTTTGTGAAACATGCCGAGGCGTGGTATTTTTTAGATCCAACCACTGAAATGAAAATCACCATGAAACAAGCGTGCATCTGCGGTTCAGGGAAAAAATTTAAACAATGTTGTGCACAATTTTTATAATTTTAAGCAAATTTGGCTTAGAATAGCGCGCATCAATTAGCCTATATGGAATCCAGGCGATGTTACTCACTATTATTTATATTATAGCGATCACAGCAGAGGCAATGACAGGTGCACTGTCGGCGGGTCGGCGTAGTATGGATTGGTTTGGTGTGGTGATTATTGCCTGTGTCACAGCACTGGGCGGCGGTTCTGTCCGCGATGTGTTGTTGGGACATTATCCGCTGACTTGGGTCAAGCATCCTGAATATTTGATGCTGACCTGTTTTGCCGCTTTTATGACGATTTTGATTGCCAAGTGGATGCGTCATTTACGTAATATCTTCTTGGTGCTCGATGCTTTGGGCCTGATCGGTTTTACCATCATTGGCTGTCAAATTGCCTTAGAAATGGGACATGGGTTTGTGGTGTCTGCGGTTGCTGGAGTTCTGACAGGGGTGTCAGGCGGTATCTTACGTGATATTTTGTGTAATGACGTCCCTTTGGTCTTCCGCCGTGAACTGTATGCCAGTATTTCTTTTGTCGCGGTGATTTTCTATTGGGGCTGCATTCAGCTCGGTTTATCACTTGAGCTGACCGTGATTTCGACTTTGATCTTTGGTTTTAGCTTACGTCTAATCGCGATTTACTTTGGCTTAGAAATGCCAAAATTCATTTATCAAGACGATGATGAGCAATCTGCTTCTTCGAAAGATGCCAGCTAAAATAGCAGTGATTTGACTGCCTTATTTGTATAAAAAAAGCACATAATGATAAAGCCTGTTGAGAAAGCAGCCTGCTATCTTTTCCCGCTTTAGAGGCCGAGCTATGGATTTAGTTTCTCGCATACAACGCTTACCGATCGGTAAATTTCACTACACCTTGTTGTGGGTCATTGGCTTGGGCTGGATGTTCGATGCCATGGACACGGGGCTGATTTCTTTTATTTTGGCAAAAATGGCCGAAGATTGGCACATGAGCCCAACCGAGAAAGGTTGGGTGGTCTCCATTGGCTTTGTCGGAATGGCGATTGGTGCGGTGTGCTCAGGTGGTCTGGCCGACCGCATCGGACGTAAAACAGTTTTTGCCGCGACCCTCGTGATTTACAGTTTAGCGACGGCGGCCTGTGCCTTTGCCCCGAACTTAACGTGGTTGTTGGTGTTTCGTTTTATTGTGGGTTTAGGCTTAGGTGGACAGTTGCCAGTAGCGGTGACCTTGGTCAGTGAATACATTCCTGCGCAGGTGCGTGGGCGTTTTATCGTGCTGCTAGAAAGTTTTTGGGGCTTAGGTTGGCTTTGCGCTGCATTGGTGGCGTATTTTGTGATTCCAAAATTTGACTGGCATATGGCCTTCTTAATCGGTGGAATTCCTGCACTGTACGCCATTGTGATTTGGTTCAAAGTGCCTGAGTCAATTCCTTATCTCATTAACCGTGGTCGTATTGTGGAAGCGCATGCCTTGGTGCAGCAGATTGAACGCCAATGCGGTGTGGAAGTGATTGAACATATCATCGTTAAACCAGTGGCAGAAAAAAAGAATGTGTCTTTTACCCAGCTCTGGTCGGGGGCATTTGCACGTAGAACCTTGATGTTGTGGTTGATTTGGTTTGGTATTGTCTACTCATATTATGGCATTTTTACATGGTTACCCAGTTTGCTGGTGAAGCAGGGGTATAGCATTGTTCAGTCTTTTGAATATGTCTTGGTGATGATTTTGGCACAGCTGCCAGGCTATGTGGCCGCAGCATGGCTGGTCGAAAAGCTGGGACGTAAAGCAACCTTGGCTGGTTTTATTGGCATGTGTGCAGTTTCCGCGTATTTCTTTGGTCAAGCTGATACTGTGAGCATGATCATGTTCTGGGGTTGTTTGATGTCATTCTTTAACCTCGGTGCATGGGGCGTGTTGTATACCTATACCCCAGAGCAATATCCAACCAATATCCGGGCTTTTGGTTCGGGCTGGGCATCAGCCATTGGTCGTATGGGCGGCATTGTCGCACCGATGGTGGTGACACATATGATGGTACAGAGCAATGGATTTAGTGCGATTTTCATGATGTTTACCGCAGTATTGCTTGCGGTTGCAGCGGTAATTTTGATTTTGGGTGAAGAGACCAAAGGCAAAACATTGGAAGAAATTGGACTGTAATTTAGTCCGTGCTGAAGATTGAGAGTCAGATGTGCTGAGACTCTCAGCCTTCAGTAAACATCAAGATAAAATTTAGAAGATGGATCTGAAAATAACCGATAACCAGATCCAACTCAGCAATAAAAAATTCAATCTGCTCGGCCAAAACGTAGCCTCTCAACGCTGCATTTTGGTAAACGCAGATCTTGCTAATGATGAGACCTTTAAATAATCACTGCTTGATTGATGTGATCTACCCAATTGGTTGTGTCGCATTTTGGGCGAGGATGGGCAAATTTTTTGTCGATCGTATCGATCAAGTTGAGTGGGCTGAAGTTGCTTCATTGTTTTCATTGATGAGCAGAGATGAACACAGGAACTGAACTTCAAAATAATTAGTTGCTCATTTTAAAAAAAATGGATAATTTTACGACACTAGGAACATCTAAAGACGCAATTTGTCGTAGTGGTGTACGCTTTCACTTGTATAGGCAGAGCCCGCGACATAGCATAAGAACTTAAACAAAAAACGATTAATTAGGATGACAGGTTGTTATGACGAACCTTGCGCATCAAGCGACAGAAAACCGTTCCGTAGCAGAATTTACTGAACAAGCATATCTCAATTACGCCATGTACGTGATCATGGATCGTGCCTTACCGCATATCAGCGATGGTTTAAAACCTGTACAACGCCGTATTGTATATGCCATGAGTGAGTTGGGGCTGAAACACAGTGGGAAACCCAAAAAATCTGCGCGTACCGTCGGCGATGTGCTCGGTAAGTATCACCCGCATGGTGATTCAGCCTGCTATGAAGCGATGGTGCTGATGGCTCAGCCTTTTAGTTATCGTTATCCGTTTATTGAAGGTCAAGGTAACTGGGGTTCTCCCGATGATCCGAAATCATTCGCTGCGATGCGTTATACCGAAGCCAAATTATCTCAGTATAGTGAAGTGCTTTTGTCTGAGCTGGGACAGGGGACTTGTGACTGGCAGGACAACTTTGATGGTTCGATGAAAGAGCCAGTGACTTTACCTGCACGTATTCCGAATATTTTGTTAAATGGCACCACAGGCATTGCGGTTGGTATGGCTACGGACATTCCACCACACAACCTGCGTGAAGTCGTGAAAGGCACCATTGCCTTAATTCGTAATCCAAATTTAAGCGATGAAAAAGTTGCAGAATATATTCCTGCCCCCGATTTGCCGACCAAAGCAGAAATTATTACGCCACCTGAAGAGTTATTAAAAATACAAAGCACAGGTCGGGGCAGTTACCGTATGCGTTCGGTGTATCGCATCGAAAAAAATGAAATTGTGATCACGGATTTGCCTTATCAAGTGTCAGGCTCGAAAGTTATTTCGCAAATTGCAGATCAAATGCAGGCGAAAAAACTGCCTTTGGTGAGCGATGTGCGTGATGAGTCGGATCATCAAAACCCAACCCGTTTGGTGATTGTACTGCGTTCAAATCGGATTGATGCTGAAGCAGTGATGAGTCACCTTTTTGCCACCACTGATCTTGAGTCGAGCTATCGGGTCAATATGAACATGATTGGCGCGGATGGCCGTCCACAAGTGAAATCGATTCGTCGTATTTTGCTGGAGTGGATTGAAATTCGAAAGGAAACCGTCACCCGTCGTCTGCAATATCACCTGAATAAAATTGAAAAACGCTTACATATTTTGGGCGGTTTAATTATTGCCTATTTAAATATTGATGAAGTGATTCGTATTATTCGTGAAGAAGAACAGCCCAAAGCGGAGTTGATGTCACGTTTTAATATTGATGATATTCAGGCCGAAGCCATTTTAGAACTCAAGTTGCGTCATTTGGCTCGACTTGAAGAAATGGAAATGCGCCGTGAGCAAGAAGAGTTAGAAGCCAAAGCTGCACTGATTCGTGAACAGTTGGCCAATCCTGAGTCTTTAAAAGCTTTGATCATCAATGAACTCAAAGATGATGCGAAAAAATACGGCGATGACCGTCGTTCACCAATCGTGCATCGTGCAGAAGCGACGGCGATGAGTGAGCAAGATTTCATGCCTGCTGATCCTGTGACTGTGGTCTTGTCTGAAGCGGGGTGGATTCGCTCAGCCAAAGGTCATGAAGTTGATGCCGAAAACCTGAACTTCCGTGCGGGCGATCAATACCTTAGTCATGCGCAAGGCAAATCTAATCAGCGCGTGTATGTGCTGGATGAGTCAGGGCGTAGTTATGCACTAGCCATTAATAGCCTACCGTCCGCACGTGGTTTGGGAGAACCGTTGAGTTCAAAATTGTCCCCAGCCAGTGGTATTGGTTTTAAACAAGTCTTTATTGCTGATGATGAAGCCGAAGTCATAGCGCTAAGTAGCAAGGGGTATGGTTTTAAAACACAGGCAAAACAGTTAGATACCAATGCAAAAGCAGGGAAAGCCTTCCTTACTTTACCTGAAAAAGCCACAGTTATGCCGTTAACCAGTGTTGATCAGGCCACCCATTTGGCGTTATTGACCTCAACGGGTCGTTTGTTGATTTTAGAGTTGTCAGAGTTGCCTGTTTTGAATAAAGGTAAAGGTAATAAATTGATACAACTTGAAGAGAAAGATCAAATTGTATTCATGACAAGATTAACGCTAGATGAAATACTGCAAGTCGTTGCAGGACAGCAGCAATTAAAATTGAAGGGTGATGACTTGCAAAAATACATAGGCAAAAGAGCATCAAAAGGGCAGTTATTACCACGTGGTTATCAAAAAGCAAATAAACTGTTAGTTCAGAGATAAAACTAGCATCCATTGATCAAAATACGTTATATATGGTATGTATGCGGGAAATGGATGCAGTATTAAGCAACAGAAGTTAAATAAAGAGCGCTTAATATTGAGAACAATAGTTGAAATTTAAGGATTACTGATAGGAGAATCGGGCGATATGGAAAAAATTTGGTTCGCAGAATACCAAAAAACGGGGATTCCAGAGACTGTAGAATTGCCACCAGAAAACACGTCATTAGTAGATGTTTTTGAACGAAATTTCCAAAAATTTGGCTCTCGTGATGCTTTTATCTTTATGGATAAAGTGCTCACTTTTAATGAGTTAGAAGAAGCAAGCCGTAAATTTGCAACGTATTTACAAAGTTTGGGTCTAGCAAAAGGCTCACGTGTCGCTGTGATGATGCCGAACGTTCTTCAGTATCCTATCGTTGCTTTGGGTGTATTCCGTGCAGGTTTAGTATTGGTTAACGTCAATCCACTGTATACCGCGCGTGAACTTGAACATCAGTTAAATGACTCGGGCTCAGAAGTTTTGGTGATCATTGAAAACTTTGCCTCTGTTTACCAAGCGATTAATGGTAAAACGCCAGTTAAACATGTCGTGATTGCCTCTGTAGGTGACATGTTGGGTGCATTAAAAGGCACACTGGTGAACTTTGTATTACGTTCAGTGCGTAAGCAAATTCCAGCATGGAATATTCCTGGCCATATTCGCTTTAATGCGGCAATGTCGAAAGTTAGTGCGAGTAACTATAAGCGCCCGAACTTAACGTTAAGTGACACAGCAGTGCTTCAGTACACTGGCGGCACTACAGGGGTATCTAAAGGTGCAGAACTGACGCATCGCAACCTTGTGGCGAACATGTTGCAGTGTGACGGTATTTTCCAAAGTAAATTTGGTGCACAAGATGGTCAACCTGATGACCGCATTTTCTGTGCCTTACCGCTATATCATATTTTTGCGTTCATGGTGTGTGCGATGTACGGCATGTACAAAGGCCAAGCCAACGTTTTGATTCCAAACCCGCGTGACTTACCTGCGGTGATGAAAGAATTACGTAAATATCAACCGTCATTCTTCCCAGCAGTGAATACGCTATTCAATGCTTTAGTGAACAATGAAGAGTTTAAGCAACTCGACCACAGCAAATTGAAAATGGCAATGGGTGGTGGTATGGCTGTGCTTCCTTCTACAGCAGAAGCGTGGAAGCGAATTACTGGGACCAACATCATTGAAGGTTATGGTCTATCTGAAACTTCACCTGTGGCAACGGCAAATCCGCCAGCGTCTGAAGAATTCAGTGGCACGATTGGTATTCCATTGCCATTAACTGAAGTTGCAATTTTGGATGATGATGGTAAGGAAGTTGCACTGGGTGAACAGGGTGAGATTTCAATCCGTGGTCCACAAGTGATGCGCGGCTATTGGAACCGTCCAGATGAAACGGCTAAAGTGATGACGGAAGATGGTTTCTTCCGTACAGGCGACATTGGTGTCATGGATTCTCGCGGCTATGTGAAAATTGTAGACCGTAAGAAAGACATGATTTTGGTGTCAGGCTTTAACGTTTACCCTTCAGAAATTGAAGAAGTGGTTTCAAAGCATCCTAAAGTATTGGAAGTAGCTGCCATTGGTGTACCTGATGAAAAATCAGGTGAAGTACCAAAACTGTTTGTAGTGAAGAAAGATCCATCTTTAACCACAGAAGAAGTCTTGGCCTTTGCGAAAGAGAACTTAACGGGTTACAAACGTCCGCGTTATGTTGAATTCTTAGATGAGTTACCGAAATCAAACGTAGGTAAAATCCTACGTAAAGATTTACGTAAAACAGCTTAAGTTCAAATAAAAAAGCGCCGTCAGGCGCTTTTTTTTCATGTTCACATTTAATTTTTCATTAACCAGCGATCAATATAGGGACGGCCAATGCCTAAGATGCCAACAAAGGTCAGCATCGTACCGCACTGACGACTAAAAGCTGGGAAAGCAAAACTACCAAAACTCAGGACATTATCGATCAGACAATAGACGGTCACTGCAAGCAACCAATACCATAGGTTTTGACGTTTAATCCCGACCATCCAAAATGCAATGATCAGTATGACCAGTGTGCCAAGAGTCGAACCAATATTCATATTGGCACAAATGACCGCCAATAAAAATGCAGTAACGGGAAGCACAATCTTTAAAACACGATCCACTTGGCGTTGATGTTGACGCTGAATTTCGAGCACGTCGAACATTTCTTTTTGATCAGGGCTAGCCATGCAGGAGTCTCATCGGGAAATTATAAAAACACTATAATTTAACCAAATTTATCCTCGGAATGCCATGCTATGATAGCCATCGAAATGATCTTGATGAGAAAAAACCAATGCAAAGCATTAGCGGGATTATTTATCTCATTTTAATTGCTTGTTTACTGCCTTACGTATTTACAATCATTGCTAAAAAAACAGCAGGATTTCGCGCCAAGGATAATCAACATCCGCGTGAATTTCTCGCCAAGACGACTGGTCTGGCAGCACGTGCCAATGCGGCACAGCAAAATAGCTTTGAGAGTTTACCGTTATTTATTGCCGCTATTTTAATGGCTGAATATATGGTGATTCCGCAAGTGGTCACCATGACGTTTGGTATTGCCTATCTTGTCTTTCGTGTGGTGTATGGGATTTGCTATTTGGCCAACTGGTCGACGCTTCGATCGATCGTTTGGCTGTTGTCACTGCTTTGTCCTATTTGTTTATTATTGTTGGTCATTCGACTAACGATGGGCTAAGTGCGAAACATACATATTTTCACCCAGTGGATGTATAATCGCAGAAATATTTTTTTCTCAAAAACCGTTATAATCGATGCGGTTTTTTTAAAAGATTTAACTTGTTAAAGAGTGATGTTATGAGCTACAGCAATATCCCTGCGGGTAAAGATGCACCGAACGATATCTACGTGATCATCGAAATTCCTGCAAATGCAGCACCAATCAAATATGAAATTGATAAAGATTCGGATGCACTTTTTGTAGATCGTTTCATGGGTACAGCAATGTTCTACCCAGCGAACTATGGTTATGTACCAAACACCTTGTCTGAAGATGGCGACCCATTAGATGTACTTGTTGTAACGCCACATCCTGTTGCTGCGGGTTCAGTCATCCGTTGCCGCCCAGTGGGCAAACTGAACATGGAAGATGATGGTGGTATTGATGCGAAACTCATCGCTGTGCCACATGAAAAATTATCTCCATTGTATAAAGATGTTCAGGAATATACCGATCTTCCTCCGCTGTTGATCAGCCAAGTTGAGCATTTCTTTGCCCACTATAAAGATTTAGAGCCTGGCAAATGGGTAAAAATCAGTGGTTGGGAAAATGCTGCTGTTGCCAAAGAAGAAGTGTTGAAAGCAATCGAAGCTGCTAAAAAATAATTTTGAAAAAATAAAGCCTGATTTTATTACCCTAAAATCAGGCTCATAAAAAAACCGCCATTCAATTGAATGGCGGTTTTTTATGAATTGATCTAAAGTGAATTAGAACAGTTTCACAGGAATATCAAGGAATAAACGCCATTCATTGGTTGAGCCAATGACATTGCTGACATATTGACCAGAAACATTATTATAGGTATCACTTGAACGTAAGTAAGAATAGCGAACACGTAGGCTTGCATCTTTCAATGCACCTGTTTGAACTGTATATTTGACTTGGTTAAAGAACTCATGTTCTTCGGCTTGGTCAATGATTTTTGAGCGATCTGTTATTTTAGCGATATCAATATCCCAACCATAAACAAATGCAGTTGTCCAGTTTAGACCAGGTAAACCGTGATTTTTGAAGTTGTAGTTATATTGTAGCCCGACAGATTTTTCATCATTACCATTAAAGTCACCTAAATAGGAATTAGGGACATAGATACTTTGTAAACCATCAGCATTATAGCCATAGTCATACCCAGTATTACCTGTGTTATCTTGATAAGAAAGCATGACATTATGTACATCTTTGCCATAGCCCACTGAAACAGCCCAAATCGAGTTTTTGCGGTTTGCTAGATCATCTGTGGTATGTGAATCAGTGAGCGCATCTTTATCCCATTTTGTATGATAACCCATGGCATCAAGTGTTAAGGTACTCTTGTCTTTTAAGCTTTGGGTAAAGTTTACATTGGCATAATGACGTTCTAGCTTATCTTGAACATCTAAGCCATAATACGATGAATTGAGTTGATCATTAAATTTATATTTAGCACCCCAAACTACTGCACGATCAAGTCCTTGACCTGTCACATCTTTATCGGTACTAATTTGGTTTGACATTTGGTTTTTTGTGAATTTACCTGCAACCACATTTAGATTTGGAATTTCATTACTTTCAATGAAAACACCTGTGTAATACTCAGGCACTAAACGGGCTTGATTACTTGCCATGACAGGAAGTGTTGACACCTGTGTACCATAAGTCACGGTTGTGTTGGAAATACGTGCTTTCACATTGGCACCACCACGAGCCCAATGATCATAAGCAAATCCACGATCATCTACAGGAATCATTTGATTACCCGTATTATTATTCGCACCAAGCTTGAAAGATGCATCACCTACTACGCCAACACCAAAGCCAACAATACCCTTTGTAAAGCCTGATTGAAGATCAAAAATGGCAGTTTGAGCAGTTGAGCTTGTATCATTTGTTAAACCGTCTTTTTTATCACGATTTAAAAAGCCTGTGCGGAATAGCACTGATCCTTCAGCGCCTTCAACGAAACCTTTAGATTCACTTTGCTCACTCGCAAAAGCTGTTGATATAAGTGCAGTTTGTACTAAAACTGCTAATGCTAATTTTTTTGTGTTTTGCATTGGGGAGCGAACCTTATACAAATTGGATGGAAAGAGAACAGCAATTGTATAAGTAATCGCTGAAAAATTTTCATTTTTATTTATCATATTCAACTAAAGTAATGCATTTTTTTGTAAGTGATATGTTTGAAATATTTTAATTTTGGTTAAAATATTCGGTTTGCTAAAATAAACCTTTATAAAACATCGAATTATTTTTCTCCTCTTAATTCTGTTTTTTGCTATGTATTGCAGAAAATAATATATAGACTGTGAGGTCATTTTAGCTTATGAATCAAAGTGTTCAGTCATTTCTAGTCGTCTGGAATCGGTTCAGAATAACCTATACCCAGATTGGAAAATGATGAATTACACAGCAGTTGCCTAGATAAAATTGACCTATTGTTAAAAAATAGCTTTAAAATTTATGGGTATGGAATCAGTAAATGATTCATGTCTAAAGAGATTTTGAGAGCTTAAATGCATAAGAATTCACATAAAATTGCACTATTTTTAATTTTTTTCACTGGCAGTGTGTCGGTCAACGCAAGCGAGCCCCAGCAACAAAGCTCAGAAGGCGGACTCAGTGGAAGCCTTGCTGTGCTCAGTCAGTATATCTATCGTGGGGGTATTGAAAATGACCAGCCTACCCTGCAAGCAGGGCTTGAATATGAACATACATCTGGTCTATATGCAGGTTATTGGGCTTCAACACTGAATTATGATGCAGCGGATATCAGCAAAGATCACGGTGTTGAGCATGACTTTTATATGGGTTATGCACACACACTCAGTCCAGATTTAAGCTATCGGTCGCATATTGTGACTTATTTATATAATGATGGCGGCTCGGTCTATAGTGAAGATCGCACAGAACGCCGAAGTACGACTGGAGCGGAATTTGTAAATAGTTTGAGCTATAAAGACTTTGATGTAGGCGTCACGGTGGCTTTAGTGGATGTGAGCTATGCCAACGCGGGCGATACTTATTTAAGCCTTGCACATCATTATGCTCTTCCACAACACTTTCAATTCAATAGTTCAATTGGTGCATCGATTTATCGTCAGCATGATGATGCCATACTCACTACAGAGAAGAACTTTACTGTTAATGAAGTTCGCTTAGGCCTGAGTAGGCCCTTTGCAGAGACAGGGATCGAGATGTCTGCGGATTATATTTATGGTGTGCATAATCGTATGGGCGAGGATTTAGAGGACCATCTGGTGCTGGGTTTAACTTACAACTTTTAAATGTTGTAGATATGAAAAGTGCATCCAGATCGGTTGGGGATGCACTTTTTTTATGCACTTAAAAACGTACCTTCCAAAGATGAGTCTCAAAATAGCGCATATTGTAAACAATTATGTTTGCTTGATGGGCTTGGCTTCAATTCACCGCGAAGAGGTTTAACGATCAAGTTGAGTGCGAGCTCAATTTTTTATATTTTAAATAATTTTAATAAAAACAATTATTTATAATGATTTTGTAAAAGGTGTATCTGAAGTTGAATTGAATGTGGCATAGCTATTGCTACTACCTACATGAGTTTATCGAAATAACCAAAAGACGTCGGATACGATGTGGGGGAATCAAACCATGAAATTTGCACTTAAGGCATTATCTTTAGCTGTGGTAGCTGCAGCTTCTACATTCACTTATGCAGATGAAGCAACGTCCGTTCATTCTGTGTCAGGGAATATTGGGGTTTTTTCTAGTTATAACTTACGTGGTATTACCAATACGCCTGAAAATGAAGATGCGACTATTCAAGGTGGTTTAGATTACAGCCACGCATCTGGTTTTTATGCAGGTTGGTGGGGTTCTACACTGGGTTATTCATTGGTTGAAGAAGGCCGTGATGCCTTTGAAAACAATTTCTACGCGGGCTATAACGGCTCAATTAATGATGATCTCGGCTATACTATTGGTACGACTTATTATTATTACTATGAAACAGATAATTCAGATACCAACGGTTTTGAAACTTTGCTTGGCTTAAGCTACAAAGACTTTGGCGTCACTGTACAGACTTTACTGGAAGATACCACTTGGAGTAACGCGGGTGATACTTATATTAAGGCAACTTATAGTTATCCATTGCCGAATGATTTCAGCTTAGATACGGCATTGGGCTTATATGCTTATCAAGACTCTGGCGATTATGAAGAAGCATTAGGGACGACGGAGAGTTTTGGTTTCCGTCATTTTGATGTGGGCGTGAGCAAACCTTTAGCTGAAACAGGTTTAACTGCAAGTATGAATTACACCTTGGGTGGTTATGACCGTGCGGACGTAAAACAAAAGAACAAAGTTGTCTTCGGTTTGAAGTATGAGTTCTAAGCTGTACGCTGCTTAAATATAAAAAAGCCCACTCCAATCGAGTGGGCTTTTTTTATCGGCGATGGGATTTCGCTCTAACTTGTCAGTTTTTATGAACAGTCAGCCGTTTTAGTGATGTTGCCCACGATAAGACAGGGCTTCGGTTAAGTGGCCTGTTTGAATCTGTTCAGACTGCGCTAAGTCGGCAATGGTTCTGGCCACTCTTAAAATACGGTGATACCCCCGAGCAGATAAGTTTAAGCGCTGTTGTGCCTTTTCAAAGATCAGCGCGGCTTGTTCATTGAGTGGCGCAAACTGTTCCAGTTGTTTGGGTGATAAAGCCATATTGAGACAAGCTTGGCGTTGCATTTGCCATTGATAAGCTTGAATCACGCGTTCACGTACAGTTGCCGAGTCTTCCACGGCTTGTGTGTCTTGCAATTCAGAAGCATGCAAGGGTGGTACATCAATATGTAAATCAATTCGATCCAGCAAAGGCCCTGAAATGCGGTTTTGGTAGCGTTTAATCGCCTCGGCTGAGCACTGGCAACGGCTATCTTGATTAAAAGCATAACCACAGGGACACGGATTCATTGCAGCAATCAGTTGGAAATTGGCTGGAAAGGTGATCTGCCGTGAAGCACGCGAAATCACAATCTCTTTGGCTTCTATCGGCTGTCTTAAAACCTCTAAAACCTTGCGGTCAAACTCTGGTAGTTCATCTAAAAACAGCACGCCTTTATGTGCCAAAGTAATTTCACCGGGTTTGGGTTGTGACCCGCCACCGACTAAGGCAACCGCAGAAGCTGTATGGTGCGGTGCACGAAATGGCCGCTGCCCAAAAGGATGTTGATGATTGGCCACCGAGTAAATACTCGCCACTTCCAAATTCTCTTGCGTATTCAAGGGCGGTAAAATACTGGCTAAACGTGAAGCCAATAGGGTTTTCCCTGTTCCTGGCGGTCCTTTAAATAGCAAAGAATGACCACCTGCTGCCGCAATCTCTAAGGCACGTCTCGGACGTAGTTGACCTTTAACATCGGCCAAATCAAATTTGTAATGTTGGGAGGCTTTTAGCGCCGTGGGTTGAAACTGTTGGATGAGATGGTTTTGCGACAGATGCTCACAGACTTGTTTTAAATGTTGCGCTGCAAACACTTGGAAGTTAGGCAGTTGAGAGGCTTCTTGCGCATTGGCCTCAGGTAAAATCAGTTGATGCCCAGCTTGCTGGCAGGCAATCGCAATACTTAAAGTACCTGAAATTGGTCGCAGTTGCCCATCAAGTGCCAACTCACCTATAAATTCAAAATTTTCAGTTCCTTGCTCAGGGATCTGGCCAGAGGCAATTAAAATACCCAGTGCAATAGGCAAATCTAGTCGTGAGCTGTCTTTGGGTAGATCTGCGGGCGCAAGGTTGATGGTGAGGCGTTTGGTCGGAAACTGAAAGCCACTATTGATAATGGCGGAGCGCACCCGATCTTTGCTTTCCCGAACCGCTGCTTCAGGAAGCCCCACAATAGTTAAAGAGGGTAGTCCTTGGCTCAGATGAACTTCAACTTCAACCGAAGGTGCGTGTAAACCGAGCAAAGCTCGAGTGTAAATTTTGGCAAAAGACATCTTTTGTTCCATTATAGTGCATTATTTTAATTCGTTATGCGTCTTTTGTTGCACCAAACAGGTGCTCATTTTTTGTTCTGAATGCGTAACTCTAAAGCTTCCACTTGTTTCAATAAGTCATTTAAACGCAAATTGGCATTATTCAGTGCAGTACGTTGACGCTCAATTTCATCTTTGGAAACCAAATCCATCTTGGTCACCGCTTCATTCAGCAGTGCGCGTAAATTATGTTCTAAGTCTTGTTTAGGTTGTTCGACTTGTTCCAGTATGGCTTGTAATAAAGTTTCAATCATTTCTATATCCAACAGTTGGAGACGTGACAGCAGTGTACCATTGCTGCTTCTGACTCTATAGCCTTTCAGATGAAATATGATTTCATCGATTGTAAAAAAATCATAAATCTTCGACTAAAAAACCTGAATTTTGAAGCTCAAAACGCATTTAAATGTATAGAATAGGGTATAAAGAAAACTCATGTCAGACTTTCTTTTCCCCCCAACCTAAGAATTTTTGGCATGAAATTTGAACATAAAACCTTACTGGTGAAATAAGCCGAAGGAAAACAAACATGAAGCTCGTAACTGCAATTGTAAAACCGTTTAAATTGGATGATGTGCGTGAAGCACTGTCTGAAATTGGTGTTCAAGGGATCACGGTAACCGAAGTCAAAGGCTTTGGTCGTCAAAAAGGTCATACTGAACTTTATCGTGGCGCTGAATATGTTGTTGATTTCTTACCAAAAGTAAAAATCGAAATCGCGATCAGTGATGAAATGGTCGACGCGGTGATTGAGTCAATCACACGTGTTGCTAGCACAGGAAAAATTGGCGACGGTAAAATTTTCGTCACAAATTTAGAGCAAGTCATCCGTATCCGTACAGGTGAAACAGGTGCCGATGCCGTTTAATTTGGCATGAAGTTTGCTGAGTAACACATAACTCGCACAAATTAGGTTGGGGGATACGAATGAAAAAGATGCTATTCGCGCTGAGCTTATCTGGCGCACTTTTAGGTGGTTCTGTTGCTTGGGCTGAAGAAGCAGCAACAGCGCCAACTCCATCAGAACAAGTCACAGTGGTTGAAACAACGGATGTGGCTGCTCCAGCGGTACAAGCGGTTGAAGCCGTTGCTGCTCCAGTAGAAGCACCCGCACCTGCAGAAGAAGAACCAACATTAGATACAGGTGATACGGCGTGGATTTTAGTTTCCACAGCACTGGTTTTATTAATGACCATTCCAGGTTTAGCGTTATTCTACGGCGGTATGGTTCGTAAGAAAAACGTCTTAAGCACTATGGCACATAGCTTTGTTGCTGCGGCAGTGGTGAGTATTGCATGGGTTATCATTGGTTATACATTGGCCTTTGGTGAGGGTAATGCCTTTATCGGTGGCTTAGATAAGTTCATGCTGACTGGGATTACCACAGATGCACTCACAGGAACTATTCCTGAAGTTCTATTCGTTATTTTCCAAATGACCTTTGCCATCATTACAGTTGCCATTATTAGTGGTTCAATTGCAGAACGGATGAAATTCGGCGCATTTATCGCTTTCATCTCGATTTGGGTAGTCGTGGTCTATGCACCAATTACTCACTGGGTATGGGGCGGTGGTTGGTTAGCAAATGATGGCGCACTCGACTTTGCTGGCGGTACTGTTGTACACATCAACTCAGGTGTGGCAGGTTTGGTTGCTGCATACATGCTCGGTAAACGTATGGGCTTAGGCCGTGAATCAATGGCTCCACACAACTTGGCATTAACCGTTGTGGGTGCAAGCCTACTGTGGGTCGGTTGGTTTGGTTTCAATGGTGGTTCTGCATTGGGAGCAAACGGCTCAGCAGGTTATGCATTGCTCGTGACTCAAGTAGCAGCAGCAGCAGCGGCAATCTCTTGGTTAATTACTGAAAAAGTTGCACGTGGTAAAGGTTCAGTACTCGGTGCTGCATCTGGTGCGGTTGCTGGTCTGGTAGTGATTACACCAGCAGCAGGCTTTGTGACTGTCGGCGGTGCACTGGCGATGGGTTTAATCGGTGGTGTGGTGTGCTTCTGGGGTATCAGTGCATTGAAACGTGCTTTAAAAGCCGATGACTCTTTAGATGCATTTGGTTTACACGGTGTGGGTGGTATTGTCGGTGCAATCTTAACGGCATTCTTTGCAAGCGATTTCATCATGGGCGACAAAGCACCAAGTGATGTAATGCATCAACTTTGGGTTCAAGTTGAAGGGGTATTGGCAACGATTGCATACTCAGCAGTATTAACCTTCATTATCTTAAAAGTGATTGATCTGGTGATTGGAATTCGCGTTGAATCTGATGATGAACGTATGGGCCTAGACTTGAGCCAACATGGCGAACGCGTGGACTAATCAATAGAATAATAAATAAACAGTATAATCAATATATTGTGTGAAACAGCCCGAAAGGGCTGTTTTTTTTCTATATCTAGAGTAAAACTCTACAAAACACCGAATTTTTGCTACACTCTAAAACCATTCAAATTTGTTCAATTTAACCACTATGCATTGTCCATTTTGCAACGCTGAAGACAGTAAAGTGATCGACTCACGTTTGGCCGCTGAAGGTTGTCAAATTCGTCGTCGTCGTGAATGTATTAGTTGTGGTGAACGATTCACAACCTTTGAAAGTTATGAAGTGGTCATGCCTCGTGTGATCAAGTCGGATGGCAAAAGTGAACCTTTTGATGAAGCAAAATTGCGTCGCTCCTTGATGCATGCTTTACAAAAACGTCCCGTGACGCAAGAGCAAATTGAAACCGTCTTGAGCGATATTCAGCTACAAATCCGCCGTTTAGGTGAGCGAGATGTGAAATCACGCACCATTGGTGAAATTGTTATGCAATCTTTATTTTCGTTAGATCATGTTGCGTATGTGCGTTTTGCATCGGTCTATCAAGACTTTCAAGATGTCGACGCCTTTCGCCACCAAATTGAACAAATGCAACAACGTGAACATTAAGCGAGTTGGCATCCATGTCTGAATTACAGTCCAGTGCTTTACACGCCGACCAAGCTTGGATGAAACAAGCGATTGCTTTAGCACTGCAAGGTCAATACAGCACCAAGCCAAATCCAAATGTAGGCTGTGTCATTGTCAAAGATGGGCTGTTGCTGGGGACGGGTTATCACCCTAAAGCGGGTCAGCCCCATGCAGAAGTTTTTGCGATGCGCGAAGCGGGCGAACAGACCCAAGGCGCAACGGCTTATGTCACTTTAGAACCTTGTGCACATTATGGGCGTACACCGCCGTGTGCCAAAGGTTTGGTCGAGGCAGGTGTGGCGCGGGTTGTGATTGCCTGTCCAGATCCCAACCCCTTGGTGGCCGGTAAAGGGGTACAAATCTTAAAAGAAGCAGGCATTGAGGTCGATGTCGGTATTTGCCAAGCCGAAGCGCATCAGTTGAATGCGGGCTTTTTAAAAGCCATGGCTACTGGCATGCCTTATGTGCGTTTAAAAGTTGCCTCTAGTTTAGATGGTCGAACGGCGATGGCTTCGGGTGAGTCAAAATGGATTACAGGCTCAGACGCACGTTTAGATGTTCAGCATTTTCGTGCCATTTCTGGCGTCGTGATCACGGGGATTGAAACTATACTGGCCGATGATCCTCAGCTCAATGTCAGACAGCTTCAGGGTGTTACGGATCTGACAACGGTTGTACAACCGAAACGTCTGGTGTTCGACCGTCAAGGCCGCTTGCCTCTGACGGCCCAAATTTTACAGCAGCCGGATACCGTGATGGTGATGGGGCCTTATCGGCAAGCATTGGCTGATTTAGGCGTGCTACAGTTTGCTGTACAGCCTTTAGATCAGTTATTAAAGCAGTTGGTTCAATCGCATCAAATTTATGATGTCATGGTTGAGGCAGGTGCAACGTTATCGACGGCTTTTTTACAAGAAAAGTTGGTCGATGAAATGATTAGTTATGTTGCACCGACCTTATTGGGTCAGTCTGCACGTGCAATGTTCAATGCTGAGTTTTCTCAGATGGCAGAGCAACTCCGCTTTAAGCTTATGGATGTCACACAATTCGGTGATGATGTGCGCTTAACGCTTATCCCTTCTCAAGAGTCATTATGAGTTCAGAGTCTACGGTTTATCATAAACGTCGTCACGCGGCACGTACCACCGATGAATATCTCTTTCATCAACTTGTTCCTTATTTGGGGAATAAGCGCCGTCTGTTGCATCTGATTTTAGAGGCGCTTGAGAGTACAGGGACTTTAAACCGTGCAGATGGTCGTGCGCCTATTTTTGCCGACTTCTTTGCGGGTTCGGGCGTGGTCTCGCGTTTGGCGCGTCAAAATGGTTATCGCGTGATTGCCAATGACTGGGAGCCGTATAGCCATGCCCTGAACCATGCCATTTTGGCTTGTACCGAAGCGCCTGCATTTAAAGAGTTGGGTGGTTATCAAAAAGCCATTGATTATTTAAACCGCTTGCCTGAAGTTAAGGGCTGGGTAACGCATAATCTGTGTCCGCGAAATGATGAAATTTATGATCCAAGCCGAGATCGTTTGTTCTTCAAACGTCGCAACGGCATGCGCATTGATGCGATTCGTCAGCAAATTGCCACATGGCAGGCACAAGGGGCAATCGATGATGTGGAGATGTCTGCTTTACTAGCACCGCTGCTGTATTCTGCAAGTTTTGTCAGCAATACTTCCGGCGTCTTTAAAAGTTTCCACCATGGTTGGGGCGGTAAAACCCAAACAGCGCTAGAGCGGATTGAATCCTTGTTGTGGTTAACTCCAAGTCGTTTTAGTGAAGTGGGTGATAATAAGCAAAAGAATCCGATGGCTGAAATGTGGTGTGTCGATGCGCAGCATTTGGCCAACCAAATGAGCAGTTTTGAGGTCGATGTAGCTTATCTAGATCCACCCTATAACCAGCATGCCTACAGCAGTAATTATCATGTCTTAAATGCTTTAACCTTATGGGATCAGGTAGATTTACCAACACCAGACACCAAAGGTTTTAAAAGCGGAATTGACCGTGCGTGGCGCAAAGAGCGTCCGAGTCCTTATAACTCGTCAAAGTATGCCAAAGAGGCATATGAAAAATTACTTTCGACCATCAATGCACGTTACATTCTGACCAGTTATTCAACCGATGGTAATATTGAAGCAGGGGACTTGCTCAAAGCCAATTTGGAGCGAGGTCGCGTGACTTTATTAACGCAGGATGTACCGCGTTATCGCGTGAGTAAGCAGCGTCAGTCTGAGCGTGCGCGTGTGTTAGAGTTTATTGTGATCACGGATACCCATGCCAAGTCAGGTCCGCCAATTCGTCAGCTACTGGGGCAGTTGTACCATTATGCCGAATTGGGCGGGGTCGATACATCTGGGGTTACGACACAGTTGGCGCTGTGGTAAAAATATAGAGGTAGGTAGAAATCAGAAATGTTTACAGGGATCATCGAAAGTCTGGGCACAGTTGAAAGCGTACAAAATGTCGGTGGCGATGTGCGGTTGCGCATTGGTACAGATCTTGATATGTCAGATGTACATTTGGGTGACTCGATTGCCACCAATGGCATTTGCCTCACAGTGATTGACTGGGGTGAGCACTGGTATGCTGCCGATGTCTCACGTGAAAGTTTAAACCGAACCACACTGGCCCACTGGAAAGTTGGACAACGTGTTAATGTGGAAAAGGCGATGTTGCCCACCACACGTTTTGGTGGACACATTGTGTCAGGTCATGTCGATGCTGTGGGTGAAATCACCGTTGTGCGTGAAGATGCACGTTCGCTTTATTTTGAAGTGACTGCGCCAGCTGAGATTGCACGTTACTTGGCAGAAAAAGGCTCGATCACGGTTGATGGAATCAGTTTAACCATTAATCATTTGCGTGGGCGTATTTTAAGCCTCAATTTAATTCCGCATACGGCTGAACGAACCAACATTGGAACGTGGAAGGCAGGCAGTCAAGTGAACCTTGAAGTGGATGTGTTAGCACGCTACATTGAACGTTTGATGATGGGTGATAAGGCTGCGGAAACTCCCCCACAATCTAAAATTAGTTTAGACTTTTTGGCACAAAATGGTTTCTTGAAATAGAAAAATCGTTTAGATTGCAGCAAGAATAGACAAAAGATGAGCTCCCTATTTGCCCAAAATGAGGGAGTTTTTCTTTTGAAATTAATAGGTAAGCAATTGAGTATGATGAAAGATAGTACGCAGTTCATTGCACGGATCGGTGACAATGATTGATTTTTTTCTCCATCTAGAACAATTATTGCCCGTACTGCTTGCAGAATACGGCCTTTGGATTTATGCGATTCTTTTTCTGATTATTTTTGCAGAAACTGGTTTCGTTTTTATGTTCTTTTTGCCGGGTGACAGTTTACTGATTGCCATTGGTGCCTTATGTTCCAGCTCGGATTTAATCCATATCCATACCATGGGTATTTTGATGATGATTGCTGCCGTATTGGGCTATATCGTCAATTATTATACTGGTCAGAAGCTGGGCTTTAAATTTGCCCATCAGCATTCGCGTTGGCTGAAACCCGAATATATGATGAAGACCAATCAATATTTCTTAAAGCATGGCGGTAAAACCATTTTAGTAGCACGTTTTATTCCTTTTGTACGTTCTTTCGCGCCTTTTGCTGCGGGCGCAGGGCATATGAGTTTGGCGACTTTTATGTGGTACAACGTGACTGGTGGCCTGATTTGGATTGGTAGTTTGTTGGCGATTGGTTATGGTGTGGGCAATACCTTATCATTTATGGTTGATGTGTTGGTTTGAGATCGAGACAGAGCACATCAGCCGAGCAAAACAAGGGTGCATAAAAAAACTCACCGAAGTGAGTTTAAGTGGAAGCTTAGGCCTGTTAAGCAGAATTGGACACCACTTCATCAGAAAAGTCTGAATTTTTCAAAATATAGTCAATTTCTTCTTGAGCCGCGGCTTGCAGCTTACTGCGGTAGCTGGCTACAGACTCTTCAATTAAGGTTTCCGCTTCAAGCTCTAAACGTAAACGGACACTTTCTAACTCAGACAAAATTTGTGAGTCATCTATGCCAAATTTACCTTTGGCATAGTCCAGAGCTTGTTCAGGTGTTTTCTCGTAGCGTGCGGTGTAGCTCAAAATTTCTTGATCGACACTTTGACGCATCACATTTAAAGCTTGGGTTTGCTCATTGAACTGACGGATTTCGTCTTTTTTGAGGCTTTCCGCATAAGCTTCCTGCGCTGCGCGTTTGTCTGCTAGTGATTTTTCCAACGCTTGTTGTTTACGAATTCGCGCTTCTTCAATCAGCTGTGCTTTCAGATCGGCATACGCTTGTTCAATTTTCTGGGTCGAGACGGCTTGAGCGCGTTGGTCTTGTTCAATCCAACTGTGCAAACCTGTTTCAGGTTTGAGTACATCGCAGACGCGACTCAGGTCATCAATAAAGGCCTGACGAACAGCATCAGGTACATTTAACCAGCGCTGTTTAAAATCTGGACCAACATTCAATGCCACTACGCATCTCCTTATTTAGACGGGGGAATCATTTAAAGCTTGAAGGTTCGAGCTTCAACCCCGAGACGTCTATATTGTTTAAATTTTTCACGACCTTGTTGTTTGGCCGATTCGTTATTTTCAATAATTTCTATAATGTGGCTAAATTTTTCGAACTGTTCAAGAGCTTGATCGTTAAAATTGAACACAATCCAATCGGATTGCTCAGGCAGTTGGGCTGAGATACAAATGCGCGCATCGATTTGATTAATGCCATGTGGAATAAAGCTCGTATCATCAAAACTCCACAAACGTTCATCCAATTGCTGTTGTAGTTCAGGGTCGCTTGCATACAGCCAGATTCGCTCTGGCTGACGCAAGATTTTACGACATAAACGACAAGCACTTTCGACTTGTCGTTCAGGACTTTGTTCAAATAGATAAAAGCTAATATTAGCCATTAGACTGCGCACGATGAGCTAAGAATTGCATCAATAAGGGTACTGGGCGACCGGTTGCCCCTTTATTGGCACCCGAGTTCCATGCTGTACCTGCGATGTCCAAATGCGCCCAGCGGTAATCACGGGTGAAACGTTGCAAGAAGCACGCTGCAGTTACAGCACCGGCTTTAGGCCCGCCAATATTGGCAATATCGGCAAATGGAGAGTCTAGCTGTTCTTGATAGTCATCAATCACAGGCATGCGCCAGACGCGGTCAAAGCTATTTTGACCTGCTTCAGATAGTTCGGCCGCCAGTTTGTCGTCTGGGGTAAACATACCCGTTAAGACTGAACCGAGTGCCACGACACAGGCGCCCGTTAAGGTTGCAATATCAATGACCAGTTCAGGGTTAAAGCGCTTCACATAGGTCAATGTATCGCACAGCACCAAACGACCTTCTGCATCGGTATTTAAAATTTCAACGGTTTGACCACTCATGGTGCTCACGATGTCACCTGGACGCGTAGCTTTGCCTGAAGGCATATTTTCAGCTGCCGCAATCGTACCTACGACATGAATGGCTAAACGTGATTCACACAGGGCACGGAGCGTCCCTAGAACCGATGCTGCACCACACATGTCGTATTTCATTTCATCCATACCAGCACCCGGCTTCAATGAAATGCCACCTGTATCAAAGGTGATTCCTTTACCGACCAAGACCACTGGGGCTTCAGTACGTTCAGCTTGATACTCAAGGGTAATAATACGGCCTGGGCGGTCTGAACCTTTGCTCACCGCAAGGAAGGAATGCATGCCCAGATCAGCCATTTGTTGCTCATCAAGGACATTAACACGGAGTAGGTCAGGATATTGGGCTGCCAGTTCTAAGGCTTGCTCTGCCAAATATTCAGGGAAGCAGATATTGCCCGGACGGTTGCCTAAGTCACGTGCAAAGCTTTGACCTGACTGCACAGCTTCAATCAGTTTAAGTTGTGCAGCATTCAGCGGCGACTCAGCGGCAATCAGGCTGATCTGTTCAAGTACGTTGTCGGCTTTTTTTGATTTGAATTCATCAAAAGCATATGCCGCTTGCGTCAAACTGAGGGCAAATAAATAATGGAGTTCAGCTGGAAGGGCTGAAAGGTCAAGGCTGATGTGTTTGAATTTTTTTTGTGAAGCTTTGATAATGGTTTGAGCAATTTTCACCAGCTTTGCTGCTTGTAATTCAGCTGCTTTCCCGACACCCACCAAGGCTGCATTGGGGCTTGCAGGAATTTGACCAATGAGGCTCAAGGTTTCATTGAACACAGCTTTAAACTGAGTCGCTTCAATTAAGTTGTTTAAATCATTAATTTGATAAGCATTTGCAAGATGTTGCGTGTTTTCAGAATCTACTAATATCAACAAAAATTGGCTAGACGTATTCTCTGTGAATGACGTATTAATAGAGAGTTTCATAAGTTTTATTTAAGCCTTATAAAGTTTGAAAATGATTAAACCACTGAAACATTAACATGAATAGAGTTGCAAAGTGCAACAAGAGTACAGGTTTTATATTTTCACTATTCGGGTAAACTAGCGCTAGTTTTTATTCACCTATTTTTGGAAGAATTAATTTGATTATTCGGCGTTATCTGGTCAAACAAGTGGTGTCGACATCCTTGGTTGTGATCGCCTTATTGACCTTGATCATGATGGGCGGTCGTTTGATCAAGTATTTTGGCGTAGCCGCGCAGGGTCGCTTAGATGCAGGTATTTTATTTAGCATTATTGGCTATCGTTTGCCTGAATTTTTAACGCTGATTCTTCCTCTAGGCTTTTTTATTGGGCTGATGCTGGTTTTTGGTCGTTTGTATGTCGATCATGAAATGGCAGTACTCAATGGTAGTGGCGTCAGTCGTAACCAATTGGGGCGACTGCTGATTCCTATGACCGTGGTGTTTCTTGCCGTTCAGGCAGTGCTGATGCTATGGATGGCACCGTGGGGTGTTCGTCAGTTTGAGCAACTCACCACCAGTCAGGCGGTGCGTACTGGTTTTGATTTGGTTCGACCCAAAGAGTTTATTTCATCGGGTCCCTATACCATTTATGCGGGTGATTTATCCGAAGACCGTAAAAACCTCAAAGATATCTTCTTCTATCAACGCGCTGAAGCAGAAGGTAAGCCTGATGTGATGATTTTGGCCAAAGAAGCCACGCGGGTTGAAATTGAAAACGATCCAGCCAATGTGGTGGATTTGGTGCAAGGTCGCCGTTATGAAATTTATCCGGGACAGCCGCGTTATAGCCAAGCCGAGTTTCAGTCTTATCGCCTACGTTTAGAAAATGATAAAGAAGCAAAGTTTGAAAGTGCCGATGTTGAAGCATTGTCCACCATGAAACTTTGGGATAATCGTAATGATCCTGTTGTGGCGAGTGAGTTGGGCTGGCGTATTTTTGTACCGTTTGCCATTGTAGTGGCGTTGCTCCTTGCTGTGGCTTTATCTGAAGTGAGCCCACGCCAAGGCCGTTATTTAAAGTTGTTCCCTGCATTGCTTATTTTTGCCAGTTTAATCGTGGCTTTGATGGCCATTAAAACTCGAGTCAGTAAGGAAGAAATGGGGATTTGGGCTTATCCAATGATCTTGGTGATCTATGCGATAGCAGCGGCTTTGTTTTCGCGTAAGCAAAAGCTTGCCCCAAAAATTAAGAAAACATTACAACGAGCGGGGTCTTAATCATGTTCGCACGTCGTATAGTCGCAAAACATGTGACCAAAACCACCGCGATGGCGATGCTGGGTGCTACCGCTATTTTATCGGTCTTGCAAATTCTATTTACCTATTTGGGTGAGTTAGGCTCTCTTAAAGAAGGTTATGGCGTTTGGGATGCTTTACGTTATGTACTGTGGGGAGCACCGCAATATCTCTATGAGATTCTACCGATTGCCGCGTTAATTGGCTCGGTACTGGGACTGGGCACTTTGGCTTCAAACAGTGAGCTGATTGTGATGCGCTCGGTGGGGGTGAGTCTTTGGCGGATTGTTGGTTGGGTGATTCGTTCGGCTTTAATTTTGGTGGTACTGTCATTCGCTTTAAGTGAATGGGTGATTCCTTATACCAATGAGCAAGCTAAAGGTGTGAAAAGCCATCGAACTGTGGCTGAACTTGGTGAAGTACGTGGTTACTGGACACGAGAAGGGCAGCGTTTTATTTATGTTGATTATGCCAATTCTCAAGGTCAGCTGAAAAATGTGCAAGTGGTCGACTTTGATAATAATGCTCGTTTGAAAGGCGTTTTAAATGCTGAGCAAGGTCAGTTTGTGCAAGATGGTCATTGGATTTTAGAAAATACCGCCCAAGTTGATTTGCTGCCGACAGGCAATGCTACGGCACAAAAGGCCGCTGAAACGCCTTTGGCATTGGCACTGCAGCCGAAATATGTGCACATGGTGACGATTGATCCTGAAGACCTTTCACCGAGTCAATTGGTCAGTTTCATGAGCTATATGCATGAATACAGCCAAGTGCCTAAAACTTATCAGTTGGCTTTTTGGCAGAAAGTGGCGTCTCCATTTGCCTTGATTGCTTTGGTATTGATCGCCTGTTCCTTTATTTTTGGTCCACTGCGCCAACAATCGATGGGCTTTCGTTTGGTGATTGCACTGTTTACAGGCTTAGGTTTCTTTTACCTACAAGACTTCTTGGGTTATGCAAGTTTGGTGTATTCGCCTTCACCCGCATGGTTTGTTTTTGTGCCGATTTTACTGATGTTTGTCGCAGGTGGTTATTTATTACAACGTGCGCGATAACTGTACGATATTGAAGAAAACAATGCGGATGATGGTGTTAAACCATCATGCCTGCATAGAGTCTTGACCGAAAATTCGGTAAGATAGAGCGATGAATTTGTAGACAAAAAAAGAGTGCTTATTATGGCGGATGCAACTGCTGGCAAAATCCCTCACGTACTGGTCATTATGGATGGTGTGGGACACCGTGAAGCGATCGAAGACAATGCTTTTTTAGCAGCAAATCGACCGAATTTAACAGCGATTGAAGCAAAGCATCCGAATAGCTTAATTTCAGGTTCTGGTGAAGACGTGGGTCTGCCAGATGGCCAAATGGGCAACTCTGAAGTGGGCCACATGAACTTGGGTGCAGGGCGTGTGCTCTATCAAGACTTTACCCGAATCACCAAAGACATTCGTACGGGTGCTTTTTTCGAGCATGAAGTTTTGGTTGATGCCGTTGAAAAAGCCAAAGCAGCGGGTGGTGCGTTGCACATCATGGGGCTATTGTCTGAAGGTGGGGTGCATTCACACGAAGACCACATTGTTGCCATGGCTGAACTTGCGTTAAAACGCGGTGCAACCGTGTATCTCCATGCCTTCTTAGATGGTCGTGATACCCCGCCACGCAGTGCACAGCCTTCTTTAGAAAAATTAGATGCATTGTTTGCTCAATATCCAAATCAAGGTCGTATTGTGAGTCTGATTGGTCGTTATTTTGCGATGGATCGAGATAACCGTTGGGACCGTGTGGAACAAGCCTATCGTTTACTCACAGAGTCTGAAGCAACACGTACTGCAACTACAGCAGTTGAAGGTTTAGCATTGGCTTATGCCGCAGACGAATCTGATGAATTTGTCAAAGCAACACGCATTGGCGATGCCGTAAAAGTTCAAGACAGTGACAGCATCGTCTTTATGAATTTCCGTGCGGATCGTGCGCGTGAAATTACCAAAGCGTTTGTTGAAAAAGATTTTGCTGGCTTTGCGCGTAAAGTTGTACCAAACCTATCTAAGTTTGTGATGTTGACACGTTACCAAGCCAGTATTGATGCGCCTGTGGCGTATATGCCTGAAGCATTAAAAAACTCGATTGGTGAATATCTTTCAGACCTTGGTAAAACCCAATTACGTATTGCTGAAACTGAGAAATATGCACATGTGACATTCTTCTTCAGTGGTGGTCGTGAAGATGAATATCCAGGTGAAAAACGTATTTTGATTCCATCACCGAATGTGGCTACTTATGACCTCAAGCCAGAAATGAGCGCATATGAAGTAACCGATGAATTGGTGGCTGCGATTAACTCAGGCGAGTTTGATCTGTTGGTGGTGAACTATGCCAACGGTGATATGGTGGGTCATACGGGCGTATTTAATGCTGCTGTGAAAGCTGTTGAAGCCGTTGATTTATGCTTAGGCCGTGTCTATGAGGCGGTGATGGCACAAAAAGGCCATATGTTAATTACGGCTGACCATGGTAATGTTGAACAAATGCAGGATTATCACAGTGGTCAGGTGCATACTCAGCATACGACAGAATTGGTGCCTTTTATCTATGTTGGCCCAACCCAAGCAACCATTGCTGAGGGGGGCGTATTGGCCGATGTCGCACCAACCTTGTTAAGCTTGATGCATCTTCCTGTTCCAGCAGACATGCAAGGTCGTAACTTAATTACATTAGACGTATAAATCAATTTGGGTGGGTAAATGGCAAAAGCATCGTGGACTTCAATAGGTGTAGTGATTGCTTTAGGTCTGACTCTGATCCACCCGATGGGGGCTGTTGCAAAAACAGCGGCAGCACCCGCTTTTGATGATGAATTGGAACAAGGTTATGTTGAGGTTCCGATTGAATCCATTCAACAATTTGTGCAAATCTACGGTTTAGTCAAAGACAATTATGTGGCTGAACGTAGTGATGAAGCACTCTTTCAACAGGCCATTAAAGGTTTAGTTAGTGGCTTAGACCGTTATTCTCGCTATTTATCTCCTCAAGAATATAAACAACTGGTGCAATATACTGAAGGGGATTTGGCTTCAGTTGACTTCAGTTTAGAGTTCGATTCCCGTTTACAACAATGGCTGATTCGTGGATTAAAACCTGACTCAGATTCCAGCAAACTGGGCTTAAAAAATGGGATCTCCGTTTTTAAAGTGGATGATCAAGAGCTACGCAAGCTCAACCATGTTCAAGTCAATGAATTACTCAGTGGGGCGATTGGCAGTACCGTCAGTCTACAATTAAAAACCAACGCCACACCAATCAATGTGGTCAGAACTCGAAAAGTTGAAACCGATATCCAGGCGCAACTGTTGAATAACCAAGTTTTGGTGCTCAAGGTGCGGGTGTTCCAACAGGATACGGCCAATGAAATTCAGCAACTGATTGAAGAGCACCAGTCTTCGCGTTTAAAAGCGGTCTTGATAGACCTCAGAAATAATCCCGGGGGGCTGTTGTCTGCCGCAGTTGAATCTGCCGATTTATTCTTAAATCAAGGGGTGATTGTTTCAACTCAAAGCCGTTCCGAAGGGGATCAGCAGTTTCAGGCCTTACCTAGCCTCGAGTTTCAAAATTTAAAAGTGGGCATTTTGATTAATGACCGCTCTGCATCGGCTGCGGAAGTGTTTACCGCTGCGTTGAAGGAGCATGGACGGGCGTGGGTGATGGGTGAAAAAAGTTATGGTAAGGGCGTGGTGCAAAAACTATTTCCACTATCGAATGGCGCAGCTCTGCAAATGACCGTGTCACACTATTACACCCCAAGTGGGCAAATGATTGAGGGGGTGGGGATTGCGCCAAATCAGGTGTACCCAATGCCACATGAACTCAAAGACGAAAGCTATGTTGAACATGTGGCAGAGATTTTAATGAATCGTCGTTAAGTCTCTAAACGGAATCGTCTTCGCCATCTAGCCCGAATTTCTTCAAGCGATAACGTAAAGAACGGAAAGACATGCCGAGCTTTTTAGCCGCTAGTGTTCGGTTCCAGTGGGTGAGATTGAGCGCATTCATCAAAATTTCTTTTTCAATTTTTTCTAAATACAGCTCTAAACCCTCTTCGGGCAATTTACGCGAAGGCACATGGCTAAGTTGATCATTGCCAATAGTACCTTGTTGGGTGGCATTGGCATAGTTGGTCTGAGCAATCGGTCGCAGTGGTGCTGTTTGCAAGTGTGGTAAGTCGATACTGCTTTCATCACTTAAAGTGATGGCACGTTCCATCATATTGCGTAGTTCACGCACATTGCCTGGATAATATTGGGCCAATAAAAACTCACGTGCACGTTCACTCAGTGGTTTGACTGGGATGTCCCATTCTTGGCAGATTTTCTGAATGAAATGTTGTGCTAAAAGAATAATGTCATTGCCACGCTCACGTAGGGCAGGCAGCACAATGTCCATGACATGGATGCGGAAGTACAAATCCTGACGGAACTTGCCTTGTTGTACCAGTGCTTCTAGGTCTTGATGGCTGGCACTAATCACACGAAAATCGACATCAATTTCCGTGTCACTCCCAATTGGGCGAATGCGTTTTTCTTGTACCGCGCGCAGCAGTTTCACCTGCATAGTGAGCGGTAACTCGGCAATTTCATCTAAAAATAAACTGCCGCCATGTGCAGAGAGAATCAGCCCTTGTTTGTCTTGAGTGGCCCCTGTGAAGCTGCCTTTACGGTGTCCAAACAATTCACTTTCCATCAGTTCGGTCGGTATGGCACCGCAGTTAATGGCAATAAATGGCCCTTCATTGCGATTGCTCAGGCGATGTACCAGATTAGCCACCACTTCTTTGCCAGTGCCTGATTCACCCGTAATAAAGACAGGGGCTTGCGAGCGTGCAATTTTCTTTAAGGTGATACGTAGCTGTTGAATAGGAAGGGACTGACCAATCAGCAGACGATGTTCAAGCGTATCTTCTTGGATATGCAGATGACTGATGGGCTGATTAAAGGCTTTTTGTAAAAGTTGCTCTAAATGTTTTTGGTTGATCGGTTTACTGACAAAATCAAAAGCACCAGCTTTAAGTGCTGCAATCGCAATATCCATGTTGCCATAAGCAGTTAATACAGCTACAGGTAGATTAGGATAATTTTGAGCAATAAAATCCACCAGCGTTAATCCATTACCATCAGGTAAATTCAAATCTGTCAGACAGGCATCATATTGATGTGTTTTAAGTGCTTGAACAGCCTCCTGTAAGCGATAGGCAATACGTGTATCAATCCCCATCCGACTTAAAGACATTTGCATCAGTGTACATAAGTCTTGTTCGTCATCCACCAATAAAACAAGTGGTTTTTTTTCCACGTTTAACCCCAAAAATTACACGTCATTGTTTATACGGGGGCATTCAATCCGAAAGCATGCCCCTATTTTTTGTTCTACATAGTATAGCTTAGCTTGGTTGGCTTCGCAGAAACTATGGGATAAATATAATCCTAACCCAGTTCCATTGATTGAGGTACTAAAAAACGGTTGAAACAGGGTGCTTTGATCCTGAGTGGCGACCCCTTCACCAAAATCGCAGACATCAATGTGGACGAGGTTTTTATAGCTATAGACTCGAATGTGAATGTGCTCGGCTTCAGCTGCATTATGCCGAATGGCATTTCGAATCAGGTTGATCAGCACTTGCCTCAGTTGTTGTTCATCAAACTGAATCTGAGCTTGATCGGAAATGCGGTAATCAATTTGATCTTTGACATCGGGCAAATCTTCAACGATAAAACGTTCTAAAAAAGCGGCGACATCAATCAAGGTTGGATAGGTTTCTTTACTGCGTGCCATGCTCAGTGTATCGCCAATAATTTTATCAATCCGTGAGGCTTGTTTGGCGATCATGTTCTGTAACAGGGCTTGCTCAGGATCGTTCACCTGCATCAATTCATTGGCTTGGGTGATGGCAGCCAATGGATTGCGGATTTCATGGGCAATACTGGCAGAAAGTTGACCCAGTGCAGCCAGCTTGAGTTGTTGTACACGTTGATTAATTTTTTGTGCATCTTGTAGGACGAATAAGGTCAGTGTTTGGTTCGGGACTTGAAGTTTTTGAATTTCGATCTGAATTTGAAAGCGACTCAGCTGGGATGTAAATTGGAATTTTTCTCCATTCTTCAGTTGGTCGAATTTGAGGAGTTCAAATAAATCAGGCTGTGCTTTGTACAAAGGATATTTATCGTGAGCATAAATCGGGGAGATACCCAATAATGCACAGGCTGCAGGATTACTCAGCACCATGTGGCAGTTTTCATCGAGAACCAAATAGCCGAGCTCGGTTTGCTCTAAAATATAACGGTTAATGTTTTGCAGTTGATCCAGTTCTTGGGACTGATAGAAGTTTAAATTTTCAAGGACTTGAAAACGTCGTACTGCAATTTGTCCAGACCCATAAACCACAAAGAACAAAAAGGCGAGCACGGCACTGTTGCCAATGGTATTCAGTGAACTAATTGAAAATAGCGTTCCAATAAAGTGTTGATAAACCAGTGTAATCACAGCAATCAAGGTAATGATGAGTGCTTTTTGTTTATCGACCAATACACAAGAGGCAAAGATCGTGATCACAAACAATAAGCTTAACTGTAAGTTCGGACCGTCGGTGGCCAAAGTGAGTAAGCTGAGGCTAATGACATCGATGATAAACAACAAGGTGAGCTGAAGTGGTATGCGCTTGCGCACATGCTTGAGGCTCAATAGCTGAAAGGCACTGATAAAAATAAAGCCAATCAGGACAGAACGATACAATATTGGATATTGATAATTTGAAAACAACTGCTCATAGGTCAGTAGATAAACCAACAACAAACAGCAGCCAATAAACAGTCGATAAGACGCATACCAAACACCTAAACGGTATTGATTTAACTGAATATTGGTTGAGTATTGCAGCATGCGGGTGTTAGTCAGCTTGCATCAGGGTTTGATTAAGCCATAACGAATAGCAAGGTGAGTCAGCTTCACATCACTGTCGATATTGAGCTTTTCAAAAATTCGGTAACGGTAGGTATTGACCGTTTTTACGCTGACAAAAAGCTTGTCAGAAATTTCTTGTGCACTGATGCAATTCACAACCATCATCGCCACCTGCATTTCACGTTCAGACAGAGCATCAAAAGGTGAGGTTTGTGTATCCGATAGATAAGAACTGGCCAGTTGTTCAGCAATATCAGCGCTGAAATATTTACCGCCTTGCATCACTTTATTAATCGCACGGACCATTTCGGTCACGGGCGCACCTTTGGTAATGTAGCCTTTGGCGCCAGCTTTGAGTAACAGGGAAGGATAAGGTTCTTCAGCTAGACCACTGACCGCCAGTACTTTGGTTTCGGGTGCGGTTTGTAGTAAGCGGCGTGTGGTTTCAACTCCACCGATGCCTGGCATGTTGACATCTAACAGAACCACATTCGGGTGATATTGACGGACGAGGTTAATTGCTTCTTCACCAGATTCAGCTTGGCCAATGACTTGAACATCGGCATGGTCCTCGAGCATTCGACAAATCCCTGTACGTACTAACTCATGGTCATCTACCACTAAAACTGTGATCACCTAGCTCTTCCTCACTATAAAAACCATATTTTTTGTTACATAAAGCAAAATAAGCTTGCAATGAAACGACAAAATTAGCAATCCTATTCTTAGGCTTATTTGAAAAGATATGCACGCTGTCGACGGCAATGCTGTTCGCATTGTGTACAAATGTAAGGCATATTGGCGTGAATACGCAAATGTATCTTATGGGTTATGAAGTTGAGTGAAGAAAAGTGAAAAAATCAAATAAATTTTTAATGCATCTATTGGGATGGTCGATTGCAACGACGGTCAGTACCCATAGCTTTGCAGACTTGGTGATGAATCCGGGCTCGGGCCCTAGCCAAGCAAGCATGAGCTGGTCTGCAGCAGATGCAGAACAGTTTCTGAATGATGATCTCATGGAAGATCCTGAAGAGTACGCTCCTAAGGGTTCAACAAAAGTCACTACCAGTATTCGCAGTTCCAATGGTGTGGTAACAAACAACAGTACCTCGAAAACAGTACAAATTTTCGATACCTCGAAATATTCCAACCAACCCAGTGTCAATGCTCGTGCAGCACTGGTGATGGATGGCAATACAGGTGAAGTACTGTACAGTAAAAACAGTAATACCGCGCTGCCGATTGCCTCGATTACTAAGTTGATGACGGCGGTGGTGATTTCAGATGCGCGTTTAAATATGTCTGAAAACATTACTTTACAGCAAGCGGACTTTTCGTGTTCGGGTTGTAAAAGTTCAAGCTCGTCCCTGCGTGCAGGGGACAGTATGAACCGTGCAGAGGCATTGTTATTTGCATTAATGAAGTCAGAAAACCCAGCAGCATCGGCGCTTGCACGGACGTATCCGGGTGGTCGCTCAGCCTTTGTTTCGGCGATGAATGCCAAAGCCAAATCTTTGGGTATGAATTCAACCCATTATATGGAGTCGACAGGTCTACATCCAGGTAATGTCGCTTCAGCACGTGACTTGGGTATTTTGGTCAATGCCGCATCACAGTATGGTCTGATTCGTCAGTTCTCAACCACAGCCAGCTATGACTTTAACTTGGGCTATCGTGTATTAAAATCAAACAATACCAATGCCTTGGTTCGTAATGGTGGTTGGAATATTAATATTTCAAAAACAGGTTTCATTAATGAAGCCGGTCGTTGTGTGGTAATGCATACCACTTTAAATAACCGTCCAGCAGTGGTGGTGTTATTGGGCGCGGACTCATCTGCAGCACGTACCAATGATGCAACACGCCTAATGAACTGGGCGAGCCAATTACCAAAACGTATTTAACCCGACTTTGTTTTTGCTCACTCAACAACAAAAATTGAGTCATAAAAAAGCCCTGCAGATGCAGGGCTTTTTTGTCTTCTCTCAATTACATGTTTGAAAGAATTGAATCGCGAACTTGTTCTAAAGTTGCATCGATTGACAGCATGACTGCATCAGAACACTGTTTGATCGCAGTATCTGGGTCTTTTAGGCCATTACCTGTCACGGTACAGACAATCACGGAACCTTCCGCAATTTTACCTGCTTTGATGTCACGGATTGCACCGCCAATCGATGCTGCAGAAGCAGGTTCTACAAAGACACCTTCATACATTGAAAGCAAACGTTGTGCTTCTAAGATTTCAGCATCAGTCAGTTCATCGAACCAACCTTGAGAGTCACGAACCACTGCTTTAGCATGGCTCCAGCTTTGTGGATTACCAATACGGATTGCCGTTGCAACTGTTTCAGGGTTCTCAACGGGTGCACCACGTAAGAATGGCGCAGCACCTGCTGCTTGGTAACCAACCATAGTTGGTAAGCCTTCAGGTTTTGGACCCGTGAACTGATCTGTTTCAGCGTCGTAAATCACTTGCTCAAATTGATCCGCAGGTTGGTTAGCAACCGCTTCGGTATACCCCATCCAGTGTGCAGTAATGTTCCCTGCGTTACCCACTGGTAGGCAGTGGTAATCTGGTGCTCGGCCTAACTCGTCTACGATTTCGTAAGCAATGGTTTTTTGACCTTGCAAACGGTACGGGTTGATTGAGTTTACGATCGTTACAGGGGCTTTATCGGCAATTTCTTTAACCAGACGCATACCGTCATCGAAGTTACCACGGATTTGCATGGTGATGGCACCATACATCATTGCTTGCGCCATTTTACCCATGGCAATTTTGCCTTCTGGGATTAACACAAACGCTTTAATGCCTGCACGCGCTGCATAAGCCGCAGCTGCAGCTGAGGTATTACCAGTAGATGCACAGATAATGGCTTTTGAGCCTTCTTCAACGGCTTTAGTGACTGCCATGGTCATACCACGGTCTTTAAATGAACCAGTCGGGTTTAAGCCCTCGTACTTCACATAAATTTCAACATTTTTGCCAATTAAACGTGGAATGTTCTCGAGTTTAATCAGTGGCGTATTACCTTCACCCAAAGAAATAGCGCGAGTAGTTGCAGACACTGGTAAACGGTCGCGATAACGGTCAACTAAACCAGTATAACGATTGGCATTCGACATGATGATGTTCCAATTGTGTGTAGAGCTTGGTGAGGAAGAGAAGAGCGTTCTTTTCCTCAACCCGATTAATTATCAAGCGATTCTAAACGAATTCGCACGATTTCGCCATGAATGACGGGTAAGGCTTGAATTTGAGCAAGTGCCTCGTCCATTTTTGATTCAACGACTGGATCAGTCAAAATCACGATTGGAATAAGGTCTTTTAAGCGTGGTTGTTGCATGATGGCATCGATACTGATGCCTGCACGACTGAGAATCGTGGTTACATCGGCCAAGACGCCAGTTTGATCTTCTGCATTAATCCGAATGTAATAACCTGTAGTCATTTCTTCACGGCTTAAAATGGGCACATTGGTCAGTGCTTCGAAAGCCAATTGTGGAATCGTTCCAGCACCATCTTCGGTATAAGAGATATCACGGACGATATCAATGACATCTGCAACGACCGCAGAAGCGGTTGGGCCCGCGCCTGCGCCTGCGCCATAGTACAGGGTTGGACCGACAGCATGGGCTTGTACCAAGACAGCATTTTTAACACCGTTGACATTGGCAATCAGTTCTTCCGCAGGGATCAAGGTTGGGTGAACTCGAAGTTCGATGCCATTCGCTGCGCGGCGCGCAATCCCCAAGTGCTTAATACGGAAACCCAGCTCTTCAGCATATTTCACATCTTGTGCTGTGATTTTACTGATGCCTTCGGTATAGACTTTGTCAAACTGTAGCGGAATACCAAAAGCACACGATGCTAAAATCGTGAGTTTATGTGCAGCATCAATGCCTTCGACATCAAAAGTTGGATCAGCTTCGGCATAACCCAGCTCTTGTGCTTCTTTGAGCACATCGGCAAAAGCACGACCTTTTTCACGCATTTCAGTCAGAATAAAGTTGCCTGTACCATTGATGATACCCGCTAACCAATTAATCTTGTTTGCAGCTAGACCTTCGCGCATCACTTTAATGATGGGAATGCCCCCTGCAACCGCAGCTTCATAGGCGATTTGCACGGCATTGTCATCCGCCAATTTGAATAGCTCATTACCATGTTCAGCAAGTAAAGCTTTGTTCGCGGTGACGACTTGTTTACCATGCAAAATGGCTTCTTTAATCACTTCATATGCAGGATGGATGCCACCCATCACTTCAACCACAACATCGACATCAGGCTGACGCACAATGTCGAGTAAGTCAGCACTTTGCTTGACCTCATCGCCTAAATCTAAGTCTGGACGAGGGCGGCGTGTGCCGACATAGGTAATTTGAATTTCACGACCGGTGCGACGTTTAATCTCAGCAGCATTTTCTTTTAGTAGTTTAAGGGCACCACCACCCACAGTACCAAGACCGAGGATTGCCAGACGAACTGGTTTCACGTCACACTCCAATTTACTTATATATATTGAACCAAGCCTAGATCATAGCTAAAAAAACTGTGAGACTCTAGGAAAGAAATCATTTTATGTTTAACTATAAATATTAGTTAAATAACAAATAAAAATTAGGGTCTGTTGACATTTACTGTTCATAATTAACCCTATAAAGGTAGCCATAAAAATATACAGGCTAAAGCAACAGAACTTTGATAATTTCTTTTGAGCTTGTCATATCGAGTAGCTATTCCTCTAAATTGCTTTAATCTACAAAACATATTTTCAACTAAATGCCTGATTTTATATAAATACCAGTCCATATGGTCATTGTTCGATTGGCTATTTGTTTTCTTTGGTATATTCGCTTTAGTCCCTGTTTTCCTGATCTGTTCACGCAGTGGTTCTGAATCATAGCCTTTATCTGCACATACCACTTTTGTCTCTTTTAAATCTAATGTTGATATTAAATCAGGTGCAACTTTAACATCATGTGTGGTTCCATCGGTAATCATGAAATCAATAGGATTGCCATGTGCATCAACAATCAAATGTATTTTTGAGGAGTTTCCTCCTACACCTTTAGAAATAGATTGATTCGCTATGCCGGCAGAATGTTGATGAGCACGTACATGAGAGCCATCAATAAAAATCCACTCCATATCGGGGCATGAGGCTAGTAATTTGAATAATCTAAGTAACTTACCGCTGCTTGACCAACGATTAAAACGTTTGAAAATAGAGTTTGAATGACCAAAACAACAAGGAATATCTCGCCACGGACAGCCTGTTCTAATTCTATAGAGAATAGCTTCAATAAAATTGCGTAAATTTGAGTTGTGGTGAATGGATAAATTACGCAGAATAACTTTCAACTTTTGCCAGTGTTGATCTGTCAGCATGGTACGAGGCATAGCGAATAGTAAAATTGGGTTTGGCGATTTGATTTTACTACTTCGCTATTTTTTTAAGCTAAAAGTGTCAACACACCCTAGTTATTTAAGGCGATTTAATAATTCACTTGGGGCCAAATAGCCACCGAGATATTCACCATCTTCATTGTAGATCGCAGGTGTCCCATTTACGCCCATGTTCAGACCCAACTGGTATTGATCTCGCACTGGATTTTTACAGGTCGCTGGTGGAAGTTGAGCACCTGAAATCGCTTGATCAAAGGCAGCTTGACGGTCTGCACTACACCACACACTTTCCATGGCTGGCATGAACTGTTCGCCACGCGGCCATGCAATGTAACGCACTTCAATGCCTTGAGCTGTGATTTCAGGGATATGCTCGTGCAGTTTATGGCAGTATGGACAGCTGGCATCGGTAAAGACATAAACCACATGTTTGGTCTTGTCTTTGGCTTTATAAACCAGTAGGTCTTCAGTTTTGAGCCCTGCTAGAAGCTTTTTGTTGGCTTCAGCTTGCAGGTTGTCGCTGACGTTGTGGAGTGTTTTATCGCCCAAGCGAATCACATCACCTTGGATAATATATTTACCATCTGCCGTGGTATAAACCGAGCTCATCCCTTCAAGATTGACCCAAAATAAATTTGGCACTTCAGTGGTTTTGATATCGATGATTTTGGCATTGATATTGGCTGTTTTGAAATGCTTTTGAAGAGTGTCAATTAAACGTTGCTTTGCATTGCGTTCCGTCAAAGTCGACGCTTCACCTGTGGCTGGTGCACTTGCCGTTAAAGAGTCTTGTTTTTTTTCTTCAGTGTTATTTGAACATGCTGTAAATAGAACACTTGAAGCAATGGCACAGGCAATGAACAATGGTTTACGGGTAAATAACATAGATAACCCTTTTTCTTTTGACTTTATAAAAACAGAGCGCCAAGCATAGCAAAAAAAGTACAGGACTCGGTAATACTTCGTAGTCTTCGTGCTAAAAACAGCCTTAAGTTATGGATGATCAAGACCTTAAGCCCTTGGGTGATGGCTGGCATGTAGTTGTTGCATACGCACTTGTGCGACATGGGTGTAAATTTGTGTCGTGGACAGATCACTATGTCCCAATAACATTTGTACCACACGCAAGTCAGCACCGTGATTGAGTAAATGCGTTGCAAAAGCATGTCGTAAGGTGTGTGGAGATAGTTCAGCCTGAATCCCTGCTTGTAAGGCATAGCGTTTAATGGCGTACCAAAAGTTTTGCCGACTCATAATGCCGCCATGTTGAGTTAAAAATAGATAGTCAGTTGCAGATTTATATAATTGCGGACGGGATTCAATTAAGTATTTTTCGACCCATTCCACTGCGATTTGCCCCAAAGGTACCAGTCTTTCTTTATTGCCCTTACCCGTAATCCTTAAATAGCCTTGTTTCAAATTGATTAAGTCTAGGCGTAGATTCAGTAGCTCAGATACACGTAAACCACAGGCATACAACACTTCAAACATGGCACGATCACGGAGTCCGAGAGCGGTTTCAATATCTGGAGCTTGGATTAAGGCATCCACGTCTTGCTCAGACAAATCTTTAGGCAGTGCACGGCCAATTTTGGGTGTTTTATGTAGTGCGACAGGGTTGTCTGAACGCAGTTTTTGTTCCCGTAGAAACTTAAAAAAAGAACGCAGAGCAGACAGACAGCGCGCAATGGAGCGCGGGCTTTTGCCTTGCTTGGTGAGGGTCAGCAGAACATCGGCGACATCGTCACTGCTCCATTCAGGCATGCTCACCCGACTACACTCGCTGCACTGCAATAAGTCAGAGAGATAAGCATTTCGGGTGTGTGGGCTGACGGTTTGTGCAATGAGATAATCTTTAAAGCCGTGTAAAAAACTGAGCTGAGTTGGAATTTGAACAGGCGCAGGCACACGCGGTTTTTTATTTAACATAAAGCTCTCAAGCACATCATCACGGAAAGACAAAACAAGGAATAGGGGTTTTATTCAATGTAGTGTAATCATTCTCGCTTGTCGATGTGTTATAACAGATGCGAATCATTATCGAATCTGATTTGGTAATTATTCTCATTTGTTTGTATACTGTTCAAAATATTAAAGGGTTGGATGCGGTGCGTTTATCTGATTTAAAAGTCAAACAAACTGCCATCATTAACAAAGTGAATCATACTTTGGATGGCGAAGCTCAGACTGATTTGGTGGCTAGTCGTCTTGAAACATTAGGCTTTGTCGCAGGTACAAAAGTACAGGTGATTACCAAAGGTGTTTTTGGTGGCGATCCAATTTTAATCCAAGTGGGTTTTACACGTTTCGCCTTAAGAAAAGTTGAAGCTGAAAAAATTGAAATTCAAGTCGAAGGAGCACCTAGATGAGTGATGCCTTGCGTGTTGCCCTTGTAGGTAATCCAAACTGCGGTAAAACTTCGTTATTTAACCATCTCACTGGAACGCGCCAAAAAGTAGGTAACTATGCGGGTGTTACGGTTGAGCGTAAAGTTGGTCAATTTACTCTTCCTTCAGGTCAAGCAGTTCGCGTTCTGGATTTGCCAGGGACGTATAGCTTGGATGCGACTAGCCCTGATGAAATGATTACCCGTGACGTGGTGATGGGGAAAATTGCAGAAGAAGGTCAGCAAGATGCTTTCTTATGTATCGTTGATGCAACTAACCTCAAACTTCACCTCGGTTTAGTGATTGAACTGATTGCATTGGGCCGTCCAATGTTAATCGTTTTAAACATGATGGATGAAGCACGTCGCCGTGGCATGCAAATCAATACCCAAAAGCTTTCTGAGCGCTTGGGTGTACCGATCGTTGAAACCGTTGCGGTGCGTAATTCGGGTATTGAAAGCTTGCTCAGTGCTTTAGAGCAGGGCAAATATGCCGTGCCTTATACCGAGTTGACGGGCTTAAAAGGCGACACTGCACATGAGAAAGTAGAAAATTTATTACATGATGCCGTGCAGTACGTCGATGAAGAAGACAAGCGAACTGATTTTCTGGATAAGATTTTTCTACATCCAGTTTTGGGGCTAGTTAGCCTTGCAGTAATGATGTTTATTGTCTTCCAAGCCGTTTTTTCTTGGGCAGCGCCGTTTATGGATGGGATTGAAACCTTCTTTGGCTGGCTGGGTGAAACCATCGGTGGGTCAATTAGCCACCCTTTACTTAACAGTTTGGTGGTAGACGGGATTATTGCGGGTGCGGGTGGTGTCGTGGTGTTCTTGCCGCAGATTTTAATTTTGTTCTTCTTTATCTTGGTATTGGAAGAGTCGGGTTATTTACCGCGTGCCGCGTTTTTGCTAGATAAGCTGATGTTTAAAGCAGGTCTTTCTGGGCGTGCCTTTATTCCGCTCTTGTCTAGCTTTGCCTGCGCAATTCCGGGCATCATGGCATCGCGTACCATTAGTGATCCGCGTGACCGTTTGACTACGATTTTTGTGGCACCGTTAATGACGTGTTCTGCACGTTTACCTGTATATGCCTTGTTAATTGCTGCTTTTATTCCTGAACAAACTGTTTGGGGGATTTTTAATCTGCAAGGTTTAGTGTTGTTTGCTTTATATATGGCCGGGATTGTCAGTGCACTGTGTGTATCTTTCGTTCTGAAATTCTTCCAGAAAGACAAGTCACAACATATGTTGATGATGGAGTTACCAAGCTATCGTTTCCCTGACTTGAAGAATATTTGGATTGGTTTACTTGACCGTGCCAAGATCTTCTTGCGTCGCGTGGGTGGCATCATTTTCGCGTTGTCTATTTTGCTGTGGTTCTTATGTACCTTCCCGCAAGCTCCTGAAGGCGCGACTTTACCTGAAATTGATTATTCATTTGCCGGTATGCTCGGTCATTTACTGCAACCGATTTTTGCACCGCTGGGCTTCAACTGGCAGATTTGTATTGCCTTGATTCCAGCCATGGCTGCTCGTGAAGTGGTGGTGGCAGCTTTAGGTACGGTATATGCCTTATCCGCTGTTGATGAAGATGCCATGTCACAAGGTTTGGCTTCACTGATCAGTAGTGGCGGTGAGCTCGGCTGGTCGGTGGCGACTGGTCTGTCTTTATTGGTGTGGTTTATTTATGCACCGCACTGTTTGGCGACTTTAGCAACGGTCAAACGTGAAACAGGTTCATGGAAAACCGTGAGTTTTATGACCATTTACTTGTTTGGTTTGGCTTATTTAATGTCATTCCTGACCTATCAAATTGCAACGCACTATTTGGGCTAATCGGCGTAAATAGGCGAGGAGATTGAGATGATTGAAATTCTAATTGTTGCTGCTCTAGTGATCTGGAGTGCAGTGGTGGTATTTAAGAAAGTATTTCCTAGGACATCGGGTTCAGTTTTCATGTCCTTGTCCGCGCTGTGTGAGGCTCGTGGTTGGACACGTTTAGCGATGTGGTTAAAGCCGTCAATGGCTGGCGGTTGTGGCGGAAACTGTGCCTGCCCAGCAACAGAAGACCGCAATACGAAAAAGCCTGAAGTCCAAGCGGTGAAATGGAAATAAAACGATTTTTGCTCACAAATAAAAAAGCCGTCCAAGAGGGGCGGCTTTTTTACGCACTGACACAAAAAAAGTGCAGGAAAGTCAAAACAGAAAAAGCATTCAAAACAGCAAAGTGCTAACATTTCCGCAGATAAATCTCAGACCAAGCATGGGGCGAAAATGTTAATACAACGTGGTGGACTTAAGGTCGTTGCAGGGCTCGGCATTTCTGGTGTTGCAGCGGTCAATTTTTTACATAACCAAGGCTACCGCGTTGCAGTAACGGACTCCCGATCGACTCCGCCCGGTCATGACCAAATTCCAGCAGAGGTACAAACCAGTTTTGGTCAGTTTGACGCAGAACTGTTGTTGTCTGCTGAAGAAATCGTTATTAGCCCTGGGCTCGATCCGAAACTACCTGAAATTCAAGCTGCGATTGCCAAAGGCATTCCCGTGGTGAGTGAAATTCAAATCCTACGTCGTGCAACTGACAAGCCAATCATGGCCATTACTGGGTCTAATGCAAAAAGTACTGTGACGACCTTGATTGGTCTGATGGCTGAACATGCAGGCGTGAAAGTCGCGGTAGGCGGTAACCTTGGTCGCCCAGCGTTGGATTTAACCAAAGATGAGCCAGATTTATACATTTTAGAGCTATCCAGCTTTCAGTTAGAAACCACTTCAAATTTACAAGCTGAAGTTGCGGTGGTGCTGAATATGAGTGAAGATCATCTTGACCGTCATGGCGATATGATGGGCTATCACACCGCGAAGCATCGCATTTTCCAAGGCGTGAAAAAAGTCGTTCATAACCGTGATGACTCACTTACTCGTCCTTTAGTGCCTGATGCTACGCCAATGCAAAGCTTTGGTTTAAATGCACCTGATATGAATCAGTACGGTGTATTAAGAGATGACGATGGTACGATCTGGTTAGCCCGTGGCCGCACACGTTTATTGAACAGTGCAGAGATGTATATTCAAGGTACACACAATGTTGCCAATGCTTTGGCCTGTTTGGCTTTGGGTGAGGCAATCAACTTGCCACTGGAGTCGATGTTGGAAACACTGAAAAGCTTTAAAGGCTTAGAGCATCGCTGTGAGTTTGTGAAAGAAGTTGAGGGTGTGCGCTACTATAATGACTCTAAGGGCACCAATGTAGGCGCAACACTGGCTGCGATTGATGGTCTAGGTGCTGCGATTGAAGCCAAAGGTGGTAAGGTCGCGATCATTTTAGGTGGTCAAGGCAAAGGACAAGATTTTAGTGCTTTACGTGAGGCTTTGAGCAAATACGTGAAAGTGGCTGTGTTGATTGGTGAAGATGCGGCGTTAGTTGAACAAGCTGTGGTAGGAACAACCACCTTACTGCATGCTGAGACTTTAGAGCAGGCAATTGCACTTTGCCAAGCCCATACCCAAGCCCATGATGTCGTGTTATTGTCACCTGCATGTGCAAGTTTTGATATGTTCAGTGGTTACCCACAGCGCGGACATCAGTTTGTCGCTTGTGTGCAAGAACTCCACTAAAAATAATAAGGAAATTGAGATGGCTGAGTTTGCTCAGACAACGATCAATAAAATTAACCAGTTTTATAGCCGTTGGGCGCCGCGTGTACCCAGCGAAGTGACACCGCGTAATGTGTTGATCTTTTGCGTCATTGCTTTGTTGTGTTTAGGCTCGATCATGGTTGCATCTGCGTCGATGCCTTATGCTGAACGCCTTCATGAGAATTCATTTCACTATGTCCTTCGTCACGGGATTTCAATCGCGGTGGCGGGCGTTTTGGCCTATGCGGTATACCGAGTTCCGCTCAATGTTTGGTTCAATAACACCTTCCCACTGTGGATCTTGACCATCTTACTGCTGGCTGCCGTATTGGTTGTTGGTACCGAGGTTAATGGTTCGACCCGTTGGATTCGTGTTGCGGGCTTCACCTTGCAGGCTTCTGAGGTCGCCAAAGTAATGATGGCGATTTTCACAGCGGACTATGTGGTACGCCGTGCCGAAGAAGTAAGAAATAACATCAAAGGCTTGATCCGTCTCGGTATTATTATGCTGTTGACGGTGGGTTTGATTATTGCGGAGCCTGACTTGGGGGCAACCGTGGTGATTAGTTTGATGATGCTCGGTATCTTTTTCCTTGCTGGCGCGCCGTTGATTCAGTTTGGTATGGCTTTTGGTGCAATCTTTGCGGCCTTTGTCTTTCTGATTGTATTTGAGCCTTACCGTTTTGAACGTCTAATGTCTTTCTCAAACCCTTGGGAAGATCCGCTAGGTACTGGTTACCAGCTTTCCAATGCCTTAATGGCTTTTGGGCGTGGTGAATGGTTTGGTGTAGGGCTTGGCCACAGTGTACAGAAAATGGCCTACTTGCCTGAAGCGCATACCGACTTCATGTTGGCCATTTTAGGCGAAGAGTTTGGCTTTTTCGGGATCACTACGGTCTTAATTCTGTCCTTTACCATGTTGCTGTGCTGTATCAAAGTGGGTCATCGTGCCTTGAAGAATCAGTACCTGCGTGCGGGTTATTTGGCATATGGGGTATCGATTATTTTCTTACTGCAAATTTTGGTAAACGCAGGTATGAATATGGGCATGCTGCCAACCAAAGGTTTGACCCTACCTTTCATTAGTTATGGTGGTTCATCACTGATTATGTGCGCAGTGATGATCAGTTTGATTTTGAAAATTGATGCAACCACACAAAGTGCCAATCCAACCAAAGAAGAATCCAGCTTCTAAGCCGGTTGTTCTTTCATCACGCTATCTGCAGACGAAACTCACTTTTCGTTATGCGGATAGCGTTTGAGCCCTTCCTAAATTGTGTTTCTCATCAGCGTATTTATGCATCATTCTTTCATGATGAATGTGACTGTAATAATCTAATTTTTTGAATTTTCTTCAATTGAAACGTTGCGCGCTATGCGTAGTGTTGAGTTTCTGCCGCGATGGTTTTGCTATAAATAGATACCGTGCAGGGTAGTACGGTGCGGAATCAGTGAAACATCCCATTGTGCAATGGCTTGTTGCAACATTCGTTTAGGATGGTCTAGTTCGACAACTGGCTGATTTAGTGCGCGTATTGCTTGAGCGAGTAGAGCTGGTGCTTGGTTAAGATCCAGCGCTTGTGCCATATTTTGTTTAGACAATTTTTGCCCTTGATTATTCATGGCTAAAGGCAGGTGCATATAGCTAAGACGTGGGTAATCTAGCAGCTGACCTAAATAAATTTGTCGCTCGGTATTATCCAATAGATCTGCACCACGAACCACATGGGTGATGCCTTGTAGGTAGTCATCTACCACGACCGCTAATTGATAGTTGATAATGCCATCGCGGCGTTTCAGTACAAAGTCACCGAGCTCATGTGCCAGTTGTGAGCAGTGTCGGCCTTGCAGAGCATCATCAAAACAAATCTCGACATCTTCTACTTTGACGCGAATGGCTTGTTGCTCAAAAGGCAGAGCAAGGTCACGGCAGGTGCCTGCATAAATGTGGTTAGAACCGAGCATTTTGCGGGTGCACTGACAGGCATAGACCAGTTTGAGTTGATGCAGTTGCTGAATCACGTCTTCATATAGGTCGAGACGATCTTTTTGGAATATGATCTCCGCATCGGGCTGAAAGCCGAAAGCCTCGATACAATGCAAGATATGGCTTTCACTGCCGGGGTAAATACGCGGGATATCGGTATCTTCAATACGAACCAACCATGTGCCTTGATGTGCTTTAGCTTCGCAATAACTGGCAACGGCGGTGATGAGTGAACCAAAATGCAAAGGGCCGGTTGGCGATGGCGCAAACCGACCCACATAAGCCATCCTGTTGTCCCCCTCCTTATGTAAAGGAGGGGTTGGGGGAGGATTATTGAATAACATGATTAACCGTTATTTTGCTTCTCTTTGATTTCTGCCAGTGTTTTGCAGTCAATACATAAAGTTGCTGTTGGACGGGCCTCTAAACGGCGCAGACCAATTTCGATACCACAGGTTTCACAGAAACCATAGTCATCGTTTTTAATCGCTTCAATTGATTGCTCGATTTTGCGGATGAGTTTACGTTCACGGTCACGTGTACGTAATTCAATTGCAAACTCTTCTTCTTGTGTCGCGCGGTCATTCACATCAGGCAAAGCGGTGTTTTCGTCTTGCATGGTGTTGAGTGTGCGGTCAACTTCTGACATCAGCTCTGCTTTCCATGCCAACAAAATTTGGCGGAAGTGCTCAAGCTGACCTTCAGACATGTATTCTTCATTTTTTTTCGGCTGATAAGGTTCAATACCAAATAAGCTTGCAGTAGAACCACCGTCAGTCGCTTTAGGCTTAGTTTTGCGCACACGTTTTGTAGATTTTTCATCTACAACATCAGTTTGTTCGTCTAAGACAGTATTTTGGTTGTCATTCGCCATTTAGGGCAATCCTCATCATATACGTATCTTTAATACGCAAAAAATATGGTGATATGCAAGTGTTTTTATCCACCCTCGAGGAGATTCACCCTCGGGGGTCGTCATCATATAGACTTTTTAAGTATTTTGATAGTCTTTGATGTTTGGATTAAATTGATCACTTTTTCGTAAGAGCAACTAAGGTAATTGAAAACGATAAAAATGAAAAGTTAATAACCTGAAATTTCAACATTTATTTTTTGCTGTGCGTGTAAGACACGTTCTACGTGGGTTTCATGGCTGCCATCTGCGTTTAATTGTAAAATACGATAACCTGGTGCTTGCTCATCTAAGGCGAAATGATCGCTTAAAGGTTTAAATTGGACACTGGTAGACGGCGTCGAGTAAAACTGAATACCATGCCACTCACGCCATGATTCTTGATGGACATGTCCCGACAGCACAATTTTGACATTGTGGTATTTCGCAAGAACCGCAGTGAGGTCTTGGGTGTTCTTGAGTTTATGTTGATCAATCCATTTTGACTGCATTTCAAAAGGATGATGATGACAGGCAATCACAATGTGTTGCTGGGCAAATTCTTGTAGGATCTGTTCCAGTTGGTTCAATTGTGCTTCATCGACCCAGCCATCGATTTTACCTTTGACAGCACTATTGAGTAAAACCACGCTCCAAGGGCCAAAGTGAATCACATGAACTTTGTTTTGTTGCTGATGAAAAGGGAAGTGTTCGGCATTGTCATGATTGCCCGGAACCTGATAAAACGGCGTCTTTAAACTCTGCATAAAGTCTAAATAGCGTTGATAGGTTCGAGGCACAGGTACTTGTGCCAAGTCACCCGTATGGACGATAGCATTCAGTTGTGGATGACGTTCCACAATGTGTTGTATTACATGATGAAAGCTTTGCTCTGGATTCATACGTACAAACTCCAGATGATCTTGATCCATCAAGTGCGTATCTGAAATTTGGATAATGGTCCAATTTTTCTCATTATTTAAAGTCATGCCTGACCCCTTAGACATTCCTTGTCGTTTTAATCTGTTGTTGTAGCCATTGCAAGGCCATTATGACAGGCGCATTTCTGAGCCGACCATTGGAAAGTAATGTATCGATCTGCGCATAATCAATCAGGTGTAATAAAATATTTTCACCTTCATCGGGCATACCAAATACACCACCTTGTTCGGGTAAATCGGCCGCAGCACTATACAGATGAAACAGTTCCGCACAGGCACCTGCAGAAGGGTAAAAGCTAAACAGATGTTGTAAGTGTTCAATCTGACAGCCTGATTCTTCTAATGCTTCACGGCGAATACAGCTTTCAGGTGATTCATCACCATCGAGTACTCCCGCAATAATCTCCAGCTGCCAAGCTGAATCTTGATCATCCATAGCACCAATACGAAACTGTTCAATCAAGGCAAATTTTTGTTGTGCATCATCATAAATTAAGACACCTGCCGCTTCAGGGCGCTGAATAAGCTCACGTGAAATCACAGCGGTGTACTCAGCTTGATTAAACAGGCGATGACGTAAATTTACTTTTTCTACTTGAACAAAACCCTGAAAAACAAAGGCTCTGTCTACAATTTGGACATCTTCACGGTGATATGTAGCTTGCTTAATTATGTTCATAAAGCGCAATCAGGATGAAATTTATCATTTCATCCTAACTGAGAATCGCATGATTACAAAAGGTTTTTTATCAGCTTACACTTTTTGGTACAAGTTTTGTCCGCTTGCATGGAATTGTTTTTTCATGCTATCGAGACCGGTTTCGACCTCTTCTTGCTGAATTTTATTCAGTGCAGCGTTTTGCTGGTTTTGTGCATAATCACGCACGTTTTGTGTGATTTTCATCGAGCAAAACTTGGGACCGCACATCGAACAGAAGTGCGCAGACTTGTGCGCTTCCTTCGGCATGGTTTCATCATGCATGCTACGCGCCGTGTCTGGATCAAGGCTGAGATTAAACTGATCTTCCCAGCGGAATTCAAAACGTGCTTTAGACAGAGCATTGTCACGAACTTGCGCACCCGGATGACCTTTGGCCAAATCTGCCGCATGTGCTGCAATTTTATAGGTGATGATGCCATCTTTGACGTCTTTCTTGTTCGGCAGGCCCAAGTGTTCTTTTGGCGTGACATAGCACAACATGGCAGTCCCATACCAACCAATCATCGCCGCACCAATCGCAGAAGTAATATGGTCATAACCCGGTGCAATATCGGTGGTTAATGGCCCTAAAGTGTAGAAGGGCGCTTCTTGGCAGACTTCAAGTTGTAGATCCATATTTTCTTTGATCATATGCATAGGCACATGCCCTGGACCTTCAATCATCACTTGCACATCATGTTTCCATGCACGATGGGTCAACTCACCTAAAGTGCGTAATTCAGAGAACTGTGCTTCGTCATTGGCATCTTGGATACACCCTGGACGTAGGCCATCGCCGAGGCTGAATGACACATCATAGGCTTTCATGATTTCGCAGATTTCATCGAAATGCGTATAGAGGAAGTTTTCTTGATGATGGGCCAAACACCACTGTGCCATGATCGAACCGCCACGAGACACGATACCAGTGAGGCGATTCGCCGTCATTGGAACATAACGTAATAAGACGCCTGCATGGATGGTGAAATAGTCTACGCCTTGCTCCGCTTGTTCGATCAGCGTGTCTTTGAAGATTTCCCACGTCAGGTCTTCAGCCACCCCATCAACTTTTTCTAAAGCTTGATAGATAGGTACGGTACCAATCGGAACAGGTGAGTTACGGATAATCCACTCACGCGTTTCATGGATGTTCTTCCCTGTGGAGAGGTCCATGATGGTGTCTGCACCCCAACGAGTTGCCCACGTCATTTTTGCGACTTCTTCATCGATTGAAGAGCCTAGAGCCGAGTTACCAATATTGGCATTGATTTTCACCAAGAAGTTTCGGCCAATGATCATGGGTTCAATTTCAGGGTGGTTAATATTGGCAGGAATAATGGCACGCCCTTCAGCCACTTCTTTGCGCACAAATTCAGGCGTGATTTCCATCAGGTTATGCGCACCAAAGTTTTGCCCCGCGTGTTGACGTGCATCGACCCCTTCACGTTGACGCTGATTTTCACGAATAGCGATGTATTCCATTTCAGGAGTAATGATGCCTTGTTTGGCATAATGCATCTGCGTGACATTGTGACCTGCTTTGGCGCGACGTGGTTTCTGGATGTGAGCAAAACGAATATCAGCGGTACGTATATCTCGTAAACGTTCTTGACCAAAGCTTGAGCTCAGGCTATCTAACATTTCGGTATCGTTGCGCTCTTCAATCCAATTTTCGCGAACATTCGGTAGACCTTTGTTCAGATCAATACTGACATTGGTATCGGTATACACACCAGAGGTGTCATACACCATCACTGGTGGATTATACTCACCGCCTAAGCCTGTTGGGGTTTCGGTCAGTTCAATCTCACGCATGGGGACTTGAATGTCTGGGCGTGAACCTTGGATATAAACTTTTTTAGAGGCAGGCAAGATACGGGTCAGATCTTTGGCATCTTGTTCATGTTGTGCTGAAATTTCAGCGGAAAGATTCGTTAACTGGTTCATTGCAATGATCCTTATGAATGACATCAACGAATCAAGCACGACCAAAAACGATGGCAATTGAAGCTATTTCTGTGTGTTGTTAATTTGATGATACAAATGCAACGGATGTATTTCTACTGGAAATAGTTCAATGAAAGGCGTTCAGTTTTTAGATGGCTTGATTCCTACGCAGGTCTTAACCTGATCAGGTTCAACGGTACTCAGCTTCAAAACTTTATTGAAAAGTCTTAGCTGATCTCAGCGAGCAATTACTCGCGCTCCGTCAAGCGATGCATCATCTTAACATGCAATGTTGTTAAAAACAGCGACCTTTTTATTCAAAGTGTGAAAGGAGATATGTTCAACGTTCTAAGCAAATGGCATCGCTTAAGCAGTCTTTGCCTTGATCGGGTTGGACCATGCGCAATTGGATAAAATGCGCCAATTGTCTTTGTAAGAGTTGATCTGCACCTAGGCGCTGCGCATGGGCGGAAGCAGGCAAGATGATTTGAGCCGCTCTTTGTTCAGGGCTGAGTTTCACGAACTTTAAAAATAAGCGCGCTTGATCCGTCACACTTGAATTTTTTAATTCGGCTAGGTGCTCAATTTCTTCCAAATAATTGCTTTGCACGGTATAGCCGTCGTAAATGCGTTGAGCATCCAGTCCGATAAACAAGAGGGTGCTATATAGGTTCAACAGATGACGTGCATCTTGGTGGTAGCTACTTTTTGGGTATTGCTGTAAATAACTTTCCCAATACAGCGCACGATCCACAATTTCTTTGGCATCAATTTTGACCTGACTTCCAATCACGGCAGGGTATTGATTCTGTGTTGCCAGATGTTCAATAAACTCTTGCTCTGCGACAGGGAGATAAGGCGCAAAAATTTTGGCTAAATATTCAGGGCTACGGCGGTAATGCACTTGTCCTTCGCCTGCATCAAACAGCTCGACATAAGACTGCCCTTGGTGTTTGATGAGGTATTGGTCGCGAATGGTGAGTTGCTCAAAAAGACTTTGTTGAATGGTCGGATGTTGAGCCATTTCTAGGGCATAGCTTTCAAAAGCGCGCTGCTGTTGCGGCGTACGTTCAACCGATAAAAAGTCATGGTACATTTTATTGGATAAACCCAATAAATGCTTTTGTTGTTGAAAGCCGAGTAAAGGTAAACACAGCTTAAGATCTTGATTGATTTGCTCTAGAGCAAAAGTCGTACGTTGTGCATCTATTTCCGACATGTTTTTATCAATTTTTTGGCACAAGTCGGTTAAGTCCAAGGTTTGAGTCGAAGATGCTTCTATTTGTGCGGGCTCTTGAAAGCTGACAGGTTCAGGTTTCTGACAGGCAGCCAACAGCGCACACATAAAAATCAGTGCGTAAGGTTTAAGCGAAAATAAAGAAGAATGATTCACAGCGACTCGATCAAAAAACTCAGTTCAGCGACAACACAGTAGAGAAACTCCTTTTCTCCGTGGCTCATTTTATAGGGGGAATGGAATTTTTAATGTGTAGTATTGTGAATGAGTTTGTTGAACGGGCTATGACACTATTCAATATTTACTTCATAATGAACAGATTAGTGCGCGCTATTGTAACCAGTGCAATAAAAAATATACGAAAATAATGACAACTCGTTTTAGTATAGCGTTGCTTAGAACGAGGCCAGTGAGGCGGAAAGGTGGACCAAAAACAATGAAGATTAAATGTGTTCTGGCCAGCTGTGTGTTGTTTTTCGCGCCGTGGAGTCATGCCTTGGATTTGGTCGACGCATTACAACGCGCCAAAGTCAATGATCCTAACTGGCAAGCCAATTTACTCCAATATGAAGCAGATCAACTCAATTTAGGCATTGCTCAAGGTAACTTACTACCTACTATTAGTCTGTCTGGCAATGTGACTCGAAAAAATCAACCCATTGGGCAGGTGAGTTCGGTTCTTTCCATGCCCGATACGACCATCACCAAACAAGTGGCGATTACGGCGCGCCAACCCCTTTTTCGTTGGGATGCGTGGGAAGGATTGAAACAAGTCAAGACCTCCCTCAGTTTAAGTGAAGTCAATTTACAGCTACAGCGTCAGCAGCACATTTTAGCGGTGACGGAAGCCTATTTTAATGTACTGCGCCAACAAAGTTTAACCGCAGCCAATTTACAAGAAGAACAAGCCTTACTTGAACAACTGAATATGATGAATGCCAAACTCAGAGAGGGTTTGGTAGCAAAAAGTGATGTGAGTGAAGCTAATGCACAGTACCAAAGCGCACAAGCTAACCGCATTGCGACGCATGTACAACTGGTCTTGGCGCAGGAACAACTGGCGCAAATGATCGGGCCTTATCAAGAAAACTTGGCAGTGTTGCGAGAAGACTTTCAGTTTCAAAAGCCTTATCCAGCAGAGCTTTCGGCATGGACTAATTTGGCTCTCGCACAGAACTTAGGCATTCAGCAGGCACGCTTGCAACAGCGCTATGCTGAAGATCAAAAACGGGTTGAACAAGCTGCGTTGTATCCGCAAATTGAAGCTGTGGGAAGCTATGGTTATAGTGAGCAGACGCCTGAGAATATTATGTCGACCAAAGGCAACTTTGATCAGATTGGTATTGAGATGAATTGGAATGTCTATACGGGGGGGCGAACCAAGAAGTCGATTCAAAAAGCCGCTGTTAACGTCAAAAAATCTGAAGCCGAATTGGATGCCGCTATCCGTAAAGCCAACACCGAGGTGAAAAAGTCTTATTTGCAAGTGGAAACAGACCAAGCCAAGTTGCAAGCACGTAAAGCTGCTATGGAGTCATCCAGCCTCGTCTCTCGTGCCTCCCAAGCGCAGTATCAAGAGGGCTTAAAAACCATGGTCGATGTTTTGCTGGCACAGCGCAATGCCTTTTCGGCCAAGCAAGATTATGTCAATACCAAGTATGACTATCTGATCAATGTCTTGCATTTAAAGGCATCTGTGGGTAAGTTGACTGAACAAGATATTCAAGAAATGAATGCATGGTTGGTGGACAAAGCACGCTTATAAAAGGGTCTTGTCATCAAATCTTCACAATTGCTATGCTTTAATATCGCTCAATCTTTAGTCCCTCATGATGTTGCTGTGGAGTGCGTCCTTTGCCAAATAGTCCTGTTTTAAACCATCACATTTCTTCGCAGTTCAATGAAGATTTGCAGGATGTGAACACTAAATTTATGACCATGGGTGGTTTGGTAGAGCAACAAGTGGCAAATGCAATTCATGCGCTACTCGACACCGATGCCAACTTAGCGGTCGATGTTCAGTTTAAAGACAATGCGGTGAATCAGCTCGAACGTGAAATTGATGAAGCTTTGACCTTGATTTTGGCGCGTCGTCATCCTGCTGCGATTGATTTGCGTATGGTGATTGCGATGTCGAAAGCCAATACCGACCTAGAGCGTATTGGTGATGAAGCTGCGAAAATTGCTCGTATTGCGCAAAGCTTATGTGAAGATGGTGAATCCCCTCGCGGTTATATGGAAACGCGTCATATTGGTAACCAAGTCCGTGTCATGATTCATGATGCCCTAGATGCTTTTGCACGTTTAGATGCAGAACAAGCGCTACGTGTGATGATGGCCGATGCTGATATTGACCGTGAATATCAGTCTGCAACACGTACTTTAATGACTTATATGATTGAAGACCCACGTCATATTGCCCGTGTGATTAATGTGATGTGGGTATTGCGTTCATTGGAGCGGATTGGCGATCATGCGCGTAATATCTCTGAGCAAGTGATTTACATGGTGAAAGGTTTAGATGTGCGTCATACCAGTTTTGAAGAGGTTGAAAAACATATCCAAAAATAAAAAATAGCGTATCTTATTTTTCAAGCACAACTTCGGTTGTGCTTTTTAATGGTTGTTTAATTTTTAGATAAAAAAAATCTCAGACTTTGGGGGAAATCTGAGACTAAAATCGGGGATATTTATCGTTATAGATAAGAGGTTTCCCTCTATCCTTGAATGTTATTATAGGAAAGATGTTTTTCTGCGTCATGTAGGTTCTTGTAGTGTAATGTTGAGTTTTGCAATGGTTGTGTAGCGCTATGTTTACACTTAATTATTTGGATACAAATAATCTCTTTATAACGTCATTGGGTCATCAATATTTCATCTATTTGGGGTTTGGTTAGACCTGTGCTTAGATAGAACATTGTATGAATAAAAAGAAAAGCCCCGATGTCGGAGCTTTTCAAATGTGCAACGCTTTATCACACCTCAGGCTTTAAGCCTTCTGCTTTTTCTAAGCTTTCATCATTGTTAAAGAACTTCTCACGTTGTTCTTCAAGAAACTTTTTCGCATCAGGTTCAAATACATTTAAGCGTTTTTCATTGATTAAAGTGGTTTGGTGCTTTAACCATTCTCCCCAAGCTTGCTTGGAGATGCTTTCAAAAAGTTCTTGGCCTTTTGCACCAGGAAACGGTGCAAAGTCTAAACCTTCCATTTCTGTTTGATATTTACGGCAAAAAACTTGTCGAGTCATATCTAGACGTCCTTATTGAGCATAAAGTTTTTCTAAACGTGCATGGGCACGTTCAATGGCAGCTTCTACTTGCGCAGGTGCAGTTCCACCAATGTGGTTACGTGCATTGACTGACGCTTCAAGGGTCAGCGCTTTTTCAAACACATCCGCTTGAATTAAATCAGAAAACTGTTGAAGTTGTTCTAAAGTTAATTCAGAAAGATCTTTTGACTCTTGAACACCTAAAGCAACGGCTTTACCCACAATTTCATGTGCATCACGGAAAGCCACGCCATTTTTTACAAGGTAATCAGCCAAGTCTGTTGCGGTTGAGAAACCACGCAGCGCTGCTTCACGCATGATGTCAATGTTTGGCACCAAAGCAGGAATCATGTCTGCAAAAGCCATGAGCGAGCCACGCACGGTATCGATCGCATCAAACAACGGTTCTTTGTCTTCTTGGTTGTCTTTGTTATACGCCAACGGTTGACCTTTCATGAGTGTTAACAAGCTCATCAGGTCGCCATAGACACGACCTGTTTTACCGCGCACTAATTCGGGCACATCTGGATTTTTCTTTTGTGGCATGATTGAAGAGCCAGTACAGAAACGGTCCGGAATGTTTACAAACTTAAACTGTGCAGACGTCCAAAGAATCAGTTCTTCTGACATACGTGATAAGTGCATCATGATCAGCGAAGCCGCAGCATTGAATTCAATACCGAAGTCACGGTCAGATACTGCATCAAGCGAGTTTTCAGAAACAGCTTCAAAACCCAGTAACTCTGCTGTAAATGCGCGGTCGATGGGGTAAGTGGTACCTGCCAGTGCTGCTGAACCTAAAGGCATACGGTTAGTACGTTTACGACAGTCAATGAGGCGCTCAGAGTCACGCACTAACATTTCAAACCATGCTAGTAGGTGGTGACCAAAAGTCACAGGCTGTGCTGTTTGTAAGTGGGTGAAGCCCGGCATAATGGTGTGCGTGTTTTGAGCAGCAATACTCAAAATACCTTTTTGTAATTTTTTTAGTAATTCTAAAATGGCATCGATCTCATCGCGGACATAGAGGCGAATATCGGTTGCCACTTGGTCATTACGGCTACGACCGGTGTGGAGCTTTTTACCTGTGATGCCAATCCGTTGAGTCAAACGTGACTCAATGTTCATGTGCACATCTTCTAGGTCAATACGCCATTCGAACTGACCCGCTTCGATTTCAGTTTGAATGGTGTTTAAGCCATTGATGATGTCATCGCGTTCTTGTTCAGTCAGAACGCCAACTTTTGCAAGCATGGTCGCATGAGCAATAGAACCTGCAATATCTTGTTTATAAAAGCGTTGGTCAAATTGTACAGATGCTGTAAATTCAGCAACAAAGGCATCAGTAGCTTCAGAGAAACGACCGCCCCACATACCCGAAGTTTGGGCTTGTGACGGATTTGAGGAATTAGAAGATGTGGTCATGTCGGCTCAATAAGATAAAAAGCGGTAGAACTCGCATGAGTATAACAAATTCAAGACAACTTGCCGAAGTTCAAGATGCGCAAAGTTTAACTTCCAGCATGGCTAAGCCAAATATCTCTTATTTATTTAGCAAAATCGTGCAATGGCCGCATTTGTTGGAATTATTTGTTGGGGGAAATTTGTTGGCCATGCTGTTGGCTTTGGCCGAGGCACAGTCTTGGTCAAACTTGGTGTTTGAGCATGTACTCGGTTATATGCTTTACATTAATTGGGTTTTACTGTCTTTTGCTGCGCTAATGCAATATGGACAAAAAAAGTTACAAGATTTGAGTCTGGGTATGACTTTATTGTCAGGCTTTTTTCTATTGCAGATCATTGTGTTGGTGACCACGCTCAGCCTTAATATACTGATCTTCTTTGGAGCTAATTTTAGTTTCAAAGGTTTGACTTCAGCCATCTTATGGAATGATGTGGCTTTGCATTTGGGTTATGGCTTGTTGTTAGGCAGCTTTTGTTTTCGTTATTTGTACCTAAGAGAGCAATGGTTTAGGCAGCAAAACAGTGAGCTGAATGCACGGGTACAGGCGATGCAAGCCCGTATCCACCCGCATTTTTTGTTTAATAGTTTAAATAATGTGATTAGCTTGATCGCGATTGATCCAGATAAAGCCGAACAGATGTTGCTCAATCTATCGCGTCTGTTTAGAGCCAGTTTCCAAGAACTCAAACTGGTCAAGCTCAGTGATGAAATTGAGTTGTGTCAGCGTTATTTGGCGATTGAGCAAATTCGCTTGGGAGATCGTTTACAGGTTGAATGGAAAATCGAGCATGCCGAATTGTGTAAGCAGGTACAAATTCCACTCTTAACTTTACAACCTTTACTTGAAAATAGTATTTTTCATGGTGTTGAAAAATTTTTAACTAAGAGTACGATAAGTGTACTGATTGAAATATTGCAAAATCAAGTTAATATCGTCATAACCAACCCATTTACAAAGGAAACAATTCATAAACGACAAGGACATGGTATTGCCATTGAAAATGTGAAGCAGCGTCTAGAAGCATATTTTGGGCGAACTGTGAGCTTTCAAACCTATGCAGGGGAGGGAATGTATACCACTGTTGTGCAGTATCAATATAAATAAGCCGCAGTGAACCTATAAAAATAAACAAGGTGACTGTTGGGGAGGAGATAAATGGACATCCTAATTTGTGATGATGAGCCTTTAGCAATCGAACGTTTGTCTAGATTGGTGAGTCAGCTCGGACATCAAGTGGTGGCAATAGCCTCACATGGTCAACAAGCAATTGAATTAACTCAACAATATGAACCAGATGTGGTGCTTTTAGATATTCAGATGCCAGAAATGGATGGTTTGACCTGTGCGCATTATTTGCGACAACTTGAGCCGATGCCTGCTTTGGTGTTTTGTACAGCTTATGATGAACATGCGCTCGATGCATTTAAGTCACATGCTGAAGGTTATTTATTAAAACCAGTGATGCAACAGGAATTGCAACAGGTGCTTGGTCACCTCACTAAATTAACCCAAGCTCAAATGAGCGAGATAAAACAAAAAGAAAATATGGACGAATTTAACGTAAAGCGACATCAAATCGCAGCGAAAACCTATCGTGGTGTGGAATTGGTGCCCATTGAAAATATTTATTATTTTTTGGCGGATCAAAAATATGTCACGGTACGCCATAAAAATGGCAGTGTCTTAATTGATGAAACCTTAAAAGACTTAGAGCATGAGTTTGGGGATGCCTTTATTCGTATCCACCGTAATGCTTTGGTTTCTGTTCATTTTTTAGAAGGACTTGAAGTGGTCAACTCTGGGCAGTATCAAGTGCGTTGCCGTGAGTTAGATGAGCGTCTAGCGGTGAGTCGACGACATTTGCCGGGCTTGCGTGAGCGCTTACATAGGCTTTAGCAGGCTAATGTAATTATTCTGCTGCTGATGATGAGATGGGACGCTTTGGGCTGAATACATTTCCAATGGGGGAAATTCAGTTTAAGATAGTTTCATTCTTATTGGCACATACTAAAATTTATGAAAACCCTAAAGATCGCTACTCGACAAAGCCCGCTTGCTCTTTGGCAAGCTGAACATATCCGTGCTCGTTTAGAAGCATTGCATGCGGGGCTCACAGTAGAGTTGGTGACTTTTGTTACCCAAGGGGACAAAATTTTAGATACACCATTGGCAAAAATTGGTGGCAAAGGTTTATTTGTCAAAGAGCTTGAAGCGGCTTTGTTGGATGGTCGTGCCGATTTGGCAGTGCATTCAATGAAAGATGTTCCGATGGCTCTGCCAGAGGGGTTATCACTGGCCGTGATTTGTGAGCGTGAAGATCCTTTAGATGCTTTTGTGTCGAATAGTTATGCGAATTTTGATGCATTGCCACAAGGGGCGAAGGTCGGCACTTCGAGTTTACGCCGTAAATGCCAAATTTTAAAACTACGACCTGACTTAGAGATTATCGATTTACGTGGCAACGTAGGAACGCGTTTATCTAAATTAGATGCGGGTCAGTACGATGCCATTATTTTGGCCAGTGCGGGATTAAAACGCTTGGGGTTGGCAGAACGTATTCGTCATACCATTCGACCTGAGTTGAGTTTACCTGCCGTGGGTCAGGGCGCTTTAGGGCTAGAGTGCCGTGCAAATGATCAAGCGGTATTGGATTTGATTCATCCTTTATTACATGTAGAAACCGATACCTGTGTTCGCGCTGAACGTGCTTTCAATGCTTATCTTGAAGGTGGATGTCAGGTACCCATTGCAGGCTATGCCACGTTAGCAGACAACATCATCCAGATCGAAGGGCGTGTGGGGAGTGTCGATGGGCAAACGCTCCTCAAAGCACAAGTGGCGGGTGATGCCGCTGAAGCTGAACATTTGGGGGTTGTCCTTGCACAAGAGTTATTGGCTCAAGGTGCAGGTGATTTACTCAAAGCCTTTTATCACTAATATTGCTTAACGATGCTGTTTATTAATACGCGCCCTATTGATCGCGCGGCAAGCCTCACGATGGCACTAGAGCAACAGGCTGTTGAGGTCTATCCATTGCCGTTACTGGAGTTGTTGCCTAGAGCATGGAGTCATGACCTAGAGCGCTTGTATCAGCAGCTAGTGTACACCCAAGTGATTGTGGTGGTCAGCCCTAGTGCTGTGCAGTTTGGTATGGCACATTTGCTGCAAAGCGGTTTAACGGTGTCTGATTTACAGCATATTCAATGGATTGCAGTCGGACAAAAAACAGCACAGGCTTTGGCCGAATATGGTTTGGGCAGTGTGGTGCCTGAGGTAGAAACCTCTGAAGGGATGTTACAACTGCCTGTTTTGCAGAACTTGGCCAGTGATGCGAGTATTGCATTTTGGCGAGGAGAAGGTGGGCGTCAGTTTATGATGGACACCTTAATGCAACACGGGCGTCTTATACTGAACTTTGTTTTGTATGAGCGTCGCTGTCCAAATGAAACGATGCAGCAACAGGCTGAATTAATTCAATGTTTATCAGAACATAATCACTACGTCGCACTGATCAGCAGTGAGGCCAGTTGGCTGAATTGGTTAGCTCTGCTGGACTCAAATATTCAGCTTCTGCAACAAGGACACTTTTTGGTGTTGGGTGAGCGTTTGGCACAGATCTTGAAGCAGTATCAACAGCAAATGCATGTGCCGTTTAAAATGAGTGTACTGAAAGATTTAAAGACAGCCACGATTGTACAGTTGTTACAAAGTGAGCAAGGGAACGCATGAAGAAGATTCTTATCATTGTATTGATGGCTGCATTGGCGTGGATTGCGAAGCTAAGTTATGACGTGTGGGGGCTGAGTACACAACAAGCTACTTTGCTCAATGAAATGCACCAAATCGAACAGCGCAGCGCCAATTTGAACGATCAAGTCGTGGCTATGCAGCGTCAAAAAGAAACTTTGAAACAAGACCCAACAGCAGCGAATGTGACGAGTAGCCAACCTGCCGAATTGGTGGTTGAGGGCATTGATCCAATTTTGTTTATTAAGCAACAACTGGACTTGGTTGAGTTTGCCTTAAAGCAACAGCAGTATGTGGTGGCCACCGATAAGTTAGCTTTTTTAGATATGCAGCTGGAAAAATATAACTTGGCTGTGGCGTTGAAGCAAAGTTTGCATCAGGTCATAGCGCGAGATATGCAAACCATTCATAAGTTTGTGGCTGAGCGCAAGGAGCAGCAAGCGCTGATTAATCGTCAGCTGCAACAGATTGATCAGGCCTTAAATCGAGAAATACAACAACCTCAGTTAAACACCACGCGCGATAGGTCTGAATCCTTTTGGAAGCAATGGTTTAGACTAGAATCTGCGCAAGCACCTGCAACAGCGTTAATGCAACGAAAAATCGTGCTTAAAGAAGCTCAGTTACGTTTATTGTTAGCACGCCAAGCCTTAGCTGCAGGGCAATATACCGAATATCAAAAAGACTTAACCGAAGTGATGCTGTTGATCCAACAACTTCCAGACCCTAAAGCCAAAGAGCTGCTGAAACAGCTGAATAAGCTGAAAACATTGGTGGTTGTCCCAACGCCTATTTTAACTACGCGTGCGTTGTTGGGGTAATGGAATGAAACAAATACTGATTGCTTATGGCTTGGTAAGTTTAATTGCAATTGCCGCGTTGAGTGTCTTGAGTTATGGACATGGTGCGGGTTATGTCTATGTGTTTTGGCATGACTGGCAGTTACAAACCAATCTCTGGATCGTATTTATTGCTCTAGCACTGCTCAGTTTTAGCTTACATTTGGTTTGGTTGGGGCTAAAACGATATCTCAGTCGAGAAAAACGCAAAGCGGGAACTGTTTTTGATTTTAAAAGTTTGCATCCTTATGAACAACTGGCTGTGATTTGGTTGTTGGATGCAGGCCGAGATCAACAAGCCTTTATTCAAAATGCCTTCGCGCAGTCAGGCTTGCTCAAAAGTATTATCGATGCACGTTTATATTTGATGCAGGAGCAGTTCCCTGAAGCCTTAAGCGCCTTGAGCCAAAGCAATGCCATGGCCTTTGAGTTGGCTGAACTGCAACGTATTGAACTGTTTTTAGCACAAGAAGATGCAGAACAAGCTTTAACTCATCTTGAGTTTCTCAATCAACATGAACTGTCACCTTGGCTTAAAGACGTGCAAACCGCTTATGAAGCGTGTTTAAAAGAGCTATGGGGACGTTTTGCGATTCTGTTTCCATGGCTTTATTTACGCTCAACTCAATATGGTCATTTAGATCAAGATGTGAAAAAAGCATGGCTGAAGCGTTTGTTGATAAAATTTGATCAAGCCAATTATGAAAATTTAGAGGATTTAAAACAACGTTATTTGGACTTGTCTGATCAGATTTTCAGCCGCAGTTATGATGTTCAACTGCTGTGGCTTAAGTTATTAGCACGTATGCCAGACATGAGTGAACAGCACGAACACTTGTCGATTTATTTACTCAATCAGCAGTTTAATTCGGAAGTATTTTATTTGTGGTTCCAGCAGCAACTTTTGAAACAGCAGCCTGATTATGTGGACTTGCAGCAACACATTGAAGCATGGGAAGCAAAGTATACGAGTGTGCCGGTTTTGAGTTTTGCCAAGTGGCATATTTATACTGCTTTAGGTATGCAAGAGCAGGCAGATGCGTTATTAAGTTTATATCCCGATAATGTATTAATGAACTATTTAAGAATCAAATCGACCTTAAATGGTGATGAAGATTTAATTAAACAGTTAAATTTAATTTTTGAAAATAATGCAAATTTTGTAGAAATGAAAATATAGGTGCATAATGCAGAGCGTTTTAGATTACCCATTGGTTTATACTCAACACGTGGCTTGGGGAGATATGGATGCCTTTGGTCATGTTAATAATGTCATGTATTATCGTTATGTTGAAAGTGCGCGTTTGGCTTATATTGAACATACGGGTATTTTATCTGCGGATGTATTGACCGTTGTTGCATCAAATCAGTGCAAATATTTAAAACCAGTATTTTATCCAGATCAATTGAAAATTAGTGCGCGTATTGAAGAACTCAGAAATAGTGCATTTCGTATGCATTATTTATTATGGAGTGAACAGCAACAATCATTCGTTGCGGAAGCAGAAGCGGTCATTGTTTGTGTCGATAAAACCAATATGCAGAAAACATTAATTCCTGAACTGGTGCGTCAAAAACTCAAAGAATTTGAGTTAACGGTCGGTCACCAAATATAAATATCTTTTTATTTATTTTAAAAGTCGCTAGACTATATAAATACTGTCTAAGTATTGTTGTTTAAGTCATGGATGAGTTGAGTCTTTGGTCTAATCAAAATATTATTAAATAGACTCAGTAAATAAAATGTTGGTTAATGGAGTTAATGTAATGCCAGATATTAGTAATTTATCCGTAGAAGAGTTAAAGCGTCTACAAATCGAAGCGGAAGCTTTAATTGCATCTAAAAAAGATCAAGCAATTGAAGATGCTTATACCCAAATTAACGCGATTGCGGAAAATGTAGGCTTAAGCATTGAGCAAATTTTAGAGTTTGGCGCGACTAAGCGTAAAAAAGGCACACGTAAGTCGGTTGAACCGCGTTACCGTAACAAAGGCAATGCTGCTGAGACATGGACTGGCCGTGGTAAGCAACCACGTTGGTTGGTGGCTCAGTTAGAAAAAGGTGCGAAGCTTGAAGATTTTTTAATCTAAGTCATCACCTTGTCACAGATGTGACATAAGCTCAAAAAACCAAGCATTATCTGCTTGGTTTTTTTTATAGTTAAAGTTTGGTGTTGTTGTAAAATTATGCATAATGTCTATCAAAGAAAGACAAGAAATGAAGCAAGGAAGAATAATTGAAAGTTCGTGGTGGGAGAATCACAAAACCTAAATACATCACGTGGTGGATGTTTGCAGTCGTTGCGTTTTTAATTTTTGTTTTGCTGCAAATTCCTGCGGTATGGCTCATTGCAAAATTTTATAAAAACAACCAAGTTTTACATAACGTCAGCGGTAATATTTGGCATGGACAGGCCGATTGGCAAACTGGAAAATTGCGTGGAACTGTGCTGTGGACCACCCGACCTTTAGATTTACTGCTCCTTCGTGCAGGTACGAATCTCGAAATTTATAGTGCCAATACCAAGCTTGAAGGCGTTTTGGCCTATGGGTTTGGAAGAAAAATAATGGTGCGTGATTTAAACGGACAAATTGCACCCGAAACGTTAAAGTCGTTGGCCAATTGGCAATGGCCGAGTAATGCGATTCAGTTACAAAAAATTGATTTTAATTATAAAAAAGAGCAGGGATTTGATCAGGTGGATGGGGGAATACAATGGGCAGGCGGCGAACTCATGTATATCTTTGCGCAGCGCCCACAACAAATGCAGATTCCATCGTTGGCAGGTCGTTTGTCGCAGGAGCAAAATAAGCTGATGGTCGATTTACGCGATCAACGACAACAAAAACTGATGAACCTGACCATCGACCCAAGTCTGATGTTAGATGTGCAATTAACCCAGCGTCTCATGTTGAATGTGCCTTCATATCAAGGTAAAGCAGGCCTAGATAGTTATGTGGTGAGTTCACGTCAGCCTTTACTTAGTGGGGGCTTTTAATGGGTTTTGATCTGCAAAAATTACCAGAGCTAAATCTCAAACAGTTTGAACGTATAGCACCACTGTGCTTAATGCTTTTGATCTTGGCACTATGCTGGAAGTTGGCTGGCTTATTTTGGCTTTGGGTGGCGCCACCACAAGTCATGCAAATGCCACGCGTTGAATTGGGTTCGCAGCAACCTCAAGTTCCGAATATTACCAATTTTGCGTTATTTGCAGAGCAAAGTAAGAATCCCGCAGATGATCAGCTCAATTTACAGCTACAAGGGGTGGTGGTTGGGCAACCCAGTCAGTTCTCATCTGCTGTGATTAAGGCAAATAATGTAGCAGAGCGTTATCGGGTGGGGGAAAACATCGAAGGCAGCGCTTATTATTTGTCAGAGGTGTATTGGGATCGCGCGATTCTCAAAAATAACAGTGGGCAAACCCGAGAATTGTTTTTTCATGGGATTGATAATTTAGATCAGCAAATTGTGCCCCCAGCAACAGCACCCGTTGCAGCGCCTGCTGTGAGTCAAGAGCAGCAAGTATTAGGCCAAGCAGTACAGAACTTACAACAAGATCGTGAGCAATATTTAAAAGATTTGGGTGTAAATACCAGTAATACAGGGCAAGGTTATCAAGTCACTGAGCAAACACCAGCTGCACTGCGAAGCCGTTTAGGCTTGCAGGCAGGGGATCAGATTATGTCTTTAAATGGTCAAACGATCGGACAGGGGCAAAACGACGCGCAGTTGTTAGAACGTGCGCGCCGTGAAGGACAAGTAAAAATAGAAGTGAAACGTGGTGATCGTATCATTACGGTACAACAGAATTTTCAGTGATCGAACATCACCAATATTAGTTAGGAATGACTTGGATTTATGGCTTTATTGAATCACCGCCCTGCTTGGGCACTGACAATCGCAGCGCCTTTGCTTGCCATGGTGAGTACAGCCAGCTATGCACAAACGTGGAAAATTAATCTGCGCGATGCGGACTTAACTGCATTTATTAATGAGGTTGCGGATATTACGGGGAAAAACTTTGCAGTTGATCCACGGGTACGCGGTAATGTCACGGTGATTTCAAACAAAGCGTTGAATAAGCAAGAAGTCTACGACTTGTTCTTAGGAGTCTTGAATGTCAACGGTGTGGTCGCGATTCCTTCTGGTCGGACCATTAAAATTGTGCCTGACAGTAATGTTAAAAGTTCAGGCATTCCCTATGATGTTCGTCACCGTGCCACAGGCGATCAGGTTGTGACGCGGGTGATTTGGCTGGAAAACACCAATGCCAATGACTTGATTCCTGCACTGCGTCCATTGATGCCGCAGTTTGCACATTTATCTGCGGTGAATGGCACCAATGCACTGATTGTGTCTGATCGCGCCAGCAATATTTATCAGCTTGAGACCATCATCCGTAACTTGGATGGGACGGGACAAAATGATATCGAAGCGGTGTCGTTGCAGTCGAGTCAGGCTGAGGAAATGATTGGGTTGTTGGAAAGTATGAGCGGAACAGGCTCGATCAAAGATTTAAAGGGTTCCAGAATACGAATCATTGCAGATAACCGTACCAATCGGATTATTCTAAAAGGGGATACCGCGACGCGTAAACGTATTCGCCAAATGATCGAGATGCTGGATGTACCTGCTGCGGAGCGTCTAGGCGGATTGAAAGTGTTCCGCTTAAAATATGCCAGCGCTAAAAGCTTATCCGAAATTTTACAAGGTTTGGTCTCAGGGCAGGCTGTTAATTCTAGCGAGTCTAACGACAGCAATAACAATGGTAATTCCAGCTATAACCAAAGTAATAGCGCGAGTGAAGGTTCATCTTCACAGATTTCTACCCCAAGTATAAACTTAAACAGCCAGTCCAATCGCAATCAGAACAACATCACCAGCTTTAACAGTAACGGCGTTAGCATTATTGCTGATAGTTCGCAAAATGCATTGGTGGTCAAAGCAGACCCTCAGTTGATGCGTGAAATCGAGTCTGCCATTCAGCAGTTGGATACCCGTCGTCAGCAAGTCCTGATCGAAGCGACTATTCTTGAGGTGGAAGGTAACGATGCCGACCAACTGGGCGTACAATGGGCGATGGGTGATTTAAGTAGTGGTGTTGGGATTATTAATTTTGACAATATTGGTTCGAGTCTCAAAAGTATTGCTGCAAACTATTTAACGGGTGGCGGTGCGGGGGCTGCAAGTGCAATTGGCGCGGGTGGTTCGTTAATCCTTGGGGATTATAAAGAAGGCAGTGATGGCTCGCGTCAGTTATATGGCGCGATGATCCAAGCATTAAAAAGTAATACCAAGTCGAATCTGCTGTCTACACCATCGATTGTCACCATGGACAATGAAGAGGCTTATATCGTCGTGGGGGAAAATGTGCCCTTTGTAACAGGTTCGGTTTCTACCACCTCTTCAGGTACAGCTAACCCCTACACCACCATTGAACGTAAAGATGTGGGTGTAACGCTTAAGGTGGTGCCACATATTGGTGAAGGTGGCACCATCCGCTTAGAAATTGAACAAGAAGTCTCTGATGTCAAAGCCAATAAAGGTCAAGCGCAGGATTTGGTCACTAGTAAGCGTGCGATTAAAACCTCAGTCTTGGCGGAACATGGCAATACCATCGTTTTAGGTGGCTTGATTTCGGATAATACGTCTTATTCACGCCAATCGATTCCAGGTCTTGGTGCAATACCGGGATTGGGGCGTTTGTTCCGCTCAGATGGCAAGTCAGATCAGAAACGCAATTTGTTGGTTTTCATTCATCCGACGATTGTGGGAGATGGGGAGTCTGCACGTCGCCTTTCTCAGCAGCGCTACAGTCAGCTTTATAGTTTGCAGTTGGCCATGGATAAAGATGGTAGCTTTGCCAAGTTGCCTGAAAATGTTGATGATGTCTTCCAACAGCGCTTGCCTGTAACATCAACCAAACCGACCTTGCCACAATCGTATCAACAGGTGCCAAGCAGCCCAACTACAACGCAACCGATGGTTGAAACAACGCCTGTGGCCATTGAACCTGCGATTCGTAAACAGCCGATTGCTAGTGTTCCTAAAAATACCACCTCGCGTCAGTTATACCCAAGGGTTCAGCCCCAGATTGGCTTGAACTTGATGATGCAAAATGTTCAAGGTGCTCGTGTGGCACACATGGCACAGATGGTATCGACAAGCTATTCCATCCCTGAGCGATATACTGAGAATGTCTCGATAGGTTCAGCCTAGCTGTCCTGCCATTCATCTGTGAGGGAAGGTGAAATGGTAAAGAATATTCTCTGTGTTATCATAAATCAGCACATAGAGAGATAAGTCATGACTTGGAAAATACAAGCAATTACTGGCGAATTAACGGGTCAGGAAATTAGCATTGACCGTGATATGTTGGTCGGTCGTCATCAAGCAGCGGATATTTTATTACAACAATCTGAAATTTCGCGTAAACATGCGGCCTTTTTACTGAAAGAACAGGCTTTGTGGCTACAAGACTTGGGTTCTTCAAATGGCACGTATGTGAATGATGTGCAAATTGCGGCAGAAACGTTGTTGAAACAGGGTGATATCGTCCAGTTTGCAAGCTTAAAGTTTTCGGTCTTTGAGCCTGCGAAAGCGTTAGAAGACGTGGTGGAATCGGTAGAGGCTGCAACTTTGGGCGCAGCTGTGGTTGAAACACCGATTAGCCAGCCATCTGAAGCAGTAGCTGCTTCAGAAACGGCTCAAGCGGAAGTGAGTGCTGATACGCCTGTTGTTGAGCCAGAACAGCCGAAAACGGCAGCACAGCATATGAGCGATCAGGGTATGCCTGAGCTAAAAGAACGCGATGGCAATGTGAGTTTAACGCGTGACGGTATGCCGCAAAATGTCGGTATTCCGAAACCCGCTCCTATTCCTGCAGGGGTGGATTTGACTGCGCCTAGCGTGCCTCAGGTTGAGAACAACGAGGCTCCAAAAGTACAGGTTGCACAAGAGGCTGAAACTCATAAAAATGCCTCGCTGGGGTTAATCTCGATTATTGTCTTGATTATTTTAGCGATTATTGCTTGGCTGATGTTCAAATAAAACGCAGATCACACTACAATCAAGGCATGCACAAGCATGCCTTGATTGTTTTTGGGCAGTACATGATAAAAATGGGTGAGGGTGAATGAATATTGCAAATGTGGCACAGCGAGAGGTTTTACTTTTCGATCTAGATGGAACCTTGGTGGATTCAGCAACAGATTTACATCGTGCCATGAATATGAGCCTGAATGCTTTGCAGCTGCCTACCGTTACTGAGGCACAGGTGCGGGTCTGGGTTGGTAAGGGAACAGCGCTGTTTTGTCAAAGTACCTTGCAACATTTAACAGGTAAAGTCGATCCTGCTCAGCAACAACAATTGTTGGAGACGTTTTTAAAAATTTATAATGCCGACCCATGTGTGGAAACTCAGCCTTTCGATGGCATTCTTGAGTTTTTAGAATGGGGCTTGGCGCAAAAGAAAACCATGATTTGCGTGACCAATAAACCTGAAGCGCCTGCACGTGCTATTGTCGATCATTTAGGTATGAATCATTATTTTGCGGATGTCATCGGCGGCGATCGTTTCGAAGAGCGCAAACCTCATCCGCGCCAATTGTTACATTGTGTTGAGCAATATGCACAAAGCAAAGATCAGGTTTTAATGATTGGGGACTCATCCAATGATGTTGAGGCTGCACGCCGTGCGGGTATTGATTGTGTTGTGGTCAGCTATGGCTATAATCATGGTGAAAATATTTTAGACTGTCAGCCACAGCAAGTGGTGGATAATCTGTGTGAACTGATCGGGTAACTTTGTAAACGAAGGAATGAACATGAGTAAACATATGACTTTTCGATGGCGAAACTCAAACCACTAATTTTAAAAACTGATCACGCCATATTGAAAAAATAGAGAACACTCATGACAACGCAAACTCAATTCGATCAACTCAAAACAGCGGGTTATAACCTGATTCCTGTCTATCGTCAGCGCTTAGCCGATACTGAGACTCCATTGTCCGTCTTTGCTCGCCTAAAAGAGCATAAGCAAGCCTATTTGTTTGAATCTGTGGAAGGTGGGGAGAATTGGGCACGCTATTCTATTATTGGTTTAGGTGAATCTACCGTGTTCTCATGCAACGCGGGTGAGCTGACCATTCAACAAGCCGACGGCACCATAGAAAAACAACCTTGTACAGATCCGTTTCAATTCATCCGAGATTTTCAGTCGCAGTATAAAGTACCTACTCAAGCTGATTTACCTGCTCTGCCAAGCTTTACGGGTGGCTTGGTGGGCTACTTTGGTTATGATGCGGTACGTTACATTGAGCCGCGTTTAAATAACGCGCCAGAAGCAGATCCAGTGGGTTTACCTGATATTTGGATGATGTTGTCTAAAACAGTGATTGTGTTTGATAACTTAAAAGATACGCTATTCCTGATCGTGCATGCCGATGTAGTAGATGCGGATGCGTATAACCAAGCTCAGCAGCAACTGGATGCATTGGAAGATTTACTCGCAACGCCCATTAGTCTAAAAGCCACGCCGCATACTGCACCGCATTTTGAGTCACTCACGGGCAAAGCCAAATTCTTAGAATCGATTGAAACGGTGAAAGAGTATATTCGTGCGGGTGATGTGATGCAGGTGGTGCCAGGGCATCGTATGGTCTCTGACTTTGATGGTGAACCTTTACAAGTCTATCGCGCGCTACGTCATTTGAATCCATCGCCTTATTTGTTCTTGGTACAGGGGCAAACTTTGGAAAATAATCAACCTTTTCATATTGTCGGTTCTTCCCCTGAAATTTTATCTCGCCTTGAAAATGGGATTGCAACCGTACGTCCGCTGGCAGGAACGCGTCCACGTGGTAAAACCAAAGAGGAGGATTTAGCGCTTGAACAAGACTTGCTGTCGGATGAAAAAGAGATTGCTGAACATTTAATGCTGATTGACTTGGGGCGAAATGATGTCGGTCGTGTCTCGAAAATTGGCAAAGTGCAAGTGACTGATCAAATGGTGATCGAACGTTATTCGCATGTCATGCATATTGTTTCCAATGTGCAAGGCGAAGTTCGTGATGATGTAGATGCCTTGGATGTTTTTAAAGCAACTTTCCCTGCAGGTACACTTTCAGGTGCGCCAAAAATCCGTGCGATGGAAATTATTGATCAAGTTGAGCCCGTAAAACGTGGAATTTTTGGTGGTGCTGTTGGTTATTTAGGCTGGCATGGCGAAATGGACATGTCGATTGCAATTCGTACCTGTGTGATTCGTGAAAATAAGGTCTATGTTCAGGCAGGAGCGGGGCTTGTTTATGACTCAAATCCTGAATCTGAGTGGAATGAAACCCAAATAAAAGCTCGCGCAGTGATCAAAGCGGTTGAATTATCGTCAAACGGATTGATTTTGTGAGTTTTTGACGTTTTTTTTGAAAAAAACACTTGCAAGGATTTTGAGTTTTGCTAAACTGCACACCGTTCCGATACGAAACGTACGAAACACTAAGAAACGCCGGCATAGCTCAGTTGGTAGAGCAACTGACTTGTAATCAGTAGGTCCACAGTTCGAATCCGTGTGCCGGCACCATCTTAGAGAGTTGAGTAAGTTAAGTAAAGAGCGACACTGAAGTAAGTGTAAAATGGTGAGGTTCCCGAGCGGTCAAAGGGGGCGGACTGTAACTCCGCTACGAAAGTTTCGAAGGTTCGAATCCTTCCCTCACCACCAATTTTAAGACTTCAAGAAAGTGGTCTTTGTACCAACATCGTGCGGGAGTAGCTCAGTTGGTAGAGCGGTAGCCTTCCAAGCTACATGTCGCGAGTTCGACCCTCGTCTCCCGCTCCATTTGAAGTTTTATATTTGCTCTTATAGCTCAGTGGTAGAGCACTCCCTTGGTAAGGGAGAGGTCTCGAGTTCAAATCTCGATAAGAGCTCCAGATTACAGTTTAGTAGAATTTCTACAAATTTTTAAAGAAGCAGGCTTATTAGTCTGCTTTTCAAGTATTTGGTGTTTGATTTTTTAGGCGATGTGTCGATACTGAGTTGTTTATACCTGTGTTCGACGTAAACGAGGAAGATGAACATGGCTAAGGCTAAGTTTGAACGTAATAAGCCACACGTTAACGTGGGCACAATCGGTCACGTTGACCATGGTAAAACAACTTTAACAGCTGCAATTGCAACTGTATGTGCGAAGAAATTCGGTGGCGAAGCGAAAGACTACGCTGCAATTGACTCTGCACCAGAAGAAAAAGCACGTGGTATTACAATTAATACTTCACACGTAGAATACGATTCTCCAACTCGTCACTACGCACACGTAGACTGCCCGGGCCACGCCGATTATGTTAAAAACATGATTACTGGTGCTGCTCAGATGGACGGCGCGATCCTTGTATGTGCAGCGACTGATGGTCCAATGCCACAGACTCGTGAACACATCCTTCTTTCTCGTCAGGTTGGTGTACCTTACATTCTTGTATTCCTTAACAAGTGTGACCTTGTTGATGATGAAGAACTTCTTGAATTAGTAGAAATGGAAGTTCGTGAACTTCTTTCTACTTATGACTTCCCAGGTGATGACACTCCAGTTATCCGTGGTTCAGCTCTTCTTGCACTTAACGGTGACGCTGGTCAGTATGGCGAAGAAGCAGTTGTTGCGCTTGTTGACGCGCTTGACACTTACATTCCAGAGCCAGTACGTGCAATCGACCAAGCATTCTTAATGCCAATCGAAGACGTATTCTCTATTTCTGGTCGTGGTACAGTAGTAACTGGCCGTGTAGAAACTGGTATTGTGAAAGTAGGCGAAGAAGTTGAAATCGTTGGTATCAAAGATACAGTTAAAACAACTGTAACTGGCGTAGAAATGTTCCGTAAACTTCTAGACGAAGGTCGTGCGGGCGAGAACTGTGGTGTTCTTCTACGTGGTACTAAACGTGAAGACGTACAACGTGGTCAAGTACTTGCTAAACCAGGTGCAATCAAGCCGCACACTAAATTCGATGCAGAAGTATACGTACTTTCTAAAGAAGAAGGTGGTCGTCACACTCCATTCCTTAACGGTTACCGTCCACAGTTCTACTTCCGTACAACTGACGTAACTGGCGCGATCAAATTACAAGATGGCGTTGAAATGGTTATGCCTGGTGACAACGTAGAAATGTCAGTAGAATTAATCCACCCAATCGCAATGGACCCAGGTCTACGTTTTGCGATCCGTGAAGGTGGCCGTACAGTTGGTGCTGGTGTAGTTGCTAAAGTAACTGCATAATTATAAAATAAAATTACAAATTGGGGTTTCGACTCCAATTTGTTTTGCAGGTCAGTAGTTCAATTGGTAGAGCGTCGGTCTCCAAAACCGAATGTTGGGGGTTCGAGTCCCTCCTGGCCTGCCAACTTTTTTATAAAAGACGCTTGATGTCGGCAAAACTGGTCATATAATAAGTCGCGAAACCTACGACGAGTACAAAAATGTCGAATGAAAAATTACGCGACGCACAAAGCGACGCGGCAATCCCTCAAAGAAATAATTCTGCTGAAGTAGTTAAATCTGGTTCTCCCCTAGACGTCGTCTTATGGATTATCGCATTGATTTTATTAATTGGTGCGACCATGGTGAATCAACACCTACCAGCGTATTGGGCACCAGCCAACGATATCTGGGTGCGCGTTGGGGTAATTTTGGCTTGTATCATCGTGGCATTCGGTTTATTATACGCCACCCATCAAGGCAAAGGCTTTGCTCGTTTGTTGAAAGACTCACGAATTGAGCTGCGTCGAGTGACTTGGCCAACGAAGCAAGAGACCATGACCACATCTTGGCAGGTGCTTGCGGTTGTAGTTGTTGCATCCATTTTATTATGGTGTTTTGACTACATTTTGGGCTGGTTAATGAAGTTTATTATCGGGTAAGAGAGCTATGAAACGTTGGTACATTATTCATGCCTATTCAGGTTATGAAAAACAAGTGATGCGTTCACTTAATGATCGAATCCAGCGTAGCGCTGTAGCCGATAGCTTTGGTGAAGTCCTTGTTCCTACCGAAGAAGTGGTAGAAATGAAGGATGGTAAGAAACGTAAATCTGAACGTAAGTTCTTTCCAGGCTATGTATTGGTCGAAATGGAAATGAATGATGAAACTTGGCACATTGTTAAAGAATGTCCAAAAGTTTTAGGTTTTATTGGTGGTACGGCTGAGAAACCGGCGCCAATTACCCAACGTGAAGCAGATGCGATTCTTGCTCGTGTACGCAATACTGGTGAAGCACCACGTCCGAAGACGATGTTTGAACCAGGCGAAGAATTACTCGTAATTGACGGTCCATTCACAGACTTTAAAGGTGTGGTGGAAGAAGTTCTATACGAAAAGTCACGTTTAACGTTGACCATTAATGTATTTAATCGACCAACTCAGGTTGAGCTGGAATTTCGCCAAGTCGAAAAATCTGTTTAATTGGATGTGGTTGAAAAACGCCTGGCTTATTAATAAGTCAGGCATTGTTGTTGTAACGGTATCGTTACTTAGAAATTGGGGAGCCTTCATCGGCGTTTGTACCCAGAGGTAATTTGAAATGGCTAAGAAGATTGACGGCTATATCAAGCTGCAAGTTCCAGCTGGTAAAGCGAATCCATCTCCACCGATTGGTCCTGCATTGGGTCAACGTGGTGTTAACATCATGGCATTCTGTAAAGAATTCAATGCTGCGACACAAAAACTTGAAGTTGGTTTACCAATTCCAGTCGTGATCACTGTGTACAACGACAAGTCGTTCACATTCATCATGAAAACTCCTCCTGCATCTATTCTTCTTAAGAAAGCTGCTGGTATCCAAAAGGGTTCTGCTGTACCTAACAAAACTAAAGTTGGTAAGTTGACTCGTGCTCAATTGGAAGAAATCGCGACTACTAAAGAACCAGATTTAACTGGTGCTGATTTAGACGCACGTGTTCGTACCATCGCTGGTTCTGCACGTTCTATGGGCTTGGAAGTGGAGCTATAAGACATGGCAAAGTTAACTAAACGTCAAAAAGCCATTGCTGCTGCTATTGAAGCAAACAAAGTTTACACTTTAGAAGAAGCCGTAGCTGTTCTTGCTGGTCTTCCTGCTGCGAAATTCAAAGAATCTTTGGATGTTGCGGTAAACCTAGGTGTTGACCCTCGTAAATCTGACCAAGTTGTTCGTGGCGCGACTACACTTCCTGCAGGTACTGGTAAAACTGTACGTGTAGCTGTGTTTGCTCAAGGCGCTGCTGCTGAAGCTGCTAAAGCTGAAGGTGCGGACGTGGTTGGTTTTGATGACCTTGCTGAAAGCATCCAAGCGGGTAACCTTGACTTTGATGTAGTGATTGCTGCTCCTGATGCAATGCGCGTTGTGGGTAAGTTGGGTACGATTCTTGGTCCACGTGGCTTAATGCCAAACCCTAAAGTGGGTACTGTAACTCCTGACGTAGCTGGTGCAGTTAAAAATGCAAAAGCTGGTCAAGCACGTTACCGTGTAGACAAAGCGGGTATTATCCACGCTGCGATCGGTCAAGTAGATTTCTCTGCTGAAGCTGTTCGTCAAAACGTTGAAACTTTGATTGCAGACTTGAAAAAGTTAAAGCCTGCGACATCTAAAGGTGTATACATCAAAAAGATCACTTTGAGCTCAACTATGGGTCCTGGTCTTGTTGTTGATGTAAACAACGTTTCTAACTAAGTTTAACTTAGACAGAATTTTAAAGCCCTGAGTAATATTTGAAGCACTGCTTCAAATATTACGCAAGAGAAACCGGTTTCGGACTACTTGCAAACTTAGGCAAACTTTGAATTGGTAAATGTAGATTTATCAGCGTCAAAGACCTCAGGCGAGAGTAATTTCGATTACTTTCTTAATTTCCCAGCCTGAGTAGACGCGGTGGTGTGATTTGTTCATCCTCCGCGTGTAAGTTCAGTGATGAACTTGCGAATTGGGAGTGTACTTCGCGTAAGTACATAAATCACCGTTAGGAGGTTTTACAATGGCTCTTCTTATCGAAGGCAAAAAACAGATCGTTGCTGAAGTAACTGAAGTTGCTTCTACTGCGTTTGCTGCTGTTGTTGCTGACTACCAAGGTTTAACTGTTGAGCAATTAACTGCTCTTCGTGTTGAAGCTCGTAAGTTAGGTGTTGCTACACGTGTTGTACGTAATACTTTGGCTAAACGCGCTCTTCAAGATACTCCATTCAATATCTTGAACGACAACCTTGTTGGCCCAACAATTTTAGCTTTCTCAACTTCTGCAGATGACATGGGTGCTGCGGCACGCTTATTCGAAGAATTTGCGAAAACTAACAAAGCATTTGAACTTAAAGCTGCTGCATTTGAAGGCAAACTTTATCAAGGCGCAGAAGTTAGCGTTATCGCGAATCTTCCAAACCAAGAGAAAGCGCTTACTATGCTTGCAAACGTTCTTCAGGCTCCTATTTCGAAATTGGGTCGCTTACTTACAGCGCTTCAAGAGAAAAACGAGTCAGAAGCTGCATAAGCTCAAACTTAAACACACATCATTCAATACCCATTTGGAGTTACTCTCATGGCTTTAACAAACGAAGAAATCTTAAACGCAGTTGCTGAAAAAACTGTTCTTGAACTTGTTGAACTTATTTCTGCTTTCGAAGAAAAATTCAACGTATCTGCTGCTGCTGTAGCTGTAGCTGCAGGTCCTGCTGCTGCTGCTGCTGAAGAGCAATCAGAATTCAACGTTGAGTTGACTTCTTTCGGCGCGAACAAAGTAGCTGTGATTAAAGCAGTTCGTGAAATCACTGGTCTTGGCTTGAAAGAAGCTAAAGACATGGTTGAAGGCGCTCCTTCAGTTCTTAAAGAAGCAGTTTCTAAAGAAGAAGCTGAAGAACTTAAGAAAAAACTTGAAGAAACTGGTGCTACTATTACTATTAAGTAATGCTACCAGGGGGGGAATATTAATTTCACCCCAAAAATTGGCTGATGGCTCTTGGGTCATCAGCCTTTTTGCGTTACAATAATCGGCTCGATTTTTGTTTGCTTGGTGGAAAATCCATCAAATTAAAATAAAGAAAAGAATCAAACGCTTACCAATATTTTTCAAATTTAAAAATATTGGTAAGCGTTTCAATACCACTGAAAATTGCAGCATTTGTAAAAAGTGGTGGCCATATCGGCCTGCGTAATTCCTTCTGAGCCCGTTCTGCAGGCGGGCTCGGTTTACTTTCCGAGGACTCCAGATGGCATACTCATATACCGAAAAGAAACGGATCCGTAAGAATTTTGGTAAATTGCCTAGTGTTATGGATGCTCCGTACTTGCTCGCGATTCAAGTCGACTCGTACAGAACATTTTTACAAGATGGCAAATCACCAAAAAACCGCGAAGATATCGGTCTGCAAGCCGCGTTTCGTTCAGTTTTTCCTATAGAAAGTTATTCTGGCAATGCTGCTTTAGAATTTGTTGAGTATAGTCTTGGTAAGCCTGAGTTTGATGTACGCGAATGTATTCTTCGTGGCTCAACTTATGCAGCACCAATGCGCGTAAAAATTCGTTTGATCTTAAAAGATCGCGAAACTAAATCAATTAAAGACGTGCGCGAGCAAGAAGTGTACATGGGTGAAATGCCACTCATGACCGATAACGGTACATTCGTTATTAATGGTACTGAGCGTGTAATCGTATCTCAATTACACCGTTCACCGGGCGTATTCTTTGACCACGATAAAGGCAAAACCCACTCTAGTGGTAAAGTGCTTTATTCTGCGCGTATTATTCCTTACCGTGGTTCATGGTTAGACTTTGAATTTGACGCAAAAGACCTTGTATTTGTGCGTATTGACCGTCGTCGTAAATTACTTGCGACTGTGGTTCTTCGTGCTTTGGGTTATAACAATGCGCAAATCTTAGACTTGTTCTATGAAAAAGTGCCTGTATACCTAGACATGGGTAGCTACCAGATTGACCTTGTTCCAGAACGCTTGCGTGGTGAAATGGCACAATTTGACATCGTAGACAATGATGGCAAAACCATTGTTGAGCAAGGCAAGCGCATCAACGCGCGTCATGTGCGTCAAATGGAAGCTGCTGGCCTAGAAAAGCTTTCTGTGCCAGATGAGTACTTGTACGAGCGTATTACTGCAGAAGACATCCCACTTAAAGATGGTGATGTGATTGCAGCAAATACCTTGTTAAGCCATGAAGTGATGGTGAAATTGGCTGAAGGTGGTGTTAAACAATTTAACATTCTATTCACCAATGACATCGACCGTGGTTCATTCGTTGCAGATACTTTACGTGCAGATACCACGACAGGTCGTGAAGAAGCATTGGTAGAAATCTACAAAGTAATGCGTCCAGGTGAGCCACCAACGAAAGAAGCGGCTGAAAATTTATTCAATAACTTGTTCTTCTCTTCAGAACGTTATGACCTCTCTCCAGTGGGTCGTATGAAGTTCAACCGTCGTTTGGGTCGTCCTTACGAAGTGGGTACGGATCAGAAGTCTCGTGAAGTTGAAGGAATTTTGTCGAACGAAGATATCACTGATGTACTCAAAACATTGGTTGAAATCCGTAACGGTAAAGGTGAAGTCGACGATATCGACCACTTGGGTAACCGTCGCGTGCGTTCAGTAGGTGAAATGACTGAAAACCAATTCCGTGTTGGTCTAGTTCGTGTAGAACGTGCTGTTAAAGAACGTTTAAGCCAAGCTGAAACAGATAACTTGTCTCCGCAAGATTTGATCAATGCGAAACCAGTGGCTGCTGCAATCAAAGAATTCTTTGGTTCAAGCCAATTATCTCAGTTCATGGACCAAAACAACCCATTGTCTGAGATTACGCACAAACGTCGTGTATCGGCGCTTGGTCCTGGTGGTTTGACACGTGAACGTGCGGGCTTTGAGGTACGTGACGTACACCAAACTCACTACGGTCGTGTATGTCCAATTGAAACGCCGGAAGGTCCAAACATTGGTTTGATCAACTCGCTTTCTGTTTATGCGAAATGTAACAATTTCGGTTTCTTAGAAACACCATACCGTAAAGTGGTTGATGGTCGTGTAACGGATGAAGTTGAGTATTTATCTGCAATTGAAGAAGTAGGTACTGTGATTGCACAGGCCGATTCTGGCGTAGATAAAGACGGTAACTTAACAGAAGAATTTGTTTCTGTACGTCACCAAGGTGATTTCGTACGTATGCCGCCTGAAAAAGTGACGCATATGGACGTTTCTGCACAGCAGGTTGTTTCTGTTGCTGCATCACTGATTCCATTCCTTGAACACGATGACGCCAACCGTGCATTGATGGGTTCAAACATGCAGCGTCAAGCTGTGCCTACATTGATTGCTGACAAACCGCTTGTAGGTACAGGCATGGAAGCAAATGTAGCGCATGACTCTGGTGTGTGTGTGATTGCGGGTCGTGGTGGTCGTATCGAATTCGTCGATGCTTCACGTGTCGTGATTCGTGTCAACGAAGACGAAATGGTTGCAGGCGAGGCAGGTGTAGATATCTATAACCTGATCAAATATACACGTTCGAACCAAAACACTTGTATTAACCAAAAAGTTCTTGTGAAACTTGGTGATAAAGTCGGTCGTGGCGATGTATTGGCTGACGGTCCATCAACAGATGGCGGTGAGCTTGCACTCGGTCAAAACATGCGCGTTGCGTTCATGACGTGGAATGGTTACAACTATGAAGACTCGATCTTACTTTCAGAGCGCGTACTTCAAGAAGACCGTTTAACGTCAATTCACATTCAAGAATTGTCGTGTGTTGCTCGTGATACGAAGTTAGGCGCAGAAGAAATTACTGCGGATATTCCTAACGTAGGTGAAGCTGCACTGTCTAAGCTTGATGAATCAGGTATCGTATATATCGGTGCTGAAGTGACTGCTGGCGATATCCTTGTAGGTAAAGTAACGCCTAAAGGTGAAACGCAGTTAACACCAGAAGAAAAATTGCTTCGTGCAATCTTCGGTGAAAAAGCAGCTGACGTAAAAGACTCATCTTTACGTGTTCCATCAGGTACCAAAGGTACAGTGATTGACGTTCAAGTGTTTACACGTGACGGTCTTGAAAAAGACGAACGTGCGCAAGCAATTGAAAAAGCTCAGCTAGATTCATACCGTAAAGACTTGAAAGAAGAATACAAAATCTTCGAAGAAGCAGCACGTGAACGTATTGTTCGTTTGTTGACAGGTCAAGAGTCTAACGGTGGTGGTACAACCAAGCGTGGAGATAAGCTTTCTGCAGACGTGTTGTCTGGTTTAGAATTGGTTGATTTACTTGAAATCCAACCGACTGATGAAGCTATTGCAGAGCGTTTAACTCAAATTCAAGTGTTCTTGAAAGAGAAGAGCTTCGAAATTGATGAGAAATTTGCAGAGAAAAAACGCAAACTTTCTACAGGTGATGAATTAACAACAGGTGTATTGAAAGTTGTTAAGGTTTACTTGGCTGTTAAACGTCGCATCCAACCGGGTGATAAGATGGCAGGTCGTCACGGTAACAAGGGTGTTGTTTCTAACATCTTACCTGTTGAAGACATGCCGCACGATGCCAATGGTGTTCCAGTCGACATCGTATTGAACCCACTGGGTGTACCGTCACGTATGAACGTGGGTCAGATTCTAGAGACTCACTTAGGTATGGCAGCGAAAGGTCTTGGCGAAGAAATCGACAAGATGTTAAAAGCGCAACGTACTGTACTTGAGCTTCGTGGCTTCTTAGACAAGATTTATAACAAAGTTGGTGGCGAGCAAGAAGATCTTGATAGCTTAACTGATGATGAAATTTTGGTGCTTTCAGGTAACTTGCGTGCAGGTGTTCCACTTGCAACGCCAGTATTCGATGGTGCTGAAGAATCACAAATTAAAGACTTGTTAGAGCTTGCGAACATTTCACGTACTGGTCAAACAGTATTGTATGATGGTCGTACAGGTGAACAGTTTGACCGTCCTGTAACTGTAGGTTACATGTACATGTTGAAACTGAACCACTTGGTAGACGACAAGATGCACGCGCGTTCTACTGGTTCTTACTCATTAGTAACTCAACAGCCGCTTGGTGGTAAAGCACAATTCGGTGGTCAGCGTTTCGGTGAGATGGAAGTCTGGGCGCTTGAAGCATATGGCGCAGCTTACACGCTTCAAGAAATGCTTACTGTTAAGTCGGATGACGTTGAAGGTCGTACCCGTATCTATAAGAACATTGTAGATGGTAACCATTATATGGACCCAGGTATGCCTGAATCGTTCAACGTATTGACCAAAGAGATCCGTTCTTTAGGTATCAACATTGAACTGAAAAATGGTGACTAAGAAATCTCCCCCAGCCCCTCTTTATTAAAGAGGGGAGCAAATCCCCCTTTACAAAGGGGGATTTAGGGGGATTAGATATTCCCAAATTTCAGTAAAAACAATATTTGTGACCCAGTTGTGTAGTGAAAGTCTCCACAACACACGGAGAAAAAAATTGAAAGACTTGCTCGATATCATGCGCAAAAAGACGGATTCAGACGGTCATGCTCCAGTTGAGTTTGATCGCATCCGTATTGGTCTTGCGTCACCAGAAATGATTAAGTCATGGTCTCATGGTGAAGTTAAAAAGCCTGAAACCATTAACTATCGTACGTTCAAACCAGAACGTGATGGTTTATTCTGTGCCAAAATTTTTGGCCCAGTCAAAGATTACGAATGCTTGTGTGGTAAATACAAGCGTATGAAATACAAAGGCGTCATTTGTGAAAAATGTGGCGTTGAAGTAACAACTGCGAAAGTTCGTCGTGAGCGTATGGGTCACATCGAGCTGGCGTCTCCAGTTGCACATATTTGGTTCTTAAAATCACTTCCGAGCCGTATCGGTCTATTATTAGACATGACTTTACGTGATATCGAACGTGTATTGTATTTCGAATCTTACGTAGTAACTGACCCAGGTATGACTCCATTTGAGAAATACCAACTTCTTAATGATGAAGAATACTTCAACGCTTTAGAAGAACACGGTGATGAATTCACTGCGAAAATGGGTGCAGAAGCTGTTCAAGACTTGTTAAAAGACATCGATCTTGAAAACGAAATTTCACGTTTACGTGAAGAAATTCCAAACACAACGTCTGAGACGAAGCTTAAAAAAGCGTCTAAGCGTTTGAAGTTGATGGAAGCGTTCAAAGAGTCAAACAACAAGCCAGAATGGATGGTGATGAATGTACTTCCAGTACTTCCACCAGATCTTCGTCCGTTAGTACCACTTGAAGGTGGTCGTTTCGCGACTTCTGATTTGAACGACCTTTACCGTCGTGTGATCAACCGTAACAACCGTTTGAAGCGTCTTCTTGACCTTGCAGCGCCAGACATTATCGTACGTAATGAAAAACGTATGTTACAAGAGTCTGTAGATGCATTGCTAGACAACGGTCGTCGTGGTCGTGCAATCACGGGTTCGAACAAGCGTCCTCTTAAATCTTTGGCTGACATGATCAAAGGTAAACAAGGTCGTTTCCGTCAAAACTTACTTGGTAAGCGTGTTGACTATTCAGGTCGTTCGGTAATTACTGTAGGTCCTACTTTACGTCTGCACCAATGTGGTCTTCCGAAGAAAATGGCGCTTGAATTATTCAAGCCATTCATTTTCGCGAAACTACAAGCATCTGGCCAAGCAACAACCATTAAAGCTGCGAAGAAAATGGTTGAGCGCGAAACGCCAGAAGTTTGGGACGTTCTTGCTCACGTGATTCGTCAACACCCTGTGATGTTGAACCGTGCGCCTACACTTCACCGTTTGGGTCTTCAAGCATTTGAACCGATCCTGATTGAAGGTAAAGCGATCCGTCTTCACCCACTCGTTTGTGCTGCGTTTAACGCCGACTTCGATGGTGACCAAATGGCGGTACACGTACCATTAACGCTTGAAGCGCAGTTAGAAGCGCGTGCGTTAATGATGTCGACCAACAACATCTTGTCTCCAGCGAACGGTGAGCCAATCATCGTACCGTCTCAGGACGTTGTCTTAGGCTTGTATTACATCACGCGTGATGCGATCAATGCCAAAGGTGAAGGCATGGTGTTTGCAGATACTCACGAAGTTAACCGTGCACTTGCAACAGGTCAGGTAAATTTACACGCTCGCGTAAAAGCACGTGTACACCAGACTGTGATTGATGAAAATGGTAACCGTGAACAGCAAACCATTGTTGTGGATACAACACCAGGTCGCTGCTTACTTTGGGAAGTTGTGCCAGAAGGTATGGATTTCCAACAAATCAACGTTGAGATGACCAAGAAAAACATCTCTAAATTGATTAACTCTTGCTACCGTAAATTAGGTCTTAAAGATACAGTGATCTTTGCTGACCAATTGATGTACTTAGGTTTCCGTCAAGCGACACGTTCAGGCGTATCGGTCGGTATGGAAGACATGGTGATTCCACCTGCGAAGTACTCAATTATTGAAAAAGCAGAAGTTGAAGTTCGTGAAATTGAGCAACAGTTCGAACAAGGTTTCGTAACTGCGGGCGAACGTTACAACAAAGTTGTCGATATTTGGGCACGTACCAACGACCAAGTAGCGAAAGCGATGATGGACAACTTGTCTTTTACCACTGTTAAAAACAAACAGGGTGAAGATGAGAAGCAAAAATCATTCAACTCGATCTATATGATGTCTGACTCAGGTGCCCGTGGTTCGGCAGCTCAGATTCGTCAGTTAGCGGGTATGCGTGGTTTGATGGCGAAACCAGATGGTTCGATCATTGAAACTCCAATTAAAGCGAACTTCCGTGAAGGTTTGACAGTACTTCAGTACTTCATTTCAACACACGGTGCGCGTAAAGGTTTGGCCGATACAGCACTGAAAACAGCAAACTCTGGTTACTTGACACGTCGTCTTGTAGACGTAGCGCAAGACTTGGTTATTACTGAGCCTGACTGTGGTACTTTGGGCGGTCTTGTAATGACTCCGTTCATTCAAGGCGGTGACGTGATCGAGAACTTAGGTACTCGAGTACTGGGCCGTGTTGTTGCTGAAGATGTGAAAAAAGCAGGTTCTGACGACGTTATCCTGCCTCGTAACACTTTGATCGATGAGAAACTTGCAAACTTCCTAGAAGAGCAAGGTGTCGATGAAGTTAAAGTACGTTCAGTGGTTGCGTGTGAATCTACATTCGGCGTATGTGCGAAATGTTATGGTCGTGACCTTGCGCGTGGTCATCAGGTGAACCCTGGTGAGTCTGTGGGTGTTATGGCTGCACAATCGATTGGTGAGCCGGGTACACAGTTAACAATGCGTACCTTCCACGTAGGTGGTGCTGCAAGCCGAACGTCTGCTGCAAACAGCGTACAAGTACGTAACAAAGGTACTGTACGTTTCCACAATGTGAAAACAGTACAACATGCCAAAGGTCACTTGGTATCGACTTCTCGTTCAGGCGAAATCGGTATTGCGGATGATTTAGGTCGTGAGCGTGAGCGTTATAAACTGCCATACGGTGCGTCTATCTTGTTGAAAGATGGCGAAGCTGTAGAAGCTGGCGGTATTGTAGCGACTTGGGATCCGCACACACACCCACTTGTAACAGAAGTTGCAGGTAAAGTACGTTTCAGCCAAATTGCTGATGGCGTAACTGTTACCTCGAAAACTGATGATGCAACAGGTATGACGACGATTGAAATCTTACCTGTGACTGCACGTCCTGCGTCTGGTAAAGATTTACGTCCTGCGGTTGTTCTTGATACGACGGATGGTGGTGAGCAGTTCTACTTCCTACCACAAAACACGATTCTTTCTGTCCGTGATGGCGAAACAATTGGTGTGGGTGACGTTATTGGTCGTGTACCTCAAGAAACTTCACGTACGCGTGACATTACCGGTGGTCTACCGCGTGTAGCTGACTTGTTCGAAGCGCGTAAACCGAAAGAGCATGCAATTCTTGCTGAAATTTCAGGTGTTGTGAGCTTTGGTAAAGAGACTAAAGGTAAGAACCGTTTAGTGATTACTCCAGATGATGGTTCTGAGATTTACGAAGAACTGATTCCAAAATGGCGTACCATGAACGTGTTCGAAGGCGAACATGTGAACCGTGGTGAGACTGTTTCTGATGGTCCACAGAATCCACATGACATCCTACGCTTGAAAGGCGAAGTTGCGCTGACCAACTACATCGTGAACGAAGTTCAAGACGTATACCGTCTGCAAGGTGTAAAAATCAACGACAAGCACATTGAAGTGATCGTACGTCAAATGTTGCGTAAAGTTGATATCACTGATGGCGGTGATACAAGCTTCATCAAAGGCGAGCAAGTGGATTACATCCGTGTGATGCAAGAGAACCAAGCTGTTCTTGCGCAAAACAAGTTCCCTGCGAAGTTTGAACGTCAATTGATGGGTATTACTAAAGCGTCGCTTTCTACTGACTCGTTCATCTCTGCTGCATCGTTCCAGGAAACCACTCGTGTGTTAACTGAAGCGGCTGTAACAGGTAAAGAAGATGATTTACGTGGCTTGAAAGAGAACGTAGTTGTAGGCCGTTTGATTCCTGCAGGTACTGGTCTTGCATATCACTTAGAGCGTCGTCGTCAAGAAGCTGAAGCTGCAGAGCATGAGCTTGTAAATGACTTCTCTGATGTGGATCAAGCATTAAGCCAAGCATTTAGCGATGAGTTTAACGGTCTGTAATTAGCCCTTTAAACGCGTGAAAAAGCCACCTTCGGGTGGCTTTTTTTTGTCCTTTTGTTACAGAAGTGGATTTAAGCTTTTATAAATTTTACATTTTTCCTATAGTAAAAATATAAGTACACAAATCTCCTTACTTCATTAACGATTAAAAAATACAGGTGGTTCCACATGAAATTGACATCAAAACTATTGGGCTTAAGCATCTTCGCATTTGTGGGCCAAACGATGGCAGCGCCGATGCCGAATACCATCACCGTGGAGGATAAGGCGGTTGTACCGATTGTCAAAACACAGATTATTCGCAGTGTCGCGGGTCAAGACCCAGTGCGGACGACCGAAGCGACTATTTTTGAAGTGAAAAATGGTGGTAAAGATATTGTGGCGCGTGAAGTGGTTCTCGAAGAAAATGCCAGCCAATTTTCAGATAAAAAAATGTCTGCACCGATTGTGCAAAAAGGTAGCGTGATTGTTCCGACATCCAAAGTTGAAGTGAAATCGACCTTAAGTCAAGGTGGTGTAGTCCTTGCAGAAGGTAAGCAAGTTGATGCACAAGGGATTGAGTTTAAGAAAGGGCAGGAACCTGTACGTAAGGAGCTGAAACTAGATCAAGTGAAAGATCCGAACAGTAAAGAAAGTGTGACGCGTGCGGTGCTCCAAGAAAATGGCACCACCACCAAAGATGTGGTTGTGGTGAAAGAGCCTGAATAAGCTTGAGTTCAATACAGTATGAGGCCCTCTAAGGAGGGCTTCTTACTTACAAATTTTCAGCAATAGCACCTGTAACCGTAACATTTCACGGGTTTTAAGTTCATACTGATCTTTTATGCTGTAAGAAATAGCCAATAAGGACAAATCTCATGAAAAAATATATGAGCATTATTGCAGTGGCATCTCTTTCGACGATGCTGTTGGCAGGTTGTGAAAATATGAGCGCTTCTGATCAACGTATTGGGACAGCGGCTTTAGGCGGTGCAGTAGGTGGTGCTGCGGGGAATAGCCTCGGTGGCGGTGTAGGTGCAGCTGTTGGTGGCGGTGCTGGTGCTGCTGTGGGCAGTAAAGCTCAAGGTGGTTCAAACCGTAATGCAACCTACAGTGGTGTTGGCGGTGCGATTGGTTCAGCAGTGGGTAAAAGCGTGTTTGGTGGTAATACCGGCGCTGCCATTGGTGGAGCTATCGGCGGTGGTGCGGGCGCTGCAATTGAAGAACGTAAATAATGTTTTAAGTTCAAATTTCCAAAAAAAGCACTTCATGGAAGTGCTTTTTTTATAGCTGTGCCGGTTTAGGTTTTTTAAGACGGATATAGTCAAACTACTTTATTATCCATACATGATTCGAAAAAAATAAAAATAATTCATATACTTAGATATATTGGTTTTATAATGATTTGACTATATATAAAGTCTTTTCCACTTCTCCAATTCGAATGCCGGCTTCATCGTAAATATTTAAGGTATAAGTACGATGTACGGGGCATAGTTGTCGGCCAGTTGTTTCACAGTCGCGATTTCTTGGGCATCAAGGTGAAAGTCTGCATAGACTGTACTGCGTCCTGAACTGAGAAATTGGATAGAGGCTGCTTTGTCCCAGACAATATACTTATTGCCTAAGTAGTGCATCAGTAGGGTCATATAAAACGGGTCGACCATCGCATATAAACTCCCGCTAAAATGTACTCCGACAATATTTCGGTTTTGTCGAGTGAGGGGCATTTTGACGCGAATGTGGTCGTGTTTAAGGTCAAATTTTTAAATTTGAATCCCTGCACCTTTAAAGGGAGCAAAATGATTGAGAAAGTATTTCGCGACAATTGGCTGTGTCACAAGTTTTTTAAAATGCTCATTTCGGTCAATGGTATCTGATGAACTTCTATCCATACTAGAGAAGATCAAATCAATTGGTATTGATCGTTTTGCCAGTAAAGTATAAAAAACAGTCCATAACAATAAGGAGCTGAATATGGAGCAGCAAAGTTACTGGGTACAAACTACAGATCAGCAAAGACTTTATGTGAAAACATGGGGCAATGCGAACAATCCTGTGCTGGTCTTGGTGCATGGCTATCCAGATAATCAAGAGGTCTGGGAGCCTGTGATTGGGCATCTGGTGCAAGATTATTATATTGTGACCTATGACGTTCGCGGTGCAGGGATGTCGAGTGTGCCGCGTCGTACACGGGCCTATGCCTTGCCTCAGCTATCACTAGATTTGGAAAGTGTGGTGAATAGTGTGATTCCGCAGCTTAGCTTTCATCTAGTTGCGCATGACTGGGGTTCGATTCAGTCATGGGAGTCCGCGACTGAGCCAAAATTTAGAGAGCGTATGCTGTCATTTACCACTATTTCAGGCCCATGCTTAGACCATGCTGCATTTTGGATGCGTGAACAGTTCGTACAACATAAGCATCAATTTTTTAAGCAGTTAACGAAGTCTTGGTACATTGCGGCCTTTCAGTTGCCTTTTTTAGCACCGACAGTATGGCAGTTTTTTAGTCCTAAGCAATGGAGCAAAATTTTATCGCGTTTAGAAGGACGCTCAGACTTACCGCTGAATCATCACATTGCTGCCGATGGTAAGCACGGGGTTGCGCTCTACCGCGCGAACTTTATCCCACGCCTGACGAAACCTCGGGAACGCTTTGCAATTTGTCCCGTACTAGCGATTGTGTTGGAGCAAGATCAGTTTGTGAGTCCAGCGTTAATCGATGAAATGCCGAAGTGGGTCGAGGATTTTCAACGGGTGAATGTGAATGCCAACCATTGGGCAATCTTGAGCCAGCCAGAGGTAATTGCTAAAGAAATCAAAAGGTTTGTTCAAAACTGGCGTTGTGTTGAAGCCAGCTGAAATGATCTGTGAAAGAGAAAGGCGCTAGCGACCTGTAAGGGCAGAATTTTTTGGTTATTTTCTGATAAAATGCGCCTTTCTTCCAAGTCACTCTTTTCACTATGTTCGCAATTCTTGCCGCTATTGGGGTCATGTTTGGACTTTCATTAGCTCGTGTGCCTGTAGTATTTGCATTAATTATTGGTGCTGTCACAGGCGGTTTATTGGCTGGTTTAGGGCTACACGGTACCCTCGAAGCATTTAATAATGGGCTTGGGGGCGGCGCAAAAATTGCGTTGGCTTACGGGGTCTTAGGTGCATTTGCTTTGGCTTTGGCACGCTCAGGTTTACCTGACTTGTTGGCCTATAAGCTTATTAAAACATTGAAAGGTTCGAGCAATGAAAAGGCACAAAATCGGGTTAAATATCTGATTTTTATAACCGTCGCGTTAGCAGCAATTTGTTCACAAAACGTCATTCCTGTACATATTGCGTTTATTCCAGTCCTGATTCCTCCTTTATTAAGTGTGTTTAACCATCTTCAGTTAGATCGTCGACTAATTGCTTGTGTTCTAACCTTTGGCTTGGTTGCCACTTATATGCTGGTACCATTTGGATTTGGTGCGATTTTCCTGAATGACATCTTAGGTCAAAATATTAATACTTTCGGGCAACCCTACGGCTTTAAAATCAATTATGCCGATATCCCTTCAGCAATGGCCATTCCTGTTTTTGGCATGTTTGTTGGTTTATTGGTTGCTGTATTCTTTAGTTACCGTAAGAAACGTGTATACGAAGAAGTACATGTGGAACCAGTGCAGCAAAGTATTTCTTCTGAACTTGATATCACGGGTGAGAAGTCTAAGCCCGAAATTTCAAAGTTTACGTTATCTATGGCTCTCATTGCGGTAGTTGCTACGCTTTGGGTACAAATTGCATCAGATTCCATGATTTTAGCTGGTCTGGTTGGTGTTGCGATTTTGAGCTGTGCGGGCATTTTTAAATGGAAAGAAGCAGATGATGTGATTATTAGCGGTATGCGAATGATGGCATTAGTTGGTTTCATTATGATTGCAGCACAGGGTTTTGCATCTGTTATTTCTGCGACCAATCAAGTGCCAGCATTGGTAGAAGCATCAGTGCAATGGATTGGTTCTAGCCAAGGACTCGCTGCATTTTGGATGCTATTGATTGGCTTACTGATTACTTTAGGAATCGGTTCTTCGTTCTCTACCATTCCAATTTTAGCAATTATTTATGTGCCTTTGTGTATCCAGTTTGGTTTCAGTCCAGCGGCAACCATTGCGATTATTGGTACGGCTGCGGCACTCGGTGATGCGGGTTCTCCTGCTTCTGACTCCACTTTGGGACCGACTTCGGGTTTGAATATGGATGGTCAGCATGATCACATGAAAGACAGTGTGATCCCGACCTTTATTCACTTTAATATTCCACTCATGATTTTTGGTTGGATTGCGGCCATGGTTTTGTAATTTACCCTCCAATTATTATAAAAAGGCGATTTTAAATCGCCTTTTTTATTATTTATTCAGATTGAAATAATCGGGTTTATAATGTTAATTCGGATTAAAAAGGTTGGAATTAAAATATATTTATTTTGATTTAATGTTATTAATTTAAAACCAACTAAAATGGTATATTTAATATTTAAATTAATTTAAAACAATAACTTAAAAATGGTATTTAAAATACATTATTATTATAATTGCATATTAATTACACTCTTGTTTATGATGAATTAATGTTAATTTTTATATTAATTATTTTTACAAACAGAGGTTGTTTGAAATGTTGAAGCAAATTGCTCTAATTACATTAATGGGTCTTTCTGCATCTGCTGCAATGGCAGGTCAATGGCAAATCAAAGTCGGTGGATCTGCAGTTGCACCAACGCAAGATACAACAGTTGCTGCATTGGGGAATGCAAAAGTTGAAGCTGATAGCGAACTTGCGTTTACGCCATCGGTTGAATATTTCTTTAATGACAATATTTCTGCCGAGTTACTGCTAGCAACGCCAATTAGCCACGATGTACTCATTAATGGTGCAGAAGCAGTAAAAATTAAACATTTACCACCTACCTTAACGGCAAAGTATAACTTTAAAAACTCAACAGGTTTCACGCCTTATATCGGTGTCGGTGCAACCGCATTTATTGCATGGGATGAAGAAGGTGTGAAAAGCGTAAAAGAAGATTTCGGTTATGCTGCGCAAATTGGTTTTAACTTCCAACCTGCTGATGCAAAAAACTGGGGTGTGTTTGCCGATGTCCGTTATGCAGATCTGAACCCAGAAGTAAATGTAGATGGCACAACGAAGTTTAAATTAGATATCGATCCAGTAATTTATACACTCGGTTATAGCTACAAATTTTAATAATTAAAAGTAGCTTTTTAAGAACCTCATCGATGATGGGGTTTTTTTATGCAAAGACTAAAGTTGAATAGTGATCAATGCTGAAATAAATCACGATGATTCAGTATTAAAAGAAAATCATCTATAAAATGGATAGAAACAGAATAAGAGAGTTATAAAAATGAAATCTATGTTCGGAATCGGTTTAGTCTGTGGTTTGGCGTGGAGCATGCATGCTCAAGCGGCAAGTTTTAATTGTGATAAAGCAAAAACGACGACAGAACATGCGATTTGTGAGTATCGCCAAATCAATGACGCCGATGTGAAAATGGCCACCACTTATACCATTTTAAAACGTCTTGTTCCGATGGGGACACGTGGAATGATTCAGGATGAGCAAGTGAAGTGGTTGAGTCTCCGTGACCGTTGTGGTGCTTCACAAAGTTGCCTCATGGATGTGTATAAAATGCGCCAGCAGCAGTTAGAGCTGAATTTAGATCGTATTTACCGTCAAGGTCCATTTTAAAAAAAGTAAAAAAACTTACGATTGCTATTGAAAAACGTATCGCTCACTCCAATTCATTAAGCATTCTCTATAAGGCTTAATACATTAAGGAGCGATTGATGAGCGAGCAAAACGCACATAAACATAGTTTCCAAGCTGAAGTGGCTCAGCTATTACATTTAGTGACGCATTCACTGTATTCGAATCCTGACATTTTCCTACGTGAATTGATCTCAAATGCATCCGATGCCTGCGATAAACTGCGTTTTGAAGGCATTAATCATCCTGAATATTATGAAAATGACCCAGACTTACATGTGCGCGTCAGCTTTGATGAAGCCAATCAAACACTGACTATTTCAGATAATGGGATTGGTTTAACTGAACAAGAAGCGATTGATCACTTAGGGACGATTGCTAAGTCTGGAACCAAGGACTTTATGTCTAAGCTCACAGGTGACCAGAAATCAGATGCACAACTGATTGGTCAGTTTGGTGTCGGTTTCTACTCAGGTTTTATTGTGGCTGACAAAATTGCCGTAGAATCACGCCGTGCAGGTGTGCATGCCGATCAGGCGGTACGTTGGACCAGTGCGGGCACAGGTGAGTTCGAAGTCGAACAGATCCACAAAGACAGCCGTGGTACCGATATTATTTTACATTTGCGTGAAGATGCGTTGGATTATTTACAGTCGCATAAAGTGAAGCAAATTATCAATAAATACTCGGATCACATTAGCCTGCCGATTGAGATGCAAAAAGAGGTTTGGCAGCAAGAAGAAGCGGTTGAAGGTGAAGAGCCAAAACCGGGTCAGTATGTGAAAACGGGTGAGTGGGAAGCGATTAACTCAGCCAGCGCGCTGTGGACACGTAATAAAAATGAAGTGACCGAAGAGCAGTACGTCGAGTTTTATAAGAACCTTAGCCATGATTTTGCAGCCCCACTGGCATGGGCGCATAACCGCGTTGAAGGCAGTACCGAATATACGCAGTTGTTGTATGTACCGAGTAAAGCTGCTGCGAATATCTTTACCCGTGAAGCCAAAGCGGGGATTAAGCTCTATGTAAAACGGGTCTTCATTATGGATGACGCGGATAACTTGATTCCAAACTATTTACGCTTTGTCCAAGGGGTGGTCGATAGTGCCGATTTACCACTGAACGTTAGTCGTGAGTTGTTACAAGAAAGCCGTGATGTGAAAACCATTCGTGAAGGGAATGCACGCCGTGTATTGACCATGCTGGATGCTTTAGCCAAATCGGAAGATGAAAAAGATCAAGAGAAGTTCACAACCTTCTACCGTGAATTTGGTTCAGTATTGAAAGAAGGTTTGGGCGAAGACTTTGGTAACCGTGAGCGTATTTTAAAACTTTTACGCTTCTCAACTTCAAACAATGATGCGGTGAGCACTTCTTTGCAGGACTATAAAGCGCGTATGCCTGAGGGGCAAAAAGCGATTTACTATGTGACTGCAGACAGTCTCAATGCTGCGAAGAACTCGCCACAACTTGAGCTGTTTAAGAAAAAAGGCATTGAAGTCTTACTCATGGTAGACCGGGTTGATGAATGGGCAATGGAATTTGTGCATGAGTTTGATGGCACACCAATGCAGAACGTGGCGAAAGGTGCAGTCGACTTAGGTGATTTACAAGATGCCGAAGAGAAGAAAGCACTTGAAGCAGCCGCAGAGCAGTTTAAACCTGTGGTTGAAAAACTATCTGACTCATTGAAAGCCAAGACCAAAGAAGTACGTGTGACCACACGTTTGGTCGATTCACCTGCATGCTTGGTGACAGGTGAGGGAGAACTTTCTCCACAACTGATTCGTATGCTGCAACAAGCGGGTCAGGCCGTACCTGAAAGCAAGCCAATTTTGGAAATTAACCCAGAGCATCCATTGGTAAGAAAATTAGAAAATTCGGCACAGTTTGATGACTTGGCCAATGTAATTTTTGACCAAGCGCTGATTGCTGAAGGCGGCTTACCTGATGATCCTGCCGAATATATCAAACGGATTAACAGCTTATTGCTTCAATAAACCATTATATGTTTAAAGAAAGCCTATCGTTAAGATAGGCTTTTTTATGTCAACCCATTGGGGCAAGCACCTTAATATCTGTTGAACGCATCGATTTAATTGGCGGAAAAGAAGCTGATGTGGATATCCGTGGATAAGTGAGAACTTATCCACAGTTCAGCTTAAAGATTCACCATATCATTAAAATAAAGCCTCAAAACGGACCAAGGCACTGACGTAATGGCTGCGGTCTTCACGGTGATCGTTAAAATAATTTAAATCGCCTTGGATATAAAACCACTCGCGTAAGAAGGGTTGACGCCACGAGACAAAAGGCCCCCAACGGTTCAAGCGTAGGTCATCGTTGTTGTAGAAACCACCAGTGTAAATGCCGTAGTTAAAACGATTGCCATGAAAGAATTGGTGTTGTCTAAAGCTATAGTTATCCCAGAGCAGATCATCATCCTGATCGTCTGCATAGGTCAGACTGAACTGATTGGATAAAAATGGCTGATTGGGTCGTGCATGCGTCAGCTCTAGGTTGGTACGTAAGTAATTTTCACTGTCGATACCATAACGGTAAATCTGTTCAGCATAAGCACGAAAATCATTGTCGAGTTTCCATTCTTTCGATAACTCGATCCGCGCATAGATATCATCCCCTGAACGGACCCCCAAGTCGAAATCAGTTTCAAAAGGCAGACGATCTGATAATTGCGACCATCTTAAAGCCAGTGAGCTATTGGCATCACGGGTTTGGCGGCGATCAAATGTTTTATCGTTATTCGCACTGGGTGGATTTTCATTGGTAATTGCAACATTGTTTTGCAGTTCGTTATCTAATGAGTCATCCCCAAACACCACACTGAGTTTATGTTCTAAAGTTGGAAGTTTGACTCGACCTCGAATACGTGGTTTTACATCGTATTCATCATGTTTATTCCAGCGGTTATCGACCAAGACACGTAATGTGGCTGTAGCTGGTTTTTTAGGATCGGTTTCACCAAACCAATTGTCCATTTTGGCGGCTGTTCGGTCTGCCCAGTTTCGAACTTCTTTTTGCTGGCGGTCGACCCAGGTGCGCTCTTCAGTGAGATCAGTCGTGGGCACAATCAGCTCGTCCGATTCCTCAGGTAGAACGGTTGGAAGTGAGTCTATCCACTGTGGAATTTGGTATAAAAGTCCACTACCTTTGGGGGGCGATGCGATTTTGTCAATTTCAGCCACGTCGTGAGGTGGCACAAAATGTTGTGTGCTGTTGGTATTGCTTTCCGCCCAAGCCACGTTGACGTATGTACCTAAACTTAGGCAGAAAAATAAAGAGATGGATCCCACATGTTGAGTTCTTAGCATGCTTTCGTACTTTATTGTTCTTCGATGTTTTAGTGTTGTAAATTTCACATAAGAACACAAGTAGAAAATACAAAACTCTACAACTCGCTGCCCAGTTGTTTTTGAATAGAATCAAATAATTGAAACACAGTGATAGGTTCAGGCAAAGTGGAAATCGTATTTTGAATCAGTTGCCAACTGACGCCGTGCTGTCGGTCTAAGACCAAGCACGGATATGCGATCTCGGTACGTGAGAGTTCAACCCGCTTTTGACCATGAATTACTCGAATTTTTTGTCGTTCTTTTAACACTAAAATGGGCGTATTTACGTCCGCGGGGCTTTCTTTAAAATGAATGAATTTACGGCTATTGAGGAGATCGGCCAGAATAAATGGGTGATAGTCTTCAATGTGCCATACCAATTTGGCCTGTTGGGTATACAGCTGAAAAATCGAAAACACATCATGCATGTGAGTCTGTAGCTGATCCCATTCAATTTCGCGAATGGCTGCGAGTTGATGCTGACAACTCTGGGCAAATTGTTGGCTCAGGCGAATGGCTTCTGTAGGACTGTCAGCACCAAATAGAGCCAAATACTTAATAAACCTTCCGTGCTGATGGGTCTGTTCTGCCAAATAGATGGGATAGTCCAAGCAGTGATCGAGTTGGTCGCTGTGGATCAGAAACTCGATATTTTGATTGATCTCAATGTGCCCTGAAATGTCGAGGCCATACAGCTTAGGGTCTAAATTTGGTTGATGCAGCGTGTGCAATTGCGCTTGATATTGCCCCAGATTAATCTGTGTGGGCAGTAGGGGTTGCGTAGCAGTGGCCGATGTTTCTGAATTTTCTGTATGGCTGTCCTGCATAGCAGGGCATGGTGCTGTCGCTTCGCCTTCAAGTGGATTTTGCTGATGAGATTCAGATGAAATGTCTGTGTCTTGTGGGTCAGCCAAGATCGATCGCCTTTGGATAAAGTCCTGAATGGCAAGCGTTGAAATAGATGCACTTGGCTTAAGGTCAAATCGAATGGGTACAACAGCATCGATTATCGACTCTTCCTGAGGTGGACATAGCTCATTACTTAAAAGTGACAGATTGCTGAGAATCAAATGATTTTCTGCTAATACTTCAGATTGAAGATCTAAATCTTTTTGTACGATATCGATCTGATTTTCAGGTTCCTTATCTTGTTTGATACTTAGTTTAATAGGATTGATTGAGACGACATCTTCTACAGCGTCTTGTTTAAAAGACCTGAGTTTGGATTCTTCAATTTGAGTTGCATTTAGGTTGCTGTCGAATGTAGGTTGTATTTCCGTATTGAAATGAAGCGCTGCTTCAGCCTTAGATAAAAGCAGACTAGACTCAGGACGGACTTCGGGGAAGTCTGACTCAGACTCTTGGGTTCGTTCAGCCGATGTATCATCTGTAGCAATGCTTAAAAGCTCAATACCCGTGAAAACAAAAGCGTCAGTAACCACATTGTCCTGTGCATGCCCTATGTCAGTTTTTTTATGGGATATGGTTGTAACGGGCGGGATAAACTGGTCTCGTGCAACTTCTGCAACTTCTGCAACTTCTGCAACTTCTGCAACTTCTGCAACTTCTGCAACTTCTGCAACTTCTGCAACTTCTGCAACTTCTGCAACTTCTGCAACTTCTGCAACTTCTGCAACTTCTGCAACTTCTGCAACTTCTGCAACTTCTGCAACTTCTATGGATGTTTCAGATGTTGTGAGAAAAGGTACGTTCTCGGGTTGTTGAGTGCTTTGTGCATGGCTCAAAAACCCTTGGTAAGCGTGCTCAAACTTTATGTGCCATGGGCTGCTATGCACTGTAGCTGGGGTGTTTTGAAAAACAATTTGCCAACCTAAACCTGATTTATATAAAACCCCCCATGCGAAAGCCGCCTGCTGTTTTAAGGCATCAGTTAAAGAAGACTCATATTGAAATAGTCCAATGTAGGCATGCTGATAGGGGCTTTGTTGTATCCAGCGTTCAGCCGCAGCTTGAGGCTGAGTCAGCGCCTTATAGGCTTCGAGTTGTTTTTGAAAAATGGGTTCATCACAGAGTGCAAAAATTTCGCGAATGCGTTTTTTCGAGCGCGCAATTTCAAAAAAAGACAGAGGTTGATGCTCCAAACCATCAATCAATTGATGCAGTTCTTTGATCAGCATTGCTTTTTCGATTGCTTTCATGCGCTGAACTCTAAAGTTGTTTTTGTGCTTGTTCCAAGTAGCTTGCCAAAACCATATTGATGGCCAGTTCAAGTAATTTATATTCGGCTGAAGTCGGCTGCGTATACTGCTGTGCGAAAGCAATCAATTGATCAAGGTCAATGGCTTGGGGCGTAATACGACCTTGGATAAGGGCTTGTAAATTTTGCATAGGTATGTGCTATTGAGTGCATTTAATTTATTGGTTTTGGAATTGGGTCTTCTTGTTTGATCATAATTAGAAAAGAATAAATAGGCAAAAATTATTCTGCACGTGATACGAGAAAAGGGTAGTGAAAAATGTAGATAATTTCGATTTCAGCACAGAGTGAATTAAATATTTTTGCCCTAGAGGGTTCATAGCTGAAATTTTTTGTCAGTTCTTTGCAATTTTGGGCAAAAAAATAGGCAATCAACATTGCCTATTTTTGACCAAGTCAGCGCAAATTACGCTTCTTGATGTGGTGCAGCCGCAGGAGCATCAGCCGTTGCCGTTTGAGTGTCTGCTGGTTTTTTTACAGGAAAATCTGGAACAAAAACAACTTGTGCAGAAACAGTTGCAGAAAGAGCCATTACAGCGACAGCCAAAGCATATTTAACAGCGTTCATGATTTTTCCTCTAAAAAAGAGGTCTCACTTAGGAGACTGGGAGTTTTAAAAAGATAAATTTCGCATGAATAATATCAAAAAATGATCGATTTAAGCGCTGGTTTAGGCCATTAAAAGATGAATGATGAGTTCATTTATTGTTAAAAAACAATAGATTAGAATAAATACTCTAGTTTGGTATAGAGTTTTTACTCCAGTGCTAAGCTATTTGAATTTAAAGTGAAAATTTAGATTTTTCAAGTTTGAAATGAAGCTTGAAAGTAGGACTTTTTGTCTGAAATGAGACCTGAAAAAGGACGTAGAGTTAAATGATTAGTTGTTTAAATATTCACCATTTTGAAGTCTTTTGATTGTGCACACTGTGTAAGTTTTTGCTGTGGAATGTTTAAGTTATCTATTTTTGATTAAAAATTCACCTAAGATGAACAGGCAAAAACAACAATAGCTGAGGACAAACAGATGGCCATTGCAAAAGTGGTAGAAGTCAATTCAAGCAGTGCGAAAAGTTTTGAAGATGCGATTCAGACAGGGATCGCAAAAGTCACCGAGACGGTGAAGAATGTTCAAGGTGCTTGGATCAATGAACAAAAAGTGGTGATTAAGGACAACCAAATTGTAGAATATCGGGTCAATCTTAAAATTAGTTTCTTGGTCGATTAAACACAAGTCCATTTTTTTATAACCTATAAAAAATCCCCGCAGATCGGGGATTTTCTTATCTATGGATAGGGCTCAGTTAAGCTCTGAATCCAGTATCCTTATGATTGTTTTGGTGTTTCACAAGACTCATCTGAACACTGTGCCGCATTATTTTCTTCTGCTGGCATTTGTGCTTTTTCAATGACTTGTAAAAAGACTTCACGCGGCTGCGCACCCGCTAAAGCCACACGTTGATCGAAAACAAAGAACGGCACACCTGTTACTTTCAGTTGTTCACGCGCTACTTCTTGGTCAAACTTCACGAAATCTGCATATTCGTCAGAATCCAGCACATCATCTACTTCAACTGGGTTTAAGCCAATACGAGAGGCCACATCTTCAATGGTTTCACGTTCACCAATCGGTAAGCCTTGCGTCATATAGCTAAAGAAAAAGGCTTCTTCGGCTTCATTGCCTAAACCGTGGCTTTGAGCAAGGTGGATAACACGGTGTGCATTGAAACTGTTGCCTGAGTTGGCATTTTCCCAGTTAAATTCAATGCCTTCTTCCGCAGCCATTTTGGCAATATTACGTTGCATCTCTTCAACTTCAGCCACTGTGCGACCATATTTTAGTGCGAGACGTTCTGAGTTCGAAATTTCTTGGCGTACTGGTGCATCTGGATCCAGTTCAAAACTGTGCCAATGCACTTCCAATTCCACACCAGCTTGTTCAGCCGCCGCTTCTAAACGTTTTTTGCCAATATAACAAAAAGGACAAACAACATCTGACCAAATATCTACACGCATGCGATTTCTCAAAAATAGTAAAAAGAGCAATTAAGGAAATGATGGGGATGAGTTATAAAATTTAAAGCAGGGCCATTAAAAAAAGCGGTTTCGCTATGTATTCAATCAGTTGAATCTTCTGGGCTTTACCGCTTATCTGACAACTACGCAACACAAAGATCGAAAAATATACAATAGGGTGAAGGCGCTCAGTTTGAGCATGCCTTTTTATATCTCTTAGCGTTTGGGATTGTTTTATGAAATTTTTAAATTCTCTTCCGTTTTTTTGTTACGCTTTTCTTTTTATGCCGACTTTGCTGCAAGCCAATGGTGAGATCGTGAGTCTACCGACTTTTAAAACCATGGCGGAATCAGAGCTACGTGCTGAAACGGGCGTGATTCCTTATCAACAGGATGAAAACATTCGTAAAGCCTTGCAGCACCGTATCGTTCAGTTGCAGGATGATGCACAGTCTTTTGTGGTCGATCCGACCATTACTCAAAACATAGATATTTTTCCACCTGCAGTCACCGCAGATCTAAATTCTGTGCCGCCTTTGTTACGTGAACATGTCTTAAACATCGCCGCTGGTTTGCAGTCGTCTAATCCAACTGAAGGTTTGTATATTATGTTGCAGCCGTTTGGCATTGACCGTAATGCGACCAATGTACAAATTGCCCGTGAACAAATTTCGATTGGGCAGATTGATCGGAATTTTATGCAAGGGATTCAACAGAATAGTCAGCAGCCGAGAACAGCTCCAGCAAAGTAACACGTCCTTACTCGTTTATCGCCAGTACATTCCTCATCCACTTGGGGAAGGTACGGCCTGAGCATCCTCAAAGATCGATAACATGTTGAAATATTGATCATGTGCCTTTATTTGATATGATGAAAAGAAATGAAGAGGAAGCTGAACATGCGACGTATCGTGTTGATTTTAGTTCTTGCGACCAGTGCCGTTTTTGGTTGGATGTTTTATCAGTATTCTCAACAACAAAAAGAGCAGCAGCAGCTACAAAGCTATGAAACGGTGCTGTATGAAAAGACCGAACAAATTTACAAACAAGCTCAAGATTGGACCACACCAATTCAAGTCGATGTAAAAGACCCACGTCTGACAGGTGACTATCAAATTATGGCGGAGTTTGTGCTCAGTCATATGCTGCAAAATGCCGAAGCGCGTAATCAATATTTGCGAGATTTAAAAGCCTTAAATTGGGATCAATTTTTAAATATTGACCGATTAAGCAAAAACAAAAAGAACAATTATGCTGAAACGGAGCAAATGCTGAAAGACGTACATGCCGTTGTTGAGAGCTATGCACAGCAGGTTGAACAACGTCAAAAAGATGCCATTGCTCAGGCCAAAGATTTAGCAATATCTGCGCGGTTCCGCCATCAACTGACCGACAGCATGAAAGCCAGTGAAAAAAGCCATGAAGCTACCCGCCTGTTTAGTCTTGAACAGCAGAATTTAGCCAAAGCGGATCAAATTTTCTTGGTGCTGAAAAATAACCAATGGGAAAAGAAAAATAACACCTTTATGTTTTATGAAGATGCACCACTACAGCAGTTTAATGCGCTGTATAAAGAGATTTTGGCACTGAATAGCCAAATGCAGCAGGTCGAAAAACAGACCCAAAAAGAGGTGGAACAGAAGTTATAACACCGTGCAAAGATGACAGTCTTGTAAGCGGACTGTCATCTGTTGTTCAAAATTGGCTGCTAGAGTAAAAGCATCACAACGATGACGACTTTTCAGTGCAGGCAGGTGAGTCATGAGAACCATACACGTTTTTGATGATATTCAGCATGTGTATAGTGAGTTTGTAGAAAATAAAAACTATCCAAAATTAGAACGCTTAAGCAACTGGGGGAAGAATCGTTTTTTCTTCAACCAATATTTCAAAATGATTGAAGACTGGCACCACACCGAACAAATCGTGATTCAGTTCAACCAACAGTACTTCAGTCTAGATACGGGCAGCGCGCCTGACTTTATGGACAAAGAAAAGTATATGGCTTGGTTGATGGACGAACTCTTAATTTAAATCCTTCACACAACAGCACAGCGCCTGATTCGTTCTAGGCGCTGTGCTTCTATTGGATTAATCAAAAATTTTATCGGCTGCTTGGAATGGCAGGCTGACCACGTCGATTGCCACGGCAAAAGGTAGCAGTACTAATTTTTCAAAAGGATTCATGCCCGACTTCGATTTATAACTTTCCTCTTGATGGGTATAAATGCTCACCTGATAAGGCTTACTCAAGGCTTTTAACGACGCTAAATTGTTCGCCGCAGGGTAAACCACACCTGCCAGTTTGATCTCGAAACAGAAACGCTGCGCAAACATGCGTTCATCACTGGAACTTGAACATTCCTTCGCGCCATTTTCAATAAAAAACTCTAGATCTTTCTTACTGATGTCCTCTTTGAGCTTCACATAGGACAGAGGTAATGTCCCTGTAAAATGACCATCATTTTTTTCTGAAAAGAAACTCAGTTCTCGGGTCACTTGAATATTTTTTGGGTCCAGTTTCCCAATCAAGCTGACAAATTGAGGCCCACCTTGGGTAAGGACATAACTTTTTTGTTGCCCCGCAATCACTAAACTATGCACAGGTAAATTCGGCAGAGGCTGAGCAGGTTTGCCAAAAGCCACCACTTGGTCTTCGATCAAGGTCACTTTGTTGGTACGGGTATAGGTTTTATTGTCTTTGGTCATCAGGGTTTTGGTGGCACAGCCTGTGAATAATGTTGCCATGACGGCTAAGCAAATGATGGTTTTTAAAGGTGATGAAAACATCGACAGACTCCGATTCATTTGAAATATAGTTAAGCTGAATTTTTATTGTCTTTAAGCCTATCATTAAAAGGTTCAAAAAGGCGCCAAAGCTCAAAAGTTTAAAGTCATGAAAGTTCTATGAGCCGCTCAATGTAGGGGAGCGACAGATTTTATTTCTTACTCATCTGTAGTTTCTAGTCACTGAATGAATGTTCATTTGAGTCTGAACTGGCTATGATCATACAAGCTTCGATAAAAAGTATGGACTGGCGAATACATCATAACAAGGTGGGGAATAGGCTGATGCAAGACTTGATTTGTTATAAAGAACTTCCTGTGTGGACTGCGCAGACCATTCCGCAAGGGTTTAAAAATCAACATAATACCAAAGCAGGTACGTGGGCTAAGTTAAAGATTTATCAAGGTGAGCTGCGCTTTGCTTTTTTAGACGAGGCAGGTCAAGTGCAATCTGAACATCTGTTTACAGCTGAGCAACAGCCACCGTTTATTCAGCCTCAAGCATGGCACAAAATTGTTTCGACCAGCGACGACTTAGAGTGTCAACTGCAATTTTATTGTACCCCGCAAGATTATTTTTATAAGAAATATCAGCTTTCACCTACGCATTCAGAAATTTTGGCGGCTACGCCGTATTTATACGGTGGCCGAGCTTTGGATGTCGGCTGTGGACAAGGGCGAAATTCGCTGTACTTAAATCAGCAGGGTTTTGAGGTAGATGCTTGGGATGTGAATCCGCAAAGTTTGCAAAAATTACAGCAAATAATAGATGCCGAAGGTATTCAAAAGATTCATGTGCAACAGCGTGACCTCAATGCTGACCCAAGCATTACTGGCAGATACGACTTTATTTGCTGTACGGTGGTGATGATGTTTTTAGAAGCGCCAACTGTGAAACCATTGATTGCGCAGATGCAACAAGCCACAAATGTAAATGGATTTAACTTGATCGTCTGTGCGATGAATACCGATGATATTCCTGCGCAGCCTGACTTTCCATTTGCGTTTAAAGCAGGAGAGTTAAGTGCGCTATATGATGGCTGGAACATTGTGAAATACAATGAAAATGTAGGAGAGCTGCATCGGGTTGATGTCGATGGGAAACGGATTAAACAGCATTTTGCGACGTTGTTGGCACAGCGGGTATAAATACAAAAATTATTAAAGTTATTGTAGTTCTTTTGACTACAACAACTTAAAAAATAAGTAAATATTGTTTAGGATGGGCTTAACAACTAAATAAATGAATTCATCATGAGCACTCAATTAATTGCCCACTTAAAAAAGAAATGTGAAGCGGATGATAATGTAAAAATTTTACTTTCACAGTGGGAGTTTGATCAAAAACTTGTAGGTAAAGCTTTAGAGAATATTGGTGGTTTTTATCCACATTTTAGTAATCATAATGCCTCACATTCACAGCAAATTTTAGTCAATATTGAACGTATTCTTGGGAATGATATTGAGCTTCTAACTGCAACCGATACATGGCTAATTCTAGAAGCTGCGTATTGGCATGATGTTGGAATGTTAGTCGATGCTCAAAATGCTAAAGCAGTACATTCAAATCCTGACTTTAATTTCATGATTCAAACAATTGCAAATGAAAAAGGACATGATCTTCAAAAATTTTGCCAAGCCTATGTTGAACAAAATTGGTTATCTGCAATAGGGACTGTAGACCATCCTTTTGATGGAATTGAACAATATCGTCAATTAGTTGCTGAATGGTTTAGACGTGGACATGACAAGCGAGTTGGTAAGATTGTTGAAGATCCATTTAAAGACTTAGGAATAACTTCACCTAGAACCGAACTTTTACCTAACCGAATTTATCGTTATTTAGGACAAATTTGTGTTTCTCATGGTATGAATTTCGATACTTTTATGGCAGCACTCCCTTATAAACAGACTGGTTTGGGTACGGAAGATTGTCATCCAAGATTTATAGGATGTTTACTCCGTTTGGGGGATTTGTTTGACTTAGATGACAATCGTTTTTGCCCTGTCATGGCAAAGCACGTCAGTAATATGCCTTCTGTGAGTAAACATCATCATGACAAACATTTATCGTTACGCGAGTTTCAGCTTGATAAACGAACAGTAAAGCTAGTTGCTGAATGTCCTGATGAAATGTCTTATGTAGAAACGCAAAACTGGTTTGGATGGATACGTGAAGAATTTCAAAATCAAATGTCTCAATGGAATTTGATAGTACCAAACTTAAAATTTGGTTCACTTCCAACTATCGAACAATTAGATGTAAAAATGGAGGTGAAATATGAAAATGGGGTTAAGAAAGAAAAACTACTTCTAAATAATAAACCAATGAAATTTAAGTTAGACGAAAAAAATGCTATGGAGTTACTGCAAGGTGCGAACTTGTATAGCGATGAATACAGCATATATCGTGAACTTATTCAGAATTCAATTGATGCCACAATGTTAAGAATTTGGCTTGCAGAAGATCAGGAAAGACTTAAAGAATTACACCCTTATCACGAAGATTTCCTGCAAATTCTAGAAAAATATCCACTTCAATTAGAAATTAATAAAGTAAAAAATATCGAAGGAACATTGGATAGTATCTGGGAATTCCAAATTATAGATCAAGGTATTGGGATGAGTATGGTTGATCTGGGCTATATGCAAACTATGGCTGGGTCAAGTAAAAATATTCATAAAAAGAAAATTATTAATGAAATGCCAAAATGGATGAGACCATCCGGTGAATTTGGTATAGGTTTACATAGCGCATTTCTACTTACAAAAGACTTACCAGTTGAATTTCAGAGTATTAAATTCAATACCTATAGTTATTTCTCTCATGAGTGCTTAGATGTTGAAATGTTTTCACCATTAGGTGGAAAGCAAGGATATTGTTTTATAACAAAAAATATAGGTGGTACTAGAAAAATTGGGACAGAAACAAAGTTTTATATAAAAGTTAATTTTGATTTGGAGAAAATTGAAGGTGATCAAGACTTCAATTTTATAAATATAGATGCTTTTGAAAAAAAATGGGGCGCTTATGAAAAAGAAACAATATATGAGAAAATTTTGAAGAATGCACCAATTTGTACTTTGGGTTTTTCTAAAAAATTAATATCGGATGTAATTTGGGATAAAGAAAAGCAGGTCGCATTTTATATAAAAAATTCTATTGAAGATGATGCGGATGATATAAGAAGTTTCTTTTTTAAAGGTCAAAAAGTTGAAATAAATAATTATAGAGAGTATGGTCTTTTTAACTGTAGTTATCTTGATTATATGGTTGATATATACGGGGTTAGTGCTAAAAAAGTACTGAATATAAGTAGAGATTATTGGGATAGTTATTTTGAGAATAGGCACTCAGAATATTTAAAAGATTTATTTGAAAAACATATCTCCAAAATTCAAAAATTTGAAACGGATTTATTAAAGCTTACTTATTGCATTGATTATGAAATTGATTTTAAGTTGTCTGAACATTGGTTGAATGGTAGCGTAAGTGGTAGAAAAATTAGTGATGTTCTAAATGAAGTTGGATTCTATATACTTCATATAGATGGTTCTACTGCTAATCAGGAAGATAGAAAGGCACACCTACGATCTAATTTTAATAATTATATTACTTTAGAATCTGAAAGTGATAATGATGTTTTTATGGTACATGCATTAAAAAATTATTGTGAAAAATATGGATACAATAGATATATTTTAAGATTGGATGATAATTTTCATCGTTATCCAGAAGAAGTAGGTTTAACATTCTATAGTAAGAATATTCAGCCAATTGATTTATGCAAGGAATACAAGTGGGGTAAATCAGAATTTTATTACTCTAGTGAAATAGAAAGTAAAAATGTATTTGAGGAATTATGGGATAATCTAATTAGGGAGTGTCAATTTGAAGGTTATTGTTTTCATTCTAAATATCTGAATTTAATGCATGATAAAATTAACTTGTTGGAAGAATATAAGAAACTTTCATTTAGATTTAGAGATTACTGGGATGATTTGTTAATTATCTCTCCATATCAAGTACTTGAAAATGAAATAAAAATTTTAAATTTAGATGATTTAAGTGTTTATGTTGCAAATAGAAAAAATGATTTATCTAATGTTAAAGAGTATAAAAGACTCTATGAGAAATTGATTATCGAAATTGATAAATACAAAAAAACCCCGCACTAAGCGGGGTTCTTTTTATCTCAGTATTTAACTAAATATTAAACACGTTCGATAATAGTCGCGATACCTTGACCAAGACCGATACACATAGTCGCAAGACCAATTTGCGTATCTTGTTGTTCCATTACGTTCAACAACGTCGTTGTGATACGTGCACCAGAACAGCCCAATGGGTGACCCAGTGCAATCGCACCACCATTTAAGTTAATGATGTCTTGCTTCTCATACACGCCTAAGCCTTTCATCACTGATAAGCCTTGAGCAGCAAACGCTTCGTTTAACTCGATGGTTTGGATATCCGCCATGCTTAAGCCAGCACGTTTAAGCGCTTTTTGAGTTGCAGGTACAGGACCATAACCCATGATCGCAGCATCACAGCCTGCAACTGCCATAGAGCGAATCACAGCACGTGGCTTAAGACCTAAAGCTTGAGCACGTTCAGCAGACATCAACAACATTGCAGATGCGCCATCAGACAAAGCTGAAGAAGTCGCAGCTGTTACCGTACCGCCTTTCGGGTCAAATACAGGACGTAAACCTTTGAATGCTTCAAGGTTTGCATCTGGACGAATCACTTCATCGATGTCGCATAGGATTTTGAAGCCATTGGCATCATGACCTTCAACACCCACGATTTCATTTTTGAAACGACCTTCTTGCGTTGCAGACCAAGCACGGCGGTGAGATTCCACACCGAACGCATCTTGTTCTTCACGCGTAATGCCGTTCATACGACCTAACATTTCAGCCGTTAAGCCCATCATGTTAGACGCTTTTGCATAGTGTTTAGATGCTTCTGGGTTGAGGTCGATGCCGTGCATCATGCCGACGTGACCCATGTGCTCTACACCACCGATGATGAAGATATCACCTTGGTTGGTTGCAATCTGTGCAGCAGCGGTGTGAAGCGCTTGCATAGATGAACCACAAAGACGGTTAACCGTTTGACCTGCCACAGTTTTTGGAAGGTCAGCCAATAAACCAATGTTACGGCCAATGTTCATACCTTGTTCTAAAGTCTGGTTTACACAGCCCCAGATCAGGTCTTCAACTTCATTGGTGTCAAACTGGTTACGAGCAACTAAAGCACGAACCAATTCAGCCGATAAGCTGTCAGCACGTACATTGCGGAACATACCGTTTTTGGTTTTACCCATTGCTGAACGTACGCCATCAACGATGACAACGTCACGTGGATTTAAAGTAGCCATTCACGTTGCTCCTTAACCGTAGAATTTTTTGTTGTTAGCAGCCATGTCACGCAACATTTGTGGCGCTTCATAAGCCTTACCTAAGTGTGCATATTTGTCGCAAAGTGCAACATATTCAGCAACACCTGTTTGGTCGATGTAACGGCATGGACCACCACGGAATGGAGGGAAACCTACACCCATAATCATTGCCATGTCTGCTTCAGAAGCAGTCGCTACGATGTTGTCTTCTAAGCAACGAACAGTTTCGTTACAGAAAGCAAGCATCATACGGTCAATGATTTCTTGAGCATCAAACTCGCGTTTTTCCGCAGTTGCCACAGTAGCAACAAGCTCATACGCAGTTGGATCAACCACTTTGGCTTTTTTGCCTTTACGGTCAAGTTCGTATTTGTAGAAACCAACGTCGTTCTTTTGACCCAAACGTTTGTTTTCGTACATGATTTCGATTGAACCTTTGAAGTCTGGCTTCATACGGTCAGGGAAACCTTCCGCCATGACTTCTGCACCATGAACGCCCGTGTCGATACCAACAACGTCGATCAAGTAAGCAGGACCCATAGGCCAGCCGAATTTTTCCATGACTTTGTCGACTTGTTGGAAGTCAGCACCGTCTTTCAATAGAAGGTCAAATGCACCGAAGTAAGGGAACAATACGCGGTTTACAAGGAAACCTGGGCAGTCGTTCACTACGATTGGTGTTTTACCCATTTTCTGAGCAAGAACTACAGTGGTCGCAATCGCTTCAGCCGAAGTCTTCTCACCACGGATCACTTCTACCAATGGCATCATGTGTACTGGGTTAAAGAAGTGCATACCGACAAAGTTTTCAGGACGTTGTAGGTTTTCAGCCAAACGTGTGATTGAAATTGTTGAAGTATTTGAAGCAATGATCGTGTTGTCACGAACATTTTTCTCAGTTTCAGCAAGTACAATGCCTTTTACTTTTGGATTTTCAGTTACCGCTTCAATCACGATGTCCACTTCTTTAAACTCGTCATAGCTTAAAGTAGGGCGGATGCGCGCAAGAGTTTCACCCATTTGAGCAGGTTTCATCTTCTTACGTTCAACTTGTTTGGTCAGTAAGCCATTTGCTTCTTTCATACCTAAAGCAAGTTGCGGATTACCAATGTCTTTCATGATAATAGGTGTGCCTTTGCTTGCCGCTTGGTAAGCAATACCACCACCCATGATACCCGCGCCTAATACAGCCGCTTGGTTTACAGGGTGCGCACCTTTTTCATATTTCTTCGAAGTTTTCTTCACCACTTGGTCATTGATGAATAGACCAATTAACGCATTTGCTTGTGGTGTAATCGCTGCTTTTGCAAAACCAGCCGCTTCAGCTTGAAGTGCTTCATTACGTGGAAGGCTTGCACCTGCTTGTAATGAGTCAAGAAGAAGTTTAGGCGCAGGGTATTGAGCAGGATTTGCTTTTGCAAGTACCGCACCTTTTGCCGAGTTGAACGCCATCATTTGTTCGATTGGGTTCAATTTAACTGGGTCAAGTTTTTCTTGGCGTTTTGCTTTCCAGTCTACACGGCCAGCAAGGGCTTGTTTAACCAAGTCAATTGCAGCGTCTTGTAGTTTGTCAGCAGCAACCACTGCATCAACTGCACCATCTTTCAGTGCCGCAGCAGGTTTTTTAGGATTAGCCATTGCCATCCATTCAACTGCATTATCGATACCAATTAGACGGCTTAAACGAACCGTACCACCGAAACCAGGGAAGATGCCCAGTTTGATTTCAGGAAGACCGACTTGAGCCGCTTCTGACATCACACGATAGTCGCACACGAGGCACATTTCAAAGCCGCCGCCCAATGCCATACCATTGATCGCTGCAACTTTAGGAATCTCTAAATCTTCAAACGCGTTGAAGATGTCGTGAACAGGCAATGCCCAATCCACAATCGCTTGTTCGCCTTGAGCGAAGTTTGCACCAAATTCAGTAATATCTGCGCCAACGATAAATGTAGATTTAGCCGAAGTAACGATTAAGCCTTTGATGTCACCGTTTGCTTTAACAGCGTCAATTGCAGCTTTAAAATCTTCAATCGTTGCACGGTTAAATTTGTTGACCGACTCACCTTGTAAGTCAAAGCGGAATTCTGCAATTCCGTCCGAAAGCATTTGGACGGTAATGGCATTGCCAGCGTGGATCATGCCTGATCTCCTTTATTTTGGAGGACTTCTAAGTTGATGTTGTGAAGCGAGTACGTCATTCCTACGTACATCTATGCTCCGCCAATCTTACGATAACTATATCGAAAAAGAACATAACAAGTTGTATCAAGCCGTGACGCAAGGGTCATCTATTTTTATTCAATTATTTCGTGTGCTTGCGTGATGTATTTTTAAATGATGTGGTCTAAATAGAGTGAAGTTTTTGTTTCATTTAAGATTTTTTATGGATGAGTGATTAAAAAATGATTAGACAGCGTCCTTATATTTCAAGTCAATCTTTGTGCCGATTTTGGCAATTTAGTCAATGCTGCACTTGCAGGTAAACCCAAGCAGAATGAAAACTTGTGATGAAAAGCTGGAAATAGGACGTACTTTGCAGCTTATGCTACAATTCGCAGTCTAGACCGAGTACTGGTCTTTTTCTTTTATTTCGTTTTCTTTGGTTTCCAGGTTTTCATATGATTAAGTGGATCATTCTGGCGATTTTTATTCTTTCTGCACTTTATATTCAGCAACGTGGGAAGGTTCGTCACTCGTTTTATCGTCAATTTTTCGATCACTCAACGATTCTTGCGCCAATTAACTACCTCATGTACATGTTTTCAAAGGTACCGAATCAGCCGTATATCGACACCCAGCATTTTCAAGACTTAAGGGTGTTGGATGAAAACTGGGAAATGATTCGTGATGAAGCAAAAGCTTTATATGAAAAAGGCGGAATTAAAGCATCGAGCAGTTATGATGACTTGGGGTTTAACTCCTTTTTCAAAACAGGCTGGAAGCGTTTTTATCTGAAATGGTATGACTCTGCACATCCCTCAGCCGCTGAACTTTGTCCAAAAACGACGGCGTTGCTGAAAACCTTGCCGACCATTAAAGCCGCGATGTTTACCGAGCTGGCACCTGACAGCCGTTTGGTTCGTCACCGTGACCCTTATGCGGGTTCATTGCGTTATCACTTGGGGCTGATCACACCGAACGATGACCGCTGCTTTATTGATGTGGATGGTGAGCGCTATTCATGGCGCGATGGTGAAAGCGTGGTCTTTGATGAAACTTATATTCACTATGCCGAAAACACCACGGATCAAAACCGCATTATTTTCTTTGCTGATGTCGAGCGTCCTTTAAAGACACGTTTTATGGAACGTTTCAATCATTGGTTTGGTAAAAAAGTTATGACCGCTGCCAGCTCTCCAAATGAAGCAGGGGACCAAACGGGTGGGCTGAATAAAGTCTTTGGTTATGTCTATCAAGTGCGGATCAAAGCCAAAGCTTTGAAGAAAACCAACCGTCAACTTTACTACTTCTTAAAGTGGTTCCTGATGTTCGGAATTTTCTTTTTGATCTTTGTTCGACCTTATGTGTTTTAAAGCACATTAAACGCCCTGAGGGGGCGTTTTTTATTTGGGCAGAAAAGGGGAAGCCTATCTGCCCTTTTGATTTTTCTATTTATTTCAAGGCTTACAGTGGATTCGAACCACACATGGCTTTATGCTTTATCCAGTTAAAACTAAAAACAACATGGGCGCGTATCTGTTTCATTTTTAAGATCGCAACTTATAACTTAGATAAAGCATGAGGTTTCAAGGTGCAAAAGTTTCGTTCTAAGATGGACTGGTGGTTTTTGGGGTTTATTATTGCCATGTCAGGCCTGTTAGCCCAATTGATTTTGACCACCTATGGCAAAGGCATTTTGATGCAAAATCTTTTGTTCGTTGTGGTCTATGCTTTGACTATTGTTTTATTGTGGTGGCCGCTGTGGAGTACCCGCTATGTGGTTGATCAGGAGCAACTGACAATTCGTAGTCTCTGTTTTAAATGGATCATTCCCTTGACTGCGATACAGTCTGTTTCTGAAACAGATAATTCCATCAGTTCACCAGCCTTGTCCTTAGATCGTCTAAAGATTGAATACTTAAAAGAGGGCCAAACCAAAACCATTTTGGTGTCACCGAAAGATAAAGTAGCGTTTAAAGCTGCGTTAAAATTGTCATAAATACAGTCTTAGGCAAGTTGTATGCTTTACGGGCCTAAGCGAGTGAAAGCCTTGCTCAAATATGCCGTGAAGACTAAAGTAAAATAAACTTGAGTTCTGTTCATCCCACAAACCTCCACATGCAAAACGTCTACTTGCCGTTGAAGGATATTCTTATGAAGTCGTATCAATTCAGTCCGACACAAATTCAAACTTTAGTGCCGCATATGGGAAGTTGTATCGCTTCAGATATGATTACGGTGCAAGGCCTAAAAGTGGCCTACATGTACCGTGAAGAAGCACAATCTAGTGAGGAAAGTGGTTGGGTGTTTTTATCGGGTGAAGAAGGGGATGACTATATTGAAGACCCTGAAAATTTAGGCCTTTATGAGGTCAATGTGATTGCCAACTATGATGCGGACATCATTGCTCACTTAAATGCGCCTGCGGGAAGTCACTTTGCCCGCAATGAACAAGGTGTGTTTGAACGGATCGATTTTGAAGCGATGGATCTGGAATAAGCCTTCAATCTCAGTATCAATGTCTTTTGCCAGCCAGACTGGTTGTGAAACGCACTAGCAATGAGCTTGAAATGCGTCAGACCTGCCCAATCTAAAAGACAGATCAAAGGCTAAGCCTGCACAGAACAGTTGACGGCGAGCCGAGAAAATTAGGGAACCCTGTGAACGAAAACGCGCGAGAACATATCGAAAAAATTTTAGCCAATATGACCACACTGCCGGGCGTTTATCGCATGCTCGGCAAAGACGGTGAACTGCTGTATGTGGGCAAAGCGAAAAATTTAAAAAATCGTGTTTCCAGTTATTTTGTCAAAACCATTGAGCACCCGAAGACGCAGGCTTTGGTGGCGCGTATTTATGACATCGAAACCTTAGTCGTTCGTTCCGAAACTGAAGCGCTGCTGCTTGAACAAAACCTGATTAAGCTGCACCGTCCACCCTATAACATCATGCTCAGGGACGATAAATCCTATGTGTATATCTTTGTCTCTGCCGACAAACCTTATCCACGGATTGCATCAGGTCGGGGCAAAGGCAAACACCAAGTTGGAAAGTTTTTTGGACCGTATCCGAGTGCTTATAATGCACGGGATACTTTGTTGGTTTTGCAAAAGCTGTTTAATGTTCGCCAGTGTGAAAATAGCTATTTTTCACAGCGTAAGCGTCCTTGTTTGCAGTATCAAATCAAGCGTTGTTCAGCGCCGTGTGTAGGACTCATTAGCCCTGAAGAGTATAAAAATGATGTCGATAACTCGATTCGTTTTTTACAAGGGGACACCAAAGAGCTGAATCAAGAACTGATTGCAAAAATGGAGCAAGCGGCCGAAGCCTTAGAATTTGAAAAAGCAGTGTTTTACCGTGACCGTATGGCGCTGCTGCGGGATGTCCAGTCTCAACAAGCCATTTATAAGCTCAAAGGTGAGGCAGATATTTTAGCGATTGCCTATCAGGCAGGAGTGACCTGTGTGCAGATTATGCATGTGCGCAACGGGAAAATGCTCGGAGGAAAAAGTTATTTTCCAGATATGCTCGGAGAGGGTTTGGGGCAAATGCTGGCTGACTTCATAGCGAACTTTTATTTCCAAGTGGCAGATGAAGTACCCAGTGAGGTGATTGTAAATGTCGAATTGCCCGATCGAAAAGAACTGGAACAAGCGTTACAACAACAGTTTGATAAGAAAGTACAGATTAAACATAGCGTGCGTGAGACACGTGCAGAATGGTTAGAGCTGGCACAGATGAATGTACAGCATGCGATCAAAGGGCAATTGGCGAATCACTTTGAGCTGAATGAGCGTTTCCATCAACTTGAACAAGTGGTGGGACGTCCGATTGATCGGATCGAATGTTTTGACATCTCACATACCATGGGTGAAGAAACCGTGGCTTCGTGTGTGGTATTCGACAGTGGAGGCATTCGTAAGCGCGATTATCGTCAGTTTTCAATTCAAGACATTACCGCAGGCGATGACTATGCCGCAATGCGTCAAGCGCTGACCCGTCGTTATAAAAAAGCTATGCTGCCTGATTTACTGCTGATTGATGGTGGCAAAGGGCAGTTGCATATGGCGATGGAAGTCATGCAAGAGCTGGGTTTAGAGGCCTTTATGGTCGGGGTGTCAAAAGGCGAGGGGCGTAAACCGGGCCTTGAAACTCTACACTTTACCGATGGAACTAAAATTCAGTTGCCTGAAGATCATAAAGCATTGCATTTGATTCAACAGGTGCGTGATGAGGCACATCGCTTTGCGATTACTAAACACCGGGCTAAACGTGATAAAAAACGGGGTTCATCGATTTTGGAAGTAATTCCAGGTTTGGGACCGAAACGCCGCCGCGATTTGTTGACGCACTTTGGCGGGATTCAAGGGGTGTTAAAGGCTTCCGAGAAAGACTTAACCGGAGTCCCCGGTTTGGGCGAAGTGATGGCCCGTACTATTTATAAAGTCTTGCATGAATAGAACCGCATCTACTGCGATGGCAAAAGTGCTCATTGACGCATGGGTCATTGATCATTCACATTGGTTGAATTGTGTTGTAAAGATATGGACGGAATTTAAAACAAGGATGCCACATGTCACTTCAACACAGTTATCAAGCTTTAGCAGAACAAGAATGGATTGATATTCCTACAGGCTGGTTACAAGGACGCACGATTTATGGGGGACTGGTCGCAGGTTTAATGATGCAAAAAGCATTGTTGACTCTTGCCGATGACACGAAGCATTTACTCAGTTGTAGCGTGACTTTTGTTGGCCCAGTACAACAGGCCAAAGTTCGTTTAACCAGCGAGATTCTACGTCAAGGCAAATCGGTTACCACCTTGGAAGTACGTTTATGGCAAGATGATGCAGTTCAAAGCATTTTAGTGGCAAGCTTCGGGACACAGCGTGAATCGAGTATCCATGTGCATCAAGAACCTGTAGCGCCAGCGTTTCCATCGGTTGATGGTCTCACAGCAGAACCGCATCATCCGCTTGCGCCTGAGTGCTTTAAGCAGCTAGATATGGTTTGGGTGACAGGGCAGTATCCATGTACTGCCAGCCCAAAGCCTGACTTTTCTGGCTGGTATCGCTTTAATCCAGACTTACATGAAAATCGAGACATGACCGTAGCCGATCTCATGGTGTCGATGGATATTTGGCCACCAGGGGTGCTACCGATGTTTAAAAGCATGGCACCCGCCAGTTCGCTGACATGGCATTTGACCTATGTGCATCCGCTGAAAAATCAGTTACACGATTGGATGAAGTACCACGTTGAAACGCAATATGCTGCGGATGGATATTCCACCGAAGCTGCCTATTTGTGGGATGATCAGAATCGTTTAATTGCAATTTCGCGTCAAACAGTTACCGTGTTTGCCTAGTGACACCTTAGGTCAATTCGTATAAAGTGGGCGCTATTAACGATGGATTAAACCTCAAAAAAGTGTGCATTTTCATCGTACATGAGGGAAACAACTGGCGGTGTTTATGACTACAGGTCGCATCCTGAATATTCCTAATATCTTGACCTTGGCGCGTATTGCCTTAATTCCGGTCTTTTTGTTGGTGGCCTATTGGCCCCCTGTAATGGGTATCGCTGAACAGGCGGTAAGTATGTCTCGTCATATTCTGTTGACGTCTATTTTTGTCGTTGCAGCGGTGACAGATTGGTTCGATGGTTATTTGGCGAGGACTTTAAATCAGACCTCTGCATTTGGGCGTTTCTTAGACCCTGTTGCGGATAAATTGATGGTGGCAGCAGCACTGATCGTGTTGGTGCAGTGGAAACCAGAAATTTCGATGGCATTTGCGGCGATTGTGATTATTTCCCGTGAAATTACGGTGTCAGCACTGCGTGAATGGATGGCAGAGTTAGGTGCACGTACCAATGTAGCCGTGTCTACGGTTGGGAAATATAAAACCGCTTTTCAAATGATTGCAATTACCGTGTTCTTACTGAATTGGCAGCCGCTTGAAATGTTGGCTTATGCATTGTTGTATACCGCAGTAATTTTGACTTTGTGGTCGATGTTTATTTATCTCAAAGCAGCTTGGCCGTATTTAAAACAGCCTTGATTGTTAGATTTTTAAGAAGCTCCTGCGGGAGCTTTTTTTGTACCTGAGATTCATTAGCTATGCGTTTCTTCCTCAGTATCATCTTCAAAAGTCTTGGCAATTTTTTCAATATTGAGGCTCTTGGCCATGGCATCGAAAATTTCCTTATAGACCCCATCCTGACGGTACAGCGCTTCATGTTCCCCATGTTCTGCAATACAACCTTCCTTCATGACATAGGTATAATCGGCATCGATAATTTGTGACAAACTATGCGAAATAATAATCACCGTTCGCCCTTGTTTGATCTCATCGAGGCTCTGTTTAATTTGCTCGCTAGCAATAGCATCGAGGCTGGCGGTCGGTTCATCGAGAAAAATAATCGGTGGATTTTTGAGGAACATGCGAGCCAGCGCAATGCGTTGTTGTTGCCCGCCTGAAAGCATCAGTGCATCGGATTGGTAAGCTGTGGGTAGCTGCAAAATTTGTTCATGAATAGAGGCTTTTTCTGCGGCAGCATACACTTCTTCATCACTGGCATTGATTTTTCCATAGCGAATATTGTCTAAAATACTGCCTTGGAAAATGTGATTTTTCTGTAAGACGAGGCCAATGTGATCGCGTAAATAGGCGGTGTCGATGTCTTGTAAATCAATTCCATCGAGCTCAATTTTTCCTGCTCCGGGCTGATAAAACTTATCCAATAAGCTAATTAAAGTGGATTTTCCTGCACCCGATAAACCGACCAAGGCCGTGATTTTGTTGGGTCGAATTTCCATGTCGATTTGTTTTAATGCGTGATGACCATTTGGGTAGAAAAAATCGACACTCTTTAGGCTGAATTTTCCCTGAATTTTGGGTTTGAGTGTACCACTTTGCTCGATTGCATCATCGGCTTCCAAAATTTTAAAAAAGCTTTCCGCGTAAATCATCGCATCATTCACTTCATCATAAATACGGTGTAATGAACGAATCGGGGCGGAGACATTGTTAAACAGTAGAATATGAAACATGATCATGCCGATGCTCATTTGCCCATCGAGTACGAAGTACGCCGTCAGAATGATAATCAGCACAATCCCGATTTGTTCAATGAAGGTCTTTAAGCCATCAAATAAAAAGCTGAGTTGACGCGTTTGCATTTGGTTATTGGTCAGGGCTTTTTGCAGTGTCAGTTGTTTGGTCGATTCAATCGACTCGCGGTTAAAGGACTTAATCACGCTAATCGATTGGATAATACTGAGAATGCCTTGGCTCTTTTTCTCGCGGTCATCCCGCAAGTTGCGTCGCCATCCGCCAAGTTTTTTAGCCTGTTGAAAGGTCAACCAAAAATAAATGGGCACAATACTGGTCGCCACCAAACCGACATAAACGTTGGCATAGTACATCAGCCCCAGTGCCACAATGGCGCTGCTAAAAAGTGGCAAAATATCGATAAAAAAGATTTGTACCAGACGGGTCAGTGAACCAATGCCACGGTCAATTCGCGTTTGTAGCTTACCCGCTTGGTTTTGATCGGCATTAAAAAAAGCCAAACGGTAGCTAAGGAATTTTTCGATAATACTTTGCGCCAAGTCTTGCGATACCAGAATGCGGAGCTTTTCCCCATAAAACTTTTGACCAAACTGCACCAAGGCACTGATGATTTCTTTACTGAGTAAAATCATAGAAATGGTGATCAAAATATGGAGGCCTTCGGTCAGTCCTTGGCCTTGTTCGACCAGACGGTTGATACTGTCGACGGCGTATTGCAAAGTTAGAGCATTGACCTGCGCGGTGAAGGAGCCAATCAGCGTCAGGATCAAGGTCGCAATCACCAATATCCGATAGGGACGGACAAAGGGGCGAAGCTTTTGAAACAACTGCCAAAGGTTCATACATGCTTCTTTTTATTGTGAAAGTTCACATGAGTGTATGCATAAGGAGGCTAGGCGACAAGCTGTGACTTTGTTTTGATTTGTGTCGTTCTGAATTCAGTTAAACTGTTTGCAGAGGAGGAAAAGTCATGACCTTAGATCTGTTTAGTCCTGAACCGCAAGAAAACTTGCTGCCATTCGATGGGCAGGTGCAGGACTTGGGCTTGATTTTAACTGCGGAGCAAAGTGCGAAATATTTGGATTATTTTTTAGCACATTTGGCATGGCAACCTGACGAAGTCGTACTGTATGGCAAACATTATGTCACGGAACGAAAAGTGGTGTGGTATGGTGATGCCGACTATCAATATCACTATTCGGGGAGTGCCAAGCAAGCACTGTTATGGCATCCCGCTTTGTTTCGTTTAAAACACCATATTGAGCAACTGGTGGGACATCCATTTAACTCGTGCCTAGCCAATTTATATGAAAATGGCAGCCAAGCCGTGGGCTGGCATAGTGATGATGAGCCTTCACTACGTTCACCGAAGCAAGAAAATGTGGTGATTGCCTCACTCAGTTTTGGTGCAACCCGTAAGTTTTGCTTTAAGCACAAGTTTAAACAGGAAAAAATCGAGCTGATGTTGCATAGTGGGCAATTGATCGTGATGCGTGGACAGACCCAGCGCTACTGGAAACATGCTTTGATGAAATCCAGTAAAATCAGTGAGCCGCGTCTGAATTTAACCTTTCGCTATTTCTATCCAACGCTTCAACGCTAAGTATAATTAAGCCTCAATATTATGCAATAGATGGCATTTCTGTTCGATCTGTAAGGCGCTATGTCTTAATATTTCGACCATTTTTTTCAGATCGACAAATTCAAACCGGTTTTTCGAAGCCAATAAGGTCAGTGCCAACGGTGTATCTTTGGGTGAAAATTTGACAGGTACAGACAGACTGGCAAGGTTGGGGTCAAACTCGCCATTGGAAAAATAATAGCCCTGTTTCTTAATGGCTTTCATTTTCTGTAAGAATTCATCTTGGCTCGCGGCAAAATTGACCTCGGCCAGCTGAGCCGAAAATTTTTGATAATATTCAATAATTTTAGCTTTGCTGAGCTGTGAAATCACCACTTTAGGCGATGAACCCAAATACACGGGACGTGGGCAACCGCGCCCATAAGAAAATAACTCAAGGTCTTTAAAGACTTCACCATATAGGTCAATACAGTGCTCTGCGTTAAGCTGGGTGAGAATACAGCAAAACTCCGTTCGCTCAACGATGTCTTGCATAAAAGGAATGCTGATTTGTAAGAGTGGGTCTGTGGTTCGAGAGATATAGTCCAAAACAGCAATCTGAGAGCCTAAAGTATAGTCACCACTGGTACCACTTAAGCGCTGTAAAAGTCCTGCGGATACCAATTCCTTTAAGTAACGGTAACTGGTGGGCTGTGATAGTCCCAGTTCGGCACTGATGATATCGACATTGATAATCGGGCGTGACACAGAAAAGAGGTCTAAGACAGTGAGAATTTTACCGAAACTTGAAAGTGCCATAAGAACCTACTTAGTCAAAATAAATGCCATTTGAACGACAGTTACTATATAACAAAAACCCTAGACTCGACATGGCTTTCGTTCTGGGCGCATGGCTTTCGTGGACTTTTATCAGCATTTGTAATGCAATAAAAAGGGTGAAATATGATCTTAAAAATATGTAAATTATCATATTAAGATATTTTAATTGACAAAAATCCATATTTTTGGAAAAATTATCATTACAAATGTCTTTTAATGAATAATGCTTTTGTTATTTATTGAGCTATTTTCTTTCCTTTCAACATGGCGCTGTCTTTGACCATGTCAGTAAAAGACTTCATTTATTTGAATCATTTTTTCATCCGTCTTCGCATGAGGTGAGGACGAAGTGATGCTGTTTGTCTGAGCAATGCTGTGTGGAAGAATTGTTTAAATGTTGTCATTCAGCGCATTTAGAGATGAATTTATGTTCCTCACCAAACAGTTACTCGCATTCCGTCCAAATAAATTGGACTGGATTTTTGCGACGAAAACCTTTTTGGCAGGCATGCTTTCACTTTATGTCGCATTTTCATTAGATTTGGCTTATCCCATTTGGGCGATTGGAACGGTCTTCGTCATCGCAAACCCCTATGCGGGTATGACCTCCTCAAAAAGTCTTTATCGGGTATTGGGAACGTTGTTGGGAGCGATTGTTTCGATTGCAGTCACGCCAAACCTGATCAACACTCCAGAATTGTTCACGTTATTTTTAGCCACATGGGTCGGGTTTTGTCTATATTTTTCATTGTTGGATCGGACGCCGCGTAGCTATATTTTTATGTTGGCGGGCTATACCACGGTCATTATTTGCTACAACATTGTGTATAACATTGAAACCACTTCCATGTTTGATATGGCGATTGGTCGCTCCATTGAAATCACGGTGGGAGTACTGTGTAGTGCAGTGGTGAATGCGGTACTGTTTCCCATGCATATTGGTCCCGTAGTCAAAACCCGTGTTTCACAGACTTTTCAAGACACTCGAGCGGTTTTTGATCAGATCCTGACAGATGATGTTAAGGCCATTAATTACAGCACTACGCTTAGTCATATCACGCGGGATATTGCCGATATTCATGTGATGGCCGTGCACTTGAGCTATGAAAAATCGACCTTGCAGGGCATGACCAAACCGCTCCAAGAAATGCTGCATCAACTCAGTATGTTGGTGACAAACTTGGTGGCCATGGCCGAGCGAATTCAGCAGTTAGATCACATTGACTCACGCTACCGACCAGCTTTAGAAAAGGCGCATGTACAGATTGTAAAATTTTTACAAAGTGATCAGGTCATTTTAGAGCAGGACTTAAACCAGCTACCTGAGCAGTTTGAGTCGAGTTTTCAAGCCGTGTTTGACAGTGCCTTGCCACAGCAGCAAGTCATGTTGGTCAGTTTAAAAATGGATGTGCGTCATTTCACCCAAAATATACGCGCCATTAAGTTGATTTGGCAGCGTATCCAACAGGGGGATGATAGCTTACCCGCAATCGTGACTCCGATTAGTACAAACTATCCCAACTTACATCGAGATCATGGCGTAGCCGTGCGTGGCGGCATTTCAGCTTTTATTGTGGTGCTTGTGGCGACTGGCTTTTGGATTGTCAGTGGTTGGAAAGCCGGTTTTATGATGGCGGAAATGGCAGCTATTTGTGCCTGTATTTTGACCAGTATGGACAACCCCGTTCCTGCCTTAAAAATCTTTATCCGTGCCAGTGTGTATGCGGCGATTATTGTCTTTATTTATGCTTATGGCATCTTTCCACACATCAGCGCTTTTTGGATGTTGGCTGTGGTGTTAGCCCCTTTTTGTATGTACTGTCTGATGCTGTTTTTACATCCTCCACTCACAGGTTTGGCGCTGCCTTTGATAATGGGTGTGGTCATGGGCTTAAACCTGAAAAACCGTTATCACCTTGACCAAGTGATGTTTTTTGATGCATCGATTGGGACGGTGCTTGGCCCCATCATTTCTGTCTATGTGATTCACTTGGTGCGTGCGATGTCGCCGGACATTACCGCCAAGCGAATCCTGTCTTTACATTATAAAGCGATACGACAAGCGCTTTATTTACCTTATGGGGTGGAATTTAGAGTGCATTTGCGCAGTATGTTGGATCGGATAGGCGTACTGAATACCAAATTGGTACAGTCCGATCGCTTGAAGCAAAAAATCAATTTGGCCCTGATTGAATCCAGTGCTGTGATTGATTTAACTCGGGTGCAAGAACTGATTGAAAAAATGCCTATGCAGGCCTCTATCACGCTGCATCTACAAGAACTACAAAGCCAAATGGATGCTTATTTTCACGCTAAAGAATTAGACCATAGCGACCTACAGGTCAGACAACACATTTTGGACAAAATTCAGATCATTCAGGCCGAGCTTATACAGCTGCAAGACCTAAGCATTGCTCGGCGTTTGCAAGTTTCACTGAATAATATTCAAAGCAGTCTTTGTCATGCGACATGGGATGAAATGTTTCAAGTCCGTTTGTTGGGAGCATAACGATGGGCGAACTTAATATCTATGGTGTGTATGTGCCAGTTTTGGTCATTCAGGCGGTATTGGCCTACATCGTATTACGGTTACTCATGCGGGTGACCGATCCTTGGGTCGACAAAGGCTGGATTTTTTTACCCAGTATTTTTTATTTATGCCTCTACATTACTGTGCTTGGCGTAGTCCATTGGGGTTTTATCGTGAGCTTTGCCTAAGCGCACATCTGATTGAAATGAATGAGGTAAAAGAAATGGCATCCTTTGATTGGCGTAAACTGAGCCGTCCCATCACTTTAGTGCTGATTGCGGGTATCGCGATCGCGGTGCTCGTGCATCTTTGGCATTATTATAATGCTGAACCGTGGACACGTGATGGGCGGGTTCGTGGCGATGTGATTCAAGTGTCTTCCGATGTATCAGGCTTAGTCACGGAAGTTTTAGTGCATGATAATCAAAGCGTCAAACAAGGGCAGGTGCTGTTTAAAATTGATGTGGCGCGTCAGGCGCTTGATGTGGAACAAGCCAAATCAGACTTGGCTAAAGCCAAAGCCAGTTTGGCTGCTGCCGAAGCGGAGTTGTTTCAAAGCAAAGCCAATTTGACCAAATCACAAGCCAATAGTCACTTGGCCGATAAAAATGCAGAACGCTATGCCAATTTGATGGATGGTGCTATATCAAAGCAAGAACAAGATCAGATGTTTGCCGTACGAGATCAATCACATGCCGAACATGAACAAATGCAAGCGGCGATTCAGCAGGCCAAAGCCAATATTGCGCAGCAACAGGCATTAATCGATGTAGCCACCAGTAATTTACATTTGGCTGAATTAAACTTAAACCGTTCCGAAGTCCTAGCACCAGCCGATGGCACACTGTCTAATTTTGAGATGAAAGCAGGGAATTATGTCAAAGTGGGGCAGGCGGTAGCGGCATTATTAGATCGCTCGCAGCTTTATGTGGTCGGTTATTTTGAAGAAACTAAGTTAAATAAAATATATTTGGGTGCGCCCGCGACTGTACAGTTGATGGGGGACTCAAACATATTGAAAGGACATGTGCAGGGGATTGCTTCAGGCATTGAAGATCGTGAACGAACTACAAGTACAGGTTTATTGGCCAATGTAAACCCAACCTTTAGTTGGGTGCGTTTAGCGCAGCGCGTTCCTGTGAAAATTGCACTGGATGATATTCCGAAAAATGAATTGGCATTTGTCGCGGGGCGAACCGTAACGGTACATATTACCGAGTCACAGCACTAAATTGACCTCTGTTCATTTCAAAAAAAAGCATCCAATGAGGATGCTTTTTTTTGAACGCTATTTGATGTGTCGAGATCCGACTCCAGTCATAAAAACCATGTCATCTGTTTTAAGAAAGGCTTACTTAAGGTGTTAGACCTTCAGGATTGCGATACCAACTTTCAATAAATAATGTTGCGGCAAGACTATCAGCAGAAACTTTTTTGCCTCGGCCTTGCGCATGGTAATGGCTCAGCTCATCACGGGCTGCACGAGTACTTAAGCGTTCATCCACCATCCATGTTTCAATATTGGTTTGATGGCGTAAACGACGTGCGAACTTACGTGCTCGAGCAGATAATTCTGACTCGCTATCATCCATATTGAGTGGTAGACCGACTAAAAATACATTGGGTTGATATTGTTTAATAATTTTATGCAGTTCATCCCAATTGGGGATGCCATCTTTCATTGGAAACAAAGCCAAAGGTGTTGCACTTTCAATCAGTGCTTGACCGACTGCCATGCCCATTTTTTGTGTACCAAAATCAAATGCCATAATCATTTGAGGTGTGTTTAAATCAGGCATGTCCAATCTCAGATGACAACCAGGTTCGGTCCAGCCCGAGCTTTTTATAGGCAGCATCCCAACGGTCGTCATAAGGAATATTAAAAATCAAATCCATATCAGCATCACAGACCAACCAATCACCACGAGCGAGTTCATCTTCCAATTGGTTTTTGGTCCAGCTGGCATAACCCAAAGCAATTTGATAACGACCCACACCTTCGTTATGGGCAATGGCATCTAGAATATCTTTAGAGGTAGTGATACAGATGTTTTCTCCCACCGCAATAGATGAGTGCCATGTTGGTTGGCCAGTATGTAAGACAAAGCCTGCTTCAGGACGTAAAGGGCCACCTTGGAGTACATCATGAGGGCGGACATGATCTGCTTCAATTTCAAGATCATTGAGCAATTCCTTAACAGAAAGTCCTGAAGGTCGGTTGATGATGATGCCTTGAGCACCTTCTTCATCGTGTCGAGCCAAATAAATCACCGTATTGGCAAAAAAATCATCTGCCATATCGGGCGGGGCAATGAGACAGCGATGCGTCAGATATTGTTTGCTCACCTAAAGGCTTCTCCTTGAAATTGAAATGCTTCTAGTAAATGTTCCTAATTACCACGTTACTAGACTAATGCCTATTCTCCAAATCTTTTTTTGTGATCCAATCTACATATTCTAAGCAGACTGGAACTTTAGCTGGCGTAATTGCTTGGCATGTTGCAGTGTGGTGTCGTTGATTTCAACCCCCCCTGTCATGCGTGCGAGCTCATTGATTCGCTCATCTTCTTCTAAACTTAAAATGGTACTGCTGGCCGGGTCAGTTTGGCGCTTTTTCACCAATAGATGTTGGTCGGATTGTGCTGCGACTTGGGCTTGGTGGGTAATACATAAAATTTGCACGTGTGAGCCTAAGTCGGCCAAGAGGCGTCCCACAATTTCCGCCGTGCCACCACTGATCCCGACATCAATTTCATCAAACACCAAAACTTCTGCTTCAGTTTTTTCAGCATTCATCACTTGCATGACCAAGGCAATACGTGAGAGTTCACCGCCTGATGCTACTTTGGCTAAGGGCTGAGGTGGGATACCTTTATTGGCTGTAAATAATAGTTGGATAAAGCTGAGTCCCTCACTTGAAGCCTGTTCCAAAGGTTCAAACTTAAACTCAAAATGGGCTTCAGGTAGGGCCAGTTGTTTCACTTGTTCGGTTAAATGTTTGGCCAGTGGTGCGGCTGCATCTTGGCGAATTTGATCCAGATGGTGGGCTTTATCTAAAAAGTCTTGATGAGAGCGCTCGACTTGTTCTGCTAGTGTTTCAGGGTCTTCCAATAAGTGAAGTTGTTCTAATTCGACTCGCCATTGTTCATGTTCTTGCTTGAGCAATTCAGGCTGCGTGCGATATTTACGTGCAAAACGGTGGAACATTTCAAGCTGTGTATTGAGCTCTTCCATACGTTCAGGGTCGTAACTTTGACGGTCAATAAACTGACGCAGGTTGGCTGTAGCATCTTCAAGTTCACTTTGCGCATTCAGCAAAGAGGTATGAATTTCAGCCAATTGCTCACTACGGCCAGCATGCGACTCTAAACGACGAAGGATACTGGAAACTTCTTGATTAATATTCTGCTCTGCATCATCTAACGCATTTAAGGCATAACTGCTGTCTTGCATGATATTTTCATGATGTGAAAGACGGTCAAACTCTTGTTCAATCTCTTTGTAGTCGATTTGAACCACATCTTCGAGTTCTTCAAGTTGTAGGTTCAGCGTGTCGATACGCTGTTTTCGTGTGGCTTGGGCATCCAATGCTGCTTGATGCTGACGGATGTCTTTTTGCCATGTGCTATAGGCTTCACGCACAGCTTGCGCTTCTGGGTAGAAGTTATGATAGAGGTCTAACCAGCGTCTTGGATAAGGCGGTTCTAATAGCTGTTGCTGACTGTGTTGACTATACAGCTGTACCAGCAAACGCCCGATTTCTTTCAATTCAGCTAAGCTGCTCGGACGACCATTAATCCATGCTTTGCTGCGGCCAGTGGCAAAAATAACCCGTCTTAGATGAATTTCTCCTGACTCATCATCTAACTCATGTGCCTTTAGCCATATGGCTTCAGGGCTGTGCTCTTGATAGCTGAAAATAGCCGTGACATCAGCTTTGTCTGAACCGAAACGGACATAGTTGGTGTCGGTACGTTCTCCCAGACAGGCGGACAGTGCATCTAGCAATAATGATTTGCCTGCACCTGTTTCCCCAGTCAGGACATTAAAACCTTGATCGATATCAAGTGCTAAGTGATCGGCTAAAGCAAAATTAATTAAAGTTAAATGTGTCAGCATAAACGCATCCGAGCTGCGAAAAGTTTTAGTTTAAGATAGTGAAGTTTTATTCAGCCGACAAGACGGCAACGCTATTCGTTTTGTGCAAAGTCGGCTTATTTTAGCGTGAATCTGAAAGTCGACCTAGCAGATTTTTTAAATCCGACTGTTATAGCAAACACAGCACAAACATGTGGGTATGCGATGTATACAGAAAGAGCACGACTCAGGGAACGGATCGCATTGGCAAAAAACACGCCAAAATGGGCTAGAAATTGAGGCAATTGTACGATGGTCGGACTTTAACAAAATATTGATTGAGGGGAATAAAACATCGATTGATTAGTTAATCGCACATCTTTAAACTAGCGAATCAATACGAATATAAATGCGCATTATCTGGAGTGTACGCATGTCAACTCAGTTCGACCATGTCTCTGTCATTAAAAAATCCAATGTTTATTTTGGCGGTTTATGCATCAGTCATACTGTGCAATTTGAAGATGGCACCAAAAAAACGTTAGGGGTTATTCTTCCGACAGAGCAAGCTTTGACGTTTGAAACACATGTGGCAGAGCGTATGGAAATTATTTCAGGCGAATGTCGTGTACAAATTGCAGACAGCGAAGAGAGTGAATTGTTCCGCGCAGGTCAGTCTTTTTATGTGCCTGGCAATAGTCGTTTTAAAATTGAAACTGACGAAGTGTTGGACTACGTGTGCCATTTAGAAGGCTAAGCCTTCAACTGATACTCGCCAAGTAATTTCAAGCGAAATCGGTTAAACTATCTGTTGCACAGCAATCCTGTAAAGTCAGCTTTACAGGATTTTTATTTTTGGCACATCGTGTCGATGGTCATTTATCTTTTAGAGGTCCTACATGGCTAAACCTGAATATTTCTATGGCGTTCATTCGGTGGAGTCATTGTTGGAACTTGAACCTGAACGCGTACTGACGCTTTTTACCTTAAAAGGGCGTGATGATCAGCGTTTAAAACGCGTACTTGAGTTGGCTGAACCTTTTGGTATTAGCGTACAACAAACGGGTCGTGATCGATTAGAAAAAATGGCTGGCTTACCGTTCCACCAAGGGGTTGTGGCTGCGGTCCGTCCTAATCCAGTTTTCAATGAAAAAGATTTAGAAGCCTTACTGAAACAATCGCCAAATTGTTTATTGCTGGGTTTAGACCAAGTCACCGATCCGCATAACCTCGGCGCATGTATCCGTACCGCAGCTGCAATGGGCGTTGAGGCCGTGATTGTGCCTCGTGATCGTTCTGCAAGTTTGACCCCGACCGCGCGCAAAGTTGCGGCAGGTGGTGCTGAAAAAGTTAAATTTATCCAAGTGACCAATCTGGCTCGGACTTTAGCGCAAATTAAAGATGAGTTTAATGTGCGTGTGGTCGGTACCATGTTGGATGAAAAAGCCTTACCACTACAACAGTTCGATTTTACTGGAACGGCTGTATGTGTGGTGATGGGTGCTGAAGACACAGGTCTGCGCCCAATTACTCAGTCTCAATGCGATCAAACGGTTTATATTCCGATGGCAGGCAATCTACAAAGTTTGAATGTCAGTGTAGCAACGGGTATGGCTTTGTATGAAGCATGCCGTCAACGTAATGTCTAAGATTTTTTAATTCCCAATTTAATTTAAGCTCAATGATGACCCCTCAAAAACAAGGCTATGTATTTATTGCCATCACCATGTGTATTTGGGGGGGATTTACCTTAACGGCGCGGCTTAGTGCCAATTGGGGTATTGGTGCGTGGGATATTACCGCCTTACGCTTTCTCTTGGCGTTTTGCATCTTAATGCCAATCTTGATCTATAAAAAAGATACCGCCTTTTTGTGGAAGAAAGAGCCTTTTATTTTGGCGATGATTGGTGGGGTGTGTTACTGCATCACCGCTTATAGCGCTTTTCATTATGTGCCTGCGGCACATGCTGCGATCTTTCTGAATGGCTGCATTCCGCTTTGCACGGCTGTCGCAGCTTATCTGCTATTTCGACAACCGTTTGACCGGCATACTTGGCTCAGTCTCAGTATTATGTTGCTCGCACTGACGGCCATGAGTGGGCTGATGTATCAAGAAACAGGTGTTGCTTTTAGTTTAGGTGATGGCTTGTTTTTACTCAGTGCTGTGCTGTGGGGAACATTTACCGTTTTATTAAGACAATGGAAACTGTCGGCATGGCACTCCATGGCAGGTGTTGCGATTTGGGCTGCGATTATTTTTGTGCCGATTTATATTTTATTTCTACCCAAAACCCTAGCGCATGTGCAACCTGTGCAATTGATTGCTCAGGTTGTATTTCATGGCGTGTTCGTAGTCATCGTGGCGACCCTCACTTATGTGGAAGCCATTAAGCGTTTAGGGGCATTTAAAACAGGCAGTATTGTGACTTTGGCGCCTTTTATTGCTGCGATTATTGCGGTTCCTTTGCTCAATGAGCCTTTGAGTGTTGCGATTTTATGTGGTCTTCTGGGAATGGGGATCGGGGCCTTGCAGCCATGGCGTTGGATACGGCAGGACAGTTTGAAAGCCCAACTCGCACAACAAAAAAAGCAGTCATAATTGACTGCTTTTTTTTAGACTTCTGAATGGGCCAAATACTTTAAATGCAAAGGTCTGAGCTGTGCGTATAAGTGTTCCAAGTGTCCATCATTTACCACAATATCATCGGCCAACGCTTGTTTTTGTTCACGGGACATTTGCGTTTTAATGATGGTTTGAATTTGCTCAATGGTTTGATGGTCGCGGTGTGAAGCGCGGAGAATCTGGATATCAATTGAAGCATCGATCAGAAGCGTATGTTGCGTCAGTTCATGCTGATTAGTTTCAAAAAGTAGCGGTGAAACCAAAATCGCATAAGGGCTGGTCGCAGCTTGTAATTGTTGCATGATGGACTGACGAATTGCAGGGTGGGTGATCTTTTCCAATTGCTTACGGGCAGACGGGTCCTGAAAAATGTGTTCACGTAAAGCGCGTCGATTCAGTTCGCCATTGTCCAGTAAGGCCCACTCGCCGAAGCTGCTTCGAATTTGCTGAAGTGCGGGTTGCCCTACAGCAACAATCTCTCGAGCAACCACGTCAGCATCAACTACCTGTATGCCTTGTTGTTCAAACCAGTGGCTTGCGGCAGATTTTCCACTGCCAATCCCGCCTGTCAGACCTAAAATAAATGACATATTATTTTAATTGCCTAAGTATATTTTCATAATTTGCTCACCCCACAAAAAGGCAATCCATCCTGCGATGGCAATATACGGACCAAAAGCAAAAGGCTGATTTTCTTTACGGACTTTGAGCAGGATGATGCCGATAATGGCGCCTACGAAAGAAGAAAGTAGCACAATCAGTGGTAGTAGCAAAGGACCCATCCATGCGCCTAAAGCAGCAAGTAACTTAAAGTCACCATAACCCATACCTTCCTTGCCTGTGATGAGCTTAAACAGATAGTAGACAATCCATAAGCATAAGAAACCAATGATGTAACCCCAAATGGCCGCTGTCGGTGTGGTGTAAATCGCATAACTATTGACCCCTAAACCCAGACCTGCAAGGGTGAGGGTATAGCGATCAGGTAAAAGTTGAGTGTCAAAATCAATAAAAGTTAAGGTGATTAAAATGTAAGTGAGTACGAGACCGAACAGCATTTGGATTGTTGGACCAAAGACTGCAACCACGACCAATGCACAAATGGCGGTCAGGAGTTCAATCGCAGGGTAGCGAATGCTGATCGGGTTATGACAAGTGCCACACTTTCCTCGTAGCAGTAACCAGCTAATTACAGGGACATTTTGATACCAGCGTATGGCACTTTTGCATTTGGGGCAGGTCGAGGCAGGCTTGCTCAACGAGAGTTTCGTTTCATCAATAATAGGCTGTTCAGGATGAATCAGAAGTTGGCAGTCGGTGCGCCATTCTTGTTCCATCATTTTTGGCGTGCGATAGATCACTACATTCAGGAAACTACCAATGCACAAACTAAAAACTCCAACGGCGAAATAAAGCGCCATTGGAGTATTGATAAGATAGGAAATTATTTCTTGCATTAAACCACAGAACCCATTTGGAAGATTGGTAAATACATGGCAATTACTAGGCCACCCACAAGTACACCCAAGACTGCCATGATGAGAGGCTCCATCATTGCCGTTAAGCCATCCACCGCATTATCGACTTCGTTTTCATAGTGAGTGGCAACTTTATCCAACATGGCATCGAGCGCACCAGATTCTTCACCAATCGCTACCATTTGTACTGCCATTGATGGAAATTTATTGGTGGCACGCATCGCGAATTGAAGTTGTTGCCCTGTTGCGACATCTTCACGGATCTTCATCACAGCTTCTTCATAGACCACATTGTTGGTTGCACCCGCGGTAGATTCGAGGGCATCAATTAAGGGTACACCTGCAGCAAAGGTTGTCGATAGGGTGCGGCTATAGCGCGCGATAATCGCTTTATAGACTAAATCACCAAAAATTGGGGCTTTGAGGGCGGCTTTATCTAGCATGTCACGAAACTTTTTACTACGCTTTTTGGTTTCGAGTAAAGCGGTAATCACCACACCAACGACAATAATCAAAATGAACCAGTATTTCTGCATCCATTCAGACATATTTACCACCATTTGGGTGAATGCAGGTAAGTCTGCACCAAAGGAACTAAAGAGTTCTTGGAAAACAGGGACAACTTTGACCATCAAAATAATAGTCACGATCACAGCAACCACAACCACGGTTGCTGGGTATTTCATGGCCTTTTTAATTTTTTGTTTCAGTAATTCACTTTTTTCTTTATAGACCGCTACGCGGTCCAGCATGGTCTCAAGCGCACCTGATTGTTCGCCTGATTCAACCAATGAACAGAATAAGTTGTCGAAATATTGTGGATATTTTTTGAGTGCTCCCGCAAAGGTATTACCGCCTTCAACTTCACCTTTAATGCCGAGGACAACTTCACGCATAGACGGGTTTTCCAAGCCTTCAGCCACAATTTCAAAGCCTTGTACCAATGGTACACCCGCTTTCATCATGGTTGCGAGCTGTCGGGTGAAAATCGTGATGTCCAGTGTGGTCACTTTTTTCTTTAATATGCCTTCAAGAATATTCTTTTTCTTTTCTCGAATACTCTTGATGGTAATCCCTTGTTTGCGCAAAGTAACTTTGGCGAGGGCAAGGTTACGTGCAGGCAATTCCCCTTTAATTTTTGCCCCTTTACGATCAATCCCTTCATAATTGAAGGTTGGCATCATCTGTGCTTTTTTGACAGCCATGCATTTATCCTTATTCTTTCAATATTTCAACTATTCGCTGGTTACACGATTCACTTCTTGTAAGGAAGTGACCCCCTGCATAACCTTGAGTAAACCTGAACGACGTAAATTGTTAAATCCTAATTTTGCAGATGCTTCCGCAATCTGTAAGGCATTGCCATCTTCCATAATAATTTTTGAAATTTCTGGTGTGACTTTCATGACTTCATAAATACCAACACGTCCTTTATAGCCTTCACGGCACTCAGCACACCCCACCGGTTGATAAACTTTGAAGTCTGGATCTTTGATATCTGTGGAAGTAAAGCCCATTTCGAGCAAGCTTTGTTCAGGAATATCGACAGAGGCTTTGCATTGGCTACATAAGCGGCGTGCTAAACGTTGTGCAATTACCAAATTGACCGAGGTCGCAATGTTAAAAGAGGGAACCCCCATATTGCGTAAGCGTGTCAGAGTTTCAGGTGCACTATTGGTGTGGAGTGTCGACATGACCATGTGGCCTGTCTGCGCGGCTTTAATCGCGATTTCAGCTGTTTCAAGGTCACGAATCTCACCGACCATCACAATATCAGGATCCTGACGTAAGAAGGACTTCAGCGCAGCAGAGAAGGTAAGGCCGACTTTATTGTTCACGTTAACCTGATTAATGCCTTCTAAGTTAATCTCAACAGGATCTTCCGCAGTTGAGATATTGGTGTCTTCTTTATTTAGAATATTCAGACCTGTATATAGAGATACCGTTTTACCTGAACCTGTCGGGCCAGTAATTAGCAACATGCCTTGAGGTTTGTCTAAAGCCTGCATAAACAGATCTTTTTGGTCTGGTTCATAACCTAAAGCATCAATCCCCAGCATAGCACTGGATGGATCGAGAATACGCAGAACCAGTTTTTCGCCAAACAAGGTTGGAAGTGAGTTGACACGAAAGTCGATGGCTTTACTTTTTGACAGCTTTAATTTAATTCGGCCATCTTGTGGCACGCGCTTTTCAGAAATGTCCATTTGTGACATGACTTTTAAACGAGAGGCGAGGCGAGTCGCCAGTTGTAGTGGTGGACTGGCAATATGACGCAGAACTCCATCTACACGATAACGGACACGGTAAGATTTTTCATAAGGTTCAAAGTGCAAGTCTGATGCACCCATACGAATCGCATCGATCAGTAATTTATTGATGTATTTGACGATCGGCGCTTCATCCCCTTGAGGTGAGTCATCTTCTTCGTCATTTGAGTTCTGATGGTCTTGCTCTAAGTCTAAATCAATATCTTCATCAGAAAATTCAAAGCTATCAGCTTGCGCGAAATTTTGTTCGATCAGTTTTTCAAGCTGGGGATGTTCAACAATAATCGCTTCAATGTTCATTTTAGAATTGAAGCGAATCGCGTCCATCGCATCCATGTTGGTTGGATTGCTGGTAGCGATATAGAGAATATTGCCACGACGGTAAATCGGCAACACACGATGCTTGGTGATAAGTTTGTCTTCGACCAGATCCCGTAGAATTTGTACAGAATCATAGACACTTAAGTCAAAAACAGGCTCTCCAAACTCCAAAGAAATCGTCTCAGCGATCATTTGTGGGGAGAGTTTATGGTTTTCAATCAGATAAGGAACGATGTCTTGCTGAGCCTTTTTTGCAGAGAGCATTGCCTGCTGCATATTTTCAGCAGTCACGCGTCCGTCTTCGACTAAGCGTCGAATGAAGCCTGTGAACTTAGGCAAACCATTTGATACTGACATTCCCCAGATCCTTAACTTCTCAATTGTTTATAATTGGTATCGTAAAATTATACTTTTGTTGCACAAAAATACCATATCTGAAAGTGTTGTCACCACCTTAATATCGATTAAAAGCATGAACTGGTCGTGATAGCAGGCGATTTTTTTACAAAAAGATGTCTTTATTTTCATTCGTATTATTTTGATTGCTGAAGAAATTCTAGAAGAAAACTATCTTTGAAAAATAAATACCGTGTAGAATGAGGCCGTTTTAATGAACTGTTTTGAATAGGGTGCTGTATGTCGGGTTCGACGATTAAGCCATGGGTTGTCGGCAATTGGAAGATGAACCCAATGCAGGCAGATGCCAAGCAATTGCTTCAAGAATTTAAACAGCTCTTGCAAGAGAATGAAATAGCAGAAGAAAAATGTAATATTGGGCTTGCGCCTGTGACGCTGGCTTTGACGTCAACGCAGGCTGAATTGGCGAATGCTACACGTTCAGTTTTTACTGTGGCGCAAGACGTATCGCGTTTTGGCAACATGGGTGCATATACCGGTGAAGTGAGCGCAGAGCTGCTTAAAGATAGTCAAATCGAATATGTTTTAATTGGTCACTCAGAACGTCGTGAATATTTTGCTGAAAGTGCAGCAATTTTAAATGCGAAAGCCCAAAATGCCTTAAATGCGGGTTTAAAAGTCATTTACTGTGTCGGTGAAAGCTTAGAACAGCGTGAATCGGGTCAGGCAGAAGTAGTGGTTTTACAACAAATTTGCGATTTAGCCAGTGTGGTAACGGCAGAGCAGTGGCCTCATATTGTGATTGCCTACGAGCCGATTTGGGCCATTGGTACAGGAAAAACTGCTTCACCAGAAGACGCGCAAACCATGCATGCTAAAATCCGTGAAGGCCTCACGCAAATTACCAGTCATGGCGCGAACATGGCCATTTTATATGGTGGTAGTGTAAAAGCTGAAAATGCAGTAGAGTTAGCGGCCTGTCCAGATATCAATGGTGCACTCGTCGGTGGGGCATCTTTAAATGCAACGTCGTTTTATAAAATTGTCGAAGCATTTGCAAATACAAAATAATTAGGAGTTCAGCATGCAAACTTTTGTGCTGGTAGTACATATTATCTTAGCTGTGTTGATGATCGTGCTGATTTTGGTCCAGCATGGTAAAGGTGCAGATGCTGGTGCTTCGTTTGGTGGTGGCGGTGCTGCAACTGTATTTGGTGCATCAGGTTCAGGTAATTTCTTGACCCGATTGACTGCGGTTTTGACGGCCTTGTTTTTTATCACCAGTTTGTCACTTGCTGTGTTTGCCAAAAAGCAAACCACAGATGCCTATAGCTTAAAGTCAGTGCAAACGACAAGTTCTGCACCTGCACAATCGACTGAAACTTCGCCAGCTGCACCTAAAACAAGCGAATAATTGGAATTAGTCCTTTCTTTTTTGTGACGATGCTACTAGAATGCGTCACAGCTGCGGTGGTGGTGGAATTGGTAGACACGCTACCTTGAGGTGGTAGTGCTTTCGGGCGTGGGGGTTCAAGTCCCCCCTTCCGCACCAACTTATGAATCCAGAAGATTAAGTTGGTGTATGCAGCAAATTCTGTTGATGCGGGATGGAGCAGTCTGGTAGCTCGTCGGGCTCATAACCCGAAGGTCGTTGGTTCAAATCCAGCTCCCGCTACCAATCAATCTTATTTTAGAAGCAAACTAAAGTGAGTAGCTTAAGTCATTAAGTTAAGAATATTTTTTGCGTTTTGATGCGGGATGGAGCAGTCTGGTAGCTCGTCGGGCTCATAACCCGAAGGTCGTTGGTTCAAATCCAGCTCCCGCTACCAATCTTATTTTAGATGCAAACTAAAATAAGCAGTTTAAGTGATTAAATTGAATAATTTTTGCGTTTTGTTGCGGGATGGAGCAGTCTGGTAGCTCGTCGGGCTCATAACCCGAAGGTCGTTGGTTCAAATCCAGCTCCCGCTACCAATTTGATTTAGGTGCAACTAAATCAGAGCAAGTACGAAGTATTTAGATTGAAAAATAGTTCATATTTGTATATAATTTTTGCACGTTGATGCGGGATGGAGCAGTCTGGTAGCTCGTCGGGCTCATAACCCGAAGGTCGTTGGTTCAAATCCAGCTCCCGCTACCAAGTTTCTAAAAAGAGGCTCACAACAAGGTGGGCCTTTTTGCACAGTGGATATTAATTTTCTGTGCAATAATTGGGGCGATTACGCCCTTTTTTATTGGCTATCGTGTAGTGTCGATGTGAGCCGGATACGGTGAAAGTCAAAGTGTCATGTTCCACTACTACTATAGTTTGTATTGGCTTGTAGTGGTCTGTTTCGGCCATTGAATCGCACAAAAATGACGAGAGTAAATGAAGCTATCAAATAAAACTCAAGCACTCCAAGACTTAATTGCTCCTGCAGTGCAAGCCTGTGGTGTTGATCTTTGGGGGATTGAATTCCTTCCTCAAGGAAAACGTTCTTTATTGCGCATTTATATCGACAAAGCTGTCGACGAAAATGCAGAACCCATCATCAATGAAGATGGTGAAGAAGAGCAGGGCCGTGGCATCGGCGTACAAGACTGTGTACGCGTGACCCAGCAAGTCGGCGCAATGATGGATGTCCATGATCCAATTTCAGGTGAATATGCACTTGAAGTGTCATCTCCGGGTTGGGATCGTCCATTTTTCCAACTTGAACAATTACCTGCATATATTGGTCAACAGATCGCTTTCCGTTTGATCAGTGCAGTCGATAACCGTCGTAAATTCCAAGCTAAATTGGTTGCTGTAGATCTTGAAGCTGAAATGATTCAAGTCGAAGTGGAAAAGCAACAGGTGCTTGAAATCGATAGTAATAATATTGATAAAGCCAATTTGGTCTATCAAGATTAATTCATTTAATAAATAAGAATCTGAACGAATAGGTGGCTTATGGCACGTGAAATTCTTACCGTAGTTGAAACGGTTAGTAATGAAAAAGGTGTACCTCGTGAAGCGATTTTCGAAGCCTTAGAACAAGCGCTTGTTGCTGCGACTAAAAAGAAATTTTACGAAGGAACAAACTCTGAAGAAGCTCAGCTTCGTGTAGAGATTGATCGTAAAACGGGCGAATACAGCACTTTCCGTCAATGGGAAGTGGTTGCGGATGAAGATCATGAAATGCCAGCATGTCAAGATGCGATTTCAGATGTTGATCCTGCACAATGGTCGATTGGTGATATTCGTGAGCTTGAAGTGCCTTCAATTGACTTCGGTCGTATTGCGGCGCAAATTGCAAAACAAGTGATTGTTCAAAAGATTCGCGAAGCTGAACGTGCGCTGATTGCAGATGCCTACGAGTCTAAAGTGGGTGAGTTGATCTACGGTGAAGTGAAAAAGCAAACTAAAGATGGCTTTATCATTGACTTAGGTGACAATGCTGAAGCGTATCTTGCACGTGAAGAAATGATTGCAAAAGAAATTTTGCGTCCGAAGCAACGTGTAAATGCGATTTTGTTTAATGTGAACCGTGAAGGCCGTGGTGCACAACTACAATTGTCACGTGCCAAGCCTGAAATGCTCATCGCTTTGATGAAGAAAGAAATTCCTGAAATTTCTGAGGAAATCATTGAGATTAAAGCGGCAGCGCGTCAACCTGGTGTTCGTGCTAAAATTGCTGTGAAAACCAATGATCATCGTATTGATCCAGTGGGTGCATGTATTGGTATGCGTGGTACACGTATCCAAGCAGTTCAGCAAGAATTGAACGGTGAGCGTATTGATGTTGTTGTATGGTCTGATGATCCTGCACAGTACATTGCGAGTGCTTTAGAGCCAGCAGATGTATCGGGTATTGTGATTGATGAAGAAGAACGTACAGCGGATATTATTTTCGCAACTAGCGATCAATTAGCGCGTGCGATTGGTTCACAAGGTCAAAACGTACGTTTAGCTTCTGAACTTACAGGCTACAAACTCAACATGATGCTTGAAGATGAGTATCATGCTCGTCAGCAAAATGAAGCACAACAATACTTAGACCTATTTGTATCGCGTCTAGATATTGAAGAAGATTTGGCAATGGCATTGGTTGAAATGGGCTTTACTTCTTTAGAAGAGATTGCTTATGTTCCAGCTGAAACATTTGACGAAATCGAGCTAGATGCTGAAGTTGTTGAATTACTTCAAAGTCGTGCCAAAGAAGTTGCATTGGCTGATGCATTACAGCAGCAAGAAAACATCCAAGATCCAAGCGCGGAACTCGTTGCAATGGAAGGGATGACGCAAGAGATTGCTTATGCACTTGCAGCACGTGGTGTCATCACAATTGATGACTTGGCTGACCAAGCGACTGACGATATTGCTGATATTGAAGGTCTGGGTACAGAGAAAGCGGGTCAACTTATTATGAAAGCGCGCGAATCATGGTTTAACTAGGAGATCTACATGACGGATAAGACGATACAAGAGTTAGCTCTCAGTGTGAACCGCCCTGTTGAGAAGCTCCTAGAGCAGGTTCGTGATGCTGGTTTACCACAGCGTAAATCGGACGATATAATCTCTACTGAACAACAAGATGCCCTCGTGCACCATTTGAAGAAAATTCATGGTCAAGACGATGGTCAGGCAGGAAAAATCACGTTGAAACGTAAAACGACCAGTACCGCTAAAGTAGCGAGTACATCAGGTAAGGCAAAAACGATTAATGTAGAAGTTCGCAAGAAACATACATTTACCAAGCCAGATCCAGAACAAATTAAAGCGGAAGCTTTGGCAAAAGCGCAAGCTGAGCAACAAGCTCGTGCGAACGTTCAAGCTATGGTTGAACCAAAAGCTGAAACTCCAGTAGTAAATAAAGCGGCTGCAAACTTTGAAGCGATGCGTGCTGCTGCAAAGCAAGAAACGACGAAGCAAGAAGTAGCAAAAGCTGCGGTAGTTGTGAAGCGTAAATCAAACAATAAGCCTGTGGTTAAAGCACAAGTTAAAGTTGTTGAAACACCTGAACAGAAAAAAGCACGTGAAGCTCAAGCCGCTCAATTAAAAGCGACTGAAGAAGCAGCACGTCGTAAGGCAGCTGAAGAAGCGCAGCAACGTACACTTGAACAAATGCGTCAAATGGCATCTAAGTATTCAAACGAAGATGCAACTGCGACCATTCGTGTAGTGGATGATTCTCCACTTGCTGCGGGCCTGGTTGGTCAAGCATATGAAGACTCATTTGCGAAAGAAGACCGCGAAATCAAACGTGGTACCAATACGCCAGCTACACGCGCACCGAAGAAAGGTGGTCGTCGTGGTGAAGAGCAATCTTTCCGTGATAACTCGCATAAACGTGGTTTGAAAACAAGCTCTGCAAACAAGCATGGCTTTGAAAAACCGGTTAAAAAGCAAGTTTATGATGTTGAAATTGGTTCAACCATTGTGGTTGCTGACTTGGCTGCAAAAATGGCAGTTAAGGTACGTGAAGTAATTAAGTCACTCATGAAAATGGGTGAGCTTGTGACTCAGAACCAAGCGATTGACCAAGAAATTGCAGCATTAATCGTAGAAGAAATGGGCCATAACCCAGTTCTTGTATCGGATACGCAAGCAGAAGATAACTTACTTGAAGCAGCAGAAGAAGCACGTGGCGCTCAAACGACTCGTCCTCCTGTTGTGACCATTATGGGTCACGTTGACCATGGTAAGACATCGTTACTTGACCGCATTCGTCGTTCAAAAGTGGCAGCTGGTGAAGCGGGTGGTATCACTCAGCACATCGGTGCGTACCATGTTACGACTGATAAAGGCATTATCACATTCTTAGATACTCCGGGACACGCAGCATTTACTGCAATGCGTTCACGTGGTGCGAAATCGACAGACATCGTGGTATTGGTGGTTGCAGCAGATGATGGTGTAATGCCACAAACAGCTGAAGCGATTGATCACGCACGTGCTGCAGGTACGCCAATTATTGTTGCAATCAACAAGATGGATAAAGAATCTGCTGATCCAGATCGCGTATTGAATGAATTGACTGTGAAAGAAATCGTGCCTGAACAATGGGGCGGTGACGTTCCTGTTGCAATGGTTTCAGCACATACAGGTCAAGGTATTGATGAGCTTCTAGATATTATTTCAATTCAAGCTGAATTACTTGAGTTGAAAGCATCTGAAGAAGGTGCTGCTCAAGGTGTCGTGATTGAAGCACGTGTAGACAACAGCCGTGGTGCGGTAACGTCTATCCTTGTTCAAAACGGTACATTGAAAGTAGGTGACCTTGTTCTTGCCGGCGCATCTTACGGTCGCGTACGTGCGATGACAGATGAAAACGGTAAACGTATTCAATCTGCTGGTCCTTCAATTCCGGTTGAAATTCTAGGTCTACCTGAAGCGCCAATGGCGGGTGATGAAGTTCTTGTTGTGAATGACGAGAAAAAAGCACGTGAAGTTGCCGATGCGCGTATGGATCGTGAACGTCAAAAACGTCTTGAGCGTCAAAGCGCAATGCGTCTTGAAAATATCATGGCGTCTATGGGCAAGAAAGATGTGCCTATCGTCAATGTGGTATTGAAAACTGATGTACGTGGTACATTGGAAGCATTACACGTTGCTCTTGCTGACCTTGCAACAGACGAAGTTAAAGTTCGTGTTATTGGCTCAGGTGTTGGTGCGATCACTGAATCTGACGTGACACTAGCTGAATCTTCTGAAGCGGTACTTCTTGGCTTTAACGTACGTGCGGATAACGCAGCGCGTCAAAAAGCGGATGCTGACGGTATCGATATTCGTTACTACTCAATCATCTATCAATTGATTGATGATGTGAAAGCAGCGATGAGCGGTAAGCTTGCACCTGAACACCGTGAAACAATTCTGGGTGTGGCTGAAGTACGTGAAGTGTTCCACTCAAGTAAGTTTGGTGCAGCAGCAGGCTGTATGGTACTTGAAGGTATGTTACACCGTAATAAACCAATTCGTGTCCTTCGTGATGACGTGGTGGTGTTCCAAGGTGAGCTTGAGTCACTTCGTCGCTATAAAGAAGTGGTTGAAGAAGTTCGTGCAGGTATGGAATGTGGTCTTGCGGTTAAAGGTTATAAAGACATCAAAGAAAAAGACAAGATCGAAGTCTATGATGTTCAATTGATCAAACGGAGTCTTTAATGGCGGGTAGTCAACGTCTTAAGCGCATGGCGGATACAGTACAACGTGAGTTGTCTGAACTGATTCGTCAAGAGTTGAAAGATCCACGCTTAGGTGGTCTCGTGACCATCTCTGCGGTGAAGGTTAGTCCAGACTTAGGTTATGCTGAAGTATATGTGACTGTGATGGGCCGTGAGCTTGGCGATGAGCAAAGTGAAGCAGCCAATAAAGAAACGCTAGATGTGTTGAACAAAGCATCTGGTTTCTTGCGTCACGAACTCGGCCGTCGTATTAAGACACGTATTACACCGCGTTTGCGTTTCCATTACGATAAAACCAATGCATATGGTAACTATATGTTTGGCCTGATTGCTGAAGCAGTAAAGGATTTACCCGCTGACGAAGCAAACAAAGATGATGAATAATTCAGTCTAACTGAATCAAAAAGCCACCTTCGGGTGGCTTTTTTTATGCGGAGTAATGGTTGAAGCTAGAGCAAGACTTAGGGGGATATTGCATAGGATTATGATAGGAGAATAGAGGTTGAGCTTTTAGGGATTATTTTGACTATCAAGTTGCTGTGGACTGGATTGATATGGGCAATGATTTACTAGCGGGACACTTTGATCATTTTAATTTTTGAGTGGATTGAGTATCAATTAGCTTGATCAGTCTACCTGTGTTGGTCAGTGTAATGGATGCGACACTATCTAATAAGTTTGAGCCTTATCATCAGTACAATGTTCAAATTAGCGCAACAGCACCATATCAATGCTGAAGCGCTAGAATGTATTTATTTTATTGCCTTTACACCACAAGCATTTAAAGACGATGTTCAGTGTCTTCATGCTTATTGCTAAAAGCTCTGCGGCGGGTACGTTGCCAAGGCAGTGGACGGTTGAGTGCTTCTGGAACGTCACCACTGAGCGAGCGTAAGCGCAAATGTAGCGCCGCTTGAGCCATCAAATTCGCCGATACGGGTGCGGTTAAGAAGGCAAACAGTGTTAATAACAGCTCAGCAAAACCAAAGCGTCCTTGGAATGCAGAATAGATCATTGCCGCGATCAAGAAGCTCCCTAAGCCTAAGGTGCTTGATTTGGTTGGGGCATGCAGGCGCATGAATAAATCGGGCAGGCGCACCATTCCAATCCCTCCAACCAGCATGAAGAAAGTGCCGATCATGAGAAAAATGGAGACTAAAATTTCCATCGTAAGTTGCATCGATCTCGCTCCTAGTCAATCACATGACCTGAGGTGAAGTAGCGTGCTAAAGCGGCTGTAGAGACAAAGCCGAGCATCGCAACCAAAAGAGCACCTTCAAATAATGAAGTGCTGGCCCAGTAAATGCCTAAAATAATAATGAGGCAGATTGCATTTAAAAAGAGTGTATCGAGTGCTAAGAGTCGGTCTACAATCGATGGACCGATGATTAAGCGAATTAAGCACAGCAACATTGAAATGGTGACGGCGATTAAACAAATCCCGAGGGCATAAGGCAAAATAGTCATGCTTTGTCTCCTGCTTCGACACCAAAAATTTGCATCAATGGTTTTTCATAACGCGCTTTGATATTTTCAATCTCGGCATTTTCATCATCGGTGCTGAGGGCGTGAACTAAAATGTCCCCACGATCTTGATCGATGCCTGCTGAAACAGTGCCTGGTGTGGTGGTAATAATCATCGCCAGTAAGGTGTTTACTTCCTCATGTTGTGTTTCCAGCGGAACGCGAAACCATTTGGGTTGTAGACGATCAATTGGGCCGAGGACCAATTTAGCCACTTGAATATTCGACACCACAATGTCGTATAACACCACAAAAAATAGTTTCAGCGCCGCTTTCCATTCAATATTTGGAGTGTAAGTAATGAATGGTCTGATCAGACGCGGAATAAAAGTAGCCAGTAAAAATGCCATCACTAAGCTGGCTGCATCGACACTATGTGCCAACATCACCCAGCTCAGCGCAACAATCACCGAGACAAAAGGGTGGGGTAACCAACGCTCCAAAAACGACGTTTTTTTCATGTTTAAGGCTCCACCATCGGTTGTAGGCTTTCAGCATCGGGATTCACTTTAGCCTGTTGTTGCTGTTGCATTTGGCGTTTTTTGTATTCGGAAATATGTTCGCCTTCCAGTGTTTCTTCTGAAATTAAATATGGAATCAAATGTGCATTTGGATCCACCCGTTCGCCACCATATTTGGTTTCAGGCAAATTTTCACTGTCGAAAGGTTGTACGCTAATGGTTTGCCCATGCTCATCAGTTTTGAGCAAAGTCTGTTCATAGAGCGCATTATTTTGGATCTGCTCAGCCGTTTGGTAAGTGTACTTTTGAATTGGACCTGCAAATACCATATAAGCCATTAAACCTAGCAACAATAGATAAATGGTTTTGTCATTGCGCTTAGGTGCTTGCTCAGGCAAAGCTTGGTACGCGGCATAAGTAGCTTCATCAGGGTTGTCTTCTGGTTTAGTTGCGCGCCAAAAAATCACGAAACCCACACGTGTAAACGCAATAATACTTAATAAACTCACCATTAAAATTGTCACAATCATCAGCAATTGATACGGTGAGTGTGCAGTGGCTTGGAGAATAAACACTTTGCCTAAGAAGCCACTAAAGGGTGGTAAACCTGCCATCATCAAGGCAATAGTGAAATAGGTTAACGCCACCACCTTATGCTGTTTCATTTGCGGTGCAATTTTAAAGTGGTCTTTAAACTCACCACGTTGAGAGGTAATCCAACCACTTAAAATATAGAAAGCTGCCGCAATAATGGTACTGTGCACCAAATAATACAGTGCCGCTGCCCATGCCAAGGTATTGAACAGGGAAATGGCGATTAAAATCGTGCCGACAGAAGACAAAATCATAAAGCCAATGAAACGACGTAAGCGTTCCGCACCCATTGCACCAATCACACCATAGACTGAGGTAATTAAACCAATCGGTAATAGAATGTATTGCAGGATTTCACGGCTAATTGCATCGTCAAATACGGTGCCATTAACACGTAAAATGGCATAAATACCGACTTTGGTCATGATGGTGAACAGGGCTGCTACAGGAGTGGTTGCGACCGCATAGGTTTTTGGTAGCCAAAAACCGACAGGTAGCATGGCTGCTTTAATGCCAAAGACTGTAAATAACAATAGCCCACCAGCAACGGCGATACGATGTTGATCGCCTTCTAACAATGGCATCAGACGTGCAACATCCGCCATATTGAGGCTGCCGACGCTACCATAAATCATGCCAAGGCCAATCAGAAACAGGGCTGATGCCAACAAGTTAATGGTGACATAGTGAATGCCGAGTTGAAAACGCGCTTTGCCTTGACCATGCAGTAACAAAACATAAGAGGCCATCAACAAAATTTCAAAGAATACGAACAGGTTAAATAAGTCGCCTGTCAGGAAGGCACCGGTTAAACCCATCAGTAGGAAATGGCACATGGCATGGAAATAACGGCCACGTTCATCCCATTCTTTACTGGCGAACCACATCACTGGAACAGCCAAGCCGTAGGTTAAAACCAGCATCAGGGCAGACAGTTGATCGAGGACTAAAACAATGCCAAATGGCGCTGCCCATTCGCTCAGGTTATAAACACTGATTTGCCCTGAGCTGGCAAAGATCAGATAGTTGACTGCTGTAAATAAGCCCAACAGGCCAGAGGTATAACTGATGCCTCGACGCCACGGTTGTCGCCAGTCTTGTGCTAAAGAACCTGATCCTGGATTACCCAATAACACCAAAATAAAGGCGGTAATGGCAGGAATTAAAATACTAAAAATTGGGGTGTGTTCTGTCCAAAATTGGATGAAGTCATTCATTATGGCTCATCCTCACGTGGGTCAATTTGTGGTATTTCTTCTTTAGAGTCAACGTGGTCGGTTCCTGTTTCATAACGACTGCGTAAAGCCAGTTGTACAATAAACGCCGTGGTAGCAAAGCCAATCACAATCGCGGTTAACACCAAGGCTTGTGGCAAAGGGTCAGTGGCTTTGCTGGCTTCCGTGAGTACTGCGGGTGCATTAAGTTGAAGTCGCCCCATGGCAAATAAAAATAAATTGACGGCATAACCAATCATGGCCAAGCCAAGTACCACAGGGAAGGTACGGGCACGTAAAATCAGATAGATGCCTGTGGCAGTCAACAGACCAATAGCGGAGGCAAGTAACAGTTCTAAACTAATCATATTAATCCCCCTTTGGTACTGGACCAGACATACTAGAGTGACGCGAGTCCCCGAGTACTGAAATAAGTAGCATGGTCGCACCTACGACCGTGATATAGACCCCGACATCAAACAGTGCAGCCGTCGCTAGGTGCATTTCGCCTAAGATCGGTGGCGACACATAAAAGTGTGCACTGGTGAGGAAGGGACGTCCCCAGAACCATGCGCCTAAGCCTGTTAATCCTGCAATGACCAGACCGGTTCCAATCCAGATTTCATACAAACGACCTGACTTGGCTTTGAGCAGTTGTTCTGCATGATCTTGACCGAGTGCCATGTACTGAATAATCAAGGCCAAAGCGGTAATTAGACCTGCGATAAAACCGCCCCCAGGCAGATTGTGCCCACGCAGGAAGATATACAGGCTAACCACCAAGGCAATCGGTAAAATCCAAGATGCAGTGATACGAAGCATCAATGGCGATGGATTAAAACGGTAGCTGAGACCTTGGGTCATAGTCGTGCCGTGGGTACGCATACCATCCATTAGGCACAGCGCGCCAATGCCTGCAATGCCGAGGACTGTAATTTCACCGAAGGTATCGAAACCACGGAAATCGACCAAAATCACGTTGACCACGTTGGTACCGCCGCCTAATGGAATCGACTGCTGCATGAAGAACCATGAAATGGAGTTGTGATCACGGGTCAAGATGAGCCATGTGATCCATGCAATGCCGAGCCCGCCGCCAATCGCAATCAGGGCATCTCGCCAACGGCGTGAGACACTCGACTCATAGGGAGTGAGTTGTGGTAAAAGTGATAAACTCATCAATAACAGTACGGTGGTGACCACATCGACGGTGATTTGTGTCAAAGCCAAATCAGGTGCAGAGAAGCAGATAAAGACCATAGTCACGACTAAACCAATCGCGCCACTGATCAATACTGCTTTAATCCGTTCGTGGTGGAACCACAACATCATCCAGCACGAAGAGAATAACAGTAGCCATAGTACGATCGCTAAAGCAGGGGCATGGGTGAGTTCACGGGTACCTGTGGTCAGCCCTTGTCCTAAAAATGGAAGTGAGACTACGGCGATACTGAAGATCACAATCCAAAGAATATAGCTTTGTAATTTACCGTTTTCAGTCCAGCGTTTAAATTTGCGTGAGTTGAGCAAAAGTGACTTAAGGAATAAGTCAAAGGCAACTCGACCTTGTAGGCGACCTAAATATGGATCGAGATCAATTTCTCGAATTTTGCCACCCTTCGCTAGACTGAAATAGAAAATCAGACCGCCAATCGATGCAATCAGGCTCATCAATAATGGCATGTTAAAACCATGCCATAGAGCAAGATGTGCGCCTTCAAAGTCCATCACTTGGGTGCTGGCGCGTGCTGTGCTGTTGACGATGTTTTCAACCAAGAGAGCAGGGAATAAGCCGACTAAAATACAGAGAATCGCCAGTAAAGTGGCCGGTGCACGCATGCCAAACGGCGGCTCATGCGCATCCTTGTTCGGAACTTGCTTGCCTAATGGGCCATCGAAGAAAACCCCATGTACCAAACGCACAGAGTAAGCGACTGCAAAAATCCCCGCCAGTGTCGCGACAATCGCGGAGCAGATGAGCACAGGACCAGACAGATTGCTGAGCAGTTCAGTAAAGAACATTTCTTTAGATAAGAAACCGTTGGTCAAGGGTACGCCGGCCATCGATGCTGCAGTGACCATCGTCAAAGTGGCTGTATAAGGCAACAGTTGCCATAACCCACTAAGCTTACGTAAATCACGTGTGCCTGACTCATGATCGATAATACCTGCGATCATGAACAGCGCTGCTTTAAAGGTGGCATGGTTAATAATATGGAAAATAGCCGCAGCCACAGCCAATGGTGATCCGATTCCCAAGAGACACATGATCAAGCCGAGATGGCTGATGGTTGAATAGGCCAATAAACCTTTCAGGTCTTCTTTAAAGATGGCGAAAAATGCAGCCATACACAGGGTAAATAGGCCAATAAAGGTGACCAAATTATGGAACAGTGCCGCACCTGCAAAAATGGGTAACAGTCGTGCCACCAAGAAAATACCCGCTTTTACCATGGTTGCTGAGTGTAAATAAGCAGACACGGGGGTCGGGGCTGCCATCGCGTTGGGTAACCAAAAATGGAATGGAAATTGCGCACTTTTGGTAAAAGCACCGAGTAAAATCAGCAGCAACGTAGGAACAAATAAAGCATGACTTTGAATTTGTGCTGTCATCGTCAAGATTTGATCAATCTCGTAGGTACCTGTGATTTGGCCGAGCAAGATGAAACCACCTAGCATGGCTAATCCGCCCATACCCGTAATGGTCAAGGCCATGCGTGAGCCGCGTTGTGCCGCGTCGTAATTGCTCCAATAACCGACCAAGAGGAAAGAGGAGATACTGGTCAACTCCCAAAAAATGAGGAGTAAAATTAAATTATTGGAGAGTGAAATTCCGAGCATAGCTGCCATGAACAACATGAGCAGTAGATAGAGCTTATTGAGAGAGTTTTTTGGGCCTAAATAAAAATAGGCATAAATATAAATGAGCGTTCCGATGCCACTAATGAGTAAGGCAAAGAGGAGGCCTAATGCGTCTAGACGGAAGCTGAAGTCAATTCCAAGCTGCGGCAACCATGACCACGACTGTGTAATGACAGCGCCATTAAACACCTCTCGTGCTTGGGTCAGTAATAAGCCTAAACTTGTCATACTGACCCCAACAGCTGCGAAGGCGGTTAGCCTACGTGAGCTCTGCTTCAGTAATGAGACAAGGGTTGTGCCAAGTATTAACGGTAACAATATAATAATCGGTAGCACACTCGTTTCCATTGTCGTGAATAGGTCAAAACCTATTGGTGAATCTCATCTTTCAAGGATTACAGGACTGCAAAGAGCAGCCCAAGAGTCTCAATCTTGAAAGCCAATGTGAAATTTAAAAATAATGAAGTTGTGTTGCGCAACTCATGAAGCGTTATAGCAAAATCCGATTTCAGTTAGAAATTTGCAAGTAAAACCGATCATATAACATGACTAAAACAACATCAATCTTTTTTGCGCTGACGCAAAACATTATACGCGTGATGGTTGTTTCTTGGTGGGTGGCAGGTACTTTCTCAGTGCAAGAAATGTAAAAAAGCGACCATTGGTCGCCTGTTTTTGAGGGTTGAAATAGATATGCTTATGAAGCAGGCTAAGTTAATGGATTTGCCGATGAAGCATCATCTTCAGCACTGAGTAAAGCAATCAAATGCTGTTGCTGTTCGGGAGAAAGCTGCTGTTGAATCTGTGTGAATAATTCAGCCACACTTAAATCTTGGGGTTCAGCCGCAATCGGTTCGGTGCTTCCACTCATCGCTTCATGATTGGCAAGGTTTTGGTAAATTACATCGAACTGATGTTGCAGTGGTTCGAGTTGGATCGGACTTAATTGCTTATTTTCCAGTTTGAGGCATTGAAACTCACTGGCTTGTTCCAGCAACTCACTTCGGTTGCCTGAGGCGATAATTTGTAGTCGAGGAAAAGCCTGATTTAAACGTTTTAAAATGACTTGCGCCATATTTTGATCCAATTGATGATCAATCGCATCAATTAATAGTACGCCGTCACCTTCTAAACAAGGGAACAGGCTTTCAGGGTTGAGTAGGCATAAACGTCGCACAATATCGCCAACGAGCGCCACCCAGTTGCGGATACTATTGGAAAGCTGTTGATAGAGCATGCTGTTGCCATGGTAGCGCACCATCAGTTGTAACTTGGGATGATATTGCAGATAAAGATCTTCTATTTCGGGCAGAACGGTTGCTAACGCTTGCTTGAGTGCTTGTAGGCTGGGCGACTGGATATGTGCTTGAGCCTGAGCCAGTTTATAGCTTAAGGGAATATCGGGTGGCATGCTTTTGGGCTGATGCAATATCGTTTGTAAAAACTGTGCAGTTTGCGCATTTTCAATATCGCTGATTTCACGAAACCACTCAAAGAAGCGCGCAAAGGTGGTATAGGGAATAGCTGAAATTTCATAGGCATGTGCATGTTGGAAAATCAGGGGATTGTTCTTGCTGAGAATATTCATCTCATTGACAAAACGTTCCGCAGGATAATACGCAATCAACGGTAAACCTTGCAGCGGATCTTGTAACGTTGCTTGCTGATATAGATTGACCAGTTGTTCGAGTTCTAATGTTTCAACTCGGCTGATGCCAATGCCTTGTTGGTTTAAGGTTTTGTAAAGTTGCCATGTATAGGGTTCGGGCGCAGTATCGGCTGCCGTAGGTTTGAGAGCATACAACTCAGCGGGCACAGCAACTTGAATATCAATTTTGGACTGTAGGCGGTTCAGCATAATGTCGTGATCTAACATCACCACACCTGCAGAGCGTAAATCTTTATAACGGGCCGCAAACCAAGTCAGAGCCTGATAGCTAAAACGTAAGATTGAGGTCTTGCCTGAGGCTTGATCGCCTAAAATTAAAGTGACGGGTTTATCGTGATAAGAAAAATCGACTTTAAGGTCAGCAAAATGCAGGATGTGTTTCAGGTGAATCGATTGAATTTTCATAGAACACCCGCAGCGGTTGTGACTATTTTTACATTCGACTATCCAGCAACTTTACGTAATGAGCTTGGCATTTGTTTTTTCAGCTGTTGCATCAGATCGTAAATGTGATGGATATTTAAACTTACTTTAGCACGTGTACAGGCCACGTAAAGCAGTCTTAACTCTTCATCACTAATTTTATGGTCTTTGTCATTGACCTTAAACTGATAATCATCTTCGATGTGAACGCGGTTCCATTCTAAGCCTTTGGCTTTGTGTGCGGTGGAAATAATATAATCCGCTTGTTCAATCGGCGTAATCTTCGCGAGGGCTTTTTTGAGTGGATCGGTGCCATGATCATCTACCAATTTTACTAAAGGCTTGATGTCACTGCCGTCATTGGTTTCGCAATATTCATGTACATCATGCCAAGAATTAAACCAGGCCAGTTCCGGCACATCGGTGACGCGCTTGCCTTGTTTGAGCATTGCCGCAGCATCGACAAAGCGGTTCAGTTTGACATGGTCGGCTTGTAGGCTGACTTTGTCACCATGGACCAATCCTGAAAGCAACAGTTCCATAGCGCGCGCATTGGTGCGACATAAAATCGCATCGCGCATTTTGGTATGAGGTTTGTTGACCACTTTGGAGTTGAGCAGAGGATTACCCATGAGTGGTACGTTTTCATTCAAGGCGCCTAAAATGGCATTGGCATGCAATGCAATCTCTTCACCAAAACGGAACGAGGTGGTGAGACGGGATTCAGGTAATGGCAGTTGTTGCATGGCATTGACTGCGCCGCGCCATGCATAAATCTGTTGGTGTGCATCTCCGACATAGATCACTTGTGTATTACGCTGCTTCAGTAAGATGCCCAACATCAGTGGGTCAGCATCTTGTGCTTCATCAAACAACACATAGTCACTTGGGATATTGGGTTCAGACAACGCCCACAGTTTTAAATAAATGTCGTGACCAATCCCAGCTTGATGATTGGGATCGATGGACTCTAACCAACGACGTTCAATGGCAGGGTAGAGGTGCTTTTGTAATGAATCGATATCATCGGGATGTAACCAACTCGGTGCTTGTAAATGTCGCGGTGCAGGATACTGAGAACTGGTTGAACAGAAGTGACTCACAGCATTCGCCACAAGGCTGGCCAAGCGTGAGGGCATCAATACATATTTTTCATAACGTCCACCCATCATCCGTCTTAGGGTGATGGGTTCAAGACGGTATTCTTTGGCGATAAAACTCGGACTTAAACGAGGCAGACGAAGTTTGTCGGTCACTCCACGTGGAACACTGCGAAAAGCGAGCGAGTGGAAAGTACGGCAGTCGACATTGCCATGAAACTTCGTTTGCGCTTCGCTGGCAATGGCTTTGTTGAACGCTAAATACATGCCACGTCTTTGTGGCATGGCATCGCTAATCATTTGCAGGGTAGTGGTTTTACCTGTGCCTGCATAGGCAATTACTTTAAACGATTTGCCCAGACGCGCGTTATCAATAGCAATGGCTTGCTCATAAGTCGCGCTCGGTTTGATGATATTTGACACAGGCAATAAACTTAGTGGCTGCGGTTGGCTTTTTCAAGCAAACCAGAAAGCCCTTGACGACGTGCCAATTCATTGAGAACCACTTGAGGATCTAAGTCGAAATAACCTAAAACCACAATCGTATGGAACCAAAGATCCGCCACTTCATAGATCAAATCATTTTTATGGTCTTCATTGGCTTCAGACTTAAAGTCTTTCGCAGCAATCACTGTCTCAATCGCTTCTTCACCGACTTTTTCTAAAATTTTGTTGAGACCTTTGTGATACAGCTTCGCGACATAAGACGAGTCTGGATCCGCTGCTTTACGCTCAGCCATCATTTGACCGAGGTAGGATAAAACTTCAACTTGCTCAGACTGCACCGTTGAGGCATTCATTACCAATGTATGTGGGTTGGTTGATTTTTCACCATAAATTGCGTTCGGGTCTTTGAGTTGTGCATCCACTATTTCCCAGCCATTTGGCGTGAGTTTACGGTAGAAGCACGATTCGCGACCTGTGTGACAGGCAATTCCGCCGTGTTGTTCAATTTGCAGCACAATTACATCGGCATCGCAGTCGAGACGAATTTCGTGCACGGTTTGGAAATGTCCAGACTCTTCGCCTTTGTGCCATAACTTATTGCGTGAACGAGAGAAATATACGGCTTGGTTTTTCTCAGCCGTCAAAGCCAAAGCTTCACGGTTCATCCATGCAACCATCAAGACACGTCCCGTTTGGTGATGCTGTGCAATGGCAGGGACTAAACCTTGTTCGTTAAATTTTACTTCATCGAGCCATTGCAAATTGTTCATAAGATTTCACCAAGCGAATAAATATTGAGAGTGTTACGATATTAACGTAGCGCGCTATAGTCTACGTGATTTAAACAGAATAGAGGAGAAACTTTCTACAGTTATCTCACAGTGGCTTAATAATGTATTTTAGAAATTCAACTATCCGTTACCCATCCAAAGCGGATGAAGATGATTGTCGTTGCATTCTACACAGAATGATTGTTTTGTTTTGCAATATCCCGATAGTTCATTTGACTGAACATGCCTAATTTTAAACCTGAAATCGTCACCGCCATTTCTTCACGGAAATAGGGAATTCGATACATCCAAGCAAAGCTTAAATCACGTAAACCACCTGCCCACCATAGGTCAGATTGGTAAAGTGGTGTGAGTAAACGACTTAAAAATTGATAGAACGCCGTGGAACTTTGACGGTGTTGATGATACGTTTGCCAGAGTTGAACATAATCAATGTTTTCATTTTTTCTTGCGCTTTGAACCGCTTGCCCTAAAGCCCATGCATCTAGAAGGGCCATATTTGCACCTTGCCCCAATTGTGGACTCATGGCATGTGCTGCATCACCCATGACACCGATACGACCCTCACCAAACTTAGACAGCACCACATCACGATAATTTGCCGTCAACCATTGTGATTTTTGTTCAGGCTGGGCAATGACTTGTTCTAACCAATCCGCAGCAGGCTTCCAACGCTTAGACACTTGGTTTAACCAGTCAGAATGCGCTTGTGAATTGTGTAGAAAGTTATTTAGCTGATGGCTTGGAAGACTCCAAAATACACTCGACAGTCTTTGCTTGGGTTCATGTGGCACTGTACCTGTCGGTAAGATGCCCATCATGATTTTAGAGCGATCATGAAACTGATGTAAAATTTCTGTGTCTAATTCAAGACATTCGGGAACAATTGTCCATTTGGCTCCCCAAGGATAAGCTTGATCAACCTTTACCCATTCTTTCGGTCTTAAAAAGCTGCGTGCGCCATTGGCAATGATCACAGCATCAAAAGCTTGATCAAATGATTCACCATCTTTACTACCCAAAACTCGGACTTGATCGGATGTTTCTTCTAATTTTTGAATGTCGGTATTCATTTGCCAAGTAATGAGTGCAGGATATTCGCGGCATTTATTTTCTAAAACATGACATAACGTTGCTCGATGAATCCCTACACCATAAAAATCAGGATGCGCTTGTTGATAATGGCTATTGACCAGTAAATTTCCACTCGGCAACTGACCTTTAAGCCCAGTGACTTTTGCACCCAGTCTTAAAACTTCATCTAAAAGGCCTAAATGCTCAAAAACAGCTAAACCAGAGGGCTGTAGTAACAGTCCTGCTCCGACAGGTTCAAGTTCTGAGGCTTTCTCTAAAATACTGACTTGAATATTTTGTCGAGCCAGTAAAATCGCAGTGGCTAATCCTGCGGTTCCTGCACCAATAATGGCGAAGTGGGGTGGGTGATTAGAAATCATAGATCGAATGATTTAACCATTGTCTAAAATGAATTCATAACGAATATCATCCGATTTTTTTAATTGGTCGATGTTGATTTGAATGGAATCCTCTAACGAGCTTGCAATAATACTTTTTTCCCATGATTCATTTTGTAATTCAATAATTTGAGCATACTTTTCTTGTTCACTTGAAATTATTGTTAGCATAGAAAAAATGTAATCTCGATTTTTCTTTATTTGGTCAGATTAAACAAGATTACATTCATGCGCAAATTTTGTTTATAAATCTTGTATGACCTGTGCAAAATGCTGTTTTTCCACCATTTCCAAGAACTCATCGCCTAAGCGCTGACTTTCAGAAATACATTGGTTCCACATTTGAATGCGCTGTTTTTGGTCGAGCCCTTTGAGTGTGAAATCTTTACGATCGGGCAGGCGTCCTAAAGGTAAGCTCTGTAAATAGTCTTGGGATGGGGACAATAGCAGCGTACGGGCTTGATTTTCAGGATTGGCGTGACGTTTAAACAGCTTATCAAACCAACCGGGCGTAATGCTGTCCGTAAAGTGTGGATAAAGCACAATGCCTTGACTCTCAAAAGGCAGATCGATGTGATAGTCAATCAGACCACCATCGCGATAACTGCCTTGTGGCGCATCTGGAATATCGCGAATTGCGGCCATCACGCCTGGAATAGAGGCTGAAGCAATCAGCCAAGGCAGAACGTTTGCAGTGGTGAGACTGTGATAATGAGTGAGGAAATCATCTTCCACTTTAAATTGTTTACCATTGCTGGGCTGACTAATTACCCGTTGCATAAAGTGGCGACTATGCTTTCGCGAAACAGCGGTTGTGCCGATGATACCTGCCACAGAGGCCAATAGCGGGAGAACTTGGTCACTTTGGAAGATGTGCTGTGCTTTAATCGACAGCACTGTGAGGTGGTAATCGGGATGATTGACCAATTCCGCTTCTTTGCCTTGCACCAAGTCGAGCAGCATGCCACGGCAAATATCACTGACTTCTTGACGCTGCATTTTTTTGTCAAAATAGAGGTTGGTATAGAGTTCACCTAAACGTTCGGTACCTGCTTTCGCACCGTGCGCTAAGATGCTCGCAAAGCGCCAACTGCCAATGGATGAACCAATCAACGTTCGTCTTTGCGGTGCACGAGCAAAGAATTCACCAAAAATGGCTTGGTCTAAACCTTGAATCCCGATGCCTTTGGGCCCACCTGCGGCACCGGGTACAATATCGACCTGTTCAGCTTGTAAGCCTTCACTTTGAATGAGTTGACGTGCTAATTTACCTGCACGAATGCTTAAAGCGGGAGGGTGTTTTTGCAGGATTTGAGTCATCGTGATCATTCAAAATAGACAATATGTATTGTCATTTTAACTGGCGAGAGAGCGAGCGCATTGGCAAAAGTGATCCAAGAATGACTTGGGAGTCACTTCCTACATAAAACCTAAACATAAAAAAGCCTGAGAGACTCAGGCTTTTAATACAGCAGAAAGCGTCTATTTAAACACGCGCCACACCGCCAGTAAGCTGGTGAGTACAATTAAAATCACTGAAATAAACCAAGGCGAGATAATCGCAATCGACAGCAAAATGGCCATGAGACTGCCAAAAATCCAACTGCGTTTTTGCTGATGCTCCATTTGTAGGCGCATACTTTGCAGTTCATTGAGCTGTTTAGCATGCCAAGCTGATTGGTTTTTGAGACCATTTAAGCTATCGACCAACAGCGTTGGGAAGTCTTGCGCCCCTAAAAGTAAGTCCGGAATTTTTTGTCCTAACTCTTTTAGGTTCTTTTGTGGATTCATTTGCGCTTTGATCCAATCGGTCAGGATTGGCTTAGCTAGGCTCCAAATGTCCAGCTCCGGGTAAAGGTCAGTCCCTAAACCTTCAACATGTACGAGGGTTTTAAGCAGCAGCATCAGTTGTGGCGGAATTTCCAAATGGAAGCGTCGTGCAATATCCATCACTTGAATCAAAATGCCCGCGAAGTCCAATTCATGCATGGGTTTGGACACCATTGGCCCGACCGTGCGACGCATTTCACGTGCTAGTGCATCTTGGTCTGTGCCCGGTGGAATCCAACCAGCTTGATGCACGATTTGAATCAGTTGCATAAAGTCGCTGTTCATGACCGCAAGCAGCATACGTGCCACGGTCATTTGGTCGTGCTTCGACAACTCACCCATAATGGCACAGTCTAGTGCAATATAGCGGGGTTGGCTTGGGTTTAGTGTTTCAACGAAGACATTGCCCGGATGCATGTCGGCATGGAAAAAGTTGTCACGGAAGACTTGGGTAAAGAAAATGGTTAAGCCTTTTTCCGCCAGATCTTTACGATCCATCCCCAGCTTTTCAAAGGTTTCAATGTCTGAAATGGGAACGCCCGTAATGCGTTCAGCCACCATCACGTCTTTGCTATCCATATAGACTTCAGGCACATACATCATGCTTGAGCCTGTAAAGTAATGGCGCATACGACGGGTATTGTCGGCTTCTAAGGTCAAATCCAGTTCATTTAAGATGACCTGACGATAGTCCTGAATAATTTCAGATAAGTGTAGTGCACGCGCGGCTTCTAGGCGTTTTTCAAGAAAATCGCCCAACCATTCTAAAATTTCAAAGTCTTGTAAAATTTGACTACGAATAGCGGGACGGGTGACTTTCACCACCACTTCGCGACCATCATGTAAAGCGGCTGTATGTACTTGAGCAATTGAGGCTGCTGCCAAGGGTTGATCGTCGAAGCGTGCAAACAGCGTATTTACATCGGCTTTCAATGAGTCTTGAATACGCATTTTCGCGACATCAGAACCAAAGGGTTTGACACGGTCTTGGAGTAGAACCAGTTGTTGTAGTACTTCAGGTGGAATTAGGTCACGACGAGTAGACAGCAGTTGTCCCATTTTAATCGTCAGTGGTCCCATTTCCTCTAAAGCTTGTTTGAGCTTCAGTGGGTTTTTACGTTCACGACTGGACCATGCCGCAGGGTGCATACGAATTACACCCAGCGCATGACGCGCTTTTTCAGGTAATTCTTCCGCAGGAAACAACGTGTCGAGTCTATAGTGCGCGGCAATGCGCCAAAGTTCGAGTAAACGTGAAACGTGCGGAATCATATATGTAAATACCTAGTTCTGAGTTGAGTCTTGAGTGTCAATCTGTGCTTGAAGCTGTTGAATTTTGGCTTCGGCACGATCTAAGTTTTGATTAAAAATGCGGGTATCTTGATGCAGATCATCCATTTGCCAACGCGGGGCAAATAGACCACTGTCTTCTTTCAAGGCATCTTCAGCAAAAAACAAATGACTTTGTAAGGCCTGTTTGATGTGTTTTGGTGCCAGCTGAATTTTAGCCAATTCATGCGCCAAACTTGGGCCAATCCATGGGCTTAAATGCGCAGCCAAGTCAGGCTCAGCGTGTTGCATAATCCGTTGAATATCCTGTAGAAGGTGATAATCACCTTGGAGCGGGATATTGCCGACATCATCCGCCAGTAATAGCTTGAGCAGCTCAACCACATTGGCCACCGTTAAAGTTGCGGTTGCTGGGGTGTGAGATTGAGCTTGGTCAAAAGGGCGTTGTTCGAAAATGGACGCTGTTTCACTATGCCCTGTAACGGTAGGTTCTAAGCGCACTTTGGCTTGGTCAAAGAACACATCTACAGACAGTTGCGGGGATGCGATCACCACACGTAACATCTTGCCTTGTAGTTCATTGAGCTGGATGCGAGTGATCGCATCCAAATTAATCACATGATGAATTAATCGTTCAATTGCACCGAGTGCCAGAATCGACCACATAATTTGCCCTTAAACGTTTAATTTTAAAGTTTAAAACCACGGTGTACAGCAACGATACCGCCTGTCAGGTTGTGATAGTCACAGTTTTGGAAGCCTGCATTTTCCATCATGCCTTTTAGCGTGCGTTGGTCTGGGTGCATACGAATGGACTCGGCTAAATATTTATAGCTTTCTGAGTCATTGGCAATAATTTTGCCCATGATCGGCAGTGCGGTGAACGAATATAGATCGTACAGTTTTGAAAAAGGCTCAAACACAGGTTTAGAAAACTCTAATACCAGTAGGCGACCACCTGGCTTAAGCACGCGGTACATCGCTGCAAGTGCTGCATCTTTATCGGTCACATTACGTAGACCAAACGAGATCGTGAGTAGGTCAAAGCTGTTGTCTTCAAATGGCTCGAGGGTTTCAGCATTGGCTAATACGAAGTCAACATTGGTACAGCCTGCATCAATTAAACGATCACGCCCCACATTCAACATCGATTCATTAATGTCTGAAAGTACCACATGACCTGTAGGGCCAACTTCGCGGCTAAACACTTTAGCCAAGTCGCCTGTCCCGCCAGCAATATCTAGCACGTGTTGACCACGACGTACCCCTGACATATTGATCGCAAAGCGTTTCCATAGACGGTGAATACCAAAAGACATCAAGTCATTCATAATGTCGTATTTGCTGGCAACCGAGTGGAAAACTTCCGCCACTTTTTGCGCTTTATCTTCGCTGCTCACCGTCTGGTAACCAAAGTGTGTGGTACTGCCGACGTTGCCTGTATTGGCACCGCGAGGAAGATTGTATTTGGGTACAGAACCCGTTACTGGGGTATCAGTCAACTGTTGTTGTAATGATTTTTGCTGACCTTGCGCCGTGCCTTGGGGTAATGGTTCAGTTAAAAATGGACTCACTTTGTCTGTGTTTTGTGCCGACTCTTGAGTAGCGGTAGGCGTTTGATTTTCATTCGACATGGGAGTCACTCCTAACATAGCAATAGGGTAAATGTTGCAGTGCATGCATGATGACAGATTCTAGGACGTTGTACAGTAACCATCATGCAATTGTGCTGAATAATATACAGAAAAACAGCAGAGCAAAGCTGCTGCTGGCTTATTTTTATCAAGTCATTCGTTGAAATTTACTGAAAAGGATACAAATGCCCCGCATGGACTTTATCAATAATTTGACGTTCCACCGCCGTAAAGTCTTTCACAAATTTCTCTGCCGACTTTAGCGGTTTCATGGCCAAAAAGCCATCCTGCATAAATTCATACATGACATTGAAGTTATATTTGTTGGCAGTCCCTTTACACATCTTAAAAGCGGTATAGACCATAAAAGAGCGCATGTATTTATCGAGGTTCTTACCCAATTGATCGAGTAAATATAGCTGTTTCAAGCGTTCTTCGCCTTGTTCTAGTTTTAAGTAGGCTTGGCGCATCAAATCATCGGTTAAGGCTTCAGAGGGATGGTGATCTTTCAGCAATTGCATCGCCACTTGTTCATCAAGTCGAACCGCCAAAATCGCCAACTCAACCCCAGAGGTACCGGTTTTAATGGCATTTTCAGGAATTAATTTCTCCGCTTTGTGCGCATATTTGCTCAAGCGCGCGATTTGTCCTGCCAAAGCGTCAAAATCTGGGCCACCATATAAACGGTTGATAAAATACTCGGCCATCAAGAGGTTCTGTTTTTCTGCGAAAGCACGGTTATGCGTGCGTTGCATCCGTTGTTTTTGCCAGACTTGCACATCTTGTAAACGTTGGAAGAGCACCGAATCTTGATGATAATGCAATTGGTAATACTGTTCTAAAAGCTCATCGAGGGCGGCGAGTTTGGACATTTGCTGTCTCAGTTCTATTTAAAGATAGCTAAATCTTAGTGCGTGATGACGGAACTCGCTATGACAAAGTGACAAAAAAACTATTTATTTGTGGTCAGTTTGATGTAGAAGTAGTCAAAAGATACATATGAAAATCATCTAGACCATCATCTTTTAGGATCTAGTGATTTGATTAAATAGAAAAAAGGAGGGGGCAATGGATACAGAAACGATCGACAGTGCAGTGCTGAACGAAGAACAGCTTTCACTGGACTTAATTGAAGCGCAATATGCGTTGATGAATACCCGTGATCAGAGCAATGCAAAAAGTTTAGTGATTTTGGTCAGTGGAATTGAACTTGCGGGTAAAGGCGAAGCGGTGAAACAGCTGCGCGAATGGGTCGATCCGCGTTTTTTATATGTCAAAGCCGATCCACCGCATCTGTTTAATCTAAAACAGCCTTTTTGGCAGCCCTATACTCGATTTGTACCTGCCGAAGGGCAAATTATGGTGTGGTTTGGTAATTGGTATGGGGACTTGTTGGCTACGGCCATGCATGCTTCAAAGCCTTTGGACGACACTTTGTTTGATGAATACATTAGCAATATGCGGGCTTTTGAACAGGACTTAAAAAACAACAACGTAGATGTCTTAAAAGTTTGGTTCGATTTGTCGTGGAAGTCTTTGCAAAAGCGTCTGGATGATATGGACCCGAGCGAAGTGCATTGGCATAAGTTGCATGGGCTAGACTGGCGCAATAAAAAACAATATGACACCTTACAAAAGCTACGTACGCGCTTCACCGATGACTGGCAAATCATTGATGGTGAAGATGAAGATTTGCGTAATCACAATTTTGCACAAGCGATTTTAACAGCGCTGCGACACTGTCCAGAGCATGAAAAAAAGGCCGCGCTAAAATGGCAGCAAGCACCGATACCAGATATTTTGACTCAGTTTGAAGTCCCTCAAGCTGAGGATGCGAACTATAAAGCAGAATTGAAAAAACTCACCAAACAAGTGGCCGATGCCATCCGCTGTGATGACCGTAAAGTGGTGATCGCTTTTGAAGGTATGGATGCTGCGGGTAAAGGGGGGGCGATTAAGCGCATTGTGAAAAAGCTCGACCCACGAGAATATGAAATTCATACCATTGCCGCACCTGAAAAATATGAGTTACGCCGTCCTTATCTGTGGCGTTTTTGGAGCAAATTGCAGTCGGATGACATCACTATTTTTGATCGGACATGGTATGGACGTGTTTTGGTAGAAAGGATAGAAGGCTTCGCAACCGAGGTTGAGTGGCAACGCGCTTATGCGGAAATCAATCGTTTTGAAAAAAACCTCAGCAACAGCCAAACCGTGCTGATTAAGTTTTGGCTGGCGATAGATAAAGATGAACAAGCGGTGCGTTTTAAAGCCCGCGAAAGTACCCCGCATAAACGCTTTAAAATTACCGAAGAAGATTGGCGCAATCGCGACAAATGGGATGACTATTTAAAGGCAGCCGCGGATATGTTTGCACATACCGATACGGGTTATGCGCCTTGGTATATTATTTCCACCAATGATAAACAACAGGCCCGAATTGAAGTCTTAAGGGCGATTTTAAAACAGCTCAAAGCGGATCGCGACACGGATTAAAAAACTTAAAAAAACGGTCATTTGACCGTTTTTTATAGAGGTAGATTTAGTTCTTTAACTTAAAGGAATTTGGGTCACTGGCGCTGCAACAGGAACACCTTGTTCAGCGGCTTGTTTTAGTTGAATGCCTTTGGCGAGCTTATACGACTCCTCCACATGGGTTTCCGCAATTTTTTTCATCACGACATAACCCAAGCTGGCCGCAATCATTTGTCCACCAAGAGGAATGAATTTAGTGACTTGTTTAGTGATGTATTTGGCTGCCATGTTATTGAGGGATTTCTTCACGGCTGTACGTGCCACCACCAGTCCAGAGAACTCCACGCCACGTTTACGCAGTTCTGACCAATGTATTTGCTTGGTTTCTGGGTCGTAAACACTGACTTGCTCAGGGGTTAGGCCAAAGCGGGCGTTAATTTCGGGAATCAACTGCGACAATATGCCCACATCAATCACCACATCAAGGAAAGGGACTGGAATAACCGCTGCACCTGCGGAAAAATAGGCGCGCTTTTTGACTAAGTCCAAACATTCTTCGCGGATTTTTTCTAAATTTAAAGAGGGATCAATTTTTTCTGGAATGTGCTCTAATTTCATTTTCTAAATCCTAAAATATCCTGATTCACATTGATTCTAGTTTTGCTTAAAGTGCGTATTTTAAAGCAAATTTTAAATAGAAATATGTCATGAAAGTGACATAGACAGAACTAGAAGTATAGTCAATAATCTGTGTACTTTTGTAGATTTTTCATAAGATGGTTATTTGAGAGGAAACATGGCGATACACGTAATACAAAGTCAGCGTATTGATGTTCTGTTGCAGGCCATGCAAAAAACCGTCTTTAAACCAGCCAAAAATGCCTTTCAAGTGTTGCAAGCACAGCACTTTATTGTACCTTCACCTGCGGTTGAGGCCTGGCTAACACAAAAGTTGGCAGAGCAGCAGGGCATCAGTGCCAACACGCAGTTTCATCATCGTATTCGTGGTTTTCAATGGGCGGCTTATCAGTGGGTTTTGGTCGACCAAAAAGATGAAGTCCGTAAAGCCAATATTCCGCGATTGATTATTAAATGGCGTGTCTTTCAAGCCTTAAAAGAATTTATACAAGCCGAGCTGAATCCTTTAGAGGTTGCTCATCCGTTGTATCCGATTATTCAGCGGATCTATGCCAGCGCTGACCGTTTGCAACAAGGCATCGATAAACAGCTCAAAAAGCAAAGCATGCTGTATTGGGTCGCGGAGCAGGTTTCACGGCTGTTTAGTTTTTATATGGATTATCGTGGGCATTGCACCAAAGGCTGTCCACCGCAAAGTTGCCGTTGCCAGACCAATTGGTTACAAGCGTGGGGCAAAAACCAGCCGCTCGATTTGGAGCAGATGTTCTTTAAAACTCAGCAAGAACTCAGTGCTTTTCAACTCAATCAAGCTTATGAATTGGAAGCATGGCAACGTTGGCTCTGGCAAGTGGTGTTCCATGCTGACTTTGAACAAATTCAGCGTATTGATACTGCATTTTGGGGCTTACTCGATCAAGCAGAGACCCGAGACGCTGCACTGAAAAAATTGCCTGCACAGTTGGTGGTATTTACGGTTTTAGATTTACCGCCAAAACAATTGGAGTTTTTGCATCGATTGGGGCAATACCTCGATATCTTTATTTTTCACTATAACCCTTCACAAGAATACTGGGCAGACAGTGTCGATCCCAACTGGAAAGCGCGTTATGACGCACGGGTAAAGCAGCGTTTTATTGAAAAAAATCCAAATGCCAATGATGCAGAGATTCAGCAGTTTTTTGATGAGTTTACCCTCAATTTTAATGCAGAAACCCGAGAGTCTCGCCATCCTTTACTGACCCGATTTGGTAAACAAGCGCGCGACCATTTCTCTTTACTTTCCAACCTTTCTTCAGGTGAAGATGGCGTATGGGCCGATGTCTTTGTCGATGAGTATCCAGAAACGTTACTTGGTAAAATTCAGTCCGATGTCCTGTATTTGGTAGAACCTACGCAGCATCAGTATGCTTTGGCTGAACAAGATGATTCGATACAGATTCATGTCTGTCACTCCAGCCTTAGACAGCTTGAAGTCCTCAAAGATCAACTGACGCATTGGTTGGCTCAGGGCACGGCTGAAGCACCACGACGTCCAAGTGATATTTTAGTGTTGACGCCCAGTTTGACTGAGCTAGAACCTTTTATTCGCAGTGTTTTTGCACCTCCTCCCCATGAGCGTGAGGCTTTGAAAAAGGGCCATCAACTGAGTAAAGACAGTATTTATTTGCCGATTAAGCTAGCTGGCGTGACTCAGCTCGATGTCTTAAATGCATGGCGTGCTGTGTTGGGACGGATGGTCTTGGTACGGGGGCGTTTCAGTATTGAGGACTTTGCCGATTGGCTCAGTTTAAATGCAACGCAGCAACGTTATGGCTTAGACATGAATATGATTGAGCGGATGACTGAGCTGTTGATCAACGCAGGCTTTAAGCGTGGATTGGATGCCGAACATTTAAAACGCAGTTTGGCCGAAGGGGATGAAGATTATCGTTATAGTCTGAAGTTTGCCTTAGATCGTTTGGCTTTAGGCGTCGCTGTACCAGAGCATGTGCTGTTTCATGAGACTTTAAGCTATGCCCAAGTACAGTCGAGTGATTTTGAGCTGATTGGTGTTTTGATAGAAATCTATCAAGATTTTAAACACCGTTCCGAGTGGATGATCGCGCATGAAACCGGACAGCGAACGACTGCGGAAACTTGGCTGAATCGTTTGATGGAAGATATTCGCGAGTTTGAAGCTGCGGGTGTCGAGTCTTTGGCCGCAGTGTATAAGATGGTCAAAAAACAAGAACGTATGCTGACCTTGGCGAGTTTCTATGACGAACACGACCATCATGCACTGCGCAGTTTAAGTTTACCTTTGCCTTATGTATTAGAAGAAGTCCAAAAGACCTTAGAAGCGCAACTGGACTATGCAGAACCCACGGGGCAGATCACGTTTAGTCAAATTGGTCAGATTCGACCTGTGCCATATAAGTTGATCGTGATGTTGGGCTTGGACAGTGGCAAGTTTCCCAACCGTAGTGCGCATTTGCCTTTTGACCTAATGGATTTACTGAAACCACAACTGGGGGATCGTTCCCGTTTGGAAGATGATCAAGGGGCTTTTCTAGATGCGTTGTTGTTGGCACAAGAGAACTTATGGTTATTTTATAATGGCTTTGATATCAACGATGGTGAAGTCCGTGATCCGTCTACAGTGTTGCAAGAACTGATTCAGCATATGGCCTTTATTGTGCAGCCTGACACACAGACCAAGAGTGCCGGTGCAACGGTTGATCAGCATGGTGTGACTGTTCCTGCACAGTTGGCATCGCTGTATCATGTCCATCCTTTATTGCCTTTTGATCCGCGTGGTTTTGAGTCTGAGCACAGTATTCGTTTTCAAGACCAATGGTTTCAAGTCGCGAAACAATTGCAACATGCATCGGGACAACGGAGCAGTTGGGTCAACACGCCTTATCCAAAATTAGAGCAAGACATTCAAGTTCTTGATAGTCAGCAGTGGATTCAGGACATCACTTTCCCTGCACGGTTGTATCTCAAGACTTTAGGCGTGGAAAACTTAAAACCAGAAGAGATTCCTGCAACGCAAGAACCTTTACTTCTCGATGGTTTAGGACGTTATGCCATCCGTCATTTTTTACAACAACATGAAGCAGAAGCGGATGCCAATCTTCTGATGGATCAACTGCCGATTGGTAAAGTTCAAGATGGAGTCTGGCAAATGAGCGTGCTTGAACAGCAGCGCTTGCTGGCGCGTTTACAACGTTATGCACCTGAGGCCACAGCCACGACCCAACAAGTATGGAAGGTGAGTGAGCATTTACAGATCAATGTTACTTTAGCCAAATTTAGTGCTGAAAAATGGGTCAGTGTAGAAGCGTCTAGTGCGCGGGCAAAGCGCCGTGCCAAAGTTTGGTTGGAGTATTTACTGTGGCTGGCTTATGTCAATTTGGGTGAGGGTGGACAGCAATATCAACGCATCGTGGTGTTTAGTGACCGAACCATTTTATGCACTGGTGTGAGTTCAAATCAGGCGCGTGAATGGCTCAAACCTTGGTTGAAAGCATGGGAGTATGCACAAACTCAGCCCTTAGTTTTACCTGCGGCCTTGTTGTTGAAAATTGCAGAGAAAGATAAAACCCATGAATGGCAATTGAATGATCAGGGACAGATGGTGATCGCGGACATGGACGCCATTTATAAAGTGTGGGAAGAAGATGGTCGCTTTAGTGGTTTTTCAATGACTGAAAACGAAGCCAATAAAGCACACCGCGACTGGCAGTTTATTCTACAAGAGCAGGATGCCAAAGCATTACTTGCCCATGCCTGCGAGCAGTTTTCTTATGAACTATATCATCCGATTTTTTTGCATCAGCAAAGCCTTGAGGACTAAGTCATGACAGCACAGTCTCAGGCCACCACATCGAACATGTCTTATCAACCCATTGCCGATATGAGCTTTCAGGGCTTACATTGGATTGAAGCTTCAGCAGGCACAGGCAAAACTTTTACTTTATCCAGTTTGATGGTACGCATTTTTCTCGGGGCCTATTTGCCAAATCAGGTTATTGCAACCACCTTCACCCGTGCTGCTGCTGCGGAACTGAAAAGTCGCGTTCGGGCACGCTTGATTGAAACTTTACGTTATTTTGAAGGTTGTCAAAGTCTGACCGAGCGAGAAATACAGGTCAAAATAGCTGTTGAACAAGATCCGCTTTTTATCAAAGTACTCATAGACTATGCACAGCGGGTCGGTTTTGCCCAAGAGCGTTTGAAGTTGGTGATTGACCAGTTAGATGAGTTATTTGTCGGGACATTGGACAGTTTTAGTCAAAAGTTACTGCGTGAGTTTTCTTTTGAAAGTGGCAAGATTGAGCGTGCGGATATTACCGATGATGCGCAGAGTTATACTCAGCAGCTCATTCATGACGTATTACGTGAGTGGATTCAGGCACAGCCACAGCCTGTGGTGAATTATTTACTGTTAAAACAAAAATTAAAAAACGAACAGGCCTATGTGCCGATTGTTGAAAATAGTTTGAACTTTGCATCGGCACAGTTTCAACAGGTGGAAAAACCTGTGCTTGATTTGACGCAATTTGAGCAGGCCATTGATCAATTTACCGCGCTGGATGTGGCGCAGATTGAACGCTTGAAAGACTATTATGCCCCTGAAGGGCAATACCATGCAGTGCTGGGGAAAAAATGGCGTACCGATGCTTTGATGCAACGCATTCTATGTCAGGATTTACCGGCTTTTTTGACTGCACTGAAAGAGCAGCGGGCTTATGCCTTATTTGCGCCACATTTTGAAAAAACCTTAAAGCACCTGACTGACCTTGCAACGAAAAAAGTCTTAAACAAATGTGCTGTAGATGTGTTGGAACAGTTTGAGCAGCATCCTGTGTGGCGACAGGTCCGCATTTTCTTAGACGCATTGGCAGAGCTAGAGCTCAATTTGGATGTGCTGGATGCGTATTTAAAATATCACTTAAGTTCTGAGGTGAAAAAGCGATTACCACAAGTCTTGCAGCAAAAGAGTGAAACGACTTTTGCCCAGCAAATCCGTACCTTGTCAGAAGCCTTACAGGGCGAACAAGGCCGGCGCTTTGCCCAGTTTGTACAAGCACGCTATCCGCTCATTTTAGTGGATGAGTTTCAAGACACCAACCAAGACCAAGATGATATGTTGGCGCGAATTTGGCGTGATGCACAGCGCTATCATCAAGGTTGTATGATTATGGTCGGTGACCCAAAACAAGCTATTTATGGCTTTCGTGGTGGTGACATGCTGACCTATAACAAGGCACGTTTAGATGTTTTGGCAAAGCAAGGTCGGCAGTATAGTTTGAAATATAATCATCGTTCTGTACAAAAACTGGTACAGGTGGTGGATGCTTTATTTCAACGCCAACAGGACTTTGGTGAGCAGGTCTATTACCAGCCTGTAGAAGCAGGGACTCGACCACATCCCGCTTTGGTCGATGCACAGGGTGAAAACCATGTACCGCTGCGCTGGCTATTACTTGAAGACAAAAAAAATGAAGCTCAACAAGTAGCATGGAAAATTCGTGATTTAATCAACCAATGCATTCAACAGCAACTGTATGTGGCAGATGATTCGCTACAGTTTATAGGGGCAAATGATATCGCGGTGTTGTCGAAAAACCATGATGGCTTGGACAAAGTTCAGTTTGAACTAGAGCGTTTGGGAATTTTGGTCAACCGTCCGTCTAAACGCAGTGTGTTTGAAAGTCAGGTCGCGAAAGATGTCGGTGCGTTATTGACCGCAATGATGCATCCTTTTGATGAAGCCAAAGTTCGCCGTGCGCTTTTGAGCCGGCTGTTGGCGATTGATTTAAAACAGTTACTAGAACTGGAAAAGCAAGCCAACGGTTTGAGCCAGTTTATGGCGGATTTTGATGACATCCGCGACATGTGGATCAATAAAGGCTTTTTAAGTGCATGGCAGTACGCTTTAAACCTTTTTAAAGTGTGGAAAAACTTGGTGGCTTACCAAAGCCGAGACAACGAACGGACTGTGGTTAATCTTCGACATTTGACTGAGTTGTTGAGCCAACATAGTGAGCAGTTCCAAGGCGCGCAGAAACTGTATCATTGGTATCTCAAACAGTTACATTTGCCTGCGGAACGTGAGTGGGAGTTGGAACGCAAACTCTCCAATGCCACAGGCGTACAGCTGATGACTATTCATCAGTCCAAAGGTCTAGAGTTTAAAATTGTGTTCTTGCTGGGTGCCGACAAAGACTTTAAGGAAATGAATAAAACCTTAAATTTTTCAACACTGGAACAGATCAATCCGACGACAGGGCAGAGCGAATTACAGCGCATCGTGGCAGTAAATGATGCCAACCTGTTAGACCCAGCCGCGATTGATCAACACAATGAGCGAGCCGAAGCGGAACAGCATCGCTTATGGTACGTCGCACTGACCCGTGCGAGCCACCGCGTGTATGCCTTGCTGCAAGATCAGGAATATAAATCAAATACGGCATTGGCGTTTTGGCGTGGTCAAGCAGGTAATCTGTTTGAGCATCCTGCCAGTGGTAATGAGGTGCTGCTGACTGAAAAGCCGGTTCGTTTACAGCCAGCCGAGCAGCAAGAGATCATTCAACTGCAAGCTTTGGCCTTTCCTGAACAGCGTTTTTATCCACGTTCCAAAACCAGTTTTAGTGCTTTGGCACAGCATTTGAGTCGTAAAGAGGCAATGGATGCCTTAGCTGTTTTGAGCGAGAAAGTGGGCAGTGCGGATGACGAGATCAATCATCCTGTACTTGAGGATGTGGAACTGAGTCAGCCTTTGGCGTGGATTAAACGGCAGTTTCCAATGGGTACGACTGCGGGAACCTTCCTGCACGAAATTTTCGAGCACATTGATTTCCAGGACTCGCGTGACTGGGGACTGGAAATTCATCGTCGTTTTAAAAATGATAGTCCCTTACTGTGGCAAGAGTTATTGGGCAAATATCAAAACGAGTTTGGACAGGATGATGAAATCCAATTGGTACAGTGGATGCAAGCGTGGTTAGTAGATGTGCTAGAAACGCCTTTGCATGCTGGTTTTCAGTTGAAGCAACTCAAAGCCGATGAACACTTGGCTGAGTTTCCTTTTTATTTGTCATTGTCCGATCATGTGCTCGCGATTAAACGCATACAGGCATTATTTCAAGAATACGGCATTGATCTACTCGACTTAAATGAAGCCAATTCTGCTCGTTATCTGACAGGTTCGATAGACTTGGTTTATTTTGATGGTCAGCGTTATCACATCGCCGATTATAAAAGTAACTTCTTAGGGGCGGATCAGCAGAGCTACAATCATGACGCAATCCAATTGAATATGTCACATGCCAGTTATTGGTTGCAGGCGGGCTTATATTTGGTGGCTTTGCATCGCTATTTAAAAGTGAATTTGCTGGACTATGACATTGAAAAACATCTTGGTCAGGCGAGTTATCTCTATTTGAGAGGGATGAATGGGCAGCCTGATCAAGGGGTTTTAAGTTGGCGTGCTAGCCCAGAGTTTATTTTAAGACTAGATGCGATTTTGGGTTATTTTGCTGAGGATACTTCTACTGAAAATCATGTAGGCAAAACTTCTGAATTAAGTGAAATTAGTCACTCATAAACAAAGAATTAAGCTGTGGATAACTTTGAGGATAACCGTGTGGAAAATGTTCGTAAAGCCAGTATTGATCAGGCTACCGTGGTAGACACATGGTTAACGCGTTGGAGTCAGTTTATTCAGCAGTCGCCACTGAGTAAAACAGGATTCACCGAAGCGCGAAGTGAAGTGATTCAACAGGTCCTTGAAGCCATGCTACGCGGTGAGAGTTGTTTCTCGGTTGCAGCTGAAGCCGTCACAGTCTTAGATGATTTGGTCATGGATGAACAGCAGGCACAGCAACAAAAAGCGCCGTTTGTTTACGATCAGCAGCAATTATATCTGTATCGTTATTGGGCTTTAGAGCAGTCCTTGGCCCAGCAAGTAGCACGGTTAAAACTGCAAAATTTAACGCAAGTGGATATTTCAGCTTATGCTCATTTACTAGAAGATCAACACCAAAAACAGGCTTTGGCTATGGTGGCCGAGCAGGCGCTCGCGATCATTACAGGTGGTCCGGGCACAGGGAAAACGTATACCTTGGCGCGTATTATTGCAGTGCTCAAACAAAGTCTGCCTGATATTCGTATTGCGATGGCTGCACCGACAGGTAAGGCGGCGCAGCGGATGAAAGAAGCCCTTCAGAACTCTTTTCAGGATGAAAAGTTACAAGACTTAGTTACCCCAGATTTGAAAAACTTAAACCCTGTGACGCTACATCGCCTTTTGGGGCTTGGGAATACGCAGCAACCGCGTTTTCATAGCAGACAACCTTTACCTTATGATGTGATTGTCGTTGATGAAGCATCCATGCTGGATTTAAATTTGGCACAGATGCTCTTTGCTGCCATGCCGAATCAAGCCCGTTTGATTATATTGGGAGATGCCGATCAGTTGGCTTCGGTCGATGTCGGCTCTGTACTCGCCGATCTACAACAGGTTCCAGCTTTGGCTGAAAATAGAGTCAATTTGGTCAATAGCCGTCGTTTCAAATCAGATGCACGGATTGGAAAGTTGGCACAATTTATTCAACAGCAAACTTGTTTTGACTCAACGACGCATCCTGTCGAAAAACAGAGCGTATTGCATACTTTTCAACAGCAAGTAGTAAATGCCACGACGTTGAAGGCGGTTGAGTTGGATCAGGTCAAGGTCGATTATCTACAACTTGAATTGTTGCCTGAGCAGGCTTTATCTGCAGAGCAGTTACAACATTATTATGATCTGTTGATGCTCGGCTTTCAGGGCTATGTCGAGGCTTTAAAGCAATATCAGCAAAATCCTAATGAGTCTCTCGTACCCAAAGTGATTCATCATTTTGATGATTACCGTATTTTGGCCGCCATACGTCACGGCCATTTCGGCTTAAAACAGCTCAATCTGCAAATCGAGCAGCGCTTATTAGAACAGTCAAAACAAATCAAGCAGGGTGAGTGGTATTTAGGACGTCCTGTGATGATGACCTATAACGACTATCAGTTGGGGGTGTCGAATGGCGATATTGGCCTGTGTTTACAGCGCGTTCAACAAGGGAAGTTGCAGTTTGAAGTGTATTTCCCTAGTCTGAATAAATGGGTCGCCGCGACACGATTACCCAAAAATATTGAAACGGCTTTTGCGCTGACCATTCACAAATCTCAAGGCTCTGAGTTCACCCATACCGCGGTGGTTTTAGATCGGCAGGCTGAAAAATTACTCAGTAAAGAGTTGATTTATACCGCAATTACGCGGGCGAAAAAAGTGGTCAGTTTACTGGTCGATGCCGATGCATTCGTACATGCTATGGTGACTCGAACCACCCGAGATAGTGGTCTATCAAGAAAAATTAATCAACAAATTCAATTGTGAAGATTTAATAAACAAATAGGAGCTTTGTACGAAATGGCTTACAGGGATTCAGGAGATTTGCGCATAGAGCTTTACTGAGGATTTTGAGAAGATGGCTTCACATAAAGAGCTCAACACGGAATGTTGAGTATAATCGCAAAAAGATAATAATAACGTCAGTAGACAGCGAACTTACAGTGAAGTAGGTGAAAGAGGAAACTTACAGCCGCTAAGCCTTGTAGTTTTGGGAGAGACTACAAGGCTTTTTTATCTCTGATAAATTGGCAAAATATGACAAAAAATAGCCATTCATTCCTCGAAGTATAAAATACAGTTTTAGATTAAATATTGAAGAGATACTGTCTCAGTATTGCACAGCTTATGCTTTTTTAAATTTAGCTCTTATGTCTTTAAGTGCTTGTTTTTTTATTTATTAAATTTTTAATACTGCATTTTTTAGAGAGATTTAGGTTGAATAATGGAGAAAATGAGGAGTTTGTGTAAGCAATCGCTTACATGAAGATGAGTGAAATACGACTTTTTTCTTCTGTGTGATGTGGCAAAATCTGTCACATAAGGATGTAAATGATTAAACATGGAATGTTTAATACAAGACGCGGAAAAGCGCATTATTATAATGATAACCAAAACAACAAGAACAAAAATAAAAGAACACTACAGCGCAAAAAAGCCCAAGTTTACTTGGGCTTTTTTTTATGCTCAGACTAAGTCTGTTTCGCTTCGATCGGTTGCAAATAAGGAGCGACGTTGGTGCTTTAAGATTTTGGGACAATGCTTTGAGATTTGATAAAGCGTTTTCGCTAAAGCCGGTAAGTGGGTGCCGACGACAGATTTTCCTGTGGTTAATAGCGATACACTAATATCACGTTCTGGATCGGCCCAGCAGAGAATATTGGAAAACCCGAGATGTCCAAAGGCTTGCCCAGTCATGGGTCCAAATAAGCCGATAGGATTACTCCCTAACATTGGGCCTAAGGCATAACGCATCGGGACTAATAATGTCCGATCTAAACTGACTCCTGACGTGGCCAAGGTCGAGCGAAATACCGTTTGGGCACTCATGATTTGTTTGCCTTGGTATTCGCCACCACTCAAGAGCATTTCAAAGAAACGACCAGCTTGTTCCGCACTGGTATAAATGTTGCCCGCTGGGCAAATCGTGTCCATAAAACGCGCATCATTGGTCACATCGACGGCTAACTGTAAACCACCGCCTAGTACTCGATTAAGATAATGGTCTGTGCCTAAACGTGGATGTAGACCTGTGGCATAGTTTAAAGCGACATCCGCTCGATACTCAGGTTTTAGGCCATAGTTAAAGTAATCTAAGCCCATGGGTTTCTCGATATTTTCGGCAAGAAATTCACGGGCCGTTTGACCTGTTACCCGCTTGATAATTTCCCCTAAAATATAACCTGACGTCACGGCGTGATACGCCAGATGTGTGCCTGAGGCTGAAACGGGTTGTGCCGCATAAAGACGTTCTAAAATTTGATCTTGATTAAACAACAGTTCAGGCGTGATTTTACTGTCAATCCGAGGAATGCCACCACGATGAGCGAGCAAATGGAAAATGGTGGCACGACGTTTACCGTTTACGCCATATTCGGGAATATAGTGGCTAATCGGATCGAGTAAATTCAGATCACCACGTTCATCCAACATATGAATCAGCATGGCTGTAACGATTTTAGAGGCGGAAAATAAGCAAACTGGGGTGTCGGGTGTGCCAATTTTCGCATCTGCCGCTAAACCATCGGCTGAGTTGCCTTGCGCATAACCAATGCTGCGGTTTAACAATATTTGTCCCTGACGACGTAAACAGAGGCTGATGAAAGGGTAGTTTCCTGTTTTATATAGGGACTCTACACTGGCCCAAATGCTTTGAATTTGTGCGTCATTCATGCCACCCAAGGTAGCGGAGACCTCATTCTTAGAACGAATCACGTGGTTGAGGTCATGGGGGACATAACAGGTATTGGCAGATAAAATTTTCACAAATTTCTCTCTATTTTTCGTTTTTATTGGATTTGAGTCTGATACTGAAAATCAGAATTGTCATGATTGTGCATGATTTGTGCAAAGCCGTCAGTTGCTGAATTGACTGCGAACATAAAACATTTTTGCAATATAGCGCTAGATCCCTTAAAATAATGCCTTGCTGTAGTGATGCACGGCAGTCAACTTGGTTTTGAAGAATCAATTTGATTTGTATCAAATGTAACTTATAAGCATCTCGGAGAAATCGAATGGCTTTAACAAACGCAGATCGCGCAGAGATCATTGCTAAATTTGCTCGCGCTGAAAACGACACTGGTTCACCAGAAGTTCAAGTGGCTCTTTTAACTGCTCAAATCAATGATTTACAAGGTCACTTCAAAGAGCACAAACACGACCACCATAGCCGTCGCGGTCTTATCCGTATGGTTAACCAACGTCGTAAGCTTCTTGATTACCTTAAAGGTAAAGACGCTACTCGTTACAGCGACTTGATTGCTGCTTTAGGTTTACGTCGTTAATTCGATTAAACTTTTATTTTCGGACTATCGCATTTTGAATGCTTTATTACTGAAAAAGAAAGTCTACCTTGCTTCTGTGAGGTAATGGGGAAGGGGCGAATGTTTCGCTCCTTCTTTGTGTCTTAAAATCATATTTTTAGTCTCTGGTGAGGTCGGCTTCTAAGCTTTGTCATTTATACAGTTGCCTGAAATGGCGATGTGAATGCCAAACCTTAGGGGTCTCCACTAGAATAAAAATCAGGAAAGAAAAATACATGTCTATGTTTAATATTATTCGTAAAGAATTCCAATATGGTCAACACACGGTTGTTTTAGAAACTGGTCGTGTTGCTCGTCAAGCAAACACTGTTGTGATCACCATGGGTGGTGTACAGGTTCTTGTTGCAATCGTTGCTCAACCAAAAGCAAAAGCAGGCCAAGACTTCTTTCCGTTGACTGTTAACTACCAAGAAAAACAATATGCCGCAGGTCGTATCCCAGGTGGTTACGGTAAGCGTGAAGGTCGTCAGTCTGAAGCTGAAACTTTAATTTCACGTCTTATTGACCGTCCAATCCGCCCATTGTTCCCAGAAGGTTTCTACAACGAAATCCAAGTAACAGCGACTGTTATTTCTTCTGACAAAACCATGGAAGGCGATATCGCTGCAATGTTGGGCGCTTCAGCTGCGATGTCTATTGCTGGTGTTCCATTTGCAGGCCCAATCGCAGGCGCACGTGTTGGTTTAATCAACGGCGAATACATCCTTAACCCAACTTTAGAACAGCTTAAGGAATCTGATCTTGACCTTGTGGTTGCAGGTACTGAAGCTGCTGTATTGATGGTTGAATCTGAAGCGAAAGAGCTTTCTGAAGACCAAATGTTAGGCGCTGTACTTTTCGGTCATGACGAAATGCAAATCGCAATTCAAGCGATTAAAGAATTTGCTGCAGCTGCGGGCGCAGTTGAATCTACTTGGGTTGCGCCAGTTAAAAACGAAGAACTTCTTGGTAAATTGAAAGAAGCATTCGAAGCGAAAATCTCTGAAGCATACACAATTGCTGTTAAGCAAGAGCGTTATGCAGCATTAGATGCGCTTCACGCTGAAGCTGTTGCTCAGTTTGTTCCTGAAGAAGATGAAACTGGTATTGCTGCTGAAGTTGACGAATTATTTGAAGACTTAAAATACCGCACAGTACGTGACAACATCTTGTCTGGGAAGCCACGTATTGATGGTCGTGATACAAAAACTGTACGTGCAATTGACGTTCAAGTTGGCGTGTTAGATCGTGCTCACGGTTCTGCATTGTTCACACGTGGTGAAACACAGGCGTTGGTAACAACAACTTTGGGTAATACCCGTGATGCGTTGATGGTTGATACCCTAGCTGGTACTAAAACTGACAACTTCATGTTGCACTACAACTTCCCAGCGTACTCTGTCGGTGAAACAGGTCGTGAATCTGGTCCTAAGCGTCGTGAAATCGGTCATGGTCGTTTGGCGCGTCGTGGTGTTCAAGCGGTTCTTCCTGCAGCTGACCGCTTCCCGTACGTGATTCGTATCGTATCGGATATTACTGAATCAAACGGTTCATCTTCAATGGCTTCTGTATGTGGTGCTTCATTATCACTTATGGATGCAGGTGTTCCATTGAAAGCGCCAGTTGCAGGTATTGCAATGGGTCTAGTGAAAGAAGGCGAGCGTTTCGCAGTTCTTTCTGACATCTTAGGTGACGAAGATCACTTAGGTGACATGGACTTTAAAGTAGCCGGTTCTGCGAACGGTATTACTGCACTTCAAATGGATATCAAGATTGAAGGTATCACTGAAGAGATCATGGAAGCGGCATTGAACCAAGCGTATGCGGGTCGTATGCATATCTTGAATGAAATGAACCAAGTGATTTCACGTGCTCGTCCTGAAATTTCAATGCATGCGCCGACATTCCAAGTGATCAACATCAACCCTGATAAGATCCGTGATGTAATCGGTAAAGGTGGTGCGACCATCCGTGCCATTACTGAAGAAACCAAAGCTGCTATTGATATTGAAGACAACGGTACTGTTCGTGTATTTGGTGAAACCAAAGCCGCTGCTGCTGCTGCGGTTGCAAAAATCCAAGCACTTACTGCTGAAATTGAGCCGGGTACAATTTACGTCGGTAAAGTCATTCGTATCGTTGAATTCGGTGCGTTTGTAAACATCCTTCCAGGTACTGATGGCTTACTTCACATTTCACAAATCTCGAACGAGCGTATTGCAAACGTGGCAGACGTGTTGAAAGAAGGTCAAGAAATTAAGGTACAAGTTGCGGATGTAGACAACCGTGGTCGTATCAAATTGACGATGAAAGACATCGAACAAGTTTAATCTCTTGTCAATTCACATGGTGTTTGCCATGTGAATTGAGTTGTCTTAGAAAAGCCTTGAGCTTGGCCAATTTAAACTTTGGCTTGCTCAGGGCTTTTTTTATGGCATCATGCTGGCTAAGACAGACAATAATAAATGAGATATGCAAAGCTATTATTTCTATCAACATCCCACCGCGCAGCATACTTATGTGCAGAAACAGCCAATTGCAGAGCAGGAAGCTGAGTTTATTTGGGTGGAGTGTAGCCGTGACGATGTGGTCAATCGGGCAGAACATTGGCAGCAGGACATTTATGCGGCAACGGGACTGTGGATGAATGAATATCATCTGCGCGATATTCTCAATTTAGAACACCCTTGTGCCTTTGACACTTTGGAAGATTATGACTTGCTGATCTTTCGTAAGCTGATCACACCTGATGATCAAATCAAGCTTGATACTCAAGCGGCTGAAAAACATGAACGGGTTTTTGGTCTGGCGACGACCCCGATTAGCTTTATGCTCACGCCGCAAGTTTTGATTACGGTTAGAGAGCAGGGTAATAAAGAAGTTGAAAGCTATATTCAGCGTATGGAAACGGTGTTGAGCCGTCCGATTGAAGAACATAATAAGCCACGAAAATTACCCGCAACGCCTTTAGATTTGACCTTGAGACTGCTCAATAACATGGTGGATGGTTATCTCGATTTACGTGTTCCGCTGACGCGTCGAGTGGAGTTTTGGCAGCAAGAGCTTTTACAAGGGCATCGCCGTTTTACCAAGTGGCATCAACTGTTACAAGAGAATATGGCTTTCCAACAAGTGGAAAATTTGTGCGAAGAACAAATCGAAACTTTGCAGGAATTACGCGATGAAATTGTCGATAACTATTCGCACTTGAAAGGGAAAAAGCGTAGCGAAAAACAAGACATCATGCTAGTACGTGTCGATGATTTAACCAGTCATATTGAACGTATTCAAAAGCATACCATTCGCTTGAGAAATGCAGTGCAAGCAGCTATCGATCTACATTTTTCAGCCATTGCCAATCAAACCAATGAAAACATGCGGATTTTAGCCATTATTACCGCGATTTTTGCGCCGCTAACCTTGTTGACAGGGGTGTATGGTATGAACTTCGAGTTTATTCCGGGGCTGAAGTCTCCAACAGGGTTTTGGATCATGTTGGGCATCATGTTAATGACGACATTGATCTTACTGTATTATTTTTATCGACGTCATTTGGTCGGGCGTGGCGAAAAAAGTGTCATTGATATGTTGGCACAGCAGCATGCGGATCAACATATGAATTTATTTTGGTTCATCGATTATGAGCCGATCAAGCAAACCGTGAAGGGCACCATCAAAGATTTAGAGAAAATCACCAAATTAAAATAATTCGGTGATTTTCCACATAGACCATTAAAGCAAATGGGCTTTAAGGTGTTTCTTTACATGCTGACGCTATCCTTGTTCAATTTATTATTCGGATATGTGGGCGTCGCAGGGAGATTTAATTTAAGAGGTTTTTAACTGGGCTCCTTTTAAAATCCGGTAAAGCTGATCTTTAATGAACAACTTTTTGCGTTTGAGGGGCTCAATCTCTCCACGATGAATCCTGACAGGGTCTTGTTCGAGTAAACAAATTTCCTGATCGAGAGCTTCATGGTCGTCAAACATTTTAGAAAAATGCGGATTGTCTTCTCTAAGCTGTTGAATCATGTCTCGGTATTCAGGAAACATGAGCTTAGTCTTTTTATTACAAACTTTGAGTTTCATGGTTGCCGTCTAATCCTCTTATTCAAAAATAAAAAAAGAAAGAAAGGCATGCGCCAATCTTTCTTTATAGAACTAGTGTTGAGTCGTTTGAACTGGGTCAGTGAGATGTAAATGTTTTACTTCACGACGAAGTTTTTGAACTTCCTCAATCAAATCCAGCATCATTGCGACTGCAGTAAAGCTGGCATCAAAGTCACGTTGTAAGCGATAGGCTCGCCGTGCACGTGAGACATCATCACCAAAAAATTGGTGAATGCGGTTATCGGGTCGGTTAGGCAGAATGTCATATTCCAACAGCTGTAAAACCCATTCAGGACTTTGTCCGCAGGCTTCAGCAAAATGCTTTAAATCAAAGCTATGTTGTTCATCAACAATTTCAGCGTGTCGACATCCGTCTAAAATAATTTCACGATATTGAATAGTCGTCATAATTTTCTCCTTAAGACTGACGCGGCTTAAAGTGAGGGAAGGCTTCAGCAAAGGCTTGGTAGGCTTGCTGTTCTTGCTCACTCTGCGCAGGAGGTTGAACAATGTTTAAAATTAAATATAAATGTCCTGCCGTTTTGGCTGGAATCCCCTGATCTTTTAAACGGAGTTGCTGCCCCGTTTTGGCATTTTTCGGAATTTGAATTTGTAATGTCCGACCATTGGGTAGCGCGGCGGTGATGCTTTGCCCCAAAGCAGCTTCCCAAGGACTGATATTCAGTTGGTGATAGACATCAACTCCTTCAATGCGTGTGGTCTCCGTATCTTTGTAATAAATTTCGATATACAGGTCGCCATTTTCACCACCCTGAATACCTGACTGTCCTTGACCACTTAAGCGAATTTGTTGCCCTTCTTTCATGCCTTTGGGAATTTTAACTTCCAGCGTTTTGCGCTGAATTTCCGCTTCACCATAGGCATTTAAAGTAGGAATTTGTAAGGTAATAGTTTGGGTGGTACCGTGGAACCCAACCTCAAGATCGACCTCTAAACGCGCATGTTGGTCTTCGCCTTTATGGCGAGTGCTATTTTGGCGTTGATATTGATAGTTTGATCCTCCAAAACCTGAACCAAAACGGCCAAATAAGTCTTCAAACCCTGAAAAATCATGTGCCTGTTGCCCGCCTTGGGCGTTCCGAAATGCATCTTCAAAACCGCCAAAGCCTGCATTGGGGTTGAATTGCTGTGAGCCTTGCGGATGATCGAGTTCAAAGTCATATTCAGCTTTTTTTGTTTCATTACTTAAGGTGTCGTAGGCGACATTTAATTCTTGCATCCGTGCCTCAGCATCAGGCTCCTTACTGACATCGGGATGATACTTACGTGCCAATTTTCGATAGGCTTTTTTAATTTGTTCGGCGGTCGCATCTCGCGTTAAACCGAGTATTTCATAATGGTTCTTCGGCATAAATAAGATTAAATAAATTGATTAAGTTTTAATCATTATTCAGCCTTTCAGCAGATTTCAACAGTAAAGATATGTTCCTTATTGTTTCAAAACATAACAAGAAAAAAGCCCCGATGAAAGGGGCTTTGATGGATGAGGAATACTTAATATTTGACCCATGTGATGTTGCGCCCACCGCCATTTTCGGTCGACGTTCCTCGAATTCGTAAGTGCTTACCATTGTTGCTGAGTCGTGCATACGCATCATAACGTAGCCCTGTGAAAGGGTCGAGGAACTGTCCATGGCTATAGGTCGAATCTTTGGCATTGTCTAACTTCAAATGGCTGAGCGTTGTCATGCCGACGATGGGCTGATTTTTATTGACCCCATCACACTTGCTACAGTTTTCTATTTTTACCGCACCTGGAATTTCACGCGTACTTACGATGACTGCTTTATAGCTATTGTTTTTGTCTTTTTCAATCATGACGTCACTGAGAGAGTATCCTGTTTTATCATCGATAGTTTTCCATTTGCCGACCAAGGGATCGGTGGCTGCAAAACTGGAGAAGGCGCATAAACTGCTGAGTACGAAAAGACTGCAAGAAAATTTCATGATGATAAAACCCCAAATGGAAGAGAAAAATAAAGACATATAAAAATTATGGGTTTATTTATAACGAAATTTATGCGGTGTGACCAGTGAAATATCTATGAATAAAAGTGATGAATCATTTGAATTATCTTGCTTTTATGAGAATAAAGGCATAAAAAAAGAGCAGTTCAGCTGCTCTTTTTTTATTGCACATGATGTGCTTAGCTTAAGTGTTCACCAAATAAACCCAAGGCTTCTTCTGCACTAAAGCTGTATTGCGTGTTACAGAACTGGCAGTCCATGGTAATTGGGTTCTGATGTTCTAACGTTTCACGAACGGCTTCGGCGCCAATTTGTTCAAGCGCTTGAGCACAACGTTCTTTCGAACAGGTACAGCCAAATTTCAGTACTTCAACTTCAGGTAAGCGTACTTCTTCTTCGTTGTATAAACGGTAAAGAATTTCACTTGCTTCTAAGTCGGTTAACTCTTCGGTTTTGAGCGTTTCAGTCAACATGGTTAGACGTGGCCATAAGTCTTGATCGACACGTTCTTGTTCTTCTTCACTGTTACGTGGTAACAGCTGAATGAGTAAACCGCCAGCACGTTGGGCTGAACTGGCCAAAACGATACGCGTTGGAATTTGGGCAGACAGGTCATAGTACTGCATTAAACAACCTGCAAGATTTGGCTTGTCTAAAGCCACAATCCCTTGATAACGCTCACCAAATTCAGGCTCAATATTAATAAATAGTACAGGGCTAATGAGGGTGCTCAATACCGTAGTGCTGCTGTCGGCAGCATTAAAGCGTGGATCTGCTTCATAATCCGCCAAGGCACGCACTTCACCAAGGTGATTACATTCAGCCATGGCCCATTTGAAACTACCTGAAGCCTGAATTTGTAAACTAATACGGCCTTTAATTTTTAAAGTACTGGCAAGTAATGCCGTGGCACTGAGCATTTCACCTAACAGCACTTGTACTGCAGGTGCATAATCACGCTGCGCCAAGATGGTTTGTAGGGTTTCTTCTAGATGAACCACTTCACCACGAACAGGACTATCTTCAATATAAAAGCGTTGACGCAAATCAGACATAAATTTCTCCAATATCCTGTCTTAATGGTGACGATATTGTAAAACACAAGTCATTTTACTTCATCCCGTGTGACATCTATTCGGTCATGTTGTAACTCGCGTTGTAGGTCAACGCCGACAGGACTCTGACGGAGCTGCGTATCACTTTCAAATAAGTGTTCTAATTCGGCCAAAGCATTACGATGTGTTTCATAGACCTTCTGTTCGTCGTTATAAATACTTTGCTGCTGTGCGAGCAGTTTTTCATCATAATCGCGAAATAACTCAATGCTCTTATAAGCATCTTGTTCTGCAATGCCTAAATTACGCAGGGCAAAATAAGCCATCCCTAAAGACGATAAATAGGTTTCACGCCAAATATGCTCTACCCCCAAGTCACGCAGCAAATGCACATGATGTCGGTCACGGGCACGGACCAGCAAGTTTAAATCTGGATAATTGAGTCGGATATGGCGTGCCACATTCATCGAGTCTTCAATATCATCAATGGCTAATACAAACACTTTGGCATGTTCGATACCGGCTGCACGCAGGATATCGGGTTGAGTGGCATCACCATAGTAGAGTTTGCCGCCATAGTTACGAACGAAATCGACCTTGTCGATATTGCTGTCAATCGCCGTGAAGGTTTGGTGCTGTAAGTGAACCAGTCGTGCCACAATTTGGCCGACACGGCCAAAGCCAGCAATGATCATCGGGTTATGCTGTTCAGGAATCTCATCATAGACAGGTGTAGCCTCTTTCTCGAATAGAGGCACCACCCACGAACTCATCAGCCAGTATAGAATAGGCGTCAGAATCATCGACAACGTCACGATCAAATTGATCGGCTCTAAAATGGCTTGCGTAATCACGTGTTCACTCATGGCAACATTGAGCACCACAAAAGCAAATTCACCGCCTTGTGCCAAACAGGTTGCCAGCATCAAACTATTGCGCCATGAAAACTCGAAGTAGCGAGCGATGGCTGTTAAGGCCAGTAGTTTGACCAACATCAGCAATAACGCACCGCCAATAATCAGACTTGGGCTTTCCCACAGGAGCGAAACTTGCGTGCTCATCCCGACGGTCATGAAAAATAGACCGAGAAGTAGACCTTTAAATGGTGCAATACTGGCTTCCAGTTCATGACGGAATTCAGAGTCAGCAAGTAACACCCCAGTTAAAAATGCGCCCAAGGTGGTACTGATGCCTAAGACATCCATCAGCGCGACTACGCCTAAGACAATAAACAAACCGACTGCAGTAATCAGTTCATGCGCGCCACTTTTGGCCACAAAGCGGAAAAAAGGGCGCATGAGATAGCGGCTAAATAAAAACAAGCCTGTAAAGGTGGCCACAATTGCTGCAAAGTAGGCCACGCCATGATGGGTTGAGTTTGTTCCCGCAAGCAGGGGGATAATCGCAATCAGCGGAATCGCGGCAATATCTTGAAAGAGTAAAATGGAAAAGGACTGCTGACCAAAAGTGGTATTAAGTTGCTGTTTTTCGCTGAGCAGTTGCAACACAAATGCGGTGGAGGATAGGGCAAGGGCAAAACCAATCACAACACTGGCCGAAATCTGTTGCTGCAGGGCAAAAAAGACGATGCACGCCAGTAGCACGCCACAGAGTGTTACTTGTAAACTGCCCATCACAAAAATGGATTTACGCATTTCCCATAAACGTTGCGGGCGAAGTTCTAGTCCAATAATGAACATCAAGAAAATCACGCCGTATTCAGCGAGTTTATGAATGTCTTCAGGGTCATGGACGACATTTAATACACTGGGGCCGAGTAAGATACCCGTGAATAAATAGCCGAGTACCGTGGCAATCCCCAGCCGTTTTGCCAACGGAACGATCATCAGTGCCGCAGCCAAAAAGAGGGTGATTTGAAGCAGTAGAGACATTGCCCTGTCCTAAATTTTTTTCTTTATGTTGGAAGTTTAAGGGAGAACGCGACTCAGGTCTAAACCTTATTCACGTCAAGTCTTAACTTAACTCTTGTGGATCAATATCAAGGCTCAATTTCATACCATGCGGTTTGTTGTGCCAGACATTTTGCCACCACTGACGAATGTAAAAATGCATCCGCGCACGGTCTTTGGACAGTAGTACCATATGCGCTTGATAGCGGCCTGCTTTACGTTCCATCGGCGCAGGAATGGGCCCCCAAATATCAATACTGTTTTCGGAGGCTTGGCGCAGTGCTTGCGCATGCTCTTGTAAAAAGTTTTGGTTCAGTTCTTGGTCTTTGGATTCACAGCGCAATAAAGCCGCATAGCGATAAGGTGGCATCCATGCAGCTTTACGCTCTTTCAACGTTTGCTTGGCAAAGCTGCGATAGCCTGATTCCAGCAGGGTATTCAGCAAAGGATGATCTGGACGTAGAGTTTGTAAATAGACTTCGCCTTTTTTCTCGCCGCGCCCAGCACGTCCAGCGACTTGGATGATGAGCTGTGCAGTACGTTCTGTGGCACGAAAGTCAACACTGAGTAGGCCTGAGTCGATGTCTAAAATCGCCACTAAAGTCACATAAGGAAAGTGATGTCCTTTGGCCAGCATTTGGGTGCCGAGCAAAATGATGGGTTCACTTTTCTGAATCTTGTTATAGATTTTTTGCCAGCTGCCGACTCGACTGGTCGAGTCACGATCAACCCGAATTACGTCAAAATTTGGGAACAGTGCTTGTAGGTTTTCTTCAACTTTTGCGGTGCCTAAACCAATTGGTTTCAGTTCGCTATGCTGACATTGCGGGCAGTGTTCAGGCATGCGGTGGATGGTGCCGCAGTGGTGACAGTGCAAATGCTGGTAGGGCTGTCGATGCACGGTAAAATTGGCATCGCAGTGGGGGCACTTCGCCTGCCAGCCACAACTTTCACAAATCAACACAGGCGCATAGCCGCGACGGTTTAAAAAAATCAGCACCTGTTCTTTTTTGTCTAAGCGCTTTTGTACTTCATGAATCAGTTGTTGGCTGATGCCATTTTGTTTTTGTGCCACTTTCAGATCGATCACATGCATTTTCGGCATCACGGCCACACCTGCACGTTGGTCCAACTCCAAACGGGTCATTTTACCTTGTTCAACCAATGCATAACTGTCGATACTTGGCGTTGCCGAACCGAGGATAATCGGACAGTTTTCTAAGTGTGCACGGTATAAAGCCACATCACGAGCATGGTAACGGAAGCCCTCTTGTTGCTTGAAAGATAAGTCATGCTCTTCATCTAAGACAATCAAACCCAAATGCGGAAGGGGCGTATAGATGGCAGAACGTGTGCCAATCACAATCGAAGCTTTGCCCGTTTGTGCGCTTTGCCAGGCTTGCAGGCGCTTAGAATCATTTAAACCTGAATGTAGTAGCGCAATATGACAGTGAAAACGTGACTGAAAACGGCTCACTGTTTGTGGGGTGAGACCAATTTCAGGCACTAATACCAAGACTTGTTTGCCTTGTTTTAAAACCTCTTGCATGACTTGCAAATAGACTTCAGTTTTGCCACTACCGGTTAAACCATCCAGTAAGAAAGCGTGGTAGCTATGACGAACTTTGAGAATGTTTTGAATGGCACGCTTTTGTTCATCATTGGGCGTGAGAGGCATTTGCGCCAGTGTCATGGCTTGGGGTTTAAAGTCTTGAGCTTCAAGTATGCACTGGGTGATTTGCTTTTTTTCTAAGGCTTTTAAGGTCGCAGTTTCAATACCAGCCAAATTTAAAATGTTTTCAGACGTTCCGGTGGGATGCAGCTTTAAAATTTTATAGGCATCTTGTTGTTTTTCTGAACGTTTTAATTTGTCTTCGGCATGATCATCAATCAGCTTCCACATTCGCGCCAGTAGGTTATAAGGTTTGCCTTGGCGTAAAAAGCTGGGCAAAGCAGCATGCATCACTTCACCAATGGGAAATTGGTAATATTGCGCTGACCATGTCAATAAACTTAAAACTTTAGTATCTAGAATAGCGTTGTCATCGAGCAACTCAGTTATGGCTTTAAGTTTAAAGCCTAAATCGAGTGGTTTCTCATCAGTGAGTTTCTCAACAATGACACCGACCACATTTTGGCGCCCAAATGAGACAGCCACACGTGCACCCACTTCAGCTTGGTGGTATTGTTCAGCCGTTAAACTATAGTCAAAACAGTCATATAGATAAACGGGAACAGCCACACGAATACGGTAGCTTGGTGTTGTGGAAAGTGTATTTTCTGGCATAAAAAGCTCAAAATGTCCTGATGAAATTGTCGTTGTGCGATGAATGAGTTGTGTTAGAGTGATGACATAATTTATAACTTAGAATATGAATGATTTTGGTGCCGACATGCAACAGCGCCAAATGACTAAATGGACCATTAGAAAGCGTAAACATGCCAGCATATCAATTTACCGCACTCGATGCCGCAGGAAAGCAGCAAAAAGGCGTGCTCGAAGGGGATTCAGCACGTCAAATTCGGCAACAACTTCGTGATAAAGCGCTGATTCCAGTCTCGGTTGATCCTGTTGAACAAAAAGATAAGCACAGCAGTAAAACATGGTTTCAAAAACAAATTACCGCCTATGATTTGGCTTTATTGACACGTCAACTTTCGGTACTTGTGGCGGCAGCCATTCCGTTGGAAGAAGCCATTCGTGCGGTTGGAAAGCAGTCAGAAAAAACACATGTACAAAATCTATTGATGTCAGTACGTTCTAAAGTATTGGAAGGTCACTCATTGGCGCAGGGTTTACAGCAATCTGGACGTTTTCCAGAGTTGTATATTGCCACGATTGCCGCTGGCGAGCGTTCAGGGCATTTAGACTTAATTTTAGATCAGCTGGCAGATTACACCGAAAATCGCTTTGCGATGCAAAAAAAAATCCAAGGCGCGATGATTTACCCGATTATTTTAATGCTGATGTCTTTTTCCATCGTGATGGGACTTATGACCTATGTGGTGCCTGACATTGTCAAAACCTTTGACCAAAGCAAAGATGCCTTGCCATGGATTACGGTTGCACTAATGAAAGCCAGTGATTTTATTCGAGTGGCATGGCCATTTTTATTGGTGGGCAGTGTACTCGGCATCGGCTTATTATTGCGATTTTTAAGAACCACCGCAGGGCATTATGCCTTTGATCGTTTAACGCTCAAACTGCCATTATTCGGTAAACTTTCACGTGGTATAAATGCCGCACGCTTTGCCAGTACCTTATCGATTTTGACCCAGTCGGGTGTGCCCTTGGTAGATGCATTAAAAATTGGCGCGGCGGTGAGTAACAACTGGGTGATTCGCGATGCGGTCAATCATGCCGCAGAAAAAGTGACCGAAGGTGGAAACCTTGCGACCCAGCTGGAGCGCAGTGGTTATTTCCCACCGATGATGGTACAAATGATTAAAAGTGGTGAAACGTCGGGTGAATTGGATCGGATGTTGGAGCGTGCATCGACCATGCAAGACCGAGAGGTGACAACGCTCATATCGACCTTGCTGGCTTTACTTGAGCCACTGATGTTGGTTCTGATGGCAAGCATTGTCTTGGTGATTGTGATTGCCGTTATGCTGCCGATCGTCAACATGAACAACATGATTTAATTTTAAAAATATAAGATGGAAGAGAAAATTCACATGCAATCAAAAATCTATAGACGCCAAGCTTCAGGCTTTACCCTAATTGAAGTCATGGTGGTGATTGTTATTTTAGGTGTGTTGGCAGCCTTAATTGTTCCCAATGTGATGGGACGCGGTGAAAAAGCCAAAGTGGATACCACTGTCATAACCCTCAAAGGGGTTGCTGCGGCATTGGATCAATATAAATTGGACAATGGTAAATATCCTTCGATGCAAGAGGGTGGACTCGACGCTTTGGTGAATAAGCCTGAGTCTGCAAAAAATTGGTTGCCAGGCGGTTATGTGAAAGGTGGATATCCGAAAGACAGTTGGGACAATGACATTCAATATGTTGCACCTGGGACTGATGGACGACCATTTGATTTATATTCTTTTGGCGCAGATGGACAGCAAGGTGGTGAAGAAACCGATGCTGATATTCAGTATCAACCTTAATTGAGAATTATTATATATTGGGTTTGATTGAATATATCATTACAGTGCATAGGTTATGTCGATGTGGACTGTAATGATAATACATCTTAATTTAAAACTAATATCTAAGATTATGATTTTAAAATATTAAATATAATAAGCATCAGCTGAGATTTATAATAAGAATTATTCCCATATTTATTGATTACAAATAATGTAAATTATGGATAAAAATAGGCTTTTTATTTATTTAAATCCTTGCATAATGTTCTCAATGGCAACTGATTTGCCTGAGGAGAATAGAATGAAAGCATTAACCTTGTTGGATGAAATGAGCCAATTCCATTGGTCGATGCTCAAATCTGTTCTTTTGATTTTGAGTATGCTTCCTTTTGCTCAAGGTGTTTTAAGTGTGTGGCAGTCGACTGAAGGCAGCAGCCAAATTGTGGTGGGTTTCTTTGCAATCAGTCTGTTCAGCACATGGGCGGTTTTGAGCTTTTGGTCTGCGTTAAAAGTAACCGTACTCACACTCGATCAAGTACAGATTACAGCATTAGAACAAAAAGTGGTCATGTTATATCGTTATACCCCGATGCTCTTTTTAGCCGGTATGGTGTCCTATTTGGTCGGTCAAATTTAATACTGACATTTATAGTTGTGATAAAAACCGAGCACATACGCTCGGTTTTTTATTGCGTCATGAAGAATGGCGGAAAGATAGGATCGCTTGTCTGTTTCGTTGTATGTGATCCTCGTGTTCGCTCCCTATACTGTAGAAAATATAAATATAGAGTGAAATATGGAACAGATTGATTGGGCGGATTTTTTAAAAGTCGAGCTCCGAGTCGGGCGTATTATTCAGGCCGAAGTCTTTGAGCAGGCACGTAAGCCCGCTTATATTTTACATGTCGACTTTGGCCATGAAATTGGCATTAAGAAATCGAGTGCGCAGATTACTGAGCGTTATCAACCTGAACTGTTATTGGGTAAATTGGTGGTGGCAGTGGTTAACTTTCCAAACAAACAAATTGGTCCCATCCAGTCTGAGTGCTTAGTGACTGGCTTTCATGATTCAGACGCAGGCGTGGTACTTTGTGTGCCTGATACAGATGTTCCAGTAGGTACCAAGCTACTATAATTGAAAAAGAAAAACCCAAGCTCAGCTTGGGTTTTTCTTTGGAACAGTCTGATCCAACAATAGCAACTATCGACGAGACTTAAACGATACATCGACTTTACGTGGACGATAGATCCAGCCCAAGATCAGTAAAAAAACTGAGAAACCTAAAATTGGCCAGTCACTTAAACGGGTATATAGCGTTTGACCTTGCATAGCAGGCAGTTCGCCGCGAAGCACGGTTGCCACATCTTGTGGGGCACGTTTTACGATATGCCCTTGATGGTCAATAAACGCAGTTACGCCTGTATTGGTGGCACGGATAAACCAGCGTCCATTTTCTTTGGCACGCATTTGAACCATCTGTAAATGTTGTAAAGGGCCTGCAGTTCCCGTAAACCATGCATCGTTGGAAACTGTCACCAAGAAATCACTTTGGCTGGCATTACGACGTGTTAAGTTTGGATAAGCTACTTCATAGCAAATGGCCGCGCCTAAATGCTGCTGATGAATAGAAAGCGGTTGTTGCTGTTGTTCACCACGTGAAAAACCACTCATCGACGGATCATTCTGCATGGCAGGCAACACCCATTTCAGTAAACCGGATAGTGGAATATATTCACCAAAAGGCACTAAACGTTGCTTTTTATAGAGTCCTTCGGATTCAGCACCATTGGCCATAATACTGTTGTAGTACAGTGGTCGACCTGCCGCTTCAGAGCCTGAAATATCCCAGTATGGAATACCGGTGACCCATGCTGTGTTGGTTTTCTTGGCTTGTGCCGTCATTGCAGCTAAAAAGGGTTCGATATCACTCTGGAACATCGGAATAGAGGATTCAGGCCAAACAATGAGGTCTCGTCCCCATTCTGTTTTGGTTAAATCAGCATAGATTCCAAGTGTTTTCAGTTGATACTCAGTGAGCCATTTTAAGTCTTGTGGGATATTGCCCTGAATTAAAGAAACTGATAATGGCGGGGTATTTTTTGCGGAGACGAATTCAATTTTTGATGCGCCCCATGCACCAAGGACCAATAAAGCAGAAGGAATGACCCAAAAGACGCGACGGTTTAAAACTTCGACCAGTGCGCAGGCTAAGACCAAGACTACAAACGACACCCCGAAGATACCAAATAATGGCGCATAACCATCCAGTAAACGTTCGGTAAAGGCATAGCCTGCAAACAGCCATGGGAAGCCTGTGAAAACCCAGGTTTTTGCCCATTCAAAAAGCACCCAAAGCGGAGCGAAGGTCAGTGGCGTTTCAGGGAAAAAACGGCGGTATATAAAGCTTTGGACAGCCGTGAATAAGCCCATGACCAAGGCCATAATGCCGATCATGCCCACACTTAAGGCACTGTTGGTATCGCCATAGACATGGATGGAAGTGTAGAGCCAAAAAGCTCCCACGAACCATAGGCCAAAACCATAGGCCCAACCAATACCAAAGGCCTGCTTTGCACTGCGCCTGCGTAAAGTGGCGTAGAGCAGTGCAGGGGATAAGATTGCCAACCACCAATAATGATAAGGGGCGAGTGCAAAACTAAAGACAGCCCCTGAAAATAAGGCAATTAGAAGCGGATAAATTAAAGGTAACTGTTTTTGTTGTGGATTGGGGGTTAACAGTTTGTCAAAGTAAGCTCTCATTTACGAACGGCTCGAATCAGATGAATAGAACGTGCATCTGCTTCTACAATGGTAAATTCCCAATTTTCAAGATCAATCACCTGACCTTGTAAATCACTCACTAAACCAATTTCTTGAAGCAATAAACCGCCCACAGTTTCAACCTCATCATCAGAAAAGTCTGCATCTAAAAGATTGTTAAAGTGTTCGATTGGTGTAAGTGCTTGAACCAGCCACGTATTTGCGGTCGTAGGGTCATTGTCGGGAATAATATATTCCGCTTCTTCATCGATCTTGTCGTGTTCATCTTCAATTTCACCGACGATCTCTTCCAAAATATCTTCTAACGTCACTAAACCTGAGGTCGTGCCATATTCATCAATCACCACCGCAATGTGCGTTTGGGTGTTTTTCAACATGCGAAGCACTTGGTCTGAGCGTGCGCTTTCAGGTACATATAAAGGTTGGCGCATCAGCGCACGTATATCCACTTTATTGTTTGGTTCAGTCAAGAAAGGCAATAAGTCTTTGGCCAATAAAATGCCAACGACATTGTCTGGTTGATCTGATGAAAAGACAGGGAAACGTGAATGTGCCGACTCAACCAAGGTATGCAAAATGTCGAGTAACTCATCATCTTCTTGTAGGCTGATCATCGATGTACGCGGTGTCATGACCTCGCGGACTTTGGTTGCTGGAAGGTCTAATACGCCTTCTAACATCGCAACAGTGTCGGGTTCTAAAAAACGACGTGAATCTTGAACTAACTTTAACAGTTCATCGCGAGTTTCTGGCGCGGTACCTAACCATTTGCGTAAGCCACGCATTCCCCACGACGGGCCTGATTCCTCGTGCATGATCTTTCCTAAAGACTCTTAATATCTAAAAAACTTAATTTTATCATACCGTAGAAAACACAGTTGTCTATTGTAATTAAGCAGTGATTGCATGAATGATTAGATCAATACTTTTAAATACGAGGTTCATCTGCCATCAAGCTATGCAAACAGATATGCGAAATGGGCAGTTGTGTTAAAATTGGCAAGTTTTTAAATTTTTGAGTTTATATATGTCTGATTTGGAAGTGAGCCCAAGCATCCAATTAAACACCCGTGGTTTACGCTGTCCAGAGCCTGTGATGATGTTGCATCAAGCCATTCGCAAGTCTAAATCGGGAGATGTAGTGGAGGTGTTTGCAACGGACAATTCAACTTCATGGGATATTCCTAAATTTTGTATGCATCTTGGGCATGAACTTTTGCTGCAAGAAGAGCGCTTAGACGAAAATGGCAATAAAGAATTTCATTATTTAGTTAAAAAGGGTTAGGACATTTGTCTTAGCCTTTTAAAATGTACTTGAGTAAAGAAAAAGAAATCAAGTTCATCCAAGGAAATCAGAATGAAAAGAATAAATATGTTCTTATGGGCTCATATTTTTGCATTATTTTGTTCAATTTCTTGGGCAAAATCTTGTGAAGTTCCTGTAGGCACGATGAATGTTGCAGGTTTAAAAATTGGACAGCATATTCGTGAATTTCAACAGCATCATCCCACCGCAAAAACGGTTATTTTAGGGGGCGATAATTATCAGTTTGAATTTGCACAAGGTGTGGATACACAAATTAAAAAAGCAGGTGTGAGCTGGGTTCAGCATATTCGTTACGATCCGCATTCTAAAATGATTATTTCATACAGTTTAAGTTTTCTAGATGGGCCGCTTGCGACGTATGAAACGGATTTAGATGTTTTTAAAAGTCGAGTATTAAAACGCTTTCAGGTGGCGCAAAACGGCTGGAAACAAGCTGAAAATAAATATGTCTATCAGTGTGACGATTATCGGATTGAAATTTATCAAGATCATGGGGTTGGGCATACTGCGATAGGGCCAACGGTGATGGTTTTTAGCAAAGAGTCAGATGCCTATTAATTAAAAAAATCCCTTCAATACTGAAGGGATTTTTTTAATCTAAAAGCGATTACTTGCTCGGAAATGTACTTCAGCGCAAGCCCGTTTTAACATTACATGTTCGGGTATGAGACACGGTTAGCAAAGCAACCGCTTTGCCGTGTCGTAAGGAATTACATATTCGGGTAATTCGGACCACCACCACCCTCAGGAGTTACCCAAGTAATGTTCTGAGATGGATCTTTAATATCACACGTTTTACAGTGCACACAGTTAGCCGCGTTAATTTGGAAACGCTTCGAACCATCATTCTCTTCCATAATTTCATAAACACCAGCAGGGCAGTAGCGCTGAGCTGGCTCATCCCATTTAGGTAAGTTTACATTTACAGGAATAGAAGCATCGGTCAGTTTCAAGTGTGCTGGCTGATTTTCTTCATGCACCGTATTCGATACAAATACTGAAGATAAACGGTCAAAGGTCAACTTACCATCTGGTTTTGGATAGTTCGGTTTCACTGTTGCTGCATCTACAGTTTTCAGTGTACTGAAGTCAGGCACTAAGTCATGCAGTGTAAACGGGACCTTAAATACATTTTGATCGATGAAGTTAAATGCACCACCACCGAACGTGCCAAATTTGTGCATTGCTGGGCCAAAGTTACGAGAACGATATAACTCTTCTTTTAACCAGCTGTTGTTGAACTTGTCTGTGTAAGCGGTTAACTCTTTTGCAAAGAAGTCTTCACCTTCAAGCACACGTGCAATGGCAAGGTCACCACCTTTTTCAACGCCAGCTTGAATCGCTTCGAATACTGCCTCACCACACAACATGCCAGACTTCATGGCCGTATGTGAGCCTTTAATTTTAGCGAAGTTTAGGAAGCCTGCATCATCACCAATTAAAGAGCCACCTGGGAAGGTGAACTTCGGCAGAGAGTTCAAACCGCCTTTGACAACAGCACGTGCGCCATAAGAAATACGCTTACCACCTTCAAGATACTGTTTAATCAGTGGATGCGTTTTCCAGCGTTGCATTTCTGCAAATGGATACATGTGTGGGTTTTCGTAAGATAAATCTACGATCATACCCAAAGTAACTTGGTTGTTTTCAGCGTGATATAACCACCAACCACCAGAAGAACCGGTTTCAGCTAGAGGCCAACCTGCACCGTGCATCACCAAACCTGGTTTGTGTTTTGCAGGGTTAATTTCCCAGAGTTCTTTGATACCGATACCATAGTGTTGCGGGTCTGCATCTTTATCGAGATCGAACTTGGCAATCAGGCGCTTACCTAAATGACCACGACAGCCTTCAGCAAAAATCGTATATTTGGCATGTAGTTCATAGCCTGGGGTAAAGTTATGCGTTGGTTCACCATCTTTACCAATTCCCATATCACCAGTTTGGATGCCTTTAACGGTACCATCGGCATGATAAAGAATTTCAGATGCAGCAAAACCTGGGAAAATAGAAACTTCTAATTCTTCAGCTTTTTGGCCTAACCAACGCACTACGTTACCAAGTGAAATCACATAGTTGCCATCATTATGCATGGTTTTAGGAACCATCCAGTGCGGCGCTTCTTGTGACTTTTCAGCAGACATTAAGAAATACGTTTTATCTTCAGTTACTGGAACATTTAAAGGCGCGCCTTCTTCTTTCCAATTTGGGAACAACTCATTGATCGCACGCGGTTCGAGCACAGCACCTGAAAGGATATGCGCACCAACTTCAGAGCCTTTTTCTACGACACAAACGGACAGATCATTAAGGTTGTTTTCAATTGCAAGTTGACGAATTTTAATCGCAGCAGAAAGGCCAGCAGGGCCTGCGCCAACGATGACTACGTCAAACTCCATCGATTCACGTTCGATGTGTTCCATGTAGGACTCCTCATATGGTTAAAGGTGGCAACCGTTTTGACTCAAAGAACGGTGCTGCCATGAGTGTTCTTAGTTCCCAGACACAAAATTTATCATCGTGTCTTTTATATTGTGAGCTAGTATAGGTTTAAACCGAGTTCTAGCCAATTGGCTGAATCATATTATTTTTCCGTCAGACAGGCATGAATTTTATGGATAAGCAGCACAACTCAGCAAATCCGACGAAAAAAGTAGCTATTGCTGATAATAAAAACTTAACCGATATTGCACAATACATAAAAGATGGACAGTCCGGTCACAAAAGGTCAATCCCCCCTTTAGATCAATGGCACCCAAAGCATTGTGGCGCAATGGATTTGAAGGTTTTAACCAATGGAGAATGGTGGCACGAAGGTCAATTGATCAAACGTCCAGCCATGATTGAGTTGTTTGCAACGGTACTTTGGAAAGAAGCAGATAAGTTTTATCTCAAAACTCCGGTCGAGCAGATTGAAATCAAGGTTGAAGATGAGCCTTTATTTGTCAATCAGGTCGATCAAGTCGAAATTGCAGGAAAAATCTACCTACAGCTGACCACGACCACGCATGATGTGGTGATTGTTGATGAAGACCATCCCATTTTTATGCGTGCCTTCCAAGGGGAGCTACGCCCTTATGTGCATGTCCGCTTTGGCATCAATGCACTGATTCAACGTGCGGCTTTTTTTCATTTGGTGGAAATGGGTGAGCTAAGCGACGATGCGGAGGGTCAGGTCAAACTGTGCTTACAAAGTGGTGATTTGCTATTGCAATTAGGCACCTGAGGTTTAAGCTTGATTGATCTTTTAACTTTATACTGCAACGAGTTCTCATGAGTGCCATTCAGCCCTTATTTCCTCTGATCAACCCCATGCCAAAAGCGACAACCAATGCGCCAATCGGGATATTTGATTCGGGAATAGGCGGTTTATCCATCGCTCAAGAAATTGCCAAGCATTTACCGCATGAACGATTTATCTATTTTGCCGATACCGCACATGTGCCTTATGGGCCGCGCGATGATCAAAATATTCGAGAATTGACTGCGCAAGCGATTGAGTGGCTTTACCGCAAAGGCTGTAAAGTTGCAGTTGTGGCCTGTAATACCGCTTCAGCCTTTAGTTTGGATTATTTACGCGAGCACTATGGCGACAACTTCCCGATTATCGGCCTTGTTCCTGCCCTAAAACCTGCGGTATTGCAAAGCAAATCCAAGACTGTGGCTGTTCTAGCGACCCCTGCGACCTTTCGCGGGCAGCTGATTAAAGATGTGGTTGAGAAGTTTGCACAGCCTTCGGGAGTCACGGTGATTCCAGTGACCTGCTTAGATTTAGTGCCTTTTGTTGAGAGCGGCGCGCAGATGAGTGCGGCATGTTTAGCCACGTTAAAAGATATTTTACAACCGGTTGTTGATCAGGGTGCAGATTACTTAGTTTTAGGCTGTACCCATTACCCTTTTTTGAAAATAGCGATACAATCTATTTTTGGTCAGAAACTGACATTAATTGACTCTGGACTGGCAGTTGCACGACAAACAGCCCGTATTTTAATCAAAAATGAGTTATTATTTGAACAAAATCATGATGGTGATGTTCGAATTGAATGTTATGTCAGTGGAAATAATGCAGAAAGTTTGAGACCTATCTTACAACTTTTGCTTGAACCAGAACTAAATTGGACTATTTCAAACATATCTGATTAATTTTTAAACAAATAAGTCGAGTATTTTGATATATAGTCAAAAATTGCAACCTAATATGCTTGAGTTAGTCGCAGTGTCTATCTAATGGAATTTGGGGGATGGGATGCTGCGAAGAATAATGAGGATAACCGATGCTCGATAAGCGTTATCAAGTGTTTATAACCACTTCTGGAAGCGAGATGCAACCAGAGCGGATCATTTTGGCCCAAACTTTAGTGGGCATGGGATTTTTTTCTTGGGGATTAGAACAACGGACACCACTTTCAACGGCTTTTGCACGTCGTCAGATCGATGACTGTGACTATGTCATATTGTTGCTGGGCAGCAAATATGGCGAACAGTCCGTGTCAGGGGTGGGATATATGCACCTTGAATACATTTATGCGGTCACCAAACAAAAGCCGATTATTGTATTTATGCATGATGATCCTGATGCCCGTGAGTTATGTTTACATGACGACAAAGCTGAGCTGCGTGAAAAATTCAAAGAGTTTAGAAAACTACTCCAAAACGAAGTCGATCAGGTTTTCACTTATCGCACCATGCGTGACTTGGAAATGGCCGTTCGCTTGAATATGACGCAAATGCTAGAGCGCTATCCTGTATCGGGTTGGGTACGTCCGCAGAACACCCAAGTGTTGCATGACGAAATTGATAAACTCAAAGCCAAATTGGTGCAATTGGAAACTGAAGCGGGTAAACGTGAAGTCGATCCATTTTTGTCTTTACCCAAAGTGGCTATGCATGAATTTTTTGCATTTGATTATCGGATGCATGCCTATCAAGATGGCAATTTTAAAGAGCTGAAAATTCAAAAGCAGATGACTTGGGCGCAATTACTCTCGGTTTTGGGGACAACCTTTATTCACCCAACTCCTGAAGAGTATTTCTCCAAACGCATTAATGAATATTTAAACGAAACTGGTTTAAATGATGCACGCTTAGAAATGCCTCGTGCCCATGCTGTTGCGCGCTCACAAATTAATATTCGTGCTTTGCACAGTATCAAAATGCAAATGCGTCAAAATGATTGGATTGTTCAGTCGGGTCGAGATGATCGTCAGCGCATGCTCTGGCAGTTGACCCCGAAGGCGATGAAACTTTTGGAGAGTAATTTATTGGAAAAGGATCGGCCTTTTCAATTTCAATCTTCGTAGTTATCCATTTAGATAATGAACTGAAAACTGTTACAGTAGAGACATTCGAAAACGAGCCACGAGGGTTGAATGTCTACTGCAACAAAAGCAAAAGTTACTGTTATTTTGGCAAATTTGGGAACGCCTGATGCACCGACAGCTTCAGCAGTGCGTCGCTTTTTGGATCAGTTTTTGTCAGACCAGCGGGTGATTGAAATTCCCAAACCGCTTTGGCAAATTATTCTCCGTTTATTTATTTTGCCGTTTCGCCCGAAACGCGTTGCCCATGCTTATGAGATGGTGTGGGGTAATGACTCGCCAATGCGAGAGATTTTACTGACTCAAGTGGCTGCGTTACAACAACAGTTGATTTTGCAATACCCTGAGTTTGAGCTGAATATCGTCCCTGCAATGACCTATGGCAATCCAGGTATTCAGTCTTTACTTACTGAGCTGAGTCAAAACCCGCAAGATCATATTGTGCTTTTTCCTTTGTTTCCGCAGTATTCTGCAACATCTAGCGCGCCTTTATATGATGCTTTCGCGAAGTGGATTCCAAAGCAGCGCAATTTGCCAGGGCTGAGCATTATTCGCGATTATTATCAGCACCCTTTATACATTCAGGCTTTAGCGCAAAGTGTGCGTGATTTCCGTGCTGAACATGGGGTGACTGAAAAGCTGTTAATGTCTTTCCATGGTATTCCACAGCCTTATGCCGATAAAGGTGATCCCTATGCCGACCGTTGCCGTATCACTGGGCAGTTAGTGGCGGCCGAATTGGGCCTAGCGGAGAATGAATGGGCCATCAGTTTCCAGTCCCGTTTTGGGAAACAAGAGTGGGTGAAACCGTATACCGATGTCTTACTGGCCGAATGGGCGGCGCAGGGTGTGAAATCGGTGCAAATTATGAGTCCGGCGTTTTCAGCGGATTGCTTAGAAACTTTAGAGGAACTGGCGATTCAGAATGCTGAATTGTTTTTGTCTCAAGGTGGAGAGCGGTATCAATATATTCCAGCCTTGAACAGCCGCGGAGATCATTTACAATTGCTCAATACTCTGGTTCAGGCTAATCTTGATGCCTTAAAACAGACATTAGCCAGCAAAACGAATTGAGGTTGACACTCTATGTTGCAAGTTAAAATTGTGCCTGTCACGGCATTTCAACAGAACTGTTCTATTGTTTGGGACAGTGACAGTAAAGAAGCAATTTTAATTGATGCAGGTGGAGAGCCTGAGAAGCTTAAAGCAGAAATAGAAGCGTTGGGTTTGACAGTAAAAGCGCTGTGGTTGACCCACGGGCATTTAGATCATGCTGGAGCAGTCGGGGCATTAAAAAAACTGTGGGATGTCCCTGTGATTGGCCCGCATAAAGAAGATGCCTTTTGGTTGGATATGATCCAAGAAGTCTCGCAGCGTTATGGTTTTCCTATTCCTGAAAAGGTAGATGTCACGACATGGCTTGAAGGCGGTGAAGTCCTTAAACTGGGCAATGAAGCGTTTGAAGTACGTTTTGCTCCTGGACATACCCCGGGTCATGTGATGTTTTATAACAAAAACTATGGTCTGCTGTGGACCGGCGATGTGTTGTTTAAAGGCTCCATTGGTCGTACCGACTTTCCACGTGGTAATCATCAGCAGTTGATTGACTCTATTCAGCGTGAATGCTTTAGCTTACCTGATGAGACGCAGTTTATTTCAGGACATGGGCCAATCAGTACGATTGGTTTTGAAAAACAACATAATCCCTTTGTGGCAGGGAAAGCAGGCTAAGCGCTTTGTGGTCTCATTGAAAAATAAAAAAGTCAGCAGCTGCTGACTTTTTTATTTGCGAAATGGATTATGCAAAATGTGTTGGGTTTCTAGAGCCAATACCATGGAGAATAAGACCACTAATAGTCCAACCGAGAGGATCAACAGATCTTGCATATAGATGCCAAAACTGAATAGACAGATCGCGAGTAAAACGCCAATTAAAACAATAGTCTTACTCAGGATGTTCATCTTATCACCCTTTAGGATGTTATTTTTGTGACTTGATCATGCGGTGAGCATGTACCAATTTGGGGGAGTATAGTCGACGAATGATCTTTTTAAGCGAATATTAAGACATTAAATAATGAACAATTTCTCTTAAAATATGAAAAATATAATGAAATTAAACATATTATTCTTCTGAATTTTCTGCCTGTGGTGCATCTTGCGTTGGGAGGCGATATTCATCATTGGCCCATGCACCTAAGTCGATCAGTTTGCAGCGTTCAGAACAAAAAGGACGAAAGGCGTTGTCTTCCCATTGACTCATTTCTCCACAACGGGGACAAGGGAAAGTGTGTGGCATGATCGACTCCAGATAAAATTTTCGGATTGAAATAGGCAAAAACGTTGGCAGTTGTTAGACTGATGCGGTTTTTTCTTAGTTTGATCTGATTATGCCGATTCGTCAATTTCAAGCCCAGCGTATGCATGCGCCTCGTGATTTTCAAATGATCAGTCCTGATCCACTGTGTGTGGAAATTGGGGCGGGCAAGGGTAAACATGCTTTATTGTTTACGGCCAATCATCCTGAGAAAAAGCTGATTGCGGTTGAACGTACCCGTGAAAAGTTTGTGGCGATGCAGAAACAACATAGCTTAGAAGGTCAGCAGAATTTACAGCTGGTACATGCCGATGCTTTACCGTGGGTGGTACATGCCTTGCAGCCGCAGCAGGTTGAACAGTTTTTTATTCTTTATCCCAACCCTGAACCGCATAATCCTGCACAGCGCTGGTTGAATATGCCGTTTTTTGAGTTTCTGATTTCACGTTTACAAGTGGGCGGACAAATTACGTTAGCCAGCAATATTCCTGAATATATCGAAGAAGCACAGCAACAGTTGATTGAGGTGTGGAAGTTACCATTTGTAAAAGAGCGTATTGCGGATAGCTCAGCGCGCACGCATTTTGAAATTAAATATTTAGAACGTGGTGAGCTCTGCCAACAGTTGATCATCACCAAACCTGAAGGTTATCGCACGCGCTTTGACGCGTTTCAGGCCTTGCAAGGTCAGAACCCGCAGGCGCAAGCTTCGGATCAAGCTGAATAAATCATGGCAAAGCGTATTGCAATTATTGGGGCGGGCCCAGCCGGTTTGATGGCAGCAGAAGTGTTGAGTCAATATGATGTTCAGGTCGATGTGTTTGAGCAAAAACCATCTGCTGCTCGTAAGTTCCTGATGGCGGGTAAAACAGGACTAAATATCTCTCATGCCGAACCTGTGGAGCAGTTTATAGGTCGTTATGATCAAGCAGAATGGTTGGCACCTTGGATTCGTAAGTGGGATGCAACATGGATTCAAGCATGGATGAAAGGTTTAGGCATTGAGTCCTATGTCGGAACGTCTGGGCGTATTTTCCCGATTGAAATGAAAGCCGCGCCTTTATTACGTGCATGGTTGAAACGCTTGGTTGAGTCAGGCGTCAAGTTTTACTATCGTCATCAATGCCTCAGCCTCAAAGAGCATAAGCTTGAAATCAAGTCTTTGCTTAGTGATCAAGCGCATAGCCAGAGCTATGATGCGATTGTCTTGGCTTGCGGAGCAGTGTCATGGTCTCAGCTCGGTAGTGATGGCGCATGGCAAAACTGGTTGGAGGCCGATGAAATTGAGCCTTTTCAAGCCAGCAATGCTGGGGTAGAACATGAATGGTCTACCTATATGCAACCTGTCTTTGGGCAGCCACTGAAACGTATCGCGGCATGGGTGGGCGATGCGGAAAAAAGTATGGGCGATATCGTCATCACCCATTATGGCCTAGAAAGTGGTTTGGTCTATAAGCAAGGTCGAGCGCTACGTGCACAGCAAAAACAGCTCCAACCTTTAGTGTTAACGCTTGATTTACTGCCTGATGTCACGGTTCAAGAATTGGCTGTGCGTCTGAAACCCACAAAAAAACAGTCTTTAAGTAATATTTGGCGTAAAGCAGGTTTAGATGCAGCCAAGGCAAGTTTAGCGCGAGAGTTGGTTGCAAAAGATCACTGGAATCACCCTGAACAATTGGCGCAGCAGGTGAAGCAATTACAGATTCCTTTAACTGGTTTTCGTCCGATTGAAGAAGCCATTAGTTGTGCTGGCGGTGTGCGCCGTGAAGGCCTAAGCTCGCAGCTACAATTAAAATCCAATCCCGCCGTTTTTTTATGTGGGGAAATGTTGGACTGGGATGCACCCACAGGGGGCTACTTACTCACTGCATGTTTTGCAACCGGACGCGCCGCGGGTGAGGGTGTGATGCAGTATTTGAATGTGGCAAAAAATTCGCCATAAGCGATGCAACTGAAAATCAGCTGTGCTAATTTGAATAAAAAATTCAAGAAGCATCATCATGTCGGATCTTCAGCAGTATATGGGCAGCTGCCTATGCGGTGCAGTGACTTATCAAATTGATGGGCCGATTGGCGATATTATTCAATGCCATTGTCAAAAATGTCGCAAGGCCAATGGAACGGCATATGCAACCAATGCACCGATTGCTAAGGCGGATTTCAAACTGACCTCTGGTCAGGACGTCGTAAAAAAATATGCATCGAGTGCAGGCACAGAGCGCTGTTTCTGTGGCAACTGTGGTTCACCGATTATCAGCATTAAAGCTGAAACACCTGAGTTTTACCGTTTGCGGATCGGCACTTTAGATACCCCGTTACAGCAAAAGCCGACGCAGCATATTTTTGTGGCATCTCAAGCCGAGTGGGACAACATTTGTGATGCATTACCACAATATGCTGAACGCCCATAATTAGAATAGATTTAAGTGAAAGGGATCATCGGATCCCTTTTCTTTGTCCGAGATTGAGTTAGTAGCCTGTCGACATCGTATCTTGAGCTTTAGGATACTGCGACTGCCAGTGTTCAAGCTGCTCTTGGGCATGAATGAGCTCACCGAGGCCTTTCACGTTGTCATGTGGTGCTGCGGTTTTATTTTGGATGATTTTGGCTTGGTTATCCCAATATTGGTACATCAGAGTTTGAATGTAGCGCCCTTGTTCTGTTTTTAAATCCAGTGCTTTCAGCATATTCAGTGCAGACTGAATATTGTCTTGTTGACGTGTTTTTGCAAATTCATCCGTGAGCGTGCCTGACTCACGCATCTTCATGAGTTCATCTTCCATTTCATCACTCATGCTGCTAAAGCGCTGGTCATAGTCGACCAAGAGCGCAATATCGTGTGGATCATTGGCTGTTTTAGCAAAACTTTTGACGGGTTCTGAGCTAAGTTCTTGCAGAACTTTATCATCACTTGAAAGCGTGTCTTGCTCAGCACGTTCATTGGCTTTGTTACAGCCTGTCAGGATTAAGCTGCTACCTAAAAGAAGCGGCAGTAGAACCTGTTTCAATGAAAGAGTATGTGGGTTCATATTGGTGTCCTATTATTCTGCTATTTTTTGAAAGTGATAGGCATAGGTGATGTAAGGAAAACTGATTTCGTCTTGTGGCTGTTTACCCGTGTACTGCAACACAATTTGTTCAAACTGATGTTTTAAATCCTGCTGTTGTTCGAGTGGCATTGCGGCAATAAAGCTGGTCGAAAGGAGACGTTTTGAGACCACTTGTTCTACTGTACCTGTTTGCTGCTGGGCAAATTGATGCAGGCTTTTGAGCTGAAATAAGTGTTGATGTTCAAAGACTTTTTTCCATAGCCCACTATGATAACGCGGGGTATCTTCTTCTAAAGGAGCGAGCCGTTCTGCCAGAGCATTGACCCAGTCGACTTGAGTGTCGCGTTGATTCCAGACCAAGCCCAAATGCCCTTGCGGTTTTAGGACACGGTGAATTTCCTTTAAACTGTCCAGATTGGCAAACCAGTGGAAGGCCTGCGCAGATAAAACCGCATCGATACTTTGCGATGGCAGGGGCATATGGTCACTAAAGGCTTGTAAAGTTTCCACCAGTGGGTAGGCTAGTTTGAGTTGAGCCAACATTTCGGTGACAGGTTCGATGGCAGTGAGCTGTCCACTATGCGGAATCAGATAAGGCAGAAACTTTCCTGTACCCGAGGCAAGATCAATCACATGTGAATTTGCGTTTAAATGCAGTTGCTCGGTGAGCCACGCATGGATCTCTTGTGGATAACTTGGACGTACTTGTTGATAAAGTTCAGCAGCTGCGCTAAACCCGTGTTGTGCTGCAGGATGGAGTAATTGTGTCATATTTTGCGCTTTTTTATCTGCTCTGCATCTATAAAATAACACATTTGGTTCGATGAAATCGCTTATGCTGTATGGAACGAACATGACCTCACTTTATAGGAATGAAATCTCTCAGCATGGACATGGCGAAACAAATTATTTTTGAAGACGAACAGATTCGTGTCATTTTTTTACAGGGTTCATCGGACGAACTTATTTTCTCTTTTGGCGACCTGATTACTCGTGCCAAGGGAACGTCGATCAATGCAGAAAAGTCGCTGGCGAAGTTTGGCTTCAATGTGGTTGGCATTATGCCAAAACAAAAGTCATGGTTTCCAGAGTCTTCGATGTTGGCCATGTTGGATGCAATTCGCGCTTGGATTGCGCCTTTTCAAACCCGTATTGCCTATGCGGGGTCAATGGGCGGTTATGCTGCGATTAAATACTCTAAACTGCTTGGTTTTAAGCGCGTAGTGGCCTTGGTGCCGCAGTATTCGATTGACCCTGAACAGGTGACGGATAACCGCTATAACATGTTCTATCAGCCTGAGCTGAACCATGACATGCAGGTACAGCCGAAGGATGTCTCGGCAGAGTGTGAATACATTGTTATTTATGACCCTTACTGCCCTGAAGACCGTGCGCATTATGAAAAATTACAAACGGTCGTACCGAATCTGAATACCCTGAACTTACCTTTTACAGGGCATGATGCGATTGCGGTTTTAGCCAGTTCAGATTTGTTACACGATTTTTTACGTCATGAGTTTGATGCGCCGTATTTTTATAAAAAAATTCGTGAAGTGAAAAAGAACAGTAAGTTTTACTACCGTAAAGTGATCGAAAACTTGTTGCCGCGTCATCGCTTTTCTTTGGGACGAATTCTGAAAAATAATGAGCTTGAGTTAGACGGTCAATTTTTTGATGCCAAGCTAAAACAAAGCATTATCCGCGAGTTACTCAGCAATCGACAAGTGAGCCAGACGGATCTGCTGAAATTGGGCATTCAGGTCAACTTGCCGCAAGAAAATAGCTGTCAGTTAATGGATAGTTTTGGACATGGTTTAGTGTTCAATATGATCAGTCAAAAGATTGAAAGCTATGCACCAGATGCCATTGCACTGAATCATAAGTTTCTGTTGCCGATTTTTGCCAAGGGTAATGGACTGGTACACATTTACTATAATGACATGCGCTATACCGTGGTAATGAATGACCGTCAGATTATGAAGTTGGTGCATGAACAAGCCGAATTGAGTGCTGGAATGCATCCATTGTTAATGAAAAAATACAGTGATTATTATTTGATTAGCTATAAGCAGTTTAACTTTAGCTGTGATGAATATGGTGGCTTTGATTTGGTCGAAGAGATTCCTGAAACATCGCAGTTTTTGGTGTCAAGCGATGCTGAATCAGATGTGTTCATGTGATTTATTCATATCGAGCTTTGGTCTAAGGCCAAGCGCTTGTTTTCCGTCCTATTTGGTTTAATATGAAAGTATTGTTTATCTTTTAAACAATACGAATAAAGATCAAATAGGGTGGAAGTAATGCAAAGACATTGGTCGGCTGTATTTATAACATTACTGTTTATTTCAACATCACAAAGCGTACTGGCACAAAGTTTAGACCCAGCCTATCTGACATTCGGTGGTGGCCTGATTCTCCTGCTGATCCTGACGTTTTATGTGATTAAACAGATCAGTATTTCTATTCGTATTCATCGTAATAAGCCCATTAAATAGCGGGCTTTTTTCTGTGTATAGCGGCTATTTTTAGGTGGTCAAGACAGTGTTGACGTTGAAAAATGGAGCTGAGTTGGTTTAAATAAGCGCTCTATCATTATGCAGAACAACTGGACGTGAGCAATGAAAGCCGTATTTTTAGATTATGCATCCTTAGATAAAAATGATTTGGACTTTCAAGCACTGCATGCTGTTTTTGATGAACTGATCCTTTACCCAAGTACCAATGCTAAGACGCTTGTCGCTCGTGTACAAGACGCAGATGTGATTATTAGCAATAAAGTAATGGTAGATGCCGATACCCTAAAACAATGCTCTCAGTTAAAGTTGATTTTAATCTCTGCCACTGGCACCAATAACATCGATTTGCAGCAAGCCAAAGCACAAGGTGTTGTGGTGTGTAATTGTCAGGGTTATGGTACGGCAGCAGTGGCACAGCACACTTTAATGTTGATGCTCAACCTTGCAACCTCATGCTTGCAATACGACCGCGCGGTGCAACAGGGCGAATGGAATAAAGCTTCGCAGTTTTGCCTACTGGACTATCCAATTATTGAACTTTCCGGTAAGACCTTGGGCATTTTAGGGTATGGGGAATTGGGGCAGGCAGTGGCTAAACTCGCTGAAGCCTTTGGCATGCGAGTTTTGGTGGGTAATTTGCCAAACCGTCCACATGCTGACTCAACACGAGTGAGCTTTGATGACTTGTTAGCGCAATCAGATTTTATCAGTCTGCATTGTCCATTAACCGATGACACGTGTGACCTGATTGATGCTCAAGCTTTCAAAAAAATGAAAAAAAGTGCCTTTTTAATTAATTGTGCACGGGGTGGAATTGTTAATGAAGCAGCCTTGGCAGACGCGTTAAAACAGGGTGAAATTGCAGGTGCTGCAACTGATGTATTGACCGTTGAGCCACCGAAAGAGGGCAATGTTTTATTAGATGCTGGTCTGCCGAATTTAATCATCACGCCACACAGCGCGTGGGGCAGTGTCGATGCACGTCAGCGCATGGTGCAGCAGTTGGTGGAAAATGCTCAAGCTTTTCAAGCTGGACAGCCAATCCGTCGGGTGAATTAAAGTAAATGATGACAACTAAAAAGCCCGTCAGATGATGGGCTTTTTAATTGTTGCTCTTTTTAAGTTCAGCTTTAATCGTGTTTTCTAAAGATTAGAAATTTAACAATTTTTAATAAATTTAGGATCGAAATATTGTTGCAGGTGAATTAACGCACGCTGTGTGTCGCTATTTTTAGGATTCATGAGCATAAAATAACTTTGTTGGCGTGCAAACGCTTGTGCCTTTCCCTCTTCAGCATAAAATCCCCCATTGGGATAGGTCCAATGTGTTTCAAATGCTCGTAGAGTTTTATTTTGATGAAAGTAAAAACTGCGTTTGCTTTGGAATGATTCACCATAAATTTCGAGTGTCAGCTTACAATGATCTTTAAGTTGATACAGCGAGGCTTCATTCCCTTCAGTCGATTTATATTCTTCATCCTCAATCATTTCAATAGATTGAAGCTTTCGCCCTTCAGCCTCATGACTGTACTGTGGCCATATTAGATGCTGTTGTAAAAGATTCAACGTTGCAGCGTGCTGTAGCTTAGGAATTTTAGAATAAGTAAATAACGCTACAAGTACTAAAAATATTCCAATAATGATACCAATGATTATTTTCATGAAAATTTTTATGATTATGTGGTTTTTATAGGTCGATGCTAGAGTCTAAGCTCAATAAATTCAAAAGTTTTTTTGTTTTTTTAGTCAAAAGCCCATCAACTGACGGGCTTTTTTGCTATTAAAGCTTAGTCACTTTAATTTCTTCTTCTGCTTGGGCAGGTGTAAAGGAAGATGGTGCTTGGGTAATTGTGGGTTCATTTACTGTTTGGGGGGCGACAGGCTGTGGAGATGAGACTGAAGGCACTTGAACCGCAGGAGCATCTACGGGTGCAGATGACGGTTGACTCAAGCTGCCTTGGTAAATGGGGGCAGGTTGATCCGTTTGACCAGTAATCACTTGCTTGGTTTCATGCAGCTTTTTATTCACATTTTGGGTAACTTGCTGTCCTGTTTCTTTGGCTTGTTCTGCGGTGTTGTTGGTGATGGTTTTTGCGCTGTCCAAGGCTTGGTGTGCAGAAGGGCGAATTTTTTGGATACCTTTTTCTGTTGCGGTACCGACTTTTTCCGCCGTGTTAATCACACCTTCTTGAGTTTTATAAGCCCAGACATGAAAGATATTGGGGTTTTTACCATAAGGCGTAATTGGCTTTTGAGCTTGCTGAGTGGTGGTTTCTGTTTGTGCCCATACACCTGCTGTTGTCATTAAAAGAGCGTAGAAGAGTGTCGTTTTCATCATGTTCATAGAGCAGTGTACCTCTTGGGCTATCGTGCATAAATCAGCGTTTTAGCATAAAGCCTCTTTGTGTGAATTTCATGTGCTTGGTTGTAAACAAGCTTAGTGTGCAAACGTATATAGCTAAAAAAAGAGCCCAGCATGTGGGCTCTCTCAACTCTGGAGGAGTTTAACTTTCTACTTCGCGCCAACAGCAGCATCGGTCGATGAACCGACTTTGGCTTTAGCAACAGGTGTATCTAGTTCCACTTGGGCTTGCCCATTTACGTCTGCACGTTTGGGTTGACCACTGACAGCCTGCTTAGTTTCCTGCCATTTTTGTTTGGTCGCTTGTTGGCCTTGTTTCGCTTTATCCGCTATATAGTGACCACTTTTTTTGGTGTTATGCTCAACAGAGTCTTTAACGTCACCAGCCTTATCTTTTACGACAGCAGATTTTTCAGCTGAAAATTCTTTGGTGTCTTGCCATTTTTCTTTGCTGAATGCTTTGGTTTTGTCGACACCATGCTCAACCGTTTCACCTGTCGCATGCGCGGCATGTTTGACATCATGTTTTAAGTTTTGCAATACGCTTGGTTGCGAGGTTTGAACTTGAACATTGGCCGATGTATTGGCTGTGGTATTTGCAAATAGGGAAGTGGAGGCTAAAAGTGCAGTGGTTAAAGCCGAAGCGGTGAGTGTCTTTGTTAAAACTTTCATCTTTGATTTTCTACCTCTTATGACAGAACCCGATGAGGAGTTCAGAACAGCAGTCATCATAGACAGAAATGAGCTTAAAAATAGCGTTTGATATGAAAGTCGCACAATGCGCCAACAGCGCATGAACAATGGGCTGAAAATTGTGTCATTCAGTTAATTCATTAAAATTATGTAAGTTTATGCGTGGTCGGTGTTTAAAATGTAACGAGTATGGAGACTGGTATTGAAGTAAAGGACACGAAGCGGAAGGCATTTGAGAGAAAGTCATCACTGATGTTGCACCAGTGATGACGATTTGCTTAGTTACATTGCGCTAAGGCTTCTTTTGCAAAGTGATTACGTAGTGCGAGGAAGTTTTTCTGTACTTCTGCATCGTGTAATTCAAATTTGGTTGCTGTGCTGGTGCCATCGAGTGCAAAGGTTGCTGAGCCACCTGTGATAAGGGTGTAGTCACGGAACGCCCACTGTTCTACGACTTTGCCTGCTTTGAGGTTGCCTGTAAATTCGATGACGCATTTGTCTTCAAATTTGGTCAGTTTTGCTTTGTTATTGGTTGTGTCTGGATAGACTTCAATGTCTTGGATTTCTTGTAATACACCCGCTGTCAACTGTGGAATCGTTGGTTGAGATGTACATGCTGTAATAGAAAGGGCAGCAAAAGTAGCGAAAAGTACAGTTTTTAATTTCATAAGGTTCGTTCTTGTTGCAAGTTGTTAGGTTGAGTATAGGGAATTGGGGAGGGGTTGGCTAGAGGATGGGAAAAGGTTGAAATATATTTCTAAATTGCCACTCTATAATTTGAAAAAAAGTAATAATTATAAGATTATACCTTTAATAATAAAATTGTAGGGTATTCCTGTGAAAGTAGAAAAGCTAGTACTTCAGAACTATAAGAGTTTTAAAGAGCGTACAACAGTAGCATTTAATGATGGATTGAATATCCTTGTTGGGGATAATGAAGCTGGAAAATCGACAATATTAGAAGCTATTCATTTATGCCTATCAGGAATATTAGATGGAAAATATTTGAAGCATGATTTTCATCAGTATTTATTTAATTATGAAATTGTGAATGAATATTTAACAAAGATTAAAACAGATAAAACTACAAAATTACCTGAGTTATTGATTGAAGTATATTTTCAATCTAATGACGAGTTGGCAGAGTTCGAGGGTTCTTTTAATTCCGATGCTAATTCTAAAGCTCAAGGTATTCGCTTCGAAATTAAGCTTGATGATACATATTCTGATTTATATCAAGATCTAATTCAATTACCCGATGAGCAAACATCTTTACCTATAGAATATTTTCATATTGATTGGCAATCTTTTGCAAGAAAGGCTGTGATTAGTAGGGTAATTCCTATTAAATCTGTGCTTATAGATTCATCTACTTCAAAAATTAAAAATGGTTCAGATATTTATTTATCAAAAATCATTAAAGACAACTTAAGTAAAACAGAGCAAATAGGACTTGCACAGTCTTATCGTAAATTAAAGCAAAATTTTAATGAAGATACTAATGTTGTTGATTTAAATTCAAAAATTACAACTGGTGCAGAAATTTCAGAAAAACAGTTATCAATTACGGTTGATCTTAGTTCAAATAACTCATGGGAAAGTCAACTAACAACAAATTTTAATAATGTGCCCTTTGACCAAATTGGAAAGGGGGAGCAATGTATAGTAAAAACAAATCTAGCATTGGCTCATTCACATGATAAAGCCAAAAATTTAATTTTAATAGAGGAACCTGAAAATCATCTTTCACATACAAAGCTGAATTCGTTAATAAATCAGATTAAAAATAAAAAGGAAGGCAAACAAATTATAGTTTCTACACATAGTAGTTTTGTAGCAAATAAATTGGGTTTAGAAAATTTGATTTTGATAGATAATAAGAGAACAAAATTTTTTACAGATTTACCCCCTGATACTTATAAATATTTTCAGAAATTGGCGGGTTATGAAACATTAAGGTTAATTTTAGCTAAAAAAGCAGTACTTGTTGAAGGACCATCAGATGAGTTGGTCTTTCAAAAAATTTATAGGCAAGAAAATGAAAATAAATTACCTATCGAGGATGGAGTTGATGTTATTAGTGTTCAAAGTTTGGCATTTAAAAGGTTTCTAGACATTGCTAATCTTTTGAATAAGAATGTTGCAGTTATTACTGATAATGATGGGGATTTTAATGTAAATATTACTCAAAAATATAACGAGTACTCAGGTTTAGCGCATATCCTTATTAGTGCTGATGATAGAAATGCACTGCATACTTTAGAACCACAATTTTTTGATGTTAATAAAGCGGATTTAGTTAAATTTAGGCAAGTAATTGGTTATCCGTCAACTTATACAACATCAGAAGAAATCATTAAGTATATGATAAATCAAAAAACAGATTGGGCATTAAAGCTCTTTGAATCTGATGAGGTTTTAGAGTATCCAACTTATATTAAAGCCGTAGTTGAATGGTGTAAATCATGAAAAAGTTGATGATTGCAGCAGCAGGTGCAGGTAAAACAACATTTTTAGTTACAGAAGCACTTAAGATACATGATAAGAAAGTATTAATCACAACATTTACTGATGAAAATGTTCGTGAAATTAAAAAGAAATTTATAGAAATAAATGGATTTATCCCAAACAATATTCACATTAAAGGGTGGTTCTCATTTCTTTTACAGGAGTGTTTAAAACCTTATCAATGTGTTCTGAACAATGATCTTTTTGGAAAAAAGATAGGGTTCAATTATTGGACTGATGGTCAATCTGGATTGAAATACGGCAGAGTAAAACTTGAAGTGCGACATAAACCACCTAATTAATTTAAAGGGTTTATGGAGTATATAAAATTGTCATACCATCATCTTAACTTTGAAGATCGTACTGCATTAATGCTTGAGTCAAGAAAAGAAGGCTTTTCAGCCAGAAAATTTGCTGAACTCATTAAAAGACATCCTAGTACGATCTATCGTGAGCTTAAAAGAAATAGCATCAATGACGTTTATCAAGCTCGATATGCTTCTGATAACACCTTCGCTAGACGTAGACGTGGTCACAGAAAACTCAAAATCGATTCAATCCTCTGGAAATTTATTGTTGAAGCGATCCGTTGTTTATGGTCTCCTCAGCAAATAGCAAAGCGTTTAAAGACATTTCCTGATTTGGATCAAACAATGAATGTAAGCCATACAACGATTTATTCAACGATACGAGCATTACCCAAGGGTGAGTTGAAAAAAGACTTATTATCCTGTCTGCGTCATGAAAATAAAAAGCGAAAAGCTAACGGTGAACCTAAAAAAGATTCTATATTACAGGATATTAAAACTATTCATGAGCGCCCAGCCGAAGTTCAAGAAAGAAAAATACCGGGTCATTGGGAAGCTGATTTAATTAAAGGTAAAGACAATAAAAGTTCGATAGCAACACTTATTGAACGAAATACACGGCTCTGTATCTTGGCAACATTACCTGATGCAAAGGCAGAATCAGTGCGCAAGGCTTTAACTGAAGCTCTGAAATATTTACCTGCAGAACTGCGTAAAACGTTGACCTATGACCGTGGACGCGAGATGTCAGAACATAAAATACTCGAAGAAGATTTAGGCATAGATGTATATTTCTGTGACCCACATTCACCTTGGCAAAAAGGCACATGCGAAAATATGAATGGTTTAATTAGGCAATATTTACCTAAAGGGATTGATTTAAATCAGGCAGATCAGCATTATTTAAATCAAGTTGCCATGTCACTGAATACTCGTCCTAGAAAGGCGTTAGATTGGCTTACACCATTAGAGAAATTTGCTCAGCTTGTTGATTATCATATGGCTTTTGAAACTGTCGCACCTCATGTTTGAATTCGCCTACTATTGGAAGGGACGACCTATTTATTGGGCAGAAAAGGATTTTTTAAATCATTTTTTTGATTCAAATTTATCAATATATTCAGATAAAATTTCTAAATTCATAGTTAGGATTTATGAAAAGGACAATCAGTTAATTTTTCAAAGATTGGCAAAAATCTATGGTTGTATTTTTATTGATGAAATCCAAGATTTAGCAGGGTATGATCTTGATATTGTCAAAAATATATATTTATCTATACAAAATGTAATTGCAGTTGGTGATCCTCGTCAAACTACATACAGTACCCATCATTCACAGAAATATGGAAAATATTCAAAAGGCAAGATTAAAAATTACTTCTTAGAGCATCTAAATGGTATTTGTGAAATTGATGAAGTGACATTATGTAAATCACATAGAAATGAGCCAATTATTTGCCACATATCATCTCAGTTATTTCCAGATTTTACCCCGTCTGAAAGTTGCGTATGTTGTAATGATTCACACATTGAACATTTAGGGATTTTTTATGTTCCTGAATCTAAAAAGTTAAGTTATTTAGAACAGTATAAACCTATTCAATTGAGATGGGACTCAAGAAATAAAAAAGTGGATTCTCAATATCCCTCAATGAATATTGGCTCAAGTAAGGGGCTTACTCTAGATAGAGTAATACTTTATCCGACTAGTCAAATGATTGAGTGGTTCCAAGATGAGACAAAAACTTTTGAGCAACAAACACAGTCGAAGTTTTATGTTGGACTTACTAGAGCTAAATATAGCTTAGGAATCCTTATTTCAGATAGAGATTTACGTAAGGTAAGACCTTTATTTCCTATATATAAATGATAAAAAAACCGCTCTAAAGCGGTTTCTTTATTTCAATCATTCAGCTTAATGCTGCAACACCGAAATATCCGCAACACTGGTAAACAAGTCTCGTAACTGAGCTAGTAAACGTAAACGGTTTGCTTTCAGTTCAGCATCATCTGCCATGACCATCACACCTTCAAAGAAAGCATCAATCGGCGCACGAAGTGCAGCTAATTTAGAAAGTGCAGCGGTGTAGTCTTTTGCAGCTAAAAGCGGTTGAACCACAGGCAGGATATTTTGAATCTCTGCATAAAGTGCTTTTTCAGCATCTTCAAGCAACTTAGATTCAACAATTACACCCGTAGGTGCAGCTTCTTTCGCCAAGATATTGGCAACACGCTTATTCGCAGCAGCCAAAGCAGCAGCTTCAGGCAAACTACGGAAATGATTCACCGCAGTCACACGCTTATCAAAATCAAGAGGTGATTTTGGTGAAAGCGCTTGAACCGCTTGAATCACATCAACTGCAACGCCTTGGTCTTCATACTTCGCACGATAACGACCTTCAAGGAATGCAACAGCATCCGCCAAAGTCTTGTTGTGGTCTTTCAATACATCGCCATAAGCAGCCAAAGCAAGCTTGATCAATTCTTCAATTGAAACATCAAGATTGTTTTCAGTCACTAAACGCAAAATACCAATCGCAGAACGACGTAAAGCAAACGGGTCTTTAGAACCTGTAGGCGCTTGACCAATACCGAAAATACCAGTCAACGTATCTAAACGATCAGCAAGGGCAATCGTCGTACCCGTTTTGGTTTTCGGTAGAACATCGCCAGCAAACTTAGGTAAATATTGCTCACCTAAAGCTTCCGCAACTTCATCATTCTCGCCTTCAATACGTGCATAGTAAGTGCCCGCAATCCCTTGAAGTTCAGGGAATTCGCCAACCAATTCAGAAGTTAAATCACACTTTGCAAGAAGTGCTGCTTTTTCAGCATCGGCAGGATTCGCACCTGTGATTGCAGATAAAGCCACAGCCAATTTAGCAATACGTTCAGATTTATTCCAAAGCGTACCTAACTGTGCTTGGAAAACCATATTGGCTAATTTTTCTTTACGAGATGCAAGCGGTTGCTTTTGATCTTGCAAGAAGAAGAATTCAGCATCAGACAAACGAGGGCGTACAACTTTCTCATTCCCTTCAATGATTTGAGTTGGATCTTTAGACTCAATATTTGAAACAGTAATGAAGTAAGGTTGAAGTTTATTGTCAGCATTTACTAAACAGAAATACTTTTGGTTGTCTTGCATGGTGGTGATCAAAGCTTCTTGAGGCACAGTAAGGAAGCGTTCTTCAAAGCTCGCACGAAGTGCAACTGGCCATTCAACCAATGCGGTTACTTCATCACGTAAATCAGCAGGAACGATGGCAATTGCATTCACTTCATCCGCAAGTGCTTTGACTTGTTGGTCGATGATGGCTTGGCGTTCTTCAAAATTTGCTACAACTTTTGCAGCACGAAGCGCATCTAAGTAAGCATCTGCATTGGCTAATGTAATCGCTTCAGGTGCATGGAAACGGTGACCATAAGTCACATTACCTGCTTTATGATCCTGAATCGTTGCATCAACAACATCATTATCTTTTAACAATACCACCCATTTTACAGGACGAACGAATTCAGTACGGCTTGCTGCAGAACGCATACGTTTTGCGATTGGAAGGTTATCCAAAGCAGTTTGTAAAATTTGTGGCAGTAAAACATCAAGGCTTTGACCTTGCACATCTTTTAGGTAGCATACTTTTTCAACTTTACCTGCTTGGAAAGTTGAAACTTGATCCGCAGTAATGCCTTGACCACGCATAAAGCCTTCAAGCGCTTTGGTTGGCTTACCTTCAGCATCATAAGCAGCTTGTACAGCAGGGCCGTCAAAACGTTTTTGAGTATCTGCTTGAGCACCATCTACATTGATAATTTTCAATGCCAAACGACGAGGCGCTGCATAGGCTTCGATAGAATCAAAAGCTAAACCTGCATCTTTTAAGCCTTTTTCTGTTTCAGCTTGCAATGCATCACGTAAAGTTTTTAAGCTTTTTGGTGGAAGTTCTTCACAGCCAAGTTCAAATAAAACTGTATGTTTAGACATTATTTGTTCTCCGCTGATTTTTCTGCTTGAGCCGCTTCTGCTTCAACCTGAGCTTTCAATTGAGCTAAAACTTCATCACGTAAATGTGGTTCTGCCATTGGGAAACCAAGCTTGGCACGAGCCGCCACATAGCTTTGTGCAATTGAACGTGCCAGAGTACGAACACGTAAAATATAGCGTTGACGCTCGGTTACAGAAATCGCACCACGTGCATCGAGTAAGTTAAAGCTGTGTGATGCTTTAATGACTTGTTCATAGGCAGGAAGTGGTAATTCTGCTTCAATTAAACGAGATGCTTCGGCTTCATAGAAGTCAAATAATTCAAACATTTTGTCGACTAGTGCGTATTCAAAGTTATAGGTTGATTGCTCAACTTCGTTTTGATGGAATACATCACCATAAGTCACTGTACCAAACTGACCTTTGGTCCAAACAAGATCGTAAACAGAATCGACACCTTGTAAGTACATTGCCAAACGTTCAAGACCGTAAGTGATTTCACCTGTTACTGGGTAACATTCAACACCACCGACTTGTTGGAAGTAAGTAAACTGAGTCACTTCCATACCGTTGAGCCAAACTTCCCAACCTAAGCCCCAAGCGCCGAGTGTTGGCGATTCCCAGTTGTCTTCTACGAAACGAATATCGTGAGTGAGGGTATCAATACCAATGGCTTTTAACGAGTCTAGGTAAAGCTGTTGGATATTATCTGGGTTTGGTTTTAGTACCACTTGGAATTGGTAATAGTGTTGCAAACGGTTTGGGTTTTCACCATAACGACCGTCTTTAGGACGACGTGAGGGTTGAACGTATGCTGCGTTCCAAGTTTCAGGCCCAAGTGCGCGTAAGAATGTTGCAGTGTGGAATGTCCCTGCACCCATTTCCATATCGTAAGGTTGTAAAATGACACAACCTTGTTCAGCCCAGTAGTTTTGTAAGGCAAGAATTAAGCCTTGGAATGTATCAATATGCGATATGGCGCGACTCATGCAGCATCCATTATAAATATAAGAAAAAATTGGTTCTAAGTATAAGGATTTTGCGAGTGAGTGGCAAAGGGTTCAGCAGGATTCATTCATTTAAAAATTTAACTGTGGTGGTTGCGTGAGAGAAGTCAGATAGCACGATTTTTGTATGTTGAAAAAGATTGAGCTGCGTGTATTACATAGACCGTCTTTTCTCTGGTTTGAGCCAAATTGCCCGAGTTTGCTATATTAAATTTCTGCACAATAAAACCAAGAGCACCCTCATGCCAAAATTTTATCATCAGATCCTTGTTCTGCTGGCTACGTTCAGTGGAGCGGTTCACGCACAGCAGCAAGAGGCCGAGCTGGATGTTTATAATCAATGTGTCGAGCAAACCATTCAAGAGCAGCAACTGGCAGGGATTAACAATAGCGTGGTACAAATTTGTGCGGATCAAGCCAAACAGGGCTACGAAAAGCAAATTGTGGCATTACTCGATCAAATACGGGTGCAAAGTGCCGAATGGCAGCAGCCTGAACGTTATCAAGCCATTTTGAAATCACAACGCTTGTGGAAAGCCTATGTTGAGCAAGAGTGTGATAATGCAGGCCAGTATGTTGGATCGCCTATGTATGCTTTTTGTCCTATGCAGCAGTGTGCTGAACGGGTTGTACAGTTACAGCAATACGTTCACTAAAGAATTCAGTAGAATTACTCATAAAAATAAGATGTAAAATAGATGCATCTTATTAGTGAGACCACGTATAATTTTGCACCGGTTAAGTGCGAAAAAGTAGAAGGGTGGCTGTGTTTCATATGCAACTTGAATGGTTAAATACCTTAAAACCGAATTTTAAAGTGTTACCGCTAAAGGAAAGAATGCTCTGTGGTTTAGGTGCATTGTTGGGATTAGCACTGTCTTCACTCATAAGTTGGTGGCTTTTGGGTGGGATCAATGCATGGTATATCGCCCCGATGGGTGCGTCCTCGGTGTTGCTTTTTGCCGTACCAGCCAGTCCTTTGGCTCAGCCATGGAATATTGTGATTGGGAATACGATTGCAGCAGTAATTGGGGTGACCTGCGCACTCTATATTTCCAACTTAACAGAAGCATTTAGTGTTGCTGTGGCTTTGTCGATTATTTTGATGATGACGACAGACTCTTTGCATCCACCGAGTGGTGCTGTGGCGATTACAGCGGTGTTGGGAGGCGAGACGGTACACGAGTTAGGTTATCAGTTTGTGTTTTATCCTGTTTTACTCAACTCGATCTTGCTTCTCGTGATTGCGATTGTGTTCAACCGTTTACTCGGGAAGCAATACCCAACCGTGGCGCAAGTCAATACGCGTAGCACCGATCCGACCCCAACCCAGAAGGTCACGATCCAACCTGAAGATATTCATCAAGTTTTAGCCCAAGAAACACAGTTGCTCGACATCAGTGAATATGATTTACAAAAACTGATTTTAAAAGCCCAAGCGCAGGCAGATACTCGCTTTCATATAGACCTACGTTGTCGGGACATTATGAGTAAAGATGTCCTGTGTTTATATGAAGATGAAGACATTCAAGTCGCTGTGGAAAAATTTAAACAGGTCAATCTAATGAGTTTACCTGTGTTAAATCGAGCTGAACAAGTATGCGGCACCTTGGCTTTATATGAAGTGGTGGAGTGGTTCCAAAAGGCGACGGATTTGCGTACCTCTTGGCAAGATCAAGTCAAGCACATTATGAAACGTCAGGTGGTCACGGTACAGCCTGATCAAGAACTACAAGATTTGATCCCGTACTTTGTTGAACGTTCTTTTAACTATATTCCTGTGGTTGAAAATAAGGCGTTGGTCGGCATCATTAGCCGTGCTGATATGATTGCAGCGTTGTATCGTCTGTTGCAACATCGCTAAGTCATGTGAGTGTCGTAGGCAAAAAAAAAGCTACGACACTTTGGGGGAAGTTGTCGTAGCATAAAAAGAAACTTTTTTGAGACGAAAGATGTGCGCCTATGGGTTGTGATGATCTGGATTAACGGTACGCATCGTATTGCTATAACCTGATCGGGCCTGTGGAGAATGCTCGATTTGGTCTTTTTGTTTCGGCATCACCAGCCAAAGAATCAGGTAAACCAAAATTCCGGGGAATGCTGCACTTAACAGTGAAATGGTGATGAAAACAATACGAAGTAAATTTGCGTTCCAACCAAAACGTTCAGCAATACCACCCATCACACCAGCAATCATGTTCGAGCGGTTTGAGCGATATAAACCAACATTGGCCATCTAGGTCTCCTTAAAAATTAAAATCTGAGTGGCTTTATGCACTCATAGTTTAAAAATGGAGATGGAATTAGGTTTTTAAAGGTGGCGGAGTCGATTAAAAAGTAAAGTTATGTAAAGAGATAAAAGCTATGGTTTTGATCGGGATTAAAATGTGCTCTCTTTGGTGTTGAGCTAGCTGCTTAAAGTCAGCAAGTCATTTGAATCCGAGAAAACACCAAGGGTCAGGATGGAAAAACTCGTGATGGTTATGGATATTAATCACGTGCAGGAAGTGAGTGTGGAATGAAGTTGAAACGAAAGCATCAGGGTTTGATTGGCGCATTACTGCAAGGAGCGGTGGCGCTAATCGGTGTATCGTTAGCTGGCTGTGATGGTGGGCTGTCGGAGGCATCACAACAACATGAAAATAGCACGGTAGGGGACGCTGCTGTTTCGCCTGAGTCAGGGAAGAAGCTGACTGAGGTGGCAGGACGGGCAACCATGCAAGATGATTCGGAGTATGCACCTCGTACGCTTGATATTAGTGAACAGCAGTTTATTGGGCGTTATCGCACACAAATTCAATGTGATGGTTATTTTTTCCCTTGTGAAACAGGGAAGGCTGATTTTATTCTCAATTTTTTACCTGATGGTACGGTGCATCGCAGCATTGTGCGTTTGGGTAAGGTCTTTTCAGAAAAACAACGCCCTGGCTTTTCAAACTTAAGTTATCGCCGTGATACATGGACCATGAATAAAGAGCGAACAGAGTTGATTGTGCATCGTAAAGAGGGGATTAATTTTTATTATCGCGTGGTGGATTCGCAAACGCTGCAAATGGATTTAGATAAAAGTAATAATCTAGATGCCACTAACCAAAAATTGTATGCACGAGGTTTTCCGAAATTAGAGCGTGCGTATACATTAAAGCGTGAGCCTAATTCATAGTTAAAATGGAATTGGGCAAAGCAACAGAATAAGACTGAAGAATAAAAATAGTGAAGAAATGAACAGCGTGCGAATTTTATGACTTAAATAGCATGTCGCTAAATAAACGTCATATCAATGCAATTAAAGAGGATTTAAATAAATGGTGGGTCGTCCGCGATTCGAACGCGGGACCAACGGATTAAAAGTCCGCTGCTCTACCAGCTGAGCTAACGACCCTGAGCAAGGTATGCGAAAGAGTATTCGCTGAAAGTTTAAAAAAGAAATTTTTAAAGCATTCGAACCTGAGCAGGTTTGTAAAATTAGATTTTACAAGAAAGATGGTGGGTCGTCCGCGATTCGAACGCGGGACCAACGGATTAAAAGTCCGCTGCTCTACCAGCTGAGCTAACGACCCATCAAGGGTATCAAAGGAATGGTGGGTCGTCCGCGATTCGAACGCGGGACCAACGGATTAAAAGTCCGCTGCTCTACCAGCTGAGCTAACGACCCATATCATTTGATGGAGCGTATTGTAGCAAGATATGCATCGAGCGCAAGTAAAAAATCGCAAACTTGTTGATGTTTGATTATAAATACAACAAATTTGCGATTAGGTAGCTAAAAAACAAGCAATTCGAGTTTAGAAGCGATATTGATAGGCTTGAATGTTATCAAAGACTTGTTGCGTTAAATCTGCATAGGTACTGCTGTTGGGTAACAGGACCAGCAAGCGTTCATCCGTTTTTTTCGGGTCAAAGGCTTGTTCTTTGAGCTTGTTCTTTTGGTATTTAAACGTTCCTGTAGTTTCAACTTGCTTTTGTACGCGTAAGAAAACGGGTACAGCATAGGCAGGCAGACATTTTTTAAAGCTCACGAGCATTTGGGATAAATCCTGCTCATTCAGTTCAGCGCCGTCTGCCAGTGTAATCGCAGCCATTCCCGCACGACCATTGGTGTTTGGAATTTCAACACCATATACTACAGCTTCGGTGATTTTGTCATATTCACTAACCATGTTTTCAACTTCAGTCGTGGACACATTTTCGCCTTTCCAGCGGAAGGTATCGCCTAAGCGGTCGACGAATTGGGCATGACGGAAACCAATGTCGCGGACTAAGTCCCCTGTGTTGAAATAAGCATCGCCAGACTTGAAGACATCTTTAAGAATCACTGATTTATTTTTTTCAGGGTCGGTATAGCCATCAAAAGGGGAGCGGCGAGTAATTTTACCGATCAATAAACCAACTTCGCCTTTTTTGACCTTGATACAGCCACCTTTGGCATCATAAACAGGCGCATTTTTTTCTTTATCAAACTGGATAATGGCATAAGGCGTGGGTGAAAAACCGACAGTGTTGTCAAAGTTAAATACATTGCTAAAGCCGACATTGCCTTCACTTGATGCATAAAGCTCTAAAATTTCTTCAATACCAAACCGCTGTTTGAATTTGTCCCAAATATTCGGACGCATGCCATTGCCGATCATTTTGGTGACACGGTGGCCTTTTTCTAACGCTGAAGGTGATGCATCCATGAGGTAGCGACATAACTCACCGACATAGCCAATGGCAGAGGCATCGAACTTTTGCACATCTTTCCAAAAAGCAGAAGTGGAGTACTTACGGCGTAAAGCCAAGGTGCCCGCACCCGCAATCACGCCACACCAACACACCACAATGCCCGTTGCATGGTACAGCGGCAAGGTGACATACATCACATCGTCTTTACCGAGGTTGAGTACGTGCCCGTAGGTTCCATAAGCCAACGTCCAGCGGCTATGTGTGAAAATAACGGCTTTAGGTAGACCGGTTGTACCTGAGGTGTAAATATAAAATAAGCCATCTTTACCCAACACACTGTGTGTGGTTGGGGTATTGAATTTGGCAAAGGCATCAATTTTTTCAGCAAGATTACTAAAACCTTGCGGTGCAAGGTCTGCATCTTTTTGGGTTTCTTGGTCAGCAAACCAATAGAAACGATCCGCAGAGAGATTTAAATCATGACGGATTTCATCAACTGCGGCACGGCATTCTTCACCCACGATGACTGCGATGGGCTTGACTAGATTAATACTATGCGCCAGCACTTTACCGACTTGAGAGGTGTTGACTAAAGCCGCAGTAACGCCAATTTTGGCAAGTGCAATCACGGTTGCAACCAATTCAGGACGGTTTTCAATCATCACTGTGATGACATCCCCCTTTTTTGCCCCGATGGATAAAAAATAATGCCCGATTTGGTTTGCCCATTCGTTGAGGGCTTGGTAACTAAATTTTTGATCTTCAAAAAGCAAGGCCATACCGTGAGGGTTGCGCTTCACTGCTTTTTCAAAAGCAATCCCGAGACCTGCTGGGGTGTTTGGGGTCCGTAAATATGCTTGTTTTAATCCACTGAGTAAGTTGGGAACTTTACTGATGAATTGAGGAAGTTTTGCTGCAACGTCGGTAATACCAATGAGGTCATGTGATGGGTGTTGGCTCATATGAATCCTAATTATTTTATGCAATCCAATGCGTTTGAATAGTGCTCAGTTTCTACACTTGTTCTTTTAATCGTTTCGGTCTAGTGCAATCAACCTAATCTGACGAAAATAACAAAAAAACCTAGCCACTGACATGACTAGGTTTTTTAAATTTACAACTCTAGGGCGAATTACGACTCAGTCGGGCTCGCTTTTTTCGGTGGACGACCACGTGGACGACGTGGGCGAACTGGCTTGTCCGAGTCTGATTTGTCTGACTCATCCGCAGCTGTTTCCGCTACAGTTTCAGTTACTTCTACTTTTTCAGCTTGCTTTGACGCTCTAGGCGCTTTGGCTTGAACTGGAGCAACAACAACTTCCACTTCTTCAACCGCAGCTACATCAGCTGAGCTTTTCACTTCGCTGCTTTCAACGGCAACAGGCGCTTCGCTTTCTGTTGCAAGAACAGGTTCGCTTTCCTGTGGAGTTACAACGGGTGCAGCTTCTTCAGCAAGCGTTTCTGCAACAACCGCTGTTTCAGGCGCTGACGATTCAGCAACAGGTGCTGTTTCGCGTGCTTGTTTGGCTTGTTCAGCAGCAAGTTTAGCTAAACGACGACGCTCACGCGGGTCATTTGCAACACGTTGTTCAGACACAGGTGCAGGCGGTGTCAGGTCCAATACTGGAACTGGCTCTGCTTCAGGCTGCGCTTTTGTGATTTCAACATCACGGGTGACCGGTTTTTTCTCTGCTTCAACAGCAGTCGTTGTCACAGTTTTGCTTAACGTTGCTGCATACTCTTCAGTAAATTTCTGAAGGGCACGGTTGAAGGTTGGAATTAAACCAAACTGCTCAATCAGCACTGAACAGTCTTCACCATAGACATGGCGAATCAAGCTGCTGATGGTGTACTGACCTAAAGTTGGCACCTGTGAAGGTGTGAGTTTAGGTGTTTCAGTTTGCTGTGTGTGTGCAGCGCGTTGCTGGCGACGGCGTTGGCGTGGGTCATTGCTGGCACGTTTTACGCTTTCACGTGGTTTTTGCTCTGCTTGTTGTTCAGCAGGTGCTACTACAACTTCAGTTGCTTTCTCCTGTACCACTTTCTCAGCTTTTACTTCAACTTCTGCTTTCGCAACAGCAGCTTGCTGAGGCTTGGTTTCGGTGTGTGCAGGCGGAGTTAATGCCACGATTTCACTTTGCGCTTGATCGACATTGACCACATGGGCTGTTGTGATCATTTCTTGACGCGGTGCTTCAATCAACTCAACTTTAACTTGAGGTTCTTGAACCACAGCTGGCGCTGCTTCAGTCGCTTGCTCATTTAATACACTTGGATCGCGGTGGCGATTTGGGCGCTCTGGACGAGGTTGGTTACGGCGGTCACGACGTGGCATTACATTTTGCTGTTCGTTTTGAACATCAGTGTTTTGCTGTTGTTCACCGTGTTGGCGACGTGATGAACGCTTGTTTTCACGCGGTTCCTGACGTTGCTGTTCACTGCGCTCTGAGCGGTCTTGACGTTGTTGTTCACTGCGCTCAGAGCGTTGTTCATGACGGTCTTGGCGTTGTGGTTCATTGCGTTCAGGGCGTTGTTCATAACGATCTTGGCGCTGTTGATCTTGACGAGAGACCTGCACAATTTCTTCATGAACTTGGTTGTCATGTTGCGCATTTTGCTCACGTGACTCTTTGTGCTTATTAGGGCGCTTTTTGTTGTGGCGTGTGCCGCGTTCTTCTTTTTCTACATGCTTATCTTCACGGTGTTCAGATTTTGCATGAACAGGTGCAGAGCTCATGTAGACATTGTTGCTTGGCGCGACAGGTGCCACAGCAGGCGTGCCAACTTGACCAAACTGACCACGGCTCACTGCACCACCATTCACCATTTGCTCAATGGCAGCAGCAGCATTATTTGCAGAACGTGATTGATCGACAGTCGCAGCTTGTTTTTGTACAAACAAGTTCTCTAGCCATGCACATGGGCTACTTGATGGTGCAGCTTGAACAGGGGCTTGTTGCGCAACTTGTTGTTGTGGCGCGTTGTTACGTGGTTTTTTGTTGCCTTTTTCTTGTTGTGCAGGTGCAGGTGCAGGAGCAGCATGTTGATGCACATGATCTGCACCATCTAAATGCCATTCTGATGACTCGTAACCCAACTCTTTTTCGCTTAAACGTGTTGCTTCTGTACGCTCATAGCTGGTTGGTGCAAAGCCTTCAGGGTTATACGAAATTTCGTAATGTGGGGTTTCTAAGTGTGGGTGCGGAAGCACTGTCACACGAACACCTGAGGTTTGTTCGAGGTAAACCAACGTGTGACGCTTTTCATTCAATAAGAATGCTGCAATTTCAACAGGAACCTGTACTTGAACTTCCCCATGACGTTCGCGCAGCGCAATTTCTTCAACTTTACGCATAATTGAAAGCGATAATGAACGCAAGTCACGCACCATACCTGTGCCATGACAGCGCGGGCAGACATAACCTGTTGCTTCTTCAAGCGAAGGGCGTAGACGTTGACGGCTCATTTCCATCAAGCCAAAACGAGACAATTGACCGAATTGGATACGGGCACGATCGCTTTGTGTTGCTTCGCGAAGTTTCGCTTCAACCATACGTTGGTTACGGTCTTTGGTCATGTCGATAAAGTCGATTACAACCAAACCACCAATGTCACGTAAACGCAGTTGACGTGCAATTTCTTCCGCTGCTTCAAGGTTGGTATTGAGCGCTGTATCTTCAACGTCACTACCACGGGTTGATTTTGCAGAGTTAATGTCAATTGACACTAATGCTTCGGTTTGGTCAATAACGATTGAACCGCCTGAAGGAAGTTTAACTTCACGTTCATAAGCTGTTTGAATTTGGCTTTCAATACCAAAATGCGCAAATAACGGCTCATTTAGCGTATAGGTTTTTAACTTGTCGATTTGACGAGGCATGACTGCTTTTACGAAGTTATAGGCTTCGTTATAGGCTTGCTCTGAATCAATTAAGATTTCAGCAACATCATCACGTAAATAATCACGAATCGCACGTGTCACCACGCCTGCTTCTTGGTGAACCAGCATTGGTGATGGACCAGAACTTGCTGTGTTTTGGATTTGCGCCCAAAGATCAAGTAAGTGCTGTAGGTCGAGTTGTAATTCTTCTTGAGAACGGCCAATACCCGCAGTACGTACAATTACGCTCATGCCACGAGGTACATTTAACGACGCCAACATTTCTTTCAATTCTTCACGTACTGAACCTGAAATTTGACGGCTAATACCACCACCTTTCGGGTTGTTTGGCATGAGTACCAAGTAGCGACCAGCTAAAGAAATGAAGGTAGAGAGTGCAGCACCTTTGTTGCCACGTTCTTCTTTCTCTACCTGTACTAAAAGCTCAGTGCCTTCAGTAATCAGTTCACGAATATTGGAAGTTTGGCGAGGGTCAGCTTTGTAATAAGAGTTTGCGATTTCACGCATAGACAAGAAGCCTTGACGTCCCGCACCATATTCAACAAAGACGGCTTCTAAAGAAGGCTCAACGCGAGTCACGTGACCTTTATAGATATTGGATTTTTTTTGTTCACGGGTACGATTTTCTAAGTCAAAATCGTAAAGACGCTGCCCAGTGACAAGTGCAACGCGAATCTCTTCTGCATGTGTTGCATTAATCAACATACGTTTCATGGGTGTAACACCTAATAGTGATACACAGCAAACTATCGCTAAACACGTAGCGAACATCAAACATCACGGACCAATTTTGCTCAGATCTCAAATAAACCGATTGTGGTCTGAGTTTTATTACCTGCCTTTTTGATCGGCTTCGGTTTTGATTCACATATTGATGATGGCAATACGGCTTCAATCTTTAAACGATTAAAGTCTCCTGCGCGTTTCACTGGCGGACAAGCGGTGCATTGGATGTAAGTAACTTTCACTGTCACATTTGCTCGAAGAGCAACCCTTCTTTTTGGATAGGGTGTCTTGATACGGAATTATCATCGTACCTTTACAACTGAACAGATCCATATGCATCAACGCTGTGGCCTGAATACGACATCAGGGAGCGACTAATCTGATGTATATCAGTTTACGTTTAAAAACCAACCTTCGTTGGTCACATATTTTTTTGGGGCAAACTGATTTATGTGCAGATGCACAATTAAACCTAACAGTTTGCTGTTTTGCCGATATAATAAGCCTTCGGCGTCGGCATAATTCTTTTGGGACCGTTCCAAGCTGAGTTGAGTTATTTTCTTAACTATTCAATTTAAAATTGAAATGATTAAGCTTTTGACTCACTTATGGTGGTATCCGTGCGCTGACTATATCAAACCTTGTACCATCTGCCTATGGGCTAAGCTAGTCTTTCTTGTGTAAAGCATAGCCTAAATGGTCATTTTTTATTCAAATTCCGTATTTTTTAGGTCGCAGTAACTGTATGAATTCTACCCAACAATGGCAAAACGTGACGTGGTTTGAAGTGGACGAGCATCAAGCAGGGCAACGGATTGATAACTTTTTATTTAGCCGTTTAAAAGGTGTGCCTAAAAGTCGTATTTATCGCCTGATTCGTGAAGGTCAGGTTCGCGTGAATAAAAAGCGTATAAAAGCAGAAACTAAGTTGTCTATTGGTGACCAGATTCGTGTGGCCCCGATTCGCTATGAACAAAAAGATGAAAATGCGGCGCCTGTTTCTGACAAAGTAGCACAGAGTTTACTGAGCCGTGTGGTGTATGAAGATGAAGGATTGATGGTTGTCAATAAACCATCTGGCATTGCCGTGCATGGCGGCAGTGGTGTTGCTTATGGTCTGATTGAAGGCTTACGTGCCGCGACAGGTAAAAAATATTTAGAACTGATTCATCGTATTGACCGTGATACCTCAGGTTTGGTGATGATTTCTAAAAAACGTAGTGTCTTAAAAAGTTTGCAAGACATGTTGCGTGAACACAAAATTAAGAAAACTTACGCTGCTGTAGTCAAAGGTGTGGTGAGTTTAGACAAGCAGTTAATTGATGCGCCTTTGCACCGTTATGAACTGGCCAATGGGGAACGTCGTGTGCGTGTGTCGAGTGAAGGTAAAGAGTCTAAAACGCAGTGGAATGTGGCTGAGCGTTTTATGCATGCAACCTTAGTCTATGCATCGCCGCTTTCAGGGCGTACCCATCAAATTCGTGTGCATGGTTTAAGCATTGGTCATCCATTGGTCGGTGATGATAAGTATGGTCATGAAACAGAATATAAAGGGCCGAAGCCACGTCGTTTATGTCTGCATGCAATGCGTTTAGACATCCCTGGTTATGCACCGATTGAAGCACCGTTACCTGAAGATATGCAGAGTATTGTGGCGCAATTAAGAGCGCAGAAGAAGGATTAAGTCTTTTCCCTTTCATTTTAGAAGAGGTGATAACGCCATGACTTTTGTTGGTTGTGATTAATTTAAAATGATGCTGTATTGGTCATCTTTAATTTTAAAGATGCAAAGTAACAAAAATCTTTTGTTGAGCTGATGGAACGTCTTGAACGCGCTTTAAGCACTGATTTAAAGTGAAATGCAAGTCAGCTCAACGGCGCATCCTTGTCGCCATTGTGTAGCAAATGCATCGTGTAAATTGTCTTTATAAAAGTAAATATTGGAACCCCAGCATGAATAAACCTGTAGAACTGATTATCTTTGATTGGGATGGGACATTATTTGATTCAGTGGGGCAGATTGTGGCGAGTTTACTGTTTGCCGCGCAGCAATTTGCACAACCTTTAGCTGCTGATGCAGCAAAAAGTATTATTGGTTTAGGTTTGCCAGAAGTCGCGCAGCGATTATTTCCTCAAGTGCCTGAGCTACATACTGAGATTTTGCAATGCTATGCCGAGCATTATGTGGCGAACTCGAAAGGTGATGTTTGGTTCGACGGCGTAGCCGATATGTTGAATGGCTTACGTGAAGCAGGTTTACAGTTGGCGGTTGCGACAGGTAAAAGCCGTAAAGGCTTAGATCGAGTATTGGCGCAAACGCAGAGCCAAGCATTATTTGTGGCAACGCGTGCAGCCAGTGAGACCAAATCTAAACCGGATCCTTTGATGTTGGAAGAGATTTTAGCTGAAACGGGCGTGTCTGCTGAACGCGCGATTATGGTCGGTGATACCAGTTATGATCTAGAGATGGCGCGTACTATTGCCATGCCGAGAATCGGGGTGAGTTATGGGGTGCATACACCTGAAACGCTCAGACAATATCAACCTTTAGCCATCGCGGATGATGTGCCGAGCTTGCAGCAGCATTTATTACAATATGTTGACCTTAAACAAGTGATTTAACTTGAGTAGTCCAAATATATAGCCTGTGGACGCTGGTCAGAGTGAGCCTGCCTGTTTTGGGGCGATCATCTTTAAAGTTTTTGTCTTTAGTATGTTTTAAGGCGAATGAACGTTTCATTTAACTTTTGGATTTGTAATTTGAAAAAGCTCTTTGATGGGGCTTTTTTTGTGATGTTGTCGCAGAAAGAACTTCAATCATCGCCTTTATATTCGATGGTTGTCATTTGTGAAGATGAGCAAGAAATGAAAAACAGGGTATTTATAGCGTGATAAAACCCGCCGCGACATTGATGCTAATGGCGAGAATAGAGGTATTAAAACCATAAGCTAAAATAATGTGCAGAATATTAAGAATACGCATCGAACGTGAGGTAATGGAAACATCCGCGGTTTGCGCAGAAGTGCCAATCACATAACTAAAATATAAAAAGTCGGGATAGGTTGGTTGAGCCGTTTTGGGAAAGTCTAAGCCAGCATCTTGTTGATCTGCGAGAGCCAGATAATAGTCATGTGCATAATGAATGGCAAATACGGTATGCATAAAGAACCATGCGCTAATAATGGTGAGTAAGGACAGCGCTAAGTGCCCATATTTGATGGTTGGGTCATTCGGAAGATGAGTCAATTCCAATACAATCGCAATTAAGCACATGAGCAAAGTCAGGATCACCAACAGTAGAATGATCCATTTACTGGCATCTTGCTGTTGTGCATGTTGCAGAATGTGCCGATGGTCAACAGACCACAGGGTGGTCATGGTTTTGACTAAATAACTTGAGACGGCAATATTCCAACTGATCAATAAATTGGTCGACCAAGACCAGTCGGTAAATATATTCAGCAGCGTATAAAAAACAGCAGTCAGCAAAAAACTAATGAAAAAGAAGGGGCGAAATTTCATTGCTGTTTTTAAACGCTGTAAAGTGGGTATCGGCATAATTTTCTCCTTCTTCGTTTTATTTTTTTCGTGCAGCTAAAGTCGCAAGATCTACTTCAGTACCAGTCTGTGTTCGGACTTCAGTTGTAGGGAACTTGACAAAAGCCTGTTTTTCTTAGCCTATCCTAGCTTAAAAAGAATACAAAATGAAAAAGCGCGATGTCATCGACATCGCTTAAAAACAAAAGGATGAAAATACGCTTTTCATGCAGAGGATTGGTCTATGAGAAAGGCGCGTAACTATTTATTTTATTCAGAAAATAGTGGCGCGCCGAATGAGATGAGTAATTAGAACTCACTGCGGATTTATTCGCGGTTAATATCCAAATAAAATACCCGAGTCAGTAATTCTATAAATTTAGTCACTGCCAGTGAGCTGTTATTTTTACGATAGTTCACATACAGATCCAAATACGGCAGCTCAACCTCAAGTGGACGAATTACCGTGTTGTTCATGCTAAGTGGCGCAACATAACCAGGTAAAATTGTACAGCCGAGCCCCAAGCCAATCGCATTGATATTGAACAGAATATTGTCCGCTTTTTGCACAATGTTGAATTCGACATTATGAGCTTTGGCAAAGTCTAAAATCGTCTGGTGTAAAGTCTGTGACTGCTCGGCTGCGGGAATAATAAAATCAATGCCATTTAATGCTTTAACCGGAATTCGCTCATATTTGGCCAAAGGATGGTCTTTCGGCAACAGGAAAATGAGTGGTTCACGCAGTACAAACTGGCTTTCGATTTCATCACTATGGACATTATTTCGTGTAAAGCTAATGTCCAACTCCCCTTTTTTCAGCAAACGTAGTTGCTCAGTATTGTTCATACTGAATAACTCAATTTTTAACTCTGGGTTTTGTACTCGTAAATTGGGTAGTACATAAGGAAAGATTTTCATTTCCGCCACAGGGACAAAACCAATGCGCAGCATCTGCTGTTTGGCTTGCGACACTTGGCGTGCCATAGCGACCGCTTTGTCTGCCTGAGCTAGGGTGAGACGTGCTTGTTCAAGGAAAACAGCGCCTTCTTCCGTGAGTTCAACTTTTCGCTTGGTTCGATACAGTAACTGTACGCCGACATCTTCTTCAAGGTCTTTGATTTGCTGACTTAATGAAGGTTGAGCGGTATAAAGTTTCAGTGCTGCTTTACTAAAGTTCAGTTCTTCAGCAACAGTAATGAAATAGCGAAGGTGTCTAAGTTCCATATAAATAACCCACTGACTAATCCAAAAAATGTCTTACCATGACTGCGGTAAAGTATAATCGATAAACAATGATGCCGTGAAGATGATTCAATTATTTAGAAAATAAATGATCTTGGATTGAGTCTTAAGACTTTTCTATATGAAATCACTTTTTTAATAATTGCTAAAAGGTATTAATTAAATATTGAAAATAGTTCATTCCAATTACCTGAAAATCGGGTGAGGTGAACTACATAAAAATACAATTGCGTTTTGCTGAAATTGGATATGATAAAAACATAAATATAATTTAATTGAACATATGAGCTAAAAATCGATATGGCAGATTCAAATAAACTGGTGGTCTATGCCGCGCTGTTGGGGAATTTAGCCATTGCGCTGGTAAAATTTATTGCGGCTTATTTGACCAACAGCTCTGCCATGTTGAGTGAAGCCATTCACTCTGTTGTGGATACCTTAAACGAAATTTTACTGTTATATGGACTGAAGAAGTCGAATAAACCTGCCAACTTTAACCATCCTTTTGGCTACGGGCGAGAGCTATATTTTTGGGCCTTCATTGTATCTCTTATGGTCTTTGCCTTAGGGGCATTGGTGTCTATGTACAATGGGATCATGCACATTTTGCACCCTGAACCCATTTTAAACCCGACCATCAATTATGTTGTACTTGGCTTTGCATTTGTAAGTGAAGGTATTTCATGGTGTGTTGCTCTGAAAGTGTTTCGTAAGGCGAAAGGTCAGCAAGGTTATTTTGAGGCCTTTCGTCGCAGTAAAGACCCCACCACGTTTACAGTTCTGTTTGAAGACTCTGCTGCATTAATTGGTCTGTTGATTGCCTTTCTGGGTATTTATTTGGCACATCGTTTAAATATGCCTGCACTGGATGGGGTGGCGTCCATTCTGATTGGGCTGGTTCTGGCGGTGTCTGCTTTTCTTTTGGCACGGGAAACCAAAGGTTTGCTGCTTGGGGAAACCGCAGACCTGCATGTACGGCAAAATATCTTAAAAATTGCCCAAGATGATGAAGACGTATTGTCGGCCAACGGCTTACTGACCGAACAAATGGGTGCCAAACAGGTTTTGGCCTCATTGAGCGTGGAGTTTGAAGATCACCTGACTACCGATGAGATAGAAGCGTGTGTCAATCGCATTGAAGCAAAAATTAAACAAAATCATCCTGAGATTGTGGCACTCTTTGTGAAGCCGCAATCAAAAAAAGTGTGGTTAGAGCGAATGCAAGGACGCTTGGAATAGGTTAAGGTAGAGGTCAGTTTTCAAAACTGGTCCTGTTACTGGTGTATTGCAATAAAGATAACGACGTTAAATGAAGCCAAAATCAACTGAACTCCATTATCAAATTCCGACTGAAAATACCATGTCCCATACATGGCGGCAGCCCGAATTTCAGTTCCTACACTCCGACCATTATAACGGGACTCGCTTTGTCAATTCGGTTCGTCGACCTGAGGGCCGTAGTCGAGGCGACTTGCTGAAATGGTTGATTAAGCGTAAATCTTCGACATGGAATGTGGACTTGGCGCAAGAGTATGCGCACTTTCATGCCGATAAAAAGAGCCTACCGCAAGATCGCCCCCATGCCGATTTAAAGGATTGGCAGGTGTGGTTTGTGGGGCATGCCACGGTATTACTTCAAATTGGGCCCTATAACTTATTGACCGATCCTGTTTGGGCGGAACATGTCAGTCCGAAGCAAGGGCGAGGTCCACGCCGTGTTATGCCTGCTGGCATTGCCTTGGAAGATTTACCGACCATCCATGCAGTGCTTTTGAGCCATAACCACTATGACCATATGGATATTGCCAGTCTGAACTGGTTGTATGAGCGTTTCGCCATGCCCATTTACACAGGGCTAGGCAATGCATGGTATTTGCCCAAGCACTTACAAGTGTTGGAAATGGACTGGTGGCAGTCGGCACGTCTGCATGATTTAAAACTGGTCTATACCCCAGCACAGCATGGTTCTGGCCGTGGGCTGCGTGATCAAAACCGTGCGTTATGGGGTGGGTTTAATATTCACTGTGGCGCTGACTATGCTTATTTTGCGGGCGATACGGGTTATTCACCGCACTTTAAAGAGCTGCATCAGCGTTTTGGCGCACCGCGAATTGCATTACTGCCCATCGGGGCGTATGAACCGCGTGAGCTGATGCGCTATATGCATATGAATCCGCAAGATGCCTTTCAAGCGCATAAAGACCTGCATGCCAAATGCTCGATGGCCATTCACTATCGCACTTTTCAGCTGACCGATGAAAGCCGAGAACAGCCTGAGATTGATTTGAAAGTGGCGATGAAAAATAGCTCGAAGCTGATGAATCCATTTGTCTGCTTAAGAGAAGGTCGACGTTTAAGCGTGTAATGAACGCTTTAAGTATAAGATCAGGTGATGGCTGGCAAAACAGTCATCACCGAGACCATACGGACATCACCAAAATATCTTTCAAATAAAATCTAAAAACCGAAAGTATGCCTCTTTTATTGTTTAATTTTGCTCAAGCTGAGCCGCGCTCATTGCTGGTAAGGGTTGTCTAAGTTTTAATCGATAAACTCAATTGAAAATGCCCATCAACCTCGCATAAAAAGCCTTTCTTTTTGCTGTGTTTTCATCGAATCTTATCTTGTTGAAAAATTAAAATTCTTTTTTTCTTAAATATTTACATAGAAGAATCCGATTGTTTTTATTCGTAAAACTCGCTTTTGATTGTCATCAAAAGGGGCTATGTTAGAACAGTAATAATTACTTTAAACGGTTCATGATAATCATAATTTGATGATCAAATTTGGAGCTCGACATGACACAGAATATGCAAGCATCAGGTTGTCCATTTCACCAGAAAGATGGTGGACAAACGAGTTTAGCCAGCACCAATAATTCTGATTGGTGGCCCAATGCGCTCAATCTCGACATCCTGTCGCAACACGATAAAAAAACCAACCCGATGGATCCTGATTTTGACTATGCAGCTGCATTCAAATCATTGGATTTAGAAGCGGTGAAACAAGATCTTCGTGAACTCATCAACAGCAGCCAAGAATGGTGGCCATCTGACTATGGCAGTTACATTGGGATGTTTGTGCGTACCGCATGGCACTTGGCGGGTTCTTACCGTAAACAAGATGGACGTGGCGGCGCCAACACAGGGAACCAACGTTTTGCACCCCTCAACAGTTGGCCTGATAACGTCAACACCGATAAAGGCCGTCGCCTGCTTTGGCCAATCAAACGTAAATATGGCAACAAAATTTCATGGGGCGATTTAATCGTTCTTGCAGGGACCGTGGCTTATGAAGAAGCAGGTCTAAAAACCTTTGGTTTTGGTGGAGGCCGTCTAGATATTTGGGCACCCGAAAAAGACATTTATTGGGGGGAAGAGCGTCAATGGCTGGCACCAACAGCAAACCGTTATGCCAATGACCAAGACCGTAAATCGCTTGAAAATCCATTAGCTGCGGTACAAATGGGTTTAATCTACGTCAATCCAGAAGGGGTTGATGGCGTCCAAGATCCACTTCGTACTGCACAAGACATGCGTGTTACTTTTGACCGTATGGGAATGGATGATGAAGAAACCGTAGCACTCACTGCGGGTGGTCACACCGTAGGTAAAGCGCACGGAAATGGTAAAGCCGAAAAATTAGGGGCAGATGTCGAAAGCGCGGATGTAGAATTCCAAGGTCTCGGTTGGCATAACTCAGAAGGTACAGGCAATGGCGCGAACACCATGGTCAGTGGTTTAGAAGGGGCTTGGACCACACACCCGACCAAATGGGATAACGAGTTTTTCTATCTGTTGTTCACTTATGAATGGGAAAAAACCACCAGTCCTGCGGGTGCGAAACAATGGGAACCGATTAACATCAAAGAGGAAGATAAACCTGTTGATGCACATAACCCGAATGTACGCCGCAACCCAATGATGACTGATGCTGATATGGCGCTGAAAATGGACCCTGAATACCGCAAAATTTCAGAGCGTTTTTATGCAGATCCAGCTTACTTGTCTGAAGTGTTTGCGCGTGCTTGGTATAAGCTCACTCACCGTGACATGGGACCAAAATCCCGCTATTTAGGTGCAGATGTACCGAATGATGATCTGATTTGGCAAGACCCAATTCCATCGGTCGATTATGTTTTGTCTGAAGCTGAAATTGAAGACTTAAAAGCGAAGTTGCTGAATAGCGGTTTAACTTCGGTTGAATTGATTAATACTGCTTGGGATAGTGCTCGGACTTTCCGTGGTTCCGACTACCGTGGTGGCGCCAATGGGGCGCGTATTCGTCTTGCACCACAAAAAGACTGGGTGGGCAATGAGCCTGAGCGTTTAGCTAAAGTTTTGGCGAAACTTGAAGAAATTCAGGCGGGTCTGGCGAAAAAAGTCACTATTGCGGACTTGATTGTATTGGGCGGTACGGCAGCCGTTGAAAAAGCGGCGCATGCTGCGGGTGTGAATATCTAAGTTCCATTCCTTGCAGGACGAGGTGATGCGACTCAAGAGCAAACAGATGTGTATTCTTTTGAAGATTTACTCCCTAAGCATGATGGTTTCCGTAACTGGGTCAAAGAAGATTACAGCGTACAGCCTGAAGAAATGTTGTTAGACCGTGCACAATTACTGGGTTTGACTGCACCTGAAATGACGGTTCTAGTCGGTGGTATGCGTGTACTCGGCACAAACTATGGAGGTACACCAGAAGGCGTGTTGACGGCTCGCGTGGGGGTATTGAGCAATGACTTCTTTGTGAACTTAACGGATATGAAATATAACTGGAAACCCGTGGGTAAAAACCGTTATGAAATTGTAGACCGTGCGACAGGGGCAACCAAATGGACGGCGACACGTGTAGATTTAGTGTTTGGTTCAAACTCGATTTTACGTTCATATGCAGAAGTGTATGCGCAAGATGACAACAAAGAGAAGTTTGTAAAAGACTTTGTTGCGGCTTGGGTGAAAGTAATGAATGCAGACCGTTTTGACGTGAAGTAGTTATCACTGAAATAAAAAACCGCTCAAAAGAGCGGTTTTTTATAGATTATAAGGTGCTGATATTGTTTAATTTAAAAGTTTGGTTTTGTATAGTATGTATTCTATTCATTTTATGAAAATTTAAATTTAGAATTACTTATGTCAAACGCTTTTTTGATCTTGATGGCTTTCATTTCACTTTTTACTAATAATTTATTACATGCAGAGACCAATACACTGAATCAAGATAAAGTACTAAAACCGTTTATATTTGAAATTGGTTCAGATTTTTCAACTATTCAGACTAAATTCAATTTAGAAAAACATACTCCAAACGTGAATTTCATCAAAGAATCAAACTGGTATATATTCGCAACCCCAGTTGGATCTATTTCACTTCAAGAATGGCAAGGTAAGCTTCATTGCATCGCTTATGATATTGATACAAATGATATAGAGTTAAAAAAGAAAATTATCGAATTTCTATTTGAAAAATATAAAATGAATTTCGAATGGGTGAATAGAGTTGATAACGGATTCTATATTTCATATGAATCATCTAATGATTCTATTCAAGGAATCTATGCTTATTCACTAGGAACAACTATTTCTTTTACCAGTAATGAAATTAGAAAAGCTGAAACAAAAATTCGCTTTCCAAATCTTTAGCTACTAAAACTTCAATTTAACATAATATAGCTTATAGGAATAACTGCTGTTAGAAACCATTTAAAGTGTCTATATTCTCACCAATAAAAATGTCTAGTTTATGATGGTTTTTACCATCATGGACTGGATATAAATTAGAGATGTTGATCACTATGTCTGACAAGGAAATTCAACGTCTTGCAGTTCTGCAAGACGTTCGAGATCATCGTATTACCCAGGTCCGTGCTGCTGAAATCCTGAATCTTTCCACTCGTCAAATTACCCGGTTATTGCAGAAACTCAATCAAGACGGTGTTTCAGGTCTGGCACATGCCAGTCGTGGTCAACCTGGCCATCATCGCCATGATGAGTTATTAAAATCAAAATGTCTTTCCATTATTTCTGAACATCTGCTGGGCTTTGGACCTACCTTGGCGCATGAGAAGCTCAGCAGCATATTTGACCTGAATATCCCGGTAGAAACGGTTCGGCGCTGGATGATGGCCAATGACCTCTGGATTCCGCGATCCAAGCGCCTTAAACGTCCATATCAGCCACGTTATAACCGGGATTGCTTCGGTGAGCTGATCCAGATTGATGGCTCATATCATGACTGGTTCGAAGGACGCGCTGCTAAGTGCTGTTTATTGGTGTATATCGATGATGCCACTGGAAAGCTGTTGCATCTACGCTTCTGTGAGACGGAAACCACCTTCGACTATATGCTTTCAACCCGAGCCTACATTGAACAATACGGCAAACCTCTGGCCTTTTATAGCGACAAACATTCGGTATTCAGAGTTAATCAGAAATCCAGGAAAGACAGCCAGATCACGCAATTTGGGCGGATTCTGAACGAGTTAAATATTGATATTATCTTTGCCAACTCACCACAGGCTAAAGGTCGCGTAGAACGCGCGAATAGAACCCTTCAAGACCGTTTGATCAAGGAGATGCGTCTGGAAGGCATCAGTTCAATTGCCGAAGCCAATGCATGGCTACCCTGCTTCATTGAGCACTTCAATCAGAAGTTTGCCAAGTGTGCGAGAAACTCGAAGAATTTACATCGATCTTTAACGGAATCTGATGCTGAGCTGGAGGATATATTCACTTGGCAGGAACCGCGTAAGGTCACGAAGAACCTAACCATCACCTATGACAAGTGTATTTATTTGCTTGAACCGACAGAGCTGAATCATAAGCTTGTTGGGCAATACATTTCATTTCTGGAGTACCCGGATGGCACTGTGGCCCTCATGCATGAAGGACGGAAGATCAACTATAGCGTCTTCAATAAACTGGCTGGACTACAGCAGAATGAAGTGGTTGAGAATAAAAGATTAGGCTCAGTTCTGGCGCATATCCAGCAACAACATGAAGAGTTGGAGAAACAGAATAAACGTTCCCGTCTCAAGAAAAGTATGCCGAGTCGTAAAGCTCAGAAAGCTGTTATTGAACAAAGAAAGTTAAATCCTGTGCTTGACTCTTGTGGTTAAAAACAGGACATTTTAAATGGTTTATCACATAGACATTTTAATTGGTGAATAACAACTGCTTAGTATTGTTTTATATATCAAATGTTTATCATTTAAATGTAAGTGCGAAAATGAATAAAAAGCCTATTTTTATTAAAAATTAAGTTTCACCAGACCTTGATGGATATCCTTTTCAAGTTGATGCCACTCCCCAAACTCAGGCTCGACCAGTAAAGTCTGCGACACAAAGCCATAACACACCCGTTGCACATTTAAACTCATTTGCTGAAGTTGTACTTCATCATCAATATAAGGCTTAAGAATGCTGTGCCACATTTGCACCATCATGGCATAACTTTTACGGTAACTTTCAATGTTTGAAACCTGTCGTTCAAGCAAAAAAGTCTGCGCCCAAAGAAACTGTCGGGCCTGAATCTGCTCAAGCTGAAAGTGAATAATCTGCTGTAAATAGCACTCAAAAGTTAATTTTGTGGATAACTCCATCAGGCTTTGTGCATAACTTTTTAGCTGCTCCGCATTAGTTTTCACATGCTGATGAATGGTCAATGCAACCAAATCTTCCTTCTTTGAAAAGTACTCATAAAAGGTACCTAAACCGACTCCCGCCACATCGGTAATTTCCCGAATGGTAATTTCGTGCGCATGGCGCTCATGCAAAAGCCGAACAAAACTTTCTTGCAAAGCCTCTTGGGTGAGTTTAGCTCTGGATTGGCGTGGCCTACGGCGGACTTGGATCTCAGGATTCTTCATAGCACAAAGCTGAACATGGCAGACTCAATTTTTCTCTATACTGAAATGAAAAGTACAGCATAACAAGAGCAAAGTGACATGAATACCGCATGGATGACCCATCAAATCAGTAATCAGTTCGATGAACTGGAAAATTATAACCTGTTTGAAACCGATACCGTTTTACAAGAAATTCTCACTCGTTATGGCAGTCAGGATCAGGCAAGACTCACAGAGATGGGAAAAGCCGTTGGTTCAGCGGAATATTATGATTATGCCGAGCTCGCCAATAGGCATACGCCCATATTACATGCCTTTGATGCCCGTGGACGCCGTAAAGACTCTATCGAGTTTCATCCCGCATGGCATAAATGGATGGGATTAAATCGTCAGTTCGATACCCACGCACATCCGTTTAATCAGCCCAATTCACCCTCAAAATGGGTCGAATGGGCAGCGCGTTTTTATTTGGCAGGGCAGGTGGAGTGTGGGAATTTGTGCCCAAATTCGATGACCTTAGGCAGTATTCCACTGATTCAACGCGAACCTGAACTGTGGGCTAAAATCGGCGATAAGTTACTTTCGACAGAATACGATGAACGTGATATACCGATTAGCCAGAAAAAATCGATTTGGCTAGGCATGGGCATGACTGAAAAGCAAGGTGGTTCAGATGTCCGTGCCAATGAAACCATTGCTGTACCAGTCGCTGAGTCGGGACGCGGTCAAGGCTATTTGCTCACAGGGCATAAATGGTTTTTCTCTGCACCGATGTGTGATGCGCATTTGGTGGTGGCAAAGACGGAACAAGATGGTTTGGCCTGTTTCTTTGTACCGCGCTGGCTGGAGGATGGCACCAAGAATCCAATTCATGTGCAACGCTTAAAAGAAAAAGTCGGCAACCGAAGTAACTCTAGCTCGGAAGTCGAATTTAAAGAGGCGTGGGGCATTATGATTGGGGACGCTGGGCGCGGTATTCCCACCATTATAGAAATGGCGAATTACACCCGTTTAACCTGCTCAGTGGGCAGTACTGCCATGCTCAGACAAGCCTTGGTGCAATGCATTGCCTATACCCGTCAGCGTAAAGCCTTTGGTAAGCTTCTGGTTGAACAACCACTGATGCGCGCCGTACTGGCAGATTTAGTCTTAGAAACGGAAGCGGCAATGCAACTCAGTTTCCACTTGGCACACTGCTATGAAACGGATGATGCGCTGTCTGTGGCGTGGAAACGTATTATGACCCCAGCGTCGAAGTTCTGGATATGCAAACGTGCGGTTGAGCTGACAGGGGAAATGATGGAGGTTTTTGGCGGCAATGGCTATGTCGACAACGGCATCATGGCGCGTATTTTTAAAGAAGCGCCAGTCAATACCATTTGGGAAGGCTCAGGCAATGTCATGTGTTTGGATGTGCTGCGTGCTATCAGCCGTGATGTAGAGTCGATTGAAATCCTGTTTCAAGATTTGGCTACCACGGCTATGCAAGATGAACAGTTGAAACAAGAGCTGCAAAATCTATTTCAGTTGTTCCAACAGACACCTGAAGAACTACAATTTATGGGGCGCAGTTTGGTCAGCCGTTTAGTGATTTTGGCACAAGCAGTCCTGCTGAAACGGCATGCACCAGACTATGTGGCTGATGGCTTTATTCAAAGCCGTTATAGTCCATTTCATGGTCGGGTTGTCGGGATGCTTGAGATGAAACAACCCGACGTAGAACGACTACTGCATAGAGCATTTGTAGCTTAAAGCTCTTTATTGTACGGAAAGCTTTTGTGCTTCATCTTGTTCGAGTTTGATGTTGGGGCTGTCTTCAGCCTGAATAATATCAATCGGAATAAAGCGGACTTGAACAATGCTTGGGTTATCGTTCAAGTCTGGCAATAGCTTTTGATTGAGTGCTGCAATTTGCGCAGGGCTAGGCGGAATATCTCCACGGATAGAGACACGGACTAAAGTGAAATCATCTCTTTTATCGTATTGGATGGTATCAATAATATTATTGGCATGGTTCAGCTCAGTGCTAATGGTCGCCTCGGTACTGCTTTCGTACAGCCGTGTATTGAGCAGCGCATAAAAGTTGAGTGAGAGATAAATCCCTAAAAGTGCCAAGAACATTAGGCTAACAGCATTACGTTTGAGAAATTCTTTGACATTACTCTGTACTTCTTCGGTGGAACCCCGTCTAAAGCCTGCAATCCAAAGGACTAAAGATGAGCTAATCTGAATGGCGAAGATGTTGGTCACTGCCAGTAAAAATGCATTGGCTGAGTTTTTCCATTCCATATGCGCAAATAAAATCCCGCTGGCCACCAAGGGCGGAACTAAGGCCGTCGCAACGGCGACGCCCACTACGGCCACAGATAGGCGAGGGGATACTGAGGCAAAAGCACCTGCGGCACCGCCTGCTAAAGCAATCATCAAATCTAAAATGGTTGGCTGCGTGCGCGATAAAATTTCATTGGTCATGGGCAGGTCATAGTTCACCAGCCCTAAAATGATCCCAATGCTATAAATCATGGCAACGCCAAGTAACAAAGTGGACAACGCGGTTTTAAACAGCAGCCATCGGTTATCAATTAAAGCCAAGGCAATACCTGAAATTGGCCCCAGCATCATGGCAACCAACATCGCGCCAATCACTACCGCAGCCGAGTTGGACAGTAGTCCATAGCCTGCTATGACAGCAGCCAAGGCATTCATAATAAAAAAGGTTTTGCTTGGCAGTGCATCCGCTTGGATGTTTAATCGGACTTTTTGGTGGTCAATTTTTTTGGAGTTTTCGCGCAAGGCCTGCTTATAACGAATTTTTTCTTTTAGAAACTCATACTTTTCTTGGTCAGGTATATCTTTGACCACAATGGTTGCATCTTTGTCTTTTTCGAGTGGCATGGTGATGCTCTTATTTTGTATGTGATTAAGATTTAATCTAGCGCTTTTATCAAGGGAAGCAAACAAAAAAATGGTGAGAAATAATATGATTCACGCTTCAATTTAGAATATGTTCTAGCCACTTTCTTTTTATTGAAGCGAGGCTTCTCGATTTTGCTGAACATCATTCATTAACAAGGACTTTTTAGCACCGAGCAGGAAAGATTTTATTGAAATCGCGAGGCCATTCAGAAAAAGACAGATCAATTGCAGATGTTTAGCTGACCCTAGAGCATAGTCTTGTTAGAACAAGACGCTACGATTGGAAATAATATTTTTCATCACCATGGTAGAGATGAGACGTTGCACATTTGGCAGTGCTGACAAGTGCTCATCATAGAGTTTTTGATAACTTTCCAAGTCATAGGTCACGACATGCAGCAAGTAGTCGGGGTCACCAAAAAGTCGCTGCGCTTTCACAATTTGAGGAACCTTAAGAATCGCTTCTTCAAGACTTTGCACCGAATCTTTATCGCCATTTTTGAGCGTCACAAAAACAATGGTGGAGAAATTCAAGCCGAGTTGTGAAATATCTAACTGTGCGCGATAGCCTTTGATAATACCTGCATCTTCTAAGGCTTTGACTCTACGGTGACAAGGAGAGAGGCTAAGCCCTACCTTATGCGCCAACTCCGTAACAGATAAACGACCATCGGCTTGTAGTTCAGCAAGAATCTTCTTATCAATTTTATCCATGTGGAAGAATCTCCCCTTTTTAGGTGTTATTGCACAAATATTTGAAAGCACATTTTAGAGCCTAAAGGATATCCTTTCAAAATTATTTGATACAGATCATGTTTTGATTGGGTCAAACCTCAAAACGGTGATGGATAAGAGAGGAAAAGGATGTCACTGAATATTATGATTGCTTTTTGGGGTGTTTCGATCCTGTTTGTGATGACCCCAGGTATAGATTGGGCCTATGCCATTTCGTCGGGGATACAGGGAAAAAGAGTCTTGCCTGCGGTAACCGGTTTATTAACAGGGCATTTGATGGCGGCACTGATTGTTGCTGCGGGTGTGGGCACATTGGTGACCAGTCAGCCCGTATTGCTTCAAGTACTCACGGGTGTTGGGGCTGTTTATTTGCTGTGGATGGGGCTGAGCCTGTCGATGCGCCCTGCAACGATTAGCAGCGATCAGATTGCTATTGCATCTTCAAAGTTATGGTACATTCGAGGGGTTTATTTAAGTGGCTTAAATCCGAAAGTCCTGTTGTTATTTTTGGCTTTATTGCCGCCCTTTATCGACCCGCAAGCGGCTTTGTCGCCCACCTCTCAAATTGTTTTATTGGCGGGAATTCATCTCATGAGTTGCGCGGCTGTTTATTTCTTGGTTGGATTTAGTGCGCAAAAAGTTTTGGGCACACGCCCACAGGCTGCTAGGGTGGTCAGTCGAGTGTCAGGGGCATTGATGATGTTGATGGCGATGATTTTATTGTTAGAACAGTTTGATATCTAAGCGATATTTTAAGCATATGGATCAAAGGCAGTGCAAAATAAAGCATTGCCATAACCTGTAATTGAATTGAAAAATAGCGCATGAGTTGGGGGATATAGGTTCAGCCAAAATCGCTTGTAATACGTTCAAAAAGGCGTAAAATTTCTACCGCATCATCAGCGAGATGATCACATCAACAAGGTGAAAAAAATGGCAAAGAAGAAAGCTGAGCCAAAAGTTGTGATTCACAACTTCGTGGCTAAACACATGCATGAAGTCAACCAAAGCCAAGTCTTTGTAGACCGAAAGAAAAATGCAAAACGAGGCTATGACAAGCACAAAAAAGGGAGATATTCAGATGATTATCTCCCTTTTTTAATGTCCGTTCCTTGGGTTTAAAGACCTTTAAGCTGTCACAATACGTGTTGCGGATTTGACCATGTCGGCCAAACCATGGGTTTTAAAATAATATTCCATCTGACTTTTCACAATGAGTGGATTACTCATTTTCAAGGCACGCTCTAACAATTCGACCGCATCTGGCATTGGGACATGACAAATGGCTTTGCGTACACGCAGAATGTTACTTGAGCTCATTGATAGGGTATTGAAGCCCATCGCCATCAGTAAGATCGCAGACAAAGGATCGCCCGCCATTTCCCCACAAATACTGACCGGTTTGTTGTACTTATGACACTCTTTGACTAAGCGGGTGAGCGCACGTAAAACCGCAGGGTGGAAATGTGAGTAGACATTGGCGACACGTGGATTATTACGGTCAACGGCCAGTAAGTATTGTGTCAAGTCGTTTGAACCTACCGAGAAAAAGTCAACCAACTCGGCAAACTCTTCAATCTGCAATAAGACACTTGGTACTTCGACCATGATCCCGATTTTTGGCTTGGTGATTTTGACCTGTTCTTCTTCTTGTACCGCGACCCAGTCACGCTCCAGTAAATACAGCGCTTCTTCTACTTCACTGACGCTGGTCACCATCGGCAGTAGAATGTGTAGGTTATTGAGACCAATACTGGCTTTGAGCATGGCACGAATTTGTGAAGAAAAAATTTCAGGGTGGTCAAGCGTAAAGCGAATACCGCGCCAGCCGAGAGCTGAGTTTTCTTCCTCAATTGAAAAATAAGGCAAGTCCTTATCTGCACCGATATCGAGGGTACGCATCACCACAGGTTTGTTGGCAAAGTGGCTCAACTGTTGACGATAAATCGCACGCTGTTCTTCTTCACCTGGGAAGCGATCACGTAGCATGAACGGAATTTCAGAGCGATATAGACCAACACCTTTGGCACCGCGCTGTACACCACGGACCACATCAATCATCAAGCCAGTATTGACGAACAGTTTGACTGCCATACCATCAGGGGTGATGGCATCTTTAGTTTCATACTGTTTTAAATCTTTGGCAATCAGTTCTTCTTCTTTTTGAATTTCTTTATAGCGACTACGTAAACGGCGAGGTGGATTAATAAACACACGCCCTTGGTGCGCATCGACGATCATTTCCACATCATCGAGGGTATTAATCGGCAGTTCAGTCACGCCGACCACGGTTGGAATACCGAGTGCGCGCGCCACAATCACCATATGCGAGTTCATGGCACCTTCGGTGGTTACGATGGCTGCAATTTTATCGACGGGCAGTTCAACCAAGGCTGCGGTTGAGATTTCCTCACCAATCAGAATACTTTCATCGGTAAGTTCACGGTGGCTGGAGTCGGCTTCTTGCAAATAAGCCAAAATCCGTCGTCCGAGATCTTTTAAGTCCGCGGCACGTTCACGGAGATAGTCATCTTCCATCTGTTCAAACAGATCGATGTGATTATCGATGACGATACGCACCGCACCTTGTGCCCAGTTACCATCACGAATTTGTTCTTTAATTTCCGCGGGTAGTGCATTTTCATCCAACATGCGTAAGAACACGCTAAACAAGGCGCGCTCCTCCGCCATGAGGGCATCTTGCATTTTGTCATCAAGCGATTTGATTTCATCACGCACTGAGGTGAGGGCACGATCCAGCAGTTCTAATTCTTCACTGATGTCATCGGCTTCACGGTCAGGGACAGCCGCCAAATCCGCAGGGGGATAGAGAATGACAGCACGACCTAAGGCAATTCCGCCTGAACCTGGGACACCTTGGAAAGTTTTGTAGGCAGGTAGATTGCTGGGTTTACGAAATACATCGATATTGCCCACCGCATGCGCATGCGCAATAACCCCTGAAAGCTGAGCACAGAGCGTGACGAGGAAAGATTCCGCAGCTTCACTAAAGTCTTGCGACTCTTTGTTTTGCACCACAAGTACGCCCATGACTTTACGGCGGTACATGACCGGTACACCGAGGAACGAGTTATAAATTTCCTCACCTGTTTCAGGTAAGTACATAAAACGTTCATGTTTCGGTGCATTGTCAAGGTTGACGATTTCTTCACGCTGACCCACCAGACCGACCAAGCCTTCACTGGTATGCAGTGAAACATGGCCGACCGAATCGGGGTTCAAACCTTTCGATGCCATCAATAAATAACGTTGATTGCGTTCGTCGAGTAAATAGATGGAGCAAACGTCAACATGCATGGCTTCCGCCACATGGTTGACCATAATGTCGAGTGATTCATGCAAACTGGTGGACGCATTGATTTCTTGTACAATGCGTCGAAGGGTATCCAGTTGCATATTCGACATCGCGTCTACTCCAAAAATAATGTGCGTCCAACTTATTTATAACAAGAGATCCTTAAAAAATCTGTAGGACGTCTAGATTTTTTAAGGCTTTTTTTGAGGGAGCTGATTGCACAGCTCCACCATCGCTTTGCGGTATACATCGCGTTTAAAATTCACAACTTGCCCCAGCGGGTACCAATAACTGACCCACTGCCATTGGTCAAACTCAGGCGGATCAGACAAATTCAAACGAATATTCTGAGCGGGAGCAGTGAGTTTGAGTAAAAACCACTTTTGTTTTTGTCCAATACATACGGGATCGGAATCTGTACGAATGTATCGGTGCGGCAAACGATAACGCAGCCAACCTTTAGTTTGCGCTACAATTTGGACGTGTTCGGGCAGTAAGCCAACTTCTTCTCTCAGCTCACGATAAAGTGCCTGTTCAGGGGTTTCTCCATATTGGATACCTCCTTGTGGAAATTGCCAAGCATTGTGTCCAATGCGTTTTGCCCATAAAACTTGTCCAAACTCGTTTGCCAAAATGATCCCGACATTGGGTCGGAAACCTTCCGAATCGATCATTTGGCTACCTAAATATTGTGTAATTTATGACTTTGCGATCGGGGATTTTTATTTCTGTATCCAACTCGAAAAAAGCAAAGTTTAAAAATGTTAAAATTGCTATGATCTTAACGAATTTCTATCGACTAGCGGAGATAGATTTACAAATTTTTTCTTAAATTTCAGTTTTTACGAGTATTTTCATGAAATTGGCGCTATTTGATCTCGATCACACCTTGTTAAACACCGATTCAGATCATTCTTGGGGAGAGTTTTTGGTGAATGAAGGCTTGGTCGATCCAGTTCGCCATCGCGCCATGAACGATAAATTTTATGAAGACTACAAAGCAGGACAGCTCGACCCGATTGCCTATAATGAATTTGTGTTTGAATTTCTAACCCAACATGACAATACCTACCTTACTGAACTGCATGAGCTGTTCATGCACAAAGTGATTCGCCCGCAAATGCGTCCTGAAGGTTTTACAGCCATTGAAAAACACCGCGATGCTGGACATGCTTTGGTTGGCATTACCGCAACCTCTGATTTTATTACCGCACCGATTTTCCGTGAGTTTGGGATTAATGAAATTATTGCGACCAATGCTGAAGTGGTTGAGGGTAAATACACGGGCAAAGTGATCAACACGCCGTGCTATCAAAAAGGCAAATTGACGCGTTTAGATCAATGGCTTGCAGGGCGTGATGTTAGCGAGTCTTGGGCGTATTCAGATTCCATCAATGATCGCTTTTTACTTGAATATGCTGACCATGCCATTGCCGTCAATCCAGATGACCGCCTAGAAGCATTGGCTAAAGAGCAGGCATGGGAAATTCAAGACTGGTCGATTTAAGTATCTGTCTTTCTTTGTTTAAAAAGGCTGCTTTCCTTTCGGGCAGTCTTTTTTATTTAAAAGGCATCGACGTAAAAAATGAAAAGTGAGTAAAGCGATAATAAAATATCGGGCTAGAGGTAGGCTGATCTTGGAAAATTAACCAAATATGCTATGTTGAACCTTGGCTAAAACTATTTTGACTATGAAAAATTAGAACATAAGCGTGGAGAAAAATATGAGTGTACGACCAAGAATGACCCACCTGTTTGAGCAACTCGGTTTAGATGCGAGTGAAGAGGCCATCGCGTTGTTTATTGTAACGCATCAGCTCAATGCACAAACCACGATTGTTGACGCAGAGTATTGGACTGAAGCGCAACGTCAGTTTTTGGCAGAAAAAATTAAATCGGATGGTGAGTGGGCTATCATTGTAGATCAGCTGAATGAATCCCTGCATGAAGATTCACTGATTCAAAAATAAACTGAGCTTAAAGAGGCTGAGCGTCGAAGCTTTGCCTCTCTTGATAAAAATAAGATAAAAGTAGAAATTTATGTCTCTCGATCATCAAACTTTTCCTGACTCTACGTCTTTAGAACATGTCGCTTCAGTTAATCAACTAGAACAAGATCGTGCCCTGTTTGTCGGTGCGAAATATGAGTCTTACTATCAAGCTCAATTTGAAAAAATCACGCCAAAGAAACAATATGCAGGCTTTAATATTGCCGCCTTTTTCTTAGGTGTGGTCTGGTTATTTTATCGAAAAATGTACCGTTATGGCTTTATGGCCATTGGTTTAATTGTGGTCATAGGGATGGTTGAAATATTTTTGGGGATTGAAAGTTCTGGTGCAAATATTGGCTTGGCCGTAGCATTTGGAATGTTTGAGAATACCTTATACAAGCATCATGTCGATCAGCAGATTGCCAAAATTCGCCAGTTGGGAAGTGGAAACGTCCATACGGAATTAGAAAATCGTGGGGGTACAAATCTTATAGTAGGTTCGATCTTGCTGGTGATTTGGCTTGGGCTGGCTGCACTGGCTATTAGTGTTTCTTAATTCGCTTGCGCAAAATAAAAAACCATCCTTGTGGATGGTTTTTTAATGCTTGCAAAGCTTAGTTCATCATTGCAATCAGCTCTTGCACCGCACGAGATTGGGTTCTGCCTGGATGCCAAACCATACCGAGTTGACGGTTCATTTCGAACTTCACATTCAACTGCTGTAGGTCTTGGTTAATCATCGTTTTTGGAAGCACTGACCAACCCAGTCCAATCGATGCCAACATACGAATCGACTCGAGTGGATTATTGCTCATGGTGATTTTAGGTTTCAGCCCTTGTTTTTCAAACTCTGCTAGTGTGATTTGGCTGGTATAGGTTTGTGACGCAGGCAATAAACTTGGGTATTGAATCAGGTCTTCGAGTTGTAGGTTTTGCATTTGTGCCAACGGATGAAACGGTGCTGCTACAAAAACTAAAGGATCTTCCCAAATGGTGATGTACTGCAAACGTTCATCGAGTTTGGGTGGAAGCGTCAAAAAAGCCAATTCTAAGTCGCCAGCCAGTACTTTTTCATGCGCTTGCTCGGAGTCAACAAAGTGCACATCTAAGGTGACATTTGGAAAGCTTTGCACATAGCTACGTAAATGGCTCGGTAAGTGATGCAAACCAATATGATGACTGGTGCCAATTTTGAGTTTGCCTTGGACCATGCCTTGTTCATGACTCAAGGTGTGATGAATGTCACCCAGTTCATTGAGCCAGTTTTTAACTTTAGGCAGCAGTGAATGCGCGGCATGTGTGGCTTGTACACCACGACCCGCAGACTCAAACAGTTTCACACCAAAATATTCTTCTAAACTATGAATACGTTTGGTTACAGCAGGTTGCGTAATGAAGAGCTGATCTGCGGCTAAAGAAATAGAGCCGGTTTCCATGACTTTTACAAAAGCTTCGAAGGCTGCAAGATTCATAAGGATAATCTAGTTATGAAAGTATAATTAAATTATAAAATAATTTTATATGAATTGCGATCTTTAAAATGAATATAGGTTATTTGGTCTGGACTGAAATAAAAAAAGATCACTTGATGTGATCTTTTGGAGAGTTGAGAGGGCGCTTGATATAAGGGCTTAAGCAGGAATATTTTCTTCGGTAGTACAGTTCTTTTTCTCCCAAATACGTTCATGGAAAAAGAATGCGAAGGCTTGCACGGTTGGTTCTAATAAGCTGAGGGTGACCGCCATCCATAAGTTACCTGTGACAAAATAAGCCACAATCATGGCCACGGTAATGTGCATGATGTAATAGCTTAGGGTTTTTTTGAATATGCGCTGATTGTTCGCTACAAATTTCTGAATGTTCGCCATGATAAATACCCTCTCAATAATGCCTTTCATTTGTAAATAGTAATTATTATCATTAATAAAGTCAAAATGAAATTTTGATTGCTCGTGATTGGGTTTTTGAATGCAAGGCGATGCAGTCGACTGTTTGGAATATTTGACGTGAGAAAACAAGCTTCTGTAGATTTTACTCTTTAGTCTATGCATAGGTCGCTGTCTTACTATTCACATCAACGAAGCGAGCCTTAAAAAGTATTGGTCTAAATAGGGGAGATAAACCTTGCATGGCTGAGCAGAGACATATACTGCGAGGCCTACAACAGGTTGAGAAATAGGCTATAGCGCTTGAATTAAAACCAGCAGTGAGGGCTTGTAATCAAAGGGATTGAAACAAAGAGGTATGAATTTAAAATAATTCCAAAAAGTTTTTAAATTAATAAAAATGATAAATTAGATTTATGTGAAATCGTCGCTATAATCGATTTTAATGAAAGAATTACCCAGTCCAGTGGAGTCAATCGACATGGCAGGCGAAAACCAACAAGCAAAAACATTGTATGACAAATTGTGGGATGACCACTTAGTAAAACAACGCGACGATGGCTCGGCTTTACTCTATATCGACCGTCATTTATTACATGAAGTGACTTCTCCGCAAGCCTTTGAAGGTTTACAACTTGCGGGTCGTAAACCATGGCGTTTAAGTGCGAATGTGGCAACTCCTGATCATAACGTTCCAACATCGACCAAAGAGCGTTCAGAAGGAATAGCAGGTATTGAAGATGATACTTCACGTATCCAAGTTCAAACCTTAGACGACAACTGTAAAGCTTTTAATGTGGTGCAGTTCGACATTAATGATGTCCGTCAAGGTATTGCACACGTGGTCGGGCCTGAGCAAGGTTTGACTTTACCGGGTATGACTGTGGTCTGTGGAGACTCTCATACGGCAACACATGGTGCATTCGGCTGTTTGGCGCACGGGATTGGTACATCTGAAGTGGAGCATGTATTGGCAACCCAGTGCTTGGTTCAAAAGAAGATGAAAAACATGTTGGTACGTGTTGATGGTCAATTGGGTCATGGTGTAACACCGAAAGATGTAGTTTTAGCCATCATCGGTAAAATTGGTACTGCAGGCGGTACAGGTCATGCCATCGAGTTTGGTGGTCAAGTGTTCCGTGATATGTCGATCGAAGGTCGTATGACGGTGTGTAATATGGCGATTGAAGGCGGCGCACGTGTGGGTATGGTCGCTGTCGATGACAAAACCATTGCCTATGTCAAAGACCGTCCATATGCACCACAGGGCGCACAGTGGGATGCTGCGGTTGCGTATTGGAATACCTTACATTCGGATGCAGATGCGCATTTTGACACTGTAGTTGTATTGCAAGGTGAAGAGATTGAGCCACAAGTGTCTTGGGGTACATCGCCTGAAATGGTGATTCCAGTGACTCAAGCTGTACCAACTTTAGAACAAGCCAAAGATGAAGTGCAACGCAATGATTGGACGCGTGCTTATAACTACATGGGTTTAACCGCAGGTCAGGCGTTGGCAGATATTCAGTTAGACCGTGTTTTTATTGGTTCATGTACCAACTCTCGAATTGAAGATATTCGTGCCGCGGCTGAAGTTGCCAAAGGCAAAAAAGTGGCAAGTACGATTAAACAAGCCATGGTGGTTCCAGGGTCTGGTTTAGTCAAAGCGCAAGCAGAAGCCGAAGGCTTAGACAAAGTTTTGATTGAAGCGGGCTTTGAATGGCGTGAGCCAGGTTGTTCAATGTGTTTAGCCATGAATGCAGACAAATTACAACCCGGTGAGCACTGTGCATCGACCTCTAACCGTAACTTCGAAGGTCGTCAGGGCAATGGTGGTCGCACGCACTTGGTGAGCCCAGCGATGGCAGCGGCAGCAGCGATTGCAGGTCATTTTGTCGATGTACGTTCATTTTAATTCGGGCTTGGGAGCATAGACATGAAAAAATATACCGTTGAACAGGGTATCGTTGCACCTTTAGACCGTGCCAATGTCGATACAGACTTGATCATTCCAAAACAATTTTTGAAATCCATTAAACGCACGGGTTTTGGTGAAAACTTATTTGATGAATTACGTTATTTAGATGAAGGTTTTTTGGGACAAGACAATTCTAAACGTCCTAAAAACCCTGATTTTGCATTGAATCAGCCACGTTACCAAGGTGCGAGCATCTTAATTTCTCGTGCGAACTTTGGTTGTGGTTCAAGCCGCGAACATGCGCCGTGGGCATTGGAAGAATATGGTTTCCGTACTGTGATTGCACCCAGCTATGCCGACATTTTCTTTAATAATAGTTTCAAAAATGGCATGTTGCCTGTGATTTTGTCTGAAGAAATTGTTGACCAACTTTTCAAAGAATGTGCAGCAACAGAAGGCTATCAGCTGACGATTGATTTGGATGTGCAAGAAGTGCGTACACCATCGGGTGAAGCCTTCACATTTGAAGTCGATCCATTTCGTAAGCACTGTTTGTTAAATGGTTTGGATGATATTGGTTTAACTTTACAGGTTGCAGATGACATCAAAGCCTATGAAGAAAAGACCAAAGCATCACGTCCGTGGGTGTTTGCTGAAATTCATGCTTAATTGAAAATTCGATGCATCTAGTGCTTGGGGCCATCTCTTGTTAATATCGAGCAAAAGAATTTTAAACGTTTTGCTACTGGTAAAGGTTGGGCTTGAACAATGGTGACGAGTTACAGTCGTATCGCTCTACTGGCGTTGGTGGGAACATTAACTGCCTGCCAAAGCATGAATACGGCAAGCATAAAGCGGATTCAGGATACCCCAGCGAGTAAAAATAATGCGCAGCTTTACTGTACTGGTACAGTGAACTGCGAATTTGAACGATGGAATCAGATCAAAATTGTGGATGCGGACAATCATCGTGTCAGCCGTGAGGCTATTCGAGAGAAGGTTGTGCGGTTAAAACGAGATGATTTGAATGAAGCGAATGCCTTGTTTCTGTCAGTGCCAGCGGGGCAACATGAACTGGTGATTCGCTTCTATCCCGTTTCGGTCGATCGCGCTGAAACGCTGCATGTCATTCATCGTTTTAAGCCTGCGGAACGCTACACCTTTAGGATGTTCCGTGCGCGCAGTCGACATCAGGGAAGTTTGTTGAATATGTCTGCACCTGACCCTTTATGTGTCGATTTAAAGCAAAACCAAAGAACAATTCGTCGTTTTTGCAAACCTTACAATGTCTTAAATGGCTTGGGCGAGTTTGTAGAACAAAAACTTTAATCGTGTGAGTCAGCACTCACCAACAATGGAATATTTCATGTCTAAACATATTTTGATTTTGGCTGGTGACGGCATTGGTCCTGAAATTGTAAAAGCCGCAGAACAGGTACTTACACGAGTCAATGATCAATTCAATTTAGGTTTAACGTGGGAACAGGGCCTACTCGGTGGGGCTGCCATAGATGCACACGGTTCACCTTATCCAGATGTGACCGCAGCACAAGCTAAAAATGCAGATGCAATTTTACTTGGTGCGGTAGGTGGTCCGAAGTGGGACAACATTGAGCGTTCGATCCGTCCAGAGCGTGGTTTGTTAAAAATTCGTAGTGAATTGAATTTATTCGCGAACTTACGTCCAGCTATTTTGTATCCGCAATTGGCAGATGCATCAAGCTTAAAGCCTGAAATTGTAGCAGGTCTTGATATTCTTATCGTTCGTGAATTAACTGGCGGGATTTATTTCGGTCAGCCACGGGGGATTCGTGAACTTGAGAATGGTGAAAAACAAGGTTTTAACACCGACGTTTATGCTGAGTCTGAAATTAAGCGTATTGCGAAAGTGGCTTTTGAAATGGCTGGTTTACGTGGTGGCAAAGTCTGTTCGGTTGATAAAGCCAACGTCCTTGAAGTGACGGAGCTTTGGAAACAAACCGTAACGGCGATGAAAGAAGCTGACTATCCAAACATTAACTTGTCGCATATGTATGTCGATAATGCTGCAATGCAATTGGTGCGAGCGCCTAAACAGTTTGACGTGATTGTGACAGGTAACTTATTTGGTGACATCTTGTCTGATGAAGCCGCGATGTTGACAGGTTCAATTGGGATGTTGCCATCAGCATCCTTAGATGAAAATGCGAAAGGGATGTATGAGCCATGTCATGGTTCGGCGCCCGATATCGCAGGACAAAATATTGCCAACCCATTAGCCACTATTCTTTCAGTAGCTATGATGTTGCGATATACCTTCCGTGAAGAAGCTGCTGCTCAAGCGATTGAAGATGCAGTAGGCAATGTCCTAGATCAAGGCTTGCGTACCGCTGATATCATGTCTGAAGGCATGAGCAAAGTGGGTACTGCGGAAATGGGGCAGGCAGTTGTGGCTGCGCTGAACTAAGCCAAAAGCAATTTGAAAACGCAGCCATCCGCTGCGTTTTTTTATGCCTAAAATTTAATAACTTTTGCAGGCTTTACCTCGATATTGAATTGATTGAGCAATATTATCTTTTAACAAGAAGTGGACTTGGCACTCTAACTGAACATCATAAAATGGCGTATGTGTGGGAATAGGAATCGCACCGACACTGCTGTCGCTACGCATAGTGGGCATAGGGGTTGGAATTTGAATCCGCCTGACAATGGTGTAACTCAGTTGGTTTGGTGTTTGAATCGGCGCACCTAAAGTTTCATAACCGAGTTGACGTAAGTCGAGTTCGCGCCGAATGCTCGATACATCTTGGCCGATATATTGTTCTAAATAGTCGGGGAGCGCAATTTTAGCGGGTGAAACGACGGTCTGGTGTTGCATTGGAGAGCTGCTGCAAGCTTGAAGCAGTAGAAAGCAGATGGAACTAAAAAAACTGACAATAAAGGGCTTCATGATCATCCCCTAAGCAGAGAAAGACCCTTTTAGTATTGTATATCTGAACGTTCGTTTGAGTATGTTTCGAGTAATTTGAGATAAACGGTATGTAGGCGACTCAAAATGACGCAGCCGTTAACACGCCTTGCCGATCTAGTGAATAGATTCCACAAGATCATCATGCAGTCTGAACTCAATGTTACATTTCATTTCAATATTCAGGCTACCGCTGGAAGGTGTCGGAATGGGTGCACCCATATTGACACTGGTTCCAATATTGGGGGTTACCATCGGAATAGGCATATTACGTAACAGAGTTTAGGTCAGTTTCTCTGGGGTATATACAGGAGCACCGAGCACTTTATAACCCATGCTATTGAGGTTGAGTTAATTTTGAACTTGATTTGACGATTGGCCAATATAGTGTTGTAAGGTTTGCTTGAGCTGAGTTTGACTTGTTGTAGCACAAGCAACACAGAGTATTGGAAACAGTAAAATAGCGAGCTTCGTTGAAGCCGTCTTCATTATTGTTTTGGCGTATTGAGTTATTATTGCATTTAACTATAGTTTGATTTTTGGTTTAAATACAGTCGATGTATAACGTTTAGTCTGAGCGCAGACATTAAAAAAGCCACTTAAAAAGTGGCTTTTTCGCTTCGCTAAAACTTAGCGCGCACGATAAGTGATACGACCCTTAGACAAATCATAAGGTGTCATTTCTACTTTAACACTGTCGCCAGTCAAAATACGAATATAGTGTTTACGCATTTTACCAGAGATGTGAGCAATCACTTCATGACCGTTTTCTAAACGTACACGAAACATAGTATTAGGAAGCGTCTCGGTGACAACGCCTTCGAACTCGATGAGTTCCTCTTTATTGGCCATAGCCTACCTGAATGAATAAATTGGAAAGGCGCAAATTATAGTCAATTTTTTTGCATAAAACAAGGCGGAATGGGCGGTTGCCTGATCATCTGTCAGTAAAATAAGCGAACAAGCGGAATAAATATTTTCAACAAAAAAACTGTATAAGTTGTTGTCAGTTCGGTCAATCGCAGTTAATCTAATTTTAATGTTTTATGTATAAATGAAGAACATACAAGGAAGGTTCTAGCGTGGGTCAGCTAACGGATGCATCGGTTGTATTGCGATTAGGCTACCAAGCGATTCGTCGTTCAGGGTTGCCAACAGAAGAAATTTTAACAAAGGCTGGTGTTGCATTAAATCAGATGGAAACCAATGAGCGTACGCCTTTGAGCGCACAATACGCTTTTTGGGTGGCGGCAGAAGAGGTGAGCCGCGATCCAGACATTGGTCTACATTTGGGTGAAAATCTGCCTTTATACCGTGGCCAAGTGATTGAGCATTTGTTTATTTCATCCGAAAACTTTGGTGAGGGCTTGAAGCGTGCTTTGGCTTATCAGCGATTGATCAGTGATGCCTTTCATGCCAAGTTGGTGGTTGAAGATGACCGCTGTTATTTGACCAATGGGGAACAACCTTGGGCTGAAAATTTAGTCAATCGACATTTTTCTGAATGTGCGATGTCCGGTATTTTACGGTTCTTTAAATTTATTACTGAAGGGCGCTTTGAACCGATCTATATTGATTTTAACTTCAGTAAAGGCGCGTTTGATGATGAGTATTTTCGCGTATATGAGTGCCCTGTTAGTTTAGGGCAAAAAGAAACCCGCTTATATTTTGACCCAAGTATTTTGGCTTATCCGTTGTGGCAAGCGGAACCTGAATTATTGCAACTGCATGAGCAGTTAGCGATTGAAAAACTTCAAGAATTAGCCCGTTATGATTTGGTGGGTGAAGTCCGTCGTGCGATAGGTTCAACCCTAGAAAGTGGTGAAACCACACTTGAAACAGTGGCTTCACAGCTCAGTATTACCCCAAGGCGTTTACGCACACAACTTAGTGAGGCGAATACCAGCTTCCAGCAAATTTTGTCTGATTATCGCTGTCGTTTGGCGAAAAAACTTTTGGCCAATACGGCTGAAAGTGTAGAGCGTATCGTGTATTTGACTGGCTTTTCTGAGCCAAGTACCTTCTATCGTGCATTTAAACGCTGGACCAATGAAACCCCAGTGGAATATCGCAAGCGTAAGCAGCGTTAAGAAATCCCTCCTAACCTCCCTTTATAAAAGGGAGGAATTTCTCCCCTCCTTTGAAAAAGCAGGCGGGGAGGGATTCAAAAATAAATTATTCAGGCATATTTAGCCAATGTGGCCCAAGTGGCTGCTTAGGTAATTCAAACTGTGCTGGATAGTCGGCATGAATGAAATACAGCCCATCAGGAGGTGCAGTAATGCCTGCAGCTTTGCGGTCTTCTGCTGCGAAAATCGCCTCAATATGTTCGACTTCATACAGACCTTGACCAATTTCAAGTAAGCAGCCCATGATATTGCGGACCATATGGTGTAAGAAGCCATCGGCCTGAATGTCGAGTACCAAATATGGACCATGTTGAATTAAGCGACAATGGCTGACATGGCGCACAGGTTGATTGGATTGGCATGCGGCTGCACGGAAGCTTTCAAAGTTATGCGTGCCTTCGAACTTTTGAGCAGCTTGCATCATCTTCGCTACATCTAGCGCATAATAGGCATGTGTGACTTGTTTATGCATAAGAGCAGGGCGTTGCGGGTGGTTATAAACGACATAACGATAACGACGTGCCTGCGCTTTGAAGCGTGCATGAAAGTCTTGATCCATCGCTTTGATCCACTGGATCGAGATATCTTTTGGCAGTTGGCTGTTGCTGCCCATCAACCAACCGCGCTCTGAACGAAGTGCAGAGCTATCAAAATGCGCCACCATGTTGGTGGCATGGACGCCCGCATCGGTACGACCTGCACCGTGTAAGCTAATCGGTTCATTGGCAATTTTAGAGAGTACTTTTTCTATCGTCTCTTGTACGCTGATCACACCTGTTTGCTGGGTTTGCCAACCACGATAGTGTGTTCCACAAAACTCAATGCCGATCGCAAAACGTTGCATATGTACCTCAAATTAACCCAAATCATGCCAATGGCTGAAGCGTGCTTCAGCGCTGGGGTATTGTAAATACATTTTAAGGGCTTTGGCATACAGATCTGCATGCCCGAGGCAATCACTGACAATTATTTTGGCCTGAGTTGTCCACGCGGCAACGGCATAGCGCTGATCAGTACGGCCGAAAGGGACTTGGGTGCTTAAGATAGCAACACAGCCTTGTGCGTAAAATTCATCGAAAAGTGCTATTAGCTCGGCATTCACAGCTAAATTACCCGTTCCAAAACCTTGCAAAATGAGGAAATGTGGCGGCGCAGAGAGCAAATTTCGCAAGTTTTGTACTTGCTGCACCAAGGCAACAGGTTGCATCATCAGGTTGAGGCAATTGAACTGGTGGGATTGTTCTACATCACCTGTTTGTACTATGTGCGTTTTTAAGCTGTGTGGAATCGGCTGTTCAGCCATGACACCTGTAAAAGCATCCAGTTCTGTAGTATGTCGTTTTAGCGCAGTCTGCGCATGCAATACCTGTTGATGAAAAGCCAGATACACTCCGACAGGATGTTTCATCACCGCATCTAAGGCAAAATTCAAATTACTGATCGCATCGCTAAATTCACGCGTATCTGTGCCTTGTACATTAAGTAATGGATATTGGCTACCTGTGAAAACCACACGTGCGGAATCTGCAATAAAGTGTGCCGCGACAGCACTGGCATAGCTTAAGGTATCTGTGCCATGAATAACGACAAAATGCTGGAATTGTTGCAGTTGCAATTGTTGAATCTGCTGAATCAGCAATAACCAGTCTGCAGCCGTACAGGCGCTACTGTCTTTAATGACAGGTGCAATAAAACATTCAATGTCGAGATGAATCGGCAAGACATGTGTGAGCTTGGGAATAAAGTCTTCGGCAGGCATTGGTTGTAAGGGTTCGCCAATACAGCCAAAGGTTCCACCCATATAGATAAGCGCAATTTTTTTCATTATAAAAAAAGCAGTCGGTGATGACTGCTTTAGTTTAAAACGAAATGGCTTAGGATGCTATGCGACTCAGCAACTGTTCGACTTGCTGACGTTGTTCCGTAGAGTAATTTGGTTCTTGTTCAACCAAAATTTCACGTGCAGCTTCGAAAGCGCCAAGTTGAATGTATTGCTCAGCCAATTCAAGGTTTAAGTGTATTTCATTGACTTCGCTCAGTTGAGGGAAAGACTGTACCAGAGGATCGCTTTGATCCACCGTATTGGCAGGTGCAGTAGACTCTAGACTAAAACTGAGGTTTGGCGTAACAACTGCTGGTGTTTCTTCTACTATCGCTTCGCTTGGACTAACCGTATCGAAAGAAAAAGCAGGGATGTCTTTTGCCGCTTCAGCCGTAGATTCGCTTGAAAAATCAAATGTAAATTCAGGACGCTCATCTACAGCAGGCGGCGAAATTTCTGCTTCTGGCGTTGTTGTCGGCGCTGTGTCGAGATTGAATGAAAAATCTAAAGGTTGGATGTCGGCTGTAGCAGTTTCTGCTGGTTGAGCAGGCGTGCTTTCTAAAGAGAGTGAACCGAAATCGAGTGGTTTAAGTTCTTCAGCAGGTTTGGCTGGTTCTGCTGTTGGTGTATTTAAACTAGAGATATCAAATTCTAAGCTTTGAACTTCTATGCTCGGTTCAGGTTGAGCCGGTGTTGTGGTGGTAAATGCTGAGGTATCAAAATCAAGCGGTTTAATGTCTTGAACAGGTTCAACAACAGAAGCCTGCACAGGAGCGGGAGCAGGATTATTTGATGACATCAGGGCATCAAAGTCAGCAGTATTGGTTGCTTCTACAGGTTTTGGTGCAGATGGTGCAATTTCAGTTGGTTTAAACTCAATCGTGTCACGGCTATTTTGATGTAATTGATCGTAATCCGATTTTTTGGCTTCTGCTTGCGCCAAAATATCATCCAGTTCTAAAGAACGTAAATGATTCAGCAATTGGCTGATGGCAAACTCATCTTTTTGGAGCAAGTGAATATCGAGCAGCAGTAAATATAATTCGTGTTGTGAATTGTCTTTATTTAGGGCTTGGTTGATTTGTGCTTCAGCTGAGAAGAAATTGCGGTCGCGAATTTGACCTTCAATTTTATTACGTAGATCTGTAGCGAGTGGTGTCGTGGCTTTTTTAGCAACAACATCTTCAACGACTTGAGTTTGTTGCGGGGATTTTTTAGACGAACTGGTTTTTTTGGCTTTATTTTTTGCAGCAACCGCTTTTTGAGTTTTTGGTTCTGCTTCTTTACTCGCCTCACGCTTTTTTAAGACTATGGCAACAACCAATAGTAAGATAAATGGAATCACATAAATAAGCATGTTTTACCCCTTTTGAACTTGTCTTTGTGCAAGTTCATCCAAAATCAAATAATCAAAATAACACTTTAGTGTGTTGGCTTTTTCTCAGTTTGTTGTGCTTTCAATTGTTGTTGCAATTGTGCAAGACGAGCGTTTAGTAATTGAATTCTCTGATCTTTCTGATTAAGTGCCACTTCTAATTGTGTTACGTTTCTCTGTAATTTAACGGTTTTTTCACGGGATGTCATAACTTTTAATGACAACTCGTTTGATGTTTGATTCTTTTCTGTCGACTTCTTGGCAGAACCATGACTTGAATCTTGCTCTTTCTCTGCAACCAAACTCATCTCGGCTTGATTGAGGCGGTATTTCGCCTTGCCGAATTGCTGTGAGCTTTGTTTTGGAAGTGATGAAACGGAGACTTTTTGCTCTGATTTGGCTGTTTGCAGACCCGTTAAATTGAGGTTAGCACCACGACGTAAGCGGTTTACGTCACCTTGAATAAAGGCATGTTCATTCTTGGCTTTAATTTGTTGCATGACTTCACCGACAGGACGGTTTTCTTCAGCAGCAATACGCGATGCAATACCCCATAGAGATTCATTTGACCGAACTACATGGGCACTTTGAGGTGCGGCTTGGCGTGCAGTAGTTGCAGGGGCAGCAGGTGTTATTTTTGCTGTCGATGGACTAGTTTTTGGGCTAGCCTGTGCAGAAATGGGTGCATCTGATTTTTGAACTGAATCGGCATACTTTTGAACCAACGGATCTGCCGATTTTTTCGCTTGAGTAATAGGTTCAACACGTGGAGCTGATGTTTGAGCAGCTGCTGCAATTTGCGTAGAGGCTACTGAAATAACTTGCGTTGGCGCTGTAATAGAGGTCGCACTCATGCTTGGTGGGGTATGTTTATTGAGTTTGAGGGGTGTGGTATTTGTCGTCGGCGCAGCTGTTGTTTTTAAGCTATTGAATTGTGTGCTGACAGGTAAGTTTAGCGCAATATCTTTTTCGTTGACAATCACCACCGGTTTTAAGGCTTTTTCATTATTATTCGTACGGGCTTGAAGTGCTGGCGAGCGTTTATTGGCTGTTTTAATATGTTGTAGCCGTGCCGCATTGCCTTCTTTGATTTTGACGACAATGTTCAGTTCCGCTTCAGTTAAAGGGCGTGAAGAAGTAATCGTAATCACACCTGTACTGGCGCTGGTACGACGGGTAAAAAAGTTCAGATTACTGGGCGGCTGATGCATGACACCAAGAGACATCAAATCTTCTGCGCTGGCTAGACTGGCTTGAATGGGAGCATTCGGATCGGCATCGTGAAAGTTCAATTCTGCATACAACAGTTCCCCAGGTGCAGACTGAATTTGAATAGGATCAATAGTGATCGCATTCACATTTTGCGAAGCAATAATGGCTAAAATGGCTATCTTTAATTTGTTATTTACGGTCATCTTAATCTTTAGCTCGGTCACAGATCGCAAAGCGAAAATTATAGATTAGCGAGTTGTGTGTTATTTGTAAAACGTTAACATTGAGGTTACAAAAAAAAGCCGATCAAATGTGATCGGCTTAATACTTTAGCGGGTAAATGCTTAAGTATTTTTGTAGTCAATCAGGATACGGAGCATACGACGTAAGGGTTCCGCAGCACCCCAAAGCAATTGATCACCGACAGTGAAAGCACCTAAGTACTCTTTGCCCATATTCAATTTGCGTAGACGACCAACAGGAACAGTTAATGTGCCTGTTACAGCCACAGGTGTTAAGTCCGTCATAGACGCTTCACGGGTATTTGGAACCACTTTTGCCCATTGGTTCGCGCTACGTAACATATCTTCGATTTCATCGAGAGGCACGTCTTTCTTCAGCTTCAAAGTTAAAGCTTGAGAGTGACAACGCATCGCACCAATACGCACACAATGACCGTCAATCGGAACGATTTGCTGGTTGCCCAAGATCTTGTTGGTTTCAACTTGACCTTTCCATTCTTCTTTCGACTGACCGCTGTCTAATTGTTTGTCGATATAAGGAATGAGTGAGCCTGCTAATGGCACGCCAAAGTTTGCTGAAGGGAAAACTTCGCCACGTTGTAATTCCGCAATTTTAGAGTCGATATCTAGAATTGGAGAGCGTGGGTCATCTAACAAATCTTTGGTGTTGTTGTACAAATAGCCCATACCAGAGATGAGTTCACGCATATTTTGCGCACCAGCACCCGATGCTGCTTGATAAGTCATCGAGGTTGCCCATTCCACTAAATTGTTTTGGAATAAGCCGCCTAAGCCCATCAGCATCAGTGAAACTGTACAGTTACCGCCCACGAATGTTTTGGTACCGTTCACTAAACCATCTTTAATCACGTTCATGTTGACAGGGTCAAGTACGATGATGGCTTCATCTTCCATACGAAGTGTAGATGCCGCATCAATCCAATAGCCTGTCCAGTTTTCTGCTTTGAGCTTCGGGAAAACTTCTGAGGTATAGTCGCCGCCTTGGCAGGTAATAATGACATCCATTTGCTTCAGACTGTTAATGTCTGATGCATCCATAAGTGCTGGGGCAGTTTTACCGCCAAACGCAGGCGCTTCACCGCCTGCATTACTGGTAGAGAAATAAAATGGCTCAAAATGAGCAAAATCATTCTCTTCAACCATACGTTGCATTAGGACGGAACCAACCATCCCGCGCCAACCGACCAGACCTACTTTCATGTCACTTTGCCTCGGTGCGTTAAAAATTAAAAGGGGATTCGAGTGTATCAAAAGAGCGCTTAACTGCAAGCACTACACAATGAAAACAGCAATTATATTGTGCAATATATCTTGTTTATGTTACATGCAAAATTGATATTAATTTATGAATCTACAAAAAATTAAGAATATAAGAGTGGGTATCTATGATCTGGGTTGAGTTGCTGGCATGTGTTGTGATTTGGTTAAGCTTCTGGTCACTGATTCCACGAGATGAATGGTGGTTTCGAGGCGCAGATTTTCCACGCTTACAGATTTTGGCATTGGGATTGATTGCATTTATCTTGATGTTGCTTTGGGATGCACCTTGGAATTGGGTGCGTGAAGTCATTTTGCTGGGGTTAATTGCGGCAGTGTCGTACCAACTCAAAATGGTGTTGCCTTATACCTTTGTATGGAAAAAGCAGGTGAAAACGGTTGCTAAAACAGAGTTACAGCCAGAACGTCAGATTTCTTTAATTGTGTCGAATGTACTAACGCCCAATACTCAATATTACTTATTGCTGCAACAGATTCACCAGCATCAACCGGACTTGATTTTGACTTTAGAGTCGGATGCACATTGGGAACAAGCCTTGAGTGAACTGGAAGATGACTATCCCTATCGGGTTGCAGTGCCTTTGGATAATCTGTATGGCATGCACTTGTATAGTCGTTTAGCGCTTAAAGATATTGACGTTAAGTTTATTTTGAGCGATGAAATTCCTTCGATTCATGCCACAGTCATCTTAAGGTCAGGACAACCAGTGCAACTGTACTGCTTACACCCGAAACCGCCAAGTCCGACCGAAGCCAAAGACTCTACTTTACGTGATGCTGAATTATTGATAGTCGGGGATCAGATTAAAGATTTGGATGAGAGCTGCATTGTGATGGGGGATTTGAATGATGTGGCATGGTCGCGCACGACACAACTTTTTCAACGGATCAGTGGGCTGCTAGACCCTCGCGTAGGACGGCATTTTGTCAATACTTTTCATGCTGACTATCCTTTGTTGCGCTGGTCACTGGATCATGTTTTTCACAGTACGGATTTTGCCTTAGTGCAGATGCAACGTTTAGCACATATTGGTTCAGATCATTTCCCTGTATATGTGGTGCTTCAAACCGGTCGGGTATTTGAGAAAGTACAAGAAGAGCTGGAACAAACCGAAGCCGATGAGCAAGAAGCGCAAGAGGCGATTGAAGATGGAATTGAGAAAGCGGAACGAGAAGGTAAGCAGGTTACAGATAAAATTGCCAAAGATTACCAGTAAATATAGGGGCGCGCGGATTTCATCAGTGTAGGATATGGCTTACAGGGATTTGGGAATCTGACGAATGGTTAGTCATTTGGTATGCCCGTATTCTAGTCTCATCAGCAGATGGAGCGGGAATGGATCATCCCAGTATGGAAGTTGAAGCTGATGGAAATCATCATGGATATGATGTAGGTATGGAATGCCACCGAATAAAACAAGAATAACGTTGAAAGCACAACCTCATGTACCCGAGTTTTGCAGGACGCAGAACTCGGGTTCTACTTTTTTTAATCAGCCCTTTTTGTTAAGAATAAATCTTGTCATAGCCTGCAGGGCGAGTTTTAAAGCGACGGTGGAACCACATATATTGAGTCGGAGCAATACGGAGTTGATTTTCAATAATTTGATTCACGCGTGTCGCATCATCGACTTCATCTTCACTGGGTAAGTTTTCCACCGCAGGTTCAATCAACACTTTGTATTGTGGGTTTTTAATATCACCATCACGATAAAAATACAGAGGAATGGCTGCGGCTTTGGTCATTTTCAATAAACGACGGTGTGCTGTAACGGTCGCTGCGGGAACGCCAAAAAATGGCGCCATAACACCTTGTTTTAAGCCAAAGTCTTGATCTGGACTATACCAAATGGCATGGACATTTTTTAAGTTGCGGACCAAACCACGCATGTCATCATGATCAATTTGATGTGCATAAATGGTGGCGCGGCAGCGGTAGATGAGCATATCCAGCAGTGGATTATTTTGTGGGCGATACACCACATCTGGTTCAAAATACTGTGCGCATAGATAACCACCCGCATCGAGCAAAGTAGAGTGGGTTCCTAAAAGCAGTGCGCCTTTACCTTCTGCTTGTGCTTTTTGAATATGTTCTAAACCTTCAATACTGACACGGCCAGTAAACCACTTTGGGCTATACCACGCATTCAGCGTTTCAAAGACCCCCAGCATTTGATCGACAAAAACTAAACGGGCATTTTCAAGGACTTCTTGGGCCGACCATTCAGGGAAACACACCTCCAGATTACGAACGGTGGTTTTACGTCGCGACTTCAAATATTTAAAGCTGAGGTTACCTAAGAGGGTTGCCAGTCGGTGTTGAATTGCCCATGGAAGAATCGCCAATATCATGAGAAAGACGATACCAATCCAAACGCCCCAATATTTGGGATGCAGAAAAGACCACTGAAATTCACCGGGTTGATAGTCTGGCTTCGAACTCATAAATTGCGATAAAGGCTGAAAAAAGAATGTTTCGAGTTTAGCATGAAGCAAGAATGAAGATGCAATCTTCACCATGAACCTATTGTACAAGACCTTCTCATATCAAGTTGTGATAGTTTTTATGAGGTGGGCGAAGAAGATGTATTCATGCTCAGTGGAGAACATGGTCTAAACATCTCGCACCATTTGTTTTGTTTTAATTTGGGTGAAATTCACAATACTAAGAAGAAAGATAAGAATAGGGGGTAAAAATGCTAAAAAACATTATCAGTTGCGGTGTGCTATTCATTTCTTTAACGGGCTGTGTCTATAGTCCATATGATGATTATAATCATTATTATCACGGGTTTGGTTGGACAGGGTATGTACCCTTTCCACTAGAAGACCATCGTCCACCACCTAATGGTCATGGCGGTGGACATCCAGGGGGGGCAACATCCTGATCATATCCATCCAGGAGGAGGGCAGCCTGGTGGAGGTGGGTCGCATCCAGGAGGTAGTCATTCAGGTGGTGGTGGAATTCATCCTGGCGGGGGAGGGATACATCCAGGTGGAGGTGGGCATCGTCAGCCACGTTAAATAAAAAAACTCCGCGTGGCGCGGAGTTTTTTTTATGGAGTTTACGAAAAATTATTTGGTTAAATTTTCCAGTTCTTCCCAACGTTCCAGTTTTTCCAGCAATAGCTCATCAATTTCAGTCAAACGATTCGACAACGTCATCGCCTTGTCTGCATCTGAAATAAATAATGAACCATCTGCAAGTGAGGCATTGATTTTCGCTTGCTCTTTTTCCAGTGCTTCCATTTCGGCAGGCAATTGTTCAAGCGCACGTTGATCTTTATAGCTGAGTTTGACTTTTTTAGCAGGTGCTGCGTTCGCTTCAGCTTTCGCCGCTGCTTTTTTCACAGCACTTTTTTGGTCAACCGCAGTTTGGTCTGGTCGCTGTTGTAAGTAATCTTGGTAACCACCGATGTATTCATCGATATTGCCTTTACCATCAAACACCCAAGTTGAGGTGACCACGTTATCCATAAAGGCACGGTCATGCGAAATAAGCAGTAAAGTGCCTTTGTAGTCGGACAACATTTCTTCTAGCAGCTCTAGTGTCACCATATCCAAGTCATTGGTGGGTTCGTCCATCACGATTAAGTTAGATGGCTTAAGTAGTAACTTGGCTAAAAGAATACGGTTACGCTCACCGCCTGAAAGAGCTTTGACTGGTGTACGCACACGTTCTGGTGAGAACAAGAAATCTTGCAAATAGCTGTAAATGTGACGACGGTTGCCATTCACATCGACATGGTCAGAACCTTCTGACACGTTATCTTTGACAGATTTTTCAAGGTCGAGAGCATTACGTAATTGGTCGAAGTAAGCTACTTCCAATTGTGTGCCAGTTTTCACCGTACCCGTATGTTCTTGTTCACCTAAAATGGCTTTAATGAGGGTGGTTTTACCGACACCGTTGTCACCAACAAGACCAATACGGTCACCACGGAGCACCAATGCAGAGAAATCTTTGATGATTGGTGCATCATGACCAAAGCGAACACTTAAGTTTTCAATTTCAAAGACCACTTTACCTGAACGGCTAGCATCTTGTGTCGCCATGCTGACTTTACCTTGCTGTGAGCGACGCGCTTTCGACTGTTCACGTAGTTCTTTTAAGGCACGTACACGACCTTCATTACGCGTACGACGCGCTTTAATGCCTTGGCGAATCCACACTTCTTCTTCAGCCAGGCGTTTGTCAAACAGTGCATTCTGCTTTTCTTCGGCTTCCATTTGCTGTGCTTTCAGCTCGAGGTAACGTGAGTAGTTACCTTCATAGCTGCGCAGGGTGCCGCGGTCGAGTTCAACAATTCGAGTCGCAATGCTGTCCACAAATGAACGGTCATGTGAGATGAACAGTAAAGTTAAATTATTTTGATCGAGTAAAAACTTCTCGAGCCATTCAATACTTTCAACGTCCAAATGGTTGGTTGGTTCGTCCAGTAATAGCACATCGGGTTGGGTAAGAAGCGCACGAGCAAGCAGCACACGACGCTTACGACCACCCGATAAATCGGCCAAATCGGCATCTGGGTCTAGGCCCATTTTACTTAAAATAGAATTGACTTTGGTTTCTAAAGCCCAGCCATCTAACTGATCTAGTTTGTGTTGCAAGTTACCCATGCGGTCACACGCTTCCATGTCTCCAAGTACACAAGCATCACTGGCTTCATGATAGGCTCTGAGTACATCTGCTGCTTCACCTGCACCGTCTGCCACGATATCCGCCACTTTGCCCGAGTCCATCGGCACGTCTTGCGCCAACATCGAAATGGTAATGCCATTCTGTAGAGAAACTTCGCCAGAATCGGGTAATAAACTTCCCTCGATCAGTTTAAGTAAAGTAGACTTACCTTCACCATTACGACCAATTAAACACACTCGTTCACCGCGCTCCAATGAAAAGTTCGCGCCGTCGAGCAAGGCAGGTCCACCAAACGCAAGTTGGACATCCCTTAAAGTAATATAGGCCATAATGTTTCCTGAAAAATCTCAAATGAGGACTTGAAGTGTCTAAACAACAAAATATTGATAATCAAGCGCCATTGTCCGCACCCATTGAAGATTTGCAAGTCCGAATTGCATTTTTAGATGATTTAGTTGAGCAACTCAATGAACAATTGGTGATTCAAGGACTGGAAATTGCTGATTTAAAAAAACAAATGCAAATTTTGTATCAACGTGTTGAATCTTCAGATTTGTCCGATGGAATTGCGACATTTGACCCGATGGCCGATCGTCCACCACATTATTAAGTTCATTTGCTGTCTGGGGCTAAAAAATGCTGTGATGTGGGTTGTGGATATTGCTGATCCTTGTCTCTTTTTTTGTTTTACCCAACTCAAAGCCCAATTTGACTGACGAAATCATTTGACCTTTGATGCAGTTCCTACTCTAATACCCGCTTTCTGGTGCATCCCATAAAAACTGTCCTATGACTCAAAAAGTTGTTCTTCTTGACCTTGAAAATAATGTTCCGACGGCCAAATTGTTGCGCGAGATTGTGGAGCATTATCCGACTTTGTATTTGTTTCATTGCCAAGGTCAATTTGAGTATGCATTGCAAGATTTGACGGAACTGGCTGCTTGGATCAGTAGTGGTCAAGTGGTGATTTTAGACACGCCCAAAGCCGAGCAAAAAGAGTTCGAATATGCCGTGGTGGTGGGGCAGTTAATGGCTTTGCTTGAGCCAGATACGCAGGTTGAAATTATCTCTGCGGTCAATACAGCAGAAATACTTTTGGACTTAATGCAATCTTCGCATATTCAGAGCAATTTGATCCTCATTCAGTCTGAAGCGTTACCAAGTCAACGTCATCTTCCCAGTTTAGACAGCATCAAAAATCAGCCTTATTTAAAAATGGTCAAAAAATATTGTGATGCTTTGGGTAAAATGTCAGGTAAGCCTAACACATTGGACGGTCTAAAAAATTCAATAAGTAATATTTTGCAACTCGTACCTGAAAAGACGCAGCGGGTGGTGGGGATGTTGATTAATCTCAAAATCATCAAACGCTATGATGAGCAGATTCGCTTTCGTAAAAAAGTGTTGAAGCAGTGGTTGGCACTGAATTTAGATGAACAAGACTCAATTTCACAGCCGCAAAGCATGCAGCAAGCGCTACAGCAACTGCAAAAAGACAGTGGGGTAGATGTGCTTGAACCAACTGCAGATACGCAGTCCGCGCAACAAGAGTTGTTTAAAAACTTTGCACAGATTGACCCTGTACAGCTTGAGGTCGCACGAAAACTGCGCGAGTTAAAAACCAATAAACCCAAAGATATCTATGCACTACGTGATTTGCTTGAGCAAATGTTTCCGAAGTCAGATGTGCGTATGTTACTGAAAGAGTTACTCGATAAAGGCTATATTTACTGGAATGGACATGAAGTTCTATATAGTCATGAAATGTTCTTAAATTAATTTTATCGTTCAAACTTGCGTTTTATATTGTGCTTATGCAACTCTAATAAAGGAATAAAAAGGTTGTGCTATGGAAAATACTGGAATTTGGGTTGTCGGATTTATCATCTTATTCATCCTCGGCTCGATTTTTGGACTTCGTGTAAGTCCAAGAGAGAAAGCTTTGGGTGAAATGCGTGATAAAGCGCGCAAGATGGGTTTACACCCACGTTTAATCGCAGCACCTGACTGGACGAAAATACCAATGGCTTCGGAAAACCGTGCCAGCATGGTGGCGTACTACAGTGTCCTGATTCCAGAAGCACGCTTGCCTTTAATGCGCGCTCGCGTTGTTGATCAGCAGCTTGAGCTCATTACAGGTGATGACAAGTTTAAACATTTACCCATTGAATTAAAGGGTATTTATGCTATTGATATGCAAGCAAACTGCGTGGGACTCTATTGGGATGAGCATTCTGACTTAAGAGCAACCCAGTTAGATGCCATGAAAGCATATTTACAGTCTTTGGCTGAACTTTAATTTTACAGACCCATTGAAACAGGATTAACGGTTAATATGGCGAAAGCTCCTCGGTCCACATCCAAAAGTACTACAGCAGATTCTCCTGAGACTGGAAAAAAGCGTGCTTTAGTGATTGTGGAGTCGCCTGCAAAAGCGAAAACAATCAATAAATATTTAGGCTCGAATTACATTGTGAAGTCGTCTGTGGGTCACGTGCGTGATTTACCTACAGGTGGTTCTAGTAAGACTGCAGAAAAGAAGCCAGCAACACGAACCAAACTGACCGATGCTCAGAAAGCTGAAAAAGCACAAAATGCACTGGTCAATCGTATGGGGGTTGATCCTGAGCATGACTGGAAAGCACATTATGAAGTGCTTCCAGGCAAAGAGCATGTGGTTGCTGAACTGAAAAAGCTTGCTTCGCAAGTTGACGAGGTCTATCTCGCAACGGACTTGGACCGTGAAGGAGAAGCGATTGCTTGGCATTTAAAAGAAGTGATTGGTGGCGATGACTCACGTTATCAACGTGTGGTATTCAACGAAATTACCAAAAATGCCATCCAAGATGCATTCAAGCATCCAGCACGCCTTGATATCGATAAAGTTAATGCGCAACAAGCACGCCGCTTTTTAGACCGTGTTGTTGGCTTTATGATTTCGCCCTTACTTTGGGAAAAAATTGCCCGTGGTTTATCGGCAGGTCGTGTTCAGTCTGTCGCAGTTAAACTGGTGGTTGAGCGTGAGCGTGAAATTCGTGCGTTTATTCCCGAAGAATACTGGCAAGTTTTTGCAGACACTAAGTCACAGACCGATGAGATTCGTTTAGAAGCCGTCAAACAAGCAGGTAAAGCCTTAAAGCTACGCAATAAAGCCGATACCGATGCTTTATTGAAGCTCATTAAAGACGCAGATTACAAAGTTTCAGCACGTGAAGATAAACCGACCAAGGTGAATCCGAGCGCGCCGTATATCACCTCGACTTTACAACAAGCAGCCAGTACACGTTTGGGTTTCTCTGTGAAGAAAACCATGATGTTGGCGCAGCGTTTGTATGAAGCGGGTTTTATTACCTATATGCGTACCGACTCGACCTTTTTGAGTGACGATGCGGTGAATATGGTGCGTCATCATATTGAGACCGAGTTTGGTACGAAGTATCTGCCTGCTAAGCCGAACCGCTATGGTAACAAAGCGGGTGCACAAGAAGCCCACGAAGCGATTCGTCCATCGAATGTGGCGTTAAAAGGCGACAGCTTGGTTGGTGTGGAACGTGATGCACAACGTTTGTATGATTTGATCTGGCGTCAGTTCGTCGCGTGTCAAATGACACCAGCAGAATACTTGTCATCGACTATTTTAGTGGATGCCAACGGTGTTGAGCTTAAAGCCAAAGGTCGCACCTTAGTCTTTGACGGTTTCACTAAAGTCCGTGGTCAAAACAAGTCGGACGATGATGTGTTATTGCCTGCGGTGAAAGTCGGTGAAATACTGAAGCTTGAAAAATTAGATCCATCGCAACACTTTACCAAGCCACCTGCACGTTTTACTGAAGCGTCATTGGTGAAAGAGCTTGAGAAAAAGGGCATTGGTCGACCATCGACCTATGCGGCGATTATCTCGACCATTCAAGACCGTGGTTATGTCAAACTGGAAAACCGTCGTCTATTTGCTGAAAAAATGGGTGAGATTGTTACTGATCGTTTAGATGAAAGTTTCAATAACCTCATGAACTATGACTTTACCGCGGACTTAGAAGGTCAGCTCGATAAAGTGGCTGATGGCGAACGCAACTGGAAGGAGTTGCTCGACAGCTTCTACGGCGACTTTAAAAAACGTCTGACCAATGCGCAAGGTGAAGGCGGTATGCGCCGCAATCAACCTGTAGAGGTGGAAGCGGTTCACTGTAAAGAATGTGACCGTCCAATGCAGATTCGTACGGGAACCACAGGTGTCTTCTTAGGGTGCTCTGGCTATAACTTACCGCCGAAAGAGCGTTGTAAAGGCACGTTGAACTTAACGCCAGTTGAATCACTTGCCGCACTTTCTGATGATGATGCAGCAGAAACAGCAGATTTGATGTCGAAAAAACGCTGTCCAATCTGTGAAACTGCGATGGACAGTTATGTGATCGACGGTGGTCGTAAGCTACATGTCTGTGGTAATAACCCAGACTGTGCTGGTTTTGAACTTGAAGAAGGTGAGTTCAAAATTAAAGGTTATGATGGCCCAACCATTCCATGTGATAAGTGTGATGGGGAAATGCAGCTGAAGACGGGTCGTTTTGGTCCTTATTTTGCTTGCTCAAGCTGTGATAACACACGTAAAGTCTTAAAAAGTGGTCAGCCTGCACCTCCGCGTGTAGACCCGATTAAGATGGAACATTTACGTTCAACTAAGCATGATGACTTTTTTGTGCTACGTGATGGGGCAGCAGGTTTATTCTTGGCGGCAAGTAAGTTCCCGAAAGTACGTGAAACACGTGCACCTAAAGTTTCGGAACTTCGTAGTGTTGCCGATCAGCTTGATCCGAAGTATCAGTTTATTTTGCAAGCACCTGATGTTGACCCTGAAGGGAATCCAACTTTGGTGAAATTTAGTCGTAAGAATCAAGCGCAATATATTGGTTCTGAAACGCCTGAAGGTAAGCAAACCAAATGGTCATTGGTGTTCAATGATGGAAAATGGGTTGAAGCCTAAGTTTTAATTGCTTAGAAATAATCAAGAAATGCTCACTTTGGTGGGCATTTTTTATATGATGCACAGCTATAAATAAAAAAAAGATTCTGGTTAATGTAGGATTCCTATTCGCTCTGTTGTTGTATCCGCTGTTTTACTGTCAAAAATTGAGGGTGAAATTAAACTGTTATTGATGAAGCGTGTTAAAGGTGCTTATTGGTGCCATGTCGCAGGAAAGGTTGAAGAGAATGAGACCGCCAGCCAAGCGATACTTCGCGAAATCAAAGAAGAAACCGCCATTCAGCCCCAACGTTTATTTAGTGCAGATTACATCGAGCAGTTTTATGAGCCAGGCTTGAATGTGATTGAAATGATTCCCGCATTTGTTGGCTTCTGTGCTGAAAACCAATCTGTTCTATTGAATCATGAGCATACTGAATATCGGTGGTGCAGCTTATCTGAAGCTAAAACGTTGGCTATATTTTTAAATCAAAGAAAATTATACGACTTTATTTGGGAAAACTTTGTATTACAACAACCTATAATACATTTAGAAATTACGTAATGTGCTGATCATTGTGATAAAAAATTATTAAAAATTGGGGATCAAAGATGTGGAAAAAACTTCGTATTTTAATCTTGCTGCTGATTTTATTGGTGGTTGCTTTGAACGCTTATCGGGATCAGAACCAAGATTGGAGCAAGCCTATTATTGTATCACTCCATCCAGTTAATGCTGATGGACAAGGTACAACTCAGCAATATATACAGCAATTGACGCCTAAGAACTTAAGAGGGGTACAAGGTTATTTAGAGCAGATGTCGGCGACATATCGCGGGCAACCGATTGCGATTTATTTCCAACTAGGGCGTGAACTCAAACAGCTACCGCCGAAAGTACCTGAGCAGGCAAGTTTATTGGATACGGTCTTGTGGAGTTTAAAGTTCCGTTATTATGCATGGAAAAACCATCAAGGTTCAGATGGTGCACCAACTGTTACTTTGTATTTGAACTATTATGACCCAGCACTGACTAAAGAGCTGAAACACTCGACAGCTTTGCAAAAAGGTCGCATCGGTTCAGTGAATTTATTTGCATCTAACAAGCAAACCGAGCAAAACAAAGTCGTTCTTGCACATGAGCTTTTACATGCCTTTGGTGCCAGTGATAAATACGACTTAGCCACAGGACAGCCGATGTATCCTGCGGGCTATGCATATCCAAATCAACAACCGCTGTTTCCTCAAGCCAAAGCTGAATTAATGGCTGGGCACATTCCAACCTCACAAACACAGAGTAAAATGCCTGAGTCGATTGATGAAACATTGGTGAATGAGATCACTGCGATTGAAATTGGGTGGAAAAAATAACTGTGGATAATGCTGAGTTTATCCACAGCATGGATTGATTGTGTGGATAAACTCAAACCTACAAGTTCGATGCAAAACATGTTAAAACTAAGTGAACGAAAATCAAACTTGAGAAGAAGATGAAAACAGTCGGTAATGATTTAGTTCGCCATCAACTCCATGAAAATCGTAAATGGTATTTGGGTTTAGGAATTTTATTGGTGTTGTTTGGTTTCATCCTTTTGGCCGCTTTGCCTTTTGCCACCTTATCTGTGGTGTTTATCTTTGGCGTGCTGATGATGATAGGAGGTGTTCTACACTTCATCGCCGCTTTTAAGATTTTTGAGGGTGGCTTCCGCTAGTTATGGGCTTTGTTTGGTGTATTGTATTTGGTTGCGGGCTATTACGCATTTAGCACACCTGTGAAAACAGCCATTGTCTTGACCAGTGTTTTAGCGGTTTTCCTGATTATTGCTGGGGTCATTCGTATCTTTAATGCAATATTATTTCGAGCATTCCAAGGTTGGGGCTGGACACTTTTTTCTGGTGTTTTAACCCTGCTGGCCGGCATTATGATTTTAACTACACCAGATGCCCCATTTTGGGTGCTGGGCTTATTCCTTGCTTTTGATATTTTATTCCAAGGTATTAATTATCTGACTCTAGCGGCAGCCATTAAGCAGATTCCACCAGCAAGCCAATCTGAATAAAGCACACGAAAAAAGGGAGCCTCATGCAGGCTCCCTTTTTTCGTGTGCTTTATATCATGTGCAAAGCTGAATGGCATGCTTATGGATTGACGGCATATTGACTTGAAATCGCAATACGATTCCACGTATTAATCACAATCGCGATCCATTCAATAGCGGCAATTTCTGCATCGGATAATATTCTTGCTGCTTCTTGATACGCCGAGTCGGTGAAATGCTGCTGAGCAATGAGTGTGATTTCTTCAATTAAAATCAGCGCGGCGCGTTCTTTTTCGGAAAAATATCCACTTTCTTGCCATGCACTGATGAGGGCAATCCGTTCGATTGATTCACCAGCTTTTATGGCATCTTGCGTATGCATACGTACACAGAACGCACATTGGTTAATCTGTGAGGCTCTCAGTTTCAGCAAGTGTGAAAACCCAATCTCAAGACCTGCTTGTTGGACTTTTTGCATGGATAAGTTTTCGAGTTCTAATACTGTTTTATGCAGTTCAGGTGCGGCTTTCCCCAAGTTGATTCGTTGCATACATCACCTATTTTTTTAAAGAGCGTTTAATGTTTAGTGATGATTTTATCGGCTAATTGATTAGGGTCTGTTGACATTTACTGTTCATAATTAACCTTATAAAGGTAGCCATAAAAATATACAGGCTAAAGCAACAGAACTTTGATAATTTCTTTTGAGCTTGTCATATCGAGTAGCTATTCCTCTAAATTGCTTTAATCTACAAAACATATTTTCAACTAAATGCCTGATTTTATATAAATACCAGTCCATATGGTCATTGTTCGATTGGCTATTTGTTTTCTTTGGTATATTCGCTTTAGTCCCTGTTTTCCTGATCTGTTCACGCAGTGGTTCTGAATCATAGCCTTTATCTGCACATACCACTTTTGTCTCTTTTAAATCTAATGTTGATATTAAATCAGGTGCAACTTTAACATCATGTGTGGTTCCATCGGTAATCATGAAATCAATAGGATTGCCATGTGCATCAACAATCAAATGTATTTTTGAGGAGTTTCCTCCTACACTTTTAGAAATAGATTGATTCGCTATGCCGGCAGAATGTTGATGAGCACGTACATGAGAGCCATCAATAAAAATCCAATCCATATCGGGGCATGAGGCTAGTAATTTGAATAATCTAAGTAACTTACCGCTGCTTGACCAACGATTAAAACGTTTGAAAATAGAGTTTGAATGACCAAAACAACAAGGAATATCTCGCCACGGACAGCCTGTTCTAATTCTATAGAGAATAGCTTCAATAAAATTGCGTAAATTTGAGTTGTGGTGAATGGATAAATTACGCAGAATAACTTTCAACTTTTGCCAGTGTTGATCTGTCAGCATGGTACGAGGCATAGCGAATAGTAAAATTGGGTTTGGCGATTTGATTTTACTACTTCGCTATTTTTTTAAGCTAAAAGTGTCAACACACCCTAGTACTTTGTTTAATTTATGCATTAAAACCAAATGGACTATGGTGGCCATTTTGGTGACGCGTACAGTAAAATTCAGAGATGGCTAAAATTAAAAAATTATTGAGGCTATTTTGTCTTTATCGAGATGTATTCAGTTTCAATCACAACGAACTGTGCCAAGGACAATGAAAAGAGAAAAATGCGGGCGGGAAATTTATAAATCGTGTTATTAATAAATTAAATTTTCTAAAAAAATTATGGATGATGACAACTTTTATTTTAGCGCCTGATTCTTTTAAAGAAAGTATGACAGCAGAACAGGCCTGTGCAGCGATGCAGCGTGGAATTCAAAACATAATCCCTGATGCTGTATGTATACATGTACCCATGGCAGATGGCGGCGAAGGCACAGTCGATGCTTTATTAACATCATTAGCAGGCCAAAAGATCGAATGTGAGGTAACGGGGCCATTGCCATCACAACGAGTTAAAACGTATTGGGGCTTATTTGATGGCGGGCAAACGGCTGTTATTGAAATGGCAAAAGCCAATGGTATTCATCTACTTGAGCCCGCACAGCGAAACCCACTCCTGACCACAACTTTGGGAACGGGGCAAATGATTCGACATGCCTTGGACGCAGGTGTGTCCAAAATTATTTTGGCACTTGGAGGCAGTGTTACCAATGATGCAGGCAGTGGCATGGCACAAGCACTTGGAATAAGGTTTTTAGATGCACAAGGGCGGGAAGTGTCTGTTGGTGGTGGTCATTTACAAGATATTGAACGGATCGATATGCAGGCTTTAGACCCACGCTTGCAACGAGTACAAGTTTTGATTGCCTCCGATGTCACTAATCCACTATGTGGCATGCAAGGCGCTTCGTATGTGTTTGGTCCGCAAAAAGGGGCGAGTGCAGAGATGGTTGAGCAGTTGGATCAAAGTTTGAGTCACTTTGCGGATGTGGTGGAAACACAGCTTAATCTACAGATACGTAATGTTGCAGGGGCAGGCGCCGCAGGTGGGCTAGGATTTGGTCTAATGGCTTTTACAGGCGCTCAGCTTCAGTCTGGCGCGAAGTGGGTGATTGAGCAAACTCAACTGGCGGAGAAAATAAACCAAGCCGATTATGTCTTTACTGGTGAAGGTAGTATCGACTTTCAAACCAAGTTTGGCAAAACGCCGTGGGCGGTGGCTCAGTTAGCCAAGCAGTTGAATAAACCAGTGATTGCCTTTGCTGGACATGTCGGGGAGGATATTGAGGCATTATTTGATGAAGGGTTTAGTCAAATTGTTTCGATTAATGAACCTGACTGCGATTTAGCAACAGCATTGAAAAATGCAGAACAGAATTTGCAAAACAGTTGTGAGGACATTACTCGACTTTTGCTTTTAAATCATACTGAGCAAGCCTAATTTTAAATTTTTGAGGCAGTAAGCGGTTCGAGCCTAAGGTCTTAGCCCCAGATTTGAAGGTGCATTTCAGACAGAAATGGATAATCGTTGCTGTAGCCTCATATTGACGTCATAGATTTGTTAGACTAGCAGCATCCACGAATTGATGAGTGATTATGAGTTTAGCCAGCCTAATTGATGAATTAAACCCGCAACAAAAACAAGCTGCCACGACTGAGTCGCAACACAGTCTGGTGCTCGCAGGGGCTGGCTGTGGCAAGACGAAAACCATTGTGGCACGTGCTGCGTACCTAATTGATCAAGGGATTCCTGCCAACCAAATTCAGATTTTAACCTTTACTCGTCGTTCAGCCAGCGAGATTGTGGCGCGAGTGGAGTTGGCTTTAGGTGAGCAGGCAAAAGGACTGCGCGCTTCCACTTTTCATACTTTTTGTATGTATCTGCTACGCCGCGTACCAAAAGCCTTTGGTTTAGAGCAGTTTTCAATTATTGATCGTGATGATCAGTTGATGATGTTTCGTCTGATTCGTGGAAAAGATGACAAGAAAAATCCCAATCAACTACCTAAGCCGCAAGAACTGTGTGACTTGTATTCTTTTGCACGAAATACGCGTCAAAAGTTGAGTGATGCCTTAGAAAAGCAGCATCCTGAGCATTTGGCTTTTAAAGATCAAATTGCAGAAATCATGAAAGAGTACGAGACACGCAAGCGTGCCCGTAGCTTTTTAGATTATGACGATATTCTGGCGATCGTGGCCTCAGCACTCGACCAGTCAGACGGTTTAGCCGACTATGTGGCATCGCTCTGCAAACACATGCTAGTTGATGAAATGCAGGACACTAATCCTTTGCAGTGGGCCTTGCTTGAGCCCCTTAAAGACAAAGTGAGCCTGTTCTGTGTCGGTGATGATGCACAGTCGATTTATGGTTTCCGTGGGGCAGATTTTGAAAATATTCACCATTTCAAAGAGCGTGTGCCGAATGCACAAATTTTTAAATTAGAACAAAACTACCGTTCTACCCAAGAAATTCTAGACCTATCCAATTGGCTGCTCGATCAATCTGAAATTCAATACAATAAACGCCTAGATGCATACCGTGGTGAAGGGATTAAACCGCGCATGCACGTTTTCCCGAATGAATTTGATGAAGCAAAATGGATTGCGATCGACATTAAAGAGCGCCATTACTTACAGGGACAGCGTTGGTCGGATCATATGGTTTTGGTGCGTTCCAGCTTTGCAGCACGGCATATTGAGGCAGCATGTATTGCGGCCAATGTCCCGTATCGCTTTATTGGGGGCATGAAACTGCTTGAAACCGCGCATGTGAAAGATTTACTGAGCTTGCTGCGCGTGATTGCCAATCCTCTAGATGATATTGCATGGATGCGTTTTCTTACCCTGTGGAATGGGGTGGGAGATGTGGGTGCAAGCCGTCTTGCTCAGCAACTTTTACTGGAGCCTGAGTATGATTTGATCTTTGATAAATTAGAGAAATTTGGGCGGATTCCAGCTGAAACTGTGTTGATCATGAAGCAAATGACGGTACTGAAACAGGAAGTACAGGCTTGTGTCAGTTTGGGTATTCAGGCGATTGAAGCACAATTGGCAGAAAATTATAAAAAAGACTGGAACCGCCGCCAAGGGGATTTTGAACTGGTCAAACAGTTGGCTTCTAAACATACCCAGTTGAGTGAGTTCCTAGAGGAATATGTGCTTGATCCTGTGTCGATTTCTGAAATTGAACGCCAGTCCGATAGCGATGTCGTTACCCTGATTACCATTCACTCGGCCAAAGGTACAGAGCAAAAAGTCTGTTATGTCGTCAATGTCACCCCAGGGCAATATCCGCATGCACGTGCCCAAGGTAATTTTAATGATGTCGAAGAAGAGCGTCGGGTCTTGTATGTGGCACTGACCCGTGCTCAGAATGAGCTGATTTTAACCAAGCAAAATTTAAGTCTGTGGGCGCGAGACGTGATTGATGAGCAAGGGCGCAAAGTCGAAAGTTATTTTTTGAATGATCTGACGCGAAATTTGTGTAGCATGGAAACCCATCATAAGCCTCGTCAGCAAACGGTAAAGAGTGCTTTAATTGAGCGCCAATCGATTAATTTAGATTTTGGTATTAATCTCGATTAAACTAAACAGATTACATTGTGGTATTTGTTGTGCAATGTTCAGAAAGTAGCGTAGGCGATTGCTTTTTGATGATTTTGCCTATTTTTGAAGGTTGTAAGATGAAAATTTTAGTTCGTAATTTAGAGCGTACAGTGACTGAAGCTGAACTGCTTGAATTATTTAAGCAATACGGCACAGTTGCATCATGTAATTTAATCCTCGATGCAGCAACAGGTAAATCGAAAGGTTTTGCTTTTGTTGAAATGCCGCATGCACGTGAAGCGATTAAAGCCATTAAAGGCCTTAATACACTACGTTTACATGGCACTGGTATTCGCGTCAAACAGGCGGAAGATAAGCCTGAGAAGCCAGAAGCATAAATAAAAAGGAGCAATGGATGCTCCTTTTTTATGGGATATAATGAAAAAAATCTATCCAGCTTTATCGATTGTTGCGCCGATGGGACGACAAATTTCTCAAGGAAATAAAACCTTAGAGATTCGTTCTTGGCGACCAGAGCAATGGCTGCTCAAAGATTTGATTATTGTGGAAAATAAGCACTATTTAACCCACGAGGACGATGAAGAGTTGGGGTATGCTGTTGCTATGGTTGATGTTGAGTCGATTCACTCATGGAGAGAAGATGAGCTTGATTCGGCGATGGCATCATATTGGGAAGAGGGATATTGGGCTTGGGTACTCACAAATGTGCGTCCAATCCATATTTCGATGCCTGTCATAGCAAAAAGAAAGATTTATTTTATTGAAATAGATCATGCATAATTTTTATTATGCACTGCTGTATAGAAAGATTACTCTTAGAATTGTTATAAACGCCAAAACTTAGGAACACCCTTCATGACTCGTGTTGCCCGTTACCATGCTGATCGCACTAACCAAAAACTCTACTTTGCTCGACTTTCATGTCAACAAGCAGAACAAATTGATCATGTGCAACAAGCTCAGGCTTACCGTGAGGCTGCTGTGTTTCACTTGCATGGCGCGGTGCTTGCGTTTCTACAAGAGTTGGTCCGTTACTACCGCTTAAATGACTTTACCCCGACCTTAAAGTCCATAGAAGAGCATATGGCAGCTAAAGGCCAAGTCTCGCCTGAAGTGACTGTAATGCAACAACTATCGAAAGAGGGTTTCATTGCCGAGTTAAAACGTGCTTATCGCTTGTGTCAGTATGCGCCAGAGCCGAGTACACCTGAACCTGAGTCAGAAACTTCATCGAATCTGATCATCAAAGTAACTCAAACCCCTCAGGCATGGTTACCCGATACCAAAATATTACGCGAGTGGCATCGAGACTTAACGGCGTTGATCGATGGCTTTCGGAATGAGATGGTTGAATTCTAAAAGCGATGACCAGCGCTTGAAGTTTGAAAATTTGTCCTTATATCAATAAGTCTAAGCGAAGCAAAGTGCAACTGCCTTTGCCACCATGTTGAACATGGAGGAAATATGTCTATAGAACAATTGAAAGAATTATTTGGAAATCAAGAAGCCATTTTAGAATTGGTTCAACTTGAAGGTGGTGAGCTCGCACTACGTAACGCAGGTTCGGAGAGTGCACCCTTAGTCACGATCCAATTTAATGAAGAGCTTAAAGCATTATTGGGCGACCAGACAACAGTCGTTGCTCAGCAGATGGTGCAAGCGGCTTTATACGGCTTACTTGAAAAACAAGTAGGCGAGTGGCAAGCGGAAGTGGTGGATGAAAAGCCAAAGTTCTTCAGCTAAGTCGAATAAGAAAAAAACGCACTGAACAGTGCGTTTTTTTGTATCCAGTGTTTGTTCCTTAGTGGGTGGGTGCTTGATGATGTGCAATCTGAATTTGATTTAAAATATGATTGCTCATATTTTTCGCCATTTCCTCTTTTGCAAAATAAACTTCACCAATTTGATCGCGGCGAATCACTTCAGCTTCTTCTTTACTTTCTGCACACACCAAGACCTGAATCTCAGGATTGAGGGTTTTGGCAATATCCACGATTTTATGAATATCTAAAATATCCATCGGGGAAAGTACCAACAGGCGCGCATGCTGAATATGGGCTTGAATCAGTACGCCAGGGTCTGTCGCCATCCCAGAAACAGCCGCAATGCCTTTTTCACGCAGGTTTTCTACAATTTCACGGTTTTCTTCCGCAATCACCACTTTAATGTCTTCGGCCATCAATTGTTTGGTAATGCGACGGCCAACTTCACCATGTCCAACAATTACCACTTGGTCACGTAAGTAGTCTTGTGAGACTTCATCAGGCAGCATTGCCAATGGGTCACCACTACGTTCCAGTAAGCGTGCTAGATGTGAGCGCTCACGAATCCAACGTTGTACAGGCTCAATTGCGGAGAACACAAAACTGTTTAAGGTGATGGAGATGAGTGCTCCTGCCAAAATTAGGTTTTGCCCTTCTAAGGACAAGAGTTTAAGTGAAACCCCGAGTGTCGCTAAGATGAAGGAAAACTCACCAATCTGTGCCAGTGACGCACCGACGGTGAGTGCCGTATTGATGGGGTAGCGGAAAAAGAGCACTAGTGCCATGGCCGCAATGGTTTTGCCGACCATAATAATCGCAACGACTGCAAGTACATGCACAGGTTGTTCCACTAAGATGCGCGGGTCAAATAACATGCCCACTGCAACAAAGAACAAAATGGCAAAAATTTCACGTAGAGGGAGAGTTTCTTCTTCGGCGCGGTGGCTAAAGTCAGACTCTTTAACGACCATCCCGGCAAAGAAAGCGCCCAGTGCCATGGAAACACCGAAAATTTTGTACGCGCCAAAGGCGATTGAGACTGCAGCAGCCACCACGGTTAAGGTAAACAGTTCACGTGAACCAAGTCGAGCAACAAATTGCATGATCATTGGAACAAGACGTTTCCCGATGATCAGCATAAAAGCGATGAAGCCTACTACTTTGAGTAAGGTGATGCCTAAGGTAAGCCAAATGTTGTCATCAGCACCGCCTGCAAGGGCTTCTCCACCGAGTAGAGCTGCTGTTGCGGGTAAGAGTACCAGCACCAAGACCATGACCAGATCTTCGACCAAGAGCCAGCCTACGGCAATTTTACCGTTGACCGAATTGAGTAGACCACGGTCTCCCAGTGCTTTGAGTAATACCACTGTACTGGCACAAGACAGGCTTAAGCCGAAGACCAAGGCAGAGCCAAAACTCCACCCCCAGATCATACTGACGCCTATTCCGAGCAGGGTCGCTACAGCAATCTGTAAAATGGCACCAGGCAGCGCAATGCGTCGAACTTGTAATAAGTCATTGAGGGAAAAATGCATGCCCACACCAAACATGAGGAACATGACCCCAAGTTCAGCCAATTGGTTCGCCAAATGAATGTCTGCGACAATACCAGGAGTATTGGGGCTAATAATGATACCCGCAATCAGATAACCAATGAGTGGGGGAAGGCGTAAGCGTACGGCAAGATAGCCGAAAATGAGCGCAAGCCCAAAACCGACAGCAAGTAATATAATGAGATCTACGTCATGAGGCACTAAAAACTCCTTAAGCAAAAGTTAAGGGTGAAAAAGAAGCAAAGCACAAAAGGTGCCAAAAGAGATTAAAAGTTTAACAAGTCGAACGAAAAAAAAGCAAAAAAAAACGACCTAAAGCAGGTCGTTTTTTCCAAAAAACTAAAATTATTTAATTTTAGCTTCTTTGAAGATTACGTGTTGACGGATTTTTGGATCAAATTTTTTGATTTCCATTTTTTCCGGCATAGTACGTTTGTTCTTAGTTGTGGTATAGAAATAACCTGTACCAGCAGTAGAAACTAGGCGAATTTTATCACGCATTGTTCAGACTCCTTAGATCTTTTGACCTTGAGCACGTAGGTCAGTAACAACCTTCTCGATACCCAATTTGTCGATAATACGCATACCTTTTGTAGTTAGACGAAGACGTACGAAACGTTTTTCGCTTTCTAACCAGAAACGGTGGTGATGCAGGTTCGGCTCGAACCGGCGTTTGGTTTTGTTATTGGCGTGCGAGACGTTGTTGCCAACGACTGGACGCTTGCCGGTAACTTGGCAAACCTTAGACATGGTGAACTCCATTGCTAGACAGCACCGATTGTGCGCTAGTTATTAAGTAAACGGATGAAATCATTCAAGGGGCGTTTTATACCAAAAATGCGCTTAAAAGACAAGCGATTTTCATTAAAACTAGGCATGAACCCGTGCGATAGGTCATGCCTTGATCATTTAGCGAAGAAGGGTCTTTGAAATCAACTTGTGAATTGGTTTGTTAAACGGTGGGAGAATGAATTTCAAGCTATATAACTTGGGATTCGACATCACTGACCGTTCATGCGACAAACTGAAGAAACCTTCTGGACCATGATATTTCCCCATACCTGATGCACCAACGCCACCAAATGGTAAATCGTCTTGTGCGACATGGGTCAAAACCGTGTTTTGTCCGAAATGCCCTGAATGAGTACGCTGTGCAACATAATCTGCACGCGCCTGATCAAAGTCGAAGTAGTATAATGCAAGTGGACGCGGACGGCTATTAATAAACTCGATAACATCGTCTATTTGATCATATTCCATGATCGGCAGCAGTGGTCCAAAGATTTCGTCTTGCATAATACGCATGTCAGGCGTGACGCCAGTTAACAGTGTAGGGGGCACTTTACGTGTATCGGAGAAGGTTTCATGGGCTGGGTTGATTTCAACCACCTGTGCTCCATGCTCACGTGCATTTTCAAGATAACTTTGCAAGCGGTTGTATTGGCGGTCATTAATAATTGAAGTGTAGTCTGGATTATGCAGAATGTCAGGATACATCTCTTCCACACACTCGCGGAAGTGTTCAATAAACTCGGCAGTTTTACCTTTAGGCAAGAACATATAGTCAGGTGCCACACAGGTTTGACCTGCATTCCACAGTTTACCTGCAGCAATCCGCTGTGCAACATCCCGTAAATGAATAGAAGGATGTACTAATACTGGTGATTTTCCGCCAAGTTCGAGGATCAATGGAACGAGGTTCTCTGCCGCAGCAGACATGACGGTTTTACCGACATTGGTTGAACCTGTGAAAATCAGTTTGTCAAAAGCCAGACGACAAAAGGCATCCGAGATCGCACCACCGCCATTGGTCACGGAAACTAATTCTTGAGGGAAGGCTTCAGAGAGCGCTTTTTCAAGGATGCGACCAAAGTTACCCGATGAACTAGAAATCTTGATCATGGCATGGTTACCTGCCGCCAAAGCACAAATTAAGGGTCCAATCGAGAGTAATAAAGGATAGTTCCATGGGGTAATAATGCCGATCACACCTAAAGGTTGATATTGCACCCATGCTTTAGCCGGCTGGTGAATGATGGAAACGTGACGTTTCGAGGGTTTCATCCACGTGGTTAAATGCTTGCTATAATATTTGATATGTTCAAGGCAGGTGAGTAATTCCCCAATTTTGGTTTCACTGGTGGAACGGTTGCCATAGTCTTGATTAATTGCCTCTGCAAATTGATCTTGATACTTAACTAAGATACGCTTAAGTCGTGCCAAACGGTCAATACGCTCTTTTGCGGTTGGCAATGGATAACGTAAATAAGCGTGCTTTTGCTGTTCAAGCACATCATGTAGGTGCTGAATATCATAAGAATGTGGTGTCAATGAAGTTGTTTTTGTTTGACTGTTCATGCCGCACTACCATTTCAAATTTCAATTTATGTTTAATTTTTTAGAGTAATTGCTCTAATTAGTCAAGTTACTTTATGTGTTAGTCTTCTAATGCACTGAATGAATGGTTATTTTAGGATGTCTCAAACTAAAACGTTGAAAACCAAAGAACGTATTTTGCAACTCAGTTTGCAGCTTTTTAACGAGCGTGGAGAACGTTCTGTTACGACCAATCATATTGCCGCTGAATTGAATATGAGTCCGGGCAATTTGTATTATCACTTTCGCAATAAAAGTGAAATTATCAAAGAGCTCATGGAACAGTATCAAGGCGAAACGCTACAGATGCTGGCTTTGCCCGATGACCGTCTGTTAGATGCTAATGATAAAATTCGTTATTTTCAGGTGCTAAGCAGCCAGTTGTGGGCTTATCGCTTTTTACATCGTGATGTCTATCATTTGGTTGAAAACAATGAAGACTTCCGCAAGATGTATCCGCGTTTTGCAGGGCAAGTGATGCAACAAGGGCAAAAGATCTATCAGGCCTTTGTTGATGCCGGTCTGATGCAAATGACGTCGTCAGAAATTGAAGCCCTGATTATCAATTTATGGATTGTACTGACCAACTGGACCAACTTCCTTTATATGTCGGGTCATATCACTGATTCCAATACATTAGAAGAAAAGTGGGTCTGGCAGGCACTCCGTCAAATGGTGTTCTTAGAAGGGACCTATTTGCGTGGTGAAAGTCGTGAGACGTATGAGCGCTTGTTGGATACGATGGGGCCGTCTGAACTGTTTTCGAGCTTGGCGTCATTTAAATCGGATGATAAGCCATAAGGTGTTTTGACAGCTGGGTAAAAAGCGCTAGAATACTCGGCTTGATTTTCATTTTACTGATTTAAACTGACATGAATATGACAACTGCTAACACGGCACGTTTACTGATTACTTGTGAAGATAAGCCAGGGATCGTGCAAGCTGTATCGAGCTTTTTGTATCATCAAGGCGCGAATATTACTGCGCTTGATCAATACGCGACTGAAGCTCAGGGCGGACGTTACTTCATGCGTGTTGAGTTTGAACTAGACAATTTACAGTCTCGTAAAGAAAGCATCACTCAAACTTTTGCTGCAAATGTAGCAGAGCGTTATGAAATGCAATGGCGTTTGGCACTGGTCAGCGACGTGAAAAAAGTCGGGATTTTGGTGTCTAAAGTAGACCATGCCTTACTTGAGCTGTTATGGCGTCATGCGCGTGGTGGTTTGCCGTGCGAAATCACCAAAGTGATTTCTAACCATGAAACTTTACGCGAAGCGGTTGAGAACTTTGGCATTCCGTTTGAAGTTGTCCCTGTAACGAAGGACAACAAACGCGAAGCTTATGCTGAAATTGATGAATTAATGCAAGGCAATGACTTATTGGTACTTGCGCGTTATATGCAAATTCTAGATGAAGCATTTGTCGAGAAGTGGGAAATGAAAGTGATCAACATTCACCATTCATTCCTACCTGCTTTTGTTGGCGCAAACCCATACAAGCAAGCGCATGAAAAAGGTGTAAAACTCATTGGTGCAACTGCGCACTATGTCACTGCGGATCTGGACCAAGGTCCGATCATTGAGCAGGATGTAGAGCGTGTGAACCATGACTTTACGGTTGATCAATTACGTGAATTGGGTCAGGATGTTGAACGTAATGTCTTGGCACGTGCAGTGAAGTGGCACTTAGAAGACCGTATTATTGTTGATGGTAACAAAACAGTCGTTTTCCAATAAAAAATGGGTTGCAAGCAAGATTGAAAAAGGCATACATTAAGTATGCCTTTTTTGTTTGGGTATGATTAGAAAAAACCATAAAAAGTGACAAATTAATAGTTGCAAATGAAAACACTTCTCATTTATCATTGCGCTACTTTATTGTACTAACCGATAAGCGTTATAGTGGAAACCAACCCAGTGACCACTCCGCTTAAATTAGGTCACCGATTTTAATGAGTTCAACAGTTATTTCTCCTATGCAGACTCCCAACCCGATGAAAAAGAAAGTTCTTGCTGCTTTGATCGCGGTTGTCGTGGGCCATATGGGCGTATTGTGGGCAGTGAACCACATGAAAGCTCCTGAACTCAAACCGATTGAAAAAGAACCATTGAAGGTTCGCTTCGTTAAAATTCAAGAACCACCAAAACCGCTACCGCCTAAGCCGAAGGAAGAACCGAAAAAGGAACCGACTAAGCCGAAGGAAGTGAAGATTGTGGAAAAACCACAACCGACCCCACCGAAAAAGGTAGAAAAGGTTCAACAAGTTAAAAAAGCAGAAGTGGTTAAACCAGTTGTTAAACCAACTGAAACCCCAGTGAAACCGACAGACACCACGACGATTACAGAGAAAAAAGTCGAAAAACCTGTCGTGCAACCAGAGCAAGCGAAACCTGTTACTCAGGCTGCACCAGCTGATACTTCACCTAAGTCGGTGTCGATTGGTGGTTCAGGTGTGCAATGGAGCCGCTCTCCAAAACCAGTTTATAGTAATCAAGATTTACAAGGTGAAAACCGTCGAGTCGTGGTGCTGATTGAGGCGAATGAAAAAGGGTCGATTGTGAATGCCCGTATTACGCGCTCAAGTGGTGTGCCTGCTTTAGATGAAAAGATTTTAAGAGCTGTCAAAGGCGCTAAATTTAAACCTTATAAAGAAAATGGTGTGGCTTATCCAATTCGGGCTGAGCAACCATTTGATTTAGAATTGAATACAAAACGCTAACTTTATCAGGAGTTCGAGTATGAACTTTTCAGTTTATTGGCAACATGCTGATGCAGTCAGTAAAACACTGTATTTCATCTTGTTGGCAATGTCGATTGCAACGTGGACCATCTTTGTTTTACGTATCATGGGTACACGTCAATTGAAACAACAAGCTTATGCTCAACTTTCACAAGCTTTAGCTAAGTTAAAATCAAAGTTTGCTGTATTGAACTTTGAACAACGTAAAGCCGTTGCAGAACAAGCCCTTCTTCGTCAAATTTCTGCTGAAAAAGCGAATGCTGAGAAAGGTGTTTCAGTTCTAGGTACGATTGCATCGCTTGCACCGTTCGTGGGTTTGTTCGGTACAGTATGGGGAATTTTCCATGCCCTTGTTGCTGTTGGTAAAAGTGGTCAAGCGGGCTTAGCGCAAGTTGCAACTCCTGTAGGTGAAGCACTGATCATGACGGGTTTAGGTTTGGCTGTCGCGATTCCTGCGGTGTTAGCGTATAACATCTGTGCGCGTGTAAACCGTACTTTGGCACATGAGCTTCAAGACCAAGCACACGGCTTGCTCATTGATACCATGTTGCAACAAGACTCAGCACCTGCGGCAGTAGAAAGTAAAGCGACTCAACAAGGTTTAGTTGGAGGTCAAGCTTAATGGCTTTTCAATTGGGTGACGATAACGATGCTGGCATGAATGAGATGAATCTCATTCCGCTGATTGATATTATGCTGGTTTTGATGATCATCTTCTTGGTGACAGCGACCGTTGCCAACCCATCAATTCCATTAACTTTACCAAAAACGACGGCTGATATTGTAGATCCTCCACCTAAAGCCATTACGGTGAGTATTAATGCAAAAGGTGAAGTGGCTTGGGATAATCAAGTGATTAGTTTGGAAGAACTACAAACGCGTTTTAATGAAGCGGGTGAGTTGGAAACCAAGCCAACGGTTCAACTTCGTGCAGATAAAGAATCTCGTTACGATATGGTCGCACAAGTTATGTCTCGTGCGAGTGAAGCTGGACTGGCGGATATTGCTTTCGTAAGCGATAACTAAGTTGATGTTAAAAAAAAGCGACTCTTGAAGTCGCTTTTTTTATGGTGAATGATTGAGTTATTTGCTGTCTTTCAATAAAGCCTGAAACTTAGAGCGCAGCTTCATCAGTTTTGGCGGAATGGCAAAGTTGCAATAGCCTTGAGATGGATTACGAGCGTAAAAGTTTTGGTGATAGTCTTCAGCCGAATAGAACGTTGGTACAGGGCTGAGTTCGGTCACAATATCGAGACCTTCTGCCTTTAAGTCGTTAATCGCTTGCTCTGCATCAGCACGCTGCGCATCATTAAAATAATAAATGACTGAACGATACTGGGTTCCGACATCATTGCCTTGACGGTTGAGTGTTGTAGGATCATGAGTGGCAAAAAATACATCGAGCAGCTGAGCATAGCTGATTTGAGTTTCATCAAAATCAATTAAAATAACTTCGGCGTGGTTGGTATCGCCACGACAAATATCTTCATACGTCGGGTTATCGGTATCTCCACCTGCATAACCACTGGTCACTTTATGTATGCCCTGAAGCTCTAAATAAACCGCTTCTACACACCAAAAACATCCACCACCAAAGAGTGCTTGTTGCATTTTAAAATCCTAATTGTGTTTATATCTGTTTATATAAGGGCTGATTGGTGCAGTACAATGTTGTCTGCTACAGATTAAAAAAGCCTGTGATTACAGGCTTTTTATAGAAATAATTTAACGTGGTTGAATGGCAGAGCCAAACTGTAGCAGCAAGTTGCCATGTCGATCGAGTAGTTTCAGAGTTTTACCAAACACTTGGTAATGTGTCACTTTTGCCAGCGCTTCTTGGAACTGTTGCGGAACAGTACTGTTATTGATACAGGCCATTCGGGTGGTTGCGAGCTGGCTCAAGGTGAGCGTATCGCGTCCTACGGTATAGCTGCCCATAATTCGGTTACAGCCATCTGCACCACTGATGCGGTTATCAGCTGAAAACTGAAGGCTTGGAATATTACGTTCATTGGGTGCTGTTTTAATTTCGGTATTGCCGATTTGCGTCAAAATCCAAGTCCGTTGCTGAAGCTGTTGAATGTTGGCCATTTCAATGGTGTCGGATGGCGGTGGTGTCGTTTGGCAACCAGTCATGATTAAGCTACTCGCTAAAAGACTGCTTGCAATCAGTTTTTTTAACATGGGATCAGACTCTTATTTTGATGTATCGTCTGAACTATCAAAGCAAATTTTGTCGTTGATTGCCAGTTTTAACTTGCAGCTTTTCGTTGCAGACCTTAGCGTGTTTGGTCAACGGGTAAACCCTGACGAATGAGCTGTGAATACTCAGGACTGGTTAAAGCTGTTTGTTTGCTTACACGTGGGTTGATATAGGCTTTTTGATACCATGTTTTCATATCCCACTGTGGGCTAATCGCGCCTAAGTCATACAGATAGTTCGGCAAATAACCTGAAGCTAAAATACGATAGTCGGTTGGTAAAGCGTCATGTGAAACGGCTTGAACCATATCAAACACCAAGGTGGTGCAATTACTGGTGAGGGTGTTATACCACTTAGGATGTTTGGCCAGCTCGTCTGCCTTATGTAAATACTCTACAAACAGTGCTTTACTTTCAGCCTGTCCGAGGCGAACAGGAAAGAAATAGACTTGTTCATGACGAATATTGCTACGGGTATACACAATATCATGCTCATCTGAGGCCACTAAACTCAGCTCATATTTTCTAAAAAAACCACCAATCGCTGAAAATTCTTCATTTTTTTCTTTGCGAATTTCAATGGAAAAAGTCAGCGGTGCAGTATTGGCAAAATCAAAACTGACCAAGGTATGTGCGATTTGCGGTCCCATCCAGTATGAGGTAATGATATTGACCCCAGTGATTTGATTTAGATCGAAAGAGCGGGTATCCCAATGTTCAGTATAGGAGCCGTCAGGGTGCCATGTAAAATTACGGACATTATGAAGGGTGACATGGTCGCCTTGTTTTTCATAATGCAAGATTTTTGCTACTTCAGGTTGCCAGTCGCGGTCTTGGCGAGCATCTAAACTAAAATACCAAGACAATGCCAGTAAAAAGCCAAGGAGATAAAGGATGATATCGAGGCGACGACCAAAAAAGCTTTGGGTGATATAGATACCCAAAATGCTGAGCGCAAAAGCAATCCAGATCCCAATAAAAATACGGCTGACCAACCAGCCCAAAGGCTCTTGAATCCACAATGCAAAACACAGCCAAATTGAACTGAACAAGACAAAAATACTAAACAGGGTGTGGAGTAATCCAAAGCCCAGTGTCCGCCAAAATTCTATTTTGATCATGTTGTGCATCGTGCTTTTAGCAAAAAGAATATGCTTTATTTTTGATAGGTTGCGAACTCAAAAGCAATTCCAGTTTTGTCATCAATATGTTGTTCTGACGCGACTTTTTTAAATGCTGCTGGAATGGCAGGGTAATGCGCATCACCTTGCACATCGAGTTCAACATGCGTGAGTTCTAAACGGTCCGCAATGTCGATGGTCTGTTTAAAAATTTCACCGCCACCAATGATAAAAATACTGTCAGGTTTTTCTGAAGCTTGAACATTGGCAACAGCTTGCGCTAAAGCTTCTTCGATGCTGTAAGCCACCTTTGTGCCTTCAAAAGCCCAAGAAGTGTCGCGAGTAATGACCCAATTGACACGCTTGGGTAATGTACGGCCCATCGATTCCAGCGTTTTACGGCCCATAATGACCACACCACCTTGGGTGATGGCTTTGAAGTGTTTTAGATCGGCTGAAATATGCCAAGGTAGGTCATTGCCTTTACCAATACAGCGCTGCTGATCCATTGCCACTACATGTACAACTTCTAAGTTTTGAAAGGCCATAATGCGCTCAAATGTTGGGTCATATTTCTGATTCTTCCTCAAGGAGAGGAAGAATATCTATGGGTAAACCTTAATCCCGCTGATTCAATGCGAGATTGAATTGGACTTGATCTACTTTAAACAGCAACAGGTGCTTTAATCCCTGGATGCGATTCATAACCCACGATTTCGATATCTTCAAATTTAAAGTCGAAAATATCTTTAATCGCAGGATTCAGTTTCAGTTGGCACAGCCCTAAAGGTTCACGGCTTAACTGAAGCTTTGCTTGCTCAAAATGGTTGGCATATAAATGTGTATCGCCACCCGTCCAGACAAAGTCCCCCACACCTAAACCGCAGACTTGTGCGATCATATGGGTGAGTAGCGCATAACTGGCAATATTAAAAGGCACACCTAAAAATACATCGGCACTGCGCTGATAGAGCTGACAAGACAGTTTGCCGTTATGGACAAAGAACTGGAATAGAGTGTGGCACGGAGGAAGAGCAACTTGCCCAGCTTCTTGTGGATTCCAACCCGATACAATCAGACGGCGTGAGTTTGGATTGGTTTTAATTTCATTGACTAACCAAGCAATTTGGTCAAAACCATCTTGTTCATATAAACCATCGGCTTTTTTAGTTGCGCCGAAGTTACGCCATTGATGTCCATACACCGGCCCCAGTTCACCTTCTGGGCGACCAAAACGCGCAGTTTGTTCTGCGGTTGACCATTCGTCCCAAATACTGACTTTGTTGTCCTGTAAATATTGCACATTGGTATCGCCTTTTAAGAACCACAACAGCTCAATCACGATCGAACGAAAGTGTACTTTTTTAGTGGTTAATAAAGGGAAGCCTTGAGAAAGATCAAAGCGCATTTGATGACCAAATACCGAGCGCGTACCTGTACCAGTACGGTCGCCTTTATCACCGCCGTGATCGAGGATGTGTTGTAGCAGGTCTAAATACGTTTTCATAAAACTCTCAAATAAACACTTCGGGGGAACAGACCTCTTAATAGATGTGCCTGTACTTTCCACTCTAAATTATAAAATCTGCGGATGATTATACTGAATTGTGCCTTATTGCGCACCCGAGATTAGTAAGTCAGGCGAGATGATTAATCATATAAAAGTTATGTGAAAGCTATTACAGAGAACCAGGTTAAAGTGGTTTTGTACAGGATTTAAACTGAAATAATTTAATTATATTGGATCTAAATAGGCAGTCGTTTAGATGGGCAATCCATTCCATATCTAAGGACTTCATTGCTGATGTTGAAACATTTGAGCTTGAGGCGAATAGGCACTTGGTGAAGGATTAAATTTTTTTAGTTAATTTAGGTTTCAAAAAGTACAGAGAAAAGAAAACTTTAGAAAGGTTGTGTTGCATTTTGAAAAAAAATATTACATTTACGACATGAAAGTTCAATGCTGAGCGGTTAGTATTTCGAACTCGAAAAGTTGCACACCCCTAATGATTGGGAGGAGAGTTGGTTTTAGTATGCCTTATGATCAAAACGTAAATATGAATGACGTCTATGCGCCTGCGCAAACCAATATCATAATACGTTCTCAGTCAGAGCGAAATGTCACCGCTTCGGATATTTTAAGCTCGAAGCAGGCACGAGAAAGGGCTATTAGTAACCATCAGCGTGTGGATATTGAAAAATTTACAGGCTTTTTAAGAAATATTACCCGTCAAACCAGTACCCAAAAATGTGCTAAAAGTATTCGTATTGGCTTAGAGTCTGCGGGTGCACGCTTCAAGAGTCATCCTGTGGCTGCGGCAGATTGGGGTAAGACCTTAACCAGCATTGGTTATCGTAAAATCAACTTATCTTTTGATCAACCTAAAAAAGGCGATATTTATATTATCGACCGTACTGCAAAAAACCGTTATGGACATATTGCCGCTTATTCAGGCAATGGCTGGGTTTCTGATTTTAAACAAAGTGGTTATGCGGTTTACCGTAACCAAAATGTGAACTACAGCTATTATCGAATGGATTAAGCAGATGTTGACGGGATGTAGAGCAACTCCGCATCCCGATTAAATTCTTTTTTCACGCTGTGCGTGAATCGATACTAAAAATAAACCAATTCCACTAAAGCCGATACACTGAAGCGCCAGCGCAATTTTATCTTGCGCGGGTAGATAGCCGAGCAAACAAATCAGGGCAATTAGGGGTAGAAAAACCACCAAACGCGAAAAGCCTTCCTGATACGGATTGCCCTGAGCAATCTTCAAGTGCGCACTGCGCAGCAGATGCGTTGTAATGCCAATCCCTAGACTCAAACCAATAAAAATTGCGCCAAGCTGTTGAACTTGTGCTGCGATAACAATCATCACACAAGTTGCAATACAAATGATGAGTTTAATTTCACGGCTACAGCGTTCCGAATACCAAAAGCTCAACATGGTTTATTTGGACTCAGGCTGAGTATTGCTATGCAAAAGGGATAGGGGGGAAAATAGGCAAATCCCCAGCGCCATAAAACCAATCCCTTGTGCACCTGGAATCAACAGTTCACCATCTTTAATATTCATAAAAATCAGCGCCAAGAGTAGGGCAATCGGAATCCAAGTCAGTAGACGATACAGAAAACCTGTAGGATTTTTGGCCGCAAAGTGAATTTTGCAGTAACGACAAATCAGAAAAATAATCCCAGTACCCAAGAACATTAAAATGGCATTGAGGCTTAGGGGGGCCATCCAATACAACACACCTGTTACAACAGCAATTGCGATAAAAATAAGTAATTTTTTAAGAATAGAAATTGAGGGATTAAACCAAAATTCGAGCATGGGAGTGATGTATTTAAAAAACCAAACATATGTCACTTTAGCATAATTTGGTCCTAAAAAAGGGGGCAATGATGCCCCCAATATTTAATCCGCTCACCGGATTAGCTATTATTCTTTTGTGGGCCCCAATCATAGATTTTCTTTTGATAGGCATACCACATCATCCACGCGCCTACCAGAATCATTGGTAGACTGAGGAATTGACCTTTACTCATCCATGCAATGAACAGCTGTCCGTTGTCAGGCTCACGGAAGAACTCGACGATGAAGCGGGCCATACCATAGCCCATCAGGAATAACGCTGAAACCGCCATACGAGGACGTGGCTTTGAACTGAACCACCACAGTACGATGAATAACAATAACCCTTCAAAAAAGGCCTGATAGAGCTGAGATGGATGGCGAATCAGCTGTAGCGGGTCAGTTGGGAAAATCATACCCAGTGCAAAGTTTGGGTCTGCAACAGGACGACCATAAAGCTCTCCGCCAATGAAGTTACCAATACGGCCAAACATGAGCCCTGTAGGGACACATGGCGCAATAAAGTCGAGGGTTTGGAACCAAGTCATTTTGTATTTCTTGCACCAGAACAGCATGGCAAGCATTACACCCAAGAAGCCGCCGTGGAAACTCATGCCGCCTGTCCAGACTTGGAACAGCCAAATTGGGTTGGCAAGGAATTGCTCAAAGCCATAAAAGAAGACGTAACCGACACGACCACCAATGACTACACCTAGAGCGCCATAAAAGATCAAATCGGAGACCATATCAGGTGTCCAACCACGTTCTTTCGCGCGGTAGCTTGCAAGTCCCCAAGCAAACAAAAAGGCCAATAAATACATCAGTCCGTACCAATGGACTTGTAAAGGGCCAAGTGCTATTGCGACGGGGTCAATATTTGGATAGGTCAGCATGCATATTCCTAGTCATTATGTTTTGAACAGATTTTAGCTGAAAGAGATGAAAAATGTTGTACATTCAATGTGTAAAGATGATGAGTATCGTTTATGTGTATTGTGGCAATAGCATGGCAGGTCTTGGATGAGATGCCATTGTGTTTGATTTCAAATCGAGATGAGTTCTATCAGCGCCCTTCGAGTCTTTTAAAGCAATGGGAAAATAGTCCGATTATTGCAGGGCAAGATTTGCAGTCTGGCGGCACATGGATGGGTATAACGCCAATAGGACGTTGGGCAGTTTTAACCAACTTTCGCGATGGAAAGGATCAAACCAGCTATTCAACGTCTCGTGGACATTTGATTCAATCCTTTTTAGAGTCTGAACAAACCCCGATTCGTTTTGCTCAAGACTTAGAGAAAAAACAATGTGACTATGCGGGCTTTAATCTTTTTATGGGGGATCGGCATCAGGCGGTCTACATGAGCAATCGTGGTGAAGCACCACAGGTTCTTCCGAAAGGCGTGTATGTGGTGTCGAATGGTTTGATGACTGAACATTGGGAAAAAACCAAACATTTACGTAAGCGCTTTACCCAAGAGTTCTTACCGATGTTGCAACAGTCCCACATCTTACAACGCGAGTTAGAGGCGACATCTTGGGATATTTTGGAGGATGAGCGCAAGATTATTCCAGACCTGTTGCCGCAAACTGGCATTAGTCAGGATATGGAAGAGTTATTGTCTTCGACCTTTATTCAAAGCCCTATTTATGGGACACGCTGTTCTAACTTCCTGCGCATGACCCATGAACAATGGTCTTGGCTGGAAAAGCAGCAGCAGGATGAGTGTAAAGGAAAAATCACGGAACAGACGGTATTCTTTAAACTATAAAAAAATGCCGACATGAGGTCGGCATTTGCTGTGTTTTTGCTTAACCTGCGATCAAACCGCCATCATTACGTGTAATGACCACGGTTGCCGAACGTGGACGCGCAGTTTGGTTCGTACGATCGGTTTGGCTTGCAGGCCAGTGGCTGGTTGGTGCATCGTAGCTCTTAGAGTCTTCACCCGGATGTTGCACATTAATGAAAATGGCTTTGTGGTCAGGCGTCATGGTTACCCCCGTGATTTCACATTCAGCAGGGCCTGTGAGGAAACGACGTAAGTTTTCATCTGTAACTTTTGCACCCACAATAGTTGCTTGTTCATTTGGAGCAGTTGCAGCACCGCCATCACCCACTTGACCCGGTAAGGCTGCAAGCATCATACAGTTAGTTGTGTCGGTATACGCGCCATCATCGGTTTGAATCCACAGCACGCCCCGTGGGTCAAACCACATCCCATCTGGTGATGACAGGTCGTTGTTATCATTTAAACCTGAGAGGTTAATGTTTTCCGCCATCGCAGCTTCAGCACCAAATAAGTAAATATCCCATTCAAAGGTCTCTGCCGCTGAGTTTTCTTCTTTGAAGCGAATGATATGACCGTTGACATTGCCTTTACCGCCTTCTGGGTCGCTATAGTTACGTGGATTCGCTGCATCGGTTGTATATGCTGTACCACGGTTTGAGTTGTTGGTCAGCGTAACATAAACTTCCCCATTTTCTGGGTTAACTGCGACCCATTCTGGACGGTCCATCTTGGTTGCTTTAACCGTGTCACCTGCTAAGCGTGCAAAGGTCAGGACTTCTGCTTGAGAGCTAAATGGGTAAATGCTGTTTTGTTCATTTAGGCCATTTTGTCCATAAGCCAATTCGACCCATTGTCCTGTACCGTCATCATTAAATTGAGCCACATAGAACTTGCCATTGTTCATGTATTTGTCACCTGCTCGGTAACCTGTGTTAATGTCTTTCGGGTCCCAAGTTGCATCCGAGACAAATTTATAAATGTATTCGCCACGAGAGTCATCCCCCATGTAGAAGGCAAACGGTTGGCCTTCAATTGCACGGCTTGCACGACAGTCTTCATGTGCGAAACGTCCTAGTGCAGTACGTTTTACAGGGTTTTGACCTGCGTTAAACGGGTCAATTTCTACAATCCAACCAAAGGTGTTTGGCCCATTACGGAAGTCTTGTGTAGCAGTTGCTCCTTTAATAGTTGCATCCCAACGGTCATATAGATCTTGCGACTCAGCTTCGCCAATTGCGGTTTCCCATGCATAACGTGAGTTCGTATCCAAATAAACGGTACGATTTTGCTCATCTTTATTTGGGATTTTATTTCCTGCTGGATCAAGGAGGTAAATAATTTGTCCTTTTTCATTCTTCTTCGGGGTGCCATCTGCATTTTTCTCATAAAGATAATCAATACTTAAGCCCAAGCCATAACGTTTTAATGCGATTTTTTCTTTCTCTGAGCGGCCTGCATATTCATCTGCACCAGCGCGTTTAAAGTATCCAATAAAGTTCTCTTCAGTGGTTAAATAAGTGCCCCATGGGGTGTAGCCATTGCCACAGTTATTATGTGTACCACGCGTTTTCGTCCCGACAGGTGAGTATTGGGTCGCAAGTAAAGTAGTGTTGGCAACAGGGCCGTTAAAGTCCATCACCGTGGATGCTGTGATGCGGCGGTTAAATAACGAGTTTTGTATAATTTCAACTTTTTGATTGGTGTTGTCTTTCTTGATATGAACGACAGAAACCCCATGTGCGTTGACTTCGCGAATCACTTCATCCTCAGGGCGACGGCCATTCGGTTTGGTGGGGCCTTGTGGGTGTAAGAAGGTTTGGTTGATATATTCATGATTCATCACCAACAAGCCTTGTTCAGATGCGGTAGCGTCAAATTGACCCTTTGCAGTATCTAATCCAAAAAAGCTCATCCCATCATGGCAGTCACCTGAACGGAACTGAAAGCTTGGGCCTGAAGGTACATTGTTGTCTTCCCATGCCCCAAATGCAGGATGAATCGAGTCGCCCATTGCATAAAGTACAGAGGCAGTATAGCCTTCAGGAACCGTCACCCAATCATCTAAGTTTTTTTCAACAGGGCTAAAGGTAAGCTTTTCTGGTCGCGTATTGGGGTCGGTTGGTGTGGTGTTACCACCTGATGAGTTTGAATTGTCATCATCGTCTCCACACGCGGTTAAGCTTGAAGCTAAAGCCAATGCAGCAGCCCCACTAGCCGTTTTTTTAATTAAGTTACGACGTGAGATCCGTTTTTCTAGAATGTCTCGAAAATGGACGTTGCTTGAGTCATTATTATCCAGTTCTTGGTCTTCATGGTAAGGCGTTTGATAGGTCATGTTTATTCCTAGCGTTTTTGCTTGGTCGTTTTTAGAAAGTTACAAACAAGGTAAAACGTCAATATGACAGCGTGGTGAAGTTTATATGTCAAAAACATGAAATGATCGGTAGCACATTTAGCCATAAAAAAAGCAGGCAATTTTGCCTGCTCATTGTTTTCAATCGGGGAGCTTAAGCTTCAGCAGCTCGCTTTTTTTCAATCAGTTTTCCAAAAAACAGACCAATCTCAAATAAAAGCCACATTGGTATCGCGAGCATAATCATCGAAAGAGCATCAGGTGGGGTCACAAACATTGCAACAAAAAAACAGCCGACAATAATGAATTTTCGTTTTTCAACCAATTGTTGTGTGCTCACCACCCCAATCAAGATGAGTATTAAGGTAACAATAGGAATTTCAAATGTTAAGCCAAAAACCAAAAACAGTTTTAGACAGAAGCTGAGATAGCTGTTGATGTCTGTCATTGGGGCCACAGTGTCAGGGGAAACACTGATAAAAAAGTGTAAAATGGATGGCAGCGCAATGAAATAAGCAAAAGCTACACCTGCATAAAACAAAGCAATACTACCAATCAAAAGAGGTGTTGCGAGTGATTTTTCTTTTTCGTATAGTGCAGGTTTTACAAAAGCCCAAAGCTGATAAATGATAAAAGGCATGGCCAGCATGAGAGCCACAAAAAAGTTTAGTTTAAATGGCGCCATAAAGGTGGCAGTAACATCCGTTGCAATCATAGATGAGCTAACTGGAAGTTGTGCTCGTAAGGGTTCAGATAGCATTTGGTAGCTATGATTGGCAAAAGGCAATAAACAAAAAAACAAAATGAGAATTAAACCGACGATTTTAAATAAATGACCTCTTAAGATGATCAAGTGCTTAGTAATCGGCATTTCTTCAAGCAGCAGTTGCTCTGAGTCTTGAGTCACTACAGGGCTTAAGTTGCTAGATTTCATACGGCCTCCCGCATCGGTTCAAAGCGATTTTGAACACAGCCTAAATAAGGTGCCGAATCTACAGATGACTTTTGTTTCATAGGCTGAAGTGTCAGTAAGATAGGCGCTTTTTGATCTACATACTGATAAGTATGGGAGATATTTTTATTATCGAGTATGGCAGTTTCTTGGTGCTTTTCATTTGCCAAAATATTTTGTTGTTGTATGTGTTGCATCTGAGCTTGCATTTTTTGTTCAAGCTCCTGAATTCGCTTCATTTCATTTTGCATTTGCTCACGTAATTCAGACATCCGTAGCTCACGGTCAATGTCATTTTGTACATTACTGACCATGCGTTTGACTTTGCCATACCACTTGCCTGCAAAGCGCGCCGCTTCAGGTAATTTCTCTGGTCCAAGAACCAATAGTGCGATAATGCCAAACACCAAAAGCTCTGTCATGCCGATATTGAGCATCGCAAAACTCCAATGACTTAATGTTTGACGGTTGAGTTGCTTGTGTTGCTATTTTGATGTTCTAAGGTGCGTGGTTCATTGAGTTGAGCTGCTTCAGCGTCCTCATCACGGATTGATTTTTTAAAGTCTTTCACGGCACCACCGACATCTTTGCCTAAGTTCTTAAGTTTGGCTGTACCAAAAAGAAGAATAACCACAATTGCAAAAATTAGTACGTGCCAAATTGATAGTCCCGCCATGGGTAGATCCTCATCATTTTTCGTTTTCCCTATATCAACAGGCTTGTGTGACATTGCGGTGACGATGATGTTTCAATTTCAAGACAAAACGATCGCTCCGCACAGATTTTGAGGAAAAGCAGTGTTATGATGATTAGGTGAAATTTCAAGGATATTGAAGTGACGTTGCTGCTCCCTCTGTTGGCCTTTCTTAGTGGTTTATTCCTTGCATCTACCCCATTGGCAACACGGTTGAAAACAGGATTTTCAAGTCTATTAGCGCGTTGTTTTATTCCGATTGTTATTGTCTACAACATGGTGTTTTATCAGGCTGGTAGCTTTAGTTTGATGTTATTCAGTTTTGTCGTGGCAGTGCTCTTATTTTACTTTTTCTTATACTTTTCAAAGAATAAATTAAGCGCCCTATGCTTTAGTTATGTCAATATGGCATGGCTAGGCTTTCCTTTTGCGATAGCGTTGTTTGGCACAGAAATTAGTCCAGCAATGGTGGCGCTATACATCGGTGGTTCTATTTTTGGCAATCTCTGGGCGGTGACGGCTGTGAGCCAAACACCGTTAGCTTTTTCGTTTATTTTAAAAAAAGTGCTCTGTGCTCCACCCATGATTGCTTTGATGCTGGCCGTTATTTTTCGTTTCGTTGGGGTACAACATTGGTCACAGCATGATCTGATTGATGTGGTTTATAGTGCAGCCAAATTTGGTATGAGTTTCTCTGGCATGTGTGTATTGGGCATGTGGTTGAGGCACACCAAAGTTGAAAAAGCGGACTTGTGGCAAAGTAGTCGGACAGCTTTGTTAAAATTGGTATGTGGCGTGGTGCTGTGTGGGCTGAGTTATCGTTATCTTGCTATTCCTAATATTGAACAATATATTGGGGTCATGTTCTTATTATTTTGTTTACCGCCAGCAGCCAATATTGTGGCTTTGGAAACGCATTATCAAGGTACAGGCACATCGGCAAAATACATTGCTTCAGGTACGATCATCAGCTGTGCCGTGGTGAGTATTTATGGTTTATTGCTGCATGTATTTGCTGTGATCTAAGCACTCACTTTTAGCTGGAAATGCAAGTGCTGCGCAACGGTGATAGGGGGATATAGGAAATCTTTCGCTACTCTTCTCCCCGAGGGGAGAAGGGGCAACATTACACAGCTTAGTTTTTATTGTTCTAAACTGGCTTTAAACAGTTGCATCGCCTGGCCACGATGGCTGATTTTATTTTTTTCTTCTTTACTCATTTCTGCACTTGAAAGCCCTAACTCGGGTAGCCAGAACAGTGGATCATAACCAAAACCATTTTCCCCACGAGCAACCTCTAGTACTTCACCTTTCCAAATACCTTGGAAAATTTGCGGAAGAGGATCATCGGCATGTTGTACTAACGCTAAAACGCATACAAACATGCCTTCAATCGCTTGACCATCTTTACGCAGTAGCTTGAGTTCAGCTAAGAGTTTTTGGTTATTGGCAGCATCATCGCCGTGTTCACCTGCATAACGCGCAGAGTAAATCCCCGGTGCACCATCTAAAATAGGGATGCAAATCCCGGAGTCATCTGCAATGGCTGGTTTTCCTGAAATTTTAGAAGCATGACGTGCTTTAATAATCGCATTTTCGACAAAGCTCAAACCATCTTCAATGGCATCTTCAATATTCAATTTACCTTGAGCAATCACTTCAACAGGTAAGTTGAGCTCTGCAAATAATTTTTCAAATTCCGCAATTTTACCTTTGTTATTGCTTGCGAGGACTAATGTGCCTTGAGTGAGCCATGATTGAGTAGACATGAGTTAAACCGATCTAAATTTTCTGTATTTTAACCCATTTTAAAAATTATATAGCTGAATTATGAATATGATTGAATAGAGCATTTTTTTCGATTAAAAATGATTTGGGCTGTATAGTTTTCTGTCTCGATCAAAGATGTTTGTTGTGGCAGCTTACTTTTGCAATCAAAAGTTACACCTCCAAAAATTGAAGGGAGATTGAAGCTAATATAAGAGATGGGATAAAAATGCTCTTGGGAATAGAGAGGGAGCTGAAAATGAAATTTATTATTTGACTTTATTGGTATATCACTGATTTCTGTGTCTGTATTCTTTCTGAGTGTTGGTAGCATCAAGATTGTTTCACGTTGTAGATGGGTTGTGATAAACGGGAAAAAGTAATCAGACTCATACGTCCCATAAGCTGCTGAATTTATTTTTTCTAACTCTTTCATGAAATCGTTTGGTGTATAGCCATTTTTATAAGAAGTAATTTGAATCGTGAAATTTAACATTTGAGAATGGTCAAAAAAGAATGGTTTTAACATCTGAAATATAATCAGACTGCTTATTATAAGGAAAGTACTTATGTAAATTGATAGCTTAAATGTATTATTGCTCAACATTCATTTTATCTTCTTTATATTTATTAACGTAGCTTCAAAATCAGCTATATGGCTTTTACATGATATAGATTTGAATTATGGTAATAAAAAACCGACTATCACAAGTCGGCTCTTCTATCTTTAACATTCAGCTTATTGGGCTTGAATCCATTTATCTGCACGGTCACGTGCTTGGCGAATTTGATCTTGTGTTAAGTTTGCCGCCAAGGCTGTTTTCTTGCCTTCAGAAAGCGTAATCACTTTATTATCGAGCATGCCATCACGGGTTGAAAGCTCATACCATTGATAAGCACCCATGTAGTTTTTCTTTTGCTCTTCCATCATCGCCAAGTTAAAGCTTGCGCGGTTATCACCACGGCTGGCTGCTTTTTCAAAGTATTGACGTGCTAAAGATTCATCTTTTTTGGTGCCTAGGCCATCTGCAAGCATACGGCCAACATTCAGCTGAGCAGCTGAAAGACCTTGATCTGCAGCGGCTTTGTACCAAGCAAAGGCCTGTCGTTCATCTGCAGAGATGTCTTTACCTTGTTGATACTTGGTTGCAAGATAGAACTGCGCAGCAGGCTGACCTGCTTTTGCCGCTTTAATTAAGCTATTGATATCCATAACAGAATATTGTGCAGCTTGACTCGCAACAGACGTGGTTGGGGAAACATAATCTGCATGAGCCTGAATGCTCAAAAGTCCAACCAGTAGTGTCGTGCTTAAGAATAGTTTTTTCATAGAGCGCTCACTCGATAAATTGCGACTTCACCAAACAAATTCGGGAGACGTTTACTGAGTAAACTATCTTGTTGATCCCCATTTACAGCGAGTCGATTAATAATTCTGATGTTATTTTCCGCACAAAGTGCTTCAAAATCACGGAAAGTACATAAGTGGATATTGGGTGTGTTATACCACATGTACGGTAAAGCTTCAGAAACGGGCATCATTCCTTTCAGTGCCAAGAAAGAACGGGTCTTCCAGTGGGCAAAGTTCGGAAAAGTAATGATCGCCTGTTTCCCTACACGCACCATATCACGTAATAAAACATCTGGTGCATCTACCGCTTGCAAGGCTTGTGCCATAACGACATAGTCAAAAGACTGGTCTGCAAAGCGGCTTAAACCCAAGTTTAAGTCTTGTTGGATAATATTTAACCCGCGACCGACCGCAATTGCAATCTTTTCTTGATCAATTTCCAGTCCATATGCGCGAATATTGTGCTTTTTACTCATATGGGCCAGTAATTCACCGTCACCACAACCTAAATCGAGTACGCTGGAATCAGGTTTGATCCATTTTTCTGCCAGTTGATGATCAATACGCATTACACAGCCTCCTGAGATGTTGCTTGAAGGTGTTCAGAACCACCCAAAAATGCACGTAATGCTTTTACATACAAAGGAATCGGGAACAGGAATGAGTCATGGCCTTGTTCAGCGTCGATATCTAAATAGCTCACTGGTTTGTGGTTGGTGATCAGCGCATCCACAATCTCTTGTGAGCGCTGCGGGGTAAAACGCCAGTCGGTGGTAAAGGACACCACGAGGAACTGACATTTGGTCTGTGACATGGCTTTAACTAAAGACTGTTCATACTCACGCGAAGGATCAAAATAATCCAAAGCTTTGGTCATAATCAGATAAGTGTTGGCGTCAAAGTTACGGCTAAATTGCTCACCTTGATAGCGCAAATAGCTTTCGACTTGGAATTCGACATCGAAACCATACATAAATTTGCCTGACTTTAAGTCGCGGCCGAATTTTTGTTTCATGGCTTCTTCAGACAGGTAGGTAATATGACCGACCATACGTGCTAAAATTAGGCCACGTTTTGGATAGCTGTCATTTTCAAGATAGCGACCATCATGGAAGTCTGGATCAGACAAAATTGACTGACGTGCGACTTCGTTAAAGGCAATATTCTGAGCAGACAGTTTCGGCGCACTGGCAATAATCACGCATTTTTGCAAACGGTCAGGATAATCAACCGACCATTGCAAGGCTTGCATACCACCCAGCGAACCACCAATCACCGCACTCCAGACTTGAATGCCCAGATGATCGGATAAAATGGCTTGGGTTTTAACCCAGTCACGGACGGTGACTAAAGGAAAGTCTGGGCCATAAGGACGGTTGTCATTTTCAGGGTTTGGCGAAGTTGGACCCGTAGAACCATTACAACCGCCAATATTGTTCAGTGCAAGCACGAAAAATTTCGAGGTATCAATCGCTTTACCTGGGCCAATACAAGCATCCCACCAACCCGGTTTTTTATCATCGTCATGATGATAACCCGCGGCGTGATGATGTCCTGATAGCGCATGGCAAATTAAAATCGCATTGGATTTATCTGCATTGAGTTCCCCATAGGTTTCAACCATCAATTCATAACGAGGAAGAATACGACCGCATTCGAGCTCTAAGGGCTCTTCAAAAGTAAACTTTTGTGGACTAACGATACCCACGGAGTCAGCAGGAAAAGACACAGGAATAATACGCCTTAAATCTTTGGGATTAATAAACAAAAGGATACCACTTGAGGGTATCCTTCTAAAGTCATTTTAGTGCTAATTATTATTGCTAATACTTATACCGCAGCAGCAATCACTTGATCTGTGCTTAACACACCTTGATCAATTAAGCGGTTGGTACACGCAATAATCGCTTCAATCGATGAGGTCACAATGTTGTCGTGAATACCTGCACCGAATGCTGATTTACCTGTGCCTTTGACTTGTAATTCAACCAAAGCCAGTGCTTTAGCATTTGCCCCAGAGCTAATACCACGCTCTTCGTAGCTCAAGACGTCGATTGGTAACTGTAAAGCATCCAACATTGCAGAGATTGGACCATTGCCTTCGCCACGTAATTGCTGAGTTTCACCATTCACTTCAACTTCAAGCTCAACCACTTGTTTGCCGTTGTTATCATATAAACGGTAGTTTTTAGTCGAGTAATGCGTATCTTTGGTGTCCACATAAGTTTCTTTGAATAATTTCCAAATTTCTTGTGCGGTAATTTCAGTGCCTTCTTCATCGGTACGTTTTTGTACGGTTTGAGAGAATTCAATTTGGATACGACGTGGCAAAACTACGTTGTAATTTGCTTCTAACAAGTAAGCAATACCACCTTTACCTGACTGTGAGTTGACGCGAATCACAGCATCATAGTCGCGGCCCAAGTCTTTCGGGTCGATTGGTAAGTATGGCATATCCCAAATTTCTTCGTTCTTTTGGAACTCAAACCCTTTTTTAATGGCATCTTGATGCGAACCAGAAAATGCGGTGAAGACCAAGTCTCCTGCATAAGGGTGACGAGGGTGAACAGGCAAACCTGTACATTCTTCTACCGTTGCAATGATTTCATTGATATTTGAAAAATCTAAGTTTGGTGCAACACCTTGAGAGTACATATTCAAAGCAATCGCAGCGACATCGACGTTACCTGTACGTTCGCCATTACCAAACACACAACCTTCGACACGATCTGCACCGGCCATAATGGCTAATTCTGATGCAGCAATCCCACAGCCACGGTCGTTGTGACAGTGTACAGAGATAATCACGCCATCACGACGGGCGATGTTGCGGTGCATCCATTCAACTTGGTCTGCATAAACGTTTGGGGTTGAAACTTCAACCGTAGCCGGTAAGTTTAAAATCACTTTATTGCTTGGTGATGCTTCCCAAATTTCGGTAACGGCATCACACACGTCTTTTGCAACTTCTAATTCGGTTGCAGAGAAACACTCTGGGCTGTACTGGAACACCCATTCCGTTTCAGGGTATTGCGCTGCATATTCTTTCACTTTGCTGGCTGCATTGACGGCCAATTGCTTCGCACCTGCAACATCGACATTTAAGACTTTTTGGCGGAAAGTTGGAGCATTTGAATTATAAATATGTACGATGGCACGTTTTGCCCCCGCTAAAGACTCAAAAGTACGTTGGATTAAATGATCACGTGCTTGAACTAAAACTTCGATATACACATCATCTGGAATGTGATTTTCTTCGATTAATTTACGGGTAAAGTCAAAGTCAATTTGAGATGCTGAAGGGAAACCGATTTCAATATTCTTGAATCCAATTTTCACCAACATTTGGAACATTTTAAATTTTTGTTCCATATCCATCGGTTCAAAAATCGCTTGGTTACCATCACGCAGGTCAGTACTCATCCAAATAGGCGCTTTTGTAATTTCGTTGTTTGGCCATTGACGGTCTGGCAAGTCAACACGTTGATACATGCGACGATATTTTTTACTTGGATCAGCCAACATCATGAGGTAACTCCTTACATAGTACGGGTTGCATTTGAGGGGGTAATAAAAAGCAACCTACTATTTATATAGATTGTGTCTATGGTCTCTATTTACAAGGGAGTCTTCAGGGTGTTTGTAAACGTAAATATTTGATACGACTTAGATTTACCGTGAGTAACCTTGTAACGTTATATTTAAGAGTTTAATCCACTTCGGTCGAAAAGATTTTTCTTTTTTTATGGCTTTTAGTCGTATCTGAAAAAATATTTCCCTCTAATTTGATATATAGGGGAAATATTTCCGTGTATTTTTGAGATGTGTTTAATCTTTTTCTTCATTTCTCGAATTTGGTTTATTTCATTCGCTTTTTTGAAGAGGTTATGAGAGCTCTATAACCATATCTGGCTGTATATCTGCAAGGGTTGCAGTGCCCATCAACGCCATGGTGATCTCAAATTCTTCTTTTAAGATTTTAAGCACATGGGCAACGCCTAGGGCACCCGCAGTGGCAAGACCATAAATACATGGTCGCCCAACTAAAACCGCGGAAGCTCCCAAGGCAATCGCCTTAAACACATCTGAGCCGCGACGAACACCGCCGTCATATAAAAGAGGGAAGTCATGCGGCACAGTTTTTTTTATGAGTTGCAATGCTTTTAGTGGCGGAATACAGGTATCTAAAACACGGCCGCCGTGGTTAGACACAATTAAGCCTTGTATGCCATGTTGAATGGCCAGTTGTGCATCGAGTGGACTGACGATGCCTTTTAGTAGAATTGGTAAATCAGTCTGTTTAACCATCCATGCGATGTCGTCCCACGTTGGAGCAATTTTCATTAGCCCATTAAACACGGGATGATCGCCTTCTTGCAGTTCAGGCAGTGGAATATGGGCAGGAGTGTGCGGATGCTGCATGTTTTCAGGGAGGTGAAAGAAGGCTCGACGTTCTCGGTCACGGATACCTGTATGTGGTGAGTCCACAGTGATTACAATGGCGGTGAAGTTTTGTGCCTCAGCGAGCTTAACCAAAGCCAAAGATTTATTACGGTCACCTTGCCAGTACAGTTGAAACCATTTGTAGGGATTTTTAGGTTTGAATGTTCGCATGTCTGTGTTGGTAAAAGTACTCAAAATCATATTGCTACCGAGTACTTCAGCTGCCAGTGCGGTTGCTGCTTCTGCTTCAGGATGAAACTGCTGTTGATGTCCAATCGGTGCGACAAAAATAGGATGTGGAAAGGTTTGCCCTAAGATTTCACAGCTCGTATTGCCTTGAGTGAGATCTCTTAACATGCGTGGTATCAAGTGCAAGTTTTGGAACTGAGCGAGGTTATTCCGAACACTGATTTCATCCATAGCGCCACCTTGCAAATAGTGCCAGACCATCTCAGGCAGATGCTTTTCTGCCTCAATTTCATAGTCAGCAATCGTTTGCAATGAGACAGGAATTTGGGTGAGTGGTGGCAAAAAAGTTTTTGATGTCATGGAACGTCCAGTTGCTACAGTAGTTAACGTTGAGCTGGGATTATTGTTTTACAGTTCAGCCCATTTACGCATCAGGTTATGATACAGACTGGTGAGCTTAACCACTTCCTGATGTTGATCACTGAGTTGCACGCGTAGGTTCTGAATAGTTTGATCAAGATTAAATAAGATATGGCGGTCAGCATCATCTCGAATCATACTTTGAACCCAAAAGAACGAAGCGACACGGCAGCCTGAGGTCACTGGTGTTACCTCATGCACGCTAGTAGATGGATATAAAATCATATCACCCGCAGGTAATTTTACTTCATGATAGCCATAGGTGTCTTCTACTACCAAATCGCCACCTTCATATTCGTCAGGTTCGCTTAGAAAAACAGTGCAGGATACATCGGTACGAATCCGATCTTTGCTTCCGGCTACCCAGCGAATGGCATTGTCCACATGGAAGCCAAAAGTTTCGCCCTGTTCATAGCGGTTAAAATAAGGTGGCAAAATATCTAAAGGTAGGGCCGCGGACATAAAGAGCGGATGTTGTCCAAGTGCTTCTAAGATGATACTACCTAGGTGTTGAGTGAGAGGGTGATCTTCGGGTAGCTGTTGATTTTGTTTTACATTTTTTGAGAGTGATCCTGTGGTTTTTTTACCATCAATCCACTCGACTTTTGCCATTTCACGGCGAAAGTATTGTACCTGTTCTTTGCTTAATACATTGGGAATATGATGGATCACAACACGACCTGCTGAAAATGAAAGATCTATTTAGTCTTTAAGCATATATAAAAATAGCCTCAATGAGAGGCTATTTTTGTTTTGTTCCATAACTAAGTTGTGGAATTAACTATCGAACTTAGTACTTAAAGTTTACAGAGAGTACTGCACTACGGCCTTCGGCTTCAGTTGCATAGTGAGATGCATAAGCTTTAGTGAAATAACGTGTATCAGCCAAGTTGTTGACATTTAACTGAAGGTCAACATTCTTGTTGACGTTGTAACGCGCCATAGCATCGTAACGAACGTAGCCAGGGACATATTTAGTATTTGCTAAGTCGCCATAAACTTTGTCCATTGCAATTGCGCCAGCACCTAAAGTGAGCTGTGGCATAATTTGGTAAGTGGTCCAAAGAGTTGCACTGTTTTTTGCAACGTTTGGCATTACGTTACCATTATAAATGGTTTGGTCTGTACATGTCGCACCGCGGCAGCTCACACCATTTTTAGTTGATTCGCTATCTAAGTAGGTATAACCCGCAGAAATCGCCCATTTATCTGTAATGTTGCCGTTTAAGCCCAGTTCAAAGCCATCAACTTTGCTTGATCCACCGTTTGTTGTGGTATTTGCATCAAGCGAGATACGAGTATTTTGTTTTTCTGTGCGGAAAATAGCAGCAGTTACATTTAACTTTTTGTTAAATAAATCCCACTTTGTACCAATTTCAAAGGTACGACTTTCTTCTGGATCTAGATCTTTATTGACAACAGTCACCGCAGTTTCAGAACCGTCACCTGCATCGATACCAACAGGATTGGCAGAAGTTGCAAAGCTTGCATAAATACTGCCATTCTCAGCAGGCTTAAATGTCAAACCTGTTTGATAAGAGAAAAAGTCTGTATCACTTTCAATTTTTGCACCAGTTGCATTGGTCTTAAGCTCAGTTTCAAATTTGTCCCAACGTAAGCCTAGGTCTAATAGCCATTGCGGATTAAATTCAATACTGTCTAGTAAATATACAGAAGTGGTTGTTGCTGTAGTTGTTGTCACTGCTTTATTTGCAGCAATATTGCCTAACCATGGATCTTTTGAATTTGGATTGAATGCATCAGTACACCAATAATCAGAAGCCACACCTATTCCAAGTGAACATGCACCCGTTGTAGGTGAGCCAGTAATTGGTTTTCCTGATTTTGATGTAACAGTATACGAACCTTTATCAGATTCTTGATCACTATATTCAGCACCTACATTAAAGCTGTGCTTAATTGAGCCTGTATTGAATTTTCCAGTTAAAGCCAGTTGATCTGTAAAAGTATTAGTATCGGTAATACGAGAGTTCACACGGCGCCATACTTCACCGTTTGCAATATTTTTCTGACTGTCATCTGGCTGTGTCCAGATATAGTCATTTTTAGAGTTACTATAAACAGCAGTATTGCTGATGGTTAAATTATCAGTCAGATCGTGCTCAAGTTTGATTGTACCAATTTGATTTTCTTGTTTTTGAAAATCGCGATCTAACCAACCATAGTAAATGCCTTGCTTGGCATTTAATGGTTTACCTGTTGCTGTATTATTCGATGAATTCCAATAAGGTACGCCTGAATCAGGTGTATCATCAGACTCAAGATAATAATAACTTAATGTCGCACGAGTTGCTGTGTCTAAACCAAAGGTAATGCTTGGGGCAATACCTACACGTGCATATTCTGCGCCGTCTTTCTGTCCCGCTTTATTGTTATGATGCCCCATTACTGCAACACGGCCAGCAATACCATTACCAAAGTCTTTGTTACCGTCTAAGGTAATACGTTGGTAATCATCTGTTCCTGCACCCACAGAACCTTCTAAAAAGTCCCCTTTTTTGGCAACTTTAGAAATCATATTGACACTACCACCAGCAGCGCCAGCACCACCTAACGCAGATGCAGAACCTTTCGTTACTTCAACTTGCTCAATCGCAAACATTTCACGGTTTTGAGAAGTAGAGTTACGTACACCGTCTACGTACATTGAACTTTCAGAGTTATAACCACGGATAAATGGACGGTCACCATTTGGGTTACCACCTTCACCTGCACCAAGTGTGATACCAGGTACTGTGCGTAAAGCATCGCTTAAAGTTGTAACTTGAGTGTCTTCAATCAACTGCTTAGAAATAACCGACACAGACTTTGGTGTGTCGAGTAGGGGAGCAACGAACTTGCTGTTTGCAGATTTGTCTACTTTCAAACTTTGTTCTGCTGTCGCTTCCGTGTGAATTGTTTCTAATTGCGCGATTTGATCTTGCGCAACAGCATTGACTGCAACCACAGAGAGTGTTGAAGCGATTGCTGAAGAAACCAGCTTTTTACGTGTTTTGATGAAGGCCATAACGAATCTAGTTCTAGCGTTGTAAATTAGTATGCGAATAATAATGATTCTTATTTTTTGTAGCATAACTATTACATTGGAATTGTCGATGCTTAGATATATTTGTGTAGAAAAAATAAATGTAATAATGTAATAAATTTAACGTAAGTTTTTGATTTTTATTTAAATTGGAAAATTAGATTATATTTTTGTAATATTATTGGAATTTAGAATCCATTATTTTTAAGCTAAGTTTGAAGGTGTTTCTCAAGTGAATATGTATAAATTATGTTGGATCTATATTAGCTATGTACGAAGAAAACCCTGCCAGAGCAGGGTTTTGCATGTAGATTAGAACTTAAAGGTGGTACTTAGCTGAACGCGTCGTCCTTCTTGGGTGTTTGTATAGCGGTTATAATAAGCATCTTCAGTGGAAACATATTGATAATCAACAAAATTGACATCAAAAATATTATAAAGTGCGACACCAACTTCGATATTGTCATTCACTATATAGTTGGTTCCAAGATGCCATTGTGTATAGCCTTTATAGTCACCTAAAGTGTTTTTAACGTTACCATCTTCTCGGATTTGACTACTGCGATATTCACCACGTAACCAAAGTGATGCATTATCAGCAGGTTGGTAATTAACTAAGAGGTTAGCCATGTGTTCAGCATTATCTGCATCATCAATGGTACGACCTGTCGCATCAGTTAGTTCACCTTCTGTCCATGTATAATTGCCAGAAACTTGCCATTGGTTATTAATTTGGTATGAGGCACCAACTTCAATACCATGTGACTCAGCTTCTTCTGCGTTATAAGGGCGTGCAAGTGTTAAGTTACGATTTTTTGCAGTTGTCCAGTCTGCGCCCCATTCTTTTAACTTGGCATCACAGGCTGCTTCATTACCTGTACAGTCAAACTCGATCGGACGACCATCATAGCTGACACCAGGTACATAGGTACCATTTTTGGTCAGTGTATCTACATCACTTTGTCGAATAAAAGTAAGTGCGTAGTTTGCACCTGATGTTGTAATTTTATCTTTGGTCTTATTTTGGAATAATGTTAGGTTCGCATTAAAGCCTTGTTGGTTATCAAAATAAATGCCTAACTCTGTACTTTCACTCGTTTCAGGCTGCAAATTAATATTACCTAAAACTGGTGTGCGTCCTTGACCAGCAATGTTGGATAAACCTTGGGTAAGTTGTTCTAAGCGAGGAACTTTATATCCTTCAGCATAACCGCCTTTAGCAGTCCACTGATCATTCATATTCCAAACTAAATATGCGCGTGGGGTAAAGAAATCACCAAAAGCATTGTGATCATCGAAACGGCCACCTAAGGTTAAATTTAAGTTTGGTAAAATAGACCACGTGTCTTCAATAAATAGACCATATTGCTCAAAAGTTAGTTCAGGGTTGGCACGACGAATACCATCTTTTTGGCTGGCATCCCACCATTGACCACCAATGGTAATGTTGTGATTTTCAATGTTTTGCGTGGTGAATTTAGTATCAAAATAGATATCTTCACTTTTTAATTCACGATTAACGAATTTTTGGTTTTCTGGTGTCGTTAACATGCCCGCGGGTAAAAGCCGTCCAACAGTTTCTGTTTCTACATGAGAAATACTGCTTTCTAAACGACCAAAATTTGTTTGCCATTCATGAGAGATATAGGCTTTGGTGCGTTCATATTCTTGACTAGGTCCATAGCCTTGAGTGCTATTGGGCGCTAGTGGCTTACCATTATTATCTAGGTATGTACCAAGTTGTCCACGACTGTTATCAAACCATTGTTGAGTGTTTTCAACGTCAAGTGTAAAACTATGATCAGGATGTGGTGTAAAAGTTAAGCGGCCACCAAATGTTTCAATATCTGATTTTGTCGGACTATTTCCTTGAGCTAACGTATTGATCTCGCTATTTGCAGCTGGGACTTTAATATATGATTGTTGGCGTTCAGCTTTCCGTGCGCGGATTTGTAAACCAACCAAATCTTTTACCAGTGGGCCTGATGTAAATATTTCGGCAGCGTATTGGTTACCAAACTCTGAGCTATTTGGTAGGACAGTGCCGTTTAAGTTTAGAGAGCCAGTCCACTCATTAGACACTTTTTTAGTAATGATATTGATAACGCCACCCATAGCGTCTGAACCATATAAAGTTGACATTGGGCCGCGAATGACTTCAATTCGCTCAATAGCTGAAATTGGTGGAATAAAATTATTATTAGATTCGCTAAAACCATTCGGTGTAATGTTTCCTACACTATTTTGGCGCTTACCATCGATTAAAATTAAAGTGTATTCAGGTGGCATACCACGCATACGAATATTGAGTGTTCCTGTCTTACCTGCAGTAGGGCTAACATCTACACCTTCTACACCACGTAAAGCATCTGCTAATGAGTTCACGCGTTTGGATTTGAGATCTTCTTGATTTAATACAGTAATAGATGCAGGTGCATTTTTAATATCTTGTTCAAAACCCGCAGCTGAAACCACAATGGTGGAAAGCTGATGGGTAGATGAATCTTCAGTTGTTGTTTCTGCGAAAACAGGAGTGGTGATTGCCCCAAGCAATGCCAATGAAAGAGGGTGTAGATTAAACTTACTCATAACTAGAGTTCCAATGATGGACGAGAAAAAAATTGAAAAAAACGATCAAAGTTGACGCAAATATTAATGGTAATATTTATCATTTGCAACAAAAAGCCATAAAAAATATAATACTTTGCGCTTAATCAGTAGCGATTTAAAAATATTCAAAATAAAAAACGATAAATGAAGAAAAAAATATGTGGTTTCAATCGGGTGTTTTGTATATCGTTCAATGTTGTCATATAATGTGGCACTTTTTAAAATTGTTCTTACCAAAAGATTGAGGAAGCCATGCAAGTAACTTCTGAAGCGGTTTCGGGTGTTACCCGTCGTTTAAATGTATCTGTACCGACGAGCCGTGTTAACGAGCAGTTCGAAGCTCGCTTAAAACGCACTGCTAAAACTGTGAAGATCAACGGCTTCCGTCCAGGTAAAGTGCCAGTAAATGTTGTTCGTCGTGAATATGGCGCGGGTATCTACCAAGAAGTCGTAAGCGACATTATTCGTGACACAGTATTTGAAGCGATCCAACAAGAAAAAATCAATGCTGTTGGTATGCCAAACATTGAAAAATCTGAATTAAAAGACGACGCGCTTGTATACGAAGCGACTGTTGAAGTTTATCCAGAAGTTAACGTGAAATTTGATGGTTTAGAAGTTGAACGTAAAGCATCTGAAGTAAACGACAAAGATGTTGATCAAATGATCGAAAACCTTCAGAAGCAACGTGCTTCTTGGGCTGAAACGAAAGGCATGGCTAAAAAAGACATGCAAGTAACTTTCGACTTTGAAGGTGCAGTAGACGGTGAGAAGTTTGAAGGCGGTTCTGCAGAAGACTTTAAACTTGTTTTAGGTTCAGGTCGTATGATTCCTGGCTTCGAAGACGGCATCGTTGGTATGAAGAAAGGCGAAGAGAAAGTTATCGATGTAACTTTCCCTGAAGACTACCAAGCTGAAAACCTTGCTGGTAAATCAGCTCAATTCAAAATTACTGTGAAGCTTGTTGAAAAACAAAAACTTCCAGAAGTTGATGCTGAATTCCTTAAAATCTTTGGTCTAACTGAAGAAGAAGGCATTGAGAAGTTAAAAGCTGACGTTCGTAAAAACATGGAACGTGAAGTGAAAAATGGTTTGCGTAATCAAGTGAAAGGTGCAGCTTTTGATGCACTTGTAGCTGCAAACGAAGTTGAACTTCCTGCGTCTATGGTTGCTCAAGAAGTTGACCGTCAACGTCAACAAATGATCCAACAGTTCACTCAGCAATTTGGTGCTCAAGGTGCGAAAGCATTTGACTCAAGCATGCTTCCAGATGAATTGTTCAAAGAACAAGCTGAAAAATCTGTAAAATTAGGCGTACTGGTAAGCAAAGTTTTAGCTGATGCTAAAATTGAAGTAGATCAAGCACGTGTTGATGCTTACATCGAAGACATGGCTTCTTCTTATGAAGATCCAGCTGAAGTGATCGAATACTTCAAAAATGACAAACAACAACGTTCGCAAATCGAAGCTGTTGTGTTAGAAGACCAAGTGGTTGATCACATCTTAGCGTCTGCTAAAGTAACAGATACTGCTGTAAGCTACGAAGACTTATTGAAAGAGCAACAAGCTCGTCAACAAGGCTAAGTTTAGCTAAAGTAAAAAAGGCGCTTTGAGCGCCTTTTTTATTGTGATCTGGGTTTGTAAAAGGCCTTGCGTTCACAAAGCTTATGCAAAAAATATCTGTTATTTACTTGGGAATATTTTGCATTTTCAGCAATTATCCCTCATATTGTGACTATGAGTTGAGTAACAAAAAATTTAGGAATAAGTAAACGTATGTATATTCCAACTATCGATAATGCCTTAGTTCCAATGGTTGTAGAACAGTCATCTCGCGGTGAACGTTCATTTGACATTTATTCACGTCTTTTGCGTGAACGCGTCATTTTTATGACTGGTGAAGTTGAAGATAACATGGCGAATTTGATTGTCGCGCAAATGTTGTTTTTAGAAGCGGAAAATCCAGATAAAGATATTCATCTTTACATTAACTCACCAGGTGGTTCGGTGACTGCGGGTATGGCGATTTACGATACCATGCAATTTATTAAACCAGATGTTGTGACCTATTGTATGGGGCAAGCAGCATCAATGGGTGCTTTCTTGCTGAATGCAGGTGCGAAAGGTAAACGTTATTGCCTTGAAAATGCACGTGTCATGATCCACCAACCGTTAGGCGGTTTCCGTGGTCAGGCATCTGATATTGAAATTCATGCACGTGAAATTCTGTTCATTAAAGAACGTTTAAACCGTTTAATGGCAGAGCACAGTGGTCAAGACTATGAAACTGTGGCACGTGATACTGACCGTGATAACTTTATGACAGCGCAAGCTGCAAAAGAATATGGTCTCGTGGACGAAGTGTTATCTAAACGTCCATAAGTTTTAAAAGTTTAGAATTGGAGTGAATATGTCCGAACATCCTCAAGGACAAAAGCATTGTTCATTTTGCGGTAAAACGCAGTCTGAAGTTGGGAAACTGATTGCAGGCGAGGACGCGTACATCTGTAATGAATGTGTGGACGTATGCTTAGACTTGGTGCAAACCAGTCAACAAGTTGAGTCGGGTGACTGGGCTGCAAAACCCTTGCCTAAACCTCACGAAATTCGTGCGGCACTAGATCAATATGTCATTGGTCAAGATGTGGCAAAGAAAACCTTGTCAGTTGCTGTCTATAACCACTATAAACGTCTTAAAGCGACACATGGTGGACATAAACACGACGATGCTGTTGAAATTGCGAAAAGTAATATCTTATTAGTAGGACCAACGGGTTCGGGTAAAACCTTGCTTGCGCAAACGATGGCCCGTCTTCTCGATGTTCCTTTTGCTATGGCTGATGCCACGACACTTACCGAAGCAGGCTATGTCGGTGAAGATGTTGAAAACATTGTACAAAAGCTTCTACAAAAAGCAGACTATGATGTAGAAAAAGCGCAAAAAGGTATTATCTATATCGACGAAATCGACAAGATTACCCGTAAGTCTGAAAACCCATCGATCACGCGTGATGTGTCGGGTGAAGGTGTACAGCAAGCGTTACTGAAAATGATCGAAGGTACGGTTGCCTCTATTCCACCTCAAGGTGGTCGTAAGCATCCGCAGCAAGAATTCATTCAAATTGATACTTCAAATATCTTGTTCATCTGTGGTGGGGCATTCTCAGGTCTTGAGAAAATCGTACAACAGCGCCAAGAAAAAGGTGGAATCGGCTTCACGGCTGAAGTGAAGAAGAAAGATGAAGGCAAGAAATTGTCTGATTTGTTCCGTCAAGTTGAAGCGACCGATTTGGTGAAATTTGGTCTGATTCCAGAGTTTATTGGTCGTTTACCTGTAATTGCGACTTTGGAAGAGTTAGACGAAGAAGCTTTGATGCAAATTCTGACTGAACCGAAGAATGCATTGACCCGTCAATATCAACATTTGTTTGATATGGAAAACGTTGATCTGGTTTTTGAAGACTCAGCACTACGCGCTGTGGCGAAAAAAGCTTTGGATCGTAACACGGGTGCACGTGGCTTACGTTCTATTTTGGAAAATACGCTGCTTGAAACCATGTACGATTTACCAAGTCGTACCGATGTTGGTACGGTTGTGGTGAATGAAGACGTGATTAACGGCACGGCTGCACCATTATTTAAGCCAGAGCGTTTACCAAGAATCGAACAGAAAGATGCAGCTAAAGTTGATTTAAAAGTGATTAATTCAAAGTCCGCTTAAGTTGTTATTCATCTGAAACGTGTGAAAATCGAGTGTTTTCACACGTTTTTTTATATTCAAAAAAAAGAGGGAATGCTACTCTGCATCAATAGGCTGGGATGCCTAGATTAAAACTAAAAATTCAGTATCAAAATAAAAATACGTCGTGAGGAATAGTCATGCGTGCAATGACGATTACGCTTTTAAGCAGTTTAATTTTATTGGGTTGTCATGGAAAAGCGACAGTTGAACAACCTGAATTAACATCAACCCTCAGTCATGAAGTTGATTTTGAACACGACCCAGGCATGATTGAGCAGTATCGCATTGGGGTGTTTAGCGTAGGTGGATGGGTCAATCAAAAATTAGGACAGCGATTTCAGCGTGTCCAACCCCAGCATGAACAAGCGGCGATGGTTTATCTGTATCGTCCAGACTCAAAATGGAACCGACAAGAAATTGTTGCGTCGAGTTTATTTATCAATAAAGAACGCATTCCAAGCCTGCTGAACAATCATTACTATTGGGTCGAATTGCCCGCTGGGACTTATCGTTTATCCAGTAGTCGGCCTTTGGGCATTAACCATTTTCAAAAGCCGAAATATATCGATTTTAGCGTAGAAGCGGGGCAGTCTTATTTCATCAAGTATGATGAAGAGAACTTGTCCACACGTCGTGATGTTTCGGGGCCTTTGGCGGTCATACCTGAAAAAATTGCGATTCAAGAAATTGCATTTACCCAGTTAAAGTCCAACAGCTACAACTTTGTCGCGGAAGATCAACACACGGGTGAGTTACGAAAGAAAGCGCAAAAACTTAAACCTGCCAAATATGACCCAAGTGAAGATGTTCAGCTGATGAAGCCCTTTAAGCTGTGGAATCCTTTAACTTGGTAAGTGAGCTATTGTGCTTTTTTGGCTTGTTCAAATAATGGTGTCAGGGTCTTTTCAATTTGACGATTCATTTCCAGCTGAATAGCTGGATCTTGCATCATTTCAGCAGACATGGCGATGCTATTACGCATGATTTCACTCATCATTTTGCTGCTTTTTTTATTGATAGACTGGCCTAGAGGGGTTTCGAGGAACTGAATGTTGGCCAACACTTCCTCTTCGGTAAAGGTCTGCATATAGACATTTTTAAGCATTTGCATAAATTTTGGATCTGAAATCAATTTACTGCTAAATGATGCTGTGATTTCAGCGATTTGTTTGGCTGCTTCTTGCTGTTCAGTATTGAGTGTTGATGTTTTAAAAATATTCTTAATAATTTCTTCGGCTTGCTGGTCATAGACGGGGCGCATTTCTTGCTGAGACTGCGCTAAAGTGCCTTTAATATCACCTAGTTTGAGCGCCTTTTCTACCGATGCTTCGGTCGCGGGTTTGGCAAAAGACGCTGTGGTAAGGACACATAAGGTAATACCGCAAAGGATGTGATTTAATTTTTTCATTGTTGGTCTATATCTTTTGATTAAGTCTATAAAAGTAGGTAAAAAAAATACCCTTAACATGACCTTAGCATGTTAAGGGTATCCAAAAAAGTAAAACTTAAGTTTTAGCCCGCTGCAGCATCGACTACTGGAATTTTACCAATTTTGGCTTGCCAGATTTTTGGTGCTGTTGCGTGAATAGACGTACCATTCACATCAACTGCTACCGATACAGGCATGTCTTTTACTACAAATTTGTAAATCGCTTCCATACCTAAGTCAGCAAAAGCAACCACTTCAGCTTCACGAATTGCTTTAGACACAAGGTAAGCTGCGCCGCCCACTGCCATCAAGTAAGTTGCTTTGTTGTCTTTAATTGCTTCAACAGCTGCAGGGCCACGGTCCGCTTTACCGATCATGCCGAACATACCGGTTGCTTCAAGTACTTGACGTGTGAACTTGTCCATACGTGTTGCTGTTGTTGGGCCAGCAGGACCAACCACTTCATCACCGACTGGATCTACAGGGCCAACGTAGTAAATGAATTTACCTTTTAAGTCGACAGGAAGCTCTTCACCATTGTTCAGCATGTCGACCATGCGTTTGTGTGCAGCATCACGACCTGTATAAATTGTACCGTTTAGAAGCAAAGTGTCGCCTGGTTGCCAAGCGTTCATTTCTTCTTGGGTAATGGTGTCGAGGTCAACGCGCTTAGAGGTTGATGAATCCCAAGTGACTGATGGATAGTCTTCAAGTTTAGGTGCTTGAATGTGCGCAACACCTGTACCATCAAGTTGGAAGTGTGCGTGACGAGTCGCTGCACAGTTTGGAATCATGCCCACTGGTTTGCCAGCAGCGTGACATGGGTAATCTTTAATTTTAATGTCTAGAACTGTGGTTAAGCCGCCTAGGCCTTGCGCGCCAATCCCCAGTGCGTTTACTTTTTCGAAGATTTCCATACGAAGTTCTTCGATTTTATTTTCAGGACCACGACGAAGTAATTCATCCATGTTGATTTCTTCCATGAGCGATTCTTTTGCAAGCATCATGGCTTTTTCAGCAGTACCACCAATACCAATACCCAACATACCTGGTGGACACCAGCCTGCACCCATGGTTGGAACAGTTTTAAGTACCCAATCCACGATTGAGTCTGATGGGTTGAGCATAGCCAGTTTAGATTTGTTTTCTGAACCGCCACCTTTTGCCGCAACGGTAATATCCACTTTGTTGCCTGGAACAAGTTTGTGATAGATCACAGCAGGGGTGTTGTCTTTGGTGTTTTTACGACCAAATGCAGGATCAGCCAGAACTGATGCGCGCAGCACGTTTGAGTTTTCTAGGTAACCTTGACGTACGCCTTCGTTGATTGCATCGTCTAAGCTCATAGTTAAATCAAATTTAACATCCATGCCCACTTCAACGAATACGTTGACGATACCTGTATCTTGACAGATTGGGCGGTGACCCTCTGCGCACATACGCGAGTTAATTAAGATTTGTGCGATCGCATCCTTCGCAGCTTTGTTCTCTTCACGATCATACGCACGGCTCATCGCTTGGATGAAGTCTTGTGGGTGATAATAAGAAATGAACTGAAGCGCGTCTTTGACCGATGTGATCAAATCATCTTGCTTGATAATAGTGGTCATACAAATATCTCTTGAGCGGGCTGATAGCTAGCGGGCTAAATTATAAGACAAAATGCCGAGGTTGTGGATGTTTTGCGAAGCCTTTGGGCGAAAGTTTAATAGTTGAACAAAATTGATGAGAAAATGAGGTTATAAACGGTGGTAAATATGACAAAAATATCTAAATTTAATGAAATATTTCATGTCTAAATTTGGATTATGAATATGATTTATTACTTAAGGCATTGAATATAATGTAAAAATAATAATATTGAAATATGACAACACTGTCATAAAGTTGTCATAAAACTTTCGCATAATGCATTCATCAAACAATAGGACATCGAGCATGTTGACAGGTTTAGTGATGGCTGCGGGCTTTTGTGTATATATCGCAGCGACTTGGATGTACGGTCAAAAAGAAGATCAGGCTTAAGCTTTATCTTCTTTTTTTGTTTTAAGCTTTCTTCAAATCTTCAAATCTTCAAATCTTCAAATCTTCAAATCTTCAAATCTTCAAATCTTCAAATCTTCAAATCTTCAAATCTTCAAATCTTCAAATCTTCAAATCTTCAAATCTTCAAATCTTCAAATCTTCAAATCTTCAAATCTTCAAATCTTCAAATCTTCAAATCTTCAAATCTTCAACTAGCTAAAAATTGTTTAACGTCTTAAGATTCCAGTTTCAAATCTTAAAAAAAATACAATGAAATACTATTCCTCGACTTCAGCCTTGCTATTTATCGGATGCTTTTTCTTGTGGTCTATTTTCCTGTTTTATTTAATGGCTCAAAAGCATGCAGGCAATGTCATTGTCGAAGATATATTTAAATTTAATTTTTACTGCATGATGCTTGCAATGTCGCCTTTGCTTTTGAAAAAAGTTCCGCCTAAAAACGATGTCGAGATGACGATTTTTGAAGAAAAGCAACATATGGAAATGCGCCATCAAGTCCTGAGCCAATCTGCTCAAGAGCGTCGGAAAGCTTATTTGATGAGTGCTTTTTTCGGTTTTTTAATGTCGAGTTTAATGATGAGCTTTATTTTGATGTTAGATAAATAAGCTGAATGTGAGTTTATCCGATCTAATTTTTCTCACTTTTCCGCATTTGGGATGGAGAGTAGCCGAAGTGCTTTTTAAAGCGATGACTAAAATGGCTGCTGGAGCTAAATCCATACTTTTCCGAAATGTCTGTCATATTAGCAGTCGTCCGCTGTAGAGCTTGGTGTGCCAGTTCAAGTCGACGTTGCATCACATATTGGTGCGGTGGCATGTGCATGGATTGCTTAAACATATGGGCAAAATGATATTCACTGAGCTGAGTTTGCTCGGCCAAATCCGACAGGGTCAAGCTTTGCTGAATATGCTGATCAATCCATTCTAATAACTGCTTCAGGCTATATGGGGACAGCCCACCTTTAACTTCAGGGACTTGCCATTCGGTATGGCTATAATTTTTAATCAAATGGTTGAGCAGAAGCGTTGTGGCCGTACTCATCTGCAAGTGATTTTCACGGTTTTGCCAAGCCCCATTGAGTAAAAAATGTCGATAGATCATGGCAATCTGTGGGTCGGCCACGAAACTTTGCGGATTTAAAATAATTTGGCTCGGTTCACGATCCCAGACCTGTTCGGCGACGCATTGCAAGTGTTTTTCAGTATAGTACAGATGCACAAAAGTCAGTGGGTCGCGCAGATCCCATGTCGACTCAAAATTCTGTGGCATCAAGCACATATGATCTGGCCCACCGCCATTATGCCAACCTTGAGCTGTCTTTTGATAACTGTGATATCCACCTTGAATGTACATACTAAGGGTATGGTGGTTACTACAAACACTGACACGGTCTTGATTGTTTTGCCACATGGCCAACTGCATGCCTGAACCCAATTCGACCGAGTCGAGTAGTTGAGCTTTATGTTGTTGTAATTGATCTAGAATCTGATATTTCATCATCTATACGCAGTGCCAAATGGAAGATCTAGTGTAGGACTTTGATTTCATTTTGTCATCTATAGCGGAAAATCAGTAAAAACCACAAGTTCATGATAGTGACAACAAGAAGGTGCAAGAAATGAGAGACCTAAACCAAGCACAATAGCGTGAGTGGTTTGAGTTTGGTTGAAAGAGTATGAATGCGCTGTTATATGCTTTGGTGGTTGTAATTTGGGGGACGACATGGATTGCGATTAGTTTGCAACAACAAAGTGGAATATCGCCCAATGTAGCCGTATTTTGGCGCTTTTTTATTTCGGCTCTGGTGTTGTTTGCTTTTGTTGTGTTGTGCCGAAAACTGCAAAAGCTGGCTGTAAAAGATCATCTGTTTTGTATGTTACAAGCATACTGTATTTTTGGTTTTAACTTTGTTTGTTTCTATTATGCGGTTCAATATATCAGCAGCGGTTTGGAGGCTGTTATTTTTTCGATGGCGGTCATTTTTAATACCCTCAACGCTAAACTGTTCTTTGGACAACAGGTTTCTACCCGTTTTTATCCTGCGGCTTTATTGGGTGGATTGGGGATCATCGCCTTGTTTTGGCATGATGTGATAGGGAGTACCTTAAATAATCATACGCTGATGGGGATTGGCCTTTGTGTGTTAGGAACCTATGGGTTTTCACTGGGCAATATGATCAGTGCGCGTCATCAAAAACAAGGTCTGGATATTTTTACAACCAATGCTTATGGCATGTTGTACGGTTCAATTCTGATGGCATTGATTGCTGGATTTAAACAAGACGAGTTTTTCCCCGCTATGGAATTCAGTGCGGTGAGTGCTTTATTGTATTTGGCTATTTTTGGTTCAGTGATTGGCTTTACCGCCTACTTCTATTTGGTTGGACGGATTGGTGCGGGTAAGGCAGCTTATAGTACTTTGTTATTTCCTTTGGTGGCTTTGGTGATTTCGACCATCTGGGAAGGCTATCAATGGCATATGAATGCGGTGATTGGGGTGATTTTGATTTTATGTGGTAATGCAATTTTCTTTACTCAAACGCCTAAGTTTAGACTGAGTCAAATGTTGAAGCGAAGCTGAGTGATGAAGATCTAAAGACACTACAGTTTATAAAGCTCAGACATGAGCTTTGGGCTTTTAAATCTATAAGCTGTTAGTTTTAGTGAACCAAAATCTTCCCTAAGCTGCGGCTCAATATTTTGATTTTATAAACGCTAGTAATTCTTGGAATAATGGATGCCAATCTGCGGTTGGTGACTCAAAAAGAGGGTGCCAAAAGAAATTAAACTCTAGCCCGCCATCATCATTGCAAAAATGTGTCCAGCGCTCTTTTAAAGTTTCTGTGCTATGGCATATAAATACATGCCAGTTAGGACCTTGCTCAGATGGATGATGTAAACCCACATATGAGTGAATGTGTGCAGAAGAAATCCCCGATTCTTCATAAAGCTCTCGCAAAGCTGCCTCTTCTAGTTCTTCATTCGTCTCAACTGTACCTTTTACGATTTGAATGCCTGCAATAGGATGCTTAAACACTAATATTTCTGTTTTCTGATTGATATTTCGAAATATAACTGGGACTACTTTTTCTATTAATATCATTTTTCAATTTTATCAACTAGGTAGGTCATTATAGCAATTTAAAAGAATAGAGCTTCGGCTAAATAAACGTATACAGCGTTACCGCTGTGATCATTGGCTATACTGGACATAGTCGTATCTAGAGCTGTCAGGGAGTTTTTCCACTAAAAATAGCGTTAACCAAATCTGCATGAATTCATCATGACGCTGTATTGGCTTTAATCCGAAGCGCTTCCATCTCAATCTCAACCATTTTTTGAGCATTTTCCCATTTCTTATTCAGCTCAGCAAACCTCTGTCGATCTGGTGAGGCAGATAGGATGATATTACCCATTTCAATTTGAAGATTATTTTCTTCTTTCAACTTTTCACGAGCCGCCGTTACTTCAGCACTTTTGAGTGTCACAGCATCGTATTTTTGATTCAGGTCATGAATTCGCGTAGTGGTTTGTTTAACAGCCGTCATAAGCGCATTCCTATTACCACTGTCTATCGCATGCTGCATGCCCATAAAAGAATTTTGAGCCTTTTGTTTGGCGGTTTGAGATGCAGCTCCAAGAACGATGAGGTCATATTTAATGTCTGCAGCATTATCTTGACTTAGATGTGAGGTGGTCTGCGGTGCAGTGCGAGCCGCGACGTGGGATTCGGTATTTGGTTTTGGTTGTTGTCGTGTGTTGTCTAATGTCCCAGTATTGAGTTGAGGATATACCATACGTTGTAAGGCTCTCATTTCACTGATAGAGCTTTGTTGTATGACGCTAATTTTTGCTTCTAATCCAGTGATACGATCCATCTGTGGTGGGTTTTTAGTATTTTCTTGTGCGAGCTCAACTCCTAGAAGATGGACTTGCTTAAATTTCTCACGTAACGCAGCAGCCTCTTGGCTTTTGAAGTTTGTTGCATCTAGTGCGGTATTAAACGCAAGAGAATGGGTTTTCAGTTGTTCTAGCAGGGCGGGGATGGTATCGACTTCTTTATTTTGACGAGCCGCTTTAAGTGCATCTTGTGCGTTCAAAATGGCTTGAGAGTTTTTATTCGAAATCTGATCTAGGGTATCAAGATCCGCTTTAATGTCAGCTGGATTGGCTGTACTTAAGTTTTTATATGCTGTGGTTGAGTCTGACGGTGTTTGGTGCTTCTTAGATTCATTACATGCTGTCAGTGAAAATATTGTCACTATTAGAATTGGAAGCCATTTTTTATTCATTATGAGACCAATGATTTAGAATTTAATTATATCTCTTGAGTATATTGTTTAAGTATCTGAAAAGTAAAGTCTTACTGTTTTATCTGTGTTTGGGCTATGTTCGTAAATATATAGAAGTTAAGCTTCGGTCATACCGTTGAGCGCTATAGAATAAAAAACCACCCAACTTTTCCGTTGGATGGTTTTGATCTGCTTAAATTACTTTATGCTGTTGTTTGCTGTTCTGCTTGAATTGCAGTGAGTGCAATCGTAAACACGATGTCATCCACCAAAGCCCCACGAGACAAATCATTTACAGGTTTGTTCAAACCTTGCAACATTGGGCCGACGCTTACCACATTAGCAGAGCGTTGTACGGCCTTATAAGTCGTGTTTCCTGTGTTTAAGTCAGGGAAGATAAACACATTGGCACGACCTGCAACTTTAGAATCAGGTGCTTTCGAGCGTCCGACACTTTCAACCGATGCTGCATCGTACTGAAGTGGGCCATCAATCAACAGATCAGGACGGCGTTCTTTCGCTATACGTGTTGCCTCAGCGACTTTTTCAACTTCAGCTCCAGCACCAGAGGTACCCGTAGAGTATGAAATCATTGCAATACGTGGGTCTAAACCGAAGGCCTTTGCCGAGTCAGCCGATTGAATCGCAATTTCAGCGAGCTCTTCGGCATTTGGGTCTGGGTTAATCGCACAGTCGCCATAAACATAGACTTCATCGGGTAACAGCATAAAGAACACGGAAGAGACCAGTGAATACTCAGGCGCTGTTTTAATCAGTTGGAAGGCTGGGCGTACAGTATTGGCTGTGGTGTGTATTGCACCTGAAACCAAACCGTCGACTTGATCGAGCGCTAACATCATGGTGCCTAGAACGACAGTATCTTGCAGTTGTTCACGTGCTTGCAGCTCGTTCAGTTTGCCTTTACGCAATTCCACCATTTTTTCGACATAGTTTTCACGAATTAAATCTGGATCGATAATTTCTAAGTCATGTGGAAGCTCAATACCACGTGCTTTTGCTACTTCTACGACAGCTTCAGGTTTTGCCAATAAGATACAGTGTGCAATGCCACGAGATTGGCAAATAGCCGCCGCTTGAACTGTACGTGGCTCATCGCCTTCAGGTAGAACAATGCGCTTCTTCGCAGCAATCGACTTTTGGACCAATTCATGGCGGAAAGCCGAAGGTGAGAGACGAGGTTGGTACGAGCCATTCAACATTACCTTTAGCCATTCTTCATTGATATGGCTCGACACAAAACGAGTGACTTGTTCAGCGCGTTCAGTATCATCGACAGGAATTTCATTGCTGAGATTGGCTAAGCTCTGCGCCGTGTCGAACGTGCTGAGCGTTGTATGTAAAATTGGTAAGCCTTGCTTAATTGCTGTTTGGCAGAACGCAAGCACTTGCTCGTTTGGCGTATGGTGCTCAGTCAGTACCAAACCTGCCAATGGAATACCGTTACTGCTGGCTAAGCTAGATGCTAAAAGCACATCGATACGATCTGATGCACTAATGATCAGCTCACCTGCGACAAACTTATGTAGTTCATGCTCAATGTTCGATGCAATCAAACTGCTATGTAACACACGACGTTGGTTAGCATCGCCTTGATTGATCCATTCCGCCTGAATGTGTGAAGCCAAGTCCGACATGCGTGGTACGCTGAGCGTGTTGCTAAATGGAACCAAGCCGATTACAGGGAGTTTGTCTGATCCGAGCTTTGGATGGGTCTTTTGGAGTTCAATAATAAATTTATTAGTATCGCTGATTAAACGCAGACTAGGGTCAAACGTCACTGGAATGTGTGCTGAGTCATCGGGCAAGCCTTTGGTGCGCATCAATAACACACCCGCAGTTCGCTCAGAACTGGCACCGCCAAAATAGCGTAGCTGGCTATCGACTTTTTCAGCCGTCGCGCTTGGTTTATTAATGTCTGCATTACTGACAATAATAACTTTGGCATCGAGTGCTTGCGCAAGTTGTGCATTTAGTTCAGAAGCAAAAGAATCTCGGCTATTCGGGACTAGGCCTTCAACAATAATCAGGTCATGCTTACGCGCAATAGCGCGGTGCAAACGCACCGCATCTTCAAGCAACTCATCATTTTCACCTGCACTGAGTTGTTGCAAAATGGTGTGATAGCTAATTGGTTCAACGGTTTCATTTTTTGAAACATGGTGATAAAGCGCTGTGGTACGGTCTGCACCTGTGGTCAGTTCTTGAGAAAAAGGTTTTAAAAATCCAGCCTTAACACCTTGGCATTCCAGCGCATAAACCAAACCCAGACAAGCGGATGTTAAGCCGACGCCTTCCCCTGTGGGCACAAGTAAAATCGTTTTCATATATTTATTCGTCATACAAGAAATTAAAACAGACTTGAGTGAATGTAACGACCGCTTAAGCGATCGCTACATTGTCTTCAGACTTTTTTGCAGCAGTTTGAATCACCTCATCGGCCACGGATGCAGTTTCTTTGGCAATACGGCCTTCTTCATCGGTCGGCACAACCCAAATTTGCGGGCCTGTACCTGTATCAATACGACCTTCGGTACCGCGTTTTAAACTGTCATTGGCTTCTTTACTCAAGTTAAAACCAAAGTGCGGTAGGAAAGCGACTGTTTTTTCACGAATATATGCCGAGTTCTCACCAATACCACCCGTGAAGAACAAGCCATCAAGACGTGGTAGACCACAGCTCAGTGCGGCCAATGATTTTGCGAGGCGATAGCAGAACACTTCAATGGCTAAAGTCGCATCTTCATTGCCTTGTTCAGAGGCTTCAATCAAAGTACGCATGTCATTTGATAGATCAGACAGGCCGAGTAAGCCCGATTGGCTATTCAACATTTTATCAATTTTATAAATGTCCCAGCCTAGGTTGTTGGCAAGGAAACTATGTAAGCTTGGATCGACATCACCACTGCGTGTGCCCATCACGACACCTTCAAGTGGAGTTAAGCCCATTGAGGTGTCGACACTTTGTCCATTCCAAATTGCACAAGTAGAGCTACCATTACCCAAGTGTGCAGTTAACCAGCCCCCTTGTTTGAAGCTACCTGCCAGTTCTGAACCGCGTTCAGACACATAAGCATGGCTTGTACCGTGGAAGCCATAGCGACGGACATTGTGTTCAGTGTATAAAAATTTTGGCACAGCATAGCGATAAGCATGTGCAGGCATGGTTTGGTGGAATGCTGTATCAAATACCGCCACTTGTGGTAGTTCTGGGAATAAACGCATCGTGGCATCAATCCCAACCAAGTGTGCAGGGTTGTGTAATGGAGCAAGTGGTGTTGCTGCACGAATGCGTTCGACAATTTCTTCTGTTAAAAGCTCAGCTTTGGTCAATGTACCGCCGTGTACTACGCGGTGACCAATGGCTTGAGGGTTATAATGTGAAAGGCGTTCTAAGATGGTTTCCAATGCTTTTTCATGATCGGCATGTGGAATAGACAATTCAAGGGGTTGACCACCCGCAGTAATGCCTTTGATACGAGCGTCAGCAGAACCTAAGTTCTCAGCTAAACCGAAAATACGATCTTCACGACGTTCAGAAACGAGCGCATATTTGATTGATGAAGATCCGCAGTTAATTACTAATACTGATGTAGACACGTTTTAATACCTGATTCTAATTGAATTATCCGTCCTAGAACTGATCTTCATGCAGTACGTTCTTATGCAATCTTGATCATTTTTTATGTTGTATCATGTGTATATTTTTAGTCCAAGATAGACTTTAGGTGATTAGACTTAAGCACTATCGACCGTCTGATGAATAATAATTAAAATTTATCGGTTCATGATTTTCATTTACTCATGAAATGATGCTGAATTATTCATCAGCTTTAACCCTTTAAAAATAACACGCTATCTGCTGAAAAGAGCTGAATATATTGTGGCGTTCCTGTTTATTTTTGATATTTCATTTTAGACCCACACATAATCACATGCACAATCAATGTGACCATCAAAAAAAGCATGATTTCCTCTAGATTTTAAGGATTCGCAGAGGCAGAGAATGTTTAGATATAAAAAATGCTCAGCCCTCTTAAGAGGGCTGAGCATCATGCTTTAAAATGAGTTGGACGCGCTATTGGCGAATTTGACCATCACCAAACACAATCCATTTTTGTGAAGTCAGGCCCTCTAAGCCGACTGGGCCACGGGCATGGATTTTATCGGTTGAGATGCCAATTTCTGCACCTAAGCCATATTCAAAACCATCGGCAAAACGGGTAGAGGCATTGATCATGACAGAACTCGAATCAACAGCAGCCAAGAACTCGCGAGCTAGAGAGTAGTTTTCTGTAATGATCGAATCAGTATGGTGTGAGCCATATTTGTTGATATGCTCAATCGCTTCTTCCATACCAGACACCACTTTCACTGCTAAAATTGGACCGAGGTATTCCGTGTACCAATCTTCTTCTGTCGCCGTTTTGACTGTCGCACCTAAAATGCGCTGAGTTTCAGCACAGCCGCGCAACTCCACTTGTTTTTCAGTGTAGAGCTCAGCGACACGCGGTAAAAACTCATCTGCAACTTTTTCATCGACCAGCAAAGTTTCCATTGCATTACACACGCCGTAACGGTGAGTTTTTGCATTGAGCGCAATCGGTAGGGCTTTTTGTAGGTCAGCTTGCGCTTCAACATAAACGTGACAGTTCCCATCCAAGTGTTTAATCACAGGGACACGGGCTTCATTGCTGATACGTTCAATCAGGCCTTTGCCTCCACGTGGAACAATCACATCGACAAATTCAGTGAGTGTAATCAGTTGCCCCACGGCTGCGCGGTCTGCGGTGTTAATGACTTGAACCGCATGTTCAGGTAAACCCGCCAGTTTTAAACCGCGTTGAATGGCTTCAGCAATGGCTTTATTTGATTCGAGCGCTTCAGAACCACCACGTAAAATAATGGCATTACCAGACTTCAGTGCTAAAGACGCGGCTTCCAAGGTCACATTTGGGCGAGACTCGTAAATCATGCCAACCACGCCTAAAGGAACGCGCATCTTACCGAGCTGGATTCCTGACGGACGATAGGCCATATCGGTGATTTCACCAACAGGATCTTTGAGGCCAATCACATCTTTTAAGCCTTGCAACATGCCTTTAAAGCGTGCGGGAGACAGTTCTAAGCGATCAAGTAAAGCACTGTCTAAGTTGTTGCTGTGCGCTTTGTTCATATCTGCTTGGTTCGCCGCTAAAATAGTGGGCTCACTGTTGACTAAAGCAGTATAAATAGCTGACAACGCGTTGTTTTTAGTTTCGGTAGAGGCACGCGCCAAAATACGAGAAGCTTGACGTGCTTGCTGTCCTACCGTTTGCATATATTGTTCAATCGACTCTTGCATAGCGGGTTGATCACTTAGAAATTTCACAGAAGATAGTAACAGCCTAACACTCGACCGCATAGTCTCTACATGAAAAATCCAGCGTATAGGCGGGCTTATACATATTTTGAAATTGTTTTTTATCTAAAACATGATGAGCGGTTATACAATCTGTTGCGTGTAAAACAGTGCTCTGTATAGAATGAATTTTAGGACATGAAGTCCTTGCATAATTATTACAAAACTGAACACCCTGTTGCCGTTGACAGGCGTGATCGTGCATTTCTTGCAAAACAAAAAGTACAGGCAAGAGTAGAGGGAAGGAACATGAATTCTATGATTCAAAGGGATGCCGAGCTGAATGACGCGAATTTACGCTTAGGTTTTTTCGATGTTTACCATCGTAACAGCTTTAAAGAACCTGCACGAACCACATGGATTGAGGGCTGGAAAGTCGAATACATGGCGATTGCTCGGCCAGAGTCATTCCATCGCACGCCTATCGTGATTATTGGTGGAGCGTTTCAAAACTTTAATTCCTACAAATACTGTGTTGAGCAACTGCTCGATGCCGGTCCGATTGTCCTGATTGATCTGCCTTCAATGGGCGCCAATCAACAAATTCGTAATATCGATACAGGCTTGTCTGCGGGCACGTTAGAACTGGGTGATCTCGCGAAAATGCTCGGTGTTTGGTTAGACATTGAAGGATTAGACAAAGTTTCAGTGATGGGCATGTCACTGGGCTCAGTGGTGGCATCTTGTCTGGCCGATCAACGGCCAGAGCTGATTGACCGTATGATTTTAATGGGTGTGATGCAAAAGACCCGTAAAAGCTGGCGGATGTTGCTGGAGGAATCGTTACATTTAATGCGTGAACAACGCATGGATGAGTTTGGTCAGGCCGTGATTTTGTATTTGGTCAATCATGCCAAAATGGATAAAACAAAAATGTCACCCACAGCCAAACGTTTGTTCTTTAGACAGATGGCGGAGTTTACCGCAACAGAACAAGAGCGCTATGAAATCAACTGCAATCGTTTGCTTCGCCTCACCGATGTGCCGATTCCACAGTGCAAAGTCTTGGTGGCCTGTGGCCAATATGACAGTTTTACCTTGCCACATGAAAATGCCAACTTTGCGTTGCAATGTCCTGACATGGAATATGCGCAAATTGCCAATGCAGACCATGTGCCACAACTACAACGTCGTAAAGAAACCATGCACCTGTTTGCGACGTTTTTGAAGGATGAATCCATTCAGCACTTAGACGGGATTATCTCCTTTAGTCGAGCACAAATGCTGGATATGGAGCGCCGAGGTGAGGAGCGGGTTCAGGTTCAACAACCTGAAACTTTTTTAAGCTATCGACATTCGGATTTGGTGATTGAGACAGAAGTGGTGGATTTGAACTACTTTGGGGTGCTTTTACGCTTTGAGTCAGACTTGGCTGCTATCGCGGCTGAATATCCGCGTGATTTAGCTTTGCACTTGAGCGATGAAGAAGGCGAGTTTCAGATTGAATGTTTAATTTTTGCGGAAGATGGACCGTATATTCGTGCCTTATTTAAACATGGTAGTTTTGAACTCGCGGAGCGACTGCTTCGCTTTGTGGGGCGTCAGAAACAAGAACAGACGTTGCTTGAAGCCGTGAGTTAATTGAACTTTAAAAATATAAAAACAGCGTGTCATCGCTGTTTTTATATGGGGACTAAGTTTATTGCTCGGGTTGATTGGGCTTTTGCCATTGGCTATGTATCAACCAGACCAAGTCGCCTAAGTGGTCCTGCTGATCTAAGTTTGAAGTATCGGCCTGAGTACTATTGAAGGCTAAAGTGGGTTGGTGAACGGTCACAGTATGAAAGCCCGCTTGTTTGAAAAACTGAGCCGCTTCAGGCGGACTGACAAAGTGAAAGCCAAAGGCGCTACGAGACATCCATTTTAAAAGCTTGCTACTGCTCCAGATAAAATTAGCCAGCTTATTTTTCACAGGTTCAGGGTAGAGGTCAGTCAGATAATATAACTGATCAAACTGCTGTCCGTATTGGACAATGCCTTGTAACAGTTGAGCGAGCATGTCTTTGCTAAAGTAGTTGATCAAACCTTCACTCACCACCACCAAAGGGCGGTTTGGGTCAAACACCTCAAAAGCACGGGCAAAATCTGCACTAAATAAGTCGGCGGAGAGAACTGCTGGGCTGGTCTGATCGATCTGTTTTAAGGCCTGAGTTTTCATTTGTGCCATGTCCGGTAAGTCGAGTTCACGATAGTCAATCTCAGGATACTGTTGGCGAAAGCTCCAGCCGCGTGGGGACAGACCACTGGCAATTTCTAAAACTTGTAAGTTTGGGTACTGTTGGATCAGCGCGCTGAGGTGGTCATCAATCATTTGATGACGCTGTTTTAAGGTCGTGCGCATACTGCCACCGACATATTTCTCAGCCCAGCTTTCGAGTGGATGCACTAGTTTGGCCAGTAACTTCCCTTTGCGGGTGGCAAATACAGGATGTGAGATGCCCATGCTATACCAAATATAGCCTGTATAGTGTGCAGTAAAAGAGATGTGGCGATGAGCTGATAGAGCATCTGTCATGGTATCCGTACCTGATATTTTGTTATTTTAGCGTTGTTGTTTGGGCAATGCAGAGCAAGCCTGTTGATTTATTTTGAGTTTATCATAATGAAAAAAGGACATCTTGTGATGTCCCTTTGTCCGAAATATCGTGGTTGAAATGGTCAAAGATGAAGTGCTTAACTTAATCTAAACAGTTCCACTTGGTCGCGTACTTTGGCCCAATCTTCACCTAAATGTAGCGTCGATTGAACGTTGACGTTTGGAATCTGACCACGCATGCGTTCTAAGCGAGCTTGGTTTGGTAGCGCCAGTTGGCTAATCCCCTCCAAAGCCACGCATGCAGCTGCTCGGTCATTACACACCAGCCCCATGTCACAGCCTGCATGGAGTGCGGCTTGAATGCGTGCATCTGCACCGCCTGCAACACATGCAGCTTGCATGCTTAAATCATCTGAGAATAAGACCCCATCAAAGCCCAGTTGTTGACGTAGAACGGTTTGAATCCAATACGGTGAAAAACCTGCTGGGTTTGGATCGACTTGGTTATAAATCACATGTGCAGGCATGAGTGCATCCAACTGTGGCATCAGTTTGATAAAAGTCTGCATATCTTTGGCATAGATTTCATCATATGTGCGTGAGTCGATGGCTGCTGCGACATGTGAGTCTGCTTGGACTGAACCATGACCGGGGAAATGTTTGCCTGTCGATGCCATGCCTGCGGCTTTCATCCCTTTTAGGAATGCACTGGCCAGCGGTACGATGTCTTGAATATTTTTGGCAAAGCCACGGTCACCAATCACATCACTGATGTCATTGAGATCGAGCACAGGGGCAAAGCTAAAGTCGATACCGACGGCAAGCACTTCTGTCGCCATCAACCAGCCAGATTGTTCTGCCAAGCTTAAGGCTTTTTCAGGTTCGCTTAAGAATAGCTCGCCAAACTTACCCATTGCTGGAAGTAGGCTAAAGCCCTGTTTTAAGCGTTGCACACGTCCACCTTCTTGATCGACAGCAATCAAAATATCAGGACGAATTCGGCGCATGTGGTCGGTGAGGGCGCGAACTTGTGCAGGAGACTCAATATTTCGTCCAAATAAAATCATGCCACCGACTTGCGGTGCTTGTAATAGTGCAATATCTTCTTGAGTAAGTTCTGTGCCTGCGATGTCGAGCATCAATGCGCCAATCATATTGGGTGTCCGTATTTGATTTTTTGGTCAGTGACTGTTTTGGCTCTGAAAGGTGAGCGAAACAGGTCGTCGAAAACAATACCCGAATTTTGCAATGATTTGCTACATTTTGTCAGCACAGATTATGATAAAACTACACGACATAAACAGATTAAGTTGTTTAAGATTTTGAATATTCTCAATTCATGTCGAAAAATGACATTGTAATTTTGGTCAAAAACCAAGGAACTAAGAATTATTTATGAAACTTCAAACCATTGCTTGTGCGGTTGCAATTGCAACGGGTGGATTCTTTTTCACTCATGCCATTAATGAAGCTATTGCAGCGACTGAAACTACCGCTGTAACCAAACAAGCTATTGTTCCGTCGCAGGAGCAGGCTTTGGTGTCTCGTCAACTGGCGACCTTGGTTGACCGTCAACATTATCTCAATCAACGTTTAGATGCGAAAACATCGGCGCGTATTCTCGATTTCTATCTGGACAGTTTAGATCCAGATCATTCGTTGTTTCTTGCCTCTGAAGTAGACGGTTATAAGCGTAAATATGGTTCAAACTTAGGTGCGGCTCTAAAAGCAGGTGACTTAAGTGGACCGTATGCGATTCATGCACAGTATAGAGATCGTTTGACCCAGTTTTATACGTATATGCTGGATGAGCTGAAAAAGCCGCAGAATTTAAAACAAGCCAATGTTTATATCGAAACGGATCGTGAAAAGGCACCGTATTTTGCCAATGAAGCGGCGCAGCGTCAGCATTGGAACAAAATGTTGGTTTCGCAGCTGATCAATTTGACCATCAGTAAAGAAGAAGAGTTGGCGAAGCAAAAAGCGCTTAAAGCCAACCCAGAATTGGCCAATGGACAAGATCTCACTAGCTCGGAAGATTTAACCCCAGTACAGACTTTAACTAAGCGTTATACGCGCCAGTTAGAACGTATTTCACGAGTGAAAAGCGATGATGTGTTAGACAAAACACTCAATGCAATGACGCTTACCTATGATCCGCACAGTAACTATTTCCCGCCTGTCGATGCAATGGAATTGAATCGTCAGACGACTTTGCAACTTGAAGGGATTGGGGTGTCGATTCGACCTGAACGGGGCAATGAAGACTACACCAAAATCGAAACCATTGTGGAAGGTGGTCCAGCAAGCAAGTCTGGACAGGTGAAGTCGGGCGACCGCATCATTGGTGTAGCGCAAGATGGTGAAAAAATGGTGGATGTCATCGGTTGGCCGAGCAATGAAATTGTGGGCTTAATCCGTGGTAAACGTGGTACCAAAGTCACCATACGTTTACTCGGCTCGGGTGCGTCGATGAGCCAAGCGCGTAATGTGACCATTACCCGTGACGTCATTCAAGAAGAAGATGCTGGGGTACGTTCACGTACCGTGAATGTAACGCGTGATGGACAACAATACACCTTTGGTGTGATTGAAATTCCGTCTTTTTATTTGAACTATCGTGCACGTCGTGCGGGCACAGAATATCGTTCTGTATCTGAAGATACCAACAATGCGCTGAAAACTTTAGCGGCCAAGAATGTATCAGGGATTATTATCGACTTACGTAATAACCCAGGGGGATCACTTGAAGAAGTGGCGCGTATGCTTGGACAGGTGATTAAGTCAGGTCCTGTGGTGCAAATTCGAGATGGTAACGGCAATGTGAGCGTTTTCGAAGACGATGACAATGGTGCGCAAACCTATGCGGGTCCGCTGGCAGTGATGGTGAATTTAGCATCTGCGTCTGCAAGTGAAATTTATTCTGCTGCGATTCAAGACTATGAACGTGGCATTGTGATTGGTAGCACCACCACAGGTAAAGGAACGGCACAAGTTCAGCTCGATAACTTGGCGCATGGTCAAGCGACACTAACGCAACGTAAGTTTTACCGTGTAACGGGTGGCAGTACGCAAAACAAAGGCGTAATTCCAGACGTGAAATTGGTAGACATTTACAATGAAGAGTTTGGTGAGCGTAAAGCGAAAAATGCGCTTGAGTGGGACACTATTCCAACCGCACCATTTAAACGTGAAGGCAGTATTGCACCGTATGTAAAACGTTTAGGTGAGCTGTCGCAAGCACGTGTTAAAGTCGACCCGCAGTTTAACTATCTTGAACAGCGTAAAGACATCTCGAAAAAGACCGAAGATCAAAAACGTGTGGTTTTAGATATTGATCAACGTAAAGCTGAATTGTTGGCACTGGAAAAACAGACTTTAGACTCGGAAAACAAGCGCCGTCAGATTGCAGGGCAAAAGCCTTATGCAAACTGGGAAAGCTATCAAGCTTCTATGGAAGCTTTGGTTGAAGCACGCGCTAAAATGAAAGCGAATCAGCGTCCTGCATTGCCTGAAGAGGAAGCATTTGTGACTGAATCTGCAAATGTCTTATTAGATTATGCCAAGTTGCAAAAAGGCACTGCAAAATAGTTTAATCTCTGACGCAATGTATTAAAAAGCCAGTTTCGACTGGCTTTTTATTTAAATTGTGATTCAAAACACAAATGCGGGTTTGGCGGGTTACCAAACCGATCTTCAAGGTAAAATAAATCTATAAATTCTAATAAGATTTCTATGTTTTTTTCTTGACCTGAACCTGTTTGTATAAGATTCTTAATCGGGTAGCAATGCTTTTCGCCTTTGATAAAAAGGATATAAATGAAGAAAAAGAGAAATTAATACGGACATTTTATATGATGCATGTGCATTACGATTTTAGTTTGGTATTAGGTTCAATTGTTGTGGCATTGTTGGCGTGTTTTTTTGCAGTGTCGACCGAACGCTTATTATTTCGTACTTGGCGTAAAAAATTTCAAACAGTGCTCATTTTACTCAGTAGTTTTTTCTTAGGCTGTGCCATTTGGGCCATGCATTTTGTGGGTATGTTGGCTTGTGATTTGCCGACGCATAGTTATTTTGACCCTGCACTGACAATTCTTTCTTTTTTTATTGCTTTTATTGCATCTGTTTTTTCAATTTGGTTGACCACGCGTCAGACCTTACCTTTTTTAAGATTGGTTTTGGGGTCGGTATTGATGGGGCTTGGTATTTCGGGCATGCATTATACTGGCATGATGGGGCTGATTATTGAGGGCTATCAGAGTGTTTACGATCCTTTATTAACAGTTTTTTCTATTTTACTTGCCATTAGTGGCTCGGGTTTAACCTTTTGGCTGATCTTTAAATATAAAAGTGCAGTCAGTAAGAAACTGTTGTACCAATGGTATGTTGCAGGGATGATGGCCTTGACCATCGTGAGTATGCATTATACCGGTATGCTAGCAGTCTCGTTCTATCCAACCCATAGTGACAAGCTGGTGATGCCCCTTGAAGCAGGTCAAAGCATTGTTTTATTTGTTGTTATCTTTATTACCTGTTTGATTTTGGTGGCGGCATTTGTTGTTGCGGTGTTGGAGCAGCGTTTAGAAGAGCGCAATATTCAACTTTCTCTGGCCAATAAAGAGTTGGCAAATCAGGCGGTACAGGATAATTTAACCAAGCTGCCCAATCGATTGTATTTGGCGGAATATGCCCATTTTTTGTTTACAGATCAACGCTTCCGCAATGAAAGCATTGCCTTTTTATATATCGACTTAGACCGTTTTAAAGCCGTAAATGATGTCTTTGGGCATCATGTTGGGGATCAATTATTGGTTCAACTAACCACTCGGATTCATCGCCACTTAAGTAAAAATGAAAAAATTCTCAGAATTGGTGGGGACGAGTTTCTGATGGTGCTGGAACAGGCGACGCCTGAGCAAGCGTGCCAAATGGCGGAGCACGTGCTGGAGTTGATTCAAGATAGCTTTTTGATTGCGGGTAAAGAAATTAATGTGTCTGCGAGTATTGGTATTGCGATGTATCCTGAACATGGTAGTAATTTGCAGGATTTACTGATTAATGCCGATGCAGCGATGCTGACCTCAAAATATCAGGGAAGAAATACCTATTCTATTTTTAACTACAGTTTTGACCAACAAGAAGCGAAAAGCCAAACTAAGCTAATCAATGACTTATATAAAGCCGTAGAAGAACAACAGTTTGTTTTGTATTACCAGCCTAAATTTACCATCCAAGATCAACGGATTTGTGGAGTCGAGGCGTTGATTCGCTGGAAGCATCCGACTTTAGGCTTGCTGACCCCCAATATGTTTATTAAAGGCGCAGAGAAAACGGGGTTGATCATCCAAATGGGATATTGGGCTCTGGAGCAAGCATGTAAGCAACTACAAATTTGGGAACGAGAGAAAATTGAACTCTATCCAATTGCCGTGAATTTATCGGCGGTGCAGTTTGAGCATAAGCATTTATTTAATAATCTTGAGCATCTTTTTGATAAGTATAAAGTCAACCCAAATCATTTAATTATTGAAATCACTGAAAGTACGGCCATGCACCATATCGAAGGCAGCATTCGTACCTTACAGCGGTTACGTGAAATGGGAATTCGTTTGGCGATTGATGACTTTGGGACAGGACATTCCAGTTTTTTATATTTAAAAAATCTTCCTGTAGATGAGTTGAAGATTGATCGTGGCTTTATTCATGAACTGACCGTTGGCTCAAAAGATGAAATGATCTTAGAAAGTATTGTTCATCTGGCGATTCGCTTGGGTTTGGTCGTGACAGCAGAAGGTGTAGAAAGTCCCCTGCAAATGGAAATCTTGTCGCGTTTAGGCTGTCAGCAATTACAAGGTTATTTGTTGGGCATGCCTATGGATGTTAAGCGCTTAGAAGAGTTTGAGTACACATCGTCAACTTATTTCAATTAAGCCACTCATTGAAACGCTTTGGCGTGAGGCGCTTTCTCGCTTCGCTTGATAAAAGACAATAGAAGCTCAAGCGGTATTCGGATACAATTAGCCCAATTTAGAATTTCTTTTATAGGACTTTATGATCGTATTGATCATAAGGGCTATGATCAATTGCAGATTTAATTTATGTTTAAAAATGAATTAGCCGCGCAAGTTGCGCAGCGTCGCACCTTTGCGATTATTTCCCACCCCGATGCTGGTAAGACCACCATGACAGAAAAATTGCTGTTGTGGGGGCAAGCCATTCAGATTGCAGGTATGGTGAAAAGCCGTAAATCTGACCGTGCTGCCACTTCGGACTGGATGGAAATGGAAAAAGAACGTGGTATTTCGATCACCACCTCTGTGATGCAGTTTCCCTTTAAAGACAAGATGATTAACCTACTGGATACGCCGGGACACGAAGACTTCTCGGAAGATACGTATCGTACCTTAACAGCGGTCGATTCAGCTTTGATGGTAATCGATGGTGCAAAAGGTGTCGAAGATCGTACTGTGAAACTTATGGAAGTGTGTCGTATGCGTGACACACCAATCATTTCATTTGTGAACAAAATGGACCGTGAAATCCGTGAGCCTTTAGAGCTGTTGGATGAAATTGAAAACGTTCTCAAAATCAAATGTGTGCCGATCACTTGGCCGCTTGGTACAGGTCGTGACTTCGCTGGGGTCTTTAACCTGATCGAAGAGAAGTTTTATGTGTATAAAGCAGGTTTTGGTTCAACCATTACCGAAATCGAAGTCCGTGATGGTTATGACTATCCAGACTTACGTGAAAAAGTCGGTGAGTTGGCTTGGGCGGCATTTGAAGAGTCTCTAGAGTTGGTGCAAATGGCCAATGAGCCTTTAGACCACACAGAGTTCCTTGCGGGTCGTCAAACGCCTGTATTGTTTGGTACAGCATTAGGTAACTTTGGTGTAGACCATGTGTTAGATGCATTTAGCAACTATGCGCCTGAACCTAAAGCGCACCCAACAGAAAATCGTTTGGTTGAAGCAACTGAAGAGGGTTTTACTGGCTTTGTCTTTAAAATTCAAGCCAATATGGACCCGAAACACCGTGACCGTATTGCCTTTATGCGTATTTGTTCAGGCAAATATGAAAAAGGTTTGAAAATGAAGCATGTGCGTCTGGATAAAGATGTGCGTATTAGTGATGCTTTGACTTTCTTAGCTGGTGATCGTCAGCACTTAGAAGAAGCATGGCCGGGCGACATTATTGGTTTACATAACCACGGTACGATTCAAATTGGCGATACTTTTACATCAGGTGAAAAATTACAATTTACGGGTATTCCGCACTTCGCCCCTGAAATGTTCCGCCGTGTACGTTTGAAAGATCCATTGAAGTCGAAGCAGTTACAAAAAGGCTTAAAAGAACTTTCAGAAGAAGGTGCAACACAGGTCTTCATGCCGCAAAATAGCAATGACTTGATTGTCGGTGCGGTAGGTGTGCTTCAGTTTGAAGTGGTGGCATACCGTTTGAAAGAAGAATACAAAGTCGACTGCGTCTACGAGCCTGTAAGCATTAACACTGTGCGCTGGGTGTCATGTGATGATGACAAAAAATTCAATGAATTTAAGAAAAAAGCACATGATCAATTATCGGTAGATGGTGGTGGTCACTTGACCTACTTGGCACCGAGTCGTGTGAACTTACAACTGATGCAAGAGCGCTATCCAGACATCGTGTTCCGCAATACCCGCGAACACTAATCGGGATGTTAAAAAATAAAACAGCTTCTTCGTGAAGCTGTTTTATTATGCAAGATACTTTAATTTTAATCATGAATTTCATGGAAGATGCATGCTGCAGAAACAGGCTATTTATACAATATTGGTGAGTTTGACTGTCTTATTGACAGCATGTGACTCCTCTAAACAATCTGAAATAGATGCAGATGCCAAAAGCTCGGTATTAAAAACAGAGCAGGCTGAAGTTTTACCATATTTAAATATTCAGCAACAAACGGCTGATATTGCACAGCCATTTTGTGAAACCAAGAATTGTATTGAATTAGAACTGCAAAGTTTAACAACGGCAGATCCGTGGTTAAACCAATGGATTGCCAAAAGTCAGGCCCGAGTGATTCAAGATCAAATTGGCTTAAAACAAGACATGAGCTTACAGCAAGCTATTAATGCCTATGTGAAAAAGTCGGATACATGGCAAGCCGAATTCAAGGGTAACAAGGCTTATAGCTTGGCGATGTATACGCGTATACCGTATCAGCGCAATCAGTTTGTGCTCATGCAAATTGGGGTTGATACCAATCAAGAGAATGTAAATGTTAAGGAACGTTATTATTTCTTTGTTGCAGATCGTAAAAATCAAAAAGCGGTGGCATTATTAGATTTAATTCACCCGAAACAGCAACTGGCGATGAATGTGTTGGTGCAAAAAGCGTATCAAGACTGGTTGAAGAAACAAGAACCTGAAGTGAGAAAATCTGCACCAGTGAAGTTGTACTGGGGGCAAGCAGATTGGTTTTTTGACCAAGAGGGCATTGGTTTACATTATCGGACTCATGAGATTGTAAAAGATGGGACCCAGCTTGATATTTATTTGACGAAAGCACAAACTCAACAGGTATTAAAAGCCGATGTCTATACCCAGTTGTTTTAGTGCATTGGCCAAAGCAAGAGCTGGCTTCACAAGGTAATAGGTTATTTATGTTAAAAAGCAAAACAATATTTACAATCAGCGTACTTGCAGCTGCAATCAGTTTGACAGCCTGCCAACCAAAAGATAAAGAGCCTCAAACTCCTGCAACGCAAACCACAGCGGCTTCAGAGATAGAAACAGCCTTAAAGCTGGTCGGTGACACCGAAAAATTACAATTCGAATTACCTGAATGTGATGGCAATGCTTGCCCAGAATTAAACATTGATCGTTTGCAAAGTAATCAAGCATTTATTGATGATTTTATTGATCAACAAATTGTCAAAGATCTCTCGCAGATTATTGATATTTCGCCGATGCATAGCAGTTCTGATAGCACGGCATCAAGTGCGGTGGCGGCAAGTTCTGAGCCTGCGGTAGTAGGCCAAGTCCTCACGCCTAAACTGAAACTAGAGAAACAAGTTCAACCTTATTTGGCCGCTTTTCTGGGTTTAGATCAAGAGTTGAAAGCTTTAAGTTCGAACCATCAAATTAGTTTGATGATTAAACCGAAAATTCTAAATGCCAAAGATCCTTTGGCCACGGTGGTGTTGAACACCAGCAGCTACTTAGGCGGTGCACATGGTTCATCGTCACAGCATTATTATAATTTTGACTTGAAGCAGCAAAAGCTGGTGAGTTTGGATGATCTATTGTTGCCGAATCAGAAGGCGGCGTTAAATAGAGTAGCGCATGAAGCCTTTCGTACTTGGGTTGTGGACTCTAAGTTAGCGACCAATGTCGATGAATATGAGCAAGCGTGGAAGTTTAGCTTGAGTAACAATTATTACTTGGGTACTGAAGGTCTGATTTTGCAATATGGCGAGTATGAAATTGGCCCTTATGTGGTGGGTTTACCGCGTTTAACTATTGGCTATGATCAACTCCAGAAAATTTTAAAGCCTGAGTATTTACCCAAAGCCAAACAGAGCGTACAGGCTGCTTCTGAAGCCAAGAGCTAATCAAGCATGAGCTTGCCTCTGTTCGATACCCATACTCATTTTGATGTTGCCGATTTTGATACTGATCGGCAGCATTTGGCTGAGCAAGCAAAACATGTTGGGGTAGAGGCACTGGTCCTTATTGGTTTTCTTGAATCACGATTTGATACGCTGATTCAGACCCATCAGCAATTAAAAAGCTGGAAGAATGTTCCGTGCTCTTATCTTGCCCCTGGTTTACATCCGTTTTATATCGAACAGCATCAGACCGAACACTTACAACGTTTAGAGCAGGTCCTGCAGCAGCAGGACTGCGTAGCTGTGGGTGAAATTGGTTTAGACACCTTTTTAAAAGAGCATAAACAGCCTGCACTTTTCGCCAAGCAGCAATCTTATTTTTCTGAACAACTGGAACTTGCTAAGCAATATCAAAAACCTGTGTTATTGCATATTCGCAAAGCACATGCAGAAAGCATTGCCATTTTAAAAGCCCAAAAATTTAAATTCGGTGGTATCGCTCATGCCTTTAGTGGTGGGGTGGAGGAAGCCAAGGCCTTGGTCAAACTCGGTTTTAAAATTGGGGTGACAGGGCAAATCACCAATCCAAATGCCAAAAAATTGCATCAAGTGGTGCAAGCACTTGGTAGTGAACATTTGGTGATTGAAACGGACTGTCCAGATATGACGCCGTTGTGTTGTCAAACATCGACTGAGCATCGCACCCGCAATACGCCGGTGAATTTACCTTGTGTTTTGGAGAGTCTCGCACAGACACTGGATCAGTCTGAGCGATCACTAGCAACTCAACTCTGGCAGAACTCATTGGCTGCGTTGCATTTAAAATTTTAGAAGAATAAGACAATAATCTCGATAAAAATAAGATAACCAAAAGGGAACACATTCTTTTTTAAACAGGCTTACATTAAAGAAAGAACATCATAATAAATAAATTCGCCAATACTGGGAGGGCAACCGAATGGCCAGATATAGCAAAATCAATAGTTTCAATGCATTACAAACACTCACGGTGGGTGAAAAATCCTATCAAATTTTTAACCTCCCTCAAGCCGCCCAAACATTGGGTAATATTGATCAATTACCCAAGTCTTTAAAGGTCTTACTCGAAAATTTACTCCGTTTTGAAGATCAAAAAAGTGTAAAAGTAGAGCATATTCAAGCCCTAGTCGATTGGCAAAAAACCAGAAGCTCTGATCAAGAAATTCAATTTCGGCCAGCACGCGTACTGATGCAGGATTTCACAGGGGTTCCCGCCGTGGTTGACTTGGCTGCCATGCGTGCCGCAATGGCACAAGCGGGTGGTGATCCGAATTTGATTAATCCCTTGTCCCCTGTCGATTTGGTGATCGACCATTCCGTGATGGTCGATCATTTTGCGGATAAAGATGCCTTTGCTGAAAATGTCGAAATTGAAATGCAACGCAATGGTGAGCGCTATCAATTCCTACGCTGGGGACAATCAGCTTTTAATAACTTTAGCGTTGTCCCGCCCGGTACAGGAATTTGCCACCAAGTCAATTTAGAGTATCTGGCTCAAGCGGTATGGCTGGGGGAGGATGAGGGACAAACTTTTGCGTTCCCTGATACCTTGGTGGGAACAGATTCACATACCACCATGATCAATGGCTTAGGTGTACTGGGCTGGGGTGTCGGCGGGATCGAAGCTGAAGCGGCGATGCTCGGGCAGCCTGTATCTATGTTGATTCCTGAAGTGATCGGTTTCAAACTCACAGGGAAATTGAATGAAGGCATTACCGCAACGGATTTGGTTTTAACCATCACACAAATGCTACGCCAAAAAGGCGTGGTTGGTAAATTTGTCGAATTCTATGGCGATGGTTTGGCCGACTTGCCTTTGGCTGACCGCGCGACTATTGCCAATATGGCCCCTGAATATGGTGCGACCTGTGGTTTTTTCCCGATTGATGACGTGACCTTGGCCTATTTAGCGTTGACGGGTCGTGAGCAACAACGGATTGATTTGGTTGAAGCGTATAGTAAAGCGCAGGGCTTATGGCGAAATGCAGGTGATGAACCCGTTTTTACCGATACTTTGAGCTTGGACATGAGCACCGTGCAGGCCAGTTTGGCAGGCCCTAAACGTCCGCAAGATCGCGTCTTGCTAGCAGATGTACCTAAAACTTTTCATGACTTGATGGAACTAAATCTCAAGCCAGCCAAAGAAGCCAAAGAGCGTTTAGAAAATGAAGGCGGTGGCACAGCTGTTGAAGCTAAAAAAGCCAATCTACCGCATGAGGAGCCATCTTGCACTATTGATGGAAAATCTTACCCATTGAACCATGGTGATGTGGTTATTTCAGCCATTACCTCATGTACCAATACTTCCAATCCCAGCGTGATGTTAGCCGCGGGACTCCTCGCTAAAAAAGCCATTGAAAAAGGTCTACAGCGTAAACCGTGGGTGAAAAGTTCGCTTGCGCCTGGTTCTAAAGTAGTGACCGATTATTTGGCTGCGGCTGGTTTAACACCGTATTTGGATGAGTTGGGTTATAACTTGGTCGGTTATGGCTGTACTACGTGTATTGGGAACTCTGGACCGCTGCCTGAACCGATTGAAGAAGCCATACAGTGCCATGATCTCAATGTTGCTTCAGTGCTTTCAGGCAACCGTAACTTTGAAGGGCGTGTACATCCTCTGGTGAAAACCAACTGGTTGGCTTCGCCACCTTTGGTGGTGGCTTATGGTTTGACGGGCAATATCCGTACAGATTTGACTACACAACCGATTGGTCTCGGCAAAGATGGGCAAGCGGTTTACTTGAAAGATATTTGGCCGAGTCAGGCTGAAATTGATCATGCGCTACAGAGCGTGAATACCGCGATGTTCCATAAAGAATATGCCGCAGTATTTGATGGTGATGCAGCATGGCAGGCGATTCAGATTCCTCAAAGTCAGACCTATGCTTGGCAAGAGAATTCAACCTATATTCGCCATCCGCCATTTTTTGAAGAGATTGGTCAGCCACCGAAACCGATTACCAACATTGAACAGGCACGTATTTTGGCTGTGCTTGGAGACTCGGTCACCACCGATCATATTTCCCCAGCGGGTAATATCAAGAAAGACAGCCCCGCAGGATGCTATTTGCAAGAACAAGGGGTTGAACCCAAAGACTTTAACTCTTACGGGTCTCGACGTGGGAACCATGAGGTGATGATGCGAGGCACTTTTGCCAATATCCGCATTAAGAATGAAATGTTGGGCGGTGAAGAAGGTGGGAACACGATCTATATTCCAACAGGAGAAACCTTGCCGATTTATGATGCCTCTATGTTTTATCAGCAGCAGCATACGCCATTAATCATTATTGCTGGGAAAGAGTATGGCACAGGTTCATCACGTGACTGGGCTGCCAAAGGCACGAACTTATTGGGGGTTAAAGCGGTGATTGCCGAAAGTTTTGAACGAATTCACCGTTCGAATCTGGTTGGTATGGGTGTATTGCCATTGCAATTTGTCGATGGACAAACACGCCAATCCTTAAATTTGACAGGTCGTGAAGTGCTTTCGATTCATGGATTATCAGATGATATCCAGCCTCATCAAACCTTGGATGTTCAGGTGCTTCGAGAAGATGGCAGCCAAAACCAATTTACAGTGTTGTGCCGTATTGATACCTTGAATGAGGTGGAATATTTTAAAGCTGGCGGCATTTTGCATTATGTACTGCGTAATTTAATTGCAGCCTAATCTCAATGAAATAAAGCCCTGTCATCAGCAGGGCTTTATTGTTTGTAGCGATACATTCAATCCAAAGTCGTATTCAGGTAAAATGAACACGATTTTACCGATATAGATGTACGCATGACTGATCTGCAACATGATGAATATGACCGCCGTTTTGCTGGTGTAGCCAAAATTTATGGAGACGAGGCCTTTTCATATTATGAAAAAAGTCATGTGATGGTGATCGGAATTGGTGGTGTAGGTTCGTGGGCAGTCGAGGCTTTAGCGCGTACAGGCGTTGGAGAATTAACACTGGTTGATATGGACTCAATTGCGGCTTCGAATATTAACCGCCAACTGCCAGCCATGAGCTCAACCTTGGGACATGAAAAAATTGAAGTGATGGCCGAGCGTTGTCGATCCATCAATCCACGGATCAAAATCAATTTGATCGATGACTATTTGACCCCAGAAAATGTCAAAGAAATTTTAGAACATCGACCAGATTTAATTTTAGATTGTATTGATGACGTCAAAGCTAAATTAGCACTGATGTTGCACTGTCGTTTTAATAAGATTCCATTGATTGTTTCAGGGGGAGCTGGGGGTAAGCTCGACCCATTGAAAATCCGAGTGGCTGATTTGTCTAAAACTGAACAAGATCCAATGTTGGCAAAGCTTCGAACCCAGTTGCGTGGCATGGGGATTTGTAAAAAACCAAAAGAAAAGTTCGGGATTAGCTGTGTGTATTCGATTGATAATCCATTTTCCAGTGCAGATGTGTGTCCAAGTGCAGGCCTACGCTGTGGTGGCTATGGTTCTGCGGTGGTGGTGACTTCAAGCTTTGCGATGGTGGCAGTGGCGGAAGTGCTGAAAAAATTAGATGGAATGAAAGCGAAACAATAAGACTGTTTTAGGTTTAATTGGACTGTATACATCGATATATTGATACAGTCCATAGACCACAAAAAATATTGAAATCAATAGAAAAAAGAGAAAAGAAAAATGAGCTTTTTAAAAAAATTATGGGGTTCTCAAAAACAAAAAACGCCTGCGAATGAAAATGCATATACTGCATTTTGGCAATGGTTTCAGCAGCATCAACAGCATTTTCACCACATTGTGAATCAAGGCAGTAAAACTGAAATCGAGCGAGATTTCTTTGATCGATTGACGCCTGAACTGGAAAAAGTCCATAGCGGCATCTTTTTTCTGACGGGCATGTTAACCCCACAAACAGCTGAATTAATTCTTACCCCTGATGGCATCATTCCAAATATTGTTTTTGTGGAAGAGCTGATTGCAGCTGCACCAGAGATTGCAGGGTGGAAGTTCACTGCGCTTAAACCTGAAAGCGATATTCATCAAGTCGGGATTAATATGCATGGCTATGAGTTTAGTCAGCAGACTTTGTCTTTTTATTTTAACCAGCAAGCCGAGTATCCCGATGAGATTGATCTGGTCGTGGTACATGATGAATATAATGCAGCTGAAAACGATGCGTTTTTACAGGCTGTGTATATTTTTCTCGATAACTATTTGGGCGAGTATGATGCGGTCACCAAATTGGACAATGTTTATGTCCAGTCTAAGCAAGATGCCGAAAAAGAATTGCTACCGATTAACTTGCTCAAAAACATTTTAATTTTAAAAAGTAGTGAAATTTCAAGATTAGACAAAATTACCCGTTCAAATACGGATGCCGATGAATTTGTCAGTTTGGAGGGAGAAACCAATGAGAGTCTACCGTTGCTGGCGACTTTAAATCGTACACTTTTAACATGGGATCAAAAAGCTTCGCATCCGTGGATGATGTTGATTGAAATCTCTTATGATGGTCAGCATTCAAATGGCATGCCTGCATCTACAGATTATGAGCTACTGAATTTGATAGAAGACGAATTATTACAAGAGCTTAAGGATGTGGATGGCTATTTAAATATTGGTCGTGAAACGGGTAATCACTTAAGAACCATATATTTTGCGTGTAAAGAGTTTCGAAAGCCATCCAAAGTCATTGATCAAGTAATTGAAAAATATAAAGACAACTTTGAAATAGAGGTCAGTCTGTTTAAAGACAAATACTGGCGTGCTCTGAGTAAATTTACCGGTTAAGCTCTTATATAAAAGAAGAGTTCGCCTGAAGCACTTTTAAAATATAAAGGGATAAAGCAGCTCCATGACTCATCTTTCAGGGCATTCCAAACTTGATGTTAAAATAGTGGCTTTAGGGATCATTTTGAGTTGTGGTGTTGTATATGCTATTTACTCAACCGTTCGTCATTTTTATGTTTTAAATCAGGTCAATGAAGCCAAAGAAATGATGAGTGATATACAGTCATTATTGGTTTGGTCAATGCATCAGCATCATGATGATGTCACGAAGGCTTGTCATTTTAAAAATATACAACAGATTGCTCAATCCGTAGAATTTCAAAATATGAATTGTATTTTAAAATTACAGGATCAAATACGTCAGCAAAGTCAATTTGTTGAACAGCTCAAAGTAAATGCCACACCTGATTTACATGGTTGTATAACCACGGCTTATTTTAGAAAAGAGCCCTTTGTTAGTGAGTATATTGCAGCAAAGTATATTTCTTATCATTATGATTTTAAAACTGAAACAATAAAATGTTTGACCGATATCCAAAAGCGTTCTTTAGTAAAACCTTGTACTCGGCTATAACGGTGAAATATAAAAAAGCGAAGCAGATGCTTCGCTTTTTTATGTTAGATCAACGTTCTAAATTACTGGGCTAGAGTGTGTTCTTTTAAATAATCTTCGGTGCGTTGCATTGCGTCTTTAATGTTAAGAATTGCATTTTCAACATCGGCAAAAGTCTTGGCATTACCACCACTTAAAGCCTGACGCCACTTGCGAGCGCCCGGAAGGTTTTGGAATAGCCCAAGAATATGGCGCGTGATAATCGACAAAGGCGCACCTTCTTGCATACGCTTTGCAATATAAGGCAGCATTTGGTCGATAATTTCAAAACGATCAGGTAGATCCAAATTCCATAATTGACCAATCTCAGCCAAAAGATAGGGATTATGATAGGCCTCACGACCAATCATCACACCATCAACATGTTTGAGATGTTCTTGTGTTTCAGCAAAGGTTTTGATCCCGCCATTAATTTCAATCAATAGATTTGGACGTTCTTGCTTTAAACGATAGACATCTTCATAACGTAGTGGGGGAATGTCACGGTTTTCTTTCGGAGAAAGCCCCTGAAGCAAGGCAATACGTGCGTGTACGATAAAATTATCGCAGCCCGTTTTCGCGACTGTATCGACAAAATGTAGCATTTCTTCATAAGAATGCATGTCATCAATCCCGATACGGTGCTTTACCGTGACTGGAATCTCCACGGCATTTTGCATTTCAGCAATACATTCAGCGACAAGGTCAGGTTCTGCCATGAGACAGGCCCCGATTTTATTATTTTGTACACGGTCGCTTGGACAGCCGACATTTAAATTGACTTCATCATAACCCCAGTCTTGTGCCATTTTGGTGCAAGTGGCTAAGTCTTTAGGATTTGAGCCACCGAGTTGTAGCACAATCGGGTGTTCTTCATTGTTATAGTCGAGATGACGATTTGCACCGCCAAACAGAATCGCGCCAGTGGTCACCATTTCGGTATAAAGGATGACATTCGGGTTAAATAAGCGGGCAAAGAAACGATAATCTTTGGTCGTCCAATCCATCATCGGGGCAACACTGATTCGCGGAGATTGAGTGTTTTCAATGTTTTTGTTAATAGTCATTAAAAATCATACCTTTAAACTATATTTCGCAACCTGCGCGAATCTGTTTTAACCAGTGTTTAGGTGGGTTAATCGGTTTGCATTTACACCAAATTTTACACCATAATGGAAAAAACATGTTGTGGTGTAAATTATGGGATCAATTACAGCAAGGAAAGGTGCAGATGGTAAAGTTAACTATCGTGCTGCGATTCGAATCACTCGAAAGGGCTTTCCTGCTTTTTCTGAAAGTAAAACATTTCACTCAAAGAAATTAGCTGAAAACTGGATTAAGAAACGAGAAGTCGAAATTCAAGAAAATCCTGATATTTTGCTTGGCAAAGAAAAGTTGATTGATCTGACCTTATCAGATGCCATAGATAAATATTTGGATGAAGTCGGGAGCGAGTACGGAAGGACGAAACGCTATTCTCTGCTCTTAATTAAGAAACTACCAATTGCGCGCAATATTATCACAAAAATAAAATCAGTACATTTGGCCGAGCATGTGGCTTTAAGGAAGGGTGGAATTCCGTACCTCGATCTTGAACCTATTGCAACTAGTACACTGCAACATGAGCTTTTACATATCAGAGGTGTTCTTTCTCATGCTGCTGTTATGTGGGAAATGGATATTGATTTAAATAGCTTTGATAAGGCTACTGCTCAGTTAAGAAAAACACGTCAAATATCCTCCAGTCAAAAAAGAGACCGACTGCCTTCGAGAGATGAATTGATTGCATTGACGAAGTATTTTGCAGAACGATGGAAGCTAAATCGTTATGGCTCTAAATACCCAATGCATTTGATTATGTGGTTTGCAATTTTCTCATGCAGACGTGAAGCTGAATTAACACGATTGTATCTTCGAGATTATGACCCACATCATTCAACGTGGAAAGTGCATGATTTAAAGAATCCTAATGGTTCTAAAGGTAATCATAAGTCATTTGATGTACTTGATCCGTGTAAGGTGCTGATCAAAAGACTGAAACATTCAGAAGTTCGAGAACGGATGCTAAAGCTTGGACATAATGAAAATTTGTTATTGCCTTTGAATCCCAAAAGTTTGGGTAAAGAGTTTAGAGAAGCTTGTAAAATTTTGGGGATTGAAGATTTACGATTTCATGACTTGAGACATGAAGGCTGTACTCGATTAGCTGAACAGAGTTTTACTATTCCTGAAATTCAGAAAGTAAGTTTGCACGATTCTTGGGGGAGTTTACAGCGTTATGTATCAGTGAAAGCGAGAAGAAATATATTACAGTTGGAGGAGGTGCTACGCCTCATCGATGAAACGTAGCAAAATCTTTGGATGCCTCTGAATATTGCTTATCCAAGACAGCAGCAAGATCCTTAATGTGTACCAAAAATGGAGCACGTTTACTTTTATCTATTTTGAATACTGAGAAAGGGAATTGTTGATTATTCGCTTTTCTCAGTGCTTCGGCTTTGCTGAGGTGGGGATAATAGTCAGAAACTACTGTCATTAGTTCAACGGTCATAGAACGATACTTTATAAAAAGTAGTTCGGTAGTATTAATTTGAAAGCAACTCATGAAGTGGGTATTCCATACATAAAACTTTTTTAATTTGAATGGGTCACCTTTGAAGTAAGGCTGACCATCCCTATGTCTTAATCTTATTTTTTTGATGTAGGTCTTTATGTAATACTAATAATTAGAAATAATATTTTACTAGAGTTGTGGTATAACATATTGAAAACTATTATTTAGATTCATAAATGAGAAATTGCACACTTCTTGATTTTGAGCAATTGCAGGATGAAATTCTGAATTGCTTTTTGGATCATGCTGGACGTTTTTTAAGAGAACATAAAATAATAAGCGATCCTGACCCAAAGACTGAGTTTGAAGCGTCAGAACGCGAATTTTTGGTTGAACTGATGGTAGAGCATAGCCAAATGCAGTTCTTTGGTGAAACGTATTCGGTACAAGACTTGCTGAATTTGCTTGGTCAAATTAATACGGTAATAGAGGGGATTCGTGATTATAGACAGCAGCAGATTAATGAGAAATATTCTGAAATATTAAATAAATATATTGAGTTGGTTGTTGATGAAGGCGGGAGAGTCTACACCTATAACCCGAGTTTGAAGCGTAGAATCAATGGAATTTTGAATATAAGAAAACGATATGCGCCGCTGTTGCATAAAAAGCTTGAAATATTCTATTCAGAATTAACTGGTTATGCTCAAAAAAATGGCAGATTTAAAAATGCTTCGCAGGCAGTACAACTGATTTTACCCGCGCTGCAAATCAAGTTTAGAGAGTTTGATTTGCAATGGGTTCAAAGCAGATTAGAGACAAATAAACAGAAAATTTTAGATTTAACAGAAGCCAGAAAAAATAACGAGAATAAAGAAACCTGTGAAGATGATGATTTTGGTGTGTCATTTAAAATTCAGGATAGAACCTATCTAAACCAGATCAGGGAATTACAGAATGAAAATAAAAAATGGGAACAGTTTCTACAGCATCCAGAGCGGTATTTTCCACAGCAAAAGCAACTCCCATTTAATACAGCATATTGCGATGAAGTACTAGTCAATCACCTGCGACGACATCGAAATCTTATGGTGAAAATTCTCGTTCATCATTCAGGTTGAGCTTGGAAACCTGTCTAAAAAGGTGTTTTTTATTCTGATTTTTGATAATGTGAAGATAGGGTCTTAAATTAAAAATAAGCAGAGTAATATAGTATTTTGACTATGTAATGAAATTGGGGGATTTGGGGTGGTATCGGGGAAAATTAGTTATCGGCAGAGGGTGAAGGACATTTCAGGAATAATTCTCTTTTGGATGAGACTTGTTCAGTTTAATTATTATTTTGATCCTGCTGGAGGAGTACGGCAACAACCGAATAAAGCACAAAAAATTGGGTTAGATTTTCTTTCTAAGCTGTATGAGTTTAACCTATCTAAAGCATATGTAGAAGACAATTCTGATTTTTTTAGAGATCAAATACTGGCATCTTTCCATCGCGTCCTAGAAGATAAAAAAAAGCAATATCATCATCTTTCAGCGTGTCTAACCTCTGTAAAGCTTAAACAAGCTTCAGTATTCCCATTTTACACTGAAATGCGCTTGATCGATGCTCAAATCGAATATCCTGCCTTATTTGCTAAGGCTGTCGATCAGCATACGATTCCCTTCATCAAAATTGATTTTCCAAAAGGAAATATCGATCTAAAGACGTTAAGTTTTTTTGATCAGCAACTCACCATTCCTGATCAATTCATGAATGAGATGGATCGTCGAATTATTCCGTTTCAAGCAAAACTTGATGCTTGCTTCAAGCACAGCCAATCCATTAAATTTATCAGCCTAAAATTATTGTATATCGATCCCTTATACAATGTATCGGCTGACTCCAATAATCTAAATCATGCTAAAGAGCGCTGTCAAAAGCACCTGCAATTTTTTAGAGCGGAAATACGCAATATTGAAGGATTGCTGACACATTTTGATAAAATTGAATTTGGTATTAATTACTGTTTTAATATTTTTGCTGTTTTTTGTTTTAGAAATACACGTTCAGAAACGATCGCATCACTCGAAGAAAAAATTCGGCAGGTCTGGGAAAGTACGTTTTATGATTTGACGGAATTCGAACGTTGTACTTTGGCTCCTGGTTTAGAATTGCAAACCAAGCCTTATTGCGTGAGGGTGCAAAATTATCAGTGGGATGATTTTGAGACGGATGGAATTCTAAAAAAAGACTCAGCAAAATACAAAAATTTTGTTCGGACCACGTTAAATTATTTTGCTAACCAAACCGAGCTTTTTACTGTAAGTATCGCAGGACACGCATTAGAAGCAGGATGCTATTCAGAATTCGAAACAGCCAAAGATCAGCCAGTACTTGCTAAAACAGCAGTAAAGCAAAAACGAAATACTGTTCATAAACCTTATTCTGCTCATCAAAAAATATACGCAGATTTACTCAAAAAAAGTAAATTTTCCAGATCTGTTGCTGGGCAACTTGCAGAAATTCAACATTGCTATAATTTTTTAATACGAAAATTCGAAATCGCTTATCCCTTCAATCTTTATACAGATTTTCAATGGCTGATTAAAATTGAAATGTTTGTCTACTTGGCTGGAGAGTGGAAGCAATCATTGTATCAACCTTTAATGGTTAATCGTCCTATTTGGGCAACGGATCTCAATCGAATTTATGAGTATTTCTTTGCTGGAGTGAGCTTTATAGATATTTATACATCGCTGAAAAGATTGCTTGAGGAGTATGGCTGTATTTTTAGTACAAGAGTTCTGGTTGGTTTTTTGGCATTGCAGCAGATAGAAGAAAGGCAGGCTAAGTTCCATATGCAGGTGATGCGTCCAAATGAAATTAAGCACACACTTGTTGAAAATATCCGTTCTTTATTAGCAGGAACATTAGTTGAATTGTGTGATTATGGGAAAGCCTTAGATCAGATCGGTGTATCAGTCTTAAGCAGATTCAGCTATATCAACCATACACTTAAAAAGAAAGAGCTAAGCACAGTAAGGGAAAATGCGCAACACCAAGGACAGTCTGTAGCAAAATGGTTAAATTCACAAAGTGCACAAAGCAAAAAAGCGTATAGAATGTATTTGAAATACTGGGATGAGATGCAGGCTTATCAGGGGACACATGTATTGCTAACTCTGGTGATTGGCTGTGGCAATTTTACTGAAAATTTTACGATGATTGATTCTACAATTCGTAAGGCAATAGATCGATTGCAAAAAGTGGGTCAGCCAGAAATCTATGCATATCTTGGTCATTGGACCATCATTCAGTGTCAATCAGCTCAGCCCACTTATAAAGTAACCCTGTTGTTTTCGATCGATAGTAATTATACCGATTATGATGAGCGGACTGGCGAGTTGGGAGGGGGCTTCAAAACACTGTTTCTCGCTAAATTAAGAATGTTGTTCGGTAAATACAATGATAATAACACCATTGATGCGGATCATGTATCTATTGACATTTCAACATCCAGATTAGATGACGTAGACTTCCAAACTTTGGAAGAAGATCGAAAAAAACTGAAAAAAATATTGCATTCATGGTTCTATGAAGCCAGTCATTATTTTCAGTATTTTGTTTTGACCCCAATTGCGAACAAAAAAAATATTAAGGGGATTCAGAGAAAATAAAGCTGAAAACCATTTTTCTGACTTAACTATCGTAACGCTAAAATATATAAAAAGCCGAGCTTAGCCGAAGGTCTGGAAATTCTGCTGATCGGCTGGGCTATGGTTATTGCTTTTACGCTAAGACGGTTTTATATACTATTAATATAGAGATTAATACTAATAATAGATTAATGACTATAGCGTATAGAACTATAAATACTAGATATATCAATACAATCACTGTTACTCATACAGATAACAAGAACAGTTAGACATGTCATTCAGATCTGAATATATACCCAATATGGATGATGATAGGGACCAATAGTCCATGTAGGATGAGAGCACTATTCGATATATGCGGATAGTGGATGACTTGTTCTTACTCTAGATAAGAACACTATTTAAAAAAATAAGTCGATTGCTTAACTATGACGTGAATCATAGTTAAGGAAGTTCAACGTGTTCCCATTGGATTTAGATGATCAGGCAGGGGTGATGTGTACCATTCATACCTTTGTGGATGTATGTCTTAATTTTGATATTTCAGACGAAGCATTCATTTTCAACCTAGAACGCTTGTATTGCGCATTTGAAGCGTTTAAACAAGAAGGGCTTGAGTATGCAGCATCGCTTAGGGCGTTTATTGCAGTTACTGAATACGTCAATAGCCAACGTGGCATGCTTAGCTTTGCTGAATATCTGACAGGGCTTTCAATAGGGGAAATTAAGGCATTAAGACGAATCCTGCATGCGCATCGAGGGCTGATACGTGATGAGATCAAAAGCTTTGCGAGACGGAAAGAATTCAATCGAGTGGCATTACTTGAGGAGTTCGAAGGCGCAATTAAGGGGTATTATTCGGTTCTAGTGATCAGAGTGGATTTGAGCTATAGCAAGGACAGCATGAGTGAAATTACAGTAAATGACTTCTATCAGCATATCGGAAAACTACGTGATTTGATCACTGATAAGAATGGATATTTTGATGCACTTTTGACCTATGCGATCGCACTGGAGCAGGGTATAACCAAAGGCTTTCATGCTCACTTAGCATTGGTGATTAATCGGTCTGAGCACCAGAGCGATTATAAGATTGCTGAAGGGGTAATTGAGAAGTGGAATGAGATTACTTTAGGCAAAGGGACGGGATGGAACATCAACACGACAGAAAATAAAGAAAACTACGAGAAACAAGGTCGTTTAGGCATTGGAGATATTCGTCGAACAATACCCGAACAAGGCAATAATGCTTTGGGTGCAGTTGCGTATCTCAGTGACCCAGATAAATACGAGCAGACGTTATTGGTTAAACCACGAGGGCGTAAAACGTTTTATAAGGGGGATTATCAGCATCATAGTCGCCCAATACCTGACACAGAAGAAAATAGAAGAATCAAAGAGTGGAATGCGCAGACTGCTTTAGCAAAGCTGGAAGAGGAGATTTGGTTTAAAAAAATATGAACATGCCAGTTCTATGAAATCAATTCATTCATAGGACAACACATGAGCCATTCAGAGTTAGAGTCTGCAGCAGTACGTTTAGAACAAGACGTTTTAGAGCATTACCAAACGATTCGCTTTGCCCCGATTCCAGAAGGTACTGATTACAAAGATCATCAAAAAAATATTGATGATGAGTTTAAGCGTAAATTGTCTGGTTATTTTTCAGCATGGCGCAGAATGATGGCCGTTGGCATTCATGAGCATTTATCTTTTTCCTTTTGGGCAGACAAGTTCTTTCAGGCTTACTGCAGTGTATTACAGGAAGAGCAGATTCGGTTCTTTGAGGTCACGGCGCAAAGAAGCGCTGGTTTTTATATCGATAAGATCGTAAAGCGGCTGAGAGTGCTGTTTGAAAGCACCAGCTTAACTGAAGAAATGCACAAGCAGAATGAGCGTTATGAAAAGCAAATTGAAAAGCTGAGAGAATCTTATTGCAATACCAGTCAAATCTATCCAGATGCTGCGGATTTGAAACTAGAACTGAGCTTAAATGAGGCAGGAAATGAAATGATCGGCATACGGCAGCTAGAGCGGTATTTATTAAATTTTCAAAAAAGTCTAGCGGCTGAGTATTGGTATAGAACACAAGTCGTTTACCGCTTTTATCAGATTGTACGGGATGATGTTCAGCAGCGCTATGTGATTCACTTTTATCTGAGCTTTAACCGATCACTCTATTCTGATCCTTTGGGATATTGCAATGAGATCAGAGAGCACTGGATGAGAACGACTGGATATCTGGGCACATGCGTTTATCCAGAAATGCATCATCAGCTTTCCGATGCTGATGCACAAAAAGCGTTGCGGATTGACTGGATCATGCAAGAAGAAGCGGGCTGTCCTTTGGGTGCATTAAATAGCATGCCGGAGAATCAAACGGGGCAGTTTGGGCTTCCGAATAGAATCTGCATTTACCCTAAAGGATTTAAATGGTTTGATGGAGCACCTATACGGCGCTGAAAATTTATATCAGTGTCCTGCACTTGCTTGACGCTCTACATTGCGCAGATTATCCTTAGTCTGCTGACCTACATCGTCAGTCGGTTTTGACAGACCGTTTACACACAAGCACATCAAAAAAGTAATTTTTTGGTGGCTAACTCGTTCGTCCCCCTTCTTTGCGGTAGGGCGGAGGGGGGACGCGCTTGCGCGTGCTGGTTTCTTTGTTACCAGTCTGTCAACCCTCTTTCGTTCTGCCACCTTCAATTGACAGTGATTTGGCAGGATTCTTTTAAAACAAAGGAGTACGCCATGCGCTTACATCAATACCGTCTTTTACATTTCTCTTTTTTATGTGTGCCCGATCTACACCACAGGGGTAATGTGACCTGATGCTGTGTATTTCATGCATTGCTGTGTCGATCACTTTCTAAGAATAAAACTTTTTCAAGTACATATTACCGATATGAAGATGAATCTCTCATGCTGTTTTTGAGGGGCATAGATTTGTGTGCTTTATCGTCTATAACACTTCAAAAAAACATAGATATTCATTCCAACATTTATGACATGGGGAACACTGTGTTTGATTAAGACCAAGACCAGTGATGCCTAAAAAAAAGAGAAAATGATGATGTTTAAAACCTTCCTAAAAACTGCCCTTATTTCATCACTACTTGCAGGCGCATCATTGGCGCAGGCAGGCTGGTTTGCACAAGCCAGTGAATCCTACCTTGTTCAAGCACGTCATACAGGCGGTGGGGTTTATCAATGTCTTTATAAAACCAATCCTGGCAACCGTGGTTGGCGTAATTTCACGGTGAACTTTCAAGGTGGTTGTCCACGCTTTGTTCACTTTAATGCGCAGAATGGTCAAGTCACTGTGCCCAACTAAATGAGGGGAACATTCAAATGACTCAAAAAACCATATTGGGCTTGGCGGCAATCTTAGCCCTGACCTTGATCAGCATCGCAGGCTTCTACTTCTTTAGCCCTAAACACACAACTGAAAAAACGGTTCCAGCCAGTACTTCTGAGGTCAGCTCTGCACAACCTTTAGAATCCGCCAGTTCAGAAGCAGTATCCACTGTGATTGCAGCGGCAGAAGTGGATGGCATCGATGTCAAAGAATTGACCACGGGAAGCAAGCGTCTGAGTCCATCAGATCATGAACCTGAATTGCTGAGTTTTGAGTTTGATCAAAACCTTAAGGCGGTGGATACCTTACTGTCGATGCTGCCTTATGATGAACTGCCTGAATTTGAGCAGGAAAATATAGACAAGTATCAGCGCTATATCTTTGCCAAAGCCGCAAAAGATACAGGCAAATCAGTGCAAGACTTTAGCTTGCAAGAACATGGCGCACTGGAGTCGGAGCAAGCGGGTAATCGCTACTACGTCTATAAATTTGATAACGGCACAGACTGTGAAATCCATCTGGTCAGTATTGACTTAAATACGGGCGATTATGGCGTGAGCTATAACTACTGCTAAGGATGAAATGTATGAAGCGATTTTTTAAACCGATCCTACTCGCAGTGACTGTAACGGCAGGAATGTTGTTGAGTGGATGCAGTTCTGGCCTTGATCCAAATACATTTACGGTCGAACTCGATGTAATTGATACCAGTAACTGGTATGCCCAAAATCAATCCGCTACGGTATTGACCATCCGTTCCAATATTGCAGAGCCTATCGATGTCAGCCATGTTTCTGTCAATCATGGACAATGTCGTTATGAAGGCTATCGTCGATCGTTGGAATATCCGCAGCACTTTAAGATGGGGCAACGTTTAAGACTGAAATTAACAGACTGTAGCTACAGCAATGTGGTGCAGGTTGATGTCGAAACAGATAAAGGCACTGCAAGCTATAGCTTTCAATAGCGACTCTCCTCGACAAAGCAAAATTTAAATCAAACCGTGTCCTCAATGGGCACGGTTTTTTTATGTCCTCAATTCGCTCTTCGCACTGAATTCATTTCGCAAGGAATACCCATGTCTTTTATTCGATGTCCCTACTGTCAGTCTACCCAGGTCAGACAAACCGATTCAGGCAATGCGCATGCCAATTATTTTGAGCAACTACAACGTTGTATCTCACCAACACAGATGGCGATGTTTGGCATGCAGGTCGCTCGCAAGTCAGGCTTTTCACCGCTCTTCGGTGCAGCTGTTGGGGTAGTGGTGGGTGGCGTACTGGTGGTGGTGAGTCAGTATGCCTTTGAAAAATACTACAGCAATGCCGAGCAGTATCTCTGTCTGGATTGCCAACAAGCGTTTGCATGGGTGCCGTAATCGCATCTCTAACTTTACACGGTTACATCTTTGAATAGATGGATTGTTTAAACCCTTACAGCACATTTCTGCATCTTTACATCTTTCACTTTTATTTAAGGAATAATCAAAATGGCACATCAACTTGAACAAATGGCGTATGTCGGACAAACCCCGTGGCATGGTCTGGGCAATCAACTTAGCCAAAACCAACCGATTGAAGTCTGGGCCAAGCAAGCGGGCATGGATTGGCGCATTGAATCATCCAATGTCAGCTACATGGCTCAAAACTCACGTGGACAAAGCATCATCATGCCGTATGAAGAACAACGGGTACTGTACCGTTCAGATACCCATGCTCCTTTATCGGTGGTGAGTCAGCGTTATCAAGAAGTCCAACCGATGGAAATTCTGGAGTTCTACCGTGATCTGACTGAGCAATCAGGCTTTGAACTGGAAACCGCAGGTGTCCTAAAAGGTGGGAAAAAGTTCTGGGCTTTGGCACGTACAGGACAAACTGCAGAATTGAAAGGTGGAGATGTCAGCAATGGCTATATTCTGCTAGCAACCGCATGTGACGGTACGTTGGCGACCACAGCACAATTCACCAATATCCGTGTGGTGTGCAACAACACTTTAGCGATTGCCTTACGTGGACAGAGTTCCAGTGCAGGTGTAGTCAAGGTACCGCACAGTACCAAATTCGATGCCGACAAAGTCAAAGATCAACTCGGTATTTCAGTGAAAACATGGTACAACCACATGTATGAAATGAAACAACTCACCCAACGTAAAGTCACCCAGAAAGAAGCAGCGGCTTATTTTGATGCGGTATTTAACAACAATAGCCTAAGTGCGATGGAACAGGAGGATAACATTATTCAGTACTACCGTAATGTTGCGTCTCAAGCCAATCCACAACCCAATAAAACTGAACCGAATGGACGTGCCATGACCAAAGTCATGAATATGTTTAATGGGCAGGGACGTGGAGCAGACTTATCTTCAGCCAAAGACACCGCCTATGGACTACTTTGTGCGATCACCGAGTTTGTCGACCATGAACGTCGTGCGATGAGTACTGATCACCGCCTCGATTCGGCATGGTTTGGTGCAGGGGCAGCATTGAAACAACGTGGATTGGAGCAAGCTTTATATCTTGCAGCCTAAATTTTATCTCGTATCCCTCTTTGCCACATCTTCGGATGTGGTTTTTTTTATGCCGTTTTAAAATCAATGATAGAAGGATAAACCCATGAATCAGATTATAAACCCAACAGTAACGTCTCAATCTCAGTATTTACCAACTGTAGCCAATGACAAGCTTAAACAAAGTCAATCAGGTTCAAAACGTAGTTTAAATGCCAAACGTCTGATCAACACCAAACAACTGGACTATCAGGCATGGCTGGAAGTGCGTAAGCAGGGAATAGGCAGCAGTGATGCCGCAGCCGCCTGTGGCTTGAATCCTTATATGTCGATGCTGGAGCTGTGGATGATCAAAACAGGACGGGTACAGCAGAATATTGATGATGAAAGCTCAGGACATGCACCTTTATATTGGGGCAAGCAGTTAGAACCGCTAGTGGCTGAATACTACAGTCTGCATACCAACAACAAAGTTCGTCGGGTCAATGCGGTGCTGCAGCACCCTGATCCTGACAAAGCCTTTATGTTGGCAAACTTGGATTATGCCGTGGTGGGCAATGAAGACGTGCAAATCCTAGAATGCAAAACCGCAGGAGAATATGGCGCTAAACTGTGGCGAGATGGTGTGCCGTTATACGTGTTATGTCAGGTACAACATCAACTGGCGGTGACTGGTAAACAGGCAGCGCATGTTTGTGTCTTGATCTGTGGGCATGAAACCAAGATCTTCAAAGTGACACGATCAGAATCCGTGATTGAACATATTGTTCAAGCAGAACGATATTTCTGGGAATGTGTGGAAAAGGACACGCCACCATCCGTGGATGCAAGTGAATCCGCAGCTAAAGCGATTCAACAACTCTATCCAGCGCATGTACCTTTAACGGTAGAGGATCTTTCGCAAAATGAAAATGCCAATTTGATGTTCGACCAGCTTATCAAAATGAAGGAAGAGATTCAGAATCAGCAGGAACGCTTTGACCAGCTTAAACATGAAATCCAGATGATGATGCAAGACAAGGAAAGGGCAGTCTTTGTAAATGGCTCAGTAGTCTGGAAGAAAGCCAAGGATTCTATCAGCCTCAATACCAAAGCATTGCTTCAGCACCAGCCTGAACTCATTGAGCTTTATCCACTTGAAAAGCAAGGCAGTCGTCGATTTAACATCTATACCGACTAAGCCCTATCTACAGCACCAAATCAAAAATTCACAAAAATCGCTCCCCGCTCTCTACCCTTCGGTAGAGAGCAAATCGGTCGCGATTTCTGTAGCACTTTATCTGGCTCTACATTCTTTGGGTAACTTATTTGGTCCTTATTCCGACCTACATACATAGACCCAAATTTGTAAGGTAATACATTAAGGAATATCAACATGATTAAAGGTTTAGCAATTACTCCTCCAATCTTGGGACGGATCAGTATCGGTCGTATGATCGAAAAGAATGGTAAGCGATTGCCTGAAAAAGATGATCAATTCACCATTACTTCCCAGATTCAAAGCAAAGAAGGCTGGGTTAAACATCCACTGGATGATCAGCTTCGAGCCAATACGCCTAATCAAAAGCTACGTTCAATCCCTGTCAGAATGATCTTTAATGATCCTGATTTAAACCTGCGTGCAGAATACAGCCTGTTTGACCGACAGACTGGAAGACCTATCTGTGTCGGTAATGGAGAAACCTGCCAGCGTTTAACCAATCAAGGCGTGGAGCAACTTCCCTGTCCATCCCCTGATTTATGTCCATTGGCTCAAGGAGGGAACTGCAAGCCCTACGGGCGTTTGCATGTGAACTTAGATGAATCGGATGAATTTGGCACCTTTATCTTTAGAACCACAGGCTTTAACAGTATTCGCACTTTGGCAGCACGCTTAAGTTATTACCATGCAGCTTCAGGAGGCTTGTTGTCATGTCTACCCTTGCAATTGATATTGCGGGGCAAGAGTACGACACAGAGTTATCGTCAGCCCGTGTATTACGTGGATTTAACTTTAAGAGATGGGATCAGTTTAAATGAAGCGATTATTCAGGCGAAGCAGATTGATGAGCAGAGTAAGCAGGCAGGGTTTTATCAGGAGGCTCTAGACTTTACTGCAAGGAAGGGTTTTACCAATGCACGGTTTGAAACGGATATAGAGGAAGGGTTAGAGGTGCTGGAGGAATACTACCCTGAACAAGAACAAAACCGTACGGTGGAGCAACAAGCTTCGCCTAAAGGGTTTGTGCAGGATATTCAGCAAGGGTTGCAGCGATCAGTCAGACCCGTCAATTAATCGATTGGTTGGAAAAGAGCAACTTTCTAGGTTGCTCTTTTTTTTACGACATTATAAGACGTAGCAGTTGTTAAAGGACTATATTCGCTATGGTTATCCCGTTAAAATGACAAGCCTTAATTAATCTCTATTTTTTTTGTTAAGTGCATGACTTTTAATAGGTCGCAGATATGCTAACTTAGCAACATTGTTTAACATTAAGTATAAAACCAAAGCGGTTGATCTTGGATTGAGGAAATAAAATGCATTCATTGGAACAAAAATTTCTAAATGACTTAGATGACAAGCTTTGGAAAGCCGCCGATAAATTACGCAGTAGTCTGGATGCTGCTAACTATAAGCATATTGTTTTAGGACTGATTTTCTTAAAGTACGTATCAGATGCTTTTGATGAACGGCAATCTGAACTCAAAGAATTGTTTGCACAAAAAGACGACCACAACATCTATTACATGCCGCGTGATCAGTACGACAGCGAAGAAGAATACCAACAGGCTATTGCTGATGAACTAGAAATACTGGATTACTACCAAGAAAAAAACGTATTTTGGGTGCCAAAAGCAGCACGTTGGTTAAGTATCCGCAATGCAGCAGCTTTACCAATTGGCTCAATCATTTGGCAGGATGAGCAAGGACAGGACGTGAAGTTACGCTCTGTATCTTGGTTGATTGATAATGCTTTTGATGAAATTGAAAAAGCCAATCCAAAACTAAAAGGTATTCTGAATCGTATTGGACAGTATCAGCTGGACAATGACAAGCTACTTGATCTGATCAATACTTTTTCTGACACCAGTTTTACTAATCCAGAATATAACGGTGAGCAACTCAGTCTGCACAGCAAAGATATCCTCGGGCATGTCTACGAATACTTTTTGGGACAGTTTGCCTTGGCTGAAGGGAAGCAAGGTGGGCAGTACTACACGCCTAAAAGTATCGTCACCTTAATTGTTGAAATGCTACAACCTTATAAAGGCCGCGTGTATGACCCTGCAATGGGTTCAGGTGGATTCTTTGTATCCAGTGAAAAGTTCATTGAACAACATGCACAGGAAAAGCATTACAAAGCATCAGAGCAGAAAAAGCATATTTCTATTTATGGTCAGGAGAGCAACCCGACCACATGGAAACTGGCCGCTATGAACATGGCGATTCGTGGGATTGATTTTAATTTTGGTAAAAAGAACGCGGATACATTTTTAGAGGATCAGCATCCAGACTTACGTGCTGACTTTGTGATGGCCAATCCGCCTTTTAACATCAAGGATTGGTGGCATGCTTCTCTAGAAAGTGATGTGCGCTGGAAATACGGTACACCGCCACAAGGTAATGCTAACTTTGCCTGGATGCAGCACATGCTGCACCATCTGTCACCTACAGGCAGTATGGCATTGTTACTTGCCAATGGTTCAATGAGTTCCAATACCAACAATGAAGGCGAGATTCGTAAGAACCTGATCGAAGCCGATCTGGTGGAATGTATTGTTGCATTACCAGGACAACTGTTCACCAACACGCAAATTCCAGCCTGTATCTGGTTTCTAACCAAGGACAAAAAGAATGGCTTGTCTTTAGATAAAAAGAAAGCCAACCGTGAAGGCAAGACTCTGTTCATCGATGCCCGTAATTTGGGCTACATGAAAGATCGCGTACTGCGTGACTTTACCGATGCAGATATTGCCAAAATCACCAATGCTTTACATGCTTGGCAACAAGGCGAAAATTTTGAAGGCGAAGCCTATCAAGATGAGAAAGGTTTTTGCTTCTCTGCTGAGTTAAAAGATATTCAGAAGCACGACTATGTATTGACCCCAGGGCGTTATGTAGGTGCAGTCGAGCAGGAAGATGATGGCGAGCCATTCGCTGAGAAAATGCTGCGTTTGACCGCTCAGCTCAAAGAACAATTTGCTGAAAGTGCGGTCTTGGAAAGTGAGATTAAAAAGAACCTAAAGGGCTTGGGCTATGAGTTCTGATCATTCTTTATTGCTGGAAATTCAGAAGGGTGAAAGTCAAACCCTTGAATTTAAAGAGCAGTTACCGAAAGGGCAACAGGTCGCAAAGACCCTGATTGCTTTTGCCAATACCAGTGGTGGTAAATTGGTAGTGGGTGTAAGTGATGATCGCCAACTCGTAGGTATTCAAGATGATATTTTTGAGTTGCAAGATCAGATCACTTCGATGATCAATGAGCTGTGTGCGCCCAATATTCTACCTTACATTTATATCGAGAATATCCAAGGCATTGAGTTATTGGTGATTGAAGTCAGCCGTGGTTCGTTATTGCCTTATTATCTCAAGCCGCAAGGCAAGGCACAGGGAACCTATATCCGTTTAGGTGCAAGCAATCGTGTGGCATCGCCTGAATATATTCAGCAACTTGAGCTACAACGCTTAAATCAGACTTTTGATGAACAGCCGAATCCGCAATACAGTTTAGATGACATTGATTTACAGCCTTTAAAGCAAGCCTTTGCTGAGGTGGGTAAAGAATTGTCTTTGCAGAAAATGCGGAATCTCAAATTGATCATTCAGCAGAATGGACAGGATTACCCAAGTCATGGGCTGCTCATTTTGTTGGGGCTTTATGAGCAGGTTGAGATTAAATGCAGCCGCTTTAAAGGCACGACCATGACAGTATTTTTGGATAAAAAAGAATACCGTGGAGACTTGTTTAGCCAGTTGAAGCAAACAGAGCAATTCATCAAGAATCATCTGCATCTACGGGCAGAAATTTTAGGGTTACAACGTACAGAAAGTTATGAAATCCCAATTCCTGCTATTCGTGAAGCCTTGGTGAATGCAGTGTTACATCGTGACTATAGCAATGCAGGGCGTGATATTAAGGTTGGTATTTATGATGACATTCTGAATATCGTATCGCCGGGTGGTTTGCCAAATGGACTGACTGAAGAAGATTTGGCTCAAGGTCGTTCTGAGATTCGTAACCGTGTTTTGGCGCGTGTGTTTAAAGAGCTGGGTTATATCGAGCAGTGGGGCAGTGGTATTGCCCGTATTAAAGATCTTTGTTTACAAGCAGGTAATGCCGAACCTCAACTGAAAGCACAAGGTGATTTTGTCGATTGGGAGTTTTACCGTCCTTCGATTGAGCAATTAGGTGGCTCAATAGGTGGCTCAATAGGTGGCTCAATCCAAGAAACTATTCTGACAGATCGTCAAAAAGAGATTTTAAATTTAATTCAGCACAACCCAAAAGTTTCCTATCGTGCTATGGCGGAGCACCTCGGAATTAATGAGTCAGCAGTGAAAAAGCATTTGAATCATTTAAAAGATGCTAGCTGGCTTGAGCGTGTGGGTGGAACTCGTGGCTATTGGGTAATTAAGAAAGAATTTGGGGGTGAGGTGTGAGTGTTGATTGGTCTTTTGTTCGCTTGAAAGATTATTGTACAAAAATTGGGAGTGGCTCTACACCAAGGGGCGGGGCTAATGTATATCTTGATAGTGGAAATGTCTGCTTAATTCGTAGTCAAAATATTTATAACGATGGATTTAGCGAGAATGGGTTAGTTTTTATTTCTGATAGTGATGCAGAGAAATTAAATAACGTAGAAATAGAGTTGAATGATGTTCTAATTAATATTACAGGTGATTCTGTTGCCCGAGTTTGCTTAGCTCCTAAAGATAAATTACCTGCAAGAGTTAATCAGCATGTAGCTATTATCAGAACAGTAAAAAATGAGCTTGATCCAAAGTTTGTTAGATATTTTTTGACTGATAGGAATACACAAAATCATTTGTTAACGTTAGCGGGAACAGGTGCGACAAGAAATGCTTTAACCAAAGGAATGTTGGAAGAGTTTTTAGTTCCGAAACCCGATATTTTGATTCAAAAAAAAATATCTAAGATTCTTTCTGATCTTGATGAAAAAATTCATCTAAATAATCAAATCAACCAAACTTTAGAATCCATCGCTCAAACCATTTTTAAAAGTTGGTTTATCGACTTTGAGCCTGTACGCGCCAAAATTGCAGCTAAGCAGGAAGGCACAGACACTGAACTTGCTGCCATGTGTGCTATTAGTGGTAAGAGCGAAGCTGAACTGAAGCAAATGGCTGAAGATGATCTTGCTGAGTTACAAGCGACTGCCGCACTGTTTCCTGAAGAGTTGGTTGAAAGTGAGTTAGGGGAAGTGCCAAAAGGTTGGGAAATATTAGATATTGATAAAACTACCTCATTAATTATTGACCATCGAGGTAAAACACCTAAAAAATTAGGTTCTGATTGGTCAGATACAGGTATAACGGTTTTATCTGCTAAGCATATTAAAGATGGATATATTGTTAATCGTGAACAACTTAGATTTGTTGATAGAGAACTTTATAATAAATGGATGAAAGAAGAATTAGAGGAAGGTGATATTCTCTTAACATCAGAAGGACCTATGGGTGAAATGTATTATTTGGCTTCTGATGAAAAGTATTGCTTGAGTCAAAGACTTTATGCTTTGCGTGCTAATACTGATTTAATATCTTCAGCATTTTTATATTTTTGGTTATTAAGTCCTTATGCAAAATCAGATATGAATGGACGTGCTACAGGTACGACAGTTGTTGGTATAAGACAATCAGAGCTTAGAAAGGTTAAAGTTTTGACTCCACCAAAAAATATTTGTGATTTATTCAATGAAAAAGTGAAAGCTAATTTAAAACAGATAGCACTTAATAATAATAAGTCCGTAGATTTAGCTCATATCAGAGATATTTTGTTACCGAAATTAATGGCAGGTGATTTAACTCTAAGTGTAGGTTGTTAGATGAGTAATCAAATCATTATAAATGCTTTAGCATATATTGATAATTCTACAGATCGTTATAAATTAAAAAGAACGGTTTTAGCAATCAATTCAGCATATGCTGATGGTGAATCAGGATTAATCGTTGGTCAGTGTAAATCATTGGTTGAAGGTCTTTGTAAATCAATATTGGATGAAAGTAAGATTCCTGTTGAGGCTGATATAAATTTAAGTAAATTGGCGAAGAAAGCAGTTCAAGAGTTAGCTAAAAATTCTGATGAATGGAAAGAACAAAAAACTAATGAGGCTTTTAAGAAGCTAATAAATAGTTTTTCCTTAACGTTGGAAAATGCAATGTCAGCTATAGGAACTTTAAGGAATGAATATTGTCCATTGGCCCATGGGAGAAGCTCACAGCATATTCCTTTAGATTTTGTATATGCTGAGTTTGTTGCACAGCAAACCGATGCAATTTTATTATTTTTTTTAAAATTATTAGATCACTCTAATTCATTAAAACCAGAGCCTATTAGATATCATGAAAATTTAGAATTTAATGAATATGTAGATGAGCAACACGGTAGTTTGAATATTTTTGAGGATATGTATTTAGCTTCAGATATTTTATTTCAAATGAATAAAAGCAAGTATCAAGTAGCCTTAGCAGAATATAAAGAGAGTTTGGAAGAAATAGAGGGGCAAGAAATTGATTAATGAAATTACTTTGGAATTGAATTGCTTAGCTTGGTTTGAACAAACGGGGTGGAATGTTTTAAATAGTTCTGAGTTGTCACCTGATAGCAGTAACCCATTACGGAAAGACTATAAACAAGTCTTAATTGAATCAGACCTACACGCTGCATTTGAACGATTAAATCCGCATCTTCCAATAAACTGTTTTGAACAAGTCTTACAAAAGCTGAATCAACCTGAAAGTTTAGATCTTGTCACCAATAACCGTGCCTTCCATCGTATGTTATTGGAGGGTGTACCTGTCACTTATAAGAAGCAGGACGATTGGTTACATGATCATGCCTTCTTAGTGGACTTTAATCATGTGCATCAAAACCGATTTGTTGTGGTCAATCAATTTACCATTCTAGGTACTAAGCAACCTCGACGTCCTGACATCATTTGCTTTATCAACGGTATTCCTTTTGCTGTGTTGGAGTTAAAAAGCCCAACTGATGAAAACGCGGATATTTGGGATGCCTTTAACCAGTTGCAAACCTATAAAGAAGAAATCTCGGATCTGTTTGTTTTTAACGAAGCATTGGTAGTCAGTGATGGTGTAACAGCCCGTGTCGGTTCACTGACGGCGAATCAGGAACGCTTTTTGCCGTGGCGTACGATCAAGAATGAAGATGATAAACCCGCTTTAGAATGGGAGTTAGAGACAGTTATTCGAGGCTTCTTTGATCGAGAATTGTTCCTAGATTACATCCGTTTCTTCGTGCTGTTTGAAACAGATGGCGAAAAGACCATTAAGAAAATTGCAGGCTATCATCAGTTCCATGCAGTCAGGGAGGCAGTCCAAGCCACCATTGCAGCAGCCAATCCAACTGGGGACAAAAAAGCAGGTGTTGTTTGGCATACCCAAGGTTCGGGTAAAAGTATCTCTATGTGCTGTTATGCAGGCAAGTTGTTACAACAGCCGGCTATGCATAACCCGACCTTGTTAATTGTGACAGACCGTAATGACTTGGATGGGCAGCTCTTTGAAACTTTTAGCAATGCTCAAGAACTATTAAAACAAACCCCAGTACAAGCCAATAACCGCGATGAGCTGAGAAGGTTTTTAGCTGAGCGTGAGTCAGGTGGCATCATCTTTACCACAGTGCAAAAGTTCGCATTACTGGAAGGTGAGAGTGAGCATCCATTATTGAATGGACGCCACAATATTGTGGTCATGTCAGATGAAGCACATCGTAGCCAATATGGTTTGAAAGCAAAACTAGGTAACGATGGCACGTACAAGTTTGGCTATGCCAAGCACATGCGCGATGCTTTAAAGAATGCTGCTTTTATTGGCTTTACTGGAACTCCGATTTCGAGTGAGGATAAAGACACCAGAGCTGTCTTTGGCGACTATGTTTCCATATATGACATTCAGGATGCCGTCGATGATGGTGCAACCGTCCCAATCTACTACGAATCACGCTTGGCAAAGCTAGATATTAATCAGACTGAGATTGAAGAGTTATCTGATCAAGTCGATGAGGTTGTAGAAGATGAAGAAGATGTTGGTAACCGAGAAAAGACTAAGAGCGAATGGAGCCGACTAGAAAAGCTGGTGGGTGCCACACCACGGCTGAAACAGATTGCTGCGGATTTAGTCGCACATTTTGAAGCCCGTACAGAAGCCACGGCGGGTAAAGGCATGATTGTGACCATGAGCCGCGAGATCTGTGTCCACCTTTACAATGAGATTATTGCCTTACGTCCAGATTGGCATGACCCTGATCCTGAAAAAGGCAAAATCAAAATTGTGATGACCGGTTCGGCATCGGACAAACCGTTACTGCAACCGCATATTTACAACAAGCAAGTCAAAAAACGTCTTGAGAAACGCTTTAAAGATGTGAATGATCCTTTGCACTTAGTGATCGTGCGCGATATGTGGCTTACAGGTTTTGATGCACCGTGTACGCACACCATGTATATCGATAAGCCAATGAAAGGCCATAACCTCATGCAGGCAATTGCACGTGTGAACCGTGTCTTTAAAGATAAGCAGGGTGGACTAGTTGTTGACTATATCGGCATTGCTAATGAATTGAAGCAGGCCTTAAAAACCTATACCGATGCCAAAGGGAAAGGTGAGCCGACTTTACGTGCAGAAGAAGCCTATGCAGTGCTTGCTGAAAAGATGGATGCAATACGAGGAATGTTCACCAAAACCAACGAGCAGGCAGGTATGGATTTGGGTGCTTATGAAACTCAGGCACACCGACTGATTATCCCCGCAGCTAACTATGTGCTGAGCTTAAAGGATGGTAAAAAGCGTTTTCTTGATTTAGTTCTGGCAATCAATAAAGCCTTCTCTTTATGCAGCACCTTGGATGAAGCGAAGAACCTGCACAAAGAAATTGCCTTTTACTCAGCCATTAAAGCGGTCATTAGCAAGCATACCTCTGTAGATCGTAAACTGTCGCAAGCGGAAAAGGACAGTACGCTAAAACAGATTCTGGACAATGCTGTCATTGCTGATGGCGTAACAGATGTCTTTGCAATGTGTGGTTTGGATAAACCTAATATTGGCTTGCTTTCAGATGAGTTCTTGGAAGATGTACGGCAGATGCCATACCGTAACTTGGCAGTTGAACTTCTGGAAAAGTTACTCAATGATGGCATTAAGGCAAAGACGCGAAACAATGTGGTACAGGAAAAACGCTTCTCTGACCGTTTGCAGGAAACCTTGAGGAAATACAATAACCGAGCGATTGAAACTTCTCAGGTCATTGAAGAACTCATTCAAATGGCAAAAGAATTTCAGGCAGAGATGCAGCGTGAAGCTGCACTTGGTTTGAATCCTGATGAAATCGCTTTCTATGATGCTTTGGCAAACAATGAAAGTGCTGTCAGAGAGCTTGGAGACGATACGCTGAAACAGATCGCACGAGAGATTACAGAGAAGCTTAGGAAGTCAACGACAGTGGATTGGCAGGTTAGGGATAGTGTGCGTGCTCAGCTGAAAATATTAGTACGTCGTACTTTGCAGCGATGGAAATACCCGCCTGATAAAGCGGCTGAAGCGATTGAGCTTGTGATGAAGCAAGCTGAGCAGTTGTCGAATGCGTGGACGACTAGCTAAAAAATCATTTATAAAGAACGTAATGTACACAAAATAATTTACATGCTCTTCTTGGGCGAAACCTTTGAAAAAATAGATAAAGTTACAATAACCAATGTATTTTGGGGGGAACAATGCGTATCGAAAAAGTTAGAGTTGAGGGGTATAGACTTCTTGAAGATATTGAGATTGTATTAGAAAAGAATTCAACTGTGATTGTAGGGCGAAATAATAGCGGAAAAACATCTTTTACTAGCATATTTGATTGTTTTTGTGGTGAGTCAGGAGCCCGTTTTAGGTTGGAAGATTTTTCTAGTTTGTCTCGTGAGAAGTTTTTAAATGCAAGAAAATTGAAAGAAGAGGGGGCAAGTCCAGAGCAGATATATAATACACTGCCTATAATCACTCTTTCTTTGACATTTCGATACGATAGTGATGCCCCGACTTTAGGGCCTCTTTCACCATTTATCATTGATTTAGATATGGACTCTACAACAGCGATTGCTTGTATTGAATATAGGCCTGTCTTAGCAAAAATGCATTTGTTGTTTGATATACCTCAACCACCAGTAGGTATGGAACCTCAAATACATTTTTTTAAGTGTTTACGTAATAACTTATCAAAAATTTCTTTGTAGAAGACAAAAGCATATTGATATTGTAATCAGCTACCAAAAAAGTAGCGATGGGCTGCATCTACTCATGGACTCTACAGGCATGAAGTTTCTAGGTGAGGGCGAATGGAAACGCAAGAAACATGGACCTGAATATCGTCGCCAATGGCGTAAACTTCATATTGGTATAGATGCTAAAACCCTGCAAATACGAGCAGTTCAGCTTACAACCAATAATGTCAGTGATTCACAGGTGCTTGGTGATTTACTTAATCAGATTCCACAAGATGAGCGGATTAACTCTGTTTATACCGATGGAGCTTATGACACCAAGCAATGCCGTCAGGTCATTGCAGATCGGCAAGCGCATGCGGTGATTCCACCTAGAAAAAATGCGAAACCATGGAAAGATACAAAGAGTAGCTCGCTAGAGCGAAATGAATTACTTCGAACAATTAAACGTTTAGGCAGGACACTATGGAAAAAATGGTCAGGCTATCATCGGCGAAGTTTGGTTGAAACTAAGATGCATTGCATCAAATTATTAGGAGATAAACTCAGTGCAAGGAGTTTTGATAGCCAAGTGAATGAGATCCATGCACGTGTAGCAGTCCTTAACAGATTTACGGAATTAGGTCGACCACTTACCCAAGTTACGCCTTAAATTTGGCTCAATTAGGGGCGCTTTGCATTTCAAATCTTTGTGCAACAAAGCCGAGCATGTGCTGTTTGTGATAAATTGAGATTATGTTGAGTGAGTTCTCTAATAATTCTAAGTTGTTGAAAGTTCATAATTTGGATATAGAATATAAAAATAAGAGCAAATATATAAATAAATGCTCTTTTAGATGATCAATGATTAACGCATTGTGACGAATTCTTCAGCAGAAGTCGGATGAATTGCTAAAGTGTTATCGAAGTCTTTTTTAGTTGCTCCCATTTTTAAAGCAACAGCAAAGCCTTGCAGAATTTCATCCATACCGTATCCAATACCATGAATTCCGACCACTTTCTCATCAGTTCCTACACAAATTAATTTCATTTTTGTGAGTTGTCGATGTTCTGTTATCGCTGTATACATGGATGTAAAGGAAGAACTATAAATTTTGATGGCATCTTTACCAAATTTTTCTATGGCTTGATCTTCGGTTAATCCAACTGTTCCAATAGGTGGGTGACTAAACACCACAGTCGGAATATTTTCATAATCTAAATGTTCATTTGGCTTATTGTTAAATAAACGTTCAGACAGTCTTCGACCCGCTGCCACAGCAACAGGTGTTAACTCGACTTTACCTGTAATATCACCCACTGCATAAATGCCAGACTGTGTTGTATTTTGATATGCATCAACATGAATAAAGCGATTCTCGTTCAATTGAACTTGAGTCTTATTAAGATTGATCGCTTCAGTTGCAGGTTTTCTACCAATTGCCCAAATCAAGCAATCTACACTATGTTCTGTACCATCTTCTAGGTGTAATACAAGTGAGTTATCTTGAACTTTAGTCACTTTGTTAATCTGACTATGAGTATGCACGTTAATATTTTCACTGCGCATATTCTCTAATAGTGTTTTACCAAGGAAATGATCTAATCCACGCAAAGGCTGATGTTTACGAATAAATAATTGTACATTCGAACCCAATGCATTAAGAACACCTGCCAATTCCACAGCAATATAGCCAGAACCAACAATAGCAGTCCGCTTCGGTAAGTGTTCTAATCCGAAGAAACCATTGGAATCAATACCATATTCAGCACCTTCAATTTCAGGTTTGAATGCTTGAGTCCCCGTAGCAATTAAAATATGGTCAGCTGTGTACGTTTCACCATTTACTTCAATTGTTTGAGCATCTAAAAATTTTGCAAAACCTCGAATGACATCAACATTATTTTTAGCTAGTCCTGTGTCATACGATGTATGTATTCGGCTGATATAGGCTTGTCTGTTTTCAACTAATTTCTTCCAGTTAAAGGATTTCAATTCTGTATTAAAGCCATAGTCAGGACCATATTTATGAATCGCATCGGCAATTTGAGCTGAATACCACATCACTTTTTTAGGAACACATCCTACGTTGACACAGGTTCCACCAATATCACCCATTTCTATCAGTGCACATTTCTTACCATACATGGCAGCACGATTGACTGATGCAATACCGCCACTGCCTCCGCCAATCGCAATATAATCATAGTGTTTAGACATAAATGAAATTCCTGTTTTTTAGATTTAAAAAGTTAATGATATACGCTGAATTATCAGGAGACTTTCCCTTGGGAGATTCTAGGCAGCCAACTTATAAAAGTCTTCGGCCATTTGATTTGGTGTCTTAAAACCCAAACCCTTTTGAATTCTTCGATGATTATAAAATAATTCAATGTATTTTATAATATCTGCTTTGGCTTCTTCTCTGGTTTGATAGTTGTAATGATGCACTAACTCATTTTTCAGTATTCCCCAAAAGCTTTCAATCGGTGCATTATCGTAACAGTCTCCGCGCTTGCTCATTGAACCTTGAAAACCATATTGCTCAAGTATATTTCGATATTCATGGCTGCAATATTGACTTCCTCTGTCTGAATGCACAATCAGTTCTTTGGTTGGTTTTTGATTGTGAATAGCCATATTTAGCGCATTACAAACAAGCTGTGCTGTCATGCGCTCATTTAAGCTATAGCCAACCACTTGTTTCGTGTAAAGGTCTTTTACCGCTGCTAAGTACAGCCATCCTTCAACAGTCCATATGTACGTAATATCACTTGACCATGCTTGATTTGGTCTAGTCATTGAGAATTGTTGCTCCAGCAGGTTTTCATAGATCGCTCGATTATGGTCACTATTCGTAGTCCTTTTAAAACGCTTGTGTCGCTTACAATACAGGTGGTTCAGCGCTTTTATCTGACGTACAGCGTACATACTCATTTTTATGCCCTGAGCTTGTAAGTATTTGGTTAATCGAATATAACCATAGCTCTGCCTTGTCTCCTCATGGGCTATTTTCACCAATATCGTCTGTTGATTTCGTTGAATCGTTCTTTTGCTCACGCCTCTCTTGAGCCAATCATAAAAACATGAAACTGAAACATGAAGTAATCGAGCCATTAAGGTAATTGGAAAAGAATATCTTTTTTGTTTCATATCGGCGTACCTTACTGACTTTCTTTGGCAAAGTACGCTGCTGCCTTTTTTAAAAATTCACGTTCCATTTCAGCTATTTTGAGCTGTTGTTTGAGTTTTTTATTTTCTTCGAGTAGAGCGTTTAGATCAGGTGAATACTGTTTTGTACCTGCTAAAGTTCCAGCCTTTGCTTTGGTATTCCAATTTGAAAGAGTTTGCATTGAAATGCTAAGTTGTCTAGCTGTTTCCGAGACATTGCCTTGATTGGCTTCAATTAATTTGATGGCTTCAGCTTTAAATTCTGTGGTGTAAGTCTTGTGTTTCTTGCTCATGGTAAACTCCTGATGAGTGTGTTTAGTTTACCAAGTTAAAACCTCCTGTTTTTTCAGCACACATCACTCAAGGAGCTGCGCCTGCACGGCATGGCCACGGCCTGGGCGGAGTTGACTGCGCAGGGTGAGTCGAACACAGCCTCGTCCAAGTGGCTGCTCGAACACCTGCTGGAACAAGAGCACACAGATCGCGCCATGCGCTCGGTGAGCCACCAGATGAACATGGCCAAGCTGCCGATGCACCGCGACCTGGCCGGCTTCGACTTCAGCGCCTCCAGCGCAGACGCTCGTTTGATCAGCGAACTGGCCAGTCTGGCCTTTACCGACACCGCGCAGAACGTGGTGCTGATCGGTGGGCCTGGCACCGGTAAAACCCACCTGGCCACTGCGCTGGCCGTGTCCGGCATCACCCGGCACGGCAAGCGCGTGCGCTTCTACTCCACGGTCGATCTGGTCAATCTGCTGGAGCGCGAAAAGCACGACGGCAAAGCCGGGCGGATCGCCCAAGCTCTGCTGCGCATGGATCTGGTCATCCTCGACGAACTGGGTTATCTGCCCTTCAGCCAGGCCGGCGGTGCGTTGCTGTTTCACCTGCTATCCAAGCTGTACGAACACACCAGCGTGGTGATCACCACCAACCTGAGCTTCGCCGAATGGTCGAGCGTGTTCGGCGACGCCAAGATGACCACCGCCCTGCTGGATCGGCTGACCCACCACTGCCACATCGTCGAAACCGGTAACGAGTCCTATCGCCTGCAACACAGTAGCTTGGCGGCCCAGGCCAAGATCAAATCACGGGAGCGAAAGCGTAAGGGCGGCCAGGAACCGGAGGACGATGAGCCGTTCTGATTTCATGGCGACGACGGCCTGCTACATGGCTGCGTGTGGCAGGTCTTAAACAACTGAACTGGGCTAGCGAAGGAGTGGGGGCAACAGCAGCTGCGCTGGTAGACTTATCCACAGTTGCTGGTAACAAAATCAGCAATCCGCCCTGGGTCAAATTTCAATCGGCAGGGTGGGTCAATTTTCCATCAGCGCCAACACACTAAGCAACCATCAGAAAATTTTGACTGTACGCCAAAAAATTCGCATCTACCAGCATCTAAACAGGCGTTGTTGATTATCATAAAACACTGACACTGTATTATATAATCGTGCTTTTGTGTTATTTTTTTAATATTTACTGATTACGTACTTGCTTAACCACTCAGTTGCGCTAGAATTAATAGACGCGAAATTTAAATCTCTAATTTTCCAACACTTAGTAAAACCTCGTTTGCCATCCCACTACCATTGTAGGAGCAAATCAGGAGACATAAAAAATTAGCGGTAGCGTGCCTGGCCCTCTAGATAAGTATTGGAGACTGTAATGAAGTTTGAAAAGTCACAGACAGCAATCGACCACCTGACTCCCGAGCAACACCGAATTACCCAGGAGGCGGGCACCGAAAGGCCCTTCACGGGCGAGTACAACGACAACAAGGAGCCTGGCATCTACGTTGACATAGTGTCGGGAGAGCCACTGTTCGCTTCGACGGACAAGTTCGATTCGGGTACTGGCTGGCCCAGCTTCACCAAGCCGATCGTTTCGGCAAACGTGAACGAGGTGCGGGACAGCGCACACGGCATGGTCCGGACGGAGGTCAGGTCAGTACACGCAGACAGTCATCTCGGCCATGTGTTCCCCGATGGTCCTTCCGACCGCGGCGGTCTGCGGTACTGCATCAACTCAGCGTCCCTTCGCTTCATCCCGCGCGACGAGATGGAGTCCGAGGGATACGGTGAATATCTCGATCAAGTAGAGGAGGCTTAACATGCATCAGCGCGCTGTTCTCGCAGGAGGATGTTTCTGGGGCATGCAGGATCTGATCCGCAAGCGGCCCGGCATCATCTCGACCCGTGTGGGTTACACGGGCGGCGATATTCCGAACGCCACGTATCGTAATCACGGCACGCATGCCGAGGGGATCGAGATTGTCTTCGACCCGACAGTGACGAGCTACCGGAACATCCTGGAATTCTTCTTCCAGATCCACGATCCGACGACGCTGAACCGCCAGGGCAATGATCGTGGGCTCTCCTACCGGTCGGGCATCTATTATGTCGACGAGGAGCAGAAGCGCGTCGCCGAGGATACGATCGCCGATGTGGATGCCTCGGGGCTGTGGGATGGCAAAGTGGTGACCGAGGTCCAGCCGGTCGGCGAGTTCTGGGAGGCCGAGCCCGATCACCAGGATTATCTGGAGAAGCGCCCGGGCGGCTACACCTGCCACTTCGTCCGTCCCGGCTGGGTGCTTCCGAAGCGCCAAAAGGTTGACGACGTACAGCCAGCGGCCGGGACCGCGGCGGAATAGGCTTCACTGCCGTTGCCACTGCGCCGGTCCGGTCCGCAATCTTCGTGACCGCGTCGTTCAGCGACGCGGTCATCGAACCCTACTTCAGAGTGACGGCTCGTTCCAGTCAGTCGCCATCGCAACACCAGGATCGCAGATTTATGCCAGACCTCTCGTCCTTTCCGATCACGCAGCGCTGGCCGGCATCTCATCCCGATCGCCTGCAACTCTACGCAGCCCCTACGCCCAATGGCGTCAAGGTCTCGATCATGCTTGAGGAGACTGGCCTGGCGTACGAGCCCCACCTGATCGACATCTCGAACAACGAGTCGAAGGATCCGGCGTTCGTGTCGCTGAACCCGAACGGACGCATACCGGCGATCATCGATCCGGCTGGCCCTGACGGTAGACCCATCGCCTTATGGGAATCCGGTGCGATCCTCCTCTATCTGGCCGACAAGACGGGTCAGTTCATCTCCACCGAACCAGGCCAGCGTTACGAGACCCTAGCGTGGGTGTTCTTTCAGATGTCGGCCATCGGGCCGATGTTCGGACAGCTAGGCTTTTTCCTGCGATTTGCCGGCAAGGACTATGAGGACAAGCGACCTCGGCAGCGCTTTGTTGATGAATCCAGGCGTCTTCTCGGGGTCCTGGATCACCGGCTGGAGGGCCGCGAATGGATTGTCGATGATTACTCGATCGCGGACATTGCGACGTTTGGCTGGGTGAATGCGCTGGTCGAATTCTACGCAGCGGGCGACATCCTCGGCCTAAGCAGCTATTCGAACGTGCAGGCATGGCTCGAACGCGGGCTGGCGCGACCGGCTGTACAGCGTGGCCTGCGAATTCCTGCGAGGCCTGCATGACCATTATCGCCGCATATTATTACAACGAAGGTAAGCGAGTCCGTGAAATCAGGCTCGATGAGCACGTCGAACTAAACGAGAATCGCTCGGGCTTCTGCTGGATCGCGCTTAGCGAGCCCACCGCAGACGAACTCAGCGCGATCCAGACGACGTATAACCTCCATCCTTTGGCGATCGACAACGCCATGCACCCGCTGTGCCCGCCCAAGCTCGAGGTCTACAACGATGAGTTGTACGTCGTCGCCCAGACCGCCGAGCTGGTCGGCGACCGGATCAGCTACGGCAAGATGGCGATCTTCACCGGTCACAATCACCTTATCACCGTGCGGCACGGCAATGCCGGAGCGCTGGGCAAACTTCGGGAGCAACTCGAGGCATCGCCGACGCAGTTCGGCAAGGGTGTCGACTATGTGCTGCACGCGATCTTGCACCGAGTGGTCGACCAGTATCTGCCCATCTTCGAAATGATCGAGGACGACGTCCTGGCGATGGAGCGACGGTCGCTGCACGATTTCCTCGGGCCAGAAGAGGTGGCGCGAATCTTCGAACTAAGGTCCGAACTCACGCGGTTCCAGCGCACGCTCGGGGCTATGGCCGAGCTGGTGCGAAAGCTCGTTCGCGGCCACTTTCCCTGCATCAGCGCCGAAATGACACCATATTTCCACGACGTCGCGGACCATGTCCACCGCGTGCAGTCCATGGTCGACGGCCTCCTGCTTGTCCTGTCCACGGTCTTCGAGGCCAGCAGCCTTCTGGAAGCGCAAAGGATCGGTGTGGTCACTCGCCAGCTCGCGGCCTGGGCGGCGATCTTGACGGTCCCGACGGCGATCGCCGGAATATATGGCATGAACTTCAAGCACATGCCGGAACTGGACACGCCATATGGCTACTTCGTCGTGCTCGGAGTGATAGCGGTGTTCTGCCTTCTCCTGTTCATGCGCTTCAAGAAGGCCAAGTGGCTATGAGTAACGCACTTCGCGAGCTTCTCCGTCCGCCGAGTCACAGCGCGCTTTGTGCGCGAGCGTGTCCAATCCAGTTCAAGATGAAGGTGCTTCCATGACCTCCCAGGTGACCGACGTTCTAGAAGCAGTCCAGTCATTCATCGCCAACGGCTATGACCGCGAATACCGCGTCAAGGACGGCAATCTCGTCGATCTCGAACTAGGGTCAACCCTCGATGCATGCAGCATTCGCGTCGATGCGGCGTTGCGCCTCGAGAGCGGGGACGACGGCGAAGATGCCTCCAACATCTACGCGATCACCGATCCGGCGACAGAGCATAAAGGCCTGTTGATCGACGTGTTCGATGAAATCTGCTACCGCGACCCAGTTCAAGAGTCGGGACCTCAATGTAGAAGAAGTTGACTAACGAGCATTCGCGTCATCCGATCAAGCAAGCTGGAGACATTTATGAAAGCCATTGGTTACAAGGTTCCGGGACCCATCGCCGCGGATGCCGCGCTGGTCGACATCAATCTGCCTCGGCCTGTCGCTGCAGGATACGATATCCTGGTTGAGGTGAAGGCCGTCTCGGTCAACCCGGTCGACTACAAGGTCCGCAACAGCACGCCGCCGGCAGATGGCGATTGGAAGGTGCTGGGATGGGATGCCGCCGGGATTGTGCGCGAGGTCGGCCCCGACGTCACGCAGTTCGAGTTAGGCGACGAGGTCTATTATGCCGGATCGATCACACGGCCCGGTACCAATGCGGAGTTCCATCTCGTCGACGCCCGGATTGTCGGTCACAAACCTGCGTCGCTCTCCTGGGCGGAAGCGGCGGCGCTGCCGCTGACGACGTTGACGGCCTGGGAGGCGATGTTCGACCGCCTGGACGTGGCGAAGCCCGTACCCGGTGCGGCGGAGGCGATCCTCATCATCGGTGGCGCGGGCGGGGTTGGGTCGATCGCCGTCCAGATCGCGCGACAGCGCACGGACCTCACCGTCATCGCCACAGCCTCTCGACCGGAAACCCAAGAGTGGGTAAGAGGGCTTGGAGCTCACCACGTCATCGACCATTCTCGTCCGCTCGCGCCACAGATCGCCGAACTCGGCATCGGTGCTCCCGCTTTCGTCTTTTCGACCACACATACCGAGCAACATGTCGCCGACATCGCCGAACTGATCGCCCCACAAGGACGGTTCGGACTGATCGACGATCCCAAGGCATTCGATATCATGGTTTTCAAGCGCAAGGCGGTGTCGATCCACCACGAGCTGATGTTCACGCGGTCGATCTACGGCACGCCCGACATGAATGAGCAGGGCGAGATTCTGGATGCGATGGCAGCGCTGGTTGACGACGGCAAAATCCGCACGACGCTGACCCGGCGACTGTCGCCGATCAATGCCGCCAATCTGAAGACGGTGCATGCACTGATCGAAAGTGGCGCGGCTAAAGGCAAGATCGTCCTCGAAGGCTTCTAACGACCGCGATCGCCAAACATCTTGTCCAACCTCAAAAAGCCGAACGGGTTATGCCCCAGCGATGAGAATCCCATGACCAAATCTATTGCCACCGCCTCGATCAACCGCGAAACCGCAGTCGCCCTCATCGACGCGGCGCTCGCTGCGGCCCGTGCCATCGGCATCCCGGCTGCCGTCGCCGTCGTCGACGCCACCGGTAACCTGCGCGCGTTCGAGCGCACCGACGATGCGCCGTTCCTTACCGTCGATGTTGCCATCGACAAGGCCTGGAGTTCCGCCTCGTTTGGGTTCCCGACCCATGTCTGGAACGACTATGTGACCAACGATCCAAAAGTGGCGCCGCTAGCCTATCGCCCTCGGATGGTCGCTGTCGGCGGCGGTTATCCGATTCTGGAGGATGGGAAGTTGATCGGCGGCATAGGCATCTCCGGAGGCAACTATCAGCAGGATCAGGATGCGTGCGTCGAGGCACTCATGAAAATCGGGTTCCAGTTGCCAGCCTGACGACTGTGAGGCCATCACCGGTGGTAATGGCCAACAGATCCAACCTTTGAGAGGCCTAATGATGGAAGCGTTCGTCGTCTTTACGCGGGAAGAAACCAGCGACCCACATGCACTCGCAACCTATTCTGCAGGCGTCGGACCATCGTTCGATGGTCACGACGTTACCTTTCTCGCCGCTTATGGCGCGATCCAGCATTTGGAGGGGCCGCCCATCGAAGGGGCCGTAATCTTGCGTTTCCCGACGATGCAGGCCGCTCGCGACTGGTATGACAGTCCCGCCTACCAAACCATCGCTGCTCAACGCTTTGCCGGTTCCCGTTACCGCGCCTTTATCATTGAAGGGCGGCGGTGACATACCGACAGAAGCACTTCGGCGCTGACCACGAGGTATCGGCGTGTGAACTCGCATCTTGGGAATCTGTGGGGGGGACCAAGACAGCGGCGCTAGGGGCTCATATCGTCGATCGGATCAGAGAGTTGCTCGGCGAGAATGGGTTATCTATTGCCGAGCTGACGGAGCGGAGCCGCCCTCTCCCAACGGATTGATTCAATCGTTGACGCTCCTCCTATCCGGATCCGGGTTTTCGCACGCTGATCAACAGAGTTACAGCGCGCAACGCCTGTAGTGGGCATCAGGGGATGGGTGGCAATCAGGATGATTGCCCACCTTCCAACGATTAACCTTGCTCAAGTTGCTTCACTAGTCGCTCCGCGTCGAGATGGAAGTCCGAGAAAACAATGCTACCGCCAGCGTCGATAACCGTAAACCACGGAGTTCCTCGTGTGCGGTAGTCTTCCATGAAGGTTGGAAACGGCGAGCCGGTCGGTTGCTCGTCGTGACCGAAAACGATAGGAAGCTCATACTTGAGCTGGTTCACGCGCAACTTCTCGAAGGTATTCTCATGCGTTCCTTCGAAGACGGTCTGGATCACTGCGAACCCCACGTCTTTTGAGCTCAACGCTGCATGCAACTTTTGTAGCGTCGGAAACCCATGCAAATGGCAACCTTGGCACCAATGCTGGAAGGCAAACAAGATTTTCGGGCCGGGCCCGATATCTGACAGTTTGAACGGCGCGATACTTTCCCCATCTTTGCCAATCCATTTTTGCACCCGCAGCTCAGGCGCTTGTCGTTCGATCTCGTTCATCTGATCCTCCAACCCCGATACAGAAGCTTAGTGGATGATCGCGCGTCGCGACGGTGCGCGAACGTCCGACCTTATTTTCCCTATTTCCTGAAGCCAGAATAGATCAGATCGACATTTCGTCCTTAATATACTCAAGCTGCCGGCGAGCGCGAACTGGGCAACCATGCGCTGGTGAGCCTTGAGCTTTGCACGCTGCCCATCCGTTTGAGAGCGAACCTGCAACTTCCGCTCCGCATACCGCAGATCAGCGTACGCAGCCTTGGGGTTATCTACCCTATAGCCATTGGGTATTGGGAATCATGCTGGCCTGACGCTATGTTCGATACGCGATTTTTTACGATGATAGAGCATCTGTATCTGATTTTTAGTCGATTGGCTTATTCGGCGGATGTGCGGGCAAATGCTTTACGCAGAGTACTGAAATGAAGGCCGGCTTCGGTCTGCCGTATCGAGCAAGAGGGGTCACTATGGTCACCAGAGGTTTCACCGGTCGCGGTTCAGGCGACCAGTCCGATCGGATTCCGCCAGGTCAGCATCTGGTGGAGGATTTCCCTGTTCTGTCGGCCGGCCCTACGCCGAGGGTAGAGCCCTCCGACTGGAAATTCACAGTCAAAATTGGTCCGAAGCCCGTCAAAACGTGGAATTGGGGCGAATTCAACACTCTACCAAAGACCCAGGTGACAAAGGATATTCACTGCGTCACCTCTTGGTCCAAACTGGATACCGTTTGGGAGGGTGTACTCATTGAAGACATCCTTGCAGATGCAGAGCTTGATCGGCCTACCGATTTCGTCTTGGCGCACTGCTACGATAATTATTCGACAAACGTCCCTCTGACGGATCTGCTTTCCGGGAAAGCGATGGTCGCCCTCAGTTATGCGGGCAAGCCACTTTCCCGCGATCATGGGGGGCCGGCGCGTCTTCTAGTGCCGCACCTTTACTTCTGGAAATCCGCCAAATGGGTGAATGCGCTGCAATTCACGACGCGTGACGAGGCCGGCTTTTGGGAGCTGCACGGCTATCACATCTACGGCGATCCGTGGCGCGAACAACGATACACCCATGACTGAAAACGAAGCGCAAGTCCGTTCGTGGCAATCATGCGTGATCGACGACATCATCCAGCAAACACCGAGTATCAAGAGCTTCTTCCTTCGGTTGAGCAAGCCGTTCGCGCACACCGCAGGTCAGCACGTCGATATCCGGCTGACCGCGCCCGACGGCTACAGTGCAATGCGCAGCTACTCGATCGCGTCATCGGCAGTTTCGACCCCGATCGTCGAGATAGCTATCGAGCGCATGCCGGATGCCGAAGTTTCGCCGTTTTTTCACGACATCGCGGCGATTGGTGACGAAATCGAAGTTCGCGGTCCGCTCGGTGGCCATTTCCTTTGGCCTGAGCCTGCCATAGATCCGGTTCTGTTGATCGGGGGAGGCTCCGGCCTCGTGCCGTTGATGGCAATGATCCGGCAGCGCCGCGCATTGGCCCAAGCCGTTCCGACAGCGTTGCTCCTGTCCGCACGAACCGCCGAGGACGTTCTCTTCTCAGAAGAACTTCATTGCATCGAAATCAGCGATCCGGCGTTCGTCCTGGCGCTCGCGATTACGCGCGAGAAACCGGTTCGCGCATCGGACTTTGCGCGACGGATCGACGGCATGATGGTCCAAGAAATTCTAACCAGGCTTCAGGGAAAGCCGACGCAAGTGTTCGTCTGCGGGTCTAACGGATTCGTCAACATCGCAACCGATAGCGCGCTGCTGGCGGGCTTGGACGCCTCCATCATCAAGACGGAGCGCTACGGGGGCTAGCGGCGCGAGCTATCTCACGTCGCGCCGATCGTAGACGTGCGCCCTGGGAAGCTTTGGCGATCAACGTGAACCGTTTTGCCGAACACAGTCTTCGTACCCCCCGGCCTCTAGAACGCCTTCGCTCGCGATACCTGGCTCGACATCAAGCTCAATTTGAAAGTTCCTGCACTATCCGTCGTCCTGATATGCTCGACCAGCATGATGGGCGATTCGAGCGGGACCGCTTCCGTCCCAATCGAGGCTCGGTTACCTTAGAGCATCGGCTCGGCGCTACAGGAGGCGCGTGCGGCCTCTGCCTGGCGGTGAAAGCACTTTGGGCCATGTCGCCTGGATAGCGGCCAATCGTCAGCATCTGCTCCGATGTCGGCCAAGGTGCAGTCGCCATCTTTGAACGCCGCGAATTGGAGATCAACGCCATGACAGCGATCCGCGTGCAACTGCCGGAGATGCAATATGACAACTGATGTATTGCTGTACACCACGAATTGGTGCCCGTTCTGCCGCCGAGCGAAGGCGCTCCTCAAGGAAAAGGGCGTGCGATGGAAGGAGCTCGATATTGAGGCGGATCCGGCTCACCGGCAGGCCATGGCGGAAGCGTCGGGGCGAAGCTCCGTGCCGCAGATCTTCATCAATGGCACCCTTATCGGTGGCTCCGATGAGCTATTCGCGCTCGATGTCAGAGGCGAGCTCGACAAACTTCTCGGGCGCAACCCGCCTGCCACCTGAGGAGGTGCGGCTTGGGGCAGCCAGCCCGCGAGCCTTCGCCGGTTGATGAATACAAAAGGAGAGTCCGTTGGTCTCAGCCATCTGGAAAGACACTACTATCGCCACAAGCGACGAAACAGTCATCGTCGAGGGAAATCACTACTTCCCACCGTCAGGAGTCGACCTGAGCCTGCTTGAGATGAGCCCGCACACATCTGTCTGTCCGATCAAAGGCGCCGCGCGCTTCTTTCATGTTCGCGCGGGTGACGCGCTCAACGTGAACGCCGCTTGGACCTATCCCGCCCCCACTCCGGATGCCGAGGGTATCCGGGATTACATCGCTTTCTGGAAAGGCGTGGACGTTGCCTAGCAGACTGGACGGACGACTTCGCTGATAGCCATGCGGGCGCCGACATCTCAATTATCCTGCCCACCCCGGGCCTCGTCGGCTGCAGGAATCTGCCCGGCACCTTAGCGCGACCCGGCACTGGCGGTCTCGCACCCGCCGCGCCTCTGTTCTATCAATAAGGATGGATGACATGGAGCATTCCGAGTTCGATGCCGCTTTCGCGAAGCTTGCGGAGGGATACAGAGAAGGGACTTATGAAGGCCGGCGTTTCAGCTTGATCGTCCGGCGATCTGGGGACGGACGTCGCAACAGTCTGTTCGCCAGGGAGTTGGACGGGACTGACATTGTCAGCTTCAACCTCTTCCGCGTTACATCAGATAGGACATTGTTGAAGCCGTGCGAAATGTCCGCCGAAAAGGTCGTAGCGTTCGTGCTGGAGTTCCGACCGGACACCTGACGGGCAGAAGAAGATCCCGGCCAACCGGCGCGCCTGCGACGGCCGGCTATCTAAGGCTGCGCAAGCCTATAGCCGCAGCTCATTGCACTTCGTCTGGCGAGGAATTCAACATCGATACGTCGCCATCCGCGGGGATATCGGTACAGGCGCCCGTGTAAGCCAGATTGAGAAATCCTAAGCGATGACTAACACCAATGACGCCACCCTTCCGACACATTCTATTCTTGAGGAATGCACAGCGATGGCTGTCGTCAACGCTCTGAAGATTATTCTGAAGAACAGCTACGCGATCTACCTTAAGACAAAAAATGCCACTCGGGCGCATCCCGCCCCTACTTCAGGGACTTTCACTTGCTTCTCGCTCTGTCACTCACAGCATCGGCACGCCCATGACGCATGGTATCCAGGCCTCATAATTTTCCCATATAACCTTCTTGTCTTTTGCGCACCCAGAAAGACTCGAGGCTTTAACTGGACAGATGAGCCCTCGAGGGTAGTGTTCACCTGATTGGCTTTCTCATATCTGATGTTGATTCGCACAGTGTGCCAACCAGGTGATAGTTTCAAAAAACCTGCGCTTCAGAGCGAATTAGACGATCTTCGATAAGAGCGATCCGCCTCAAAATCCAAAACATCTAACATTGTCCTAGAGCCATATTTGTACCTAGTACTATGGCGCTCCCATTAACACATTTGATGATGCACAGAAAACTTAGCTCATGATAGCTTTCAGCTAACAGCTATTCGGAAGCCCGAAAGGATTCAACCGTTTAAGCGTGAACCGTCGATTATAAATACTTTCGTAAGTTAGCTTTAAAGGACGCTTTTAGTCCTTGTAAATACGCATTACGACTCCACAGCTACCAAATCCATACGGCGCCAGCAACCATTAAAACACCCGACACTACTAAAACAATAGTAGAGGCGCGATTGCTGCCTTTCAAAGTATGACCAACACCCACATCCATAACTAGGTGTCGAATTCCGGCTACGAGATGATAAATAAATGAAGAGTATACCAACCAGAAACTAACTTTGCCGAAAGGTGAAGAAAAAATCTCCTTGACTTCATTAAAACCCTTTTCTGACTCCAACGATTTGCTCAGCATATACAGTATCAGTCCCAGAAAAATAAAGAGCATAATTCCTGAAATCCGGTGCAGAATCGATGTAAGCGCCGTGAGAGGAAGCTGAATGGTTCGAATATCAAGATTAACCGGCCGCTTTTTATTCATTTTGACTCCAGTCAACAATTCTAGTGGGGGATTTCAGTTTTCGATCTCATTCATCATAGCAGCTGTAACTATTAGGAAACTACCATCTCAGGAACAGTATAAATTATGAGCGTGATCTCTGTACACGACAAAAATAGATAACTCATTGAAATAATGTCATAATAATTGTTTTCTAACGACGAATACTATGACACATCTCATTGAGTTATATCTTATCTTAAACAAATCTCTAAAATGGAACAAGTCACATTTAAAGTGCTTTGCGCTCATCATGCTTGTGATTATTTTAAAGCAAACATGTAATCTTTCTTCTGCATCTAAAGCCTTGCCCATCAAGTGCTTACCACAATCATTTTATCGACGTATGCAGCGCTTCTTTGCAGGTCAGTATTTTGATTATCGTCAAATTTCTCAGTTGATTTTCAATATGTTTTCATTCGACCAAGTGCAACTGACTTTAGATAGAACCAATTGGAAATGGGGAAAACGAAATATTAATATCCTGATGCTCGCAATCGTTTATCGTGGAATAGCGATACCTATCCTTTGGACATTGCTTAATAAACGTGGAAATTCAGATACGAAAGAGCGCATTGCTTTGATTCAACGCTTTATAGCCATTTTTGGTAAAGACCGTATTGTGAATGTGTTCGCAGACAGAGAGTTTATCGGTGAGCAGTGGTTTACATGGTTAATTGAACAAGACATCAACTTCTGCATTCGTGTTAAAAAAACTTCATTGTCACCAATCATTTAGGAAAGAATCATAAAATTAGTGATTTATTTCGCCATCTTAAAGTTGGTCAAATTGAATGTCGTAAACGACGGATTTTGGTTGGTCGGGTGAAACTATATATAAGTGCACTACAGTTAGAAAATGGAGAGCTTTTACTCGTCGTTTCTCCTCAGTTTAATGCCAATGCTATTCAGGATTATGCATTACGCTGGGAAATTGAAACCTTATTCAGTTGTCTCAAAGGACGCGGGTTTAATCTTGAAAATACGCGCTTGACAGACCCTAGACGAGTGAAAAAATTGATTGCGGTGTTAGCTATAAGCTTCTGTTGGTGTTACTTAACGGGTGAATGGCAACATGATCAAAAAAAAGCGATAAAAATAAAGAAGCATGGACGACTCTCAATGAGTTTATTTCGCTATGGTTTAGACTATGTTCAAATGGCGATTCAGCGTTTAATTGGTTTTGGGAAAAAAGAAGAGTTTAAGGAAATTTTGGCAATTTTAAGAAGGCAGAATCCTGATAGGATAAGGGTTCTGTGAAATTTGTCGTGTACAGAGCAAAAATTTACGAAGTGCATGTTAGTGCAATAGATCCGACGGATAAGTCTAATAAGAGAAATTTCGAGGATACTTCAGCATTCGCAGCATTATTACAATGTAACTTTGTTCAAGCACAAAGAACTCTTGATAAGACAAAGCTTGGTGAGGCTGATGTTATCGGAAAATTACTTAGTGAATTGTTTAAAACAGCTGCTGCACCAACGGCTACAGAATCTGATCAAGAGTTAGCTGCGAAATTAAAGAAATCTGTTGAAGATATTGAGCTTAATGTTCAAAGTGATTTTGACAAAATGCTCAAAAAGTTATTACCTGTTATGGGGGTGATGGGTTTTCCAAGTCTTAATGATACTGAATTAAGGCCTGAAACTTCATTAAATGTAGAGGCACTTTTGTCTGGGCATACAAAAGTTGTTTATAGTGGTACAGATGGTGTGCATTTACCTGAGGGATATAATGGTCTTGGTACGCGAAATTTAATCTATATGCTGCTACAACTTGAAAGCTATCACAAAATTTACCGATCTCAAATTACTCGCCCTTCAGCCCATTTGATATTCATTGAAGAACCTGAAGCTCATTTGCATCCACAGATGCAGGAAGTTTTTATTAATCAATTAAATGTTGCTATTCAAAAGCTTTCGAGTGCCTATCCAGCAGAAGACGTTTGGAATGTTCAGTTTATTATTACTACACATTCTTCTCATGTTGCTAATGCGGCATGTTTTGATGCAGTAAGATATTTCTATAACCAAAAAGATGCAGTGAAAAGTATTAGAAATACTAAAGTTAAAGATTTTAAAAAGGGTATGCAAACAATATCTGTTACTGATAAAGAGTTCTTGCATAAATACATGACTCTGACTAAGTGTGATCTTTATTTTGCAGATAAAGTGATTATGGTTGAGGGGACAACTGAACGGTTATTAATGCCTCGCCTCAGAGAATTAGTTGATAAATCCTTACCAGAACATCAAAAATTAGCAAGCCAGTATGTAACTTGTATTGAAGCTGGAGGAGCTCATGCTCATCTTTTTTATCCACTCCTCGACTTTCTTGAACTTAAGACTTTGGTAGTTACTGATTTAGATTCAATCAAAAAGGTGGAAAAAGAAAATAATAAAAAAAAGAAAATTAACGTATGGGAAAAATGCCCAGTAGCGGAAGGTACGCGAACCTGTAATACCGCAATAAGATATTGGTTTGCTCCTAAGGATATTAAAAAGATAGAGGATTTTCATTTATCCCCAGTAGAACTTTTAGCTAAGACTCCAACTGATAAGCAGGTTAGCTGTAGACGAATTGCATACCAGATCCCTGAGGATCCAAATACGGATGTTTGTGCAAGAAGCTACGAGGATGCTCTGATTTTAGCAAACCTCAAAGACTTTACTCTGCCAAATGAAGAGGATGTTGTTATTGAAGCTTGGGAGTATGCGAAGGGGCTTACTAAATCAGATTTTGCTTTAGAATATGCAATTCGCAAAAAAGAATGGGTTGTACCAAGATATATTCATGAGGGTCTAGTTTGGCTTGCTGAATCTGATGTTCCTATACAAAATTTAGAACCATTAGATAAAGGAGCAACAGCATGAGCCAGATTAAAGAAAATCCTGCACTAGTTGCTGCACAAGAAGCTCAGAGAAAGATCAATGAGGCTCTAGATGCGGGTTATAGTTTTAGACTTGAAGCAGGTGCGGGGGCAGGTAAGACATATTCTTTGGTAGCGGCACTCAAGAAACTAATCGACGAACGTGGTTCCATGTTAGTACGGACTGGTAAAAAAGTTGCTTGTATTACTTATACAGAAGTTGCACGCAATGAAATTGCTCAAGAAATTGAAGATCACCCAGCAATTCTTGTTGATACAATTCATGGTTTTTGTTGGGCATTTATTCGTCAATTTCAGAAGGCAATACGTGATTTAGTTAGTGAAATAGATGATAAAAAAGAGAAAATTGAGCTGGGCGGTGGTATTGGGTCACAACTAGTAGAATATGATTTAGGATTCTTTAGTGTCGATGAGAAGCGAATTACGCTTAATCATGATGATATACCTGAATTGATGGCAATGCTTTTGGCTAAAGAAAAGTTTCAGATGTTATTTAGTGAGCAATTTCCAGTAATTTTTATTGATGAATATCAGGATACTAACCGTAAATTTATGGATGCTATAACTGAATTCTTTTTAAAGCCAAAAACTGGCCCCATAATTGGTCTTTTTGGAGATCATTGGCAAACCATTTACAGTAGTGAGTATGAGCTAGCAGAATATCCAATTGAAGAAATTGCTAAGGGATCAAACTTTCGTTCAGCTCCCGCCATCGTAAATGTACTTAATACTTTACGTCCAGAACTCCCTCAAGCTGTTAGCGTACCAGAAGCTAAAGGTGAGGCTAGGTTTTTCCATACCAACGCTTATAAGGGGGGGAGAACTGATGAGCTCCATTCTAAGGAAGATTTACCTTCGGATTTAGCCCGTAGTTGCCGTGAGGAGTTGATAATAAGGCTGCAAGGAGAGGGTTGGGATTTACAAAAAACAAAAGTATTAATGCTTAGTCACAATGTTTTGGCTATTGAACAAGGCTATCCTCAAATTGCTGAATTATTTAAACGCCATACAGAACAATTTACAAAGAAAGAAGATCCGGTTATTAGATTCTTTGCTGAAGTAATTGAACCAATATGCATAGCTTATAGCTCATCACTTTATGGAGAAATGTTTAAGAAATTAGGCACTAGACCTGCTATTACAAAACATGAAGATAAAATGTTGTGGCGAAGAGATATGGATCAATTGCTAAAGTTAAGGAATGAAGGAACTATTGGTCAAGTGATAGATCATTTAAAGACGACAAAACGCCCATTGCCATCTGATCGAATACTTAGAAGAGAGGAAGAGATTCTTTCACTTATGGATACACCTGAAGCGGAATGGTCTTCAACACTACAACGTTATAATAAATTAAAAAAAATCGAATATAAGGAGGTTATCGAAGTTACAAGGTTTATTGAAAAGCAGACTCCTTTTGCAACGCAGCATAGTGTTAAGGGGGCTGAGTTTGAGAATGTATTAGTTGTCTTAGGTGGTGGGTGGAATCATTATAAATGGCCACAGCTTCTCGAGTTGCTTGAGACTAAAAAACTGAATAGAGCAAATACGAAAGGTTTTTATAGAGCTCGTAATCTTTTTTATGTTTCCATTTCTCGCCCAATGACAAGGCTAGCTGTGTTAGCAACTCAATCATTGTCGGATACAGCACTTCTTACAGTAAGTAATTTGTTGTGTTCGGCGTCAACTATCTTGGCCGGTTCGCGTCAATTATGATGGCCGGTTAGGTTTTCTCATTTTTCCTACTTCCAGCTTGTTTTAACTGATGTTGTTTTCGATAGCTTTCTCCTTCTAATTCTATAATTGTCGCGTGGTGGATCAGCCGATCTATGGCCGCTACCGTCATCATGCTGTCTGGGAAGATCTGATCCCATGCACTAAACGGGTGATTGGCTGTGATGATCAGGCTACCGCTTTCATATCGATGCGCGATAAATTCAAACAGTACCTGGGTTTCTGCATCGGTTTTTTTCACATAACCAATGTCATTTATCTGACCACCCGATATTTCAAAATAAACGGGAAGCCCACCGCTATCTACAGCGAGATGAATTTTTGTAGAACTCCCACCCCGACTTTTTCCTATCGCTTCATCTGAACTGCTTGCGGCTCCGCTACTGTCTTGATGCGCTTTGACAATACTTCCATCAATAAACAACCATTCTGGATCATTATCGGACGATATGCTTTGAAACCATTTTTGTAACACACCTTTCTTTGACCAAAGGTTAAAGCGCTTAAATACAGAGTTCCAACGACCGAATCTTTCAGGCAAATCTCGCCACTGAATGCCTGTGCGCATACGATAAAGTATGCCTTCCAGTGTATTTCGGTGTTCATATTTATTGTAAACACGCCCTGTCTCTTTAAGTATTTGCTTTAGGGCTTCCTAGGCGTTATCTGTTAGCATTGTCCTTGGCATAGCAACGTCCGTTCTCGGTGGTATTTTTGATTTTTGGCGAAACCATTATACCTTGTTGCTATGCCGTTCATTTTTCACTCAAAGATCAACAGCCTCTAGTAAGGCACGTACTTGAAGCACTTAAAAGATAAAAATAAAGGCTCTCTAATGTGTTTAGGAGCCATCTAACTTATAGTTGTTTCGGGTGAGGCTTATTTGTTTTTGTGCTCCAGTGCTGTAAGTGATGTACCTACGATAAATATAGACACGACAAACAAGCCTAAATCTTTTAGCAAAAACTGGCCAGGAACCACAGAGATCGCAGGAAACCCAAGAGATGCCTCAAAAACACCGGGTGTAGTCAGCATGAACGACAATGTCGTAAAAAAGAGTCCGGTTGAAAGTACACCGCCCAAGATTGCGAGCTTAGGGGAGAAAACTCGTGCAGCGATTAACAGGCCAACTGAAATTTCAAGCACACCCAGAAAATTTGAGAATCCTTGAATGCTGAGGAAGCTATACATCCACGAAAGCAGAGGGCTATTACTAACAAAACCATGTATACCGTTTGCTTCGTAGCTAGTGAATTTCATGCCACCAAACCACAAATATATTATCGTCATGGCAACGTAGATGCCACCTATACCAAACTTAGTGATTTTTGCACCGAGATTATTACTAAGGGTATTGGTAGTCTGGACACCATTTTCAATTTCGGGAATAGTCATCTTATATCTCCAATTATTTTTAGCCATGTGGACTCACTCTATGTAGCCCACTAAAATGATATGACTCTTGAGAAAAACTATATGTTTACTCGAGTCGAACCTAACTTAGGTAATTGCTGTAGTTGAGCACCAATGGATTAGACATCAATGCCTAGTGGTTGAACGGCCGGGAAGTCGACCTCGGTCTGTGTCACTTCGTTAACGTAGTTAGTGAAAGTGTTCAGGGCAACAGCCAACAGAATATCCACTACATGTGCATCACTGTAGCCAGCGTTCAGCACCGCTTGGACCTGGTCATTGCTGACTTGCCCGCGCTGGCGGACTACGGCGGCAGCAAAACGCACGGCTGCGTCGGCCTTAGGGTCATTTGATGCACCGCTGCGGTTGGCAGTGAGTTCAGCATCATCAAGCTTGGCCACCTTACGGCCTAGGAAGGAATGGGCAGCAAGGCAATAATCGCAGCCGTTGATCTCAGCGACGGCTAGGGCAATACGCTCAAGAGTCGCTGTACCCAAGCCGCCCTGTGCTGATGCTGCGCTCAATTGCAGGTAGCCAGTCAGCGCAGCAGGGCTGTTGGCAACGACGCGGAACATGTTAGGAACGCGGCCCAGTTGTTTTTCCACAGCCTTGAGTGAGGTATGGGTAGCAGTAGGCGCGGCGTCGATTGTGGTAGGGGTGTTCAAACGTGACATAAATTTCTCCTAGTGATTTGAAAGACAGCACGCTGTATTGGCGTGGAATAAATTGTATTTAAGAAGGTTCTGCTTGATAATCCGTTGCTATCAGACAGCTCATCTTCACGTCTTGCGCAGTCGCCATTTCAGTGCCACTACACACCTTCGTTGACGTCACGCCGTCCTGATTTCTAAGGAGGTCTTCGAGACTCCAAAAACACCCTCCGGCAACGATCACATTATTTATTTTTCATAAAGCCTCCTTGGTTTTTATCTATTTACTAATGGAACTGAATTTACAGCATGTAAAATAGATATAACATGCTCAATAGTTCGTATAATGTGACTTATTAGACAGTTTACGTAGGGGCTATGTATGGATGCAGACTTTGGATATCAGATTAAAAGAGTTGTGAAATTAAGGGTTCACGAAAAACTGCAAATATAGGGCAAATCAGATTGTCTATACCCATAATTTAGAGCGCCCGAGCATCAGGAACTCACTGAAAGCAGACGTTTCTGAAAATAAACAAGGCACAGCGCTTGAAAATTTCGAGACATCAACGTTTTGCCAAAAGGCTAAAAATGCGTGCACTACTCATTTCGCATTTAAAGAGAGCATCGGTTATTAGGCAATAACGATGTGGCCAAAATTTGTCGACCACTACACTATCTCGTAAACGAGTTTGATAGACGTCAACTAGTACGTATTTTTAGTGTAAGGTCATATTAATGCACGATGCTAAACTCTGCTGTGAGCTAGGTAGGATGTATAAATACCATAAATATTTCAATGCTTTACTTTTTAAAGCTCAAGTGAGTTACTCAGTTCCGACTGTTGGTGGCAGATTTGGAATCTCGCGATTTGTCTTAAATGTCAGCCAAGCAAGTCTCTCGCTAATAAAGTGTTGACTATCCCTGACAAAGTAACAATTTCTTGCCATAATCAGACTTAAGCACTTTACTTAGAGTGTATGTGCGCCGCTTAATGCATCAATGCTGCTAATTCCCTGATTGACATCAATCACTTTGTTTCCTGTTTGATACTCTGAGATAAACAAGATCGAATGATGCAAAAGGGGACTATTTAAATACTGAGGGAACAAATGGCAGTAGATTTGAGCATAGAAACCGCTCTGCTCCTAGAGCGCTGGCAAGGCATTGTAAACTCGATGGCTCAAGTCGCGGAAGTGCCTTGTGTGCTGATTAATCGATTAGATAAAAACGAAATTTGTCAGGCTGTTGGCAGTGTGTCAGTACCAACTTTTTATTGCGGTGAACCTGTTCCATTGGCACTTAACACTTATTGTTCCCAAGTCATTTCCAGTAACCAGCCATTACTAGTTGAAAATGCAATCGGTACCCGATATGAAAACAATAACCCAACATTTGCAGCAGGCTTTAGTTATTACTATGGCCTGCCATTGCTTTGGCCTAGCGGAAAAACTTTCGGTACTTTGTGTATGTTGGACTTTTCAAGCCCAGATCGGGCATCACAACACTGTTCCTTACTCACACTTTTTAAGCAGGCCATTGAATACGATTTACAGATGCTTCAACAACAGCAAGATCTGCTAAAGCGTGAGCAACAAGCAGACAAAAAATTTATACAACTATTCAATGAGATGTCAAATAGGATAAGACCGGTAACTAATAATAAGTTGCTTCAATCTGAGTTGTTTGTACTTTTGACAAGCCAATACCAATACTGGCATCAGGAACTGGATAAGCAGCTTAATCAAACCGTCCTGACTGATGAAAACTCCATTCATATAGCGGCACTGGTTCGAATTTGGTCAAATTTGTTGGCGATTGCCCATGAAACAGAATGGTTGAGAGCTACGGCAGTTCTAGAACCTTATAGTTGTGATGCTGTTGCGTCACTGGTCAATGCAACTCCATTATTAGAACAAGCAGTGTATAAAACAGCGCTGACCCTTGGTGCTGATCTCGTTTTGAGGAGTCATTTGCCTAATCCACTGTTACTAAGTGGGAAACCAGAGTTATGGTCTCTGATAGGACTAGCTATCACGAGCTTTTTAGTTGTTGGCGCCAGCGGTACAAGTATAACTATTTTTGTCAGTAACCGATTAAAAGGTAAGTACAGAGTTTTGGAATGGTCCCTTCTTGTAAATGGCCAGACGATGCCGCTGCGTTTTACCCGCGATAATCAAGCGCTTTATGGTTTTGCAACAGTATGTGCCGAGTTAGCGGGTGCTGTTCTTGAATCTGGTGAGTGGCAATTAACTGAGAGTCTTCAGCAACAGAGTCGTTATCTCAACTCAAATCGTGATCACGTTGACGACATTGAAAGCAGGAATGCTTCAAGAACTGCTAATGGCATAACCAGGCTTATCTGCTTATCGATACCGGTGATGGGAGACGATTTATAAACACTCAGCGATGATCAGCGAAGTTGTGTTTTAGTTTTCTTGTTGGCACTACATCCGGTATGGCGGCCTTTAATCTGAGAGTGACACTTGGGATAACTGAAAAACTGGCTGTGATTCTGCTGAACGGAGCTTGGTGCTAAGCATGTTGGCGTCATTCAAAGCAAGGTCAACACTGCTATTAACGTTTACGATTATCTGACGGACGTGCTGCTGCGCGTCAACCAACATCCAGTAAGCAAGGTACATGAACTAATGCCGAAGTTACGGAAAGCTCAGTTCGAAAGCGCATTACAGCGTTCAGCTCTATTTAGCAATCCCGATGCTTCGGTAAAATAAGCCACGGAAAATGCTCCGGAGGCCGCATGCACACTAAATAGATGACGTTAGACGAAGAGTTGGATTTAAACGAGCAAATTATAGAGCCTGCGACCGGAAAAGCCAAAAGTTTATAAATACAGCTAAAACTCAAATCAAGCAGGCGAATATTGTACAAAACAATACCATTGCTACAGAGATAACTTCAAGTCTGACAGATCTATGCTAGAGTTAAATCAACGATTTAATTCATTTTTCTATGCAGGATCTTTGAAAAATGCAGTAGAAAAACGGAGAAGTACATGACCTTTAGTTTAGCTCAAACAGCTAGTGCAGAAACCACACTAAAAGCACCTGCTGAAGCAGATCAGAACCTGCGGGATATCACTGAACTGGCGTGTTATATCTGTGATGCACCAGTGGCTATGGTGACGCGAACCGATGACACAAAGCTGAATCTAATTGCAAAAGTTGGTATTTCGCGTACCTCTGTATTAATTAAAGAGTCCTTTTGCGTGTATGCAATGGAAACACCTGATGCGGTAATGGTGGTCCCTGACGCTACTTTAGATCACAGATTCAGTACCAATGCTATGGTGATTTCAGGACCTGGCTACCGATTTTATGCTGGCTCGCCGCTGATTGATCCCGAAGGTGCAGTGATTGGTACTATTTGTGTCTATGATCATGTTCCTAAGCAGCTGAACCAGCGGCAGATAAGCTCTTTGCAGGCTCTGTCCAGACAAGTGATCGCCATACTGGAGCTGAAAAAAGTCGGCGAACAATTACATAATACCAGCATGACGGATGCGCTGACAGGGGTGAACAACAGAAGAGCTTTTGACCTCAAGTTTGAAGCTGAATTTGCTCGCTGGCAAAGAACAGGACAATCTTTTGTACTGGCATTGATTGATATTGATCACTTTAAGAGTTTTAACGACAGCTATGGTCATGCCGCAGGAGATGAGGCACTGAGTCAAGTCGCGGCTCTGTTTCAGCGCCATAGCAGGAACTATGACTTTTTCGCCCGTTATGGTGGTGAAGAGTTTGTGCTGATCCTGCCAGGCACAGACACAGCGTCCGCAAATAAAACACTGGAAAAGTTAAGGCTGGTAGTGGCTAACCATGAGTGGTTATTACGACAATTAACGGTCAGCATAGGTTTGGCCAGCGCTGATTTATTTGACGACAAAAAGCAGTTGCTCGAAGTCGCCGATCAGATGTTATACAAAGCTAAAACCCAAGGCCGCAATCAAACCAGTGTGTTCGCCACACTGTAAGAGATCTGTTCATGCTGCGCTGATCTCAAGACCTCATAAAAACTGAGGTCTTGCTTCGGTCGATAAGCTGGTCTGATATTGGCATTATTTATTCCTTTCAAATACATGGGTAATGCGACTTACACAGATTTTTTATGCTCTCTTGGACTCCATGTGAAGGAGATCGTCACATTCTTTACATATAGAAAATAGAGTTCTTTAGCCAGCTGCAATTTCAGATTAACCGATTCGGTAAGCTTTCTGCATTTCCGGAGACAACTTTTTTAGCCAGCTTGAGAGACTGAAGCCTTTTCTATCGGTACTATTTAATTTAGTAAAATACAGATGTTCATCCCAGCGAGGACCGAAATCTACTTCTGCAAGACTTACAAGCTGTTTGTTTCTGCGAAGACGATGCTTTTGATGGTAATCTTCGGCGGGCCAAAAATAACCATTTTGTTCTCCGGCCTCAATCACCTCGGGAGATTTCTCCTTTCCAATCGCTTGAATCAGTTCTTCAGCTACTTGTTTTTGCTCCAGATCAAAAACAAAAAGTATCTGGCGATACTGGCCCTGCTTTCTACCATGAACAGACCATGATTCAAAACTTCCAAGAAGTTCCCTGTAGCTGATTTGGTCTTTATCGTAGATCACTCTGACGACTTCGGCGTGTCCGTTGATGTTGCGGTAACTCGGATCCAGAGTTGATGCTCCAGCGTAGCCAACACGTGTTTGCACTACTCCCTGCGTCCCTCCAAAATTAGAATCCGGTCCCCAAAAGCAACCCATGCCGAAAACCGTTTGACTAAGCTTCCCGATTTTCAATGCTTCTTCGATTGCTTCAGGGGTTGCAAATTCATAGCTTTCAACACCGTCTTCTTTATTCATTTTTAGATCCGACATATTTTTCACCTAACTTTCAAAAATTGAAGCCACTCCCATTCCTCACGCCGTGCAAACGACGATAAGACCACGTTTTCCAACACCAGCTTGATGAAGTATCTTTGCTAAAACTCCGCAGCATGTTTCTTGGTAACACAACTGCGGAAAATTGCTGTAATCATTGATCTTACTGCTTATTAAGTTATTAATAATTCTAAAAAACTCATTATTTCATTGAAGCTTCCAACCACCTGTCAAGGTCCTTGAACTTGGGGTTTCTCAGCTTCTTTGTCCCAACCACTATTGTCGGGAAATTCAGCTTTCCGTTCGAATAGAGGGAGCACAGTTCATCAGCAGCCGCGTCGTCTTCATGAACATCCAAAAAAACAAACTGGCTCCCTTTTTCTTGCAAGTACGAATGGTAAATCTTGGTTTTATGGCAGTCTTTATGACCGAACAGCTTAATCAACACGAACGGCTCCTTTTTTCAAAAGGTTCACTTTCATAAACCCCCTCGATTTAAAAATTATTCTACAAACTTCAATGACTCCGAGTTAATACAGAATCGGACCCCTGATGGCTCAGGACCGTCTGGAAAAGCGTGCCCCAGATGGGCTTCGCACACATTGCATAGCACTTCGATTCTGCGCCCGAAGGTCGTATCCAGTTCATATTGAATTACGTTGTCTGCGACTGGCTCAGAAAAACTCGGCCATCCCGTTCCCGAATCGAACTTTAGGTTCGAGTCAAAGAGTTCGGTGTCGCAGCCCACACAGGCGTACCTTCCAGCTTCATAAAATGAACAGAGTTCTCCGGTGTGCGCGCGTTCGGTGCCTTTCATCCGCATGACCCGAAATTGCGCTGGCGTCAGAATTTCTTTCCACTCTTCCTCGCTCTTTTCTACTTTTTTGGGAGGCGCGGGAGTGCCGTTATCCAGGTAGTTGTAAATGCTTTTCCAATTGAACATATATTTGCTCCTTTATTTTAGGGTTCACTCTTTAGCTATCAATCCACGAGAAGAAGTCTGTAGCACTACCAATGAATTCTCCATCCACAAAAACTTGCGGTACAGTTTGGAGATTTGTTCTTTCCTTCAACTCCAGGTAAGTCTTCGGATCGTCGTCTACGCGAATTTGTTTGAAATCGACCTTTTCAGCAGTTAGGTAATTCTTCACGCGTGCGCAAAATGGACAATGGTCTTTCGTATAAATAACAACATTCTTAAGTGCTTTCATTTTTTCCTCGTTCATTTGGTTCATGATTTAGTCTCTTTCAAAATGGCAAGAGTATCCGCTGGGATTCCTCTGCAAATAGTTTTGGTGATATGCCTCAGCGTCGTAGAATTCTTTTTCCAGGGTGACGGTCGTGACCACTTCATTCTCGAAGCGACCGATCTCATTGACCTCATCAATCACGTTTTCGATAATCGCTTTCTGTGCATCGTCACGATAGAACGCTGCCGAGCGATACGAAGTGCCAACATCATTTCCTTGGCGATTCTTCGTAGTCGGATCATGGATTTTGAAAAAGTAATGTAGAATCTCTTCGAGAGATATTTCGTCTTGGTCGTATTCCACGCGAACCGCTTCGGCGTGCCCCGTTTTCCCTGTTATAATATCGGCGTAGGTAGGATCATCAAAATCTCCGCCAGAGTAGCCCACCTTCGTTGACGTCACACCGTCCAGACTCCTAAGGAGGTCTTCGAGACTCCAAAAACACCCTCCGGCAACGATCACATTATTTATTTTTCATAAAGCCTCCTTGGTTTTTATCTATTTACTAATGGAACTGAATTTACAGCATGTAAAATAGATATAACATGCTCAATAGTTCGTATAATGTGACTTATTAGACAGTTTACGTAGGAGCTATATATGGATGTTCTCAGTGAAATTTTAGATAAGGTAGAGCTTACTAGCAGCTACTGGTATAGAACCTCATTTGCGGGAGACTGGGGCATCAGCCTCCCGCAGGAAGAGAATCTAGCGAGATTTCACATCGTGACTCATGGCGAGTTTTGGTATGAGGTGCCAAAACTTAAACTTAAAGCATTGGCGGAGCAGGGCGATATTTTGATCTTTTTCAAAGGGATGGAGCACACCATGGCCAGTGCACCAAAAATCAAGGCCGAGCCTGCGGTCGAATTTAGAGCTAAAGCCAACCTCACCGAAGCTCAAGTTTTGGAATACGGTGATCAGAGCAAGCTCAAAGCCAACGTCGTTTGCGGACATTTTTGTTTTAATGGCGGACCCGATCATCCATTCTTAAATTCGCTGCCAAATGTCGTGCATATCAAGAGTGCTGATAACTCCCACTCGCCTTGGCTTGCCATGCTTTTAAGTATTATAGAGCAGGAAGCAAAATCAGGGCTTCCTGGAAGCAACACGTTAGTCAGAAAGCTGACCGAAATTATCTTCGTGCAAGCGTTAAGAATCCACATGTACAAATCCAATAAAAATGCTGGATTCTTCAAACTGATCGAAAATCCGCAACTCAGCAAAACCTTGGAAGCTATTCATCATAGTCTCGATAAAAAATGGGGTCTTGACGATCTCGCCGGGATTGCGGGGATGTCGCGTACGAACTACAGCGTCAAATTTAAGGAGCTGTCAGGCATGACACCTCTTGATTATTTAACCTATTGTCGGCTTGAAAAAGCAAAGCAGCTGCTTAAAGAATCCGGTAAGTCTGTTCCCGAAGTGAGTGAAGCCATTGGGTATCCGGCACATGAACACTTTCAAAAGTTGTTTAAGAAAAAAATTGGCAAAACTCCTAGCGCGTACAGAAAAGAAAATTCTGAAAAGGTGTAAAAATGAATATCTATAACTCTCCTGTTACCAAAATAGCTTTCTGGGTCATAGTCATTGGTGGTGCGGCTTGCCTGCTTATCCCTTTGTTTGCACCTCTTCTTCCGCTGCAATATTTGAAAGGTTATGGCGAAATAGGAGATGTTCTTGGAGGTATTTCAAGCCCATTTCTACAAATTCTGGGTTCAGTGCTTCTCTTTCTGGTGTTAAAAGCTCAGATTGACGCTAATGGCATCCTCCATCAGCAAATCGAAAAGGAATATACGAAGGAGCAACTGAGGCACGAGTTGAATCAGCTTCACGAACTTTATATGTTCGTCGAAAGAAACATTAAAAATTTTAGCTACGATCAGGAAAAGATGATTGATGGCAAGTCGCAAATGATCCTTTTGCATTCCCGGCGAGCGATTAAATGTTTCATTGAGGATCTAGAGAGCTTAGATGTTGATATTCACAAAGATGACGACATTTTAAGGTTCGACGGGGTTAAAGAAATTATGAGCATTTTGAACAGCGTTGACCTATATTTCGACAAAATCAAAGACAGCGAGATTGCACCTTATCATAAGAGTTTTTATAAAACGCTTATGCAGCACGAACTTCTCTTCAGCGTTTTTCCTTATCAAGATCTCGACAATCAAGCGTACCTAAAACAAGAGCATTGCCCAGAGTGTGGTGAATATCATGCAAATTATCCGCCACTGATTTATGACCGGTTACAGAAAATTAAAAAAAGTTTCTCCTGATGTATTATGGATATTTATTCGGTATCGGTCCTACCAAAAAGCTATTTGTAGTATCTCGAGTACGTGCTGTGGTGTAGTAATTCCAATCTTAGAAAACTCAAAGCTTATTCTGAAACTATCGGAATTGTCGGTTGGGTGAGACTTAGTCGCCCCGTAAAGCCTTATCGGGGCGGCAAAGATAACTTTTTATATCACTGCTATTGATGACGTCCTTTGTTTACTAAAGTTGTAAGCCCTTATTCTTTGTTTTAGACCTTCAACCACTCCGGGCTTGTCACTAGGAGAGTCCCCTTGGCTAACCTTAGCCGTCAGATCGTATTCAGCGATTTCTAGCCGGTCCCCCTGAATCATTTTACGCCAACCGTTCCACAACTTAGGGTCAAGCTCTTCGGTACGCCAACCATCGGTCGGTTCGCTCCGACTCGCTAAAGCCAGATCCCTGATTTGGTTCTGGAGCGTTAGATCGTCAATCATTGTTTGGGAGTGAGAATGTTGAGGGATTAAGTTTTGATACAAAAGATTAAACTTACACCAATTTTACGCCATGGAATTTTAATATTTTTATAAATTATTGATATTTAATATATATTTTAAATTTATTGTCCAATCCATCATCGGGGCAACACTGATTCGTGGAGATTGAGGGGTTTCAATGGTTTTGTCAGTATTCATTAAAAAATCAGGCTCTTGATCAGTGTTTATCCGCTTTTGTCTGCAAAGACATGGTGAACAACCTATGTCTTAGAGCGGAAGCGGTGCAAAGAAATATGTGGGAAATTACATGAAAATCAGATGTCGCAAAGCCAAAGCGTCAATCCATTTATTGAGCAAGATACAGCACAATGTAATGAGCTGAAATGCATTCATTACCGATAGGAGGATCTTTGGGAGTGGACGAAAAATGAAACTCGATGCTTCATTTTATTCAGGTATTTCCGATAGCACGCAATACTATCACAAAAATGGAATACATTCATTGAGAGATATTATCTGCTTTTATCAAGCTTAGAACTTATAATTAATGGTAAGAGGAGCAGCCAATATTCATTAGATACATTGAAATATAGAAAACAGAATGTTTTTTTCGATAGAACATTCACACTGAACTAGCGGGATTTATCAATCACTATGGTCCTAGCAGGATTAAATTGAATTTAGCTTAATCATTCAGTATGTTGAATACATAGAAGAATAAAGTATAGGAAAAGCCGATGTTGCTTTTAGAAGAAATTTTTAAAACTAAAAAAGTACAACAGAGTGATGAGTTTAATCTGAGAATACATCGCGGGCTGAGTTGGTTGAAGCAGGCATTACTGCTCGATCATGATTCCGATTTACAATTTATCAGCCTCTGGATTTCCTTCAATGCGATATATGCACAAGACTTGGGGCAAAGTCAGGACAAGCAGAGTTTACGTCAGTTCTTATATTTAATTTGCCAGCATGATGCCGATCATAGAATTTATAGTATTTTATGGGACAAGTTTAGTCAGCCTATTCGTATGCTCTTAGACAACCAATATACCTATCAAGGGTATTGGGACTATCAAAATAAGAAAATTGGTTTAGAAGTCTGTAAGGCTCAGCTTGAACAAGAAAAGAAGAAAGTGGCGAAAGCGTTACAACAGAAGCATTCGGTTGATATTTTACTGGTACTGTTTAACCGTTTATATACCTTGAGAAATCAGTTGATGCATGGCGGTTCAACCTATAAGAGTTCGTTGAACCGCAAGCAGCTACAAGATGGCTGTCAAATTTTATCGGCTTTGCTGCCCGCATTTTTGTACATTGCTTTGGAAAATGCCGATAGCCTCGATTTGGGGAAACCTTTTTATCCCGTGGCTCAGGTCAGTTAGAGCTAAAAAAGTAGTGTCCAAATAAAAAGACAGTTTACTCAGTAAACTGTCTTTTTTGAGGGTTAAGCAATACCATGTCTTTTGCTATATAGGGTATCCAGCAGAGCAAAGACACCTGCCATCATCACCAGTGTAATACCGACTAAACACGTACTGCTCCAGCCGCCGTGATGCCATGCATAGACACCTAGCGCCGAGCCACACGCACCACCGATAAAATATAAGGTCATATAGATGGAGTTCACCCGAGACTTCGCATCGGGGCGTAAACGGAAAATCACGTTTTGGTTACAACTGTGTGTGGTTGCAAGCCCTAAGTTAATCAGTGCATAACCGATGATGTAGCTGATGAGTGAACTCCCGCCTAAATATAGGAACACCCAACTGAGGGCTAACGTCCCGCAGCCGACCCAAGTCAAAAGCAGGGTATAACCGCGATCGGCCCATTTACCAATCCACTGAGTGGAGAGTGCACCAAATACGCCGACTAAAGTTACCACGCCGACTAAAACATCCGAAAGTTGAAATGTCTCAGAGGTTAAAAGTAGGGCAATGGTTGAAAACAGCATACTCATGGCAGCAAAAGCAAATCCACCCGTGATTGAGCGAAACACCAAACGAGGCTCTTGTTGCAGCAGACTCCCCATGGACTTAAAAATGTCGAAATAGGTGATTTTGAGTTTTGGTAGTTGAGGCAGTTTTCCTTTCATCAGAAGGGCCAAAGCAAACATGGCGATGCCACTCAGCACATAAATCATTTTCCAGTGCCATAAGTCTGAGAGTAATCCAGCCACACTGGTCGACAGTAAAATCCCGACCAATAAGCCACTCATGAGGAAACCGACGACTTCTCCCGTTTTTTCAGGTTTGACTGCCACCGTGGCCAGAGGAATCAGCACTTGTGCTGCGACAGAAAAGAGTCCTGTAATAATGGTGCCTAGCCAGAGCATCGATAAGTTGGTGGATGTTGCACAGATAAACAGTCCAGCAGATGCGCCAAACATCAGGAATGGAATCAGTTTGGCTTTGTTCAACATGTCGCCTAAGGGCACAATGAACAGTAAACCCAAAGCATAGGAAACTTGCGCAAAGGTTACGGTCAAAGCCACTTGTTCTTCTGGCGCTTGAAAGCTTTGCTGAATAGAGGAAATCAAAGGCTGGCAATAATAGTTTGCCCCTGCACATAAGCCACAGACAATTGCCATCAGCCAGAGCAGAGATTTATCTCGACTGATGTCGAAAGAAGTATTCATAATGAGCCTTTGATGAGGGAGTATTTTTTCAGAAAGACGTTTACATCGTGCTTGAGCTAAATAGATGCATCGTTTCAGAAATTGTATACGAAGCTGAGGTAAAAGCCTAAAACAGGCGAGAAATGACCGCATAAAAAAAAGCGTCGGAGATGAAGACACAGAAAATAGCATGACCTGTTCTCAGGAGAGCATTTTCGTCCAATACAATCAAAAAATGATGATGTTTCGAATTTCCTGTCAAAAAATGATGAAAATCTTTAAAAAATTCTGAACGCACCCGTCTATTTTGTGTGAAATTGTTGCATTCGATCATTTTTACTCATGAAGCACACCAAGCATTTGGGGCTGATTGCTGAAATATTCATCTATTTAAAGTATTTTTGCTCAATTGTGGTGCATTTTTGCTTAACCCTAGTGTGCCAATGCACGCCATTATCATCCCATAAAATATGAAAAAAACATTTTTGTTGGTCGTTCCGCGTTTCAGATCTACTTAAACGTGATCAATCCCTCCTCGTATTTTTAGATGATCCATTTCAAATAAACGTTTTAGTTAGACTAAATTTTGCACATTGGCATTTTTGATCGATGAAAAATAGGAACAGGCCAATTCTAAGCTTTTGCAAATGGGGCAAAACTGTCATTCAAGTCAATGCCTGCAAAGTTTGCGCGACGGCAGATGGCAAAGCTCGATGAATGACAGGTTCGGGTTAATGTGAACGTGGTGGATCATATTCTTGGATTGGTCAAAAAGATCAATACTGCGGAATTAAAGGACTTGGTTTTGTACAAAAAAAGTGCAGATTTTAGTGTAAAAAAATCTGTAGCTCAGAATTTGAATAGAAATAAATCAATTTTTAAGCGGATTCAAAGTAAATAAACGAGATATCACCCAATATTTTTTATGAATCACCAGTTCAGTATATGGGTATTTATTAAATAAATAGTGGGTGGTATTTTAAAAAAGTTTCATTAGAATCCAAAAATTCATAAGAACATCCTGTGAGAAAACATTGCCTAATCGGTGATGTTTACTTTAAGAAAAACTAGCTTGAGGGACGCTCATGCAGATCGGAATTCCAGCCGAAACTGTCGTCGGTGAAAATCGTGTAGCCGCAACGCCAGAAACGGTAAAAAAGTTGATCAGTGCTGGTCATAGTGTAGTGATTGAACGTAGAGCAGGCGTGAAAGCTGCTTATATCGACAGTGCCTATGAGCAAGTCGGTGCTACGCTGACAGATGATGCCTATACTGGTAGCCAAATGATTTTGAAAGTACGTGCCCCTCAGGGTGCTGAAATTCAAAAGCTTGCGCCAAATACATCGGTTATTGCCATGTTTGACCCGTACCGTAATACGGAGCTTGATCAGTTTGCATCACAACACGTGTCTGCATTTGCTTTGGAGCTACTGCCACGAACTTTATCTCGTGCGCAGAACATGGACGTATTATCTTCACAAGCCAACTTATCAGGCTACAAGTCAGTGCTTCTTGCTGCGGCAGAGTACCAGCGCATGTTCCCAATGTTGATGACGGCTGCGGGTACTGTAAAACCTGCACGTGTCGTGATCATGGGTGTCGGTGTTGCAGGTCTACAAGCGATTGCGACAGCAAAACGTTTGGGTGCTGTGGTTGAAGCAACGGATTTACGTCCGACGGCGAAAGATCAGGTGGAGTCTTTGGGTGGCAAATGGTTAGACGTACCTATGTCAGCGGAAGAACAGCAAAAAGCAGCCGATGCTGCGAAAAATGGTTATGGCTGGATGCCAGGTGAAGACTATATCCGTGATCAAGCCATTATTGTGGATAAAGCTGTATCGAATGCTGACATCGTGATTACCACTGCACTTTTACCAGGTCGTAATGCGCCACGTCTGATTAAGGCGGAAACGGTTGCCAAAATGAAACCAGGTTCAATCATCCTTGATATGGCGGTTGAAACAGGCGGTAACGTTGAAGGTTCTAAGAATGGTGAAAATGTTGTGACTGACAACGGTGTGACCATTCTAGGGATTCCAAACATTCCGTCTACGGTTTCAACTGAAGCTTCTGCTTTGTATGCACGAAATGTCTTGAACTTCTTAGATACTTTATTTGATGCAGAGAAAAATTTTGCTATCAATCCTGAAGAAGAAATTCAAAAAGCCCTTCTAGTAACTCATGGCGGTCAAGTACTGCTGAAGCGTGGTTAAGGAGATAGATCATGGTTGAAACAATTACAATTTTCGTCCTTGCCATCTTTGTAGGCTACTACGTCGTGTGGGGCGTTACGCCTGCACTACATACACCGCTTATGGCAGTAACCAATGCGTTATCATCGATCATCGTGGTCGGTGCAATGATTCAAACTGTGGGGATTCCTGCAATTGGTGTTGATGCGAATGTTGCATTCCAAAGTGTGAATGTGGTGAGCATCTTAGGTGCAATTGCGGTGTTCTTAGCAAGTATCAATATTTTCGGTGGCTTCGCAGTAACAGCGCGTATGCTTGAAATGTTCAAGCCAAAGCAAAAGAAAAAAGAGGGCTAATATATGGAATTCATTCGAGACTATGCGGATTGGTTCTACCTGATTGGTGCTGTCCTCTTTATCTTAACTTTACGTGGTTTGTCTGGCCCGAAGACGGCAATTCAAGGTAACCGTTACGGCATGATCGCAATGGCGATTGCTGTAGTGACCACCTTCTTTGTGGCAGATCATCCTGTGATTTGGATGATTGGCGGTGCGATGGTGCTGGGTGCGATAGTGGGTATTGCCCGTGCGCGTACTGTACCTATGACGCAGATGCCTGAAACGGTCGCATTGATGCACTCTTTGGTGGGTCTGGCTGCGGTATTAATTGCAATTGCGGCAATTCTACATAACAACCAACTGACTGCATTATTTGCACAAAATGAAGCAGCATTAACTGCTGCGGGTGTGCAACATGCACACATGAGTAAGGTTCATTTATTTGAATTGTTCGTGGGTTGTTTCGTTGGTGCGATTACCTTTACAGCGTCTGTATTCGCTTATGGTAAATTGGCTGCGAAAAAATGGGCAAAAACCATTTCTGGTGCATGGGTTAAACCTGTACAAGCACTGATTTTCCTTGCAATGTTGGCGTGTGGTGTGTACTTCTTCACCACAGGCAACATGAATGCATTCTGGGCTATGACTGTACTTGCACTTGCATTCGGTTGGGTGTGGATTGCACCAGTTGGCGGCGGTGATATGCCAGTGGTGGTATCGCTATTGAACTCCTTCTCTGGTTGGGCAGCAGCAGGTATTGGTTTCACACTTGAAAACAATATGTTGATCGTTGCGGGTTCACTGGTGGGTTCTTCAGGTGCGATTCTGTCTTACATCATGTGTAAAGCCATGAACCGTTCAATCATCAACGTTTTGTTTGGTGGTGCAATGGGCGGAACTGCGGTAGCTGCTGCGGACAAAGGCCAGCAAGCACAGCGTAACCACCGTTCTGGTTCAGCAGATGATGCAGGCTTCTTGATGTCGAATGCAGACAGCGTTGTGATCGTACCTGGTTATGGTATGGCGCAAGGTCGTGCGCAAAATGCGGTAAAAGAACTGTGTGAAATCTTAAAAGAACAAGGTGTAAAAGTACGCTTTGCGATTCACCCAGTAGCTGGTCGTATGCCGGGTCACATGAACGTACTCTTGGCTGAAGCAGATGTCGCGTATGAAGACATTTTAGAGATGGATGAGATTAACTCTGACTTCCCTGCAACAGACGTGGTGCTTGTGATTGGTGCGAACGACGTGGTGAACCCTGCGGCAAAAGATGATCCAACATCTCCAATCTATGGCATGCCAATTCTTGAAGCGCATAAAGCACGTACCATTATGGTCATCAAACGTTCTATGGCGACAGGTTATGCAGGTCTAGACAACGATTTGTTCTATAACGAAAAAACCATGATGATCTTCGGTGATGCGAAGAAAGTGGTTGAAGATATGACCAAAGCAATCAATGGTGGTGGACACTAATTCTCCTCCTAGAGTGTATAAAGACCACCTTCGGGTGGTTTTTTTATGTTTGCAGCTTTTGCTAAGATGATGTGTATCTTTTCAATAAGAAAACAAGATGAACATAAATCAGATCTGGTTTCAGGTGTTGCTGATCTTTGGTGGGTTCGTTTTGAGTCAATCAGCACTGGCTCAAGTCTTCGAAATAAAAAATGCATCGAAGCACTATGATGTAAAAATGATGACGAACTGTTCGGACAGTAGCTGTGATGGACAAGCCAATATTGATCTTTACCTAAAAGGGACAACACAGCACTTTCAGCATTTTTCCTCGGCTGAATTGACTATGGATCTGGACGAAACTGACAAACCATCTGTCAATGTGGTGCAGCTTTATGGTGAGCAAAGTGCCGTGATTTTTGCCGACTTTAATTTTGACGGCAGTGAGGATGTCGCCATCCGTAATGGTAATTATGGTGCTTATGGCGGGCCAACTTACGATGTTTATGTCTTTCATCGGACTAAAAATAAATTTGTGCTGAGTCAGGAGTTATCGGCCTTAACTCATGAAAATTTGGGCATGTTTGAGGTCGATCCAAAACAGAAAAGAATCTTAACCTTCAATAAAAGTGGATGTTGTTATCACATCCGTTCGGAATATATCGTGATTCCTAAACACGGCTTGAGTTTAGTCAAAGAGTTTATTGAAGATGCAACAGTCCAAGCGGGAAAGGTTAAAGTGACGGAGCGAACGCTGAATCGTGGTCGATGGATAGAGAGGGTCCACTATTATGCTGTGGATGAATACTATAAAAACTAAAAGCCATGTTTTAGCAATTAGCTTATAAATTCATTTTGACCTCTTGTATGGTGTATCGCTTTTTCACCTTGTTTAAATCGCTCCATTTATATTGGCGAACATAGATCATTTTTAAATATCTATAAGGTGTTGAAACACTGGCATTGATTTTGCAATTGAGATGAATAATCTTTGGGGGATTATTCATGAAAAAAATAAAATACTTACTCTTCTTTGTGTGCTGTATTGCCTTACCCAGTTTTGCCGCAGAGTCCCTGCCAACACAGACTCAAAATATTCAAGAGATTCGCCTCTCGCTTGACAGTGTCTGGGTGGTGCTGGGTGGCATCTTGGTATTTTTCATGCAAGCAGGTTTTGCCCTGATTGAAAGTGGTTCGGTGCGCTCTAAAAACACCATTAATGTACTCATGAAAAACTATATGGATGCGTGTTTAGGGGGCTTGGTGTTTTGGTTGATTGGCTTTGGTTTGATGTTTGGTGTCAATTCGAGTGGCTGGATAGGAACCTCACATTTTGCCCCCAATGCCATGGATGACTGGCACTGGAACCTCTTGTTCTTTCAAATGATGTTTGCTGCCACAGCCACGACGATTGCCAGTGGGGCGATGGCTGAGCGGATTCACTTTGTGGCGTATATCGTGAGTGCTGCGGTGGTCAGTGGTTTGATCTACCCGATTTTTGGTGCATGGGCTTGGGGGAGCTTATTTGATGGCGAAGGTTGGCTAAAAGCCATGGGTTTCATTGACTTTGCAGGTTCAACGGTGGTGCATTCGATTGGTGGATGGGTGGCTTTAGCCGGAATTATTGTGTTGGGGCCTCGTTTAGGGCGGTTTGGGCGCAATGGACAGGTCCATTACTTGGCAGGACATAATTTACCGTTGGTGGCGCTAGGCGGTTTTGTTCTATGGCTGGCATGGTTTGGTTTTAATGCGGCCTCTACTGTGAAGGCGGATGTGAGTATTGGGCGGATTGCCTTGAATACGCATTTGGCGGCGTGTGCTTCGGCAGTTGCCTATATGGTTTATACCCTAATATGTGGTAAAGCAATTTTAATGCGCGGCACCATTAATGCCTCCTTGGGTGGGCTGGTTGCAATTACGGCGGGCTGTGCAACCATGAGTCCACTGTATGCCATCATCAGTGGGGCGGTTGCAGGTGTGTTGGTCAGTATTTTACCAGTGGTGATGGAAAAACTCCGCTTGGATGATGTGGTCGATGCGGTGACTGTGCATGGTTTTTGTGGGGCATGGGGCACATTGGCAGCGGGTTTGTTTTTTGAAAACAATAAGTTTAATGCGGGGATCATTGCGGTACAAGGCTTGGGGATTTTGACAGCCTTTGCGTGGGGTTTTGGTGTGGCATTGATCGTCTTTAAAGTCTTGGACCTCGTTCTTGGTGGTTTGCGGGTGAGTAAACAACATGAACAACGTGGCTTGGACTATACCGAACATGCAGAACTGTCTTATCCCGAGTTTCAGCGTGATGTGACGTTTGAAACTGATGATATGACCAAACGTCATTAATGAAAGAGGATAGCTCATGTCGACTGAAACATTAACTATTTTACAAAAACGCCAAGCGATCGAGCGTGGACTGAGTCAGTACTTACAAGGAACACTTTTAGAGCAAGTATTGAATCACTGGGAAGCGAAATATGGTGATCAACCCTCCTTTGTCCTGAATCGTTTTTTGAGTGAAATTTGCACCACAGAAGAATTACGTTACTTTCGAAAAGACATGCTCAAAAATGTCTTGGCAGAGATGGCCCAAGTTGAAAAACAAGTGTTGTTGAACCCATCTGCAAAAGCATCGAAAAGCGAACAAGGGGGAGCAGCGTTATTCGATGCATTGACGTTTTTTATGCAAAATATCTGTCAAGCAGTCAAAGCCGTTGATGTGCAGGAGTTTGAGCGTGAGGTGAAAACGCAGCTAGATGCTTTATCCATTGTGATTGATAGATATCAGGCCTTGGATGATCGAGCAGTACTTGAAGCTTTGCCCATGACTCAATATGCGCAGGTCTTGACGGTCTGTTATGAAAATTATTGTGAATTTTATGGTCCAGCAAAAGCAGATCAACTCTATGCCCATGTGAAGCGCCAAGTGAAAGAGCGTTACCCAATGGTCGATATGCATCGCTTAATTTAAATAAAAATAGACATAAAAAAAGCGACCTTCAGGTCGCTCTTTTCATATTAGGCTACAGTTTCTTCTGGGGCTGCACGCCAAAGGCTTTCTAGGTCGTAGAAACGACGTGCTGTTGGCAACATCACGTGCACAACAACAAAGCCAAGATCAATCAAGATCCATTCTGCATCACGTTCGCCTTCGACACCGAGAGGGCGAAAACCTGCTTTACGTGCTTCTTCAGCAACGTTATCAGCAAGTGCTTTGATGTGACGCGTTGATGTACCGCTTGCAATCACAATTGCATCAGCGACGTTGCTGATTAGGCTGACATCAATCGCTAAAATATCTTTTGCTTTTACATCTTCAAGGGCTTCATGTACAACTTTTAAGCAAGCTTGTACGTCGGCAGCTTGGGTATTCATTGCGAAATCGTGAGAATTAGAAGCGCTGGGCGATGGTTCTAAATTCATAAAGGGAATTTTTCCGGACAATAACTCATCTTATAATATAGCGTTTTTAGGCGAAAATTTCAAATCCGCAACAGTTCAACTTTGAGGATGTGTAGCAAAGTATTTTGCCTTCCATGCAAAGGACTGAGTTGAAACAGTTTTTGGTCGATATTCAGCCGCAATAAAACCGTCATAACTGCTGTGTTGTAGCCATTCAAAAATATTTGCATACATAATTTGTGCGGTATCTGGCTCATGCCGCCCCGGACAGTCTGCAAATTGGATGTGACCAATATCTTGAATATTTTCTTGTAGCCCTTGCAACACATCTTCACCCATCATGGCCATGTGATAGCAGTCGTATTGCATTTTAAGTGCAGGGTGTTGTACTGCTTCTAACATTTCCTGTGCTTGGGCAATATTTTGTACTAAGAAGCGTGGCATATCTGTGCCGTTGATCATTTCAAAGACAGGCTGAATGTCATGTTCACTGAACATATGGCAGGCCAGTTTCAGGTTTTTAGACAAGGTATTTAAACAGGGCAGTAGGTCGGCATCTAGGGGTTGTTTGCCAGCAAGGATATTCACACTTGGCACTTTGAGTGCGCTGGCATATTGCACTGCTAACTGAAGAGCGTGATGAAACTCTAGCTCTTTGCCGGGGACACCTGCGAGTCCATTGCCACCAGTCATTAAGTCGCCCGCAGGAACGTTAATCAGGCAGAGACTTAAGTCATGAAGCGTAAGCTGAGTTTGAATTTGTTCAATGCTAAGTTCGTAGGGAAATTGGATTTCCACATGTTTAAAGCCAACGGCTTGAGCCAAAGCAAAACGCTCAAGCAGCGGTACTTCGGTAAAAATCATGGATAAATTTACAGCAAGTTTGGACATGATTTTCTCCTGATTTTATTTGGCTTGTTGTTCTACTTGTAATATGACTGAGGCAAGATCAGCTTCAGCATAGCCTTGTTGTTGGTGTGCTTGCAATTGCTGAAGTGCTCGCGCTGCAACAGGAATGTCGAGTTGGTGCTGCGCAGCAAGCTGCACGGCATTGTTCAAGTCTTTAGACAGGGTTTGAACTTTCCACTGTACGGGCTCAAATAGGTGAGTCGCCATACGTGGACTTAAAATTTGAAAGGGTTTCGAATCGGCAAAACCGCCTGCAAGCGCAGGTGCAAGTAAGCGAGTGTCCACGCCAGCTTTGGCTGCTAAAGCAACCGCTTCTGCAATCAGCGTGCTATTGGCTGCCACAATCAGTTGATTACAAATTTTGGTGGCTTGTCCTGTTCCAGTGTTGCCCATACAGGTGACACGTTGCGACAAGATATTATAAATCAAAGACAAGTCTTGAATCGTCTGTGCATCGCCACCAGCAAAGATGACCAGCGTACCTTGTTCCGCACCGATAGTTCCCCCTGAAACAGGTGAGTCGATCCATTGCACCTGTTTTTGTTCGGCACGTGCTGCAAGGCTCAGGGTTTGCTCCACCGAAAGACTGGAAAAGTCGATAATCACTTGCTTCGCCGTCAAAAACGGTTCGATTTGTTCATAAACGCTGAGTGCGGCTTTGTCGTCCGCTAAACAGGTTAGGATTACAGGATAGTCGGCAATATTCTGTAGCGTTAAGTCTGTCGCCCCTAAATCAATGAGTGCATCGCAGGCACTGCGGGTGCGGTTCCATACAGCGACCTCGAAACCCGCTTGAAGTAAGCGGGTGGCCATACGGCTGCCCATGAGTCCCATGCCAAGAAATGCAATTTTAGTGTGTCGATCGAAACTCATGGGACCCTCTTTGATTGTCAGTGCTTAAATACTGTTATTTGTATTGGCGTGGTAGATACTGCGCGTCGGGTTGTTTATCTTTTTTACGTGCGATTTGGCTATTTTTACCTAACAGTAATTTGAGCTGCCAAATTTTTTCCAAACGTAAGGATTTTTTAGGCTTATGCTGCATGGCATCCAACACATATTTTGAGGCCATGAGTGCATCTGGTGAGCGTTGTAACATTTCTTCTGCAATGGCTTGGGCTTTAGCAAGCGGTGATTCATCAAGATGTGTGACTAAGCCGATTTCTTTGGCATAAGTTGCATCGAAAATACGTGCCGTAAGCGTTAACTCTTTGGCAAGATCTAGTCCGATCAAACCTTTCAAAGAACGCGTCAGTCCCATATCAGGAACCAGTCCCCAACGGCTTTCCATAATCGACATTTTGGTTGCAGGGTGTGCGACACGAATGTCTGCCGCTAAAGCCAGTTGCATACCAGCGCCAAAGCAAAATCCTTCAATCGCGGCAATCACAGGAACAGGCAGTTCTTGCCAAATTAGGAAAGCTTTTTGAAAGAGGCTTTGTCCAGGTTTGATCAGTTCCCATGCGGCATAGGCGCGATTCTTCGGATTGTTCAAATCGGCAAGATCAATGCCTGCACTAAAGACTTGCGCTTCACCAGTGAGGATGACACAGCGAATGCTGCGGTCTTTTTTAATTTTTTCAGCAGTTTTAACCAATTCGCGTAACAAGTCGAAACTCATCGCATTGCGTTTATCTGGACGGTTAAGTGAAACAGTGGCAATGCCGTTTTTGTTTTCAATGCGAAGTAAAGCCATGATGAGAACTCTTATTTTTTGCTCGCACGGAGCATAGCATAGCTCTCGTACGGATAAATGACACCAAGAGTCACGTCACAACTTGTCTTAGGTGTCATGCTCTTTTGAATGTTTTATGGGCTATGTTTGATTAAAATTTGCTGTGCCGCATGTTGTACTTGTTCAATCACGACTTTGAGTTCATTGAAACGCTTGATGGTTTCTTGAACAAATTGTTCATCTGCTTTACGACGCTCTTTACGTAAGGTTGAAACAAACTGTTCAAATGTCCCTGTTGCTTCTTGTAAGTTGGGTACACCGACATAGCGTGTTGCACCATACAGGCGGTGTAGCACATGCTCCAATTGTGGGAAATCTTCCATTTCAATCAATTGCTTCATTTCATGCAACTCAGTATCAAAACTGTCCATTAACATACGCAATAAGTCGACCGCTAAATCTTCTTTATTGGCGGCTAACTGTAAGCTTTGCTGCCAGTCGAGCACCTTAGGATCGAGTGCTTCAATCACGATAGCTTTTTCAACGGGTGAGCCTTTATTGAAGCGATCAGTGGTCCAATGGGTCAGGATTTGAATAATCTGATCAATTTGAATTGGTTTGGTGACATAGTCATCCATGCCGACTTGCAGTAGTTTTTGCTTTTCATCGGCCAATGCATGTGCGGTGAGGGCAATGATGGGCAAACGTTTATGGTTTTCAATGGTTGACTCCAGCGCACGAATGGCACGTGTGGTATCGACCCCCGACATGACAGGCATTTGAATATCCATAAATACCAAATCAAAAGCTTTGCTGTCGTGTTCAGCACGCTCTTGTAAAATCTCTAAGGCTTGTTGACCGCTTAAAGCTTTTGTTGTCTTGACATTCAATTCGCCCAGCAGGGCTTCAAGGACAATCAGGTTAGGGAGATGGTCATCCACCGCTAAAATATGTAAGCCTTGACCATTGAAGGACTCCATTTCATCTTCTTCAAATAGCGGTTGATTGCTGAGTAATTGAATCAAAGCACTCCGACTGAGCGGTTGGTATAATGGTCGTGCGCGATACTCATTCAGCGTAGTCAAATCGAGTGACATCTGGTAACCATAAACCGCAAGGTTACCGCTATAACGTTGACGAATTTCTTTTAATAAAGCTTCGGTATCCCCACTATGGTCAACAATCAACCATGTGTTTTCCACATCTTGAGGCAGTCTGTTGAGGTGACTGAACAAGTCTAAAATTGAACTCGATTCGATGTGCTCCACAGCATAGTCTTCAAGATAATGACGCAGAATATTGGCCGTTGCAGGATGTGCCAAATACGAAACCACTTGCATGTCGCTAAACTGAGGATGCTCAACGTACTCATCTTCTTCATTGACCATAAACATGGCTGTAAACCAGAAGGTGGAACCTTTTTCGGTGGGCGCGCGTTCTTGGTTGTCCTCAAATCCAATTTGCCCCTGCATCAAATGCACTAGCTGTTTGGAAATCGCTAAGCCTAGACCTGTACCGCCAAATTGGCGCGTGACTGAAGCATCACCTTGCGAGAAAGACTCAAACAGTTTTTTGCGGTCGGTTCCACTGAGTCCGATGCCGCTGTCTTGTACACTAAAGTGCAATAGGCACTGTCCAATATCATCTTGTTCCATTCTTGCGCGGACGATGATCTCGCCATCAGGAGTAAACTTAATGGCATTGGAAATCAGGTTGGTTAAAATTTGTTTGAAGCGTAGGGCATCTCCAACCACATGCTTTGGCACATTGTCGGCATAGTAAAAGGCCATATCGATATGCTTTTGTGCAGCAAGAGGAGATAGCATATCCATAACATCAAAAATTGCTTCTTCTAAATCAAAAGTTGCAGTATCGAGTTCTAGTTTACCGGCATCAATTTTTGAAAAATCTAAAACATCATTAATCAGTGCTAGTAAGTGTGCAGATGATTTACGGATGGTTTGTAAATACAGGTTTTGATCATTGTTGAGGTTGTCTTGACGCAGTAACAGGTGAATAAAACCATCAATACTGTTCAGTGGCGTGCGCAGTTCATGGCTGATATTGGCCAAGAATACAGACTTGGACTGACTTGCTGAAATGGCTTGGTCACGCGCTTGACGATAGGTAATGTTTTGTACTTCTAAAGTGTCAAGGGTTCGACGTAAATCGTCTTCCGTCTGCTCAGTGTGTTCTTTCAATTCTAAAAAACTAAAATGCAGGCGTTTCACCACATTGGCAATATCGCGCTGTAGTAAGCGTAATTCACCAGTACTGTTAATCAGCATGTGTTGATCGAGGGTGTCGGCATTTAAACGTTGCAGCTGCATGCGAATTTCATACATCGGCGCAATCCAGCGACGCGAGTAGAAATTTAAACAGAGTAAAAGTAGTAATAGTGTCAACAGACCTGTCGCAATCAACACAATCAACACGCGATAACGGGCAATTTGTAAAGGCTGGTTATCTAATTCAACCACCAACTGCGCAGGCGTGCCTGTAAATTGGTTGATGGGCAAACCATATACTGTATTACCTTTAAAATTCATCGGGCCAAAAAAATCAGTATTTTTTTTCAACGCAGGCCACGGCGCTTGGTCTTGGTAGCCAATGCTGAGTTTGTTATTGCCTTTTTCATCAATAATTGCGGCACGAATCAGATGTTTTTCATCTAACATCTTTTGCATCAAATAACGTGCATTTTCATACTGCCAAGGGGAGGCATTCACCAAATTGATCGCCGCTTCTGCATCCAGTTGGTAGCGCGTTAAAATCGCAATCGCCATTTGTCGCTGCTGGGCTTTGGCTGCATTTGAAGTTTCGGTAATAACCAGTAATGCACCTACACAGGCCAAAATCATAATCGGCACGAAAATAAGTGCAATGAGCTGTCCATAAGCATGGTTTAAGTGCAGACGATTAAATAACTTTTTATTGATATTTGACATGGTGCAAGTGATTTATTCCCTATGCTTTGAAGTGTAGCACGCTTTATAAAAAATCGATGGTGCTTTAATCACTTTCGCGAAAAAGCACGCTAAATGGGTGCAGGGACTGGCATTTTTCCATACAATAGGCGCACCTCGATCAAGGTGCAAAGAATGAGTACTACATCCACTGATTTTCAAGCAGACGAATTTTTGTTAGATCACTATGTTGGAAAAACTCCACTGGTGCGTTTACAGCGTCTGGCTAGTCACACTCAAGCAACAGTATTGGCAAAGTTAGAAGGCAACAACCCCGCAGGTTCTGTCAAAGACCGTCCCGCGTATAACATGATTATGCAAGCGGAAAAGCGAGGGCAAATCCAGCCGGGCGATACCTTGATTGAAGCGACCAGTGGAAATACCGGCATTGCACTGGCGATGGTTGCTGCGATGCGTGGCTATCAGATGAAACTGATTATGCCCAACAACATGAGCCAAGAACGTAAAGATGCAATGCGTGCTTATGGCGCGGAACTGATTGAAGTGACCAAAGAACAGGGCATGGAAGGTGCACGTGATTTGGCTTTGCAAATGCAAGAAGAAGGCAAAGGGCATGTACTCAACCAGTTTGGTAATCCTGATAATGTTGAAGCACATTATTTAACGACTGGGCCTGAACTTTGGCAGCAAACAGGTGGCAAAATCACTCACTTTGTAAGTTCAATGGGCACTACAGGTACCATTATGGGGGTCTCTAAATATCTCAAAGAGATGAACCCCGACATTCAAATTATTGGCTTACAGCCATCGGATGGTTCAAGTATCGCAGGGATTCGCCGCTGGCCTGAAGAATATTTACCAACGATTTTTGACCGCAGTCGGATTGATCAAATTATTGATATTCCGCAAATTGAAGCGGAAAAAACCATGCGTAAATTGGCGCAAAAAGAAGGGATTAGCGCAGGAACTTCTTCAGGTGGTGCGGTGTGGGCATCGATTAAAATTGCTGAAGAAAACCCTGGTGCTGTCATTGCGTGCATTATTTGTGACCGTGGTGACCGTTATTTATCGACGGGTCTTTTCTCTGTGGTCGATCCTGAATAAAACAATAAAAGAGAGTCCTGCTATGCGTTTACCCGTTCTCACCTTTGATATCGAAACAATGACAGATTTGAGATCGGGGGCGCATTTATATGGTTTAGATTTGCCTGAGGCTGATTTGGAGGCGGCACTGACCAAATTGCGTCGCCAAGAATCAGGCATGGATTTTCAGCGTTTGGCTTTGCATGAAATTGTGTGTATTTCAGGCTTATGGCTGGATGACCAAGGCCAGATGAAACTTTTTTCTTTTAGCCGTGAGCAATATTCGGAAGCAGAAATCCTCAGTAAGTTTTTATCCATATTTGATAAGCGCTTACCAACTTTAGTGAGCTGGAATGGTGCTCAGTTTGACTTACCTGTAATCATGCTTCGTGCTATGTATCATGGTTTAACTGCACCTGCTTTGTTCGATCAAGGCGAAATTGACACACAAAAGCGCTATAATAACTATCAGAACCGTTATCATCAGCGTCACATCGACCTGATGGATGTGATGGCAATGTTTAATGGACGTCATTTCCAAAAGCTAGATGATGTTGCCCATTTATTGGGGTATCCCGGTAAACGAGGCGATGGGGCTTATCATGTACCTGAATATGTTCGGGCGCAGGAATGGCTCAAACTCACCAGTTATTGTGAAGGTGATGTGCTAAATACATGGTTGGTGTATTTGCGTTGGCTCTTGCTCAAAGGGCAATTGCTCGCTCAAGACCACCGTCATTTTATTGATCAAACCATCCAGTTTTTACAGGCCCAACCGCAGCATCAAGACTTTTTGTCGGTGTGGCGTGAGACCTCACAGCAGACGGCTTTTACCGCTGCCGATTTTTCCCCTTCCCATCTATAGGTACACATGAAACATAGAGCCAAACCTCGTCCAACTCAACAGCCCAGTTATATTTTTCAGGTTGAGTCACTTTCGCATGAAGGACGCGGCATAGCGCACTATGGTTCGCATCCAGACCATCCTGCAGAGAAGCAGGGTAAAAAAGTCTTTATTAACTATGCATTGCCGGGTGAAACGGTTAAAGCGCAGATTACCCATGCGGTAAAGCGTTTAGAGGAAGCCGATGCTGTTCAACTCCTCAGTGAAGCCTCTGCTTTTCGGGTTGAGCCGAAGTGTCCGCATTTTAAAAGCTGTGGTGGCTGTAATATGCAGCACATTCATCCCGATGAGCAAATTCGTTTAAAGCAAGAAGTGCTTAAATCGCATTTGCAGCATTTTGCAGGGATTCAACCTGAAGAGTGGTTGCCGCCTTTGCGCTCTTTACGTGAAGACTACCGCCGTAAAGCACGCATTGGGGTGCGTTATTTGCCGCACAAAGATCAATTGGTCGTGGGTTTTCGAGAGCGTCAAACCAATAAACTAACTTCAATTGATCGCTGCTTGGTGTTAGATCAAGCGTTTGGTTCAATCACACGCTTGAAGCAGTTACTCCAAAGTCTAACAGCCAAAGCGGCTATTGGTCATATAGAATTGGCCATGGGGGATTGTGACATCGCCCTCACGGTGCGACATACTGAAAAATTAAACACAGAGGATGTCAACCGATTAAAACAATTTGCGTTAGACAGAGGGTGGCAGTTGTATTTACAAGCTGCAGGCCCAGACAGTCTAAAGCGTATGGATGATGAACATGCAGAGATGCGTTTACATTATCGTTTAAATGATTTTGATGTGGCATTTGGATTTAACCCACACGACTTTACTCAAGTAAACTCAACCATTAACCCGCAAATGGTGAAATTGGCATGTGACTTGCTAGATTTAAAACAAGGAGAACGTGTTCTCGATTTGTTCTGTGGTCTAGGAAATTTCTCTTTGCCTTTGGCTCGATGCGTGGGTGCAACAGGACAAGTGGTTGGTGTTGAAGGCAGTGAAGAAATGGTTCAACGTGGTGCAGAAAATGCGGAACGTAATGCTCTTGGCCAGTTGAAGTTCTTTTCACAAGATTTAACAAAAGATTTCTCGCATCATTCTTGGGCAAATCAAGGATTTGATGCATTATTGATAGATCCTCCACGTGCAGGCGCAGAGGAAATAATGCATTATATGCCTAACTTTGGTGCAAAAAGAATCGTTTACGTGTCGTGTAATCCAGCGACACTCGCAAGGGATGCGGGGCTGTTGGTACAACAGGGTTATCGATTAGTCAAAGCCGGTGTGATGGACATGTTTACCCACACAGGTCACGTTGAGTCGATAGCATTGTTTGAAAAAGATAATGAGATAAACGATTAAAGAATATGAAGCGTAAAAGTGTAGGAGAAGGGTATGGTCACAGTACGTGAGCAACTACCTGGGCGACTCAATGAGTTGTCTCAGGAGGCGACTGTAGAGCATGCCGAACAAGCTCAACATGATTTGGCTGAATGGTTAGATCGTGTTCGAAGCATATTAGATGATGCGAAGCTTGAGCAACTCGAAGAAGTTGCCAATTTGACTTTACAAAAAGAGTTAGAAACCACGGTTAATCATCGTTCCAATACCTTTTATACCGGTATTGAAATGGCGGATATTCTGGCCCATCTACATGTCGATGAAGACACCTTGGCTGCTGCGATGCTCTATCGTGGTGTACGCGAAGGCGTGATTCCTTTGGCGGAAGTACAAGAGCATTTTGGCGAACAAGTGCATGCACTGGTCAAAGGCACTTTGGCTATGGGTAAGTTATCTGACCTCATCGAGCAGAATAAACGCCTCGAAGATCACTTTAATAACAATCAGCGCGAGCACTTAAACGGCATTTATAAAATGTTGATTTCAGTGACGGAAGACGTGCGCGTTGTACTGATCAAATTGGCTGAGCGGACTTATGCACTGCGTGAATTGGCGACTTCATCTAAAGAGCGTCAAGAGCGTGTAGCACGAGAAATCTTAACCATTTACTCACCACTGGCACACCGTTTAGGGATTGCGCAGTTAAAGTGGGAACTGGAAGATTTAGCCTTTCGCTATTTAGCACCCGATCGCTATAAAGAAATTGCGACGCTGCTGAATGAAAAGCGACTGGAGCGTGAGCAATATATTCAGTTTGTGATTGATACTTTGCGTGCATCTTTGAATGAGCATGGTATTGAAGCTGAAATTAGTGGCAGGGTAAAACACATTTATTCGATTTATCGAAAAATGAAAAGTAAGAACCTGAGCTTCGATCAGCTGTATGACATTCGTGCCGTTCGGGTCTTGGTTAAAACGGTTCCTGAGTGCTATCACTCGTTGGGGATCGTGCACCAAATTTGGCGGCATATTCCGCATCAGTTTGATGACTATATTACCAATCCGAAAGCCAATGGTTACCGCTCACTGCATACGGCTGTGATTGCGGAAAATAAGTCACTTGAAGTTCAGATTCGTACCAAGAGCATGCATGAAGAAGCAGAACTTGGGGTGTGTTCGCACTTTAACTATAAAGAGGGCGGTAAGAATACCGATCGCTCTTTTAACCATCGTTTACATTCATTGCGTGCAGTACTTGAACACTATCAAGAGCGAAATGATGCGAATGTACATAAGTCTGATGAAGACTCTGAAAATTTTGAGCAGATTCAAGATTTTGAGGATTTTGAGAAGATTTATGTCTTTAGCCGTGATGGCGATATTAAAGAGCTCCCACGTGGTTCGACCGTACTCGACTTTGCTTATCATGTGCATACTCAAGTCGGGAACAAGTGTTATGCCGCGAGAGTGAATCAGCGTTATGTTCCGCTGACCTATACCTTAAAAACGGGTGAACAAGTTGAGATTTTAACCAAGAAAGACCGTGAGCCAAACCGTGATTGGTTGGTGAACTCTTTAGGTTATATCAAGACGGCACGTGCGCGTGACAAGCTGCGCCATTGGTTTAGACAACAAGACCGCAGCAAAAACTTGGAAGTGGGCCGTGACCTGCTCAACAAAGAACTTTCACGTTTAGCAATTCACCCAAAAAGTATTGATTTGAATGATTACTGCAATCATTTTAATGTCAAAGCGGGTGAAGACATTCTGATTGCACTGGTCAATGGTGACATTAGTCTGCATGCATTGATCAATCAGGTGAACCGTCATATGCATTTGGATCAGGACGAACCTGAACTGGTGCTGAAGCCAACTTTGAATCCACGTGCTAGTCATACCTTGTCAGCGCATGGCATTCTGATTGATGGTTTAGATAACGTTGAGCTGCATGTGGCGCAGTGTTGTCAGCCTGTGCATGGTGAGTCAATTGCGGGTTATATCACCTTGAACCGTGGGGTGAGCATCCATAAAGTAGCGTGTCCTGACTACTTACGCATGATTCAAAATGAACCTGAACGTGCAGTAGAAGCCGATTGGGAAATGCAGCCAACGCGTGGTCAGAGTGTGCAAATTGTGGTGGAAGCTTATGATCGCCGTGGTTTGCTCAAAGATTTGACCCAAGTGATTTTCTCCGATCAAATCAATATTCGTCAGGTTAATACCATCTCTGAAGCAGACGGTATTGCCAATATGAAATTGTTGATTGAAGTGAAAGGCTTATCGCAATTATCAAAACTGTTGGCGCGATTAGAGCAACAACCAGGCATTATTAGTGCGCGTCGTTTGGTACAAGGTAACTAAGCGAATTGAAAAAAAAGCCTGCAATTGCAGGCTCTTTTTTTATTTAGAAAGGTACAAGTTGGTTAGGCGATTCAGAAATTGGGGACTGATTTTACTCAGTTGAAATAAAAGCTTGGCTTTGGCACCCACGGCTTGATGGGTTGCAGTGAGTGCCGTATCTTTTGCAACAGCACGTTGAAAAACGTGTTGCGCTACATCTTCTGTAGTTAAGTGTACCCCCATGTTTTGAATACTCTTCGCTTGCATATCTTGCACCATGGCAGTTTGTACAAATAGCGGCATAACATCTAATACGCGAATGCCATATTTCTGCCATTCGGTATCTAAGCCTTCGGTGATACCGCGTACTGCAAACTTACTGGCAGAGTACGAGACCAAATCAGCTTGACCATAGATGGCTGAAGCTGATGAAAGGTTGATGATGCGGGCAAAATTCGCTTGTTTGAGATAGGGCAATGCAGCATGGCAGCCATTCAGTACACCATTAACATTGATCGAGATGGTTTTGTGATGTGCGCTGATCTCTGTGTGTTCAAAAGGCCCAGAGAATAGAATTCCTGCATTATTGACCAAAACATTGAGCTCACCTGCCCATGTGACAAACTCGGCTAAAGCTGTTTGCCAGTCTTGATAGCTGGAAACATCGAGCTGTCCTGCTTTGGCATTTGGGCCGAGGCTAGCTGCTAGCTGTTGGGCTTGAGCGCTATTGATGTCATAAATCCCGACTTTGTAGTGATGTGTATAAAATAAGCGGGCGATGGCCGCACCAATACCTTGGGCTGCACCGCTAATCAAAATACTGCGCATTGAAACTGCTCCTTGTTGCTCTTTTTCTTGATGTTATTGTTGTGATTGGATTGAGCATAACAAATGAATGCCGTCATAATGTAATTTTTATCAATATGATTTTTGAAGAGAGATAAACATGGAACAATTGCTGAACGTGATGCGTGAATTACGTGAAAAGTGTCCATGGGATCAACAGCAAACTCCAGAAAGCTTAACCCGCTATGCCATTGAAGAGGCTTATGAAGTTGAAGCTGCTGTGCGTTCAGGTAAAGCTGATGAGGTGCGCGATGAGTTGGGTGATTTACTGCTACAGGTGGTGTTCCAGTCACAGATGTATGCCGAGCAAGGGGCTTTTAATTTTCAAGATGTGGTCCATGCCATCACAGAAAAACTGATTCGTCGTCATCCCCATGTTTTTCAAGCACAGCAGTTTTCAGCTTTGTCTGCCGAAGATGTAGGCGAGCTTTGGAAGCAAATTAAACAACAGGAAAAACAAGGTAAGGCACAGTCACGATTAGACAGCATCAAGCATGGCCCAGCCTTACAACAAGCGGAACAGATTCAAAAAAATGCAGCACGGATCGGTTTTGACTTTCCAGATGTAGCAGGTGCTTATACCAAGCTTGAAGAAGAATTAGCTGAATTGAAACATGCGGTTCAACAGCAAAATTCCGATGAAATAGCAGATGAATTTGGCGATTGTTTATTTTCAATGATCAATGTTGGACGTAAACTGGGCGTCTCAAGCGAAATGTCGCTTTTGAGTACGATTCATAAATTTCGTACTCGTTTTGCTTTCATTGAAGATCAAGCTTTGCAACAACAAAAAAAGATTGAGCAGATGTCCTTAGAAGAAATGGATCAACTGTGGGAGCAAGCCAAATTACAACTGAAATAATAAAAATGGTGGCTTGAATTGATAAAAATAAAAGTAAGTTTGTTGATCATTGCGTTGTTATTACTGAGTTTACTGGCGTGGATACCCAGTAGTTATGCACAGTCTTTTGATCAGAACTATCTGAACTGGAAAGCAGAGCAGCAGGTGTGGGATGATCGTATTCAAGCTCCTAAAAGCGTGAAACGTGCTGTGTCTCCTGTTCAGGCTCAACCTGTGTCGAGCACAAATAAAATTAGTTTAAATCAAGCCAGTGTTGATCAATTACAGCAACTTCAGGGTGTGGGTCTAAAAAAGGCACAGGCAATTGTGGCCTATCGCCAGAAACAAGGGCCATTTAAGACCATAGATGAGCTACAACAGGTGCGCGGGATTGGACCGGCAATTTTTGCAAAAAATAAAACTCGTTTGGGCTTGTGAAAAAAGCGGTGTCATTTATTGGTGAATTGATCAGAATCCTGCTTTGCTTTCGATAATCAAATTGCCCTTTGATTGTGTTAGATATATGATTAGCGTCATCTTAGAATTTTACGTTTAGGCGTAGGAGACAGCGGCTTTTGCAAACTTTGCGCGCGTCAAAATGTGGTTTATCAACCGCTCAATTACCTTCTTACATTTTAGATGTGATCGATGCATTAACTAAGGCAGGCTATGAAGCGTATATCGTCGGTGGCGGTGTCCGCGACATGATGCTTGGCCTAAATCCCAAAGATTTTGATGCAGTGACCAATGCAACACCGTCACAGGTAAAAGAAGTTTTCGGACGACGTTGCCGTATTATCGGACGCCGTTTTGAGCTGGCTCATGTCTATTCAGGTCGTGAGTTGGTTGAAGTGGCAACTTTCCGTGCACCGCCGAAGAAAGAAGTCACCTCTGCGCAAGGCATGATTTTGCGTGATAACAATTGGGGCACGATAGAGCAAGACTTTGCTCGCCGCGATTTTTCAATTAATGCAATGTACTATCAGCCACGCAAGGGCGTTGTCTTAGATTTCTGTCATGCTGTGGATGACATTAAAAATAAAACCTTACGTCTACTGGGCGATGCACAAACGCGTTTTGAAGAAGATCCTGTGCGAATGCTACGGACTTTGCGTTTTGCTGCAAAATTAGGTTTCTCAATCGATCAGCAAATTCTCGACGTTTTCACCTTGGAAATGACGCAGTTGCTGCGTGATGTTTCGCCGCACCGTTTATATGATGAATCTCAGAAGTTGTTCACGATGGGACATCTAAATCGTGTGTTGCCAATGCTGATTGACTTCGGCATTTGGAAGCAGTTATTTGCAGATATCCAACCGAATATTACCCCATTTATTGAACGTGCCGCTAAGAATACCGATCAGCGTATTCAAGTGGGCAAAACCATCAACCCTGCATTTTTCTATGCGGTATTGTTATGGCAACCGTTCTTAGAACGTTGTGAGTTTTATAGCAGTAAGGGTGTGGTTGCAGCTGAAGCGCGTGCACAAGCAGGACTGGATGTATTAAAACGCCAAGCCACGCGGACTATTATTCCGCGCTTTGCCGAAACCTTCATTCGTGAAGTGTGGGAAATGCAAACTCGCTTACTCAATCCGAAAGCACAGCAAATTCAAGCCTTATCTAGCCATGCACGTTTCCGTGCAGGCTTTGACTTCTTGTTACTTCGCGAAAAATCCGGTGATGAGGGTACGCTCGGCATGGGACAATGGTGGGACGCGTATCAGTTGATGAGCACCGATGAAAAAGAACGTGCTATCAGCCAATATAACCGCCAACGTGCAAAATCACGTCGCAGTGGTAAAGCAAGTGCTGAAGAAGCAGCGATTGCCAAAACGGTAAGTCATGAAATTGAGCCTCTGGTGCAAGAGCAAGAATCGCGCAGTCGCCGTGCACGTAAACCGAAGCAACACGCTGAAGCTCGTACGCAGACTGGTAGGGGAGCAGGTCACAGCTCGACAGAGATTGGCGCAGACCACCCAATTTTAAAACGTAAACGTGTTCAACGTGATTTAAGCAGCGTGATTTTTGGGCCGACACAATGAGCATCGTCACGTACATTGGTCTAGGTAGTAACTTAGGCGACTCTAAGGTGATTTTGACTGAAGCGGTGCACAAGTTGGCCAGTCTTGGCGATGTGAAGATCTCCAAGCTGTATCAAAGCCCACCGATGGGACCGCAAGACCAACCCAATTATTTAAATGCTGTGGTGCAACTCAGCACAGACTTGGCGCCGTTGGCTTTGCTGGATGAACTGCAACGTTTTGAGCAAGAGTCGGGACGTGTACGTTTACGCCATTGGGGTGAACGCACTTTAGATTTAGATTTACTGATCTATGCAGAAGAGAAAATTCAGCATGAACGCTTAACCGTGCCACATGTCGGTGTGATGGAGCGTGATTTTGTGTTGATTCCACTACTGGATTTAGACCCCAATTTACACATTGATGGTATTGCGTTGAAACAGCTGCCTGTTGTACAACAACCCACGTTGAGCGTGCTGGATGCAGGCAATTGGGCAGAGATTTAATTTAGCCGAGCTAAAGATGTTGAAAGGAATAGTTTGATGATTAGTTTAAATGACTTAAGAAAATTTAAAGCAGAAGGTCGCAAATTTTCCTGCCTGACTTGCTATGATGCAAGTATGGCAAAGGCAATGGAACTTGCTGAAATTGATACCATTTTAATTGGCGATTCGCTAGGTATGGCGATACAGGGTCGTGATTCCACTTTGCCTGTTACAGTTGAAGATATGGCTTATCATACCGCAGCTGTACGCCGTGGTAATCAACATGCCTTAATCATGACCGATTTACCGTTTATGAGTTATGCCACCTTAAATGATGCTTTGCGAAGCTCAAAAGTGGTGATGCAAGCGGGCGCGCAAATGGTCAAAGTTGAAGGTGGTGCATGGCTGGCTGAAACGGTTCAAGTTTTGACACGAAACGGTATTCCTGTATGTGTACACTTAGGTTTAACCCCACAGTCTGTACATGTGTTTGGTGGCTATAAATTACAAGCACGTACACGTGAAGCGGCAGACCAATTAATTGCGGACTGCCAAGCTGTGGTCGATGCAGGCGCTGCGGTGCTGTTATTAGAGTGTGTGCCTGCGCAGCTCGGTAAAGAAATTAGTGAGTTGTTCCCACATGTACCTGTCATTGGCATTGGTGCAGGTGTGGATACCGATGGTCAAGTCTTGGTGGTACAAGACATGCTTGGACTGACTTTTGGTCGTGTTGCAAAATTTGTGCGTAACTTTATGAAAGAACAAGCAGGGGAAACGGCGATTTTGGATGCGTTCAAGGCATACCATGCAGCGGTGCTTGATAGCTCATTCCCTGCGAAAGAACAAACATTCCAAGTCGAGCTGTAAAACATGAAAACTGAAACCACGATCCAAGGCCTATCAGCATCATTGAACCCTGCGCGAACGGCTCGAAAAAGTATTGGTTTCGTCCCGACCATGGGGAACTTGCATCAGGGGCACTTGAACCTTGTACGCGAAGCGAAAAAACTCTGTGATGTGGTTGTAGTCAGCATTTTTGTGAATCCTATTCAATTTGGACCCAATGAAGATTTTGACAGTTACCCACGTACCTTGGAACAAGATCAGCGCTTGTTGGCCGAGGTTGGTTGTGACATCGTGTTTGCACCATCGGTTGAGCAAATGTATGGCAACAGCCCACGTTTGACCAATATTACTGTTTCAGATATCACCAATGATTTGTGTGGTCTACAACGCCCAGGTCATTTTGATGGTGTCGCTGTTGTGGTGACGAAACTGTTCAATATTGTGCAACCTAATTTTGCTTTCTTTGGTGAAAAAGACTATCAACAGTTGGCTGTGATTCGTCAGTTTGTTCGTGATTTGAATATGCCGCTTGAAGTGATGGGTGTGGCAATTGCACGTGCTGAAGATGGTTTGGCTTTAAGTTCACGTAATGGTTATTTAAGCGAAGAAAACCGTCAAAAGGCACCGACCATATATCAAAGCTTAAAAGCGGCTGAACAGTCGCTACAAGCCGGTACCGCTTTAGCGGATGTGTTAGCAAATATAAAGGCGACATTGACACAGGCTGGTTTTGTTGTGGATTATGTGGAAGCACGCACACCTGCATTGCAAAAAATGGATGCATTTGACCAAGATGTGGTGCTTTTCATTGCGGCAAAACTCGGGGCAACTCGTTTAATTGATAACTTGAAAGTGAAACATATTTAGTCAAGCTCACCTCTCAAAGGATTAAGATGAAGCGCATTTTAATTGTTACAGGACAGTCTGGTTCGGGTAAATCCTCTGCATTACAAGTGTTGGAAGACCTCGGTTATTACTGTATTGATAATTTGCCTTTGGCTTTACTCCCAGAGATTGTTGCCAAGCTGGATCGGGAAAATAATCTTGAGCAGTTGGCGCTTGGTGTAGATGTACGCAGTACACGTGCAGATTTGCAAGAGTTCGACTTGGTGTTTGAACAATTGCAAAGGCATGGTACGGTCGATATTATTTATTTGACCACGCGTGACCAAGAGCTGATTGCGCGCTTTAGTGCTTCACGTCGTCCGCATCCGTTGGCGACACGCTTTCAAAGTTTGAACCAGTGTATTCAAGAAGAGAAAACCCTTCTATTGCCGATTAATTTGCGCTCAACCGTGCATATTGATACCACCGATAAAAGTGTGCACGATTTAAAGCATACCTTGCTGTCAAAGTTGGGGCAGTCGGATAACCTGATTTTGATTTTGCAGTCTTTTGGCTTTAAGCACGGTATTCCGTTGGATGCTGACTATGTGTTTGATGTTCGACATTTACCCAATCCACATTGGGATTTAGAACTACGAAAGTATTCAGGACTGGATGCTCCTGTGCAAAAATTTTTGGAACAAAGTGAGCAAACGCACGAAATGTTCCAAGATATTTATAAGTTTTTAGATAAATGGTTACCAGCTTTTGCTGAAGGGCATCGTCACTATATGACCGTGTCAATTGGTTGTACGGGTGGGCAGCATCGCTCTGTATATATTGTGGATAGACTAAAAAAAGCCCTTGAGGCAAAATGGTCTATTCAGGTCCTCCATCGAGAAATGAAGCACTGGGCATGATTGACACAACTGTTGACGTAATTAATAAACTAGGGTTACATGCGCGTTCATCTGGCAAGCTCATTGAAGTGACCACTAAATTCCGTTCTTCAATCCAAATTGGAAAAGGAGACAAATTGGTGGATGCCAAAAATATTATGTCCCTCCTGATGCTAGGCGCAGGAAAGGGCACCACTTTACGCTTGGTGCTTGAAGGCGCAGATGAAGAACAAGCTTTATCTGAGATTCAGGCACTATTTGCAGCAAAATTTTACGAGGCAGATTAATCGTGGCACGTCGACCGCATAGTTTTACTGAAGAAGACTTTGAATCTTTAGAAGGACGTGCAAGTAAAACTGAACAGAAAAAAGCCGTACAACGTATGGCATCTTTGGGTTCTCAACTTGCAGAGTTGAACACTAAACAAATTCAAAACTTACCTGTTGAAGAGCGTTTGATTGAAGCTCTTTTGGATGTAAAACTAATTACATCAAATGAAGCTCGTCGTCGCCAATTTTTACGCATTGGGAAGTTGTTGCGTAATGAAGATGAAACGGTGATTTTGTCTTATTTGACACCGCAACAAGGCGCGAAAAAAACCGCTCAATTGCAGCGTTGGGTTGACCGTATGATCAAAGATGGTGATGTGGTCATTAATGAGTTTTCCAAAACTTATAATGCCGCGGAACGTCATACCATTCGTCAGCATGTATTGCGTATTCACCGTGATATGAAACAGCAGGCGGATGAAGAACAACTTAAAGCTTCGCGTTTGAAGTTGTTTAACTACATTCAGCAAGTGGCTTTAATTTCAGATAATTAAGTCATTTAGACATAAAAAAGCGACCTTCAAGGTCGCTTTTTTTATGTGAGAATATTTGCTTGTATAGACTGCTGAATGTTTAGCTAAACTCGCCCGTTGCACGCTCTTTGGCCCAATCGCGTAGAACAAATTTTTGTAACTTGCCTGTCGACGTTTTTGGAATTTCTGTAATCACTACATCTTTCGGTACTTTAAAACGTGCCAGATGTTGCTTACAGAATTCAATGATTTCCTCAGGTGTGGTTTCTTTCCCAGCTTTGAGTTCAATAAATGCACAGGGCACTTCTTGCCAGCGAGGATCGGGTTTCGCGACCACCGCAGCCGTTAAAATAGCAGGATGTTGATAGAGAATTTCTTCGACTTCTAGTGATGAAATATTCTCGCCTCCAGAAATGATCACATCTTTTGAGCGATCAGTAATTTTGGCATAGCCATCGGGTTGGCAGACTGCAAGATCGCCTGTATGAAACCAACCACCAGTGAACGCTTCTGCGGTCGCCTCAGGGTTTTTGAGGTAGCCTTTCATCACAATGTTGCCACGGAACATAATTTCGCCCATGGTTTGACCATCATGCGGTACAGGTTGCATGGTATCTGGATCAAGGACTTTCATACCATCTTGCAGTGGGTACGGTACACCTTGGCGTGAGTGCAGCTGCGCTTGTTCTTGAATCGATAAGTCAGACCAACCTGCTTGAGAGGCACAAAGCGCAGAAGGACCATAGGTTTCAGTGAGACCGTAGACATGGGTGACATTGATGCCAATATGACGCATGCCCTCAATAATTGCAGCAGGAGGTGCAGCACCTGCCACCATCACTTCAACGCGATGCTCAAAGTGAATCCGTTGCTCTTCTGGAGTATTGATCAGCATTGATAACACAATCGGCGCACCGCAGAAATAATCGACTTTGTGCTCAGTGATGAGTTTAAAAATGAGTTCAGGGTCAATTTTACGTAAACAGATGTTGGTGCCACCATTGGCTGCCATAGTCCATGCAAAGCACCAGCCGTTACAGTGGAATAAAGGTAAGGTCCACAAGTAGGTCGCACGTGGTGTCATGCCGCAAGCAATGATGTTACTGGCCGCATTAATATAAGCGCCACGGTGGTGATAAACCACGCCTTTTGGGTTGCCTGTGGTGCCAGAGGTGTAGTTAAGGCTGATGGCATCCCATTCATCTTGAGGTAAATGCCATTCAAAGTTCTCATCGCCTTCGGTTAACCAGTCTTCATACTCGATTTGACCAATGGGAGCTGCAAAACAGTTTTCGTACTCAGCATCATCTACATCAATCACGAAAATATCGCGTCCGACCAAAGCCAAGGCTTCTTGTGCAACCGATGCAAACTCTGGATCCACCAATAAGACTTTGGTTTCTGCATGATCAAGCATAAATGCGATGGTTTTGGCATCTAAGCGCGTGTTCAATGTGTTGAGCACAGCACCTGCCATTGGGACTGCAAAATGTGCTTCGATCATTGCAGGGACATTGGGCAGCAAAACAGAGACAGTATCGTTTTTTGTGATTCCCAATTTTTGTAACTGTGAGGCAAATTGGCGACAGCGAAGGTAAGTTTCACGCCATGAAATATGGCGGTGCCCATGAATGATGGCATCTTGATGAGGGTAAATATAAGCAGCTCGTTCTAAATAACGCAGCGGTGACAAAGCTACAAAGTTTGCGGGGGTTCTTGGTAACTCATCATACGCACTCACCATGTTGATCACTCCTGAATTTGGTATTATTTTTTCCATTGCTTAAAAGATATGCATTTTTCAGCCATCTTGCATTTATGCTTTAGTCGAGTTGCGCTTTTTAGATGAATTTATTGAATTTCTTTGTTTAGTTTATCTAAACTGAATCTATGGATTCTGTGAGATATAAACCCTTTTAGTTAGATTTTAGCCTGCTTTTTAAGCAAAGTGTGTATGCTTGTGTTGCTGCATTGTTCAATACAAAGTGACCGATAGAGTCATTATAAAATGTAGCGATAAGGATTGCGGAACATCAATCCCCCTCATTTTAGGGAGGCTGATGGATTGGCAAATGAATTCAAAATGCGCTGAAACGTGAATTTTCTAGGGGAAAAGGTTTAATCCTGTGGATAACACGTGTAAAATTCGACTGATTTTATTTATCCACCGTTTTTATCTTTTGAGGTTTTACCTCGATCATAATCTCGCGGTGACATGCTCCATGGTACGGGGCATCACTCCTTAAGGATTTTTTATGCCAATTATCACTTTGCCAAATGGCGATCAAAAACAATTTGATCAAGCTGTATCTGTGATGGACGTTGCACTGAGCATCGGTCCGGGTCTTGCGAAAAATACAGTTGCAGGAAAAGTCGATGGTCGTTTAGTCGATGCATCTGATTTGATTACCACGGATGCCAGCCTTCAAATTATTACGCCTAAAGACGAAGAAGGTGTCGAAATCATTCGTCACTCTTGCGCTCACTTAGTGGGACATGCGGTTAAGCAATTGTTCCCTGAAGCGAAAATGGTGATTGGTCCTGTCATTGAAGATGGCTTTTATTACGATATTTTTAGTGCAAAGCCATTTACACCAGAAGACATGGTAGCCATTGAAGAGCGCATGAAAAAGCTCATCGATCAAGACTATGATGTCATCAAAAAAATGACACCACGTGATGAGGTGATTGCAGAATTCACAGCGCGTGGTGAAGATTATAAATTACGCTTGATTGCAGACATGCCTGAAGAAACAGAAATGGGCTTGTACTACCATCAAGATTATTTGGATATGTGCCGTGGTCCACACGTGCCAAATACTAAATTTTTAAAAGCATTCAAGCTGACTAAAATGTCAGGCGCTTATTGGCGCGGCGATGCGAAGAATGAACAGTTACAACGTATTTATGGTACAGCGTGGGCAGACAAAAAACAGCTTGCAGCGTATATCAAACGTATTGAAGAAGCTGAAAAGCGTGACCACCGTAAAATTGGTAAAGCTTTAGACCTGTTCCATATGCAAGAAGAAGCACCAGGTATGGTGTTCTGGCATCCAAACGGTTGGACCATTTATCAAGTACTTGAACAATACATGCGTAAAGTTCAGCAAGATAATGGCTACCTCGAAATTCGTACCCCGCAAGTGGTTGATTTCACGCTTTGGGAAAAATCAGGCCATGCTGCAAACTATGCAGATGGTATGTTCACGACACATTCAGAAAGCCGTAACTATGCAATTAAGCCGATGAACTGTCCTTGTCACGTACAAGTGTTCAACCAAGGTTTAAAATCATACCGTGATTTGCCAATTCGTTTGGCTGAGTTCGGTTCGTGTCACCGTAACGAACCATCGGGTTCATTGCACGGCATTATGCGTGTTCGTGGCTTTACTCAAGATGATGCACACATTTTCTGTACAAAAGAGCAAATTGGTCAAGAAGTGGCTGACTTCATTCAACTGACTTTAGATGTGTATAAAGACTTTGGTTTCGAAGACGTGCAAATGAAGTTGTCTACACGTCCAGAAAAACGTGTGGGTGATGATGCACTTTGGGATATGGCTGAAAAATCTTTAGCAGATGCTTTAGATGCTGCTGGTTTGGAGTGGGAACTTCAACCAGGTGAAGGCGCATTCTATGGTCCGAAAATTGAATTCTCACTGAAAGACTGCTTAGGCCGTGTATGGCAATGTGGTACAATCCAATGTGACTTCAATTTGCCAGAACGTTTAGATGCGTCATATGTCACTGAAGACAATGATCGTGATCAACCTGTAATGTTGCACCGTGCAATACTTGGCAGTTTTGAACGTTTTATTGGTATACTAATCGAACACTATGCGGGCTTTATGCCACCTTGGTTAACACCAATCCAAGCATGTGTGATGAACATTACCGATTCACAAGCGGAAGCATGTGAGTCAGTCGTCGCTAAACTTAAAGAAAACGGTCTCCGTGCGATTTCAGACTTGAGAAATGAGAAAATCGGCTTTAAGATTCGTGAACGTACATTAGAGCGTATTCCTTACTTACTGGTACTTGGGGACCGTGAGGTAGAGGAAGGTACAGTGAACGTGCGTACCCGCTCTGGAACAAATTTGGGTACTATGTCAATCGACGCTTTCGTTGACCTAGTAAAAGCAGCCGTTGCCGAACGCGGCCGGTACATTGTGGAGTAACAGCGATTAAACAGCCTGACCGTAATCAACAGGGCGGTAACAAATCAAACCGTCCTGCTTTGAATGATGAAATTCGTGCGAAAGAAGTCCGTCTTGTAGACGAAAATGGTGAGCAAAAAGGTATTGTTAGCTTGGCAGAAGCATTACGCGCTGCTGAAAGTGTTGAGCTTGATCTTGTTGAGATCGTAGCAAACGCTGAACCGCCTGTTTGTAAAATCATGGACTTCAACAAGCATTTGTTTGATCTAAAGCAAAAGCAGAAAGAAGCGAAGAAAAAACAGCATCAAGTACAGGTGAAAGAAATCAAACTCCGCCCGGGTACTGATGTTGGTGATTACAACGTAAAACTACGTGCAATCACTAAGTTCCTTGAAGAAGGCAACAAAGTAAAAATTACTCTTCGTTTCCGTGGTCGTGAAATGGCGCACCAACAGCTTGGTTTGGCTCAACTTCAAAAAGTTGAAGCAGATGTGGCTGAAATTGGTGTTGTTGAGCAATCACCAAAAATGGAAGGTCGTCAAATGGGTATGTTGCTTGGTCCTAAAAAGAAAAAGTAATGATCCATTGATCTTAAAAAAGCACTGCCTATGCAGTGCTTTTTTTATTGCAATATCAAGAGAAGGCTACTAACCAATTTGATTATGATCTTATAAAGTTGCTTGCAAAGTGCATAAGCCGTCTATCTCAAGTCCAATCTGAATATCCCTAAAGTTAGCGTTACTTAAGCTTTGCATGTGTTCATCTTTGGTCATATACAGTTCGAGATTCTTCATATTTCCATCAGGTTGGGCCAAGTGATCGGTCATGAAGTAGGAGCCATGGGGTTGGATAACTTGCTGTGCAATACTCTTATGAAACTCATAAGCATATGCTTTATGGCGAAGTTCATGTAAAGCTTGATGAATCACGACATAGTCAAAGCGTTGACCATTCAGAACTGTATACCAATCCTGCTGTTTAAAATCAGCGATGATAAAATCTACGGATGTATGGGGAATAGCAGCTAAGCGTTGTTTGGCTAAGTTATGCATAGCCGCTGAAAAATCGACGGCTGTATAATGAATATTAGCTCGTCTACTTAAGAGCTCATATGCAAAGAAACCAGGGCCTGAACCTAATTCTAAAATACGGACATCTGGCTTTGGATGATTTAAAATTTGAGAAATATAGTGTTCGAAGAACTCGATGCGGTAAGGTCGTTTAAGGTTTGCTTCCTTTGCCCACTGTGTCGCATGTAGCGGATCTTTAAGATCGATTGGGCTTGGAATATCAATGATTTTATTCATGTTGTTAAGTCATTTTTTATTCGAATAAGCGCTAAATAATATATAAAATTACATAAAAATAGTCATGTTTAATTATGATATCGTGTATCCAAAATAAGTGAATAAACTCAGGAAATAAGAATGATCGATTTGTACTATTGGGGAACACCCAACGGACATAAAATTAGCATTGCATTAGAAGAGATGGGTTTGGAGTATCAAGTCTTTCCCATCAATATTTTAGAAAATGATCAGTTTCAACCCGACTTTCTACGCATTTCACCCAACAATAAAATCCCTGCGATTGTGGATCAAGATGGTCCTAAAGGTGAAGCCATTTCTGTGTTTGAGTCAGGGGCGATTTTGCAGTACTTAGGGCGTAAAACAGGACAGTTTTATCCAAGCGATGAACAGTCTCGTGTTGAAGTTGAGCAGTGGTTGATGTGGCAAATGGGTGGTTTTGGTCCAATGCTTGGACAGAACCATCACTTCAGTAAATTTGCACCCGAGCGTATTGCGTATGCGACTGAACGCTATGTCAATGAAACCAAGCGTTTGTATGCTGTACTAGATAATCAGCTTTTTGGTCAAAACTATGTAGCTGGAGAGTATTCGATAGCGGATATGGCAATTTTCCCATGGATTTTGCGTTATGAATGGCAACAAATTGATATAAATGACTATCCAAATGTGAAGGCGTATATGGAGCGTATTCAAGCGCGTCCTGCAGTTCAGCGTGCGTTGGCAGTAAAAGTTTAAAGTCTAAGGTGGGTGATTAAAAACCATCCACTTCCACAAAATTTATATTTTTAATATGTTTAAATTTATATGTTTTAGAATTTCGTTTATCTGTTAACACCTCATTTGAGCGATAGAGTAAATCATGGTTAAGATTAATAAACCAGTTATGAAATAGTTTGCGTGTTGATGAGTTTGGGGGAAGTTCAATAAGATTGCCGTTAATTAAGTCTTTAATTTGTTGAGTATCAAAATCTATATTTTCGAAACTATGTGCAAACTTATTGCGAATTTTTCTTAATCCTTCAAGTTGCTTATATTCATCATCCTCAATTAAGCCTAATGCGTGACATAGATGAATTTTTGATGAAAATTGACCTATAGGAGCATTAAATCCATCTAGTAGTATTTTTGCAGATTTTGAATCTCGTAAAAAAGAGTACAAAATTAGTGTTAATTGCTCCTCAAGTACTGCTGCGACAATTAATGCAGCGCCACGATCAGTTTCCGGGTACAAAGATTGGATTTTTAAAGCGTTCTCAAAAACTTTAGGATATTTAAATTTCATTTCTTCTTGATATTTATCCCACTCATCCACTTGATATACCCCTATCTTTTGTTTGCTGTGTTAAAGGACTTTATCCTTTCTAAGAAAAATTCTTCAGTATGTTAATATCTCATACTTACAGAACATTTTTGTGGTTTTAAAAATTGAAAGTTAGTAGGTAGTAATGAAAAAAGAGTTTTTCCTCAATTTAACCCGCATTATTGAAGCGAATCCTAAAATCTATCTCAGTATTATTGTGGGGATTGCAGGATGTTTGATGCTATTTGTAGCTGAAGCGGTACACATTCAAAAAATCATTGAACTGCTGAATACTAAAGATCAGGTGGTACTGCGTGCTGCAATTGAACCGCTTGCCGATAAATATTCATGGTCACGTTGGTCTTTGTTGATTCTGGCATTGATCTGGTCAAGTTTTGCCTATAGCTCAACCAAGAAAAAGCTGGGTTTAAAATCATAAAATGATGTGGGCCTTAGGACTACTTTTCCTTTCTGCTTTTGGGGCGGCGACACTGCTGCCGTTACAGTCAGAAGTAGTCTTGGTGGGATTGTTGGCTCAGATGCAGTATCCAGTGTGGTTGTTGGTAGCTGTTGCCAGTCTAGGTAATATCTTAGGTAGCTGTGTGAATTGGTGGCTCGGCTTGAAAGTTGAGCAATACAAAAACAAAAAATGGTTTCCCGTCTCAGAGCAAAAGATGTTGCAGGCGCAGGGCATTTATCAAAAATATGGTTTTTGGTCTTTATTGCTCAGTTGGGTGCCCGTTATTGGTGATCCGATTACCCTCATTGCAGGACTACTCAAGGAAAACTTTGTTCGTTTTGTCGTGATGGTGAGTATTGCGAAAATAGGACGCTATCTTTTTGTGTATTGGATGTTTAGTCAGTTCTAATTATTTTCAAGTACTGAGAGCGGCTGGCCACATGCTTATATTGGCTGAATGGGTTTAAAGTTTATATAGAGAGATGACACGAGTGAGTGAAAACTCGTGTCATGCTAAATTTTAACGACAAGCATTTAGATCGAATTCAATCGCATCTTTAAATTTAGACTTTTTATAGAGCCACAGTGTACTTGCTGTGCGTTTAACACTGACTTTGCTATTTGCAACGGCTTGTAAAACCTGTTGATCAAGCGCGTAGATACCTGAACCTTTGATAATTTTAGGCTTCTTGATGTTGCCGTGTTTATCGGCTTTAAAGCTAAATTTAATTTGACGGTCATGATCATTTAACTGCGTTGAATCTAGCGCAAGCTTAGGTTGAGCCTGATATTGAAAAGGCACTTTTTGCTGCTGCTGTTGCGCACGCCAGTTTTTCGAGTCAAAGCTATAGTTACATGCTTCGGCATCATCTGGGGTTAAGTTTAAATTAAAAACTTGATAACCAATGACAGCTAAAGCGGTGTCGTCCTCCATAAACGGTTTTACTTTGGCTTGAAGCACGGCATTTACCAGCTTTTCATCTAAAGCTTTGAGTCCAGTCGTTTCTTGGACTGTCGCTTTGGTCACATCACCTGTTTCATCTGCATACACACGAATAATTGCTGCACGGTTTTTTTGATTTAAATCGCTATTTTTATATTGGGGTTTGGGAAAATCTACCCATTGAATACGCGTGGTCAAATGCGCCGATTGAGCTGAACTTTTTTGGATGGTGAGTTCTAATGGTGGTTGAGCTGCATGACTGAGATGAAAGGGCAGTGTAGACAATGCGAGCAAGAAGAGTGGTTTCATATGATCGATTTCTTTTATAACGCATCCAGTGCGCATGACTTAAATAATTGTTGCGAGTATTTCCTGAATTAGAAAGACTCGCAAGTTATATTGTTAAATTAAAACTATTTTTGCTCGGCTTGGGTGATGTCTACACCAAATAAGTCTTTGGTTTTAGTCCAACTCAGTGCGACCACCAAGAGTGTCATGCCGCCGCCAAAAACCGTTGCAATCACAGGGCCTAAATATTTTGCTGCAAGACCTGACTCAAATGCTCCCAGTTCATTACTACTCGACACAAACATGCCATTTACAGCTGCAACACGGCCTCGCATATTCTCAGGAGGATAAATTTGTAAAATGGTCTGACGAATTACCACTGAAATACTGTAACATGCACCCGTCATAGCAAGAGTAAACAAAGATAACCAGAGGTAGTTTGAGTAAGCGAACAATAAGGTGAATAGGCCAAAACCTGCAACAGCAAGCAGCATATTGCGCCATGCATGTCGTGTGGGCGGAAAACGCGTCAGCGCAATCATGGTGATGAGTGCACCAATCGAAGGTGCTGCCCGTAAATAGCCCAATCCTTCAGGCCCAATTTTCAAAATATCTTCAGCAAAGATCGGGAGTAAAGCGATCACACCGCCGAACAGCACTGAGACTAAGTCGAGTGAGATGGCCCAGAGAACGATTTTAGTTTTAGCAATAAAGCGAAAACCTTCACCTAAACTTTGTAGTACACGTTCCGTTTCAATTTTAGGAAAAGTGCGTTTGCTTAAAAGATTGACGAGTAAGAAGCACAGACTAAGCAGCACCGCCACACTGATGAAACTGGTTTCACGGCCTAAAAATGCCAGCATAAATCCACCCAGCATTGGCCCAATAATCACCCCGCTTTGCCAACCAATGGTAGTCCATGTGGCACCATTGGCATAAAGTTCCCGAGGAATTAAAAAGGGTTTGAGTGATGTTGCAGATGGATTATAGAAACCTCGAATTATTCCTAAGCCAAAGATCACGGCATAAACACCCCATGACAGGGTGGAGAGTTCAATGTGCTTTAAGCCATAAGCATGAAATAACCCCCATAAAACCAAGGGTAGAGGAATGGCAAAGAATAAGCAGATTTTCATGATGGTTTGCTTATTAAAGCGATCTGCAAAATAACCGCCCCATAAGGAGAGCGCAATAAAGGGGATTGCTTCTGCCAGACCAATCAAGCCTAAAGTGAGAGGATCTTTGGTAATTTTATACAAAGAATACGCCACAATAATTTCCTGAATCAAAATGGCAAGCGTCAGACAAAATTGATTGAGCGTAACAATAGAGAAGTCTCGGTATCGGAGTGCGGCAAAAGCATCCTGTGTAGCGTTCATAAGGGTACAGTATGGAATGGATGAGGCATTATACGACTTGGACTAAACCACGGTTATAAAATCATCGCTTAAAGCTTATCGGGAAATAAACTAAGCTTGCTTTTATTGTTGATTATTTGCTTTTGTTTTAGACAAAGTTCGATTAGAATATTCGCTCCCTTACCTGCAGGTCGTTTTGCAATGGTGCAAACGTTCCGAACAGGTGTTCAAAAGAGGTTGTTATGCCTAAGATGAAAACTCGCCGTGGTGCAGCTAAGCGTTTTAAAGCTACTGCTAACGGTTTCAAGCGTAAACAAGCGTTCAAACGCCACATTTTGACCAAAAAATCTGCTAAGCGTATTCGTCAATTACGCGGCTGTGTAATGGTTCACGTGAGTGACGTTGCTTCAGTTCGTCGTATGTGCCCATACATCTAAGGAGATTATAAATGGCTCGTGTAAAACGTGGTGTACAGGCTCATCGCCGTCATAAAAAAATTCTTGCTCGTGCTAAAGGTTACTACGGCGCTCGTTCACGCGTATATCGCGTAGCGTTCCAAGCAGTAATCAAAGCGGGTCAATACGCTTACCGTGACCGTCGTCAGAAAAAACGTCAATTCCGTGCTCTATGGATTGCGCGTATTAATGCTGGTGCTCGTCTAAATGGTTTATCGTACAGCCGTATGATCGCTGGCTTGAAAAAAGCTCAAGTGATTATCGACCGTCGCGTACTTGCTGACATCGCTATGCATGACGCAGTTGCATTCGCTGCTTTAGCTTCTAAAGCTAAAGATGCATTAGCTGCATAAGTCTTTAAGACTTAAAGAAAGACCGCTTTTTAGTGGTCTTTTTTATGGCTGATTATTTTTTGAATCAAATTTTTTTATGGGTCAAAGGTGAGACTGTGATACAACCATAATTAGGTATGATAAGAAAGACCGCATCAGCGTTAGGCCAGTACAATGAAAAGAATCAATGTCGTAGGAACTTCTGCTACAGGAAAATCTACATTTTCCAGAGCTTTGGCCGAAAAGTTAGATTTGCATTATATCGAGTTGGATAATTTGTTTTGGTTAGACGACTGGCAAGAATGTCCTGATGAGGTGTTCTTTGCCAAGATTGAGTCAGAAGTACAAAAAGCAATACAGGGCTATGTGATCGATGGTAACTATACCCGTGCCATTCCTGTGAAATGGGCGGAAATTGATACTGTCATTTGGTTGGACTTACCGTTTCCAGTCAACCTGTACCGTTCTGTGAAGCGTGCTGTTCAGCGGGCATGGGCACAACAGGATTTATGGGAAAACTCGAATAATCGGGAAAGCTTGCTACGGATGTTTGGTCGGGATTCGATTATTTGGTGGATGATTAAAACGCATGCTAAAAACCGACAGAAATACTTAAAAATGATGCAGATGCCTGAATATCAACATATACAGTGGATTCATTTAAAGACACCAAAACAAGTGAGTCGTTTTTTAGATCAGTTGGCTGTTGAAAAGCATAACGTTTAAATTAAAAAAGCTCAGTGCGTACTCAGCGATTAAGGTGAACCTTTAAGCTTTAGTTACATAAATCTGCTTTAATCTCAAAGGTGGCCGATGCCTAATAAATAAAAAGATTAAAAAGAAAAGGAGCAGGATATGCTTGCAGAAATTACTGGGATGGGACAGGGAAGTATCACGGTGGAATTACAAATGATTCCCAGAAAAGGTGAGTCAGTCAAAATTATGTATGGACCTGATGCGGAGCTAGAGGGTGAGGTGGTTTCGGTTAATCATTATATTAATCAACATGCCAATCAGCATAAGGTACAAATCAAAATCCGGCCCTTCAATCTTCTAATTACCGCCTGAAGAAATTGAGACCATAAAAAAGCGCTTTTTGAGAGGAGCGCTTTGATATATCTCTAATAGCTTATAAGCCAAAATAATAGCCAACTACACAGATCAAAATCGTAATTATGATTAAAGCAAATACCCCGGTTTTCCCCGATTTGTGGTGTGTTTCATGAGGCTTGGTCTCTATCGCACTTAATTTAGGTGTTGAATGATTGCGAGCATCAAGTGGTGTAGTTGTGTCTTTGGGTGTGAGCTGCGCGGTTTGATAGTGATTGGCCACTTTCACGATAAACTTGGTACTTAAATCATCAATCTTTTGCTCAAAATGACGTAGGTTCAATTGCTCATCTGGCGTGAGCACTTGGCCTTCTGCATTGTAAGGATGTTGAATCTTAGTCTGGATCAATGCTGATAACGCATCTAAGCGATACAGAGTTTGATGTGCATAATCGGCAGTATAGTCTGTTGGTAAAAGAGCGAGACGGTGGGCTTCATCTGTGGCCTCTTGTTGTCCATAGTACGGTAAGTCTACTGTCTCGGGTTCTACTAAACCTTGTGAAAATGACGCACTAAATAGTTCTTGTTCGGTAAAGTTTTCGATTTCATCCCATTTCGGCGTTTGTAAATCCGATTCAATACGTTTGCTGAGCTTGTGATTCAGTTCAAAACGCCATAAATTTTCGCTACGGATTGAGCTTTGTTGCGTTTTTGGAGTTATAAAATCGTGTTCAGCGCTGTACCATTCAGCCAGTTCTTTACCAAAAATCCAAGCTGTTTTTTGTTGTGCTTGATGGCTCACAATAATATGTGGGGTCGCAAGGAGTTCAACATTTGGGTTAGGGTTCTTTTCGTCTGCTAGCAATGTTGAACTATGCAGACTGAGCTGTTTGACCCCTTGTTTTTTTAAGGCTTCAAGCCAGACCTGAAAATGCTGAGCCAGTAAATGTTGGCTATTCAGATCACGAAACTGAAAGCAATGTCGGTCAAAAATGGCATGTTCTAACCAACGTTGGAAACTTAGGTTGTGGCGTAAATATTCATTGCCATAAGTAACTAAAGTAAGTTGTTGTTGCCAAATAGGATCAAGCGACATCGTTTGTTGTTCTCTTCTGTGATGACACTATCTTAACCTGTTTATAAAACCATGTACTAAACAAATTTTCCTGATCGTAGAGCTTCATCAACGTGCTTAAAAACTGATAGAATATGGGGTTTTATTAATTTTATAAATTGTTGCTTTGAGAGTTACTATGTCACTGGAAGCCCTGACCACTGAAGCGCTTGCTGCGATTGCAGCAGCAGAGGACCTTGCTACACTCGATCAAGTACGAGTGCAGTTTACGGGTAAGAAAAGCCAGCTCGCTGAGCAATCCAAAGCTTTAGGCAAGATGGACCCTGAAGAGCGTAAAAATTTTGGTGCGCAAATTCATGCAGTTCGCGAAGCGATTACCGGTGCTTTAACTGAACGCCAAACACAATTACAACAAACGGCGTTGGCGCAAAAACTCGCAAGTGAAACGGTGGATATTACTTTACCGGGTCGTGGTCAAACGATTGGTAGTATTCACCCTGTTACTCAAGTGCAAGAGCGCATTTGTCAGTTCTTTACCAAAGCCGGTTTTGTGATTGAAACTGGCCCAGAAGTTGAAGATGACTACCACAACTTTGAAGCTTTAAATATTCCAGGGCATCACCCTGCGCGTGCAATGCACGATACATTCTATTTTGATGCGACACATTTGTTACGTACCCATACTTCGGGTGTGCAGATTCGTACCATGGAAACCCAGCAACCCCCGATTCGTATTGTGTGCCCAGGTCGTGTATACCGCTGTGACTCTGACCAAACGCATTCGCCAATGTTCCATCAAATTGAAGGTTTGTATGTAGCTGAAAATACTAGCTTTGCAGAACTGAAAGGTTTATTGGTCAATCTGTTAAACGAATTCTTTGAAAAAGACTTAAAAGTACGTTTCCGTCCATCTTATTTCCCATTCACAGAGCCAAGCGCTGAAGTGGATATTATGGATGAGCGTGGTAAATGGTTAGAAGTGCTTGGTTGTGGCATGGTACATCCAAATGTCTTACAGGCAGCAGGGATTGATCCTGAAAAATACAAAGGCTTTGCTTTCGGTCTAGGTGTGGAACGTTTTGCGATGCTTCGTTATGGCATCAATGACTTACGTATGTTCTACCAAAACGATGTGCGTTTCTTACGCCAATTTGCTTAAACAGATTTATACCTCTCCCAGCCTCTCCTTGAAGGAGAGGAGTTGTTTGTGATGACTCGGGGTTCTCCTTCTTTTCCAAAAGAGGGAGTTAGAGGGGGATTCAAAAATTTAGATTTATAGGTTTTTAACAAAATGAAAATTAGCGAAAATTGGTTGCGTACATGGGTTAACCCAGCCGTTGATAGCAATACTTTATCTGATCAACTGACCATGTTGGGTTTAGAGGTCGATGATTTATCGCCTGCGGCAAAACCGTTCACTGGCGTGGTTGTTGGTGAAGTGTTGACGGTAGAGCAACATCCTGATGCAGACCGTTTACGTGTGACCACTGTGAATATTGGTTCAGGCGAGCCGTTACAAATAGTGTGTGGTGCACCAAACGTACGGGTTGGTATGAAAGCCCCTGTGGCAACCATTGGTGCTGTGCTTCCAGGCGATTTCAAAATCAAGAAAGGCAAACTTCGTGGCATTGAATCACAAGGGATGTTGTGTGGTGCATCTGAAATTGATCTAGAAGACAAAATTGATGGCCTTTTAGAGCTGCCCGTTGATGCACCTGTCGGTGTGGATATTCGTGAATATTTAAATTTAGATGATCATGTCATTGATATCAGCATCACGCCAAACCGTGGTGACTGTTTTAGTATTCGTGGTATTGCCCGTGAAATTGGGGTAATTAACCAACTGACTGTGACTGCACCTGAAATTAATGCCGTTGCCGCGACTATTGCTGATGAGAAAAAAGTTGTGGTGAGCACTGAAGGCTGCCCGCGCTATTTAGGTCGTGTGATTAAAAACGTGAATACCAAAGCAGCAACCCCAGAATGGATGGAACGCGCTTTGGTTCGCTCAGGGATTCGTCAGCACAGTATTTTGGTTGATATTACCAATTATGTACTGATGGAGTTGGGTCAACCGCTCCATGCTTTTGATGCAGCAAAAATTCAAGGTTCAGTCCAAGTTCGCCAAGCGAATGCATCTGAAAAATTGGTTCTACTGAATGAACAAGAAGTGGAGCTGAATGAAAAAGTCATGGTGATTGCGGATGATGAAAAAGCATTGGCGATTGCAGGCATTATGGGTGGCATGTCTTCATCTGTAGGTGATGACACTCAAGACATTTTCTTGGAGTCTGCATTCTTTGCACCATTAGCCATTGCGGGTCGTGCCCGTAGCTTTGGTTTGCATACCGATGCGTCGCAGCGTTATGAGCGTGGCGTGGATTTTGAACTGCCAATGCTCGCGATGCACCGTGCATCACAATTGATTGCAGACTTGGCGGGGGGGGAGTTCGGTCCAATTACGACTGCGGAACAAGCGACTGTTTTGCCAAAGCGTGAAGCGATTGAGTTACAACAAGCTCAAGTCGATCAATTGTTGGGTTATTCGGTTGAAGGTGCATTTATTGCAGATGCATTAACCCGTTTAGGTTGTGCTGTGACGGTTAAAGCAGAAGGTCAGTGGTCTGTCGTACCGCCTTCACACCGTTATGATATGGCAATCTACCAAGACCTGATTGAAGAAGTTGCGCGTATTCATGGTTATGACAATATTCAAATCAGTTTGCCAAAAATTGAAGCGCAATTGGCTCAATATCAAGACCAATTTGAAATGATTCAATTGCGTCAAACTTTAGTGACGCTCGGCTACCAAGAAGCGATTAGTTTTAGCTTTGCAGATTTGAAACTTGAAAAGCAACTCAATGCGGCTGTGAATCCTTTGGCTTTGGCTAACCCGATTTCAAGTGATTTGGCCGTGATGCGTTCAACTTTGCTGTCGAGTTTGATTCCGTGTGTGCAATACAATGTCAATCGTCAGCAACAGCGGGTGCGTTTCTTTGAGTTGGGTTTACGGTTTGATTATCAAGATGCTGAATCTATTCATGATTTGAAACAAATTCCTACCCTTGCAGTGATTGCAACAGGTGCAAAAACTTCAGAAACTTGGCATGCTAAACCTCAAGCTATGGATTTCTTTGATTTCAAAGGTGAAATTGAAGAAGTATTGGCGGCGGGTCGTGTGCAAGTAGATTATGTTCGTTCTGAGCGTAGCTGGTTGCATCCAGGACAGTCTGCTGAGATTTTAGTCAATGGTCAATCTATTGGTTACTTTGGTCGATTACATCCATCTTTAGAAGATGCACTGGATTTGAGTACAACTTGGGTGGCTGAACTTGATCAATCGGCTGTTTTGCAAACTTATGTATCTAATTTTACAGAATTATCACGTTTTCCGTCGGTTAGACGTGATATTGCGCTTTTAATTAGTGATAAGATAAATGTAAGTGAAATTCAGCAACTTATCGAAAAAACAGGTGGTGAGCTTTTAGACTCGACTTGGTTGTTCGATGTGTACACTGGGCAAGGCGTTGAAGACGGTAAGCGCTCATTGGCATTTGCACTTCTTTGGCAACACCCATCACGTACGCTTGAAGATGCTGAAATTAAATCCGGTATGGATCATATTTTACAAGTGTTGGAAAACACTTATCAGGCGACATTGAGGGCTTCATGACAGCATTAACAAAAGCGGAAATGGCTGACCATCTAAGTGAGCTCACGAGTTTAAACCGTCGTGAAGCTAAGCAAATGGTCGAGTTGTTCTTTGATGAGATTAGCCAAGCGCTAATCTCTGGTGAGCAAGTTAAACTTTCTGGTTTCGGTAACTTCGAGTTGCGTGATAAACGTCAACGTCCAGGTCGTAACCCGAAAACGGGTGAAGAAATTCCGATTTCTGCACGCCGTGTAGTGACCTTCCGCGCAGGGCAGAAATTCCGCCAGCGTGTGGGAAATGAGCAGATCGATTGATCTGCTTTTTTTGCTTAGAATTTTTCTGATTGTTTGGCTGATTTAATTCTTGCCAACTAGCAGAGCTCTGTTTTTGATAAATTTTGAGCATAAAAAAAGAGAGCCATAGGCTCTCTTTTTTTACTAACTAATCTAAAAGATTAGTGAGCAGCTTCAGAAGCAGCAGCTTCAACAACTTCAGAAGCAGCAGCAGTAGCTTCAGAAGCAGCAACAGTAGCTTCAGAAGCAGCAGCAGCAGCGTCTACAGCAACTTCAGATGCAGCTTCAACAGCTTCAGATGCAGCAGCAACTTCAGATGCAGCTTCAGCAGCAGGAGCTTCTTCTTTCTTAGCACAGCCAACGAAAGCTAAAGTAGTAGCAACTGCAGCAGCAATAGCGATTTTTTTGAATAACATGGCATCACTCTCTAAAATATGAGATTAAAAAAAACCGACGTTAGTCTGTTGTGTGCTTTTATTGTTCCTAATTTTGCTAGGGACTAACAATGCAGGAGCAGCCTAACTGGTCTGCAAATATGCTATCACTGCGCATTTTGAATTGCTACTAGCTGGGATGAAAAAATTGATAAAAAAGGTCTAAAAACAGGGCTTTTTTAACAGAAAATAACAATCAATGATGAGGTTTGTATTGGAGAAGTGCCAAATAAACATTTAAAAAGATGAAGGTTTTTTATTTCAAATTTTTGTTTATCAAAAACTTGCAAATAAGTTTACAGAGAGTCGGATGAAATGTTGCTTTGTGTAAGCTAAGTCAACCAAATAAAAAGGCTGTCGTTAAGACAGCCTTTTTAGGTAAAGCAGGTCGGATTAGCTGGTCGCTTTACGCTTCATTTGATCAAAGAAATCATCGTTGGTTTTGGTTTCTTTCATGCGATCAAGTAGGAATTCCATTGCTGCAAGTTCATCTTGGGTGTGAAGTAACTTACGTAAAATCCAGACTTTACGTAGATTGTCTTCAGACATTAAGCGCTCTTCGCGACGGGTGCCAGACTTTTTGATATTCATCGCAGGGAAGACACGTTTTTCCGCAATACGGCGATCCAGTGTAATTTCTTGGTTACCTGTACCTTTAAATTCTTCGTAGATCACTTCATCCATTTTACTGCCAGTTTCAATCAGGGCTGTAGAAATGATGGTTAGTGAGCCACCTTCTTCAATATTACGTGCTGCACCGAAGAAACGCTTAGGGCGTTCCAGCGCATGTGCATCCACACCACCAGTTAAAACCTTACCAGATGAAGGAACAACTGTATTGTAAGCACGAGCTAAACGGGTAATGGAGTCTAGAAGAATCACAACGTCTTTCTTGTGCTCAACCAAACGTTTTGCTTTTTCAATCACCATTTCAGCCACTTGAACGTGACGAGCAGGAGATTCATCAAACGTTGACGCAATGACTTCACCACGAACAGTACGTTCCATTTCGGTCACTTCTTCAGGGCGTTCGTCAATGAGAAGAACGATCAGGAAGCACTCAGGGTTGTTACGCACAATCGACTGAGCGATGTTTTGTAACAACATGGTTTTACCCGCTTTTGGCGGCGCTACGATAATTGAACGTTGGCCTTTACCGATAGGTGCAACCAAGTCAACTACACGTGCAGTTAAATCTTCTGTCGTCCCGTTACCAAGTTCCATCACCAATTGCTCAGTTGGGAAAAGTGGTGTTAAGTTTTCAAACAAGATTTTGTTACGTGAGTTTTCTGGCGTGTCGTAGTTAATTTGGTTCACTTTTAACAGTGCAAAATAACGTTCGCCTTCTTTGGGTGGGCGAATGGTTCCCGTAATGGTGTCACCAGTACGTAGATTGAAACGACGAATTTGAGATGGGCTAACATAAATGTCATCTGGGCCTGCAAGGTAAGAACCCGCTGCAGAGCGTAAGAAGCCGAAGCCATCTGACAGAATTTCCAAAACGCCATCCCCAAAGATCTCTTCGCCATTCATCGCATGGCGCTTTAAGATGGCAAAAATAATGTCTTGCTTACGGTTACGAGCCATTCCTTCGAGGCCCATAAATTCAGCAATTTTGATGAGTTCGCCAATCGGTTTTTTCTTGAGTTCGGTTAAATTCATAGGAGGTCAGATAAGAATCAAAAATTCTAAATTACAGGATGAAAAGGAAGCAACATTTAGCCGCAGACATGCAATGAAGTAACGCAATTGTATTTGAACTATAACAATTCAGAGGACTGATTCATTGTTTGAAGAGAAACGTGTCAAAACAATTTGTATTGCCGAGCGGCGATCTTATGTGTTGTGTCTTTTAAGAAAATGACAGGATTGAATAATCCTTTATCTCTTGATCATGCAATATAAGAGAGAAAGACAGACTTGTCAATTTATAGCCGAAAAAAATACGCTGTTGTTTAGACAGCGTATTTCATTTTCAATCTAAACGGATGCTTAAATGTTTTCTTCAATGAAAGCAGTCAATTTCGATTTTGGTGCAGCGCCCACTTGTTGAGCAACAACTTCACCATTTTTGAACATGAGTAATGCAGGAATGTTACGGATGTTATAGTTCACAGCTGTTGCTTCGCAAGAAGTCACGTCAACCTTAACAATCTTCACTTTACCTTCGTATTCGTTCGCCAATACTTCTAATACAGGTGCAATTGCTTTACATGGCGCACACCAGCCTGCCCAGAAGTCAACAAGCACAGGAACGTCTGATTGAAGTACATCAGCGTCGAAGTTTGTATCAGTTGTATTTACGATATTGCCAGACATGGATAGCTCCAGTTTCAATTTTTGGATAGTTTTATGGCTAATAGTATGTCATAGCCTGCTATCACTGAGTAGATGGATTACTAAATTTTCAACCTTTAGTTTGAATTTGTCTAATTGAAGCTCACGATGTTACTGATCGTGTAACACAATTGTCATATATGCCGAAATTTTAAAAGCTCGTCAATTTCTGACCATAAATGGCTTTTAAATTGCATGGAGGTGAATTAATCTAAGCACAATTCTGTATAGGTTTATATTAAATCATGTCTGATTTTTTGATTGATGAAGAGTTACTTGCTGCCATCGATATGGGGTCGAACAGCTTCCACTTAGCGATTGCGCGAGTGGACCATGGCGAAGTGAAAAAAGTTGCGTCAATGTCAGAAAAAGTACAGTTAGCAGCGGGTTTAGATGAAAATAAAAACTTAACAGAAGCCGCACAGCAACGTGGTTTGGCCTGCTTATCTCGATTTGTCGGACGTTTAGGTTCGGTTCAGCCGAATCGTTTAAGAATTGTGGCGACCAATGCGCTACGCCAAGCCAAAAATGGACACGAATTTATTCAAAAAGCGGCAGAAATTTTGCCGAAGCACATCGAAATTATTGCCGGTCGTGAAGAGGCTCGTCTGATTTATTTGGGTGTATCTCATACCATGGTAAACAGTGGGCGCCGCCTTGTGATTGATATCGGTGGGGGATCAACAGAGCTGATTATTGGTGAAGAATTTGAGCCCATTCATACCGAATCTTTACAAATGGGCTGTGTAGCATTTACCAAAGCTTTCTTTGTTGATGGTGAAATTAACCAAAAAAGTTTTGATAAAGCCGTGGTTGCAGCACGTAAGGAACTGTCTGGTATTGCCAATACCTATAAAGAAGCGGGTTGGGATACGGTGGTCGGTTCGAGTGGAACCATCAAGGCGTGCCGTCAAATTACTGTGAATATGGGCTGGAGTAATGAAAAAGAAGAGCTCACCCGTGACGGTTTAGATAAGCTCAAAGAAAAATTGCTCAAATACAAACATGTCGCTGAGATGGAGTTTGATGGTCTGAAAGAAGACCGTCGAGCAGTTTTGCCAGCCGGAATCGCTATTTTGTATGCCATTTTTGATGTACTCGAACTGGATAAATTGGTGTATTCAGATGGTGCCCTACGCGAAGGGGTGATGTATGACTTGCTCGGACGTTTTCAACATGAGGATATTCGAGATCGTTCTGTACAAGCGTTAATGGGCCGTTATAACGCCGATCCAAAACAAGCTGAACGAGTCGTGAACATGGCTCAGCATTTGTTCGATGGTGTGGCGGATTCACTGAAATTAACCACGGAAGACAGTGATTTACTGCGTCGTGCAGCTTATCTGCATGAAATTGGTTTAGCAATTAGCCATGCGGGCTACCATCGTCATGGCGCATATTTGTTGCAACATTCTGACATTGCGGGATTCTCGCAAATTGATCAAAACCATCTATCACATTTGGTGGCCCATCACCGTCGTAAGCTGCGTAGTGACGCGCGTGTCGATGTGATGAAAGTCGGCGGCAACAAATTAGTCTATCTGTGTTTGTTACTTCGCCTTGCTGTTTTACTCAATCATAGTCGTAGCGATCAGATGCTTCCTGCCATTGAATTAACAGTAGGCAATGCGCAACAATGGCAGCTGAGTGTTTCTGGTAATGCCGCGCAATGGCCTTTGCTGGTTGCAGACTTGCATGATGAGCAAGCGCAATTTAAGCATTGGGATGTTGAGCTGGATATCCAATCAGAACAATTTGTCGATGAATAAATTGGTCAATTAGGGATTTATGGTTGAGCTATGAAGAATAAAGCTGCGCAATCCAAAGCATGGACGACGGTTCAAATTGCACGTCATCCTGAGCGTCCGCAATTTTTAGATTATGTGAGTGAAATTTTTACCGAATTTGATGCTTTGCATGGTGATCGCTTATTTGGTGATGATGGTGCAATGATCGGTGGATTAGCTCGCTTTGAAGGTCAGCCAGTCATGATTGTGGGTCAACACCGTGGTCGTAGTACGCGTGAAAAGTTACAACATAACTTTGGTATGAGTAACCCAGAAGGTTACCGTAAATCACAACGTTTACTCGATATGGCTGAACGTTTTAATCTACCCGTCTTTACATTTATTGATACCATGGGTGCATATCCAGGTGTGGGTGCAGAAGAACGTGGTCAGGCTGAAGCAATTGCAACGTCTTTGGCACAACTTTCAAGCTTGAAAGTGCCTGTCATTGCAACTGTACTCGGTGAAGGCGGTTCAGGCGGTGCACTGGGTATTGGTGTGGCTGACCGTGTGGTGATGTTATCCCATAGTATTTATTCAGTCATTTCACCTGAAGGCTGTGCGTCTATTTTATGGAAAACAGCTGAAAAAGCAGAGCAAGCCAGCGAAGCTTTGGCATTGACTGCTGAAAAACTACAGAAAATTGGTATTGTTGAATATGTGGTCGATGAAGGTGAAGGCGCTCATCTCAACCCAGAACAAGTCATGCATGCTTTAAAAACCGTTTTAAAAGATGCATTGGCTGAGTTGCAACCAATGGATGCGAATGAACGATGCGAAGCACGTTACCAACGTTTAATGAAGTTTGGCAGCGACAATTTAGGGCTAGTGTCTTAACTGAGTTTCAGGATACGCCTGAACAGCCTCATTTTTTAATCGGATGTAGTGGTGGCATGGATTCCATGTTGCTACTCCATTTGATGTCTCATTTATTTCCCAAGCGCATTCGTGCCATCTATATTGATCATCAATTGCAGGATGTCAGTCCGCAGTGGGGCAGCTTTGTTCAAGAACAATGCTATGTCTTGGATGTCCCATGTGTGATTCAAGCGGTGGATGTTGATACAGGCAATGTAGAAAGCCAAGCACGTAGTGCACGTTATGCTGCCTTTCAGAAGCATCTTCTTGCCAATGAAATTTTAGTTCTCGCTCATCATCAACAAGATCAAGCTGAAACCATTTTACTCCGTTTACTCTCTGGTGCGGGAATTCATGGACTTGCCGCCATGCAGAGCATCGACATACGAGAGGAATTTACAATTTGGCGCCCGCTATTGGCTTTGCCCAGACAGCAAATTGAGCTGTGGGCCGCTGAGATGCAGCTAAGAAATATTCAAGACCAAACCAATTTTGATACCAGTTATGATCGTGCATGGTGCCGAGCTGAATTGTGGCCAATTTTAGAACAACGCTTTCCGAAAATGCAGCAAGCTTTGGCGCGTACTAGTTATTTAATGCAAGATGCCGAAACGATTTTGGCCGATGTATTGGCGCAAGACTGGGCCAGTTGCGGGAATGCTGCGGTTTTAAACTTAACCCCATTTCGTCAGTTATCTGCACCGAGACAGCGACAGTTGCTCTCTGCTTGGATGAAAGGTGAGGATTTATATCGTCCTGCTTTTGATATGGTGCAACGCCTGTTTGATGAAGTGATTGAATCCAAAGTGGATGCCCAAGCCGCATTGCATTGGAACCAATATTATTATGTACGCTATCAACAGCAGCTCTTTCGTGTCAGTAAAACAGAGTATTTGGCGGAACAATTTCAGACGATTGAGTCAATTGAGCAACGGTTTAGTTTAGATCAAGCTTATGGATTTGCTTCAGGGAAATTTCGCATTGAAACACAAAAATATGGACTGTCTTCTGCATTATTAGAGCAGCCTTTACAGATAAAACCACGTTTAGGTGGAGAAAAATTGCATTTGTATGGACGTGTTGGGGCATGGCCGTTGAAAAAAGCCATTCAGAGCGCACAAATTTTTCCGTGGCAACGTCATACAATACAAATATTAAGCATAGATAATGTTATGCTTGGTGTTTTTACGCCTAAAGGATTTTGGTTGGTCGAGTCGGCTTATTGTGAAGCGGGTGGATGGCAACCAAATTTAATCGCTTAGTTAAAAAATTCAGGATAGAGAAATAATCATGAGCGCAGTGTTGAATCGTAATATTTGTTTTATCGGCGGTGGTAACATGGCTCAAGCCCTCATTGGTGGCTTGATTTCACGTGGTTTACCTTCAACTCGCATTACGGTTTCTGATCCTGTTGAACAAGTTCGTCATTTATTGGCTGAAAAAGACTTGGTGGTGACTGAGGATAACGCATCTGCTATTCGTGAAGCCGATGTCGTGGTCTTAGCGGTTAAACCTCAAGTTTTAGCCAATGTTTTAAAGCCATTAAACGGTTTATTTGACGGTAAGTTGATTATTTCGATTGTTGCGGGTGCTGAAATTGCAACGATTGCTGCATTAGCTGGCAGTAATCGTATTGTTCGTGTAATGCCCAATACACCTGCTTTAGTACAAACAGGTGCGAATGGTTTATATGCCACTGAGGCTGTAGATAAAGAAGACCGTGATTTGGCGAGCCAAGTACTGGCTGCAACAGGCTTGACTTTATGGGTAGGCGAGGAAGCGCAAATTGATGCTGTGACGGCGGTGTCTGGTTCAGGTCCTGCGTATTTCTTCTATATGATGGAAAGCATGATCCGTGCAGGTAAAAACCTCGGTCTAGATGAAAAAGTAGCAACGGCATTGACGTTGCAAACGGCATTGGGTGCGGCACAAATGGCAATCACGAGCTCAAATACACCAGCTGAATTGCGTAAAAATGTCACTTCACCGAATGGTACAACCCAAGCGGCACTTGAAGTGTTTGATCGTGCACAAATTTCACAAAATATCCAAGCTGCATTGGCTGCTGCTCAAAAGCGCAGTCAGGAACTTGCTCAAGAGCTGAGTGAAAGTAGCAAATAATCGTTTTATTTAGGAAAGTTCAAGTATGGGTGCAAACTCTGCGCTAATTTTTGGCATCATTATTAACGTTGCAATTTTACTGGTGTTCTTCCGCTTTCTCATGCAGTTGGCAGCGGTTAACTTTTATAACCCAGTGGTGATGTCGACCGTAAAAGCCACAAAAATTGTGGATATGTTTGGTCGTATTTTTCCAAATGTAGCGAAAGGCCGCGTTAACTTAGCGGCTTTAGTGCTTTTGGTTTTATTGTACTTACTGAAAATTTTTGGCGTCATGTATCTCTCTGGAGCGATGCCAAATAGTCCTGTGCATTTGGTCATTCTAACTTTTGTGACCATGATTCAGGACTTGATTCGTTTCTGCCGTTACTTGATTTTTGCAACGATTATTTTAAGTTGGGTGGTGATGTTTACGCAGTCACGCTCGCCTTATATCGAAGTGATTCAGGAGCTTGCTGAACCATTATTGGCACCGTTTCGCCGTTTGTTGCCCAATATGGGCATGATTGATCTTTCTCCAATCGTAGCGTTCTTAGCGCTGTATATTGCCGAAATGATTATGAATGAAGTGGCGATTGTTCTGCTCACTGGTTTATAAGATTGTAGCGAATAAAAAAAGGACTCGATTGCGAGTCCTTTTTTTGTGGTTGAATTTTTTAGGTGAAGACGTTGATATTTCTTCTAGGAGGCAAATGACTTCCATATCAGCCTTCCTCCTAGGAGAAAGGCGCAAATGTTTTAGTGGGCTTCATCCCAGTTTCGACCTTTGCCGACTTCAACCAACAATGGCACAGAAATTTGCAAAACAGATTGCATCACGTCTGCTAGTTTTAGAGCCAGTTCATCTGCAATACTTTCATCGACTTCAAAAACCAATTCATCGTGTACTTGTAGTAGCATTTTGGCTTGATCTTTAGGCAGCATTTGATCAACAGCAATCATCGCCATTTTAATAATGTCTGCAGCAGAACCTTGCAGTGGTGCATTAATTGCGGCACGTTCAGCCGCTTGTTTGATCATTTTATTGCTTGCCATAATATCAGGCGTGTACAAGCGACGGCCTAAAATGGTTTCGACAAAACCTTGTTCACGTGCAATTTGACGGGTACGTTCCATATAGTCGAGCACGCCCGGATAACGTTGGAAGTATTTCGCAATATAGCCACGCGATTCTTCACGGCTAAAACCGAGTTGACGGGTTAAGCCAAACTCAGACATGCCGTAGAGTAGACCGAAGTTGACGGCTTTGGCCTGACGACGTTGGTCTGACGTGACATCTTCAAGTGCGACACCTAAGACTTCAGCCGCTGTACGACGGTGTACATCTTGTCCATGATTAAAAGCATCGACCAAGGCTTCATCTTGTGAAAAATGCGCCATTAAACGCAGTTCAATTTGTGAATAATCGGCTGCCAAGAGCACGCGACCTTGTGGTGCAATAAAGGCTTTACGAATTTGACGTCCAATTTCCTCACGCACAGGAATGTTCTGTAAGTTGGGGTCGGTCGAAGACAGACGACCAGTTGCGGTCAGTGCTTGGTGGTAGCTGGTATGCACACGATGGGTATCACTGTTGGCTTGTTTTAATAAGCCATCGGTATAGGTGCTTTTTAGTTTGGATAACCCACGATAGTCCAAAATCAGCTCGGTAATCGGGTGGTCAATCTTTTCTAAAACACTTTCAGAGGTACTGTACTGACCCGTTGCGGTTTTTTTGCCGCCCTTAAGTCCGAGTTTATCAAACAGAATTTCACCGACTTGCTTCGGCGAGCTGACATTGAAACTTTGTCCTGCTAGTTCGGTAATCTGGCTTTCAAGATTGGCCATGGTATTGGCAAACTCAATACCAAGTTGGTCAAGGAAGCTTAAGTCGAGCTCAATGCCGTTTTCTTCCATGATGGTCAGGACACGGGCGACTGGCATTTCGACATTGTGCAAGATATTGACCAGTTCGGGATGCTTTTGTAGTTTGGCATCGAGCACTTCAAACAGGCGATAGGTCACGTGTGCATCTTCAGCCGCATAGTGTGCGGCGGTTTCGATCTCAATTTGATTAAAGGTTTTCTGTTTTGCGCCTTTACCCGCCACCTGTTCAAAAGTGGTGGTTAAGTGGCTGAGGTAGAGGCGTGAAACATCATCCATCCCGTGACGAGTCGCCACAGCATTGAGTACATAAGATGCCAACATGGTATCGAAATACCAGCCTTTTAGCTCAATGCCATGATTTTCTAAGACATGCGCATCGTATTTCAAATGATGACCAATTTTCTGAACCGACTCATCTTCTAAAATAGGTTTAATTTGCGCCAAGATCTGTTCACGATCTAACTGCGCAGGTGCATTTTCATAATCATGTGCAAGTGGAACGTAATACGCATCTTGCGCATCGAACGCGACCGAAAAACCAACAATTTGCGCTACGCGATAGTCTAAACTGGTGGTTTCAGTATCAAAGGCAAAACGTTTTTCTGTACTTAAACGTTTGAATAATTGTGCCCACTGTTCCGCACTGAGCACAGTATGGTAGTTCGCTTGACCCAGTTGGTCATCGACACTACTTTGAACGGCCTGATCTTCTGTATTAATGACGGTTTCAGACTGCGCCGATTTTACAATTTCTTGTGTTGCTTGTTTATAGGTTGCACTATTGGGATTGTTTGGATGATCGAGCGATTGTAACTGCTGACGGAATTCAAGCTCGGTATACAGTGAACGCAAGGCTTCGGTATTCGGATCTTGGAGTTTCAGATCGTCAAAGGTCAGTCCTGTCTCTAAGTCACAGACAATACTTGCCAGTTGGTGATCAAGCGCAATTCCATCGGTATGTTCTTTGATGTTTTGACCGACTTTGCCTTTAATTTTATCGACATTTTCTAAAATGCCACCAATCGAGCCGTATTCTGTTAACAGTTTTGCCGCAGTTTTTGCACCAACACCCGGAACGCCCATAATGCCGTCAGAGGCATCGCCCATTAAGGTCAGATAGTCAATAATTTGGTTTGGCCACACCCCAAACTTTTCAAACACGCCATTTACATCCATCGGCTTGTCTTTAAAGCTGTCTTCTAAGGTGACTTTATCGGTCACCAACTGTGCCATGTCTTTATCGCCTGTGGAAATCAGCACTTGCTGTCCCGCGGCTTCCGCACGTTTGGCCAATGTCCCGATGATGTCATCTGCTTCTGCACCTGGGAGCATGTACAAGGGGATACCCAAAGCACGAATTAAGGCATGCAAATATGGAATTTGCTCTGATAACTCCTCAGGCATACTTGGGCGGTCACCTTTATAAATGGGCGACAGCACATGACGAAAAGTTGGTTCTGGCGTATCAAAAATGACCGCCATATGTGTTGGCTGGGTACGACGCATCAGTTTTTGGATGGCAGAAATTGCCCCACGAATTGCATTGGTATGTAAGCCAGTTGACGTGGTGAGCGGTGGCAAAGCATGAAAAGCACGAAATAAAAAGTATGAGCCATCGACCAAGACAAATGGTGGCATTGCAAGATTCCTTATCCAAATAACCCGTTTATTGTACGTGATTTTGGCACAGAACAAAGTGTATTGATGTACCGGTTGGCATAGATGGTTACGGTTATGCGCTTAAAGATGTACTACAAGCTGATGTATTATTTGAAGATGAGAAAAAGAGATTGAGAACGGATGCAAACTGAACAGCGTGAAATTCGCATGATGTGGTTAATGGGGCTCACGATTGTTGCTATTGCAGCATGGTTTCTGGCCGTACCGCTGTTGAGTGCATTGTGTGGAATTGCTTTGATCATGAGTGTTATGCACTATGTTGATAGCATTGAAAACCCTAGTATGACCTTGGCGGAACAACGGGGCATTGCTTTTCAGCCAACGTCAAAAGTGCCGCTTTACCTTGCTGCTTTCGTCATTTTGATCGGTATGGTGGGGCAATGGGGCGGACTCATTGGATTGGGGATCAGTGGCTGGCTGTTCTTTTTCTTTCGATGGTTGCGTCGTCTAGAATATCTATTGTTATTCGTACAAGCACAACCACATCAGGTGATATCTGACCGATTCCCAGAATCTGAAAACGCTCCCTCTTTACCAACTATTCTAAACAACACAGATGATTTAAGTCTCAGTGAGCAAGTGAAACGCTGGCTTTGGCAGGGTAATCCTGTCTTAAAAGTTGCGATTGTGGTACTGCTGATTGGGCTTATTTTATTATTACGCTTTGCCACCGAACATTGGCAGTTGAGTCTCGCGGTTAAGCTGAGCCTCGTTGCTGCGGTAAGTGTGGGCATTGTGGTCTTTGGTTATGTGTTTCAGCACAAAAACCGCAGTTTTGCTTTGGCTTTAGAAGCACTTGGACTGTCAGGTTTATTTTTGACTTTGTTTTTTGCTTACTACAACGGTGTGATTGCAAGTTTAGCGATTGCAAGTCTGTACTTTGTGGTGGTTATGGCAGTTACACTTTGGCTCAGTTTAAAACAGCAGTCGATTGAGCTGGCGTTGATGGCGCTGATCATTGCTTATTTGGCGCCTTTTACTTTGCCTGTACGGAATGCCACTGCGATAGAGCTAGTGGCCTATTATTTGGTCATCAATATTGCGGTCGCGGTTTTAAGCACGTTCAGGCCGTGGAAAGTACTCAACCAAATTGCTTTTATAATGACGGTGGTCGTAGGCGGCGCTTATGCCTTTTACCAAGGTAAAGCGTCAGAGCGAGACATGCTGGCCGTGTTGGTTTTGGCACATAGTGCGGTCTTTATTTGGTTGAGTTTTCGTTATAGTCAATTGTTGGCGCGTGAGGATTTAACTCAGTTTAAGTTAAAACCGATTTTGGATGTAGCTTTGATTTTTGCTGCACCCATTGTTGCTTTTGCTTTTTTGTATGTGATGTATTTTGAGGAAACGATTTGGCAGGCAGGCTTTAGTCTAGGCTTTGCAGCGCTCTATGCCATGCTTTATCAACTGCTAAAAAGAGCCCATAGCGTTGAGATGATTGCGCAAAGTTATCTCAGTCTGACTTTGGTCTTCTTGGCGCTGATTCCGCCTATTTTGCTGCCTGATCAGTGGGGTGTGGTGGGTTGGAGTGCTGAGGGTGCACTGATCTTTATGTATGCCTTATATCGAAATTCCGCCCTGAGTCGTTATTTGGCGATGGGCTTACTGGCCGTGGCAGGGCTCTCAAGTCTGTACTATGTGGTGGAGCTCAATCGTTTTCCAACGGAAGTCTATTGGGCGCTGTGTCTGAGTTATTTTGCTGTGGTTGTCGTTGCCAACAGCGTAGAGCGCTTTAGACAACAGTTGTCTTTTGCCACCATTGCCTTTTTTTGCTTACAACTGCTTTCAGCAACCACCATGTTGTTTATCCTACTTTTGGATGAAATCGACAGTAAAAGTCAGGTAACGATGGCACTGCTGATTATTGTGCTTTTATATACGGTGTTGAATGAATGGTTGCTCTACTGTAAAGCCAGTTGGTCATGGTTATTACCCAAATGGATTGGCCTGATTCCGCCGTATGCCGTTGCCTTCATTTTCTTGGTGGGCTTGAGCCATGATGGCATCATTATGTGGTCGACTGGTTTAGACCGCCTATTGTTTGCTTTAACGAGTGGATTACTCACGTTGCTGTGGTTACGCCCGCTACAGGGCGTGGAGGATGAGGTGGAGTGGGTGAGTTTGGGGGCTTTATTGAGTTTGGCGCTCACCAGCTTAACCCTCATTCCAAGTATGCCGTATTTGAGCATGGTCATTTTACCGCTGGCCTTTGCTGCATGGTGCTACACACAACCGACTCAAACGAGATGGAGACAGTTTTGGCGGGCACGCAACACCTTAGTGCTCATGTTGTTTTGGATTGTGTGTTCTCAGATCTTTAGCCAACAAGCTTTTGCAGGATACTGGTTACCCATTTTCAACCCATTTGACTTGGTCAGTATTGCGATGCTGATCGGTTTCATTTGGATGCTGAATTTACAAATGAAAGCGGGTTTGGAAAAAAGTCTGGGTGCCATTTTGATGATGTCGAGTCTACTTTGGCTCAGTAGTTATGTGGTACTACGTGCGCTGCATGTCTACTTCCTCACACCCTATAATGACTGGGAAATGTGGCAAAACGCTTTAGTGCAACTGAGCTTTACTTTGCTTTGGGTTAGTTTGGCTTTCATTTGCATGCTGACGGCAACCAAACGCAACTTGCGTTCATTGTGGATTTTTGGTGGGTGTATTTTAGTTCTTGTAACGCTGAAATTGGTCTTGTTTGACTTATCTCACATTGGGACATTCACCCGCGTGATTTCATTCTTAGGCGCAGGTTTGGTGATGTTGATAATTGCGTATATTGCACCGATGCCTGAACTTGAGGAAAAGACCAATTAAACAAGTTCAGCTCCTTATGTCTGCATGGATCATAAGGAGCTGAGGAGATTTATTTGATGTTCGGTTCTCGTTTCAAAGCTTGTGCATTGGCATATTGATCAATTTCTTCATTGGATAATGGACGCGAAAGCGGATGATCGACAAAGCCCATTTTAGGCACAGGAATTTCGATTTGGTTATCTAAGAAACCATTACGAATACGTTCCTGCATTTCATCACGCACTTGCAAAAAGTGTTCTTGCTGACACCACACGGCAAACAGTAACTCAATCGAAGACTCACGAAAGGCGGTGACAGTGACGGCAGGTTTAGGGTCTGCAAGCACCAAAGGATATTTATTAGCCACATCAATCAGCACTTCACGTACTTTAATAATGTTCTCATGAAAGTTAATCGCTAGGGTGATGGGAATACGCCGTATTGGAAACTTAGAGAGGTTGTGAACTGGGGCTCGAATCAGTTGTTCATTCGGCAGTCGTACATAAATGTTGTCCTGAGTGAGTAGCTTAACCGAGAGGAGGTCAATTGAAATGACTTCACCTTCAATGGTATTGCCACGAATAAGGGTGATTGAAATGGTGTCGCCAATTTCAAAAGAACCTTCACCAATGAGGAACAACCCACTGATTAAGTTGGATGCAGAGGTTTGTGAGGCAAAACCCAAAGCAACCGTCAAAATACCTGCGGCGCCTAAAAACACACTCAGTTTAAAACCAGCTTCTTTGAGGCTGGCCATCACAAAAATTAGGAAAATAAAGTAAAAAATACCACGACGCCAGACCAGTCGTTGGTGGGCGTTAAACTTGGTGCCAATGGTTCGGATAAATGTATTTGAAACCAGACGTGCCAAGAGAAACCCAACAAAACACAGCACTAAGGCAATTAAGATTTCTGTTAATCGTTCTGTGTTGATGTTGGTAAAAATGCCTTTTAGGCTACTGGTAATTTCTTGGGGAATATTTGAGTTTGGCATTTGTCCCCCTTAGAAGAATGAATCAAACATATTAAATAACGCACTCGCCGAAGAGCGCGGTGGATGCACATAAATCACTTTACCTGCATGCGGAGGCGTACGGTTTTCGATACGGATTCTCGGTGGTCGATCGGCACCTTCATGCAAGACTTTAATTTGCGATGTCCAAAGTCGATCCGTACTTTCACTATAAAATAAAGGCAGGGCTGAAACAGGCACGTTCATGCGGTCAAAACGCAGTTGTAAGTGACTGGTGTTGTGGAACTCAATGGGAGTCACTGCACGAAATGCACGTGGTTTGAGTTGATGCAATTCAGTTCGACCATCGACAGCCGTAGCGTAGGCAATTTCACCTGTACGGTGGTTTGGCCCAAACCAAGTTTCTTTGGGTAAAATCACAGGAATATCAAATAGGGGATCTCGCTGACCTTCAATAAAACCTGAAATCCATAACGGAGTGCTGATATACAGCGTCCCGCGCTGACCCGCTGGAATATAAATCGGATCGACAGGTTTAATCACGACTGAACGATCGGCCAAACGTGGCATCAGTTGAATCGTATGATGGGTGTTTTTAAACATGTAGCGTTTAATTTCAACGGGGTGTGGAAAGGCGAAATGTGGGTCTTCTATCGCATGCCATTTTTGCTCATAGTCATACTGAACTTGAGGACGATGGAACTCTAAACGCCACTCTTGTAGACCGCGGGTGAGGCGAAAAAGTAATGAGCCGAACTGCCACGCACGGGCTTGATTCAACTCAAAGTTGTATTCCCCCCACCATTTTAAATTGGGGCTATCCGATTCAAACAGTTCATTCATATTAGGCAACAGCACATTTCCTTATATTGCAAATCAGTGAAAAACAGACTTCACGCTGTCATATGCTTAGAGTACACTCAAAATAATATTTTTCATCATTATTATAATTTTAAGATGCAAGTGCTTAAACAATTACAAATTCCCTATAGTTTTGCGAAGCGTCATGGCGTGCTGTTGCGTTACGAAGGTGATCAAGCCTTTATTGTGCGCCGTGAAAGTACGCCGTTGTTGGCTTTGCAAGAGGCACGTCGTTTTTTAGGTGTGGCAGCACAACATCAACTGTGTAGTGATGAAGAGTTCCATCAGCTTTTAAGTAGTAGCTATGCAGGGGACAGTGGTGAATCACAACAAGTGGCCGCAGGTTTAGAAGATCATCCCGATTTACTTAGTTTAGCTGACCAAGTGCCTGAAGCTGAAGATCTGATGGATCAAGAAGATGATGCTCCAATTGTTCGTTTGATTAATGCGTTATTGTCTGAAGCCATTCGTGTTGGCGCATCTGATATTCATATTGAAGCCTTTGAAAAGAAACTATCGGTGCGTTTACGTGTGGATGGGCAATTACGTGAAATTGTGCAGCCACGCCGTGAACTCGCACCGCTGTTGGTGTCTCGTATTAAAGTCATGGCCAAATTGGATATTGCGGAGAAACGGATTCCGCAAGATGGACGTATTTCACTGCGTTTAGCTGGGCGTGAAGTGGATGTGCGTGTATCGACTTTGCCGTCATCACATGGCGAGCGTGTGGTGATGCGTTTATTAGATAAACAAGCTGGTCGTTTGAACATGACCCATTTGGGCTTATTGAAACCTGACTATGAGCGTTTAACCCAATTGGTGCATCGCCCACACGGCATTATTTTGGTCACAGGGCCGACAGGTTCGGGTAAAACCACAACGCTTTATGCGGCGCTTTCAGACCTTAATGATGGTTCGAAAAATATTTTGACCGCCGAAGACCCGATTGAATACCAACTGGAAGGAATTGGACAGACGCAAGTCAACACCAAAGTTGATATGACTTTTGCGAGAGCCTTAAAAGCCATGCTGCGTCAAGATCCTGATGTGGTGATGGTGGGTGAAATCCGTGACTTGGAAACGGCTGAAATTGCGGTACAAGCATCGCTCACAGGGCATTTGGTTTTATCTACACTGCATACCAATACGGCCATTGGTGCGGTGACCCGTTTAAAAGATATGGGCATTGAGCCGTTTTTGCTGTCGAGTTCTTTGATTGGTGTCATTGCACAGCGTTTAGTGCGAACCTTATGTAGTCACTGTGTGACATGGCATGAAGCCGATACTTTTGAAACACAATTGTTTCAGCATTTGAATCCAAAAGCAGAACTTCAGTTACCTCAACCGAATGGCTGTGAACGTTGTTCACATACAGGTTTTACAGGGCGGACGGCGATTTATGAAATTGTCGCTGTGGATGATCAGATGCGTCGTTTAGTTCATGGCAATGCCGCTGAATATGAATTAGAAAGTTATGCCCGACAACATTCAGGCTCTATTCGTGATGATGGTTTGCGTAAAGTGTTGGCTGGGAAAACCACACTGGAAGAAGTATTGCGTGTGACCAATGAAGCGGCAGAGTAATGAATATCGACTAGTAGATACGGGTTATGCGTGTAGTTGTATTATCCTGAAATTACCTGATGTGTTTCTATGGCAGCGTCCGTTTTACTTTTAGAATGAAAATAAAGAACTTTATAATGATGAATAAATCCTTAGCCTTGTTTGGTGTGTTGAGTGGTATGGTATTTTTTACTCCTCTCAGTTTTGCAAAAGATGAAACTTTTAATTTTTATAAACAATGCAATGATGAAATGGAGTGGTCTTGTGATGTCATTAGAAGCACCCATGGCAAGAAAGAAAAAGTTTATGGCGGTATGAAATCACCAAATATTGAGAGTTTAAATCAAAATTATTATCATGTTCAAATGTCATGTGGTAGCCCATGTCAGGCTCATAGTTTTCTATCGAGAAATAAACAAGAAGATGATGCGACTCAAGAATTTATCGCTATTGATACGAAGAATAATTGTTTAATTGAAACTGATTCTGAATACAATAAAATCACAGCTCGCCAATTAAATTCGAAAAAAAGACATACTTTGATCAGTACTCAGCACCCTATTTTTCAAAATGTCCCTATTTTTGATATTGCCCAATATACGGTGTTCCAAGGCACTTCTTATTTTGATCAAAAAGGAAATTTGATTTTGCTGGCAGATGAAATTGATGATCAAAAGAAATTTAAAAAGATATTCCCAAACCCTTGTAAGTTATGAACTATCTATCCCAAAGTAATGACTTCGGGATAGAAAAGATGACTTAAACAATTACATTCAATGTCACATCAATATTGCCACGCGTTGCATTTGAATAAGGGCAAACGATATGTGCTGCATCCACCAATTTTTGCGCTTCTGCTTGCTCTAAACCTTCTAAGTGAATGTTCAGGGTCACTTGAATACCAAAACCTGTTGGAATCGGACCAATCCCAACATCAGCTTCGATATAAACATCAGGTGTAATTTTTAATTGGTCACGGTTAGCAACAAACTTCATTGCACCTAGAAAACATGCAGAATAACCTGCGGCAAAAAGCTGTTCAGGGTTCGTTCCACCACCTGCGCCGCCCATTTCTTTAGGGACCGTGAGTTTTACATCTAAAATTCCATCAGAAGAGGTTGCGCGACCATCACGGCCACCTGTCGCTTTAGCATGTGCTGTATAAACTACTTTTTCTAAAGACATTGTGATTCCCAGAATATTGTATTTGAGTTCTTATCCTGTCCTAAATTGCAGAAAGAATAAGCAGTGTTTTTGTAAATTTATACAGAGTATGCTTGCGTTTAAATTGAGGGTTTAGTTAATTAAAAATCAATGGTATAGAATCCTATTGTTGTTTTTTAACATTCGCAATCAGGGCTTGTCGATGTGAATGAAAACTGAGAGCGATTCGAGTGATTATTAATTTTAAAGATAAATTAGAGTCATGTATTTTATGAGAGCTAGAGCTACTCCATGAAAGAGCAGTAGTGAATCAATATAAAGTTTTTGTGCGAAGAATAACCTTGTCTTAAACGATCGCAGCGTGATTAAAACTGCACTAATTTTCGGTGTTGCATTAACGGCATGCTTTCACGAATTTGAACTTGTTCCGCCAAGTCAAACGGTACCGTAATCAACTGTGCACCCGGGTTAAGAATTAAATCCAAAACTTGACCACGGCTATTGGTTGCTGCTGCATGTCCCCAAGTTTGTCTCTTTTCACCATGCCAACCTTGTTGCGCTGCGCCTAACACGATGCTTTGGCTATCCATCGCACGGGCTTGTAATAATAACTGCCAGTGCATTTGCCCCGTGGTGTAAGTAAATGCAGCAGGAGCAGTCAAAATATTTGCACCACGCGCGCGTAAAGTTAAAGCCAATTCAGGGAAGCGTAAGTCATAGCAAACCATCAAGCCAATATTACCAAAAGGCGTTTTCGCCACAACGACATCTGTACCAGGTTCAAAAAACTTCGATTCTTGGTAGCCACCCACAGCATCGCCAACTTGTACGTCAAACAAATGAATTTTGTCATAACGTGCTTCAGTACGTTCAGGGCTAATGCAAAGACTGACTGTACGAACACGACCATCCTCAATAACAGAACCATCTGGACGGAACGGGCATGGGAGAGTACCCGCGACGATCCAGATCTGATATTGATGAGCAAGATTTTCTAAACGCTTTTGAATGTCTTCAAACTGTGCTGCTGTCTCACGTTGTTTGCCTGCAGCAAAACAAACGAAGTTTTCTGGAAACACAATAAGTTCAGCACCATTTGCTTTACTTTGTTGAATGAGAGACTCAATAACAAGGAAGTTTGCTTCGATGTCATTTTGAGAGTTCATCTGTGCAACAGAAAGTAAAGTCATAAATGGGCCTACAAAATTTGTTGTTATGCGTTTTGTTGCTGTGACACTTGATCGAGACTGTCTTGTTCTTTTTGCAACTGTTTGACCAAAGGTTCAAACATATTTTGATTACTTTGATTCAGTTCCATCAAAGTCTTATGCGCATCTAGTACGGTGTTTAACATATTACGATGCGTAATGTGCTCTTCCATCAGTTCGAGGGTACAAACATTTGGATCGCCACAGTAGTTTAAAATCACAAAAACCTGCCCTAGCCCCATACTGTTGGCTAAGGTAGTGATATCAGAGTTGGTGGACAACATGACAGCTTGGATATTATGGATCTGTTTAAGCTTTAAGCCTAACTTTGCCAAAATGCCTAACACAGTGCTGTCGATGAATGTAGTTTGGGTTAAATCTACGATTGCACCAACAACATTTGACTGTTGTTCAATACGGTTTAAAAGTTTGTCTAGACTGATACAAGATTGGGCACGCACTTCGCCAATAAGCTTAAAAATATGCGTTCCATTCAAGCTTGCATATTCAACATGACCTGTTGACATATAAATGCCATTTGCAGAGAAGGATAGGAAATTATCCCATAGGGCAAATACTTACTCAAGTATCTAACAGTCTTAGAAGATAGGATATTGTAATAAGTTATTGATAATTTAGTTAATTCATTCGACGTAAACTTAATATAGCAATATCGTCTGCAACATGCTCTGGTGCTTCAAAGGATTGATTTTGCAAATGATAGACCAATTGTGTGAACTGATCATTCAGTCCCCCATTGAAGGGTTCGAGTGCGCCATCGGAACAAATAATGAAGCGGGCATGACGGTTGAGTACACATTCATGCTCTTCAACTTCCAATTCTTCAGTAAGGCCTAAAGGAAAACTACTGGTATGTAATATTTTAGGGGCTTGATTTGGCTCAAAGATAATTGCGGGGGGGTAATGTCCTGCACTCGACCAGCGAAGTTGATGGGTTTCGAGGTTTAAAATCCCTGCAATCATGGTGATGTGCTTTTCAATATTCTCTTGAACCAACATACCATTGAGTTTCTTAATTAACCCACGCGGTGTTTTGGCACGACCATGAAAAGCCGCCATCCAAGAGGTTAATAAGCTACTGGTGACCCCATGACCAGATACATCAGCCAAATAGAACATCACTTCTTTATCGCTAATTTTCCAATAATCAAACCAGTCTCCAGACAAATAAGCAGAAGGCTGAAAAAATGTTTCAACGGTGTAGTTTTGGAGTTCTATAGGGTTTGGTAAAAGTCGCTTTTGTAACTCTGCTGCGGAAGGCAGATCGCGACTGTCTTGATTACGCTTATATTGAGCATCAATTTTGAGTAAGGATTGCTGTGGGTTACTGGGCAGTTTATTCCACATCCAACCTGCTAAAGCACCGAGTTCCCAAGCTTGGGCTAAAGCACTACCTTCATTTTCAAAGGCAAGGACAATGGTAGGCAGTGTCCATTTATAATCTAAATAATCTTGGATATCGGCAATAGCAATAATAGTCGGGTCATAAAGATCAATGTCTTCTATGCGAATCATTTGCACACTTGGTAGTGTGTCTAGCACCTGTTCTAAACATGGAATATGGCGAGAGGGTTGAATGAAATACATAAAAAAAATGGCTTATCCTTAGCATTAAGCTATTGCTTTACTATAACAAGCAAATTACAGCTAGAGAAAAAAAATTCAACTCTAGCTGGAATACATTGTTATTCCGTATCTAACATTTGATGCGATTCATTGGTGGATGGAGGGTTAGATGAATCATCATCACCGACATCATCAATAAACATCCCTTCAGCTTCTTGGCCTTTTTTCTCAGCAATAATGAAGTTTTTACGCTGTAAATAAATATCACGAATTGAAGAATATTTGTCGCCTTGAATCGCACCCTCAATATCAATCAGTTGTGATCTTACATCAATACCACGTAAAGTCTGTTCAGCCCAATATAGGCCTTCTTCATCTTCTAGAATGTATCTTTGTGGGCGTGCATAGCCATCGACCACTAAGCCAAAACCATCACGGAAAGTACTGGGTCCAAAAATAGGAAGCACGAGATATGGGCCAGATGGAACACCCCAATAGCCAAGGGTTGTACCAAAATTTTCATCTTCAGTTTCTAAACCCAAACGCGAAGCAGGATCTGCAAAGCCTAAAGTGGTTACCGTATTAATGGTAAATCGACCTAAAGTTTTTGCGGCGCGGCCAGGACGACCTTGTATAAGTTGGTTTACCGCATTCCAAGGTTCACCGAGGTTTTTACGGAAGCCACTATAAGAGTCACGAATCGGTGAAGGGATCTTTTCTTTATATTCCACCGCAATTGGGCGAACGATCGCACGGTCTAAAGCATCATTGACGGCAAAAATTTGTCTATTTAAAGGTTGAAGTGGATCTTTTACATTATCAGGTTGTGCCGCATTGGCATCTACTTTTAAATCTTTTGCTTTAATATTCTTTAATTCTTTAAGCGAAGAAGATTGGGCTGTTTGCGGATCAGCACTGGTATCTATTTCGCTGGCAGCTGTAGGCGCTACATCTTCAGCAAATGCAAATGTTGTAAAGCCTACAAAGAGTAGACCAGCACATAAGTGGCGAATGTGTTGCATATAAAAGAGTTCCGGAACTTTATAATCAGCAGGTGAATTAAAAAAATAATCTTTTAACTATCTTAACAGCTCTTTATTGCTCATTGTTAAATCAAATTTTAAGAAATGTTAGTAAAAAAGCGACATTTTGCTGAATAAGTAAACAGTTGGAGGTTTTTTTATAAATAATTGAATAAAGGGGGTTGTGTTGGTTTGGAAATACTGTAGAATGCACATCCATCGGCGGTGATGTTGATTAAAACTTGTTGAGAAACAAGGATTTAGCCCAAGCGGTAAAATCTGGAAGTCTTGAATAGGTTTAAAAATAATTAACAAAACCAGTTGACTTCTTCTTGAAAGAGAGTAGTATAGCCGACCTAGCTTGCTGATGACGAATCAGCAAGAAGATCATTAAGAGATTATGAAGAACAACTTGTGTGGATTTTTACTGATTGATCGATCGAAAATATTTCATTGATTGATGGTAAGAATTACTCGAAGTTTATTTGAGAAATATTTGTCAGAAAATTGATGAGCCAAGATTTGTAGCCATAAGCTACTAATGATTTTAACTGAAGAGTTTGATCATGGCTCAGATTGAACGCTGGCGGCAGGCTTAACACATGCAAGTCGAGCGGGGAAGGGTAGCTTGCTACCTGACCTAGCGGCGGACGGGTGAGTAATGCTTAGGAATCTGCCTATTAGTGGGGGACAACATTCCGAAAGGAATGCTAATACCGCATACGCCCTACGGGGGAAAGCAGGGGATCTTCGGACCTTGCGCTAATAGATGAGCCTAAGTCAGATTAGCTAGTTGGTGGGGTAAAGGCCTACCAAGGCGACGATCTGTAGCGGGTCTGAGAGGATGATCCGCCACACTGGGACTGAGACACGGCCCAGACTCCTACGGGAGGCAGCAGTGGGGAATATTGGACAATGGGCGAAAGCCTGATCCAGCCATGCCGCGTGTGTGAAGAAGGCCTTTTGGTTGTAAAGCACTTTAAGCGAGGAGGAGGCTACTGAGATTAATACTCTTGGATAGTGGACGTTACTCGCAGAATAAGCACCGGCTAACTCTGTGCCAGCAGCCGCGGTAATACAGAGGGTGCGAGCGTTAATCGGATTTACTGGGCGTAAAGCGTGCGTAGGCGGCTTTTTAAGTCGGATGTGAAATCCCTGAGCTTAACTTAGGAATTGCATTCGATACTGGGAAGCTAGAGTATGGGAGAGGATGGTAGAATTCCAGGTGTAGCGGTGAAATGCGTAGAGATCTGGAGGAATACCGATGGCGAAGGCAGCCATCTGGCCTAATACTGACGCTGAGGTACGAAAGCATGGGGAGCAAACAGGATTAGATACCCTGGTAGTCCATGCCGTAAACGATGTCTACTAGCCGTTGGGGCCTTTGAGGCTTTAGTGGCGCAGCTAACGCGATAAGTAGACCGCCTGGGGAGTACGGTCGCAAGACTAAAACTCAAATGAATTGACGGGGGCCCGCACAAGCGGTGGAGCATGTGGTTTAATTCGATGCAACGCGAAGAACCTTACCTGGTCTTGACATAGTAAGAACTTTCCAGAGATGGATTGGTGCCTTCGGGAACTTACATACAGGTGCTGCATGGCTGTCGTCAGCTCGTGTCGTGAGATGTTGGGTTAAGTCCCGCAACGAGCGCAACCCTTTTCCTTATTTGCCAGCGGGTTAAGCCGGGAACTTTAAGGATACTGCCAGTGACAAACTGGAGGAAGGCGGGGACGACGTCAAGTCATCATGGCCCTTACGACCAGGGCTACACACGTGCTACAATGGTCGGTACAAAGGGTTGCTACCTAGCGATAGGATGCTAATCTCAAAAAGCCGATCGTAGTCCGGATTGGAGTCTGCAACTCGACTCCATGAAGTCGGAATCGCTAGTAATCGCGGATCAGAATGCCGCGGTGAATACGTTCCCGGGCCTTGTACACACCGCCCGTCACACCATGGGAATTTGTTGCACCAGAAGTAGGTAGTCTAACCGCAAGGAGGACGCTTACCACGGTGTGGCCGATGACTGGGGTGAAGTCGTAACAAGGTAGCCGTAGGGGAACCTGCGGCTGGATCACCTCCTTAACGAAAGATTGACGATTGGTAAGAATCCACAACAAGTTGTTCTTCATGACGATGTATCTGAGGGTCTGTAGCTCAGTTGGTTAGAGCACACGCTTGATAAGCGTGGGGTCACAAGTTCAAGTCTTGTCAGACCCACCAAATCTGACTAACAAGCATTGTTAAATGCTGAATACAGAAAACAGAAACATTGACTTATTGATAAGCTGGGGACTTAGCTTAGTTGGTAGAGCGCCTGCTTTGCACGCAGGAGGTCAGGAGTTCGACTCTCCTAGTCTCCACCATAGATTATAGAATTTAGTAAGTTAAAGCTTATTAACTTCTGTGATTTATCGCAGTTTCCTGACCTGACGAAGGCTGGAAAAATCATTAACAGAATATATTTGAGTTGAAATAATTTGTTCATACTCGTTTTTAAGATCGACATTAACAGTGATTTATTACTGATTGATGAAGATTGAAGAAATGAGTTACTAGCGAAATTAACTGAATCAAGCGTTTTGGTATGTGAATTGAATTGAAGCTGTACAGTGTTTAAGTACACAGAACAACAAACTGTAAGGAAGTGATGAGAAATCATCATAGACTGTCTTAATCCTACTTGTAGGGATTAACGACTGTTTGGGGTTGTATAGTCAAGTAATTAAGTGCATGTGGTGGATGCCTTGGCAGTCAGAGGCGATGAAAGACGTAATAGCCTGCGATAAGCTCCGGGGAGGCGGCAAATATCCTGTGATCCGGAGATTTCTGAATGGGGAAACCCACCTGTCATAAGGCAGGTATCGTATGATGAATACATAGTCATACGAGGCGAACGAGGGGAAGTGAAACATCTCAGTACCCTTAGGAAAAGAAATCAATTGAGATTCCCTCAGTAGCGGCGAGCGAACGGGGAAAAGCCCATTAAGTCATATAAGTTCTAGTGGAATGCTCTGGGAAGTGCAACCATAGTGGGTGATAGTCCTGTACACGAAAGGGCTTATATGATGATGTCGAGTAGGGCGGGGCACGTGAAACCTTGTCTGAATATGGGGGGACCATCCTCCAAGGCTAAATACTCCTGACTGACCGATAGTGAACCAGTACCGTGAGGGAAAGGCGAAAAGAACCCCTGTGAGGGGAGTGAAATAGATCCTGAAACCGCATGCATACAAGCAGTGGGAGCCGACTTGTTCGGTGACTGCGTACCTTTTGTATAATGGGTCAGCGACTTACATTCAGTAGCAAGGTTAACCGCATAGGGGAGCCGTAGAGAAATCGAGTCTTAATAGGGCGTTTAGTTGCTGGGTGTAGACCCGAAACCGGGTGATCTATCCATGAGCAGGTTGAAGGTTGGGTAACACTAACTGGAGGACCGAACCCACTGTCGTTGAAAAGCCAGGGGATGACTTGTGGATAGGGGTGAAAGGCTAATCAAACTCGGTGATAGCTGGTTCTCCCCGAAAGCTATTTAGGTAGCGCCTCGGACGAATACCATTGGGGGTAGAGCACTGTTTCGGCTAGGGGGTCATCCCGACTTACCAAACCGATGCAAACTCCGAATACCAATGAGTACTATCCGGGAGACAGACTGCGGGTGCTAACGTCCGTAGTCAAGAGGAAAACAATCCAGACCGCCAGCTAAGGCCCCAAAATTATAGTTAAGTGGGAAACGATGTGGGAAGGCATAGACAGCTAGGAGGTTGGCTTAGAAGCAGCCACCCTTTAAAGAAAGCGTAATAGCTCACTAGTCGAGTCGGCCTGCGCGGAAGATGTAACGGGGCTAAAACTATATGCCGAAGCTGCGGATTTGCAATTTATTGCAAGTGGTAGGGGAGCGTTCTGTAAGCCGATGAAGGTGTATTGAGAAGTATGCTGGAGGTATCAGAAGTGCGAATGCTGACGTGAGTAACGACAATGCGAGTGAAAAACTCGCACGCTGAAAGACCAAGGGTTCCAGTCCAACGTTAATCGGGGCTGGGTGAGTCGACCCCTAAGGCGAGGCCGAGAGGCGTAGTCGATGGGAAATTGGTTAATATTCCAATACTTCTATGTAATGCGATGAGAGGACGGAGAAGGTTAAGTCAGCCTGGCGTTGGTTGTCCAGGTGGAAGGTTGTAGGCATGTATCTTAGGCAAATCCGGGGTACTGTATGCTGAGAACTGATAGCAAGCTGTACTTGTACAGTGAAGTGGCTGATACCATGCTTCCAGGAAAAGTCTCTAAGCTTCAGTTACATAGGAATCGTACCCGAAACCGACACAGGTGGTCAGGTCGAGTAGACCAAAGCGCTTGAGAGAACTCTGCTGAAGGAACTAGGCAAAATGGTACCGTAACTTCGGGAGAAGGTACGCTGCCGACGGTGATAGGATTTACTCCTTGAGCTATTGGCAGCCACAGAAACCAGGCCCCTGCAACTGTTTATTAAAAACATAGCACTCTGCAAACACGAAAGTGGACGTATAGGGTGTGATGCCTGCCCGGTGCTGGAAGGTTAATTGATGGGGTTAGCGTAAGCGAAGCTCTTGATCGAAGCCCCAGTAAACGGCGGCCGTAACTATAACGGTCCTAAGGTAGCGAAATTCCTTGTCGGGTAAGTTCCGACCTGCACGAATGGCATAATGATGGGGGCGCTGTCTCCAGCAGAGACTCAGTGAAATCGAATTCGCCGTGAAGATGCGGTGTACCCGCGGCTAGACGGAAAGACCCCGTGAACCTTTACTGCAGCTTGACATTGAACTTTGATCTTACTTGTGTAGGATAGGTGGGAGGCTTTGAAACCGAGACGCTAGTTTCGGTGGAGCCAATCTTGAAATACCACCCTGGTAATATTGAGGTTCTAACTCTGTCCCGTTATCCGGGACGAGGACCATGTCTGGTGGGTAGTTTGACTGGGGCGGTCTCCTCCTAAAGAGTAACGGAGGAGTACGAAGGTGCGCTCAGCGTGGTCGGAAATCACGCGTAGAGTATAAAGGCAAAAGCGCGCTTAACTGCGAGACCCACAAGTCGAGCAGGTACGAAAGTAGGTCTTAGTGATCCGGTGGTTCTGTATGGAAGGGCCATCGCTCAACGGATAAAAGGTACTCTGGGGATAACAGGCTGATACCGCCCAAGAGTTCATATCGACGGCGGTGTTTGGCACCTCGATGTCGGCTCATCTCATCCTGGGGCTGAAGCAGGTCCCAAGGGTATGGCTGTTCGCCATTTAAAGAGGTACGCGAGCTGGGTTTAGAACGTCGTGAGACAGTTCGGTCCCTATCTACCGTGGGCGTTGGAAATTTGAGAGGATCTGCTCCTAGTACGAGAGGACCAGAGTGGACGAACCTCTGGTGTACCGGTTGTGACGCCAGTCGCATCGCCGGGTAGCTATGTTCGGAAGGGATAACCGCTGAAAGCATCTAAGCGGGAAGCCTACCTCAAGATAAGATTTCCCTAGGACTTTATGTCCTCTAAAGAGCCGTTGAAGACTACGACGTTGATAGGTTGGATGTGGAAGCATAGTGATATGTGAAGCTGACCAATACTAATTGCTCGTGAGGCTTGACTATACAACACCCAAACAGTTGGTGTTGTGGTTCAAATCACTGCAAACAACTTGATTTAGTTATAAAGCTAGATACATGAGCGAGGAATAAACAAACATTAATTATGTTTGTCCGAGCGCAAGACATAAAGCTATGCTTTATGTTAAAATCAACTCAAATATACCTGTTAATAACTCATTTGATGAAAGTTAGGCATACACAATGTGTAAATAAGACCCAACGAATAGTCATAAACAGTTGTGCTGGCGACAATAGCAAGAGTGAACCACCTGATCCCTTCCCGAACTCAGAAGTGAAACCTCTTAGCGCTGATGGTAGTGTGGAGTTATCCATGTGAGAGTAAGTCATCGCCAGCTCATTAATTCTAAATCCCCCTATCTCAAATGAGATAGGGGGATTTTTTTATGCTGAAAAGATTTAAATAATAAATGAATCAATCGTCTAATTGAGGTTTATCGTAATTAAATAAAACATCCTAAATAGTCATAATTATTATTTAAATAAACCTTTCTATACTTATTTTTCTTTTTTACTATCAGTTAATTTTTACTATCAACTAAATACTATATTTTTATCTAATTTAAATTAGGCCTTTATTGTTAATTATTATTTTATTTCATATCAGAAAGACAAGTGTTAATGGTTGGTTTTATTTATTTTTAATGCGAATTAAATCATTTATTTAGACTAATGTTGAATTTTTATATCACTATAAATTGTGTGAATATAACACCAAATTACTTTGGTGAATGACTTCTGTTTGGGCTGAATTAGCACATTATAAAAACTGAAGGGCGCTAGTTAAAGTGCAATGAAACAATAGCTCATAGGAGGTGAATAATGTCAGCTAAAGCAGTTAATGTGAATGATATTATTGATCGTGCAAAATTTTCGGGTTTCCATTTTCAAGTTGTTGCTTGGTGTCTGCTAATTATTTTATTTGATGGTTATGATTTGGCAATTAATGGTGTGGTATTGCCATTATTAATGGAAGACTGGGGCTTAAGTGCTGTACAGGCGGGTATGCTTGCAAGTACTGCTTTAGCAGGCATGATGTTTGGTGCAATGATATTTGGCTCTTTGGCGGATAAAATTGGTCGTAAAAAAGTCATTATGATCTGTATTGTACTTTTTAGCGGGCTTACCTGTGCAGGTGGTTTTGCATCAAACCCAACGGAATTTGCAATTCTCCGTTTCCTTGCGGGACTAGGAATTGGTGGAGTAATGCCAAACCTTGTTGCGCTGACATCTGAGTATGCACCACAAAAAATGCGTAGTACCTTAGTAACCACAATGTTTAGTGGTTATGCTGTGGGTGGTGTAATGGCTGCATTACTAGGTGCGTGGTTTACTCCAAGTTTTGGTTGGCAAATTATGTTCTTTATTGCGGGTATTCCTTTGTTGTTGTTACCAGTTATTTGGAAGTTTTTGCCCGAGTCTTTGACTTTTATTGTGCAACAAAACCGTCAGGCGGAAGCACGTAAAATTGTTCGTCGTTTAGCACCAACGGTGACAGTAAAAGAAGATACAACTTTTGAGTTGCATCAGGTTGATGTGCCAGAGTCTGCAAATGTTGTGAGCTTATTTAAACGTGGGCGTGCGGTAAATACCTTATTGTTTTGGGTGGCGTTCTTCACCTGCTTACTGACAATGTATGCTTTAAGCAGTTGGTTGCCGAAGTTAATGATGGCAGCAGGCTACTCAATGGACAATAGCTTGATGTTTATGATGGTGATGAACATTGGTGCTGTGATTGGTATTGTGGGTGGAGGGATCTTGGCTGATCGCTTCCATTTGAAACCTGTGCTGATGTGCTTGGGCATGATGGGTGCTGTTGTAATGAGCTTGATGGGCTTCCAATCGAATCAATTCCTTTTATATATTTTAGTATTCTTGGCGGGTGCTGCATCCATTGGTTCGCAAATGCTGCTTTATAGCTATGTCGCTCAGTACTATCCACTTGCTGTTCGTTCAACTGGGATTGGGTGGTCGTCTGCGATTGGTCGTATGGGTGCAATCATTGGACCAATTTTAATCGGGAGTTTGTTGGGGATGAATTTGCCTGCACACTTTAACTTTATTGCTGTGGGTTTACCTGTATTGATTACTGCTATTGCGGTTGCACTGATTATGCATGATAGTGATAGCGATAAGATTGATCTTAAAGACGCATCTATAGCTAAAGCATAAGTTGTGATTCTTTAAAAAGAAAAGCCTCCGAAAGTAGGCTTTTCTTATCTAGTAGATGTATATTATCGATTATAAATATTAAGTATTATTGAAATTATGATCGAAGATTATTTAAAACCTTTAGCTTTGCAGACAGATTTAGGATTGGAGGCAACAGCGGATTCTTTCTATTATGCGGCACAAGCACTAGATGATAATCAAGATACAAAAATGGTTTTGGTATCGGTGGAGGTAAATTACCAATTCTATATCTTTATAGGCATTCGATTGAACTATATCTAAAATCAGCAATTACTTTCATATATGAGATCAGTCTTAAAAAATCAAAAACTGGAAATGATGATTTCCCAAAATTAGTTGAAAATGATAAAGAGAAAAAATATTTAATGTCCATTCAATTAGAACTTTATTTGAAAATTTTTTAATTATTTTAGAAAATAACCGTGATTCTATATATAGTAGAACAGGATGTAACTGGTTTGACATTCCTGAAGAAATACCTATATTAATTAATAAACTAGAAGAATATGATAGTAATTCAACTATGTTTAGATATCCTATTAGTATGGATAAAAATTTAGATTATCAAAAATCTACTTTTAAAAAATGTAATCTTGTTAAAGGAAAAACTCCAAAAGAGTCGAAAAGTGAATCAAAATCTAAGATTTTCTTACTTGTTCATAATGGGAACGATGAAATCATCGAATCATACGTAAGCGATAATGAAGTGTTAAGTGAGATTCATGAAGTTCTAAAAGAGTTATCTGAACAGTTATCAGGATTACACTTTGGTCTGAAATTCGATTTAATTAGGTAACTTATTATGAAACTCAACACATTCTCCCCAATTCCTGAAAACGATGATGAACTGCATTTACCTGAACTGGTGTATTGGGCTTCTTTAGGTGAACTCGCTGAAGTAGAAAAAAGTCTCGCCAATGGTGTAGATGTGAACTCGACCGATGATGAAGGCTATAGCGCACTTCAAGCAGCGGTTGAAAATGGCTATCTAGAAGTGGTGAAACTATTGGTTGAAAAAGGTGCGAATGTCCACTACAAAGGTGAATACACTGCGCTTCAATTGGCTGAAATGGCGGAACAAGTAGAAATTATTGAATACTTAAAAAGTCTGTGACTTTTAAAAAATGAATAAAAGAGCCTGATCAATATCAGGCTCTTTTTATTTTATGGCATCTTAAATGGACGAATTGGATTCAATTTCTTTCAATATCACTTGATTAAAAGCGGGAAGATCTTCTGAACTACGTGAGCTGATGAGCGTCCAACCACCTGCATTACATGTGTGAACGGCTTCATCGACCCATATAGCACCTGCATTTTCCAGATCGAGTCGTATATTTTTATGCGAAGTCAGATGCTTAGTTTTAATCTGTTCAGCTTTAATCAAAACTAAAGGCGCATGACAAATCACAGCGATTGGTTTGGCTTGGTTGCTAAAACTTTGGATAATTTCGAGCGCTTTGGGATGTTGGTGTAATAGATCGGCATTAACTGCACCGCCGGGGATAATCAGCAAGTCGTAGTCGTCATAATGAACATGATCCAAATCGACGTCTGGAGGATAGCTTGCTGCCGAGTCTGAGTCCATTTTGACAGTTCGAACATCACTAGCTTCAATCGCGGCATGAATGCATTCTATGCCTTTGGACTGTAGAAAATGGAGAGGCTGAATTAGCTCATCATGCTCTACGCCTATATTTGAGGTTATGGACAATACTTTTTGAGTCATGTAAATCACCTAAAAAATGTCTATGCTTAGCCTAACAAAGCAGAATGATACCGATGTTTTGATTTAACGGACTCTTGTAAGTAAGTGAAAGTAGCCGATGCAGTGTTTCGTGTAACTTTAGACTGTGTGAAGGTTTTAATGAGCCTTTTCAATAATTGATATGCATTAATACATCCATAAAATCTAAAACTAGGTAGGAAATGAAAAACAATCTGCTCAAAAAATGTAGGTTTTTTGAATTTTCTATGCTATAAAAAATAAAACGGCACAAAAATTGCTTATAAAGCGTGCTTTAAAAATAGTTGTATTGATGAGTAGAGTTTTATGAAGTTATCGGTTGGATTGAAAGTTTCGAACTCTTTGTCGCTAACCCCCCAATTACAACAAGCTATTCGATTGCTTCAATTATCGAGCCTTGAACTTGAACAGGAAATTCAGATTCAACTCGACAGCAATCCACTCTTAGAAAAAGTAGAAGAACAGTCATCTATCGAAAGCTTATCCAGTGTGCAAGAGCAAGAACAGGATAAGAAAGATTTAACCAACGAACTCAACGCCGACCATTTACCCGATGATTTACCGGTCGATACCGACTGGGATGATGTTTACACCCATCAACCGACCAGTTTGGGCGCAGCAGAGTTTGAAGAACGAGAAGATAATCGCCAAGGTCATTTGGGCTTAAAAGAGCATATGCTCGAGCAAATCAATCTGTTGCATTTTTCGCAAGTAGATATGTTGATTGCTTATTGCATTATTGACTCGTTGGACGATAAAGGTTTTTTAGACAGTGATATTTCAGAAATAACGACTTCAGTTCAACATCTTTTAACAAGCATGGACTATGACGACGAAGTCGAAGATGACGAAGTGGTTGTGGTGCTCAAGCATATTCAGCGTTTAGACCCACTTGGCGTTGGGGCGCGGAATCTTGCAGAGTGCTTAATGGTGCAGTTGGAAGCCTTGCCGATGCAGACCGCATGTCGAAATGATGCCATGAATCTGCTGAAAAACTATGAACTATTGATCAGCAATGAACTGGCGAAACTGATTAAACAAACAGGTTTAAATCAAGAGCAGCTCAAGTGTGCGGTTGATTTATTGAAAACGCTAAAAGCGCATCCAGGACTTGAATTTGAAGATAAAGACTCGGATTATCAAATTCCTGATGTCGTGGTAATGAAGAAAAACGAACAATGGCAAGTGGCTTTAAATCCTGATGTGATGCCAAAACTTCGTGTGAACTCGTTTTATGCCAATATGATTAAGCGTGCTGATCAAAGTGAAGATAATCAGTACTTACGTAATCAGATGTTGGATGCGAAAAACTTTATTAAAAGTGTCGATGAACGACATAAAACTTTACTGAAAGTGGCGACGTGTATCATTGAACATCAGCGTGCATTTTTAGAAATTGGTGCTGAAGGGATGAAGCCTTTGGTACTTCGAGATATTGCAGAAGAAGTTGAATTGCATGAGTCGACCGTCTCTCGGGTGACAACCAACAAATATATGCTGACGCCACGAGGCTTGTTCGAGTTGAAATATTTCTTTTCAAGCCATGTGGGGACTACTTCAGGCGGTGAGGCATCTTCAACTGCAATTCGTGCCAAGATTAAAAAATTGATTGCTGAAGAGAATGCACGTAAACCTTTGTCTGATAACGCAATTGCCAATCTTTTAAAAGACGATGGAATTGATGTAGCGCGTCGGACAGTGGCAAAGTATCGCGAATCGTTACATATTCCGTCATCTTCTGAACGAAAAGTCTTGATCTAAAATTTAAAATCTGACTATTCTAGAGGTTCATTATGACAACATAATGAACCTCTTTTTTCTTTAAGGAATGGCTAAAATGATTTGATGTTTCTATGCGTGCTGGTTATTTTGTAGTCATTAAATCGTCTTGGCTTTTCCTCATTAATCCTAATGAAGGTGAGGGATAGATATATGCAAATAACAATTCGTGGACATCATTTGAGCATTACCCCAGCTATTGAAGATACCATTCGCTGCAAATTTGCAGAAATGACCAAGCATATTGATCAGGTGAACAGTATGCAGGTGAAATTAACCAAGGATCATCAGGTCGATAAACATACTAAAAAAGGCAGTAGCAATCATATTGCAGAAGCAATTATCCGTTTACCAGGCATTGAATTTTTTGCTCAGGCTTCAGCAGATGATATGTATACGTCGATTAAAAAATTATCAGAAAAACTAAAAAGACAGCTCGATAAGCACCGTAAAATGCAGCAGGTTTACCAACCTATTGCCATTTAGTTTGTTTTTTATGCAAAAAGAGGTTTTTTAAAACCTCTTTTTTTATATATAAAGTGTGCGGGTTTATGATTTATTTTTCAGATTTATAGTAAAATGGCAGGTTTTTACACCGTTGGTCCTATAAGAGGTCTTTGTGATGAATAGTGAACAGCTCACTGAAATTTTAAAAGCTGCTTTTCCTGAAGCTGAAGTTGCAGTTAGTGGGCAAGGCGGAAAGTTTGACTTACGTATTGTCGACGACCAATTCGAAGGCAAACGCCCTGTTGCACGTCAGCAAGCTGTTTATGCACCATTAAATTCTTATATCGCAAGTGGCGAAGTGCATGCGGTGACTATTCGTGCAATGACTAAAGAAGAATGGCGTAAAGCAAGCTTATTCGGAGCTTAAAATTAGATGGATAAATTTTTAATTCAAGGTGGCACGAAGCTCGAAGGCGAAGTTCGTATTTCGGGTGCTAAAAATGCTGCCTTGCCGTTGCTTGCAGCAATGATTTTGCCTGAAACCCCAACCAAGCTCACCAACGTACCGCATTTAAAAGATGTAAATACTTTGGTGCAGTTGATTGGTGGTCTAGGTATTACCATGACCTATGAAGGTGACACGGTTACTGCGGATACCTCAACACTGGACAATCAGTTTGCACCGTATGAGCTGGTGAAAACTATGCGTGCATCTATTTTAGTGCTGGGCCCATTGGTGGCGCGCTATGGTAGTGCAAAAGTGTCTTTGCCGGGTGGATGTGCGATTGGCTCGCGCCCAGTCGATCAACATTTAAAAGCTTTAGAAGCTTTAGGTGCAGAGATTGAAGTTGAAGCGGGTTATGTACATGCTAAAGTTGATGGACGTCTGAAAGGTGGCGAAGTCATTTTTGATATGGTGACCGTGGGTGGTACCGAAAATATCTTAATGGCTGCGGCATTGGCAGAAGGTGTGACCACGATTCGTAATGCGGCACGTGAACCTGAAATTACGGACCTTGCGAAAATGTTGATCGCGATGGGTGCAAAAATTGAAGGATTAGACACAGATACCCTAGTGGTCACAGGTGTTGAAAAACTACATGGCTGTGAATATGCTGTGGTTGCTGACCGTATTGAAACAGGTTCGTATTTGGCTGCTGCGGCCATTACCGGAGGTCGTGTAAAAACCACACATACTGATCCAACGTTGATGGAATCGGTCTTAGAAAAGTTTGAAGAAATGGGCGCGGAAGTGACCCGTGGTGATGATTGGATTGAACTGGATATGATGGGTAAACGCCCGAAAGCAGTGAGTTTCCAAACGCTTCCACATCCAGATTTCCCAACTGATATGCAAGCACAGATTATGGCAGTCAATGCCATTGGTCGTGGTTTTGCCACCATTTCTGAAACGATTTTTGAAAACCGTTTTATGCATGTACCTGAATTGTCACGTATGGGTGCCAATATTCAGGTCGAAGGTAATGATGCTGTTGTGACCGGTGTAGAGAAACTTTCTGCTGCACCTGTGATGGCAACAGATTTACGCGCTTCTTTCTCGCTAGTGTTAGCTGCGCTTGCTGCGGATGGTGAGACGCTGATTGATCGTATCTATCATATTGATCGCGGTTATGAAGATGTCGAAGCGAAATTACAAGGTATAGGCGCCCAAATTAAGCGAGTAAGTTCATGAGCGATATGAGAAACGATGATCCAAATTTTGACGTAATGGGCAATTTTGATCATGGTTTAACATTGGCATTGAGTAAAGGTCGTATTTTAAAAGAAACCCTGCCTTTACTTGAAACGGCTGGAATTAACTTACTGGAAGATCCTGATAAGTCACGCAAGTTAATTTTCCCAACCACCCATAAACAAGTCCGTATTTTAATTTTACGTGCTTCTGACGTACCCACCTATGTGGAAAATGGTGCGGCTGATATCGGTGTTGCGGGTAAAGACGTGCTTATGGAACATGGCGCGCAAAACGTTTATGAACCACTCGATCTAAAAATCGCAGTATGTAAACTGATGACTGCAGGCAAAGTTGGCATGGCGCGTCCCAAAGGGCGTTTAAAAATTGCCACTAAATACGTAAACTTAACCCGTCAGTACTATGCAAGCTTAGGTGAGCAAGTCGATGTAATTAAGTTGTACGGTTCAATGGAACTTGCACCGTTGGTGGGTTTGGGCGATTACATTGTTGACGTGGTCGATACTGGGAATACTTTACGTGCCAATGGTTTAGAACCTTTGGAAGAAATTTGTAAAGTGTCTTCACGTCTGATCGTGAACAAGGCAAGTTTCAAACGTAAGCAAGCATTGTTAAACCCAATTCTTGCACAGTTAGAAACAGCAGTCGCTGAACGTGAAGCGTTAAAAAACAAATAAGTTCATCTTTTTTGTTTAAGAAACCGCTATCGATGATGGCGGTTTTTTTGTACCTGCTCATTTTTTAATATTTTTATTGGGTTGAAATACAATAGGATTTAATTTGAGCCAGTTGATTTAAAGTATTAAAAGTATAGACATCACAAGCAGAAATTCGCGATGTCTGCTGGGTGTCATGAAATTGTGCTTCACCTTGAACAATCACATGATGACCCGCTTGATGAATTGCTTGAATATGGAACTCATGCGCGACCGTCGTAAAATAATGTTCGATAGACTGGCAATGCTTCAGTACTTGATCAAAACCTGAAAGACGTTGTTCACCCACAATTTCCCATGTAATGGTTTGTGAAAAATGCTGTTGGATGCGGCTAAATTGCCCCGTTGAAAAGTAGGTGGCTATGTCCGTAAGGGCCATCTTGTTTTGCCTGTTTTTTAGTCATGTTTAATGATTCTAGTTTAAAAATATTGAATCAGATTCATTTCCCGATGAAGTTAAAAGTAATTTTTCATTACACTCTGTGTTTAGCTGGAGGATTGTTGCCCACAAAATACAGGAAACAAGGTAAACTAAAGCTTCCCTTTATTTTCATTGTGGATAAATTGATGCGACGTTTATCGACTCAAGATCAGAAATTTAAACAAGTCTTTGCTGATTTGTTGGCTTTTGAAACCGTGAGTGACCCAGAACTTTTAAAAACCGTAGATCAAATCATCGCTGATGTTCGTCAGCATGGTAATGCTCATGTTCTTAAACTCACTCAACAGTTCGATCGACATCCCGCGCATCAATTCTCAGATTTAGAACTGACCCAAGAGCAATTAAAAACCGCTTTTGAGGGTTTGAGTACCGAAGTCCGCGAGGCGTTAGAGCTTGCTGCAAACCGCATTCGTGAGTTTCACCAAGCGCAAAAACAAGAAGGCTGGACCTATGTGGATGCCTTAGGGAACACACTTGGGCAAAAAGTAACGCCTTTAGATCGCGTTGGTATTTATGTACCTGGTGGTTTGGCATCTTATCCGTCTTCTGTACTGATGAATGCTGTGCCTGCGCATGTGGCGGGTGTACCTGAAATTATTATGGTCGTACCTGCACCGAATGGTGAGTTGAATCCATTGGTATTAGCAGCTGCTTATTTGGCTGGCGTCAGCCGTGTCTTTACCATTGGTGGAGCGCAAGCAGTTGCAGCTTTAGCCTATGGTACAGAAACGATTCCAGCAGTAGATAAGATTACAGGACCAGGTAACCGTTTTGTCGCGGCTGCGAAACGTGCGGTATTCGGACAGGTCGGTATCGACATGATTGCAGGGCCATCTGAAATTTTAGTTTATGCCGAAGGCGTGAATAACGCACAGTGGCTGGCAATGGATTTATTGTCCCAAGCTGAACACGATACTGTGGCACAAGCAGTGTTTATTACACCAGATGAGCAGTTGTTAAATGAAGTAGAACTGGCTATTGAAGCGCATTTACAAGCTTTACCTAAGGCGGAGATTGCGCGTACTTCAATAGCGAATCGTGGCGCGTTAGTGCTTGTGAAAGACCGCGCTGAAGCAGTTGAACTGATTAATCAAGTTGCGCCTGAGCATTTAGAGCTTTGCCTAGATGAAGCACAGGAAATGGCTGAAGATATTCGTCATGCAGGCGCAATCTTCATGGGGCGTTATACGCCAGAAGCGATTGGCGACTATTGTGCAGGGCCCAACCACGTTTTGCCAACTTCAGGTACGGCACGCTTTTCCTCGCCGCTGGGTGTATATGATTTCCAAAAACGTTCAAGTTTGATTATGTGCTCTGAGCAAGGTGTGAAAACTTTGGCGAAAACCGCGGATATCTTAGCGCAACAAGAAAACTTAGATGCGCATGCGCGTTCGGCACGTTATCGTTATCAATAATATAAATTTAGATCCCTCATTTGTTCAGTAATGAATGTTCCTCTCCCTATGGGAGAGGTTAGGAGAGGGGAAAATATTTAATTCAGTTTGGGACATTATAAACCTCTCCCAAACCCTCTCCTAGAAGGATAGGGCTTATATAAAAGTAAGTTGAGTGCATAAATGAGATAGACAATGTTTAACATTACTAAAGAACAAATGCGTTTTTGGAGTCCTGAAGTACGTGAATTAGAACCGTATGTGCCAGGTGAACAACCGAAAATTCAAAATTTATTGAAGCTCAATACCAACGAAAACCCATATCCACCCTCACCAAAAGTGGTGGAGGCTGTTCAAGCGGTTTTGGAAAACTCTGCAGATGTATTGCGTTTATATCCAGATCCAGATGCTTCTGCGTTAAAGCAGGCGATTGCGAAACAACAAAATGTTGCGGTTGAAAATGTCTTTGTTGGCAATGGTTCAGATGAGGTCTTAGCGCATATTTTTAAAGCTTTTTTTGTGCAAGAGCTGCCTTTACTTTACCCTGATATTACCTATAGCTTCTATCCTGTTTATAGCCAATTCTTTGGGGTCAAAACCAAAATTTTACCACTCAATGATGACTTTGAAATTGTGGTGGATGATTATAAACAAGCCAATGGCGGCATTATTATCACCAATCCAAATGCACCAACCAGTATAGATATTGGTTTAGCTGCAATAGAAGCAGTGCTTCAGGCCAATCCAAATTCAGTCGTGGTGATTGATGAAGCTTATGTGGACTTTGGTGCTGAGTCGGCAGTCAGTTTGGTGGAAAAGTATGAGAACTTGGTGGTGTGTCAAACCACGTCTAAGTCTCGTTCACTGGCAGGTTTACGTGTTGGTTTTGCGATTGCTCAACCGCATTTGATTGCGGCACTGGAAGCGGTGAAGAATAGTTTTAACTCTTATCCGATGGACCGTTTTGCGATAGCTGCTGCGGTTGCTTCATTTGAAGATCAAGCTTATTTCGAAGCACAAAATCAAAAAGTAATTCAAAGCCGTGAACATTTGGTTGAACAATTGACCGCACTGGGCTTTAACGTTTTGCCATCAAGTGCCAACTTTATCTTTGCATCATTACCTAGCAAAGATGCAGGTGAATTAGCGGCTGAATTACGTGAACAAGGCATTATTGTGCGTTATTTCAATAAACCGCGTATTAACCAGTTTTTACGTATCACGGTTGGAACTGATGAACAAAATCAACGCTTAGTCGATACATTGAAAAATGATATTTTAAAATAAACTTTCAACAGTTGTGATCTTTGAAAAGTGAACCTTCACTGATGTGAAGGTTCACTTTTTTATTTTGGTGGTTATTCAGCGTCCGTTTGCACAAAAGTATTGAGTAAATTAAGCAGTGCTGAGACCTTGTCAAAGCATTCTTGGTATTCAGCTTCACACTCTGATGCAATGGTAATTCCACCGCCAGCCCAAAGTGAAACCTCATCTTGGAATTTTTGAATGGAACGAATCAGAATGTTCCAAGAACCAGTACCATCGAAATTAAAATAACCCATTGAGCCACAGTACGCTCCACGTGGTGCACCTTCGAGTTCTTCAATAATCTGCATTGCTCGAATTTTAGGTGCACCTGTAATAGACCCGCCAGGTAGCGCAGAGAGCAGCACATGAAAGGGATGAACTTCTGCTTTAAGTGTTGCTTCGACTTCGCTGACCATATGATGGACTTGATTAAAGCTTTCAATATTAAACAGTTTAGGTGTTTTGACTGAGCCCGTTTCTGCATAAACACTCAAGTCATTACGCAGTAGATCGACAATCATCACATTTTCAGCTTGGTCTTTTTCTGAAGCCATCAAACGTTGTTTCGATTGTTCATCTAAGACGGGATCTGCATAGCGCGGCATGGTGCCTTTAATTGGTTTTGTGACAATTTTCCGCTGTTCTTTAAAGTCGATAAACAGTTCAGGGGAGCAGCTTAGAAGTTCAAAATCATCAAGGCGTAAGTATCCTGAATAGGGTGCATCCGTGAGTTTCCAAAAATGTTCAACGGCACTGAGTAACTGACCCTCTGCGTTAGCCGTGAACTCTTGTGTGAGATTGATTTGATAACAATCCCCAGCTTTGATGTACTCCTGTACTTGCTGAAAAGCTTGTTTGTATTCGGTTTCAGTCCAGCGTGCTTGGCAGATCGACTCAAGTTTGAGTGGATGGGTTAAGGCCGATGGCTGTAATAAATACGATTCAATTTTGCGATAAATGCGTTCTGCTTGTGAATCACTACTACAAAATAGCCAGCCTGCATCAGTCCATTGTAGATAACTGCTGTATAAACCCAAAAATAGGCTTGGCTGTGACTTAATTTGAACCGGAACGTGTTGCTGGGCGGCATAATCATAACTGACGAATCCAATGAGTCCGCCACTAAAAGATGCTTCTTTTTGTTCTGAGCTTGGCTGAATATTACTGGAAATGTCTATTTCTTCATCATCACGGATATAACAAAAATCCCGTGTGCGTTGAAAGAAAAAGTGCTGGTTTTTTTGAAAAACTTGATAACGCTCGGGTAAAAAAGCAATGACAGGTGCATCGACATTTTGTAAATAGACTAACTGTGTGAGCTCATTCAATGCCTGTAGTATATGAGATACAGAGAGGCTTGAATCACAAATTATCTTTTTAAATGATTGGCTTAGAGTCATGCTAACGCAAATAGGATTAAAAAATTCAGGCTATTTTACCTCATTGTAGGTGTACGCATAGAGGAAATACCGTTTATCGGTAAGCTATGGATTGCGACCAACAGTAGTTGATCAAAAAATCACTCGCATATAACTTAGTTCAGGCAATAAAGTCACTCAAGGATAGGTGTTAATACTGCGACAAAATAAAAAAACAGTAACTAACACCGAGTGATCGATATCACAAAAATAAAGCTCTTAGGAGAGGAACGCGATGAAAATTATTACTAAACTTGCTTTAGTTTCTTCAATGGCAATCAGTGCAAATGCAATGGCAATGCAAGCAATGGATGACGCTTCGCTTAGTGCCGCTACAGGTCAAGATGGCATTAGTATTGGGATTGGTATTTCTAAGGTCGAAATCGGTAAAGTCTTTATTCACGATAATGATGGTTTAGCTACTGCAAATGGTGGTACTGCTAAGGCTGGTGCTATTGTGATTCAAGGTAATGGGAAAGATAATGCTGATGGTACAGCGCATGTAAATAAAGTTAACGGTATTGTCATTGGTGCAAACTATGATAAAGCTGGGGCATATTTACTTCCTTCTCGTAACTTAGCTGACTTGCAAATTGACACAGATGCAAACAGTGGTAATGCATTTATTAATGTTGCAGCTCAAGTTTCAGGCCTAGATATTAATATTGGTCAAATTGGTGTCGTGGCTTCAGCTGATATGCCTGCAACTGGTGCAACTTCTATCCGTCGTGGTGGTACAGGTACGGTGAATCCGATTCTAAGTGGTTTATCACTGAAAACAGGTCCAATGTCTGCAAACATCCAACTAGGTGCTGCACCGCAAGGCGCAATGATCCAATTAAGTGCGACTATGGTTGGTGGTTTAGAAATTAAAGATCTCGGTATCTTAGATAACTCAACTAAAACAGGAACGCGTGCTGCAGGCGAAATCTTTGTGGAAAGCATTAAAGTTGCAGATGCAAATTCTCTAGATTTAACACTGAATCAAAAAATTAGTGTGATTGGTGAAGAGGGTGCGAATAAGGGCTATATTCGTATGATTAGCACAAGTGGCGCGCACGACACTTATGTTAAAGGTGTACATTTGGGTAGCCGTAATGCTGCATCTATTGGTGATGTCGAAGTTCAAGGTATGCAAACTTACTTTAGCCCAGCTGCTGGTGTATACATGCCAGGTGCTGTGATTACCATTTCGGGGCACTAAAATTAGACTTCAAGAAAGCGCGTGAATTCACGCGCTTTTTTTCTAAAATTTATTCATAAAAAATGCAAAAAAAGACTATTTTTTTTAGATAAAACGCAGTATCTTCTTGAATGTATGGATATAGAGTATTAACTCTAAAAACAAAAAATGGGCGGGATGCCTATATTATTAAAAAAAGTAAAAAGCTATGTTAGAGATCGCATTGGGCTCAGCAATGATGTATTACTTTGCCACCGAAGCCTTTGATATTAAGAAAAAACCAGCGGAAGCGGTTTACTATACTGAAGTTTTAGACTCTCGAAATGCATCTTTTACCAGAATGCATCATGAACCTGTCCTAATTAACCCTGCTGTAGAAGACCAATTTCGAGGCATTGTCCGTCAAGCTTATGACTATAGTTGTGGTTCAGCAGCACTGACCACCTTAATCAATGGCTATGTCGGTGCTCAACTTACAGAACAACAAACCATGGATGGCTTGCTTCGCTATGGCGAATATGAGCGAATTATTGAGCGTCGTAGTTTTTCTTTATTGGACATGAAACGCTTTGTGACTGCACTTGGCTTAGAAAGTGGAGGCTACAAGGGGGAATTTGAAGATTTGGTCAAGCAAGGTCAACCTGCCATTGTTCCAATTTCTTATGCTGGTTTTAAACATTTTGTGGTGTATAAGGGCTATAAAGATGGACGGGTCTATGTTGCCGATCCTGCCTTAGGAAATATTAGTTTTGATGAACAACGTTTCAAGGATGTTTGGGAAAATAACACGTTGTTTTTAATTAATGTTCCGACTGAAATGCGTAAAAATATGTTGGCTTTACAGGAAGCCGATCTGCGACATGTAGATGATGCTACGGTCAATCGCTATGCACTCGTCGATATTCAATATCCGCAACACTATATGGAAAAAATAGCCGATCGTGCATCTACAATTCGCCTAGAGCGTAATAAAAATAAAGAGTCGGAATACTATGGACAGCCGACGTACAATTTTCTCAGGCTTTATTATAAAAACAAATAAAGTGTGAAAAAAATAAAACAAGAACAAAGGTGTAGCTAAGGGACAATGATGAAGACATGGATGAATAAAACACTGCTCGCAGTGAGTGTGCAGATGATTCTTGGGGTGGCCTATGCTGCGGAAGAACCGAGCTTAGGAGGATATGAAACCGTTGAGGTAGAACAAACTACTGAGCAAGCACAAGATCAAGTTGGGTCGGATCAAACCACTGCGCCCGCACAACCAGAAAAGCCAGCATCTGTAAACACTGGAAGTGTTGAGCAAGCAGCGTCGTCTGCATTGCAACAGCAAGAGGGTGATGCAACTAAAGAGACCAACTTAGAAGAAGTTTTTACCTCAAATGAACGTCAGTATTCATTAATTAAACAAGGTGAGATTTCATCTTATTACGACATCGATTATACCTATTACCGAGATACTCAACTGGATTTAGAGATGGCACAAGGTCAGCTCTATCAACTGCGGGTACAAGAAAATGCAACACACAGTCTAACCAATACCTTTACGGCACAATATGGTTTAAGAGATAACTTAACCTTAACAGCATCATTGCCTTTGGTTGCCAAAACTGACTTATTAAAAGACACCTCTACAGCGGGTCTTGGGGACATTTCCTTTGGTGCACGTTGGGAACCGTTTCCACTCAAAGCTGGCCGTTTGCCTTTAATTTTATTTGGTAACGTATCTACTAAAACTGGGGATAGTCCTTATGAAATTAATGCTACTTCAGACTTAGCAACAGGCAAGGGGTATTATTCAGCAGGTGTTGGAGCAAGTACGCGTAAATATATTGATCCCGTGGTGCTGTTTGCATCGGTCTCTGCAAACTATGGTTTCAAAGAATCGGGCTTAGATCAGCGCCGCGGTAGCCGTGTGATTGAAGCGTTTGAACCTGGGATTAGTGGTGGTTTTGCCTTCGGTTTTGCCTATTCCTTTAACTATGATGTCTCAATGACGATGTCATACCAACAAAGTTTCAATACTGGGGCTGAATTTACCTATAGCTCGGGGGAAAGTTACTCTCCAGCAGATCAAACCAGTTCAACTTTTGCGATTTCCTTAGGTGTACGCGTTTCACCTGAAACAATTGTGAATGGGACGGTTGGCCTTGGTTTAACAGAAGATGCGCCTGATGTTTCATTAGGGTTGTCTTTCCCGTTAGATATTCTTGGTTTTGGAAAAAAGCTTAAATAATAGGGGGAGTCGTATGAAAAATATCCGACTTAGCCCTTTGGTGTCTGCCATATTATTAACGGGCTATTCTAGTGTTACCTTTGCTGCTTTAGGACAAAACTTATCAGTTGATATTCGCTCTTTGGCAATGGGAAATGCGGTCACTGCTGATCCACCTGGGATTAGTGCTATTCACTTTAACCCAGCAGCACTAACCAAAATTGAAGGTTTGCAAACGGATGTGCAAGGTATTCTCGCTGATTTTAATATCGAGCGTGAGTTCTCTGTTCCCGCAGGTTATAACGTGTTTGGCTATTCAGATGACCCAATTGTTTGTAATGATGGGCCTGAAGTTGATGCCGATATCTGTACCGACTTTAAAGGGCCCGTCCGCGGTGATGTTGAATACCCGAGCTTATATGTCCCTGGTTTAAAGAAAATGGTGGACTTGGGTAAAGGTATGCCTGTGGCTGCCCCGACTGCGGGTATAGCATATAATCCGCCTGGCTCTAAAATGACGTTTGCAACAGCTATGTATGCGCCATTAATTGCAGGATTCGGTGCGGAAGATGGCAATCCTGGCAATTTTATGGGTCAACAAGTTGCGCTAGAACGGATCACCTATTTATCACCGTCTATGGCCTACCAAATCAATGATCAACTTTCCATTGGTGGTTCAATTGGGATGTCTTATCAAGCTTTGGCATTAAAAAATGATCTACGTTTTCCCAATGAGTTGATTGGGATGCTGCGTATGATTGATGATGTCGTTTGTACCCCGTTCAAAGAAAACTCTGATGTGATTACCGACATTCTCTTGCTGGGCATGTGTAATGCTGAAGAGGGAATGAATCCTTTTGGGCGCTTTGGTCAACTTGAACTTTCAGCAGAACAATCTCTGAGTCCAAGCTATAACTTAGGTGTACTGTGGGAGCCGACAGAAGATTTTAGTTTTGGTGTGGTCTACCAAAGTGCCGCAAAAATGCGGATGAAAGGTAAATATCACATAGACAATGCTAAAGCACCACAAGAACTCATTAAGGGATTGATGTCCTCCCCAACAGGGCAGATTCTGGCTGCAGTTTTAGGTTTTCCAAGTTCAGTACCAGCCAGTGAGTCGGGTCTGGTATCAATGGATTTAGAATATCCAGCACATTTCCAAGCGGGTATTAAATATAAACTTTTACCCGATTTACAAGTCAATGTCGATGTAGGTTGGACCGACTATAAAGCATGGGACAAATTTAAATTTGAATTTGACCGTCAAGTTTCGGCGCTCAAAATTGCAAAATTGCTTTCAGCCAATATTTCAGATAGTAGTTTGGCTTTGCCTTTGGCATTTGAGTCACCATGGAACTACGGTATTGGGATTGAATATTCAGCAACAGATCGTTTAAAACTCCGTGCAGGCTATGAGCCACGGACCAGTGCGATACCTGATGATAAACGGAATACGATGGTGCCGATTAACAATGCACGCTTGTTTGGTTTGGGTGTTGGTTATCGTTTTGATGCAGATACTGATTTAGATCTATCGATTGGTTTTTTGCAAAGCCGAGATAAAATTCCTGCAAATTCTAGTAGCTTAGCGAACCAAACTGGGGTAAATAATATTTTATTAAACCCGTATGCCGGTTTAAATGTAAAAACAGATACAACCATTACGATTTTAGGGTTGAACTATAGAACACGGTGGTAAGCACATTGAATACAATAAAAAGGATTTTATTGCCCTCATCACTATGCTTATTGGGTTGGATTTCGAGTGCAAGTTTTGCGGGAGAGTTTTTTACGATTATTGGTCCAGATGGTAGACCGATGGTGGTACAAGGCAAAGCCAGTGAGTCCCCAGATAAGCAAGTGAAACAGGGTCGTAAGCAGGAAGAAAAGGAAACGCGTGAAGTCTCTGAGGTCAGAGTACCAGTACTAATGCCCGCTCAGGAATTTGCACCACAGCCGATACAGCCAATAACCGAAATGAAGGCTCATTTACCAGATACAAAGCCTGCGCCAAAAAAGAAACTTTCTGCTGAGAAGCAAGTCACTTCTTCTACAGTGATTCAGGCTGAGCGTCCATTAAGCAAAACTGAAACCAAGGTGCTGGTTCAACAAAAAGTGATTGAAACCACTCAGCAGATCCCGCAAGCCCCAGTGAGTAGTACTCAAACCATTAAGCCTGCATCAACGCCTCAAAGCATAACTCATACGGATTCGGTAAGTGCAGAGAAATCAATAGCATCCTCAAGCATGTTTAATCAAATGGATGGAACTGATTACGTTCGCAATGAATATTTAGAAGACCGTGAATTTAACTTAGAAGGCAAACGTCGTTTTTATACCATGCCTGAAGGGGTGATTGATCATAAAACTGGAGCGACTCGTTTTCAGGTCATTGAGCGAGAAAAAGGAGTGAGTAAATCTGTCCTTAACACTATGTTTAAACCAAAGCAAAAAGAAAACTTAGCACCGATTGCCTTAGCATCGACCTATTACCGAATGTCACAACAAGACACGATCGCTAGCTTAGGACAAACTTGTTTTAAGGATAAAAAGCTGAGAAAAGCAAAAAGCTTACAAGCCAATCACGATATTAATGTTTGGCCGAAAAAGCCGATCAAAGAAAATTTTGAATTTGAAATCATCAAAGTGGACAGCAATATTCAAAATATTCAATTAAATTCGTATGCATCTACACAAAATGATCCCACATTTTATTGGCCTTTTGCTGTGTTCTTAGACCAAAATGCCTGTGTGCTTGAAGGGGCAGGAGGGTTTAAAAATGATGAAAACTCACCCTCTATGCTATCGCATGAAATGATCGCAGGTATTTTACATGTACCTGAACAAAGTCATTATTTATTGTTGACACCACTCTCTTCTGCTGTAGATGTCGAACATAAAGTTCTAACCAATCACGGTCAGTTAAAATTAATCGCAATTCGCTAAAAATAAATAGAGTATGAAAATGCAAAAACAAATTTTATGGCCATTTACCTTGTCGACATTGGTTGTTGCCTTAGCTGGTTGTGGTGGAGAAAGTGCCAATGTGAATCCAGAGCCGAATCAAGTGAATTCTATCAACGGAAGCTGTTTGCTGAAAGATAAAAACTGTGTTGAGTTTGCCTTGGATTATCCAGTTGATGGGATTAACTTTGTCTGTAGTAGCGACCCCGATAATACGTATATGACTTTGATGGAGCCGAAAACCAATGCGGCAACAGGTCGGTGCTCTGAAGGGGACAAAATTCACTTCTTGTTGACTGGAAGTTCGGATAAACAAGTCGAACTCGGTACAGTTCCTTTGTCTGAAATTGGCAATGTGAGTACGGTTTCAGCTTCACTGCCACGCCTCAGTATTTTAGATATGGCAAAAGGGTTAAATGGTGGAACGGCTGCAACCAGTTTGAGTCCAAACGATAAGACCGTAAAAATTGCGATGGCTTTGGCGAAAATTTTTCAAGCTTTAGGTCTAGAGCGTGGTGCTGGGGTGGTTGGGGATGTACAACCCTTTGGTATTTTAGCCTCTAAAAAAGCTGACTTATCACTCCTCTTGACATCGATTAGTGCTGAAGATTATGCATCAGGAGCATACGTAGATAAAATCCGACCATGGATTGATGTCAGTCAAGTCAGCAATGAGGATGCTTTTAAAGTGGTCCAAACATTGGTGCTCATGAATAACTCTGCCACCTATCAAGCGGACTTCCCGATTTTTGCAAATGCCCTATCGGACAAGACAGGGATTGGTTTACCGCAAGGCTTATATGGTTGTAATGCTACAGACTGCAAGACTAGTCCTGCTAATCTTCGCCATTTAATTGGAAGTTTTATTATTTTAACGGATCGACAAGGTTATACCTTTGGTTCAGGTGTACAGTGGCGTGGACCATTAAAAGAACAATTAGGCAGTGATTTGGCAACCAGTGTGACGGTCGATTTACTGAAAAATATTGAACCTGCCAAAATGAATGCTTTAGCGCAAACGTCTTGGATTAACCCCTTAACTAAAAGTATTCAGCAACCGTTTAAGTTTAACCTGACAGATCCAAATTCGGATGATTTCACCATTACCCAAGGCAAGTTGTTTAATGACTATCTAATTGCAGGGACGGAAAAATTTTATAAACAATTAACCAAGGATCCGAATGCTAGCCCATCATCCTATGGTTTATGGCAGCAAAACTATGGCACAGATACCTTCAAAGGTTCATTTGATGCCTTTAAAATTTTTCCAATTGGCTATTTAGATAATGATGTATTTAAGTCGAAGAGCAATGTAGCGGCTGGGCAGAAGTATATTTTTCCACTGTATGCCAACTTAATTTTTAAGGCAAAAAACTCTAGTGATAGCGTAGCCTTAGGTATTGCAATTGATGAGTCGGGAGATATTCGTACTGATATGCAGTCCGCTAGTAATAAAACGACGGCGTGTACACCGCTACTAACAACGGGTGCAACCTTAACGACAGATAACAATCAAATACAGTACCGAATTGGGACATTGGGTGCGACAGATACTTCAAATAAAGCGGTAACCTTCCGTATCCTCTTGGCAAATCCTATCTTTGATAAAATTGATGGTGCAGTTATTGGTGCAAATACCAATATTGTAAGTGATGTGAATAGTGAAGGAAAACAGACCTCTACAGTGATTGGTGGAGCACGTGTTAATCTCGGTAATTTATTGTCTGCCAATGTTAATGAAAGTGCTTATATTTCCCTCAGTGATTTTTCTGGTGCAGGGGTAAAGTGGACCAATATCTATAAGGCGTATTTGAGTAATTATTATGAAAAAAATAGCATTGCCAATCAAGCAGCCGCAGACTTTCGTGAGGGTGAGGTTTCAATTGACATTGCTGATTGCTATAAGGTCTTAGCCAAATAATATCGTTGTAAATACAAAAAAGCCCATCATCGATGGGCTTTTTTTGATATTAGGCAACATTAACCTGTATGGTCTAAGCGTGTACCTAGGGTTTCGAGATGAAGATTAAATTGATTACTTTTACGGTCGGCAAAATAGTGACGTAAGGTATGTTCGACACTTGGGAAAGCCAGTTCTGACCACGGAATTTCATCTTCTTCAAATAAACGACATTCAATGCTTTCTTCGCCAGCACCGAATTTTCCATCCACTAAGTTCGCTTTAAAGAGCACATAAATTTGACCAATACGCGGAATATTGTACATGCAATATAGCTGTTCAATTTCAACTTCCGCTTCAGCTTCTTCACGAGTTTCTCGTGCAGCACCTTGTTCCATGGTTTCAAACAATTCCATGTAACCTGCTGGTAATGTCCATAGCCCATAACGCGGTTCAATAGCGCGGCGGCATAACAATACTTTATTTTCCCAAAGTGCGAGTGCGCCACAAATCACTTTAGGGTTCACATAATGAATAGAACTACAAGAGGTGCAAACACGACGCAATTGATGGTCGCCAAGAGGGATTTGTTCTGTTGTTTTTTGTCCGCAATTGCTGCAAAAGTCCATATTCATCATCAATGATAAAGTTCAGACTCAGCATAACTTAAAAATTAAATTTTGGCATCATTTCTCTTTTTTCAGTATCAAATTCAGCTATGATGAAAAAAAGAATGATGGGGACGACGTTCAATGGATGAACATTCATTAACACGCATACTGCAGCAACAGTTACGGTTTTCAAACAAAATTAAATCGGCAGATGCAGCTGTGTTAATCGCGATCACCAATGAAGACAATCCCAAAGTTTTACTGACCCGCCGCTCTGTTTACCTATCTAATCATGCTGGTGAAGTGTCTTTTCCTGGCGGAAAAAGAGATCCGCAAGATACCAGTAATATCGTGGTTGCCTTGCGTGAAGCTTATGAAGAGACCGCATTGAATCCTTTTGATGTACAGCTGCTCGGTGATTTGCCGATGCAAAAGGCCCGTAATGGCATGCTAGTCAAACCTGTGGTCGGGCTGATTCCGCCTGAAGTCGAATTGGTTGCCCAGCCGACAGAAATTGATCGTATTTTCTTTGCATCACTTAAACAGCTGATGGAAGGGCCTGCTGTGCCTTATGAAGTTCGTTTTGCCCATCAATCTCTCTATTTTCCCAGTATGCGGGTGGAAAATGAAATTGTTTGGGGGCTGACAGCACGGATGCTTGTTACATTATTTCAATATGGTTTGGGTTACCATAAAGAGTGGCCATTTTTAGTCAATTCACCGACATTTCGGTTGTCCAAGTAAGTTTAATATTTTAAGGAAGAGATATGCTGTACAAATTTAAAGGTCATGCCCCACAAGCGATGCATCAACCATGGAATGGCTGGGTTGCGGAAAATGCCACAGTTATCGGTCAAGTCGAATTGGGGCAGCAAGTCAGTATTTGGTTTGGAGCAGTCGTACGTGCAGACAATTGCAAAATTCGTTTAGGTGACTTTACCAATATTCAGGAAAATGCGGTTTTACATACCGATGCTGGGATTGAAATGAATATTGGCAATTATGTCACGATTGGGCATCAAGCTATGTTGCATGGTTGCACCGTGGGGGATAACAGTCTGATTGGGATTAATGCCGTAGTTTTAAACAATGCCATGATTGGTAAAAATTGTATTATTGGCGCAAATGCACTGATTCCGGAAGGTAAAGTCATTCCAGATAATTCTCTGGTTATGGGCTCACCGGGTAAAGTCGTCAAAACTTTGGATGAAACGGCTGAAGCTCGTTTGAAAATGAGTGCACTGCATTATGCAAAACACTTTAAACAATTTATCGATTTAGAGCCGGCACAGTTATAAGCTTACTTTTTCCCATTCAGCCTAGATTTTTCTAGGCTTTTTTAGCTCTATTCCGAGAACATCTCGCCTAGTGCTTTTGAGTGGAGTATCATAGCCACGTTTTTATAGATTAAATCATTAAGGTTGTGCATGAAAGTGCTGGCATTGGAATCTGCAAATGAGCAGTGTTCCGTCTCTATTGTAGATGAAAATCAAGAACTTTTTTTCCAATTGGATACGCGCGCAAAAGCACAAACGCAAACGATTCTGCCAATGATTGAACAAGGGTTTTTACAGTTGGATATAAAGACAGAAGATTTGTCTTGTATCGCTTTTAGTCGTGGTCCTGGTTCTTTTAGCGGCGTTCGTATTAATGCCGCCGTGACTCAAGCTTTGGCATGGTCGAATGATTTGCCTGTGGTTCCTGTTTCAACTTTACAAGCGCTCGCACAAGCTGCACATCGTGTGCACGGTCTAACCACAGTCACCGCAGTTTTAGACGCTCGCATGAGTGAAGTCTATATTGCAAGTTTTCAATTAGATACGGACGGCATCATGCAAGCCGTCGATGAAGAACAGCTTCTAAGCTATGCCGCGGCTACTGAATGTACACCGTTTACTTTAGTTGGTTCAGGCGCAACCTTAATTGATCCATCACAAATACAATACAAAGATTTAAGTGCAACTGCGCAAGATATTGCCACAATTGCGCGCAAGAATGCACAGCAACAACACTGGGTGAGTGCTGAACTTGCACTTCCAGTCTATTTACGTGATAACGCTTGGAAAAAAATCCCGGAACAGGGCAAAGCATAATTAGGGTTTTTTTATGGATCTTTTACTGCTGCTCAAAGCGGCAATTATGGGTATTGTTGAAGGTATTACTGAATTCTTACCCATTTCGAGTACTGGACATTTAATTTTAGCTTCAGAACTTATGAATTTTTGGACCAAAGAAAAAAGTGATGTCTTTGTGATCGCCATTCAAATGGGGGCAATTGCAGCCGTCATTTATGAATATTGGACACGTTTGTGGGGGGCAGCAACGGGAATTTTTAGTGGTGAACCCCAAGGTCGCCGTCTCGGGATTGGGCTAATTTTAGCGTCGATTCCTATTGTGCTGATTGGTTTGACATTTGGTCAAACGGTGAAAGAGCTTTTATTTAATGATATTGCGATTGCTATTGGTTTGATTGTGGGTGGCTTGATTATTATTTGGATTGAAAAGCATCCACCACAAGAGCGCGTGCATGAAGTTGAAGACCTGAGTGTAAAAGATGCGATTTGGATTGGTCTGATTCAAGTGCTGTCTTTAATTCCAGGGACATCACGTTCGGGGGCAACCATTATTGGCGCGATGTTCTTAGGTGTATCGCGCAAAGCAGCCACTGAGTTTTCATTCTTCTTGGGTATTCCAGTAATTATTGGTGCGGGTCTGTTAGATTTGTACCAAAGTGCGCATGTGTTTGACGGACAACAAGATTGGATCGTATTGGCAACAGGCATTATTGTTTCTTTTATCTCGGCTTTACTGTTGATTCGTGCTTTAGTCGCTTATGTGGCGAAGCGTGATTTCATGATTTTTGCATGGTATCGCATCGCTTCAGGCTTAGTGATTCTACTGTTTGCCTTTACGGGTTGGAAGTTATGGTAGGCCCAATGCGCTTATATGTGGAACAAGAGCATTTAGAAAAAGCACAGCACTATGTTGCTGTGCTTTTTTCTCGTGGTGTCGAAGTCAGCATCGAAGTCGCCGAAAAGTTAAATGCACGTTTCTTCCGTTTTCATCCTGAACTGGGTCTGTGTGCCGATGCCGATGGGCTTTGGCTTTGTGCCAATGGCATGAAAATGCAGCCGGATTGGAAAGCTGAAGTTCCACGTTTAAAGCGTGCGTCGTTAAAGTCTGAAATGATTGCTCGTGCTTGCCACTTGACTGAAAAACCTAAGCTCATTGATGCAACGGCAGGGCTTGGGCATGATTCACTGCTCATGGCACATTTAGGCGCCAATGTCACTTTGGTAGAACGCCATCCCATTTTATTCACCTTGTTAGAGTCAAGTAAGGAACAGGCTTTGCAGGATGCATTTTTAAATCCCGTGGTGACTCGAATTGACTTGGTTTTTTCAGATTCCGAAGAGTATTTGCAGCAACAAGCAGAGCAGGGCAATAAGGTCGATGTGGTTTATCTAGATCCGATGTTTCCACAACGTGATCAAAACCAGCAAGCGGTGAAAAAACAGGCGCAAGTGAAAAAGCAAATGCAGCTTTTACATATGTTATTGCCTGAAGATGGTGAAATGGATCTGGGCGATAATCTGCTTGGCTTAGCGCAAAAAGTGGCAAAACGGGTGGTGGTCAAACGTCCTCGCTTGGCCGTATTTTTGGCAAATCAAGAAACCACTCATCAGTGGCTAGGGGATGCATGCCGTTTTGATGCCTATTTTCAGCATGAACGCTTAGACTGAAGTGGAAGACTGCTTCAAAAGTATGCAAAGATTTGTTATATAATTAAAAACATCATTGATAAAATGCTGATCAAGCATAAACTTAGTGTGTCCCTACGCAAGTCACAATTTAATTAGAATCTTATGATCGACTTCAAACCCTCCATCAACTTTTGGCATGATTTTAAAAGCAACCAAACTGCGGGGATGTGGTTGTTTCTAGGTTCACGACGCTCTTTGCAAATTGTCCATCCTTCGATTATGCAGCTCATCTTCTGGGGAATTTTAGGTGGCTCAGCCAATACTTTATTTAGCTGGTTGAGCGCAGGAGAGATCGGTGACTTTAACCCACAAGGTTTGGTCAGTTACGCACTTTGGCCTTTCATTGCCCTGATTGTCGGGATTTTTCTGTCTCAACGGGTGAATAATCCGCGTTTGATGTTGGTACCAGCATTGCTTTGGCTCGTGTTGGATACGCATATCGCGTTATTACAAAGTTTTATCCAATATTTGGGCATGATTGATGTCCTGCCGTATTTCTTCTACGACTACCTGCCGAATGTGTTCATGGTACTGTTTGTCTGGCAGAGTTTGGCTGTGGTGTGGGTGTTTTCACGTGAGCTGAAATGGCCTTGGTGGGAGCGTGCTCTGATTGTCTTGGCTACGCTGTTTACCCTTGTGGTTTGGCAAATGTCAGTGACCAGTCAGCCGATTTGGAAAGTAGAAGAAACGCCACCAACCTTTGCAGAAGATGCCTTTTATGCACAAAGTCGTTTACTGAATAAAGCACTAGAGTCTGTGCAATATGGTGAATTTGCCCAGTCACATTGGTATTTCCTTGGTGTGGCGGGAGCGAGTTATCAAGATGTATTCCGTTCGGAAGTCGAGCGAATAAAAGAACAGTTCGATACGCGTTTTGGTACTTTGGGTCGTTCGATGATGTTGGTGAATAACCCTGCAACACGGACAGAAATTCCGATTGCCTCTAAACACAGTATTGAAATGTCACTGCGCCGTATGGGACAGCAAATGAACCGTGAAAGCGATGTGTTATTTTTATATATGACTTCGCATGGTTTACCGAACCAGTTCGAAATGGAAAATGCACCTTTAGACTTAACTCAGGTCGACCCGAAATGGTTACGCGAAACCTTAGATGCATCGGGTATTCGCTGGCGTGTGATTGTGATTTCATCGTGCTTCTCTGGAAGCTTTGTACCAGCATTGCAAAATGACAATACCTTGATCATTACTGCTTCGGCAGCAGACCGTCAGTCTTTTGGTTGTACCAATGAAGCCGATTATACTTATTTTGGTCGGGCGTTTTTCGATCAAGCAATGCGTGAACAAAACAGTATAGAAACTGCTTTTAGCCAAGCACAAAAGACTGTGAGCCAATGGGAAACAGCACAAGGTTTTGAACCCTCTGAACCTCAGTGGTCGATGGGTAAAAATATGGAGCTGATGCTTCCACAACTTGAACAGCGCTTGTTTCCACCTAAAGCTGTTACAACCCCTTAATTTGGATCTAAAAAGGAACCCTGATGGAATTAGTACAATCTAACCGTAGTTTTGATGGTGAACAGCGTATTTACCGATTTAATTCCATCAGCCTTCAAGGCGAGAGCAGGTTTGGTATTTATTTACCCGCTCAAGCGTTAGCGGGGCAAGCGTGTCCAACATTATTTTATTTGGCGGGTTTAACCTGTACCGAAGAAACCTTTGCCATTAAAGCGCACGCACAGCGTTTAGCAGCTCAGTTAGGTCTGGTTTTGGTAACGCCTGATACTTCTCCTCGTGGTGAACAGGTTGCGCAAGGTGATCATTGGGATATTGGGCAAGGGGCAGGTTTTTATATCAATGCCACCCAAGCACCGTGGGCTGAGCATTTCCAGATGGAAAGCTATATCGTTGAAGAGTTATATGATTTAGTGATTCAGCAATTTGCTGTACAAGCAGAGCGTATTGGGATTTTCGGGCACAGCATGGGCGGTCATGGCGCTTTAACCTTGGCCTTGAAATATCCTGAGAAGTTTAAGTCGGTGTCTGCATTTGCTCCGATTTGTGCACCAAGTCAATGTCCTTGGGGCGAAAAAGCGTTTTCAAACTATTTAGGTTCAGATCAAGCTGAGTGGTTGAAACATGATGCAACTGCTTTGGTCCAAACAAAAACAGCTCATTTTGCCGATATTTTAATTGATCAGGGTTTGAGTGATCAGTTTTATAGCCAGCTCAATCCTGCATTATTTCAGCAAGCCTGTCAGGCTGCGGGCCAGCCACTGACGCTTCGCGAACATGCAGGCTATGACCATGGTTATTACTTTATTCAAAGTTTTATCGATGATCACCTGCAGTTTCATGCCGTACAGCTCGAATCTTAAATCTTGATTTGTCATATTTATTCTTAATTTTTGACTAGAAATCATCCAGCACTGGCATTAACATGGTTGGGTGATTGATTTTTTGTTCTTAAAAAATAAAACAGTAAAATAATAGATAGGGTATACATGCAAAATTCAGAGGCATCTTTGCCACCTGTAGAGGCTTCTTTTGAAGCAAGCTGGCCACCTCCACCAGCCGTTCCCACGGATGAGCCAAACGCCTATTTGGGACAGACCTTTCGTTTCCAATTCCGTGGTAATGCCCGAGAGTACTTTGGCATTTGGATTGTGAATATCTTATTGACCATTGTTACCTTCAGTTTATATGCGCCTTGGGCGAAGGTTAGACGCTTACGCTATTTTTATGGCAACACGGTGTTTTATCGCCGCAAGTTTGATTTTACGGGTGTACCTACACGTATCCTGATTGGTCGAATTATTGCTTTGGGCGTGTACTTTGGCGCTTCAGCTTTGGCTCAGGTATCTTGGCAAGCTTCTTTAATTGGTTTCCTCATCATCTTTTTATTGGTTCCGTGGTTGGTGCGTTCAACCATTCGTTTCCGAGCGCGGAACAGTAAATTTGGCAATAGCCGTTTTTATTTTACAGGCACAACCAAAGAAGCCTATATCTTGGCGCTGAAAGGCATTTTGATTTACATCTTTACCCTCGGGATCTTTTTCCCAGTGCTGTTTTGGTATTTTAAAAAATACACGCTGGATAATTTACAACTTGGGCAGTTACGTTTTGAGCTACATGCCGATTGGCCTGACTATATGCGTGCTATGTACATCCCTGTGTTTTTGTTTATTGGAATCGTCTTTGTTTTAGGATTATTCGTTGCCTTCACTCTTCAAGTTGGGAGCAGTTCTCCAACCCAGTTTGGGATCATCGTGGCGGTGATTTATATGATTGCTGCTTTTATGATTTGGCCGTTGATGATGGCGCGTATTTTTATTACCACATGGAATAAAGCCACGTTGGGGCGTAGTCCTTTCCAAACGGACTGTGGTCAAATGCATTATGCATGGATCGTGATGACCAACTGGATTTTAAAAATTCTTTCGCTCGGTTTGTTATCGGCATGGGCTGCGGTGCGTTTGTATCAGTATCAAATTGAGTCATTAACTTTAACCCTAAAAAATGATCCAGATCGTATGTACAATTTGGCTCAAGATGACCCGAATGCGATAGCTGAAGAGCTGAGTGATATTTTTGACATCGATATTTCGCTATAACGAGGCTTAAATGCAGGAACAAAACATCATCTTTTACGATGGGCAGATTTCTAAGCCTTATCCAGCCACGATTGCACCGATAGATAGCGAAACGGTCTTGATCTGTTATAACCAGCAGCAACGTCGTTATTACTATGCCGATATGCAGTTGATTGGGGCATTGGGGCAGATTCAACCTGTGATTGAGTTGAAAGATGATGCACGGATTGAATTTCCACAAGCATTGCCTGACTGGTTTGAGTTGAACAAAAAGCATGTACAGCATTCGATTTGGAAATTAGAACGCTCACCAAGTCTCATCTTGTTTAGTGTTGTGTTTGTTGCCGCTTTTATCTTCGCCATTTTAAGATGGGGTATTCCAAGCGCAGCACATTATGTCGCGATGCAACTGCCTGCCGATACCATCTATAAACTCGGTGATGAAGCGCAAGAACAAGTATTTAAGCTGACGGGACCTTCGACTATCCCTCTTGCACGTCAAAAACAAATCATACAAAGCTATCAAGACCTTGTTGCCAATGGGCAACCTGCCAAAGTACTGTTTCGTGCAGGCGGACAAATTGGAACCAATGCGTTGGCCATTCCCAACAACACCATTATTCTGACCGATGAATTGGTTAATTTAGCCAAAGATGATCATGAAATTATTGGCGTTTTAGCACATGAGCAAGGGCACTTGGTCGAGCGACATAGCTTACAGCAAGCCTTATCCAGTTTAGGTTTTAGTGTGCTATTGATTGCGGTGACGGGGGACAGTTCGGCCTTATTTACAACTTTGCCCGTGGCTTTGGTTGGTGCCAGTTATTCACGCAATTTTGAAAGTGATGCGGACTTGTATGCCATGCAAGTGCTGGATAAAAACCATATCTCCAGCTTACATTTGGCAAAATTTTTAGCACGTATGGAAGATGATGCACGTGCCGAAGAGGAAGAAAAGCAGCCGCAAGGGAAGTCCGAAGAAGAGGAGGACGGTGGCATTGGTTCATTTTTCCAAAGTCACCCTGCGACCCAAGAGCGTATTGCAGCTATTCGCCAATTTAACCAACAGCAACGCTTATCAAACTAATTCATTCAGCCGTTGACTTAAACTTGTGTCCATGTTGCTGTGAGTGGCGTTTGTCCCATACGGATCAGGTGGTCTAAGACTACGTGCTCTAAGTGACTCAGTTTCTCTTCACTCGCCTCAATGCTGACATGTAAATGTTCGGCTTGAGGGCTTAACTGTACGCGGGCTTCAGGCATGATAATGGTAAAACTACTGGGTTCTTGTTCGATTTCAAACTTATGTTTCCAATGATTCACCAGTCGTTTTGCAATTCGAGCCGCATCTGTCGTGACAATATCCGCAGTACTTTTCATATTTACCTCGTCGATTGATCTCTTACCATAACAGTTTCAAGTCAAATGAAAAGTTGAATGTTGCAACGCTACGTTGCAAATTTAGAAAGCTTAACGCTTTCTTTTTTCACAAGTCCCAGTTCAAAAGCTGAATTTGCTATAATGCCTTTATTCCCTTTTGTATAAGCCAGGTACACGCATGTCCAAGCCTTATTTAATTGCACCATCTATTCTCTCTGCTGACTTTGCCCGTTTAGGTGAAGACGTTGAACATGTACTTGCAGCAGGTGCAGACGTGGTTCACTTTGATGTGATGGATAACCACTATGTGCCAAACCTGACTTTTGGTGCGGGTATTTGTAAGGCCCTCAAGAACTACGGCATCAAAGCCCCAATTGATGTGCATTTGATGGTTAAACCTGTCGATCGCATGATTGGTGACTTCCTAGAAGCAGGCGCGGATATTATTACCTTTCATCCAGAAGCCTCTGACCATATCGACCGTTCTTTACAGTTGATTAAATCAGGCGGTGCAAAAGCTGGTTTGGTCTTTAACCCAGCAACGCCGTTACATTATTTAGATTATGTGCTGGATAAAGTCGATCAAATTTTGTTGATGAGTGTGAACCCAGGTTTTGGTGGTCAAAAATTTATTCCGATGACTTTAGATAAACTACGTGAAGCGCGCAAAATTATTGATGCTTCAGGGCGTGATATTCGTTTAGAAGTGGATGGTGGTGTGTCACCTGCAAATATTCGCGAGATTGCAGAAGCGGGTGCAGATATGTTTGTTGCGGGTTCAGCTATTTTTGGAAAACCAGATTATAAAGCTGTGATTGATGATATGCGTGCAGAGCTTGCAAAAGTGGGTGCGGTAAAGGTTTAAGCTCATAGGTATAAATGCTATACAGGTTGTGGATAACTTTATGGATAAACTGGTGGATATCTATGTTGATAACGATATGGATAACTTGATTAATGTTTAAACGTTTACATAGCAATGGTTTAGTATTTAGACGTTAAATGTATAAAAAGGACTCATTTGAGTCCTTTTTATGGTGTGAATGCCTGATTGTTACTGATGCTTTATTCATCTGTACTTAAAAATAGCACTGTTTAAAAAATAACTTTATTGTTTAAGTGTGCGTAGTGGCTAAACTGTCGTAGTAATTGAATTTAAATTTATAAACTTGTGTATAAAGCATTCTTTGCTTATCCTGTAGATTGGGATCAGCAACAAAAGATCAGGCATTTACTTGCAAAGAGCGTTTTGTTGCGTTGAGATATCATTCTTCACTGACTAAATAGGATTGATTGTGCGTTCATTGCTCAAGACACATTCTTGGTTTGTCTTACTCATTACTTTGGTAATGGGGTGGAGTGGTATTGCCCAAGCTTCGGCAGCGCCGATGCATCAAATGATGCAACTAAGTATGCAGACTGCAACCAGTGAGCAAAGTTCAGCGCATGCAACAGGCAGGCAAAGCATGCCCGACTGTCATCAAACGAAATCATTGAGTCCAGTCTCTGGACATCAAATGCATATGGCTCAGACCGACATAACAGCGAAGAGCAACTGTCATGCTTCGGATATGCTGCAAAATAAGCAAGTTCAGTGTCAGGAGTGTGCACAGTATCACTGCCAAACAACGCTGACACTTTTAGAGGCTGAACTGCTTGCAGTGGTTCAGCTTGAAGCCGCTTTAGCACAATCATCCCCCCATTTTCGCTATCAAGCTCAACATTTAGTGGGCTATTGGCAAGAAATTCTACGTCCTCCCAAAGCCTAATCCTGATTTTTAAAACTTTATTTTTAAAATTATTAGGATTTAGTCATGTCTATTCAATTTAAACAAAGCCTCATCCTTGGGGTGTGTCTGATGTCATCTTCTTGGAGCTTTGCCGCAGTCAAAGAATACCAATTGGTGATTGATGAAAGTCCCGTCAATTTAACCGGCAAGTCGCTCAAGCGGATTAGTGTCAACGGACAGTTTCCAGCTCCCTTGCTTGAATTTGAGGAGGGCGATGATGCGGTCATTCGGGTTAAAAACAACCTCAAAAAACAGGATTCATCGATCCACTGGCATGGTTTGCTTTTGCCTGGGCTGATGGATGGTGTACCAGGTTTTAACGGGTTTAATGGTATTCAGCCGAAGAGCGAATTTGTCTATAAGTTCAAAGTGCGCCAAAGTGGCACCTATTGGTACCATGCGCATTCTAAAGGACAGGAACAAGATGGGCTGTATGGTGCATTGGTCATTTATCCCAAAGACAAAAAGCCTTTAGCTCAGCATGAAAAAGCAGAGCGTGATTATGTGGTGATGCTGTCGGACTTCCATGAGCAGAGCAGTGAACAAATTCAGAAGAATTTGAAGATTTCTGCAGAATATTATCAAAATCAGCGTGAAACCGTTGCTGACGTGTGGAAACAAGTACAGCGTGAGGGCTTAAAAGCCGCGTGGCAAGACCGTTCCATGTGGAACCAAATGCGCATGCTAAAAACGGATCTGTCGGATGTTACGGGTTATACCTTCCTCATTAATGGTAAAACGCCTGAGCAGAACTGGATAGGTATGTTTAAGCCGAACGAGAAGGTTCGGTTGCGTTTTATCAATGCCTCAGCCATGTCTTTTTTTGATATCCGTATTCCTCACTTAAAAATGACGGTAGTCAGTGCAGATGGTCAGCCTGTTAAACCCGTTCCTGTGGATGAGTTCAGGATTGGAACTGCTGAAACTTATGATGTGATTGTGGAACCGAAAGCAGGGCATTATCAAATTGAAGCAGAGTCGATTGACCGTTCAGGCTACGCCATTGGAACTTTACACAATGAGTTGACTCCAATGGCACAGAGTATAAATATGCCTGCGCCACGTCCACGCTCATTGTTGACCATGGAAGATATGGGACACGGCTCAGAACATTCAGGTATGGATCACTCAAAGATGAGTCATGAAGCGATGCCTGCAATGGATCACTCCAAAATGAACCCTGAAGCGATGCCTGAAATGGATCATGCGAAGATGAATCATGAGACCATGTCTGAGATGGATCATACACAGATGGGTCATGCGCAACATAATACGACAGCAAGTTCGGTACAGGAAGCTGTTACACCAGTGTATGGGTGGGCGAATGCCTCTACCCCTAAAGGTGATAAGGCATTGCAATATAGCGATCTGAAATCCTTAGAGCCGCAAAAAGATACCCGCGAGGCGACGAGCGAGTTAGTGATTCGTTTGGGTGGAACTATGGAGCGCTATTTGTGGACCATCAACGGGAAAAAATTTAGCGATGCTGAACCGTTGAAAGTGAAGTACGGCGAGCGTATTCGGATCAAATTTGTCAATGACAGCATGATGGCGCATCCGATGCATTTGCACGGTATGTTTATGCAACTGGAAAATGGACAAGCTGCCGTTGATATGCCGAATAAGCACACTTTGATTGTGCCACCGGGCAAAACAGTGACCGCTTTACTGACCGCAGATGAGTTAGGCGAATGGGCCATTCACTGTCATCTGCTGTACCACATGAGCTCAGGCATGATGAATAAACTGATTGTGGCCAATGTGAGTGATAGTCAAGTGTCAACCACCCCAATTCAAGAGCAAAAAACAGCAGCTCAAGCTGAACCAAAAGGAGATGAACATGCGCATCACTAATCTTTTTTCAGGTTTTACTTTAGCTCTTAGTGTCTTATTGAGTTCGTTAGCTATGGCTGCCGAATCTCATGCACAGCATGAAAAACAAAAAGCCAAATCTACAAGCCAAGTTCAGTCCAAAGATATGGCACATGAGCATCATCAGCATAGTGCCAATGAACATGCTCAGATGCTTAAACAGAAAACTGCGGTGGGTCAGTCTTCATCGGAGAAGCAAGTTCAGACTCAACCAAGCAAGCAGCCAAATGCTCAGAAAGGAGATCATCATGCGCACCATTAATCTTTTTTCAAAAAGCATATTGAGTAGTTCTTTGGTGTTGATGAGTGCTGCGACTATGGCGCATGAAGGGCATCATATGCCTGCTGAAGCAAGCGCAAATATCTCCATGACCACTGAGTCTGTGATGTCACAACATGCACAGCATCAGGCGATGACCATTCCAACTCAAGCTGCTCCACAGGCTAGCGCACAACATGTACAGCAGATGAATTATGATTCAACAGCACATACGCATGATCACCGCAAAGAGCACGGTGCGCAAATTTATGCGGTTACCACTGTCGATAACAAATGGTTGCTGAATGAAGACGGAGATGGTGGTGTAAAGTCTGAGTTTGAAACCCGTATCGGGACAGATGAAAACAAGCTGTTTATTAAAGTCCATGCGGATAAGCAGGAATCGCATAAGGCTGAGTATGATGCCAAAGTGCTGTATAGCCGTATGATCTCAGACTTTTGGGATGTACAGGCGGGTGCACGTTACCGAGCTGAAAAGGTGGAGCGTGAACAGCAGGGATGGGATACGGAAGAAAAAGTGGATGGGGTGCTTGGCCTACATGGTTTAGCGCCGTATTTCTTTGAAACCGATGCCTATGTATATGCTGGTGCAGACAACTATGCTGCGTTTAGTTTAGAAACTGAGCGGGACTTGTTACTGACCCAAAAGCTGATTTTCAAGCCTTATTTAGATCTGAACATTATTTTCAGTGATGACTCTAAATATGCCAAAAAATCGGGTCTCAGTAGTGCAGCCGTTGGTCTTGAGACACGTTATGAGATCAGCAAAAAAGTCATGCCTTATGTGGACATTGCCTATGAATATAGCAAAGGCAATGAAGCGACGGCTTGGCAAGCTGAAAGCGACGAAGAGAAAGGTTGGCAGTATGGAGTGGGTCTTCGCTTTAAGTTCTAAGTCGCACGTTTAGGTTTAAAGTGAATATCTGAGATTGCACCAAGGTTGTGCTGAAAGAGTGATCTGTTGGTATGGATCACTCTTTTTTGCGCTTTAATGATTTCTAAGTGTGAAAATAATTCATTTTGGTGCGCTCTTTGCTATAATTTAAGGCATATTTAGGAGGAACGACCTCCCTCATATTGAGAAAATTCGTCAGGACGGCCTGACTCTAGTGAAGAGGAGTCAGTAGCATGGCTTGGGTTTTTCTTATCTTTGCGGGTCTGTTTGAAATCGTTTGGGCATATTCAATGAAGCTGTCCGAAGGGTTTAGCAAACTCACACCCAGCATCATCACCATTGTGTTCATGATTTTAAGTTTTGGTTTACTGGCCTATGCAATGCGAACATTGCCGCTAGGGACCGCGTATACCATTTGGACAGGAATTGGTGCGATTGGATCTTTCTTGGTGGGGATTTTTATTTTAGGTGAGCCCGCAACGGCTATGCGGATGTTTGCTGCGGTGCTGATTGTATCGGGCCTGATTTTGATGAAACTCTCATCCAGCTAAATTCATTCAAATATGTAGAGCTTCAAGCGATCCTTCGTTTGAAGCTTTGTTGTTTCTGCTCTGAATAAAAGGTGTATTGCTTATGGCATGGGTGATTTTAATAGTTGCAGGTTTACTCGAAGTGGTTTGGGCCTATGCGATGAAAGTATCGGATGGTTTTACTAAACTGACGCCGAGTATTTTGACTCTTGTATTTATGGTGGCCAGTTTTGCATTGCTGTCTTATGCCATGAAGACCTTACCTTTGGGCACTGCCTATACCGTTTGGACAGGGATCGGCGCGATTGGTTCATTTTTGGTTGGTATTTTGATTTTGGGTGAACCTGCCAATGCCATGCGGATGCTCGCAGCGGTTTTAATCATTTCTGGGCTTGTACTGATGAAACTTTCATCGTCATAATATTGTATACATAGACAATTTTTGTGGTGAACCATGCGCTTATTTTTTAAATATATGCCATCTCCTGTCGGGGTACTGAGACTGGTGGCACATGATCAAGCCTTGGTTGCCGTATTGTGGGAAAATGAAAATCCCAAACGGGTACGTTTAGCTGAGCTGATCGAACACAATCAGCATCCGATTTTACTGGAAACTGAACGACAGTTGAGCGAGTATTTTGTGGCAAAACGTCAATGTTTTGATTTGCCTTTGGATTTTGCGGGGACAGATTTTCAGAAGCAAGTTTGGCAGGCTTTACTGCAAATTCCGTTTGGTGAAACCCGAAGCTATAAAGATATTGCGCTACAGATCGGCAATGTAAAAGCCGTTCGTGCAGTGGGTGCAGCCAATGGCAAAAATCCGATTTCAATTATTGCGCCGTGTCATCGGGTTGTGGGGGCGAATGGAAAATTGGTCGGCTTTGCAGGCGGTTTGGACAATAAAGATATTTTATTGAAACTTGAGAAAATTGCGAATTAAGCGTGTGTTTCGGAGTTTTTACGCTCGTATTTTAGTTTAATAATTTAAAAATAAGTACTTTGTTTTTTAATCTGTATTCTTTTGAAGAATCGTGTCTCTAACTCAAATAACGATGAATAATATGATAAGTCAAATTGTGGGGAATGTGTTTTCAGAACTGTGGTGGATGCTACTGATCTTGTTCGGGATCGGTCTTTTAAAAGCGTTTAAGCCCTATCTGAAAGGAAAATTCGGTGAGTTCGCAGTTCAAGCGCATGTGAAATTGTATTTGGATGAGCGTTATACTCTAATTAACGATGTGACTTTGCCTGATGAGCAGGGCGGAACGACTCAAATTGACCATATTGTATTGAGCCCCTTTGGTGTTTTTGTGATTGAAACCAAAAACTATAAGGGCTGGATTTTTGGTGGTGAGCGTCAAAAGATGTGGACGCAAAAAATTTATAAAAAGAGCTTTAAATTTCAAAATCCGCTGCATCAAAATTATAAACACGTCAAAGTGCTGCAAAGTGTGTTGCAAGATATTGTCGATGTAGATTATATCCATTCTGCTGTGGTGTTCATGTCTGAATGCGAGTTTAAAACTGCGATGCCCAGTACGGTATTTAAAGGTAAAGCATGGGTCGATTATATTAAGACCTTTAACACAGAAGTGATTCCAGCGATGAAACTGAAACGGATTCAGCTTCGGATTGAAAAAGAAGTGTTAGAAAAGTCATGGAAAACCAACCGTGAGCATGTGGCACATTTAAAACAACGTCATCAAGATAGTTAAATACCCCATTCCAAAGGTGACTGATTCATTTTGTGCCGAAAATAAAATCTAGAATTTAAAAAAAGCCAGTCTATTTCTTCATGGACTGGCTTTTATCTTTGTAGTTTTTTTCTAACTTAAAAACGCTTTGGAATTTTTTGACCGCCTTCAACAGGTGTTTCTGCCTGTTTTAATACGCCAAAGAGCCATGTTTCGGCATGATGTACTGCAACTTTAACACTGTCACCTTGCGCCAAACGACCTGCAATAAAACTCGCCAGCGAACAACCTGAACCGTGATATTCGCCTGCTAAACGCGGGCAGCGAGTTTCAGAAATGAGTTTGCCATTCACAAACAGGGCATTACGAATATAGTCAGGTGTGTCTTCATGACCACCTTTGACCAGTACCGCTTTGGCACCCATTTCAAACAGTTTTTGTGTTGCGGCATCTAAGTCATCGAGACCCGTTAACGCCCGTAATTCAACTGTATTTGGGGTAATAATGTCCGCCAATGGGATCAGCTCAACAAAGGCTTTGACTAAGGTGGCTTGATCACCCAATGAACCGCCACTGTTCGCCACTAAAACAGGGTCGAGCACATACTTGTACTCAGGATGTTCACGTAGAAACTCAGCCAGTGCTGCAATATTATCTGTGGTGCCTAACATGCCAGATTTTATGGCTTTAATTGGTAAATCTCCGACAACAGCGTGGGCCTGAGCTAACAGCAATTCTTTTGACGTCGCTTCAAAACCAAACACTTGTTGCGAGTTTTGAACAGTGAGTGCTGTACACGCAATGGCTGCATGCGCACCACTTTGACCAATCGCTTCGATATCGGCCTGTAAACCAGCACCACCTGAAGGGTCTAAACCAGAAAAGCACAGTACGGTTGCGCGCACAGAAATATCCTTGTTGCGAAAATTTGCGATAGTATAGGCAACTTTAGCAGAACTCTCGATAGTATTTTATTTAAAGCCCAAGAAGGATCAGCTGTGATTAAACATATTTTGCTAGATTTAGATGGAACCTTAACAGATCCGAAAGTTGGCATTACCACCAGTGCGCGTTATGGCTTGAACAAAGTCGGACACCCCATTGCTGAAGATCTAAACATTGACTGGATTATTGGGCCACCACTAAAAGCGTCTTTGGCAAAACTCTTAAATGTTACAGTGGACGATGTTTTGGCAGAGCAAGCTTTATTGGGCTATCGTGAGCGTTTTGCGGTGAAAGGTTTATATGAAAACCATTTATTTGCCGATGTTGAACCGACCTTAAAAAAACTGACTGAGCAGGGCTATCATTTGTATTTGGCGACAGCAAAACCAGAAATCTATGCCCGTCAAATCTTAGAACATTTCAATTTACTGCAATACTTCGTGCATCCTTATGGCAGTGAGCTGAACGGTGAGCGCACCAATAAGGGAGATTTGATTGCTTATATTTTAGAAAAAGAGCAGTTAAACGCAGAAGAATGTCTGATGGTTGGTGATCGTGAGCATGACATTTTGGGTGCACGTCGTAACGGTATTGAAACCATTGCGGTGGAATACGGTTATGGTTCTGATCAAGAGTTGACGGAAGCAGCACCTAAAGCACGAATTAAAACCTTTGCCGAAGTCTTGGACTTGATTTAACGCAGACAGAATTTAATTCGGACAGGATTTAAATAACGCCTTTTTCGACTGCGCACGACTTTTCTATATTGAAACAGTCGTGCGCAGTGATTAAAAATTAAAGTCCTAACATGCGTCTAATTTCATTCGCTAACAGTGCAGGATTAGCCTGCTGATGGGGAATGGTAAGGCTGTTGAAGCCATCACCACGAAATTTACGATCCACTTCTAAAAGCACATGGGTTTGATGTTGCTCTGCCACAAAGGACACTTCAACTTCATTGATGCTGTTGAACAATTGCGTAGGTTTAAATTCAAGTTCTTGATAACAACCAATGCTCGAGTGGAAGCCGTTGCCACGTAGTTGACCTTTTTCAACATCGACGGTCATTAACTGAAAACCGCATTGCTGCATGGCTTGAATAAACGCTTGCATGGTCGGTGTCGGTAAAATTTGTAAATAGTCTTTGTCAGTTGCATCGAGCCCCCAGTCCACATCTAAATGTGTATGTAACCACACTCGGGTTTTATTGACGCGGCAAGGCACATCTGTAACTGGAGTTTCAAAGGGTAGTTGAATCGAAAAAGGAAATGCATGTGACTGATGGGCTTGTAACTCAAAAGCCCCGCTAATGTGCCATTCGGCAATACTTAACGCGCTATTGTACTCAGCATCGTCTGACTCAACCTCGGCTGTGGTCATGAGCCTTAAATAAATACCGTTGATAATTTTATTAGACGCGGCACCTTTAAAAATAACCTCACCCTGAATGGCTTGACCCGCTTGTGGTGCAGTGGTGTGTAGACGAGTATCCACTTGAATGCCTTGTAAGCCAAGGCTAGACATGAGTTTGTTAAACATGGTGCAGAACTTCCAATAGGGAATCGATAGGTTTTAAATATTTAAAGTGAATGCACTTTGAAGACGCATATTTTTAATAAGCTGTTAGCGAATGTCCAAATAAAAACTTTCTTTGACTTCTTCCATCACAATATAACTGTGCGATGACGCTGAAGAGGGGAGTTTTTTTAGTAAATCGCCCAATAGGCGTCGGTAGGCACTCATTTCTTTTAAACGGGCTTTGACTAAATAATCGAATTCACCTGAAATCAGATGGCATTCTAAAACCTCAGGGATTTCGACCAAGTCACGTGCCACTTGATCAAACACATCGCCAGACTTGGCTGACAGCTTAATCTCTAAAAACACCAATAAGTTTCGATCGACCAGTTGTGGATTGAGTCGTGCGTAGTAACCCATGATAATACCGTCCCGCTCTAAGCGTTTGACACGTTCTGAACAGGGTGTGGTTGAGAGGTTGACGCGAGAGGCCAATTCACTAATCGCAATTCGTCCATCGCGCTGCAAAATGTCTAAAATCTGCTGATCAATCCGATCTAATTTACGCATTATAAATTTCCTATGTTTAGAATTTTAGCGCGACAAAAATGGCGATTTACCTAGATTATAATATTAAAAACAGTGAAAAAAACTATTAACCTAAAAATATACTAGTGAAATAAACTAGTGTGTGTAAGGGATCAGTCATGCGTGTAATTGTCTTAGGTAGTGGTGTCATCGGTGTTGCAAGTGCGTATTACCTTGCACAACAAGGCGCAAGCGTTACGGTTTTAGACCGTCAAGCTGGTCCTGCTGAAGAAACTAGCTTTGGTAACGCAGGGCAAATCTCTCCAGGTTATTCTACACCGTGGGCTGCACCCGGTATTCCGTTTAAAGCCGTAAAGTGGATGTTCCAACATCATGCACCTTTAGCGATTAACATCGATGGTAGCATGTGGCAGTTGAACTGGATGGCGCAAATGTTGAAAAACTGCAATCCACAAAGTTATGCCATTAACAAAGAGCGTATGACGCGTGTTGCTGAATACAGCCGTGACTGCTTACGTGAACTGCGTAAAGAAACAGGCATTCACTATGAAAACCGTGCGAAAGGAACTTTGCAGGTTTTCCGTAATGAAGCACAACTAGATGCAGTACAACGTGACATCCAAGTATTAAAAGAATGTGGTGTCGACTACGAATTATTATTAAAAGATGACTTAGCCAAAGTCGAGCCAGCTTTAGCCTATGCCAAAGACAAACTGGTTGGTGGTTTACATCTACCGAATGATGAAACAGGTGACTGTTACTTATTTACCAACGCTTTGGCAAATCTTGCGAAAGACATGGGCGTAGAATTTAAATTTAACCAAAATGTTGAAAAACTTGTGGTTGAAGGGGATGAAATCAAAGGCGTGGTGGTTGATGGTCAAGTGCTTACAGCAGACCGTTATGTGCTTGCTTTTGGTAGTTATTCACGTGATTTCTTAAAACCATTGAATTTGAATTTGCCTGTGTACCCTGTCAAAGGCTACTCATTGACGATCCCAATTGTAGATCCTGCATTTGCACCGCAGTCTACGGTTCTTGATGAAACTTATAAAATTGCCATTACGCGTTTTGACCAACGTATCCGTGTGGGTGGTATGGCTGAACTGAGTGGTTTCAACCACGGTTTAAACCAAGACCGCCGTGCGACCTTGGAAATGGTGACTCAAGACTTATTCCCAGGTGGAAATTTAGCTGAAGCAAGTTTCTGGACGGGTTTACGTCCAATGACACCAGACTCTACGCCGATTATTGGTGCGACTCGTTTTAAAAACTTATTCTTGAATACAGGACATGGCACCCTGGGTTGGACCATGGCATGTGGTTCAGGCAAGCTCATTAGTGACTTGGTGATGAATCATCAACCAGACATCAGTACTGAAGGTCTATCGATTCAACGTTACCCTTCAGCAGCCTAATTCGTTTTAGGTCATATTGATTCAAGGAAGAAGAAAATGCCACGTCCAATTACTGCAGTGATTCATAGCCAATCATTGCAGCATAATTTAAATGTTGCTCGCACTAAAATGCCGAATAGCCAAGTCTATGCGGTGGTCAAAGCCAATGCCTATGGTCATGGGATTGAACGCGTCTATCAAGCGTTCAAATCTGCCGATGGTTTTGCGTTGCTCGATTTGGCAGAGGCGAAACGTATCCGTGCTTTGGGCTGGACAGGTCCAGTTCTGTTACTCGAAGGTATTTTCTCAGAGCAAGACCTATTTGACTGCCATGAGTTGGGCCTAAGCCTCAGTATTCATAGTGAATATCAACTCGAATGGTTAGCGCGTTTTCCTTTAGAGGCGCAGTTCGATGTTTATTTGAAAATGAACAGCGGCATGAACCGTTTAGGTTTCCGTCCAGAACAGTACCGTCAAGTGTGGCAGCAGCTTTCCAGCTTGCCTCAAGTTCAACGTTTGACTCATATGATGCATTTTTCGGATGCCGATGGTGAGCGTTTCGGACGTGAAGGCATTGCGCATCAATGTCAGTTATTTGATGCCATCATCCATGATCTACCGGGTGCACGTTCAGTCAGTAACAGTGCAGCGATCTTACGCCATGAACAGTTGCAGTCGGATGTGATCCGTAGCGGCATCATGCTCTATGGCAGCTCTCCAGATTATCCAAGCCACTCGATTCAAGACTGGGACTTGCAACCAGCCATGAGTTTGCGCAGTGAGCTGATTGCTATTCAGCAGTTAAAAGCAGGCGATAGCGTCGGTTATGGCTCAAAGTTCATTGCTGAAAGCGACATGCGTGTGGGTATTGTGGCTTGTGGTTATGCCGATGGTTATCAACGGATTACCGCAACAGGTACGCCTATTTTAGTCGATGGACAACGCAGTAGCTTGGTCGGACGTGTCAGCATGGACATGTTAGCAGTCGATTTATCTCACCTTCCAAATGCCCAAGTCGGCAGTGAAGTGGTGCTGTGGGGTACATCGAAACAGGGTGCTGTACTCAGCATTGATGAAGTCGCAGCAGGTTCAGGCACGATTGGCTATGAGCTGATGTGTGCTGTCACTGCACGTGTCAATTTTATCCAAGATTAAATTTTATTTTTATACAGTTTCATACAAGGAAAGACCTATGTCACATTCAGACATTCAAAAATTCAACACCAACGAAGTCATGAGTGCAGTCACTGTGTTTAATCAAGTGGTGTATTTGTCAGGGCAAGTGCCAAAAAATACCGACAATGATGTCGCAGGTCAGACCCGTGAAATTTTAGCAACAATTGATGAGCTTTTAGCTTTGGCAAATACAGATAAATCACGTTTGTTATCTGCTCAGCTTTACATCAAAAATCTCTCTGATTTCTCAACAGTCAATGCGATTTGGATTGATTGGATGAATGGTTGTGTAGCGCCTTCGCGTGCCACGATTCAGGCTGATTTGGTTAATCCAAACTGGTTGATCGAAATTGCAGTGACAGCTGCACAAAACTAATTTTTTTAAACTCTCCCCGTGTATATCAGCGCTTGGGTTTCAACCGAAGTGCTGATGAGCGTATAAATGCCGCCCGTTAGGATAACGAGCACTGTATGAACATGGTTTATACGCAAAAAAGGACTTTAACAGGATGTTAAATTATGACGACTACCCCACAAGCTGACGGTGCAAATGCATCATCGCATGAATTACAACGGAAATTATCCAACCGCCACCTGCAATTGATTGCCATTGGTGGCGCGATTGGTACGGGCCTGTTCATGGGTTCGGGCAAAACCATCTCTCTCGCTGGTCCTTCTATTCTGATCATTTATATGATTATCGGGACCATGTTCTTCTTCCTGATGCGTGCATTGGGCGAAATTTTATTGTCAAATTTGCACTATAAGTCGTTTATCGATATGGCTCATGATCTGATTGGGCCGGGTGCGGGTTACTATATCGGTTGGTCCTATTGGCTCGGTTGGGTGTTGGTTGGTATTGCGGACTTGGCAGCCATTATTAACTATCTCGGGTTTTGGCTCCCGCCAGACATGGCATTTACTCCCATGGGGCAGGCTTTAATCAGTGTCGGCTGTGTGCTGTTTGTCCTTGGGCTAAATTTGCTGACGGTGAAACTGTTTGGTGAAATTGAATTTTGGTTTGCTTTAATCAAAATTTTAGCCATTTTAGGGCTGATCGTGATTGGTGGCTTTATGGTGTTTAGCCATTTCCAAGCACCAGGCGGTTCAGTTGCAAGCTTCAGTCATGTTTGGTCGCATGGGGGGATGTTCCCTCAAGGTGGCAGTGGCTTTTTAGCAGGCTTCCAAATTGCACTCTTTGCCTTTGTCGGTGTAGAGCTGATTGGAACCATGGCTGCTGAAACCAAAGATCCTGAAAAGAACTTACCGAAAGCAGTGAATGCGATTCCAACCCGTATCATTTTGTTCTATGTCTTGTCATTATTTGTGGTGATGTCGGTGACGCCGTGGAATCAAATTCCTGCGGATCAAAGTCCGTTCGTTTCACTATTTTTACATGCAGGTATTCCAACTTCAGCCATCATTATGAACTTGGTGGTGCTGTCTTCAGTAATGTCTTCAATGAATAGTGGTGTGTTCTCTACATCACGTATGCTGTTTGGTTTGGCAAGAGAAGGGCAAGCACCACAGAGCCTAGCGCGTCTATCAAAACGTGCGGTACCAGCAAAAGGCTTATTCTTCTCATGTGCTTTTATCATGGCAGGTGCGGCGCTACAGTACTTTGTACCGAACACGGTTGAAGCCTTTACATTAGCCAGCTCATTGTGTGTGATTCTGTTCATCAGTATTTGGAGCATTATTATGGTGTGCTATATCCGCTACCGTAAATTGCGTCCTGAGCTACATGCAAAATCGACCTTTAAAATGCCGGGCGGTGTTTGGATGTCTTATGTGGTCTTAATCTTCTTGTTCTTTACGTTGATTATTTTGAGTTTAGAGGCGGATACCCTTCGTGCACTCATGATCAGTCCACTCTGGGTGATTATTTTAGCCGTGACGTATCAACTGCTGTACAAACCACGTATGAAAAAGCGTCTGTTAGGGCAGCAACTGGATAACTAAAATTCATTCTGTACTCTTGATATTTGAAAGAAAGCCCTGCATAAGTAGGGCTTTCTTTTTTACTTGAGCTGAATTAATGGGTTCTAACTAAGTGTTAGATCATTGTATGATTTTATATATAAAAGCTGTCTAAATCAGGCGATTTCACTTTTAATGAAGCACTTTAAAATTTTAATAATGATTTATGCGTAATTATAAAATAGACATTCTGCGTGGCGTGTCCATCCTATTGGTGCTGATTCACCATTTCAATATCCCTTATAAATTACACGATACCTTTCTCGGCATCCCAATTGGGAGTGAGAGCTTAAGTACCTTGATTGCAAGAAATGGCAACTATGGGGTGACCATGTTTTTTGTCATTTCAGGTTTTTTGATTACCCAGCATACCTTACAGCGTAGTGGGTCTTTGGCGCAGATTAAGCTGAAAGATTTTTATATCCGTCGTATTGCCCGCATCATACCGTGTCTAGTGTTATTGGTTGCGATGGTCAGTGTGCTCGGAAGTTTAGGGTTGCAACCCTTTCTCAATCAGTCGCCCAATGGCGTAGAGGTGTCCTATGCTGTGACTGTTCTTTCAGCGTTGAGCTTCTGGATGAATCTATTAATTATTAAATACGGCTGGGTGAACTATGCCTTGGGCGTATTGTGGTCTTTATCGGTTGAAGAGGTCTTCTATTTAGCATTTCCTGTCCTGTGTTTAGCACTGGGTCGAGGCAAAGGCTTTATTGTTTTTCTGCTCGCTGTCATCGCGTATGCACCATATTTTCGTGCCCTCCATTTTGGTGAGGAAAGTGGTGCTTATTTGTATCACTATTTTTCTAGTTTCGATGGAATTGCCATTGGCTGCCTCACCGCAATTTATACGCAGCATTTCAAAGGTGCCATTTACAATCAAAAAATGATTGTTGCAGTAACAGCGTTTCTGATGACCGCTTTATATTTTTATGCACCCATCAAAGAGGTGAGTACATGGGGTATCAGCGTATTTGCGTTACTTACGGCGTTACTCATATTTTGCTTTTCTCAAGAGCCGAAAGTTAAACCTGCCTCATACACGGCACGGAGTTTGGTTTGGATTGGGCAGCGTAGCTATGAAATGTATTTGTTTCACTTAATTGTTCTCGGCTTAATGAAAGTGGTGTATTTCCCAAAAGACACTTTAGCGGCTGAAAAGTTGATGTTGTTGCCTGTTTATTTTATCGCGGTGTTTATTTTGAGTTGGGCGATTGAGAAATATTATTCGACCCCACTCAATTTAAAAATTCGTCAATCTTGGATACGTTCGTAATACTGATCTTGAACTGTGCTGTTGATTTTGTACAGACATTAAAAAGCCCCGAATCAATCGGGGCTTTTTAAGTGTGGGATTTTAAAATGTCGGTTTCACCACGACTAAAATCACCACAGCAAATAAAATGAGGGTCGGCATTTCATTAAAGAAGCGCCAAAATTTGTGTGACTTGTAGTGCGCATGACCAATCAATTTCTTACGGTAATAGCCGCAAACAAAGTGGTAAATCACCAACAGTCCAACCAAGCCGACTTTGAGGTAGAACCACAGGGCTTCATGGTAGTGGCGCGTTGCATCACCCCATTCGACCAAGAAATGTGCCGTGATCAGTGTTGCAATCATCGACGGCCACATAATGCCACGGTACAACTTACGTTCCATGACCTCGAAACGTTGATGACTGACGGCATCATCACTCATGGCATGGTAAACATAGAGCCGTGGTAAGTAGAACAATGCAGCGAACCAACACACCACGGCAATAATATGTAATGCTTTTACCCACAAGAAAGCATCAGAAGGAGCATCCATCAAGTCACCCTAAAATGGGCGGCTTAGCCTTCCCACTTTTTGAAAATGAGACATGCATTTACGCCGCCAAAACCGAAACTGTTACTCATCACAGTATTCAATTTTGCGTCACGTTTTTCAAGCACGATATCAAATGGTTTTGCGCCTTCATCCAGTTCAGTCACGTTGATGTTTGGTGCAATAAAGTTATTTTGCATCATTAGGACTGAGTAGATCGCTTCTTGTACACCAGCAGCACCCAAGCTATGACCTGTCATTGACTTGGTTGAGCTCAGTGGAGGAACTTGATCTTCGCCAAATGCACGTTCCATTGCTTTTAATTCAGTGATATCACCAGCGGGCGTCGACGTACCATGCGTATTCACATAGTCAATTTTGTCTACGCCGTGTTGTTTTGCTTCTTCAAGTGCCATTAGTACACAACGTGTCGCACCTTCACCCGATGGCGCAACCATGTCTGCACCGTCAGAGTTTGCCGCATAGCCTACAACTTCAGCCAAAATGTTGGCACCACGTGCTTGCGCATGTTCTAAAGACTCAAGCACTACAAAACCGCCACCGCCAGCAATCACGAAACCGTCACGGTCAGCAGAGTAAGGACGAGACGCTGTTTCTGGTGTGTCATTGTATTTTGAGCACAGTGCACCCATCGCATCAAACAACAAGCTTTGAGACCAGTGATCTTCTTCACCGCCACCTGCAAGCATTAAGTCTTGTTTGCCGAGTTGAATCAGATTGTAGGCATAACCAATGGCATCCGCAGACGTTGCGCATGCGCTGGTAATGGTGTGTGCAACACCTTGCATTTTAAAAGCAACACCAACGTTTGCTGTAATTGTGTTCGACATATTACGTGGCACGAAGAACGGACCAACTTTACGTGCGCCTTTGGTGTCTAACAATTCTTTCATTTCAACTACAGATGCAGTTGAACCACCACCTGAACCGCCCGCGATACCATAGCGTGGGTTGCCACCAATTTGCTCTGCTGTTAAGCCTGCATTTTCAACTGCAGCAACCGCAGCATTATATGCATACATGGCACAAACACCCATAAAGCGTTTCAGCTTACGGTCGATACCATCAAAGTCTTGTTCAGCAGCAGCACTGATATGACTTTTAAAATTGAGTTCAGCATAGGTTGGGTTAAAACGTGTCCCAGAAATCCCGTTTTGTAATGCATGAGTAACTTCTTCCAAAGTATTACCGATACATGAGTTGATACCCATGCCAGTGATTACTACACGTTTCATTTAAAGATCCCTTATATGGTGGTTTTGCAGAGTTACGCTTAAAGATGAATCAACAATTTATTTCTAAGCCAATTGCAACTCTTATGTTTTCAATGCAGATCATAATAGCAGAAAGAATTTTTAATTCTTATGGCAAATCCTATGCCAATTTGACTTGTCTTAAAATCGGGAGCAGGGCATTTCAACTTTACTAAAAGACACATATTCTTATTGAGATAAATGCGTACTACACCTAGTATTTAGCTAGAAATGAAAGATTATAAAGTACGGGGTACGGAATGGCGGATTCAAACAATAAACAGCGCAGTGGTTTCTTTTCAAATGCCTTCGGAGTGGCTAAAAAGCTCAGCCATACAGGTTTAAACATATTAAACCAAGTGAGCCCAGATACGGCTTCAGCACTGACCAATGCTACAACTGGTGATAGTGCGAGTACAAAAACAAAATCGAAAAATAAGCGTTATGAACATCCGCAGCAAGTCTTAAGAGACCATCTGCCGACAGTATCACGTCATTTATTAGGACGTCATTATGTCAACGCAAATCGAGTCGCGCATTTTGTGTCGCCACAACTTTCCGATAAAGCCGCAGATTATTTTTTTAGCCAGCTCAATCAATTTAGCTCGAGTATGAGCTCGGTCGATGCCGTTTTAGATGAAGCGGGTGTGCGTGATTTAGAAATGTTGACCCAAGATGTCGACCGTTCAAAACGGATTAGTCAGGCACTGTCCGAACAAAATAAAATTATTGCTATCTTGCAAGGCGCACTGACTGGAGCAACGGGCTTTGTGGGTTCAACCGTAGATGTACCCGCTTCCTTGGTGATGTCGTTACGTATGATCTACCAAGTGGGGCGTTCTTATGGTTTTGACTTAACTAAAGAATCCGATCAAGACATCGTCCAGTTTATTTTTAAACAGATTGATCTTGGGCTGATTGCGGAAAAACAAACTTTGTTGATGGCGATAAAAGCCATTTCAAGTACCTTGCAAACGCATGATGTCTCTCAGTTACAACAGCTTTTAGGTTCAAGCAATGACATTGAAGCCTTAAAGAAATGGTTGACCAATGCCGATGGTCAGCTGAAATGGGGGCAGTCGATTGCTAACCTATCACTACTGAATAAGCTGGCAAAACTCACACCAATTGCCAGTGCAGGGGTGAGTGCAGCTTATAGTTGGCGCCTTGTTGATGATGTACACCAAAAAGCACAACTGGTTTTTTCACAAGCCCGTCAATATATCATTCAACAAAAAGATACCAGCCTGAGTGCTTTAACAGCATATGAACGCTCACTTGAGCTTTTGGTGAAAGCCTCACCACGACTGCTGTCACAGCGCAGTACATCAGACACCGATAGCTCAGATTTGAAGCTTGGGGCTGAAGTAGAGTTAAATGGTCATCAAAGTATTGCTAAAGTAAAAGTTCAGAAAAAGTCCGACAAAGTCACAGCGCCTGTCGCAACCGAAGAACGTGTTCAACAAGGGCTGGAACAGCTCGCAGATCAAATGGTTGAACCCCATGATGCTGTCGCACCGCAGCAACCAGCCCTACACGTGGAAGAAGATCTTGCAGATTTATATCCAGTGGATGAGGCTGAGGAGGCTACACAGAATAATAATGAGTCTTTAGCACCAAATGAACCTAATACTGCTTCAAAAGTCACAGCAAAATCTGCGGTAGAGCCGACGGAAAAAAAGGTTACAAAAAGACGAAATGTACCAAGTAAAAAATAAACCCTTTAAAATAGATAGAAATTTGTAAAAGCCCTGATTTGGTCAACATTACATGTAGTTTGAAATGTTGACCATTTTTACGTCTTAGCTTACAATTGCATGCCCTCAAAAAGTCGTCTTTTTTTGGGTTTTTTATTAACGGGAGAATTGCCAAATGGCAACAACAAATCAGTTGATCCGTAAGGGTCGTACGACTTTAGTTGAAAAATCTAAAGTTCCTGCGTTGAAGGCTTGTCCACAACGTCGTGGTGTTTGTACACGTGTTTACACAACTACACCTAAAAAACCTAACTCAGCAATGCGTAAAGTTTGCCGTGTGCGTTTAACTTCTGGCTTTGAAGTTTCTAGCTACATCGGTGGTGAAGGCCACAACCTACAAGAGCACAGTGTTGTTCTTATCCGTGGTGGTCGTGTTAAAGACTTACCAGGTGTACGTTACCATACCGTTCGTGGTTCTTTAGACTGTGCTGGTGTGAAAGATCGTAACCAGTCTCGTTCTAAATACGGTACTAAACGTCCTAAGAAATAATCTTTCGAGATTAACTTCTTAGTTCGCTAGAACTGCAATCCTTTATCGTCTCGCTTGTCTGATTTCTGCATTAATTTTGTGAAATTCAAGCGACGTGTAGTAAGGCCAGCGAAAGCACATGACACTTTGTGCTACGGCTGGATTAACCTGAAGTGTCATATATATAGGTAGTTTAAAATGCCAAGACGTCGCGTAGTTGCTGCTCGTGAAATCCTTCCGGATCCTAAGTTCAGCAGCCAAACAATCGCTAAATTCATGAACCACGTAATGCAAGATGGTAAAAAATCTATTGCTGAAAGTATCGTTTACGGTGCTTTAGACCGCGTTCAAGAAAAAAACAAAGTAGACCCAGTTGAATTTTTCGAGACTACTCTTGAAAAAGTTCGTCCTATGGTTGAAGTAAAAGCACGCCGTGTTGGTGGTGCTACTTATCAAGTACCTATGGAAGTACGCCCATCCCGTCGTACTGCTCTAGCTATGCGTTGGTTAGTAGATGCTGCTGCTAAGCGTTCTGAAAAAACTATGGCTTTACGTCTTGCTGGTGAGTTGCTTGATGCAGCTGAAGGTAAAGGCGCAGCGGTTAAAAAACGTGATGACGTGCATCGTATGGCTGAAGCCAACAAAGCATTCTCTCACTACCGCTTCTAAGCGACTAAAACAGCCCCTATTCAGGAGGGTGATAGCTTGGCTTACGCCAAACTGTCATCGAATCGCTTTAAGCTGTTCGTCAGCTTAAAGCGCCTGTTTTAAACAACAAAATTTAGGAATGCAAGAAATCATGGCTCGTCAAACCCCAATTTCTCGTTATCGTAACATTGGTATTTCTGCGCACATTGATGCTGGTAAAACCACGACTACAGAACGTATTTTGTTCTACACAGGTGTATCTCACAAAATTGGTGAAGTACACGATGGTGCAGCAACAATGGACTGGATGGAGCAAGAGCAAGAACGTGGTATTACCATTACTTCTGCTGCTACGACTACATTCTGGTCAGGTATGTCTAAACAGTTCCCTGAACACCGTATCAACGTAATTGATACACCGGGACACGTTGACTTCACAATTGAAGTTGAACGTTCTATGCGTGTTCTTGATGGTGCGTGTATGGTTTACTGTGCTGTAGGTGGTGTACAACCTCAGTCTGAAACTGTATGGCGTCAAGCGAACAAATACCAAGTGCCTCGTTTAGCATTCGTGAACAAGATGGACCGTACTGGTGCCAACTTCTTCCGTGTTGTTGAACAAATGAAGACACGTTTAGGTGCATCTCCAGTACCTGTAGTAATCCCTGTTGGCGCTGAAGAAAACTTCCAAGGCGTAATCGACTTGATCGAAATGAAAGCGATCATTTGGGACGAAGCTTCACAAGGTATGAAGTTTGAATACGGTGAAATCCCGGCTGAACTTCAAGCTACTGCTGAAGAATGGCGTGTAAACATGGTTGAAGCTGCTGCTGAAGCTTCTGAAGAGCTAATGGACAAATACCTAGAAGAAGGCGATCTTTCTAAAGAAGATATCGTTAATGGTCTACGTGTTCAAACTTTGGCTTGTCAAATTCAACCAATGCTTTGTGGTACAGCATTCAAAAACAAAGGTGTTCAACGTATGTTGGACGCAGTAATTGAATTCTTACCGTCGCCTACAGAAGTTAAAGCGATTGAAGGTGTTCTTGACGATAAAGCTGAAACTAAAGCGATTCGTGAAGCATCTGACGAAGCTCCGTTCTCTGCACTTGCGTTCAAAATCATGAACGACAAATTCGTAGGTAACTTAACTTTCGTACGTGTTTACTCTGGTGTTCTTAAACAAGGTGATTCTGTTTATAACCCAGTTAAATCTAAACGTGAACGTATCGGCCGTATCGTGCAAATGCACGCGAACGATCGTCAAGACGTTGAAGAAATTCGTGCGGGTGATATCGCTGCTTGTGTAGGTCTTAAAGACGTAACTACAGGTGATACACTTTGTGATGAGAAAAATGTCATCACACTTGAGCGTATGGAATTCCCAGAGCCAGTAATTGCATTGGCTGTTGAACCAAAAACTAAAGCTGACCAAGAAAAAATGTCAATTGCTTTAGGTCGTTTGGCTAAGGAAGATCCATCATTCCGCGTTCGTACTGATGAAGAGTCAGGTCAAACAATCATCGCTGGTATGGGTGAACTTCACCTTGACATCATTGTTGACCGTATGAAGCGTGAATTCGGTGTTGAAGCAAACATTGGTAAACCAATGGTTTCTTACCGTGAAACGATCAAAAAGTCAGTTGAACAAGAAGGTAAATTCGTTCGTCAAACTGGTGGTAAAGGTAAATTTGGTCACGTATACGTACGTTTAGAGCCAATGGATGCTGATGCTGGTAAAGACTACGAGTTCGCTGAAGAAGTTGTTGGTGGTGTAGTTCCTAAAGAATTCTTCGGTGCTGTGGATAAAGGTATCCAAGAGCGTATGAAGAATGGTGTCCTTGCTGGTTACCCAGTTGTTGGCATTAAAGCTACATTGTTTGACGGTTCTTACCACGATGTCGATTCGGACGAATTATCGTTCAAGATGGCAGGTTCTTACGCATTCCGTGACGGTTTCATGAAAGCAGATCCTATCTTGCTTGAACCGATCATGAAAGTTGAAGTAGAAACTCCAGAAGACTACATGGGCGATATCATGGGTGACTTAAACCGTCGTCGTGGTATGGTTCAAGGTATGGATGACTTGCCTGGCGGTACTAAAGCAATTAAAGCTGAAGTTCCACTTGCAGAGATGTTTGGTTACGCGACTCAAATGCGTTCTATGTCTCAAGGCCGTGCAACATACTCTATGGAATTTGCTAAATATGCTGAAACTCCACGTAACGTGGCTGAAGGCATCATTTCTAAATTCCAGTCTGGCGGTAAAAAAGGTGACGACGAGTAATCTTTCGATTACTATAAGCCCAAACTAATTCATAGTTAAAAACCAAGTGCTCATGCAGTGATCCTGCATGAGTAGTTTAAAAAGGAAGATCTCATGGCTAAGGCTAAGTTTGAACGTAATAAGCCACACGTTAACGTGGGCACAATCGGTCACGTTGACCATGGTAAAACAACTTTAACAGCTGCAATTGCAACTGTATGTGCGAAGAAATTCGGTGGCGAAGCGAAAGACTACGCTGCAATTGACTCTGCACCAGAAGAAAAAGCACGTGGTATTACAATTAATACTTCACACGTAGAATACGATTCTCCAACTCGTCACTACGCACACGTAGACTGCCCGGGCCACGCCGATTATGTTAAAAACATGATTACTGGTGCTGCTCAGATGGACGGCGCGATCCTTGTATGTGCAGCGACTGATGGTCCAATGCCACAGACTCGTGAACACATCCTTCTTTCTCGTCAGGTTGGTGTACCTTACATTCTTGTATTCCTTAACAAGTGTGACCTTGTTGATGATGAAGAACTTCTTGAATTAGTAGAAATGGAAGTTCGTGAACTTCTTTCTACTTATGACTTCCCAGGTGATGACACTCCAGTTATCCGTGGTTCAGCTCTTCTTGCACTTAACGGTGACGCTGGTCAGTATGGCGAAGAAGCAGTTGTTGCGCTTGTTGACGCGCTTGACACTTACATTCCAGAGCCAGTACGTGCAATCGACCAAGCATTCTTAATGCCAATCGAAGACGTATTCTCTATTTCTGGTCGTGGTACAGTAGTAACTGGCCGTGTAGAAACTGGTATTGTGAAAGTAGGCGAAGAAGTTGAAATCGTTGGTATCAAAGATACAGTTAAAACAACTGTAACTGGCGTAGAAATGTTCCGTAAACTTCTAGACGAAGGTCGTGCGGGCGAGAACTGTGGTGTTCTTCTACGTGGTACTAAACGTGAAGACGTACAACGTGGTCAAGTACTTGCTAAACCAGGTGCAATCAAGCCGCACACTAAATTCGATGCAGAAGTATACGTACTTTCTAAAGAAGAAGGTGGTCGTCACACTCCATTCCTTAACGGTTACCGTCCACAGTTCTACTTCCGTACAACTGACGTAACTGGCGCGATCAAATTACAAGATGGCGTTGAAATGGTTATGCCTGGTGACAACGTAGAAATGTCAGTAGAATTAATCCACCCAATCGCAATGGACCCAGGTCTACGTTTTGCGATCCGTGAAGGTGGCCGTACAGTTGGTGCTGGTGTAGTTGCTAAAGTAACTGCATAATCATCTGATTGTGTGAAAAAAAGCGCTCCTTTGGGGCGCTTTTTTTATTTATTCATCTTAGCAATTAAGTGATTATTTGAGGGCAAGATACAGCATGCTTTAGTGTTCATCCTAAAAATAGCGTAGAACTTTACGCACACTAAATTGTCTAACAATCCACCCTGAAAACTGTCCTAAACTGATATTTTGCTGACCCTAACTGCACTTATGGGTGAAGTCCAATCGCGTAAGATAAAAAGACGAAAACAACTATAAGTAGTGGATGTCTTCAGGATATTCATAGGAGCAGAAAGATGAATGCGAAGGTAAAAATTACCAATCGTGCGGGTGCGAGTTTTCCTGTACGTCGGATGAACTTTGAGTTTGAAAGCGTACCTGAATATTGGATGAATGGTTCAGCTGGACTGACCCATTTTATGACCGCGCTCTCGGCACTCTTTCCAGCAGGTGAAATGTTTTTTATCGACAGTGTTCGTGCGGTTAGACAGCATCCCTCGATCAAGGATAATGCCGAATTACAAAAAGAAATTTCAGCCTTTATTGGTCAAGAAGCGATGCATACGCAAGAACATGAAGGTTTTAATGCGTCTGCGCAAAAGTATGGGCACGATGTTGCAACACTTGATCACTATACGGATCGTGCAATTCAAACCACGCGTAAAGTATTTGCTTTTCTAGGCAAGCCTGTGGGTATTACACAAGAGATGGTGGATTTAACAGCAACCACCGCGTTGGAACATTTTACTGCAACGATTGCCTCTCAGTTGTTGGTCAATAACCACATTCAAGAGCTGATGAGCGATGAAACGATGAAAACAATGTGGTTATGGCATGCCATTGAAGAAAATGAGCACAAAGCTGTGGCTTATGATGTGTTTGAAGGTGTTTTTGGAAAGGGAGTCAAATCCTATTTACTGAGAACAGGATCGCTGGTTGCAGCCATGGCCATTTTATTCTGCGTGCAGTCGTATTTTGTGTTTCGGTTATTAAAGCAAGATAAACAACTGAACAGGGCGGCGTTGAAGGATATTTATACCTATGCATATAGTCCATCGAAAGGAATTATTACAGGGATGGCACGTGAAATGATCATGTACTTTAAACCGGGTTTTCATCCTAATCATCACGACACCGATGCGTTACTTGAGAAGTGGAAGCTAAAATTAGGGTTTTAAGCAGTTTTGGCTCTTTGAGCGATGTAAATCGCTCTTTTTTTTGTTCGGTTTTTAGCACAAATTTTTTATACTGTGACCTCCACATTTTAGAAAGATAAACGAAGATGATTCGTTTAATGCAAGCTGCGGACTTAAGCCAAGTTGCGCAGATTGAAAATTTAGTTCAAACCCATCCTTGGAGCCTACAACAGTTCCAAGAGTCCATGCAGTCTTATCACAGTACCGTGATTGAACAGGCAGGGCAGGTCGTAGGCTTTTGTATCCTCCAACCCGTTCTTGATGAAGCTAATTTATTGTTGATGGCCATTCATCCAAGCCAGCAAGGCAAAGGGTTGGGGTATCAGCTGTTAGATGCGTCACTGGCACAACTTAAAAACAACCCGATACAAGTGTTTTTAGAAGTCCGTGAGAGCAATCAGGCAGCCATTGCCTTATATGAAAAGTCCGGTTTTCATCAAATTGATTTGCGTAAAAACTATTATCCTAAACCAGATGGTGGTCGTGAGCATGCCATTATTATGGTGAAATCGTGTAGTGATGACTTTTCCGAGTTATTTAAATAAGAGAAAAGTCGAGCTTCTGTATAACGTCATTATTTAATAATGGCGTTATTCCACCCCGAAGGTAGGGTGGTCATTAAGGAGTTTCCCAGTTGCTGCACTTCCTCGCTGCTCAGACTATGATTGAGTCTGCGCCACTGACCATCAATCAACAATTCTAACGGTAAATACTGCGATTTGTAGTTCATTTTTTCTGAGTGCGGCACCCAATAGCCCAAATACACAAACTGTAAAGCGCGTGCTTTGGCGAGCTCGATTTGTTTTAAAATGGCGAAAGTCCCTAGTGAGCGTTTGTTTTCATCGGGATCAAAAAACGTATAAACCGCAGATAAACCATCATCTAAAGGGTCGCAGGTCGAAACACAGATGAGCTGGTCTTCTTTCCACAGTTCTAAGAAAAAGCTATCGGTACAGCTATGTACGAGGAATTTATCAAACTGATCGCGGCTAGGTGGGAACATGTCTCCATCGGCATGGCGTTTAAAAATATAACGCTCATATAAGTCATAATGTTTTTTGGTGGCATCCGCAGTGCGGGTAATTTTTAAAGTCAGATCTTGATTGCGTTTCCATGCTTTTTTTTGACTGCTGTTCATTTTAAATTCGCGCACTGGTACGCGGCTAGATAGGCACTGTCGACACAGATGACACTCTGGGCGGTAGACAAAATCGCCACTCCGGCGAAAACCCACCCGAGAAAGTTCAGACAGCGTGACGACATCAATACGATGTGCTGGATCGAGAAATACCATCCGAGCTGACTTTTTTTCTAGATAGCTACAGTCATGCGGTGGCGTGATGTAATACTGTAAATCATTCAGTAGGGACTTCGGGTGATACGAATTCATGATAAATCCCTCTATTATTCTTTATTCAGTCAGTCGCGCATTTTGCGCTATTGTTTTACTTGAAAATACACCCTCCTGATACATTTTCCAATCGATAGCGGGTTGATTTACAACATCTTGTAACGATTTTAAGTAGGTTTGCCGAGAAAGTGTACAAGCACCAAGGCTTAAAAGATGATCATTGACCAATTGGCAGTCGATCCAAGGCAGCTTATTTTCACGTCCAATCAACATCAGCGTATAAAATGCCATTTTTGAGACATCCGTTTCGGTGCTGAACATGGACTCCCCAAAACAGCCGTGTCCAATGCTAATACCGTATAGTCCGCCAACCAAGCGTGTTTGATCCCAAACTTCAACGCTATAGCCATAACCCGCATCAAACATTGCACAGTAGCCATCTATAATGTCTTCACTGATCCACGTGTCATCAGCGTAGCTACGAGGTAGTGAGCAGGCACGGATCACCCGTTCAAAAGCCTGATTGATGGTGATGCGATAATCCTGCTTTTTCATACTCCGAATGAGGGTTTTACTGGGCTGATAATCCTGCGGGCGTATGATGCAACGTGGCTCGGGGCACCACCAGCAAATGGGCTCGCCTGTTGAGAACCATGGAAACAAACCATGGGTGTAGGCTTCAAACAGGGTAGAAGGGGAGAGGTCTGCACCGATACAAATTAAGCCTTCACCCTCGGGGTCAACTTCAAGCGGATCGGGAAAGATATACTCAGAAGGCGGTAACTGCTGCATAGTGGTGTGTATACATGATAAAAAATGACTTTAAGATCATACATAAAAAAACCGCCTATGGAAGGCGGTCTTTTTCAAGGCTTAGATTATTCGCCTAAAGCATCCAAATACTTTTCTGCATCTAGCGCAGCCATACAGCCAGAACCTGCTGAAGTGATCGCTTGGCGATAAACGCTATCAGCAATGTCACCTGCTGCGAATACACCAGCGACAGAAGCAGCTGTGGCATTACCAGATGTACCGCTTTGAACTTGGATATAGCCATCACGTAAGTTCAGTTGACCATCAAACATTGCGCTGTTTGGTTTGTGGCCAATTGCAACAAACAAACCTTGAACATCAATATCTTGTGTAGATTCGTCTTGAGTTGATTTTAAGCGAACGGCGGTTACACCCGTGTTGTCACCTAAAACTTCATCCACTTGGTGATTCCAAATGATGCTGATCTTGCCTTCTTTTTCTTTCTCAAATAAATGATCTTGAAGAATCTTTTCAGAACGCAATGAATCACGACGGTGAACCAAAGTCACATGCGATGCAATGTTAGACAAATATAGTGCTTCTTCAACGGCAGTATTACCGCCACCCACAACCATGACTTTTTGGTTTTTGTAGAAGAAACCATCACAGGTTGCACATGCGCTTACGCCTTGGCCCATAAAAGCAGCTTCAGACTCAAGACCTAAGTACTGAGCGGTCGCACCTGTGGCAATAATCAGTGCATCACAAGTGAACTCATCCATGTCACCTTTGAGTACAAATGGACGTACAGAAAGGTCGACTTCATTGATATGATCGTAGATGATTTCAGTACCAAAACGTTCTGCATGCGCTTGCATACGTTCCATTAGTGCAGGACCTGTTAAGCCTTCAGGGTCACCCGGCCAGTTATCAACTTCAGTCGTTGTCGTTAGCTGACCACCGAGTTGGATACCCGCAATCAATGTAGGCTTTAAGTTGGCACGCGCAGCATATACCGCAGCGCTGTAACCCGCAGGGCCTGAACCGAGAATAATCAAACGTGAGTGACGAGCGCTCATACGTAGAATCCTTTTTTTATTTAGAAATTTGTGGAATTATACGTGAAACTCTATAACAGTTGTGTGAGTTCAATGTCGATATTATTGATCAATCAAATCGATTTGAGCTATATAGAAGAAATATGCGGTGTAGAGCGGGGAAAAGTGGAAAAATCATCTGCTCGCTATACATAAAGCATTTAAGAATAGTGCATCTTTTTATAAAGAAGAGGTGCATAATATGACGTTTATTGTGAAACTTTTGCTTTAGGTTTCGAACAAAAACATTAATGAAGAATTTGTTACAGGACAGTATATGACTGAGGTGTCGGGTGCTTATGCACAGCGCTTATTAATGACATTATTTTTAGTCTCGTTTGGCATTTATTTGTTCCTTGCTACCGTGACCTATACCCCATTTGATCCGGGCTGGATGCATATATCAAGTGATACCTTGCAAGTCTCGAATGCCAGTGGCGTTGCTGGGGCGTGGATTGCTGACTTACTGTTCGGTTTTTTAGGCTGGGCAAGTCTACTTATTCCTGTGTTTTTGTTCATTGAAGCCATTCAAGTCTGGTGGCCGCATAGTTTTTTAAACCGTCCATTTCGTTATGCTGCACAATTCTTTATTTTGCTTGCAACCGCTAGCTTACTGTTCTTGTTTTGGAAAGTTCCAGCGGACACATTAGACAATGCCTCTGGCGGCATTATTGGTTATGAACTGGGACAAAGTTTGTCGCAGATTTTAACCATTTACGGTGCAACCTTATTTTTGGTCGTGTTTACCGTGGTCTTATTGACCTTGGCTTTCGGTATCAAATGGAACCGTACTTTCGCGACCCTCAAAGCAACTCCTGCGTATTTACAAGATTTATTTTACCGTAACGTACCTGAAAGCGAGTCTGCCTTTGATCGTACGACGCCAAGCGTCAAAAAAGAAGTGATTGCAACGGCACCGAAAAAGAGTGTTGAAGCAACGGAATTGGTCGAGGCGCCAGTAGCCGTGCAAGAGGCATCAGTTAAAGCACCTCAGCGCGACTATTCAGCAGAGCATTTGTTTAATGACATGGTGGCCAAAGAGCAACGTGTTCAAGAACAACAGGTGGATGTGGATGATGAAGTAGAGCTTGAGCGGACTATAGAAAAAGCGCACCAATTAGAACAAGACAGTCAACGCGTGGTGGCGACAGGGGAAGTGTGGCGTGCATTAAACTCAGGTGAAGATCAACGTCATAAAAATGATATTGATGCTTTACTTCGTGCTGCCGAAGAAGATCGCCCATTTAGCCCAGAACAACACTTTCAAGCAGTGGTGCAAGATCATACAGCGGCAATTGCTGATCCTCATTATTTCCAAGACGATGCTCCTGCACAGAAGAAAAATGTTGATTGGGATGATGATGAAATCTTTGACGAGCTGCTTGCTGCCGTACCCAATGGCAAAACAGCAACGGATGTTCACAGCCCCTTCAATACGCCTGAACCGGTGTCTCATTTACATGTGGTTGAAGATCCAATTGCGGTAGCCGAGGTTGCAACCTTAAGTGCTGCTGCAAGTCCCGTTGCATTACAACCAGCGCCGAGTGGAATTGCAAAAGCACAGCTTGATGAATTGGATGATTTAGACGAATTCCTTGCTGAAGATTGGTCGGAGCAGAAAGTTGCTGCTTCAGATGTGCGGACCAGCAGTAGCTATGCGCAGTCATCAGCTTTTGTACAAGCACCCATTCAGCATCATAATACAGTGAGCACAAGTGCTACAGTGGCTGTAGCCAAAGAAGTTTTGTCCAAAGAAGCGTTTATTGAAGCATGGCAGGACACCGCTGGAAAACCGCAAGACGAAGAAGAGTTTGACTTTGATGCGCCTTTGACTGATGCATCAGGCCGTCCAATGTCTTTGTCCATGCAAGTAGCAGAGCGTCGTCGTGATTTATCACCACTGCCAGGGTTGGATTTGCTGGATGAAGTTGACCTCAATAAAAAAGTCAATTTCACTGCTGAACAGTTGGCGCGTTTATCTGAATTGCTTGAAATTAAACTACAAGAGTTTAATGTCAAAGCCAAAGTGGTCGAAGCGCAGCCAGGGCCCGTAGTAACTCGTTTTGAGTTGGATTTAGCACCGGGCGTGAAAGCCTCTAAAGTGACCAATATTTCCCGAGATCTGGCACGTTCCATGTCCATGGCATCTGTACGTGTGGTCGAAGTTATTCCGGGTAAACCGTATATCGGGATTGAAGTGCCGAATAGCACACGTGAAATGGTGCGTTTAATCGAGTTGTTGACCATTCCTGCTTTTACCGATCCGAATAGCATTCTTTCGATGGCAATGGGCAAAGATATTTCAGGTAATCCTGTCATTGCTGACTTAGGTAAAGCGCCGCATATGCTGGTTGCAGGCACCACAGGTTCAGGTAAGTCGGTGGCAGTAAACTCGATGATTTTATCGATGTTGTTGAAATATACGCCGAATGAGTTACGTTTAATTTTGATTGACCCGAAACAGTTAGAGCTCGCTAACTATAACGATATTCCACATTTGCTCACACCAGTGGTCACGGACATGAAAGATGCAGTCAGTGCCTTGAACTGGTGTGTGAATGAAATGGAACGTCGCTATAAGCTAATGTCTTTCTTAAAAATTCGTAAGCTGGCGGACTATAACCGTAAAGTGGAAGAAGCGATTGCCAATGGTGAAGAGCTGATTGACCCGACTTGGAAAGCCAGTGATTCGGTTGCAGGTGAGCGTGCACCACGTTTGACCCCATTACCATCGATTGTGATTGTGGCGGATGAGTTTGCCGATATGATTATGCAGGTCGGTAAGAAAGCTGAAGAAATGATTACGCGTTTGGCACAAAAGTCACGTGCCGCAGGCATTCATTTGTTACTTGCAACGCAGCGTCCATCGGTCGATGTAATTACGGGTCTGATTAAAGCCAACATTCCAACACGTGTGGCTTTACGTGTGAACTCGAAAATTGACTCACGCACGATTTTGGATGCTGGTGGGGCGGAAGACTTACTGGGTCATGGTGATATGTTGTTCTTAGGGCCGGGTAAAATTGAACCTGAACGTGTACATGGTGCCTTTATTGCCGATGATGAAGTCAACCGCATCTGCGATGCTTGGCGTGAACGGGGTTCGCCAAACTATGTTGATGAAATCTTAACGCCATTTGATGAAGAGCCAAGTTCTCGTGGCTTTGAAGATGGTGATGGCGATCCAAACCGTGATGCACTTTATGACCAGTGCGTATCCTTTGTATTGGAAACACGCAAGGTTTCTGTGTCCTCGCTACAACGTAAGTTTAGTTTAGGCTATAACCGTGCCGCGCGGATTGTCGACCAAATGGAAGAAAACGGGATCGTGAGTGCGCAAGGTGCGAACGGTAAGCGAGAAATTTTAGTTTAAAAAGAAAGCCTGCGGATTGCAGGCTTTTTCTTAATCATTCAGTTTAGGCATCCAGTCATGCAAATTATTGATGCATTAATTCCATTGGTGGTACTCATTGCCATGGGGTATGTATTAAAGCGGTATCGCTTTTTAACGGTAGAATTTTGGCAAGGCGCTGAAAGACTGAATTATTGGATTTTGTTTCCTGTTTTGCTGTTCAGTAGTCTAGCCACCGTTCATTTTAATGTAGGGCAAGTCTTGCCAGCGCTTGCTGTGGTCTTTAGTGTGACCTTGCTGATGAGTGTGGTGCTGTGGGTATTAAAAGCGCTGTATGGTACGCCTGTGGCGCAATTTGGCGTCTATTTACAGAGTCATATTCGTTTTAATACTTATATTGGTTTGACCAGTATGGCTTTGATTTTTGGTGCTGCGGGGATGCAAGTCTTTGCCATGATTATTGCTTTTGTCATTCCTTTGGTAAATGTACTGTCCGTACTTGGTTTTTCTCAAGGGCAGGGACTGTCTTATAAAAATATTGCGTGGTCGGTTGCGAAAAATCCGCTGATTCTGGCCTGTCTGGTCGGGATTCTTTTTAATTTTTCAGGTATGCATTTGCCTGAGAGCATCAGCCAATCTTTAAAGCTAGTAGCAGGGATGAGCCTTCCGCTTGGGCTCTTGTGTGTGGGCGCAGCACTCCAGTTTAATGCGTTAAAATATGCTGGCCGAGCGCTAATTCTAAATACCTTTGGGCGTTTAATCTTGGTACCTATTTTAGCCTATGTAGGCTGTCTTTTATTTGGTTTAGCAACATTTGAAACCATGATTGTGGTGGTATTCTTCTCGCTCCCAACAGCCTCAGCAGCCTATGTCCTAACCAAATATTTTCAAGGGGATAGTCAACTCATGGCGGCAATCATTAGTTTGCAAACTTTGTGTTTCGGTTTGACTTTTCCACTTTGGATGTGGTTTTTACAGACATAAAAAATGCCAGTTCTACCGTACTGAGCTGGCATTTTAAAATTGCTGTTTTTGAAGAGTTAGGCAAATTTAGCCAAGACTTCTAAAAACGGTGCTGCCTGACGTGGGTAAGCGGCAATGACGTCATGAATGCGCTGACCTTCTGGATTAGTTGCGTTAATATCGCGACCATCCGTTTTAAATTGGGTGAGTAGACGCTCATAATCACTTGGGCGCATGTGTTTAAATGCATGGTACAACACATGAAAATCGCCATTCACACCTTCAGGAGGAAGCTGAGTTAAGTAGGCAAATACACGCTCATCTGACCATTCTTCATTGAACGTTGCTGGCTGAGATAATGCCATAGCAATCTCCTTGCTGGTTTAATCATTAAAAAAGGCAAAATATGGGAGACAAAGAAAATACTTTCTTGTGTCTGCGCATATTCTGCCTTGATTCAATTTGCTTGACTAATCAAAAATCAGATTAACGTTCTTCAGGCAAATTGATATTCATTTCAAGCATTTCAATATTCGCTTCAGAACGGACAGCCATTTGAATGTGCTGTTCATCTACACCGCGAACATAGCGATTCACCACTTGCATGATTTCTTTCTTCATTTGGTCGATTTTGTCTTGGCTAAGACGTTTACCTAAACCACTTTCAGACGCTACGATGACTTTCAAACGATCTTTTGCTGTTTGAGCACTAGACGGTTTTTCATCATTACTAAAAAGCTTACTCCAAAATCCTGCCATGTCTACGCTCCAAATAGTCGTGCTAACCAGCCTTTAGGCTTCACCGTAATATGACGGTAAGGACGTTCTTCACCTAAGAAACGTGCCACAAGGTCATCATAGGCTTGGCCTGCTGCTTCTTCAGTAAAGAGAATCACTGGTTTACCTTCGTTAGATGCTTGTAAAACACTCTTACACTCAGGAATCACTCCCAAAGTTGGCACACGTAAAATATCTTTAGAAATGTCGTCAATGGTTAACATTTCTTGTTTATCGGCACGTTCAGGGTTGAAGCGTGTGATACACAAGTGTTTACGAATACGACCTTCATTCATTTCAACTTTTTTGGTTTTGCTGTCGAGCATACCAATAATACGGTCAGAGTCACGTACAGATGAAATTTCAGGGTTGGTGACAATAATCGCTTCATCGGCATGGTACATTGCTAAAATTGCACCGCGTTCGATACCTGCAGGTGAGTCACAAATAATGTAGTCAAACTCTTGTGACAACTCATCCATGACACGTGCTACGCCTTCATCAGTTAAGGCATCTTTATCACGGGTTTGCGACGCAGGTAAAATATATAAATTCTCGATATCTTTATCGCGGATAAGCGCTTGTTGTAATCGAGCTTCGTTATTTAATACATTGACAAAATCATACACAACGCGGCGTTCACAACCCATGATCAAATCAAGGTTACGTAAACCTACGTCAAAATCGATCACAACAGTTTTGTGACCACGTAGGGCTAAACCTGTTGCAAAAGATGCGCTTGTCGTAGTTTTGCCTACGCCACCTTTGCCTGATGTTACGACAACAATTTTCGCCACCGAATCCACTCCTGTTATGGTTTAAATCCCCTTATTTATCATTTGGGGCTTTTGGTGTTTATTTATACATTAAAATTCAAGCGCTTCAAATACAAGCTCTTGTTGATCATTTAAGTAAATATGTGTTGGGCGTTTTAAATGCTGCGCTGGAATATCATCTGCAACACAATAGGTCCCTGCAATTGAAACCAATTCAGCTTCTAGAGCATGACAGAAGATACGTGCAGCGCTGTTTCCGCCCGCGCCGGCAATGACTCTACCACGAGCACTACCATAAATATGTATATTTCCTGAAGCAATCACTTCCGAGCCGCTGTTAATGCCTGCGGTAATAATGATATCGCCTTGATTTTGAACCAAGCACTGACCCGTACGTAAAATTTCGTCATGATATGAAGTTGCATGACGAATAACAGGTGCTGCCGCAACTGGCGCATTGGTAGAAACTGTCGTAGCAGGAGCTGGGGCTTCAACCACTTGCTCTTTGGTTGCTTTGACTTCTTGAAGTTGCGAACTAATACCATGACCTTGCGCAGGAATCACGGGGAATTGAATGGCACGGGCTTGTTCCGCCAAAATTCCTTCTTGTACTGCCATTGGCTGTACATCTAGATCCAGCAATAATTGAATCAAGGAAATTAACTCTTGCTCAACGCTACTTTCCAGAACAACTAACGCCCCAGCAGTCGATGCATTTTGTAATGTTTTACTTAATTGCTGTCGGATTGCATCATGATCATTGGTGTCAAGGGTAATGCGAATCGCATTGACCATTCTGCCAGTTATCCGGATATCAGCCATAATTTTTCCTTAAGACTTCTCAGATTTATTTTTTACTAAAGAAGTGATGTTGTAAATAGAGCAAATCCTAGAACAAAATGAAGGATTGCACTAGCTGCGTTTGTAATATTTTTACCTTAATGCTTATTCTTTGGCTTGATCATCTTTTTCAAGCTCTTCTAACCACTGTTTCACCTTAACTTGCTTGCGAATGGCATCCAAACTTTCATAGACCACAGACTCAACCAACTGTTCCAAAGACTGATTATCGATTTTTAAATCACTGACTTTTTCAGCTATCAAGCGATAGGTGGCATTGGGCTGTGCAGGATTTCCCACCACCATTGGTTCCAGTAAACCTTGTGTGATGTTTTCACCGAGTCGTTGTCCGATACTTTGAATTTGTTGCTCAATTCTTCCACCCACAATTGGAATCAAACGCAGTAATTGGGTCAGTTCAGGGGTATCTTCAATCGCACGATTGACAATCAGACCGACATTCTGAGCAATGAAATACTGACGCTGTTTCAATTCAGTGGCGAGAGATTCTTGTAAAATTTCAGCCAATGCTTGTGCAAATAAAGCCCGATGATGATCGACGAGGTCATGGATAATTTTTTTATGGGTCGAACTGGTATTTAATTCGTGCTTCACCCCATCTAATACAGTAATCACGACGCGGTCAGAGAGCTCTTCCATCACCACGCGGTAGTAAAATTTGGCCTTGGCTTGTACCGACTCAGGAATCACGCTATAGCCCAACTCATGCAGGCGAAAAGCAATCACCCCCGCACGAAATAATCTTAAAAAACGTAAATGAGGAATAATTGCTAAAATTTCGTACCAATGAATGAAGGGAAAGAAAAACCAGCGACGATGGTGTCGATACACGATGGCAATGCCCCAACGCACCAATAATTCAGTAATCAAGAACAGAATAAACCAAGCTTCTGTGGTGATGACCCACGGATGCAAATGCTCACGATAGAAGCTTAAGACACTTTCTAGGTGAATGGCATGGAAAAACCATCCACCGATATTGCTCATGATAAAAAAATTAGCACACAAACAAAATAAGTTAAAAATGATGAGAAACACCATAAAAATGTCATAGATCAAAAACAGTTTGAAATACAAACTTTGTGGATCAACCTGATGATATTTAGACTTTTTGACTTGGTTATTCTGCATCATGCATAGACCCTTACTGGGTTAAATTGGACGTTGAGTATTTGGCTTTCATTTTTTCAATCAATTGGTCTTTTTCAGTCCAAAGTTGATCGACCCACTGTTGGAATTTTTCTCGAAAGTCTGCATCGTCTTCATAGTTTCCAGCGAGTACCCATGCAGGAATATCAATTTTACGTAAATTGACCGCAATCCGTGGGACTTCCCCGAGCCAAAATTCGCTATAGCCAGGTGCGCCGTCGGGATAGACAATGGTCATATCTACCAAGGCATCAATGTCATTACCTAAAATACTTAAGGCTAAGGCCAAGCCACCCGCTTTCGGTTTAAGTAAATTTTGATAAGGCGACTGCTGCTGTGCATGTTTTTCTTGTGTAAAACGCGTGCCTTCCAAATAATTTAACAGGGTGAATGGTTGGCTAAGCAGTTGTTCACAAGATTTGCGTGCCTCTTCCATATCGCGTGTTTTCAACGCAGGGTTTTTCGTAATTTGTTCTTTACTATGCCGCTTCATCATCGGGAAGCCTAGAATTTTAAAGGCTTGGCCGACAAATGGAATAAAAATAAGTTCCCACTTGGTAAAGAAGCGGGTAAGGGGCATACGGGTTAAACCAAAATATTGGTTAACCGTGGTGTCGACCCAACTTTGATGGTTGCAAGTCATGAGGTAACGGCCCTGCATACTTAGCTCAAGATCATCGTCGACAGAAATGTCCCATTTCGTGTTGGGTAAGACATGATCGATTAAATAATTGTTCACAGCGAGCCAACTGTTGGTGATTTGAATATTGGTCTCATCTACTTTTTTTGATTTTTTAAACAGTTTGGTCAGGCCTAGCGCGAGCACTGGCGGACCATGAAAAAAAGTACTGCCTGTAATGACTGAACCAACAGTTAAACCACGTGTGATTTTTTTTAATAAAGGTTGTTTTTGGTTTGGTGATGACATAAAAATAAACCCTAAAATATAATGCGTTTCGCAACTCGTTCTATTTCTAAAGCTCAATATAGTACGGGATGATCAAATAGAAAAGCACCAAGCATTAACTGTGTAGAAATTGTGACGAAGAATGCCTTGAAAAGGAAATTTTTTATTACATATTGTAAATAAAGGCTTTATTGTTAACAAAAAATCAATGGTCTAGATCATCGTTTTACGACAATATTCGGTCTATAAACAAAACACACAAAGAAGGAGGCATGCGATGCGTGCACTAGCAATTTCCGCAGTCGTTGGGGCAATGGTTCTTACAGGTTGTCAAAGCACTGGTAATAACACTGGTGGTGTGGAATACGATAAAGCTGCTCTAGGGACCTTAATTGGTGCTGCTGCGGGTTATGGTATTTCTAAAGGAAACGCAAACACGAGTCGTCAAAACAACCGTGCTGCAGCGATTGGCGCAGTTGTCGGTGGTGCAACTGGTGTTTACCTTGACAACAAAGAGAAGAAACTTCGTCAACAAATGGCGGGTACTGGTGTAGAAGTTAAACGTAATCCAGATGGTTCTGTAGGTTTGGTTATGCCAGGTAACATCACTTTTGATACCAACAAATCAAACATCAAGCCGAACTTCTACTCAACTTTAAATAAAGTTGCGCAAACCTTAACTGAAGATAACAAGAGCGGTATACTTGTAACAGGTTATACAGACAGTACAGGTAATGATTCAATCAATATTCCTCTGTCTCAAGCGCGTGCGCAATCTGTAGCAAGTTACTTGGCATCTCAAGGTGTTTCTACAACACGTATTAATGCACAAGGTCAAGGTTCAGCAAACCCAATCGCATCTAACGCGACTGCTGAAGGCCGTGAGCAAAACCGTCGTGTAGAAATCAGCATCTATGCAATTCAATAATTTTTATTGAAGACTGAAAAACCACCTTCGGGTGGTTTTTTTATGACTGTTAAAATATGAATTTGCATTATGCATCTGTAGCGGAGATGACTATAATCGAGCTCGGAATGAAATAGAGGAAAGACTATGTCACTGGCAAGTCAATTAAATGACAAGCAACTTGAAGCCATGAAATACACTCAAGGACCCTTGTTAGTACTTGCAGGGGCTGGTTCAGGTAAAACTTCGGTGATTACCCGTAAGATTGCCTACTTGGTGAAACACTGCGGCATTCCTGCTTATCGTATTACCGCGATGACGTTTACCAACAAAGCAGCACGCGAAATGAAAGAACGTGTCACCAAGCTGCTGTCACGTGAAGAGGCAAAAGGGCTTTCAGTCTCGACCTTCCACACCTTTGGCCTAAACATGCTGCGTTTAGAGCTGAAACACACACCATTAAAAAATAATTTTTCTATTTTGGATGCGGACGACTGTAAGCGTATTTTGATGGACTTGATGCACCGTGACAATTTATCCGGTGCGGAAAGTAAAGAACTGATTGCCAAAGCCATGAAGATGATTTCAGATTGGAAAAACGATCTGATTCCACCTGAGCAAGCACACACCACCTGTGAAACCGCAGAAGATGTTCAGTTTGCGCACTTGTATCAACTGTATGAGCGTAATTTACGTGCCTATAATGCGGTCGATTTTGATGACCTAATTGTGATGCCGACGCGTCTTTTACAAGAAAATGCAGAAGTACGTGAGCGCTGGCAAAACCGTATTCGCTATTTATTGGTCGATGAGTATCAAGACACCAACACCGCACAGTATATTTTGGTGAAATTGCTGGTCGGGGTGATGGGACAGTTCACTGCGGTGGGTGATGATGACCAATCGATCTACGCATGGCGTGGTGCCAAGCCTGAAAACATGGCTTTGCTGAATGAAGATTTTCACAATTTAAAAGTGATTAAACTCGAACAGAACTATCGTTCGACCAGTCGTATTTTAAAAGCGGCCAATACTGTGATTGGTAACAATCCACATATTTTTGATAAAAAACTGTGGTCAGATAAAGGTCATGGTGAAGTAATTCGAGTGATTACGTGCCGCAATGATGACGATGAGTCAGAACGTGTAGTAAAAGACTTAATTACGCATAAACTGATGAATGGTAAAAATTGGAAAGATTACGCCATTTTGTATCGGGGTAATTTTCAAGCACGTGCACTGGAAACACAACTGCGTCAAATGCAGATTCCGTACAAATTATCAGGTGGTCAGTCGTTCTTCGGACGAGCTGAAATCAAAGACGTGATGAGTTATTTGCGCGTCATTATTAATCCTGAAGATGACAGTGCATTTTTGCGAATTATCAATACACCTAAACGTGCCATTGGGCCTGTGACTTTAGAAAAGCTGGGTCTGTTTGCACAAGAAAATCATTTGTCTTTGCTCTCTGCAGCGGGTGATCAACGTCTCACCATGGTGATTCCTAAAAAAGCCACCACGCAGTTGGCGGAGTTTGCAGACTTTATTACCACCTTTACCCGTGAGTTGCTTGAGGATGATGAACCTGTACCGATTATTCGCAAGATGATGGTTGAAGCGGGTTATATCGACTATGTCAAAGAGTCTGCGGCGACGCCTGCGCAAGAAAAAACCAAGCTGGATAATATTGAAGTGTTGTATAGCAGTATTCAAAGTTTGATTAACCGTGCTGAAGATGTTGATGAGAAAAACATTGAAAGTGTAATTCGTAAAATGGTGTTGCTGGATATGTTAGAGCAGCAGCAAGAAGAAGAAGACACTGACAAAGTAAACCTGCTCACGCTGCATGCATCCAAAGGGCTTGAGTTTCCATATGTCTATCTGATCGGTCTTGAGGAAGAGTTACTGCCGCATAAAAACTCGATTGCCGCAGATACGGTTGAGGAAGAGCGTCGCCTGATGTACGTGGGCATTACCCGTGCGCGTCAGGGTTTAACCATCACGCTTGCAGAACAACGTAAGGCGGGCGGTCAAATGAAGCAAATGACACCAAGTCGTTTCTTGGATGAGTTGCCGCAAGATGAGTTGGAATGGCTGGGGCGTAAAAAGAAACTGGCGGGCAATGTCGATCCGAAATTACAAGCGCAGCATTATTTAGATAATTTACGTGCATTGATTAAGCGCTAAATATTTTTTTATTTTAGAAATTTATTGTACTAGGAAAAAGAGAATGAAAGTTCAGGTTAAAGTGTTGGATTCACGTTTAGGCAATGAATGGCCAATGCCAACCTATGCGACAACGGGTTCAGCAGGCTTAGACCTTCGTGCATGTGTCGATGCTGCGACCGTCATCGAACCGGGACAAACTGTTTTGGTCAAAACAGGTTTATCTATTTATATTGAAGACCCACACTTTGCTGGTTTAATTTTACCGCGTTCAGGCCTAGGTCATAAGCACGGCATTGTTTTGGGTAACTTGGTGGGTTTAATTGATTCGGACTATCAAGGTGAATTGATGGTGTCGGTTTGGAACCGTAGCCAAACAGCTTTCAGTTTAGAGCCAGGTGAACGTCTTGCACAGTATGTACTCGTACCTGTGATTCAAGCCCAGTTCGATATTGTAAATGAATTTGAAGCGACAGAACGTGGTGCAGGTGGTTTCGGACATACTGGTCAAAACTAATCTCTCAGTGATAAAGTAAAACAACAAAGCCTCTCCTTGAAAGAGGCTTTGTTGTTTTAATGCTGAATGATCATTTTTAGTTCATAAAAAGTTACAACTCTTTTTTGAATCCTTAGTAAAATTAAACCCAGCGTTAAGCATAACAACAAGGACAGCTGAAAGAGCTGTTGATCTGAATAAATTAGAAGTTAGACCTATGGATTTTCAGCCAAAATTTCCTGCACATATTTTTCGTGCCTATGACATCCGTGGCAAATTGGATGTTATGAGTGCTGAGCTGATTCGTGCCATTACACAAGCGCTCGCAACTCAATATTTAAAGACTGGGCAGACACGTTTAGCCATTGGTTATGATGCTAGACAAAGCAGTCCTGCTTTTGCAGAAATTATTTACAAAGAATGTCTTAAACAGGGCTTAGATGCGCAAATCATCGGATGTTGTGCTAGTCCTGTGTTGTATTACACGGCACGTCAGTTCGACGGCAATGGCATTATGGTGACAGCCAGCCACAATCCGAAGTCGGATAATGGGATCAAATGGATTATGCAGGGTGAGCCTCCTTTACCTGAGGCAATCCAACAGGTGGCACGCGATGCAAATGAATATTTTGACAGCCATGCAGAGATGAACTGGCAAACGTTGCCACATCAGATCGTGCCTGAATATTGTCTGGCTTATCAGGCGGCATTGCTCAATGATATACAGCTCATGCCTCAACCGCGACCCTATAAAGTCGTGGTGGATGGTTTATACGGTTCAGCGGGGCGTTGTGCCGTTTTGGTCTTAAAGAAACTCGGCTGTGAGGTGCATGCTTTACGCTGTGAGGCCAATGGTGAATTTCCTGAACATGCCCCCGATCCATCTCAAGCCAAACATCTAGATCTACTACGAAACGCCGTGCAACAGCAGCATGCCGATATCGGTATTGCCTTTGATGGGGATGGTGACCGTGTTGTATTGATTGATGAAAAGGGCGTAATCATTTCAGCAGACCGTTTATTGTCCTTGTTTGCGCACATGTGTTTGGCTGATCATCCAGCACATGAAGTGGTTTTTGATGTGAAATGTTCCACCATGGTTCGAAATACAGTATTGGCCCATCACGGTATTCCAAAAATGATTCGCACAGGTAGTTCTTTTTTGCGGAAATATTTGGCGCAATCTGAAGGGCATGCGGTTTTTGGCGGTGAATATGCAGGGCATTATGTATTTAATGATGGTCGTGGCTTTGGTTATGACGATGGTTTATATGCCGCACTACGTGTGCTGGAATACTTAAGTTTGAAGCAATGCACTTTGTCCGAAGCACTGGCAGACTACCCAGAACGTGCCAGTACAGAGGATATTTATATCAGCACCCATCAGATTTCACCCGCGCTGGTTTTAGCGAATGTGGAAAAACAAAGTCAGCACTTTCAAGCAGAAATGAGTAAAATTGATGGCGTAAGACTTGATTTTGAGGATGGATTTGGCATTATTCGAGCATCGAATACGGGCGAGTATTTTACCGTGCGTTTCGACGCGGACAGTGATCAGCGGCTCCATCAAATTCGCCATAACTTTGTGCACATGCTGACGGCAGATTATCCGCAGATTGCACAAGACCTATTAGACGCCCATTAAGGAGAGGCACATGCCACATCAACATACTGGCCTCGACAAAGCACAAGTCCTGACTGAAGCTTTGCCGTATATTCAACGTTTTGCTGGAAAAACGCTAGTAGTGAAATATGGTGGCAATGCAATGACCGATCCTGAGCTTGAGAGCTCGTTTGCACGTGACATCGTTTTGTTAAAAACCGTCGGTTTAAATCCAATCGTGGTGCATGGCGGCGGTCCACAAGTGGATTCGTTTTTAAAGCAATTGGGGCGTGAGTCGGATCGTATTGATGGTATGCGAGTGACCGATCCAGCGACCATGGAAGTGGTTGAAATGGTGTTGGGCGGTAGTGTGAATAAATCTATCGTGAACTTGATTAACCAACATGGCGGTCGTGCCATTGGTTTAACGGGTAAAGATGGTAATTTACTGCGTGCACAAAAGTTACTGATGGAAAAAACTGCGGAAGATGGCACGGTACAAAAAATTGATCTAGGCCTAGTGGGCGAAGTGACCAGTGTTAAAACCGATGTATTGGAAATGTTTACCAGTGGTGATTTTATTCCTGTGATTGCACCTTTAGGTGTGGATGAAGAGGGCAATACTTATAACATCAACGCGGATTTGGTGGCTGGAAAAGTGGCTGAAGCTTTAGGTGCTGAAAAGCTGATTTTGTTGACCAATATTTCAGGTGTTTTAGATGAAAATAAAAACCTGCTCACGGGTCTAACCACCCAAGAAGTTGACCGTCTCATTGAAACGGGCGTGATTTACGGCGGGATGATTCCGAAAGTGGGTTGTGCTCTAGATGCGGTGAAAGGTGGTGTGGTAAGCGCGCATATTGTGGATGGTCGTGTGCCACATGCAACGTTGTTGGAGATTTTCACCGATCATGGTGTCGGTACATTAATTACCAATCGCAGTAATAAACACTAGCATTTTAAAAAAGCCTCTTCGGAGGCTTTTTTTAGGCCTATGCATTTTATAAAAATAGTTTTATGCGTGAATGTGTTCGGGTTATGAAGCATTGTGAATTGCAAGCCAGTCAGGACTCATGCACAATAAAACCATCATAAATAAATATGTTTAAATAAGATCAAGATTATGTGCCAACTGCTCGGAATGAACTGTGCAACACCGACTGATATTACCTTTTCATTTCGAGGCTTTTCACAGCGCGCGGGGATTACTTCAGACCATTGTGACGGTTTCGGGATAGCTTTTTTTGAGGATAAAGCCTGCCGTTTATTCGTTGACAATCAATCTGCAGTTGAGTCGCCGATTGCTGAATTAATTCGGAACTATCCGATCAAATCACGCAATGTGATTGCCCATATCCGCAAAGCGACGCAGGGAAAAATTAACTTAGAAAACTCACATCCATTTAGCCGTGAGCTATGGGGGCGACAGTGGATTTTTGCGCATAATGGCGATTTGCATGACTTTGATCCTGTACTTTCAGGACGCTTTACCCCAGTTGGCAATACCGACAGTGAACGTGCATTTTGCTATTTACTTGATCAGCTGGTGAACAAGTTTGGCTATATCGAGCCAAGTCTAGATCAAGTTTTTGATTTATTAACGGATATTTCTCCACGGATTGCGGAGCATGGCACGTTCAATTTTTGTTTATCGAATGGACAAGCCTTGTTTAGTTATGCCATTACCAAACTGCATTGGTTGGTGCGTGAGTACCCATTTAAACCTGCGCAGCTGATCGACATTGATGTTGAAGTCGATTTTAGTCAAGTGACTACCGCAGAGGATCGCGTGGCCGTGATTACTACCGAACCGTTGACTCAAAATGAAGCGTGGACAGCCTTTGCACCAGGGGAAATGATTTTATTTCAATATGGCAAAGCGATACGCCACCAAATGACCCATGTGGAACGTTTAATCCGAGAAGCCAAAGATCCGTCTTTAAAACGCGTTACTAAAGCGGATCAATATTAATTTATTTCAAAATGATTGGAATATAAAAGCATGGCGAATTCAAACATGAGGTGCGACAGTTTCAAAAGCCATATGATAATCAACAAGCTGAGCAAATTTCTCTAATGGTGTAAGCCAATCTAACGCCTTTCTAGGACGAGTATTCAGTGACATGGCAACTTGATTTAAATAATGCTGATCTGCCTGATTTAAATCAATCCCTTTAGGTAAATATTGCCTAATTAAACCATTCATATTTTCGCATGTGCCTTTTTGCCAAGGTGAATGTGGGTCACAGAAATATACATCTATGCCTAAATCTTCTTCGAGTATTTTATGTTCTGACATCTCGCGTCCACGGTCATAGGTCAACGTTTTACGCAGTTCTGCAGGTAAATATTTCAGAGCTTCAGTTAAAGCCTTGCGCACTGATTCTGCCTTTGCATCAGGTAATGTTGCCAAGATACAGAGCCGTGTATTTCGTTCAATAAGTGTTGCTATCGAACTTTTATTGTCTTTACCTTTAATTAAATCAGCTTCCCAATGACCCGGTATTTTTCTTTCTTGAACTTCGGCTGGGCGCTCATGAATAGTTTTAATATCCTGTAATATAGAATCTTTTTTAGGTTCACCGTTAGCTTTTCGCTTTTTATTTTCATGACGCAGACAGGATAATAAGTCTTTTTTCAACTCACCCTTGGGTAATGCTCGTATCGTTGAATAAATCGTTGTATGGCTTACATTCATTGTTTGATCCAAATCAGGAAATGTCTTTAAACGCTTTGCTATTTGCTGAGGAGACCATAAACAACGGATCGCTTCAACAATAAATTTCCAGAGGATTGAATCGATTTTGAGTTTTCTGTGACCACGTCTACGTCTAGCGAAGGTGTTATCAGAAGCATATCGAGCTTGATAAACGTCATTGATGCTATTTCTTTTAAGCTCACGATAGATCGTACTAGGATGTCTTTTAATGAGTTCAGCAAATTTTCTGGCTGAAAAGCCTTCTTTTCTTGACTCAAGCATTAATGCAGTACGATCTTCAAAGTTAAGATGATGGTATGACAATTTTATATACTCCATAAACCCTTTAAATTAATTAGGTGGTTTATGTCGCACTTCAAGTTTTACTCTGCCATGTATTGAAATCAAATGACATCCAAATCAGCATGGATGGTAAAGGTCGATGGGTTGATAATGTGATGGTTGAACGATTATGGCGGAGCGTTAAATATGAAGAGGTGTATCTCAAAGCCTACAGCAATGTTTTGGATGCGAAGAAGCAATTAAACGCATATTTTGAATTTTATAATTTGAAACGACCTCATTCGAGTCTGGACAAAATGACTCCAGATGAGTTTTACTATGACCAGCTACCACAACAAAATAAGGTAGCTTAACTAGAGCAGAGTATCACTTATAAATAAGCTTTTAGTTGTTCAAACATGTGGGACCACCTCTATTTAAAAAAAGGAAAGAAGATGAAAATTAAGTTTTTAACAGTTTCATTGATGCTTATTCTGCCATTTTCTGTTTTTGCAGCAAATACTGTAGTAGAAAAAGCGGTCATTGAATCAAATAATACATATAAGGCGAAGTATAACTTAGAGGATATGACTGAGTTTAATCAGGCTCAAAAGGGCTTTATTGCCAAGCCAACAGGTCAAATTAAAAGTGAGAAAGGCAATGTTATCTGGGATTTTGATGCATTTAGTTTTTTACAAGATCAAGCACCAAATACCGTTAATCCCACTCTATGGCGACAAGCAAAATTAAACAACAATGTTGGGCTATTTAAAGTAACAGATCGAGTTTGGCAAATTCGTGGTTTTGATTTGGCAAATATGACCATCATTCAGGGTGATACTGGCTGGATTATTGTGGATACATTAACCTCTAAAGAAACGGCTGAAGCAGCACTTAAATTTGCTAGACAGCATTTAGGTGAGCAAAAAATTTCAGCCATTATCTTTACCCATAGCCATATCGATCATTTTGGTGGTGCATTAGGCGTTCTTTCTAGCGAAGAAATTAACGCTAGAAAAACTCCAATTATTGCGCCAAAAGGCTTTATGGAAGAAGCGACCAGTGAAAATGTGATGGCAGGTTCAGCCATGATACGTCGTGCGACTTATATGTATGGAACTTTTCTACCTAAAAATGCGGAAGGATTGGTGGATACAGGTTTAGGTAAGGCTGTTGCTGTGGGAAAAATGGGCATCCTTGAGCCTACACAACTGATCACTCAACCAGAACAGAAAATGACGGTTGATGGCTTGGATTTTGTGTTTTATAACGTGCCGGGTTCAGAAGCACCAGCAGAATTAACGTTCTCTATCCCATCATTGAAACTTTATAACGGCGCAGAAATTCTATCTCATACCATGCATAATCTTTATACCCTTCGGGGTGCTAAAGTCCGTGATGCCTTAAAATGGGTGGGCTATCTAGACCAAGCAATGCAGCATGCCAAAGCATCCGATGTATTGATTGCACAGCATCATTGGCCTGTCTGGGGCAATGACAATATTCAAGATTTTATTAAAACCCAGCGAGATGTTTATAAGTTCACGCATGATCAGACGGTGAGATATATGAACTCTGGTTTTAATGGCGCTGAAATTGCCGAAAAAATTAAGCTTCCAGCGGCACTTGATCAAAAACTATATGCTCATGGCTATTATGGAACCCTAAAACATAATGTAAAAGCAGTATACCAATATTATATGGGATGGTTCGATGCCCATCCTTCCAATTTAGATCCATTACCCCCTAAAGCTGTTGCAAAAAAATATATTGAGTTAGCAGGTGGGGAGAACAATGCATTGAAAAATGCGCGGGATGCCTACGCTCAAGCTGACTATAGATGGGCTGCCGAGATTTTAAAACATATTGTGTTGAATAACCCTCAAAACCAACAAGCAAAAGACTTATTGGCGAATACTTATCGTCAATTGGGCTATGCTGCTGAGGCTTCAACTTGGCGTAATTTCTTTTTGGTGGGCGCTCAAGAGCTACAAAATAATGTACCCCTACAAAATACTTCTGATCCGAGTGATTTATTGATTCATACACCAACTGAAAGATTTCTTGAAGCTATGGCGACAAATTTAGATGTGGAAAATTTAAAAAATGAAAACCAGTGTATCAATCTGGTTTTGTCGGATACCAAAGAGCATTTTTCATTATGGGTTGAAAACTCAGTCATGCAGTTTAAGCGTTATGATGAAAGTAAAGATTTGGCATTGGATTGCCCTACATTAACCTTAACCAAGCCCTTATATCTAAAAATGATTACAGGTCAAATAGAAGGGGTAAAAGTCCTGCTTTCTAAAGACAGTAAAGTCAAAGGTAATCCACTGAAAATTGGAAAATTCTTTGCAATGTTTAAACGTCCAGATTCAATTTTCCCGATTGTGACTCGACCAAATGGCTAAGCTCAAATAAGTAAAGTCGAAACTTAAATTAATAGATCCAAAGAAATGGGTGAAATTATCAACTTGGTTCTCCCAATCTTATAACAGGAATACAAGAAATTATTTCTTGTATTCCTCTTTAAAATTAAAAGTAAGCTATATGTATTTTAACTCTATTGATACTTTATTAAATGGTTTTTGAATTTTTATACTTTATTTTCGATGGAGATATTTTTATTAGTAGCTTGTTTAAAAAAGATTTGTTTATTTTTCTATTAATTGCTTCTAAATAATAACTTCAATATTTTTGTGGTTAAAAGGCAAGGGGGTATTATGATGTGTTTTTTATTGAAAATAAGCTTTTATATTAGGGCGAATTCAAACATGAGGTGCGACAGTTTGAAAAGTCTTATGATAATCAACAAGCTGAGCAAATTTCTCTAATGGTGTAAGCCAATCTAACGCTTTTCTAGGACGAGTATTCAGTGACATGGCAACTTGATTTAAATAATGCTGATCTGCCTGATTTAAATCAATCCCTTTAGGTAAATATTGCCTAATTAAACCATTCATATTTTCGCATGTGCCTTTTTGCCAGGGTGAATGTGGGTCACAGAAATATACATCTATGCCTAAATCTTCTTCAAGTATTTTATGTTCTGCCATCTCGCGTCCACGGTCATAGGTCAACGTTTTACGCAGTTCTGCAGGTAAATATTTCAGAGCTTCAGTTAAAGCCTTGCGCACTGATTCTGCCTTTGCATCAGGTAATGTTGCCAAGATACAGAGCCGTGTATTTCGTTCAATAAGTGTTGCTATCGAACTTTTATTGTCTTTACCTTTAATTAAATCAGCTTCCCAATGACCCGGTATTTTTCTTTCTTGAACTTCGGCTGGGCGCTCATGAATAGTTTTAATATCCTGTAATATAGAATCTTTTTTAGGTTCACCGTTAGCTTTTCGCTTTTTATTTTCATGACGTAGACAGGATAATAAGTCTTTTTTCAACTCACCCTTGGGTAATGCTCGTATCGTTGAATAAATCGTTGTATGGCTTACATTCATTGTTTGATCCAAATCAGGAAATGTCTTTAAACGCTTTGCTATTTGCTGAGGAGACCATAAACAACGGATCGCTTCAACAATAAATTTCCAGAGGATTGAATCGATTTTGAGTTTTCTGTGACCACGTCTACGTCTAGCAAAAGTGTTATCAGAAGCATATCGAGCTTGATAAACGTCATTGATGCTATTTCTTTTAAGCTCACGATAGATCGTACTAGGATGTCTTTTAATAAGTTCAGCAAATTTTCTGGCTGAAAAGCCTTCTTTTCTTGACTCAAGCATTAATGCAGTACGATCTTCAAAGTTAAGATGATGGTATGACAATTTTATATACTCCATAAACCCTTTAAATTAATTAGGTGGTTTATGTCGCACTTCAAGTTTTACTCTGCCCATGTTTATAATAAAATAAAACATGCTTTTATTTTGGTACATACTTATAAAATAATAAAATTGATTAAATAATAACTGATTCTTTTGGTCGGATTTAAATTTATTTACTTATTTAAAATAAATACTTAAGTTTAATTTAATGAAAATAGTATAAAACCAACCAATTTGATTCACTTTTATTTTTAATTCTAATCGATATGATTAATTCATGTAATTAATCTATTAATTTTTATTGGGTGGTCGGAATGATAATGAAGTGGGTTCCAGAATATAATACTGGTATCGATGTGATTGACGATCAACACCGTCGTATTCTTGATTATATCAATGAAATTGATGCGATTGATGTCAATACTGACCGTGAACGCGTGAAACAGATTTTAGAAAATATTATTGATTACACACAGTCTCACTTCACTTTTGAAGAGTCTCTCCAAGAAGAAGCAGGTTATAAATATCGTGTGCCACACAAACGTGTACATGATTTATTTATTAAAAAAATTGAATCTTATCGTGACCGTTTTGAGCTGGGTCATTCAATCGAAGCTGAGCTGCATGAAGTGTTGTCGAAATGGCTGATTAACCATATCCAGCATGATGATGCAGATTATGTCGGTGCCGTAAAAGAAAATATGATGGGCATTATTAAAGAAAAAGAAAAGAAAAAAGGGAAAAATTGGTTTGCTCGTTTCTTTTCATAAGTGAGCCAAACGAGGGATAAAAACAATAAATTTTAATTATATTTAGCGCAGCAAATCATCAGTTTTGATGGTTTGCTTTTTGTTTTTGATTTTCATAAGCGAGCAAGGCAAAATAGCGCAAGACTTATTGAAGGAACGCATCATGCAAGACAATGCTCTGTCACGATGGTTATCGCCGCTGATGGCATTTTGTTTATCATTTATTATCATTGCCACACTTGCACCCTTGGTGGGAATTCAGGTTGAACGTCAGCTCGACTTTTGGTTACTTTGGTTAGTGACCATGGTGATCTTGGCTTTACCTGTGTGTTACTTAGAAATTGCCTTAGCCAAGCGTTCAAAAACCACGGCATTGAATGCTTTGTTGAGTTTGACGCGTGATGCCGATGCTTCTCAGACGTGGCGTCTTGTTGGATGGCTTGCTGTCGTCTTTATTCCTTTTTTAGCGGGCGGCATGTTGTCTAATGCTGCGCAATTATTAAATCAATATGCACTGGCCGATATGACATCGTCCGTGATCTTTATTGCTTTGGCTGTGGTTGCGATTGCGTTGTCTTTTGCCCCACGTCTGTTGACCTTAGCGTTAACGGCGGTCGGTGTGCTGATCTCCTTAGTGCTTGCAAACCTCTCTGGTACAGGAACCGCTGAGTGGCAAGTGACGCCGGTTGAATTTTCAGAATGGGGCAGTGCAACGGTATTGGCTTTGGTGGCAAGCGGTTTAGGACTCGGCCTGTACTGGCAGAACAGTTTGGCACAAGTTCAACAGCAAGATGCTGCAAGCAAGACTGTTTTACCGATTTGGATTGCACAAATTTTGGCGGTGGTTGCTTTTGCATTTTTTGCAGTCCAAGCGGCATTACCTGCGTATGCGATTGCCTTAACTGCAGTTGTAGCGGCAGCCGTGCTGTTACAGATGGCACGTGAGCAGTTGGCTCAGCGCCAGTTAAATATTGTGATTCAGTGGCTCGTGCTGCTGGCTGCAACGTTGGTGTGGTTGATTCCAGCCACTGGCCTGATCTTTAACATTTTACTGATGTTGTGGGGCTTAGTGATTTGTTTGATTTATGCCATTTTTGCTGGTTGGATTATGAAAATTAGCCATTTACGTAAGTCGATGAACTTTAGTAATGAAGCTTTTTATAATATTTGGCGCATTGCTGTGCGTGTTGTATTACCCGTTTCTATCGTATTGGCCATTGTAGCCGTACTTGGAAAACTGATCTAATGCGCATGCTTCAACAAGTCTGGGTTGCCTATGCAACAGCAGACCAGCAGTTTCATATCAGTGTGCCATTTTCTGAAGGAATGACGGCGCAGGATGCGATTCAGCTGAGTGGCATAGGTTCGCAGGTTGAATTGCCTGAGCCTTTACAATTGGGCATCTTTGGTGTCCGCTTGAAAGACCTTCAACAGGTTTTACAGGCAGGGGATCGTGTTGAAATTTACCGACCTTTGAGCATTAATCCTAAAGATATTCGAAGGATACGTGCACAAAATAATCCTGTGGGTCGCTTTGCAAAAGGCAATCGCTTAAAACAATCGAAATGATATGAAAAACCCCTCAGTTGAGGGGTTTCTTTTTTAGAATAAGGCTTTATAGTGGGGGCGCGTTTAGAATCGCTTCTTTCGATGCTGGTAAGCCCGGCTGAGATGCAGGAATGGTTTCTAAGCCTTCAATTTTTTGCACAATACCGTTTGGGTCGAAATAGACTTTCAGGTGTTGACCTTGTGCAGCAGGAATCTTGGCTTTTTTAGCATACGTTCCTGGGGTATAATTGTAGATGTAGTCCCAACGTAGCGGATTCATTGGATCTGAAACTGTCGGGCTGCCAAGCAAAAAGCGAACTTGTTGATGGCTCATGCCAACTTGTATTTTTGACGCTTGTGCTTGAGTTAATGGCGTACCTTGAGGAATATCAACTTTATAAACGCCCAAGGTCGAACAGCCTGCGAGCAGTGAAGTGACGAATAACGCCAACATGATTTTTTGCATTTTGCTACACTATCCCAAATTAATTATGATGCAATTGAGCCACGGATAGATCATACTGCATCTACACTTTGTTGCATATTCTAACTTTAAATTTGTTGAGAGACCTTTTTACATGCCAATTTCAAATCAAGATCTACGCAAAGCTGGACTTAAAGTTACACTTCCACGAATTAAAATATTAGAACTACTAGAAAATTCAAAGCAACACCATTTAAGTGCGGAAGATATTTATAAGACTTTACTTGAACAAGGTGAAGATGTCGGTTTAGCAACTGTTTACCGCGTGTTAACGCAGTTTGAAGCAGCGGGCATTATTCAGCGCCATCACTTTGAAAATAACCATTCTGTTTTCGAAATCATGCAAGACGATCATCATGATCATATCGTTTGTCAAAACTGCAACAAAGTGGTTGAGTTTAGCAACGAAGTGATTGAGCATGAGCAGCACGAAGTTGCTGAAAAGCATGGCTTTACTTTAACAGGTCACTCCCTAAACCTATACGGTTACTGTGATGCTGCAGAGTGCCAAGAAGCACTTCGTAAAAAGTAATCACTTAGATCTAAAAAAAGGGCTTCATGAGAAGCCCTTTTTTATTGTTTAAAGGAATACTTAAGCTTGTCCGTCAAACGTGATGTTTGCACTGGCATGCAATAGACGATCACCGCCTTCTTCGGACAACTTGATTTGTAAACGTAAGTCGTTTGGAGAGTCGGCGTGTTTCAGCGCATCTTTATAGGTAATCTGCTTAGCTTTGTACAAATCGAATAAGGCTTGATCAAAGGTTTGCATACCGAGTTCACGAGAACGCTTCATCAGGTCTTTAATTTCGTGGATTTCACCTTTACGGATCAAATCGGAAATTAACGGTGAGTTAATCAAAATCTCAATTGCAGCGCGACGTGAATTACCGTCAGGTGTTGGAATTAACTGCTGAGCAACCATCGCTTTAAGGTTTAAAGACAAGTCCATAAACAATTGGCTATGACGGTCTGCTTCAAAGAAGTGAATAATACGGTCGATGGCTTGGTTGGCGTTGTTGGCGTGCAGCGTTGCAAATACCAAGTGACCTGTTTCAGCAAAGGCAATCGCATAATCCATGGTTTCACGGGAACGAATCTCACCAATCAGGATCACATCGGGTGCTTGACGTAAGGTGTTTTTCAGCGCGATTTCAAAAGAGTCCGTATCAATGCCCACTTCACGCTGGGTAATGATACAGCCTGCATGCTCATGAATAAATTCAATTGGGTCTTCAATGGTAATGATATGACCTTTTGAGTTTTGGTTACGGTAACCAATGATCGAAGCCAAAGAGGTCGATTTACCCGTACCTGTTGCACCCACAAAGATGATGATGCCACGTTTGGTCATGGCTAACTCTTTGAGTACAGGCGGAAGTTTTAACTCATCCATTGTTGGAATTTGCGTCTCAATCCGACGTAAAACCATACCTGGCATATCACGCTGTTGAAATGCACTGACACGAAAACGTGCAGTTTTATCCCGATTCATAATCGCGAAGTTGCACTCACGTGTGTCTGCAAATTCTTTACGCTGTTTTTCACTCATAATTGAGTTGAGCAGTTGTCCCGCGACATCACCCGTCAGCTTACCCTTAGCCACAGGCACAATTTGACCGTTAATTTTCATGGAGGGCTCAACATCAGCGGTGATAAATAAATCTGACGCTTTTTGTTGAATCATATAATTGAGTAAGTCGTTAAAATCCATATCTCTACCCCAAATCCATTGTTTTCTTATAAGAAGGTTTCAGGTTGCTTGGCAGCTGTACGTGCGGTCTGTGGACTGATCACTCCTTTGGTGACCAAGTTTTTCAAACTTTGATCCAGTGTGGTCATACCGTAGTTTGCACCAGTCTGAATAGCAGAATACATCTGTGCCACTTTGTTTTCACGAATTAAGTTACGAATGGCAGGAATACCAATCATAATTTCATGCGCGGCAACACGGCCACCGCCATTTTTCTTGAGTAAGGTTTGAGAAATCACGGCTTGTAGCGATTCAGACAACATGGCACGAACCATGTCTTTTTCTTCAGCAGGGAATACGTCAATCACACGGTCAATGGTTTTTGCCGCAGAGGTGGTATGTAGTGTACCGAAGACCAAGTGACCCGTTTCAGCGGCAGTGAGCGCCAAACGAATGGTTTCAAGGTCACGCATCTCACCCACGAGGATAATATCGGGGTCTTCACGGAGTGCAGAGCGCAGTGCTTCGTTAAAACCATGTGTATCACGGTGCACTTCACGTTGGTTGATCAAACATTTTTTTGACTGGTGTACAAATTCGATTGGGTCTTCAACTGTTAAGATGTGGTCATAGCGGTTATCGTTAATATAATCGATCATTGCCGCCAAAGTGGTAGATTTACCAGAACCAGTAGGCCCCGTTACTAAAACTAAACCACGTGGCAATTCACACAACTCTTTAAAGGTTTGTCCTAAACCTAAGTCTTCCATGGTCAGGACCTTAGAAGGAATGGTACGGAATACTGCACCTGCACCACGGTTTTGGTTGAATGCGTTCACACGAAAGCGAGCAATGCTTGGCACTTCAAAGGAAAAGTCCGTTTCTAATTTTTCTTCGAAATCACGACGTTGTTTGTCATTCATGATGTCATAGACTAGTTTATGCACTTCTTTGTGTTCTAACGCTGGTAAATTGATACGACGAACTTCACCATCGACACGAATCATCGGTGGCATACCTGCAGATAAGTGTAAATCTGATGCCCCGTTCTTAGCCGAAAAGGCTAGTAATTCTGTGATATCCATTATTTCCCCGAGTTCATTTAAATGCTAATTATTTTGATAGAATAATAAGGCTTTCAATCAACTTAACCAACAGTTTGTTGAAAGGCAAAGCAAAAAAGATGACCGAAATGAGACCCTCGTCAATGAATATCTTGCAAAATTCACGTCAACACGTGTTATCCCAAATTCAACAGGCCTGCGAAATTTCAGGGCGTGGCGTAGAGTCTGTAGAACTTTTGGCGGTTTCTAAAACACATCCGAGTGAAGTGTTACGAGACATGTATGCTTGTGGTCAACGCGCCTTTGGTGAGAACTACTTACAAGAGGCTTTGCAGAAGATAGAGGCGCTACAGGATTTAGAGATTGAATGGCATTTTATTGGGCATGTACAACGCAATAAAACCAAACATTTGGCTGAAAAGTTTGCATGGGTGCATGGGGTTGATCGTTTAATTATTGCAGAGCGTTTATCGGCGCAGCGCCTGATAATGCAACCACCATTAAATCTTTGTCTACAGGTCAATATCGATGCTCAAGACAGCAAAGATGGCTGTCAACCTAGCGAGGTTGCTGAGTTGGTAAAAAGTATCAGTCAGTTGCCTAACATCAAACTGCGTGGTTTGATGGTGATTCCTGCACCGAACAATACTCAAGCCTTTAAGGCGGCGAAAGTGTTATTTGACCAAGTAAAAGAGCTGCATGTTCACCCTGAAAACTGGGATACCTTAAGCATGGGTATGTCAGGCGATATGGTCGATGCAATTGCAGCTGGGTCGACTATGGTTCGCGTTGGAACCGCCTTGTTCGGAGCGAGAGATTATTCACAGCATTAAGTCTAAATAGGGATTCTTGAGCTTAAAGGCAGTGAGAAGCGCTTAACTTACAATTATATAAAACTAATAGGCTGCTGAAAAAAATAGGCTTAATTTAAACTCATGAATTGAACCGTCTATAGATTAGACAGATGAACAATGATTGCCTGACAACGATAAAAATTGCATTTAGGATGAAGCCAAAATGAAAAAACTCTATTTATTTATCTCCCTGCTTTTAAGCTTATTTGTAGCAGCTTGTAGTAGTACAAATACCAAAATGAGTGAGATGAGTGCGGAAGCTACGGTTCAGAATGCTCAGGTCGCTAAAAGTGAAAAATTAGGCACCAAGTGGGGCGATGAGATTAGTTCAAACGTCACGGAAGTCAATTTAAAACGTTTATCCAGTAGCCCAATTGCTGAATCACAAGTTCGCTATGCCAGCAAAAAATACGTGGGGAAAGCCGTGAACAGCCTGTCATTAGCCGCTGGAAAAATCAGTTTTTCGATTGTAGATGATGCACAGCGTCCACTGCCTTTATTTCGAGATGGTCAGCAGTATTATTTATCTGGCAAAGATGGACAAAGTTATCAACTCAAATACCAAAACCATAGCAATAGCACATTTGAAGTGGTTGCCAGTGTCGATGGTTTAGATGTTATTGATGGACGTGCAGCATCACGTAGCAATTCAGGTTATGTGCTTCGTCCACAGGGGGGGGTGATTATTGAAGGCTTCCGTAAGAGTGACTCTGCGGTGGCATCTTTTACCTTTAGTCGACCTGAAGATGCCTATGCTGCAAACTCAGATCATGGTTCCATCCAAAATACAGGTGTGATAGGTACCGTGATCTACCCGCTACAGTCTGTGGCGACTACAGACAAAGCCGCAGATGCATCTAAATATGCACCTCCACCAAAAGCATTCCCAGCGGATTAAAGCATTCGTTTGGATCTCACAGGGAGCATTTACATCAAGTAGGATGCTCCCTTTATTTCTAACCGAGAGATGGTGTCTTAAAACAAATCAAACTTTGACATTTCAAAAATGTGAAATTATCCGACCACCTCAATAGTACTGGCACCTGCGCCCAAAGCTTTAACTTGGATTTGTACAGGAATACGTTCATGCATTTCTTGGATGTGTGAAATCAGCACCACTTTACGACCTTGATTCTGTAATTGGTCGAGAGCATTCATGACCATGTGCAGGGACGATGCATCTAAAGTTCCAAAGCCTTCATCAATAAATAGAGATTCGATTTTCATTGACCCTGAGGCCATATTGGCAATGGCAAGAGATAGGGCAAGGGCAGTCAGGAAAGACTCACCGCCAGAAAGTGATGCAACGGAGCGGGTCTCTCCATCCATATCATGATCAATAATAGCTAGACTCAGCGAATGCTCTAAACGCTTTAAGGTATAACGCTGTGAGAGTTGGTTGAGCTGTTGGTTGGCATGCTCCAGTAAAATATCGAGATTATATTGCTGCGCATAATCACGGAATTTTTTGCCTGTGGCATCTCCCATCAGACCTGAAATTTTACCCCAACGGTGTTCTTTCTGTTGTATCGCTTGAATCTGATCTGCAAATTGTTTTTGTTTGGCGACATTTTGATGATGCAACTCAAGTTTGAGTTTGAGTTGATCACGTAGTTCAAGTTGTGTTTGCAGTGCTGTTTGATGTTCCTGCATTTGCTGTTGTAACTGTGCTGGGTCAATCTCAGGTTGATGGCCCAGATGTTCACTCAACTGCTCTTGCATAGTTTTCAATGCAGCATGTGCTTCATTTACTAGGCGTTCTGCATGCTGTAATTTCTGACGGATGTGTTGTTCCTGAGCCGAGTTAATTTGAGCCAGCGCATCTAAATCTGATTTGTGGAAATCAGGATGTGCATTGAGCCAGAGTTGAAGGGTATTTTCTACTTGGCTGGTACTGGTCTGATTCTGCTGCAACTGGGCTTTAAGCTGTTCTAGCTGATTTTTTTCTTGTTCGAATTGATGGCGCAATTGATCAAAATGCTGTTTCAGCTGTTGATAATGGCTTTGCGTCTGCTGGCGATGTTGATCGTGCTGGATGAGCCACTCATTGGCTTTGATGTCAGTTAAGCCTGTCATTTGTTGGATCAATTGATTGGCTATTTCTGTATTTTGCTGTCCTCTTTGTTTGATCTCACTGAGCTGTTTGTTGGTTTCAGTGATGTGCCTACTGGTATTTTCGATATTCAGTTGATTGGTCTTCAACTGTTGCGTGGTTTGATCGCGTTGCTGATGCCATTGTTCCAGCTGTTCCAGTTGTTGTGAACGGGTATTTAGGCGTATCAAGATTTGCTGAGCGGTTTGGGTGGTCTGCTGTTGCCAAGCTATTTTTTCAGCTTCAGATAAACACTGCACGATATGCTGAACTTGGTTGTGCAAACCGTTCGCTGTTTGTAGTAAATGTTCAATCTGTTGAATGTTTTGGATGCATTGTTGCTGGATTTTAATATTGTGTTGGAACTGCTCAGACTGTTGTTTGAGTTGTTGCAAATCCGAGTGATATTGTTGAGCCATTTGCGTGAACTGAGTCTTCAATTCCGATGCTGTTAGGGTGAAGTCGAGTGTCATATTTGCTGTTTGACTGTGTTCGATTAACACGTGTTGCAAAGTACTAATTTTTTCAGAAAGTTGCTGAATTAGAGTTTGGCGTTGTTCTATTTCAGTATTCAGTTTAGTCAGCTGTTGCTGCGCTTGTTGCCAGCCATCAAAGCAATTTTGTTCTTTCAGTGTTGCCTGTTGTTCCTGCTGTTTTTGAAGCTCAAACAGGGCCTTTGAGAGCACAGTATCTTCCACTTTATAAGGATGTGAGGTACTTCCACAGACTAAACAGGGTTCGCCGTCTTGGAGGGCCGAGCGTAAATCTTCGATATTTTCAGCATGCAAAAGTCGCTGCTGTTGCAACACCTGTTGTAGCTGGATGCGTTCACTTTTGGCAGATTGAAAGACTTGTTCAGCTTGTCGACTATTGTGTTGTACGGCTTGAAGCTGTGTTTTGGCGTTGTTGAGCAGTACTTGCTGTTCTGTAGCCTCAGCTTGTAAGTCAAAAAACTGCTGAATTTTTTGCTGAATCAGCTCGAATTGGCTGAGTTGATTGATTTTGAACTCGCGTTGCTGTTGTGTCTGCGCAACTTTTATTTCAAGCTGTTCGATCGTCCCGAACTGTTGAATCGACTGCTGTAATTGTTCTTTTTCTGATGCTAGCCGATGTTCCGCTTGAGCACGTGGCCCGAGCTGATGTTCAATTTTTTGATATTGATGAATGAACTGTTCTAGCTGTTGAGTATGGGCGCTGAGACCTTTGTCTAAGTTTACAAACTGTTGTGAGCTTTCCAGTTGCTGCTTACACTCGGTTTGCTGTCGATCAATGTGTTGGATCTGCTGTTCAAGTTTTTGTTGTTGCTGAGTTAGGGGCAGCTTAGACTGCTCTAAAGCATGCCATTTTTCCTGAACTTTCTTAAATTCAGCCCCAATAAAATCACGTTCTTGAATACATTTACGCACCTCATTCAATGCATCATGATGGGTACTTTCAAACTGTTGTAGTTCATTCACTGCTATTTCAGCTTGAGTAAATTGGGCTTTTTCACTTTCAAATTTAAGCTGTAAATGATTGAACAATTGTTGCTGTTGTTGAATACGCGGTGTCAGTTGCTGCACCGTTTGCTGTAACTGTTGTTGCTGGAAGACCACAGCACGAATTTCTGAAAAGATCTCCAAACGAGCCAAGTGTTCGCGCTCAGGAGCTAAATCTTGTTGTAACTTGCTTTGTGTATCGAAGAGTTGTTGTTTGTTGATGATTTCACTGTCGAGTTTATGTTTGCGTTCAAACCATTGTTGTTGTTTTTCTAGTTGCGACTTTTGAGCTTCAAGCTGTTTATAATCCCTGTCACACTGCTGAAACTCTGTCGATAATGCAGTGACTTGTTCACCAGTTAATAGTTCAATATGACCCAGTACATTTTCGAGTTCTTTGCGCTGCGTGGCGACGGATTTGGTTTTCTCATAAGCCAGTTGACCAATTTTCCCAAAAATAGCGGAATTGGTTAGATATTCCAGCAATTCGCCGCGTTCATTGTCCCGTGCTTTTAAAAAAACGGTGACCTCAGATTGGGCCAATAAAACGGCACGAGTAAATTGTTCAAAACTGAGCTGTGTGATGCGTTTAATATTTTCATCGACGGCTTTGGCTTTATCCGCAACCACAACACCATCGGTGACACATTTTAAAGAACGTTGCACACTTTGTAGTTTGCCATCGGCTTTTTCACGCGAACGTTTTAATTCCCAACGCGCGATATAGCGCTTTTGGTCTTGTGCAATAAAGCAAAGCTCGGCATAACCATGTGCAGTGCCACGACGCAGAACGGTCAATGGGGAGTTGGTGAGCAGCTCTGAGCCATCGACATCTTGAAGTTTCCCATCACTGTCTTTTAGTCGTGGAATACGGTTAAACAGGGCCAAACACATAGCATCTAAAATGGTGGATTTACCTGCGCCTGTTTTCCCCACAATGGCAATCAGACCTGCACTGGCTAAGGGATCACTTTCAAAATCAATCAAATGTTCGCCAGAAAGTGAAGCAAGGTTCTTAATTCGAATCGATAAAATATTCATACTAAACCTTTAAGCCTCGTGTTCATCTGCAAGGCATTGTTCTGCTTCACGCATTAAGCTCATAAAATCGTTCAACACTTCTGCATCATTGTGATAACCCTGTTTTTCCCAAATTTGCTGAAACAGTTTTTCTGGTGTAGGCGGTTCTAAACTTACTTTAGCGGGTGCATTGGGGTCTTGCTCAGTCGCTAAATATTGACGTGAAATACGGACTAAACGATAACGGTCTTTGGGTAGAGCCTCTTCGAATTGTTGTCTTAAATTGGGCTGCGGTGGAACAGTAGTATGGTATTCAATATCGACATATTCACGTTGATCAATCTCTGGGATGGCACTTTGAGGCAGTGCTTGCAGCTTTTCCAGTACTTCATTGAGTTCACCGCGTATCTTATGCAGTTGAATACTTCGTGGTATTGCTAAAACATTCAATTGAAAACGGGATGAATCGTTTTGTGTGGGATCAAGTGTCACTTCAACAATCTGATGTTTATAGTTAATTTCACTAAAAGATAGTGGAATCGGGGAGCCACTATATCGGATATGCTCTTCACCGACTTTTTGAGGTTTATGCAAATGCCCGAGTGCCACATAGTCAATGATTTCATCAAATAATGTCGTGGAGAGTGCTTCTTCATTCCCAATCACAATAGGCCGTTCAGAGTCTGAGGTTTCGCCGCCTTGCATATGTGCATGAGACATTAAAATCAGGGCTTGATCTGCTGTTTTGCGGGCTTTGGCCACGGCAATCAGTTGTTGATGCAAATAGGCAATCGCGTTTTGGCTATTGGTGGTGTGTTCATTAAAGCCTGTAATTTCAGCAGGACGCAAAAAGGGCAGACTCAGACACCATGCCACAGTATTTTGTTGCTCATCTAAAATCGGGACCAATAAGTGCTCAAGATCAATCTGTTGTTGGCTATTTTTATGAATCACTCCCACCGCTTTGGCATTGTATTTGGCCAGTAAGGGTTCAACTTGTTCAATGCGGTAGCCTGAGTCATGGTTGCCTGCAATCATCAGGGTTTGCATATGCGGTGCACGTGCATGCGCATCCGCTAAGAACTGATAGAGTTGCTTTTGTGCGGACGATGAAGGGTTGATGACATCGAAAATGTCTCCTGCAATCAAAAGCGCATTTGGCTGTCTTGCACTGATTTGTTCCAGTAACCATGCTAAAAACTGTTCATGTTCATACTGACGGGAATGGTTATAAAAAAACTGTCCCAAATGCCAATCAGATGTATGAAAAAAACGAACAGCCATAGATACCCCAAGCTCAAAGCGCAATAGAGCTATAAGCTAACATAAATCAAAATTATGCGATGGATAATTGTCGCTACGACGACAATCTTTGACCTGATAGTTGAGTGCCTATTTTTAAGTTGAATTGCACAGAAAAACTATTGAGCGATTATGTGAAAAAGAATGTGATGGGTTTATTTGATTAACACCATAGTAAAAAGATAAATTTTGATTAAAAAATGTTCTTTTAATGGGGTATTATGTAATTCTGTGAAATTGTATATCGTGTCGAAGTCGTAAATGAAATGTGAACATCGATCACGGATTCAATTTTGAGACTTTATAAGAATGATTTATGCAGAATGTCTAAAAAATAAGTTATGCCTTGAATAGGACAGGGTATAAGGAGAACATAACTATGTCTGATTCTATTTTCAGTTCGCCTCGTATTGTTAATGATCTGGTGTATAAGACGCTGATTGAATCAACACTTGCTATTCCTTGGAGTATTGATTGGGGTACCAAAAAGTTTAGTTATATTGGCCCACAAATTGAAAAAGTGCTGGGTTGGAAGCAAGACTCGTGGAGAACAGTCGAAGATTGGGCGATGCGAATACATGAAAATGATCGTGCATGGGTGGTTGATTTTTGTGTGGCGCAGTCAATTTCTGGGGTTGATCATGAGGCGGATTATCGCGCACTGACCATAAATGGAGAATATATTTGGATTCGCGATGTGGTGCATGTAGTGCGAAAACCCAATGGGGAAGTCGATAGTTTGGTTGGATTTATGTTCGATATTTCGGAGCGTAAAAAACAGGAACAAGAGTTAGAAATACTGAAAAAACAACTGGAAGAATATTCGTATCAAGACGGTCTGACGGAGATTGCCAACCGTCGCTTCTTTGAAGATAGCTACCAACGTGAGTGGCTCAATGCCCAGCGTGAACAGCAACCTTTGACCCTCATCTTATTGGATATCGATTATTTTAAACAATACAACGATCATAATGGTCATATTCTCGGTGATGCTTGTCTGAAACAAATTGCACAAATACTGAAAAAAAGTGTCTCACGACCACGTGATTTGGTCGCACGTTTTGGCGGGGAAGAGTTTATTTTGATATTGCCTGATACAACACAAGCGTCTGCAATTGAAGTGGTGGAGCGTATTTTACAGAGTATCCGTACCGCTGATATTTGCCATAGCTCATCGCCATTGGATCAGCGTTTATCGGTCAGTTTAGGGGTGAAGACCATTATCCCAACGCAAAAAAATGACAAAATGGCCTTTTTAAAAGAGGTCGATCAGAATCTCTATTTGGCCAAAGAGCGGGGACGTAATGGTTATGTCATTCAGGATGCAGAAGACGTCCAGCACTTAAACTCATATTAACTTTTAAGGGTTTCTTGATCTATTGAGGTGGGGGAGCACTGAAAAATCAGTCCTCAAAAAAATAAAGACCGACGATTCGAGTGATGATGAAATCGTCGGTCAAAGAAAACTGCTTCACGCTTAAATGTCGGCTGCTGACAACATTTAAATTTGGAGCCAATCTTATTGCTCTAGGAAAGGTCACCGTACGTATTGTGGATGCCGGTACAATGTTGACGGTTGCTGCGACCTTGTACCCTATTTAACGCACATCAACTTCGATTGGTTGACATGAAAATGAAAAAAAACTGAATTTTTTTTATAATGATTTTTTGGCTGGGTTTAAAGTAGCGCTATGATTTCGCTAACACGATATTTTCTCTGGTTTTTTTTCATATGTTTTGTCTTTAGTTGTGTCTGTGGTGTGCTCGCTGCACTACTTCCGACAGGGATGGGAGCTGTATTAACGGCTGTACCTTATTTGGTGGCCATGATTTGGGTTTTACTTAAATTTATTAAGCAGCAGCGCCGTGCGCCAAGCCAAGCAGAGCGGAAGAAATTCACTTTAGGTTTTAGTCTAATTTTTTGGAGCTATAACTTTGCCTTTCTCATGTTAGGTTTATTTATCTTTGCGCAAGGAGATGCTGAAGTTTGGCAAAACTTTATGCTCTACGTCCAACAACCACAGTTTATCAGTATGGTGGTGATTCTGATTTTATTGATTGCGATTCCGCTGTATGTGCTGACTTACTGGTTTTATGGCAAACAAGCGGAGCGTATGGCAGCAAAAATGATCGATCAATCGTAAAGCTTTCCTCTAAATGCTATAGTTTGAGCAAAAGCATCATTTGAGATCACGCTATGCAAAAAGAACGTGTATTGGTGACAGGAGCAAGTGGTTTTATTGGTTCAAACTTGCTCGATTATTTATTAGAAAAAGATTATGAAGTGATTGGCTTAAGTCGACAGAAAAATTTGCCTAAAATTCACCCACATTTGACTTGGATTCGAGCTTTAGAAGAACTCAAGCATGATCGCATTGATTATGTGGTGAATTTGGCTGGGGAAAGTATTGCTCAGGGACGTTGGACAGATGCCCGCAAGCAAAAGCTGATCGCCAGTCGTGTTGAAACCACGACAATACTCTATCAATATCTCGCTAAAAGAAATATTAAACCGAAATGTATTATTTCAGGTTCGGCAGTGGGCTATTATGGCATCGATCCGACTGAACAATGGTCAGAGTGTTGTAATGAGCAGTCAGCGCCGCAGTCTATTTTTATGTCAGAGTTGTGTCAAAAATGGGAACAATCTGCACGGCAAGACACGTCGCAAAATACCAAAATTATTCGTTTAGGTGTGGTCTTTGGACGAGGGGCTGGCATTTTGCCGCAAATGTTGTTTCCGATCAAAATGAACTTATGTGGGCGTATCGGTTCGGGGCGGCAACCTGTGGTCTGGGTGCATATTCAAGATGTGCTGCGAGCGATTGAGTTTTTAATGTTGCATGAAACCACTGCACAAGTTTTTAATGTCATCAGTCCAGAAAAAGTCACCCAGTCAGCATTTGCACAAACCGCAGCGCAAATTCTAAAACGTAGACCATTACTTTCTTTACCAGCTTTTGTGCTGAAGTTACTTTTAGGCGAGCAGTCTCAATTGGTGTTGAATGGTCAATTTGTTCGCCCCGAAGCATTGAAAGCACAGGGGTTTGAGTTTAAATATCCCACTTTAAAAGAAGCCTTGATCCACATTATTCAACCGCAAAATTTAGCCAAGTAGCGTTTGATCAAGCAAAGCTTACCAAACGCTCAGGGCTATAGGCGCTGGCGTCAACCGTTAAGCTTTGCTCCAACATCAATTCGCGTAGCAGTCGTGCAGATGCAGGCCCCATACATAGACCATTTCTATAGTGACCGAAGTTTGTCCAGAGATTGGCTATTTCAGGGAAGGGGCCGATATAAGGAACACCCGTTGGTGAACTTGGGCGTAGACCTGCCCAATGCTTCACAATTGGGAAATCTGCCAGCTCAGGCACCATATCCAAACAGGCTTTATAAATATTTTGCTGGGTTTGTAGCGAAGGGCGTTGGTCAAAACCGACATCCGCCATGCTTGAACCACAAACGATATGACCGTCCAAACGTGGAATCAGATACATAACCTGATTCATACACATGGTTGGTAGCCAGTTTTCAGGGGTTTTAAACAGTAACATTTGCCCTTGTACGGGGTTCACTGGAATGCTGCACTGGAGTTGTTCGGACCAGTGCTGTGACCATGCGCCTGTTGCAATCACCACATGATCTGCATGGTAGCTTTGTCCATCAGCAGTTTTTATCCCTTGAACTTGCTGATTGACTATGTCAAAGGTATGTACCCACGCTTGCTCATGAAAGGTGACTTGTGGCTGCCGTTTGAGGTATTCCACAATTGACTTGAGCAGTCGTGGATTACGGACGTTAGCCAATTGCGGAAAATGGATGGCTTGTTGAAAGCGCGTCGAAATGCGGGAATTGACCTGTTCCAGTTGCTCACGTTGCAAAAGCTCACAATGCTGCATCGGTTCTTGGTGTTGATCTTTATAATTTAGGCCAATGTCAAAATCAGCTTCATCAAAAATCAGCATACCTGTTTCGTGGATTTCAAAATCTATCCCCGAAACCGGACTAATTTTTTCATTCCATGCTTGATACATGCTTTTGCCATATTTGGCGAGGTCATTGACACTTTGTGGATAGCGCCATGGGTACATCGGGGAGAGAATCCCTCCACCTGCCCATGAAGCCGCTTGCCCCGCTTGTTGTTGATCAAAAATCTCAACAGAACAACCGTGTTCAATCAGCTCAAGCGCTGTCAGTAAACCACTGATTCCCGCGCCAACGATGGCAATATGCATTGCAACTCAATCCTTCTAAACGCGCTGTTATTTCATATCTTTTAGTTTTAGTGCAGCTTCTTCTGCAAAATAGGTCCAGATGCCATCTGCACCCGCGCGGCGGCAGCTCATCAGTGATTCAATAATCACGCTGTCCGATAACCAGCCGTTTTGGATGGCCGCTGCGAGCATGGCATATTCGCCACTGACTTGGTAAACGAAAGTCGGCACACCGAAGTTGTCTTTGACTTCACGGACAATGTCCAAATACGGCATACCCGGTTTCACAATCACCATGTCAGCCCCTTCTTGAATATCGAGGGCAATTTCATGTAATGCTTCTGCGCGGTTGCCGACATCCATTTGATAGTTGTATTTGTTGCCACCTTTGAGGTTGCTGGATGAACCGACCGCATCACGGAAAGGGCCATAGAAGCTCGACGCGTATTTTGCTGAATAGGCCATGATTGAGGTGTAGATATGACCATTGGCTTCAAAGGCTTGGCGAATCGCACCGATACGACCATCCATCATGTCACTTGGCGCAAAGACATCTGCTCCAGCTTCAGCGTGGCTTAACCCTTGTTTGATCAGTGCTTCAACGGTTTCGTCATTGAGTACATAACCCGTGTCATCAATGATGCCGTCTTGACCATGCGTAGTATACGGGTCAAGTGCGCCATCGGTAATCAGCACCATTTCAGGTAATTCTTTTTTGAGCAGACGTAGCGTGTTTTGAACCACACCATCTTCACGCCATGCCGCTTCTGCACTTAAGCTTTTATCTTCTTGGGGAGTAACTGGAAATATCGCCAGTTTCGATACGCCAAGTTCAAGTAAACGTTCTGCTTTTTTTAAGAGTAAGTCTGCAGATAGACGCTGCACCTTCGGCATACTGGGAATGTCTTGCGTTTGGTTTTGTCCCGGCAGTACAAATACTGGATAGATAAGATGATCTGTCGTTAAATGGGTCTCGCGAACCATAGAGCGCAGATGTTCATTTTTACGAATACGGCGCATGCGAGTAGCGGGGAAGGCGGGACGATTGAACGTATAGGTCATACAAATCTCGATAATCGGTATTAAACTAGGTCAGTATTGTAGACCTATCTTATGGCTTTGGGCACATATTGACGGGTTTTTATTGTTTTAAGAGTGAAGCAGATTGTTATGAGTAGTGGTGAAAAAAGCTGGACGGGCAGCATACACTTAGGAGCAAAAGTGGATATAGATGTGGTTTTTGAGCAGTTGGTTAAGGCTTTTAATGCGTCGCCATTTTTTAAGCACAACACCATGACCATGCGAGTCGTTGACGGGAAAATTGAAGCCTATATCGATATGCAAGATTACTTAATTGGCAATGTCGCGTTCCAAATTTTACATGGGGGCGTGGCTGCAACGGTTTTAGACAGTATTGGTGGCATTGTAGCGATGGGGGAGCTGTATAAAAAAGCGGAACCTGACACGATTGCGGACACCATTAAAAAAGTATCCCGTTTAGCTACAGTCGATATGCGAGTTGATTATCTTGCGCCGGGACGTGGAAAATACTTTATTGCCCGTGCTGAAACCCTAAGATTGGGGCGTAAAGGCTGCACCATGCGCATGACCATGGTCAATGATGAAGGCAAATCGATTGCAACAGCGATTGCTTCTTATGCTTATTAGTTTTAAATTAATTAAGTATTTAATATTCAAGTGAAATTTACAGCATCTAATAGGAAGTTGGATGCTGAAAACTAAAATAGACTGAGCAGTTACAATTTATTTTCTCAAAATGTGATTATTTGCTCTTAGAATGCATCAAATTTTATTGTGACTTTCTCATCGACACCAATGCAGACAATACTTGTCTGATGTCCCTTTCGCAGGGATGATGCCGGCTGACCAAGTCTGTTAGATTTAGGAAAAATCAATGACAGATGCCTCAAATACACTGCCAGATACTGATCCAGCCGATCAAATCAATGATCAAGCACTGAAAGCTAAACGTAAGAAAAGCTTAGGTTTCGTGGCTGTGATCCTGATCATTGCTGCCATTTTATTCTTGATTTGGAAACTGTTCTTTAACCATTCAGTTTCAACTGATAATGCTTATGTGGGCGCGGAAACGGCCTCGATTACCTCTATGGTGACAGGCCAAGTTGAAAAAGTTTTGGTCAGTGACACGCAAACTGTAAAAAAAGGTGATGTGCTGGTTTTGGTCGATCATCGTGATGCTGAAATTGCTGTAGCGCAAGCTCAGGCCGAATTACTTAAAGCACAGCGCCAGTATAAACAAAGTGCGGCCAACAGCAGCTCTCTAAACTCGCAAGTCTTTGTGAGTGATGACGCCATTCACAGTGCTGAAGCACAAGTGGCTAAAGCCAAAGCAGAGTTGGATAAAGCGCAAGATGACTTGAACCGTCGTCAGCAGTTGAGTGCGACAGGCGCGATTTCTAAAGAAGAATTAAGCACGGCACAAGCTGCTTTAAATAATGCACAAGCAGGCTATAACTTGGCGCAAGCGGGTTGGGCGCAGGCTAAATCCAGCCAGAAAGCTGCGCAAAGTAACTTGGCTGCAAATGAAGCTTTAATTCAAGGTAGCAATGAAAATTCAACGCCAGATGTTTTGGTTGCTCAGGCAAAACTGAAACAAGCTTTACTTGATTTAGAACGTACTGAAATTAAAGCACCATTTGATGGGGTGGTGACGAGCCGAAAAATTCAAGTTGGACAGCGTGTGGCGCCGGGTTCGGTGCTCATGGTGGTGGTGCCAATTTCACAGTTATATGTCGATGCGAACTTTAAAGAAAGCCAGCTTGAAAATGTGCGCCCAGGTCAAAAAGCGGTTTTAACCTCAGACCTCTATGGTGACTCGGTTGAGTTCCATGGCACGGTCTTGGGCTTTTCTGGTGGAACAGGTTCTGCCTTCGCGCTGATTCCTGCACAAAATGCCACAGGCAACTGGATTAAAGTGGTACAACGTTTGCCTGTACGTATTCAACTCGACCCGAAAGAGTTGGCTGAACATCCTTTACGTGTTGGCTTGTCGATGGAAGCTCAAATCGATTTGAAATCGAAGTAATTGCGCATGAATAGCTACGTTCCCTATGGTGACTTAAAGGGTGGTCGCCTTATGCTGGCGGCCTTCGTCCTCGCTTTGGCCAACTTTATGGTCGTGCTGGACATGACCATTGCCAATGTTTCTGTGCCTCATATTACGGGAAGCCTTGCGGTATCGAGTTCGCAAGGAACATGGGTGATTACCTCTTATGCCGTGGCTGAAGCGATTTGTGTTCCCTTAACAGGCTGGCTCGCAGGTCGTTTTGGCGGCGTGAGAGTTTTTACCTTAAGTCTGATTGGCTTCACCATATTTTCGGTATTTTGTGGTTTATCGACCAGTTTGGAAATGTTGGTTTTCTGCCGAATTGGCCAAGGTTTATTTGGTGGCCCGATCATGCCGCTCAGTCAGATGTTACTGATGCGGATTTTTCCTCCAGAAAAGCAATCCCAAGCGATGGGCATGTGGGCAATGACGACAGTGGTTGGCCCAATTCTTGGTCCGATTTTAGGGGGAACCATTAGTGACAACATGTCTTGGCACTGGATTTTCTTTATTAATATTCCTGTTGGGATAGCGTGTGCTTTTGCTGCGATGCGTCTGCTTAAACCTGCGGAAACCGCAACGGCCAAACTCAAAATTGATCGCGGTGGATTGATCCTTCTGATTTTATGGATTGGGGCATTACAGCTTATGCTCGATTTGGGGCATGAACGTGACTGGTTTAATAGTCCTGCGATCGTGGTACTGGCTTTAACGGCTGTGATTGGCTTGGTGATTTTTACCATTTGGGAGCTGACCGAACGGCATCCAGTGGTGAATATCCAAATCTTTAGATACCGTAGTTTCACGATTTCTGTCTTGGCACTAGCCTTTGGCTTTGGCGCATTTTTTGGCAGTATTGTACTGATTCCGCAGTGGTTACAGATCAATTTGGGTTATACCGCAACTTGGGCTGGTTATTTAACCGCAACCATGGGTTTTGGTAGTTTAGCCATGTCACCCATTGTGGCGAAATTGGCAACCAAATATGACCAACGTGCACTGGCCAGTTTTGGTTTGAGCATCTTGGGCGGGGTGACTTTGATGCGCTCGTTCTGGACCACAGATGCTGACTTTTTTGCATTGGCACTGCCGCAAATCTTGCAGGGCTTTGCTGTACCATTTTTCTTTATCCCATTATCAAATATGGCGCTGTCATCGGTATTGCCGCATGAAATGGCATCAGCCGCAGGTTTAATGAACTTCTTAAGAACTATGGCAGGGGCGATAGGCGCCTCTATTGCTGTCACTATTTGGGACGACCATACCAAAGTTGCACGTAGCGAAATGGTCGGCAGTTTGCATACAGATCAAACCCAGTCGGTGTTGATGCAGCAGGGAATGAGCGCGGAAGGTGCATTAGGCTATATTTCTAGTCTGGTGGATAAAGAAGCGTTGACCTTATCGGCAAACTATATTTTCCTGATCTTGGCCTTGGTGTTCCTATTTGCAGCATCTATTATTTGGCTCTGCCCTAAACCTAAAATAGGGGCAGGCGGTGGCGGGCATGCGCATTAAGGTAATAAAAAACCGCTTTCTTGAAGCGGTTTTTTATTATGCAATTTTATGATGTTTTTGACATCTCAAAACAATAGCGTTAAATAATCAAAGTTCTGACTTTGCACGTTTCAAGGCAGATTGCCATTGTTGTAAGTGAAACTCACGTTGATCTGGACTCATTTTGGGTTCAAAAGCACGTTCAAGCTGCCAAGACTGTGCAATTTCATCCAAACTTGAAAATACGCCACACCTTAACCCTGCCATGGCCGCTGCGCCCCATGCGGTCGACTCCTGCATCTTAGGGCGTAGTACAGGCACATTTAAAATATCGGCTTGAAACTGCATCAGCATGTCATTTTGGCTGGCACCACCATCGACGCGGAGCTCTTTCAGCGGCTGCTGGATATCGGCTTGCATGGCGGTCAGTACATCAGAGACTTGAAAGGCAATGGACTCTAAGGCTGCGCGAGCGATATGGGCCTTATTGGTTCCACGCGACATTCCACATAAGAGGGCACGCGCTTCACTGTCCCAATGTGGTGCACCGAGTCCAGTAAATGCCGGAACTAGCATGACGCCATCGGTATCTTGAACTGTACAAGCTAATTTTTCAACATCGCTACTTTTTTGAATAATGCCTAAATTATCTCGTAGCCACTGAACAATCGCACCGGCCATAAATACACTGCCTTCTAGGGCATAAGTGGTTTGATGTTGCGTTTTCCAACCCAGCGTCGAAAGCAGTTTGTTCTTACTGTATTGAACGGTCTCGCCTGTATTGAACAGCATAAAACAACCTGTGCCATAGGTATTTTTGGCAGTCCCAATGTCAAAACAGGACTGTCCAAACAGCGCAGACTGTTGGTCGCCTAATATGCCTGTAATCGGAATATTGGCACCGAGTAAGCCTGCCGCGGTATCGGCGACATAGGTGTCCGAGTTGATGATTTTTGGCAGTAATGCAGACGGAATATTAAATAGATCTAACAGCTCTTCATCCCACTGCTGGGTACTTAAGTTCATGAGCATGGTGCGAGAGGCATTGCTGACTTCGATGACATGTTGAGCACCTTGGGTAAGATTCCAAATCAGCCAACTATCAATCGTGCCAAAGGCCACATGCCCCTGTTCAGCCAGTGTGCGTAGACCATTGACATGCTCGAGTAACCAGACCAATTTTCCTGCACTAAAGTAAGGGTCAATTCGGAGTCCAGTTTTGGATTGAATCTTATCTTTTAGGTTTTGCTGTAGGAGCTGATTGCACCATTCAAATGCACGACGGTCTTGCCAGATAATGGCTGGTGCAAGCGGCTGACCTGTGCGTTTATCCCAAACCACGGTCGTTTCTCTTTGGTTAGTAAGGCCAATGGCTTTGATGTCTTTGGCTAAAATACGAGCAGAGGCCAGAGCCTGCTGTACAACGGCAATTTGTGAGCTCCAAATCTCTTGAGCATCTTGTTCTACCCAGCCTGATTGAGGGGTATGTATACGCGTTTCGCGTTGCGCCGTTGCCTGAACTTGACCTTGTTCATTGAAAATAATGGCACGACTCGAAGTGGTTCCTTGGTCGAGTGCAAGTAAGTAGCTCATAAATTATTTTATTGTTGGACTTGAAAACCAAAATATTAGCGCAATTATGTAATTAAGCGCATCAATATGTGTGTTTGTTTAGAAAATAGATCGTATTTTCTAGCAACTATGCTATGATTACCGCTACTTTGGGGGTGTTTCTGGCTTCGACGCTGGTGATGAAACTCATAGATGCATGTCGAGAGCGCATTTTCTCTCGTAAATCAAATTTGCATTTTTTAGTCGCAAACGACGAATCATACGCTCTAGCTGCCTAAGGGCAGCTTGTCCGCCTCTCCGAATACTTGTGGTTAGAGAGTCCGACTGAAGCGCACGCACACAAGTCCGTATAAAACTAAGCCTCGGGGTTTTGTACTAAATTAAGAGGATCGCGATTTGTACCCTGTTCGTCGGGTCACAAAGAGTTAAAACAGTAGACGATATCTAAGCATGTAGTATTCTCGAGCGTAGTGCTGGCGGACGCGGGTTCAACTCCCGCCACCTCCACCAAATGATGTAATCATGGTCAATCAGTAAGTATCAGAATTGATCATAAACCCTCAGAAAAGCCTTGAAATTTAACGATTTCAGGGCTTTTTTGTTAGTCATTACCTGTCATTAATAATCACGACCAATCATTGAAAATCACGGTCTATCAAATTAATATGTTATACCTTTGTTATACTGGTATAACACCTGCATGCTTTCAGACACACAAGTCAAAAATTTAAAACCAAAAGAAAAACGCTATTCAATGGCCGATGGAGAAGGGCTAATTATCTCAATTTTTCCGACAGGGAAGAAAAAATGGGTTTTAGCATATAGATACCAGGGCAAACAGAATCAAAAAACACTTGGTGAATATCCTGGCATAAGTTGTAAAGATGCAAGGCAATTGGCCCGTGACTTTAAACAACAGCTTTCAGGTAAAAAAATTGATGTTCCAACAGTGAAGGAAGTTATTGAAGAATGGCTTGCTATCATGCGTCCACGTTGGACAAGTCAAAAATATATAGATACCGTGGTCTATAGGCTTGGCTATATCACTGAAGAATTTGAAGCCATTAGTATTGATGAAATAGAACGAAAGCAGGTAGTTAATAGCGTTAAAAACATTGTGGCCAAAGGTACAATAGAAACTGCAAAGCGCTCTTTAAGGCTATTGAGTGATGTCTTTAATTTTGCGATCGCTTCTGACTATACAGAAAAAAATCCATGCCTACTGGTGGCAGATGTTATACCTAAACAAGAAGTAGAGAATTTAGCGGCATTAAAACCAGCAGAAATGCCAGAATTTTGGCAAAAGGTGCAACATTGCCAAGTTTCAGATGATTTGATGATTGCAATTAAACTAGCATGTTATACAGCTGTCCGTATTTCTGAGCTTTTATTTGCACGTTGGGATACAAAAGAAATTAATTTTGAAAAACGTGAATGGGTTATTCCAGCTTCTAGAATGAAAATGCGTCGGGATCATGTTGTGCCACTGACGGAACAAACTATTCAGCTGTTTAAATCCATGCATGACAGACGTATTAATGATGGATATATTTTTAAACATGCTCGAAAACCCAATTTTCCAGCGAGATCTGAAAGTATTTTGGCCATCATCAAGCGTAATGGATATGCAGGGCAGATGACGACGCATGGTTTTAGATCTGTATTTTCTACACACGCAAATAATTCGGGAAATTTCAGATACGATGTTATTGAATATCAGATTGCCCATGTTCCAAAAGACAAGATCCGCGGCATTTATAACCGTGCTGAATATTGGGAGGAACGCGTAAAAATGATGGAATGGTATGCTTTGGAAGTAGATAGTTGGTTGAAAGGTTAGAAAAAAACAAAAGTCATCTTAATAATCTGAAACTAATAGAATTTTGATGATATGTGAAAGGTTAGAAACTGGATAGATTGTGGCTAGTTTTGAATTAAAAAAGGGGCTGATTGCCCCCTTTTTTATGCCGCTGAACAGATATTTGTATCTGATTTCATTTTATTTAGTGTTGCTTCTGTCCATTGTTTTCGATTACCAAATACGCGCTCTGGTGGATACTTTGCCAGGTAATGTTTTTTGAATGTATTTACACAGATTCCAAGTTCTGCGGCAACTTTAACCATTGGATACCAATTCATTTCTGTCTTTCCTATAAACTTTTCAAATATTCAAATGCTTGGTGTGCAGTACTGACACACATGACGCTGTATTCGGTGCCGTTATGCTCAAAAATTTGTGCTTCTGTGAGAGTCCAGCGTAATTGTCTATATTCTTTTAAAGTTTTGAACCATTCGATGAAGTTCATCCTTCACCGCCTTTGTTTAATTTAATGTATTCACTGGTCAGGATTTCTATGGCTTCGGGAACTACGGCATACTTAGTTTCAAAGAGAAAACATTCCTTATCTGCCCAATTTAGTCCAGTGCTGTAAGCTGTTCTAATATCATCCTTAATAATTAAATTTATAAGTGGCAAATAGCTAACTTTTAGAATTGGGCTATTTTTGAGCCATTCATTGTAAAACTTTCTATTGCTCTTACGTGGCGCAGCAATCTTATGTTTTTCGTCAAAGGGTAAGGTTTTCCATTTATCTAAATCAATTTCTTGATCATGTTTAACTAGCATACCGACAAATTCAAAACCATGTGAAAGGCTGTCTCGAGTACAGAAATCTTCAAAACCATGTGCTTCTACAAATTTTTGAATTTCTATTTTTGCTGCATCTAGTTGGTCAAAAAAGGCGTTAATTTTTTCGAGTAAAGCTGCATCTGTAATTTTATAAAAAGCCATTTTTTTCCCCTTAATACCCATTTGCCTGTGGTGCTGAATCCAGCAGCTGTAAACTGTCTGCACGAATTTCTGTGCTGTAACGTTCCTGACCGTTTTGGTCGTTCCATTTACGTGTACGAAGTGAGCCTTCGATATAAACTTTTGAGCCCTTTTTTAAGTATTGCTGGGCAATTTCACCCAAACGATTGTTGGCCACAATGCGGTGCCATTCGGTTTGTTCAATCCATTCACCCGTTTGTTTGCTTTGACATTTTTCAGAAGTGGCGATTGAAAAATTGCAGATTGAACCGCCATTTGGAAAGCTTTTGCTTTCAGGGTTGGCACCTAGTGTGCCGACTAATACGACTTTATTTACGCCACGCATGATTCTTCTCCTGTAACTTTTGCAAAATGACTGAAATGTGCAGTGAAACATTTCTGATTATTGGTGAATGGAATGTCTGGATTTTCAATGTGGCAGACATATAGCTGGTCAGTGCCAACGATCTGTTTCACTTCAAAACGCTGATGACTGCTGACAATAAATTTGTAGCGTGCAAATTCATCAGGTATCCAAACGGTGTCACCCACTTGGAAGTCGTGAACGGTATTGATTTCAGGATCCGTGAATGGAAGGGCATCATCAAAATTAAGAGCTGAAGTTTCCAAGCCATCAAGATGCGCTTTGCCTGTGTCGACAATATTTTTCATTTCGTTGATCAAGATGCATGCTTCTGTTGGCATGTGTTGAACGCAATGATGCTGATTTAAAATGCTGTGCAAGCGAAGTACACGTGCTGAAAGTTCTTGGTGTTCAGCAATCATGGTGTAATAGCTTTGGTCTTTTTGGTTTTGAGCATTCATGCATTTTGCTCCAATGATCTTTTTTCATTTTTAATTTCTGTTGCAGTTGCTGGGTGAATCATTGCAGCGATACAACCACGCGAACCATTATTAAAAGTTACCCATCCATCTTTGATGTCTGTAATCACTTCAACTGTGTCGGGCATGAAAGCATCGATATAAACCACTTGCTGACCGGTTTGAAAATCACTCATTATTTTTTTGTCCCTAAATTTGGATTGGTGAAGATCCAACACTTCACGTTACGGCTTGGTTTACCTGGTACTTCACGACTTTTATTCACTGCTGCCACGTCATCGGCAGGGAAGCGGTCTGAATACACCTGTTTATTGCTTTCAATGAATTTGTACTTGCGTGAGGTGCGAAGTAATTTTTTCATTTCATTGATTTCAGGCAGCTGCTGATAATTGCGTGCAGCCACTTTGTAAATTTCGTTTAAGTTGATTGCGACCGTTTGAGCATCGGCAGGGTGATGGTTCAAGCCCCATTCTGGTGAACGATTGCCTTGAAGGTATTCGTAAGCGTCCCAGAATTTTTCCACGTCAGGATGATCACCATTCAACTGTTCAACACGTTCACGCGCCATTTGTTCAAGCATTTCTTGTGCTTCAAGCATGTCTTCCAAGTCGATTGGCAAAACGTGTTTGGTCATTGCTTCAATCAGTGCAGCCACTTGTGCATGACATAAGGCAATACGTGTATGTGTAATACCAATTTCATGATAGTGATCTTCAATTGACTGTAGCTTTGACGCATAGGTTTCCAATATCTTGTCTTCATTACGCAGACAATGGGTCATGAACGTGCATGCATCTTCAAGTTCCATGCGATCTAGTTCATCGACAATGCGTTTGGTTTCCAGTGACTGTCCTTTGCGGTCAAAGTACAAGTGCAAAGTACGTGTCAAAATTGCTTCTGAAGCCTGAATTGCCGTGTTTTGAGAAATCAGGATGGCACCACGAAACGGTGGTTCATAGGTTTCATTACCTGCAGTCTTTAAACCTTTAGAACGAATTGCACGACCGTTAAAAGCATCTTTGAGTTCATCCCAACTGAATTTAGACTTTTGAACAGCATTACCATTTACGTCATTACGGTCGCCCTCGATGAGTACGACAGGCAAATTGGCAATCTGTGCAAAGTTACGGTACACCGCCACGTTTGTTGATTTGTTTGCATCAAAGCCTTCATAGTCTTTACGGCCTGAAAGTTTCCACATCATTTCAATTAAACGAGATTTACCTGCACCGGCTTCACCGACAATTTCCATGAAAGGATATGAGCTGTGCATGCCGCGAATTTGTTCAGCAAAATATGAACCCATCCACCAAGCCAAAGCCACGATACCTTTTGCACCACGAACCTTGTGAAAGTCATTCCACCATGACGGATCAAACTGTTTTTTAGGGTTCAATGTGATCGCTGGTGAACTTGCCAGTGTTTTAATTTCCTGACGTTTTACTTTGAAAAAGTCATGCTCATTGATGGCAATGATTTGGCCTTTATGCACCGCATATTTTTCAAAGATGTAAGTCTGGTATTCACGGCTATAACCAATGTAGTCAATGGTTTTAACTTCACGTAAACGTTCGGTTTCACGTTTGATGAATGTTTCCAGGTGATTATCTGTACCTGTCCACATTGCACCAGACATCACAGACATGACACGTGGTTTGAACTTTGAACGTGATGACATTTGATCAGCTGTAAAGGTGGTTTTTGCTTCTGACCATGGGCTTTGCAATTTGAAGTAGTACCAAGATTCATCGGTGATTTCATTGCGCTGGAAGTACAACGGTTCAATCTGAGCGTTACAAATTTCTTTGGCTGCTGAACAATTCTTTAATGCACTTGAACGGATCTCTTTATCTGTGAGAATCTGACCACCATTTTCAGCGGCTTCATTGTTGCGATCTTCTAAATGCTGAACCGCTTTATTGAATTTGTCATAGTCGAGTTCCCACCAGTACAAACGGAATTTGTGGTTGTAATAGAACGTGTGGCGACGACCTTCATAGAAGTTATAAATCAGAAGACCTGCTTCTTCTGCAGTTTCAGCAATGAGCAATTCACCATAGTGTTTGTACTTTGGGAATTGATCAGGGTTGAGTTTGTCCCACTGGAACAAGTCATTCCAATCAAGTTTTTTACCGCCATTTGCCGGTGGCTGTGCAGCCGTAGATGACCAACCTTCAGCACGTGAACGTTCATGCCATTTAACTGTGTAACCTTTACCTGCCGAATCATTGTCGAATGCCCAACGTAAACGTGGCTTGTCAATTTTGAGTTCATGACAACGGTCTGCAATTTGTTTTAAGAATGCAGAAGGGTAGTTGACACATGACAGGCAAGATATGGCTTTGACACCTGACTGACTCAGTGCAATGGCATCAAAGATCCCTTCAGTGATCCAGATCGCTTGGCCTTTTTCCCCTAGACGGCAAATTTCATCCAATTCATGCACTGACCATGCTTGGCCAGCATTTTTAAAACCAAAATTGAAGCGTGCTTTTTTATTGCCAAAACGTTCAGGTCTGTCGATCAGACGTTCCCAATAGTTTTTGTCATCTAGCATAAAGCGAACAGTTGCAGATGATTCTTTACTGTCTTTATCTGTATAGAACTGCTGGGTGTATTTACCAATCAGATTAGAAATATCAAAACCACGACCTTCAGATAAAAATGCATCTGCTGCAGCATTTGGATTTGTGTCGGTTTGCGGATGGTATTCAGACCAGTCTTTGAATAAGTCTTCACAGATATCTTTGACGTGTTCTTCATAACCACATTTGACCAGACGACCACATTTCACCAAACGAGGATTGTGGGCATGGGTATAAAGTTCTTTTTTTCCGCATTGTGGGCAGACACCTTCACGGAACCATTCGCCACGTGTCTTGAAACTGAACATATTTTCAAGACGGTCAATAATGCGGTGTTTTAATTCAGACATTAATTTACGTCCTGATATTTTGTTTCTACGATTTGGAGCCAGTCGTTTGCATCTATAAGCGTCATAAGCTTTTGATCGCAAAGTGCTTCGATGTAACCTTTTAACTTTAGTGCAGCAATAAAGCGGAACGGGTCACGAAGTTGAGTCATTTGTTCAATACGTTCGTGCAGTGCTGCTGTACCGTTTCGGTTTTCAATCTGAGCTTTACGCTTTTGGCATATTTCTTTGAGTGTTAACATTCTGTTTACTCTTGCGTGAATTTGTAAACTTCTAAGCATTTTCAGATGCTTAGGTGTTATTTTTCGCAATGAAAAAAGGGTTTTCAGGGTCTGCAATTTTTGATAATTCATTTGCAACGGCTTGACGAATCACATTAGAAATAGTCGTGCGGTTTTTTGCAGCATGGATACGCATGTAGTCTTTTTCGGGCTGGGTAAAATGTGCGCCACTCATTTCTGTTCGGTTTTCTTTGACTGTAGACATTTGAGTTACCTTTTTTTAAAGTTTCGATATATCAACAGTGTTAAACTGTTAAAGTCATCATATTACGAAATATCGAAAGATACAAGGCTAGTTGGGGTAAAAATGTCGATAAATGATAAGTTTTTAGAGAGAGGCAATCGACTAAAGGCTGAAAGAAAGCGCTTAAAGCTGACACAGCCAGCTATGGGAGAGCTTTTAGGGGTAGCAGTCGGATCTATAGTCCGTTATGAAAAGCAGGGAGATCCGCTGAATCAGAATCAGCTTATAGCTTTGCAAGATGTTGGATTTGATACTTTTTATATAACATTTGGCCAGCGTCTAGCTAACCTGACCGAAGATGAATACCAGGTACTTGAGGCTTTTAGATCTATAAAAGAAGAAGCCAAACTTGGATTCATTGGCATGGCCAAAGCCTATGCACAAACAAATGCCGCTTCTTAAAGCGGCATTTTTTATAGAATGACTTTAGGTTAGTGCAATGTGAACTCAACCTTTTTGACAATACCCTCAACCTGTATCTTTAGCGAGTTAAATAGCGCATGCATTTCGTCTGGTGTAATACTTTCACCATCTGCGATATTGAATTTGCTATACAGGCTTAAACAATCTTTTAATTGAATTAGGTCAATTAAAATTTCTTCTTGATTGTCTGTTGTAGTAATTGTTTCTGTCATTTTCCCTCCAGAGTTGTTCGCGTATTTTAGAACAACTTTTTCACAGTGACATCGTTCATAATTAGGCTCTGCGACAGATTATGACCTAAGCTGATTTAAATAATGTAAATAGAACGAAAAAAGTGTATAAAAATCGGCATACTATTTTGAATTTAGCTCAAACCTAAGTTCCGTAAAGATACAGGCTTAAAAAGCCAACACTTTATGGTCTTTGCTAAAAGCGTACTATGAATAGATTTATTGTGCTGCATAAACACCGGGTTAGGGCTTTGACTTTGCATAAGTATGGCAAAAAGCTGGGGCTTGAGTGGTAAACCTTCTATGCACTGATAAATCTGAGAAATATTAAGTGCCAAGATATTTGGGTTACGACTGTGATTGAGTCTATGTAAGCCATAGCTATTCACACTTGCCCAGAAGTCATTCAACATTTTATTGTTGATAATATTTTTTGTTTCTAAGGATAAACAAGCCACTGGAAGGATGTCACGGCACAGAGTCGCTTTATTATGCCAAATGACTTCAGCATCTTGCATAAAGCCATTCTGGTCATAGTGGATCTGACTCACTGTGTAAATGGGGCCACCTGACTTGAGCTGCACTACTGCACCGACATGGATACTTTCATTTTGGCCGTGCAAGTTGTAGAGCATGGCTGCCATTTGGTTAAAGGTGTTGATGTAGGCTTCTTTAATTTTTGCGGCAGCTGCTCCAGTAAAACCCATAACCAAAAACATAAAGCCGTCTTTGGTCATTTCATAGTATTTAGATTCACGTGTTGCACCATTGCCAATTTCAATGGTTTGAACATGAGCCGTAAAGTTGGCTGATGTAAAGTCGGGGGAACAATCTAGGTTAGTGATTTTTTCTAAAATATGAGTGTGACGTTTACTGAAAAGCTCTGCCACTTTTAAACTGGTGGTTTTCACTTGCTGGTCTTGGATAAAAACAGCATCGTCGATTTGGATGAGTGCATTCATGGCTCATACTCCCCAAAACAATAATGAGAAGACGATAGAACATGCTGAAAAGAACACGGTGGTGTCTAAGATGTTTTTTAAAATTTGTTTACGTTTAAGTTTGCGCTGGCGTTTTTCGTATGCAGCTAGATCGTAAATAGGGGAGTGTTCACGTACGCTATTTTGACTGCGCGAATGCGTAGAAGCAAATGAGTTATTCATGGCTTTTCCTATATATCAAGTTAAAAACCTGACACCAAGCAATTTCCACAAAGATTGGTGACAGACTGAACAGGGGTGGAAATTTACCGCTATATAGGAAACGGCTGCCCCGAAGGACACCCTGTCCAGCCTGCCATAAAAGGCATAGCCGAATTTTACACAAAAAAATAGCCCATGACGGACATTTTGCGCCTATATAACTTTTCAGGTTTCCACGCCTGACCACAGATTTTGCTGTAGTCCTAAAACTGTAACAGTGTTAAAGTGTTAAGGTCAAGTGACTTTATAAGAATTATTTTGAGGGTGGGCCTATGGATTTAGATCGACTTAATTACAATGCAAATCAAAGTAAATTAGGTAATCTTTTTTTAGGATTTTTTGAAGGTTTATTTTTAGATGGTCGTGTAAGGCTGCAAGAAATTGAGGCCTTGATTAAGTGGGTAGAGCAATATCCTGAGGCTGTAAATGTTCCTCATTTTGATAACCTATACCAAGTTTTAATAAAAGCTGCTGAAGATCCAGAGTTTTTGTTGTCACGTCATCAAGAAGTACAATCCAGTTTAGATGTATTTAAAAACTCGAAATATTTTAAAGAACATACTGGCGATGTACAGCGATTGCATGGTGTATTGGCAGGATTATCTTGTGATCAGGAATATAGTGATAATGAATTATTTGCACTCAATAATTGGTTGAATCAACACAATTACTTAAAAGATGATCCGATTTATAGAGAATTATTAATCGCTTTAAATCACGTGCGAGTTTTAAACCGTGTCAGTGAAGACAGTAAAGAAGTCTTAAAAATCACCATTGGCAAATATGTTCAGCTTAACAATTTTGGTTTGCCAAATTTAGCCGTGACCAGTACCAGTGATAATCAGAACCCTGATTTTTACCATGGCAATGTAGAAATTATTGGTAAAACCATTTGCTTAACTGGTGCATCGAATAGATATACCAAAGCTGAATGGAAAGATGCCATTGAAGCCAAAGGTGGAATTTTTAAAGATGATTTAACCAAGACTGTTGATTATCTTGTAATTTGTAATAAGGGAAATCCACACTGGGCACACATGAGCTATGGGCGTAAATTTGAACAGGCTTTGAAGTGGCAAAAGGACGGAGCGAATATCCGTATTTTAACTGAAGATGATTTTGTGAATGTATTAGGGGGATAGTGATGAAACATAAAATTGAGAAGATTATTCAAGATGAATTAACGCAACTTAAATGCACACGATGTGGTACCGAAGATACATTTAAAACATTTGATGATACCGATAAATTTAAAAATCACACATTAGCAGGTGATTGGGAACAAGGCATGACAACTAGCCTGACATGTAAAACCTGTAACCGTACAACTCCTTATTATAATTGGAGTGTGACAGATTATTTTTATGAATAAAAAAGCCCCGAAAGGGGCTTAATTATTGGAGCTGAAAACGTGTCACGCCACGTACAGCATATTGAATATTTTGCTGTCATCCTGTTGTTATTATAACCGTTTTTTTAAAACCAGCCTACTGTGTGCAGAAATAATAAAGCACTTGCACAAACACCAACAATTGCACCTACTAAAAAAGGATAGAGCCACATATTTTTTATCCTTTACGTTTGGTTTGCGCTTGAATAAATGCACAGCTTGGTTTGTTATTTTGCCGAATTAAGCTTTCAATGCGTTTGGTATAGCGGTCGAACAAGTACCAGATGATGATTACCACGGCAGCCGATAGGTTTACAACAATTAAAATCAGAGCAGTTTGTTGGTCCATTTTTTATTTTCCTTTGTTTATTCATCTTGTGATGTGCATTCAGGGCAGGGGCATTCGATTGGATCTGATGGTTCAGCGATAATGACTGGCATGACGTTCTTCCTTGGTCTTGCATTCAATGCATAAAGTGACTGCACCTAGCTTTTGGCGTTCTGGTGGAATGTCATTGCCACACTCGGAACACTCGGTCAGTGATGGTGCGCTGTAATCACGTGGTACCACGTGAACTTGATCCAATTGATTTTGTTGGGCAATATCAAATTTTTTAGACACGTGAGACCTGTGGATTCTTATTTTTATGTGGGGAAGGGGGGAGATTTATTTCTGGGTTAGGCATGCCCGATGGTGAGAGTTCAAACTCAATCTGAAAAAAACCTTGCGCAGTAAAACCGCATTCAACATTTGAACACTGAGCGTGGAAACGTCGTAAAAGTGGATTTAATTCGACACTGTTTCGGATAGGGAAACTTGAACCGCAATGTGGGCATTTAGTACGTGAAGGTCTAGACATATTGCACCTTTGGATCAAAATTTATTCATACAAATATATAACAAAATTACGATATATATAAATAAAATGTTGTAAAAATAATCAAATATCGTTATTTTAATTAAACCCATTTCATCCTGACTTTCCCCAGAGTCGGGATTTTTTTTATTTTGATTTTTTATATTTATCAATTTTTGCCTGTTCTCGTTTTAAGGCATTGGTCGCAGTCTTTTTAGATTTATAAATGTGGGTGAGTTTTAAAGGTTTGGACTGATCACCAGAGGTCAGTTTGATGGACTTGCCACCTTCACTGTAATACGCGATTACACCGGTATATTCGGCATAATTTTTACCTGTGCGTTTTTTCTTTTTGGCTTGCTTTTCTTCTTCCGTTTTTTCTTCCCTGCCTTCAAACAAGGTCGACACGTCATCTGCATCGGGCAGCTGCACTTCCAATTCAACAGAAGTGGTCAAGCCACTGTCATTTAAAGTATGGGTGACATTGGTACCCAGCCAAATGATGTCGTCAATTTCAGGCTTTAATCCGTTGAACTCAAATTCCTGTTCAGGGATCAGCGTTGGATCTCCTTTGGCCAAAGCATAAGTCAGCTTTTGTGCAGTCCGTTTGCATCGGTTGTATTCGGCATTGGCTGCCAATTCTGCAGTGGTCTTGTCCCGATGCACATAGCGAATTTCTTTTAAGTTGTCTTCACTGTCACCCACAAAGACATGCAGTTTTTTAGCCTTGCCTTCTGCATAGTAATAGGCTTTGACACCAGTGATGTTGTCGGTACCAGTACCATTGGTGTAGTTGTGCTGGTCGCCTTCATCCCGGGTGATGATTTTGCGTGGCAAAGCTAAACCTGAAACCGTTTGGCTGGCACCACGTGGTAATAAAATCAAATGGCCATTCTTCACTGTCGCAATGGCATCTTGTTCATCGGCAATTCGAGTAATGAGATTTGCATCAGATTCATTCTGAGCAATGTATTTAATAACTTTGGACGCAAATTTTTCATGAACTATGACTTTGAGTTCATATTCATCACCGATCTTGTCAAAGATTTGCTGAATGGTTTGATTATTCCAGCTGCGTTCACGTTTCTGTTTTAAACCTTCAGATACGTCATTGGCCATGGCAGAAATTGAAAGTACATCTGGCGCACCACGATGTGAAGTCGATTCAACCTTATATACGCCTTTATCAAATAAACCGGTATTGGACCAACCTAACCACACCTGAATTTTTGCACCTTTGGGTGGGATAGATAACATGCCGTCGGCATCACTGAGTTCAATATCTACAGTGTCAACAACTAAGCCACGATTATCTTTGACTGTCAGCGACATTAAACGTGTGGCCATTTGTGGTGAAATATCGACACCATCCACTTCAACACGAAAAATGGGCGTTGGGTATTCAGTTAATTTATCAATCGCATTGATGGCGTTATTTGCAAAATTTAAAGCCTGTTTAAGCATTACAAGATCCTATTCAGTGCACCAATGCCCATTCCAACCAGTGTGCCCAAAATGCTGGGTTGCCAGTCGCGAACGATGGTCAGTTTGATGGTGAATTCTGTTTTACGTGCTGCACCATCTTTGAAGAAAAAGGTTTTGCCTTCTTCTAGGTCATTGATGATGACCAAGCCATAAATTTTGCCTGTGCCTTCAATGAGGGTATAGGCTTTGCCGGTATCCCCCATTTGACGAACGATGTCTAAAGTATTTCGACTGCCGGTGATCTCATGGTAAATCACCCCTTGCAGGGTGATGGTGTCTTCACCCTTGCCCACAAACTGATAAGCCGGTGCAGCACCAACACGGCTATTGGATGGATGTCGCCAGTTGGTGACACGTTTCAATTCTTGATATGAAGCAGTGCGTAGTGAAAACACGAACATGCCTAAAGCCATCATCATGTGTGATTACTCCGTGTCTGTTAAAAATTTACGTTTTGCATTTTGCTGTTCTTCGGCTACACGTCGAAGTTCTTGACGCATTGCTTCAGCCGTTCCTTTGACCACGGATCCATCTTTGACTTGAATAGTGACTTGAATTGTATCTTGGCTGATATATGAACGTGGGTTATTGCGACCAACATTGATGGGTTTGACTGGCTTAGTTTGGGCAGCAGTATTGACCACACCTTGTGTGGCGGTGGTTGTGGCTGCTACTGGTAAGTTGTTGGCATTGGCAATACCGTTGGCCATACCTTGCATGGTATAGCCACCAATGCCCATGAAGACACGTGAAGGGGAATGAATGCCTAGAATGCCCTTGGCTTTATCAATGACACCACTGACAGCACCTGTGATGGCATCTTTGACGGCATTCACTTTGGATAAAATACCATTTTTGAGCCCTTCCAAAATCATGGCACCAAAGCCGGTGAACTTGGCAGGCAGATCAATGCCGAACCATGACAGTACTTTTGCAAAGGCTGAATAGAACAGCCCGATGGGACTCCAATTGATGATCAGTGCTGATATGCCTTTAATGCCACCATTGAACGCTGTTTTGATGGTATTCCAAATACCAACAAAGAATCCTGATATAGGGGCCCAATTCTTATAGATCAGCAGGGCAGCACCTGCAATGCCTAAAACAATCCATGTAATTGGGTTGGTGAGTAAAGCCATGCTCATGCCTTTGGCTGCAAGCGCGACCACACCAAAGCCTTTGGCAACCATCATCATTGGGCCAAAAATAGCAATCGCACCAATGGATAGGGCAGATAGACCGCCGATAAGAAGTGCAGCACCACCAGCTACTTTTGCAATTGTATTGGCTAAACCCGGATTTGCCTGAGCCCAAGCTGTCACTTTTTCTGTAGTGCTAGTGAAACCTTCAATCATAGATTTGAACTGGGGTGCAAGTTGCTCCCCAAATAGTGCAAGTAAGCTGGTAAAAGTACCACCAGCAGCATCTTTTAAATTTTTAAGTGTACTTAACTGGGCATTTACACGAGTTTGTAAGTCTGCTTGTGCCTGCATTTTTGCGACAACTTCATCGTAACCTGTTTTACCTTTGTCAATTAGCAAGTTTAAGGCTTGGATAGTTTCTGCATCGTTGCCAAACATATCACCCAAGATTGGTAGCCGTTTTTCGGTACTTAATCCTTTTAACTTTTCAAGCTGTTTATACATATTATCTAGACCACCGAATTCACCTTTACCATCTGTGAAATTCATGGTCAGTCCAGTCTTGCTGTCTTTTAACGCTTTTTTGATTCCATCTGTATCCATCATGGACTTAAAGATTTTACTGAAAGCATTACCAGCACTTTCGCCAGCCATTGCTGCCTGATCTGCCATAACAAGTAAAGGTGCCATAGCTTTTGCACCTTCTAATCCTTCCTGCTTAATCGTTTTCATCCCGGCAGAAAGTTTTGAGAAGCCTTGAAGCATGTTGCCTTTATCTACCCCTAAGTAGTAACTTCTTTGGATTACATCCATCAGGGAAAGCATATCTTTTTCTGCTGTTTTAGTTGCATCTTGCATCTTTGCTGCAAACTCAGCAGCTTCTTCAAATGGCATTTTCATTTGCACACCAAGATAGCCAGCTGCTACACCTACGCCACCAAGAATTGCTTTGGCTGAAATACCTTGTTGTATTAGAACAGCCATCATGTTTTGGAAGTCAGCTGTTGTACCAGGTAATTTTGTTCCAAGGCTGTTTGCCAGTTTATTGATTTCGCCATATTCCTTGGCTACTTGCCCATTGGCTTGCATCATAGATACACGTAGCCCCATTGCAGCATCTTCAGCATCTTCGTATTGTTTAAGTGAATATCCCATACCAGCAATAGCAACTGCACTTACAGCCAATCCCTTCTTGGCTAATTCACTGGCTTTATTCATGCGCGTTTGCATTTCTTCATATTTTTTTTGAGCCTTTTCATGACGTGAAAGGGCTTCTTTTTGTTTGTTCAGTTCCATTGTGGTCAGGTGGATTTTATTTTTCAGCTCGGATTCTTCACTGTTGAGCCGATCCATCTGAATACCAGCTTTGTTGAATTCCTGTGCCATGCCAGTCAATTCTTTACTTTGACCTTTTTGCACTGCCATCAGGCGTTTATGGGCAGCTTCAGCACGTGCCAAAGCGGTCACTGTTTCCTGTGCTTCAGGATTAATCTTTAAGGCTTGTTTTAATTCAGCAATGGTTTGTTTATTTTTAGCCAAAGCCTGAGCTGTTTTTTCAGACTGTGCTGTGAGCTGACGGAAACCTGAGATTTTGCGCTGTTGTGCTTCAAGGTCCTTCAGCTCACCATTGGTTTTCTTTAATGCAGCAGCCATAGATTTTGAGCCACCAATGATTGTTTTGATGGGTCCAGATACTTTATCTACAGCATTGAACAGGACTTCTAATTTTAGTTTTGACATTGGTGGACTCGTTTACACGTTGGTTTGATGACGCTTCAGCGCAAGGTGATGCCATTTACTTAATTCCATAATGTCCATGTCATCGTATGCGCTGGGTGGCCAATGAAAGATGCAGGCAATATTGGCAATTGCTTCATCTACTTCATCGACCAGTTTTATTACTGTTCCTCTTTGATCGCCTTCTGCACCGCTTGTGGGTACAAAAAAGTGACCAAGTGACCTCCTAAATTTGCAAAGTCGACAGGATCCAGTTCAAGTACTTGCTGTGCTGTTAATGCAGGTGTGGTCACACGTGGCAGTACTTTGATCAAGGCATTGACATCATGCTGATAGATCGCCTGCAGGCTGACACCGCTGAGTGCTTTCACATTGGGTTTGCGGATTTTGATTTCTGTGATTGTGGTACCGCCAAACTGAATGAACTGTTCTAGCTGAACGGTTTCTTCATTTGGGTTTTGAATCGCTTTTTGATTCATCGCTTGATCTTCAGTCAAGGTTTGAACGTTGTCTTGGTCTTGAGTATTCATGTTGCATTCCTAAAAAGTGACAAATTAAAAAAACCTTGCACAAAACGTTGTTCATGCAAGGGTAGGAAAACTTAAATGCCTAGTGCGTTACGTTGCTTCGCTAAGCGATCAACACCGTCAATCACTTCTTTGAAGCCTAGAATGTCAATTTCGATCTCAACTTTGCCGTTTACAGTCAATTTGTAATAAACACAGTTGGTCACGACTTTATGTTCAGTGTCTTCACCTGGTTCAGAATCACCGCCATCAATTTCTTCATGACGACCACGAACCACGATTTCAACTGCATCGACTTCACCCGTGTCATCACGTTGATAAGCACCAGTAAAACGCATGTACACGCCATCGATCTTTTCCATACCGTATTGACGTAGTGTGAGCAGGTCTAAACCACCGAATGTGGATTCAAGCACCAAGCCATCATCAGACATACCCATGTCTGTCTTGACCGTGCCATTCATACCGCCACCACGGTAATCTTCAGTTTTACGACCTAATTTAGGTAAAACCACAGTTTTGATTTCACCTAAATAACTTTCACCTTCATTAAAAAGGTTCATGTTCTTGAGTTTGCTAGGTAATCCCATGCGTTAATTCCTTATGCTGTAATCGAAGCAGCGAAATCAGCCAAATAGCTGTCTGTAATGCGCTGACGGAAACGAAGATCTTCAAGCGGTGGCACTGGCGTATAGTCATAGTCAATATTGAGCTGACCATCTTTCAGCGTTTCTTTGCTGTTTGATTCAGGGTCATACCAAGAATCGCCACCCATGAGATAACCAAGACGTGTCCATTCACGCTGTTTTGACTTGATCCCTTCAATCATGTCTGTGACCAATGACGGATGCATTGGTTTATCGATTGCCCACATATGTGCTTCAGCAATCGTATCTGCCATGATTTGTGCAGTACGTGTGTAGTTCTCGAATGGGAATAAAGGATCGTCAGAACAAGTACGTGATCCCCAGAAACGGAAGCCATCTTGTTGAATGAGCGTGGTGATTTGATTGCTATTGAGATAACCAGCATCAGTCGCAGGGTCTTGCAGATCCCAAGTCACATCTGCATCAATACCAGTGACACCTTGAACGGCAACGTTTGATAAGGTTTTGTGCCAGCCAATTTCATTGTCGATCTTGGCACGTAAGCCCATGGCACATGCCACCGCTGGAACGGTTTCGGTTTGTGCTGTATCGACATTAAACGCCACAAAGTTTGGCCAAATGACCATGAGTTCACGTGAAGCGAATGCGTCACGATAAGCCACGACTTCTTCTTTAGTTTGACATCCCCATGCATAGGCATAAGCAAAGGCACGAAGTTTTGGTGCAATGACAGCAAGTTCAGTGGCTACCGCTTGAGTATCAAGACCAGGTGCGCCAATGATACGTGGCTGAACACCCAACTTGGTTTTGGCTGTGAGTAGTGCTTTTAAGCCGGTGTATTTGCCTTGTGCTGTGACAGTACCCACAACATTTGCAGTTTGGGCAGCTTCTTCTGCAGCAGCTGCCACACGAACCACCACACAAAGTGAATTGGTTTGATTGGCCATCGCTTGAAGTGCAGTTTTTAATGTGCCTGATGTGCCAGCTTTGGCCACAGCAGCTTGAATGTTGGTGAGTAGTACTGGTGTATCCAATGGGAATACAAGTGGATCTGCATCTTCTGCAGTCGCAACTAAGCCCTGAACAGCAGTTGCAATGGTTCGGATTGGTCGGGTGCCTTCATTAATTTCTAAGACACGCAGACCGTGGTGATAATCTGCCATAAAAAAAGCCTGTTATTGGAGGTTTTAATTCAATAGACAGGCTTGCATTAGTTTAAGGCAGTGTTAAGTTTCGGAAATTGTGAAACTAGGTTTATACAATTACAAACTATTTGGCGTTAATTAAAGACATGACATCGGGATTTTGTGCCAAAAACTCAGCCAATTTTTCTTCTGGTGTTACCACTTGCTGAACTTCAGGCTTTTGGATCAGTTCCCACTTAAAGCCATTCCAACGTGGCCATTGGTCTTCTTGCCAACTTTCAGGGGGTGCCATCTCGACACAACCTGCAGGGATGGCAAACACACCAGGTTCAAGCGGTGATTCATCTGCCAACGTTTCACCGACAAATAGACCTGAATAATTGGTTTGATACACGGTAAGCTGGTTCATGTTTCATTCCTTAGTAGCGAATGCAAGTCAACATTGCAAAGTTACGTGGCCGTGTTTCAACACCGCCAGATGAAGATACTTCGTTGTAATCCTGATTGTTGTATCCGCCTCGCTCACCATAATGGAAAACACCCATATTGGTTCCAACAGCACTTGAATCAAGAACTTTGTGGCTATGTGATTTAAAATCGTCTGGCTGCCAGCTGCCAAAAGCACGGCCTGAATCAATACCACGGCCATCATCCCAACCACGTAAGAATTCACCGCGAAGATCCGGCAATCTAAATGTATTTACACCATCACCTGAACCAAAAGTCGTACCAATGACTGAGAATAGATCTGCGTACGCTGTACGAGAAATTGTTGCACCGTTACATTTTAATAAACGATAACCGGTTGGGATATTTTGTGATGCCAGCATCACGACTGTACCAGGTGGACAGTCATTAAATTTGGCTTCATCTGCACTCATGACACCCAAGTTTTGACGTGCCAAAGGTTTATTTAAAACATCTGAGAAATTGTTTTTTTGTGCCAGTGGGTAAGGGGCTGCACCTAAAGGTTCATTTTGAACAATCAGGATTTTTGCACCAGGATACGCTTTGCCTAAAGTGATGCGTGTGGCAGTGGTTGCAAGCCAACCATCTGCACCAGCTCTATTGGTAATACGGTCGCCATTGATATAAACCGCTGCACCAGTGGTGGTGGTTGTACTGAGATCGACAATGAGTTGATCAGCCACAAGTGACTGTTCTTCTTCAATGGTGTTGACGAATACTTCTGCAGATCCAGCATCTGCCCATTCAGTGTCACCATCGGCATTGGATTTTTTCTTCAGCACTTGCCCATTTGTACCGCCTGGAAACATATTGGCTGGTGTCAGTGTATTCAGGATCCATTGGTGCGTTGCAATGATTACGTTCGGGTCAAAGTTTAGTTCAAGTACTTCAGGGTTTGAAATCACGAACGGAATTCGATAAACCGAATCTTGTGTGACACCTTCTGCCAGTGTGGGCTTATGGACTTCAGGTGTGTTACCGACCAGTACCATATTGCCATTGCGGTCAAATAGCGCGATTTCACGAACCACGAAGCCTTCGACCGTCACTGGAATGATCATTTCAGCCGTGTATTTATTTTCGTTTTCAGGGTCCTGATAAATGCGGTTGATGGTTGCGCGGTATTTTTCTCGAATTAGCTGAATCATTGATTCATTCGGAATCATTGCATTACCACCGCCATCACCCACAGCGAAGTGGGTGAGTTCTATAGTGCGTTGTTGGCTGACAGCTTGAGAGACGAGTGCAAGGCCAAGGGCTGTGTAGATTGTTTTATAATTCATATTATTCACCGAAACCATCTGCTAAACGAATAAGTTCATTTTGTCGAATTGATTGGGCCTGTGCGGTTGATGCGGTATGTGCAGGCATCATGATTACAGGTTTAACTCCATTCGCTAAGCATCTTTCAGAAATCCATTTTAAATTTAATTCCCATTCATCAAAACTGGCAGTTCTTCCGTTTATACCACCAGATGATTCAGCTTTATTTGCGAACATTTTTTCAGGATCAAAGTCATAAAAAGTATTGGATGGATTACCAATACTGTTATTGTCGTTAATGCCAAAGTTAATTACGCAATGGGTTGGTTTTGGCGACATCGTGAGAACCGCATCTAACCAATATTTGCCCCATCTCGTTGTTTGACCACCGAATGCATAACTGTATGTTTCAACATTTACGCCTTGATTTGCTAGCTTTTCTTGAATACGTCGAGATATCCAATGTGTACCGTTTGACTTCAGACCTGTTGGATACATGGCCTGATATTTAGGTGCTAAATTTGATAGCGGATATGTGTATGGCGCTTCCCCAATTGTTGATGCAACTGGATAGATACCCCATGAATCCATCAAAAACACAATGACATCACCATCTTTAAATAGCGTATCTTTCGACGTTTTAGCAGACTTTTTATATGCAAAAATACCGCTCAATGCTGCGTAAGTCGGGACTGATGATTCGCAAGTAATGCGAATTTTAATTAGTCCGCCACGTGCAAAATCAACAAATACTGAATGCACTTGACCAGCTGCATATGCAACATCATGGACTAAAGTAGAATCATTAAAAATCTGTAATCGAGCCTTACCACTGGTTTTATAAGTTTGACCATCGACGCTTGAAATATATGATGCATCGCGTACAGCTAGAGGAATTTCGATAAATCCATCTGAGCCTTGACCATTAAAACTTATTTCAAAACCATTACCAGCCACACCATCGATAAGATTATAAGCTCTCGATAAATATTGAGTATGCGGATTATCTCCAATATTTATATATGAATCCTTCGGATTACTCATTGCACAAATTTTTGCTAGATTCGTTGTTCCTGGCGTATATCCACCATTTCCAGCTGTACCAACCTTAGTTACAGGAATCAAAAGCTGTGATGCATCAGAATTATAAATATCGCTATTATTCCAAGCCAAATAGCAACAAAGTGCTGAATTAAACTTGAAAATTAAATTTTCTGATTTCTTGTAACTATATTTCTGAATAGATTTTAAAACATAATCTGCCAAGCCTTTTGTTCCGAATAGTGTTAAATGCTGACCATTTGGAGAATCATGCATTGTTTGAACTTTAGATGGATTATTGGGCAAACTTGGTGAAACTGTAATATTCATTCCGTTAATTTGAAGTACCGCATGACTTGTGTAGCTATCTGACACTGAGTCGTATACAACACATGCACTACCATATACAAATGCCGTGGGATCGGAAACAGTCATCACATTTGCTGATACACGAGCAGTCACATCTACAATATTGAAATTATTAGGTGTAGTACCTGATCTTGTATATTGGAATGTATTTACGAAAAATGGGCTATCTTGATCTGTTATTAAATCTAATTGACTAATGATTGAATTTTGATTAGACACAATAATATCTTGCTTATTAATGACATTAATTATTGTCTGATCTAAACCCTTTCCATCATAAATCACTTTATTTGCATCAACATTTGGCGTGTGCTGAGTAATAATTTTTTTGACTTTTTCAATTGCATAACCTGATGATTTTAAATATGCAGCCTGTCTTGCTTGTGTGTTATAAGCTGAGATTCTCAAATAACGTGCAGATTCTGGTGCAATAAAAGTTCTGATGCTTAGAACTGTCTGATCTTCACCGAATGCACCAATAAATGCTTTATTTTCGTCATACCAAGCATGACTGGCATTACCAGTTACGTAGCTGTAAACATCGTACGATTCGCCACCGACTACAGGAATAAAATCTGAAGAATCAAAGCTTGCACCACTGGCTTCTTGACCTGTCGTTTTTTGAATAAACTTATTCTTCACTGTTAACAATGCTGCAGTAGCATAGTTTGTGAAAAATTTATTAGTATAATTTTTGGATTGCTCAAGTGGATCATGCTCACTTTTAGAGAGTGTTGAGCCATTCCAACGGTTTGAGCCCTGGTTCCACGAACCGGTTCCAGTTGAATTAATTTCGTTAATTATGACTGTACAATTTAAAGGTAGTCCTGATTTAGCAAGGTTAAATTCGGCATATGTCCCAAACTCATAATGTCCCTGCGCAATTTCAGATTTACTAGCTTTTTCCTGATTCAAATATTCAGTACGTGCTAGCAATGCTTTAGCTTGTTCATTCATATTTCCATTCGGGCCACCTCGTGCAAGTTCAATACCGATTTCACGGACTGGAACCCATGCAGCTTGAGCTTCTAAATTTGGCATTACATATCTACTCCATTCAATTTTTTTGTACCGTCTAATAACCAAGTTCCGTCTAAGTAAAGCCCTCCAGCTGCCTTAACATATTCAGTTTCATGGCCAGCTTGAGTCATGGCATTCACTTGTAAATTTGATGGGCTTTCCAACATGACGGTGGTGTCAATTAAGTGCGAACGTAGATTTTTATAAGCACGAACCAATTTGAATAATTCTTTGTAATCAGTGACTGAAACGCTGTCTTGACTGGTTTGGATGAAAAGCTTGAAGGTATAAGGTTTTCCCATCGGCACCATGTTGAACCATTCCTGGACAATCACCGGAAAGCCTAAAGAATTGAGCGCAACTTCAAGTGACTCCACAGTTCCTTTAATGCTGTGGTTGTATAAAGACGTTTTGATCACCTGACGTTTTTGGACATCAGTCCAGTCTTTATTCCAAACATCGACTGAACGTTCCCAAGCAAGCCATGGCAGTACTTCATCCGGAGCATTCAGCGGATCGTTAAAGCTGCGGATATTGATTTCAATATCTGAAACACGTGCAAATGCAGCTTCAAAATTCATTTCAAATTTTGTGGCATTCGGTGGCAAAAGCTTATTCATGCTGTTGCCCTCGTAATGTTGATGTCAGTGCAATACGCTACTTGTCCAAGGGAGGTATCAATATTGCCAGCTGGAGAAATCAGATTGACACGGCTGACACCAGGCTGATGCAATGCTTGATAAATACCTGACAGTGAAATTCCGTCATTAAATGAGTGACTTTTTTTTGTATATTCTTGGGCTGCCTTATAGCAGCTGTCTAAGACAATATTTTCATCTGGACCTTCATCAATAAAGATCTCAGCATCAATGCTGTAATTTAAAATCGATGCTGAATAAATGATTGGCTTGTCTGTCAAAGGTCGTACTGACTTCGCATTTAGTGCAGCACTTACAACATTGAGTAAATCTTCTGGTGCAGTACCATCACTTTCATTTGAAAGAACATAAATATTGCAAATGCCAGTTGGATTGCCGGTTTCATCTAATGGGGCGTATGGGTAAATATCTTTGACACGTGGGTCAGCATTTAAACCGTGAAAAATATATGATCCTTCACTGCCTGCGGTCGTTTGACCTTCTGGTGCAAGTTGCACACGTTTACGCAAAGAATCATTAGATTCTTTGACTTCAGGTGTATTTTCTGTGGCTGGGCTAATAATTCGACGTTGAATATTTCGTTCAGCTGCTTTGTGATCTAAATCATTGTCTTTGGCAAATGCCAGTAATACGGACAAAGCCTGTTCATTGGCTTCTTTACGAATCAGCATTTCACGATAGGCGAATGCTTCTGCCAGCTTCATTGCTGGATCTGACTCAAGATAACGTGGAAAATTTGGCTGAACTTCTTCCATGCGCTGATAAAAGTCTTCAAGACCTTCTTTTAAAATGGTCTCAAAATCAATCTGACGCACCACATCAGGTGGATTCAGCTGTGATAAATCAATTGCGGTTAAATTTGAATTTGCCATTTTTGATCACTTATAAAGTTGCACCAAGATCCAATGGGATTTTTAAAGACTGGTTTTGATTGTTTGATGTCATGGTCAGATCTAAATCAAGAACATGACGACCACCTTCAGATTCATAGAGAGAAATTGAATTTGGCATGACACGGGGTTCCCACTGCAAAATGGCATTTGCTGTGGCAGCTTTAAGCTGTAATGCCGTAATTTCATTAAACGGTGCATCAATCAGCTGTGGAATAAGCGAACCATATTCACGACGCATGACACGTGATCCAATTGGCGTGGTCAAAATATCGTGGATAGATTGACGGATCTGATCTAATTCATCGGCAACCATTGCGCCTTGCTCACGTGACATCATGGAATTGGTTCTCCAGAAATTCCCGAACCAGGTTGAATACCTGGGGTCTTATGACTGGTCAGGCTGATATCTCCAGCAGTGACATCATCTTCAGTGCTGAAATGACCGGTTGAATGACTGGATCCTTGCACAAGTTGACTGCCACCTACGGTGTGATTGCCACTAATGACTGTGCTGCCATTGGTGGTTTGATTACCGTTTAGGGTTAAATCACCATTAATAGTTGTATTTCCATTCACAATGACACCACCATCAGCAGTCAAAACAGCAGTACCGCCACTTGGTAAAATTGCAGACAGATGATGGGCTGATACGTCATAAGCGATGACACAACCGTCAGCAAACATGCGGATTTTTTGATTGAGATCATCAGAAGGTGCAGGGTGGTCGTCGTTATAAAAGCCGTACAAGACAAAACTTGTTGGACCGATTTCACCGCAGGGTGACACCACCACACATTCTTCACGTTCAGATGGCATATCCCAGGTGGTATCTGCACCTGCACGCACATTCATACAGCGAATTTCAGGCGTGTCGATATCGCCAAGATTAACAATGACTCGTGGAATTGGTTTAGACGGATTGATGGTCTTGATAGTTCCAAAACGAATTAGATTTTCAAGACGACGATTAAGGTCAGCACTCATGCCAACACTTTGCTTTATAGGTTTCTACATTTCAGCTGAGTGAAGTTGTATAAACCTATTTTCACAAGATGAAAGAATTTAAAGTTTGATATGTTTTAGGAATGAATCTTCAACCAATTTAATGTCTTGATCGGTAAAACCAAGTAATTCACGTTTTGGATAGACCACATCTGGTGCACCTTTTTCTGCACGATCTTTTAAACCTTCCTGGTGCACACGTGCAATTCTAGCGACACGACCGACAAAGCCAATTGCAATAGAATCAGCATTGCTGAGTACTTTTAAATTGCTCGTATTCTTTATTTTTGTGAACATTTTTCTTTTAATTTTGCCTTTTTGCTCACGTAGGCGTTTACGTCGTGGGGTATAACTAGATCCGTCAGGATTTTTCTGTTCAGAAATTCGCTTTCCTTGGCTTTTTCTTAAATCATGACCAATTTGTTTGGCAAGTCTTGCACGTTCACCCATCGACAGCCGTTCTAAGAACGGCTGAAGATAATTGGCCAATTCAAGTACATTGCTCATGGATTTTTACCTGGTGGCATAAACGCCATTGAATAACCTTCTTTTTTAGCTGTGGTCCATGATGCCAGTTCTTGACCAGATGAATCGGTCAGTGTGACGTTAGTCGGTTTTTCAAATGGTGTGTATTGCAGTTCAGCCGGATAACTGATTTCAAGTTTTCCTTCAGCATTCTTTTTCACAATCACACGTTCAGTCAATGGGATCTGGAAGTTGATATCGTACTTGCTGTTATCAATCAATTCAGCTTCAAAAGTAATCGCCTGTTTTGCTTTTTCATGGTTGGCCATGAGCTCAGATTGATGTTCTGCAATCCATGTGAACAGTACAACTCCGATCACATCAATATCACCAGCATAGTCTGTGATAATGACATCAAGCGTATATGACTGCTCAAAACTAAAACCGCCTGCCATTGTACTTCGCAAGCTGCCTTGGTTTGCAAAAATCAGCAAGCGGTCCTGATCGGGGCTTAGATCAGGAATCGCTTTCAGTAGATATTCTCTTAAATGATGTGGCTTTTTCATGCAGCTTTAGCACTCTTATAGTTTGGATCGAGGCGATTCATCACACGTAAAAACTTGCTGTCATAGCCTAGTTTTTTATAATTTCGGCCGTTATACAGTGTAAAAACCACATGCCAATTTTCTTGACGCAATGCATCGATCAGCTTCCAATGCTTGTCATCCACTTCACCAGATTTGTTTTCACAGTAACGAAGGAATGCTTCAAACTGCAGGCTTTCACTTTGTTCATGTTGAGCCACAAAATCTTGAACAGATTTATAGCCCAGGTCTTTCCAATTTTCACCCATCAACTGAAAACGGCCCCAACTTGCAGATTGCAATGCACATGATTCATCAAGCTGTTTGGCTTGGCTTAAACGTGTGTACTCAGCAGATCCACCGTGATATCCACCTGTTTTTGTATTTACAATATTCGGATGTTTGGCCATGAGTGCATTGGCTTTGGTTTTGCCGAATTTTTGACTCAAATAGAAATACATGCGATGACGTTCAAACAAAATTTTTGGCTTACCATTTGGCAAGTAACCTTCACCAAGTGTTTCAACTTCAGCAATGGCCTTGATCACGATGACCGGCACACCTAGACGCTTTGCACCTGCAGTCAAGTCACTTTCTTTTAAAAGTTTACTGATGTCTTCGCCACGTAATGCTTTTAATGTGTAATCGCCAACCAAGCCATCGACTTTCAGGTTTTTTAATTTTTGAAATTGAATCACGGCATATTCAGTATTTTCACCAAAATCACCGTCAGCTGACAGTGGCTTTTTATTTTTTCCTGTCATGCCGGCTTTGATGAGTAATTTTTGCAATTCAATAACAGCTAAACCTTTGGATCCAATTTTTAAAATACTCATGGGGTGCTCCGTAACATTGAAACGACATTGCCTTTACTGCGAAAAATAAAGATCAATAGGAATACAGCAAGAATTGAATCCCATATCGTGACTGGATCCTTGATGAAAATGATGTGAATGCTTTGTGCCAGGAATGCACCAATCAAAACAGTTGCGAATAATCGTAACGAACATGACTGCAGGTGTAGTCGGTCAAAACATAAAATACGAAATGCACATGCCACATAACAAAGCACGGCAATGATTGAAAAAATAGTTTGCGCCAATGGCGACAACATAAGTTGCATCATTTTTTATTCTCCTTTCCAAAGGTATTGGACAGGGCAGAAAAGAATTTAGACGTTGTATTGAATATTTCTGTCAGGGTGGATTTATTGACCCACGTCATGACTTTGACCAATACCGGTAAAGCAAACATACTGGTGAAACAAGCGATCACCGTGTGACTGTTTATACCTGTACGATTTGAAATTTCAGGTGCTAAGGCATAGCCCAGGGCAACGGATAACATGAGCGAAAAAATACGTTTTCCATAGCTCAATGACTCTTGGGTAAATGCTAAAAATGCTGCACCAATTACGGCACCAAACAGTGCATCACCATTCACGAATGGAAGGAGTGATACCAATCCTGCAGAAGCGGTAATTGCGACAGTGGTTGATGTGGTTGGTTCAGCCATATTTTTGTTCTCAGTCCCAAAGCTGAATGCTTTGCGTTTTATTTTGTTGGGTTTGAATTTCTGGTAACTGAACCTTGGTACCCATCGGAAGAAATGGACCAAATGCAGACAGATGTGGATTGGCTTCAAGTACTGCTTCGACCACACCAGATGAGCGTCCATAATTGCGCCAACAAATAGCGTCAACCGTGTCATCTTGAAGGGCATAAACAGTTTTCATTTAGACCAGCTCCACATTCAAACGACGAATTTTTTTTAAATCACGAATGGCAAAGCGCAGATCACGACGATAGTCATCAATGGTTGGTGTCAATTCATCAGCTTTTTGGCCACCATTATTTGTGGTGTCATAAGCGCGATATTGTTCATTCAGTTCAGCACCAACAGCTGCAGCAACGGCACGGAAATATAAAACTTCAGTAATCGGTTTTGTGGTGGTACCTGAAGTAATGGTTTTTGTGCTGAGTTCAGCAAGTGTGGCTGCTTTTGATGTGAGTGATTCAAGTTGATCATTCACTTCAATGATGGCTGATTCGATGGCAGGGATTAAACGCTCATTGGTGACACTACTATCAAAGCGCAATTTTTCACGAATGGCTTTTGAAGAAATTTCAGGAAAGAATTCTTCACTGGTGATGACAACTTCTTCATTGTTGCGGTTGCCGTTTGCAATTAGTCCGGTCATTGTCATTCTCAAATAGTTGAGGGGTGGAGAATTGAGTTTGTAATTACACATAAAAATGTCATTACAGCGTCAATTCTGCCCCTCGGTTGGCGCGGGGCACTCGTTACGTCGGATGAAATTGCAAGTTGCCTTGGTCATCGACGACCTGTGAACCATCTGCATTCAGCATGGGTTCAGGTGAATTTTGTAATTGTTCTTTGTAGAGCTTTTCAGCTTTTTTAAGATCTGTTTTACCGCCACAGTTTTCATTTTTTGCAATCGCCATTTTGATAAATGCTACTGCTTCGGATCCACGGTCTAACTGCAAGAAAGTCCGACCAATTGCCAGATATAATTTGGCACGGATCTGGTCGTGCATATCATGGTTGGCAGTCAGTTGATCCGCTTTTTCAAGAACATCAAGTTTAAATACTTGGCCATCCTGATAGGTTTTGTGTGCTGCATTACCAATTTCCTCAGCAACAATACTTGCAGTACTGCGACTAAATGAGTCAGGCATTTTTAGCTCATTTTGCAAAGCATATTCAGCAATGCTTAAACCTTGATTGAATAGACCACAGTCAAAGCACCACACCATGATGGTGGTAATGACTTCATCCTGTTCAACTTTTGCGCCTGACTGAACAATACCCAACACATAAGGCATGTGCTTTGGAATCAGTTCTTTTTTCGCTTCAGCACGTTTTTCTTGTGACTGAATTGAACGTAAAACATGAATATCGTTTTTGAGTTCGGTCAGTTGTAATTGGTAGACGCTTGCGTCTGGACGTACACCACCAAATTCGTCAGCCTTGGCAGCTTCAATTGCTGCCAAAGCCTGAAGGCGATGTCGTCGAGCTGGACTCAACATAAATCACCTATTATTGAATTGTGATGCCTTCAACCAATGCAACTTTTTCGTATGCTTCAATCACATACGCTTCATTGGAAGATTGATAATCTTCAATGCGGTTTTTGCTTGGTTTTTCTTGGATGTAACGACGTTTTGCATCTTTTTGATAGTAGATTGACAGGTTGTCAAAAGACGTGATCAAAAGTGCATTATCAGGGAAGTGTGGTACACGTGCTGCAGGTAAACCACCGATTTGTTTTTGGCTTAATAAAACCTGACCAGCCAATACATTGGTATTGTCAGACGCATCATTCACGATTGGGAAGTTTTTGTCAGCCAACAGTGAACGACCACAGATCACGACGAGATCCGTATCATCTTGGTGAACTTCATCAATTAATTCATTGACTGCATCGACCACCAAAGCATCTAGGTTTTTATATGTACCAGCTGCACCCACGGTGACTGTTGACATCACACGATCAGGTGCATTAGTACGAATCTTTTGCAACCAACCAATATTCACGTCTTGCAATTTTGTATTTACAGTACGATCAGTTGTTGCTGCTGCAGATGTACCGTTGAAACCGATCATGATACGGTCCAAAGCAATTGCTTTAGCAACGGCATTAGTCCAACGTTGATGGAAGTCTGCGAAAACTGACCAAGCATCAAGTTTTGCATATGGAATCGCCACATCAAAATCAGTCTGCTTGCATTCGTATTTGTCTGAACCTAAACCAGTCGGATCAGTTGGAGTACGTTCACCATTGCCTGATGTATCAGTACGACCTGCAATTGTTTTATTGACAGATAAACCAATTGCTTCACCTGTTTGAGTATCGACAGGCATGACATTAATTTTTTGAAGAAATTCGCTTGAAGCCTGAATTTTTTCTTCCATTTTTTGAGCTGGTGCAGGTGCGACTGTAAATTGCACCTGTGCAGATTCAACACCGTTCAGTTCAGCAACTTTGGCTAAACTATGATTGAATTTTTTACGTGTATCGTTACGCATTTTTTTCTCGCTTATAAGCAATATTTATAGACTGCTGACAGTATTGAAACTATTAGCACTCGATTTGTTCAGAGAAGTTGCCAGTGTTTTCAGGTGCAGGTGGTGTACCTGGGTTTTCTTCACCTTCTAATTTGGTTTTTAGATCATTGAAGTCTTCTTCGAATTTAGAATGCTTGGTTTTAAGTTCCGAAAACTCAGTTTCGACCTTTTGCAATTTGGTCTGACTTGCGCCAAAGGTTTTTGCAATCGCTTCTAGCGAGTCAGATACTTCTTTGAATTGGTCTTTATTTTTATTGTCTTGTTGTTCTTGTTGTGGCTTCAACCAATCCAAAACTTTAGAAAACAGGCCTTTTGCTTCTGTCTCAGGATCAGGACTGTCTTCAAACTGGAGATCCACTTCTTCAGCAGCAGTAAATAAATTGTCTTTATGCTGTTTTTTTGAAGTGAATGGGTTTGCTTCAGGATTCTTAGAAGCAAATTCCATAATTTGTGTACCTAATGAAGCAGGCGTATCAGTGAATGCGATACCGACCAAATAAGCTTCATTGGTGTCAGCAAAACTTGGATTTACTTCAATAGAATTGAAAAGTTTTTGTTTTTTACCGTGCAGTTCAATCAGATTGTCGAATGCTTCAAGCTGTGCATATAAGCACCATTTTTTTTGACCGTTAATGTCATCTTCTTGTGCTTTAAGTCCAAGTACTTTTGCATAGTTCCCAAATTCAGAACTTGGAGAAATTCCACGAATATGTTCGATATTCGCTAAAGCAGTATAAGTATTGGGGTCATAATTCTTGGCCATTTGTTGAATCCAAGAAGCTTCAATGATGCGACCATCAGTCGTAGCACCAGCGACAGCAACTCGGTAAAATTTGGATTTCTTCATTTCTGAATCCTGTGTCTATTGTCGATAGATAAAATCTATTTAAAGTAGTTAGCAGAATCGGAAGAACAGCCATAACATTCAATCAAAGTGGGTTGTATAAACACTATTTCACAATATCAGTGCAATGAATAAAAACTGATGTGTTGGCTTAATGAGCCAATGGATAATGCACTTAATACCCCGAAAAACGTGACCTTTGATAAGCGCCTTCTAGCAAAATTTTTGTATTGGATGGGGTGGCGAATCAGCTCGATTGCAGATCACATCGACGAACCTGATAAAAATGTTCATGCGTGGAAAACACGTGACGAATGGGATAAAGATGCACCTGTTGGTCGAGTCGGTGAAGCCTTAACTGCTCAATTGATCAAACTGATTATTCTTGAGAAAAAAACACCTGGTGATTACAAAGAAATTGATTTGCTCATGCGTCAGATGGAGCGCATGGCACGAATCGATAAATATTCTGATGGTGGCAATGAAACCGATCTGAATCCAAAACTAAAAAATCGAAATGCTGGACCACGTAAGCCAAAACAACCAAATGCACTGACTGAAGAACAAGTTGAAAAACTTCTTGAAGACTTTGATGACGGTTTATTTGAATATCAAAAAGTTTGGTACCGTGCTCGTGAACAGCGAAATCGTGCCTTATTAAAATCTCGTCAGATTGGTGCGACTTTTTATTTTGCACGTGAAGCATTGATCAAAGCTGTCACCACTGGTCGAAATCAAATTTTCTTGTCTGCATCGAAAGCGCAGGCACACGGTTTTAAAACGTACATCAAAAACTTTGTCATGCAATCCATTGAAGTGGATCTGCAAGGCGATCCAATTTCAATAACGCTGCCATGTGGTAATACCGTTCAGCTGATTTTCTTGGGGACCAATGCAAAAACAGCTCAGTCATACCATGGCGACTTGTATTTTGACGAATTCTTCTGGGTGCATGGCTTTGCCACCTTAAAAAAAGTGGCATCGGCAATGGCTGCCCAAAAACAATATAAAAAGACCTATTTCAGTACACCTTCTAGCAAAACTCATGAAGCCTATGCATTCTGGACAGGGGACGCATTCAATAAAGGTCGCAGCAAAGAAAATCGAATTGATATCGACACCAGTCACGCAAAATTAAGAGACGGTGCTTTGTGTGGCGACAAAATGTGGCGACATATCGTCAATATTCAGGATGCTGAACGCCAAGGCTGTGATCTATTCGATATTGATGAATTGATTGCTGAAAATAGTCCTGAAGAATTCGCCAATTTATATATGTGTGAATTTGTCGATGATGGTCATAGTGTCTTTCCACTGTCCATCATTCAGCCGTGTATGGTCGATTCATGGGAAGTATGGTCCAAAGATTTTAAGCCATTGGCATTGCGTCCATTTGGTAATAAACCAGTTTGGATTGGATACGATCCAGCAGAAAGTGGCGACAGTGCAGGGCTTGTGGTCATTGCACCACCTGAACCTGATTATCCTAAATTCCGACTGCTTGAACATCACCAGTTCAAAGGCATGGACTTTGCCAGCCAAGCGCAATACATCAAAAAATTAACGACCAAATATAACGTCAAATATATCGGATTGGATAAGTCCGGTATGGGTACTGGTGTGGCGCAATTGGTTCTTGATTTCTTCCCGAATCTAACGACCTTCAATTATAGCGTCGATGTCAAAACACAATTGGTCATAAAAGCCATGGATGTGATCAACAAAGGACGCTTTGAATTTGATGCTGGATCCACAGACGTGGCCATGTCGATTATGGCGATTCGTAAAACACTGACGGCTTCACAAAGACAAATGACATTTGAAGCATCACGTGCAGAAAACATTGGTCATGCTGATTTGGCTTTTGCCATTTTCCATGCCTTCGCAAATGAGCCTTTGACCCTTGATGACCAAACAAAATCTAAAAAATCCTCTATGGAGATTTACTAATGTCCGACAGCAAAGTGCAGGCATTTACCTTCGGTGATGCTGAACCGGTGATGAATGGCCGTGACTTATCACAGTTCTATGAAACATGTCTGTGTGGCAATTACTATGAACCACATATCAGTATGAACGCTTTGGCAAAATCCTTTAAGGCAATGCCATATTTGTCGACTGCAGTGTTTTATAAAAAGAATCAACTGGTGTCTTCATTCACGCCAAATAAATTGATCAGCTCATCTGAATTTGAACGAATAGCTTTTGACTACTTAGTATTTGGCAACGGCTATTTGCAACGGATCGACAATCGTTTGAATGAACCACATCACTATGATGGGCTCATGGCCAAGTACACCAGACGCATGAAAAACTCGAATGAATTTTTGCAGCTGCTCAATGGTTTTGAAGAACACATTTTTAAACCTGGTACCGTTTGCCATATCAAGGGCATCGATGTCGATCAAGAAATTTATGGCACGCCCGAATATATCGCTGCACTTCAATCCGTTTGGCTCAATGAGTCAGCAACTCTATTCCGTCGCAAGTATTACAACAACGGATCTCATGCCGGCTTCATCCTATATATGACTGATCCTGGTGTAGATGATGCAGATGTGGATGCATTGAAACAAGCGATGAAAGATTCACGTGGTCCAGGTAACTTCCGAAATTTATTTCTGCATGCACCAAATGGAAAAAAGGATGGTTTGCAACTGATTCCAATCAGTGAATTGGCTGCCAAAGATGAATTCTTAAATATTAAAAATGTCACACGTGATGATGTTCTTGCATCCCAACGTACACCGCCACAACTTCTCGGAATCATTCCATCCAATGCAGGTGGCTTCGGATCTATCAGTGAAGCACGTGAAGCCTATTGGTATTCCGAAATTGTTCCACTTCAAAATTTATTCGCCAACACAGTAAACGAATGGGCAGGTGATCAGATCATCCGCTTCAAAGAGTTTCATCAACTTCAATTCAAACAGGAAAAACAATAATGAATATTGCTTTGGCAATTAAAAATTGGAAATTCATCGTGATGGCTGCCTTGGCCATCGCTTTGGCATTTTCAGTCACCAGCTGCACAAGTAAGTCACATCAAATTGATTTACTCGAATCACAAAAAACTTTAGCTGAAACACAACGTGATTTGCTTGCATCGCAACGTGCCAATGAAGTGCATGAAGTAGAGCAGGCATGGTCGCAAGAACTTTTGGAGTCAGAACGAAATGCAAATAAAAACTTACAAGTTGCGTTGGCTGCTGCCAGTGACAGTGCTTTGGCTGTTGACCGGTTGTCAAAGCAGATCAGTGATACAAACAAACGTTTGTCCTCAGGTACCCATGAAGCCATCGTTGAATATGGAAAGACCTGCAACTTCGTACTCAAAACAATGGCAGACCGTGGTGGAGCAATCGCAGCAGCAGCTGATGGACACGCAATTGATGCAGAACGATTAGATCAGGCATGGCCACAGCAGGTGAAGCCAGATAAACAAAGATAATCACAGTATTTACACGAAAATAAAAGTCCTCCATGTGTGAGGGCTTTTTTTTGGCCAAAGTTTCTAAAACTACAGAATCCGGTTCAAGCCGGGCGGTTGACCCCCCACCTCACCTGCCCAGTAAATGTGTCGAATATTCAACAGATTTGTGATCCCAACCGATGACCCTCTAAGCCACAGCAGTACTGGTGCATGACACAGCCGAATGTCCAAAATTCAGTTCTACATAATTCAACATGGATTCTATGAATGCCTACAACTTGCGATTTATCAAAAGTTTCTTCAACTCAATCAATAGTGCTTAAAAAAGGTTAGAAACAGTAAAATGAAAGGTTTTTACTATTTAAGTATCTGATATTTAATAATTAAATTTCTAACCATATAAAGGTTAGAAGTGGTTAGAAAAAAGTTATAAAAGTTAAAATATTTATATAAAACAATAATATAAAAGGTTAGAACTTCTAACCAAAATTAGAGGTTAGAACTAACCATAATCTAACCATTTTCTAACCTTTTTGAAATTGTAATTAATTTATATAAATCAAATATTTGAATACTGTTTTATAAATTTCTAACTTTTCTAACCTCTTTTTTTTCTCACCTGAAATTTTCAAAATTATCAAAATCACATTAAAAAAGCCTTTTCCAAACGTTGGCCATTGCTGTCATATATATGTGTGTGATCTCTACATCTGATATATTTTCTGTACTGTTATTTGAAATCTGACCAAGATGGCGTGAGTTCAAATCCTGAAACTGAAATAGAACTCATATTTGGCGTGAAATTTTTAATTTGTTATACAGATGTTATACATAAGTGATTTTTTGGAATAATTTACCTTTTAAAATATGTGTTTATTTGATTAATTAGGTAGCCGCCACCTCCACCAAATTCTTAAATTTATATGAAGTTACATAACTAAATATGACTAAAAAAGCCTTAAACATCAGTGTTTAAGGCTTTTTTTATGCATATACATAAATAGCCACGAATATGTATAGTCTTGTATTGTTTGTATGGTGCCGTGTATATTTTGAGTTGTAATGAAATCACCATACAAGGCTTTAACTATGAAAAGAGTCGATATAAAAAAATATCCTTTATCTGATACTACTCTTGCAAGTTTAGAACCTGAAGAAAAAGAGTATCGTGTTAGAGATAGCAATAATCTATATTTCACTGTTCATAGTAAAGGAAACAAACGCTGGGAATTAAGATATAAAAGACCAAGCGATGGTAAATGGACATGGTTGGGTTTGGGAGGATATCCGTCAGTCGGGGGAAGACTTGCAAGAAAAAATGCTGAAGAAATGAGAAAATTAATTTCAGAGGGGATAGATCCAAAAATTGATAGAGAAAATAAAAAGCAAGCCGGTTTATTAAGCAACTCATTCACATTTGAACAATTAGCTATAGAATTTTGTTTAACTAAAACATGGACAGAGGCAACTAGAGTTAGAAATGAAGGCGCATTAAAAAACCATATTTATCCAATCATGGGAAAACTGGATTATAGAAAAATAACAAAAAAGGCATGGTTAGAGTTATTTCAAGCGATTCAAAAAAAATTACACCCTAAAACAAAAAAACCTATTGTTGAAATGGGTAAAAGGCTATGTACATTATGCAGAGAGATTTATGATTTTGCAGAAGTTACAGGTCGTATAGATTACAATCCAGTCACTGGTATTACAAAATTTTTGGACAAACATGAAAAGCAAAATATGCCACATGTTTCAGAAAAAGAGATGCCAGAATTATTGAAAAAAATAAGAGCATATCCAAATCGAATGACGGCTATTGGATTAGAATTGAGTGTTATGTTAGGTACCCGTCCATCAGAAATGAGGCAAGCTGTATGGGAAGAATTTGATTTTCAGGAAAATCTATGGTCTATCCCCGCACATAGAATGAAAAAAAGAAAAGAGCATATTATCCCTTTACCACTGCAAGCCTTATCACTTCTTAACGAGCTAAAAATAATCACTAGTGATTCTTTATTCTTGTTTCCTAGCAGAAGTACCAAGAAACAACCCATTTCCAATAATACATTTAATAAAGCCTTAAAGTCATTAGGTTATCAAGGACGCCAGACTCCGCATGGGTTTCGGCATATTTTAAGTACTACTCTGAGAGAAAAAGGCTTTAGAAAAGAATATGTTGAGACTGCCTTAGCTCATGCTGTTGGTGGAGTTGAAGGCGTTTATAATAAAGCTCTTTATTTGAAACAAAGAACTAAAATGATGCAAATTTGGGCAGATTATTTGGATGCATTAATAAATAATCAACATTTTAATTTTGATACTGAGCAATTTGATGTCATCGATAATTTAAATACTTTGACTTCTGACAAAGTTAAGGTATCTCAATTAAAATTATTTATTCTTGATATGTTGAAAGATGAAAATGATTTAGCATCTTAGAGCGACGTGATCTATTTGTCTAAAATCTTATTGGCGCTATATCTACTCTAGTTTTACATTCTGAATTCTATGGTCTAATATGATCTAAATTGTCTAAGCTCAAATTGAGCATTAGACAATTTAGACTTCATTAGATATTACAATCTACGGTCAAAGCCTTACCATGTATATATTTTAGTTGTTTTAGGCAATTTAGATGTTCTCAAGAGCTTTATTAGTCAATGAGATATATTCTTTTTTTCCGATTTCTTCAATATTGATATAATCAGCTTCGATTAAGTATTTTAGGGCTGCATCTCTTAATTGAGCAGTTTTTACTTTCCTAACATTTTGATTAATGCTAGATTTTAAAATTACTTTATTTCCACGTTTATATTGCTCTTTAATCCAAGAGAATAGTATCTCACTATCTGTTTTTTCACCCTTATTATAATATATTAGCCATTGATTTAGAGAATACTTACATATATCAATAGCATTTCTCATGATTTTGGCATCAATTATATTTTTAGATTCAAAAAAAGAAAGAATAGCCGCAACTCTTAAAACATATTGTTTTGTTCGTTTTGCATTTGCTTGAATAGAATAATATAAACCATCTTTTTGAGATTCAAAATTAATATAATTTTCATATTCAATATGAATATCATCAGCTTCGTCATTTTTCATAATAACTTGTCTTTTAGCTGTATCAATAGTTAAATTTATTGGGTCAAGCAGTTCCCGACATAAGCTCCAATACATATTTATATCATTATCATCATAAGACTTTAATTTACGATTATTTTTTGTGATTTCCTTAAAAGGCAATGATTCAGGTGCAGCAAATAAAAATCTTGCAAAAAAACCTTGTTTTTTACACATTTCATTTTCAAGAGATGGTCGTGCAACGACGTCTTGAACCGCTATATCCAAACAAAAGCGTTTATTCATAACAAGAGTACTATCATCACCCCCTAAATTTGTAGTTACTGATCCTCGATCAACTAAATCTGTTAATGTGCTTAAAGCATCTGATTTCGTATCACTTTGCAAAGAATAACCGCCAAACAAATAACCGCCTTCGCCCGTGCTCCAAATAAAACTCGAAGAAGGGCTAATACTCATATGCTTTAATACACCTTGCGTGGTTGCTCTTACAAAAATTGATTGAGGACTAATCGGACGTTCACCTTTGTTTTTTTGATGTGCTATTTTCCATGCGATTATTTCTTCATTATAATTTTGCATATTCGTATTATCGACTTCGATTGCAATTTTTGCAGCATCATCTTTACATACATCTTTTCCTTCACCTGAAGCAAAAACTGTCAATACAGCTAGACTTGCCGGCTGTCCACTTTCTTTTTTATCGCTTGGCGCATTAATAAATTTTTGTGCGATAAATGACATTTGAGCTAAATATGTTTGAGCTGCGACTGCAACAGGAACATGATGATAAAAAGCAGATTTTTGAATCGCATTAGCAATTATTTTTGGAAAGGCATAAATTGGATATTCTTCAAATTTTTCAATCAATTGGTCTTTAGATAATTCAGATAAAAGAATATTACTCATTTTAATATTCCTCTCTTTCAGATTTTTTTAACTCAAGCCACTCCTGTAGCTCTTTAATATCAAAATATGCATGAGCTTGACGTTCTTTTGAAAATTTTATAGGTCGAGGAAATGATGGATCTTTCTGTTGTAACTTTGTCAGACCATCACGTGTAAGACTCAATAATTCGCAGACTTCTTTTTTTGTCTTTAGCATTTCAATTCTCATGTAAAAAGTAGATACATGCATTTTTATAAATAATCAAAAAAAGAGTAATGCTCTTAAACCCACAAAAAAAACAGGCCTAGATAACCTTGACATAGTGCAAGAAAAACTATAAGCAATTTTTGGTTTTTATATATTCCCTTTCTTCAATATTATTTTCTTTCGTTGTAAACTGTAATGTATAGCTAGTATTTGAAATATTTTTATTAGAATTTTTAAGGATATTATTCAATTGAGTATCATCCATCTGTTTATCGAATATTAGAGAAACCAGCTCGCAAATAATTTCATTGGGAATTTCTATTTTATTTCCAGATTCAAAAATATTCCTTAACTCCCTAACAAAATAATTAATATTTATGTTTTTTTCTTTTGGATTTAATTCTCTTTTACTTTCATACATATTTTTTACATCTTGATAGTAATTTTCAAAAATTTTCTCAAAAACTACAAGGGATTTTATTTTGTCGCCTATTTCCAAGTTGAGTAATTCCTCTTCTTTATCAAAATCATTAGGTGCAATAATATTTAATATCTCTCCTAAATTTTTTATTGCTCTATCATTAAACCAAAACTCAAAATCATAAAGTTCTTCTGCATTATCTATAAAACTTTTAAAAACGACTTCTAGCTTTTTTATTTTTTTATTAATAATTTCTTCTTCATTCTTAATTCTATTAATAAAGTATTCAGATGAATTATTACAAATAGTTAATATCTTAATTAGATCAGCCACACAAAGCTCACTCTCCTTAAAATAATCAAAAAAAACTATATTACTGAATATTCTGTGCAATAGTTCAATATTCTCACTAATGCTAATTATTTTTTCAGCCCCAATTTTCTTTAAATAAATCAATAAAATATCAGGTTTTTTAAAATAGTTTTCAACTAGATAAATTTTTAACTTATTGTTATATTCATTTAACTTTATAATATTATCTTTATGTTGATCACTAATTATTTCAGGTGGTGTCAATAACTTTTCCAGTTCACCATTTTTCATAATATCGCCCTTTAACTTATAAATTAGAGAAACCCTTATTGTTAAGTATGAAAACTACTCAGCTGTAAATTCATCTTGCTTACCAACATGTTTAACACTTTGATGATTTAAACAACAAAAAAAGTAGTTACTGATATAAAGAAGGGGATGGCAGTACTCGTCATAAATCTCATTGTTTTTACATTAAAATCAACCGAGTATTTTTGTGAATATCTTTTATATTTCAATGTGAAATACAGACTTGATATAAAACAAGCGATTAGAAAACTTATCATCATGACCATTCGGTAATAGTCAATGGATAGGTCTGTTCCTACTGTAAATTTTTGAAATTGGTAATAGTTGCTTCCTGTCAGAAATGTACAACATAGCAAACCCAAACCTATTGAGCGATATTCTGTATTTTTATCCTGATCTTTGTATAAAACCTTGGTAATCATCATGCTTAAAGTAAGAAAAAGTGGGATCAAAATAACTATAAAACTGACAAGTAAATTTCTAAATAACCAAGATTTAATATCTGGATCATTTCTAAATTGATAGATATTCAAAAATGGGAAAAAGACCACTGGAAAGAAATACACATAGGACAGCTTGAAAGAATCCATATTTTTAATCATGAGTGATCACGGTTCCTGCTATATAGTCTAATTTCACTGCTTACTCTCTGGAAATAAAGTCACATTTTGAAGTGTATTATTTAATTAAAACCAGTATAAAACTTCTCAATCAACTGGCGTGTCTTGACCAGCAAATTGCTAAACACGTTCTCCCGCTCAAACAGCTTAACCTTATAGTTTGGTAAGTCCTTCAACTCTTCTTTACGTGGTAGGCGTTTGGTGAACTCATAATGCTCCAGAACCTGCTTCATGGCTTCTGGTTTCAGGTTTTCTTCTTTACAAAGATGCTGATAGGCCTGTTCTTTTTCAGCATCCCAGAATTCAGAAAAAGCCGTTTGGACGCTCTGCCCATTGATCATCTTCGGCATGTTTTCTTCAATGAATTTTTGAATGAGGTCTTGCTTATCGTGCAAGCTAATATCGCTACTGATTAAATCGTAAATTTGCGCTTGGTACTTCTTACGCTTGTCCTCTGAGTCTGTATCAACAACAAGCTGTAGCAGGTTGATGATATAACCAACATTAATGCGATCACTATGCAGTAAATCCAGTTGAAAATCGACATCATCCAGTACCGATACTTTGTCTCTCTTGGTGGTTTTTCTAACGGCACGACATAGGTCAGCATACTTAGAGGCGAAGTTTGCAAAGTGCTGCTTATCAAGTTGTGTTTGGTCTTGATCGTATTCAATAAAAGTTTGTAATTGCGCGTTATAGCGCATCACTTCACGGAAAGCTTTAATAAATTCGAGTTGCTGTTCTTCAGTGACAAGATCATCGACTGATTGGTAATTGGGCGTTAAGGCAAACAATTTGCTCACCGCTGCTTGGTAATCCTGTTCGATTTCCGCATAGCTGGGAACAAGTACAATCTTGGTCGTTTCTTTATTGGAAAATAGCGCCAGTGCTTCATCTGTGGCGCGTTTCAGGTTGCGGAAACAGATGATATTGCCAAATGGTTTTTTATCGTTATAGACACGGTTGGTGCGTGAGAATGCTTGAATCAAGCCATGATATTTTAGGTTTTTATCGACATACAAGGTATTTAGCGGCTTAGAGTCAAAGCCCGTGAGGAACATATTGACCACGATTAGAATATCTATCTGTCTGTTTTTTACGCGCTGTGCAATGTCGCGGTAGTACGCATAAAATTGATCACCAGAATTGTAGTTGGTTTTAAACTGTCGATTGTAATTCGCAATGTAGCGATCCAGCTTATCCCGACTGGATGAATTGACCTGACTTGGAATATCTGCGGCTTCTTCGTGAATCAAGCCAGTTAAGTCATCAGTCGGTACAGCCTCATTTGCAGCATAGGAAAAGATGGTGGCAATGGTCAACGGTTTAAATATCCGACCTTGTGCTTCATCTTCAATTTGCTTATCAGCCTGCACTTTTTCAAAGATGTCGTAATATTGGGTCAGTGTTTCGACCGAACTGACACAGAACATCGCGGTAAATTCACGATTACGGGTTTTGGTATCGTGAATATTGACAATGTAGCGGGCAATCATTTCTAAGCGTTGCGGATTGTCATACAGTTCTTTGGTATCAATGCCTTCTACATCTTCCTCATAACTGTCATTCGTCGCCATGCCTTTGGCGGTGTATTTGCCACGATAATCAATTTGGAACTGCAATACGTTACGGTCGCGGATCGCATCGACAATCACGTATTTATGCAAACACGCATTAAACAGGTAATCTGTGGTGAGTTTTAAACCTGCTTTGCTTTGGCTGTTCTTTTCAAAAATAGGCGTACCAGTAAAACCAAACATTTGGGCATTGCTGAAGAATTTTTTGATGTTCTGATGAGTCTCACCAAATTGACTGCGATGACATTCATCAAAGATAAAAACCACTTTTTTATTTTTAAGATAATCAATCGATTCTAAATAACGGTCGGTGCTGATGGCTCGATTGAGTTTTTGGATGGTGGTCACAATCAGTTTGTCATGACGTTGATCCAGCTGTTTCACCAAGGTCGATGTGTTATCGGTGCTGTCCACGCTGTCGGCTTTAAAAGCATTAAATTCGCGTGAGGTTTGCGTATCGAGGTCGTTACGATCCACCACAAACATGACTTTTTCCACATCAGGCATTTGCATGATGATCTGACTGGCTTTAAATGAGGTCAGGGTTTTGCCTGAACCTGTAGTATGCCAGATATAGCCGTTCTGATCGGAGTTTTGCACATGCTCCACAATTTTCTGTACCGCATAAATCTGATAGGGACGCAGCACCATCAGGCTTTTGGTGGTTTCTAGCAGCACCATGTACTGGGTCAGCATTTGGGTCAGATGCTGATGATTGAAAAAATCTTCGGCAAAGTCGACAATTTCATTGATGTGTTTGTTATGGACATCGGCCCAGGGAAAGGCAAACTCGATGCCTGTGGTGCCGTTGGAGTAATAACGGGTATTGGCACCATTACTAATCACAAAAAGCTGAATAAAACCAAACAGCCCTTGCCCTGCCCAATAGGCTTCACGAATATAGCGTTGGGTTTGATTAAAGGCTTCGGCAATTTCCATGCCGCGTTTTTTCAGCTCGATCTGTACCAAAGGCAGACCATTGACCAGTAAAGTCACATCAAAACGGCTGGTACGGCCGTTATAGTCGCGGTGGTCAATCGTAATTTGATTGGTCACCTGATAGATGTTTTTGCTTGGGTCATCAGACAGGAAAAAGATGTGTTTGCTTGTACCATCATCAAATTTGACCGGGAAAAGATCACGCAGATTCTTGGCCCGTTCAAATACTGTGCCCGTATTTAAAAAACTGATGACCTGTTTCCATTCCGTTTCTGACAGGGGCGCAAGTCCATTGGCGCGTTCGACTTGGGTTTTGAGGTTAGACAGTAGTTGGCTTTCATCCTTGAGCGTGACTGAGGCATAACCCAGTTGTTTGAGCTGGCCAATCAGTTCATTTTCAAGTTGGTATTCGCTTTGTGCTGTCATTTCACCCTCTAATCTTTTAAATTATACACTTCAATCTTTATTATCTATAATCAAGAACTTAAGCAACTTCGATACCTTGCGCATCAAGATAATTATCTAACTCTTCTGAGTACGCATCATAATCTTGCTCAAACAATGCCTTGCTATAACTTAAACCACTAGGTAATTCAAATTGCTCATCAAGAAAATCATTAAATTCAAGATAGTCCTCGTAACGGTAACTTTGTGTGTAAGAGAGATCAATTTTAAGTAGAAGAAGAAGCAATATATATGATAATCGATCTGTTGTTTGTGCAATAATCTGAGCTAATTCCACTCCAACTGAATAACTCTTTGGAAGAATTTTGCCGTGAGATATCTCACCAACATTATTTCTCATCTCCCCCAGAAAACGTATCCATTGATTAAGTGCTGAAAAATAATTTTCTATGTCGCTTTTTGGCATTACATTTTCAATTGCTGAATGTTCGTAAATGCACTCCTTAGCTTTTTTAAACAAGCGCCCTAAATCCAATAAATTAATATCCTTGGCGTTTTCATACGGTCTAAGTTTTAAAATAATATTTTTAGCTATCGCTTCTATAAATGATTTACTACATTCAATCAGTGTATCTCCACACTGATTAGTTTGTTGATCAATTTGATTTAATAATCTTTCTAAATCTTGCAACCATTTATGTTTAGATGAATGTAGTGCTATAAGTTCTCTGGATTTTTTCATAACAAAACCTATATAAACATCTGCTGCAACAAGCCTTTTTTCCATTGTTTGGTTTGTTCAATTTGCTGTGCGACCATATCAATTTTTTGATCAATTGCAGATAAAAAGTTAGCAATTTTAGTTTGTTCAACAACACATGGAATATGAATTGGAATGATAGCTAGATCACCAGCATTATAAGAAGGGAGAGCTCCCACCTGAACAAAATTAGAAAACTTAATAGTATCTAAAAATTGCTTAATAAAATTTATATTCAATTTTGGATCAGGTGTAAAAGCCATCATGTTGTTATCTATTAAAAAATTAGTCGCCAAACGTTTACGTTCTAAAAAGACAGCAGCCCCAACCTTAGCAAAAATAATAGACTCATCAAGTATTACCTTCACTTTCATCTCTAGTATTGAATCAGCATCAACATAATTATTGGCCACAACCATTCTTTTTTCATTACCATAAGTATTCATATCTGAAACTTTGAAAAAAGGAACGCCTGTTTTTCCACCTTGGTATTTTTCTGGAAAACCCTGCCCAGATTTAAAAACCCCAAGGCTGCCCAGAGTTTTCTCCTCCCACTCCCCAAACTCACTACCATCATCCGCTTTAAAACGAATCTGCTGGCTAAACAGCTTTTGCATCATGCCTTGTTTATATTGGCTGAGTAGCTGATGTTTTTGCGTGAGTTGGCTGATCTTTTCATCGACTGCGGAAAGAAAAGAAGCGATTTTGGTTTGTTCTTCTTTTACTGGATATTTAAGTGGAAAAGCTAGTACATCACTTTTCGTAATATTTGGATCTTTACGGCTACTAGCTGCAAAGTTTTTCCAATCATCAACCTTATGGTTTAGAAAGGTTAGAAGAAAATACGAATCAATTTTTTCGTTAGGATAAATCGCTGATAATGCTTGATTACAGGCAGCCTCATGTACTAAAAGCCCAGTCCGACCGATTTGATTAAAACCACCATACATGGCTACAAAAACAGTCCCCTTAGGTAATATTTTTACAGATGTTTCTTTCAAAGCTATTTGAGAAATTTTCTCTTCTGTTTTTTCGATTAAACCGTTATTTAAATCAGTTGTTTTAACCCAAGCGATATCAGCATTTTCAAAAAAACGGTTATCACTGCGCAATGGTGTAGAGCCAGAAGTAACTTGAAAAATTTCTCCAATTTTAGATTGAAACCAATCCCCATCAAACTCTTTAAATCTTAACTTAGGTACAGCCATTACTTCACCTCCGCAAAAGGTGAAACAATGCCTAGCTCTTTGCAGAAATCTGCAATGATGGCATCGGTCTTTTGGCTGTCGTGTTCCAAAGCTTGAAGCTGTTTTGCAATCGCATCTAAATCAATTTCGGCTTCCGCTTCAAAAGTATCCACATAACGCGGAATATTGAGGTTGTAATCGTTATCTTTGACTTCCTGTAAAGTTGCTACATGAGCGTATTTTTCAATATTTTCACGCTTTTCAAATGCCGCAACAATCTTATCCAAATGCTCAGGCAATAACTTGTTTTGGTTCTTCTGCTTTTCAAAATCATTGCTGGCATCAATAAACAGAATATTGCCGCTCTGCTCACGGCTTTTCTTCAACACCAAAATACAGGTCGGAATTGAAGTGCCATAGAAAATATTGGCGGGTAAACCAATAATTGCATCCACCACGTTCATCTGTTCAATCAAATACTGACGAATTACACCCTCGCTCGAACCACGGAACAAGACGCCATGCGGTAACACCACCGCCATGGTGCCGTTGTCATCCAGTTGATACAGCATGTGCTGTACAAACGCCATATCGGCTTTAGAACTTGGCGCCAGTTTGCCATACGCAGCAAAGCGTTCATCTTGTAAAAATAACGGATCGGCAGACCATTTTGCAGAGAATGGCGGATTCGCCACCACCGCATCAAACTTTTTATCTAAATGCTGCGGACGAGTTAAAGTATTTTCCTGCTTAATATCAAACTTGGCAAAATGCACATCATGCAGAATCATGTTCATTCGCGCCAAGTTGTAAGTAGTACGATTCATCTCCTGACCGTAAATCATATCGACATCTTTCACTTCACGTTTTACCCGCAGCAATAACGAACCTGAACCGCAGGTCGGGTCATAGACTGAACGTAAACGCGCTTTGCCTTGGGTGACAATCTTTGCCAGTAGAGTCGATACCGTTTGCGGGGTATAGAATTCTCCTGCTTTTTTGCCCGCACCTGAGGCAAACTCACCAATCAGGTATTCGTAGGCATCGCCCAGTACATCGGCTTCGGTATTACTAATATCAAAATCAATATCATCTAAATGACTCAGGACTTTCGCCACCAGTGCATTACGGTCACTGGCATTATTGCCGAGCTTGGTCGAGTTTAGATCCAAATCTTCAAACAGGTTGGCAAAGTCATCGGCAGAGTCAGTACCTAACGTGCTTTGTTCAATCGATTTTAAGGTCGCAGTTAAATCATCCAGAATGAATTCGCCCTGACGACCACGCTCGGCTAAGGTATGGAATAGCTGTTTGGGTGTGAGCGCATAACCGACTTCGGCAATGGCATTCTTTTTAATTTCTTCGATGTATGGCACATGCTCAGCATTATTTTCATCTAATTCTAAAAAGCTGACCTCCTCACCATCGAGCAATTCATTGGCAAAGTTCACCGATTTTTCTGATAAATATTTAAAGAAAATAAAACCCAGAATGTAATCACGGAATTCATCGGCGCCCATGGTGCCGCGCAAAGTATTGGCAATATTCCAAAGTTGTTTTTGTAATTGTTGCAGTTGTACTTGGGTCATTGTTATGCATGTCCGATGAAATGAATAAAACATGACTAGTGTACCGAAAATTAAAGTTTTTTCAGCAAAATTGGAAATAGAAAGACAAAATTTGTCGCACTAAATGTATATCAATAATATTGATATATAAGGTTTTATTTGGATTTTAAAAGATTAACAGGCTCAACTATCATAATTTAAATTAAGGCTTATATCAAAATTACAGATGTTTGAAAAAATAGTTATAAGTAAAATAAATAACAAGACGGTTTGTTAAAGTTGGTTATATTCAACATCAATATACGCATTAATTAATGTCCAATCTTGAGTTTTTGAAATTTCACGTGGAAGCTCTGCTTCAAAGGATTCATAAAAATATCTACGCATACAATACTCAGTATAAGAATCCGCATAGGTTTCATAACGCGCGATTATTGTTAAGTCCATCACAGGCATTTGTGCTTGATCCCATCGTTGTCTTTTCCGACTGAAAAAGAATAGTTTCCCGAAGGTATATAAACGTCCCGCCTGCTGTCGATTGCCTCTGAATACTGCATAAACTTTAAAATAATTCTGCCATGCAAGAAGATCATTGAGCGCCTTAGTCTGATCTTTTTGGGAAATCACTCGATTGAGAATTTGGGTTAATTCTTTTTTTTGTTTCTCTATTTCAGATTTCTTAAATCTCCACGTCCATGAGAAATTCTTATTATTTTTACGGTAAAACTTAGTCTGATGTTCAGCATACTTTTTATGGCTTAACCGTACTAATTCAGCCTCACATTTCCCAAAATCTAAGCATAGATAAGGTTTATTCAATATGAAATTAAATTGTTCATTGTCTTTATAGTATTGACGGATAAAAGTTAATTCTTGCCCGACTGTAATTTTGTCCCAGATGACAGGTTCAAGTTCAGCAATTTTATCTTTTGATGTATATGCTGATATGGTTGTTGAAGTCACTTTGCCTATGGTTTCTTTGCTGTGACGATGGCTATTAGGGGTTTTGATCAACAAGACAAATAACCATGCATCTTTATAAAGAATGTCTTGAACAATGAGATCAGCAACAGGTAATCCTTGTTTTAGTCGATATGTTCTTTGCCGACTGGTTAAATTTAATGAATATCGTTCGGTTAATTTATGAATAATCTTTTCAATATCAATTTTACCTAACTCAGTTTGCACTATAAATTTGCAGTAAAAATATGATCCTCTTGTGACCTTATCTTGAATTTTTTGTGCGGTGTATTTTGTGTGGGGGCTGTAATCAATCATTCTACGTCATCCAACTATGCACTTTTAATGTCAATCAACAATCCACCTAAATCCAAATTTTTTCATTCATTTTTGAATTGTTCATCAACAATAATTTTCTCTACATTTCCCATTTTGCTGAACGCGTCAGCAATCAGCATTGATCAAATTGCGCTAGCACTGTCACCTCACGTTGTAAGGTGACAATAAAGTAGTTCCTAGTGCGCATTAAGAAACTTAATCAGCAAATCTTATACTTGTTTAAATAATATATCAATAATATTGATATATTAAATTTATTCTGGTAATATGACGGCATATCAATCGAATTGTGGATTGACCATCCATTCCAACTTTCTTTTTTTGAAGTTGTTTGAATGGCTGACCACCATTCAAAAACTTTGATACATATTGCCCTGAGTATAAGACTAACCATCTTCATACTGCCGATGTAGCGGACTGCTGGGGAAACCTCGCTCGGTACGTTGCAACGGGGGCTAGAGGATTGCAATATCCTTTTTCTATCCGTTCATTCACTTTTTAAGAGTTCCAAGCAAATAAAAAGTGGTTGGGCGACAAGGAAACGGGAGCCTATAAGCGATTTATCGTGAAATGGTCATTTGGTTAGTAATAGCCAAGTTAGGTGTGAAATTATGAAAATAGTGGAACATTGAAACCCTGTTCAAAGTGATACAGTTAGGAGCAGCATAGGATGTGCGATAGTCTCCGTTAATAGCTGAATGTGTATGCTTGATCGAACAAGTTTATTTACTTGGAAAAGTATGCTCATTTCCAATCACGATGGCTGCTGAGAGTGCCGTAAGGTACTAGGGCTTTGAGGCTAACGCTGGAAAAGCTGGCACCATTTTGCGCAAGCTGAATGGGTCGCTGGATAGCTTAAACGTGTAACGGCATTAATCGATAGATGCTGATTGGAGTGTAAGAGTTTTACCCTTTACAAAGTTGTGTATACATCATATCCCGATATTTTTTAAGGAACTACGGTCGGGGGAAACAGGAAGCATGTATACAGGCGAGAGGATAAACGGTCTGCACATTAAGACACTTTTGAAATAACTTGGGAAGCACTGAATAAAAAGGCTTAAATTGGTTAAAAGTCTGTTGTATTTTTTTCAGTGTGGGAGCGATGGTGAGTAGCGCATATAAAGCAAGTATTTACTTGCGGAAATTGTGATACAAATCTTAATAGTAAGATTTGTATTAAATGAGATAGCTAGCTTAAAGCGAATCCTAAAACATTTCGATTTTTTTCAGTCGGGATGCTCATTGCGAAAACTTGAGTCGGCACATGCGTGAGCATGTTGGACAATATGTAGAAAAGAAAGGTTAATGGAACACTGGTCGTGTTTCTCAGTCGGGGATTGGTCTCTCTGACTAGGCCGAGATTGGTACAGTGTAAGTATTCTGAAGTTTGGTCACTGATGAAAATATACTTATACGGGTTTGCCTGAGACTTAAATCAGGATAATGCTACACCAGCATGAAAAAATCGTGGCTTGTTCTTCCAGATTAGACAAGCATAAAACTATTGCCTAGCAGTAGAAATATGATATGGAATATGGCCTAAGTCGGCATGAAAAAATTGAACCGCCAGTACAGGCGTAATCATCTGCTCAACAAAGAGCGTTAACAAATGCATTAGGCTCGATCCCTTAGGGACGAGCCTTGTCTTTGAAAGAAGCTAATAATTTAAATTCGCTGTTCTTTGTGGTAATGATATTTTAATCGAAGAAGCTATATCAGCTTGTTAAGTTATTCATAAAATTATTTTTATTTTTTAGTTTGTTAGTAGTATGTTGTAAAATAGGCTAATCGCTTAATTAAAACCTAAATGTGAATAAATCATAAAAAAGGAAAATAAATGTCTAGATGTACAGCTCCTGTTCGAGGCCATAGTTCTGCTGCAGCTGCTGCGGCTTGCCCAGCATGTCGTAACAGATATGGTTCTCGTTCTCGTAGTTATTCTTACTCATCATCATATAGTTCTGGTAGTTCTTATAATGGGTCTAGTAGCACCTATAGTGATTCTAGTAGAGCTGGGGGCAGTGGGAGTTCAAAAAGTGTTTCAAAACCTCGCTGGGCTAAAACAGGCTCCTCTCTTGTATATACGACAAATGAAGTAACATCCCTAACACCTGTCAGAGAGGTAATCGAGAAAAAAGCTTCTGAGCAGCCTGACCTTCGTGATGTGTTTTTATGCCATGCATGGGATGATCGTAAGGAATCTGCTAAACAACTACACGATTTTCTAGAGGCTGCTGGTGTAAAAGTTTGGTTTAGTGAAAAAGACCTTGGTTTGGGTGTTCCAATGATGAGAGCAATTGATAAAGGTTTGGCTAATTCTAAAGTTGGACTCGTTTTGGTAACACCAGCTTTGTTGTCGCGCTTACCTAAAGAAGGTGTAGCAGATAAAGAGCTTTCAACTCTTCTAGCTGGTAACCGTTTGATTCCAATTGTACATAATACAACGTACGAGGCACTTAGAGATGTCAGTCCAATGTTAGCTTCAAGAAGTGGTCTTGATACATCTGAAGATACGTTGGAGATAGTTGCGGAAAAAATAGCTGAGTTAGTTGCGATTTAAATAAAATGCTTTTGTATGGTATTTTGTATGGTGTTTGGTTGAATAAGATTTATTTTAAATTATATCAACTGCTTATGTGTTTAGTTTAATTGACGCCACCGATTAAAGATGATCGCTAATGATCAGGTTTAATCAAAAAAGTGAATAAAAGCCTTGGTTTAGCAATAAATCAGGGCTTTTTTTCTGCCTGTTGTTTATCAGCGTCCGTTATTGTAAGTCATTGATAATTGCTTTCTATCAAATATACTTGTGACACAATAGTGACACGCGTGTAACAACAAGAATGCTTACAGACATCCAAGTTAAAAGTCTTAAACCAAAAGAAAAGCGATATTCAATAGCCGATGGGGAAGGGCTTTCTATTGAGGTTTTTCCTACTGGGAAAAAGAAATGGGTACTTTCATATCGAATTGAAGGAAAGCAGACCAGGAAACAACTGGGTGAATATCCCGAAGTAGGCTGTAAAGAAATAAGAAAAGTTGCACGGGAATTTAAAGCTGAAGTTTCTGGTAAATCAAAGGTCTCACATCATTTAAAACAAGTGTGTGATGAATGGTTTGAATTAATGAGTCCGCAGTGGTCTAGTGAAAAATATATCAGCACGGTTAAATACCGTTTGGGCTACATCACTGAAGATTTTTTAGAGCTACCTTTAGATGAAATTACTCGCTTTCAGGTTTCATCAAAAGTAAAAGAAATTGTGGCCAAAGGAACATAATGCCGTTGCAGAATCCTTTTTTAGTAGCTTAAAGAAGGAAAGAATTAAAAAGAGAATTTATAAAGCACGCGAAATGGCGCGTGCGGATGTGTTTGATTACATCGAGATGTTTTATAATCGAATCAGGCGCCATTCGCATCTTGATGGGATGAGTCCAGAAGCATTCGAGGCAGCTTCAAAATGAGGCTACTTCAATGTCTAGGATACTGGGAGCAGTCCAAGTCTAACTAGCCCTATTATTTGTGTTTAGTCCGTAAACTAGAGAAAATCACAAAAAATTCATGATCGTATTATTATGCTTTTAGTTGAATTAAAGTTGACTCAAGTTATGTAAATGAGTTGATAGAACTTATTGAAGCTTCATAGTAATTAAAATGAGAATGGCATGAATCAATTTTCTGAAGAAGACTTATCCAGAATTATCGAAATGGCCTGGGAGGATCGAACCCCATTTGAAGCCATTCAATGTGAGTTTGGTTTGAACGAAGCGGCAGTGATCCGCTTGATGCGGCAAAATATGAAACCCAGTAGCTTTAAAATGTGGCGTGCACGTGTGACAGGCCGAAAAACCAAGCATCTGCAGCTGCGTTTACCTGATGTGATACGGGCCTATTGTTCACGCCAATACAAGCGTTTCTAAGTGTTTGATTTTGATTACCGTCTGGACTCACGTTTACATCGTTCAGAACAATATTGTACTTCCTCCCAGCAGCGGTGCCATTTCTTGCGCCAAGTAAAAGGGCGCAAACAATAGATACAGATTTTTTCAGGGAGATGCTGTTTTTTCATCGTTTATAACTCATTGATCTGGCTAAGAAGTTGCTGGGCATGGCTGATAATCTGATGCCGATCTTTAAGTTTATCTAGCTGTCGATAGATCATGCCCATACGTGGATGAGTACGAAATTTAGCCTCATTCCGGATCATAAAATACCAGTACAGGCTATTGAACGGACAGCTATCTAGCTCGGTGCGAGTTTTGACATTGTAGCTACAGTGCTTACAGTAATCGGACATCTTATGGATGTAATTGCCCGAGGCCGCATAGGGTTTGCTGGCCATCAAGCCGCTATCGGCATGCATCACCATACCCAGCGTGTTCGGTAGTTCTACCCATTCATAGGCATCGGCATAGACTGCCAGATACCACTCGCTGATCTGCTGCGGGTCTACACCAGTTAATAAGGCAAAATTTCCAGTCACCATCAAACGCTGGATATGATGTGCATAGGCATGCTGAAAAGTATTACGGAAACACTCAGCCATACAGTTCATCCGAGTACGGCCAGTCCAGTAAAATTGTGGCAATGGTGCTGAGTGCTGCAGTGCATTGCGGCTGGCATATTCTGGCATGTACAGCCAGTAAATTCCGCGAACATATTCGCGCCAGCCGAGAATTTGTCGGATAAAACCTTCCACTGCATTCAGTGGTGCATGACCGGCATGGTATGCAGCTTCTGCCGCATCACAGACTTCTTTAGGTAGTAGCAGACCACAGTTCAGATAAGGTGAGAGCAGGCTGTGAAACAGCATGTCTGAGTCTTGAACCATGGCATCTTGATAATCGCCAAAATGTGGCAAACTGTGGGTAATGAAATGCTCCAGTGCAAGCAGAGCATTGCTACGTGTGGTGCCCCAGCGGAAGTTGTCAAGGCTGCCAGAGTGACGGGAAAATTCACGTTCAACCAATTCAAGCACATCCAGATCAATCTGATCGTGTTCAAAGTGAAGTGGTGCAGGCAAAGGGGGATTGCCAGCCCAGGCCTTACGATTGGCGCTGTCATAGTTCCACTGTTCTCCAAACGGCTGCTGTCCCTGCATCAAGTAACCGGTTTGCTTGCGCATTTCCCGGTAAAAATATTCCATACGCAGTGTCTGGTAGCGGCTGGCCCAGTGCTGGAACTGCTCTGGACTACAGAAAAAACGTTCATCATTCAGGCACTGCACTGGCAGTTGCAGATGCTTGCTCCAATGCTGTTCAATTTGCTGCTGTAAACGATATTCTCCGCAGTGCGTAATGACCAGTTCTGTGACTGGTAAGAGTTGCTGTTGTGACTCTACGAAATCCAGCAGGCTACGAATCGGACTATCAGATTTAAAAGCATGGTAACGTACACGCCAGCCTTCTGCTTTGAGTTCTTTGGCAAAATGACGCATGGCGCTAAAAATCAGGGCAATTTTCTGCGGATGATGGGCGACATAAGTGGCTTCCTCAACAACTTCGGCCATCAGGATCACATCCCTGATACGATCTAGCGCTTTGAGCGTAGCAAGCTGATGATGAAGCTGGTCACCCAGAATTAAACCGAAACGCATAGCCATTCCAGACCCTATGAAAGATAGCGCAGTGTAAGTCAAGACAGTTCAATTTTTTGTGAAAATAAAGATCATTCTGCATGTTGAATCAATCCAACTCGACCAGATGGCCCGCTGACATCGCACAGAAATGATGGGTACTGCTATAACAAAATATTCATCCCTACAATGCTAAAGCCAGTTGATGAAACTCGCTTTACATGATTTCTTAATACATGAGTAGTGTGAAAATTATGTGATTTTAATCAAAAAGATAAAAATTATTATGGTTGTAATTAAAGTAGCTCACGCCTAGTATCTGGCTTGAAGTTACTCCATGTGAGCTTCCTTAGTTTTGTCCCATACACCCCTCTGTATGAGATTTTTTTAATCAGGGAATTGTCATGAGCATGCATTCAAAAGCGTATATTTTTAGACAGCAGCAATTGCTAGTGGATGAGCATTTTCAGTTGCCGCAGGTAGAAAGACTGCAGCACGACCTAAACCTGTCGGAAAATGGCGAGATCATTGCTCGTGACCTGAAAGAAGACGAACCGGTGCCGGAAGGTTATCAGCTGGTTCCAATCCGGCAACTGGTGCAAGTCTGGAGCAGACCGCAGTTTGAACAGGCCAGCCGTGCGGTACAGTTACTGGAATGGCGCCGTAACCACCGCTTTTGCAGTAAATGCGGTCACGCCACCCAGCAGCACGTCAGTCACTATGCCATGGTCTGTCCATCCTGTGGCTATAACCAGTATCCGCGGGTGAATCCTTGTGTGATCACTATCATTACTCGGGGTACAGATGAAATTCTGCTGGCAAAAAATGCCCGCAACAAAACCCAGATGTACAGCCTGATTGCCGGATTTGTCGAAGTGGGCGAAACCCTGGAGGAGGCGGTACGCCGTGAGACGATGGAAGAAGTGGGGCTACAGATCAAAAACATTCAATATCTGGCTAGCCAGCCGTGGCCGTTTCCTAGCAATCTGATGATGGCCTTCAAGGCCGAATATCATGCAGGCGAGATTCAGATTCAGGAAAATGAACTCAGCGATGCGCGGTTTTTCAAATTTGATCAGTTACCCGAGATTCCGTTCAAGGGCAGTATTGCTTATGCCATGATTCAGCATGTGATGCATGGCACACCTGTTGCCGATGACAGCAAAGAATGGCTTTGAATTAACCAGTCTGGTTTGACTGCTTAAATTAAGAAAAAAATCAGGAAGTTTATTTTCAATCGGTGTAATTCCCGAGAACCTGAATTTTCCGATGTTAAAGACTTAATTATTGTTTAGCGGATAAACGAATGGCATCTCCACAAAAACTGAATCACAGCATCTAATCTTCACGCTTTGTTCACATTCAGCTGGGTTATGCTAATCCTGAAATCAAACAAGGCTTAAAAATGAAGATGCTATTCAAGTCGGTTTTTTCAGTTACAGCACTGGCCATCATTAGCTTGAGCTTTACTGCTCGGGCTGAAACGGTTGCCCCTCAGGCAGTCAATCAGGTGGATATCCGGCAGTATGCGGGTAAATGGCATGAAATTGCGCATTTACCGATGTATTTTCAGCGTAAATGTGTCTCGGATATCTCGGCACAATACACTGTCAATGCCGATCAGACCATAGGCGTCTTAAACAGCTGCCGGATTGAAAATGGTGAAATGATTAGCTCTGAAGGGGTGGCCTATTCGCAAAATCAGGGCAACAGCAAACTGAAGGTCAGCTTTTTGCCGCCAGGTTTAAGATGGATTCCGTTTACCAAAGGGCATTACTGGGTATTACGCGTGGATCCGGAATATAAAGTGGCGCTGGTCGGTGGACCGAGCACCAAATACCTGTGGATTTTATCGCGCGAACCGCAACTGGATGAAGCCACCTATCAGTCCTATCTGGATACAGCAAAATATTATGGTTATGACATCACAAAACTGATCAAATTGCCGCATTAATCTGTTACCCTTTTGCCGAACTGCTTAGTCTCTCTACAGTTCGGCTTTTTTTATTTCACTTCACATAAAATTCATATCTGACTGATTAGACTCATCAAATAGAATAAAGACAACCGCTTAAAAGTAGGATGAGTCCATGTTGAAAAGCCTGATGCGATGGATAGACAGCTGGTCCATACATACATCGCCTGAAACGCTGACCGCTGAAAACAGCCAGGTTCAGTGGCTCCGGATTTTGCCCTTTATTTTGTTGCATCTGGCCTGTCTCGCCGTGTTCTGGGTGGGGGTGTCATGGTTTGCGCTGGGCTTTATGCTGGCGTTCTACCTGATCCGCATGTTTTCCATCACCGCTTTTTTTCATCGTTATCTGTCACATAAAACTTTTCAGACTTCGCGTCTGGTACAGTTCCTGTTTGTGCTGATGGGTACCATGAGTGCGCAGCGTGGGCCGCTCTGGTGGGCGGCGCATCACCGTTATCACCATCGCTATACCGATACCTTGCAAGACCCGCATTCCTCCACGCATGGTTTTTGGTACAGCCACGTTGGCTGGTTTTTAAATGAATATAACTTTGCCACGCGAAAAGAAGTCATTAGAGATTGGATGAAATATCCGGAACTGATCTGGCTGGACCGTTTCAGTTTAATTGTGGTGCTGCTGACCGCGGGCGGGATTTATGCGCTAGGGGAGTGGCTAGCTATGACCTGGCCGCAACTTGGTACCTCCGGCCTACAATTGCTGGTCTGGGGATTTGTGGTCTCCACTGTGTTACTGCTCCATGCCACTTTGTGTATTAACTCACTGGCGCATCATTATGGCAGCCGGGATTTTGACACGGATGATCACAGCCGCAACAACTTGTTTTTGTCCATCATTACCTTAGGCGAAGGCTGGCACAACAATCACCATTATTATGCCGGCAGTACCCGGCAGGGTTTTTACTGGTGGCAGATTGATGTGACCTATTACCTGCTGAAACTCATGTCTTTGTTCGGGCTGGTCTGGGGACTCAAGCCCATTCCGGCACGTGTCTATGATGTCAGTAAAATTGCCCGGGCTCGAAAACAGAAAAAAGCTGCCAAGACCGGCACTCCGAATATTCATTCAAAGGAATCACCATGAAAATTGCAATTATTGGTTCAGGTATTTCCGGTCTGTACGCTGCCTGGAAACTCAGCAAAGTGCATGAAGTCACAGTCTTTGAAAAGAATAACTACTTTGGTGGTCATACCGATACCCATCAGCTGAATATCGATGGTGAACAGGTTGCGGTGGACAGTGGCTTTATTGTTTTTAATGAGCATAACTATCCGCTATTCTGCGCCATGCTAAAAGAACTTGGGATTCAATCGCAAAGCAGTGACATGGGCTTTTCGGTGAATAATCAGGTCACTGGCTTACAGTACAATCCTTCAAAAAAATTCTCGTTATTGTTCCGACCTCAAAACTTTTTTAATGCAGATTTTCGCGCGATGTTGTCCGATCTGTTCCGTTTCTATGCGGCCAATAAAGATATTGATGTTGAACAGGTCGATGCACAGCTCAGTATTGATGCATATCTCAATCGACATGACTATTCCGAAGCCTTTCGTCAGGAACATCTCTATCCGATGTGCGGGGCGCTATGGTCCTGTCCAGTAGAGCAAGCTGGACAGATTCCGTATAAATTTGTGGTGAGCTTTTTTCAGCACCATCGTATGTTGCAGCTGAAAGAGCGACCTTCGTGGCTTACGGTCAAGGGTGGATCAGCTCGTTATGTTCGTGCCATTCAGGCCCAATCGAATATGACTTTCCGCAAGACAGGTGTGCTTCATGTATCCCGTAGTGCCAATGATGTAGTGATTGAAACTGGACAGGGCAGTGAACGTTTTGACTGGGTCATTTTTGCCAGCCATGCTGATGATAGCTTGAATTTACTTACAGACCCGTCAGCGCAAGAGCGGGAAGTACTTGGCAAGTTTCGTTATCAGGATAACCATATGGTGGTGCATTCCGATACTCATATCATGCCCAAATCCAGGCGCCAATGGGCCAGCTGGCATGTACATGTGACACCTAGTCGTGCAACCGAATCAACTCCATTCCAGCATAGTGGCATGCATTATGGTTTCAGTTACTGGATGAACCAGTTGCAAAACCTGAATTGTAAAACCCAAATCTTTGCCACACTCAATCCTAACTTTAACCTCGATCCGAAAAAAATATGGGTAGAACGATATTATCGTCATCCAGTATTTGATGCTGCCGCGATTGAGGCACAACAACGTTGGGCCGAGGTCAACGGCCAAAACCGCACCTCCTACTGCGGTGCTTATTGGGGCTGGGGCTTTCATGAGGATGGTGCCCGTAGTGCTGCATGGGTAGTCGATCAGCTATTGAAACAGGCCGAGCAGGCCGCCTAGGAGCACATGATGCAGATGTATCCACTGGCGATTGCCTCTGCCGAAATCCGGCACCGACGTTATTTGCCCAAAGCCCATGCTTTTGAGACCCAGCTAACCTATCTATGGTTTGATCCGGATCAGCTCGCGACCTTTACCGGTAAATCCTGGCTGTGGTCATCTAACCGCTGGAATTTCCTGACTCTGGATGAGCGCGATTTTCTGAGCATGGAATGTGGTTCAATCCGGCAGAAAGTTGCACGCCTGCTAATCAAGCGGGAAAACTATCTGTTACCGCATGCCGCTTCCATCCGGGTGCTGGCCTTGCCGCGCACACTGGGTTTCCGTTTCAATTCCGTAGTGTTTTATCTGATCTTTGATGCCACTGACCAATTGCTCTTTGTGCTGAGTGAAATCACCAACACACCGTGGAATGAACGACAGGTCTACATTCACGATTGCCGGAACAATCCAGACGAATATGCGCCGTACCAGAGTCACCAGTTTGACTTTAAAAAGGCCTTTCATGTGTCGCCGTTCATGCCGATGGGGCTGGATTATCGCTGGCGCTTCAGCTTTTCGGATCGGCAGAACGTGATTCATATGCAGCTGTTTGAGCAGGGAATCTTGCAATTCGATGCCACCCTGAAATTTTCCTTGCAGGCCATCACGGTTCCTTCACAGCAGCATCGTTATGCTGTACTGAAAGTTCTTGAACCCTTCAGGATGGTCAGCGGAATTTATCTGCACGCCTTTCGTTTATGGAAAAAGAAAATTCCATTTTATCGACATCCTAAAAAAGAAAAAGGAAACACATTGCGATGAAGACACTATTCATGGGAGAGCAAAGCACACTGCCGGTGGTACTGCGCCACCTGCTGAAATTACGCCATGGTCAGCTGATTTTTAAAGGCGTCTGGAACGGGGCTGTCGGGGAAAATAGCGATTTACAGGCGGTGATACAGGTGCATGATGTTCGTCTGATGGATTTGCTGTTCCGTAATGGTGTACTGGGTGCTGCCGAAGGTTTTATCCGTGGCTACTGGAGCAGTGAAGATCTGGTCGATGTGATCCGCATTTTGGCACGTAACCGTGATGTGCTTGATCGGATGAATCAAAATGTAGTGGCCAAAGCTAGCCAGTTGGCACTTAAGGCTTGGTATAAATCCCGCAAGAATTCGATTGATGGTAGTCGTCAGAATATTGCTGAGCATTATGACTTGAGCAATGATTTTTTTAAATTGTTCTTAGATTCCAGCATGATGTATTCCAGTGCTGTCTTTAAAGACCCTTGTATGAGCTTGGAACAAGCTTCAGATTATAAAAAAGAATTGATCTGCCAAAAACTTCAATTGCAACCGATGGACCATTTGGTTGAAATTGGCAGCGGCTGGGGAGGCTTTGCCATTTATGCGGCTCAGCATTATGGCTGTAAGGTGACCACCATTACCATTTCCAAAGCTCAGTACGATGAAGCACTCGCCCGAGTTGCTGAAGCAGGGCTGTCTCATCGGGTGTCTGTACAGCTTCAGGACTACCGTTTACTCGAGGGTAAATACGACAAATTGGTGTCCATTGAAATGATCGAGGCCGTAGGTGAGCAGTATTTACCAACTTATTTCCGAAAATGCCGCGAGCTCCTCAAGCCGAATGGTCTAGCCTTGATACAGGCGATTACGATTGAAGATGCACGCTATGTTAAAGCTTTAAATACGGTGGATTACATTAAGCGTTATATTTTCCCCGGTAGTTTTATTCCATGTATCAGTGTTATGACGCAAACGGCTTCTGAGCAAAAACTTCGTCTCAAACATCTGGAAGATATTGGTCAAAGCTATGCACAAACCCTGAAGTGTTGGCGTCAGCGTTTTCTGGAGCAGCGTGATCAAGTACTGCAACTTGATTTTGATGAGCGTTTTATCCGCATGTGGGATTTTTATCTGTGTTATTGCGAAGGTGGTTTTAGGGAAGGTGTGATCAGTGATGTGCATTTGCTGTTTGAAGCCAGTGCTTACTAAGCAGAAATAAAACAGGAGGGCGACATGCTGCTAGATTTATTTTTGTTCAATGTCTTCATCATGCTCTGTAACTGGGTGTTGGTGACCTATAACCGCAGAGCAGGGCTAGTCGATGTCGCTTGGAGTTTCAGTATTGCCCTTAATGTGATTATTGCCGCTTGGGTGATTGACAGTGCGCCGATGTTGGTTCGGTTATTTCTGGGACTGGCGAGTGGGATCTGGTTTTCACGGCTGACTTGGCATCTGTTACGGCGCTATGCCAATGAAACCCAAGAAGACACGCGTTATGCCAACATGCGCCGAGCGATGGGGGATTATCAGCATCTTGGATTTCTGGTGTTTTTTATATTTCAGGCAGGTTTGGCTCTACTATTTTCTTACCCAATGCTGAAGTTGTTAAGTATCTCGACCGAGCAATGGAATGACTGGACTTTGGTCACTGTGATTGTGGCGGGCATGATCATGCTATCCGCTTTGATAGGCGAAAGCACTGCCGATCAGCAACTTTACCGTTTTAAGCTAGATCCACAGAATCAAGGTAAAACCATGGATCAGGGTCTGTGGAAATATTCGCGCCATCCGAATTATTTCTTTGAATGGCTGCATTGGTTTGCTTATCCAGTGCTCGGTCTGGCAGCAGGATGCTATGAATTATGGATTTATCCACTGCTGATGTGGCTGTTTCTGTACTACATCACCGGGATTCCCTTTAGTGAACAACAGGCGCTCACCCACCGTGGTGACAACTATAAAGACTATCAACGACGAACTTCAATGTTTATTCCGTGGCCACCCAAACAGTAGGTAAATACATGGACTTTATGATTCAACAATCTTTAAAACTGGTCGAAAGCGGCAAGCTGCCCGATTCGGTGATTCGCGCGGGCATTCGCAGCCTAAGCAAAAAACGTCTGGCACAGGAAGGACGCTTTGACCCAGCACTGGCAGCCCGGCGCTATATGGATGTGCTGACCATGCTGAAAAACAGCGAAATTGCCATTGATACAGACAAAGCCAATGAGCAGCATTATGAACTGCCGACCGCATTTTTTCAGGCAGTACTCGGTAAGCGTTTGAAATATAGCGCGAGTCTATTTGAACATGCCGATATGACGCTAGACCAAGCCGAAGAAGCTGCGCTTGCCTGCTATTGCCAGCGAGCACAACTGAAAGACGGGCAGGATATTTTGGAAATTGGCTGCGGTTGGGGATCTTTGAGTCTGTATATGGCCGAGCATTATCCAACGGCCCGTATTACAGTCGTGTCAAATTCTTCAACCCAGCGCGAGTATATTCAGGAACAAGCCCGTTTAAAAAAACTGGATAACCTTAATGTGATCACTTGTGATGTCAATGTGTTGCAACTTGAACCTGCGTCATTTGACCGTGTGGTATCAGTGGAGATGTTTGAGCATGTACGCAACTATCAAAAACTGTTTGAAAATATTAGTATTTGGCTCAAACCAGATGGCTTATTGTGGTGTCATATTTTCTGTCATCGTTTCTTGCATTACCCGTTTGAAGTCAAAAATGAGTTTGACTGGATGTCGCAATATTTCTTTAGTGGTGGTTTGATGCCAGCAGCCTCAACTTTCCTACATTTTCAGCAGCATTTACAGCTAGAACAGCACTGGCAATGGGCGGGTACGCAGTATGAACGTACCGCAAATGCTTGGCTAGAAAATATGGATGGTAAACAGGCCGAGCTAAAGCCCTTATTTGAAAAAACTTATGGCGCGGATGCCGCAATCTGGTGGCAGCGCTGGCGGATTTTCTTTATGGCCTGTGCCGAGCTATTTGGTTATGACCATGGACGCGAGTGGGTGATCGGTCACTTTCTGTTTAAAAAGAAAACCGTATAATTGAATGGCGAATCGGATGGGGTAGCGGGGAATGCACCAATGTTAAAGCTGTTCAGGGACAAACACGATCATCCTCTGGGTGAGGTGTTTAACCGCTACTACTGGCTGCAAATCGGATTCATTGCCCTGTCTGTGGTGATTGGGATTGGCTGTAGTGCTTGGGTAATCAAAGGTTCTTTGCTCAGAACGGCGCTAGAACAGGAAATGTCACACTACTGGCAGCGATTAGAACGTAATCCTGCCGCAGAATTGCCCGATACCAAAAACCTGTATGGTTACCGCTGGAACACTGTGTCTCCCTCCCAATTTAAGAATATGTCACTTGAGCAAGGGGTGAATCGGCATTTTGTCGATGGTAAGGAACGCATGACCGTTTATGGCGAAAAAGATGGGCAGCATGTGCTGCTGGTGTTTGGTGAAAGCAACGTCAACAAGCTGGTGTGGCTGTTTGGTCTGGCACCGCTGATGGTCAGCCTGTTTGTGCTATATAGTGTGCTGTGGTGGTGGAACCGTCGTGCCCGGCGCTATTTTTCTCCCATTACAAGGCTTGCCAACGCACTGGAACATATTGATTGGGAAGATTATAAAAATCAGGCTTCACCGTTTCATGACATCCGGACTGATTCAAATCTGGAAGCGGAATATCTGAAGCAGGCGCTAGAAAAATATCATCAGGTATTAAGCGAGTTTATTCAGCGTGAACGTGAATTTACTGGTGATGTCAGTCATGAGCTTCGCACACCACTTACCATCTTAAAAGGCAATGTGCAGTTGTGTCAGGCACGCTATGGGGACAATAAATCATTTACTCGCCTGAACAACACCATTGAAGACATGCAACTATTAGTTGACACACTACTGGCTATCGCCCGCAATACCACCAATACTTTAACCGCTGAATCAACTATGCTTTCAGAATGTTTGGAAAATTTAGTTCAGGATCTGGATAGTGTTAGCCATAACAAAGGCATGCGGATAAATTTTCAAAAAGATCTAAACGAACAGCCACGTAAACTTTACCCGTCGATGACCAAAATGGTGTTTGGCAATATTCTGCGCAATGCGCTGAATTATTCACAAGGCACAGAAATTGATGTCATTTTGCAAAAAAATACAGTATTGATTGCAGATAATGGTGTCGGCATTCCTTTACCGAATAACTCAAAGGTGCAAGAACTGTCGGGGCAGCAATTGCAATTAGAGATCAAAGGTCATGGCATTGGACTGCAATTGGTACAGAAGTTGTGCAAGCAGCTTGGCTGGCGAGTGGAATTGTTTGATCGGCAGTATTATCTCAATACCCATCAGGATGTTGATCTAGCAATCACCACTGGACTGATTGTCGTTGTGTACCTAAATTAGGCTTCATCTTCGAGAGCAATCTTTAAACCAATCCCAGATATGGTGTGAATCAGCTTTTGTTCAAAGGGTTTATCGACCATTTTGCGTAAATTATAGATATGACTGCGCAGAGCATCACTTTCTGGCTCTTCGTCACCCCAAAGCTGCATCATAATTTCCTGTTTGGTCAGTACTTTAGGAGAATGACGCATCAGTAACTTCAAAAGTTTAAACTGAATCGGAGGCAATTCAATGTTCTGCCCAGCTCGAGTTAGTTGCTGTGTTGCCGTGTCCAAAATTAGGTCATGAATTTGCAGACGACTGCTAGATACTTCACCCATGGAACGTTTGATCAGGGCCTTGACCCGAACTACCAGCTCGTTAAAGTCAAAGGGCTTGACCAGATAATCATCCGTGCCGGAATTGAAGCCTTTGAGTTTATCATCCAAGGTATCCCGAGCGGTAAGCATCAAGACAGGTAAGTCTAACCCCTCTTCATTGCGTAACCACTCGCACAATTCATAACCAGAACCATCAGGCAAATTAATGTCAAGTAGCAAGATATGGTAGCGTTGCTGTTTCAGTAATTGTCTAGCAGCACTCAGATTGCGGGCATGATCGACCACAAAGTCATGTTCTTCCAGAAACTCGCATAGGGTAGAGGCCAGCTCATAATGGTCTTCAACCATCAGGATAAAATGTTTCGACATAGCGGCAGATACTAATTTAATAATTGCTGTTTTAATTTAGCACTAAATGGCTGGGGACCCAGCCATATATTAAAATATTGTTGTGCCAGAGGATGTTTAAGCTGCCCTAAACCTTGCTGGTTCAAGGATAAGCTCAGGGTCTGTGTAGCATGGTTGTATTTTAAACGGTACAGGTCACCTGATTTGACCGGACGATACAAATCAGTGATTGGGTTGAATAGAGCATGTATTTTTGCGTCTTTAATATTACGTTTCAGTAAATGTGTGGCCGTACGTTTAAATGCCCATTCCGGAATATTCTGCGTATAGGTAAAATCCATCTGCATGTTTTGGCCTTGCCAAGGCTGATTACAGTTTTGCGCAAAGTAACTAGCCACACCGACATGTTTTTGTCCCACCATCAGCGGACCATTGCCGCATTGATTCAGGCTTTGTGCCTGTGCCCATGGACAGAAGCTACATCCCATCACTAACGCCGTGCTGATCGCTATTTTTTGAAAGGCAGTAGCCATGAGTAGACCCCTCCAACATAAGGCAGGGAACGATACAGGCCATTCGCAGGGTCCCAGAAATCCTGCTGGAAAATAATCTTGTTGTTTTCGTTGATCTTGATTTCACTGATACCGTAAGAGTCCATACTGCGGGTCGTGCCGAACATTTTAAAATCATAGGCCATATGCCAGTGCACATAGGCAGAGTCCTGATGATAAGAAGCGTTTAACAGCTTGACGCTGACCTTGCTGACCCGTTTGTTCATGCCTTGAAAGTGCTCGAGTAGATTTTGACGGGATGAAAATTGCGATAGGGTATCGTTAATAAACAGCTGGTCGGCATACAGCGATCCGGCTCTTTCCACAAATTCTGGTGTGCCCAAGGTATTAAAAGCTGAGGTAAAGCGGAGGCCGATATCCTGAGCTTTAGCCTGATCCAGCGCTATCCCCTGAATACCGTTTCTGGATTGGACGTAATCGGCTGAATAACTGGGAATACTTTTACATCCGGCTAACAACAGAAGCGGCAAGGATAAGGCTGTAGCAATTAGTGTTTTTACAAGTCTCATCATCAGTGTCCGTATGAAGTGTATGTTTATACCTTAGGCAGCACAGCGTGAACAGAATGTGAAATAGAGGTTATAGATGAGCAATTGAATAGAATTTTTCAAATCAAAGATTAAAGGTTTAACTTTTTTCTTCGGCCATTAACCAATCAATGATATTCATAACATCACGATTTTCGTTATTTTTTCTGACCATTGCATAAAAATTATAGTCACAATAGATAAAACCAAAAGGGGCAATGATCTTTCCATTTAGCATTTCTTTTTCTACTAGAATTTGAGGTGCTATGGCAATTCCTAACCCAGACACGGCAGCTTCTATCATTAAATTCAGACTATCAAAATAACGGTCATTGGATTTTGGGGAAAAGCTTATTTGAAACTGATCAAACCATGTATGCCATGCACTTTTATTTGAGTGGGTATGAAGTAATGGATAGTTTAAAAGATCATTTACGGAATGAAGAAGATTTATTTCACGATTACAAATAGGACCCATGTTATCGGGAAATAACAGATATTTATTCAAAAAGTTGGGAAGTAGATGATGTTCACTGACGCTATTGATAAATATGTCAACTTTCTCTTTTTCTAACAATTTTAAGTCATTACATGTCATTAATTTGATATGGATATTGGGATAAATGACTTCGAGCTTTTCTAATCGAGGAATCAGCCAATTTGCCATAAAACTATGAGAAGCGCCTATTACAACTTCTACTTCTGAAGTTTTATTTGTTAACTCAAAGACGCATTGTTCTAAACGATTAAAAAGCTGCGTACAAACTAGCGATAATTCTTCGGCATCCGCCGTCAGAGAGATGGTCGAGGAATGTCGAATAAACAATTTTTTATCCAACCATTCTTCTAACTGCTTTATTTGATGGCTAATCGCACTATGGGTTACACACAATTCTTCCGCAGCTAAACTGAAACTTTTATTTCTGGCGACAGCCTCGAATGCTTTTAAAGCATTAAGGGGAGGTAATGTTCTGCGTTTCATGTTGTAAAATTCTCTAACACCATAAGCTCAAAATATATCAATTATCATAAAAATGAAAATATTTTAAGATCAAACAAGTTTTGATAGTAAAAGAGATATGAGATGACAACCCCTTATACAGGTAATGGTCCTGATGACTTGGGATTTTTTGGTCAATTTGGCGGATGTTACATGCCAGAGAGCTTAATGCCGGCACTTCAAGAATTAGAGCAAGCCTTTAATACTGTTCGGCACAAACCTGAATTTTGGGCTGAATATCAGCAGATTTTAACGGACTTTGTTGGTCGTCCTAGTCCTCTTTTTTATGCAAAAAACCTAACAGCTTATGCAGGCGGCGCTCGAATATATTTCAAGCGAGAAGATTTGAACCATACGGGTGCGCATAAGATCAATAATTGTGTAGGCCAAATCTTATTAGCCAAATTTATGGGTAAAACCAGAATCATTGCAGAAACGGGTGCTGGGCAACATGGTGTTGCAACAGCAACGGTTTGCGCGCTGTTTAAGATGAAATGTACCATTTTTATGGGAGAAACAGATATTCAGCGGCAACAAATGAATGTTGAGCGCATGAAATTACTCGGTGCTGAAGTCAGAAGTGTTCAAAAAGGGCGTGGGACTTTAAAAGATGCCATGAACGAAGCATTACGTGACTGGATTCGTCATGTGGATACAACCTATTACCTGTTGGGTACTGGCGCAGGCCCTCACCCATATCCGACGATGGTCAGAGAATTTCAGAAAATTATTGGTCTAGAAGCCAGAAACCAAATACTCCTGAAAGAAAATAGGCTGCCTGATGCTCTTGTTGCTTGCGTGGGTGGGGGATCAAATGCACTAGGGTTGATGCATCCTTTTCTAGAAGACCTGAATGTCAAAATGTTTGGCGTTGAGGCAGGTGGAAAAGGAACAAATAGTGGTGAACATGCCGCCTCTATTTGCAAAGGTCAAGTCGGTGTGCTGCATGGCAATTTAACCTATTTATTACAAGATTCAGATGGGCAGATTTTAGAAGGGCACTCTATATCAGCTGGCTTAGATTATCCTGGTGTTGGCCCTGAACATGGCCTTCTGTTTGAAACAGGACGTGTTACATATACGGCGATCACCGATCAAGAAGCGGTAAATGCCTTTCAGCTTTTAAGCCAACAGGAGGGCATTATTCCTGCGCTTGAGAGTTCTCATGCGATTGCATATGCGATTCAACTTGCTCAAGAAATGCAGCCAGAACAGATTATTATTGTCAATTTAAGCGGCAGAGGTGACAAAGACTTAAACACGGTCAAAAAATATCTTGCAGGAGCTACAGCATGAACCGTCTAGATCAAAAATTAGAGCAATTGAAACTGGAAAATCGAAGCGGTCTGGTCTGTTATTTTACTGCTGGAGATCCTAATTTTGCAGAAAGTTGTCGTCTGTTGAGCCAATTAGGTCAAGCTGGGGCTGACATTATTGAAGTTGGCATTCCTTTTTCAGATCCAGTGGCAGATGGAGAGATCATTCAAGCAGCACATCTTAGAGCATTACGTGCAGGTCAAACGGTCAAACAGACCATTGAGTTGGTAAAAGCAATCAGGCTGCATGATGACAAGACACCAATAATTTTTATGACTTATTTAAATCGGATGATGCAATATGGTTTCGAAACACTTGTCGCCGATACAGAAAATCTTATAGATGGAATATTGATTTTAGATGCTCCATATGGATATCGAGAAAACTTTGAAGTGCAATTAAATGAAAAAAATATGCATTTAATTGCAATGACAGCGCCGACTACCCCAGTTGAAAGGTTAGAGCAAATCTCAGCGCGCGCGACAGGTTTTTTATATCATGTTGCAGAAAATGGCTTAACAGGGGGGCATTTAAATCTACCCAATATTGAGAAAAAGATTGCTGAAATCAAGCCTATTTTTAATATTCCAGTTGCAATTGGCTTTGGGATCAAAAATGAAAGTCATGTTAAAGCATTAGCCAATAAAGTAGATCTTATTATCATTGGCTCAGCACTTGTCAATACTTTTTTTAATAAGGGGATGAATGCGACTTTAGAAAAAGTCACAGTTTTTTCGCAAATCCTGAGAGAAAATAAAGAGTAGGCCAGCTTCTTTCATAGGTATTCTTTAAAACAATAATTAAATATAAAACAGTATCTTATCTTAGCCTTCTCCCGAAAGGGAGATGGAACTTTATACGTGGATTTTTTTACTGAAAGTAATTGCTTTTTAAAAATCACTATTATCATACAGATGTGACATACGTTTTTGCTTTGTTTCTAAATAATCTTTGTTAAAAATATTTAAGCCAACTTTTAAAGGAATACGTTCAACAACGTTGATTCCTAAATCAGTCAAAGATTTGATTTTAAATGGATTATTTGTAATCAACTTGACGTCTTTTATTTGTAAATAATCAAGCATAATGGTACACATGTCATATTTACGAGCATCTGCTGGCAGGTTTAATAATAAATTTGCATCAAGGGTATCATGTCCTTGGTCTTGAAGTGCGTAGGCCCGAATTTTATTGGTTAGTCCTATGCCACGGCCTTCTTGGCGAAGGTATAAAATGACACCTTGACCTGCATCATGAATCATCTTCATGGTTGAGTGTAATTGTGGACCACAATCACATTTGAGTGATCCAAAAGCATCACCTGTTAAACATTCTGAATGAATTCTGACGAGTACAGGTTGATTAGAAATAGTATCCATGTCTTTGGCAAGAGCGATATGTTCTTCACCAGTACTTTGGTCTTGAAATGCCATAATTTCAAAATCACCAAACGCTGTAGGTAACTTTGATTTGGAAACAAATTCTATAGCCATTGAAGAATACACCTATATAAATTTATAATTGGTAAAATTACTAAATTTACCTTAAAAGCACTTGCTAAATTTTTGTGGTTCTAAATTTCAGCGTTTTACTTCCAATTCAAGTATAGGTATTTAATAGTGAATTTTATGTGAAATGTTATTAAGAATAATTTTATTGAGGTTAGAATTTTTTATAAAAATATGCAAAAGCTTCGTTTTCCACAAGCCATCCATAATCTAAAGCTTTATAGTAAGCCAATCGATTATCAACACTGATGATACAAGGTGGATATTCAGAATTCAGCAGCTTGAGGTTCATTAACAGCTGTAATGTAGATACATTGCCATTAATATTTTTTAGCCTGCTAACTTTTCGCGGTACAATGAAGTAGGTTGGTTGTAAATGTTTTAATAAACAAAGGTTTAATTTTTTTGCTGTGCGCATACTATCCCGGCCGAATAAACAAAAATGTCTTAAGCAAAGATAAATGAAGAAAAATGTAAGTTAGTATAGTTCTATATTCCTAAAACAACTTGATACGGTTTAAATCCGTCTTGTACCGCCTCTGAAACTAACCGAATAAATGCTTCAGTCTTTCCAGAAGCCATCCATTGATCCAATGCTTCATAGTAAGCTAAACGATTTTCTACAGTAATCACACAGGGTGGATAGCCTGCTTTAAGCAGTTCCAGATTCATCAAAAGACGTGATGTGCGACCATTGCCATCAATGAATGGATGGATACCCACAAAATCCGCATGTACTTTGGCTGCACGTTCAATCGGGTGAAGTTTATATGCTTCAAGGTTATACCAATCGATTAGCTGAGCCATCTTGTCATTTAATAAAGTATAGTCAGGAGGGGTAGTAGTAGCACCAGAAATCAATACATTTTGCTGACGATAACGCCCAGCATTCTCATCATCAATATTTTTTAAAATAAGTTGATGAATATTGCGAATTTGCCATTCTGAAAATGGTTCTTCCTTACGAATAATGTCTTCGACGTAGTAAATCGCATTTCTATGGTTTATCGCTTCGAAATGTTCTCTTAACGCTTTTCCACCTACAGTAATACCTTCAAGAACTACTTTGGTTTCCAATAGTGTAAGAGTATTACCTTCTATGGCATTTGAATGATAGGTCCAGCGGACAATAAGATCTTCTTGTAAATTTTTTACAATTGCAGGAGATAAAGGGCGATATTGATCTAATTTTTTCTTTAAATCATCAATAATTTCAAACATAACTTTAACCCTGAATGTGTCTTTCTGAATAATACATCAAAAAATAAATATCAAAAATGTAATGTTATATTATAATATTTTGGTTGAGCTATAAAGATCGTATAATGAGTACACCATTTCAAATCCTTTAGTTCGGATTTGAACAAGATTATTTTTGTGATTCAATGCACTAAATCTAATTTGGGTAAAAAATGGGTATAGGTAAAATGCTATTGACTTTATAATTCACTAAATCAATAGCTTAGGAGTTGAGTTTAATTGACGCCATCCCATCAGAAAAGATGAGAATTTGTATTATTTAATGAAATAAAATGAACTTTAAACAACATTTAAAATTTTTAATAAATAAGAGTAAAAGATTGATAACGATGACACAATCTGTCCATGCACCCACATAAATTTGCTTATTGATTGATGAAACAAAATAGTTCTACTCATGAGCGATTAGCTGATCGTTTAGCTAATATTTTGACCATGTTAAATATGGGGTCTCATTTGAGCTCGGCTTTGTTACACAAACCTATATCTAAGGTTTATTCCACAATATAATTTTCAAATGAATAAGCCTACACCTAAAATTTATCGTACAACCAATTGGCCCGCATATAACCGAGCACTCATTAGTCGCGGAAATATTGCCATTTGGTTTGAATTCGCCCTGCTACGCAATGGTATGCTCCATCAAAAGGCAAACAAGGGCGAAATCAAACCTACTCCGACGCAGCCATCCAATGCTGCTTAATGATTAAATCCTTATTCAGTCTGTCTTTACGTATGGTCACTGGCTTTATGCAAAGTCTGATTAAACTTTGCGGCTGAGCAGCCCCGAATATCAGTGATATTCGTACACCACGCTTTGTAGAAGACAAAAGCATATTGATATTTCAATCAGCTACCAAAAAAGTAGCGATGGGCTGCATCTACTCATGGACTCTTCAGGCATGAAGTTTCTAGATGAGGCAAATGGAAACGCAAGAACCATGGACCTGAATATCGACGAAAATGGCGTAAACTGCACATAGATATAGATGCTGAAACACTGCAAATACGTGCAGTTCAGCTTACAACAAATAATGTCAGTGACTCACAGGTTCTTGGTGATTTACTTGATCAAACTCCACAAGATGAGCGGATTGACTCTGTTTATACCGATGGAGCTTATGACACTAAGAAATGCCGTCAGGTCATTGCAGATCGGCAAGCGCATGCGGTGATTCCACCTAGAAAAATGCGAAACCATGGAAAGAAACAAAGAGCAAGCAGCTCGCTAGAGCGAAATGAATTACTTCGAACAGTTAATCTTGCGAAGCAGTGCTTCTCAGGTAAACACTATGGAAAAATGGTCAGGCTATCATCGGCGAAGTTTAGTTGAAACTAAGATGCGCTGCATTAAATTATTAGGAGATAAACTCAATGCAAGGAGTTTTGATAGCCAAGTCAATGAGATTCATGCACGTGTAGCAGTCCTTAACAGATTTACGGAATTAGGTCGACCACTTACCCAAGTTACGCCTTAAATTTGGCTTAATTAGGGGCGCTTTGCCTTTCAAATCTTTGTGCAACAAAGCCCTAAAAATTTAAAAAACCAGAAAAAATAGGAGTTTAGAGCTCCCATTTTTATGTTAGCTTTCTAAGTCTCTATGTTAATTTGAAGAATACTTCATCATAACGTCCGAATACAGCTATATTTTTTTGATTTCTACAATATCACTTGATTCAATTAGCGATTGGATATTACCAAATAAACTTTGAATATAATCAGACGCTATATGGATATCTAAATCCTCTCTGCTACGCCATTCTTCTAAGAAGAAATATCTACTCGAGTCATTTTCGCTAATATAAAGCTCATATTTCAAGCATCCTTCTTCTTGAAGCGTAGGCTCTATTACACTTTTTAAAAGCGCTTCTAACGTTTCTTTTTGATCTGATTTTGCCTTAATGTTCGCAATTACTGAAATAGTCATTATTTCACCTTAAGTTTGTTTTAGAAGTTTTCTAGTACAATTTTGCCTTTTGATTTACCTGATTCAAGCAACTTATGCGCCTTCTCCAAGTTTGCAGCGTTAATTTTGCCTAGATTTTGGTTGAGGGTACTTCTAATTTTTTGCTGGTCAACTAATTGGGCAACCTGTTGCAACAGATCACCTTGCTTTTCAATATCATCGGTTTCATACATTGAACGAGTGAACATCAACTCCCAATGGATAGAAATAGATTTAGTCTTAAACGGCATAATATCAAATGTTTGTGGATCATCGATCAATCCAAGCTTGCCTTGTGGTGCAATCAGAGAAACTATTTGCTTGATATATGTTTCTGTATGATTTGTAGAGAAGACGTATTTTGGTTTTTCAATACCTAGTGCTTCGATTTGTTCGTTTAAATCTTTGCTATGATCAATGACATGGTCGGCACCAAGTGATTCCACCCAAGATTTCGTTTCTTCACGTGAAGCTGTTGCTATAACGGTCAGATTTGTTTTTGCTTTTAGGAGTTGGATAGCAATTGATCCTACACCGCCTGCACCACCAATAATCAGAATACTGCCAACATCTGTTTCTGAAATTTGAAACCGATCAAACAGCATTTCCCATGCCGTTATAGCAGTTAATGGCAATGCTGCGGCTTCTGCATTAGATACTGTAATTGGTTTAAGACTGATAATTCGTTCATCGACTGCTTGAAACTCAGCATTACTACCATCTCGGGTTAAATCGCCAGCATACCAAACAGAATCTCCTACTTTAAACGAGGTAACTTTTGAGCCAACTTCAATAATTTCCCCAACGGCATCCCAACCTAAAATACGATTATTTGCTTCAGACGAATTTTTTCGCACTTTGGTATCAACTGGATTCACAGAGATTGCCTGAACTTTTACCAGTACATCACGCTCCTTAAGTGTAGGCTTCGCTTTTTCAATATCTACCAATGAATTTTTAAAATCATCATGGTTATTGATAACATACGATACGGCTTTCATAGATTTGTCCTTAACTTTAAAAATATAGTAAAAATGGGAGCGAGGTGCTCCCATTTTTTGTTATTCAATTATTAAAACTCTTGGCTCGTTGGGCGTAAAACAATTTCATTAATATCTACATCCGCAGGCTGTTCAATTGCATAAGCAATTGCTCGAGCGACTGAGTCAGCTGGTATAGCTTGTTTGTAGAAATCAGTAACAAACTCTGAACTTTCTTTATGAGACGAACCAAATTTTAGTTCTGACTCAACTGCACCAGGCTCAATAGTAGTCGTTCTAATTGTTCCCCCAACTTCATGACGAAGTCCTTCAGAGATGGCTCTTACAGCAAACTTAGTACCGCTATAAACAGTACCTCCTGGACTAAATACTTTTATCCCTGCAACAGATGCGAGATTAATAAAGTGTCCAAAGTTTTGTTTTTGGAAAACAGGTAGGGTAGCTGCAATACCATAAAGAACACCTTTAATATTAATGTCGATCATACGATCCCATTCATCAACTTTTAGCTCACTTAATGGTGCAATAGACATTAATCCAGCATTGTTTACCAATACATCGATTTGACCAAATGCGCTTAATGCTTTTTCAATAAGTGCTTGTACTTCCTGTGGTTTGGTTATATCCATACCAATAAACTCAGCTTGACCACCTTCAGCACGAATGTCGTGAACAATAGCCTCTAATTTTTCAGTACGTCTAGCACCAAGTACAACCTTTGCACCTTTTTTAGCAAGTAAGCGAGCAGTAGCTTCACCTAAACCACTACTTGCACCTGTGATAACAATAACTTTATTTTCTATATTATTCATACAAGTAACCTTCAACCTATCTGGTAATCATATTTGATGGGTTAAGTATTACAGCCTTGTTATATATAATAAATGAATAATATTATCTTTCAGAATTCCTATTTACGGAATAATTACCAGACCACAGGATTGGACATGCAGAACAAATTGGAAATGATGCGTATCTTTTGTGTCGCAGCAGAGTCTCGAAATTTTAAAGAGGCAGCAACTCAGCTGGGTATTTCCCCGCAGGTAGTGACACGGGCAATAAAGGAGCTAGAAGAGCAGCGCGGAGAGATTCTGTTTTACAGGAGTACTCGACAAATTAAAATTACTGCTGATGGTGAGCGTTTGGCAAAGCAAGCACGTTTTGCGGTGGGATCGATTGATGCTCTGATTATAAAAGACACCAAGGAAAAACGAGATGAAATGCGTGGGACTGTCCGTCTTACTGTGTCGTCTGTGTTAGGGCGTAAATTGGTAGTACCTGCACTAGCAGAATTTGCCACACGTTATCCAGATATTGTCGTGGATTGTGTGCTAACAGATTCACACTCGGATGTGATCGATGAGCGAATAGATATCGGGATCAGATTTGGATTTTTGCCGGACAATCGATATGTGGCAAGGGAATTGGCTAAAGTGAATTTTTATTCTGTGGGTACGCCAGAGTTAATTGATAAGGTTGGAATGCCCAAAAAAATTATTGACCTTGATAAATACCCTCTAACAGCACTATTCGATCATAAAACAGGGCGTTACTGGCCATGGACATTCACCGAAAGTCGAAGCTTCACGCCATCAAAGCCTCGTTTTATTACAGATGATCTAGAAGCTGAATTTCAAGCTATTCTCGCTGGAGTTGGATTCGGACACATGCCTGGATTTCTAGTTTTGCCGTGGCTTAGGAGTGGTAAGCTCATTCAGATACTTCATGAGGAAACCTCTCCCGTTTGGCGCCTGTATTTATATCGTCCACAGCGGGGCCCGACACCTTTGCGAATCCGAGCATTGTTTGATTACTTAGTGGAAGTGCTGGGCCATATAGAAACCTGAATCAGAAGGAACTAACCTTTTTTCTAGAAAGTAGAAATCAGATAAGACCATCATGTATTTAGAGTAACTACAATTTTTCCTATTTGCTGATTTGATTCAAGATAGCGCTGAGCGTCATGCATGTTCTCAAAGTTAAAGCAACGGTCGATCACTGGACGAAGATATCCTGCACCTATACTGCTAAGAATAAATCGTCTGGCTTGCTCTCTTAGAACAGGGTCATGCAGAACCTCAAGGAACAAAAAACCTCGCATGGTTAAGCTCTTGCGTAATGCAACTTTAAGGGGAAATGGTGTGATCTCCGGGCTAAGCGCACCATGCATAACCATAGTTCCTCCTACAGACATCGCTTTGGCAATCTGTTCAATATGTGGCCCTCCTACAGCATCGAAGGCGACATCAAGATGTTCTCCACCTAAACGTAAAACAAGCGCCTCATACAAATCTGGTTCATCTTCACTGGCTATAACATTTTTAACACCGAGATCCAGTAAACGTTGCTTTTTCTCTATCGTCTGTGTACTTGCAATGACCTTAGCACCCGCTGCTTCAGCGATCTGTATCGCAGCTAGTCCTACGCTACTTGAAGCTGCTGTGATCAAGATCGTTTTTCCTTTCGAAACTCCACCAGCATGGATTACACCACCCCAAGCCGTCAAATACTGCATCCAGATTGAAGAAGCTTCTTCCCAGCTTAAACTATCGGGTTTGTGAACTAAAAAAGTTTCTGGAATCAGAAGCTTGTCCGCATATGTCCCATATTTGGCTAGATTGTCAGTCGGAAGAATCGATACTGCATCTCCTGGAGAAAATTGGCGTACACCTTCACCTATTGCCAGAACTATGCCTGCTCCCTCATATCCCAGACGAGAAGGGAATACTGCCTTTTGAATATAAGTCCCACGCCGAAACATTACATCAGCCCGGTTGAGTCCGATCGTTTTCATCTGGATTAGAACTTCTCCTGCTGCTGGTAAAGCAACAGGAAGTGTTTCTAATGTCAGAACATCTGTATCTCCAATACAATTGAAGCGCCAAGTCTTGGCCTGAAGTGCGTTAAATGACATCAATCACGACCTTAATATTGGCAGAGCGATCTTGAACAGCATCATGAGCCTCAATCGCTTGGTCTAGAGTAAAATGACGAGGATCAACAATAGGACGCAGTTTACCTTCCTCAACGAGACGAGTCGCGATCTTAAGGACATCACCATGATGAGCACGGCGATTGCCTGTTAACATCGGCATTAGGACGAATACGCCAGACACTGTGGCACACCGTAGAGATGAACTCGCTAAATTATGATTACCAAATGCAGCACAGCTGGTAATGTGGCCATAGTGAGTTGTCATGGAAAGTGAAGCTTCGAGTACTGGACCACCCACAGTGTCGTAAACAATGTTAAAACCTTGACCCTCAGGGCTTGCAGCAATAATGTCATCGGAAGATGCTGTTGTGTAATCGAGAGGTGTTGCACCGAGTTCTGAAATCAGTGATTGATCAGCTGTACGACCAGTCGCCCAAACATTTGCATCAAGTGCTTTTGCAAGCTGAACAACCATATAGCCAACGCCACCAGCACCACCCTGAACCAGTACAGTTTGCCCTGGTTGGACCTTCGCATTATCCACTAAACCTTCCCAAGCCGTGAGAAACGTCAATGGTAGTACTGCTGCCTCGCGCATAGAGATATTGCGTGGCTTTAATGCGATCAGATCAGCATCTGCTACAACATATTCTGCTAAAGATCCTTGAAGACCACGAACGCCACCTATCAGACCGTAAACTTCATCTCCGACGTTGAAGTGGGTGACACCTTCACCAACAGCAGTGACAACCCCAGCCATATCCGTTCCCAACACGGCAGGAAGCTCTGGCATAGCATATGGTGCTTCACCAAGACGAATTTTATAATCAATAGGGTTTACACCACTAGCATGAATACGGACTAGAACTTGCCCAGCCTCTGGTTGAGGTATAGGGAGTTCTACACGTGTAAATTCATGATCACCAAAATTTTCTAGGATAAGAGCATTCATCATCTTATTCATAGTTGTTCCTTATTCTTAACTAGGGGATGATATGCACAGTACCAAAATAAATTAATCCAATAAATGATATTTATAGGATTTAATAATTCCTAAATAATGAATAGTAAACATCATCCGCTCACTAAAAATATTCTAGTACAGTCTGTAAAGGCAGTTTAATCTAAACTGTCGGTAGTATTTTCAAGGCTTGAAACGTTCAAAATATCTACAAAGTGGCTAAAATTTGAAACATAATTCTAAAAGGTCACAGCATTACAAAGAACATGAGACAAAATAAAAAATGGGAGCTAAAAGTCCCATTTTTTTTGTGACTTTCGCATAAGCTCTATGATGTTAATTTAAAAAAACTAAAAACAGGGATAGAAAATTTTCGCTAAAGATCTTTTTAATTTTCGATTTATAAAAATTATTGCTTTTTTTATACTATGGGGTACTATAGTATTAATGCTAGCAAATAAGGAGGTCTGATGCCTAATCAGGTTGAAGACAAAAAAAAGATTCTTCTACGCGTCAGAAAGATCAAAGGTCAGACGCAAGCGATTGAAAAAGCGTTAGAAGACAATGTGGAATGTGGTGCAATTCTGCAACAAATATGCTCTGTGCGTGGTGCTATTAATGGTTTGATGAATGAAATGTTGGAGGTTCATTTAAAGGACACTTTAGTATCAGGTGAAACCACAGAACAACAACGAAAAGAAGAATTGGCTGAAATCGCCAAGATTCTAAAATCATATTTAAAATAGATCTGTATAAGGAATTATTCCATGAAGTCACGTGCTGCTGTTGCGTTTGGTCCTGGTCAACCTCTTCAAATTGTTGAAGTTGATGTTGCACCACCAAAGAAAGGTGAAGTATTAATTAAGATCTCCCATACCGGTGTGTGTCATACAGACGCATTTACTTTGTCTGGCGATGATCCTGAAGGTGTTTTTCCGGCTATTCTCGGGCATGAAGGTGCTGGTGTCGTAGTTGAGGTTGGTGAAGGCGTGACTAGCGTCAAACCAGGTGATCATGTAATTCCACTTTACACCGCTGAATGTGGCGAGTGCGTATTCTGTAAATCTGGAAAATCGAACTTGTGTATTTCCGTTCGCGAAACTCAAGGTAGAGGCGTAATGCCAGATGGTACCACTCGTTTTTCCTACAATGGTCAACCGATTTACCACTATATGGGCTGCTCAACGTTCAGTGAATACACTGTAGTGGCAGAAGTATCATTGGCTAAAATCAATCCTGAAGCCAATCACGAACATGTCTGCTTACTGGGTTGTGGGGTAACAACGGGTATCGGTGCAGTACATAACACGGCTAAAGTACAAGAAGGTGATAGTGTTGCGGTCTTTGGTTTAGGTGGTATTGGTCTGGCAGTCGTACAAGCCGCACGTCAAGCTAAAGCAGGGCGTATTATTGTAGTTGACATGAATCCAGATAAATTTGCGCTGGCAAAAGAGTTTGGTGCAACGGACTTCTTGAACCCTAAAGATTACGATAAACCAATCCAGCAAGTCATTGTCGAAATGACTGGCTGGGGTGTAGATCATTCATTTGAATGTATTGGTAACGTGAATGTGATGCGTGCAGCACTTGAAAGTGCACACCGTGGCTGGGGACAATCCGTAATTATTGGTGTAGCTGGCGCAGGTCAAGAAATCTCTACCCGTCCATTCCAACTGGTTACTGGTCGTAGATGGTTAGGTTCTGCCTTTGGTGGGGTAAAAGGTCGTACGCAACTTCCAGGAATGGTTGAAGATGCCATGAAAGGTAAAATTCAATTAGAACCATTTGTGACACATACGATGGGCTTGGATCAGATCAATGAAGCCTTTGATCTAATGCATGAAGGTAAGTCAATTCGTACTGTAATTCATTACGAATAATTCCGTCAGACCTTATACTTTTCCATGCATGTGAATCATGATTGACATGCATGGAATCCTCTAAAACGGCACATCATCTGTAAAACAGATCTATCTATGTATCCATCATGTATAGGTTCAACAAACCTGCCTACATTTTAAATCTTTATCAGTATTCTCTGTGGAGAATGTCAGACTCTTTGTTTACTCGATTTCTCATGAAGTCTTGCTCAACATAGGTAATTGATTATGGAAATAATTGAGAAACATGCTTCTTTTGGTGGATCGCAAGAAGTGTATCGCCATCAGTCAATAGCATTAAACTGTTCAATGAAATTCTCAATATATCTGCCACCTCATGACAAAGATGAGAAGTTGCCAGTTTTATATTGGTTATCAGGACTGACTTGCAACGAACAGAACTTTATTACTAAAGCCGGAGCACAAAAGTATGCGGCTGAACATAAAGTCATTATTGTTGCACCAGATACCAGCCCACGTGGAGAGGATGTACCAGATCATGCAGATTATGATTTAGGCCAAGGCGCAGGATTCTATGTGAATGCAACACAAGCACCCTGGTCACAGCATTTCAAAATGTATGATTATATTGTGGAAGAGCTCAGAAATCTGATTGACCTGAATTTTCCGACCAACCAAGTCCAAAGCATTATGGGGCATAGCATGGGTGGTCATGGTGCATTAGTCATTGGGTTAAAAAACCCTGAGCTGTATAAAAGTATTTCTGCTTTTGCACCAATTGTTGCACCTAGCCAAGTACCTTGGGGGAAAAAGGCTTTTACACACTACCTAGGTGAAACTGAAACTTTATGGAAAAGCTATGATGCGATTGAATTAATCAAAAACGATGAAGTTCATTTACCTATTTTAGTCGATCAGGGAACAGCTGATGATTTTCTTGAAGAACAGTTAAGACCTAAGCTTCTTAGTGATATTTGTTTGGAACAAGAATATCCTCTTACACTTAACCTAAGAGAAGGGTATGACCATAGCTATTACTTCATTGCGAGCTTTATAGAGAAACATATAGAGTTTCACAGCAAATTCCTAGCTAAATAACTTTCATAGATATGAAGATGTGCATGTTGTTCTTGAATGCTTCTTGAGCAATATAACTTCCAGATGAAGAGGTCAGCTTATAAATCTAAGGTAGAGTCAATTGATCCTTATATAACTAAGATTGAATTTAATCATCTCATATCTTGATTTTTTGATTCAAATGTTAATGATATTAACTTGAATAAATTCATAGCATTATGTCGAAATAAAAACCTAAATTTTGGCTCAGCTATGGGATGTTTTTTAACTTTTATACAACAAAACTTTCTGACATGCATACATTAGCAATGACAGAATCAGTTTGAATTCTAATCAATTGTGGAGTTTTAGTCATGCTTAAAACAGCTTTATATGTCCGTCTTGAAGCTAAACCGGGTAAAGAAGACGAAGTGGAAGCTTTCCTTAAAGCCGGTTTACCTATTGTAATGGAAGAACCTGCGACAGTTGCGTGGTTTGGCTTACGTCTTGGACCTACAACATTTGGTATTTTTGATGCATTTCCTGATGAGGCGGGTCGCCAAGCACATTTATCTGGCAAGGTTGCAGCTGCGTTGATGGCTCAGGCCGATGAGCTATTTTCAGAGCCACCATCAATTGAAAAAGTAGATGTTTTGGCGAGTAAACTACCAGCTCATACCGACGCTTAAATGTATGAGGGTGCTGCCTGAAATTTCGAATGAAAGGCAGCACTTCAACCCTGTGAGGTTTGTCGGAGGCTTTTTATTCAAGTTGGGCTACTTTATTTAATGGCTTAATCTCATCATTTACATGGGTCAATATCAAAACAGGGTAAATAAATGAATGCAGCTATGTACATGCTTTATATTGAACCAATCTATCTAATTTACTGTCGCATTTGTACATCTGCTAAACCGTGCCAATCTGCTTTTAAAATATTTAATCATCGTTATTTTGTATGAGTCATTCACTGTTTTAGCCAATGCGTTCACGACCATGTCAGTAGTCATACATGTTGATACCTTCCATACAACAATCGCTCGTGAAAATACATCAATAATAAAAGTGTTATAGAACAAGCCTGAATGTGTTTAACCATCACTCAAGTCGCAAGATGAAATAATTTTTATAAAAATAGACGACTGGTCTATTTTTGTATATAGTTGCTGCATGATCACAGCAAAAACCGCAGTGTGGATTAATTTTTATAGTTGACGCGATTAATAACGGTGGTTTTTCAAATCATTAACTGATTTTTGAGGATAAAAATATGCTGAATTTTGACTTTTATAATCCAACCCGTATTCTTTTTGGTGCCGACACGATTGTCAAAATCAATGACTATGTGCCTGCAGAAGCACGGGTATTAATGCTGTATGGTGGCGAAAGTGCCCGTAAAAATGGCACATTAGCTGAAGTGCGTGAAGCATTAGGTACACGAGAAATTCACGAATTCGGAGGAATCGAACCGAATCCGAGCTATGAAACCCTAATGAGAGCAGTAGAACTGATTCGTGAACAAAAGCTTGATTTCTTAATGGCTGTCGGCGGTGGCTCGGTGATTGATGGCACCAAATTTATTGCAGCAGCAGTCAATTATGCAGGTGATACATGGGAAATTTTAGAAACCCATGGCACTCAAATTAGCCAAGCTTTGCCTTTTGCCAGTGTACTCACTCTTCCAGCAACCGGTTCAGAAATGAACAACGGTGGGGTAGTTACCCGAAAATCGACCCAAGCCAAACTTGCATTTAGCAGTCCCTATGTTTTTCCGCAATTTTCGGTGCTAGACCCGAATAAAACCTATAGCTTGCCGACGCGCCAGTTGGCAAATGGCGTGGTCGATGCATTTATTCATGTCATGGAACAGTACTTAACTTACCCTGTCAATGCACAAGTACAAGATCGTTTTGCCGAAGGTCTATTGCAAACCCTGATTGAGATTGGACCGAAAGTCTTGGAAGATTCGGCAGATTATGACACGCGTGCCAATTTGATGTGGACCGCCAGCATGGCACTGAATGGCCTGATTGGAGCAGGTGTACCACAAGATTGGTCGACCCATTTGATTGGACATGAGCTCACGGCTTTACATGGTATTGATCATGCTCGTACCTTAGCAATTGTGTTGCCGGCCAATCTACAAGTACGTCGTCAAGAGAAGCGAGAAAAATTACTACAATATGCGACTCGTGTCTGGCAGATTGTCGAAGGTGATGAAGAACAACGTATTGATGCAGCCATTGCCCGTACTCGAACCTTCTTTGAGCAACTCGGACTGCCAACTCGTCTTAGCGATTATGGACTGGGGGAGACAGATATTGAGATCATCATTACGCAACTTAAATCACATAATCTTACACAGCTAGGCGAACATAAAAATGTTTCATTAGAGATCAGTCGCCAAATTCTCGAGACGAGCATATAAGCTAAATGCACGTATCTGGCATGCTCACGCCACATGGTATGTGATCATTCAACAATGCTCCTCAATCCTGAAAATTATCGGAGAAATAACATGAAAATTTTAATCGTTTTAACCTCACATGATCAACTTGGCAATACTGGTAAGAAAACAGGTTTCTGGCTAGAGGAACTTGCTGCACCGTATTACACCTTTATTGACTCTGGTGCTGAAGTTACGCTGGCGTCGCCTCAAGGTGGGCAGCCACCACTAGATCCGAAAAGTAATTTAGCCGATGCTCAAACTGAAACCACTCATCGTTTTGAAGCAGATCCAACTGCAATGCAAGCATTAACACAGACGCATAAACTTAGCGAAATTTCTGTAGCTGATTATGATGCAGTGTTTTATCCAGGCGGGCATGGCCCATTGTGGGATTTAGCAGAAGATCCGATTTCAATTTCTCTGATTGAACAGGCGATTCAGTCTGGCAAACCTGTTGCAGCAGTGTGTCATGCCCCGGGTGTTCTTCGTCATGTGAAAGCAAGTAATGGAGCGCCTTTAGTCAGAGGTAAATTAGTGACTGGTTTCACCAATACTGAGGAGGCCGCTGTAGGTTTGACTGAAATTGTACCATTTTTAGTCGAAGACATGCTTAAACAAAACGGTGGTCATTATTCTAAAGTGGATGATTGGCAAGTATATGTTCAAGTAGATGGCTTGCTGGTTACTGGACAAAATCCAGCATCTTCTGCTGCAACTGCCTCAGCATTACTTCAATTGTTGAAATAAAGAGTAGCTAGTGTCTGTTGTGGTGCTTAGCAGTGAATAAAACTTCTGACGCTGAGCAACTGGCGCAATAAGCAAAATAACCCTCATTTAATGGTGAAGGGCCTGAGTGAATAGCTTTCCTTCCTTTATTTTTTCTATATACAGGAAGGAAGGGTATTTTTTTAATTTAGATCAATTAAGTCATGATTACTTGGATACAATGAAATGAAAGACAGCAAACTTTTTCAGAACTTAAGCTTAGGCCCTTATGTTTTGCAAAACCGTATTGTATTGCCACCATTAACACGGTCGCGCAGTAGTCAGCCAGGGAATATTCCAAATGAATTAATGGCAACCTATTATCAACAGCGTGCCGGTGCAGGATTTATGGTCACCGAAGGTACGCAAATCGAGCCCCGTGGTCAAGGCTATGCTTGGACGCCCGGTATTTACAGCTCTGAACAGATTGCTGGATGGCGTAAAGTGACGGAAGCAGTGCATGCTAAAGGAGGCATTATTTTTGCACAACTTTGGCATGTTGGGCGTGTTTCACATACATCTTTGCAACCCGATCATGCATCACCGGTCGCGCCCTCGGCTATTAGGGCTGATAGTAATGTTAAAGTCTTTATTGAGACCGGGCCCAATGCGGGGGCCTTGGCTGATCCTTCAATGCCACGTGCTTTAAGCAATGCAGAAGTTAAAGAATTAGTGCAACTCTATGCTCAAGCAGCGCGTAATGCCTTGGCTGCTGGTTTTGATGGAGTTGAAATTCATTGTGCAAATGGTTATTTGGTGAACCAATTTATCTCTGCACATAGTAACCACCGTGAAGATGAATATGGTGGATCACTAAACAATCGTTTGCGTTTTTTACGTGAAGTAGTAGAGGCAGTTGCTGAGGTAGTTGGTGCAGATCGTTTAGGAGTGCGTTTTGCCCCCTTATTTGAAAGTACAGAGGAAGATCGTGTCTACATGGGTTTAGTTGAAGATGATCCACATGTGACTTATATTGAGGCCATAAAGATACTTGAAGAAGTTGGGATTGCCTATTTATCGATTGCAGAAGCTGATTGGGATAATGCACCAGAACTTCCTCATGATTTTCGTAGAGATGTCAGAGACACTTTCAGTGGTCGGATTATTTACGCAGGTCGATATACGGCAGAAAGAGGGACTCGAATTTTAGAGGCAGGGCTGGCCGATTTAATTGCATTTGGACGCCCATTTATTGCGAATCCAGATTTACCCGATCGCATCGCTAATGGCTGGCCATTGAATGCAGTAGATGCAAGCACTTTGTATGGTGGGACGGAAAAAGGCTATATTGATTATCCAGCTTACGCAGATTAATATCGACTAAGTAAGTTATTTTGCCAACCTTTGTGGTTGGCAAAATAAGGGCTTAGGATTGCTGTTGCCAGCACAATTTCTTGTTAAAACAAATTCTTAAAATTTTTTAGCTGTGTAATGAGCCAACCAGCCAGTGGAAAAGAAATCAGTTGCGTTACTGGCACTAATACTATGACTTCAATCAACACCATCATCGGGAAACTTTGATGCTGAGTAATTGGCTTTAATAAAGTGAGAACCAGTAATAAGGTGGGATATAAGCCTAAATAACCAACTAAAATACGAGTCATGAGGGCTTTAGAAGGAGAATTCATTGTGCGCTATACTCATGGATTGTAAATTGATCTAATAGCAACACAATAATAGGTAATCATTGGACTGCTATCATGAATTATTAATTATGTAGTTGATATTTAATTTTTATGAATCTTCACTTTTTAATAGAAATTTAGTTGCTCTCAGAGCTTGATGTAATGGTGTTTTATCTTTTTGCAACTTACTCAGTAATGCTGCACCTAACCACATTTGGTAAAGTACTTGTGCCAAAGTAGAGGCCTCGGTATCTGCTTGGATAGACTGATCCTGTTTTCCCAAATCAATTAAACCAGCAATACGTTGGATTACATCATCAACGCCAGCGGACATAATCGAGCGCATATCTTCAGATAGATCGGCAACTTCTGCGGCAAGTTTCACAATTAAACAGCTATCCGCCCAACCACACTGTGTTTCAGGATCTTCTATCCATAAATTAAAATACTCAATCAGCTTTTGATAAGGGGATTTATCACAACGCCATACATCATTTAAACGGACTTGGTAATTGTCTACATAATGCTGTACCAATTCACATCCGAAAGCTTCCTTAGATTGGAAATAATGATAAAACGAGCCTTTAGGGATTTCACAGCTCTGTAAAATTTCCTGTAATCCTACGCCAGTAAAACCTTTATGCAAAATCAGGTCTGAACTGGTGTTAAGAATGTGTAAGCGCTTCGCTTCAGACTTTTTAATAGGAGTAGGCTTCATATTAATTATTTACTCTATTGTAAAAAATAGACCAGTCGTATTGTTTTTTATTATAACTCATCTACAATGGATGTAAAGAAATTTTAATCACAGTTTTTGATTGTGAAGAAAAATACTTTTAAATAAAACATGGAGTTATATGTGTGAAAACAGTTATTAATCAACGCATCGTTTTAGCTAAACGGCCAGTGGGTGAGCCAAAACACAGCGATTTTCGTATTGAACAAGTTGAGCTCAATGAACTTAAACAAGGCGAGATATTGTTAAAAACCATTTACTTGTCACTCGATCCTTATATGCGTGGTCGCATGAGCGATGCTCCTTCATATGCAGCACCGGTTGAAATTGGCGAAGTGATGGTCGGTGGAACAGTCAGTCAAGTGGTGGCCTCTAAAAACCCAAAATTCAAAGAAGGCGAGTGGGTTCTTTCCGGAAATGGCTGGCAGGGCTACGCAATTTCTAATGGGTCTGCCTGTCAAAGCTTAGGTATGCAACCTGAACATCCATCTTGGGCATTGGGTATTTTGGGAATGCCAGGATTTACTGCTTATATGGGGCTGTTGGACATTGGTCAGCCTAAAGCCGGTGAAACTTTAGTCGTTGCAGCTGCAACGGGACCTGTTGGTGCTACGGTTGGACAGATTGGCAAAATTAAAGGTTGTCGCGTGGTTGGCGTCGCAGGTGGGCCTGAAAAATGTCGTTATGCAGTAGAAGAACTCGGCTTCGATGCTTGTATCAATCATCATGATGAAAATTTTGCAGAACAATTACAACAAGCAGTTCCCAACGGTATAGATATTTATTATGAGAATGTAGGGGGTAAAGTGTTTGATGCGGTATGGCCATTGCTTAACTCTGCGGCACGTGTACCGGTGTGTGGTGTGGTTTCCCAGTATAACGCTACCGAGCAAGCACAAGGGCCAGACCGTTTACCGGGCTTTATTTCCACCCTTTTAAAAAAGCGTATTCGCATGCAAGGCTTTATTATTTTTGATGATTATGGCAGTCAGTATCCGGAATTCTATCAGCAAATGTCTGAATGGTTGAAAGATGGAAAAATCAAATATAAAGAGCATATGGTGCAAGGTTTAGATAACACGATCAATGCTTTCAATGGTATGTTGAAAGGCGAAAACTTTGGCAAAGTGGTTGTAAAAATTTAAAAAAATAGGAATTATCATGATTACACTACATCATTTAGATCAATCACGTTCTTTTCGCATTTTGTGGTTACTTGAAGAAATCAAGCAGCCCTATGAGCTGAAACGCTATTATCGTGACTCAAGCACGCATTTGGCACCTGAATCTTTAAAAATCATCCATCCTTTAGGGAAATCTCCAGTATTGGAATGGGATGGCAAAGTTATTGCAGAGTCAGGCGCAATCGTTGAGTTATTAATTCAGAAACTTGCGCCGCATTTAGCACCAGATATGGATGAACCTACCTATGTCGATTATCTACAGTGGATTCATTTCTCAGAAAGCTCTGCCATGCTGCCATTTTTGTTAAAAACGTTTAATACGATAGAAACCAAGCAGGGCACGAAGTTGGTATTTCTAGAAAATTATACTCAAGTTGAGTTCGATAAAGTATTTAGCCATTTAAATGAATATTTAAAAGATAAAGAATTTCTAGTGGCAGACCGTTTGACCGGTGCTGACTTCATGATGGGCTTTGGACTACATGCTTTAGTTTATCATATGGGACAAGGTGAAAATTATCCCCATATCCAACATTACGTAGCAGGTTTAAGCCAACTACCTAGCTGGCAAGCCGCAGTACAAATTGAACAAAATGGTGTGAAAAGTCAAAAATAGCAAGATTGTTTTTTAAGGCAATTGAGAAAAAGAATCATGATTGACAAGTACATCTGGTTATAAAATAAGCTGACACTTATTTAAAGTAAACGCCTAATGAATTTCATCGGGCGTTCTCTATTTTAAAGATAAGGAATTACCATTATTTAAGATAAGTTTCGCCTATTCTTTCACTGCAAATTCCTATCAAAAGGGCTTGAATATCACGACGGTTACGTTGAAAGATATAATCAACTTTTGAAAGAAAAGTGACAAACGCACAGCAAGATTAAATTATTCCTCGGGGTATTAAACAAGTAATCTATATCATTTTACTAACATAAACACATCTGCGTAAAAATCACGCCCCGCTTAACTGGCAATAGTTTTTGAACCCTTGTATAAAAGCTTAAAAGAATCTAGCAAGTCTTTAGACTTCTTGCGTTAGTCAAAATTTAAACAGCATAAAGCTACATTTAATAAGGTTTTAGCCAATTCAAAAATTAGGTAAAACGATACTTTCGCAAGAGGTCTTTTATTTAATGTTAATACTCATCCAGTATTGAGGTTTTTTATCTTTTCTTGCCTGTGATCTAGGTTGTAATACTCTAATTTCATACTCACCTGAAGCAGGTAAAATATAAATACCATTATTATCAAGCTCTGGAGAATATTCTCCAAGATTGATAGAGTCTTTTAATTGATTACCCCATAAGTAAGTTTCAACATTTCCTCCAGTCAACGTCACTTTTAACTTTTGCCCTTTTTTAGCATAAAATTTGTAGGAATCATACTTGTATCCATCTATCCTTCCGTAATAATTTGCAGAGTAAGCTTTTTTTGCAAACTTAACTACAACAGCCTTTCGTATATCATTGTTATCATTTGCAAGTACGGCAGGGCTAAGCATAGCTAAAGTTAGGGCCATAAAAGCACCAACTAGTAATTTCATATTCGCTATTTTCATAAGGTTTCCTTAATTCTTGTATCGCCCCTGACATAGTTACATAAGTAAGAAGTAACCATGAATCATGGAACAGAACTGTGAATAGTCACCAAAATTCTATACACACATGGCTTGGTTGCATAAATCTACCTCTTAAGGCTTATTCAGCAATATAATTCTCAGATGAATAAGCCTACACCTAAAATTTACCGTACAACAAATTGGTCATCTAATGTGGTTCCGTTAATTAGACCACTCAATTCAGTTTTATAAGTGATAAATCCGCTCTAAATATTTAAATTATGCTGCCATTACTTTTAGTAAATGTTGATCATAAAATTCATTCGGTGTTGCCTTATTCAAACTTGAATGAGGACGTATCATGTTATAAAAATCCAAATATTCAGCAATTGATTGTTTCGCTTGTTTAACCGTATCGTAAGCCTTCAAATAGACTTCCTCATGCTTCACGCTGCGCCATAACCGCTCAATCATCACATTATCTATCCACCGTCCTTTCCCATCCATACTGATACTGATATTTCGCAATTTTAACTCATTCAAAAATGCCTCGCTTGTGAATTGACTGCCTTGGTCTGTATTAAGCACCTCTGGACAACCATATTTCACAATTGCTTCTTGCAACGCATCTATGCAAAAGTCTGTTTCCATACTGATCGATACACGATGAGCCAGTACTTTACGACTATGCCAATCTATAATTGCACACAGATAGACAAAACCTTTACCCATAGGAATGTACGTGATATCTGTACACCAGACTTGATTAGAGTGATCTATGACCATGTTTTTCAACAGATATGGGAAAATACGGTGTGCAAGATTAGGCTTACTGGTATTGGGTTCTGGATACAAGGCATGTATTCCCATCAAGTGCATTAAACGTCGGACTTTACGCCGACCTATTTGATGCCCTTGACGCTGTAGCATATCTCGTATCATTCGACTGCCCATAAATGGGTAGTCGAGATGAATTTCATCGATCAGACGCATCAAACTCAAATCAGTGGATGAAATCTCTTTGGGCTTGTAATACAACGTACTGCGATTGATTTGAATCAATTGCGATTGTTGTCGTACCGAAAGTTGATGGGTCTTATCGATCATTTTTTGCCGCTCAGCTGCCCTATTTTTCTGAGCGCACCTTCTAAAAAATCAATTTGCAATGCCTGATGTCCTATCTTGGCATGTAGAGCTTTGAGGTCAATCTCTGGTTCTTGTTGTGCTGTTAGTCGTGAAAAAATATTGATTGATTGCTCAAGCAGTTGATTTTTCCAATCAATGATTTGGTTTTGATGTAAATCGAATTGAGTAGAAAGTTCAGCGAGTGTGTGGTCCCCTTTAATTGCTGCGAGAGCAACTTTAACTTTAAACTCTGCTTGAATGATTACGACGTTTTCTTCGTGTCATGGTTGACTCCAAAAACAAGCATTTCCCATGCTCATTGGGGAGTAGATTATCACTTATAGGCGTGGTCTAAAATCCTAGACCCACATCACAACAAAGCCTATTCCTTTCCCTAGCTCAACCATGCCAAGTATAAACTTGAATAAAAAAGATTACTTTTCACTTATGAAAGAGACCTAATCGATATTCTATAAAAATGTTATTGTCATAAGGAAAGACTAATGTTACTTGTTAAGGGAGCAGTCATAAATGGAAAATATACAAACTGTTATAATAATGAAGCCAAGAATAGACCAAGGATTGAATAGAGGTTAAGCGAGGGTAGGAGTAAATGAGAGAGAGTTATGATACGTATCATATTTTTAGTCTTATAGGGCAGCACGCTGAATTAGAACCCATTCTAAATGCAATTTCTGGGTGGCTTGAATCCCATATTCCAGATGCCTTAGTTACGATCATGCTTTATTCTGAACATGACCAAACTTTAAAGCTTATCAGTGGTAAACAACATTTCTCAAATCAATACTGTAAAGCCGTCAATAATTTAAAAATTGGTCCTCAGCGCGGTGCTTGTGGAACAGCTGCATTTTTACGTAAGTTGGTCATTAGTCAGGATCTGATGGAAGATCCGAATTGGGCAGCTTATCGTGCATTAGTAAAGGCAGAGCAGCTTTCAAGTTGCTGGTCTATGCCTATTATTAATGCAAGAAATATTTTATATGGAACTTTTGGGACTTATTACCGAACTCCCAAAAAACCGACGAAACATAATATTCGTCTTTTAGAACAGGCCGCCTCTTTAGTTGCATTAGCGATTGAGCTTGATGATGAACGCCAACAAAAAATAGCCATAAATGAAAAATATAGTTCTTTTTACAATTATCATCCAGATGTAATTCTTGAACTTGATCTGCAAGGATACGTTCTTAATACCAATATTGCTTGTCGTGAAATTACGGGTTTTTCACAAGAGCAAATACAGGGGAAACACTATTGGACATTAATACCTGATGAATATCATGAATTAGTTGATGCTGCATTTAAATCTGCCCTACTGGGGAAGTCTCAACATTACGAAATTCCCGTTTACAATGCGTTAGAAAAAATTATATGGCTTGATATTATCAATTTACCAATAATTCAAAATCAAAAGGTTACAGGTGTATTTACGATAGCACGTGACATTATTGTAAATCGGAAAAATAAGGAGAGCTTACGTCTTTTAAAGCGCGGAGTTGATGCAAGTCCGAGTGGGATGTTTATCACGGATGCCTCTGAAAACATGGTGATCAGCTTTGTTAATCCTGCTTTTCTTAAACAAGTTGGTTATACAGAAGAGGAAGTCATAGGCCGTAATTATAATTTTTTACAGGGCCGAGATACTAATCTAGAGCAACTTGCTTTGTTTAAGCAAGCGGTAAAGGAGCAGAAAGATGTTCAGATAACGTTAAAAAATTATTGTAGGGATGGGAGCTGGTTCTGGAATAGATTAATGTTGGGGCCAATTTTGGATCAAGATGGCAAATGTACTCATTTTCTTGGAATTCAGGAAGACATTACTCAGCAACGTATCCATGAAGAATATATTGAATATCAAAATACTCATGATCAATTAACAGGCTTACTAAATCAAATAACTTTTGAAAAAGTCTTAGAGCAAACTTTCGAAAAACAAAAGCTTCTAACTTTACTTTATATTGATCTTGATGACTTTAGTTCGATGAATGATAGTTTAGGTTACTACGTTGGTAATAAAGTTATTAAAAATATAGCGAGCCGACTAAAAGGTTTTTTAAAACCTGATGAGGTTTTGAGTCGGTATGCCGAAGATGAATTTGTATTATTGATCAAAGGCCAACATGATCATAAAAAAATAACCACAAGAGCTAAAAAGATTCTTGATTTGATTTCAGAGCCGTTTCAAGTCGATGACCATACACTCCATCTAAGCGCAAGTATGGGTATCGTCATAAATAACAGTTTTATACAATGTGCTTCAGAACTTTTATATCGGTCTACTTTGGCTATGAGAGAAGCAAAGAGACAAGGCCGTAATACTTGGCATTGTTATGAAGAAAGCAATAAGATTTCACCCAATTTAGACTATGCTCATCTGCGTCTAGAACTTATGGAAGCAGTAAAAAAGAAGCAGTTTACACTATTCTATCAACCGTTAATCAAACCATTAACAGGCGTGGTTCAGGGAGTAGAAGCGCTGATTCGTTGGTATCATCCCGAACGGGGTTATATTTTTCCAGATGTTTTTATTCCTTTAGCTGAAAGAACAGGACAAATTGTAAATATTGGACAGTGGGTTTTAGAAACAGCATGTTTAGATATCGCTAAATGGAATAAGGCGCATGATAGTCAGCTCACAGTTTCAGTTAATATTTCTCCTTTGCAGTTTGGACGTGCTGGGTTTCTTGAGGAACTCCAAAAAGCGCTAAAAATAAGTCAATTACCAGCTGAGCTGCTTAAAATTGAAATTACCGAAGGCGTTATTATTAGTGGTGCGGACAGGGCAATTGAAATTCTAAAATCAATTCGTGCTTTAGGAGTGCATGTGGTCATTGATGACTTCGGCACTGGTTATTCGAGCCTTAGCTATCTACGACTACTACCTATTACTCAAATCAAACTGGATCGAAGTTTTATTGTGAATCTGACAATTAGTGTTCAAGATGCTGCAATTGTTCGGTCGATAATTTTTCTAGCCCATCAGCTGAATTTAGAGGTCGTAGCGGAAGGTGTTGAAACACTAGAACAAGCAATTCTGCTCTATCAACACGATTGTGATTTATTTCAAGGCTATTTTTATGCACGGCCTGCCCCAATAAGTGACTTGAATTCGAAATTTTTGCCGTTGGAAAGTTTAAGTTAACGTAATTAATCTTTGTAAATTGTAATAAAAATCTAATTGTAACTTTAACTCTATGTTAAAGGTGTAATAAAATTAAGAAATTATGGCTAATTAATTAAAAATGGAAATATCTAAAATTAATTTAAATTTAAGAAAATTAATACTTTTTTTAGCAATTTTTTCGGTATTAAGTCTTTTTATTATTAGCTCAGTAATTAGCTATTATATAGTAAGAAATCAGCTTATAAATAATTCATTAGCACTTAATTCCGAACACGCAAACAAGATTGCAATAATTATAGATAATCACTTTAAGAATATACTGATCGAACTTGGATACAGCGCAAAGATTTTAGGGAAAAAATTTGATGATAATGAGATCCGAGAAACAGAAGTACAGAGATTAAAAATGCAATCTGATTACTACAATAGCGTGGTTGTCAGTGATTCAGAGGGTAGGTTGATTAATTATTCACCAAATATATTGAATATTGATAAAAATAAAGTACAAACTACGTTAGGAATTAGTAATTCAATAAAGGAAAAAACCATATATATCATCGCCATATCTTTCTGTTAAAAAGAATATGATTGTTTTTATTTCATATCCGATATTCGATGAAAAAAAGCGCTACAGAGGTTTTGTTGGATCTGCGATATATTTAAAAGAAAAAAATGTAATTAATCAACTTTTATCAACGAATGAAACATATCGAAAAAGTTACATGTATGTAATTGATAAAAATGATAAAATTATATTTCACCCTGATCATGAAAGAATCGGTGAGATAATCAAAAATAACACTGGTTTAGATTATATAAAAAAACAAAATTCAGGGAAAATTCGTCTTATCAACAGTAGAGGTGTTGATAATCTTGCTGGATTCTCACATGTAAAAACGACGAATTGGATAATTGTCTCCCAGCAACCCACAAAGCAGTTATTAAAACAAGCGAATTCGATTATTTATAAAGTATCAGCGGGAATCTTTATATTTTATTTACTAATTTTTTATGTTGTTTGGAAGTGTGGCAGAGTAAAACTTGAAGTGCGACATAAACCACCTAATTAATTTAAAGGGTTTATGGAGTATATAAAATTGTCATACCATCATCTTAACTTTGAAGATCGTACTGCATTAATGCTTGAGTCAAGAAAAGAAGGCTTTTCAGCCAGAAAATTTGCTGAACTCATTAAAAGACATCCTAGTACGATCTATCGTGAGCTTAAAAGAAATAGCATCAATGACGTTTATCAAGCTCGATATGCTTCTGATAACACCTTCGCTAGACGTAGACGTGGTCACAGAAAACTCAAAATCGATTCAATCCTCTGGAAATTTATTGTTGAAGCGATCCGTTGTTTATGGTCTCCTCAGCAAATAGCAAAGCGTTTAAAGACATTTCCTGATTTGGATCAAACAATGAATGTAAGCCATACAACGATTTATTCAACGATACGAGCATTACCCAAGGGTGAGTTGAAAAAAGACTTATTATCCTGTCTGCGTCATGAAAATAAAAAGCGAAAAGCTAACGGTGAACCTAAAAAAGATTCTATATTACAGGATATTAAAACTATTCATGAGCGCCCAGCCGAAGTTCAAGAAAGAAAAATACCGGGTCATTGGGAAGCTGATTTAATTAAAGGTAAAGACAATAAAAGTTCGATAGCAACACTTATTGAACGAAATACACGGCTCTGTATCTTGGCAACATTACCTGATGCAAAGGCAGAATCAGTGCGCAAGGCTTTAACTGAAGCTCTGAAATATTTACCTGCAGAACTGCGTAAAACGTTGACCTATGACCGTGGACGCGAGATGTCAGAACATAAAATACTCGAAGAAGATTTAGGCATAGATGTATATTTCTGTGACCCACATTCACCTTGGCAAAAAGGCACATGCGAAAATATGAATGGTTTAATTAGGCAATATTTACCTAAAGGGATTGATTTAAATCAGGCAGATCAGCATTATTTAAATCAAGTTGCCATGTCACTGAATACTCGTCCTAGAAAGGCGTTAGATTGGCTTACACCATTAGAGAAATTTGCTCAGCTTGTTGATTATCATATGGCTTTTGAAACTGTCGCACCTCATGTTTGAATTCGCCTGTTCTTTTTTTATAGCATCTCCTCTGCATAAGCTTGCAAATATGGCAAGCTCTTTACATCAGCCTGAAGCAAGTAGGGAAATTAAAAATATTAACCCATGGTATTATGAAATCGTTAAATTTAAACGTGCTCTTTTATTGAGTGTTCATCACTTTTCAAAAAAAATGACTGAGATGGATTATTTCATTAATACGGATCCTCTTACCGGTTTGATGAATCGTAGAGGGATGCATTTGTCTATAGATCAGAAAATAGCTTTGAAAATCTCCTTTTCAATATTATTAATAGATATAGATTTCTTCAAGAGAGTAAATGATACATATGGACATGCTGAAGGTGATTTAGTACTGAAAAATATTGCAGAAATGATGCAAAAGAATTTTCGGAAAGATGATGTTTGTTGTCGCTATGGTGGTGAAGAATTTATTGTTATTGTACCTGATGTTAGCCAGCAAGACGTTTATGAAAGTGCTGAAAGATTTAGAAGAGAAGTGGAAGCGCAATCGATAGAAAAGGTTGGATCGATTACAGTCTCTATAGGTATCGCTTCTTGGCCTGAAGCTTCTGAAGATATTTCAGAAGTATTTATTCTGGCTGATAAGAATCTTTATGAGGCTAAAAACAGTGGACGAAACTGTGTAAGATTATAATTTATTTGGTTTTATTGCGAAAGTATTTCACCGTTAAATCTACTCTAAGTTGCTCAGATTTAGTAGTAACTTTGGTATGAGGTCTACTAATAGTTGGATGAATTTTATACTGCATTTTTTACAAGATAAAAAAAGCCTATAATCCGCCTATATTTTAATTTAGTGCGTCGTATTTCATATTACACGGGGGCATGGAAAAAATTATTGTTTCGGCAGTTTTAGTTTTTTTCCCGAACAGATTACCAAATTACAATAAGTTGTACTTTACAGACGTATAATCTAAATGCTAATAATCATTAAGAGATATCCGAAAAACTTTATTAAAGGAAATCCAATATGATGAATAAAATAGATTTAAAATTAAGCAGGATTGATGGTGGAGATGATCTAATTTTAAAAAATTGTATTGTTCAATCGACAATGATTACTAGTAAAGATATATGTACACCACTTAATGAGGGAGATTGTCTGCATAATTTCTTGTCCGATGGAATTGTTGAAAAATATAAAATAGAAGAAGTGATATTAAATAAAGGTATGCATTCTCATTATGAGATTTATGTTTCCAAAATAAATTAACGTATTTAATAAGTTGAACGATTAAAAAAGTACTCAGATAATGAAAGTTATCTGAGTACTTTTTTAACTCCATGTGGCTTTGTCGTACAAATCTACTGTTAAAGGCCCATTCAGCAATATAATACTCAGCTGACTAAGCCTGTATCTAAAAAATATCAAATCAGCAATTGGTCGACCTAAAATCACGCTTTAATGAATCGAGGAAACATCTCGATTTTATTTGATCCTACTACCCAATGGTATGCTCAAAAAAAAGCCAAACAGGGACGAAATCAAACTTATTCGATTGCAGCCATTCAATGTTGTCTCATGATTAAATCCTTATTTCGACTCTCTTTGCATATGGTCACTGGCTTTATGCAAAGTCTCATTAAACTCTGTAGTTTGGATTGAAACGCACCAGATTATTCAATCCTCTGTAGTAGACAAGAGCATATCGATATTGCGATTCTCTATCAAAAAGTATGGGTGTCTCCCTCTGCCCACTGATAGTACCAGTTGGCTTTGTTGCACAAACCTATCTCTAAAGGCTTATTCCACAATATAATTCTCAAATGAATAAGCCCACACCTAAAATCTATCGTACAACCAATTGGTCTTCTTATAACAGTGCATTCATAAATCGAGGAAATCTCTCAATTTGGTTTGATCCCAAGACGCAATGGTACGCTCAACCCAAAGGTAAACATGGTCGAAATCAAACTTATTCAGATACAGCCATCCAATGCTGTTTAATGATCAAATCTTTATTTAGACTCTCTTTACGCATGGTCACAGGTTTTGTTCAAAGTCTGATTAAACTTTGTGGATTAAATTGGACCGCACCAGATTACAGTACGCTTTGTCGAAGACAAAAACATATTGATATTGCGATTAGCTATCAAAAAAGTAGTGATGGGCTACATCTACTCGTCGACTCAACTGGCTTAAAGTTTCTAGGTGAAGGTGAGTGGAAACGTAAGAAACATGGACCTGAATATCGTCGCCAATGGCGTAAGCTTCATATTGGCATCGATGCTGAAACCTTGCAAATACGTGCAGTACAGCTTACTACAAATAATGTGAGCGATTCGCAAGTACTCGGTGATTTACTTGCTCAAATTCCCTTAGATGAACGAATTGATTCGGTCTATACCGATGGTGCTTATGACACGAAGCACTGCAGACAAGTCATTCTAGATCGAGATGCACATGCGCTCATTCCGCCAAGAAAAAATGCAAAACCATGGAAAGATCAGAAATTGAGATCTTTAGATCGGAATGAGTTACTGAAAACAGTTAAACGTTTAGGAAGAACGCTTTGGAAAAAATGGTCTGGTTATCATCGTCGAAGTTTAGTTGAAACCAAGATGCATTGCATCAAACTATTAGGTGATAAATTAACAGCAAGGAGTTTTTCTAGTCAGGTGAATGAGATTCATGCACGCATAGCCGTATTGAACAAATTTACCGAATTAGGTCGTTCTCATACCCAAGTTGTCACTTGAATTCTGTTCAAATGAGCAGAGTGTTATCTTTTAAATCTTTGTGCAACAAAGCCATTTGGGTTTAACGCATAAACATAAGCCTGTTGTATTTGCCCATTTTCTAAAGTGACTTCAGTTAAAACACGCTGATATTCACTTCCTTCAAATTCATCCAAGCTGTTCCACAGCGTATCTAATTGCTCTGAACTAAACATATATCCATCAATAGTTTGTCCATCTGGACTCAGCATTAGCCCAGGAAAGCCAAGTTCTGCTCCCCAACCTGCTTCCTTAAGCAAACCTTTCACAGAGCCTTTGTTCCATATACCAGCAATCGCTTCTAAAATATGAGCATTGGGTTTGTTTGGCCCTAAAGTACCGTAAACAAATAAGTGTTGTTGCATGATGTAAATATTCCTAATGGGTAACAGATGGAGAATGAAGCGGTTTTATTGAAAAAATAACGATGAGTGCAATTAGAATCAGAAAAATATTTAATATAACGATGCCATTCCAGCCATGGCTTTGCCAGATATTTCCACCATACGCACCCACAATGCTTGAACCTAAATAATAAAAAAGCAGATACAAGGAGGTGGCATGACCTTTATTGGATGTTGCGAGTTCTCCAACACGACTGCTGGCAATGGCATGGGCAATGAAAAAGCCAGTGGTCACACAGCCAATACCAAGAATAATTAAAAACAACGAGGCAGAAAGAGTAAGTAGCACGCCTAAGAGCATGCACAAAAAGCCCAAAATCATTACCTGCTTTTTGCCTATTCGGTCTGCAATATTGCCTGCAATCGAAGAGGAAATAATACCCAAACTATAAGATAAAAAAATGAGGCTAATCTGAGTTTGGCTTAAATGATAGGGTGCTGCAAACAGTCTGAAGGTCACATAATTAAACAGCGTGACAAATACACTGGTGAGTAAAAAGCCAATCCCATAGATTTTTAGCAGGCGGATATGACTCAAGTGTGCATACCATGCATGTAGATGGAACTTAAAAGAGAGACCTTGCTGGGCAATGAAATTTCGTGAATTGGGTAAGAGTTTCAAAAAACCAAACGCACAGAACAGACAGATGCCGCCAAGAATGGCCATGGAAATACGCCATGAGAAAAACTCGGTCAAAATGCCCATGCCAACACGTCCCATCATGCCGCCAAATGCTGTGCCTGCAATATACAGCCCCATGGTTTTACTTAAGTTTTTGGGACTAATTTCTTCTGCAATCCAAGCCATTGCAACAGCGGGAACTCCACCTAGAACAAAACCTTCTAAACTTCTTGAAACCATGAGCACATGCCAACTCGGTGAAACCGCGCATACCACATTGAGTATAGAAGCCAAAAGCATAGAGAAAAACATCAGACCTTTTCTGCCCAATGTTTGTGAAAAGGCACTGGATAGCACGATCGACATAGCCAAAAAGCCTGTGGTTAACGACAGTGCTAGCGCACTTGCACTGGGTACAATATGGAAACTCTGACTTAAGTTGGGCAGTAAGGGTTGTACGCAATAGATCAGTGAAAAACTGGCAAAGCCCAACAAAAACAGCGCCATGCCCGCTCTTTTATACTCAACTGTACCTTGGCTGATGGTCTGCGGAATCGGCTGTTGAGGGGTAGACCAATCTGCGTCTAATGAAGAGCTCAGTTTCATGACTTGGCTGATTTAAAATGGAGAGAAGCTTTATTTTAAGAACTATACTTGTATATGTATAATATATATAACTCAATAATGGTATAGCTTTAATATATGGAGCTGCGCAATATTCAATATTTTATTGCTATCGCGGAAGAGCAAAGTTTCTCTAAAGCAGCTTTGCGTCTTGGCATAAGTCAGCCGCCGTTGAGTATGCAAATTAAAAAGTTGGAAAGGCAAATCGGTGTTGAACTTTTTTATCGATACTCTCATGGTGTAGCTCTGACACCAGCAGGGGAAACTTTTCTTAAAATGGTCTTGCCCGTTCAGAACCAACTGAAAAATGCGGTGAAATTGACCCAAAGTACGGCAAATGGTGAATTGGGAGAACTGCGGCTTGGCTTTACAGGCACCTCAATTCTAAACTCTTTAATTCCTACCGCCATTCAAGCATTTCAACAGCAATACCCTCAGGTGAATTTGGTATTTAAAGAAGCCAATTCTTTGATTTTGATTGAAAGTTTATTGAATAATGAATTAGATATTGCGATTGTGCGACCACCTGCACAGTATCCTAAAGCCATTACGATTCGTAATTTGATCGATGAAAAATTGATTGCTGCCTTGCCGATTCAATATCCAGCAGAAGATGAGGTAGTAGATTTGGCAGAATTTAAGCATGAAAGCTTTATTGTCTCACCACCAGAGGTGAGTGCAGGGCTGTATGCCGCGATTTTAAATAGCTGCCAACAGCATGGCTTCACGCCTAAAATTGGACAGCAAGCCCCTCAGATTGTTTCAATTTTATCGTTGGTTGCGGCAAATTTGGGCATTTCTTTGGTGCCTGAGTCTACTCAACAGCTCAAAATTGAAGGGATTAAATATAAATACCTGAAGAATAAGACCGCTACGATTGGACTCGGTATTGCGTTCAAGGCGGATTTGCATAGCCAACCTGCAATCAACTTTTCTAGTTTATTGAATAGTATTGTGAGGCAGCATTATCATTTAAAAGGTTCACTGTAATTCACTCTATGTCGTTTTAAATATAAATTGTCAGCACGTAACTCATGGAGTCAAATAGCCATTTAAATACGATCAGAAAGTCAGTTCTCGATTCAGCACCAAAGCATGTCTAGATGGCTAAATTTAAGCGATCTAGAGGAAAATATGCATAAAAAATGCCTATGCTGCAAGTTTACGATTCTTTTTAAAGCTGCGTAATCCTTCAAGCATGAGGGTAAAAACTGCGAGCCAAATGGCGATATAGGTTGGCCATTCTGCTGAAGTAATGCTTTCCCCTAAGGCGATTGAAACGGCCACTAACAATATCGGTTCAACATAAACCAACAGTCCAAACAGGCTTAAGTTTAAATGCGGGGCAGACAAGGACTGAAATGCTAAAGCCAGCGCACTGATTAGTCCAAGTCCTGAAATGAGCCAAAGCGTATGTGCGCTTTCAGATAGGCTTTCTGTGACGATACTGCCTTGCATGATAAAGAAAATACAAACAGGGAGGCTCAACATCATGTCAAACCAAAGTCCGCCTATATTATTCGTCTCCGTTTTTTGTCTGAGCCAAAAATAGATTGGATAACCTAAGCAAATCAGCAGAGTGGGCCAACTCAGTGTTTGAGAAATGGCTAAGAGATTCAAGATCCCCAGCACTGCAAAAATACAGGACAGTTGCTGAAAGCGTGACATTCGCTCCTTAAATGCGATGCGACCGACAATCACCATGCTAATCGGCATCATAAAATAACCGAGTGAAACATCCAGTCCATAGCCATGACTGGGTGCCCACATAAATAGCCACAACTGAATCCCAATTAAAAACGAAGATAAAATTCGCGTTAAAAAGAAAAAGCGCTCTTGGTAGAAACGGCGATAAATAACAACCACCTGAGACCAATTGCCTTTGAGCCAAATAAAAAGTGTTAGACATGGAATAGTCAATACAATGCGCCAGCCGTATATTTCTGTACCCGCCAACGTGCCCAAAAGTGAGGTATAGGCAAACATTAAAGCAAATAATACCGAGGCCGTGACATTTAAGCTAATGCCAAGTGCTGTATTGGAATGCGTAGACATAGGCGGTTCTAAAACAGGATGAATGGATGATATTTTATTGCAATACTCTTGATAAAATGGCTTGTAATCATTAGTTTGAATGAGAAAATTTCTCGCAGGATGCTGCTCATGCAATTGGATAAATTTGATTTCGCTTTATTGGAGCATTTGCAAAAAGATTGCTTAACGCCACTTCGAGAGTTGGCCGATTTAGTGCATTTATCAACGGCCTCGGTACAACGTCGCATTCAAAAATTAAGAGACAGTGGCTATATTATTGGTAATACCGCGGTGCTTGATCCAGACAAATTGGGACAAGTGATTACGATTTTTGTCGAGGTTCGCGTCAATCAAACCCATGTGACTGACCTTGACGAGTTGAAAGCAAGTTTTTCAATTCCAGAAATACAGCAGTGCTATTACGTAACAGGTGAGGCGGATTTTATGTTGGTACTCTTGGTGCCAAGTATGAGTCGGTTTCAAGCCTTATGTGATCAGCTTTTTCATCATAATGCCAATGTGCAATGGTTTAAAACCACCGTTGTGTTAGAAAGGATCAAAACAACTTTAGAGGTGTCTTGTCAGCCATAACTTTTATTCTCCTTTTTATATTCCATTTTAGATTCAATGGCTAAACAGTCAGCTTGAAATAGGAAAAGAGAAGAGTAGTTTCTGAATTTTTAGGCACTCAAAATAACGCCATGAGGGGATTGGCTTCTATTTAAATAGCGAATTTATTTTCTAATTTTGATGGTTTTGTACCCATAAAACTTGAGAAGGAGGCACGCTGTTATAGTTTTTTCAAGCCTTACTGTAGCTACTCATTAGCACCAAACTAGCTGAAAATTTGATTCAAGAAGGGATCACAATCTTGATGGTGGCGTAATGTTTATAACACAGCAACTGAATACAATTTCTGAATTGGTTGAGGGGCAGGGTCTTTCAGATCAACTGCAACATCTACTTGCGCAGCAGTATTTAAACTTAGAAGCGACTTTGTTACGTGCTAAAGTTTTACGTGATTTTTCAAGCGCTAAAGTTCAGTATATTGTGCAGTCTGCCATTCAAGCAGAACATGCAGAGGTCGCATTTTTATTTGCACCTTTTATCTTGGCAAATTTGAACCATCCTGTGATTTATAGCAGTTCTGCAACACCAACCGTCCTCAATATCCTCAATCGTTACTATCAAGCAGAGCAAAAACAAAACCTAAAAATAGATGATGTGCTTGAGGCACTCAATGTTTATTTAGATTTGAGTGATAGCGTATTTAATGATGTCGATTTTTTTTATTTTTCATTGATCAAAGCGCTATGTCGAACTGATGTCTCGCAGATTTTTTTGGTGACATCATTAGTGCTCAATACACAAAAACTCGCAGAGCTGGAACAGTTTTTTAAAGTCAAAATCAACTATATTTCTACCCATCCACAAGATGTCATCATCGACAGTAGTGAATGGAATATGCGGAAATTGTTCTTTAAAAACAAAGATCAGCAATATATCGATTTATGTGAAAAATTCGCCACATTGAATGCGCAGTTACTGTTGAGTTATGGCAGTTATAACCAGCAGCAAGCGACCCAGTTGGTTGAAGATATGTTCTATGCGGAGCATATTTATGAAAAGTTATCGGTCTATGCCGAGTATATGCAGACCTGTCTACAACATGGCGTGTCCCGAAAGTAGGCGACTTTTTTCGCCTAACTTGCATTTTTGATCTCCCATTCAAAACAGCTTTTCTTTCATATTGATGCATATACCTAGGTCATCCCCATGTTTTTATATACAGACTTTGATCAAAATTTATTAAATGAACGTGTCGCACAGTTTCGCGACCAAACCCAGCGTTATTTAGAGGGGAAACTGACCGAAGAAGAATACCGTCCCTTACGCTTACAAAATGGTTTATATGTTCAGCGCTATGCACCCATGCTACGTTTGGCGGTGCCTTATGGTTTAATGAACTCAGTGCAATTGCGTAAGGTGGCTGAGGTTGCACAGAAGTATGACCGTGGTTATGCGCACATTTCTACGCGCCAAAATATTCAATTGAATTGGCCGCAGCTTGCAGATGTCCCCGATATTTTGCAGGAACTCGCTACAGTACACATGCATTCTATTCAGACCAGTGGCAACTGTATTCGAAACACCACCACAGACCAATATGCAGGTGTAGTTGAGGGCGAGCTCACAGACCCGCGCCCCACCTGTGAACTAATTCGCCAGTGGAGTACTTTCCATCCAGAGTTTTCATTCCTTCCGCGTAAATTCAAAATTGCAGTTTGTGCACACCCTGAACAAGACCGTGCTGCCACAACTTTTCATGATGTTGGGGTCTATCTGGTAGAAAATGGAACGGGGGAGTTAGGTTATCAAATTAAAGTCGGTGGTGGGCTTGGACGCACCCCTTTAGCGGGACATGTGATTAAGCTATTTTTAGCCCGTGAAGATTTAATTGCCTATTTAGATGCCATCATGCGCGTATATAACTTGCATGGTCGCCGAGATAATAAATACAAAGCGCGTATTAAAATTTTAGTGAAAGCCCTCAGTCCAGCGGGCTTCGCGGAAAAAGTTGAAGCTGAGTTTGCACATACTCAAACACTGCTCAAAGTTCAGCCTAGTGTTTTAGCGCAAATGGATGCCGTATTTCGACCGTTTGCCTATGAATCTTTAGATGCGGAAAATTTTGAGGCTTTGTTCCAACAGTATCCAAAGTTTAAACACTGGTTCAATATCAATACCCATGCGCATAAAGTCGCGGGCTACCGCATCGTTACGATCAGCTTAAAACGGGCGGGTGTAGCACCGGGGGATATCACTTCCGATGAAATGAGTTTAATTGCAGATTTGGCTGACCAATATACTTTCGGTGAGCTGCGAACCACGCATGAGCAAAATATTGCCTTAACCGACGTACGTCAAAAGGATCTGTTTGAACTGTGGCAAGTCTTAGATCGTGGCATATTGGCTCGTGCGCATATTGGCTTTCTGACTGACATGATTTGCTGTCCGGGCGGCGATTTCTGCTCCTTGGCAAATGCCAAATCCATCCCAGTGTATGAAGCAATTGCTCGCCGTTTTGATGATTTGGATGCTTTATATCAGTTAGGCAAGGTTGATTTGAACATTTCAGGCTGTATGAATGCGTGTGGACACCACCATGTCGGCAATATTGGCATTCTAGGTGTTGATAAAAAAGGCGCTGAATATTACCAAATTAGTTTAGGCGGTAACTCAGATCATGATGCATCCATCGGTGATATTTTAGGACCATCATTTCCTGCAGAAGATATTCCCGATGTGCTCGAAGAAATTTTAAATACTTATCTGGATCTACGTTTAGCACATGAATCTTTTTTAGAAACCTACAAACGTGTCTCGATCCAGCCGTTTAAAGAGCGGGCTTATGCGGACATAAATTGAGATGTTGCATGACCGAACTCGGCTGAAGAAGTTAAAAACTGCGAGCTACCAAATCATCATTATTTTGGCCGTTTGGAGCTGTGCTGATGTCTTACAAAAGTTGCTGAATTTGCCTGTGGCATCAGGGGTACTTGGGTTTTTTCTGCTGTTGTTTTTACTTGAAATGAAATGGTTGAAATTAGCCCACGTTGAACGCGGTGCCAATCTGTTACTGGCTGAACTGCTGCTGTTTTTCATTCCGCCAGTGGTTGGCGTGATTCAATATCAAGATTTATTGATTGCCAGTGGTTGGAAAATTCTGCTGGTGATTTTAATCAGCACCGCTTTGGTGATGATGGTTTCTGTATATAGCGTGCGGTTGTTGTTAAAGCAGCCAGTGCTAAATCAAGAATCAAAACAGGAAGATCAGAATGATTGAATGCTGGGGGATTTTTTACTTGGTTTGGACTGTGCTGTGCTATTTCATGGCAAAGCAGCTTTTTGTTCGAACCCAAAAAATCTATTTATCTCCGATTATTGTCGTTCCTAGCTTGAGCATCATACTGATCTTTCTTTTACAGCATCAGTTCCAAGACTATTACTTTTATACCCAATATTTGGTGGCCATGCTCGGCCCAATTACGGTGGCTTTTGCGATTCCTGTATTTCGTTATCGCCGCATGATTCAGCAACATTTTAAAGTGTTGCTCTTCAGTTCTAGTCTCGCCATGTTGGTGGGTATTTTCAGCAGTTGGTTTTTGGCGAGCCTATTGGACTTTGATGACATCGTTAAAAATAGCCTGTTGGCGCGTTCCATTTCGATTCCTTTTGCTTTGGTGCTCACCGAAAAACTCGGGGGCTCCATCAGCCTGATTCCGCTCTTTACCGTAATTACAGGTTTAGTTGGTATGTTGTTGGGAGACCTTCTTTTGCTTTGGATCAAATATAAAAATCACCTTGCTTCGGGCGCAGCACTGGGTAATGCCGCACATGCTATGGGTATAGCTCGGGCAAGACAGCGGCATGAATTGGAAGGCGTCATTGCTAGTCTCTCGATGATTATTTCAGGAATCATTATGGTGCTATTTGCCCCATCGCTGATAGCAGTGACGAAGTATTTACTTGGCTTTATATCTTTTTAAATCAATAAGGAATCGAATATGAATCCTATGTCACATGCAAAGACAATCTTAAGCCCCAAAAGCTATCTCGCGGCCTTTGTCTTTATAGTACTCATGGTGGCGGCTGCCTATGGGCTGAATGATCGTGAAATTATTCTGCCTGAAATGGCGGCGATGGCCGTTGGGCTATGGGTCTATCGAGATAAACAGTGGCTGAATCAGCCAGATAAAATTTTTATTTTACCCAGTTTGACCGCTGTAATCGGGTTCTGTATTAATTTGATGCCGATTTCATATTTGTTCAAACTGGTTTTGGTTCTCTGTGCTATGTTGCTCGTGATGCGGATGTTTAACTATATATTACCGCCCGCACTGGCCACAGGTTTCTTGCCGATTGTGACCCAAGCCTATGAAATATCGTTTTTGATTTCGATTTTTGCCACCAGTTTTATCCTGATGTTGGGTGTTGTGCTCTTTAAACTGAACCAAGGCGTGGAGAAGAAAGGCAATTTTGATCGACGAAAAATAGGTGTATATGCCAGTATTACCTTAATCGGTTTTGCACTCGCCGCTATTTTCAAGGTTGAAGCGATGGCGCTGATTCCACCGATTACAGTGGTGGTATATGAATCATTAAATATGATGATGTATTCGTTGAAAATGTGCCTTAAGCAGATTGCTGCGTTGACACTGTCGATTTCAATGGCCGTGCTTATGCAGTTGTGGATTCAAGATTGGATCTTGCTCACCCTCATATATATGCCCTTGATGTTTCTTTTGCTCAAGCTCTTTGATATGCGCATTCCTGCGGTATATGCCTTTCCATTTTTGGTTTTTGTCTTTCCTTAAGACAGCGTGATGGCTTTACCTGTTGCATCCGGCCTGATGGCTGGCTTTTCACTTGGCTGTGTCTATATCTATCGCACCTATTTTCAGAATATGAGTGCTGAGAAATCCTATACCTAGCTTGAGAGAAATGACATGATCAGATCTGATCATGTCATTTTATCTCTGGGATGGTGATATTTGCAGTGTGAGGGAGTGGGTCTCTTCAAATCAAAAGATGGTTTAAATCAGTTTGGATTTAAAGCATTCAACTTTTACTCAAAGGCTTCTGGGTAAATACATTGGATCAAGGCATCTAAGGCATTTTGAATACGTTCATTGATTTCAAATGAACAATTGATTCGAATATGATGTGGGACATTGTCCGTTTGATAAAATAATGAACCGGGCGCAATACTGATATTTTTCTCTAAAAGCTGCTCATAAATCAAATTCCCATTGATCTGCTCGGGCAAAGTAATCCATAAGAAATAGCCCGATGGATAATAATGAATTTGATAATCTTCAGACAAATGTTCAGATAAATAAGTGTAATACTGATTTTTGAGACGTTTTAAGGTGTTACGCAAAGTTTTTAAGTGCTTTTCATAGTGTCGATGCGATAAATAATCGACCAAGGCATTTTGAATAAACGAGTTGACGGAAAGCGTACTCATCAGTTGTAAATGCTGAATATGTTCTGAAAACTTACCCGCATAGACCCAACCAATCCGAAAACCCGCACCTAAGGTTTTTGAAAAAGAAGAGCAGTGTAAAACCAAATTTTTCTGATCAAAGTATTTCATCGACAGCGGCTTTTTATGGTCAAAATAAAGCTCCTCATAAACATCATCTTCAATTAAATAGATATCACGTTCATGCAGAAGCTTTGCCAGTTGGTATTTGATGTCATCACTGACCGTAAAACCAATTGGGTTGTGACTGTTGAGCATCAGCAAACAGACTTTAATTGGATAACGTTCAATTGCATCTTTAAACGCCTCAAGGTCAATACCGTGTTCTTCATGTTCAGGAATACTAATGACTTTTAGGCCCAAATGTTCAGCCGCTTGCCATGCGCCATAAAATATTGTTTTTTGAAGTAAAATATAGTCACCCGGTTGGGTCATGGCTTGTAAGGAGAGGTTTAAAGCATCTAATCCGCCCGAGGTAATTACGATATCGGACGGGTCTGTTGGAATCCCTTGCATACAGTAGCGCTGTGCAATCAGTTTCCGCAGCTCAAAGTTTCCGGGAGGTAAACTTGGCATCTGTTCATAACTGAGACGGTGTTTGGCACGTTGTCCCAACGTTTGCATCAGCTTGGCAGAGTAGAGCAGTTGGCTGTTGGGAAAGGCAATGCCAAAGGGAACCATTTGTTCAGATTGGATCGATTTTAAGTATCTGAAAATTTTAGAGTTGATTTCAATTTTTTCGTTGAGGATGACGCTATTGGAGTTGCTTTCTGAGCGTGCATCGCCTGTCACAAAGTAACCGAGTTTTTCTTGTGAATAAATCAGACCTTGCGCTTCGAGTTCCTGATAGGCATTCATCACGGTCATCAGGCTAAAACCCGATGTTTCAGCTTGTTGACGGAGTGAAGGTAGTTTATCGTTGGCTTTCCAAAAACCACTTTCAATCAAATGTTTCAGGCTGAGCGCAAGTTTTTCTGATTTATACATATGGGTTCGCTGCAATTAAAAGGCACAGGACATGTATTGAAAGTCCCGTGCCTAATTCATAAAAAATGCTTGGCTGGCTTTAGTAAGCAAAACTCAGCAACAGCTTAAAGAAACCCGCAATCAGTGCGAGAGAAATAAAGCCAAAGCACCACAATAAAATAAACCATAATCGTGGGCTGAGTCGATCAACAAATTTTTTCATGTCTATCTCCTCAATTAATGATAACCCTGATCCCCTATACGTACTTTGTCACGGAACACCCAATAGGACAAGAAGGTATAGGCAATGATGATCGGAATGAGAATTGCAGCTCCTACTAAGGTGAACTTCAAACTTGACTCAGGTGCAGCGGCCTGCCAAATAGTGACTGATGGCGGAATAATATTGGGCCATAAGCTGATGACGAAGCCAGTAAAAGCCAAAAAGACTAAAGCCAAAGTATAGATAAACGGTTTTAGTTCATGCTGCTTTTTGCACGCCGATAGAATCAAGCCAACAAACAGTAAGACTAAAATTGGCACTGGGCTAAAATAGTATAGATTCGGCAGAGAGAACCAACGCTGTGCAATTTCAGGATGGGTCAGAGGCGTATATAAACTCACGGCACCGAAGATAATGAGTAAAGCAATAATCAGCCTAGGCATCAGATGATACATCCGTTGTTGTATCTCTTTTTCGGTTTTCCAAATGAGCCAACCACAGCCTAAAGTGGCATACATCACCACGACCCCTAGACCAGTAAAACATGTAAATGGCGTGAACCAGTCCCATCCACCACCGCTGTAAATACCATTGGTAGTCTGAATACCTTGGATATAAGCCCCTAAAATCACGCCTTGGAAAAAGCTCGATAAGATAGAGCCCCAGATAAACGCGAGATCCCAGAGGTATTTGGTGCGCGTGGCTTTAAAGCGGAACTCGAACGCTACGCCGCGGAAAATCAAGGCAACCACCATAAAGATAATGGGTAAATACAGTGCCGATAAAACAGTTGAATAGACCAAAGGAAATGCAGCGAATAAGCCAGCACCACCTAGGACCATCCATGTTTCATTACCGTCCCAAACGGGCGCGACGGTATTCATCATCACATCACGTTCTTGCGTTCCGTTCATAAAGGGAAACAGAATACCAATGCCTAAGTCGAAACCATCCATAACCACATAGATGAGTACCCCGAGCCCGATAATACCGACCCAAACCAAAGCGAGATCAATCATGTGGTTTCTCCTTACTATTTTGAGCAGAAGGATCAGTGGTCTCGATAGATTCTTCAACAGCACTGAGTGGACGTAAAGGGGTTTTAAAATGCCCTGGGCCAGTATCTTGCACGGCATCTAAAGGCGTAGAAAAAGCAGGGCCTAATTTGATCAAGCGCAGCATGTAGTAAATACCCGCGCCAAAGACGACGGTATAGACCAGAACAAAAATAATCAGGCTCAAGCCGACTTGATCTGCGGTGACTGTATGCGATAAACCGTCTTTAGTTCGAATCACGCCATACACGACCCAAGGCTGACGACCAACTTCTGTAGTGACCCAACCTGCTAGGAGCGCGATATAACCTGTAGGCCCCATGATGATGGCAAATTTATGAAACCAACTGCTTTCATATAAAGAGCCTTTTTTACGCAGCCACAGCGCTGTTAATGAGAGTAAAACCATTAACATACCCAAGCCGACCATGACTCGGAAACTCCAGAATACAATCAGTGCATTCGGACGGTCTTCAGCTGCGAAGTCCTTTAAACCAGTGACCTGACCCTCTAGGGAATGCGTCAGAATCAAACTGCCCAGATTGGGAATACCAATCTCAAAATCATTCGACTCTGTTTCCATATTCGGTAAAGCGAACAGTAATAAAGGCATGCCATGATCACGATTGGTTTCCCAATGACCCTCAATGGCTGCCAATTTTGCAGGTTGGTGTTTTAAGGTATTTAAACCGTGGTTATCCCCAATCACAACTTGTAAGCAAGATGTGACCAGTACCATCCATAAGCCCATGGAAAAAGATTTTTTCACTAACTCATCACGACGACCTTTCAGTAAATGCCAGGCTGCGGTGCCAACCACCAAAAGTGATGAGACTAGGAAGGCCGCTGCTGCCATATGGGCAAATCGATAGGGGAAAGATGGGTTAAACACAATTGCCCACCAGTCTGTGGGGACAATAATGCCATTTTCGATGGCAAAGCCTTGAGGTGTCTGCATCCAACTGTTGGAAGATAAAATCCAGAACATGGAAATACAGGTACCGATAGCGACCATTAAAGTGGCAAAAAAGTGGGCTTTGGGACTGACGCGTCCCCAACCAAATAGCATAATGCCCAAGAAACCCGCCTCTAAAAAGAAGGCGCTCATGACTTCATACGTGAGCAGTGGCCCTGTGACGCTGCCTGCGATGCGTGAAAATTCACTCCAGTTGGTCCCAAACTGGTAGGCCATGACAATGCCCGAAACAACCCCCATAGCAAATGCCACGGCAAAAATCTTAATCCAGTACTTAAATAAGTCTTTATAAATTGGATTTTGGGTGCGCAGCCACTTCCATTCCAGCATGGCAAGAAAGCAGGCTAAACCAATAGAGGTTGCAGGAAAAATAATATGAAAGGAAACAGTAAAGGCAAATTGAATTCTTGCCAACTCAAGTGCGGTTAATCCGAGGCTCATTGCATCCTCCATGGCTGGCAGGAATATCGACGGTTCGATACCCAGTTGCTGTCTAGATAGGAATGATTAAAAAGCATAGATCGTTTCATTAAAAACTACCTACTTAAAATACTGATGATGATCTTGCATCAGGATGCCTAGAAGATGTAGGTACAAGAATTGGAGAGAAAAAATATAACAAAATAGAAAATTGCACTTAGTCTGTTATATTTTGTGAACTGTTTTTATGATCTATTCATTCTTATTGCTTCATTAAAATATACAGAAAGTTTTGATGCTGAGTTAGTTAAAAAATGTTATTCAAAATTTGCATAACACCTTGTTTGAAATAGCGTAGTTTGAATAAAACTTTTAACGAGGGAGCTTCATTATGAATGATAAGGTCAGTAGTAAAAGCTGAAGTCTAGCTGACAGCCATCGAACCGAGTATGTGCGAATATTTACACCTACAGGATAATAATATTGCACTATCTATTGTGATTTTAAAGTCGTTTGATACTTAAAATACCTCTAAAAAAGGGAGTCTTTAGACTCCCTTCAATAAAGATAGTTTAACGCGCAAGGAAAGTTGCGGCTTCATCAATTAAATCAGCAACGGCTTTGGGTTGAGACGCGAGTGAAGCATGACTGGCATCTAAAGAAATGACTTTTTGAGCATTTAAGCGTGAAGACATCATGGCTTGGTTTTCAGGGTGAATCATGCGGTCTTCAGTTGAAATTTGGTACCAAGATGGTTTGTTTTTCCATGCTGGGTTTGAAATGGTATCGCCAAAAGTACTGGCAACAGGGGCTTTCTGGGTGATGCCCATGACCAGTCCTTCATCATTCGTTAAGTCCTGACAGAAGCTTTCATGGTATTTATCGGCTTTGACCCAAAGGTATCCGTCACTGTCGGGTTCTAAGTTGGGTGCACCAACGGGTAAATGTTGTTGCGTAATGCCACCTGGACTTTCACCAGTATCGGGTGCAAAAGCTGCAATATAGACTAGACCAACAACATTGGGCTGATTACCCACTTCGGTAATGACCGCCCCCCATAGGAGTGGCCAACTAAAAGTACATCTCCTTGTACTTGTGCAATCATTTTACGGGTTCGTTCAACATCATCAGCCAAAGAGGTGAGAGGTAGTTCAACGGCACGAAGGGCTTCGTAACCTCGGTGAGATAGGTCAGTAATGACTTTAGACCAATGGGCAGCGCCGCCCCAAAATCCATGTACTAAAATAATTGTTGGCTTCTTATTCATCTTCTTATCCCTAGAGTAAAAATATCATCTTATAGTTAAAAAAGTGGTCATGCTAGGTTGGGCTAATGATTATCGATGCAAGTTAATTTAACTAATTGTAAGTTAAAAAAATATAGATAAAAGACTGAAAAAAAATGCCAATTACGTTAAAAAGTGGGCATTTTGTGTGATTAATATTTTATTTTTCCTTACTGCTATTTTTTAGCTTTTTTAAAATATTCAATACTGATACTCATTTTTTGAGGTATTCAGCCATAAAAAAAAGAAGAGCTGGATTTTCATAATGTTATAAGATGAGCAGGCTGTGCTGAATGCTTGATTTTGGGGGAAATTGATCATTTATCAATAACTAAAGTAGTACGTTTCATTGTTTCAAATGAACCTCATTAGGGTTTTAAAAGTTGAATTTGGCCATGTTCTATTGCTTTCAATTCTCAACGAGAAATGGGGGAGATGAGGTACATGGCAGATTTTGGGTGGGTATAAATAGAGTGCATTTGCATGAAAAAAAATTAGATGTTTTTTAGTTTTAGTTACAGTTTTGGGGATGAGTGCTTGCGGGGGCGATTAGGATCAGCAGTCAACAACAGCAACGGTAAAAGGTGTTCAAAATGAAATGCCTGTAGCCGTAATTCAGTTAACGCAAAACAGTGCTATGGTCGAGGATAGTATACTTTTAGATGGTTCTGAAAGTACCGATGATGGCACGACCACATTGAGCTATCGTTGGGCGGTTGTTAAAAAGCCAGAAAATAGCTTTCCCAGTCTGGGTGCCAGTACAGATAAAACATTTCATTTTATTCCAGACCGTGCTGGAGATTATGAACTGAGTTTAATGGTGAATGATGGTCAACAAGACAGTCAAACCACTACGGTCAAACTACAAGTCTTTGCAAGAAATACACAACAAGTTGTCAATCCATCAGATGTGATACCAGATCCTAAAGAGGATGATGTATTGGTCGACAATACAGAAGAAAAGAGTAAGGTCATTTTTCGTGATGGCTTTGAGACGGGGACAATTCGTGTCGATAAATACAGCAATGATTTGTCGACGTGGAATGCAATGGCTCTCCACTTTGAAAATCGTAGTTCAGCCACGATAGTTAAAGATCCAGCTGGTACAGGGCAGAATGTTGCCAAATTTGTCGTGCCTGATGATGGTCAATGTTATCGCGCGGAAATACAACGAAAGCAATTTGGTTGGGGTCATTACAACTATTCTTTTTCTCATTATATTCCCTCAACATGGCCAGCATTTCAGTATGGAACAATACTGGCGCAGTGGCATGGTTTTAACCTAAATGGAAAGGATTTGAATCCTCCAATAGCCTTGGTGCTTTCAGGTCTAAAACCTGAATGGCAGTTACATTTATATGAGTTGAAGCCAATGAGCTCGCCATTGGCGGTTCCAGAAACGCTTTTGAAGCGTTATGTCTTAGATGTGCCTGTGGCTTATAACCAGTGGAATGATTGGAATTTTGATATCCAATGGTCAAAACTTGATGCAAACAATCAACTGATTCCCGGGAAAGTGGTGGTAAAACACAATGGAAAAGAAGTAGCCAACATCAGTGGGGTCAATAATTACCATCAAAAGTGGTCACCTTATTTCCAAATGGGCATTTACCGTTCAAGTTGGCGTGAAGGGGCACTGAAGAACCGTGTAATCGTGGGGCAGCCTGTCGAGGCTTACCATAAAAACGTGTTGATTAAAGATCTCAATTAAGATTTTGAGTTTCATCTAAGTGGTCATTTCTTATCACTAAAAAACCGATGGCTCTCACTTGAAAGCCATCGGTTTAATCTGGTGTAACCTTAGATCATTACCACATTATTTTAAAATTAAAGGTTATTGCTTAAATCGGCTTGAGTGTTCATAGGCTTATCTTGAGCATGCTTTCCCCAGTTAAACTTCTGTGCACAGATGCCTAATCCAACTATAAACAAGGCAAGTAAACTAGTGTAAGTCACTTCTTTAAAGTAGGTACCTTCCACAAGCATGGTAATGAGTGCACCAATGATAAAGACAATGGCAAGATAAGTGAGCCAAGGGAATAACCACATTTTAAAGTCAATCACTTGTCCTTCGGCTTCTAATTTTTTACGCATACGTAATTGTGAGAAGGCAATGGTCAGGTAGACATACAGCGCTGCTGTACCTGTTGCTAACATGAAGATGTCATAGACATTCATACTTTCAGTTGCAGTAAGGTACGTTGCCACCAGAGCAAATAATGACGAGACCAGAACGCCCATCCACGGACTACCATTACGGTTGATTGAACCGAAGCTTTTCGGTGCATCGCCACGTTTGGACAGTGAAAATAACATCCGTGAACAGGTATAAAGTGCCGAGTTAAAGCAGCTGCATACCGAGGTCAGGACCACAAAGTTAACAATGTGTTTTGCTTCTGGAATGCCAAGTGCTGACAAAGTCACACTATAGGTTCCCCAAGTTGGATCTTTTAACAGTGGATTGTTATGTGGAATTAGGCAGACGGTAATAAACATTGAACCGACATAGAACAACATAATCCGCCAAACCACAGAGTTAGATGCTTTACGGATTTCACGGGCTGGATTTTCTGATTCTGCCGCCGCAACTGTAACAATTTCAGCACCAATGTAGGCAAACATAACCCCGAGCAAGGCGGTGATCACTGCCGAGAAACCGTTCGGCATGAAGCCGTCTGCGGTTAAATGCGTGATTCCTGATGCAGTTGCTTGACCCCATGGCCATAAATGCATGATAGCCAAGCTACCAATTACTAAGAAAATCACAATCGCAATTACTTTGATGAGTGCAAACCAAAATTCAAATTCACCATAGTTTTTGACATTTTGTAAGTTAACCAAAACTAAGGACACAATTACGACCAGCATGTAACCCCAGATTGGGATAAAGGGAAACCAACTGTTGAGAATTTTACCTGCGACATAGGCTTCCCAACCCATCAGCAAAGCCCAAGAACACCAATACAGCCAGCCAATGGTAAAACCAGCCCAACGCCCAATGGCACGATCTGCATAGGTTGAAAATGACCCACTGTCTGGATTGAGAACGGCCATTTCACCCAGCATACGCATGATTAACAGAATGAGTAATCCACCAAACGCATAGGCCAAAACTGCAGCCGGGCCTGCCGAATAGATAACATTTCCCGAGCCGATGAACAGTGAACCACCAATGACACCTGCAATCGAGATCATGGTGAGATGACGCGACTTAAGTCCATTTTTTAAGCCTTGAGATGCATCCGGCACAGCGCTTTGTTTAGGTGCTTCCATATAATTTTCCTTAATCTTAAGGAGGTAGCTTCAAAAGGGGCAAAGCCTTTTTCGGACTACTCATCCTTTAAAACTGTAACCGAATGATCAGAGGCTTTATCATTATTAAGGCAAAAATGAATAAATCTGATATTCCTGTCAAAGCGTGAAAAATCACACTTTGGCTACAAAACGGTTACATGTTGTTTATGTATGCACCTAATCTCTCTTTTTTGTTCTCAGTAAACGAGAGCCATTTTTTAGCATTTGGAAGGAGCCAATTGCAGCTAAAATATGAAAAGCATGGGAGCCAATGTTTACTCTCATCTCAATAATTTATAGAATGAAGCAGCAAAACTCAGCTTTGTAACCGCGGCTTTAGTCGCAAGTCGAAGGGTTGTAAAAAAACTTAAGTATCTAATTTATAAAAACAATCAACTCAGCGTACGAATTCCTGCATTTCGCAGACATTTGAGTAACACACCAAAAGCCACCAATATTTCCTGTTCACGGACACAGGCAAAGCCCAATAGTAGTCCTTTCTGCCGTGTTGAGTAATGTTTGGTATAGTATTGTGACAGCGCCCGAACTTTCACGCCTTGATCAAGTGCATTGCTGGCAATCAGCACATCATCCATGTTGCTCGGCAGCTTTAAAATCAAATGTAAACCGGCAGCGGTATTGTATTCATGCAGGAAATCTGCCCCAAGATGACGTGTAATCAGATCGATTAAAAAGGCGTGACGCTTGCTATAGAGTAAACGCATACGACGAATATGTGCTTCATAATGGCCCTCACGGATAAACTCCGCCAAAACTTTTTGATCCAGTAAATGCCCGCCCCGATATAACTCCGATGCCACAATACGCAGCGGTGAAAACAGCTTTTTAGGGACCACCAAATAACCAATGCGCAACGCCGGGTAGATGGTTTTACTGAAGGTTCCCATATAAATGACAGGTGCATCAGTCTCCAAGCCTTGCAAAGAAGGGAAGGGCTGACCCGAAAAGCGGAACTCACTGTCATAATCATCTTCCACAATCCAGCTTTTATGCTGGCGTGCGATGGCAATCAGTTGTTTACGACGTTCTAAACTTAAGTGAGAGCCTAAAGGGTACTGATGTGAAGGCGTTACAAAAATCAGTTTAGGTGGGGTTTTCGGGTCTAGGTCAGGAATAATGCCTTCTTGATCGACAGGCAAGGAGCGTAGATTCACGCCATTAATGCGTAAAATATTACGTGCCCCCCAATAAGCAGGATCTTCAATCCAAACTTCATCGCCTGGGTCACTTAAGGTCCGTGAAACCAAATCGATCGCCTGATGTGTCCCTTCAGTAATAATGATTTGGTCTGCATCGCATTGCACCGAACGCGCAATTTTGAGGTATTCCGCCAGTTCTTGGCGCAGCTCTAAACAACCGCCCGCATTGCTATAAATGAGACTGTTAATCTCGGGTTCACGGCTGAGGCGGGTTTGAATACGGCTAAAAATATGGTGCGGAAACTCTGTGACATCGGGTGCACCAGGCACAAACGCGCCCCATTGGTAAGGTGATGCAGCTGAATAGCCGATGAGATAGGAACCGCGTTGCGACAAATTGTAATTCTGCTGAGTCTTTTTTTCTTGAGCTTGACTATTGGTATTTTCAGCTTTGACCAAAAAGGATTCAGGCAGTTTTTCAGCCACCCAAGTGCCTTGGCCTGTACGTGCTTCAACATAGCCTTGCGCTTGTAATTGTTCATATGCACTGAGTACGGTATTGCGTGAGACTTTAATTTCTTTGGCCAAATCACGTGATGCAGGTAGGCGAGTTTTGGGTGCGAGCACACTGTCAATAATGGCGTTGCGTAAGCAGCGAAACAACCGCAATTGTAGGGTTCCGTCAATATCTTGCTGTAATCGTTGCAGTAAATAATCTCCAAGCAAGCTACGCAATTGGCTCTCTCCTACAATATTAAAATGGCTTTTCGTGAGCGATTACCATAAATGCAAAATTATCTCGTCAGGCAGCCGTTGTAAAGCATTTCGCTTGTAGACGTTGGGAGCAAATGCCCGCGACTAAGGGGCTGGAAATATACACAAGTCGCATCCAAAGCAAAAGTTTTTTTAGATGATTTACACATTCGCGTACAACGGTTTGAAAATATAGTCAGAAAAGCGTAAGGCTGGACATAAATGGGTTCTGGGTTGGCACAGTCATCTGCTGAGTTTTGGGTTTCTTTATCATTTTTGGTGATTCGATTGAATACCGTAATGGCTCTCTTAAATAAGTATGTCTTTTTTAATTGATATTTTTTAAGTTGTTTATTTTTATCAAATAAATATTTCAGGTGGAAAATAACTATAAAGGGATAGGGTAAATTGGCTCCATCTGTCTGATGAAAAGTGGCTCTCGTCTAGTGCCAATAAAAGCGCAAAATGCAATAAACCCCACGTCCTTTGTATATCAGCAAAAAGCATGATCGGGACGCTGAAATTTTATAAATGTATGAATCAAGAATGAGGATACAAAATGGACAGTAAACACTCTGCACTGAACGCACGTAAACTAAAAGCGACTCCTCGTGGCGTTGGTGTCATGTGTCAATGGTATGCGGAGAAAGCAGAAAATTCCACCATTTGGGATGCTGAAGGGAATCAATATACAGACTTCGCGGGCGGTATTGCGGTACTGAACACAGGTCACCGTCATCCTAAAATTATTGCTGCTGTTACTGAACAATTGACTAAATTCACCCATACAGCGTACCAAGTTGTACCGTATGAAAGCTATGTTTCTTTAGCTGAACGTATTAATGCACGTGCGCCAATTGCTGGTGAAGCGAAAACAACATTCTTCTCTACTGGTGCTGAAGCTGTAGAAAATGCAGTGAAAATTGCACGTTCTTACACAGGTCGTCACGGTATTGTGACTTTTGGTAACGGTTTCCACGGTCGTTCATTTATGACCATGGCAATGACGGGTAAAACTGCACCGTACAAACGTGACTTTGGTGTGATGCCTTCAGGTGTTTTCCATGCGCGCTATCCTGTAGAGTCAAAGGGCATTACTGTCGATGCTGCGATTGAAAGCATTGAAGACATTTTTGCAGAAGACATTGCGGCACATGATGTTGCCGCTATTGTGCTTGAACCTGTTCAAGGTGAAGGCGGTTTCAACGTTGTTCCTGCTGAATTCTTAAAGCGTTTACGTGCGCTATGTGATCAACACGGTATTTTGATTATTGCAGATGAAGTACAGACAGGCTTTGCACGTACTGGTAAGTTATTTGCCATGGATCACTACGAGACCAAAGCGGATTTAATCACGATGGCGAAAAGCCTTGGTGGTGGTTTCCCAATCTCTGGCGTGGTTGGCCGTGCTGAAGTGATGGATGCACCAAACCCAGGTGGTCTAGGTGGGACTTATGCAGGTAACCCAGTGGCTGTGGCTTCTGCGCATGCCGTACTGGACGTGATTGAAGAAGAAGGTCTTTGCGAACGTGCAAATGTATTGGGCGCAGAGTTGGTTGAAGTTCTGAATGAACTCAAACAGTCTTCGTCTACAGTCCAAGAAATTCGTGCGTTGGGTTCAATGGTCGCGATTGAGTTGGAAACGGCGGATCAAGCGAAAGCAATTCAAAATTATGCAATGCAAAATGGCTTGCTTATTTTGACCTGTGGTCGTTATGGTAATGTGATCCGTTTCTTATATCCTTTAACGATTCCTGCAGAACAATTCCGTGCTGGCTTAAACATTTTAAAACAAGGTTTTGCACTTTCTGCTGCAGCATAATTGAAGAGTAATGACTATGCTTCAAGCGCAATATAAAGATTTATTACAGCATCCAGATATTTGTTTTGATGTGCCTGAAAATGGCGGTTACATCGAAGTCAAAGATGCGGCAACACATGACACCTTGGCATGGGTGAAATCCCATGACCGAGCGTCAGTTGAGCAAGTGATTGCTCGTTCTCAAAAGGCACAAACTGCGTGGAAAGCGCAAACAGCTCTACAACGTGCTGATGTGCTTTGGGCTTGGTTTGATTTGATGCAGGAAAATAAAGAGTCATTGGCTCAGATTTTGACTGCAGAACAAGGCAAGCCGTTAGCTGAAGCACGTGGTGAAATTGGCTATGCGGCTTCATTTATTCGTTGGTTTGCAGAACAAGCGCGCCGTATCGATGGTGAAGTTTTAACACCAACACTGCCGAACCAACGTTTGTTGGTGATCAAACAGGCGATTGGTGTTACGGCCGCAATTACGCCGTGGAACTTCCCCGCAGCAATGATCACACGTAAGGTCGCACCTGCAATTGCAGCAGGGTGCTCGATGATTGTGAAACCTGCTGAGCAAACGCCTTTAACGGCTTATGCTTTAGAAGTGTTAGCAATACGAGCGGGTTTGCCACAAGACGTATTATTACACATCAGTGGTGATTCAAGCGAAGTGGGTAAAACACTGTGTGAAAGCGACACGGTGAAAAAGTTGAGCTTCACAGGTTCAACTCAAGTTGGTCGTATCTTGATGCAACAATGTGCGCCAACCATCAAAAAACTGTCTTTAGAATTAGGCGGTAATGCACCTGTTTTGGTGTTTGATGATGCCAATCTTGAGCAAGCTGTACAAGGCATTATGGCCAGCAAGTTCCGCAATAGCGGACAGACCTGTGTATGTGCCAACCGTATTTATGTACAAGACGGTATTTACGATGCCTTGGTTGAAAAACTGGCAGTTGCTGTAGCGAACTTACAAGTGGGTGATGGCCGAGTTGAGACTTCAACACAAGGCCCGCTGATCGATGAAGCCGCGATTGAAAAAGTACAGTCGCATATTGCCGATGCCATTAGCAAAGGTGCGCAGCTTAAAACCGGTGGTCAACGTTCAAGCTTAGGTGGTACTTTCTTTGAACCGACACTTTTAACGGAAGTGACGCAAGAGATGAAAGTCGCGAAAGAAGAAACCTTTGGTCCATTAGCACCCTTATTCCGTTTTAAAACAGAAGAAGAAGCAGTGCAAATGGCCAATGACACCGAGTTTGGTTTAGCAACTTACCTATTTACGCAGAATACCGCACGTCAGTGGCGTGTTGGTGAAGCACTTGAGTACGGTATGGTCGGCATTAACACGGGTGCGATTTCAAATGAAGTGGCTCCCTTTGGTGGTGTGAAGCAGTCTGGCTTAGGTCGTGAAGGCTCTAAATTTGGTATCGACGAATATCTCGAAATGAAATATTTGTGCGTGGATTTATCGGTTTAAGATAGTCCAATACCCTTCAGTTTAAAAATCAGCCTTGCCCATTCAAGGCTGATTTTTTATGGGTGTATATTAGTTAAGAGTCGGTTTATTTTTAATATTGTATGGTCTAGTCATAATCCTCTTATAATTCGAAGCAATGAGAGGTGAGGGTTGATAAATCTAATAAGATCACTTTTTGATTTATGAAGGAGATTTACTATTTGTTCTTTGGCGAAACCCACATTTTTGGCATTCCTATGACTAAGTTCCAAAAAATATAAGTAATCGCGTAAAACATTAATGCACCTAGTATCCATAAACCCAACATAGAATTCGTGAATAATCTATAAAATGCTCCTCCACGACCTATGCTATCCCCACCTTCTAACATAACAATAAAAGGTAAAATAATTGCTACAGGTGATAGACACACATTCAATATTGAAACTAAAAACCTCTTAGGAATTGGGTGATTTAGCATTTTATGGTCATAAAGCAAATACGACACTATTAAAAATAGAGTAGGGAAAGAAAAGAAATACATTAAAAATATGTAAATCCAAGCTCTAACCTCAATAATATTTAACAAGGAAACATCAATATAAAATGGAAGAAATATTAATATTAATTCCAAATTAATCAATATTATATCTTTATCAAAAAAAACAAGAAGAAACTCAGATAACAATACCATAACTCCACTAAATAAAAATGAAGCCTTGAAATCAAAACCTACCTTACCCATACCATACTCGCTTATCAGCATAATAACCAAACTACAATAAAAAAATATTTTAATATTGATATTTTATTTATTAAGCCCGCTATGTACACTAAATAGACTTATTTTAAATATAATTAAATTCAATATTATTTAAATTAATATACCCAAAAAATAATAAAAACCTCTGATTCTCATACTCCACTACACCTGAAATTTTTTCCATGTATTGCATGAGTTCTGGTATTTTTTCTGCTTGAATCATTTTTACAGTTCGAGATGGATCAACCCCATCAAACTGACTATAAAGTAAAGGCTCGTCACGCTTTAAAATGAGAACATTTGAAGTGTCATGCCATTCAAACCAGCACAGACCAAATCAGTGGTCTAGACTAAGTATGGGTGGAGAAACGACCGCCAAGTGTCGAGCCTATCAAAGGATTTTTATAATAACTAAATGCATCTAGTGGGATATTGTATACTATTTTATCTTAAATAAAACAATAAGATAGTTTGGATCAATAATGTTAAAGATTCACACTAACCGCTCAGACAAAGAAAAATTTGATCCTTATGAATTATATATTTTTAGTTCAGCATCCAATTTACAACGTCTTTTGATCTTTAAGGCAACAGGCTAGAGAGAAGTATAAATTTTCCAGATTGTCTTTATCGACTTTAAACTTTATAGGTAGAAAGCAAAATGCTGGTTTCAGTATTGTAAATACCTGAAATATTTCGAATTCGTTCTAAAATTCGGTCAAAATTCTCTAAGCTGTCAGACTTCAACTCTACCAACAGATCCCACTTGCCATTGGTGCTATGCAAGGTATGCACAGCAGAGTCGATTCGGAGCTCTTTGACGACTGCACTGGTCTTGGTGCCTTCGACCATAATATTCATCCAAGCTCGGATACTATTTTTCTCAGTCCCCGGTTTAATCCGCACTGTATAGCCTGTAATGACGCCACTGGTTTCCAAATATTCAATACGCTTTTGCACTGTATTTCGAGAGATACGGAGCTTGTTGGCAATGTCGGTAATCGAGATACGCGCATTGTCTTGCAGTAAGCCGAGGATTTGACTGTCCGTATCATTCATTTTGATTTTTCCTGTTATCAATTTGATGAAATTTATTTCATTTTAATCAAAATTACAACTTTTTCGGCGCAGTTTGATTTTTCATACTATGCATATTGAGCAGTATTCACATGAACGTTACATCGAGCTGAGGCGATGTGTTCTGCGGGTGATGTCTCATATCTATTTAATGGATTTGATTCACCAAATTTTCAAAGGGAAACATCATGTCTTTGTCATATGAAATGGACAATAGTGGCGCTTGGCAGACCTATCTTGCACAGATTAACCGTGTTGCGCCATATCTGGAAGACGACTTAATTCCATTCATCGATACTTTAAAGCGTCCTAAGCGCGCTTTGATTGTTGATGTACCAATCGTGATGGACGATGGTTCGATCCAGCACTTCGAAGGTTATCGTGTACAGCACAATTTGTCGCGTGGACCGGGTAAAGGTGGTATTCGTTATCATCCAGACGTAGAACTCAATGAAGTCATGGCACTCTCAGCGTGGATGACGATTAAAACTGCGGTATTAAACTTACCGTATGGCGGCGCCAAAGGTGGTGTGCGTGTAGACCCCCGCAAATTGTCTCCACGTGAACTTGAACGCTTAACTCGCCGTTTTACCAGCGAAATTAGCCTAGTGATTGGCCCACAAGTCGATATTCCAGCTCCAGATGTAGGCACCAATGCAGACATTATGGGTTGGATGATGGATACCTATTCAAGTATCAAAGGTCATACCGTAACAGGTGTGGTAACCGGTAAGCCTGTGCACTTGGGTGGTTCTTTAGGCCGTGTGCGTGCAACAGGTCGTGGCGTATTTGTGACTGGTTTAGAAGTTGCTAAGAAAATCAATCTTGCGCTTGAAGGCAGTCGTGTAGCGATCCAAGGTTTCGGTAACGTGGGTAGCGAAGCGGGTTACTTATTCCATAAAGCCAATGCGAAAGTGGTGTGTGTACAAGACCATACAGGCACGATCTTTAATGCTGAAGGCATGGACGTTAAGCAGTTACAAGACTACGTTGCGATTCATAAAGGTGTAGCAGGCTTCCCAGATGCCACTTTAATTGAAGATGAAGCGTTCTGGTCGGTTGAAATGGATATTTTAATTCCAGCGGCTTTAGAAGGTCAGATTACGCCTGAGCGTGCGCAAAAATTGACTGCAAAATTAGTCTTGGAAGGTGCGAATGGTCCAACGTATCCAGACGCAGAAGACATTCTGTTAGAACGTAAAATCACGATTGTACCTGACGTACTGTGTAACGCAGGCGGTGTAACTGTGAGTTACTTCGAATGGGTTCAAGACATGGCGAGCTACTTCTGGACAGAAGAAGAAATTAACCAACGTTTAGACAAACTCATGATGTCAGCAGTTGAAGACGTTTGGTTCACTGCAAGCGAAAAGCAGTGCAGCCTACGTACAGCAGCATACATCTTGGCGTGTAAACGTATCTTAAAAGCACGTAAAGAACGAGGAATTTTCCCAGGTTAAGGGGAAGTTCCGTGCCCTTCGGGGCACACCACATTATTAGAAAGAACAACATCAGATTTATTAAGGACGAACAAACCATGAACCAGAATAGTCAACCCGCTCGCCAAGATTTTAATCAGTACATGGTGCCAGTTTTTGCACCCGCTCAGTTTATTCCTGTGCGTGGCGAAGGTTCTCGTTTATGGGATCAGCAAGGTAAGGAATATATCGATTTTGCAGGCGGTATTGCGGTCAATGCACTTGGACATGCTCACCCTGTGGCGGTTAAAGCTTTGGTCGAACAAGGTCAAAAGCTTTGGCACATTGGCAATGGTTATACCAATGAACCCGTACTTGCACTTGCAAAACAATTAGTTGATAACACCTTTGCAGATAAAGTGTTCTTCTGTAACTCTGGTGCAGAAGCAAATGAAGCGGCTTTGAAACTTGCGCGCAAAGTGGGCCTAGTTTCAGGCTCTGCACGCAAAAATAAAATTATTGCATTTAAAAATGCTTTCCACGGTCGTACTTTATTTACGGTTACGGCAGGTGGTCAACCGAAATATTCACAAGATTTTGCACCGCTTCCAGAAGGTATTCAGCACTTAGCATTTAATGATTTAGATGCCGTACGTGAAGCGATTGATGCAGACACGTGTGCGGTGATTGTTGAGCCGATTCAAGGTGAAGGTGGTGTCATTACGGCAAGCCCTGAATTTTTAAAGGGTTTACGTGAACTGTGTGACCAACATGGTGCGGTACTTATTTTTGATGAAGTGCAAACAGGTGTCGGTCGTACAGGTGCTTTATATGCGTATATGAATACGGATGTGATCCCAGACATTTTAACCACAGCCAAAGCACTCGGCGGCGGTTTTCCAATTGGTGCCATGATCACAACAGATAAGTTTGCCAACATGTTTGTGGTGGGTGACCATGGTACGACTTATGGTGGTAACCCATTGGCGTCTGCTGTAGCCAATGCGGTGTTTGGTTTGATCAATACCCCAGAAGTGTTAAATGGTGTACGTACACGTGCGCAAATTTTTGCCGACGGTTTAAACCAGTTAAATGCACGTTATGGCCTATTTGAAGAAGTCCGTGGTCAAGGTTTACTCATTGGCTGTGTACTAAAAGCTGAATATGCAGGCAAAGCCAAAGACATCGTGACTTTAGCGGGCGAAGAAGGCTTATTGGCGCTGGTTGCAGGTCCAAATGTCGTTCGTTTCACGCCATCATTAATTATTCCAGAAGCAGATATCGAAGCAGGTTTACAACGCTTTGAGCGTGCGCTCGCGCGCTTTGTTGGCGCGTGATAGGCCACTGGTTATGATGATTGTTAGACATGCAGAGCATCGAGATTTAGATGATATCTACATTCTGGCGGGGAAGTCGGGCGTTGGCCTGACTTCTTTACCCCAAAATAAAGAGATCTTATCTGCTCGAATTGCACGCACACAAAAGACCTTAGCGGGGCAAGCTGCACCAAGTGAACAAGGGTATTTATTTGTTTTAGAAGATACTCAGTTACAACGTGTGGTGGGTGTGAGTGCCATTGAAGTTTCAGTGGGTTTAACTGAACCTTTTTATAACTACCATGTGGGCAAACAAGTCCATGCCTCACAAACTCTGAATGTTTATAAAACTTTAAATACGCTGTTTTTAAGCAATGACCATACAGGTTGTAGTGAACTCTGCACACTGTTTTTAGATCCAGAGTACCGCAAAGACCAAAATGGAAAACTGCTGTCGAAGATTCGTTTTCTGTTTATCGCAGCTTTCAAACAGGCTTTTCAAAATAAGCTGATTGCAGAAATGCGTGGTTATTCGGATGAAAATGGTCGTTCGCCATTTTGGGATGCCTTAGGCCATCACTTTTTCAATATGGATTTCTCGACTGCGGATTACCTCAGTGGTATTGGACAAAAAGTCTTTATTGCGGAGTTGATGCCACGTTTTCCTGTGTATATCGACTTACTGCCGATGGCCGCACAACAAGTGATTGCACAGGTACATCCTCAGACTGTTCCTGCCTCTCGTGTGTTGGAGTCGGAAGGGCTGTGTTACCAAGGTTATGTCGATATTTTTGATGCAGGCCCGACGCTTGAAGCGGAAGTCAGTAGCCTTCGTGCAGTCAAAGAAAGTCACACTTGTGCCGTCAAAATTGTCGATAGCGTACCAGAAGGTGCAGGGCGTTATTTGGTGGCGAATGATCGATATCAAGACTATCGCGCGATTTTAATTCAGCATGCGGCTGAGACAGACAGTTTAAGTTTAACGGTAGAACAAGCGCATGCCCTTGGTGTGCAAGCAGGGCAAAGCATTCGTATGTTGCCTTTAGATAAGATGGAGCAAAAATAATGTCACAAGGGAATTTATATATAAACGGGACATGGTCTCCAGCACAAGGTACGGCATGGGACAAACTCGATCCAGTTACGCAAGACACAATTTGGCATGGTGCAGAAGCAACAGCTGAGCAAGTTGCACAGGCTTGTCAGTCTGCACGCGCAGCATTTGCCGCTTGGGCACGCCGTCCTTTAGCTGAGCGCCTTGAAATTATTCAACGATTTGCCAGCTTGTTAGAACAAAACAAACAACAGCTTGCAACGATTATTAGTCGTGAAACCAGTAAGCCGATTTGGGAAACATTGACTGAAGTTCAGTCAATGATTGGTAAAGTAGCGATTTCAGTACGTGCTTATCACGAACGTACAGGTGAAAGTCTGACGGAAATGCCAGATGGCGCTGCGTCTTTACGTCACCGTCCGCATGGTGTTTTGGCTGTATTTGGCCCATATAACTTCCCAGGTCACTTGCCAAATGGTCATATCGTCCCTGCGCTGATTGCGGGCAATACCATTGTTTTTAAACCAAGTGAACTTACGCCGTGGACAGCAGAAGAAACCGTGAAGTTGTGGCAAGAAGCAGGATTACCAGCAGGCGTATTGAACTTGGTACAAGGTGGTCGCAGTACAGGTGAAGCACTGGCCCAATCGCATGAAATTGATGGCTTGTTGTTCACAGGCAGTGCCAATACGGGTTACCACTTACACAAGCAGCTTGCGGGCGCACCAGAAAAAATTCTCGCGCTAGAAATGGGTGGCAACAACGCATTAATTATCGACGAGATTACCGACATTGATGCGGTGGTGAACTTAACCGTCCAATCTGCCTTTATTTCAGCGGGGCAGCGCTGTACTTGTGCACGTCGTTTAATCATTAAAAATGGTGCACTAGGCGATGCCTTCATTCAACGTTTGGTTGAAGTCAGCCGTAATTTGGTTGTGGGTCAGTGGGATGCTCAGCCACAACCGTTTATGGGTGGTGTCATTTCATTGCATGCTGCACAGCAAATTCTACAAGCACAACAACGCCTAATCGATTTAGGGGCTCAAGTTCTGCTCCCTGTTACTCAAGCGGATGCCAACAGCAGCTTGTTAAGTCCGGGTCTTTTAGACGTGACCCATGTTAGCGATGTGCCAGATGAAGAATATTTTGGGCCACTCAGCTGTATCTATCGTTATGACCATTTCGATGAGGCTTTGGCACTGGCGAATGCCACTCGATTCGGTTTGTCGGTGGGTCTAGTTTCACCTGACCGTGATCTGTTTGATCGTTTATTGATTGAAGCGCGTGCAGGCATTGTGAACTGGAATAAACCATTAACAGGCGCTTCAAGTGCCGCGCCATTTGGTGGTGTTGGTGCATCAGGGAATCATCGTGCCAGTGCTTTCTATGCCGCAGATTACTGCGCATGGCCAATGGCATCACTGGAAAGTCAGCAGGTAAGCCTACCTGAAAAATTATCGCCAGGCATTGTGCTGTAAGTCGACAAAAAGGGAGTTTAGAAATGTCAGGCTATGAAATTAATTTTGATGGTTTAGTCGGTCCAACGCATCACTATGCGGGATTGTCATTCGGAAACGAAGCATCCACCAAAAATCAAAATAATCTTTCCAACCCAAAGTTGGCTGCCAAGCAAGGTCTGTTAAAGATGAAAGCTTTGGCCGACATGGGCTTAAAGCAAGGTGTATTTGCACCACAAGAACGCCCACATGTGCCGACTTTGCGCAAATTGGGTTTTCGCGGTGATGATCACAGCGTCATCGAACAAGCGATGCGAACTTCGCCTGCGTTATTATCAGCTTTGAGTTCTGCATCGTGCATGTGGACTGCCAATGCGGCAACGGTTTCACCGTCGGCAGACAGCGCAGATGGTCGTGTACATTTTACTGCGGCAAATTTGAACAACAAATTCCACCGTTCTATTGAACACGATACTACATCACGCGTGATGGCAGCCATGTTTAAGGATGAGCGTCACTTCGCCCATCATGAAGCACTGCCACAAGTGGCTTTGTTTGGTGATGAAGGTGCGGCGAACCATAACCGTTTAGGCGGTGCGTATGACCAAGCCAGCGTGCAAGTGTTTGTCTATGGTCAGCAGTTCCTCGGTGGTGGTATCGGTCCGAAACACTATCCTGCACGCCAGTCGCGTGAGGCGAGTGAAGCAGTAGCACGTTTACACCAACTCAAAGCGGAACAAACCGTTTTTGTCCAGCAGCATCCCGATGTGATTGACCAAGGCGTTTTCCATAACGACGTGATTGCGGTGAGTAACCAAAACGTCTTGTTTCACCATCAGCATGCATTTTTGAACCAATCGGAAGCGTTGGCAGAAATTCGCGAAAAAATGGCGCGTTTGGGTCAAGAGTTTGTGTCCATTGAAGTGCCTGATCAGCGTGTATCTGTGAAAGATGCGGTCAATACTTATTTGTTCAATAGCCAATTGCTCACGCGTGCCGATGGCGGGATGAGCATTGTGGTGCCTGAAGAATCGCATCAAAACCCAGCAGTGTGGGGCTACTTAAACGACATGATCCAAATGGGTACGCCGATTGATGACATCAAAGTCTTCGACCTGCGTGAAAGTATGCGCAATGGCGGTGGTCCTGCATGTTTACGTTTACGTGTGGCGGTGAATGAAGCAGAACTGAACGCGATCAATCCAAACCTGTTTATGAATGATGCCTTGTTTACCCGTTTAAATACGTGGGTGGATCACTACTACCGTGACCAGCTGGCGCAGCAAGATTTGGCTGACCCGCAATTACTGATTGAAAGCCGTACTGCGTTAGATGAGTTGACTCAAATTTTGAACTTAGGTTCGGTGTATCACTTCCAACGTTAAGCAATCGTGCAGGGAAAGCAGATGATAAATTTTCTAGGTGATGTTTTAGCACAACGTGTCCCGGCTGTAGTGCATGGCGTACAGCATGATTTTTGTTGGGAGTGGTTGGCTGAAGGTGTTTTATCTTTTACGCCAAAACAGGCTTATGAAAAAGCGGTCGTGCTTTCCGCGGGTGTGCATGGCAATGAAACTGCGCCAATCGAGTTGTTGGCGCAGTTGAGTCAAGATTTGTTTGCAGGGGCATTAGAGCTCAAGGTGAAGTTATTACTGATTTTAGGTAACCCTATCGCGATTCGCACAGGGCAACGTTATGTTGAAAATGATATGAACCGCATGTTCTGCGGGGCCTATCAACAATTTACCGACACAGTTGAAGCGCAGCGGGTGGCGGTCTTAGAACAGACCGTCACCGCTTTTTTTAATGATAGTCCAGCTCAAGTGCGACGCTATCATTATGATTTGCACACTGCGATTCGCCCATCTTTGTTGCCGACTTTTGCCTTATTTCCTTATCAAACCCATGACTATGATGCGGTGATGTTGGACAGCCTAAAAGCTGCGGAACTGGATGCCTTGGTGTATCACAATGCAGTAGGTCGTACCTTTACGCACTTTAGCAGCGCTCAGTTTCAAGCAGCCAGTTCGACGCTTGAACTTGGTCATGCCAAACCCTTTGGCCAAAATGATTTGGCGGCTTTCGCCGCGATTAATCATGTGCTTCGCACCGTGGTGAGTGAGCAGGCCTTACCTATCCGTCAAAAACAAGCAATTCAAACTTTTCGAGTCGTTGATTCGATCATCAAAACTGAAGATGACTTCCAGCTTAATTTGGCAGATTCTGCGCCTAATTTTTCCGTGTTCGAAACTGATGCAGTGATTGCTCTGCAACAGGGCAAACCGTATGTGACTGCACCTGATCAGGTTCGAATTTTATTTCCGAATACTCAAGTGAAAAAGGGATTAAGAGCTGGGCTGATATTAACTGAGGTTCATGCTTGATGATTTCAGTCAATTTATTAAATGTGATGATGGTGGTTTATCGAACTTAAGTCGTTAAATTAATTTTCAATGGAATTGAATATATGGATATTGAGAAAAATATTAATTCAATATTTTCATCTGTCGATCATAAGGATACTTATAATCGATGGATGATTTTGTGTTGTGTTTTTATTAAATTGTTGTTTTTTAATATTAAATAATTAAATTAGGCATGGGTTTTGCAGCCTGTGTGAGTATTATTTTGCCGCCATAAAGAGATAAATAGTGTGGTGCTGAATAATAAAAATTAATGTTATTGAAAAATAATATGTAGCTTAATTTTGGACTGAGATGAAATAAGGAATTATCTAAATCTGAGTCCCATATTTACACCCATTGGGTTGTAAATTGGAGTAAAAACATGATGAATGGAAAACAGACCCATCAACAAAAAGAGCCCTTAGACGGTGATTTACTGGGTGGGCATCATTACGAGTCAGTTGAGGAAGAACAACTGCAACGCTCACTGACCAATCGTCATATTCAGATGATTGCGATTGGTGGTGCGATTGGTACAGGTCTTTTTATGGGGTCGGGCAAGACACTCGCTGTGTCGGGTACTTCGATCATCTTAACTTACCTCATTATTGGCTTCTTCTTCTTCTTCGTCATGCGTGCGATGGGGGAACTACTGCTTTCTAATACCAATTACAAATCTTTTGCAGACTTTGCAACGGCTTATTTGGGGCCGTGGGCAGGGTTCTTTTTGGGTTGGTCGTACTGGCTCAGTTGGATTGTCACCGCAATTGCGGATGTGATTGTGATTGGAGGCTATGCACAGTTTTGGTATCCCGATCTCCCCGCATGGATACCCGCCTTCACCTCCATTGCCATTTTGACTTTATTGAACTTTGTTGCGGTAAAACTGTTTGGTGAAGTGGAGTTCTGGTTTGCTTTAATTAAAATTATCGCGATCATTATGTTCCTGTTGGTCGGTGTTTATCTGATTACGATTGGTTTTGTCTCTCCAGATGGTGTGAAAGCGTCTTTAGCCCATGTGGTCGAGAAAGAGTCACTGTTCCCTTATGGTTTAACGGGTTTCTTGGCTGGTTTCCAAATTGCGGTATTTGCCTTTGTCGGTATTGAATTGGTGGGAACTACAGCAGCAGAAACTAAAGATCCGCATCATGCTTTACCACGCGCGATTAACTCAATTCCATTACGTATTTTATTGTTCTATATCGGTGCTTTGGTTTGTATTATCGCAGTCACTTCTTGGTCGCAGATTTCACCAGACAAGAGTCCATTTGTTGAAATGTTTACTTTAATTGGTTTGCCTGCAGCAGCCAGTATTGTCAACTTTGTCGTGGCCACCTCTGCCATGTCTTCAGCGAACAGTGGGGTGTTTGCCACCAGCCGGATGTTGTTCGGTTTAGCGGTAGAAAAAGATGCACCGAAAAGCTTTGCTCGACTGTCGAAAAGCAAAGTGCCTGTATTGAGTTTAATGTTCTCGATGTTCTGTGTGGTGGTAGGTACTTCAATTTTGTTCATTGTGCCTGATGTAATGACGGCATTTATCATCATTTCAGCCTTCACCTCGATTTTATGTATTTTCACCTTTGCCATGATTATTTTATCGTACTTGGCTTATCGCAAAAAAGCGCCTGAACTGCATGAACAGTCAGCGTATAAAATGCCGGGTGGACGTTTTATGGCATGGTTTACCTTATTGTTCTTAATCTTTGTGGTAGCGATTTTGGCGCTCGATCATGACACCATGATTTCGTTAGCGTTCTCTCCACTTTGGTTTATTGGATTAGGTATTGCTTATTACTATAAAACGAAAAAATATGCAGAGCGTAACTGGATTTTGACCCATGGTCGTCGCATTGAACAGGATGAAATGCCAGAAAATAATTAAGGAACAGAGGGGGAGTTTTCCTCCTTTATTTTTATCGCAAAGCAGAGGGATTTATTTTGAAAAAAGCGACACTTTGGGTATGCATGTTGGGTACAGGATTACTACATATACAGAGCAGTTTTGCCGCACCGTTATTGACGCCACATCTTTCAGCGACACAAGTGGCAGCACCACAGGCCAATGCATGGGTCGAAATTAATGTGCAGACCTTTGAGCAGAATATTCAGACCTTACAACAGCAGCTACAGGACAAAAGCCAGATTTGTGCGGTCATGAAAGCCGATGCTTATGGTCATGGGATTGAACTGTTGATGCCGAGTATTATGAAACTTAATGTACCCTGTGTTGGTATCACCAGTAATGCTGAAGCAGCGATGGTGCGCAAGTCTGGTTATCAGGGGCGCCTATTAAGGCTACGTGCTGCGACTGATCAAGAAATCCAAAATGCTGCTTCCTTAAACATGGAAGAGTTGTTGGGGAACTATGAACAAGCACAGCGCCTCTCAGTATGGGCCAAACAACAAGGTTTAACCCTTGCGTATCATTTGGGTTTAAATGCAGGGGGTATGGACCGAAACGGTTTAGAGCTGGACAGTGCACTAGGTAAACAGCAAGCGCTACGCATGACCAAACTGCTAAATTTAAAGCTGGTGGGCATCATGACGCATTATGCTGTGGAAGATGAAAAATATGTACGTGAACGTTTGGCGGTCTTTAACCAGCAAACGGACTGGATAATTAAAAAAGCCAAATTAAAGCGAGAAGCACTGACTTTACATACCGCAAATTCTTTTGCGACCTTGACGGTTCCAGAGTCACACCTAGATATGGTACGTGCAGGCGGTGTGATTTATGGTGACAGCCTGCCAGATCGAGCTGAATATAAAAAGCTGATGACCTTTAAAACTCAAGTGGCAACAGTCAATGCCTATTTGAAAGGCACAACAGTTGGCTATGACCAAACGTATACTTTGAAGCGTGATTCACTATTGGCGAACTTACCACTTGGTTACTCAGATGGTTATCGACGTGCATTTAGTAATAAAGCCTATGTGTTGATTCGTGGGCATAAAGTGCCTGTAGTTGGGCGCACCTCTATGAACACTTCCATGGTGGATGTCACTGATTTTCCAGATATTCGTGCCAATGATGAAGTGGTCCTGTTTGGCGAACAAAGGGGTGCAACAGTGAAGCAAAGTGATTTGGAAGAATACAATGGCGCTTTGCTGGCAGATGTCTACACCATGTGGGGTAACTCTAATCCGAAAGTTGTGGTGAAATAATATTTTCAACAGAAAATGCTGTACGTGCTGAAGTGTGTACAGCATGAAATTAACTAAAGTTATGCCGAAGGTGTCACAGTTACAGAATATTACGTAGTTCGCGTGCGGTTTCTTGTAGTAATGGCAGTATGTGTTGAATCAAATACTCTTTGGTTGTGCGCATGGTAGGGGAAACAATATTTAAGGCGGCAATCACTTTTAACTGTTGGCCATAAATCGGAACGGCAAGGGCATGTACGCCCAATTCATGTTCCTCACATGAATAGCACCAACCTTGCTCTCGAGTTTCATGCAATAAAGCCAGAAATGTTTCATTGTTGGTATGGGTGTATTTGGTTAGGCGTTGTAGCGGATACTGATTCAGCCATTCACATTGTTCCTGATCATCGAGATAGGCCAGTAAAATTTTGCCTGCCGATGTCGCATGTGCAGGTAAGCGATTTCCCAAATGTAGACCATAAGGATTGACGCGATCCGTTTGCTGGTGCGCGGCACTGCGTGCAATGGTAATGGCTTCATAGCCATCTAGAACCATAACGGAAAAAATGAGTGAGGTTTGATTGGTGAGCAGATTCAGCAAAGGTTGTGAAATTTTAGGAAGATGTGCTCCACCTAAGTAAGACCCTGAAAACTTAAGAATTTTAGGAGTTAAATAAAAATAATGACCATCAGATTCTAAATAGCCTAAATATTCAAGGGTGAGTAAATGGCGTCGTGCCGCAGCACGAGTCATGCCTGTGCGTTCTGCTGCCATAGTGATATTTAAACGATGTCGGTCAGTACCAAAGCTGTCGAGAATAGCCATACCTTTACTAATACCTGCGACAAAATCTTCATGTCGAATAGTTTTTTTATTGTCTTTGTGTTGAAGACGCTTTTCTTTTGTCTCGGCTGCTTCTTCCATCATGTTCCCTTTTTCGATTTTTATTAATTCATTATTTTTACTATAACGTGAAATCAGAGTGAAATAATCAGGTTTTGTTCGATCTATAGATTTTTTGTTCGATGATCGAACAAAACCTATGGTCACTATCTATCCTAAAGTGGAGAAATTATAAAAAATGAACAGATAAGGAAATCGAACTAAAAAACTAGGGAATGTGGTTTTAGCTGAATCATCCTCCAGTATAAGTTAGTTTTCCGCGCCTTTTCAAATTTGCATGATGCACAATGGAGTTATCTAATGATAGATAAAAGCGCGGCATCCCTCGCGGAAGTGCTCTCCCAAATCACCGACGGCTCAACCATCATGATTGGTGGTTTTGGTACTGCAGGACAACCTGCGGAACTGATCGATGGCTTAATTCAACTCGGCATTAAAGACCTTACCATCGTTAGCAATAATGCTGGTAATGGTGACTATGGTTTAGCCAAGCTACTCAAAGCCGGTGCCGTGAAAAAAGTCATCTGTTCGTTTCCACGTCAGTCCGACTCTTGGGTCTTCGATGAACTCTATCGTGCAGGCAAAATTGAGTTGGAACTGGTGCCTCAAGGCAATTTGGCCTGTCGTATTCAAGCTGCAGGTATGGGACTCGGTGCAGTGTTCACCCCAACCGGCTATGGCACTTTATTGGCAGAAGGCAAAGAAACCCGTCACATCGATGGTAAAGATTATGTACTGGAATATCCAATCAAAGCTGACTTTGCTTTGATTAAAGCCCAACAAGGCGACCGTTGGGGTAACTTGGTCTACCGCAAATCGGCACGTAACTTCGGCCCGATTATGGCCATGGCCGCAGATGTAACCATTGCACAAGTCTCTGAAGTGGTGGACTTGGGTGCTTTAGACCCTGAACACATCATTACCGCAGGTATTTTTGTTCAACACGTGGTGCAGGTTCAACCTGAACCTGTTGCTGTGTAATCGGGAGAACATCATGAGCTATCAAAAACTCAGCCGTAACCAAATTGCAGAACGTGTGGCACAAGATATTCCAGATGGTGCGTATGTCAATCTTGGGATTGGCTTACCGACCAAGATTGCCAGCTACCTGCCTTCAGACAAAGATGTGTTCTTACATTCTGAAAATGGGTTATTGGCTTTTGGTCCACCGCCTGAAAAAGGCCAAGAAGACCCTGAGTTGATCAACGCGGGTAAAGAATATGTGACTATGCTCGAAGGCGGTAGCTTTTTCCATCATGGGGATTCTTTTGCCATGATGCGGGGTGGTCACTTAGATATTGCAGTATTAGGTGCCTTTCAAGTGGCAGCCAATGGTGACTTGGCCAACTGGCATACCGGTGCACCCGATGCTATTCCTGCCGTCGGTGGTGCGATGGACTTAGCCGTCGGTGCCAAGAAAGTCTTTATCACCACCGACCATGTCACCAAACAGGGTGAACCGAAGATCGTGGCTGAACTGAGCTACCCAGCGACAGGTTTGAAGTGTGTCGATCGTATCTACACCGATCTATGTGTGATTGATGTCACCGCTGAAGGTTTAAAAGTGATTGAGAAAGTCGACGGTCTAAGCTTTGCAGAATTGCAGGCAATGACCGGTGCAACTTTAGTGGATGCGACACAACAGAATTAATGATTTGAATCCCCCTAAATCCCCCTTTGCTAAAGGGGGACTTCTCTAGCATCAAGTGCGGTAGGTCTCCCTCCTTTTTAAAGGAGGGATTAAGGGAGGATTAAGAGAAGAATAGATATGAAAAACGCTTACATTATTGATGCCATCCGTACCCCATTCGGACGTTATGCCGGTGGACTCGCTCCAGTGCGTGCCGATGACTTGGGCGCCGTGCCGATTCAAGCCTTAATGCAACGTAATCCCAGTGTGGATTGGACCCAAGTCGATGACGTGATCTATGGCTGTGCCAACCAAGCGGGAGAAGATAACCGTAATGTCGGACGCATGTCAGCACTCCTTGCAGGTTTACCCGTTGAAGTCCCAGCCACGACTGTAAACCGTTTATGTGGTTCATCACTAGATGCAATTGCCATGGCAGCGCGTGCGATTAAAGCCAGCGAAGCGGATTTAATTATCGCAGGCGGTGTGGAAAGTATGTCCCGTGCACCGTTTGTGATGGGTAAATCAGAAACCGCCTATGGCCGTAGTCAAAAGATTGAAGATACCACTATGGGCTGGCGTTTTATCAATCCTAAGCTGAAAGCGATGTATGGTGTAGAGACCATGCCGCAGACTGCGGAGAACGTGGCACAACAATTTAATATTGATCGTGCAGATCAAGACCAGTTTGCCTTGACGAGTCAACAGCGCACCGCAACCGCGCAAGCTCAAGGCTTTTTTAAACATGAAATCATCCCTGTGAATATTGCACAGCGTAAGGGTGATCCAATCGTAGTCGACACGGATGAACATCCACGTGCATCTACCACCTTAGCAGCTTTGGCGAAACTCAAGCCAGTCGTGACAGCAGAAGGCACCGTCACCGCGGGAAACGCGTCAGGCATCAATGATGGTGCGGCTGCTGTACTGATCGCTTCGGAACAGGCGATTCAAGAGTACCAACTTAAACCACGTGCCAAAATCATTGCTTCAACAGCAGTGGGTGTAGAACCGCGCATCATGGGCTTTGCACCTGCACCTGCCATCAAAAAGTTACTCAAACAAGCCAATCTCACAATCGAGCAGATGGATGTGATTGAGCTGAATGAAGCCTTTGCAGCACAAGCACTTGCCGTTACCCGTGACCTCGGTTTAGCAGATGACACGACTCAAGTGAATCCAAATGGTGGTGCGATTGCGATTGGTCATCCATTGGGTGCTTCGGGTGCACGTTTGGTGACCACAGCTTTAAATCAATTAGAACAAACCGGTGGCACCTATGCCTTGTGTTCAATGTGTATTGGTGTCGGTCAAGGTATTGCAATGATTATTCAGCGCGTTTAAAGCAGAGTTAAGGATAGCGATCATGAGCCAGTTATATGCCAGCTTATTTTACCAAAACGAGGTGACTGAAATTTTCAGTGATCGCGCGTTGGTGTCATACATGATTGAGGCGGAAGTTGCCTTGGCAAAATCGCAGGCTCAGGTCGGTGTCATTCCAGAATCTGCAGCAACAGCAATTTCCCAAGTTGCCCAGACTGCCCTCGATCAGATTGATTTTGATGCTTTGGCTGTAGCAACAGGCTTAGCGGGCAATATTGCGATTCCATTTGTAAAGCAATTAACCGCAATTGTGAAACAAAGTGATGAAGATACTGCGCGCTATGTGCACTGGGGTGCAACTAGTCAGGACATTTTAGATACCGCCTGTATTTTGCAATGCCGTGCAGCAATGACGCAGGTTGAAGCTTTAATTCAAGAATGTTATCGCGCAGCTTTAGCTCAAGTACAGCAGTATCGTTCACAAGTGATGATTGGACGAACATGGTTACAGCAAGGTTTACCGATTACGCTGGGGCATAAATTCGCACGTTGGGCTTCGGCTTTTCATCGTGATTTAGCCCGTATTGAAGCTATGAAATCACGTGTGTTCACTGCGCAATTAGGCGGTGCAGTGGGTTCATTGGCATCTTTGCAAAATCAAGGCACAGCAGTTGTGCAAGCATTTGCAGCACAGTTACAACTTTCAGTTCCAAGCTGTACTTGGCATGGTGAGCGCGACCGTATTGTCGAAGTGGCGGGTGTTCTCGCAATAGTGACAGGTGGTCTGGGCAAAATGGCACGTGACTGGTCGTTGATGATGCAAACTGAAATTGCAGAAGTATTTGAGCCGGCAGCGAAAGGGCGTGGTGGCTCATCAACCATGCCACATAAGCGTAATCCTGTTGCTGCGGCATCCGTTTTGGCAGCAGCCAATCGTGTGCCTGTGCTGATGTCAAGTTTGTACCAAAGCATGGTGCAGGAACATGAGCGTAGTCTAGGTGGATGGCATGCGGAATGGTTGGCATTGCCTGAAATTTTCCAACTCTGTGCAGGTGCTTTAGAGCGGACTTTGGACGTTCTACAAGGGATGCAAGTTAATGCTGAAAACATGCAACGTAATTTAGCTTGCACACAGGGTTTGATCATGGCAGAAGCGGTCATGATGGCATTGGCGCCACACATCGGACGTTTACAGGCTCATCATTTGGTAGAGGACGCGTGTAAAACAGCTGTTGCAAAAGGCGTGCACTTAAGAGATGTGATTGCTGAATTGGATCAAGTTAAAGACTTATTCAGCGTAGCTCAGATTTCAGAAATTTTTAAACCCGAATCTTATCTTGGCAATATTCAAGACCAGATTGATGCGGTGTTGCAAGAGGCAAAAGGAGAGGCAAAGTGAATATCACGATGACCAATCGTCAAGGCAAGACTTTATCCGTTGCGATCAGTGGGCAAGACAATGCGCCTGTGATTGTATTTTCAAATTCACTCGGTACCGATCAAGGCATGTGGCAGCCACAAGTTGCTACCTTTGAACAGCAGTTTAAAGTAGTGACCTATGACACCCGTGGTCATGGGAAAAGCGATGTGATTGAGCAAACCACTGTACAAAATCTTGCAGAAGATGTGATTGATATTCTTGATGGTTTAAACATTGAAAAAGCGCATTTCTGCGGCATTTCGATGGGCGGCATGACCGCTTTATGGCTCGGTATTCACCATGCAGATCGTTTTCATAGCATTACCGTGGCCAACTCAGCAGCCAAAATCTGGAATGAAGAAGGATGGAATACGCGTGCCGATGCCGTGATTGAAAATGGTTTGGCAGATTTGGTCGCGACAACACATACACGTTGGTTCAGCGAACAGTTTGATTATCAACACGATGCTTTGGCGCAGCGCACCATTCAGTCTTTAGCGACTACGCCAGCATTGGGTTATGCAGAATCTTGCCGTGCATTGGCACAAGCCGATTTGAGCAACGAGATTCAGAATATTCACATTCCAACTTTAGTAATTGCAGGGGCTTTGGATCCTGTAACGACAGTTGATGATGGCATTTTCATGCAACAACAGATTCAAAAGAGTGAACTCGCGGTGATTGATGCATCGCATCTTTCCAATATTGAGCAGCCCGAGTTGTTTAATCAAACCCTGAGTCAGTTTATTGAATCGATTCAATAGTTTAAGGATTTTAAAAGGACTTTCAGCCCAAGGAGGCAGGTATGGCGTCTCAGGAATACGCTACTCAAAAAACGAGTATAGACGCACAAGCACTGATTAATGATGCACCGATTAGCAAATATCAGTGGTTGATTGCAATTGTATGTTTTCTCATTGTTTTTGTTGACGGTATTGATACTGCGGCAATGGGTTTTATTGCTCCCGCTTTGGCACAAGACTGGGGAATAGACCGTTCACAACTGGGTCCAGTCATGAGTGCGGCTTTAGGCGGCATGATTATTGGTGCTTTGGTGTCTGGTCCAACCGCTGACCGCTTTGGGCGCAAGATTGTTTTAAGTGTTTCGATGCTGATTTTTGGTGGTTTTACTCTGGCATCGGCATATGCAACTGACTTAAACACTTTAGTGGTACTGCGCTTTTTAACGGGTATTGGTTTGGGTGCTGCAATGCCGAATGCAACCACGCTATTTTCTGAATATTGCCCGCAGCGCTCACGCTCGTTACTCGTGACCTGCATGTTCTGTGGTTACAACTTAGGTATGGCGACAGGCGGTTTCATTAGCAGTTGGTTGATCCCAACCTTTGGTTGGCACAGCTTATTCTTATTGGGCGGTTGGTCTCCACTAATTTTGATGATCTTGGTGATTTTCTTCTTACCTGAATCGTATCGTTTCTTGATTGTGAAAGGTCGTGACAGTGAAAAAGTCCGCAAAATTTTGACGCGTATTGCACCGATGCAAGTACAGGGTGTTACTGAGTTTCATGTACCTGAAGAAAAAACTGAAGGTGCAGAGAAGAAAGGTGTGTTTGGCATGCTGTTCTCTCAGAAATATGTCAAAGGCACGGTTTTATTGTGGCTGACCTATTTCATGGGTTTGGTGATGATTTATCTACTCACCAGTTGGTTACCAACCTTAATGCGTGAAACTGGCGCAACCATGGAACGAGCTGCATTTATTGGTGGTTTATTCCAGTTTGGCGGTGTACTCAGTGCTTTATTTATTGGCTGGGCAATGGACCGTTTCAACCCGAACCGCATTATTGCATGCTTCTACTTTGTCGCTGGGATCTTTGCCTTTGCCGTTGGTCAGAGCTTAGCAAATCCAACCTTACTTGCCATTTTAGTGCTTTGCGCTGGTGTTGCAATTAATGGTGCGCAGTCGGCAATGCCAGCACTGAGTGCGCGTTTTTACCCAACCCAATGCCGTGCAACAGGTGTGGCGTGGATGTCTGGGATTGGTCGTTTCGGTGCAGTATTTGGTGCATGGATCGGCGCAGTTTTACTGGGCAATGACTGGTCGTTTACAGCTATTTTAAGTCTGCTGTTAATTCCAGCAACAGCAGCAGCAGTCGCTATTTTTGTTAAATCACTGGTCGCACATACCGATGCGACCTAATTGAGGTTTCTCCCATGAATGATGAACAACGTTATCAACAAGGAATTACCGTACGCACTGAAGTGCTGGGTGAAAAGCATGTCGGTCGTTCACTTGAGAACTTGAATGATTTCAATGCCGACTTCCAAAATTTTATTAGCCGTTTTGCGTGGGGCGAAGTCTGGTCTAGACCGGGCATGCCGCGTCATACCCGTAGCTTAGTCACCATTGCCGTTTTATTGGCACTGGGCCGTGAAGACGAACTACGTATGCATTTACGTGCTTGTTTTAACAATGGTGTGACCAAGGATGATTTAAAAGAGTTGATTTTGCACTGTTCTCTGTATGCAGGTTTACCCGCAGCCAATGCAGCTATGCATATGGCAGAAGAAGTTTTTGCAGATTTGGGTATTGCCCCGCAAAAGCTCAGCGAACAGCAGCTTAGCCAAGAACAAATGAATCAAGAGTAATGGAACAAGATTAAGAGGGACGTCACATGTCGCAACTTATTTTAGGTGCTTATGCACAACGCAATACCGAAGATCATCCGCCAGCATATGCACCCGGCTATAAAACCAGTGTATTACGCTCGCCTAAAAATGCATTGATCTCAATTGCAGAAACTTTAACTGAAGTGACCGCACCGCATTTCAGTGCAGACCAGTTTGGTCCTAAAGACAATGATTTGATCTTGAACTATGCCAAAGAAGGTTTGCCGATTGGCGAGCGCATTATTGTGCATGGTTATGTCCGTGATCAGTTTGGTCGCCCAGTCAAAAATGCTTTGCTCGAAGTGTGGCAAGCCAATGCTTCAGGGCGCTACCGTCATCCAAATGACCAATTTATTGGTGCAATGGACCCGAACTTTGGCGGCTGTGGTCGCATGATGACCGATGCCAATGGTTATTTTGTATTCCGTACCATTAAACCGGGTCCATATCCTTGGCGTAACCGTATTAATGAATGGCGTCCTGCACACATTCATTTCTCTTTGATTGCTGATGGTTGGGCACAACGTCTTATTTCGCAGTTCTACTTTGAAGGCGATACGCTGATTGATTCGTGTCCGATTATTAAAACCATTCCTTCGGAAGAACAACGTCGCGCATTGATTGCTTTAGAAGACAAGAGCAACTTCATTGAAGCAGACAGCCGTTGTTACCGCTTTGACATCACTTTACGTGGTCGTCGTGCGACTTATTTCGAAAATGATTTGACTTAATTCAGGGAGAGCAACATGAACAATTGGAACTTTCAAGAATTGCATGAAACTCCATCTCAAACAGGTGGACCATATGTACACATTGGTTTGTTACCAAAACAAGCCAACATTGAAGTCTTTGAAAATAACTTTAACAACCAACTGGTTAAAGAAAATACTTTAGGCGAACGCATTCGCTTGGAAGGTCAGGTGTTTGACGGCTTAGGTTTGCCATTACGTGATGTTTTAATCGAGATTTGGCAAGCTGATGCCAACGGCGTGTATCCAAGTGCGGCGGATATTCAAGGCAAAGCGGTCGATCCAAACTTCTTCGGTTGGGGACGTACAGGGGCAGACTTTGAAACTGGTTTTTGGAGTTTCAATACCATTAAACCGGGTGCTGTTCCGGGACGTAAAGGCACAACTCAAGCCCCGCATATTGCCCTGATTATTTTCGCACGCGGTATCAACATCGGTTTGAACACTCGTGTCTATTTTGAAGATGAAGCGGAAGCCAATGCACAAGATCCTGTGCTGAAAGGCATTGAGTGGGCACCTCGTCGTCAAACCCTCATTGCAAAACGTGAACAGCGTGATGGTGAAGTGGTGTATCGCTTTGACATTCGTATTCAAGGAGAAGACGAAACGGTCTTTTTGGATATCTAAATTTTCCAAGATTTAGTGCGAGACATCTTGAACTAACTCTAAAGATAAAAGTTTATACGTGGTGATGGTATGACCCATTTCATTCATCCCACGTATATTTGCCGTTGATGACAGAAGTCTGGCAATAATTTGAAAATACAAGGAAATGTAATGATGAAGATTAAAAAAATTGCGATGCAACTCTGCTTAAGCAGTGCTGTTTTAGCAGCAATGCCAGCATTTGCAGCGGAAGTGGCTCAATCAAGCGCACAACACTATATGGTGAAAAACCTCAATATTGGTGACTTACCTGTCAAAACTATTGTGCCGATTACCGCAAAGACAGCAGAGCAAGCCATTGCCCAAGCCCAAGTGATTGCCAATAACCCAAACGCTGACGTGGCTGAGTTTCGTATCGACCTATTGGAATTTTCTGCCGACACTAAAAAAGTGATGGCATTGGGTCAGCAGTTGAATCAAATTTTAAAAGACAAACCGTTAATCGCCACCATTCGTACCCATAACGAAGGCGGAAAAATGACGGTGTCTGACCAAAACTATGAAAAAATTTATCGTGAATACCTGAAAAAGCCATTTATGCAATTGCTGGATATTGAAATGTTCCGTGATGCAGGCAGTGTGGCGAAATTAATCCAATTGGCGCATGACAAGAAGGTGTTGGTGATCATGTCGAATCATGATTTTGCAAAGACACCTGAGCAACAAGACATTGAAAACCGTCTGCTAAAACAAGATCAGATGGGTGCCGACATTTTGAAAATTGCGGTAATGCCAAAGTCAAAACAAGATGTCTTTACCCTCATGAATGCCACCTTGGTCGTCAGCCAAAAAAGTCAAAAACCACTACTGACCATGTCGATGGGGCAGTTGGGCACCATTTCACGTGTGGCGACTGCCAACATGGGCGGTAGCCTAAGTTTTGGCATGATTGGTGAAGCCTCTGCACCGGGTCAAATTGATGTGACTCAACTCAAACAGTTGCTGAAAACTGTACAACCAACCCCTTAACGCACTGCGTTATTCATGTTCAAGGATAGAAAAGGATTTAAAATATGAAACCATCAACTTTACGTTTGACCACATTGGTTTTGAGTTTAGCGGCATCAGGTTTGGCCAGTGCAGAAACTTATATTGTGGATCGTTATCAGGACGATAGTGCAAAAGGTTCACTGCGTTGGGCGATTGAACAATCGAATGCCAATGCGACGCAAGAAAATGAAATTCACATCCAAGCTGTGGGGCAAGCCCCCTATGCAATTAAACTAAATCAGCCTTTGCCGCCAATTAAGTCTTCAGTGAAGATCATCGGGATGCAATGGGACAAAACAGGCGAGTTTATTGCGATTGATGGTTCAAACTATATTAAAGGTGAAGGCGCGAAAGCCTGCCCAGGGGCAAACCCTGAACAGTACGGCACCAATGTCCGTACCACGACTTTGCCGGGTCTGGTTCTACAAGATGTGAATGGTGTGACGCTAAAAGGTCTGGATATTCATCGGTTCTGTATTGGTGTTTTGGTGAACCGTTCAAGCAATAACTTGATTCAACATAACCGTATCAGTAATAACTACGGTGGCTCAGGCGTGATGTTGACGGGTGATGACGGTAAGGGCAATCCGACCTCGACCACCACTAATAACAACAAAGTCTTGAACAACTTGTTTGTCGATAATGGTGATGGTTTAGAGCTGACTCGTGGCGCCGCATTTAACCTTGTTGCCAATAACCTATTTACTTCAACCAAAGCCAATCCAGAGCCGTCTCAGGGTATTGAAATCCTGTGGGGCAATGACAACGCAGTGGTCGGCAACAAATTTGAAAACTATTCTGATGGTTTGCAAATTAACTGGGGTAAGCGCAATTACATCGCTTATAACGAACTGACCAACAATTCGATAGGCTTTAACCTCACGGGTGATGGCAACATTTTTGACAGTAACAAAGTGCATGGTAACCGTCTTGGCATTGCCATTCGTTCAGAAAAAGATGCCAATGCCCGTACGACATTGACCAAAAACCTAATTTGGGACAATGGCAAAGACATTAAACGCTGTGAAGCAGGTGGTTCGTGTGTGCCAGATCAACGTTTGGGTGCCATTGTATTTGCAGTGCCTGCACTTGAACATGCTGGCTTTGTCGGTTCTCGTGGTGGTGGTGTGGTGATTGAAGCAGCAAAACTGCAAAAAACCTGTACACAGTCGAATGAACAAGGCTGTAATGCGATCCCAAACCAAAATATCCTAGCGCCACGTTTAAGCTATAACAAAGGTCAAGTCACCGCGACAGTTCAAGGGCAACCAAATCAACGTTATCACGTTGAATTCTTTGCCAACCTTCAAGCGAATGGTCAAGAAGCTGAACAGTACTTAGGTGCGCAAGTGGTAAAAACCAATGCACAAGGTCAAGGTCAAACTACTTGGAAAACACTGAGTGGTGCTGCCAGTGTGACAGCCAATGTGACCGATCATTTAGGTGCAACTTCTGAACTCAGTCCAGCCGTTCATATTAAATAAGCATAAATGCATGGAAAGCTCACTTGAGTTGAGCTTTCCTCACAAAAAGGGATGTTTGGTATGCAACAACTATTAAAACTTGGCACATTATCTTTGGCACTTTTAACTTGCCAGCTGGCTTCGGCCAATGAATTTTATTCGGCTGATCGTCAATGGTTATTTGGGGATTGGAACGGTGAGCGGAAGCAACTGGAAGATCAAGGCTATAAATTTACTGCGGCAATTATGAGTCAGGCGGCAACCAATCTGGATGGTGGTTATAACGATGACAATAGTTTTGACAATGCCGCGCAGCTCACACTGGGTGCCAATTTTGATTTAAATAAAATTGCGGGTTGGGAAAACACCACCGCAGGCTTAATGATTACCAAACGTGATGGTAACGCCTTAACGCTTGAACGCATTAAAGACCCGCGTGCCAGTACTTTAGGCAATACTCAAGAAATTTACGGGCGTGGCAAGATTTGGCGCTTAACTCAGGCTTGGATCAAAACAGGATTTGATGATAACCGTGTCCAATTTAAGATTGGACGTATGGGCATGTCGGATGACTTTAACAGCTCACAATGTGAATTCCAGAACTTACTTTTGTGTGGTGGTCAGTTAGGTAAATCCATCGGTTCGATCTGGTACAACTGGCCTGTAGGACTCTGGGGCACCAATATTAAATACCAATTTGCACCTGCATGGTCACTTGGTTTGGGCGTGTATGAAGTCAATCCAGACAATGTCAAAACAGACTCAGACAGTGATGGTTTTAACCTTGACATGGACAATGTTGAGGGGGCAACCATTCCTGTAGAGTTGGCTTGGAAACCAAAGTTAGCAGCATTTAATGGTTTGTCTGGTGAATATAAAGTGGGTGCACTGTATTCCACGGCTGAGGCAAAAGACATTCGCAGTGGTGAAATGCAAGATGGAAAATACAGTTTTTGGCTGAATGCACAACAACAACTGACCCAACACGGAGCTGATCCGAAGCGTGGTTTATATATCAGTTTTAATGGCGTAGTGAACGATAAGGCCACAACATTTGTAGAAAGTACACAACAACTGGCGCTTTGGTACAAAGGTCCTTTTGATAGCCGTCCTAATGATTCTATTGGTTTTGGTTTAGCCAATTATGTCGTGAATGATCGTGCGACGGACAAGCAAATCGCCACTAACGAAGGCCGTGGTTATTACAGTTATGACGCGCTCGCTAGCGATTATGTCCCAATTCAACATGACGAACTCAATGTTGAGTTGAACTATACCTATCAGTGGTCACCTGCGGTGATGCTCAGACCCAACCTACAATATATCTATCAACCTTCTGGTGTGAAAGAAGTGGATGATGCTTGGGTAGCGGGTCTTAGCGTTAAGGTGAATTTTTAATCGTATTTAAAGTGAAAGAGTGTTTAAAATGTAAGCAATACTGTTGCTGAGTCAGGGGCTGTTGACACTTCATCTATGCTTGCGACAACGAGTATTTTTTAGATGATACTAGGCGTGAAATACGCAATTTAGTCATTCTAAATAAGTGGTTCGCAACAACGTAGCATCAAAAAATACTCTAGTCCTAAAAGGTTGTGGCTAAAATCTTCACAGGCATCGTTATGAAACTTGAAAATAGTCCCACTATTGTCATCGTTCCATGCCTTGCCTGCTCAATTTTAGCCTACAACGCAAGCCATTTATGAAATATCAACAGTCCCTAAACACTCTTTTTTCATTGTTGAAGCAAGTTAATTGTGGATGCTCAAAGTTTGGATGTGGTGTGAATGATGCTCAAAACAAAGTAGGAGAGATCATTTAAAACACAGCATTTGGAGTAAAAAGTATGTCCGAAGCGCAATCTCAACCCATATTTAAAATATGGTGCTTTATATTAGGCTTAGCTTTATTGCTGACTGGCTTATTTTATTTAATCGGTGGTGGAAAACTGATTAGTCTAGGTGGTTCATGGTACTTCCTCATTGCAGGTTTATTGACTACTATTTCCGCAATATTTATTTTTAGAAAAAAAGCATTGGGTGTCTGGATTTTTGCACTGGTTTTTCTTGGAACCGTGGTTTGGGCACTGTTTGATGCAGGTTGGGATTTTTGGGCACTCCATTCACGTTTAATGTTCCCTGCGGGTTTATTTGCCGCACTCTGTTTTACTTTACCTGCTATTCGTAAGTACCAATTTCAAATTGCGCCTTCAGCACCCGCTTATGCCTTAGGTGGTTTAACGGTGTTAGGTATGCTCGGTGGTTTGTATGGCATGTTTATTCCACATCCAACGGTAAAAGCCAGTGGTGAAGAACTACCCCTAGTGCCTGTAACAGCTCAAACTCAACAAGTGAATTGGTCGCACTATGGTAATGATGCCGGTGGAAGTCGTTTTGCCGCACTGGATCAAATTAACCGTAATAATGTATCTAAGTTAAAGGAAGCATGGCGCTTTCAAACAGGCGATATGACCACAGGTACGGGTAATGGCGCAGAAGACCAGCTCACGCCTTTACAGGTCGGTGATAAAGTCTTTTTATGTACACCGCATAACAACATTATTGCTTTAGATGCAGATACAGGTAAACAAATCTGGAAGGCTGAAGTGAACTCAAAAGCCGATGCTTGGGAGCGTTGCCGTGGTGTGGGTTACTTTGACTCGACTCAAGCCTTGGTACAACCGACTTTAGCAGGTGCAAGTGCGGTGACAGCGGTGGCAAATAATACTGCATGTCCACGTCGTGTTTATACCAATACACCTGACGGTCGTTTAATTGCAGTCAATGCCGATACAGGCGAACGCTGTAAAGACTTTGGTGTTGATGGAACAGTGAACTTACTAGATGGTCTAGGTGCGGGCACGCAAGCGCCTCGTTTTGAAGTGACCTCGGCGCCAACCATTGCAGGCACCAGTATCATCGTTGGAAGTCGTATTGCTGACAACTTTGCAGCCGATATGCCGGGTGGTGTGATTCGTGCTTATGATGTGATTACTGGACAGCTACGCTGGGCTTTTGATCCACGTAACCCAAATCCAAACTATGTCCTCAAACCGGGTGAAATCTACAAACGTAGTTCAGCTAACTCTTGGGCTGCAATGTCCTACGACCCGCAAATGAACACGGTGTTTTTACCGATGGGAAGTTCATCGGTCGATGTCTGGGGTGGAAATCGTCAACCTGTAGACCATAAGTACAATTCTTCCGTTTTGGCTTTGGATGCAACCACAGGTAAAGAGAAGTGGGTTTATCAAACCGTTCACAATGATCTTTGGGACTTCGATTTACCCATGCAGCCAAGCTTGGTCGATTTTCCGATGCAAAATGGGCAAACCAAACCTGCTGTCGTCATTGGCACCAAGTCAGGGCAGTTCTTTGTACTTGACCGTATTACGGGTCAGCCTTTAACCAAAGTGGTTGAGCAACCTGTAAAAGCTGCAGATATTCCTGATGAGCAATACAGTGCAACTCAGCCACGTTCAGTTGAAATGCCACAAATTGGCAATCAAACTTTGACTGAATCGGACATGTGGGGCGCAACGCCATTTGACCAGTTGATGTGTCGTATTAACTTTAAATCAATGCGCTATGACGGTCTTTTTACAGCACCGGGTTCTGATATATCTTTAAGTTTTCCGGGTTCGTTGGGTGGGATGAATTGGGGCAGTATCGCATTTGACCCAACGCATCGTTATATGTTTGTCAACGACATGCGCCTAGGTCTGTGGATTCAGCTGATTAAACAAACGCCTGAAGATTTAAAACTTGAAGCCAGTGGTGGAGAGAAGGTCAACACAGGTATGGGCGCAGTGCCAATGAAAGGTACACCGTATAAAGTGAATAAAAACCGCTTTATGTCGGTATTAGGTATTCCATGTCAAAAACCACCTTTCGGAACCATGACGGCGATTGATATGAAAACCCGTCAAGTGGCTTGGCAAGTGCCTTTAGGTACGGTTGAAGATACGGGTCCAATGGGCATCAAAATGGGCTTAAAAGCGCCGATTGGTATGCCAACTATTGGTGGTCCAATGGCAACTCAAGGTGGTTTAGTGTTCTTTGCTGCAACACAAGACTTCTACTTGCGCGCCTTCAATTCATCTAATGGTGAAGAGTTATGGAAAGCGCGTTTACCCGTAGGTAGCCAAGGTACACCAATGAGCTATATTTCTCCAAAAACAGGCAAGCAATATGTGGTCATTTCCGCAGGTGGGGCACGTCAGTCGCCTGATCATGGTGATTATGTGGTTGCGTATAGCTTAGCCGATTAAAACGTTTTATTGTATGGGAAGCCTGTCGAGATGATAGGCTTCCCATTTTTATGGTAATAACAAGCAAGGAAATATTGTGCGATTAACTTATTTGATGCCTGCGCCTTTTAAACAAGCCTTATTGACTGCGGTTATTTTACAGTCTATGCATGCTTATGCAGAAACCACAGAATATCAACTTCCCGTCATCACCGTCCAAGCGGTACATACCGATAGCGAGTTGTTATCGACTTCTGCATCCATTCAAAAAGTCCAAGCGGCTACAGTACAAAACAATGCCAATGTGAACCTATCTGAAGTCTTACAAGGGGTTGCAGGCTTACAAATCAATAACCGTGAAAACTATGCGCAAGACTTACAGATTTCGATGCGTGGCTTTGGCGCTCGTTCGACTTTTGGCGTGCGTGGCATTCGGATGTATGTCGATGGTATTCCTGCGACCATGCCTGATGGTCAAGGGCAAAGTTCCAATATTGACCTCAATAGTTTAGATCACATTGAAGTACTGACAGGGCCATTTTCATCTTTATATGGTAACTCATCAGGTGGAACCATCTTGACTGAGACCAAAGAAGGGCAAGGGAAAGACTCAATCCAAGTGGGTCTTAATGCAGGCAGCCACCATAAGCAACAAGCCAATATCCAATTACAAGGGGGTTCCGAACAGGCCAATCAGCCCGCTTATGTGATTAGTTCTTCTTATTTTGATACTGATGGTTTTCGAGACCATAGTGCAGCACAAAAAGTATTGAATAATGCCAAACTGACGTGGAACTTAGAGGATGGCAGTAAAATCAACTGGGTGATGAATCGTGTCGATATTGATGCTGACGACCCACAAGGTCTAAAGCGTGAGCAGTGGAAAGCCAATCCAAAACAAGTCAATGATAGCAAAAATACCTATAATGTCCGTAAAGAAATTGAACAAACCCAAACAGGACTGACGTGGACTAAGCCGCTGAATGACCAGCAAGAGTTGTATAGCATGTTCTATTTGGGCAACCGACAAGTTGTACAATATCAGTCGATTCCAAAAGAGTTTCAAGAGAATGATCGCCATGCAGGTGGCGTGATTGATTTTGATCGGGATTATTATGGTGCAGACTTCCGTTGGACGGGTAAAGCGCTTTTACCGAATACAACTTTAGTTGCCGGTGTGGCTTTAGACCGGATGGTTGAAGACCGGAAAGGCTATAAAAATTATGATAATGAAAGTAACTTTGGTGTAAAAGGTGCATTACGCCGTAATGAAAATAATACCTTATGGAATTTAGATCCGTATGTACAAGCTTCATGGCAGTTCTTACCTACGTGGCATCTTGATACAGGCTTACGCTATAGCAATGTGCATTATGAGTCCGATGATCATTACATTGTAGATGGCAATGGTGATGACAGTGGCTCAACCGATTATCAAAAATTATTGCCATCTGTGGCATTAGGTTGGGAAATTTCACCTGAACTTTATGCCTATGCCAGTTATGGCAAAGGCTTTGAAACCCCTACCTTTACCGAAATGGCTTATAACGCTGATCCTAAGAAATCGGGTATGAATTTTGCGTTAAAACCTGCGAGTAGTGATAATTACGAGCTAGGTTTAAAGTCGCAGAATCCATTCGGGCTCTTCACTTTAGCTGTTTTCCAGACAGATACAAAAAACGATATAGTGACAGCGGGAACACGTGATGGTCGTGCGACTTTTCGTAATGCAGATCAAACCACGCGACAAGGGTTAGAGCTTTCATGGCAACAAACGATCTGGAAACAGCTCAACATACAATCGAGCTTTAGTTATATCGATGCTGAATTTGATAGTTATACAGCAGAAATAGCGAATCCAGATGATTCAAAAAAACCTTATGCGAAAGCCATTAATAAAGGAAATAAGATTCCCGGAATTGCCAAAAACCAAGCGTTTACTCGTATTGCATGGCAACCTGAACAGGGTTTCCAAGCAGGCTTAGAAGCACGCTATATGGATAAAATTTATGTCGATGATATCAACTCAGATACTGCGCCAAGTTATACCGTCATGGCTGCAAATGTCGGCTATTTATGGGTAAATCGTGACTGGAAAGTAAACAGCTATGCCCGAGTTGATAACCTGTTTGACCGTAACTATGTTGGCTCAGTAATTGTGAATGACGGCAATAGTCGCTTCTTTGAACCTGCCGATGGCCGAAACTTTAGTGTAGGCATGAGTGTAACCAAAGCCTTTTAATGAAAATGGTTTGGCTAACCAAAAATGCTGCATAGCCAAACCAGATGAATCGCGCCATACGACTGCAAAAGACGCTTTTGTATGGGCGCTTAATCTATTTATGGATTACTTTGATATTCCTGAATCACTTCCAGTGCAGCGCGGAACGCCTCTTGAGTCGCAGGTGCGCCGCAATAAGGTAAACTGTGTAAAAGGACTTCTTGAATTTCTTCAACCGTTGCACCGTTATTTAGCGCACCACGAACGTGACCTTTCAACTCAGTTGGACTCTTTTGTGCCGTCAAAAATGCAATGGTAATTAACGAGCGATATTTACGCGGTAAGACACCTTCACGTTGCCATGTTGAGCCCCAAGCATGTTCATTAATCCAGTCCTGCAAAGGTTGGGTGAAAGGTACAGTATTGTCTTGAGCACGTTTAACAAAAGATTCGCCCATGACTTCTGTGCGAACTTTTAAACCATTTTCATAATCTTGTTGTGACATGGGAACCTCTAGATGTGGAATGCAAATATAGTAGCCGAGCGGTGTGGTTTTTCATCCGATATTTGGGTTAAAAAGATGTGCGCGGGAGTCATCATTCCCTAAATTTGGGAGTATAGAGATGCTCTTGAACAAGCTGATGATGGTTTTTATGTTTGATTTAAAGGCCATAAAAATACCTATTGGTAACTGAAAATATTTTTGAGTGAGCCCAATAAGAAAGCAGCCGAAGCTGCTTTGAATGATGCTGTTTTGTACTTAAGCAGCTTTAAAGTCATTGATGATAAGTTCTAATCCAGTCGCTTTCTGGATTTGTTCTAGGCTCACATCGCGTGCCAGTTCAACCAGTTTCATACCTTCAGCAGTGATATCCATCACTCCTAAGTCAGTAATGATACGGCTAACGACAGCTTTACCCGTGAGTGGTAGGGTACATTGAGGCACAATTTTTGGCGTGCCATCTTTGGCGCAGTGTTCCATGAGTACCACGACTTTTTGTACACCAGAGACCAAGTCCATTGCGCCGCCCATGCCTTTGACTTTTTTACCCGGAATCATCCAGTTTGCCAAGTCGCCCGTTTCAGAGACTTCCATTGCACCTAATATAGCAATATTGACATGACCACCACGAATCATGGCAAAGGATTCTGAGCTTGAGAAAAATGCAGCCCCTTTACGTGCGGTGACAGTTTGTTTTCCTGCATTAATCAAGTCTGCATCGACTGCATCACGGGTTGGAAACTCATCAATACCGAGCAAGCCATTTTCTGACTGTAACCAAACATTGATCCCTTCGGGTAGATAATTGGCCACTAAGGTCGGTAAGCCAATACCTAAGTTGACATAAAAACCATCTTCGAGTTCAAGGGCAGCACGCTGCGCCATTTCATTACGTGTCCAAGCCATAATTAAGCTTCCTCTGCTTTAATGGTCAGTTGTTCGATCTGCTTTTTGGGGGTGGCATTGAGCACCACGCGGTTGATGTAGATCCCCGGTAAATGGATGTCATCTGGATCAATTTCACCAATTTCAACCACCTGTTCAACTTCGGCAATGGTGAATCTGCCTGCCATGGCACAGTCAGGGTTAAAGTTACGTGCTGTTTTACGGAATACCAAGTTACCGGCTTTATCGGCTTTGTAGGCTTTCACTAAAGCAATGTCCGCAGTAAGGGACATTTCTAAAATATGCGGACGACCATCAAAGTCGCGGACTTCTTTGCCTTCGGCAATGAGGGTGCCTACACCTGTTTGGGTGAAAAATGCAGGAATACCTGCGCCGCCTGAACGTAGTTTTTCTGCGAGTGTACCTTGCGGAGTGAGCTCAACTTCAAGTTCACCATTGAGATACTGACGCTCAAACTCTTTATTTTCACCGACATAAGACGCAATCATTTTTTTAATTTGTTTGGTTTCTAATAATTTACCTAAACCAAAGCCATCCACACCCGCATTATTCGAAATACAGGTTAAACCTGTGACACCTGTATCTTTTAAGGCATCAATTAATGCTTCTGGAATACCGCAGAGGCCAAAACCACCCACGGCAACCGTTTGATTATTGGTAACCACATCAGCCAATGCTTCGGCTGCATTTGCGACGACTTTATTCATCTTTTATTTCCTGATCTTCCTTGCTTGTTATTTTTTTAGCATTGCACTGCACTTTTTAGAAATTGAATCTTTCTAACGTATAATAAGAAAAACTCATTAATGCAGAATATTTACGAAGAAAAATAAATAAAAGAAGAGTCAAAGCATGTGGTAAAGCCATGCAAATAATCATACGGCTTATTCTGAGCTATTAAGGTTTAGCTTCAGTTTCGTCCGAAGGAGGGAGAGCTTCGCTTAGAAATGATGCCAAAGTGTGGTTTCAATAAATTGGGACGACATGTTAGACAGTTCATAATCTTTTTTATAAATAATGCCCACCGCGAGTTGCGCTTGATTGTCCTCAATTTCAACCAACACATTTTTTTCAAGATCGATGAATTTTTGGAAATGTCGTGGAATAGCACTGACACCCATACCATAGGCAACAAAGTGAGATAGAGAACTGATTTGGTGGCATTCGACTTTCAAATCCAACACCACTTGATGCGCCGCACACTGCTCCTCAATCACATGCCGAATAATCGAGGGGTTTTGTAAGGTCACAAAAGGATAAGAGCAGAGTTCAAGCCATGTCACGCTTTTTTGTTTTGCTAAGACGTGGTGTTTGGGCAGCAGAGCCAAAAAGTCTTCATTGAATAAGGGCTGAAAAATCAGTTGATCATTCGGTTTAGGTTCAAAACAAATGCCAATCTCAAAGATGCCTTCTTGAACTTTTTCAATGATTTTTTCATTGGTGATGTCATGGATTGAAAAACTGATGTTGGGGTGCTGCTGTGCAAAATCATGCATCACTTCGGGGAGTACCGCATGAGTGGCAAAGGGCATTGAGGCAATATTTAAAGTACCACGGTTGAGTTTAAAGCGCTGTTTGACATCTTTTTCCATATCCTCCCAGTTGGCCAAGAGCTTTTTGGCATAGGGAATGAGGGACTGACCTTCAGTGGTGATTTCTACTCGGCGCGTGTTGCGTTTAAACAGTTTTCCACCGAGTTCTTCTTCTAATGTTTTAATACTTAAGCTGAGAGCGGATTGGCTCAGACACAGCTCATTGGCTGCATTGGCATAATTAAGCGTACGTGCAAGGACCAAAAAGGCTTTTAATTGTTTGAGTGTCATGAGCTTCCCTGAGCAATGATGCAACACGATGTTGAATGAAAATGAACGTGTTGTTCTCAAATGGTTTACATGAAAAATACAACAGACGGTCAAAACAGATCAAGTGATGGAAGTGGGTGCATTTTTATCAAGTCGTCAAAGCAGTATAAATCGAACAGCATGATAGTCTGTAAAAATATGTTTTAACTGAATGAAAAATATAAAAATAGTCATTTCGTTCGATTTTAAAATTTTACCTTTAACTTGATGCAATTAGTTTTATCAGTCTTGCTAGGGCTTGGATATTAATCAATTTTTCTTCTTACTCAATGATTATTTTCAAACAATGCGTGGGTTTATATGCATTATAGTCTGACCCATAAGCTGAAATATTAATGCTCTGATGGATAAATATAGTACATAGATCAGAATGCAAATAGACATCTCGTCATGAGGGAAATAGACGGTCGATGAATGCGTATTCCACACAGGCTGATTGCACTGTGACTCAACTAGGTTTGACATCATTCGCCATTAATATTACAGCACATCAAGACATATTTTCTTTAAGGATGGAGTAAAAAATATGTGGGATTTGTGTGTAATTTTATTGTCTCTTGGGCTACTGATGTATACAGCCTACAGAGGTTTTTCTGTCATTCTTATGGCACCAATTTGTGCCCTGTTGGCAGTTTTACTGATTAACCCTGCTAACGTTTTGCCTTTTTATTCAGGCGTATTTATGCCCAAAATGGTTGGGTTCATTAAAGATTATTTCTTGGTGTTTTTACTCGGTGCCATCTTCGGTAAAGTGGTTGAAATGTCAGGGATTGCCGAATCCATTGCCAAAACCATTGTGAATTTGATTGGCTCTAAAAATGCGATGTTAACTGTTGTGCTCTTGGGTGCGATTTTAACCTATAGCGGTGTCAGTCTCTTTGTGGTGGTCTTTGCAGTTTATCCATTTGCAAATCAACTCTTTAGACAAGCCAATATTCCAAAGCGTTTGATTCCGGGAACCATTGCCCTTGGTGCATTTACCTTTACCATGGATGCCTTGCCGGGAACCCCACAGATTCAAAACGTTATTCCGACGACCTTTTTTGGTACAGACATTTATGCAGCACCTTTTCTCGGTTTGATTGGTGCGGTATTTGTTCTTGCTACAGGCTTGAGCTATTTGGAATGGCGTCGCCGTGTAGCCGCTCGAAATGGCGATGGTTATGCCACAGGTATTGAGCTGACTGAAGCCGAGCAACAACAACTGAAGCAAAACTTAGATACAACAGCGAATGGTTCTACCGCACGTCAATGGTTGGCTTTTGTACCGCTCATTTTAGTTGCCGTGACCAATAAGTATTTATCCACTGCAATTAAAGAATGGTATCCAAACGGTTTCGACTTTAATGCTATTGGACTTGCAGCTTACACCGTCGATGTTGCGAAAACTTCTGCCATTTGGGCCGTGGGTTTAGCCTTAATTGTGGGTATTATCGCGGCAATTTCATTTGACTTCCGTCGTGTCTATACGGGCTTCAAAGATGGTGTCAATGCCAGTATTGGCGGGTCTTTACTTGCCGTGATGAATACCGCATCTGAATATGGTTTTGGTGCGATTATTGCGGCCTTACCGGGCTTTGCGATTATTAGTCATGCATTGGGCAATACTTTTACCAATCCACTGGTCAATGGTGCGGTTACCACGACAGTTTTAGCGGGTGTGACTGGTTCAGCCTCTGGCGGTATGAGTATCGCTTTAAGTGCGATGGCCGATCAATACAATGCTGCGATTTTAGCCATGGGTATTCCACCTGAAGTCATACACCGTATTGTTGCGATGGCTTCTGGCGGTATGGATACCTTACCGCATAACGGCGCCGTGATTACCTTGCTTGCTGTGACAGGTTTAACCCATAAACAATCCTATAAAGACATTTTTGCCATCACGATTATTAAAACCATCGCGGTATTTGTTGCTATTGCTGCCTTTACTTGGTTTGGTATTGTTTAAGACTTTGGAATGAAAAAAGAAGACAACGGAGTACATCATGAGTCAACTGTTAAAAGATAAAGTGGCATTTATTACAGGTTCAGCCAGTGGTATTGGACATGAAATTGCAAAGAAATTTGCCAGTGAAGGTGCCAAAGTTGTCATTTCTGATATGAATGCCCAGAAGTGTTCTGAAACTGTGGCGGCACTTCAAAAGCAAGGCTTTGAAGCATTGTCTGCGCCTTGTGATGTGACTGATGAAGAAGCATATAAAGCTGCGATTGAACTGACTCAGAAAACTTATGGTCGGTTGGACATTCTCATCAATAATGCGGGTTTTCAGCATGTTGCAGTGATTGAAGACTTTCCAACTGCAGTCTATCAAAAGCTGATTAATGTCATGTTGGTGGGGTCATTCATTGGCATTAAGTACGCATTTCCAATCATGAAAGCACAGCAGTTTGGTCGCGTGATTAATATGGCTTCGATTAATGGATTAATTGGATTTGCTGGCAAGGCCGGCTACAACAGTGCTAAGCATGGTGTGATTGGTTTGACCAAAGTGGCGGCTTTAGAGTGCGCGCGTGATGGTATTACGGTGAATGCTCTGTGTCCGGGCTATGTCGATACACCGTTGGTACGCGGTCAAATTCATGACTTGGCTAAAACTCGAAATGTCAGTGAGCAAAGTGCATTAGAAGATGTGATTTTGGCGATGGTGCCACAAAAACGCTTACTGAGTGTAGAAGAAATTGCGGATTATGCAATCTTCCTTGCCAGCGATAAGGCGGGCGGTGTAACGGGTCAAGCCGTGGTAATGGATGGTGGTTATACCGCGCAATAACTTAGCTCAGCACACGTTTAAAAATTGAAAAGCCTTGGATGCTCGTATCTGAGGCTTTTTTATAGCGATAGGTTTTGCAGAAAGACCTAGATTTAAATAGTAATGAGCTTGGTGAATGAGTCGGTAAATATAGAGTTATAGACTGAAGATTTTCAAATCCTTTCTCTTTTTCTGATTTATAGTTCAAAGTTTTACTTAACAAGGATGAAGGATTTAATGTAGATCAATTAAATCAAGAGATTAAGGATAAAATGGATGCATAACGACGATACAAATGAGCCCCAGAAATCACAAAATCAATAGGTATAGAAAACTCTCAGCACGGTATTCATTTGCTGATTCGGTATAAGAAAACTAAATTTTAATAAAAATAACCAGTTTTAAATCAATAAAAAAAGATGGTTTTTATTTTTATCTTATTGAATGGATTATTCTTTTATTAAAGAGCGTTGCAAATTAAAGCTTCTGCCACACTTGATTTTCATCATCAAAAGACACCGTAAAATTAAAACGAGAGTCCGCCGTTACCAAGTAACCTGTAGGTGTTTTCATGAGAACTTTGAGCACAGTGCCTTCTTCAAAGTTAATGGGTGGAAAGTCTTCTTTTGTCAGTGTGAGTGGTTTGATCAGTTCAAGTACTAGGGTTTCCATGTCATAGATCCAATAGTTTTTAATGAAAAGATAGTAGCATGAAGTTATTTTAAAATGTGCAAACTTCATTCTTTCATACATAAAATCAACAAGTAATCGTATGGTTGTCAGAGAAATACCATCATTGCACTCGCTTTAAATCCTAAGCAATTTTTCAGTTTGAAACCCAAAAGTTATAAGCAATAAAATATTATTTTAAATCTGGGGCAAAGCCCGTTCGTATTTTCATAAGTTATTGAAATAATTTATTTTGATTGTGATGTGACTGATCAAGTCGGAAAATAATGTCCTGAGCTCTTGTGAAGGGGTATACAAATCAAATAACGTATAACCCAATAAGGATAAGTAAAGTGTACAAACTTGCTGTAATGCGATTGTACTAAATTAAGAAATAAGGATTAGTATGCACGGATTGCATACCTGAAATATAAAAGGGATATATATCGTTCATGTTTAAGTCATTTTTCCCAAACCCTAGATGGTTCTTCATTTCGGTATTACTTTGGTCGGTGATCAATGTCGTACTGTGGTACACAGGGGGAAATACATGGGGAAGCGTCATAGGTTGGCCGCAAGGATATGCAACGGCTGAACTGCCTATAGGAGTGAGCCGTTTTTGGTCTCCGTCTTTTCTGTGGTTCTATCTCTGGTTTTTTATAGCAACAACCTTTTTTGCCTTATTTTGGCGTTTTGTCTCAGACAATAAATGGCAAAGATGGTCGATTTGGGGCTCCGCATTTATTCTGTTTAACATCTGGTTTGGTGTACAGGTCAGTGTTGCCATCAACGCATGGTATGGACCATTTTGGGATCTCATTCAAAGCATGCTTGGTAAAGGCGGTAACATTAAAGACCTATATATGGGTACTTTAACCTTCTTGTATATTGCGATGGTTGCGGTCACTTTCGCAGTGATCAATGCCTTTTTCACCAGCCACTATGTATTTCGGTGGCGTACAGCGATGAATGAATACTACACCCAACACTGGGAAAAATTGCGTCATATAGAAGGGGCATCACAACGTGTGCAAGAAGACACTATGCGCTTTGCTACTATTTTAGAAGATTTGGGCGTTGAGTTGATCAAGGCTGTGATGGTGTTGGTGGCTTTCTTACCAATTCTATTTGAGCTTTCAAAGAATGTTCCTGAATTGCCTATTGTGGGTGAAGTAAAGCATTCCCTAGTTTGGGCTTCTATTATTTGGGCTATTTTTGGTACGGTCTTGTTAATGGTAGTGGGAAGTAAACTACCAGGTTTAGAGTTTAATAATCAGAAGGTTGAAGCGGCTTACCGTAAAGAGTTGGTGTATGGGGAAGACCATGCAGACCGTGCCCAACCTGCAACATTGGTCGAACTGTTTAGCAGAGTAAGAAAGAATTATTTTAGACTTTATTTTCACTATGCTTATTTTAACTTAGTCGCGACATGGTATCGACAACTGGATATTTTATACAGTTTGGTGGTGTTATTTCCCGCAATTGCAGCAGGGAAAATGACTCTAGGTTTAATCAACCAAATTGGTAATGTGTTTGATAAAGTACGAGAGTCATTTCAATATCTAATTTTGTCATGGAAAACCATTATTGAACTGCTCTCGATTTATAAGCGTCTAAAAGCTTTTGAATCGACTTTGGATGACTAAATATTTTTGATGTATCTCACCTGCTGTTCACGGCAGGTTTTTTATGTGCTCAAGCATCATCTTGTCTGTAATTTTTGTTGTATGGGTCAAATTAAATTGATGAAATGTTGTTGGGTTTATCATAAAACAAAGCAGAATGATGTGTGCGTCAAGCTAAAATAAATAATAAAAACAGTTATTTAAGTTTGTTATTTTATGAGCTTTCCGCTAATGTTTTTATGCGGGTGTTTAAGAGTAAAGTCGTAGTGAATTATAAAATTTTATGTGTATTTGGGGTTTTGGGGAGTGTGTTGCAGGGCTGTACCAGTCTGGGAAATATAGCACAAGCACCTTTTAAAAATATTGCATCACCACAAGAATTAATCGTAGAACGAAAAATTAATGATACCGATAAAAACAGCAAAGAATACGTCTATCACACGGTAGGCGTAAAAAATGAAAAAGATATCGAGGTGCTATATCCACGCAGCATGTTTAGTCAGTATTGCCAAGCACATGGTGGGCGTTTTACTCAGACACAAAAAAGTAGTTTTAGCTTAGTGAAAGATCCGTGGGCGAAAAAATTACTTCGCACCTATAACAGTTTAAAACAGGGTACGGGTGCTTTTCGTTGCCAGCTCAATAATGGCGAGCAGTGGTCGGTGAGCATTGAGGCATTGTCTGAACGTAAACTGCCTAACTCAAATGATACTCGTGTGGTTAATTTACAAAGCAAAGTACTGACTGAGCCAGCACCACGGAGTATGGCACCTATTACACCAAGCAAAAAAGCGGTGACGAAGGCACCTGCGATCAAGGCAGAGGTGAAGAAAGAGGAAGAAAGCAAAAAAGAAGTAGAGCCTAAAAAAGAAAACAAAGTGGAAGTACCACCTAAAGTCGCCAAAGCTGTAGAAACACCGCAGCAGCAACAGGCCAAACTGTATGTGGCTGCACGCCGTGATATTAACAGTGGACGCAACCAAGTCGCTGCCTGTAACAGTGCACAACGCGCATATAACTATGGTCGTTTGCCGGGGTCGGATGCCTCAAATGTCTATACCGAATCGGGCATATTAGTTGCACGTTGTTTAACGGGTATTCCAAGTTATAGCAGTCGTTTTTCCAACCCTAAAGGGCAGGCAAAATATGTTTTGCAGAACTTAGCCAAAAATCATAACCACACAGGTGCTAAAAATATGCTCAAGCAAATGAAGTAAGATTTTAGGCTGTTTGCGACCGCACTTCATGTGAGCACCTCAACCAAAGGAAATACATCATGAGTAATGTGCAAACCCCAGCCACCTATTTTACTGCGCCTTTGCTAGATCAGACCGTGCAAGAAATAGACGTTGATATTTCAGCTCAGCCTTATTTTTACAACAATGGTGGAACACCCGAGTATTTAGCCGAAGTATCAGATGCTATTGAGCTGATTCAAGCATCCTCAACCAACGCCCATATGAGTAGGGGGCATGTTTATGATGTACCCAAAGAAATAGCGACGATCCAAACCCATTGGGGAGAGCAGACCCAATTAGCGTTCGCAGGAAACTCTTTTGAGTTTATGCCACTCAAAGCCACGCCAGAAACTGCTGCCGCATTTGGTATGACTTTGGTGAAAGCTAGACAGGCGATAGAGGTACAGGCTACGCAGAAAAAGTTGTCTCAAATTAAATATCAATATGGCATGTTGGCCGGTCATTTTTTCCCTTATGACCCAACTCAAATCAATCTAGATGCAAAAACCTTATATCCCTTTGTCGTCACAGACCTAGAGCATCATGACTTTCCGCATGTATTTGCTTCGACCGATCCAAATAAACTACCTTTAGTAATTTCAGCAGGACGATATTTTCCAAAAGACCGAAAAATTTACTTGGCTGATTTGTGGGTAGAACATGGTGACGCACTTTATATTCCTGAAATGCCGAAGCAAGTTGCTCCTGAATTTATCGATTTACATAATAACCGTAATGCTGCTTTAGCGTGTTGGAAGGGCGAAAGTAGTCAATCTACGATTCAGATGTATACTTTGCTTGACCCCAAAGGTTACTTCTATTGGTTTTGGAATGCATGCCCGACCGTACACCCACAGCTCACTGCCTTTGAAACTGCTGAGTTAAATAGGGAAATCGCTTGAATTGAGCGATTTAATTTTCTCCAACTACACGGTAATTTTACAGTTCCATAACAGGCTGATTGGCGGGCTTTGTGATACAAAGAATGCAATTGTTGATTGGAGTTGAGTTTATGTCACAGCCTGTTTTAAGCGTTTTACGTGGTCGGTCTTCTGTTATTTTTCGTCATGCTGTTTTGGCAGCAGCCTTGTGTGGTTCAGTCCAAGTTGCAACGGCCAGTACTACAGTCGACCAATTGAGTAATTGTTTGGTGAAGTCAACGACAGCAACAGATAAAACTACTGTGTTGCAGTGGACGTTTGCGGCACTGGCTGCACATCCTGATCTGAAGGTGTATAGCAATGTCACCGATGCACAGCGGACACAGCTAGATAAAAACTTAGCACAAGTATTACAACGCATTTTGGTGGAGCAATGTTCAGCGCAGACCAAAGCAGTGATTCAAGCTGAAGGCTTACAAGCGGTTGGAGACAGCTTTCAAGAACTTGGACAGATTACAGGTGAGGAAATTTTAAAGAACCCTGAAGTGAAAGGGCAGTTGCAAGGCGTACTGCGCTATGTGGATTTGAATAAATTGGTCACGACTTTTTTAACCCCAGAAATTTGGAATAAGTTAGGCGTGACGAGGTAGTTTAATCGATTAAAATATTTGAAAATTATGAATAGTAAGAACTGTTTATAAACTGAATCGAAAGCATTAATGTTATAAAAAAAGCTCCTTGAATCGAAGGAGCTTTTTTATTTTTGAATCTAAAGGCTGATAGGCCATCTCATAAAAGATTCATTTGAGGAACAACACAATTAAATCGTCACAGTCGCCCCTAAAGCTTGAATAAACTGTGCCATCCAAGCAGGGTGGGCAGGCCAAGCCGGTGCTGTGATCAAGTGTCCATCGGTTACAGCTTCAGTCACTTCAATGTCCGCATAAGTCCCACCAGCAAGTTTCACCTCGGCTGCACAGGCAGGGTAAGCGGAACAAGTACGACCTTTGAGTACATCGGCTGCCGCAAGAATTTGTGCACCATGACAAACTGCTGCAATTGGTTTTTTCGCAGCATCAAACTCACGCACGATCTCAAGAATACGTTCATTCATGCGTAAATATTCGGGCGCACGACCACCGGGAATGACTAAACCGGCATAGTCCGCAGTGTGTACCGCTTCAAAGTTGTAGTTGATAGCAAAGTTATGACCGCGTTTTTCACTATAGGTCTGCTCACCTTCAAAGTCATGAATGGCTGTGGCGATGCTTTCACCTTCATTTTTATCGGGACAGACTGCGTGAACGGTATAACCGAGACCTGTTAAAAACTGAAAAGGCACCATAGTTTCATAGTCCTCGGCATAGTCACCGACGAGCATTAAAATTTGTTTTGACATTTTTAAACCCTCTTTATTGTTTGTGCGTATTTATGTTCAATTTTGATCTAAATTAGCACAGTTCAGATGTCATTTTTAAGTCATTCAGTGCTCTTTAGTCGTATAACTGAGGTCATTTTTATAAAAAAAGCTCCAAGTAATTGAGGCGTTATCCCTGTCTGTAAAAGCTTGTTAAATCAATCAGTTTATATATTCACTGATATGAAATTTACTATGCTAAGGTGTTAATAGTCTAATGTGCAGGCTTTGCCGTTATATTCATAACGGTTGACATCATATTTTTGACCATTCCAGCGGTAAACAGCAAAACAAAATCCGGGGCCACCATTTTCAATATCTGGCCAACCGTCTTTTCCTTTGGTTTGTAGAAAAGTAGGGATGCCCATGTTTTCAAAAATGAGTTTCCATGTTCCAGCTTTTTGCTGAGAAATGATGTGGTAACCGACACCTGTGTTGCCATAGCACATGGTGCTGTAGTCTGAAATGACCGCGTCTTTTAGCCCGTCACCATTTAAGTCTTTGTATGTGGTGATTTTACCTGTGTCGCAGCTACCTTCCCAGCCATGTTTGGTTTTTGAAAAGCCTGCGGCTTTAAATATTTGGTTAGCTTCTATGGTAGGAACATTGGGTTTGGTTTCTGCAAAGGCAGTGGTGCTGAAGAAGGCAAGGGTAGAAAGTGTGAGAATGGTTATTTTCATTTTTGTCCTTTGATTTCTTAAAGTGGTGAATGTTTTTAAAGTAATAGAATACGTTTAGTGTAGTAATTTGGGGGAATTAAAAACTACTTCATGTAGAAATCCTCTCCCTAGCCCTCTCCTTTATTAAAGGAGAGGGAACTTCGCGTACCAAATTAATCACATGACAAAGTTTCCTTTTTTTAAAGGTGAGAAGCGAAGCTTCGCAAGGAGAGGGATTCAGAAATCAAGCATAAAAAAGGACTTGGATAGTTGGATGCATCCAAAGTCTTCGAGTTTGCTGATTGAGAATATTTTTTAGTGACCATGTTTTCTTCAATGTTATGTCTTCGGAGGTTTTTTAGCTTTATATTTTAAATTTTAGGTAAAACTTAAGCTGTTAATTATTAGGAATAAACCAACCTTTATATAGTATTATTGATTGAAATTTATATAGCTTATTGATGATGAAAGATTTTATAAAAAAACATAATGCACTAGGTTGGGTACTTGGGATTTTAGGTACTTTAATTGTAGGTGGTTTAGGAAGTGGTGTTTGGGAAGTAGTATTGAAACCCATATTTAGCTTTCTTGGAAATGGAATTATTAATTTTTTAGTGCAGACTTCATCAAGTTTTAGTGATGAGATTTATCAAAGTATAGCTTTACGTAGTTTAGATAGATTTCAAGCTAAGACTTATAGTCTCATTGTGATGATGCTTGGCTTAGTAACCATTTTTATGTGCGTAATATTATTTTCGAAAGTAAAGAAGAAACTTGATGACGAGCGAGATGGAGTTGAATGTGAAGAAAAAGAGAAAAACTGGGTCTTAAGAAATCATAAAAACTTCTACATTTTTATGGTGTTTTATTTCTTATTAGGTTGTATTCCTTTCTTTATTTATACTTATGATGGCATTAAAACAAATTTTATTGCCAGAAAAGTAATTACTTTTGAGTATCTTTTAAAAATAAATAGTGATGTTATAAGTGAGTTTGATCTTAAAAAAATTGAATCTCAATTTGCGCAAATAAATAATGTTAATGACTACGAGAAAATCATAAGAAACTTGGAAAATATCGCTCAAAAAAATAATAAACATATAAATAAAAAACCGCTCTAAAGCGGATTTTTTATTCCAAAACTAATCAGACCAATCAATTTCTTCATCAAATCATTCACTTGGGTAGGGGGGAGCTTTACCCTTAGGCGCTTTCATCAAGCAAACTACAAAAGCATCGAACTGTTTTATTTTAACTTTACATACAAGTGCTTATGCCCATTTTCTAGAGTACGTTCATCACATTCGAAAATTTGCGGAAAGCCTTTAATTAAATCATTAAGGCGTTTAAATCCATAAGTTCTTGGATCAAAATCAGTTTTCATTAATTTTAGTTGAGAGCCTAAAGATGCAACAGTAATCCATTCAGCATCTTGATTATCAAAAACTTGCTGTATAGTGGATAAGGGGAGTTCAGTATTAGAATTGGAGGTTGTTATAGTTTTTGATTCTATTTTAGTAGTTTCTTTAGTTACTGTTTGGGTGTTTTTCTGTTGTTTAATTGGTTGAGGTATTGTTGCAACTTCTTCATCACTTAAGTTTTCCACATAAGTAAAATGTGAGCAAGCATTTTTAAAGGCATCAGGAGTTTGCATTTTTCCAAAACCGTAAACGGTTGCTCCTTGTTCTTTAATACGAATAGCTAAGGCAGTAAAATCGCTATCACTAGAAACTAGAGCAAAGCCATCAAAACGATTAGTATAGAGTAAATCCATCGCATCAATAATCATAAAGCCGTCAGTGGCATTTTTTCCTGTGGTATAAGCAAATTGTTGCATGGGTTTAATCGCTAAATCATTTATGGCTTGTTTCCAGCTACCATTTTGGCTAACAAAGTTCCCATAAATACGCCTTACTGTTGTTTCTCCGTATTTGGTAAGTTCATCTAAAATATTTTTTATATCCTTGGCTGATGCGTTATCTGCATCAATGAGTACTGCTAGTTTCGCTGTTTTTTCTTCAGAAATATTAAAAATAGTTTTTGATGCCATAACCTACTCGTAAAAAACCCCACATTTGTGAGGTTTTTATAACATGAAATCAACTAATTAGCGAATAAATCAACCAATCAATTTCTTCATCAATTCATTTACTTGCGCAGGGTTAGCTTTACCCTTAGACGCTTTCATTACTTGACCCACTAGACCATTGAAAGCTTTCTCTTTACCAGATTTAAACTCTTCAACCATCTTCTCATTGGCAGCAAGCACGTCTTTGATAATCGCTTCAATCGCACCCGTATCAGTTTCCTGCTTCAAACCTTTTTCCGCAATAATTTCGTCCGCAGTTTTGCCTTCATCCCACATAAAGCCGAATACTTGCTTCGCAATCTTGCCGCTAATGGTGTTATCCACGATACGCGCAACCATGCCACCCAGTTTTTCAGCCGAAACAGGAGAGTCTGCGAGTTCCAAGCCTGCTTTATTTAAAGCACCTGAGAATTCGCCCATCACCCAGTTTGCAGACACTTTACCTTGTGCAGCGCCGCCAGCAGCAGCCACAACCACTTCATAAAAGTCTGACATTTCACGGGTCAGTGTCAAGACATGCGCATCGTACTCAGTGACACCAAAGTCCGCTACGAAACGCTCACGACGTGCCGCAGGAAGCTCAGGCAACGCAGCACGAGCAGTTTCAATTTGCGCATCTGAAATAATCACAGGCAGCAAGTCAGGGTCTGGGAAGTAGCGATAGTCGTTCGCTTCTTCTTTCGAACGCATCGAACGTGTTTCCATCTTCACAGGGTCGAATAGACGCGTTTCTTGGTCAATCGTGCCATCCCATTCCAAAATTTCCATTTGGCGTTCAATTTCAACATTGATCGCTTGTTCAATGAAACGGAATGAGTTGAGGTTTTTCAACTCGCAACGTGTACCAAACGGTTGACCCGGACGACGTAACGACACGTTACAGTCTGCACGGAATGAACCTTCTGCCATGTTACCGTCAGAAATACCCAACCAACGCACTAAAGTGTGAATCGATTTGATATAAGCCACCGCTTCTTCAACCGAACGCATATCAGGTTCAGACACGATTTCAAGCAAAGGTGTACCTGCACGGTTTAAGTCGATGCCTGACATCCCTTCAAACTGGTCATGGATCGATTTACCTGCATCTTCCTCAAGGTGGGCACGCGTTACGCCAATGCGCTTTACCGTACCATCTTCAAGTTGAATGTCGATATGACCCAAGCCCACAATCGGGTTATCCATCTGGCTGATTTGGTAGCCTTTTGGAGAGTCAGGGTAGAAGTAGTTTTTACGGGCAAACACAGACGCTTGGTCAATGTACGCATCAATACCCAAACCAAAGCGAATGGCTAAATCGACCACTTCTTTGTTCAATACAGGTAGTACACCCGGCATTGCCAAGTCAACGAGGCTGGCTTGGGTGTTTGGGTCTTGACCAAATTCAGTCGAAGAACCTGAGAAGATTTTAGATTGGGTCGCAAGCTGAGTGTGAATCTCGATCCCAATAACGACTTCCCAACCATCAATCAATAATGATTTTGGTTTAGCAGCATTTTTAGTCATTATGCATTCTCCTCAGCAATTGCCGCACGTTTCGTATGCCAATCCGTCGCTTGTTGGTACTGATGTACCACAGACAACAGTTGAGATTCTGACCAATAGTTACCAATCAGCTGTAAGCCCACAGGTAAGTTGTCTTTGTCAAAACCAACAGGTGCATTAATCGCAGGAAGTCCCGCAAGGTTGACCGCGATGGTGTAAATGTCGCCCAAGTACATTTCAACTGGGGACAAGTTCGCGCCAATTTTATAAGCCGTGGTTGGTGCAGCAGGTGCCGCAATCACATCAACCAATTCAAACGCTTTTAAGAAGTCTTGTTGAATCAGACGACGGACTTTTTGTGCTTTGACATAGTAAGCATCGTAGTAACCCGCAGACAACGCATATGTACCAATCAAGATACGACGTTGCACTTCTGCACCAAAACCTTCAGAACGTGAACGTTTGTATAAGTCCATCAGGTCAACAGGGTTCTCTGCACGGTAGCCATAACGCACGCCATCGTAACGAGACAAGTTTGATGACGCTTCAGCAGGCGCAATCAAGTAATAGGTTGGAACATAAGCTTCAGTCATGTTGAGGTCAATCTCAACCAAAGTCGCACCCATCTCTTCCAATTTTTTCAATGATTCTTCAACGCGTGCTTTTACGTCTGCGTCTAAACCAGCGACATTGAAGTATTGCTTTGGAATACCAATACGTAGACCTTTAACAGATGTGCCGTTTAGGTTCGCCACATAGTCATCAACGTCTTTTTCAACGGATGTTGAGTCTTTTGCGTCATGGCCTGCCATCACATTCATGAGGTAGGCACAGTCTTCAGCCGAACGTGCCATTGGCCCGCCTTGATCCAGCGATGATGCATACGCAATCATCCCGAAGCGCGAGACACGGCCATAACTTGGTTTAAGACCCGTTAAGCCACAGAACGATGCAGGTTGGCGAATTGAACCACCTGTGTCTGTACCTGTGGCAAATGGAGCAAGGTCCGCTGCAACCGCTGCCGCAGAACCACCTGAAGAACCACCTGGTACATGACCTAAGTTCCAAGGGTTTGCTGTAGCGCCGTAGAATGAATTCTCAGAGGTTGAACCCATTGCAAATTCGTCCATGTTCACTTTACCTAAAGTGACTAGACCAGCGGCTTTACCTTTCGCTACAACGGTAGCGTCGTAAGGAGAGATAAAGTTATCCAACATTTTTGAGCCCGCAGTGGTTTTAATGCCTTGGGTGCAAAAAATGTCTTTGTGTGCAATTGGCACACCTGTCAATGCGGTTGCTGTGCCTGCTTTAATTGCAGCATCGGCAGCATCGGCTTGTGCAAGCGCTTGTTCTGCAGTCACGGTTACATAAGATTTAACTTGTGTATCCAGTTTTGCAATGCGCTTTAAATAATGTTCAGTCAGTTCGCGAGATGAAAATTTAGCCCCAGCTAAACCCTCAGAGAGTTCACGAATCGATAAGCGATGTAAATCTGTCATGAGAAATGTCTTTACGTTAATTTTTACAAAATAATGGTTTAACTGAATAGAAATTATTCAATCACGCGAGGAACTAGGTACAAACCGTCTTGCACTTGCGGTGCAATGGCTTGATATTCATCACGATGATTGGTTTCTGAAACCACATCTTCACGTAAGGGTTGTGGGTGATCAAATGGGCTTTTAAGCGGCTCAACACCATCGGTGTCGATGCCTTTTAAGGTTTCCATCATGCCTAAAATTTTATTTAGACTTTGAGCATATTCAGCAGATTGCGTATCATCTAGCGACAATCGAGCAAGATTGGCGATTGCTGAAACTGTTTGTGCATTTAAATCTGCAGAATGCTGTGCATCCGATGTAGACATAACATCACCTGAGTCAGTATTAAAAAATTTCAAAATATCGTGCGTTATAATAAGCGATTGACTTGTTCAAATCATCACATTTAGTTAAAGTTGCCACCTTGCGTCCACATAAAGTTTAATCGAGAACGTCTCCGTGATTCTAAAAAGACTAATTGGCTTGTTTTCGCCCGATCTAGCCATTGATTTAGGTACAGCAAATACACTTATTTATGCACCAGGACGAGGCATTATATTAAATGAACCGACAGTTGTGGCGATTCGTCACAGTGGTTCACAAAAAATCGTTGCCGCGGTAGGTCTTGATGCAAAGCAAATGCTGGGCCGTACACCTGCAAATATCTCTGCCATTCGTCCAATGAAGGATGGTGTGATTGCCGATTTTGAAGTGACCGAAACTATGCTGAACCAATTTATTGGTAAAGTACATGAAAAACGTCTGTTCCCACCTGCACCTCGTGTTGTGGTGTGTGTGCCTTGCAAATCAACTTTGGTTGAGCGTCGTGCTATTCGTGAAGCTGTATTTAATGCAGGCGCGCGTGATGTTCGTTTGATTGAAGAACCAATGGCTGCTGCAATTGGTGCAGGTATGCCAGTTGAACAAGCATGCGGCTCTATGGTGGTCGATGTTGGTGGTGGTACAACTGAAATTGCGATTATTTCGCTTCAAGGTTGTGTCTATGCTGACTCACTACGTATTGGTGGTGATGTATTTGATGAACAAATCATTAACTATGTACGTAAAGCACATGGTTGCGTGATTGGTGAAACCACTGCTGAAATTATCAAGAAAGAAGTGGGTATGGCTTTACCAGAACCTGATTCTAAAACACTTGAAATTGAAGTTCGCGGCCGTAACCTTGCTGAAGGTGTGCCACGTGCGATCACTGTGACTTCGGACGAAATCACGCAAGCGATTTCTGATCCATTACAAAGTATTGTTTCAGCTGTGAAATCTGCACTTGAGCAAACGCCTCCTGAGCTGTCTTCAGACATCGCTGAGCGCGGTATAGTATTGACAGGTGGTGGTGCATTACTGCGTAACCTCGATAAACTTCTTGCGCAAGAAACAGGCTTACCTGTGGTGGTTGCAGAAGATCCTCTAACTTGCGTCACTCGTGGTGGTGGTAAAGTTTTAGAATTCTTCGATAATCCAAATCACGACATGTTATTTGTAGGCTAATAAAGGAATCGGCGGGTGCAAACAAATCTGTTTTCCAGACAACCGCCATCTTTTCGCTCATTTATCATTGCAGTGATCACATGCTTGGTCGTGCTGTTTTTTAACTGGCGCATGCCGCATGTGATTCAACCTGCAAGAGATGTCTTGTACGCCGCTTATAATCCAATTTATGCCGTAGCAAGTTATCCCGTGTTATCGCGAGAGTGGCTGAATCAACAAACCAAGTCTGAAGCTCAATTGCGCCGTGAAAATACCGCGATGCAAGCCGAGTTATTGCAGGCGCAGGTGCGTTTACAAAAATTATCTGAATTATCTGCGGAAAATACGCGTTTACGCGGTCTGTTAGATACCCCGTTGATCATTGATGGTCGTATGGAAATTGCAGAAGTCATTGGGACAGATGCCGATCCATTGCGTCATATTATTGTGGTAAACCGTGGTGCCAACAGTCAGTTGAAGGTCGGGCAAACCGTGCTCGATGACAAAGGTATTATGGGACAGATTATTAATGTCTATCCGCATAGTAGTCGCGTCATGTTGCTTTCAGATAAGGAACATTCTCTTTCGGTTCGCTTAGAGCGATCTGGAATGCGTGCCATTGTTTCAGGGACTGGAGATTTGGGTCATTTGAAAATGGAATACGTGCCGACCAGTGCCGAAATTAAAGTGGGTGAAAAAGTGTATAGCTCTGGTTTAGGTGAGCATTTTCCAGCAGGTTATCTGGTGGGCACCATTTCAAAAATCAGTCGTCATAATTCAGGCGAGTTTGCTCAAATTGATGTTGTTCCTGCTGCACAGTTAGCGGGTGGGCATCATGTCGTTGTGTTATTTTCCGATTCTTTAGCGATGGAGCAACCACATGCCGATCGCTAAACTTCGTGCCGCCAAACAGCGTGACCCCTTATTTCCGATCATTTTTTCGGTGATCATTGCTTCAGTGTTGATGGTTTATCCCTTGTCTTATGCGCTCTCTGGTTGGCGTCCACTGTTTATGATGATGGTGATGCTGTTTTGGGTGCTATGCCAGCCGACATGGAGCGGGATTTGGTTTGCCTTTGCAGTCGGGATTTTCACCGATTTACTACTTGATGCACCTTTGGGCTTAAACGCGCTCAGCTTTGTCCTGATTACATTTGTGTCCCGTTTTTTAACGCGGGAACGTCGAATTATGACCTTTGCCAATATTTGGGTCATCGCTACCTTGGCTGTGATCGCGCATTTGTTTATTACCTGGATCGCACAAATTATGATCGGGGCACAGTTTTCTCTTGCACGTCATTGGCAACCGTTGTTGAGTAGTGTGCTGACTTTCCCTATGGTCTATTTCATCTTGAAGAAATGGCGCGTTTAATTTTAGCATCCAGTTCGCCCCGTCGCCGTGAGCTGCTTGAGCAGCTCAGTCTAGTATTTGATATCTATAGTCCAGATATTGATGAGTCTGTACAAGCAGGCGAGTCGGTAGCTCATTATGTGGAGCGACTGGCATGTGCCAAAGCTGAGGCAGTACAGCTTCAATACCCAGATGCAATTGTGATTGCTGCCGATACCAGTTTAGGGGTCGATCAAGAGATTTTAGGCAAACCAGAATCTAAGCAGCATGCATTTGAAATGTGGGGAAAAATTTCTGGGCGCAAGCATGATGTATATACTGCGGTTTGTGTTCGTACAAATACGCAAATTTCAAGTATAGTAGTTCGTACTGAAGTTGAATTTCAGCATTTGAGCCCGAATGATATGGAAGCATATTGGGCTACATCTGAACCCATTGGCAAGGCGGGAGCCTATGCTATACAAGGCATTGCAGCACGTTATATTCCACGTATAGAGGGAAGCTATAGCAATGTCGTGGGGCTGCCGTTACATGAAACGGTACAGTTATTACAGGCAGTTAAGGCACTAAATTAACTGTCTCAAAAGATTTTTTATAATGTTTTGAGTTTGTTATGTCTGACGAGTTATTAATTAACGTCACGCCTATGGAATGTCGCGTCGCGTTAATTGAAAACGGCACGGTCAATGAATTATTTATTGAGCGTACGGTGAAACGTGGTTTAGTGGGCAATATTTATAAAGGTAAAGTGGTTCGTGTTCTTCCGGGAATGCAGGCTGCTTTTGTCGATATCGGGCTGTCACGAACTGCTTTTTTACATATTAATGATATGGTTTGGTCACGTAATCAACCCACCCCGAATGTTTTTGAGCTCTTACAGCCAGGACAAATTCTTACTGTTCAAGTCATGAAAGATATGCTGGGCACCAAAGGGGCTCGGCTTTCAACTGATCTTTCCATTCCTTCGCGCTATTTAGTGATGATGCCTTATGGCAATCATACGGGTGTGTCTCAACGCATTGAGTCTGAAGCTGAGCGTGATCGTTTACGTTCGATGATTGAGCGTATTCAAGCGGAACATAAACTTCCGGGTTCAGTGATTGTTCGTACAGCTGCTGATGGGATTGCGGAAGCTGCCATTGCGCAAGACATGGCTTATTTGGCGAAACTTTGGGAATTTATTCAGCGCAAGCAAATCAGTATTGCGGTGCCATCGTTAATTTTTGAAGAACTGCCTTTACCCCAGCGAATTATTCGCGATCTTGCGAGTGAAAAGACCGCTAAAATTTCAGTCGACTCGCGTGAAATACATGGCAAGCTCCAAGAGTTCGTAGAAGAATTTGTTCCGAATATCAAAGAACGCCTTATTCATTATCCGGGTGAGCGCCCAATTTTTGATTTGTATAATGTCGAAGAAGACATTCAAAGAGCGCTGCAGACGCGTGTTGCGTTGAAGTCTGGTGGTTATTTGATGATTGACCAGACTGAAGCTATGACCACTATTGATGTTAATACAGGCTCATATGTGGGTGGTCGCTCTTTAGAAGACACCGTGTTTAAAACCAATATGGAAGCGACACAGGTCATTGCGCGCCAGCTGAGACTACGCAATTTAGGCGGTATTATTATTATCGACTTTATTGACATGCAAGAGCAGGAGCATCGAACTGAGGTCATGACTCAGTTTGAACGGATGCTTGAGCAAGACCATGCAAAAACCAAAATTACACAGGTTTCTGAGCTAGGTTTGGTCGAAATGACACGTAAACGTACACGTGAATCATTAGAGCACTTATTATGTGAATCTTGTCCGACCTGTCAGGGACGGGGTTATGTGAAAACAGCTGAGTCTGTATGTTACGAAATCTTTCGAGAAATCATGAGATATACACGTGCGTATCAATCTCAGACTGGCTTTACTGTCGTTGCGCATCCATCCGTGATTGACCGTTTGTTAACTGCAGAAGCCCCAGCAGTCGCTGATTTAGAGCATTTCATTGGTCGTGTGATTAAATTTCAGGTGGAAAATTTATATACGCAAGAGCAATACGATATCATTCTGAGCTGAAATTGTAACAATATATGGTTAAATAGTTGTTACAACTGAAATTTTACTTTCGATCTTAGATTTTTAATACTAGAAACACGGAAATAGCCAAAGCTTATTCTCCCAAATAGGTTTAGCAAATGAGGTGTGATATGGGTGTTAGAGAAGCAATTATTCAACCTAGTTTGAAACATTTATTAGATACGAAAGTAACGCATAATGCATATATCGTGGATGATCAGGGTAAAGAAGTACAAATTACAACTGCCATGATTCGTACTGCATGTCATCAATTATTAAAACAATGTCGTAGCATTAAAAACTAAGGGGCTTATCGAAGCCCCTTAGTTTTATTGATTATTCTTGTATTTCTGATTCGTTTTTTTGCGGCATCAACTGACCGTTTGCAACTTTGGGTCTTCGATCCCCACAATCGCCTCAAAGCGTTGAATCTCTTCTTCTAAGTGTGTGAGTAGATTCTGCATCTTCGGTAGCGCATTTCGACAAGCCGTCAAACCAACTTCAAGTTTATCTAAATAACTGGTCATGGTGATGTTGAGTGCCTGACCATCTAAAATGATTGAGGCAGGGTATAGCGCATCGAGTCGTGCCCCGTTCCAATACAATGGTTCACGTGGGCCAGGAACATTTGAAATTACCAGATTAAATGCTTGGCGCTTAGGCAGTAAGCCTGAGGCAATATTGAGACCAGCAGCACTATAAACAAACGCACTATAGTTCAAAATTTGGTTTGAGTTCATGCGTTTGAACTTTTCTTTGGCATTTTGCACACTACGACGAACAATTGCGAGGCGCTCTAGTGGATCTTCTTTATGCGTGCCTAAATTTGCCAGAATCATGGTGATACGATTCGACATAGACGAATCATCATCACGAACCGAGGCAGGTACCATGGCAATTAAAGGCTTTTTAGGAAGTGCGTCTTGGGACAAAAGATATTCACGTAGGGCACCTGAACAAATCGCCAGTACGATGTCATTAATCGTGACCCCTAGACTTTTAGAAATATGACGTAAGCGATCAAACTCAAAAGACTGTGCTGCAAAACGACGCGAAGAGCTAACCCGTTGGTTCAGAATAGAGCTGGGTGCTTGAAAGCTTGAAACATAATCAGGATTACGTCCCATATCTTTCATGACTGTTTGTGACAACTCATACATGACACGTGGTGTTGACCCAAGCTGGCCCATTACGCCATTCATTATTTTCTTAAAGCGGCTAACATTCGGTTCTTTTAAACGCTTCGCACGAGGGCCTTCAACACACCAAGGTGGTACAATACTCTTTGCATTTGGATCTTGTGATAATGATTTTTCCACCAAACGCATACCCGCAATACCATCCACCATCGCATGGTGAATTTTGAAGTACATGGCAAAACGATTCCCTTCAATCCCTTCAATAATATGACAGGTCCATAACGGTTTAGCGCGATCAATTAAACTACTGTGTTCCTGTGAAATATAGGTGAGCAGTTCAAGAATACGCCCCGGTTGTGGGAGTGCGATATGACGAAAATGGTGATCAAGATCAAACTCTTCATCTTCATCCCAAAATAAGCCGTTGAGTTTGTTGTTAAATGGAGGAATAGGAATGGATTTGGAGTTACGAATATCTGCAACTAAATTTTGAATGAAGCTGGCAGGTGCATTTTCCGGGATTTGGAATAAGAATAATCCACCGACATGCATGGGTTGCTGGCGTTTTTCAAGTGATAAAAAAATAAAGTCAATCGGATGTAATGGACGCATAGTCTGGATTGCCTCACTGCAATATCTGACCGCTCCTATATGAGCAATCTTGTTAGAATTATAGAACTTAAAGCTAGTATATCGATTTTTTTTAACAATGGGAGCGCTTTGTGTGTATCCATTGGTTGCGAAAAAACCACTGCTTTGCAGTGGTTTTGATCTTTACTTTTTCAAATTACCTGCATGTAGGCCACATTCTTTGTGTGTCGCTTCCTCCCACCACCAACGTCCTTCACGTTCATGTTGGTTTGGTAACACTGGACGCGTACATGGTTCACAGCCAATAGAAATAAAACCGCGCTCATGCAATGGATTATAAGGCACTTCCATCATGCGAATGTAGCTCCACACATCGGCACTGGACCAGTTGGCAAGAGGATTGTATTTAATCAATTGTTTGCCTTCGCCTGAAAAGCCTGCATCTGCTTGAATAACTGGAATCTCAGTTCGTGTGCCTGGGCTTTGGTCTTTACGTTGACCCGTAATCCAACCATCTAAAGTCGCTAATTTTTTACGTAAAGGCTGAACTTTACGGATACCACAACACTCTTTATGATCATCTTGATAAAAGCTGAATAAACCTTTTTCATTGATCAGTTGTTGAACGGCATCTGCTTCTGGGAAGCAAATTTCGATATTAATGTTGTAGTGTTTACGCACAGTTTCGATAAATTGATAGGTTTCTGCATGTAAACGTCCTGTGTCTAAGCTAAAGACACGAAAAGGTTTACCTAAGTTAGCAGCCATATCAATAAGTACGACATCTTCTGCACCTGAAAACGAGATGGCAATTTCACCCGTTTGATTCAGTGCAAGTGCTAAAATTTCACTTGGTGATTTGTCTGCATATTCAGCTGCGAGAGCATCAACAAGATCAATAGTTGGAATGGTTGTCATAAGTATCCTGGCAATAGGCTTGGAATCTAACAAGACCTATATTACGTTATTTGCTGTGCATTTTAATAGAGTTGAAATAAACCACTTATCACTAAAAAATAAATGCTTATGAAAAAAATAGATTTAAAAAACAGCAATGCATTAGACAAATATTAAGCTATGATAGTTCAAAATTTTTCCACGTAAATAAAAGGGAGTATTCATGGAAGTTGTTTGCCTTGATCTAGAAGGGGTGTTAGTTCCAGAGATTTGGATTAACTTTGCTAAAAAAACAGGCATTAAAGCGCTTGAAGCAACCACACGTGATATTCCTGATTATGATGTGCTCATGACGCAGCGTTTGAATATATTAAAAGAACATGGTTTAGGCTTAAATGATATTCAAGAAGTCATTGCTGAGATGGGCCCATTTCCAGGCGCAAAAGAATTTGTTGAATGGTTACGTACACATTTTCAGCTGATTATTTTGTCAGACACTTTCTATGAGTTTGCGCACCCATTAATGAAACAGCTGGGCTGGCCAACGATTTTTTGTCATAAGTTAGAGACTGATGAAAAGGGTATGATTACAACCTATAAGCTGCGCCAACCTGACCAAAAACGTGAAGCAGTTAAAGCATTGCATGGACTAAATTACCGTGTGATTGCCGCAGGTGATTCTTATAATGACACCACTATGCTGGGTGAAGCGGATAAAGGTTTTTTGTTTGATGCACCAGAAAACGTGATTAAAGAGTTCCCACAATTCCCTGCAATTCATGGTTATGCAGCTTTAAAAGAGGCAATTCGTAATGCTTCAGTTCGTGATATTCCTGCTTAATATATTGATTTTAAAATAATAAAAAATGGCGCAATTAGCGCCATTTTTCATTGAATTCAATGTTAGTTAACATAGATTAATTAAAAGCGATAGCCAATTTTCATACCATATGCAAGGGCGCTGTTATCTTCAAAGCTACCAACAACATTCCCACCTGTTTGTGCATCTGCATCACCTAACCATAGGTAACGTACGCCAGCAGCAATGAAATAGCTTTGTGCAGGGCTATATTGAGCGCCTAATCCAATACTCCAGTTTCCTTCTACAGGGCCAAGTGTCGTAACAGGGTTACCTGCTCCAGAGTCATAACCAACAGAAGCTGAACCAGCCCATTTATCATTAAACTTATGAGAAAGACCTGTTGTAATAGACCACTGATCATCTGAATAGTCGATTAGATTTTGTGCTTTACCTCTTGCAGCTTGTGTTGCAGCAGCTAAATATGTTGGCTTAACTGCAAATTGATCCCAATGTACCCAGCGAATATTTGCAAAAGCTAAGGTATCTTTAGCGACACCTGATTGCAAATCAATGTTTACAGACTGAGGTGTAACAACTTCTGTGTTTGAGTTGGGACGAACAACAGCACCTAGGGCAAATGTTTCTGAAGTATCAAGTTCATGTTTAATTTCAGAGCGATAAGTGATAGCAGCTCTAAGTGCAATTTCAGGAATAGAGTATGCGGCACCTGCAATCCAACCGAAAGCATCATCTTCTTTGAGATCTATGTCGTAGCCACCTAATAGACGAGTACCACCGTATGCGGCGCCACGTAATGAAACTTTTCCTTCAACTGTTTGATATACGGGGCCTGCATAAAAATTCCAGTTTTGGTTGGGTTGGTAACCAATCAGCGCAGTTAGATTATGAGTATCAACTTCAACAGAAGTTCCTTCCGTACCATTACCAAATGTACCTGCTGTTGATGAGTAGGTTGCATCAGCACCGAAAGGCTGATCATATAATAATCCTAGTGAAATATTATCGGTTGGCTGTATTTTAATCGCTGCAGAAGGGAAGTAGTAATCACCTCCCATATCACTGATTTTTTCATCTTTAACAACTGTAGAGGTACCTTCTACAGTTGGATCAATTACTGTAAAACCAGCTTCAGCATAGTTGCCCGATTGAAAAAAAGCAGACATTGATTGCCCAGATCGATCTAGACCGCCAGCTATGACAGAAGTTGTTGGGATTAAGCTGAGCAAAATAGCCGAGCGAAGAGCTGTAAGCTTCATAGGGAACATTCCTTGTTGTAGCTTTATGTAAGTGATTGGCACGAAAAGTAACATAAATACAAAAAGAGTAAATGCTCAACTACGGTTGTAAAATGAACTGAAAAGTTAAAAAATATACTTGTGTAGAGTAAAAACACTAAAAAAAAATATTAATTTTATGATTTATATGGATTTATTTTTAGATGCTGAGTGGCTGATTGAATATTATGCAAAATGTTTAAGTGTTTATTTGTTGCTCAAATGAATCACAAGTGTATAAAAAAGAGCGTAGGTGTCATTGTTGAAAATGAAAAAACCATCTTTGCAGATGGTTTTTTCAGTATTAGTAATTAGAACTTGTAACCGATTTTTAAGCCATAAGCTAAAGCATCATTGTCATTAAATTCTGCAACATAAGTATCTGATCCAAAGTTAGATGCGACTTGCGCTTTTGCATCGCCTAACCAGAAGTATTTAACACCACCAGCGATAAAGGTTGCAGGTGTTGGACTATATTGAAGTCCTAAGCCAACATTCCAGTAACCTTCAGTTGGGCCAAGAGTTGATATAGGATTACCTGCACCAGAATCCCAACCTACTGAGACATTACCTGCCCATAGATCATTAAATTTACGGCCTACACCTACGTTTGCTGACCATTGGTCATCAGTATAACCAACAATATCAAAGCCATTTGGGTTGTCTGGAGTCTGGCCTAGCGCACCTAGAGTATCTGCAACAGTTCCGAATTGTTTTAGGTCAATAGAAAAGTCTTTCCAATTCACCCAACGTACATTTGCAAAGGCAACTGTATTTGCCATGATCCCTGTTTGGAAATCAAGGTTAACAGATTGGGGAGTTGTAATATTTGCATCTGTTGCTACATCGTAAACAGGGCTACTGCCAACAAATGCTAATACGTTACTTTGACCATATTCGCGAGCAGATGCTTTGTGGTCAATTTCAGAGCGATAAGTGATAGATGTTTTTAAAGCAATTTCAGGAATTTGATAAGCAAAGCCAGCTAACCAGCCAACTGCACCATCTTCATCTAAATCAGCATTATATAAGCCAAGGCCGTTAGCTGAACCATATGCCGCACCACGTAATTGAACATTACCTTTAATTGTTTGATAAACAGGACCAGCATAAATGTTGAAATTTTCATTTGGCTGGAAACCAAAAATCATAGACAAACTTTGAGTGTCAACTTCTACTTCAGTTGCTTCACCGTTTAAGTGTAACAAACCTGTATTGAGACCAACAAGTGGGTCACTTGTTGAGTATGCAGCATCAGCACCAAATGGTTGGTCATAGATCAAACCAAATGAGAAGTGGTCTGTTACTTGTAATTTAAGAGCAGCTGAGGGGAAGTAGTAATCATCTCCCATGTCAGAAAGATTGCCGCCACCAGCAGTTGAAATAGCCTTCCCAGATACATCTGGATCTAATACAGAAATACCTGCTTCAAAGTAATTACCAGGTTGCAAGAATGCAGAGATTGACTGACCTGAACGATCTAGAGCAGCGGCAAATGCCCCCGTCATTGGTACAGTTGCTAAAATCATTGCTGTCGTTAATGTCTTTAATTTCATTCTACGTCTTTCCTTGAGGTGCAAATGCAAATGTTTGTTGCTCATTTTGTGTTTATGTTTTTTGGCTTTTGGAGAAGTCGGTTAACCGAAATCATTTGTTACTCCGTGTCACAAAAATAGCACAATTAAAATAAGAGTAAATGCTCTAGACATAACTAATCAGTTCAAAAAGTGATCGCAATAGAGTTTTTACACTAAAAAAACACTTTTTTTCAACTTAAGTTAATGAAAAATATAAATATATAATTTGAAATATAAAATTTATTTTTTGGTTAAAATTTACTCAATTAAGCGTAAAAATAAATCCTTTTTGTGATTCGTATCACTTTTTTCTTTACTGTATTTATAATACAAAATTATATTTCGTAGATCATTTATCGATTATTTTTATTTAGAAGATCAAGTTATTGTTTTTTACATGATTAATATTGTCTACAGCGACAATGATAATTGTTGCGGTTATATTGCGTTGTGTTATAAAAAATATATAAAAGCTGAAACAAATGTTAAGAACAAAAATCTTTAGTTTTAAATATAGATGAATGAATACAGGTGGTTATTAAGCGGTGTAATCAGCACTCAATCTTGACTTAAATTAAGCTGTAGTTTTGTTATACCGTTAAAAGCATAATTTATTAAAAAATTTAGAGTTTTAGTTCGCTATCGCTCTACTGTGAACCATAAATGATTAGAAGGATGGGCTTTGTTGTACAAACCTATTCTTAAAGCCATCTTTAGCAATATAATTTCCGAATGAAGAAGCCAGCACCTAAAATTGACCGTACAAGCAATTGCTCCTCATATAACCGAGTTCTCATTAATCGTGGAAATATTGCCATTTGGTTTGATCTTGAAACTCAGAGGTATGCTCATTATTGAACAAAGTAGCAAAACCAGAAGTCATACAATATGGCTTCGACTTTTGTCTCTTAACTCGGTTGGAGGAACGCCAAACCAACTTTTAAAGTTGCGACTAAAAATAGATAACTCTGCATAGCCCAACTGTAGAGCAATATCCGTCAAATTCACATTGCCTGCATCAAGCATACGCAGTGCTTCTTTTTTTCGGACATTTTCGAGTATATCTCGATAGCTTGTTCCTTGCATTTTTAAAGCGCGCTGAAGCTTTTTCGGATGCATGCCCATACAGAGTGCGATATTTTCAATGCTGCAGTCTCCTGTCGCCATCAGCATGCGGACTGAACTCTCTATCAGTGCGGTATTGTCTTCAGTTTTGGTGCTGCTTTGTGTTTCAAGCTGCTGTACGATCAGCTGATTGATGGCATCTTCATTAAAATTATAGGGTTTATAGCTTAAAAAGCTTGCAGGAAAATAAAGTGCATCTTCATCGGTTTCAAACTCTACCTGACATGAAAAATGTGCTTGGAAAGTTTGAGCACCTTTTTGTGGTGCTTTTTGCTTGAAGCAAATTTTTTCTGCATGCCACTGCGGGCCAATCAAATCTTTTAAAATATTCGCGACAAGGCAAATGGCCAGTTGTGATTTTTGTGGTACATCGGTGTTGTATTCACTTAAACGCACAAAGTTCAGCTTACAGAGCAGAGCATTATGTTGCGAGACGTGGAAGACAATGCCTTCAGCATGTAAATAGACATATTTTTGCGCCACGCTTAAGGCTTCAAGTATGGTCATTTGTCGGGACATATAGACGCCAATCAAACCGATTGTGCTAATATTTTGGAGTGCACCGAGTTTTAAACCGAAGCAATCATCCTGACAAGCTAAGGCCGCTTTTTCCAATAAATTTAAATAATGATCATAATGAATAAATGAATCTGGATCACGGAGTAAAGCAGGTAAAATCCCGATCTCTTTCAAGATTTCTATAGGGTTTACGCCATAACTACGGACTAAGTCTTCAAAACCGCCGAGGCTGGCTGCACGAATATAACTTCCCATTACAACATTCCGTGTTGTCCTAAAAGATCAATTTAGTGTCCTAAAAAGTCAAGCATAATTCAAGTCATTTGTTAAAGTAGGATAAGAGATTGTCTCAATCAACATAGAAAAGAAGTATTGAATCACCATTTTTAGCCGTGAAAGGAAAAGCATATGCAACTTACGGTTCAGCCTCATATCGAGCAAACAGTGATAGAACAGACATTACACGATTGTTTTCAATTGCAGCGCAAAAGCTTTCATCAACAAGGCATTGAAACGATTGCGCAACGTAAGCAACATTTACTGAATTTAAAAGCACTGATTAACGATCACCGTGAAGCAATTATTGAAGCCCTGAATCGAGATTATGGCAATCGTTCACGTCATGAAACCTTACTGGCAGAAATTATTACGGTCACAGATGATATTAACGGCAGCATCAAACACTTGAAACAGTGGACTAAAGTACAAAAAAGACATGTCGATCATAGCTTGTATTTTGGTGCGAAGAACCGCGTAATTCCTCAGCCACTGGGGGTGATTGGAATTATTGTGCCGTGGAATTTTCCCATCAATTTGATGTTTTCACAGTTGTCGGCCGTGTTTGCTGCGGGAAATACGGCTATGGTTAAAATGTCTGAAAATTCAAGACATTTGGCTGAATTGCTGATTGAGTTAAGCCCCAAATATTTTAAAGCGGAAAAATTACAGATTTTCGATGAGACTGGTGAAGTGGGTATCGCATTTTCAAAATTGCCGTTTGACCACCTGATGTTTACTGGTTCTGGTGCGACAGGGCGTAAAGTCATGGCTGCTGCAGCACAAAACTTAACCCCTGTGACTCTGGAACTGGGTGGTAAATCTCCTGCGGTGATTGACCCTGAATACCCTATTGAGAAAGCTGTAGAACGCATTATGTTTGTGAAACAGTTTAATGCGGGACAAATTTGTACCAATGTCGATTATTTATTTGTACATGAGTCGAGGTTACAAGCGTTTATTCAAGCGGCATCAGTTTGGGTGCAGGAACATGTGCCTGATATTCATAGCAAAGATTATACTTCTGTGATTGATGAGCGTGCATTTCAGCGCTTAGTACATAGCTTGGCAGATGCTGAAGCCAAAGGGGCTAGTTTAATTAATTTAAATCAGCAAGAGCCTGATGCTGCGACACGAAAATTTCCACTGACTTTGGTGTTGAACAGTAATGATGAGATGGAAATTGATACGCGTGAAACCTTTGGCCCGATCTTGATGGTCAAAACCTACCAAAAGCCTGAAGATGTTGTTGACTATATTGTTCAGCGTGATCGTCCATTGGCCTTTTATCCATTTAGCAATAACAAAAGCTTAGTCGAATTTTATATCAGCAGAGTTATGTCGGGCGGGGTTTCGGTCAATGATGCCTTATTTCATGTCGGGCAGCATGACTTACCATTTGGTGGAGTCGGTGCCAGCGGGATGGGGCACTATCATGGCTATGAAGGCTTTTTGACTTTTTCCAAAATGCGTCCTGTGTTTTATCAGGCGGGTTTTTCAAGCTTGAAGTTTCTCGCGCCGCCTTACGGAAAATTTGCCAATTGGCTGTTGAATTTATTGATTCGGATGAAGTCATAAGCGCTTAAATTTAAAAACAGAAAAATAAAACTATTAAAGGAGTTAATAGGATGAATAAAATAGATTTTGATTATGATCAAATTGTGATTGGCTCAGGCTTTGGTGGATCGGTCAGTGCTTTACGCCTTAGTGAAAAAGGCTATAAAGTCCTGATTTTGGAGAAAGGCTTACGCCGTGAAGATAAGGATTTTCCAACCACCAATTTAGACACCAAAAACTATTTGTGGCGTCCTGAACTGGGATTCAGAGGTACGATGCAATTTACTTTCACCAGTAAAACCACCATTTTGCACGGGGTAGGCGTTGGTGGGGGCTCACAAATTTATGCCAATGTACATTTAATTCCACCTGATGCTGTTTTTGAGTCCGAGGCGTGGACCAAGATTCGTAAAGACTGGAAAGAAACCTTAAAGCCGTTTTATGGTCTCGCTCAACGTATGTTGGGTACAGCGAATAATACTTATACCAATATTGCAGATGACACGTTAAAAGAAGTTGCGAGTGAAATTGGATATGCAGACTCTTTTAAAACGGTCAACACAGGGGTATTCTTTTCGCAAGCAGCTGGTCAGGAAGGTCAATTAGCGAAAGACCCGTATTTTAATGGAGATGGGCCAGATCGTAACTCCTGTATTTATTGTGGTGCTTGTATGTTGGGGTGTCGCAACAATGCAAAAAATACCCTCATGAAAAATTACCTGTATTTTGCTGAGCGTAATGGCGTTGAAATTCGTCCAAGTTCAGAAGTGGTGAAAATTAAACCACTGAATGAAGATGGTAGCGCAGGTTACGAAGTAATAGTCAAAGAAACCCTTGGGAAACAAGTTCGTCAGTATAGTTTGCACAGTCGTGGGGTAGTGTTATCTGCAGGGGTGATGGGTACGGTACCGATGTTGTTAAAAATGCGTGATCAGCATAAGACTTTACCCAATATTTCTTCATTGCTGGGACAGGAAGTTCGGACGAATTCGGAAACCCTGACCACAGTAAACAACACAGGAAAAAAACTGGATGATGGGGTGGCAATCAGCTCTTTTATTTCGGTTGATGCAGATACCAATATTGAGGTCACACGTTTCCCTGAAGGTGCTGATGCTTCATGGATTTATATTCCATATGTGCCGATGGTGACTGGTCAGGGCTTTATGCGCTTTATGAAGTTTGTGTTCACTACACTGTTGCATCCCTTAAAAACCTTTAAAGTGCTAAGTTATAAGGGTAAAGCCAAAGACTCTATTATTTTATTGGTAATGCAAAAGTCTGAAGCATTCATTCATTTTGAATGGCGTAGAAAGTGGTATCGACTGTTCCAGAATAGTATTACTGCCGTGCAAAAAGAAGGGGATACGCCACTCACAGTTTCATTCCCTGCGGCTGAAGAAGCCACTAAAATGATTGCACAAAAGTTGGGTGGAGAGCCAGGTTCTGCACTTACTGAAATTCTACTGGGAACGCCAACGACAGCACATATTATGAGTGGTGTCGCGATGGGTAATGACAAGTCGAATGGCGTTGTGGACTTCACTGGTCAAGTCTTTGGTTATCAAAATTTACGCGTATTAGATGGTTCGATTGTACCTGGAAATTTAGGTGTGAATCCCTCACTGACCATTACCGCACTGTCTGAATTTGCGATGAGTCAAATCCCAGTGTTCTCCGCAGAGCGGGCAGCAACGATTCAGCGTATCCAGTTTAGTCAGCCTTTGGACGGACAGGTGTCTGACTTGAAGGGTACTGGTGATTTAGCCAGTGCATTAAGTAATGCTTAAAAAAGGGAATATGGTCTGGGCTGGTGATGATGCCTAATACGGCAAATTAGACAGCCGAAGCAATACAATCTTTAGATCATTATCCCTCTAACGCTGTATGACAGTGTTAGAGGGTGTTGCTGATTTGATGGGCTATGATTCAGAAATTCCTAAGCTAAGAAGAGAGCGAAAAGCTCTCTTACCTTTTCACAGATCAATGAATGATTTAGGTTATTACGGAGCCTATCCATAAATCCAAAAGCCATCGTTTATTTTTTCTTTTTATAAAATATGACAAGTAAAATCAAAATAATAACTAAGATCAAAGTAATCATGACTGTTTCCATAGCTTGACCTCTAAATCTTATATTTTATTTAATTTTAACATGCTCATTCGATCACTATATATTCAAAAAAGATCATTTTTTATTCTTAAAATATGGAGTTGCATATATATGTTTATTCATATATAAGTATATATAAGGATTCAATTGAGTTTGAGCAAATGTCTGCTACTCCAAAAGTTAAGATTTATCACAACCCTGAATGTGGTACATCACGTAATACATTGGCATTAATTCGTAATGCCAATATTGAACCTGAAGTGATTGAGTACCTTGTAACACCTCCATCTAAAAATGAACTGATTCAAATGATCGCGGATGCAGGTTTAACGGTGAGAGAAGCGATTCGTAAGAATGTTGAACCTTATCGTGATCTCGAGTTGGGCCGTGAGGACTGGACGGATGAACAGCTTTTAGATTTTATGCTGCAGCATCCAATTTTGATTAACCGTCCATTCGTAGTCACTGAATTAGGAACTCGTTTAAGTCGTCCGTCAGAATTGGTTTTAGAAATTCTGCCACTCCCACAAAAGGATGCTTTTAGTAAAGAAGACGGTGAACAAGTGTTGGATGCAAATGGGCAGCGATTAAAATAAATATGTACTGGGTATCTGTAAGTATTGCTATATCCAGAGGTTTGAGTAGGTGAAAGTATGGATCAAATCAATTTTTTTAAATGTTTAGCTGATGAAACGCGATTCAATATCGTCATGTTGGTTCTTGGAAATAATGAACAGTGTGTTTGTGATTTGACTGAAAAACTACAACTCAGCCAACCTAAGATTTCGCGGCATTTAGCCTTACTGCGTTCTTCAGGTCTTTTACAAGATCGACGTCAAGGGCAATGGGTCTATTACAGTCTCAATCCTAATTTACCCACTTGGTGCATAGACGTCTTAAATACCCTAAAAAATGCTGACTTACAGCCCCAAATTGAACGCCCTTTTTCGCAAATAAAGAGTTATTGCGAGTAGAACAATATGAAATTCCTTTTTTTATGCACAGGAAATAGCTGTCGCAGCATTTTGTCCGAAGTGTTGTTTAATAGTCGTGCCCCAGAGGGTTGGAAAGCCTATAGTGCAGGCAGCCAGCCATCTGGACAGGTGCATCCATTGACCATTGAAACTCTAGAAAATTTAAGTCTTTCAACCGAAGGCTTGTGGAGTAAAACCATTGATGACTGTGAACAATACCAACCTGATGTGGTGATTACGGTTTGTGATTCAGCCGCTCAGGAAGCTTGCCCACTTTATTTAGGTGGTGCAATCAAAGCACATTGGGGTTTGGCTGATCCATCACATTTAGTCTTGCCGAAAGAAGAAAAACTCAAAGCCTTCCAAGTCACTGTGGATCATATCAACCGTCGCTTAGATGCTTTATGGGCATTCGATACAACACATATGTCTCGCCTAGATTTGATTGCGGCAATCAATCAAATTTCGCAGATTAAATGAGATCATCATGGCTCAACAAAAATTATCCTTTTTAGATCGTAACCTCACGCTATGGATTTTTATTGCGATGGGGTTTGGAATAGCGATAGGCGTGTTCTTTCCACAAGCCTCAGTGGTTCTGGATAAAATGAGTGTAGATTCAGTCAATATCCCGATTGCGATCGGTTTGATTTTGATGATGTATCCACCTTTGGCAAAAGTGAACTATGCCACTTTGCCACAGGTATTCAAAGATAAGAAAACACTGACACTCTCTTTAGTACAAAACTGGCTCATCGCACCTGTTCTGATGTTTGCTTTAGCGATCATCTTCCTGCATAACTATCCTGAATACATGACAGGCTTGATCTTGATTGGTTTAGCACGCTGTATTGCCATGGTTTTGGTTTGGAATGGTTTGGCCTGTGGGGATAACCAATATGTTGCGGCATTGGTGGCCTTTAACAGTATCTTCCAGATTTTATTCTTCAGTACCTATGCTTGGTTGTTCTTGACCTTTTTACCGCCTTATTTTGGCGTTGCAGGGCAAGTGATCAATGTCGATTTCTGGACCATTACCCATGCGGTACTGGTGTATTTGGGAATTCCATTTTTCCTTGGCTTTATGACGCGATTCACTCTAGTAAAAGCTAAAGGTCTGGATTGGTATCAACATGTCTTTTTACCGAAGATCAGTCCACTGAGTTTGTTGGCGTTATTGTTCACGATTGTGGCGATGTTTAGTCTCAAAGGGAACGACGTAGTGAGCTTACCGATGGATGTCTTGCATATTGCGATTCCATTGACGATTTACTTTATCGTGATGTTCTTCATCAGCTTCTTCATGAGCAAATGGATGGGGAACGATTATCCTAAAACCACAGCTATTTCTTTTACAGCTGCGGGAAATAACTTTGAATTGGCGCTGGCTGTCGCGATTGCGACCTTTGGTTTAGCTTCACCAGTCGCATTTACCACGGTGATCGGCCCATTGGTTGAAGTACCAGTGTTGATTGCTTTGGTCAGTGTGTCTTTGTGGCTTAGAAAAAAGTTTTTTAAAGCAGAGGTGTAATTTCTATGATTCTCCCAAATGTAGATATGAATCTTCTCGATCAACCGACTTTAGAAAAGGTACAAGCTAAAGAGTTGGATCATCCACCACGTATTTTGCTGCTCTATGGCTCTAACCGTGAGCGTTCATACAGCCGATTAGCGGTGATGGAAGCTGGGCGTATTTTGGAGCATTTTGGTGCTGAAGTAAAAATCTTTCATCCTAAGGGCTTGCCTTTACCTGAAGATGCGGACACTGAGCATCCCAAAGTTAAAGAGTTGCATGACCTACTCGCATGGGCAGAAGGGATGGTATGGTGTTCGCCGGAACGTCATGGCTCCATGAGTTCAATTTTTAAATCACAAATTGATTGGATTCCATTGGCAGGTGGTGCGATTCGTGCAACCCAAGGCAAGACTTTGGCGCTCATGCAAGTCAGTGGTGGATCGCAGTCTTTTAACAGCTTAAACCAGATGCGTATTTTAGGCCGTTGGATGCGGATGATCACCATTCCAAACCAATCGTCTATTCCCAAAGCTTTTTTAGAGTTTGAAGAAGATGGCAGGATGAAACCTTCAGCTTTTTATGATCGAATTGTCGATGTCATGGAGGAGCTGTATAAATTCACGCTACTGACGCGTGGGCAAAGTCAGTACCTCACAGACCGTTATTCAGAGCGAAAAGAGTCGGCAGAAGAATTATCTAAGCGTGTTAATCAACGGAGTTTATAAACTCTAGATGATCAAAGATGTTGAAAAGTAGCTTGTGCAATTGAAAAGCCCAATTACAGATTTGATCAGTTTTTAAAAGTCACTTAGTTTGTTGAATAGACTGGGCTTTTTTAATTATGAATATGGTTTCACTATAGCAAATGGGAGAGTGGCTTTGGCACAACTACAAGCAGAAGTCGATGTGGTTATTATTGGTGGTGGTCAGTCGGCACTTGCTACAGCTTATTTTCTCAAACGTAAAAAAGTTCCATTTGTGATTTTAGATGATCAATCGCAAGCTGGCGGTGCATGGCTGCATGCATGGCAGTCGCTACGTCTTTTTTCACCGCATACATGGAGTTCGTTGTCGGGTTGGATGATGCCAACGACTGAACACACCTACCCAACGCGAAATGAAGTGATCGAATATTTGTCGGCATACGAGCAACGCTATCAATTTCCGACCATTCGGCCAGTCCATGTCGATCATATTGAACAAAAAGATGGCTATTTAGATGTGTATGCTAGAGATCAATATTGGCGGGCAAAGGCTGTGGTCAGTGCAACAGGTACATGGAGCCAGCCTCATATTCCTAATGATATTGGACGTGAAAAATTTAAAGGAATACAGCTTCATTCAGCGGACTATGTCAATGCAGCGCCTTTTAAAAATAAGAAAGTCATCGTTGTCGGTGGTGGTAACTCAGGCGCACAAATTCTTGCCGAAGTTTCAAAAGTGGCAGAAACAACTTGGGTCACGATGACAGCACCAGCATTTTTATCAGATGATGTGGATGGGCGGGTCTTGTTTCTTCGTGCAACGGAGCGTTTAAAAGCACAACAGGAAGGTCGGAGTTTGGAACAGCTCGCAGGTGGGTTGGGAGATATTGTCATGATTGACAGTGTCAAAGAGGCAAGAACACGAGGAGTTTTGCACAGTCGAGAGCCTTTTGTAGCATTTGCTGAGCATTCGGTTATTTGGGCTGATGGTTCAACACAAGTGGTAGATGCTGTCATTTGGTGTACAGGATTTAACCCCGCACTCAATCATTTAAGAAGTCTTGGTGTGGTAGGGCCTGATCAAACGGTTGCTGTTTATAATGGGCGTTCAATGAAACTAAATAACTTATGGTTGGTTGGCTATGGTGAGTGGACAGGCATGGCATCGGCGACTTTAATTGGAGTGTCCAGAACAGCAAGAGCTGCGGCTGATGAAATTGCTGCCTATTTGACTGGTGCTTAAACCTATAAGTTTAAAGGGATGCATAGACAGGTTTCATGCATGAACAATTTGATTCGATACGGATGAGGACGGAAATAGGATTCGCCGTGAAGCAAATGGAAAGCAATTATTGATGATTGATAGGAGATTTAAGGTACTCTAAGTAGCTAATTAAAATAAGAAATCCTATCTATTTAAATCATAAAAGCAGCCGAAGCTGCTTTGCGTTTTTTATCATCGTTGAAGTTGCCTCTAAGGCATTCACCATCAGCACAACTTCCGCCAGACTTAAGCGTCTACTTTGGCGGTACGAGAGTTTTGGCTTAATTCATCTGCATGTAGGAAGTGCGTATGCTGCGGTGCGCGTTTGGTTTTGCTCCATTCTTCCAGCATGTCATATTTCATTTGTTCTGTAATCATGGCAATTTTTTGTGGCGCTTTTTCATCGTCATAGGCCAGTTCCAAACGATGACCATTTGGATCAAAGAAATAAATTGAGTGGAAAATACCATGATTGGTAATGCCCAAGACCTCTATGCCATTGGCTTCTAGGTGTTCTTTAGCATCAATCAGTGCCTGACGGTCTTTGACTTTGAGTGCAATGTGCTGCACCCATTTTGGGGTGTTTTCATCACGGCCCATTTCAGGCTGGGTTGGCAGTTCAAAGAAAGCCAGAACATTACCATTTCCTGCGTCTAGGAATAGGTGCATATAGGGATCAAAGGCTTTGGTTGAAGGGACATGGTCTTCAGCAAAGGCGAGAATGAAATCCATATTTAGGTTTTTTTTGTACCATTCCACCGTTTCTTTGGCATCTTTACAACGGTAGGCCACGTGGTGGATTTTTTCAATTTGAATGGTCATTTTTATATCCTTATAAAAAACTTAAGAGGCTTCAAGCTGCATTTCAGGTGCAGCGTGTTGAAAGGCTTCTAAAGTGTTGCAATGGGTGTAGATCGAACAAATTTTTGGATAATCGGATAAATCAAGATTAAAACGTAGAGCGTTATAGACTTGTGGAATCAGGCAGCAGTCCGCTAGGGTCGGCTGACTGCCAAAACAGAATTTGCCATTTGACTGTTCTAGCTGTGCTTCAAGGGCTTTAAAGCCCGTTAAAACCCAGTGTTTATACCAAGCTATTTTCTGCGCATCACTTACTTCCAATGTACCCACCAGATACTGAAGTACCCGTAGGTTGTTGAGCGGATGGGTGTCGCAGGCGATACTTAAACTAAATGCACGGATCAAAGCACGCTGCTGCAAGTCTTGAGGGAGCAGGGCCGTGTCTGGGAATTTTTCTTCTAAATATTCAAGAATACTTAGCGATTGGGTCAAGACAAAATCTTGCTCTGCCCATGTGGGCACCAGCTCACTCGCATTGATTTGACGGTAGCTTTCACTATGCTGTTCACCACCATTATTGACTAAGTGCACAGGTACATGTTCAGCAGCCAGACCTTTTAAATTCAAGGCAATACGAACTCGGTAAGCCGCAGAACTACGAAAATAGGTATACAGTTTCATGGGCAACATCCTGATCTGCAATTATTGGGTAAAACCAAAATCCACTGCTGGCAGAATTTTGCCGCTGACTTCACCAAAGCCAATACGCAAATCACCTTTTTCACAATAGCCTTTCATAATGACGGTATCGCCGTCTTGAATGAAGTTACGCTGTTCGCCATTTGATAGCGTTAAAGGTTTGCTGGCATTCCATGTGATTTCGAGCAATGAACCATAAGAATCTGGAGTTGGTCCTGAAATGGTCCCTGAACCCATCAAATCACCGACCTGCAAGTTACAGCCCGCAATCGTATGGTGAGTTAGCTGCTGAGCCATGGACCAGTACATATATTTAAAGTTGGTTTTGCAGATCACATCACTTTTGTCGTCATTCTCAGGCTGAATTTCAACCGAAAGATGAATGTCATAGCTGTTGCTGCTGTTGTCTTCACGCAGATAAGCCAAAGGTTTCGGCTCTTGTTCAGGAGAACTGGTTTTAAATGGCTCAAGTGCTTCCAGCGTCACAATCCAAGGTGAAATAGATGACGCAAAAGTTTTCGCATTAAACGGGCCAAGTGGTACATATTCCCATTGCTGCAAGTCACGCGCAGACCAGTCATTAAACAGCACCATACCGAAAATATGATCCCAAGCGTTTTCAATTGGAACAGGTTGACCCAGCTGACTTGATTTACCTACGATAAAGCCAGTTTCCAGTTCAAAGTCGAGTTTACGACAAGCAGAAAATATAGGACGTTCTGAATCTGGCAGCTTGATTTGTCCTGATGGGCGGACAATGTCTGTACCACTCACAATGACCGAACTGGCACGACCGTTATAACCAACAGGGAGTTCTGACCAGTTGGGTAGCAGCGCATTTTTCGGGTCACGGAACATACAACCGACATTGGTGGCATGTTCTTTAGATGAATAGAAATCGGTATAGCCTGGGATGTGTACAGGCATATGCATTTTGACGTCTGATTGTTTGAAGAAGACCTGATCACGCAGGGCCTGATTATCACGAAGTTCAGGATTATCTGCGGACAACAAAGCTTGTAATTCTGCGCGGACCTTAGACCAATTGGCTTGACCTGATTCAATAAACATATTCAGTGTCGGCTGATTAAAGACCAGTTTGCCATCTGTTAGTTTGCAATAACTATGCGCTTCCAGTACCGCCAGATCAATCACCCATTCTCCCAGTGCTACGCCAGCACGAGGCTGCGAATTGTGTTTTTCACTAAAAATGCCATAAGGCAGGTTTTCTAGCGGGAAATCTGAATGTGCAGCAATTTCAACAAATGACTTCAAGCGTTTGCTCATGGATATTGATCCTTTCCGTGGAAAATTTAAGTTCTAGATAGAATCATACTTATATTTTAAAATTACGCAATAAATAATTTATTTATGAATAGTGTAAATTGTTGGACTATACTACTCTGAATGAGAGAGTCAGGTTTAGATGGCTCACATTTTTGATTTAAGTAGTACAATTCACCAATGGAGTTATGACAACTAATGCAGCTATGCAGGGTAAAGCGATGAGTGTTGAGGAAGAAAAAATACAGGGAGGGGTTCAGTCTCTGGAAGTTGGATTAACCGTATTAGATGCATTAACCGCACATAATGCACCGATGATGTTAAAAGAGCTGTCCGAAGTTTTATCCATGCATCCGGCCAAAGTACACCGTTATGTGGTGAGTTTGATTCGTAAAGACTATGCTCAGCAATTAACTGATGGGCGTTATAGTTTAGGTGAGCGCGCACATGCTTTTGGGGTGAATGCACTCAAGCGAACAGATATGCTGGAATTAAGCCAGCGTTATATTCAGGACATCCAGCAAAGTCTGAATTGCAGTATTCATGTGAGTAAATGGTTCGCCGATGGCGCGGTCGTGGTTCAGTCTTTAGAATCTAACCATGTCTTTAATATTATTACTCGAGTCGGTTCACGCATGCCTCTGCTCAAATCTGCGACAGGGCGCTTGCATGCCTGCTATCAGCCTGAGCACATCATCAAGCCATTATTGGAAAAAGAATGGGAAAGTAGCGCTAAACCAGAGCAGTATCCTGCAAATTGGGAAGATTTTTTAGAGCTGAAAGCGAAAATCCTGAGTCAAGGTTATGCTTCAGTCACAGGAGATATGATGGCTGGGATCAATGCGATTAGTATTCCAGTCTTTAATTTCACGCAGCAACTGGATCATGTCATTACTTGTATTGGCACAGAAGATCAGTTACCTGAAGGGCAAATGCAGCAAGCAATTGATTATGTACTTGGCGTACAGCGACAGATCGATGCTTTATTTCGTCCAGCTGCTGCCATATAAAAGCGTCGATTACATTGAAAAGATGAATTAAGTTTTAAATCCACCCTCTGGTGGATTTTTTTATGGGATGCGGTCGTGCTAGACAGTATCAATATTTCATCTTCTGACACCTTGTCTAAAGGAAAAGGGAAAATTAGGAACTAGATAGTGACGCTGAAACCCGTAGACTTAGGTTGCCTAGATTCAAATTCTGAAAAATAACGATAAAAAAGGCTTCTAACCCTAGAGTGAGAAGCCTAAGTGAGCATGATATATCTTAAGCAAACACAGACTCAGTGGAACTTGCAGCTTTAAGCACAGTTGCCATCGACTCAGCCACATAATCAATATTGTTTAAATTCAGGCCAGCAGTACACATACGGCCGCTGCGGACTAAATAAATACTATAATCTTGTTTCAGCAAATCGACCTGTTCTGCACTTAAGCCCGTATAACTAAACATGCCTTGTTGCTGGGTCAGATAGCTAAAATCCATATCTGGTAGCGCTTGACTGAGTTTGTCTTCAAGTAAGCGACGCATCAGTAAAATGCGCTGACGCATTTCTTCTAATTCAGACTGCCATAGCTGAGACAACGCTGTGTCATTTAATACCTGACTCACCAATAACGCACCGTTGGCTGCTGGGCTAGAATAAATGCGGCGGACTGTCGCTTTAAGTTGACCCAATACATTTTGGGCAATGTTTGCGTCATCACAGACAAAGCTTAAGCTACCAACGCGCTCGCCATATAAGGAAAAGATCTTGGAAAAAGAATGGCTGACAATAAAGTTCATACCAGACCGATCTAGCGCATGTATCGCATAAGCATCTTGTTCCAAGCCTTGACCAAAACCTTGATAGGCCATGTCCAAGAAAGGAATCAAGTTGTTTGCTTTTAGAACCTCAATCACTTGATCCCATTCATGAGGTGCTAAATCTGCACCTGTCGGGTTATGACAGCAAGGATGCAGTAGTACGATACTTTGAGCAGGTAGCTGCTTTAGGGTATCTAGCATCGCCGTGAGATTCACGGCATGGGTATCCGCATCGTAATAAGGATAGAAATGGGTTTGAACACCAGCGCCATTAAAGATCGCAATATGGTTTTCCCAAGTCGGCTGACTGACCCAGATTTCAGACTGCGGAAAGTATTTGTTCAAGAAGTCTGCACCCACTTTGAGTGCACCAGAACCACCCAAAGTCTGAATGGTAACGATACGCCCTTGCTGACGGGCAGGGCTCGCCTGACCGAAAATGAGTTCTTGTGCAGCCTGATTAAAGCTTTTGAGCCCATCCATCGGCAAATAGACTCGGACTTTGTCATAGTCTGGAATTAAATGCGTATAGGCTTCTTGAACCGACTGTAGCTGCGGCACGATATTATCTTCATTATAATAAAGTCCGATACTGAGATTGACCTTATTCTGGCGCGTATCTTTGCTGAATTCCTCCATCAGAGAAAGAATCGGGTCACCTGCATAGGCATCAATATGTTGAAACATGAATACATCCTAATATGATAAATACGATATTACGCTTCTGGTAAGGAAGTGATTTTACTTTTTTCAAGCAACGCAACATGATCTTCTTGCTTTCGTTTAAAGAGATAAGCCGTCAGTAAAATTGCAATCCAGACTGGAATCATAAGAACTGCAATTTGCATATCTGGGCTACGACTCATAATGAGCAGAATACTCGCCATGAAGGCAATACATAAATAATTGGTAAATGGATAGGCCACACTTGGAAAGTGAGTTTTTACCTGCATGCGATTCATGGCTTTTTTAAACTTTAAATGTGTATAAGAAATCACGACCCAGTTAATCACAATAGCCGCTACGACCAGCATCATGAGTAAGTTAAATGCTTTTTCAGGAAATAAATAGTTAATCAGAACACATATTAAAGTAAAGAAAGCTGAAACCATAATGGCATTTACAGGAATACCACGCGGATTAATTTTGCTTAAAAATTTTGGGGCATTGCCCTGTTGTGCCAGACCCAGCAGCATTCGGCTGGTACAGTAATTGGTGCTGTTATAGACAGAAACAGCCGCAGTCAAAACCACAAAATTTAAAACAGCGGCCACGGTTTGGCTGCCTAAAGAGTCGAAAATCAATACAAAAGGACTACCGCCTTCAGCCATCATATTCCATGGATAAAGCGACAAAATTACGACTAGGCTTAAGATATAAAACAACAAGACGCGGTAAACAATTTGATTGACGGCTTTTGGGAGGGTTTTCTGAGGGTTATCTGTTTCTGCTGCTGCAATACCTACCAGTTCAATTCCACCGAAAGCAAACATAATCATGGCCATAGCCATCACTAAACCTGTAATACCATTGGGAAAGAAGCCACCGAGCTGCCATAAATTTTGTAAGCTAGACTGGCTATGACCACTACCGCTAGCCAGCAAGTAACTCCCAAAAGCAATCATGGCAATAATTGCCACGACCTTAATGATGGCTAGCCAAAACTCCATTTCACCAAATAATTTCACGTGCAGTAAATTAATGACATTAATGAAAATAAAGAAACCCAAAGCAGAAACCCACGTTGGAATATCAGGCCACCAGTAATGGATATAGAGGCCGACAGCACTGAGTTCAGCCATACACACTAAAATATTCAGTACCCAATAATTCCAGCCAGACATAAAGCCCGCAAATTTGCCCCAGTATTTATAAGCAAAATGACTAAAAGAACCACTCACGGGTTCATGCACAATCATTTCACCGAGCTGGCGCATCATGAGAAAGGCAATAAGGCCTGCGATGGCATAGCCTAAAATAACAGAAGGTCCTGCGAGTTTGATGGTTTGTGAAATGCCGAGGAAGAGCCCAGTGCCGATAGAACCACCGAGGGCGATGAGCTGAATATGACGATTACTTAAACCTTTTTTCAGGTTTCCTTGTTCAATGTGCTGCATTTTTATTCTTCATCCATGTGAGATAAAGCCTTGAACCATGATGATGTTTAGTTATTTTTATATTGTCATCGGAGCGGACTTTAATTTTTACGAGTATAATTTTGCGCAAAAGTTAAATTTCCCTGTACATAAAACTATATGTACAGGGAAATTCTAGAAATCGTTTAAGCTTTCGATACATCTAAAACGCCACGTTTAATTTGATCGCGTTCAATCGACTCAAATAGCGCTTTAAAGTTGCCTTCACCAAAACCGTCGTCATCTTTACGTTGAATAAATTCAAAGAAGACAGGGCCTAGCATATTTTGGGAGAAAATTTGCAACAAGAGGCGTTTATTACCGTCTTTAGTATTGCCATCCAGCAAAATGCCCCGTTTTTGTAGTTCATCAGCAGGTTCACCGTGGTTAGGCAAACGCTCATCTAGCATTTCATAATAGGTATTTGGCGGAGGTGTCATGAACTTGGCACCTAAAGCTTTTAACTTGTCCCAAGTGCTAATCAGGTCATCACAAATGAAGGCAATATGCTGAATGCCTTCACCGTTAAATTCATTGAGGAATTCGGCAATCTGACCATTTCCTTTATCCGAATCTTCATTGAGCGGAATACGGATTTTGCCATCTGGCGCCGTGAGTGCTTTGGACGTCAGGCCAGTATATTCACCTTTAATATCGAAGTAGCGAATTTCTTGGAAGTTAAAAATCTTTTCATAGAAATCAGCCCAATACTGCATACGGCCTTTATACACATTATGGGTCAAATGGTCGATTTCATATAAACCTGTGCCGACAGGATTGGATGCTACATCATCAAAGAAGATGAAGTCATTTTGGTAAATGTCACAATCGACAAGGAAAATAGGAGAGCCGCCAATCCCTTTAATCGCTGGGATATTCAGCTCCATCGGGCCAACTTGGTTGTAAATGGGTTCAGCACCAATTTCTATCGCCTTTTTAAATGCCTTTGCCGCATTCTTGGTGCGGAAACCCATTGCACAGGCAGAAGGGCCGTGTTCTTTATAGAAATAAGCTGCATACGATTCAGGCTGATAATTTAGAATGATATTAATTTTGCCCTGACGCCATAAATACGCATTTTTAGACTTATGCTTTGCCACTTTGCTGAACCCAATGGTTTCAAACACCGCATCTAGCTGACCATCTTCAGAAACAAATTCAATAAATTCGAATCCACACAGTTCTAATGGGTTGGCTAATTCATTCATACAACGTCCTCATTTCTTTTTTAAGCAATCCTATTGCTTATCTTTTTTAACGATTCCTTTCAGAGCCAACGGACTGGTCGCTACAATTTTAGAGCGAGAGAGACAAATCCGTTTGTCTGACATGGGGCACCTGTTCTGCAGCATTCTTAATGTTGAGTGAACAAGTGTAGAAGTTTTAATTCATCATACTTGATCTAAATTATTATTCAATACGTAATTTAATTACGTAATAAATAAAATTGGTAAATGATTGACCTATAAATTAAATTAATATTATTCATAAAAATATTTTTAAAATAGGGGCGCTTTGTTATACCAAGATTTCAGGATGAAATCTGTGCTATAGGACTAAAATAGAATGGAAAAATTGGGTATGAAATTTGGCTCATTCAGTGCATCTGTTGAGAATAGCTATTTGAAAATGAAACAGCCAAGCAACTGATTTGAGCACGAAAATTAATTGTAAAAGATCAAGAACAGTTTGACTTACTAAAACCTGATTTGAAAACCCAGATGTAGGTGTCGCCGCGAGCGAGTTTGATCACGCTGAATTTTTTGCATTAGCTTGAGCGGCTGTTGAATCAGCGTCCAAGATTGAAGGGGATTATTAGTATCTGGGCGCGATGAATCGAATTTTTAGTGTTTATGATTAGGCATAGAGAGGTTGAAAACAACCATAAAATGGTGCGCTCTGCGGGACTCGAACCCACGTCGGTCGCTTAGGAGGCAACTGCTCTATCCAGTTAAGCTAAGAGCGCAAAAGTGCGGTTAATGTAGCTGATTTTACTCAAAAAAAATAGTTATTGCCGAAACAATAACTATTTAAAAATGAATATTTTATGCTTTTCTATACAGAATTTTGTATAGAACGAACATTAATACAATCCAAATTGGAATCATGATCACAGCGCCGCTTAAACCTTGAGTCCACATGATGTAAAGCACTACAGCAATAAATGCAAGAACAAGGTAATTACTGAAAGGCGACCAAAGTGCAGGAAATAATGGTTTTTTTGCTTCGCTTTTCATGGCCTTCATAAATTGAAGATGAGTTAAGCTGATCATGGCCCAGTTCAATACCAAAGCACCAACAACAATATAAATTAAGTTGCTGAGAGCATCTTCTGGCGCAAAATAATTTAATAGTACACAACCGAAAATCAGTAAAGCAGAGAACAAGACTGCTGGAATTGGCACACCTTGCTTATTGGTTTTACTGAAGATTTTAGGTGCATTGCCTTGCTGTGCTAAACCAAACAGCATACGGCTGTTAGCATACATACCGCTGTTATATACAGAAAGTGCTGCAGTCAAGATAATAAAGTTAAGCAAATGCGCGGCCCAACCAATACCTAATTGACTGAAGATCATTACAAATGGGCTCTTATCTAAGCCGCCAAGTTGCAATTCATTCCAAGGTACAAGTGATAATAAAATGGTTAATGAACCCACATAGAAAATGAGGATACGGAATACCACTTGGTTGATTGCTTTAGGAATTGATTTTTGTGGGTTATCAGCTTCTGCTGCAGCCATACCAATTAATTCAATACCGCCAAAGGCAAACATGAGGAAGGCAAGCATATAGAATAGACCTTCAACACCATGTGGGAAGAAACCGCCATGTGACCAAAGGTTGCTGAATGAAGCCGTAGAATCTGCGCCTGCTGTAGCCAAAAGATAAAGACCAAAAACAATCATGGCGACGACGGCCGTGACTTTGATGATAGCTAGCCAAAACTCTGATTCACCATAAAATTTCACATTACCTAAATTGACTAAGGTAATGATAACAAAGAAGGTGAGTACAGATGCCCACGCAGGAATGTGGGGCCACCAGTAGTTGATATATTTCGCAACTGCGGTCAGTTCGGTCATGGCTACTAGAACATATAGAATCCAGTAGTTCCAGCCAGCCAAAAAGCCTGCAAATTTGCCCCAGTATTTGTTTGCAAAATGACTAAAAGAACCAGCTACAGGTTCCTCAACGATCATTTCCCCGAGTTGACGCATGATTAGAAATGCAATTAAACCGCCAATTGCATAGCCCAAAATAATGGATGGGCCAGCAGATTCAATCACATGTGCGGAACCTAAAAATAAGCCAGTACCAATTGCGCCGCCCATGGCAATCAATTGAATATGACGGTTCTTTAAGCCACGCTGAAGTTGAGACGACTCTTTATTCAAGTTATTTCAGCCCGACAATGGATAAGTGTTTCCGATTGTAATAGATCGTGAAGAAATCGCATAGTAGCTCAAAATTCATGAAAAAAAGTTATTATTCATATGAAAAATAATGTGTAATGAATTGTAAATAAAAAACATACGAATCAATATATTAATTTTATTTAAATTATCAAATCAGGAATTTTATTTGGAAACCGGACGTTCACAAATGATGTTTTTTTAGACTTAAGTCTGTATTTTACGTAGGCATAGGGAAAAAAGGTATGATGAGCCTAAGTTAAATCAGATCTTTTGACTTAACACAATGATAAATATGAAGGATTCAATAAAAATGAGTTTTGCACCGCAAATCAAAATTCCAGCAACGTATATGCGTGGAGGGACCAGTAAGGGCGTATTCTTTAAATTAGATGATCTCCCAGAAGCTGCGCAACAGGCTGGACGCGTTCGAGATCAGTTATTGCTCCGTGTAATTGGTAGCCCCGATCCTTATGCAAAGCAGATTGATGGTATGGGTGGTGCAACATCGAGTACCAGTAAAACGGTGATTTTAGCGAAGAGCCAACAGCCCGAACATGATGTCGACTATTTATTTGGGCAAGTGTCGATTGATCAGCCGTTTGTCGACTGGAGCGGAAACTGTGGCAACTTAACGGCTGCTGTAGGCTCATTTGCGATTTCAAATGGTTTGGTCGATGCTGCACGTATTCCAGAAAATGGCATCTGCACAGTCCGCATTTGGCAGGTGAATATTCAAAAAACCATTATTGCACACGTACCTATTACGCAGGGGCAAGTTCAAGAAACAGGTGATTTTGAACTTGATGGCGTGACGTTCCCAGCTGCAGAAGTGCAAATTGAATTTTTAGATCCAGCCGATGATGGTGAAGATGGTGGTGCCATGTTCCCAACAGGGAATTTGGTTGACACTTTAGAGGTTCCAGAGATTGGCCGCTTCCAAGCAACGTTTATCAATGCAGGTATTCCGACCATTTTCTTAAATGCGGAAGACATTGGCTACACGGGGAGTGAATTACAAGACGCAATTAATGGCGATGCCAAGGCTTTAGCGCGTTTTGAAACCATTCGTGCCTATGGTGCAAAACAGATGGGGCTGATTCAAGACATTTCTGAAGCTGCCAGTCGTCAACACACGCCTAAAATTGCTTTTGTTTCTAAGCCAAAACAATATGTCTCGTCGAGTGGTAAAACCATTACAGAGCAAGACACCAATTTATTGGTTCGTGCACTTTCTATGGGTCAATTACACCATGCGATGATGGGGACAGCAGCTGTTGCCATTGGTACCGCAGCAGCGATACCAGGAACCTTGGTCAATTTGGCCGCGGGTGGTGGAGCACGTGAAGCCGTTCGTTTTGGTCATCCTTCAGGGACCTTACGTGTGGGAGCGCAAGCGATACAAGAAAAGGGTCAGTGGGTAGTAAAAAAAGCTGTCATGAGCCGTAGTGCACGCGTGTTGATGGAAGGTTGGGTGCGTATTCCAGCGGAAAGCTTGGATTAACGCGATGTAAAAAGCCTCTTTCTGTAGAGGCTTTTTTATGTCAACTCTAGGTCTGTGATAAGAAGGCTAAAAATAACCAAGAGCATGAGAGGTGAATTTTAGAGCCTGATTGCTTGTGTAATGGCGGCTTGAAATAGTAGAAAAGTTATTCTTATCATCTAGTCTGCAAAAATTAATAGAATACTGTGCCTTGTTTGTGCTTTCGGCATAGAGAAAGCGGGCAGAAAGCAGTATCATGCCAACAGATCATTTCAAATGATCGGCTCAGGCAAACTGAGCACCAGATTAATTTATCCTATTGTTATTCGAGGCGAATGTGTCAGCACTAACCGACGTATCAGCAAATGCACTCCAACAGGCTCAACAACGTATTCACGATGATTTATTGACGGCACTTGATGCTTTTTCAATTCCAGAACCGTTAAAGAGTGCCGTGCATCATGCGGTCATGTTAGGTGGTAAACGTGTGCGTCCTGCACTGTGCTATGCCACGGCACATTTAAATCCAAACAATAATGCAACTGCCGTGCGCCGTGCCGCGGTGGCAGTGGAACTGATTCATTGTTACTCCTTGGCACATGATGATTTGCCGTGTATGGACAATGATCTTTTGCGTCGTGGTCAGCCGACCTGTCACGTGGCTTATGGTGAAGATACAGCGTTGCTTGCGGGCGATATCTTGCAGTCTATGGCATTTGAAATTTTAGGTAGTCGACTGTTTGATGCTGGCCCAGTGGTTGATCAGGGTATTGTACTGAAGCAGATGCAAATTTTAGCGACAGCGAGTTCTAAAATGGTGTGTGGACAAGTCCTCGACCTGCAAGCCGAAGGTAAACGTGTCGATCAGACTGCACTTGAAAATATCCATCGAAATAAAACGGGTGCATTGATTTCTGCTGCGGTGATGATGGCCGCGGTGACTGTATTTGACGGTTGTGATCAAGCGATTCCAAAGTTACGCGAATATGCGCAGGCAATTGGTTTGGCTTTTCAGGTGCAAGACGATATTTTAGATATCATTTCAAATACAGATGTCCTAGGTAAAACCGCAGGGAAGGATGAGCAAGTCGAAAAATCGACTTATCCAGCTTTGATGGGACTTGAGGCTGCACAAGACTATGCCAAGACTTTGCATGATCAAGCCTTTGCTGCTTTGGCTTATTTCCCAACGGATGCTGCAGCAGAACTTAATCAGATTTCACAGTTTTTATTGGCTCGCCAAAGCTAAGTTTCAGTGTTTAGATTAAACAAGAGGACATACTATGTCCTCTTGTTTAATACTTGTTCCTTAGAGGCTTGAGTTTTTCCTCAACCACAATAAAAAAGACAGCTCGAAAGCTGTCCTCATTCAATGAAACCAAGCATCAGTTAGATGTCTTTACGTCCCATAACACCACGGATGGTACTTAAAATATCGGCTGGCAACACCACTGTTTTAGCATTGTTCGATTTAGACATGTCTTGCATCGCTTTGACATATTGTTCGCCCAACAAGTAAGCCACAGGAATTTCCTTGTCGCCCACAGCCGAAGTGACCATTTCAATGGCACGCTGAGAAGACTCTGCTAAGACCACTTGTGCTTCTGCATCACGACGAGACGCTTCTAAACGTCCATCAGCTTCTAAAATCGCTGCTTGTTTTTCACCGTCTGCTTTGGTCACGGTCGCACGACGTTGACGCTCAGCTGCCGCTTGCGCTTCCATTGCGGCCTGCATCGTTGAAGAGGGTTGAATATCTTGAATTTCAACGGTTTTTAGGGTAATGCCCCAGTCTGAAATATCATCCGAAATGGCTGCTTTAAGTTTGGCTTTAATGTGATCACGAGACGATAGCGCATCATCGAGATCCATTTCACCAACGATTGAACGCAGTGACGTTTGCACTAAGTTTTGAATGGCCCATGTATAGTTTTCAATCCCATAGACGGCATTTACAGGCGTGGTGATGTTGATGTAGGCCACTGCATTCATGAGCAAAACGGCATTATCACGGGTAATCACTTCTTGAGAGGGAATGTCTAATACAATGTCTTTGGTCGTCACTTTATAAGCCACTTCATCGACATAAGGAATCACAAAGTTGAGACCTGGACTCAACGTGGTATGGTATTTACCCAGACGTTGCACGATCCATTTATAACCTTGTGGAACAATACGGACACCTTTAAAAATGGTGACAGCGGCAAAAGCCAAAATTGCTAAAACGACAATAAATCCACCAGACATATGCTTAACTCACTTTTATCTATTTTCGTTGGTTGAGAGATGTGCTTTGACCATTAAATCATTGCCCAGTATTTCAACGACACGCACTCGGTCGCCGACGTGGACTTTATCTAAAGTACGACAGTTCCATTCATCTGAACCGAGTACTGGAATGGGAAAGCGAACGCGAATGTGTTCATTTTCAGGACTCGCTTGAATCACCATGCCAATTTGACCGATGGTTGCTTCGCGAGACAGTCCTGCTTTGGTTTTGTCAGTCGAAAGCGGTTTAATAAACTTAAACCAAAGTAAAGTGCATAAAATCGACAAAATAATCCACGTCACAAACTGCGTGGTAACACCCATCATGGGGAACATCCAGTACAGAATACCGACCATAATGGCCGCAATACCGAACCACAATGCGGCAAAAGCAGGCAGAATCAGCTCTGATAACATTAACAGAACGCCCAATACAAACCAGTGCCAAGGTTCAAAAGCAAATTCCATACATCTACTCATATATTCGTTATAGGGATATAGATGCAGAAGCATCTATATCAATTTAGCAGATGAATAAGTCTTTGAATATTAAAAATCAAATTTTTTAGAATTTGGCTTTGGGCGCAGGTTTAAAAGCAGCTGGGGTCTTTTTAAAATCGACAATGGCTTTTTCGATCGATTTAATTTTGAGCTGAGCGGCTTTTTCACCTTCTAAAATAGATTGATTGCTGGCTTTTAAGTCCAAAGTGCCCAAGTGTCCGACTTTGGGTTGAATCACCACAGTCGCTTGGCTCAATTCTTCATTGATGCTTTGCTGCCCCATAATATTAATGGTCTGGTCGAGCAAGCCCCACATATTGAGGGGTTTGTTACCGACAGGGCGCGCTGAAATATCAATAGCAATCACAATATCCGCACCCATGTCCTTGGCTGTTTTGACTGGAATTGGGCTGACCAGACCGCCATCAACATACTTGGTTCCACCAATCACTGCAGGTACAAAAACGTTCGGAATACTGCATGAGGCACGTACTGCTTGGCCTGCATTGCCTTTGATAAAATCGGCTTTACGTCCAGTATCAAGACGGGTCGCCACCGCAGCAAAGCGGATAGGGAACTGTTGAATCGGTTTGTTGCCGACGTGTTTGTTGACATAGTCTTGCAGCTTTTGACCTTGAACAAACCCTTGGGAGTTGAGGGTTAAGTCTCGAATGTCCGATTCTTTTAAGGTCAAGGCAATTTGCTGAAGTTGGAAAGGCGTTTTACCACTGGCATAGATACTGCCCACAAAACTTCCCGCACTGGTTCCTGTGACAATTTTAGGTTTAATACCATGTGACTCTAAAACTTTAAGCACCCCAATGTGTGCAAAGCCTTTGGCACCGCCACCGCCGAGTGCAATCGCAATCACAGGTTCACGAGCTTGAATGGGAGTTGTTGTTGGTGTTTTCTTTGATGCAAGATCACATCCTGCCATAGTCAGTGTGAGTGCACCAATCAGAGATAAACGAGCAAAATTCATGGTCAAAAATACTAAAACGCAAAACAAATAATGGTGCACATCTCAGCAGATTCGACCTTGATTTACTAGCTATTTTTTAAGCGTTTTTGTAAAGGCTTGGCTAACCATTTTGGGTTCTTGGCTGAAAATTTGCCGATATACAGATCTAAAATATGCTCTAGGTCTTGCTCAAAATGCCCTGTGGGATGAAACACGCCCAAGCAGTGGATAGTTTTTTGCGCATAGTCAAAGGAAAACATCACAATTGGAATCTGTGCACCATACGCAATGCGATAAAAGCCACTACGGATGGATTCGGCTTGCTTACGTGTGCCCTCAGGTGCCATCCCGAACCAAATTTTTTCTTTGCTGTGAATAATATCGATAATGTCTTGGGTTAACCCTTGGGCATGGCTACGATTGACAGGAATGACGCCAATCCACTCAAGTAAAGGTTTCAGTGGGGTATGAAACAAACTGTTCTTGCCAAAAATGGTGATTTGGAGGCCTAAGCCCAGTAGAGCCGTAAAGCCATGCCATGCATCGATATTGGAGGTATGCGGCGAGATAATTGCTACCGCTTTAGGCAGGTTGGGAAATTCGCCAACAAAGCGCCAACCTTGCGCCAAATAAAGCTGCTTAAAAATAGCGCGAGTGAATGCAGATGAGTTACGACTTGGAACTTGATCTGGTAGTTCTGGAAAATATTGGTTCATTGTTATTATACTCAATCGACCAAGATGTATATGATCTCATCATAAGCACTGATCGGCTTGAATTCATTGGCAAAAAAAGTGAAGGGATAGCGATCTCAGATGAATATTTTGACCAATCCATGTATATAGGAACAGCATGCTACAGACTCGCAATGTATATATTTTGCTGTTTTCATTGTATTGGGCGCAGGGCTTACCCGTCGGGTTTATGACTCATGCCTTGCCCGTCATTTTAAGAGCACAGGGTGTGTCATTGGCACAGATTGGAGGCTTCGGACTGCTGATGTTGCCGTGGTCGATCAAAGTGTTTTGGGCACCTGTACTGGATCGTTTTGGGATCACTCGTTTCGGCCACTATCGGAGTTGGATTATTCCATTGCAGTTCCTTACGGTGCTGGTGCTGATCGGACTATCTTTCCTCCCGATTGATGGATTAAATCAACCTATTTATTTATGGGCTTTCTTTGTGGGCCTCCTGAGTATGAATTTTCTAGGGGCAACGCAAGATATTGCAACCGATGGATTGGCGGTCAATATTTTAAAAGGGGAGCAACAGCACTGGGGCAATACCTTTCAGGTGATTGGATCGCGTCTGGGTTTTATTGTCGGTGGTGGAGCAATCTTGTGGGCATTAGATTGGCTGAGTTGGCAGAGCACTTTTTTGATGCTGGCGGCAATGGTCTTTATAAACACGCTGCCGATTTTAATTTATCCAGAGCCAAAGCATCGAGAGGTTTCAGCAGCTCAGACCACACCTTTTAATCTCCAGCAGATCAAAAACTATTTGGCTTATTTTGTCCAGAGTCCTTTGCTTGCAGCATGGTTAGCAGTGCTATTGAGCTTTAAAATTGCTGATGGTTTAGCAGGGCCACTTTTGAAGCCTTTGATGGTCGATTTGGGTCTGAGTTTTTCTCAGATAGGGCTTTATGTCACCATGTTGGGTGCATGTGCCGCCTTAATCGGTGCAGGACTTGCGGGTTATAGTTTGAAGTTGATTCGCCGTGACACGGCTTTAGTACTGTATTCGGTGCTAAAAATATTCAGTCTGGCGGCTTATACATGGTTGGCCTTTCAATATGAAAACCAGCACAGTATGCAGCCGTGGCTGATATATCTGATCAATGCCTTTGAAGATATGACCTCATCGATGCTGTTGGTGGTCATGCTCACCCTAGTGATGCAGTACAGTCGTAAACATATGGCAGGCACGGACTTTACTTTTCAAGTAGCGTTGATGGCCACTGTCAGTGGTGGTTTGTATAGTGTGAGCGGTCTATTGGGAGATTGGCTCGGCTATTTTAATTATCTGTGTATGATTGTAGTCATTGCGATGTTGAGCCTGTGGTTTATCTTCAAATGGCGTGGCATTGCGATGCATTCAGACCTTTCATAATTCATTCATAAATAAATCATAAAAAGTGCTAAATAATGATGTAAAAAATTAAAAAATATAACTAAATAATTTTTTAATTGTTCTGTCATATATGTCTGAACGGTAATATTTGTAACAAATTTACCGTAGGATATTTTGATAATGAAAACACAAATTGCAGCCGCAATCGCTTTAAGTTTAGTGGCAGGGGTAACATTCGCAGCACCTACTTTTTATGGTGAAATTGATGTCACGGCCGATTATTTACCTGAAGACAATGCTTCGCCAAATAAAGACCGAGATGTGGTCGAGTTGAACTCTAACAACTCCTTTTTGGGGTTAAAGGGCGAAGAGAAACTGACAGATCGCTTAAATGCACTATACCAAGCTGAATTTACCTTCTATGTGGACAATGGTGGTAGCACGGATACTTTCGTTCCGCGTAATTTACTCGTTGGCTTACAAGACCAGAAATTGGGTACATTGAAAGTCGGTAAAATTGATACCCCCGTTAAACAACTGTCTTCAGTGGTGGATACCTTTAATAACTATGTGGCCAATAAAGCCGATGTGGCGGGGATTTTCACGGGTGAAAACCGAGTTGATAATGTGCTGGTCTATGAAACACCTGCTTGGGGAGTGGGCGCAGGTAAACTGAAAGCTGCGGCACTGTTAGCAACAGGTGAAGCTGGTGGTATTGAAAAATCTAAAGGCGGTGCAAAAGTTGCAGGGCGTGGTCTGGGCGATGCTTGGTCAGCATCAGTGGTCTATGACAGTAAAAAGTTTGTTGCAGGGATTGGTTATGATAAGGCCATTCCGTCAACCTTTGCAGGACGTGGCACTTTGAATGCTTCAGCGCCTGAAGTGACTGGCGGGGTGGCAGGTAGTGCCTTTGCAGCAGCTGATACTTTGCGTGCCATTGGCCGAGTAAATCTGAATAATGGTTTGGCGTTGAAAGCCTTATATCAAACTTCTGAAGTGGCGGATGTACAAGGTAATGATGCTGTCGCAGCTACCATAGACGACGCACAAGGCTGGTTGGTTGGGGCTGAATATAACTTACCGACTGCCAAAGCTTGGACAGTGAAAGCTCAATACAGTCAAAACTCAACCAGCTTTAAAACATCTAAAGATGACTTTGATGCACAGCAGTTTATTGCAGGTGCTGATTATGCCTTTACCAAGCAAGTTAAAGCTTATGGTTACGCAGGGATTTTGACGCTTGAACAAGCATCATTTGAAACCAAACAACCTGTAGTAGGCACAGGGATTGAATACAAATTTTAATGTTTAAGTGATAGAAAAGGGTAAAGTCTATACAGATTAATGCTGATCAGTTAAGGAGTTTTATAGAAACTCCTTAACTTTTTGTCGTTCATGATGGAATCTTCGTATTTTAAAATTTAATATTTGGAGCTCGTCCGTTCTTTTGCGTAGCCAAAAGAACCAAAAACATTTGTCATCCGCAAAACCTTTTGCTTTTCTGCATTTAAATGATCATTCTGCAAAAATATTCCTTTTAAATGGACATGCAGGTTGCGGATGACGTTTCCGCGTATCAAATAATATTGGGCGGCTCAAAAAGGGCATCTGATTGCTTAACTGATCGGTATGACTTTATATATTCGGCCACAGCGCCTTTTTTATTTAAGCGAGTTTTAAGTTTAGAAAACTACATTGGGGCATCCGCTCAGCAAGACATGATTTAAAATGTTCAATTTGCAGTCTATTTTTAAAGAAGTTTCACTTTCGCGCTTTAACATCTATTTGGCGCTGTGGTTAGCCGTGGTTTTAAACGTGATGTTCTATAAGCAAGTTCAGTTGCTTACACCGTATCATGATTTCAAAGCTTATGCCTTTATCGGCGCTACCATTTTGGTGGTGTTGGCTTTTTATCATTTGGTTTTTCAGCTGTTACAGTGGCGGCCGATGGCTAAAGGGTTGGCTGCGTTATTGATCATCATTGGTGGAATGAGTGCGTATTTTGTCAACAGTTTAGGCGTTTCGATCACACCAGATCAGATCCAAAACATGATGCAAACCGATGGCAATGAAGTGCGCGACTTGTTGTCATGGCGTCTAGTACTGTGGATTGGGGCGATGGTGGTGCTACCTTTAGTCGTTTTATTTAAGGTTAAAATCCGCCGTGATCCTTTTAAAACCGTGTTACTGCACAAGCTGTTCGGTAGTGCAGTTTCTATTTTACTGATTGCAGGCATGTTGTTTATTTTCTTTGTTGATTATGCCGCGATTTTCCGTGAGCATCGTGATCTCAAAGGGATGATTTCACCGCAAAATGCGATCAGTTCAACCCTGTCGTATTATAAAAAGAATCGACCACAGCAGCATTTACCGTTAGTGACTTATGGTGAAGATGCTCATTTGATGAAGCAAGTCGGACAGCAAAACTTGCCGAAATTGATGGTTTTGGTGGTCGGTGAAACGGCACGTGCAGAAAGTTTTTCTTTAAATGGCTATGCGAAAAAGACCAATCCTGAGCTGGAAAAACTCAATGTCATCAACTTTAATCAAGTCAGTTCTTGCGGGACAGCCACTGCGGTTTCTGTGCCTTGTATGTTTTCAGGCATGCCACGTGAAAACTATGATGCACAGTTAGCGCACCACCGTGAAGGTTTATTAGATCTTGCACAGCGTGCTGGTTACAAAGTGACATGGATTGACAATAACTCTGGCTGTAAAGGCGTTTGTGATCGGGTTGAACAGTATAAAATTCCAGAACCGATACAGAAAAAATGGTGTTCAGCCGATGGCGAATGTACCGATGAAATTTTGGTGGATAGCTTAAAAGCCTATATGGCTGGTATTGCGGCTGATGATAAAACGCCACGTTTAATTGTGTTACACCAAATGGGCAGTCATGGACCAGCTTACTATAAGCGTTCAACGCCTAAGTTTCAGCCTTTCCAACCGATGTGTGAAACCAATGCCATTCAAGCCTGCACACCTGAACAGCTGAAAAATAGTTATGACAACTCCATTGTTTATACCGACCATGTGTTGAGTCAACTGATCGGTGTATTAAAGCAAAACTCAAACTTTGAGACCGGTTTTTGGTATTTATCTGACCATGGTGAGTCGACTGGTGAGCACGGGCTGTATTTACATGGTTCACCTTATGCTATTGCACCGAGCCAACAGACCCACGTGCCGATGCTGATGTGGTTTTCAGAAACATGGCAAAAGCAGAATCCGCAACAAATCGCTTGCTTAGGGCAACAAAAAAGCCAAGAATTAAGCCAAGATCATTTGTTCCCAAGCTTATTGAGTTTACTTGGGGTAAAAAGTACGGTGATTGATTCAAAAAATAATATGTTAGAACACTGTACCGCGACCAAAGTGAGCGCTTAGAACATGTCAAAAATATTGATTATTGAAGATGATTTTATGATTGCTGAGTCCACACAAACGCTGCTGCGTTATCAGCAGTTTGATGTGGTGTGGGTCAACAATGGTTTTGATGGTTTAAAGCAATTACAACAATATCCATTTGATGTGGTGTTGCTGGATTTGGGCCTACCGATGATGGATGGGATGCAGGTTCTAAAAAATATCCGTTCGCTTTATCCGACTTTGCCTGTGTTGATTATTTCGGCACGAGATCAGTTACAAAACCGAGTCGATGGTTTAAACCATGGCGCGGATGATTACTTAATTAAGCCTTATGAGTTTGATGAGTTGCTGGCACGTATTCATGCGCTATTACGTCGCAGTGGAGCGTTAAAACAGCACAAGCAAAGCCAGACTTTAAGTTATGCAGGTCTAGAGTTAGATGAAGATTTGCACTTAGCCAAGTACAAAGGGCAGACTATTGATTTGTCGAACCGTGAATGGGCTATTTTAATTCCTCTGGTCAGTCATCCCAATAAAATTTTTTCCAAAACCAATTTGGAAGAAAAGCTCTATGACCTTGACTCGGAAATTAACAGCAATACCATTGAAGTTTATATTCACCATTTGCGTGCCAAGCTTGGCAAAGACTTTATCCGTACCATTCGAGGGCTAGGCTATCGTTTGGGGCAGGTTGAAGCATAAAATGGTGAAGTCGACTCCTGTTTCCTTAAAGCGTCAACTGATTACCTATACCTCTTTATTTAGTATTGTGATGGGCTGTTTGTTGGTGATTGCAGCGTATCGCATTGCCCTTGAAGAGACCAATGAGATCCTCGATGCACAAATGCGTAATTTGGCAGAGCGTGTTGCAGCGCATGATCCCGCTCCAATTAAGAGCGAGTTTGAAGCGGACAGACACTATCACGAAGAAGATTTATTTGTAGATGTCTGGTCGTATGGACTGCCTGAACAACGGCAACATGAGTTTGATTTATTAATACAACCCGTTAAAAAAGCGGGGTTTTATACTCACCATACAGCACAAGGCTTATGGAATACCTATGTGCTGCCAACAGAGAAGTACCAGATTCAAGTCAGCCAACAGCGCAGTGTAAGACAAAAGCTGGCTTTAGAGCTGGCGGCTAATATGTTGATTCCATATTTACTGTTTATGCCTTTGGCTTTATGGGGACTGAGTTGGATTATTGGGCGTAGTCTAAAGCCCTTAGATGAGTTTAAAGCGGAACTTGCACAGCGTGAACCGCATGAACTGAGTGAGATTCGGCCCGATGGTTATCCTTTGGAAATTCTTCCGACCATCAATGAAATGAACCGTTTATTTGAACGAATTTCGCTGTCGCAACAAGAACAAAAGCAATTTATTGCCGACGCAGCGCATGAGCTCAGAACCCCCATTACCGCACTGAATTTGCAAATGAAAATTTTGTTGCATGAATTTCCAGAACACCAAGCGTTAAAAAACTTAAGTCTAGGCTTAATTCGGATTCAACATTTGGTGTCACAACTGCTCAATTTGGCAAAACAGGATGCTTCTGTACCAAGTTTAGAACCTACACAAAGACTAGGGTTAAGTGATGTGGCGGTTGAATGTATGGAGCAACTGATGGAGCTGGCGCTAGCCAAAAACATTGATTTGGGCTTGGAACAGCATGAAGCACTTTGGATAGAAACTCAAAGTTCAGCCTTACATTCTATTATCTATAATCTCTTAGATAATGCGATTAAATATACGCCTGAACAGGGTGTGATTAATGTCTTTATTTATCAGCAAGATCAGCAAGCCATTGTTCAAATTGAAGACAGTGGGCCGGGGATTGCGCCAGAACTTTATGATCATATCTTAAAGCGTTTCTATCGCGTACATCACCATCTGGAAGTCGGCAGTGGATTGGGTTTATCCATTGTCGATAAAGCCGCAGAAAAAATTGGCGCCAAACTGCACTTTGGACAAAGTACAGGATTGGGCGGCTTAAAAGTTCAAGTGATTTTTAAACTGTAGTTTCTGCTTGATTTGGGCTGGACTGTATAAACTGCTTATAACACAGCGCATATGCCAGTACATTGACCAGCCAAATTACCCACGCGGTCCATAAATTGTGACTGAGGAAATGTGCACCCCGCATCATTTGCGCCCAACCCATGACAAAGCCTAGAATTAGGGCAGCAAGCAAATAAAACCACGCGCGTTTGGGTTCATTTAGACGGTATACGAAATATCCCACAAAGAGCGCAAAACCTGTTGCGGCATGTCCTCCAGGGAAGCAATGCCCTGCGCTGGCGGATAAGTCCCAAAAGAAATCATGTGCCGTGGCCAGAGTCATATCCCATGGGCAGGCATGTGCGGATTGTGATTTTAAAATCCCAATGAGGCTGGTACTGATGAGGACTAAGCCAATGAAATAGCCATTTTGCCAACGCTGGGGCTTGAACGTAGCCCTTTTATATGAAGCGAGCCATTTCAGCAAATAAATCACATACACCGCGATGATGATGTCTTTGACATAACGGTGATTCAGTTCTGCTAAGGCCCAGTCGCGCTTTAGTGGAAAATGACCAGTTTGATCCATAAAGGGGTGAATTAGTTGTAAGTCGATGGTGCCTGCCACAGGGAAGAGCAGCCACAATATGGCAAAACCCAGCGTCAAAATAAAAAACTGAAGGATGAAAAAACGTTGCTGATCCGACACAAGTGAGGCCATGTTCTAAAAATAAGCGCTATTCCAACAGTGTCAGCTTAAACGAGGCTTAACATAAACGCTGTTTCATCTACTTTAGCATGATCTGTGTTTTGGTTATCGTTTTAAGGCGAATACAAAGTGTCGTTTCAGTGTTAGATTTGCTCTCAAACACATGAGGTTTAAACATGTCGATACGTGCTGTTCTATTTGATTTGGATAATACCTTGACGCATCGTGGGCGAAGTGTTGCGACCTTTAGTCAAGATCTTGCCGATACTTATCAAAGCCAACTTAACTGCGTTGATGTGGAGCAGATTGAGTCGATTGTGAATCGGATCGACAATGGTGGCTATCCCTTAAAAGAGTATTTAACCCATCCCAGTATTGGTGCTTCAGTGGCTTACGCTTTGCTACAGGAGTTAAACTGGCAGGCGCCTCCACATTTAGAAGAGTTAAGCAATTTTTGGTTTGCACAGTTTGGTCATAGTGCTGTGGCGATGCCTGAGGCTGAACAAACGCTGACCCGTCTAAAGCAAGCAGGATATAAACTCGCCATTATTTCAAATGGCGGTCATGCCACACGGCTGTCTATATTAAATGGCTTGGGCTTTCAGCATTATTTTGATGTGATTAATAGCTCTGGATTGTTTGGTCAAGCCAAACCCCAAGCTGATATTTTTATTGACACCGCACAGCAATTGGCTGTTGAGGTGGAGCAGTGCTTATTTATCGGTGATCATCCTATTAATGATGTACAAGGTGCGCAGCAGGCAGGAATGCAAGCGCTGTGGCTATCAGGCTTTCATGTTCCTTCAGTACAGATGACTGCACCGAGTATCACGGCATTGTCCGAGATTTTTGATTATTTAGAAAGCTAAAAGCCCCTTATAATGTTCAATAGGAATAAAAAAAAGCGGCCCATGTGAGCCGCACTAAAATGCAAATGCGTTTAGAACATGCTGTCATCTGAGTTGGCAGAGATTTTATGAATAGATAAATCTGCACCGCGGAATTCATCTTCTTGGCTTAAACGGATGCCCATCGTGGCTTTTAAAGCGCCATAGACCACCAATCCACCAATAACAGCAATACCAATTGCTAAGAGCGTACCAATCAGCTGTGACATCATCGCAACACCGCCTAAGCCCCCAAGCCATTTTTGACCAAAGATCCCGACTGCAAGCCCACCAAAGGCACCACATACGCCGTGCAAAGGCCATACTCCGAGTACATCATCGACTTTCAGCTTGTTTTGGGTGTAGGTGAAAAGTTTGACAAAAATCAGTCCAGCAATGGCGCCAATCACCAATGCCCCAATCGGATGTACGACATCCGAACCTGCGCAAATTGCAACGAGACCAGCTAAGGGCCCATTGTGTAAGAAGCCTGGGTCATTTTTTCCTGCGAAGTTGGCTGCCAAGGTTCCGCCAACCATTGCCATAAGTGAGTTAATCGCGACCAGTCCTGAAATTGCATCTAAACGCTGTGCACTCATCACGTTAAAGCCAAACCAACCCACGATCAAAATCCATGAACCTAAAGCCAAGAAAGGAATAGAGGAAGGAGGATGCGCACTGACACGACCATCTTTCTTGTAGCGTCCATCACGTGCACCGAGTAAAACCACCGCAGCCAAAGCGATCCAGCCTCCCATAGCATGTACAACCACTGAACCTGCGAAGTCATGGAAACTTGCGCCGAAAGTATCTTGTAGCCACTGCTGTAAACCAAAGTTGCCATTCCACGCGATCCCTTCAAAAAAAGGATAAACCAAGGCCACTAATAACACGGTTGCAATCGCTTGTGAGCGCATTTTAGCACGCTCGGCAATACCGCCAGAAATAATCGCTGGAATTGCGGCTGCAAAAGTGAGCAGGAAAAAACAGCGCATCAGGTTATAGCCATGATCCGCCGCTAAGGTATCCCCAATATGGAAAAAATGGTGTCCATAGGAAATATAGTAACCTACAAAGAAGTAGGCGATTGCAGAAAGTGAAAAGTCCGTTAAAATTTTGCTTAAAGCATTGACTTGGTTTTTATGACGAACTGTCCCTAGTTCTAAAAAAGCAAAGCCTGCATGCATGGCAAGGACTAAAACCGCACCAAGAAGAAGAAAAAGTAAGTCAATATTTTGCATGTTTGGGTTCCATTTGAGTGCAAAATTTTGCAAAAAGAAACCCAGTATACTGATGCTTGTAATTTCGTGAAGATTTCAGCAAAAAGGAAATATTGATTAAGTTTTGCTTAAAAATAACAAGACTCGATATAAAGCAAAACTATGCACCATGATGGTGTTTGTGCATTGCAGTGGTGCATGGGTTAAAATATAAGTTAATATTAAGTTTATGAATATATTATGTTTATCTAAGTTTCTTTATTTTAAATATACAGGTGTATATTTTATCTCTTAAGTTAAACCCAAAAAGTAGCAACACAAAAAATGATAAAAAAATTCGGTCAGCAGCTATTGTGAGCTGAGTCTCCGTTGCTTTGTTCTCTTTTGGAACGCTCATGCCATGAAATGTGCGTGCTGATTGTGCATCAGTGAAAGATTTTAAACATGATTGTATTTTCTCATTCTTATTTTAATTTATCACGGATAAAAGGTGAATAATCACATAACTGCATGTAATTAATTGTAATTATTGTCATATATGATCAGTCCTATTTCATCGTTTTACATCTAAAACGAGACAAAATAGTCGGGCAATATTGGCTTTTTGCTGAAAAGTCATGATTACAGAGTTTGCACAAAAAACAAAGACAAGCAGGCAGAATTGGCATTTTAGGTTTTGCTGCTTGAGCGTGATTTCTTAGAGGATATTGGGGCGTTTTAAACTGATATTTTTTGATGGATTATGATGAAGAAAAAACTAATAGCAACATTGTTTGGTCTCCCATGTGTGATGGCTTGGGCCAGTAGTGAAGTAACTTCGGATTGGGGTTATCAAGCACAAACAGCACCGCAGTATTGGAGCCAGCTCAATAGCAAATACCAAACTTGTGCGGGGCATAATCAATCGCCCATTAATATTGAGCATGTTATTTCAGCAGACCTTGCGGCACTTGATTTTGATTATAAAACGGCTGCAACGAGTATCGTGAAGCTCCCTCATACTTTACAAGCCAATTTTCATCAAGGCAGTTATTTAAGTTTAGAAGGAGAACGATTTCAATTATTACAAATGCATTTACATAGCCCTTCAGAAAATACGATCCACGGCAAAAACTTTCCAATGGAATTACATTTAGTCCATGCTTCTGAAAAAGGGGAGCTGGCTGTGGTTGCAGTGATGTATGAACAAGGGAAAAAGAATCAAGCACTTGATGGACTATGGCAGCAGTATAGGCAACCCCAGAAAGCACTCAATTTAAACGCAGATCAATTTCTGCCGACACATCGCGAGTACTACCGTTTTAATGGTTCGCTCACGACACCACCGTGTACTGAAGGTGTACGTTGGGTGGTCTTAAAAGATATTCAGCAGGCATCAGCACAGCAAATCGCAAACTTCGCTGCACTGATGGGGTATCCGAATAATCGTCCTGTTCAAGCCACCAATGCGCGCTTGGTTTTAGACTAGAGCGTGAATTAAAAAAGCAGATCACACGATCTGCTTTTTTAATGTGGGATAACACGTCTGTGCTAGTGCAAGATCTTGTCTAAAAACTGTTGAGCACGATCACCACGTTTGGTGTTAAAGAAATCATCTTTGCTACAGTCTTCGACAATTTTACCTTGATCCATAAACAACACACGGTTGGCCACTTGGCGGGCAAAGCCCATTTCATGGGTGACACACATCATGGTCATGCCTTCATGTGCTAACTCGACCATCACATCAAGAACTTCATTAATCATTTCAGGGTCAAGTGCCGATGTCGGCTCATCAAACAACATGGCAATCGGATCCATGCTTAATGCACGGGCAATTGCGACACGTTGTTGTTGTCCACCTGAAAGTTGTGCTGGAAATTTATGTGCATGTGCACTCAGCCCAACCCGTTCTAAATAGCCTAAGCCTTTCTTTTTCGCTTCAGCTTCAGAGCGTCCCAATACTTTAATTTGGGCAATGGTTAAATTTTCAGTAATGCTGAGATGTGGAAACAACTCGAAATGCTGAAACACCATGCCTACGCGACTGCGTAATTTGGTCAAATCTGTTTTCGGGTCTTTGATGGGAATTCCATCGACTGTGATTTGACCTTGTTGGAAATCTTCCAGTCCATTCACTGTTTTAATCAGGGTCGATTTGCCTGAGCCGGATGGACCACAGACCACCACCACTTCACCTTGGCAAATTTGTGTGGTGCAATCGGTTAATACTTGAAAATCGCCATACCATTTACTGACATTTTGGAGGTCAATCATTACTTTTTGGTCGCTCATACGCTTAACCTCCTTTGTAATCGTTTTACTGCATATGTGGCTAGCATACTGATGGTGAAATACACTAGGCCTGCAAATAAAATATATTGCGTTAATAGAGACATCAAATCGCCCCGCACGTAGTTGGTGCGGAAAAAGTCGAGTAGGCCAATGGCGTACACCATGGTCGAGTCTTGGAATAAGATGATGGTTTGCTGTAACAGCAGCGGTGTCATTTTACGAAAGGCTTGCGGCAAAATGATTAAACGCATGGACTGACCATAGGTCATGCCTAGTGCATAAGCCGCGGCAGACTGTCCTTTAGGAATTGATTGAATCCCTGCACGTACAATTTCTGAGAAATAAGCCGCTTCAAACAGCATGAACGCTACAATACTTGAGACCAAAGCGGTATCAATGGTCAGGTAACTTCCCGTGACTGTGGTGTAGATGAACGGTACAGCAAAGTAGAACCACATCAATACCAACAGCAGTGGAATCGAGCGAAATAAATTGACATAGCCTTGGGCAATTAAATTCAGGACGCGAATTGAAGACAAACGCATCAGTGCCAACAGCGTGCCAATGAAAATACCGCCAATGGTGGCAATACAGACCACTTTTAAAGTGATGCTTAAACCATGCCATAGGGCAGGTGCAGATAACTGCAAATCATGGGTAAATGCGGTGAGCCATTCCATTATTTAGCTCCTGCAATTAAACCTGGGACACGTAAGCGTTTTTCAAGCAGCGTCATTAAGGTAATTAGGCACACGTTGATAACGATGAAAATAATCGTGACATAGGTATAGATTTCGATGGTGTTCTGTGTATATTCGCTGATGGTTTTCATCTGAGAAATAATCTCGGAGACCCCAACCAAAGAGGCCACAGAAGTATTCTTGACGCAGTTGGTCAACTCTGAGCTCAGAGGCGGCAAAATCGTACGGAAGGACTGCGGTAAAATGACATAGCGGTATAGTTGTGCGGTACTAAACCCCATGGCATAACCTGCATTCACCTGTCCTGTCGGTAAGGCTTCAATACCTGTGCGGACTTGTTCGCAGACACGTGCTGCGGTAAACAGTCCAAGACCAATACTGGCTGAAATCAGCGCTGTTGTTCCTGCACTTAAATCATTAATCCACCATGACTTAATCGGACCAGGTAAGAAATTCGGCACCACATAAAACCAAATAAATAATTGGATCAGTAGCGGTACATTACGAAAAATGGTGACGTAACCAGTGCCGATAGAACGTGCGGTTTTATTGGGAAGCGTGCGCATAATGCCGAGAATACTTCCGAGCACCATTGCAATGCTCCAAGCCACAATGGCAATAACAAACAGCCAGCCTAAACCAATCAAAATCCAACTGAGATAGGTGCTATCTCCGACGCCTGTGGATTGCCAAAGGACGGCCCAGTTCCAGGTATAATTCATGACAATCCCCTAAAATAGGTCAGGCAAAGAAACTTTGCCTGAGTGAACATTAATCTTTCCCTTATCGTTTACTGATCACGGTCATGTGGGTTTGCAATTAAGGCTTTAAGTTGGTCTGACATAGCAAAGTTCAGGTTAATGTTTTTCGGTGGAATTGGTTGTTCAAACCATTTGTTGTACATCTTGTTAATTTCACCTGAGCTATAAGTGGCTTTAATTGCATCATCAACCACTTGCTTAAAGCCTGTGTCACCTTTACGCAACATACAGCCATAAACTTCTTGAATTGGTGCTGTACCAACAATGTGCCACTTGTTTGGATCTTTGGCTTTCGATTTTTCTCCAGCAAGTAAAATGTCATCCATCATAAACGCAGCAGCACGACCGCTTTGGAGCATTAAGAATGATTCAGCATGGTCTTTAGCAGAAATCACTTCACCAATACCGAGTTCTTTTTCATGCTGACGGATATAGCGTTCAGAGGTTGTTCCTGCTGTCGTTACTAATTTTTTGCCTTTTAAGTCAGCAAAGTCCTTCACGCCTGAATCGGTTGCAGTAAGTAAACGTGAACCCACTTCAAAGAAGCCCACAGAAAAATCAACTTGTTGCTGGCGTTCTTTGTTGTTTGTAGTTGAACCACATTCAAGATCGACTGTGCCATTTGAAACCAATGGAATACGGTTTTGGCTGGTGACTAAGTTATAGCGAACTTTCAAATCAGGCATATTCAGCTTTTGTTTAACAGCTTCAACCACTTTGAGCTGTAAATCATGTGCATAACCGACTGGTTGATTTGGGTTGTCTGCGATATAGGAGAATGGAATAGAGGAGTCACGGTAACCTAAAACAATGGTTCCTGATTTTTTAATCTTATCTAAAGTGCCTGACTGTGAAGCATCTGCGCCAGTGCTAGCTGCATCCGTTGCAGGTGCTTTGTTGTCGCTACATGCACTGAGGCTCAGCGCAAGTGCACTTGCACAAAATAAGGCAGAAAGATTACGTTGCATGGTCATGTACAAACTCCTTTTGTTTGCAGCATCAATTGCATTGTTTTTATCAAAAACGTCAGAATTGGGTTAAAGCTTTATTCTGTGCAAAAGATGTTCTTTTTATGGTATTTTTTTACAGCTTAGTCTGCATCTTAATCGAGATTGCTTTTGCTGCTCAAGTGGGATTTTTAATATTTTGTTAATAATGCTTTAAATAAGTGCATCGCTATATTCCTCTGATATTAAAAAGAAAATTATGCATAATGCGTGCCATTTCAAGTTTCATAATTCATTTTATTAGGCTAATGTCTAATGCCACAGGGTTCGCTATGCGTTTCGTTATGGATGCATGACAGAATGGATTTTGTTCGTGTAGAACATGCTAAAACTGCAATAGCAAAGGAAAGTGCTTTATTTTGAAGATGATCCGTTTTATGACGCAGTATATAAAAGTCAGTTAGATTCGGTTTACTGTCCTACGTTTTCTGCAGAGGATTAAAAAATAAAAGCGACTGTACGTTATGAACAAATGACGGGGCACAATCGCAAGGGGAGGAGATGAGCAGGTGTGTATCAAGAAGTGCTTAGTGCACAAACATATCCATATATTCACGGATTTCAGAAATAGCCGTTTCAATATCCGTCGTCAGCCATGTTGGCTCAAACAGTCCAATATAGTGATCTAAACGGTCTTGTGGTACAACTAAACGCACAGGACATTCTTCTTCCAGTAAGCGCCAAGGAATGATGGGGGTTTCATTGTCTAAAAAGGCTTGCACATTTCGAATGTCAATAATCATGGCATTGACACATTCAGGAAAAGGCATCACTGAAAACTCTTCAGTACGACGACGGAAAAACTCCAGATCGCCCCATTTTAGAATATAACTAGGCTTAGAAAATTCAATAATACCAATAAGATGTTGGTCTCGCGTGTAGTGCAAATGACATTGGTGCGTAACATCAGTGTCTAAATCAAGCGTTACACTTTGTTGACGATATGCCATAAAGTCCAAAAACAGCTAAAACAAGGTGCATAATTATAGCGCAAATTCAGTTGAAGAGCGCTGTTCGCCAGACTCTTTTTGTCTATGCCTAGGTGAAATACTTTTTATATGACTTTTAACACTAAATTGATAGATGAATGACTGTTTTTAAAACCTTAAAAAATAATAACTTATCTTAAGATGAATCGTTTGTTTACTATCTCACTATGCTTTGAAACACAATGCTACACAAGCAGTTGTTAGTATAAAAATTCGACAACTTGATAATAGAAAATTGAGGGGGAGCTATGACACATGATTTCAATAAACCGCCCCATGTACAAACGCCAGAGGAGCGGCAAAAGAAAAAACGCGTGCCTGTGTATATGTTGGCATTGGTCGGAATTTTCTTAATCGCATTATTACTTTATATGTTTGCAGATACCAAGCCAAATCCGAATGAGGCGCCTCCAGGACATCCGAATCCGAGTGCAGAGCCTGCAACACCGAATAATAGCACCACTGCAACAGCAGGTGACGAAGCGGTAGCCACCGATAGCAATACGGCGACTGCAACTGACCGCTAAATGTAACTAAAGCCCTTGTAATGTACAGGGGTTTTTTATTTAGCAGTCATCAAAAAGGTATTCCATTTCACATTCATACCTCATGGCAGACAATCACTTCAAAACTAAAATCTGTATTTGAGCAAAGGTCGCTGTGAGGTAGACATAACAAGAGGGAGAACAAAATGAATGATTATGTAGGGCATCAGGGTCGATTTGATGCGATGTATTATTGGGACCAGTTTCACCCGATCCTGTCCGCAATCGCCATCCTGATCATTGGTTGGATTATTGCATTATTGATTGCAGGTGCTGTGAAAAAGGTTTTAACCAAACTTGGGACCAACCAAAAACTTTCCAGTGCTACCGGCCATCGCTCAAATATTGAAAATATTATCTCTCGGGTTGTGTTTTGGCTCATCTTGATTATTGCGGTGATTGGTGCACTCAATGTCCTTAATCTCACCAGTGTAAGTGGGCCATTTAGTAGTATGGTTCAACAGTTCTTGTTGTTTATTCCACAACTACTGGCTGCTGTTGCTGTGGGTTTTATTGGCTGGATTGTGGCAAATCTGGTCAAAGTGGGTTTACAAAAAGGACTGGATCGGACTCAGCTAGATGAAAAGCTCAGCCAGGATGTCGGAGTCAGTACGCTGAGTCAAAACATCAGTGAAATTGTCTATTGGCTGATTTTATTACTATTCTTACCCATTGTTTTGTCGATACTCGGTCTAACTGGGCTGCTCTTTCCGATCCAAAATATGGTCAATGAAGCCGTACTGTATCTGCCAAATATCTTTATTGCGGGTGTAATTGTTTTTGCGGGCTATATTCTGGCAAAAATTGTACGGGGCATTATTGAGGGTTTATTGAGAAGTCTAGATGTACAAAAACAGGTTGAAAAAGTAGGACTGTTTAAAAACTCAGATTTGGCCAAAGTGCTCGGATCTTTTGTTTTTGCAATCGTTATTATCACAGCGCTTATTATTGCGTTTGAAGCTTTAGGCATTGATGCAATTTCTCAACCAGCGACGGCCATGCTGTATGAAATCATGAATGCAATTCCGCACATCATTGCAGCGGCATTAATTTTAATTTTGGCCTATGTGGTGTCACGTTTTGTCGCAAGTCTTGTAGTTGAAGTCTTGTCGGGAACAGGTGTAGATGACATTCCAAACAAAGTTGGCTTGCAACGTTTCTTAGGAAACACCAAAGCATCTTGCGTTGTGGGTTATTTTATTGTGTTCTTTACCATGCTATTTGCGGTTTCTGAAGCAGCAAATCGACTCGGCTTTGAACAGATCAGTGGTTTGATTGCGATGTTTATCCAGTTTGGTGCAAACATCCTATTAGGTGCAGTCATTCTGGGCGTGGGCTTCTGGCTGGCGAACTTGGTTGCTCAGGTGATTGAGCGTGGTGAATACAACAGCTCTCGTTGGGTGGCGAACATTGTACGTGTCTTGATCATTGGCTTGGTATTGGCGATGGGCTTGCGTGCAATGGGTATCGCAGATTCGATTGTGAATTTGGCCTTTGGCTTAACGCTTGGTGCGGTTGCTATTGCTTTTGCACTGGCTTTTGGTCTCGGTGGGCGTCAACCTGCGGAACGGGTTTTGACCGATTTGTTAGATAAAGCCAAAAAAGAAGGTAGTCAGCCTAATCCACTTTATCAGGCCAAAGCTGAAAGCACACAATCCGCACAAGGCAAAGAAGAGCATGCCTCACTGAAAGAGCAAATGGATACACCAACGGTTGCAGAGGAATATCAACATGCAGATGATATTCCAACTACAGCAGAGGTCGATCCTGCGCATAAACCTTTAAATAAACCTTTTGGTTCAACTGGTGAAGCTGAGCAAGATATTGACGTTCACCCCAAAGATCCAGACTAAATTAATCACACTAAACACCGACCGCTGATGGCGGTTGGTGTTTTTTTATTGGAGTAAACTCATGTCAAAAAAAGCCCCAAATAAATATTTTGCCCCAATCATCATCGCGGGTATTACGGTTGGATTTTTTGTGAGTGCTTATAAATTTGTATTTGCAAAACCGAAGACTAGTGAGATAAAGCATACCAATGCCGAAAGAATACCGACTGCGGCAACTGAAGGCCGTGATGCGGATGAATCTGATGAAAAATAATACAAAAGTCTATAGTGTGGAATGAAATTTAATTTGGTATGTTTGATGCATGTGGAATATGGATATTTCATAAATTAGAAATACTTACATGCCTATACTTTTGTGATAGCTGCATGGACATTTCACGATTTATTTTTATAAATTGCAGTTTAAAAAGGAAAAAACAGATGATACAAATATTAAAAAAAACATTGATGATGAAACGTTCAGTGATCCAGCCGAGCCATGTCCATATTGCCATTGCGAAAATGGACTTAGCACTTGCCCGTCAGCGGAAGCAAAAGCAGTGCGTACTGCTACGCACTGATTATTTAGAATAATTTATCATTTAAGCAGATGGCTTAGACATATTCTGATGCGGCATGCGCAGATGACCATGCCCACTGGAAGTTAAAGCCACCCAAATGTCCTGTAACATCCAATATTTCCCCCACAAAGTACAAGCCTTTTTGCTTTTTACTTTCCATGGTTTTCGATGAAACTTCAGTGGTGTCTACACCGCCTAAAGTCACCTCAGCAGTACGGTAGCCTTCGGTTCCTGATGGTTTGACTTCAAACGCATGCAAGCGCGTTGCAATGTGTTCGAGTTTTTCATCCGAAAGCTGACCTATCGCTGTTTCAGCCAGTTCTGGCCAAATGAGGTTTTGCAGTTCAACTACCACACTTTTAGGGAAATGTTCACCCAGTAAAGTACGCAGCAGGGCTTTGGGTTGACTGTCCTTCTTAGCTTTTAAGTAGTCGTGCAAATCCACACTTGGCAAGAAGTCAATTTTGAAGCTTTGTCCCACATCCCAATAATTCGACAGTTGTAGCGAGCTTGGCCCACTGAGTCCACGATGGGTAAATAAAAGGGCTTCGGTGAAAGCGTTTAAGTCATTTGATAAAGTCGCATCGACCGCGTTGCCACTTAAGCGTGTGGTCACTTCTTTGAAGCTATCCGAGAAGGTAAAAGGCACCAAACCCGCGCGGGTTGGATAAACATGATGACCAAATTGTTTGGCAATTTCATAGCCAATCCCTGAGCCGCCTAAGGTCGGAATAGATAAACCACCCGACGCAATGACCACAGATTCGGCTTCAAAATAACCTAGTGTCGTGGCAATTTGAAAACCTTGCTCTTCTAGGGCGGTGATGGCTTTCACTTCACAGTTGGTTTTAATATCGACCAAACCTGTTTTTTCACACTCGCTCAACAGCATAGCTAAAATTTCTTTGGCACCTTTTAGGGTGAAAAGCTGACCATGTTTACGTTCTTCATATTCAATGCCGTATTCACAAACTAGGCCTATAAAATCCCAATTGGTATAGCGGGTGAGGGCTGAAATTACAAAGTGAGGATTATGTGAAATAAAGTTGCTTGGTTCGACATAAAGGTTGGTAAAGTTACATTTACCACCACCCGACATAAGAATTTTTTTGCCGACTTTATTGGCTTTTTCTACCACCACGACTTTACGTCCACGCTGAGCTGCCATATAGGCTGTCATTAAGCCAGATGCACCAGCACCTAAAACTAAGACATCATATTGATTTGTGGACATGACACACTCACGGGAGAATAAAGCAGGGCATTATAGACCATCTTTTTTGCTTTTTCAGGACTATCTAAAGTGCGGCTAAACGACCTTGCAGCCCGCCAGAATGAATTATTAAAATGCGATGATCTACTGGAAATATCCCTTGTTGAATTAAATCGGTTAAGCCCAATAGCATTTTGCCTGTATAAATCTGTTCCAGTGGAATGTCATATTGCTGTTCAAAAGCATGGATAAACTGTAATAACTCAGTATTAGTTTTGGCATAACCACCACAGCAATATTGATCGGTAATTTGCCAATTCCGTTTTTCAGTCAGTTGCTCTAGCTCTCGACTCAAAAAGTCCCCTTTGAGCGCGGAGAAGCCCAAAATTTGCTGCTGTGAATGACTGGCTTCAATGAGACCCGCAATGGTGCCACCTGTGCCCACGGCACAACAAATCAGATCGAAATTTTGTCGATCTGCATCAGAGAGAATTTCTGTGCAGCCTTGAATCGCAAGAGGGTTGGTTCCGCCTTCAGGAATCACATAATAATCAGGGTAATGTTGTTGTAACTGTGCCAAGTAGGCTGGGCTTTGCTTTTGCCGATAGGCTTCTCGTGTCACAAACTGCAACTGCATGCCGAATTGCTGTGCTGTATTTAAGGTTGTATTCAAAGCTTTACTGGCTAGTTCTTCGCCTCGAATAATGCCTAAACTTTCAAATCCAAATAACTGCGCTGCATAAGCCGTCGCGGCAATATGATTGGAATAGGCACCGCCAAAAGTCAGCAGTTTTTTATAGCCTTGTTTCTGTGCCGTCAACAGGTTGTATTTGAGTTTAAAAAATTTATTGCCTGAAATGTATGGATGGACCAAGTCTAAACGTTTGATGCTGATATTGATCCCGCCAACACTGATGTGCTGATAGGGAATGGACTGCGCAATCTGTTCAAACATAGGACTTTTATCAATCAGGTTGAGTGCTTAGTGTAAGTGAAAAATGGCGGTTTTTTTCACAGGATTATTCCTTTGCTGCATGTGTATCGACCGAGCTAATCACGGACATGCCTGGGCGTAAATTTTCAATGCCCGTTTGATTCGGATCAATTGCAATCCGTACCGCAATGCGTTGTACCACTTTGGTAAAGTTACCTGTCGCATTATCAGCTTTAAGCACACTGAACTCTGAGCCTGCAGCTGGGGAAATTTGCTCGACATGGCCTGTAAATTTCTGATGATTGAGGGCATCCACCGTGAACCATGCTTTTTGTCCAATTTTCATGTTGGCAATTTGAGTTTCTTTAAAGTTTGCAGTGACCCACGTCTGCTGCGGAATCAGATAGAGCAACTGTGTGCCTGCTGCCACATATTGTCCCACGCGTGGATTGACTTCACCCAGTTGTCCATCCATCGGGGCGATAATGCTGCTGTAGTTTTTGGTGGTTTTGGCCTGATCCAGCTGTGCAGCGGCATTGGTCACTTGTGCTTTGAGTCCTGTTTCAGCCACTTGTGCGGTTTTGAGCGCTTCTTTCGCCACCAATACATTGGCCTGTGCTTGTTGCAGTAAGGCTAAATTATTTTGGGTATCGGCAAAGGCTTTGTCTTGCTCTGATTTAGACGCTGCGCCAGAGTCGCCTAACTGTTGATAGCGCTGCTGTTGTGCCAACGAGAGTTGATAGGCTGCTCGAGCTTGTTCGACCTTGGCTTCTGCCGCCACAATATCGGCTTTACGCTGTGCAATATTTTGGCTTTGGTTAGATAGGTTATTTTGCGCTTGATCCACCCCAGCTTCAGCCTGCGTGACTTTTTGGTCATAAGTAGTGGCATCAATATGCATCAACACCTGTCCTTTTTTGACGTGATCAAAATCACTGACCAACACATCTTTGACATAGCCATTAATTTGCGAAGAAAGCACCGTGGTTTTGCCTTTGACATAGCTGTTGTCAGTGGACTCAACGGCACTGTCAAATGGTCCAATTTTCCACGCCCACAAGATGATGCCAATACCGATGATCAGTACTAAAAACATCAAAATCAAGGTACGTTTCGCTGTTGGAATTAGTTTGCTGGGTGGAGGAGTAACGGGTGCTGTTGCCGTTGGCTGTTCAGCCTCAGGCGTATTTTCAGAAGTTACATTTGTTTCAGCAGGTGCTACTGGTTTTTGATCTTCAGACATAACAATTTCTCAATAAATAGGGAGCAGTGGCATTAGGCAGGACCAATTTTCGCTTGTTGTCGCAGTTGATATTGATTCCGTGCAATTAGGAATGTCCCCCACAACAACAGCAGCATGGCAACGATGCCATTGAAACTAATCACATCGTTATAGGCACGTACTTGAGCCTCTCGAGTCACCACTTGATTGAGATTTTTTAAGGCTTGTTGTTGCTCTAACTGCTGATCGAGTGTGTAAGTATGCGAACTTTGTTGATACGCTAAAAGGCGCTGTGCAATCAATGGATTGGTTTCGGGGAGTTGTTGAATCATCTCAGCACGATAGTTTTGTGTTCGGACTTGTTGATAGGTGGAGTAAAACGATGAACCGACTAAGCCACCAAATGTTTGAGTCGCTGAAAATAAAACAATGAATGTGACAATATGAGTAGGGCCTTTTTGCATGGCGCTTAAGATCCCTGTGATCAAGAGTGGACCAATAAACACACCACTGGCAAAGCCCACCAAAAACTGACTGCCGTAGAAGTTGGAAGGGCGAATATCGCTGGTAAGGTGAAAATCTAGTCCGCAAGCAATCAACACCAAAGCTTCGGCTAATAGTAAGTGCCAAATAATCCGTTCACGTGAAAAAGTGATGGCACTAAATAAGGTACCAGACACGATGCCTAAAAAGATCACCACATAGAGCGGAACAAATTGATCGGGTCCCATGCCCATCGTTTTGAGAAAACTCACGGCAGCATAACTTTGCTCTGACATTAAGAAGCGAATTGCAAAAGCGCCGATGATAAAACGAAGCGTGGACGATGTCCCCAGCCAACGCGTCATAATCAGCGGATTGACCCGATAATGCTCATAGACCAAACCAATCACAATCAGGCTAAACCCTGCAATTAAAAGGTATGCCAACCACTTCACTTCAAACCACCACAAGATAGGCCCTTGGGTCAGCACAATACACAAAAAGGCAAAACCGGGCGCAAGTAGGGCAAAGGTGAAGAAGTCTTGCTTTTCAAAAACAGCAATTCTTAAACTACGGGGCAACTTCAGCGACACCACCATTGCGAAACAGCACAGGGCTAAACCAATTTCAAAGGTATACAGGACATTCCAGTTATTGACGTCAATGAGATACGGAGAAATGATCCATGCCAAAGGAATACCGAGCTGCTGAAAGCCTAAAGCCAAATAGATACTGCGACCAAAATTTTCCCGCTTAAAGGCCTGCATAATGTAATACATGCCTAAGGAGCTGAGTGGTGCTGCAACCATGCCGCTAATGAAACGTACCAGTACGGCCATTTCAAAGGTATGTACAAAGACGTGTAAAACCAAAACTACAATAAAAATCAGTAAGCCAATTTCAGAGAATAGACGCAGGCCATATTGTTGGCGGGCTTTAAACAGAATCAGGTTCGCACTGACATTGGCCATCACATAAGCCGCAGGAATCCATGCCACCTCAGAGGGTGTTAGCCCATATTCACCCTGAATTAAGGGCAAATTTGCAGTAATGAAACCATTACTGAGACTTGCAGACAGTGCGACAAACAAGCCAATAAAAAAATATATGAAGCGCTTAGGCGTGGAGTGCGCGATCACGGCAGGAGAGCCGGGTAGGGTTGGCTTTTCTTCTGCTGTCCAGTTTGGCGCAGGTTCGAGTAAACGCGGTGGCTGTGTCATGAGTGGTGACCTTTATGCCCGAATACCGTTGAGTAAGAGTTCAATTGCACGTTGTGCAAGTTGTTGTTGCTCTATATCGGTCAACCCTTGAAATGAAGTCCTTAAAATGGCCGTAATCATGGCGTAATCTTGGGTGGTCAAATCGGGGCGGCATACGCCGTGTCGAATGGCTTGATCAATCAAAGGCTGTAAAATCGCATCGCGGCGCGCGTAGATATCGACCATGACGGGATCATCACGATCAATCACCCGCCAATACTCCATCAGTGCGGTTAAATAGGGCAAGTTATAAACATGGTTTTCAATTAAACGGATAAAACCATCGTCATATTGAGAAAACGCTTCTGCACGAACTGCGAGACGTTCCAATGCTTGTTCCATGAGTGCAATCACCAAGGCACGACGGTCATCAAAATTACGATAAAACGTCGCCCGCCCGACATTGGCGGCATCAATTACCAGTTGTAAGGGGGCATTGATCCCGTGTGTACGAAAAACCTGAACCGCAGCTTCGAGCAGTTCTTCACGGTTTTGTGCTGCACGCTGTTGACGACTGGTCATGGTGATTATTTCATTTAATTTGGAAGTGCTATTATTTAACGGACAAAAGTGTCCGTTGTAAATATTGAATCCTGTAAAATTTTGTAAATTACTTTGCGTTTTTCTAATTTAATCTAATTTCGATAAGAAATATGCTACTCGAAAACGTCATCTGCAACCTGCATGGTGTAAATAAGATAATGTTTTATTCGCTATATTTTAATGAATCCAAGAAATGAACAGGTTTTGCAGATGACAATGGTTTTGCCTACTTTTGCCTAAACAAAAGTAGGGCGAGCCGCAGGCTGATGAAGAAATTGAATAAAACAAGATAAGACTCCGCCAAGATAGTTTTTTAAATATGTCGAATAAATATTTAGATCGAATTTTGGTTAACTTAAATCATTCATGTTATTGTTTTATTTATGAATGATTGATATTTATTTTATAAAGAAAATTCACAGAGAACCCTCATGTAGATGGATAAGAGTTGTAACAAAGTCGATAGGATTGGAAAAATAAAAGTGCTATGCTGAAAGCACAATAATGATAAATGAGGGGCTATGATGAAAACCTTATCTACCCTAGTATTGGTTTTATTGCTCACTCAACTGACCGCGTGTGATGCAAAAAAGGATTTGAATCAGCCTAGAACTGAGGCTCGTACCATGATTATTGGTGGTGTTCCTGTGCATGATCGTGACTATAAACTTCCATCACAAGATATGGCTTTTAATCAGAAAAAGCCTCCACAGGCTGATGCCTACTAATAGGTAAAAATAGGGAGGCATATTGTCAGTACATGGTGGTGCAAGGTGCGATGTGCAGTATAAAAGATGCATTGTGCTACGCCAGATTTGTGAAAATGTGAAGTAGACGTCTTACTTCCTGCAAACGTTTGTTGAATTAAAGCCTTACAAACGTATAAAAGGCCTTGTACTCGCCCAATATGCCCAAACTGTTGTTGCTCAACTTGGCTAGACCAGTTCTATTTGCCAATTTGAAGCTTGAATCTCTAAGTTGTTTTGCCTGAGTTGCTGGCTAATTGCATCGGCTTGTTTTTGCAAGTCTGCAACCGTAATGGTTTTAACCCAGCGAATTTCACTCGAACTATAACGACCATTTTCACGTCGTGAACTATCGATGGCCTGTTGAATTATACGATGCTGTTGTGTGAGTAAATCACGTGTGTTTAAAACACTGAGCATGGATTGACCCGTGCTGGTTTTACTTGAGCATTGGTCGCATGAATTCTTTCAATCAGATGATGTAACTCTGTATTTACACTAAAAGCCTCACCCATCAGCGCATTGGGGTCTTCACTCAGTTCATCGCCTTCTTGGATTAGCACATTATTGTTGATGCGTTGTTGTAAAGAGGTGAGTTTGGTTTGTAAATCACTACGCAATAAAAGTGCTTCTGCTAGTTTCATAGATTTGTTTTTAAAGTTTTAGATGAGTCTTATGCTGCATCTGTACAGTCAAAGCTTCAAGTGAGTTTTGTAATTTTTATGAAATCTAAAATCATGAGAAAACGATAGAAAAGCACTTAGTCAGTTTCGGTATTTTATTTAAAACGTGGAGGTGTTTTTCCTATGTTGATTAGTCAATTTATTTACTAATGAGGTATAAAGTTTTATCTAATTTTTCTTTTTATCCAATTTAAAATTAGGTGCGTACACGGCCTCAACATTTCAATAAAGTACAAAAGGTGTTTGCGTAGGCAATAACCTTACTTTTGATAGGCCAAAAGTAAGCAAAAGCCTTTGTTACCCATACATAACATCCCTGTTATGATGGATAACGTGTGGCATCCCTGCCACACTCGCGTATCCAAACGTTGCTTAAATTAAACTATGTAATAGTAGCGACATAAAGGTGCTCTTATCACTATTATTAAAAGCTTAGTGGAACACGGTTTCCAAAGCTTTCAAACCAACTTTCGGATCAAGCAGACCGTTGTAAATTTCAGGGATTTCACGTTCCACCCCAAAGAATTCATAAATGGCAAGCATCGCACCACGAACTGAATATTCCACAGTAAAGACCACGTCATCTTCAATTTCCACAAACTGTCCGAGGAAAGCAAAGTTTTGTGAGCCTTGTGGAATTACCTGTGGACGATCCCCCGGCTTACGGCAGGCGAATAGGGCAGAGGCATATGGCATCATGGCAGTGGTTACATTGGTGGTTGCCAAAACATGATCTAAAATGTCGTCAAAACCGAGCTGTTTAATCAGTTCTGTTAGGATTTCTTGCCCTGTGGCTTCGGACATTGGTTTCTTGATGTAATCGCCCATATGATCAATTTGGAAACCGTAGCCCCATAAGGTATACAGGCCTTCAGGTAAGTCGGCAAAGTGTGGCTGCGCAGGGACCACAATGGATAAATGCCAACCCGACTCATACCAAGTCATCAGTGCGCCGGTGCCTGGTTCATTCCCCGTATAGTCAATAATGCGTTTAAGCAGCACGTCATCTTTCATGGTCAGGGTGAAAGATTCCCACTTATGTTCATCGACATTGCCATAAAAAGTCATTGGACGGCCAAAGTCTGGGGCTTTTTGTGCCAGTGTTTCCCAAAGCGTCCAGCCATGATCTTCTCGATGACGAATGAGGGTAGGCACTTCATGATTACCGCCATAACGTGAGTCCGCAGTAATGGAACCTAAAGTGAAAATGGCTAAATCATTGGCTTTCAGATTAATTTGCTCTGAGCCTTCAGGCAATTGTACGTATAGATGCGAGGCATGGCGCTCTTGAGTTTCAGTATTGGTAATGAAGTCCGCATCTGTGACATAGTGTCCAAAACGCACATCGACCCCTTGTGCGATTAACCAACGCTGTAAGGGAAGGATCATTGAATCATATTGGTTGTACTTAGTACGTTTCACACCCGCTAAGGTATGAATGCGTGGCAATTCTTGAATAAAACGCAAGAAATAGCGTCTTAACTCTGCTGCACTGTGCCATTTTTGAAAAGCGAAAGTGGTGCGCCACATGCGCCAGAAATTGGTTTCAAAAAAGGCCTCATCAAAAAACTCATCAATGCGGCGGCTGCCAATTTTTTCTTCTTTTGAAGCCAATAGCCGCAGCATCTGTGCACGATGTAGTTTATTCAGACCAAGCTTTGCTGCATCCGCAATGACATGTTCGGCATCAATTAAACGTGCATTGGCGTGGGTTTTCACTTGTTCATTAAACTCACGACATTCTTCACGGACTGAAACGTTTGGATCTTCTAATGATGGAATACTGGAAAATAAGTCCCATAGGCATAAATAAGTTTCATCGGTCAGCATTCGCCCACCACGTGTTACCCAAGCTTGCGCGGCATGCGGTGTATGTCCGCCATCCATCGAGCCACCTGAAATATCGAGTTCTTCTAAAATATGGATATTTTTGGCAGGGACTTTGGCATCACGGATCGCAAATGCAGCAGCAGCCATACCTGCAATACCACCACCAATGATCCAAAGATGGGACTGTTGCGTGTCTAATGGGGTGCGCTTCTTATTTTGCATGGTTCACCTTTAATTCTGATGTTAAAAATTATGAAGTTAAAAATGTGGTTTAGAGAAATAAAACCTTATAAATAGTAAGTCTTTTTATATATGAAAAATGTATGAAAAGGGAAGCAATCCCCCATTATATTTTGTAATCAAAAATCAGCATATGATGGCTATTTTTAATACACATTTGTCTTTTTATTAAAATTGAATATGATCTAAATAACTGATGTTGAAGTTTATTGTTGAGTAATTGCTCTATTGTTGTTTTCACTATGGCCTATGCCAAATTTCCTTAAAAATAGGCTTTTTATTTATCATTAAAAAATATAATGGACGTACACGCTGTGGCTTGATCACGATATAAATGTGAAAAATAACTGATAAAGTGAATATCGTAAAAACTTTGTTTAGCGTAAAATCGCAGCTGATAAATTCTCTCAATTTAGAGGTCACTCTTGGAATCATTTTGGATTTTGGGCTCGATTGCCTTTGCATTAATGTTAGGCGCAATGAGCCCTGGACCGACGTCGATTTATGTAGCAAAAAATTCGATTGCGATTTCTCGAAAGCATGGACTCTTTACCGCATTGGGAACTGGAACAGGCGCAGCTGTTTTTGGTCTGTTGGCTGTACTTGGTTTACAAGCCTTTTTGTTGGCAGTGCCGTCAGCGTATTTGGCCTTAAAAATTTGTGGTGGGATCTATTTGCTTTGGCTCGCGTTTAAAATTATTAAACATGCCAAAGAGCCGATTGAGGCAGATCATTCCAGCTCAAAAGCAATGACTTTACGCCGTGCCTTTATGACTGGTTTAATTACTCAGCTCTCCAACCCTAAAATTGCGATTGTTTTAGCCAGTATTTTTACTGCACTTTTACCCAAAGAAATCCCAACCTATTACTATTTTGTACTACCTATCCTGTGTTTCTTTATTGATGCGGGTTGGTGTTCGTTGGTTGCAGTGGCATTGTCTGCTGAAAAGCCGCGCCGTGTGTATTTGAAGTTTAAAGCCGTATTTGACCGCGCAGCAGGGGCCGTAATGACGGTGTTGGGTTTGAAACTTATTTTTGGCATGAAGTGATAAGGTTTACAACAACAAAACTGGATTTTGTATAGGTAACGAAAAGCTAAATGGTTATAATCCCATTGATTTTTTAATGATTTTTAAATTAAAGATTTGAGGGATAAATTTTGAATAAATCTATATTTTTGGCCGTTTTGAGTGGCTTAGCATTATCTGCATGTTCAACAACAGAAACGTCAAAAACAATTCAATCACCGCAAGTAACAGCGGCAGTGGCGACCGTTAAATACGCTGGCACTAAAACGCCTGTTTCTGTAGGGAAATTTGACAACCGCTCAAGCTACATGCGTGGCATTTTCTCAGACAATGTTGATCGTTTAGGTGGTCAGGCGAAAACCATTTTAGAAACGCATTTACAGCAATCGGGCTATTTCTCTGTCCTAAACCGTGACAACCTTGCTGAATTACAACAAGAAGCAGGCTTTACTAAATCCTCTCAAGCCATCAAAGGCGCACGTTATGTATTAACGGGCGACGTGTCTGAATTTGGCCGTAAAGAAGTTGGTGATCACCAGCTATTTGGCATATTGGGGCGTGGTAAAACCCAAATTGCTTATGCCAAAGTGAACTTAAACATTGTAGATGTCAAAACAGCAGAAATTGTTCACTCTGTGCAAGGCGCAGGCGAGTATGCACTCAGTGAACGTGAAATCTTAGGTTTTGGTTCTACCGCTTCTTATGACTCAACTTTAAACGGCAAAGTTTTAGATTTGGCTGTACGCGAAGCGGTTAATAATTTGGTGTTGGATATTCAAACCAATAAGTGGTCTGCGCAGTAACTGGTTTGAATCAATGAAAAAAATCGTATTGGTTTTAGGTGCAATCTGCACCATGACTTTGGTGGGCTGTGTTTCAGCGCCAAAATCGTTATATAGCTGGGGCGAATACCCGCAGCAAACCTATTTGATGTTGAGTCTGCCAGAAAAGACTTCTCCACAAGAACAGATTGGCAAACTTGAAAAAGATATTGAAAAAGCCAAAGCTAAAAATGCAGCAGTGCCTCCGGGATTGTATGCACATTTGGGTTTGTTGAATTTGAATATCAATAACGGGCCACGTGCTGTTCAGTATTTTGAACTTGAACGTCAAACCTACCCAGAGTCGGCAGTATTAATGGATCGTCTTTTGAAAAAAATGACAGCCCAGTCTGCGGCAGGGAGTGTGAAGTGAAACATTTCAAAAAATTATGCGTACTTGGCCTTGCTGTGACACTCTTCACAGGTTGTGCTACGACACCAAAAAGCAATCTTGACCTATCTGCTTATCATGCCAATATGCCAAAATCCATTTTGGTGTTGCCACCTGTGAATGAGACACCCGATACACGGGCAACTTATGGGTATTGGTCTACCGTGACTTTACCTGTAGCAGAAGCGGGCTATTACGTGTTCCCCATTTCTGTGGTCGATACGCTATTTAAAGAAAACGGCGTAACCAATGGCTATGATGCGCAGCAAATTCCAATTCAGAAACTCAATGACATTTTTGGAGCGGATGCCGCACTGTATGTCAAAGTTAAAGAATATGGTTCTAAGTATCAGGTGATTCAATCCGTTTCGACCGTTGCGGTAGAGGCGAAATTGGTTGATTTAAAAACCGGAACATTATTATGGGAAGGTCAGGAAAAAATCCAACAAGCCAATAATAATAGCAACGCAGGTCTGGTCGGAATGTTAGTGGGTGCTTTGATTGACCAAATTTCCAATCACTTATCGGACAAAGCCTATGTACTGTCTAACAGTGTGAGTACGCAGTTGTATGCTCCACAGTTGATGCAGCAAAAAGGGTTGCTATATGGACCTCGCTCTCCGCATTTTGTACAAAACTCGATAAGTCCACAGCAGTAAAAAAAATCCCCTCAAATGAGGGGATTTTTATGATTTAACAAGCTTCTATTTGGATGAAGAGCCTTTTAACTCTCAGCAAAAAAAGAGACGATTTTCGTATAAATTAATCCTTAAAATGCACAGGAATCCATTGATAGCTTTTCCCATCTGCTGAATAGATATGTCCAATAGCAGGGAATGGCAAGTGTGGTGCTGCAATGGTTTGCCCGCCTTTTGCATATTCAGCAAATTGCTTTAAGCGGGTTTGCACTGCTTTTTTCGGGTCGATGTCATAATCAATAGCGGTTTCTGGCTTGTCGAATTGCACAGTATGAGAGTGCACAATGTCACCAATAAATACCACCGTTTCATCTTTGGTTTTTAACTCATAGCTAAAATGTCCGGGTGTATGCCCCGCGGTATTAATCACTTTAAAGCCCTGAACCTGATCGCCCAATTGATACGTTTTGAAGCGTTGTTTGGCTTGATAGGGCGCAATGGCTTGTTTAATTTTTTCAACAGTTCCTAAGTAGCCCGCTTGTTTTTCTTTCGGGAGCTTTTCGACCTGTTTCGGGTTTAGCCAATAGTTCGCTTCATCGCTCGAAACATAAACTGTTGCATTTGGAAAGTTTGCCACGTCATTTTGGCTAATACCACACACATGGTCTGGGTGTAGATGCGTCAGTAAGATGGTATCGACTTGCTCTGGTTGATAGCCTGATTCTTTTAAATTGCTTAACACTGAACCCAAATGTGCGCCAAAACAGCTCGCAGCGCCGCTATCCACTAAAACCAGAGAATGACCTGTATTCACAAGGAAGGCATTGACAGAGGTTGGAACGCCTTTGGCTTGGTCGGCAGCGTATTTCTTTAATATTTCATGCACATCTTTTTCTGGAATGTTTTGAAAGAGTTTAGGCGACATGAAATTGGTGCCATCGAGCAGGGCCGTGATTTGTACATCACCCGCTTGGTATTGATAATAGCCAGCGACTTGTTTTTGTTGGGGGATTGGGGCAGGTGGGGAAAGGGCGAAGGTTGATGAAAATGCAGTAGCTAATAAGCCTAGAACGGTGAGTTTAGATTTCAATTTTTTCATAGGAATTCTTATAGATTTGATAGTGATATGTTTGTTCTAGCATAAGCTTGGTATAGTGACTAGATGAACGTTATAAAAATTAAAATGGTAACTTTTGAATGACGATACTACAAAATGCAATTGACTCAATTCAGCTTGGAATAGAAGACTATGAGTTAATTAAAGAAAATCCGAAAAGATTAATTTCCTGTACAAGAAATCTATTTTCAGGGATTTTGTTACTTTTTAAATATTATCTATACACAGTTAACCCAGATTTAATTTATATACCTTTAAAATCAAAAGAAAAGGGAAGGAAAAAAACATTAGACTTTAAGCAGCTCAAGGATAAATTAGATGAAAGTCAAGTTTTGATAGAATGGGGTGAGTTAGAAAAAATTCAAAAAATTAGAAATGATATTGAGCATAAATATAGCGATGAAAATCCTTTGATAATTTTAGGCTTAGTAGCAGTAAGCTTTAATGTAATAAATGATTTTGTTCGAAAATATTTACAACGAGATCCTATAGAAATTTTTGGTGAAGAAATTTGGTCGATCTTAATAGAAGTAGATCGGGTGTATCAGATTGAAAGGAACCAGTGTATTAATGATTTAGATTCAAATACATACTATAACTTTAAGATTTTAGAGCTTATCAAACAGTCTAATTGTTCAGAATGTGGATTTGATGTCATTAAACCTCTGAAGAACAATACTAATTCCCATCAAATTGAATATAGATGTTTATCTTGCTTTAAAGAAACTGATTATCACGAATTGATTGTCTCCGCTATAGAGCAAGAAGTTGACTATCAACAGAGAAGAGATTCAATGTTTGGAGACTCATTAAACGAAGTATTTTGCACATGTCCATCATGTTGGACGAATGCCTACTCGATAGAAAGTTGTTTTTGTTTTTCATGTCAATATCAGGCAAAACAGATTTGTGATGTATGTGAGTCTAGCTTAACTGGAGATGAAATTAGTTTTCAAAGTAAGTTCTGTAGCGCTTGTCGAAATAGATATGAAAAAGTAATGGCAGAATAGTTTGTTTATTTAATTCCCTTTACCTTTGAATGAGCAAAAGTAACAAAACCCCTTTGTTCACTAGAGGGCACATCCATGTGCCCCCTAGTGAACGGGCGACATCCATGTCGCTGGTCATTTGATTAGATAATGGTTTTCTCATCTTTTTTATTAAAAGAGAGCGTGTAATTAAATTATTCCCTAATGAAAGTTCCTTCTCCCTGAGGGAGAAAGCTAGGATGAGGGGGGAGAAACAGCAAATAATAAAAAAGCCCCTACAACGTAGAGGCTTTTCTTTTAATGATTAAACCTTAAGATACTTTATCGCCAGCTTTAGCGCCAGACTCAGGTGAAATCACCCAAACACCTTCGCCATTGCCCGCAGCTAAAACCATACCGTTAGAAATACCAAAACGCATTTTACGTGGTGCAAGGTTAGCCACCATCACCACCAATTTACCTTTAAGGTCTTGTGGTTGGTAGAACTCACGAATACCGCTAAACACATTACGCGGTTCAGCTTCACCGACATTTAAAGTCAATTGAAGAAGTTTGTCCGAGCCTTCAACGTGAGCTGCATCTAAAACCTCAGCAACACGAAGGTCAACTTTCATAAAGTCTTCAATGCCGATCACTTCTGCCTCGCCAACTTTTGGCTCAGGCTTAGTCGAAGCTTTCTTTTCTTTCTTCTTCTCAACTTTTACAGGTTCAGCCGCAGCCGCTAAAGAGTCTTTAGAAGCATCGACCATTGCAGCAACTGCTTTCGGGTCTACACGTTGCATTAACGGTTGGAACAATGCAATTTCATGATCCACCAATGCCGTTTGAGCAGAAGCAAAGTCAAAGCGGTCTAGTTTTAAGAACTCTTGCACTTGAGCCGCTAAAGTCGGAAGTACAGGCGCAAGGTACACAGCCAATTGACGGAACAGGTTAATCCCGACCGAACATACATCATGTACTTGCTGTTCTTCGCCCTCAACTTTTGCTAAAGCCCAAGGTTTTTTCTCATCGATATATTGGTTGGCTTTATCTGCAAGCGCCATAATTTCACGAATCGCAGCAGAGAACTCACGTGCTTCATAGGCTTTCGCAATTAAATCGCCTGCATCAATAAAGCTTTGTACCAATTCAGGCTCTGCACAAGTTGCACTTAACTTATTATCAAATTTAGTATTGATAAATTTTGCACAGCGACTGGCAATGTTGACCACTTTACCAACCAAATCTGAGTTTACTTTCTGAACGAAATCATCCAAGTTCAGATCAGAGTCTTCAACTTTATCAGACAGTTTAGACGCGAAGTAGTAACGTAAATATTCAGGGTTTAAGTGCTCTAAATAGGTTTCAGCTTTGATGAATGTACCGCGAGACTTCGACATCTTCTGACCGTTTACAGTCAAGAAACCATTGACGAATAAACCTGATGGCGTACGGTAGTTTGCACCTTCAAGCATTGCAGGCCAGAACAGCGCGTGGAAGTAAACGATGTCTTTACCAATGAAGTGATAGACTTCTTTGTCAGAGTCTTTCTTCCAAAAGTCGTCAAAACTTAAATCAGGACGTTTAGCTTTGATATAGTTTTCAAAACTCGACATATAACCAATGGGTGCATCTACCCAAACATAGAAATATTTGTTTGGTGCATCTGGAATTTCAAAACCGAAATACGGTGCATCACGTGAAATATCCCAGTCGGATAGACCCGCTTCAAACCATTCATCCAGTTTGTTGGCAATTGAGACAGGTAAGCGACCTTGGTCACGCGTCCATTTTTGCAAATATTCTGAGAAATTCGGCAGTTTAAAGAAGTAATGATCTGAAGATTTCTCTACAGGCGTCGCACCACTTAAAGTCGATTTCGGGTTTAAAAGTTCGGTTGCATTGTAAGTGGTACCGCAGACTTCACACGCATCACCATATTGATCTTCCGACTTGCATTTCGGGCACGTGCCTTTAATGAAACGATCCGATAAGAACATGCCTTTTTCAGGGTCAAAAAGCTGGTTGACAGGACGGATGGCAATATTGCCTGCTTCGCGGTTTTTCACATAAATTTCAGAAGCACGAACACGGTTTTCATCACTATGCGTTGAATCATAATGATCGAAATGCACGCCAAAACCGTCAAAATCACGGATGTGTTCTTTTTGCACATTGGCAATTTGATCTTCTGGTGAAATACCATTCGCTTCGGCACGTAGCATGATGGCTGTACCGTGAGCATCATCCGCACATACATAAGTCACATCGTGTCCCATTGCACGCATGGCACGAACCCAAATATCTGCTTGGATATAACCGAGTAAGTGTCCCATATGGATGGGACCATTGGCGTATGGTAGGGCGTTAGTGACTAAAATATTACGCACGGATATGACTCTCTCATTCGTATTTTATATAAGGTCAACGATTTTACCTGATGAATGAGGTAATACAAAGCGATGCTTCCTAAAAAGTAGAATAAAAACAAGAGATGATTTAACTTCTACATGTTAGTCTAACTGCAATTTTATTTATTTAATTTAATAGCATAAGGTAAATATGAGCATATTCTTATTGGAGAATGGTCAATTAAATGCCATACATGGAACAACGTTTATCAATGAATCTATTTTAGAGCGTCAGCATTTACAGCAAGCTTTAAAGCAGAATATTAGCGTGATTGCAGCGGATTGCTTAGTTTTAACGGAGGAATATGCAGAATGGGATGCTTCACGTAAACGTATTGATTTATTAGCAATTGATAAACAAGCAAATTTAGTGATCATAGAGTTAAAACGCACCGATACAGGTGATCATATGGAGTTACAGGCCCTTCGTTACGCTTCTATGATTTCTACCATGACTTTTGAGCATGCATTGGATGTATTGGTAGACTATAGAAACAAAAATGGAGAGGAAGGCTTTACAAGAGAAAATGCTAGAGAAACTATTGAGGATTTTATTGAATTAGATGCGATTAATGAAACAAATTTTGGTAATGATGTTCGAATCATTCTAGTTTCTGCTGAGTTTTCTAAAGAACTGACTACATCCGTAATATGGTTGAATGAGAGGGACTTGGATATTACTTGTGTTCGAATGAAACCATACAAATATCAAGATCAAATTTTGATTGATATCCAGCAAGTGTTACCTTTGCCTGAGGCAAAAGATTATCAAATACGAGCTCAAAAGAAAGCTGAAGAAAGAAGAGAAATACAGAAAAATCTAAATAGTAAGGATTATTCTAAATACTTATTTAACGGATTAGAGTTAAATAAAAGAAAACTGGTACTAGAACTAATTAAAACACATATTAAAAATAATAATATTTTATCTCTTGAAGATTTATTGTTTGATTTTCCTCAAGAATTAAGAAAGGGGAGAAAAATGTACAAGCGTTATGATGAAGTGATTCAGACAAATGATAAGAATAGATATTTTTCTGAAGTCGATGAGGTTTTAGATTTGACTGATGGAAAATTTGTTATTTCAAATCAATGGGGTGCAGGAAATATTCAGGCGATTTTAGACCGAGCTGATGAGTTGGGTTATGAGATAGAGATCGTTAGTGACAATGTTTCAGTAATTAAAGAAGTGATTTTTGGAGAGTATCAGATTCAGCAATTATCAAACTTAAGTATTAACATAAGCAAAAATCAAGTGCTGCAATCTGTTGCAAAACCTATATTAAGAGAAATTGCTATTAGAATTAATGTTGATTTAAATAACCTGAAAGGGAATGAAAAAAACACAAGATCATTAGGTTCTGACGTTATTCAGAGAATCTCTCAAATGGAAAAAGAAAGATAGAAAATTAGAAATGGTTATATATCCATTTTGCAATAACAGCGATAATACTTAGATTCAGCCCGTTTTTAAGAGTATGCCGTCCATGATCGATGATGATTTTGATTTCGACCAACCCGTGACCCGAATTCCGCAAAATCCACAAGCGACCAAACTATTGGGCAATCGTCTTTTACAACAAGCTGAACAATATCTTGCTTCAATGGGTAGTCGACCACATGCACAATTGGTCGAGTCGCTCCGTCAGCTCGAGTCTGAAGATTCGTACTTTGCGGTAATGGCGGATCAACTTGAGTATGAAAGTGATGAACCAATGGCCAATGACGTGCTCAATCTGTTGTTTTTCTGGCAAATGGCCAATGAAAAAGAAGCTGATATGACTAAGTTTCAGTTGCCCAATTTAATCCAAACGGACTATTTCCAAGCGACTTTGCTTGACGCTTACGACGCGATGGATTTGGGTGCATTCCAAGCTCAGCGCCGCAGCGTGATTGAAGAAATCTTAAAACTGTATCAACAGCAGTGTTATGCAGGTTGTATTACGGTTCTTTATGGTCAAATTGAAGGAATTTTGACGGATGCGCTGATTGAACATGGGTATTTAAAGCAAAATCAAACCAAGTTCGTCGATGTGTATAAAATTGTACCGGGTTTGAAAGGCCATGAAGTCAAAAGCCTATGGCATAAAGTTAAAATTGCCAGTGAAATCAATCCGTATTTTCTGAGCCTTGAAGCATTGAAAATGGATGCGAGTTCTAGTGTCACGGCCAGCCGTCATAATATGGTACATGGTGCAGACGTGACCCATTTCACTCAAGCCCGCAGTTTCATTTTGTTTATTTGGCTGTTTGCAGTCATCAGTTTTATCAGTACTTTAAAGCGTTAGTCTCTTCCGTTGAGTGGTACAGGATGGTGTTTAAATTGCTGCATCCTGTACAGCTATTGTTTCCAAATGATGCAAATGACGTCAGCACTTAAAAAGCAAGGTATAACTCTGAGTTAAGCAAAATTTTAAATACGAAAGAGGGCTGTGACATGACGAATGACAATAAACTCGATGATTTAAAAACCAAAGCGACTGAGTTGGGTGAAGACTTGAAGTTGAAAGCGCAAGCGGCAAAACTCGAAGGCGAGAAAGTACTGGAAGATGTTAAGCATCAGGCCACTGAAGCGAAGCTTGATGCTGAAAAGCAGCTGACTGACTTAAAGCAGAACGCAGCAGAAAGTAAAGCCGAAGGTGATGCAGCCTTTGAGCAAAAGTTGGAGTCTGCACAAGCCAAAGCCGAGCATGCGAAACAAGTTGCGCAGGAAAAATTGGATCATTTTAAAGTTGAAGCAGGGCATAAACTGGATGAGGCAAAACTTAAAGCCACAGAGTTAAAGCATGAGGCTGAAATTAAACTGGAAGAATTCAAGGTGCAAGCCACTGAAAAGTTTGACGAGTTGAAAAAGAAAGCCACAGAGACACTGCAAAAGTTTAAAAAAGACGACCAAGCTTAATCCGTCCGAGATGGCGAATGTCGGACTTAAATGTTCGCTAAGACTATGGCGTAGACTGTGTACTGAGTGCAGGGTCTGCGTCCAAGTTAAACCACATGATGCTCTGAATTTGATTGTTTACGGTGCGGATGGTATAACGATAGTTTGCAATTTCATATACATATACCGTCTCAAGTGGGCTATTCGGTGCACTGTTGATTGGGGTAGAGGACATAGAAATGGGCGATAAATCGATTTTTTTCTGCATGTCTTGAACTTGATCACCGATAGTCACCGTTTGACCCGCAGGGGTTTTAAATGAATTGGTTGATGTATCTGCAAAACTAAAGCTAGATATGGTGCAAGCCAAAACAACCACGGCCCAAAGTTTCATTTTTTTCTCCCCAAATCGCGTCAAGATAGAACAATAGAATATAGATATTTTGCTATGCAATAACATCACCTTAATTAGGGAGATTGGATTGTACTTACAATTCTTTACGTTCAAATTTGATGTAATTCACCGATTTTATTTTTTCAGTTAGCTTAAGTGACTAAGCTTCGCCCTTTGATATTCAGCGTATAAAACCAACTAAAAAGCTAGGAATACTAAATTTCATGGCATAATCCATAAATACTGAACTTAACCTAAGTTCGTTTTGTGGTTAAACTATAGCATTCAGCTGAATACTCGAATTTGGAGTACATATATGTCGTGGCTTTCTTCTCTTAAATCAGTTTTTTCTCCTGCGCAGGAGGTAAAGGAAGAAGAAATCCAAACAGTACTGCAAAACTATATCTTGCCCAATTCAAACCATGCGTTGAAAGACCGCATTACTCAAGTGAATGTGCAGGGCAATATTCTGCAAATTACCATCAATACTTTTCCTGCCGAAGCAGATGATTTACAACAGATTCATGATGATTTGGCGGTTGCGCTTGAAGCATGCGGTATCAAAGAATTAAACATGCATGTGATTCAACAAAAAACGGGACATAAAGAAAAGTCAGGTGGCTGTGGACATCAGCATGCTGAAGGTGAGAGCTGTTCAAGCCAAGCAAAAGAGGCTGCACCGAAAAGCAATTTACCCCCAGTGATTGATGCTTCAGGCTCAGCAGCCCAAGTTGCTGCACAACCCGTTGAAACTGATCCTAACAACCCACCCATCCAAAAAGCAGCGCCACAACAACGTGATGTGCCGAAGCATCCGCGTATTCAAAATGTGATTTTGGTGTCCTCGGGCAAGGGGGGCGTTGGCAAATCCACCACCACGGTAAACCTTGCACTTGCTTTGCAAAAGCTAGGCTTAAAAGTTGGGGTCTTAGATGCGGACATTTATGGTCCAAGTATTCCGACCATGTTGGGCAATGCGGGCAAAACGCCGATGATTGAAGCGGAAAATTTTGTACCCTTAGATGCCTATGGTTTGGCAGTGTTATCGATTGGGCATTTAACAGGTGATCACAATACTCCTGTGGCTTGGCGTGGGCCGAAAGCGACAGGGGCATTGATGCAGTTGTTCAATCAAACCTTATGGCCTGACTTAGATGTATTGATGATTGATATGCCACCGGGTACAGGTGATATTCAGTTGACGCTTGCGCAACGTATTCCTGTGACAGGTGCGGTGATTGTAACCACACCGCAAAACGTGGCACTTATGGATGCGACCAAAGGCATTGAGTTATTTAACCGCGTACATATTCCAGTTATGGGTGTTGTGGAAAATATGTCGACCCATATTTGCTCAAATTGTGGATTTGAAGACCAAATTTTTGGTACGGGCGGCGGTGATAAACTGTCTGAGCAATATGCTATTCCGCTGTTGGGACGTTTACCTTTAAATGTACAAATCCGTAAAAATGCGGATACGGGCAAGCCTTCTGTTTTAGTGGAAGACAGTGCAGCAGATAGCTATATGCAGATTGCTGAAAAAATTGCAGCCGCACTGCCTCAGGCTGAAAAAGATCAGACTCGTATTTTCTAAATGAGCCATAAAAAAGCCCAACACATTAAGTTGGGCTTTTTTTTGTTTCTTTTTTAGGAGAGTGAATAGGACTGATTTTGTTTTTTTGCTTGCATAATATTAATGCTGATGGCGATCACCACCATCACAATCCCGATAATATCAGTCACAGTTTCAGGGATAATCATACATAAAGCACCTACACCTAAGAAAATTCGCCAGAACCAGTTCAAACCAACTTTAAAGTAACCTTCAACTGCAGCACCCAGCGCCAAAATACCGACTACTGAGGTAAAGACAATACTCACAATAGTTGTCCATGCAGGAAAAGCAAACTCACGTGCATTGACTGCGACATTGGCTGTATCAATCATCAGCATGGCAGGGTTATAGACAAACAAGAATGGGACAATGAAACCCGCTAAAGAAAGCTTCAAGGCTTGGAAGCCCGTGCGCATAGGGTCGCCCCCTGCAATTCCAGCACCTGCAAAGGCGGCTAAGGCGACAGGGGGAGTAATATTGGCAAAAAGACCAAAGTAGAACACAAACATATGCGCCACCAGGGTTGGAATATCAAAGTTTGCCAAAGCAGGTGCAGCCATAGTCGCGGTAATGATATAGGCTGGAATCGATGGTAGTCCCATACCTAAAATCATCGATGCAATCATGGTAAAGAACAGCGTTAGAAATAGGCTGCCTGCACCGATGCTCATAATTGAGGAGGTCATGACAGAGCCAAAGCTGGTCAGGCTCACCACACCAATAATAATCCCCACCACAGCACAGGCTGCCATGACCGAAAGGGATTGTTTTGCACCATCGACGAGCGCTTCTAATATTTCTTTGAAGCCCATACGGGTCGATTTGCGGAAACTCGCCACAATCACAGTTAAGACAATGGTGTAGACCGCGGCATAACTGACAGGAATGGATTGAAAGAGGAAAAACACCAAAGCCACGATCGGAATAAGCAAGTGTCCTCGTTCCTTAAGGACATCTTTAACCCGTGGTAAATCCGCTTTCGGTACGCCTTTTAAATTGTCTTTACCAGCACGGAAATGAACTTGTGCCATTACACCCAAATAGTAGAGCAAAGCCGGAAGAGTGGCTGCAAGGGCAATGGTGCCATAACTGACACCCGTGGTTTCAGCCATAATGAAGGCACTGGCTCCCATCACAGGGGGTAAAATTTGTCCACCCACCGAGGCACTGGCTTCAACAGCGCCTGCAAAATTTTTGTGGTAGCCAATTTTTTTCATCAGGGGAATAGTGAATGAACCGGTACCCACGACATTGGCCACTGCTGTGCCATTAATGCTGCCCATAAATCCACTGGAAATGACGGCAACTTTTGCAGGACCACCTTGTTTATGTCCTGCAAGCGCCATCGCGAGATCATTAAATAGTTTACCCATACCTGATTTCGCTAGAAAAGCACCAAACAAAATAAACAGGAAAATGAAAGTGACTGAAGCACCGATTGCGGAAGAATAAAGACCTTCGGTTTTTAAATACATTTGCCCGAAAATATCACTAATACTATATGGACGCGTCAATAAACGATCAGGGACCCAGTCATAGTGGCTAAAAAACGGGTAAGACAGAAAGACTAAACCTAAAATAGGCAGCATCCATCCCATGACCCGCCGAGCGCCTTCAACCACCAGCACCACGGCTAAAATGGCAAAAACAATATCTAAGGTGTTTGGAATACCACCACGTGTGGTCATAATGGCTTGATATTCTTTCCAAAGGTATAAAAAGGTTGCTAAAGCGGCTAAGGCAAGTAACCAATCCAACCAAGGGATACTTTGTCGTGAACTGGACTGACGCGCAGGATAAAGTAGAAAGATCAAAACCAAACCAATAGCGACATGGGCGGAACGCTGAATCAGTTCGGGTAGTGGATTAAAGGTAATAAATAAATGAAATAAGGAATAGAAAATAGCAATCGCCGCTATGAACCATGCCACAGATTTGTTGCTTGGGGAACGAGTCACTGACTCACGATCAAATTTTTCTAAAATGGCTTGTTGTTGTTGCTCATCTAATTGTTCAGGGGCAACTTTTTCTTCATTTTGAGTCATCGGCATTCTCCGATCTGCCATGCTTTCCACAAGGGCTGTTGTTGTGCTGTAATTTGCACCAAGGTGTAATCTGGATATTGTTGAAAAATGGGCCAGACGCTCTGGTGAATGATGATACTGCCTTGCATATTCTTGGAAATGATCCAGTTGATTTGATCAATTTGCCGATTAACTTTCATTCTGACCATACCTTCTTTTTGAAAGATGATGGGATAGTCATTCGGTGTGCCTGCACCGAAAGAAATCAGGTCGGTGTAGCGCAATATAAAGTGTTGTTGCTCTCGTTGATAGTTTTCAATCCAACGAGTTTTTTCAACTGAATGTTTCCACTGCAAATTAAATTGTGCTGTTGAAATTCGGCACTGCATTTGAGCAACAGTCACTTCGCTATAGCGCACAGGCAAGAACAACAGCCCGCATAAACTGAGTAGAAAAAGTGCAGTAAACACTGCACTTTTTTTCAGCTTCACTTTTTCGCTGCAAGTTCGTCGTAATAACGCTTAGCCCCAGGGTGTAGCGTAGCAACCACGCCTTTTTGAGCTGTTTCCAGATTAATTTCTGTCGCTGCCTGATGTGAGTTGGCCAACTGTCCTAAACTATCAAAGAAGGTTTTGGTCAGTTTGTAGACATCATCTTCAGAAAGATCGGAACGTACCACTAAAGCATTCATAATGGCCGCAGTTGGAATATCTTCTGCATTGCCATAAGTGCCTTTGGGAATATTTAGAGATAGGAAATAGGTTTGGTTTTTGGCGATTTGTTTCACTTTCTCAGGATCAATCCCGACCAGTTGTAAATCGAAACCTTGTTGCAGTTCCATCAAGGATGAGTTGGGGATACCACTGGTTAAGAATGCAGCGTCAATTTTTCCACTCTTTAAAGCATCCGCGGCTTCTGCATAGCCTAGATAGTCGACCTTCACGTCATTGTAAGTAATACCAAAACCATTTAAGAGGGTGCGCGCATTAACTTCAACGCCTGAGTTTTGAGCACCGACGGCAATACGCTTACCTTTTAAGTCTTCAAGCTTTTTAATGCCTGATTTTTTTGATGCCACAATTTGCACATAGTTGGGATAAAGTGCTGCAATTTGTTGGACATTATCAATTTTCCCACTGGCAAAACTACCTGTGCCATTCAGTGCTTCGGTTAAGCTGTCACTCATGACAAAAGCCATTTCAACTTTTTTCTGTTTGAGTAAGTTAAGATTTTCTACCGATGCGCCTGTGGTTTGGGTTTTTGAATTTACACCGTAGGTTTTATTATAAATTTCAGCCAAACTGGTGCCAATCACGTTATACGGGCCAGATGCGCCACCTGTTGCTATGTTGACAAATTTACTTTGGAGTTTGTCGGATGCTTGTGCACTGGTTTCAGTTTGAGCATCACCTGAAGTCGTGGTTTTATTGTCACTTGAGCATGCTCCTAGACCTGCAAGTGCAATTGAAAGTAGCGTGAGTTGAGTCCATTTTTTCATATACTTTTCCTCATTTTATTATCTTCAAAGCCATTCACTTGGCTCTTTTATCCTTGATTTAGCGTGATCAGATTGATGAATAAAAATACGCATGTTTTAAAAAGTAACTGATTAAAAATCATTTGAATAGTTTTTTTTTCATTAGGCATGTCTATTTGATTTATAAAATCATTGATTTGAAAAAAGAATAAAGCATGTGGCGTCATTTTTATGAATGCTAGATTGGGTAAGGGCCTCATACGTTATTTATGTTAAGTATTGAATGAAAATTAAAAAAACTGTTATCACGGTTCACTAAATTTGATTGCTTTCAGCATGGCAAGTCATTACGCTTATAGTTATATATATGTGGGTCTGTGAATATGGTCACTTGGTTTTTTATTGGTTTAGTGATAACCATTCTTTTAACTCCAGGACCGACCAATACCTTACTTGCCTCTTCGGGTATTCAAGTCGGTATTCGTAAATCATTGCGTCTCATTCCTGCAGAAGCTTTTGGCTATCTCATTTCAATCACGGCATGGGGCTTCCTCATTGGAAAAGTGTCTGTGCACTTGCCTTTATTGCCGACCATTTTAAAATTGTTCAGCGCAAGCTATATCATTTATTTGGCCATCAAATTATGGCGTACAGCCGATGCTGAAGTGAGTTTTAATCAACCGACTATTCGGGCGCGTGAACTGTTTTTGGCAACATTATTGAACCCTAAAGCATTATTGTTTGCTTCAGCCATTTTCCCAACCATTGCGTGGACAAAACTAGATTATTATCTGTCACATATGTCGCTGTTTTTGGTTTTGATTGTTCCAATTGCTTTCTTTTGGACTTTTATCGGGTCAATTTTAGCGAGCAATAAAATTCGTTGGCTGAACCAATCTAACCTGCAAAAAACAGCATCACTGGTTTTGATGAGTTTTTCGATTCCGCTGAGCTATTCTGCGATTTTAAGCTTTTAATTTAGTAATTAAAGACAGAAATTTTGCGAACTTAAACGCGCTTATTTTCATTGAAAGCGATTTCAGTTAAAGTACAACGCAATTATTGAAATTAAGCTTTTTTGGAAAGAATAAATGGCTATTAAGTCCGATCGTTGGATTCGCGAAATGAGCGAAAAACACGGCATGATCGAACCGTATGCAGAAAACCAAGTTCGTTTAGATGAAAATGGTCAAAAACTCATTTCTTATGGCGTGTCGAGCTATGGTTATGACGTTCGTTGTGCACGTGAGTTTAAAGTTTTTACCAATGTTCACTCGGCAATTGTAGATCCAAAAAACTTTGATGATAAAAGTTTTATCGACATTGAAGCTGATGTTTGTATTATTCCGCCGAACTCATTTGCTTTAGCTCGTACCGTTGAGTATTTCCGTATTCCACGTAATGTGTTGACTGTGTGTTTGGGTAAATCGACCTATGCACGTTGCGGTATTATCGTAAACGTCACACCACTTGAGCCTGAGTGGGAAGGTCATGTTACTTTAGAGTTCTCGAATACAACTAATCTTCCTGCACGTATTTATGCAGGTGAGGGTGTTGCACAAATGTTGTTCTTCGAATCTGACGAAGTGTGTGAAACATCGTATAAAGACCGTGGTGGTAAGTACCAAGGTCAAACAGGTGTAACTTTACCAAAGACCTAAGTTTTTGATATTAAAAAAGCGGATCATTGATCCGCTTTTTTTATGTCAATTCATTCATCGGAAAATAAATATTATCGGACAGTTGGTTTTGCATTTGTGTTGAGTTTCAGCATAATCAATTGTGAAATAGAGTGCTTTGGTTGACGCAAATAAAAATTATAGTGCGCAGAGTAAAATGCCAAGCAAAGGATGCAGTACATAAAGATGCGGAGCATCGAATAATAAGGATGGTCGAGATGACGAATCGTATATATCCCGCAGGATTGAAAAAATCCTGTTTAGCTAGTCTTGTCGGACTCATACTTGCGCAGTCTACATTTGCCCTTGAGTCACTTTCCGATGAATATCTAGCGGATACTACGGGTGAAGGCATTGCTTTACTTCCTGAAAACTTCAAGATGGTGTTCCAAGGGGCCAATGATCTCTCCACTGCTTCTAGCTACAACCGTGGCGTAGCCAATCCACAACAATACGACACGGGTTTCATTCGTATTATTCCTGTGGGTGAGAACTACTCCAAATATACCGATGCTGATGATCTGAGCACGAAACGAACCAAAGCGGACATCTTTATTTATGGTTTAGCACTTTCACGGTCTGATAATAATGCCAATAGTCGTTTCAGCAATCAGGGCTTTACATGGGGAAGCGATGTTAATCCTTGGTTATTTCGCGCTGGTACAGCCACGGGGATTAAACAGTTTCATCAATCGAATGCAAGTTCAGATGTGAGTTTTCTAGGGCTGGAAGCGCCTTTAGCAACTGTTGTAGCAAATGAAGCAGATAATAATATTAAACTAGGTCTATGGTGGGATGCTTTTTCACGCAGTTGGAATTCCCAAAATAAAGTGGACCCTATTACAGGTGCACCGACAACAACCAATGCGGCTGCGGATCCTGATTTAAGTTTAAACCAAAGAATACGTTTACAGGCGGTTGCCAACGGATTGAGTTTAAATGGCTCACAGGTTCGTATGTTTCAAACTCAAGCATCTACCTTAGACCAGCAAAATAAAACCTTTGGGATGGCAGCCTTACTTCGGATCAATACTAATGATGATCCATCTACATTAATCTATGAAAATACAGATGCAAATAAAGCGCAGTTGAATGGCAAAGTCCTTCGACTGAGCACAGCTGCGACCAACGACGGTACGGCAGTCACACCCGCATTAGATCGTTCATTGGCTCCAATCTTTGATGCGAGCGAGGGGCTTTATTTATATAGCCCAAATATTAACTTGGTCTTGGGCAATATGTATCAGCCTTTTGTTGTAGGTTCGGAAGGACGCAATATTATTCTTGAAGTCACGCGTATTCCGAACGTGCCTGAAATTTATAAGCAGATTTATACCTACTACCCAGATGTACAAGGTGGAAACAATGCAGATTATAAAGGATCAACCTGTAATGTGGCCTATTGTGGTTCGAATTTTGTTCAAACTGGGGCAGGGAGTACTGCGATTCAATACCAAGGAAATAACGCAACACATAGCAGTATTTCGATTGGTAGCGTGACACGGGATCCGACCACCAATACGCTCAAAGCCAATACGGCGACACAATCTACTGGTGTGGTATTCCGCGGGACTGGAACAGCAGTTCCTGTGAATTTGGGTTCAGTTGCTATCGATGGTGTATTGATCCAACACTTAAAAATTAAGACCACAGGGCTATAGGATACCGACATGATGAAAAAATTATGTGTAACTATGTTGATGTCGCTATCCATGTTGTCTCAAGCGGGTTTGGTAGATTTGGATAATAAGGAACTGGTCGGTGTGACTGGGCAGGGCGGCGCAGATTTGAGCTTAACGCTATCGATCAACCATCAATATGCCAATGATATGAGTCTAAATACGATTTCCAAAACCAATGGTGTAGATGCGAATGGGCGGGCTATTGTCACTGAAGCGTATTATCAAATGCGTGCAAATCAAGATTGCGCTTTATTAGAACTGTGTCGTATCGCTATTTCTCCAAATAATCATAAGGAAAATGGGCAAAGAAAATGGCTGGTGTTTAAGCAGTTCCAAGGCACCATGCAAATTGATAAATTTTCGCTGGAAGGTACCACAATTCTGAATAAAGAAGGTAAGCCACAAACTGCGATGCTGTTAAAATTTTTCGATGATAAACCCCTTAAAATTCGTAACTTAGGTTTTGCCAGCCTTTCAGTAGAAAGTGGTGAAAATGGATATTTCAATACCTCAACGTATAACAGTTATGGTACGAGTAAAACTGTCCCCACTTTTGATAAAGGTCAGGAACAAGGCTTTATGGGCTTAAATGTTCACGGAAACTTACATCTGGATGGAAATCTAAAAATCTTTAGCTATAACTGTTCGGGCACTGCGGGTAGCCGCTGTTAGACATATAGTTTCAAAAGGATATTGAGATGCATAAAATAATAAAATTAAACCTTCTGACACTGTGTATCTGTGCAGCGAATCAAAGTTATGCATTACAAGCTTTGAATGATCAGATTTTAAGTGATGTAACGGGTCAAGATGGTATTTCAATTATCCATGAAGCTTCAAAAGTTGACATTAAACAATTGAATTGGGTTGATCCAGCGGAAGTCGGAAAAACACCGATTAAACTGGGTTTACATAATATTGAAGTAAAAACGGCGACTGGTTATAACAACATTAAAACCAAACTCGATTTTGATGTGGGAACAACACAATTAGCCAATGGTACGCAAGGGGTTGGCATTCAGCTCTCTGCAAGTGTGTCACCTTTTACCGCAACGGCTGCCCAAATCATGCTGATGTGTTCGCCGAATTGTGCAACAGGTGAAACAGACCAAAATTTAGGAAGTTTTAAGCTTTCGACTATTTCACCTTTTGAAGTGTACTTGGCAACGACGAATGGTTTGTTTAACCGCGACTCAAAGGTGCATTTAGATTTTAAATTGCAGAATGCCAGTATTAGCTATGGACAAAATAATCAAGATTTAACCTTAAAAGATTTCAACTTCAATTTATCTGCTGATGGATATCTTTATATCGATGAAACGGAAGGTGTAGTTCTCACCTCAAAGGGCAGTGTTGGCGATAATATTGTTGTTTTAGGTCGAGTGGAAGATAAAACTGATGTGCATGACAGCCGTGTAGGCAATGCCACAAATCCGGGGTTAAACGTCGATTTACGTTATGGCTCAGCAAACTCGACTCACCGGAACTTAATTCGGATAGGGGCATCGGGTGCATTAACCAATGGCAAGATCGCGTTGAATGCTGACCAAACTGGTGTTGCTAAGTTTAATACGGTCAACCGTGTTAACGGCAATGTTCAAGAAAATGAGGTGGTTGCATCTGCAGGTTATGGTTTTAAGAATGCGGGCGGCTTACATTTAAATGTATCGGCTGACTTTACTCGTGCAGGGAATAGTTTGCTCGGCGCTGCGACACCGACAACGTTTGAATTAGGGCATACTGGTACAGGCAGTTATGCCATCGAATTTTCAAACTTATCACCGCTGAATGTACGTTCTTCTACTGACCCTAATTCAGCAATAAACAGTCAAAATGCCTATATTGATTTTGGCCAGATTTACATCAATAACATTCGCACCAACTCAATGGGTTTTGTGGTCAATGACCAAATTAAGACGATATTGGGTGCGCAAAACTATGAACTGATTTATAACCCATCGCCAACGGGCAATGCTTCAAATATGGCTTTTATTGCTGTGCGTGGGCTCGATTTTCAAGCCATTGCACGTAAAGCCCGCTTTATTTCAGATAATTCGATTGCGGTAAACAATACTAACGAAGGGACATGGGGCTTAGGTATTCCAATTTATAACCTAAATGCCAATGCAGCATTTTTTGCCAAGAAATATACCAATACCGCTGGAACAGTGAAGGATGGGTTGGGCTATGACATCGCGGTATCAACCGATGGTTATGGTGAAGATAGTCAAGGCAACCCGAAAACAACGTCTATTATCGTCATTGATGGTGCGATGAGTAAGCATGGAGAAGAAGTTAACTACTATACAGGCTTACGCAATATTGATTCATATTTTAAAGCCAATGGTGTGATTGGTTTTAATGAAAATGAAATCTATATCAAAGCTGATAATTTATTGTTTGCTGCCAATGCTGAAATCGCAATCGGGCAGCTTCCGGGTGCACTGTATAACTGTCCAGCAGGGGTGAATAGTTGTGCCAAAGAAGTCGTGCCGATTAATAACTTTGCCAAAAAAGATGATGTTCTCGCATCGATTGCTTTTATGTTAGATGGTAAAGGCGAACTCTTTATTATTCCTGGGCTTGAGGCTGTAGGTGGGACACCACAAAGCAACTATTTGTCATTTAAATCTAATTTTGAGTTTAATACATTGAGTAGCACAGACCTGAGTAATGAAAGTAAAAAAGGAAGTTTTATTAGTTTAAGTAATACCGACAGTAATGGAACAGCAACAAAAACCTCAAGTTTTAACTTAAACAAAATGCAGGGTCACTTAGGTTTGAATGGAAAAATTCATATGCAAAAGGACTCAGTTGTCATAGACAATCAAGTGCAATTTAACCATAAGGCATTAGCAGGTGGACAAGGAACTGCCTTTAGAACGGAGGTTGCATTGTCTCCAACAGGTACCATGCAGAAGGTTGCAGATATTGCCATTACGGGTGGGGCTATGCGTAGCACATTAGGGATTACGCCGCGCTAAAAAGGATGACAAGGAATAAATAAAATGAATAAGTCTTTAATTTCAATTCTAATCACAGCAACATTAGGCTTGAGTCAAAGTTATGCGATGACCGCTTTAAATGACGAGGAGTTGTCAGAAGTTGAAGGTCAATCTTTGATGAATCTAGAGTTTCAGCAGGGGACGAATACAACCGATGCACAAGGGAAAACATATAATCAATCAAATATTGGGTTTTATAAGTTGGCTCTAAGTGCAGAATTGGAGCTGAATGCCAATATTAAGAAGCTTCAGTTGGGGTGCGGTGGCGACAACAATTCCATTCGAGCCAACAGTTGTGATATTGATATCGATCATATTTCTTTAAGTGGACTACCTGATGATGCGAACTATACATCGGATCAGCGTGCAGCAACTTCGGCATTAATCACAAATCCATTTATTCAGTTTGCCATTAAAAACCCGACTTCAGCCGCAACACGTGAAGTACTCGGTTTTCGTGTCAGTGCTGAAAAGATTAAAGGTTTGATGACATTAGGTACCAATAATGATGTAGATGCAAATAATAATGCGATACCTAATGGAATTAATACCTTTAGTGGATATATGAAAACCAAAACTGCATCTGGTACTTCAGTGACAGCAGCTCGTAGCATGACCTTTGCAGATACAGGATTAACTATGAATGGTATTGTGCAAGGACGATTACTCGGAAGTAGTTCTGGGACAACTTGTGTCAGTGGTTCTTTAGACCCTTGTTATGATATTTCATATACGTCTGATACTTATAATTTAAATCTATCTTCAACTACAGCGCCTTTTACGATTAATTCGACAGTTGTGTCGGGGACTCGAATGAAGGATGTAACTTTAAAAGGGACGGGTACTGTTGGGAAAATTGATTTTAGTGGACAATTAACAGCTAAAGTACTCGGTTTTTTAAACTTAGATAAACAGGTGTCCGGCAATATTACTGGGCTTAAAACAGATATCACTGTGAACCAAAGTTTAGGCTTAATTCACGCATTGTATTTAAACAACCCAGCATCATTATCCTTGCAGTCCCAAGATATTTTATGGACGGGTGCTGCGGTTGGTGCGAATAAAGGTTGGTGGCTGGCAATGGAAGATGAAGTCGAACTGGGTAGCTTAAGCCCAACGACCAAAGTGGCAATTACCAATGAAGTCTTAAAACAAACCATTGCGGGTATTAATAAAGATCTAACGGACAATCCTCGAAATTGCGGTAATCTTTTAACAGGATGTGTCGGTGGTTCTGCCTTAGTTGTTGGGAATGTTCCAATGAATACGACGACTTTGGATTTTCCACTGACCAATTTAAGCTTACAAGGGCAAAACTTTAGATCAAACTGTTACGGTGGTTTAAAATTCTGCTAATTAAATTTTCATAAAAAATCCCGCGATATACGCGGGATTTTTTTAATCTAAAATGAATTATTTTGCAATTTTCGCCAATAACTCTTCTTTAGAAATGTTTACAGATTCAGCATCACGACGACCTTTATATTCAAAAGTACCAGCATCTAAGCCTTTCTCACCAATCACAATACGGTGAGGAATACCTGTAAGCTCAAGGTCTGAGAATTTCACGCCTGGACGTTCGTTACGATCATCCAGTAAAACATCATAACCTGCTGCCGTGAGTTCAGCGTACAGTGCTTCAGCTGCTTCCAAAGTACGTGGAGACTTATGTGCATTCATAGGCACAATGGCAACTTCAAATGGTGCAATTGCCGCAGGCCAAATAATGCCTTTTTCGTCAAAGTTTTGCTCAATTGCAGAGGCAACCACGCGTGTTACACCAATACCGTAACAACCCATGGTGACAGTAAATGGCTTACCATCTTCACCTAGAACTTTACAGCCCAAAGCTTCTGAGTACTTTTGACCGAGTTGGAAAATATGCCCCACTTCGATACCACGTTTAATTTGCAGCGTACCTTTACCGTCTGGAGAAGGATCACCCTCAACCACATTACGTAAGTCATAAACTTCGGTGAACTGTGCATCACGTTCCCAGTTTAGACCAGTCACGTGTTTATCAACCTCATTTGCACCCGCAACAAAGTCAGACAGTACCGATGCAGCACGGTCGGCAATGACCGTTAAGCCTTTTTCTACCAAGCCTTGTGGTCCACAGAAACCAGCGGTTAAACCCAGTGCAGCAAGTTGTTCTTCTGTTGCAAAAGTTAATGGTGATGCGATACATGGATGCTTCTCGGCTTTAATTTCATTCAGCTCATGATCACCACGTAAGAACAATGCCACTACCGGTGTTGCTTGGCCTTCTTCGGCTGCAATACCTTGCACTAACAAGGCTTTTACAGAGTGAGCAGGATCAGATTTTAAGAAGTTAGAGACATCTGCAATGGTTTTTTGATTTGGTGTATCGACAACTTCTAATGCTTTGGTTGGCGCTGCACGTTCCCCAACTAAAACGGCCTCAGCCATTTCAATATTTGCTGCATAGTCAGACTCTGTCGAGAAGGCGATATCATCTTCACCACTTGATGCTAATACGTGGAATTCATGTGAGCCTGAACCACCAATTGAACCTGTATCGGCTTGTACTGGACGGAAATCTAAACCTAAACGGCTAAAGATTTTGCAGTACGCGCCATACATGATGTCATAGGTTTCTTGCAGTGATTCTTGGTTTGCGTGGAAAGAATAAGCATCTTTCATAATAAATTCACGTGAACGCATTACACCAAAGCGTGGACGAATTTCGTCACGGAATTTGGTTTGTACTTGATAGAAGTTTGCAGGCAATTGTTTATAGCTTTTGAGTTCATTGCGCGCAAGGTCGGTAATGACTTCTTCGTGGGTGGGGCCAAGTACGAAAGGGTTGCCATGGCGGTCTTTGAAACGAAGCAGTTCAGGGCCGTATTGGACGTATCGACCAGATTCTTCCCATAAAGATGCTGGCTGAGTTACGGGCATCAGGACTTCGAGTGAACCCGCATTGTTCATTTCTTCATGAACGATCGCTGCAACTTTATTTAATACGCGAACGCCCATCGGCAGCCAAGTATATAAACCTGAAGCCAATTTACGAATCATCCCAGCACGCAGCATTAGTTGATGTGAAATCACTTCTGCGTCATTTGGGGTTTCTCTTAACGTTGCAAATAAAAAGCGACTCGCGCGCATGGAAACTGTCCTAAAATTTTAAACTTTGAAAGTCAAAGATTATACGATAAAAAATGAGGAGGCATGTCGACACCACCTCAGAAAAATGTTGATTATTATGACATGATTTTACGTACTTGACGCAGCATAAAGTTCTTAAAGTCATCTAAATAGGTGAAGATCACAGGAACCACCACCAAGGTTAGTAGTGTCGATGTAATGACACCGCCGATCACTGCATGTGCCATCGGTGCGCTTTGTTCCCCTCCTTCACCTAGCCCTAAAGCCAGAGGCACCATGCCCATCACCATGGCACTAGTAGTCATCAAAATAGGGCGTAGACGTGTTTTACCTGCATCAATAATCGCTTGATAACGATCAACGCCGTGATCCATGGCTTTTTTAATGAAATCGATCAATAGAATTGCATTCTTGGTCACCAGACCCATCAACATGATAATACCGATAATAGAAAACAAGTTCATGGTGGAGTTAAATAAGAAGAGCGCTAAAAACACCCCTATCAGCGATAACGGAAGGGAAGCCATAATCGCCGCAGGGTGAATAAAACTATTAAACTGCGAACCTAGCACAATATAAATAAACACAATGGATAAGGTGATTGCGGTCATGGCATAACCTGCAGATTCAGCCATGTCTTTGTTTGAACCTTGTGTGTCAAAGCTATAACCTGCAGGAAGGTCAAAGTTGTCTTCAATTTTTTTAATATCTGCACCAATATCGCCTGCAGGACGACCCGCGGTGTTGGCTTCGACTAAGACCTCCCGTGCTAGATCGCGACGATTAATCTGCGATGCCCCCAGACTTTGCTCTAAATGCGCAACACTAGATAGGGGAATCAATAAAGCTTGACCATTGGCATCCGTTTTTTGCGATGTGAGGTAAAGGTTTTGTACATCACTAGGTAAGCTACGCGCATTTTCAGTTAAGCGCAGGTTAACGTCATAGGTTTCGCCTTTGTCATCTTGCCATGTGGTGACATCATCCCCTGCAATCAGTGGGCGAATGACATTGGCAATTTGGTTGACCGATAGGCCCAAATCGCTGGCTAAGACCCGATTAATATGCACGCCTAAAGTCGGTTTAGGAGCTTTAAGTGAGCTTTCTAAGTCGACAATGCCTTTGACTTGCGCAATTTCTGCCATAAAGCGGTCTGAAATTTTTTGCAATTCGGCTAAGTCTGGACCTTTGATGGAAATCATCACGGGTTTTTGTCCGCCCGATACTGTTTCATCTGCGGAGGCAATTGAGGTCACAGTAATGCCACCTACTTGTTGTAGGCGTTGGCGGAACTCATTGTTTAAGTCGGTTAAGCTTTTCTTACGCTCTGTGCGTGGCGTAACGGTTACGCGAATACTGACATGGTTTTTACCACGATCCGTAACGCCATTAATCACCGCATAAGTTGCTCGAACGTCAGGGTGCTGCTGAATAATTTTATCGACTTGCAGCAGTTTGGCTTGTGAATATTCCAAAGAGGCGTCGACAGGTGTTTCGAACTTAATCCGAATCTCACCTTTATCTGGAACAGGGACAAACTCTGTTCCAATTAGTTTAGATAAGCCTAATGCACCGAATAGCGAAGCCACAGCAATCATGAGGGTGATGAATCGGAAGCGCAGAGCAAGCTTAAGTAATTTCTCATAGTCATGGCTGAGATTATCTAGTTTGCTAGAAATCCAATTGAAGAAACGTTTGACTCGATTGGGTGGTTTATGTGGATTATGCTTTTCAGCCCAATGTGCAGATAGCATGGGATCTAAAGTAAAGCTGACAAACATGGAGATCAGCACAGCAGTACTGACGGTTACGCCAAACTGATAGAAAAATCGACCAATAATACCACCCATAAATGCCACAGGTAAAAACACCGCAACAATGGTTAAGGTGGTGGCTAAAACAGCGAGTCCAATTTCTTTGGTGCCATCAAGGGCTGCTGTGACAGGGTCTTTGCCCATGTCTGCATGTCGCACAATATTTTCACGGACCACAATCGCATCATCAATCAGTAGACCAATACTGAGTGATAGTGCCAGTAAGGTCATCATGTTGATGCTAAAGCCGAAGATCCAAATAAACGTCAGAGTGCCAAGAAGAGCAATCGGCAACGTCATGCCTGTAATGGCGGTGGAACGGAACGAGCCTAAAAACAGCAGGACAATCAAAACGGCAAGAGCTGCACCCTCAATAATGGTACGTGCAACATCGGTGATGCTATTACGAATGCCTTTGGATGAATCTACCACGACTTTTGCTGTGGTGCCTTCAGGTAACTGTTTTTGGATATCTGCTAAGGTCTCATAAGCACCATCGACTACATCAATCACATTTGAATCGGAACTGCGTAAAATATCAATCGCAACCGCGGTTTTACCATCTAAATAGGCACTCGACTCAAGTTCGGCTTGGCTGTCTGAAATGCTTGCAACTTGGCGCAAATAAATCGGTACACCATTTTTATTGGCAATCACTAAATCGCCGAAGGCTAAAGGATGAATCACTTTAGACTTGATTTCGACCACAAGCTCACTATTACCATGTTTCAATGTTCCACCCGGAACCTCGACATTTTCAGCTTTTAGCGTGTTGATGATCTGGTCAATACCAATCCCAAAACTTTGTAAATTGTGGGGTTCAATCTGTATGCGAATTTGTCGCTTGGCATCACCCAATAAGTTGACTGTCCCGACACCAGAAACGGTTCTAAACTGCGGAACGATGCGCTGATCCAAATAAGAACTGAGGTCTTTCAGTGACATGTTTTGTGATTCAAATACAATCGACATCACGGCATTGGCAGAAGGGTCGTAACGTTCAACAATCGGGTCTTGAATTTCGTCTCGAAATTGAGCGGTGACCGGTGCAATTTTATCGCGGACATCTTGCGCGGCTATAGCAGAAGAAACATCGAGATCAAATTCAGCAATAATGGTCGATAAGCCTTCGCTAGACTGAGAAATGACCTGTTTTAAACCTGAAATGGTATTGATTTGGTCTTCCATTTTCTTGGTGATTTCAGACTCCACTGTTTCAGGGGATGCTCCTGGATAGGTGGTATAAACCACAACGAAGGGGAAGTCGACGTCAGGGAACTCCTCAACTCCCATTCTTTGCCAAGAGGCTAAGCCTAAAACCATCAGGCAAAACATCATCATGATGGTAAAAACAGGATATTTCACACTAATACGGGTTAACCACATAGCAACAACCTTTTCTTATTTTTATGGATTGATTGTCACCATTTGATGCAAATCTTTGTGATTAAACTTTATACGACTAATCTGGTCGCCTGTTTGTAGTCCCTGTACCACAGCACTGTTGTTGCTATAGCATTGTTCCAATACTTTTATGTGAACACGTTCAATCTTATTGTGGCGAATCACCCAAACATAAGGTGAATTTTGTATATCTTGAATGGTATCAAGCGGGATAATTTGGCCTGTGATGGACTGTGAACCAAGCATGTCGCCTTCTACAAAGGTCCCGATACTCAATGAATTAATACTTTCCATTGGCTGAGCAAAAAACTCAATTTGACGGCTTGCGGGGTCAGCAATCGGGGAAATACGAGTAAGCTTGGCGGTTAGCTTTTGAGGATTGCCTTGCAAGTGATATTCAATTTTTCCTCCCAAGCTTAAAGCGGCTTGGAGATCGCTTGGAATTTTGCCCTGTATTTCTAAATGACTCGGGTCAATGATTTCAAATAGGGTTTGTCCTGCGGATACTGTTTGTCCAGGTTCTACCTGACGTTGAGTAATAACCCCTGAAATCGGGCTTAAAATAGTGCCATCGCGATCCGCCTTTTCGGCTATATCAACATTGGCTTGTTGCGCACGTACATTTTCTAATTGAGCTTGATAGTCTACAAGGCTTTGTTCATATTCCACTTTAGAAATAAAGCCCTGATCGAGTAAACGTTTTTTTCTTTGAACCATGCTTTTTGCAAGATTGGCTTGGGCTTGGGTTGAAGCAAGATTGGCTTGAGCTTGGGCAAGCCGCGCAGCATTATCTTGATTGTTTAATCGAACCAGTACTTGACCTTTTTGAACGGTTTGTCCAACTTGAAGTGAAACTGCGGTTGCTGTCGCTGTCACTTGAGCCTGAATGGAACTTTGGTTGACGGCTCGAATGGTGCCAGTAAAGGCGGTACGTTGGATAGAAGGCCCTTCTTGGAACTGAACCAAGTCTTGTGCTATCAGCTCGATTTTAGCTGTAGACGAAGTAGGGGAGGTGACTTCGTCTTGTTTTTGGCAGGCGGAGAGGAGTAAGCACAGACACAGTGGACTGAGTTTAAAAATAGGGAGCACTTGGCGGCTTAATTTGGGTTTTATACATGGTGCAGCCTGCATTGAGTCAAATCCTTTGGTCTAGCGGCGAAAGTCAGCACACTGTAAATAAGACGCAGATTATTCAAGTGTTTTTAAACGAGCAATAATTCTGTCGTATTCAGCCTTGGTATTACGATAGTGACTTTGTAACGATTGTATTTGCTCTTTTTTCATCACAATATTTTTGGAATTATAATCAATCATATCTTGGAGCGGTTTCGGATTGCTTTTGCCTTTACGCATGTTTTCTTTTTCTTGGCGTAAGAATCCAATACGGTCATTCTGTAATTGTTTTAATTCATCTTGCTGGAATTTAATCTGTTTTAAGATATAGGAAAGGGCAGTATTGCGTTTTTGAGTAGCGACTTGGCTGTTGGTATAAGCGCGTTTTAATTTGAGATCTGACTCGCGTTGCTTGGCTGCTGCTGCACGTTGTGTAGCATATTGCGCATCTTTTTCTGCGTTGTATGGACGTGCTCGTTGAATCACTTGCATGTTGCTATCGAGTGCTTCATAACCATAACGAATATGGTTGGGCGTGACACTGCTACTGACGTTCGCGATGCCTTTACTCTCATAATATCGATACCAGACCGCTTTAGGTGGATCGGCCATAATCGAGATGGTCTGCAAACTTAGCAAAGCCAGCAAAATGACTTTCGCAGTCATCCTTTTTTTCACGATCAAAGCAAGTTTGTGATTAAACTCCCTAAGCATCGATACCCCCAGTTTAAAGTTGACTAAATTACTTATTTACAAGCAATAAATAGTGCTATATTAGTCCTAAATTTAGGAATAAAAAATATAATCAGTCAAAAAAAAATCGACGGGTATAGGAAAGTGTGAAGCCGTTCTTAAAAAGAAGATGAAGTGTGGTTTTATGCGGAAACTGTTCGTTGAAAATATAAGTAAATATATGTTAAAAGTGTACGTAACTTGTAAAGCGTCTACGAATCTGTTTCTACAAACATTCTAAAAATGGGAAGGGTCATATTAAATGGACGATAAATTCCAGAATCTAAAAGTAATGGTCATTGATGATTCAAAAACCATTCGTCGCACAGCTGAAACATTATTGCAACGCGAAGGTTGTGAGGTTGTGACTGCTGTCGATGGTTTTGACGCATTGTCAAAAATTGCTCAAGCCAATCCTGATATCGTATTTGTCGACATTATGATGCCACGACTAGATGGCTATCAAACGTGTGCATTAATCAAAAATTCACAAAATTATCAAAATATTCCTGTCGTGATGCTCTCTAGCAAAGATGGTCTATTTGACCAAGCCAAAGGGCGTGTTGTTGGTTCAGATGAATATTTAACAAAGCCGTTTAGTAAAGATGAATTATTAAATGCGATTCGTAATCACGTTTCAGCATAAATAATATAAGTGTAATTGGGGAAAATTATGGCGCGTATTTTAATTGTGGATGACTCACCTACAGAGACATTCCGCTTTAAAGAAATTTTGGGGAAACACGGTTTTGAAGTGATTGAAGCGTCGAATGGTGCCGATGGTGTAACCATGGCTCAAGCTGAACTTCCTGATCTTGTGTTGATGGATGTGGTGATGCCAGGCGTTAATGGCTTCCAAGCAACCCGTCAAATTGCGCGTGGCGCAACAACAAAACACATTCCCGTAGTGATCGTCAGTACTAAAGATCAGGCTACAGACCGTGTATGGGGTAAGCGTCAAGGTGCATGTGATTATTTAACCAAGCCTGTTGATGAAAACCAACTGATTGATGTGATTAAGCAACACCTGAACGCAGGATAAGCTCTATGGCAGCAAATGGATTTATCGAATTACTTCGACTTGCTAAACGTGGTAATAAAAACTACGTTTCAAACGAAAATGAGGTAAACCGCTGGTCGGGCATTGCTTTTGAGATGATGGGGCAATATTTCGTTGCGCCATTAGGTGAAGTTGCAGAGGTGATTTATCCTCCGAAATATACCTTAGTGCCAAATACTCAACCTTGGGTTGTGGGTTTGGCCAATATTCGAGGACGTTTACTTTCTGTTGCCGATTTAGCGCACTATGTATCAGGGCATCGTAGTGCGTATTCACCAACTCAAAAAGTACTCTGTATTAGTCATAATGACCACTATGTCGGTTTAGTTGTAGATCAGGTTCTGGGGATTCAGCACTTTAATAAGAAGAGTTTCTTTTCTAAACATGAAGATTTAGATCGGAATTTAAAAGAATATTGCCAAGGGTATTTTCACCAACACAACCAACAATGGCATGTTTTCTTATTCAGTCGCTTATTAGACAATCCAAAGTATATGAACGCATCTATAAAATTTATAAATTAATATCATTGTCGCGCGCGAAATTATAAGGGCGTAAATCGGGGAGAAGCTGCATGGGCTTTAAACTTAAAAAGAAAAATACGGATGGAAGCAGTAACCGCTCAGGTGGAAATGCTTTAGTAGCAAAATTTCAATCACAGACGGAACAGTTTTCACGTGTATTTGGTGATAGTGAAAAGTCCAAGCCATTAATTTTGGGTGCGGCATTTTGTATCGTACTGGCAATTTTCTTACTGTTGTACCTATTCTATAGTGTACCTCGAAATAACGAATTCACCCGTAGCTTGGGTGATTTACGTCTTTTATCACAAACGATTTCGCGTCAGGCAACTGAAGCAACAGCATCAGGTACGCCTGAAGCTATTAAAAAACTGACAGAATCACAAAAGTCTTTTGCTGAAAATTTAGAAACAGTAAAAGATATTCACGCGAGCACAGACGCACTGCGTGAAGTAGATGCACAGTGGAAAAAAGTTTCTGAAAATATTGATTTAATTGCTTCACAACAAAAAATCATTAACCAACTCTACGATACCAACATTGCGATTAGTGAAAGTATTCCGGGGATTCAGGCCGAATACAACTTAATGGTTGACCAAATGGCACGTCAAAATGTGCCAGCTAACCAAGTCGTAATTGCAAAAAACCAAGTATTCATTGCGGAACGTATTTTACGTTCAATTGGTTCGGTATTAACCGGTTCAGACAACTCGCGTGAATCTGCGGATGACTTTAGCTCAGATACAGAAACCTTCGCGTCATACTTAAACGCACAGTTAAATGGCAGTGCGGATTTAGGTGTAGAGCGTATTAATGACCCTGAAATGCGTGACTCTTTAACCAGTATTCAATCTGAATATGATGATGTACTGAAGTCAGCAGCAGCAACCGTCTTAAAGAACTCATCACAAATCGTTAAAGTACGCCAAGCGTCATCATCGATTTTTGAACAGTCGGATGCTTTGTTAAGCAATTTAAATAAATTATCTGGTGGTACAGGTTTAGCGATTGCAATTCCTGCCTTAGGTCTAATTCTAGCCCTGATTACCTTCTTATTCTGTGTATTTAAATTACTTGTACTTCGTGGCGAATCAGATAAAAAACGTGTATCTCGTCTACAAGATGAATATGACCGTAACCAAAACGCGATTTTACGTTTACTGGATGAGATTGCCGATCTTGCAGATGGTGACTTGCGTTCATATGCTACGGTATCTGAAGACTTCACGGGTGCAATTGCCGACTCGATTAACTTCGCAATTGACCAATTACGTGATCTTGTATCGCGTATTACTGAAACCTCTCAAGAAGTTGCACAATATACGGCAAGTACGCAGGGGATTACCAACCAGTTAGCCGAAGCATCTGAACACCAAGCGCAAGAAATTGCGGGTGCATCTGCCGCGATTAACGAAATGGCAATGTCAATTGACCAAGTATCTTCAAACGCTGAAGAATCAGCGGTGGTAGCAGAACGTTCAGTAAAAATTGCTGCAAATGGCGCGAACGTTGTAAACCGTTCAATTGAAGGTATGGATATCATTCGTGAGCAGATTCAAGAAACCTCTAAACGTATTAAACGTTTGGGTGAATCTTCGCAAGAGATTGGTAACATCGTTGCCTTGATTAACGATATTGCCGACCAAACGAACATCTTGGCTTTAAATGCAGCGATCCAAGCATCGATGGCAGGTGAAGCAGGTCGTGGTTTCGCCGTGGTTGCGGATGAAGTACAGCGTCTTGCAGAACGTTCTGCTTCAGCAACCAAACAGATTGAAACACTGGTAAAAACCATTCAGACCGATACCAACGAAGCTGTAATTTCGATGGAACAAACCACGTCTGAGGTTGTACGTGGTGCGAACTTATCTAAGGATGCGGGTGTTGCACTGGATGAGATTCAAAACGTATCGGGTAATTTGGCGAAATTGATTGCAAACATTTCGGATGCAGCAAAGCTACAGTCAGCGTCTGCAGGTCATATTGCAACCACGATGAACGTCGTACAAGAAATTACCTCACAAACCACCACTGCGACTTTCGATACAGCACGTTCAGTCTCTGAACTTGCAAATATGGCGGAAGCGTTACGTGAGTCTGTAACAGACTTTAAACTGCCTGATTAAGCACTTGCTTTGGGGGAGGGTATGCTGCTCATCGCTTGAGTGGCATACCAAAATCAGGATACACATCAACTCAATTTGCTTGAGCCAAAAGGCTGGTTTGGGATGATGGTTATAATGAAGTTTATGCACCTTTTTTGGGTAGCTGACAACGCAAGAAGCCTTAGCTATGAAAGAAATATTAAAACATTTAGTTGAAACGACAACGCTTCCGGAAGATAGTTATCTAGATCAAGATGCAGAAATTCTTGAAATCTTTGTTGAAGAAATTGAAGAAATCTTCGTTGAGTTAGATCCATTATTTGAAAAGTGGTACGCTGAACCGACCCATCAAGAAACCTTGTTGAGCATACGCCGTCACTTCCATACCTTAAAAGGCTCTGGTCGTATGGTGGGAGCAAAGTCAGCAGGTGAAACAGCATGGGCGGTTGAAGATACCTTAAACCGTGTGATTTCAGGGGCTGTACCGCTTACGGCAACGGTTCAAAAATTTGCTAAAACAGTATTTAAACTGTATCAATTTAAACTGTACCCGACTTTTAAAGAGATGCAGAAAATTGATCTTGATCTTCGTCCATTGGTTTTAATTGGACAACAATTACAACAAAATCAAAGTTTAGAACCTGCTCTAGAAGAGTTGCTACAACTGTCTAATCATCTAAATAGTAATGATGTCGTGACGGGATTAGAGCTGAGCGATATCGAAGTGGCTGAATCTGAGCCACAAGTTGCAGACGTTTCTGAGCAGGATGATCAAGTGCATGATGTCCTTGAAGAAACTTTAGCGATCTTCATTGAAGAAGCGGAAGACCATTTAGCGACTATCGATCAGTTCTTAAATGCAGATGAAACCAAAGTACAAGATTACAATGGTTTAATCCGGGCTTTACATACATTGCGCGGTAGTTCGTCTATGGCGCAAATTGAGCATGTCTTTAATGCCAGCTCAAAAGTTGAAAATCTATTTAAAACTTTGGTTCAAGAAGAGATCGTTTCTACCTCGAAGGAAATCTCTTTACTCACCCAATATGCTGAATTTGTACGTGACTATTTACACGTGCTTGGGCGTGGTACGAACGAACAGCTTGACGTGATTTACGCCACGTTCACTACGGCTTGGGATAACTATGGTTTCAGTATTGAAGACGTAGCTGATGAGCTAAACCCACAAGGTATGGTTTCGAAGCTGATCGAGTTAAATATTGATCTGTTGCTTGATGCCGAGTTTGAGTTTGATCAGCGTGCTAAGGTTGAATATCCAGACTATATTCAGCACTTAGGTGAACAAGCAAAACAATTGCTAGAATTCACCAATAACCGTGCTGCTCAAGGAATTCATGACTTTACTTCTGAGCTATATGCGGGTTATCAAGCCTTACTGGAAAAGCCAGAATTACTCAATGTAGACTATGCATATGAGTTATTTGGTCAGGCACATCAAGAATTTATCCATTTATTTGACACTTTAGCTGCGGGTCAGCGTGTTATTCTGACTGAAGAAGTGCATAAAGTTCTGAATGAATTAATGGCCTTCGTACAGCAAGATGTTGAATCGACTTCGACGACGGTAATTGAACCTGTTGCTGCGGCTATTGTTTCTGGAAATACTTTACAACCAAGCCTTGATCTTGCGCAGATTTCGCAGCAAATTGCATCGGATCATCAGTACAAGCAATCGAATACGGCCAATACCGATTTTGATGATGATTTGCTCGATATCTTCTTGGAAGAAGCCGAAGAATTATTGATGGGGATGGATCAGGATCTTAATACTTGGTCTAAAAATGGCAATGATACAGCAGCGCTCAATAATTTAATGCGTTATTTGCACACCTTAAAAGGTGGTGCCAATATGATTTCTGCACCTTTTATTGGTTCGATTGCACACGAATTAGAGTCTATTTATGAGCGTGTGATTCGTCAGCAAATAGCCACAACGCCACAGTTGATCAGCATCATTCGCTTAGTACAGGATGACGTCGCAGACCGAATTCAGGTCATTCGTACGGAGAAGGTTGATTACCCAGCAACAGCGACCATTAAGGTATTGCATAACATTCAGAGCTTGGTTGAGGGTACGACTCTTACCGCTTCAGCATCTGAGCCTTTGGTTGAGGCGTTTGTTAAAGCAATTGAAGAGGCTCAGCCTCTAGTTCAAGAATCTTTATCTAATGTAGATAGAACGATTGAAGTTGAAACAGCTGCTGCTGTTGAGTCAGCAACTGCAATTGAAGCGTCAAGTATAGTTGAAAACACGGACGTTACTGTCGTTGAACAGCTGGATACTCCGTCACTTGTCCAAGAAGAAGCAGCCAGTCTGTTATCAATTGTTGAAGAAACCTTCTTGGAAGAAGCTGAAGAAATTTTAGCGACTACGGATGGCTTACTGAAACAGTGGACTGAACAACGTAGTGACCGTAGTGTGTTACTACAATTGCAACGTGCCGCGCACAGTTTAAAAGGCGGCGCACGTATGGCGGAGAATGAACCCGTTGGTGCGATTGCTTATGAACTAGAAACCACATTTGAGCAATTTGCTGTACATAATTTCAGTTCAAACGTGTATGACCCATTATTGCAAACCGCATTTGAATGGTTAAAACAAGCCATCTTCAAACGTGATTTTAGTAATTATGATGGTTTGAAAAACAGCTTAGCATCTATTGATTATGTGGATGTGATTGCGCAATTACCGACGCGTGTAACTCAAATTGATTTACTTAATGCGGTACCAAGTTTTGAGTTTGTGCAGGGTGATGGTACTGAGCCGCCAGCAATGCTGGGTGAGTGGAAAGAAACGACTCACTTGGATGGTGGTAATGAAATGATTCGTATCTCAGCTGATTTGGTTGAGAAAATGATCGACCTGTCCGGTGAAAATGCGATTAACCGTTCACGTATTGAGATGGACTTAGGTCAGCTCGGCAATACGTTGAACGAGATGGAGCTTGCAATTAAGCGTTTGGCGGATCAGTTGCGTCGAATGGAAGGTGAGCTTGAGAGTCAAATTATTGCGAAGCACGGTTCTGAAAACTCGCGCTACGCAGACTTTGACCCCTTGGAAATGGACCAATATTCATCGCTGAATCAATTGTCTAAATCCTTAGCCGAATCAGCTTCGGATTTGGTCGACTTCAAGAGCACTTTGGCTGAGAAAATTCGTGATGCGGAAGGCTTGTTATTACAACAATCCCGTATTCAAGCAGAGATTCAAGAAAGCTTAATGCGGACACGTTTGGTACCGTTCTCACGTATGCTGCCTCGTTTGCAACGTATTGTACGTCAGACCGCATCAACTTTGAACCGTCCAACGGAATTGGTCGTCCATAACACCGAAGGTGAGTTGGACCGTACGATTCTTGAACGTTTGGTTACGCCGTTTGAGCATATGCTACGTAACGCAATCGACCACGGTATTGAAGATGCGGAACAACGTAGTGCTGCGAAAAAATCAGTGACAGGCCAAATTGAACTAAACATTAGCCGTCAAGGTACAGACGTTATCGTCAGCTTTAAAGATGATGGTAAAGGTATTGATGAAAGCACGATTAAAGCGAAAGCGCTAAACTTAGGTTTAATTAAAGCCGATCAAGTGTTGGATAAACAGGAAATCTTACAGTTTATTTTCCATCCGGGTTTTAGTACGGCCAAAGAAGTGACGCAAATTTCTGGACGTGGTGTTGGTCTTGATGTGGTACAAAGTGAAATTAAAGCACTGGGTGGACATGTCACGGTTGAATCGGAAATTGGATTCGGTACGACCTTCATTATTCGCGTACCGACTACGGTAGCGGTGAGTGATGCGTTGATGGTGAAAGCCGGTGATCAACAATATGCGATTCCATTGGCGCAGATTGATCGTATTGTGCGTATTGCTCCAACAGCACTGGATCACTATTTCCACAGCAAAGATGACCAATTTAAAATTGATGGTGTGAGTTATAAACTGCGCTATTTATCTGAGTTTTTATCCAATCAGCCGATTCCGCGTTTGAGTAATATTGGACATTCATTGCCGGTGTTATTGATTAAAGGCAATAGTGGACAAACCATTGCATTGTTGGTTGATCAGCTGATTGGTTCACGTGCGCAAATTGTAGTGAAGCCAGTTGGACAACAGTTTGCCAGCATTGGTGCAATTGCGGGTGCAACGATCTTGGGTGATGGCCATGTGTGTTTGATTTTAGATGGTCAGAACATTGCACGTCAGATTTTAAGTACCAAGCGTGTAACGCATGCCGCCGATCATCGTGACTTTGGTCGTCATCAGGATACGCGTCGTTTAGTGATGATTGTGGATGACTCGGTTACGGTACGTAAGGTCACATCGCGCTTATTAGAGCGTCAAGGCTTTGATATTGTGACTGCAAAAGACGGTGTCGATGCGATGGAGCAGCTGGAGAGCGTTAAGCCAGACTTGATGTTGCTGGATATTGAAATGCCACGTATGGATGGTTTTGAAGTAACGAACTTGGTTCGTCACCACGAAATTCACCAGAACTTGCCGATTATTATGATTACATCGCGTACGGGTGAAAAACACCGTGAACGTGCTTTCAGCTTGGGCGTGACGCACTACATGGGCAAACCATTCCAAGAGGCAGAGTTACTTGCCAACATTCAGCAGTTATTGGCTGAAAAGCAGGGGTAAATAAATGAATGCAAATGTTTCAAAGAGCATGAATGAGCAAATCAGTCAGCAAGAATTGCAATATCTGATTACAGTATCAACGGGTTTTATTGATGCTTATATCATTGAATGTCATGGTAAAAAACCCATGCTCTTGCCTCAAAATATTGTACTTTCAGCGCTCGATAGTGATACGCAAGTGAAAACGGTGGAATGGCATGATCTTCATCTGCCTGTTTATGCCATCAACCGTCCTGACCAAATGGAAGGGGTGGCGCTGGTGATTGAGGGGGATGATGCTTCTCAGCGCTTTGCTTTGATGTGTAATGAAATGCCGAAGTCAATTCGTTTGCGTATTTCTGAAATTGTTGATGATGAAAGCCCTGTGAATGATCCCACTATTTTCCAGTTGGTGCGTATGGGAGATGAGACTTACCATGTACCGAATTTAAATAAAATTCAGGCGAGTTTAGGGCTTTAAGCTTAAGTTTGAATGTAATAAAAAAGGAACTCAACTGAGTTCCTTTTTTATATGGGTTTGAATGCTTATACCAAAAGGCCTTCTAAAATTTGTTCGTAAATTTCAGCAAGTGGTTCAAGATCAGCGACATTCACATGCTCATCAATTTGATGGATGCTGGCATTGAGAACACCAAGTTCAAGTACTTGAGCACCTGTAGGAGCAATAAAGCGACCATCAGATGTTCCGCCTGAGGTTGAAAGCTCAGTTTCTACACCAGTTACATTACGAATGGCATTTTTAGCTGCATTCACCAACTCACCCACTGGCGTCAGGAATGGTAAGCCTGAATGTGTCCATTTAATGTCGTAGACTAAACCATGACGATCCAAAATTTCTAAAACACGTGCTTTTAATTCTTCAGCGGTCAATTCAGTTGAATAACGGAAGTTGAAAGTCACGGTCATGGTGCCTGGAACGACATTGGTTGCCCCTGTACCAGCTTGAATATTTGACACTTGGAAAGACGTCGCAGGGAAGTATTCGTTGCCTTGATCCCAAACCGTATCACAAAGTTCAGCAACAGCTTTAGAGGCCATGTGAATTGGGTTAATGGCTAAATGTGGATAAGCCACGTGACCTTGTTTTCCTTTGACTGTCAGTACTGCATTGAGTGAACCACGACGACCATTTTTAACAATATCACCCAGTTGATGGGTACTTGAAGGTTCACCCACCAAACACCACTTCATTTTTTCATTACGGGCTTCGAGTGTTTCGATCACTTTGACCGTGCCATTGATCGATGGGCCTTCTTCATCTGATGTGATGAGGAACGCGATTGAGCCTTTATGATTTGGGTGTTTTGCAACAAAGCGCTCAGAAGCAACCACCATTGCAGCCAAGGCCGTTTTCATGTCTGCACTGCCACGACCATAAAGCTTGCCATCACGAATTTCAGGGGCAAATGGGTCTGAGTTCCAAGCATCTAAATTACCTGTAGGAACGACATCGGTGTGACCCGCAAAGCAGAATACAGGTGCTTCAGTGCCTTTTCGTGCCCATAGGTTATCAACATCATCAAAGCGCATAGACTCAATGTTGAAACCAATTTTTTTTAAGCGTTCAGCCATAATATTTTGACAGTTGTGGTCCACAGGTGTAACCGATGGCTGACGTAAAAGTTGGAGGCTTAAATCGAGAGTAGCAGAAGAGGTCATGCGCATTTCAAAGTCAATAAAACAGTCGGCACTATAATAGGCGATTAATCTCTGGAATGCGAAACTTAGCAATAAAAAAACCTTATCAATTGATAAGGTTTTGAAGTGCAGATATTAATTACTTGCGGATTTCATCTTGGGTTTTTTCAGCGGTATTTGATACAGCATTACCTGCTGAAGAGACATCTTTACCCATACCTTTGACGGTATTACAGCCTGTTAAAACAAAAAGCATCACTAGTGAACTTAAAACAATTTTTTTCATCTCTATCTCCAAAATTTTTAGTGTATTCATCAAATGATTTTGTTCTGATGTTGTTTAAGATTAAAAAATAAACACTATAAAAAATAGCATGGTTTTACAGGAGATAAGTAAGCGTATGTTGTATTATGTATTTTTGTATAAAGTAACTTCTGCAAAATCAAGTTAAAATCAAATTTGGATTTCGGTACATATAAAACTGATTGTTTTGATTTTGTAAGTACAGTCCATTGGTCCACCAATGTGCATTTTGGCTACTGACTTCAGCATTTGGGCAAATCCACTCTTGACGTTGTAGGCGATAGTAATTCAAGTCGGCCTTTGGAATGCTGTTACCCCAAGTACCTAGTCGACGGTCAGGATTGAGCCAATCGGGGAGGGAGTATTGGTTTAAAGCATCAACTGCTGTGAAACCATTTCTTAGAGGGAGAAAGAGTTGCCCCTTTAAAACGGCAAAGCGCGTTTGAATGCCTGTGTCTAAAGCTTGCTGGAATTGAAACTGTTTATGAGTAAAGTGTTTTAGTTTTCGGTTTAAAGTATCAGTACGATTCAACCCATACCATGTGGTTAAGCTTAGATCTGTTTCACCTAAATAATATTTCAACGCGACTTCCCAATGCTCGACTTGATTGGTTTCGGTATTTTTAATTAAAAAGTCCAGTTCACCCGTAGTCCGTGCACCATCAATGATTTGGATACTATGACCCAATAATTCATAAGCATGATAGTGATGATCCAGTAACCAAAACCACATGAACATTTCAAAGCGCAGACCCAGACGGGTACTTTTCAGTTGAGCCATAAAGTCTTCGAGTTCTTTCGGGTCTTGATCGAGCTGTTTAAGGCGAGGTAAATAGGTTTGAAAGTGCTGTTGCCAGATTTGTGAGGGATGAAAATGAAAAGCATGTTGTATATCGAGCTCTAACGGCAACGCAGATAAAATGTTTGGACTTGCTACAGCAAAAGCCAACTGGCGAAGCAATGGATGTTTGAATTGGAGCCAAGGTTCAAACAACTGATGCTGTGAAATGAGATGCATGTGAGTGCCTTAAAAAAGAAGCTAAATATGCAGAAGGACAACGGATAAAATTAAAAAACACTTTATACTACCGCAATTCGGTGCTCAGGAAAGTGGTATGAAAACGTTGTTTTGGCGTTGTTTAGTGGTGATCTTTGTCATCCTAGGCTTTATCGGTGCACTGTTGCCGGGTATGCCAACAACTGTTTTTCTGATCTTGGCTGCTTGGGCTGCATCTAAGGGGTGGCCACAAATGGATGCTTGGTTACTCAACCATCCTAAATATGGCGCAACGTTAAGAGCATGGCGTGCCAATGGCACTGTACCACGTAAAGCGAAATGGTTTGCCAGTATCATGATGTTGATCAGTGGACTGATCATGCTACTGACCAATGCACCATTCTTTGTGAAATTATTTACCAATACCACCATGCTGCTAGTCGCAATATGGTTATGGTTACGCCCAGAACCAAATACTGGAGTAGATAAAAAACAAATAGAGGACAACTGATGTCTTATGTAATTGCTGATGCAGACGTCTTGATTGATCTGGCTGAACAGACTTTAACACTGCCTAAAAAGAATAAATTTTATCTGATCTCGTCAGGAAAAAATGGCATTGGCGAAGTTGAAAATAGTGGTAAAACCCCACGGGGTTGGCATCTCATTGCTGAGAAGCATGGTGCTGAGCAACCTCAAAATGCCGTTTTTATTGCTCGAAAGCCTACAGGGGAAGTATACGACACCGATTTAGCCAATCAGTTTCCTGAACGAGACTGGATTTTGTCTCGGATTTTATGGCTGAGTGGTTTAGAAGAAGGCTTTAATCGCGGGGAAGGCTGCGATACCTATCAACGTTATATCTATATTCATGGAACACCAGATAGCGAACCAATGGGGATGCCGATGTCGCATGGCTGTATTCGTATGCGTAATACGGATGTTATAGAGTTATTTGAACTAATTGATTGCAATGCACTGGTTTATATTTCCGAACATAAACTTGAACTCTAAAAATAGTTGTTAAAAAATGTGCAAGCTTATTTTATTGAGTATTCACCGCTGTAATTTAAAATATGAGTATTTAATAGAAGAAGGGGATTAATCATAGAAAATGTGTATTTTGAGGAAAAGAAATTTAGCGAATAATCATTTTAATTTTCGCAAATATGTTAAATAACATACAGAAAATACTTGTTTTTATACCATTTGACCTATTTTTTAATCACTCGATTGCAAAAAAGCGAAAACAAGCCGAAAAGCGTTTGACAGCCTGTAAAGATTCTCTATAATGCACCTCACAAACGATAAAGACGTTAAGGGCGCTTAGCTCAGTTGGTAGAGCGTCTGCCTTACAAGCAGAATGTCGGCGGTTCGATCCCGTCAGCGCCCACCAAGCCTTTACGTTAAAGATCTTACGTGCAGCGGTAGTTCAGTTGGTTAGAATACCGGCCTGTCACGCCGGGGGTCGCGGGTTCGAGCCCCGTCCGCTGCGCCACTTAAGATTTTTAATATTGTTTGTACCACATTAGTGACTTTGTGTAAGTGCAGCGGTAGTTCAGTTGGTTAGAATACCGGCCTGTCACGCCGGGGGTCGCGGGTTCGAGCCCCGTCCGCTGCGCCATTTATACGAAATCCTTAATGAGGGCGCTTAGCTCAGTTGGTAGAGCGTCTGCCTTACAAGCAGAATGTCGGCGGTTCGATCCCGTCAGCGCCCACCAGATTTTTTGCGATGCAGCGGTAGTTCAGTTGGTTAGAATACCGGCCTGTCACGCCGGGGGTCGCGGGTTCGAGCCCCGTCCGCTGCGCCATTCAAAGAATCGATTAAATTTAAGTTCCTGAGCTTAAGTTTAAAAACTAAGACTGACAATCTTAATCAGGGCGCTTAGCTCAGTTGGTAGAGCGTCTGCCTTACAAGCAGAATGTCGGCGGTTCGATCCCGTCAGCGCCCACCATATTTTACGACGCAGCGGTAGTTCAGTTGGTTAGAATACCGGCCTGTCACGCCGGGGGTCGCGGGTTCGAGCCCCGTCCGCTGCGCCATTTAAAATATAAATTTAAGTCCCTGAGCTTAAATTTAAACACTAAGACTGACAATCTTAATCAGGGCGCTTAGCTCAGTTGGTAGAGCGTCTGCCTTACAAGCAGAATGTCGGCGGTTCGATCCCGTCAGCGCCCACCATATTCAAGCTGTAAAGCTTAATGACCCTAATTGCATTCGCAATTACCGTTGCAGCGGTAGTTCAGTTGGTTAGAATACCGGCCTGTCACGCCGGGGGTCGCGGGTTCGAGCCCCGTCCGCTGCGCCATTTTCTAGATCCCTTGTGCTAGTAAATGGAATCAAGCAAGATTTCTCTCTTGCATCATAAAAATAGCGACGCTATTTTTATTTCTCAAGGGCGCTTAGCTCAGTTGGTAGAGCGTCTGCCTTACAAGCAGAATGTCGGCGGTTCGATCCCGTCAGCGCCCACCATATTCCCTTATCGTAAAAACCTTGCTTATCTCAAGCTGTTTTCATACACTTCTGTGCAATAATAATTTTAAAATATGACAGATTTATGAGAAACCCATATCAACGCAAAGCTGCGTCTAAAAATCAAAATATTGCTTACGATCCTCTTGAAATCTATCGTCTTTTTATCGAAACTATCGTGCATCAAGGCCATGTTATTGCCTTATACCAAGATGGCTGGGCTTTATGTGCTACGCCAACCGGTCAACGTTCATTTGCGATGTGGCAGAGTAAAGGTTTAGCACAGCTTTTAGTGAAAGATAATTGGGCAGGCTACGAAATCCAGAGTATTGGTCTTAGCGATTTAGTCGAAAAAGTGATTCCATTCTTACGTTCAGAAAAAACCACGGTCTCGATGAATTTAAGTCCAGAAGGACAAAATGTCTTGGTTGCACCAGAAAAATTATTATTAGATATCAAAAACTATTTATATCAATTTTCAATGCAGAAGCCTGAGTTATTTAAACAATTACAATTACCATCGCCACGGACAATTCGCCTCCATTAATTCAAGATGATCCCATTTTAGTATTCATTGAGTAACCAACCACTCCAATATGCAAAATACTCACGTAACCATGCATTATAGCGAATGGCAAGAGGTGTCTGAGCGCTGATCATGATGGGCGTTTGATAACCCTGACGTATGGCTATAGCGCGGCTACGTGGAATATGAAAATCGCTGGTCACAATAGCAATCGGTTGCTGGAGAGAAATATGCTGCTTGGCTAAAATCTTTTTACTATTGATCAGATTTAACTCAGTACTGGTGCTTTGATCTTCGGTGTAAATACGCTGTGCTGGGATATGGTGTACATCAATCAGATACTGCCGCATTGCTTCAGCTTCACTATTTTTTTGCTGAAAAGATAGGCCACCACTGACGACCATAATGCTGTTGGGATGTAGCTTGGCATAGTTTGCCGCTTGATCTAAACGGCTGGCCAATGTTGGACTCGGTTTGCCATGCTTCAGACCACTCCCAAGAACTACAATAGCGGGTGCAGCGACATGAGGGGTATTTTGTTGATTTGAAAACCCTAAAAAGGCGAAGAAAATGACTAAGCTAAAAACCCAAACAAAGAAAATAGCCCAAGCCCAACGCCATATTGATTGTCTGATTGTATTAGTTTGAATATAGGCGATAAGCTTAGGATAAGCGTGTGCATAAGTGATTAGACCTAGTCCAATCAATAAGGGCAAGAGGGCGCCAAAATTAAAGCGTAGTTGTAAAACAAAATACAGGCCGTCTGCGAACAGTAATGACCCGATAATAAAACTAATGACTCTTTTTGATTTTTGCATATAGGCTTGTGGGTTATCGTTTGCATGGATTCTAGCAAATTTACGCATGAAAAAACCGAGCGCTGTGGCTCGGTTTTTTCATTTAGACTTAGTGTTTAGTAAACATCGCGACGATAACGACCTTCTTGACGGAGTTGATCTAATTTTTCTTCGCCTAAGATTTCAATTAGGGCAGCATCGACATCGCTCGCCATACCATTAATGCTACCGCAGACATAAATTACGGCACCATTTTCAACCCATGTTTTAAGCTCAGTGGCTTGTTCACGCAGTTTATGGTGTACATAGACTTTCTCTGCCTGATCTCGCGAGAACGCTAAATCTAAGCGTTGTAGCATGCCTGTGGTTTGCCACGCTTCAATCGTACTTTGATAGAAGAAATCATGTTCACGTTGACGCTCACCAAAGATCAACCAGTTTTGCGTATAGTCTAGGCGGGTACGTGCATGGAGTAGACTCATTAAACCTGCGATGCCTGTACCGTTCCCAATACAAATGATAGGACGGTTGTCATTGATCAAATGGAATGATTCATTAGTACGAATACGTAGTGCGATAGGTTGCTGAAGCTCGGCATGTTGGGTTAACCAACCAGAACCTAAGCCCAGTTCACCTGCTGAATCTTGCTGTTGGCGCACGACTAAACGTAACACTTGTTGAGTCGGTACACTTGCAATTGAGTATTCGCGTGTAGGTAAAGGGCTCAACTGTTCCAGTAAATGTTCCAAATTGGCAAAAGGCTCAATCTCTGTGTTGAGGTTTTTATCCCAAAGCGCTTGCTCAATGGAAATGGCTAAAGACTCAACGATGCTCTGTGCTGCAATGTGATGCTTTTGCATAAAGGCTTGGATACGTGCTGTGCTGTTACCTGGTTGAACTTCAGCAATATCACCTGCTTGCCATGTTGCATCGAAGTTGGTTTTTAGCTCAATATTATAAGCATGTGCTCCGACACTATTTGGATTGAGTACTTCACGTTGTGCCAAATTCCATTGATCAAAGGTTTTGTCAATGTTCATGGCTTGAAGTTCAAGTTTGGTTGCAGAGGCAAGAGCACTGTTCCAACGTTGAATATCATTGTTATCTGCGTTGTTGACTTCAATGGTTGCAAACAAAGCATGTGCGCCATTGGCTTTTAACCAACTATCAATGCGATGTCCAAAACTACAATAGGAATCAGGATATTCTTGAGAGCCTAAAGCCAAAACGGCATAGTGAAGGTGTGACAAATCCAAAGTTGTATTTAAAAATTTCTTTTCAAAACTACTGGCTAAGTCAGGTGCTTCACCCGTGCCATAAGTACTTGCAACAAAAAGCACTTGCTCAGCAGCTTTTAAGTCATCCTGTGTTAAGTGTTGCACAGCTTTAACGCTTACAGGTTGTCTTGCTTCTTGTAAGCTGGTTGCAGTACGCCAAGCAATTTGTTCAGAAACACCCGTTTGAGTTGCATAGGCAATGAGCCATGGTTTCGCATGTAGATCAACTGGAACATTCAACGCTCCACCACGGGCTTGCTGGGTGAGTTTCTTTTGCTTACGGCGTTTGAGATACAGCATCCAACCCGTTACAAAGAACAGTGGCATCATCAGTGATGCAAACATGGCAAAGAATTGATAAATTGGGCCAAAGAAGCTACCACGGTGTACAGGAAGCATACTGCTCATGATTTTTTCATTCAGCTTCTTCTGCTCATATAACTCCATTTTTTCAATTTGTGAAGTTTGATAATTGAAGACCGCTGAATTTCGCGCCCGCTCATGCTGTGGAATTGCATCTACAAATGAAAGCTCAAGTGTACCATCAGGTTTTTTCGGAATATTTAGGGTCAGGGTTGAATAGTCTCGACCAATTTGTGCATTAAATCCTGTCCACGTTTGGGTTAAAGCAATTTGTACTTGTTCTGGAGATAAGCCTTTACGCTCACCATGTTGTTCGCCTTGACCTCGTTCACCACGGGCTGTGTGTTCACCTTGTGGGCCGCCACGACCTTGCTCACGTGATTCGCCACCACGAGCACCAGCCTGTTCGCCACGTGGGCCTTGAGTTGCACCAACATTTGGACGGGGTCCTTCTTGCATTTGTGCTTGTGGGCGTTCAACACCGAGGACTTTAAACATGCCATCACGCCACCAATCATAAGACCAGTACAGTCCTGTACAGGCCAAGATCAGATAAAAGATCACCACCCAAGTACCAACAACAGCATGCAAATCCCAAATGAAGTTACGCCCTTTCAATTTAGGTTTAATAAAAAACCATTGTTTGATGGAATGACGTTTGGGCCAACGTAAGTACAGACCACTCAATACAAAGAAAATAAGCATGAGGGTACAAGCGCCAGTAATTTGTTTACCGACAGGACCGATAGTTAAATTACGGTGCAACTGTTGAATAAAGTTAAAAAATTCACGGCCTTTAACTTCGGGTAGGACTTCAGCAGTATACGGGTTCACCATCATATTATAACCACGACGTGCGCCTTCTTTCTCGATATTGACCGTACTTGAAGTGGTTGACTCTTGAGCAATCGTAATACTATTGATTTTGATGGCAGGATCTTGTTTTTGGAAATGTAGATACAGCTCAGCAGGGGTTAATTTATTGTTTTGTGTTGCTTGAACGGTATAGCTATCTGGGTTCATCCATTTTAAGATTTGTTGTTCATAAGAATAGATGGCCCCTGTGACGCCCATAAGCGACAGGATAAGACCCGCAGTGATTCCCAAAAACCAATGCACTTGGAAAAATGTTTTTTTAAACATGGCGATACTTAATGGTGAGCGATTTGTTGTGCGCAAATTATACCTGAAGATTGAGAAGATAATATGGATTTAGAAATTAATATTTATTCTCATTATCATTTGTATTCGAGAGTTTGGGATATAAAAAAAACCTCCAAAAGGTGGAGGTTTTTTATAGAAGAGAAAGGCAGGACTTAAAGTGGCTGCGCTTCACCGACTGTTTCTTTTAAATGTTTACGAATCGTATTAAACGAGAAGTTTTTGCTATCCATGCGTTTTGGCAGAATGTATGCACCTTCTTGGCCTTTCACTTTGAATTTAATCAACAAAAACTCAGGTGTGTTATACCATTCGTAGATGTCTTTCCAGCCGATCGCACCGACACCTTCTTGCATGCCCATTTGCTGGCGCATAATCAGACCATGAGGTTGTACGCCTAAACGAATACCTTTAATTTCCTGAACTGGAAACTCATTCATTTTGCGTTTCACATACCATTCTAAGCCGAATTTACGGACTAAAAGGTAAACCACGACGCAGGCGATTGCGACCCAACAAAAGATGGTTGAATAATTCTTGAGTAAAATTAGGCCAAGAATCGAAAGGGCTGTAACGACAGCCATGATGATCCAAGCTTTCATGCTAATTTTGTTTGTGCTACGCCAAATTTTTAATTGAGCATCGCGTTGTTCAGCTTCAGTGATTTCATAGGTCACAGGCTGTAAAGTATAAGCGTATAAATTTTTCGCGGTCATAGTGAAAGTAACAGATTTAAAACTGCAAAAAGTTTAGCATCATTTAGAGCATTTCAGTGAGTATATTGTTCCAAAATCACCCAAATTATAATGAAGCCAATTCTGTGGCCTCATGATCCCGTTCGTGGCTTAAACTTTGCTTCAAACGACTGAACTGATTCAAGATGCTAAACATCAAGGAAAGCTGTTGTAAAATAATCAATGCCTTCTGATCTTCCTCATTATTTTGGCTTAAACGCTGACGAATGGTCTGTAGCATATTTTGCGCAGTTAAATCAGGCATTTCATCCCGCAGTAGCGCACCTTGGATATTGTCAAAAGCGCGATCCATCAATTCTAAAATTTGTGGGTCGTCAATTTTTTCGCGATGAGCCCCCAAAGCTGCAATATAGCTAATAAAGGTATGATTGAGGCACAAGAACTCAAATGCCAAGCTTTTTTGCGTTGGGTCAAAATCGGGCTCGGTGGCTAAAGTGGAAATGAGTGAAGCAACCTCGGCATCAGTATTGTGTGCCGCACGACGGACCACTCGATAATTCAGGCCATTGTTGCGTCCAGACTTATACTGTTCAATCACCTCAGCTAAATAATCACATTGAGCGGAAAGCGAACGATAAATTGTGCGGGGTAGGCGACGGAACTTCCAGTCAGGGAAAATGAAACTCACGCCTAACCATGCCAGACCACAGCCAATTAAGGTATCCATCATGCGCGGAAGGGCAGCTTCGTATCCCATACCATCTAAGTTGAAATTAATCAGCGCCAAAATAGTGATGAAAGCGGTGGCTTGTGCATATTGTTTACTGCGCAGCTCAAAGAAAAGTACCCCGCTGATGACCAAGACGAGAAGTTGTCCTTCAATCGAAGGTACAAAGTACAATACGGCATACCCTAAAATGATTCCGACCAACGTTCCTACGATACGTAAACGTAAACGACGTTTGGTTGCGTTGAAATTGGGCTGACTGACAAAGAGTGCTGTAAGTAGAATCCAGTACCCATATTCAATGTTAGTGACTTGAACAAAGATATATCCAACCAATAGCACGATAGACAAACGAATCGCATGTCGAAATAACACCGATTCTGGGGTGAGATGTTGTTTAATCCGAACCTTAATGTCATCCCAGCCTTTCAAGTCATCATCTTTGAGTTGGCTTTCGATATGCTTGGTTTTATCGAGTTTAATATTGCGTTCAGTTTCTAAGTTACGTAGCTGAGCATCAATCGACTTTAAGTTTTGATACAGAGAAAACAGAGCATTGACCCAAATTTGGTCATATTGTTGTTCATCTCTCAGCTTTTCTAATGATAAACGGAGATTTTCAAAAGCATGTTTAAAGCGCTTATTATGGGTGTAGGTTTGACGGTTTAAAATGCTGCTGCTTAAGTCCTTACAGGCTTTAGCTTGTATAGATAAAATTCGTTGAAAGCGGAATAAGATATCGCTGTGTTGAAAAATTTTCGCCAGTTTTTGATAGTCAATATGTGCTGAATCTGCACGCTCGTGAATATCTTGCGCCACAAAATAATATTGCAGGCTGCGACGGGTATCCCGTTGTCCACGGTCACCTTTTAAACGGGTGAGTAGGGCGGTTTTCATGTCGTTGAAAATTGCAATTAATTTACCATTTTCCAACGACAGTTCAATCATGCTCTGTTGATAGCTGTTTGCTGTCATATCGACATCAAACAGGTTGGATTTTGCAAACAGAAAATCGGCGAGTGAGGAATAACACTTCGATAGATTGTCCTGTACCTGACGAACGGGAAAGAGCAGAAAACTGATGGTTGAAATAACACTATACCAAATTGCCCCAATCACTAGCAGAGACGGTTGTGTATACCAGTTGTCAAAAAGTCCGACACCGAGCATGGAGTAAACCGAAACCACTAAGCAACCATAGGAAATCGTGGCATAACGACGTCCCAGTGAACCCAGTAAAATCAGACCAATACACGAAACGATTAGACCCAGTGCGAATAAAATTGGGTGCGGAAATAAAAAGTAAATAGACGTTGCGGTAATGAAAAAGCCAATATAGGTAAAAATTAAATTCATGATCCGCACGGAAAAGCGGTCATCAATATCACTTAAACCCGCAGCAACTGCACCGAGTGTCAGCGGAATAGTTGCCAGTTGAAAACCCATAAAATATGGAACAAAAGCAGTCCCTGCAAAAGTAATGACCATGCGGAGGTTATACATGAAGGTTGTATTATAAGTAGCCTGTTTTAGACTGGTCAGCCATGCTTTCAAAGGGCACCTTTGTTTGTCGCTTAGGGTTGGACAATTTTCAAATATGAGAATATGTGAAATTTCACCTGCTCTGGTATAAATCATACTATGGAGCGTGTAAACTTGTCTGCAAACTCTCCTTCCAAAACATAAATTAATCCTATGTCGACTACACAGGAAAAAGCGGTCTATTCCAACGCTTGGATTCTCTTACTTGCTTCACTGACTGCACTCGGTCCACTGTCTATTGATATGTATTTGCCTGCTTTGCCACAAATGGCGAATGACTTTGGGGTAAGCACACAAATAGTGGCAAACAGCTTACCTGCCTACTTCTTAGGCTTGGCTATTGGACAATTGATTTATGGGCCGGTAAGTGACCGAATTGGAAGGAAAAAACCGCTGTATTTTGGCCTAAGTCTCTACATTATTGCCAGTTTACTATGTGTGTTTGCAAACAGTGAGTGGAGTCTCATTGCCGCTCGGGTTTTGCAAGCCTTAGGCGGTTGTGTGGGCGTGGTGATTGCCCGTGCTGCGATTCGTGATCGTTTAGATATGCAAGCCTCAGCTCAAGCATTTGCCAGTATGATGATTGTGACTACCATCGCGCCGATTATTGCACCGAGTTTAGGCGCGTTGGTGCTGAGTTTCAGTAGTTGGCATAGTATTTTTGCCTTTTTGATGGTCGTTGGTTTGGGAAGCCTGTGCTGCGTACACTTTTTCTTTGAAGAAACTTTAGATCCGAAGCGCCGTTTAAAGCTTAACTTTAATCAAGTTTTAAACCTCTACGGGGCGATTCTGCAAGATTCGAGCTTTAGACGTCCGATGTTTGTTGGATGTTTTGCTGGGGCTGTACTCTTTTGCTATATCAGTGCTTCTGCTGCCATTCTGATGGATGGTTACGGCTTAAGTCAGCAAGTTTTTGCCTATGCCTTTGGTGCCAATGCGGTTGGGATTATGCTGTTCTCAACTTTAAATAAGCGCTTGGCACAAAAGTTAAGTGTTTTTCAGCGCTTAAAATTAGGCAGTTTTTTGCAGTTGGTTGGTGTGGGGCTGCTGTTGGTAGCGGGCAGCATGACGCATGCTCCTTTATATATCGTTTGCGCAGGGATGTTTCTTGCTGTCGCAGCAATTGGTTTTACAGGACCAAATGCTATGGCGATTGCAATGTCTGAGCAGGGTGCACGGGCAGGAACGGCCAGTGCGATTATGGGTAGTATGCAATTTGGTTGTGGTCTACTTTGTGGCGTGATTCTTAATTTTCTACTTTGGTCGGCACTTTTGAATATGGCCATCGTTATGGCTATTTTTGTGGCTTTGGCTTTGTATTATGTGTTTAAGCTTGAGCACGAAAAAGCCTAAAAATTGAAGTCGTGACTATATAAAAAAGAGACTCATTTTAGTCTCTTTTTGTATTTAAATGAATGCTTTAAATCTTAGTCATTATTTAATAATACTGCAAAATCTTCAACTGGTGCGTGTGGTGTTATAAAGCGATTGACGATCCGCTCAGGATCCGCATAACCTAGTGCTATACTGCAGACCAATTCTTCTTTCTGTACAGCATCAAGTATATTCAGCACGAGAGCATGAAGATGATTCCATGCGGCTTGTAGGCAAGTGTCTAAGCCTCGTACTTTGGCTGCAATCATGACATTTTGCATCATCATTACAAATTCATTTCGCGCCGATGCTCATAGCTTGATTAACTATTAAGAATAGTCCAACAGGTGTATCAAAAAATTAGTCATTACATGATTGCTGCTGTGCGATTTTCGCTTTTTCACCTTTTTGAATATTAAGCAAGCCATATAAGCCCCAACCATTTTCGCTGCGGTGCTCAATAAAAGGCGAAATCCATTTTTTCGGATAATATCCAAAAGTTTCTTATTATTAGATGTTTTTTTCAGGATGTTCAGACGGTCTAAATTGAGTTTGACGGGTTTGCTCAAACATTTTGTTAGGAGTTTTCCTATGAGCACATCTATTTGCCATAACCGTGTATTCGTGCTTGGGGATATTTTATTTATCATGCTCAATAATCGTCTGAATAGTTAGGCTTTTTTGGTGCAAAGGTGTGATTTTGACCCATCATTGGGCATAGGTGGCTATCTATTAGACTAAGACTTTAGTTATAAGAAAAAAATATAGATCTCAAATAAAACTCAGTCTATATTTAAGAAAATATGAAGAATTGTTACTTAATTATTGCAAAAGTCTGTCTAAATTGTAATTTGATGCTTCAAAGCCAATCGCGAATAACATCAATTATCGTTTGAAATTGTGTGCATTAGACTTTAGTGGCAAGAGTAATAAAAGGTCATATCTTAAAACATCGAAATGTGCGATTTTTCATCTTTATAAGATTACTTTGCATATGAAAAGACCAAAACGGAGTGGTCTTTTGTGCAAAAAATTTTACTGAAATGGAATTTTTGATTCACTATTAACAATGTAATAAAGGAAGTTTGTGTATGCGTTTAGCCCTCAATAAAAAGCCATTTATCGCTCAAAGCCTAGCACTTAGTGTGGCTGCTCTGATGATGACAACAACTCATGCTGCAACCAAAGAACAACAAGAACTCGCTCAATTACGCGCTGAAGTTGCAGAGCTAAAAGCATTGATGCAACAACAGCAACAAGTTCAACAACAACAAGCAGTTCAGATTCAACAAGTGAAAACACAGCCAGCTCCTGTAAAAGCTGAATCTCCACTATCTTCGTTCAAATCTAAGTCTGGCGCAGACATTAACCTATATGGTTTTGTTCGTGGCGATGCAAACTACATTATTGAAGGTGCGGATGACGACTTCAACAAAGTTGCAAGTTCAGATGGTAAAACTAAAGACAAACTTCGTGCAACAGCAAAAACTACACGTTTAGGTTTAGATTTCAATACCAATGTGGCTGGTGATAACAAACTTGGCGGTAAAGTAGAAGTCGACTTCGCTGGAACAAATGAAGCACTGCGTATTCGTCATGCATATTTGACTTATAACAACTGGTTGTTTGGTCAAACTACATCTAACTTCTTGTCTAGCCATGCACCAGAAATGATTGACTTCGGCACTAACGTGGGGGGGGGTACAGCACGTATTCCACAAGTACGTTATGGCTTTAACTTGGCGCCTGCAACGAAATTATTTATTGCTGCGGAAGAAGGGAATAGTTCAGCAAACCAGCTTAAAGTTACCACGACTGATGGTGTAACTAAGAGGGAGACTGTTAGTTCAGATGTGAAATATAGCTTACCAGTATTAACTGCGAAATTAACGCAAGGTTTTGCAGATGGCAAAGCGAATGCATCTGTTCGTGGTTTAGTGGAGCACTATAAGTCTGAATCATCTGGTGATGATAAAACAGGTTGGGGCTTAGCTGCTGGTGTAAACTATCAAGTGATTGATCCTTTAAAACTAAGTGCTGATGTGTCCTATGTACAGGGCAATAGCAACTATTTATACGGAAGCAATACAGCATTTTATGTAGATCCAGTAAATGGCAATATCGAGCAAAATGAAGCGTTTGGTGTACAAGTCGGTGGTACGTATAAATTTAACGAAAAATTACGTTCGACTTTAGCGTATGGCGCACTCTTTGCGGATGATGGTACTGATTACGCGCGTATAAATGATGCTGCAAATGAAGAAGTTTACCAAGCATGGATTAACTTCATCTATTCACCAGTTAAGCCGTTGGACTTAGGTGTTGAATATATCAATGGTAAACGTGATACCTTTGCTGGTGAAAGCAAAAAAGACAACCGTGTTGGCTTAATGGCGAAATACAGCTTCTGATCATGTGATGAAATAGTTGTAGTTTAAAAAGGCTTTGTTGCACAAACCTATCTATAAAGGCTTATTCCACAATATAATTCTCAAATGAATAAGCCCACACCTAAAATCTATCGTACAACCAATTGGTCTTCTTATAACAGTGCATTAATAAATCGAGGAAATCTCTCAATTTGGTTTGATCCCAAGACTCAATGGTACGCTCAACCCAAAGGTAAACATGGTCGAAATCAAACTTATTCAGATACAGCCATCCAATGCTGTTTAATGATCAAATCTTTATTTCGTCTTTCTTTACGTATGGTCACTGGCTTTGTGCAAAGTCTCATTCATCTTTGTAGATTAGATTGGACAGCACCAGACTATTCCACCATCTGCAGAAGACAAAAGCATATTGATATTGCAATTAACTATCAAAAAAGCAGTAATGGTCTCCAGCTACTCGTCGATTCTACTGGCTTAAAGTTTCTAGGCGAAGGTGAATGGAAGCGTAAGAAACACCAACCTGAATATCGTCGCCAATGGCGTAAACTTCATATTGGTATAGATGCTAAAACCCTTCAAATACGCGCTATTCAACTCACTACAAATAATGTGAGTGATTCACAAGTGCTTGGTGATTTACTCGATCAGATTCCACAAGATGAGCAGATTGACTCTGTCTATACTGATGGGGCTTATGACACCAAACAATGCCGTCAAGTAATTGCAGACCGACAAGCACATGCGGTGATTCCGCCAAGAAAAAATGCGAAACCTTGGAAAGATACAAAGACCAGCTCGCTAGAGCGAAATGAATTACTTCGAACAGTTAAACGTTTAGGAAGAACAATATGGAAAAATTGGTCAGGCTATCATCGGCGAAGTTTGGTTGAAACTAAGATGCATTGCATCAAGTTATTAGGCGATAAACTCCGTGCGAGAAACTTTCAAAGCCAAGTGAATGAGATCCATGCACGCGTAGCCGTATTAAATAAATTTACAGAATTAGGCAGACCTCATACCCAAGTTGTAACCTAAATTTTAGCAACTTAGGAAAACTCTGCCGTCAAAGGCTTTATGCAACAAAGCCGTTTAAAAACAGGAGCTTTAGGCTCCTGTTTTGTTTGAGTCGAGAAATTTATACAGACTAAATACATTTTGAATATAGACTTAAGTATTGGGTCAGAAAAGAATAAGTGAAATAGTTGGAAATTATTGTAAAAAAATAAAGATTATCTATAAAAAATCTGCATAATGTCCGTCTTTCGCCCATATTGTGCATTTATTGCTTGTTTTTAAAGCAATATGGGGCGGTTTTGTGATTTTTTTCAAAAACCGTATCTGTGTCCAAACATTATTGGGCATTACGTTATTTCAGTTTACTCATCGTGTAGAACTGAACATGTTATGCATCAGATCGCTTAGTTTGTTACCAATTTACCCGTTGCCTGAACTTCCATACGCAAGACTGAGTTTGTCTCAGATTTACGAAATATCTCTTGAAGTATCAATGGATTCGGTGGCTTATTAGCCAGATAACAAAATCTAAGCATCCGCTTTATGGACAATTGTCATGGAATTTACTTTTAACGCTTTTTATACCTTGATTGCAGCCGTCATCGTTTTGTTACTTGGCCGCTTCTTGGTAAATAAAATTGGTTTCTTGAAACGCTACAACATTCCTGAGCCTGTCGCAGGTGGTTTAGTTGCAGCGATTATCTCCTTGGTTGTGCATAGTCTTTGGGGCTATAGCATCACGACCAGTAGCGAATTGCAAACAAGTTTTATGCTGATTTTCTTCGCCTCAATTGGTTTAAGTGCAAACTTTGCCAAATTGCGCGAAGGGGGAATTGGTCTGGTTATTTTCTTGATTGCTGTCGCATCATTTATTGTGGTGCAAAACTTTGTCGGCATTAGCCTTGCAACTTTATTGGGTATTGACCCACTTATTGGTTTGATTGCAGGTTCAATTACCTTAACTGGTGGTCATGGTACTGCGGGTGCTTGGGGTGAAATTTTAGAAGTTAAACATGGTATCCAAGGTGCATTAGCTTTGGGTATGGCGAGTGCGACATTTGGTTTGATTATTGGTGGTTTGATTGGCGGTCCTTTAGCGAAGTTACTTATTAACCGCTATCAATTGGCGACACCACGTACCAATGAACAAATTGAAAAGAGTGATAACACGCCACTGACTGATATTAATTCAACAGAATATGTACCGTTTGAATATCCACATCGTGTGCGTTTAATCACTGCGGATAATGCGATTACGACATTAGGTTTGTTTGCAGGCTGTTTGGCTTTTGCTGACTTTATGACCGGTCATATGAAAGGCACAATGCTTGAGTTACCGACTTTTGTTTGGGCGCTTGCAGGTGGTGTGATTTTACGTAATGTGTTGGAAGGTATTTTCAAAGTTCAAATCTTTGACCGTGCGATTGATGTATTTGGTAATGCATCACTGTCGTTGTACCTTGCGATGGCTTTGCTTTCATTGAAATTATGGCAATTGGCTGACCTTGCTGGTCCGCTTGTGGTGATTTTAGGTGCACAAACAATTACGATGGGCTTATATGCTGCATTTGTGACATTCCGTGTAATGGGTAAAAACTACGATGCTGCGGTGCTATCTGCGGGTCACTGTGGATTTGGTATGGGTGCAACCCCGACTGCGGTTGCAAACATGCAGGCGATTACCAACATGTATGGTCCTTCGCACAAGGCATTCTTGATTGTGCCTTTATGTGGCGCATTCTTTGTAGACTTGATTAACGTGGCTGTCATTCAGTCTATTTTGCAATATTTTAACTAATTAGAAATGCAATTTGCTCTAGGAAACTAGGGCTTTTTTGCTTTCAGGTCTCTCACAATAATTAGGATATCGAGATGAATGATCAATTAAATGAAACATTACTCGGGTGGGTGAATACACTGAATGGACCTCTGTGGGACTTTTTGGTGATTTTCCTTGTTGCGGTCGGTTTGTTTTACACCCTAATTACAGGTGCAGTACAGGTGCGCTTATTTTTGCACAGCATCAAGGTCATGAAATCAAGCCGTAAGGAATGTGATGATGATCATGGCATTACACCTTTTCAGGCTTTTGTCACTGGGCTTGCAAGTCGTGTAGGTGTAGGTAATGTTGCGGGCGTTGCGATCGCAATTGCGATTGGTGGACCGGGTGCAGTATTTTGGATGTGGGTCACTGCATTTTTGGGAATGAGTTCGGCTTTTGTTGAGTCATCTCTCGCGCAGTTGTTCAAGGTGCGCGACCAAGAAAATAAACAGTTCCGTGGTGGACCTGCCTACTATATTACCCAAGGCCTGAAACAAAAATGGTTGGGTGTAGTCTTTGCTGTTGCGCTTATTTCAACCTATGGTTTTGTGTTTAACGCAGTACAAGCCAATGCAATTACGGGTGCAACAGCACATGCATGGGGATGGGATAAAGCCAATCTGGCATTTGAACTCGGCGGCATTCATATTGTGGTGTCTTGGGTTGGACTAGCTTTAGTCTTGCTGACCGCAATGATTATCTTTGGTGGGATCAAACGTATTGCCAAAGTGGCAGAAAGTTTTGTGCCATTGATGGCCTTGTTGTATTTGGCTGTTGCTTTATATATCGCCGTAATTAATTACGCTATTTTACCTGATATCTTCCAGCTCATTTTCTCTAAAGCTTTTGAGTTTGAAGCTGCTGCTGGTGGTTTCTTCGGTGCGATGGTTTCTATGGCAATGATGATGGGGATTAAACGTGGTTTATTCTCTAATGAAGCAGGGATGGGTTCAGCACCGAATGCGGCAGCTGCATCGGATGTAAAGCACCCTGTAAACCAAGGTTTGGTACAAATGCTCGGTGTATTTGTGGATACCTTCGTGGTGTGTTCATGTACAGCGATTATTATTTTGGCATCAGGACTTTATCATGATGCGGGCTTTGAAGGCGTAGCGCTCACCCAAATGGCTTTAGAGAGCCAAATTGGTTCTTGGGGTGATGACTTCCTTGCAACGATTTTATTCATGTTTGCCTTTTCATCAGTCATTGGTAACTATGCTTATGCTGAAGGGAATGTGCAATTTATCAATAACAATGCCAAGGTGATGTTCGTCTTCCGTATCTTTGTTTTGATTATGGTGTATCTCGGTTCAGTGATGAGTGTGCCTCTCATTTGGAACACTGCCGATTTGTTCATGGGTATCATGGCCACCATTAACTTGTTTGCTATTTTGCTGTTAACACCATTCTTATTGATGCTGTTAAAAGACTATTTGGCACAGCTGAAACAAGGTGTGAAAGAGCCAGTGTTTAAATTGGATAACCATCCTAAATTTAAAGACAAAGTGAAATCAGACATTTGGTAATTATTTAGTACATAAAAAAGCCTCTACATTGATAGGGGCTTTTTTATGGCTATTTAACCGCTAAAGTAAAAGAACAGCTGATAGAGTGCAAAACTTAAAATCAGGCTTAGCCAAATCGGGAGTTTGGTTCGAAGCATTAAAATTACAGCGATTACAAAAACTAAGTCAGTCCAATGCTTGAAATAACTTTGTCCCATTTGTATCACTAAACACAGCAGTAAACTTACCACTGCCGCATTAATCCCAATCACGGCTTTTCGTATTGCAGCTTGCTGCATAAGCCAAGACCAATAGGGCAAGGTGGCAAAGATTAAAAAGAATGAGGGCAGAAAGATTGCTAAAGTGGCTAGAACCACATTCAGCCAAACAAACGGAGTTAAAGGCAGTAAAGCACCTAAGTAACTTGCGAAACTAAATAAGGGGCCGGGCATGAGTTGAGCCAGCGCATAACCCAAGTCAAATTGTTCGGCAGATAAAATATGGCTGGAGACGAAGTCCTGATGTAAAAGTGGCAAAATAATATGCCCACCACCAAAAACCAAAGATGCTGCTTGGTAAAAACTGAACAGGCTCTGTGAGAAGAGTGAAGAAGATGAATGCAACACCATAAAAACTACAAAAGGCAAAACAAAGGCAATTAGCCAAAGATAAGTCTGCTTTGCTTGGACTTTTGATTTTAAGCTGCTGTCTTGGAGCTTTGATGTCGAATCTGATGCGAAATAAATACCGACGAGAGCAGCAACAAAGATGACGATAACTTGGCTGAATGACCATGGCACAAAGTAAAGAAACAAGGTGCTAAGTAGCATCAGCACATATTGCCAGATAGTTTTGCAGAAACTTGTCAACATTTGCCAAAAGGCCCAGACCACCACAGCAAAAACGATCAACTGAATGCTATGTAGTGTCATCGCACTGAGTTGATTGAAATACTGCTGACCCAGTACCGCGAAAGATGCCATGAGGAGCATAGACGGCAAAGTAAAACCGAGCCAAGCCGCGCACGCACCGCGGTAGCCTTGGAGTTGATAACCAATGGCAATACCCACTTGGCTGCTGGTCGGTCCTGGGAGCAATTGTGCGAGAGCAACCAACTGGGCATATTCAGCATCACTCAACCACCGAAGTTGTTGTACAAAATGTCGGTGAAAAAACACCAAATGAGCAGCAGGGCCACCAAAAGACAAGCAGCCCAATTTTAAAAAATGCAGAAAGATGCGAATGAGCTGCTGAGTGTGCATGTTGAATTATGCTGAAAAATTGAAACAGATTATAATAGAGAAATATGACGCTTTTACGAAAAACAACAGTACTTGGACTGCTGATTTTCATACACTATGCTGCTGGAAAACTTCGCTCTATCTCAACCTCGGTGAATCATGTTAAACATTAAACTTAGCCTTATGTCGTTTACATTGCTCGCTTTAGCAGGCTGTCAAAGCATGCCCAAAGTGGCTCAAGAAACGCCAAATCAGGCTTTTTCAGCCGAAACTGAGTCAGGGGAAGCCCAAGAGCGACTCAACCAGATTAACTTTAAACAGCTCAAAAAAGAACAAAACCGCCCAATCATTGCTTTGGTATTGGGGAGTGGTGGTGCACGTGGTTATGCACATATTGGCGCAATTCAAGTTTTAGAGCAGTCGGGGATTCGTCCCGACTTTATCGTGGGAACCAGTGCCGGTAGTATCGTCGGTTCACTGTATGCTAGCGGTAAAAATGCCAATCAAATTCGTGATATTGCGCTGAATATGAAAGCCAATGATGTGCGCGATATCCGTTTGGACATGAAAGGTTTCTTTGATGGTCAAAAAGTTGAAGACTATGTCAATGAGCAAGTAAGCGATGTTCCACTACAGCGCTTACCTATCCCGATGTATGTGGTGGCCACGCAGTTAAAAGAGGGTAAAAAAGTCGTCTTTAACTATGGCAATACTGGTCAAGCAGTTCGAGCATCGGTATCGATCCCGAGTATGTTTATTCCAACCAAAATTGGTGCCGATGAATATGTAGATGGTGGTTTAGTCAGCCCCGTACCTGTTGATGTGGCACGCAAGTTAGGGGCAGATATTATTATTGCGGTCGATATCTTGGCACAGCCGATGTATACCGAAACCTCAAATATTTGGGGGCTGTTTAACCAAAATATCAATATCATGCAAAAGAACCTTGCACAAATTGAGTTGAAAAATGCCGATATTGTGATTCAGCCAGACTTGCGTGAGAAAGTACATATTTTTGATGTGAGTGGACGTGAGTTGACCATGCAAGCTGGGGTCGATGCAACCGTTGCGCAGTTAGGACAGATTCAAAAAGTTTTTGCGCAGAAAAATTATAAGCAAAAATTGAATATTCAAAGTATTCAAGCACGAACGCATTGATCACGCGTGATTTCAAAATAAAAGCCTGAATGGACTGGACTAGCATGTGTTTCTATAACTAGAAATACATGCTAATGAGGCTCAAAGCCATTTATGTGCTGCGAAAATATCACAGCGACAATGTTTTTGAATAAATTAAAATTTAAAGAAGGCCTATAGATTCAAAAGCTTAGTCTTCTTTATATATATTTTTTTGAATGATACTTAAATCACTATAAATAATAATGATGGTTTTGTTACCAAATTTAGCGTTCAAAACCGATATAATAAATGTCACATATCCTATTATCTTACCAATTAGAGAACGCGATGTCCCCATTAGATCAAATTGCTGCGGCTGCGGATGACCAGTCTGAACTCACTATGTCGGTCTTAATGACACCTGATATGGCGAATTTTTCAGGAAATGTGCATGGTGGCACCATTTTGAAACTGTTAGACCAAGTGGCATATGCGTGTGCAAGTCGTTTTTCAGGAAGTTATGTGGTGACCTTATCTGTTGATAAAGTTAATTTTAAAGAGCCGATTCATGTGGGCGAGTTAGTAACTTTCTTGGCAAGCGTGAACCATGTCGGTCGTACTTCGATGGAAATTGGTATTCGTGTTGAAGCACAAAATATTCAAAAGCGTACAGTACGCCATACCAATAGTTGTTACTTCACCATGGTCGCGGTAGATGAAAATGGTAAGCCAAAACAAATTCCTGCGTTGAATTTGGACAATGACTGGAAGCGTTGCCGTTTTGAAGCGGCAGAACAACGTAAGGTCGCGCGTTTACAAGAGAACCATCATCCTTCGTGCAGTATTTATAAAAAAGCCTCACATAGTTAAGTTTAAAAAAAAAGATCTCCTACATAGGGGATCTTTTTTTATGTCTAACGTTGATGTTTTGAATAGAAGCTCATATGGGAAAACTACGCAAATTTGGCTTTTTGCACCTGTTGATCTCAAACTTCTAAAGTCTATGCGCATAAATAAAAAGAAACCAAGACAGGATATATCTTGGTTTCAAGTGACGCTAAAAAGTTGTTGCGATCCAGCAGGAGAGTAAGCCACCGGATCTCTCAACATTTCAATTATTTAGCAGCTTTTTCTTGATTCGGTTGTTCTGCTGATGCTTCCGAAGCAGGTGCATTTGCACTTAAGTCTGTAGTTTCAGCTGTTTCTTGGGTTGATACTACAACTTTGTCTTCTTGAGCTGGCGCTTGTTGAGGTGCAGCAAAAGTTGCAAAGCTCGCAGCTGTTAAAGATGTTGCAATAATTAAGTGAGAAAGTTTCATGGTTTTGGCATCCTTATATTTTATAGATAAAAATAGTTCAGACTGATCATCACATCAATTTGAACTGAGCTTCATCCTATAGCCTGAATATCTACGGTTCAATCGAAGCAACAATGTGAAAAGTACACATTACCTAAAACTACAGATGATGAAAAAATGGTGAGCTTTAAGTAACAAGTAGAAGCTTTTTGTGAATAGATTGAGAGGAAATGAAGAATTAATGATCAATTTAAATGTTTGAAAAGTCACATAAACTGTACAAAACATGCGAATTAAGTGCGGAAGCTTAATTTTGGTCCTGAGTAAAATGTAAGGAAGTTTGTCTAATACGGGTATCGATGAATGAAATGTCAGTCAATTGAATGCTGAGTGTTCGATGCCATGGATTTGAGATGAGAAAATTGGTTATTTAAATTAAGATGATGGCTTATTTTATTGTGCTGTTTTTATCATATTCCATGCTAGGTATAAAATTTTGAAACTGATATCGATGCCGCAGGCGGTTCATACGCATATTATTTCGGGCTTTCTTGGTGCAGGTAAAACCACTTTGCTCATGCATTTGTTAGGTCAGAAACCTGAACATGAAGTTTGGGCGGTACTGATGAATGAGTTTGGGCAAATTGGCGTAGATCAACGGCTCATGCCACAAACAGAAGGCTATGCGGTGAAAGAATTACTCGGTGGTTGTTTATGTTGTAGCAGCCAACTACCGATGCAAATTGCACTGTCTCGGTTGCTCTCAGAACAAAAGCCTGATCGGCTGTTTATTGAACCCACAGGCTTGGGACATCCAGCACAGTTACTAGAGCAACTGACCGAGCCACATTGGCACTCGACCCTGCACATGCGTGCGCCGATCACGGTGCTGGATGGTTCGCGTTTACATGATCATGCATGGACAGCACAAAATCTCTATCAGGATCAATTAAAAGCGGCGCAGATTGTGGTGGTTTCGCATCAAGCTCAAATGCAAAAAGCAGATCAAGATGCTCTTGAAAAACTGCAAACTGAATATCAGCCTTATGCTCAGCAGTGGTTGATGGCAGAGCAGGGCAAGATTGAGCTTGCGCAAATCGATTTTGAGTACATCGGAACAAAACGACTAAAGCAACCTTTACTGAACATTCAGCAACAGTTGAAAGCGACTCAACAAGATTTTCCCGAGATTAAACAGTTGCCGTATCACTATGTAGAAACGGCGCAAGGTTATAGTGTTGCAGGTTGGAAAATGCCGAAGCGTTGGGTTTTTGACTTTTACGATTTATTAGATTTGCTTTGTGAACAGCAAGATTGGCGACGGATTAAAGGAATTTTCCATACCAATCAGGGATGGAAGGCATTTAATTTCAATCCTGAACAATTTAACTATCAAGATGTGGAAGAAGGGATTGATAATCGAGTTGAATTGATTGTTCAAAATGAAAGAGATTGGATGGATTTTGAAAGCGCACTTTTTGAATGTCGCATAGAGCAATGACTTAAATTGTTTTAAGCAAAAAAAGCCGAAATCTTATATGCTAGTCGGCAAATTTGAGGATGGTATGTATGGCGCTTAAAGCTACAATTTATAAGGCAGATTTGAATATTGCCAATATGGATGTCCACCAATATGGGGACTATCAACTGACTTTGGCATTGCATCCTTCAGAAACCATTGAGCGTTTGATGGTGCGTTTGTTGGCATTTGCACGTTTTGCGGATGAAGCTTTAGAGTTTACCAAAGATTTATTTGAAACCAATGAACCTGCGCTGTGGGAAAAAGACCTCACGGGTCAGTTGGTGAAATGGATTGAAGTGGGCAGCCCAGACGAAGATAAAGTGAAAAAAGCCAGTGCACGTTGTAAGCAAGTGGCGATTGTCACTTATGGTACAGCGGTCGATGAATGGTATAAGCGTAACAGTAAGTTGAAGACATTGAACAATGTAGAAATCTGGCAATTGTCGACTGCAAGTACTGAAGCGGTTCAAGCTCTGTGTGAGCGGACCATGCAACTTCAGTTGAATGTAATGGATGGTGAGTGGACCTTAATTGGTGACCATGCTCAAGCCATTATTGAGTGGACGCAATTGCAATAAGCATGCAGTTTAACTAGATTTATTGATTGAACAGGTTGGAGCGAGAACATGAGCGCAGAATTAGAAATTATTGATTTAATTGTCGGTGAAGGTAAAGAAGCGGTTAAAGGTGCTTTAATCACCACGCATTATACGGGCTGGTTAGAAGATGGAACGAAGTTTGACTCATCTTTAGACCGTGGAAATTACTTTGAAACCGTGATTGGGACAGGCCGTGTCATTAAAGGTTGGGACCAAGGTATTATGGGCATGAAAGTGGGCGGTAAACGTAAACTCATCGTGCCATCACATTTGGCTTATGGTGAGCGTAAAATGGGTAATATTATTCCTGCCAATTCAAATTTGATTTTTGAAATTGAGTTGTATGATGTAAAAACACGTGATTAATCAAAAATATTGATAAATAAAAGAGTCAATTACAAGGATGTATTTGATTCATTTGTAAAAACACTTGGTTTTTAAGAAAAACATTTGTAGATTAATTATTAGGCAGAGCGTATTTAAGGGAAGAGTCGCTTTTGTATAGCTCATTGAGCAAACGGTCTTTGTTTGGGTTTGTTTTAAGCTGTTTGCTGGTTTTAAGTTTGATACCTTCGACGTGGGCACAATATGAAGCTGAGCCCACGCAGTATTATTTGCATCAAAAAAATGTCAATGACATTCAATTCACCGAACAAACCACCAGTTATTTAAAAGGTACATGGTCTTATTATGACCAAGAGCTGATTTCTCAGCCTAATCGTAAACTCCCTTCTAAAACTACCGAATTGCCAATTTCATTTCAAGAACTTACAGGCAGTAATACGGGTTATGGGACTTTTGTCGGTCATTTCAAAATTCCGGATGAATTTATTGGTCGAAGGCTAGCCATTCATATCCCCAATCAAAATTGTGCTTATCGGGTTTATCTCAATGGCGATTTTTTAGTTCGTTTAGGGGATGTCGCGGATAATGCGGGAGCACAGCAAACAGAAAATGCACCGCGGATTGCTTATTTTGTCCCTGACAGCCCCTATTTTACTTTAAGTATACAAGCCTCAAACTTTAACAATTTACGCGGCGGCCTTGAAAGCCCCATGCATATTGGCATTGCTAAAACGATTAATCGACATTATCAGCAACTGATGATGAGTATCGCCATGATCTGTGGCGTGGTGTTTGGTGTAGGAATGTTCACCACCATGTTCTCGATGTTCCGTGGTTCAGATGAACGGAATAGTAAAAGTATTTTTGTTTTTGGTATTTTTATTTTATTTCTTGCCTTACATAATCTTTTTACTGCGCCATATGCTTATACGACCTTCCTAGATATCAACTGGTTGTGGGGCATACGTTTAGAATATTTATTTATCTATTTAGCGGTCATGTTTTTTTTGAGCTATATGTATTTGCTCAATCAGTACTATTTACAGCGTTGGATTTATACCGTTTCCATTTTAGTTTTGACCTTGAATATCGTCATTACCTTGTTATCCGAGCAAGTTGTTTTTGAGCAGCTGGCTTTTTATAGCGCATTTTTCAGTATTGTTATTTTGCTTAATTTTGCCTATGGTTTTTACCTTACTTTAAAGACCAAACAAAAATATTCGAAAATCAATTTATACGCCGTGGTATTGCTGTGTATATCGGTCATTCATGACTTTTTACTAACGCTACATGTGATTGATTCTATTCATCTATCTTTTATCTCTACCAGTCTGTATGCACTTTTGGTGATGTTCCGACAATCACGTAACTATGCTTATCAGACTTACCATACCGAACGTTTAAATAATAATTTAATTGAATTGAATGATTCTTTAGAGCAAAAAGTGCAACAGCGCACCTCTCAATTACATGACTTAAATGAAAAACTCGAATATCAAATTCAAATTGATGCCTTAACAGGCGCCTATAATCGGCGTGCATTGAATCAGGAAATTCAGCAGCGCTTTATTGAAACACAACAAAATAGTCATGCAACTTTGGTTTTTGCCATGATGGATGTCGATTATTTCAAAAATTATAATGATTTCTATGGGCACCTAAAGGGCGATGAAGTTCTGCAAAATCTGGTCAAAGTGATTGGTGCAGTACTGCCACATAATGCCTACTTAGCACGCTATGGTGGGGAAGAGTTTGCCATTGTTTTATATAATGTCCCAATTGCGATTATTAGTCAGATTATGCAAACCGTTTTAGATGCAGTGCGTAGTGCGCGCTTTGAGCATCATAACCGCCTAGATGGCAAAGATTATGTGACTTTGAGTATGGGGGTGTCGTGGATGGATCATGAAACGATTTATGCCAATATTCATGACCTTATGAAAGCGGCCGATTTAAAACTGTATCAAGCCAAAGAAGCGGGCCGTGATCAGATGAAAATGCCCAATGAATCCTATGAAAATAAGTGATTTTTAGGTGAGTCATGCTTCGGTCAATCTCCCTTAGGACAAGAGTTTAACCATAGCCACCATTTTGGGATTTGGGATGTCTTGAGCGTGGATTTGAAAGCCATGTTTTTGATAAAAAGAGCATGCTGTTTGGGTGCTTTCTAAACTCATTTGACGAATTTTTTTACGTTTAAGATGTTCAATAACGGTTTCTAATAAGGCTTTCCCAATGCCGCGCTGTTGTTCAGCGGATGAAATATAATTGAGTAAAATACGACCTTGATCACTGACCATAATAAACCCCACTACGTGCTGATTGAGTACATAGACCCAGCTGTCGTTATAGTGCATCCACATAATCAGGTTGGATTGGGTTTTATTTTCTAGCCAAATTTGAATCGTACTTTCATGGCGATGGTGGTCTTTGATACATGATCGAATACTGTCGTGCACGACATTTAAAATTTCAGGAATGTCCTGAAGTTGGGCTGCCCGTATCATCTTTTCTTCTTAGAGCTATAGAAACAGCTATTTCATGCTAGCGACTGTATTTATTAAATTGAATTACTGTTAGTACGGATGTAACTTTGTTGTTCAATCGCATTAAGTTAATTATTTTTTATAGTGATTTTGTGAGTGAAAAATCACATATCGTGATACCTTTCACATTCGTGCGAATATGTGTTGAATCACCAGAATTGGTCTGAGAATCAACACCCAATTACAAGTCATCGAATTGAGCATTTGAGTTCATACGTAGTCTGTTTTAATTAATTTGGTGTTTATTTGAGCGATAATGCTGTATTTTAAAAGGGAATATTTGTTACGAGAGCAGAGCATGGCGACATTTTTACTGATGATTTGCATACTCATTGCTTTGGTTGCGGCATCTATTATTGTAATCAAAATTCAAAAAAAGCACCGCTTTCTGAAGCGACAAAAAAAAGCGGTTGAATCTAAAGCAGCATCTGTGCAAATGGCAACGCATACCAATAGAGCACCTCAGGTTGAGCGTGTTATTGAAGTTGATGCTTATGAACAAGAACTGTTCGATGACGTGGCGACTCTATTTCTAGATCAAGCGATATTGCTCACGGCTGAAGAAGATGCAACGCTGATGCAAAGTACCTTATTGGTCAAAATGCCTGCGAAAACCCAGACGCAAATCCGCAAAATGGATTTAAATGAATGGTCTATTTTTTGGAGCTTCTATGATCAGTCGCTTGAATACTATGTAAGTCGTTATGGCATGTTTTATACGCATATCGACCGCAGTGGACGCGAGCATAAAAAAAGCCATCGTACTCGTGATTGATCTCCTCGCTTAAGCCTCCGCAGCTTCCATCACAGCCATGGATAACTGTTTAAGAATTCGTTCTGCAACATGACTTAGATAGAAGTCATCCTGTTTTAAGCGTGTCATTAAGATTGCCCCCTCATAATCGGCAACACTGATTTTAGCCAGTGCCTCAGCTTGAGCAATAGGCATGACCTGCTGAAAGTAGTGGAACAACGCCAACTCCCAATCTTGGAAAATTGATTGAATTTTGAGATGAATTTGTTCGGATAAATGTGGGACTTCCAAAGACAGCATCCCGACTAAACAGCCTTGAACACCCATACTAAAAAAGCTGACAGCTTGCTGGTGCAAGTGTTCAAAGCGAACGCAATAATCTAAGTGCGTATCACACAAAATACTGAACAGTTTATGGTTTAAGTATTGCTGGCTGACTTGCAAAATATCTAAAACCAAAGCTTCTTTATTGGGATAATAATAATAAAATGCTGCTTTACTGAGCCCACAAGACTTTGCTAGTAAATCCATACTGGTGCCTGCATAACCATGGGTTTTAAAGGTTTGCATGCAATGCAACTGGATTTGTTCTTTACTCAGTTTTTGTGGGCGCATAGAGTTTTAACGTTCCGTAATGGTTGGTAATGATAAATAGCCATTGAAAGTGTTCAGCATATCTTCCCAGATGGCTTCGGCCCCTTGGCGGAAATATCCCATGTGCCCAATTTCTTTCAAGCCATAGTCATTGGCTTCAATATTGAGATAATGCATGTTCGCATGCCGATAATGCTGCATAAATGCATGCCTTGAGTTCGGTAAAGCCCAGTCATCATCCAGTGCTGAAACAGCATAGATTGGAGTTTTGACCTGTGCATACTGTTCCAGTAAGTGTTGCTGCTCTGGATCTGCAAAAAAGTAGGTCGGATTTTTACACCATTTTCGCCACTGTGTGTAGACATCCACAGGTAAATCGGTACCCATTTTAAGCAGGCTCCAAGGCAGATAGCCCTTTAGTGCAACCATCGGCGGGAAAATAATATTCCACATGACGTGCACTTTCATTTTTTCCCGAAACGGCATATAGCCATGCCAACCCGCACCCGTGCCAAAGCAATACATCGCAGTGACTTGGTCATGGTTGTGGGTTAAACCGAGTGCTTGGCCTCCATAAGAGTGTCCAACCACAAAAATAGGTTTGTCATCTTTGCGGATAGAGTCAATAGCAGCCGACAAGTCTAGCTGTCCCCAGTCCAAATAGGACATGCCGAAACCTTTGAGTTGCTTCGGTGCAGAAAGCCCCACACCACGATAATCAAAAGTTAGGACTTGATAACCTAGAGCTACTGCATACTCGGCAAAGCGGCGATAAAACTGCTGTGGTACACCTGTTGCACTGGCAACAATAATGTTGGCTTTGATCGGCTCAGATGAACGATAACGTGTACCAACGAGTACATAACCATCGGTTGCTGAAAATTTTACAGTTTGTTTCTCAATTTGGGTCGAATCTAAATGGGCGGTGGCTTGCATCATCGTTTCTTCTTTTTGTTAAATACTAAAGTCGGTTCCAGACTTTTAAGTTTTATTGCCCTTGCTTTACTGTCCCTTAAACTGAGCAGGGCGGCGTTGTAGCATTGCCATGACACCTTCTTGGACATCTTGGGTTTTGAGTAGTGGGCTGAGGTGCTCTTGTAAATGTGCAAAGGCATAGTCTGCGCCGTGCTGTACGGCTTGTTGTGCAGAAGCCAGTGTAGCTTGAACGGCGAGTGGTGCTGCTTGTGCAATCGATTCTGCAAGGGCCAATGCTCGCTCTAATGTAGTGTTTGGCGAGGACGTTTCTACGACCTCGGTAATTAAATTAAGATCGAGAGCTACTTGCGCATTGAAGCTGTCACCTGTGAGTAGATAGCGCATGGCTTTGTTCCAACCTGCGGCTTGTACAAAGCGAACCGTTGCACCGCCAAAAGGTAAAATGCCGCGTTGCACTTCCATTTGGGCAAATTGTGTATTGGCATCCGCAATCACCACATCGGCATTGAGCATCAGTTCAATTCCAGCGGTGAAGCAAAAGCCTTGGACTGCCACAACCACGGGTTTGGTGCGGGGTCTGGAGTTGGTGCCCCAAGGGTTAATTTGTGACACGGGAAAGTCGAAAACGCCTGCAGTGAGTTTGGGTTGCAACTCAACCAAATCAAGCCCAGCAGTAAAGTGTTCTCCGTGCGCAAAAATTACAGCACAGCGCAGTGAAGGATCATCCTCATATTCGGTAAGGGCCAGTGATAAGTCATGAATCATATGACTATCAAAAGCATTACGCTTGGCTGCGCGGTCTAAACCAATTAAAAATAACGAACCGCGAACTTCGCGACTGACACGACCTTGTTGTTCTGACATTTTGATTATTCCTGCATCGTTTTATAAGTTTTTAAACGATTGTTAGAAAACTGTCAAAACTTATGCGTATGCATTCTGTGACTCGACAGTTTGCTCAGATTCCCCGAAAAAAGAGCGGCGTTTAGATTGAGCCGAATTGTCTTGCCTTTATTGAGTTTTTTTTCATAATAGCAGCACTTCTTTGAATACCAGTTGAACCATGTCTAGCCTTGAAATATTTGCAGTCATCATTAGCTTAATCGGGGTGACGTTGACCATTAAGCGCAATATGTGGTGTTGGTGGTTTAACTTCGCTGCTTTCTTCTTATATGGCTATTTGTTTTATACCTATAAGCTATATGGCGAAACCATTTTGCAGTTTTTCTTTGTAGTGGTGAACTTTTACGGTTTTTATCACTGGCTCAAAGGTAAACAACAAGATCATGATATTCGGATTGAACCGATTACAGCTCGGCAAGTGATTTTGCAAATACTGCTTGCCGCTGCGGCTGGTGCAGTATTTGGTTTGAGCTTAAAGTATTTGACCGATGCAGCTGTACCGCTATTGGATGCGCAGCTCGCAGCGTTTAGTCTGTTGGCGACTTATTGGACCAGTCGTAAACATATTGCGACATGGGTGCTGTGGGTATTTGTCGATATTGTTTATGTCGGTATGTTTATCTATAAAGATTTGTTCCTAACCGCGGCTTTATATGCAGGCTTTGTTGGCTTGGCGGCTTTTGGCTGGTGGCAATGGACTCAGGTACGACATAAACAACAGCTAAAAAGTGTATAGGCTGGGTATGTTGATTGATTTTAAACACGCACAATTGGCTCAATTTGAGTCGGTCATTGAGCGGTTAAAGGGAAGTCCACAGCAATATTTGGACTTTGCTTCGGTTGCGGATTTTTATCAGGCCACTTGGCTGGATGACTTACCCAGCAGTGCAAGTTGGGCGGTTACAGGACTGGATGATGGGGCCGAGCATTTTGATATTCGCTTGGCCTGTTTTGAGCGCGTGGTTTTTATTCATATTGCAGATGATATTGTCATACAGAATGGCGCACATTGAAATCTAGATCACGGTATAGTCGGTGCTGGAACATCGTCTATATTTGACCTTTCTACAGGATGACGAGATCCAGTTTTCAGTCCTGATCAGGGCATGGATGTTTACAAAAACAAAAAATAAAGGATTTAATATTATGGCACATCAGTTTGTAGTCAATGCCACCATCAAAGGTGTTTCATTGGATGACTTCCGTCGACTCGCAGCCGATATTAGCTTACATGAAAATGTTTGTCGTCGTATTCCCGGTGAGAAGTTGGAAATTTTGGAGTCGAATAAAGTCGGCGATATTTATACCCTCAAGCGCGCGTATAATTTGGATGTCAATATTCCTGATATTGCGAAGAAATTTCTAAAAGATGCCTTTCGCTTACAACGTACCGACGTCAGCAATTTAGTTGTATTGAGCTCGGAAGTCCGTTTAGACCCCAACTTACCTTTAGAAGCCGTGTGCCAACGTAGTGTATCGGGTAATGATGAGCAGATTCACTTTCAACTGGAATGGACGGTAAAAGTGAAAGTGCCATTAATTGGCGGTATGTTAGAAAAACATGCTGAAGGTGAAATCCGTAAGTTTAGCCAAATCGAGCTGGATATTGTGGAAGATGAACTGCGTCAAAATCTGCATGCAGAAACTTTAAGCTAAAGGCTTTGACCTCATGTTTTCAAAGTAGCTTGCATAAAAAGAAACCCTTCGATTGAAGGGTTTCTTTTTATGGCTTGGTTTCAAACTGAGTTCGATAAACCAAAGCTGTGAAGAAGCAAACCAAACAGACCAGCCAAATATAATACATCGCGCCAATGTTGCTATAGAGACTGAGCCATTGAACCAAAGGCAGTGTGATGCCTCCTGCAATGGCATAGGCGACATTGTAGGAAAACGAAATGCCCGAAAAGCGGATCGGAGCAGGGAACATTTTGACCATGCTATAGGACACAAGCCCTACCGTGCCTGAAAAGAATCCCAAAAGCATATACAGTGCAAACACAGTAGTTGGACTGACCGCACCTAAACTGTGATAGAAAATGGTTGCGATAGCGGCGACACCGAGCGAGCCAAAAATCAAGACCTTGGCTGCACCAAAACGATCAGCCAATATTCCAGCGAGTATGCATCCCAGCATTTGCATGATGATCGCAGCACTTTGCATTTGAAAAGCATCGCTACGTTCAAATCCAAAGGCACCTGTCAGTAAGTTTGGCATGGCTAAAATCAGTACCACCACACAAGCAGTTAAGAACCAAGTCAAGAGCATACCAATCACCACGGCGGTTTTATGACGGGCTAAGACTTGTTTCACCGGCATTTCTTTAGAAAGCTCTTTACGTGCTTGCATGGCTTTGAATACTGGGGTTTCTTTCAAATAACTGCGTAAATACAAGGCCACTAAGCCAAAAATACCGCCCACAATAAAGGGAATGCGCCATGCCCAATCATGTATAGCTGCTTCACTAAACTGAAGAGAAATGAATAGTGACATTAAAGCACCGAGCAAGATGCCGAGTGACAAACCAGCCGTAAGTAAGCCATTGGCAAAACCAATTTTTTCAGAGGGGACATGCTCAGAAACAAAGGTCCAAGCCGCTGGAATTTCTCCACCAATTGCAATGCCTTGTATTACCCGCATAAGGAGCAAAAGCAGCGGCGCAGCATAACCGATCGTTTCAAAGGTCGGCATAACCCCGATCATGAGGGTAGGTAAAGCCATGAGCAAAATAGACAAACTAAAGAGTCGCTTACGACCAATGAGGTCGCCAAAGTGCGCCATGACTACACCGCCAAGTGGACGGAAGAAGTAACCTGCGGCAAAAATACCATAAGTATTCAGCATGGCCCAAAACGGACTGAGCCCTGCGGGAAAGAACAACTCAGAAATAATTTTGGCGTAAAAAACATAAATAACAAAGTCATAGAACTCAAGTGCACCACCGAGTGATGACAGCCCAAGGGTACGTTTGTCTTCTCTGGTCAAACGTGGTGTTGCATCCATGCGTATATTTCCAAAGCTGAATAAAGGTTTATATTTGATTTTAAAGAAGTCTTTTTTGAATGAATAATCAATCTTTCTTTACTGGGGCTGAACTAAAAATTATACATGAATCAATATCGTTGATTTGACAGTCAACGTAAATATATAACGCAGGCGAGATAAAAAGCTTATGATATAAAAAAGAATAAATAGGTATAAAAATGAGGATTTGTGTATGAGTGTGATTTTACCTGTTGCACAACGTGGTGAAGATATTTTAAGACTCAAAGCTGCTCGCGTCGCAGATGCAGAATTTAATAGTGACTGGCTCATGCAGTTGGCTTCTGCCATGATTGCGACCATGTTAGAGCGGAGCGGTGTAGGCATTGCTGCACCACAAGTCTATATTTCAAAGCGGGTCATTATTGTGGCTTCACGGCCAAATTTACGCTATCCCGATGCACCTGAAATGGACGCCGTGGTGATGGTCAATCCTGAAATTTTAGAGTTTTCGCAAGCAACGACCTTAGGTGAAGAAGGCTGTTTAAGTGTGCCGAATGAACGCGGTCAGGTACAGCGTGCGCAAAGTATTAAGGTGCTGTATCACACTTTGACAGGTGAGGTAATGGAAAGCACTTTTGAAGGTTTTCCTGCACGAATAGTGCAGCATGAAATCGATCATCTCAATGGTATTTTATTTGTCGATCGTCTGAGTGCTTAGGTGCGAGTATCGTTCTATTCATCTTTATATTTAAACTGTTGCGGGGTCTGTCCTAAATGACGTTTAAACATGGTACTAAATGCACTCGGATTGCTATAACCAAGAGATCTTGCAATCTGCGCGACAGATTCACCATTGGCAATTTTACTTAAGGCATGGGCAATATGCATTTGCTGAACCCATGCGCGATAAGACAGCCCCGTTTCCTTTTGGAACATGCGCATCAAGGTTCTGGAACTGGTGCCAATTTCATCTGCCCATGTGCTTAAATCTTTTAACTGATCGGGCGTACTTAACAGCGCTTGGCAAATATTCATTAAGCGTCGATCTTGCGGCCATGGAATCTGAATCGGCAACAGATTGGCTTTATGAATTTCATCAAAAATTAAAATTTGTAAAGATCGTGACAGTTCATCAGAGCTGATCAGTTCGGAGGGTGGAATGTGTTCAATCGCATTGAGCCGAATGAGCAGTTCATGCAATAACTTACTGACCCGAATAATAAAACAATGTTGCCCCAGCAGTGCAGCTGCATCGGCTTGAACCAATGCGGTATTGAGCTTAACTCGACTTAATGAAATCACACTGTGTTCAACATGGGTCGGAATCCATAGTGCGCACATCGGCGGCACGATCCAAACGTGGTTTGGGGTGAACACTTGAATCATCCCTGTCGAAGCATACAGAAACTGTGCCCGCGAATGGGTATGCGCAGGGGTAATCTCTCGATAGGTATGCTCAGAAGAAAGCCCAATCACCAATTCGGACATTTCGGTTTGAATCAGAGAGTTTGGCATGTGTAGTTTAAAATTGTCAGTTATACAATGATTATTGGAAGATAGTCTTATGAATGACATTTTACAATCAATGCCTGATGAAAAATACATGGAGTTTGCGAGGTATGTCGTCTTCAATTCAAATAAAAGAGGGTATGGGCGAAGCTACGATCAATGAGCAGCCGCAAGGCATGATCATAAAAGTGGTGGGGGCTGTGGCTATTGCACATCTGCTCAATGACTTGATTCAAGCTGTTTTGCCAGCCATTTACCCGATGCTGAAAACCAATTTCTCGCTCAGCTTTGCACAAGTCGGACTGATTTCATTGGTGTATCAAATTACGGCATCGCTACTGCAACCTTGGATTGGACTCTATACCGATAAACATCCGAAACCTTATCTGCTCCCACTCGGTATGGTGGTGACTTTTAGTGGCATTTTACTGTTGGCCTTTTCACCGAATTTTATTGTACTGCTCATGGCCTCGGCATTAATTGGTGTAGGGTCTTCGACCTTTCACCCTGAAGCCTCACGTGTAGCACGTATGGCTTCGGGTGGGCGCTTTGGTACAGCACAATCGACCTTTCAGGTCGGTGGCAATACAGGTACAGCCATTGGGCCTTTATTGGCCGCGCTGATTATTGTGCCTTTCGGACAGCACGCCGTGGCATGGTTGATTGTATTTGCTTTACTTGCGATTTGGGTGTTGTTCGGTGTCAGCCGTTGGAGCATCAGTCACAGTAAAAAACAATTGGCTGCCAAAGCGCATCAAGTGCAAAGCAAACTGCATGGGCGTCAACTCGTCATCGCGCTGTCGACCATTTGCGTGTTGATGTTTGCCAAATTTACTTACATCGCCAGCATCAGTAACTATTTCACTTTTTATTTAATGCACAAGTTTCACCTCAGTTTGCAAAGTGCGCAGTTACATCTCTTTGCCTTTTTGGCTGCTGTGGCTCTGGGTACATTTGCAGGTGGGCCGATTGGAGACAGAATTGGGCGTAAAGCGGTGATTTGGGTGTCTTTTGTTGGCATGGCACCGTTTGCGTTGATGATGCCGCATGCCAATCTATTTTGGACGACTGTACTGTCGATTATCACAGGTTTAGTACTGTCCTCTGCCTTTGCAGCCATGGTGGTTTATGCACAAGAAGCCGTTCCGGGACGAGTGGGCATGATTGCAGGTTTGATGTTCGGTTTAATGTTCGGTGTGAGTGGCATCGCCGCAGCAGGTTTAGGATATTTAGCCGATGTCAAAGGCATTGAATGGGTGTTTGGTGTGTGTTCGTTATTGCCTTTACTCGGTTTGGCGACCTTCTTTTTACCGAAGACTCAAGCAAACTAACGGAATACGGCTGACCTTCAGTCTTAATCGCGCTATCTTATCAAACGAAGATGGCGCGATTGCATTTCGGCTTGATGATTATGATCGGTAATAACGGCATTGAATGTATGTACTTTGACTTTGGAGTATTGAAGCGATGACGGATCTGAATGGTGTACTCAAGTTTTCATTCGGCCTAGATCAGCTGGCATTTGAAATGGATGGACAGCATATCCAGCTAGATCAAGGTTTAAGCTTTATACAGTCAAACAGTATGCGCCATGGGTTGTTGGATGAGCTTGCGATTGAGTCGATGATTTATGTGATTGAAGAAATATTAGAATCGGTTCCCGTCCAGTATGCCCAATCCAAAAGTGCAATCAGTACGGATGCTTTATTTCAGCAAGTTTTGACTTTATTTTTCCCAAATCAGCACAGTATAAGTCGTGTACAGCTTGAAAGTGGCTTTAATGCATTTCTTGAGTGTCGGGAATATTATTTGGCGAAGGTGACCAAACAAGGGCTATTCAGTCTGGTTTACTTTATATTTCTACGCGAGATGATGCATCACTGGAATGTGGTCGACATAAAGTTCGTCGAGTCGCTTGAAACGGCTAAGTCGCTTTAAAAACGTAAACAATACGGAATGACAGACAGTAAAATACCAATGCTACTAAGCAAAACATTGCTTTCAATAAAATAAGGAAAAACCATTAAAACCAGACCTGCAACAAAGGGCACGGTCATTTTTTGCTTTTTCCATAGAAAAAATAGCCTAAACCAATTGAGCTAAAGATCACACCGAGGAAAAGTTGGTTTGCGTTCATGATGATGTTTCGTGCATTGTTATTCTCTGGCAGTATTATGCCAAGGTTATTATAAGAAGATATGAAAATTAAGAGTGCCGTGATGCAACCTTATAACAAATACTTAAAACTTCCATCTCGTGATTTACGTAATAGTATGACTGATGCTGAACAACTGTTATGGCAGAGATTAAGACGTAAACAGATTTTAGGGCTGCAGTTTTATAGACAGAAGCCGATTCTAAATTTTATCGTCGATTTTTATTGTCCTGCAGCGAATTTAATTATCGAATGTGATGGTGGGCAGCATTACACCGAAGATGGTCGTTCGGCTGACCAAATTCGGGATCAAGCTTTAAGTGAATTAGGGCTTGTGGTGGTGAGGTATAGTAACAGGCAGATTTTGACTGAGATTGATGGGGTGGTGGAGCAGATTTATTGTGTTGTTGAGCAAAGGTTAGAACTTATTAAATTAGAATCCCCCTAAATCCCCCTTTGAGAAAGGGGGACTTCTCGCAAATTTGATGGTGGTATTTTTTCGCGGAGTTCCTCCCTTTTTTAAAGGGAGGTTAGGAGGGATTATTTTAAGGTTATTGTTGGGATTGAATCTTCAAGATCTGCTAATTCATTCCAGCAAATAGCGCCATTTGGTAAAGTCGTATTGTTAATTTCTAAAATTCCATCCAAAAGTTGTTTAATCGTAGCGTATTTAATTTCACATTCTTTAATATTGTTTATACAGTTTTCAGGTTTATCTGATTCTACTGTCTCTGCAAAATATGCTGATTCAAAGTTTATGAGTGATGCTATTACGCGTGATTTATTTGTCATTTGAGCTTTTATTTTATTGTTGTTAGTCCATGCAGGATTTGTGATAGTAATTGTGTCATAAACTTTATGTTTATCTGAACTTAAGTCTTTATTTATTCTCTTACTTAGACATTGTTGTGTATCAGTGTCGTGAAGTACGTAATATTTGTTTTTAAAGTGATTTAATACTTTCATCATTGATGCAACAGTAACTTTTCCTCTTGCTCTAATTATATTTAAATCATGGTAGTGTTCATTGCTTAATGATTCTTTTTCACGGATATAATTAAATGCCGAGTATTCAGTGTCACCCTCTACAATGAGAATTTTTCCACCAAAAAATGCTTGTGAAATATGTGAGTCGAATAAATTCATTAATTTTAAATTTTCTTTATCGTCAGCATCTAGCTGTACGTTTTCAGGTCTATAAAGTGTTGAAGCTTCAATGTCATTATTAAGACTTTTTTCTACCCTAATAACAGTTGTGTGATCTTTACTTAAATCAATAAAATTCGGTGAATGTGTGGCAATCATTATTTGCCAATTATTATTTTCTGGTAATGAATATAAAACATCACGGGCGTTAGCGATAGCCAAAGGATGTAAACTTACTTCAGGTTCATCAAGAAGTAAGATGTGTGAAGTATTGGAGCCTAAATTTTCATGCTGAGATTTTGCATTTTTTGCAGTTGTATTTTTAGCTTTGATGCCTTTATCAGCTAGAAGTTTTAAAATGGTCCATAAGGCGGTTCGTCGACTACCACTTCCTTGTTTTTCCAAAGGGAATTTTTCTCCATTTATCGTCCCCATATGAACATCAAATTCATCACCAAGTAAAGTTATTTCTATTGGAGTATTTATTTCAGGTGAAGAGATTTTAAGCTCATGATTTGGAAAAATTTTTCCAATTATTTCATTTGCAGAGGTTTCAAGTTCTTCAATATTTTGTATTTGTTGACTTTTTGTAGTTTTTCTTAGGGTATCTAATGACTCAATAATGGTCTCATAGATTGTTTTATCATCTTCATCTGAGCTTTTATGCGTTTTAATTGCCTCATCTAATAAATTTTTTAGTAGAGATTTAATAGCTCTTGCTTGAATTTCAGGTTCATCAAAAGTACTAACTCGGTGTGGTTTGGGTCTTCTAGCTTTTGCTACACTATTGACTCCCCAAGGCATTTTTTCAGCATCAGTTTGTATAGCAAATCTTTGTTCATGTATATTGAATCCAACTCGTATAGGTTCTTTCTTTGTACCCGCCCATGTCCATTTTTCTTTAACTAGAAAAGTTCCATCATCTAATGGTAAACACCATTCATTACCAGGTTTTGTATCATTTGTCGTAATTGAGTGTACTTCGATTTCAGGTAAACAATCTGGAGAAACTTGATTATTATGAAAGTCAGACTCTTCTAATTGTAAATTGTCTGTAACAACCTCAAAGGCTCTTAAAATTGTACTCTTACCAGCATTATTTGCTCCAACTAAAATTACAATTTTATCAATTTCTAATTCAATGGAATTTGACCCAATACAACCAAAGTTTTTAATGATTAATTTTTTAATCTTTGGAATAGACATATTTCCCCATGCTCAAAGCAATTTAGGGGGTGTTGACACTTTTAGCTTAAAAAAATAGCGAAGTAGTAAAATCAAATCGCCAAACCCAATTTTACTATTCGCTATGCCTCGTACCATGCTGACAGATCAACACTGGCAAAAGTTGAAAGTTATTCTGCGTAATTTATCCATTCACCACAACTCAAATTTACGCAATTTTATTGAAGCTATTCTCTATAGAATTAGAACAGGCTGTCCGTGGCGAGATATTCCTTGTTGTTTTGGTCATTCAAACTCTATTTTTAAACGTTTTAATCGTTGGTCAAGCAGCGGTAAGTTACTTAGATTATTCAAATTACTAGCCTCATGCCCCGATATGGAGTGGATTTTTATTGATGGCTCTCATGTACGTGCTCATCAACATTCTGCCGGCATAGCGAATCAATCTATTTCTAAAAGTGTAGGAGGAAATTCCTCAAAAATACATTTGATTGTTGATGCACATGGCAATCCTATTGATTTCATGATTACCGATGGAACCACACATGATGTTAAAGTTGCACCTGATTTAATATCAACATTAGATTTAAAAGAGACAAAAGTGGTATGTGCAGATAAAGGCTATGATTCAGAACCACTGCGTGAACAGATCAGGAAAACAGGGACTAAAGCGAATATACCAAAGAAAACAAATAGCCAATCGAACAATGACCATATGGACTGGTATTTATATAAAATCAGGCATTTAGTTGAAAATATGTTTTGTAGATTAAAGCAATTTAGAGGAATAGCTACTCGATATGACAAGCTCAAAAGAAATTATCAAAGTTCTGTTGCTTTAGCCTGTATATTTTTATGGCTACCTTTATAGGGTTAATTATGAACAGTAAATGTCAACAGACCCTAATTATTTATTTGATATTATAGATTTTATTTTTTTATTCAATATGTTAATCCCTCCCAACCTCCCTTTGAAAAGGGAGGAGCTGTCACGTAACAAATTGAATCACATGACATCCCCCTCTTTTTTAAAGAAGGTGAGAAGCATTGCTTCGTAAGGGAGATTATAAGAACTCTAAATTAAATAATCGAATCATCTAAATTCGGCGCTAACCAACGCTTCGCTACATCCAGTGTCCAACCTTTACGCTTTGCATAATCCTCAAGCTGATCTTGAGAAATCTTGCCCACGTTAAAGTATTCACTTTCAGGGTGTGAATAATAGAAACCACTCACAGAAGAAGGTGGCATCATCGCAAAGTGTTCAGTCAATTTTGTACCAATCTTCGCTTCTGAACCTAACCAATCAAATAACACTGCTTTCTCCGAATGCTCTGGGCAAGCAGGGTAACCTGGTGCAGGACGAATACCGACATACTTCTCTTTAATCAGCTCTTCATTACTCAAGGTTTCATCGGCTTTATAGCCCCAGAACTCTTTACGAATACGCTCGTGTAAGTACTCTGCAAAAGCTTCAGCAAAACGATCCGCTAAAGACTGAACTAAGATTGCAGAATAATCATCACCTTTGGCTTTGTATTCATTCGCCAATTCCTCTGCGCCAAAGATTGATACCGTGAAACCACCAAGATAATCGGTATTGTCCTTCGAGGTGCTAATAAAGTCGGCTAAAGATAAATTCGGCTTGCCTGTAACTTTGTCAGACTGCTGACGCAAGTGTTCAAAAGTATGCGTGACATTCTGCGCTGTTTCATCAAACACGCTGACTGTATCTGCACCTGTGCGTTGAGCAGGATATAGACCAAATACAGCACGGGCATCGAAACGATTATTCTCGATCACATCTTTGAGCATGGCTTGCGCTTGGTTATATAAATCCGTTGCAGCTTCACCGACTACTTCATCTTCTAGGATTTTCGGGAATTTACCCGCCAAGCTCCAAGAAATAAAGAATGGGGTCCAGTCAAAATATTCAACCAATGTTGCCAATGGATAGTTGGTGATGACTTGCGTACCCAAAGCATTTGGCTTTGGTGGCACATAGTTGTCATCAATCTTAAAGCCATTTTCAACAGATTCTGCATAGCCAAGCTTCGCTGCTTTCGGTTGCTTGTTGGCTAAACGCTCACGAATTTTGGCATATTCAGCACGATGCTCGGCAATAAAGTTGCCACGCATTTCTTTAGACAGCAGGGTGGTTGCCACACCAACAGCACGTGAAGCATCAGCCACATAAATCACCGCATCATTGGAATATTGCGGGTCAATTTTAACGGCGGTATGTGCTTTAGAGGTCGTTGCACCACCAATCAACAATGGAATTTTGAAGCCCTTACGTTGCATTTCTTTGGCCACAAACACCATTTCATCTAAAGATGGCGTGATCAAACCAGACAAACCGATGATGTCACATTTTTCATCAATCGCGGTTTGCAGGATTTTTTCCGCAGGAACCATGACGCCGAGGTCAACGATGTCATAACCATTACAACCCAAGACCACGCCCACGATATTCTTACCAATATCATGTACGTCACCTTTTACGGTTGCCATTAACACACGACCTTTGGATTGTGCATTGCCTTTTTCGGCTTCGATGTACGGGTTCAACCAAGCCACAGCTTGTTTCATCACACGTGCAGATTTCACCACTTGTGGTAGGAACATTTTACCCGAACCGAACAGATCACCGACCACGTTCATGCCATCCATCAAAGCACCTTCAATCACATCCAGTGGACGTTTAGCTTTGAGGCGGGCTTCTTCGGTATCTTCGTCGATATAGGTAGTGATGCCTTTTACCAACGCATATTCGAGACGTTTTTCAACGGATTCATTGCGCCATTCAAGGTTTTCAGCTTCACGCTGCGCGCCACTATGACCACGGAATTTTTCTGCCACTTCAAGCAATTTTTCTGTGGCGTTTTGACCTGATTCACCTTGGTTTTGATTCAGAACAACATCTTCAACAGCATCTTTCAGTTCTTTTGGAATATCGTCATAAATCGCCATTTGACCCGCGTTGACGATCCCCATGGTCATGCCTTGTTTGATGGCATAGTAAAGGAACACAGAGTGAATCGCTTCACGTACAGGTTCATTACCACGGAAGGAGAAGGAGACGTTAGAGACACCACCTGAGATCATAGCATGCGGTAGGTTTTGCTTGATCCAACCTGTGGCTTCAATAAAGTCGACGCCATAGTTATTATGTTCTTCAATCCCTGTTGCAACTGCAAACACGTTCGGGTCAAAAATAATATCTTCGGCAGGGAAGCCAACATCATTGACTAAAACATCATAAGAACGTTTACAGATTTCACGCTTGCGTTCAGCAGTATCAGCTTGTCCTGTTTCATCAAAGGCCATAACAATTATCGCAGCACCGTACTGTCGGCATAAACGCGCTTTTTCGACAAACTCGTCATAACCTTCTTTTAAGGAAATCGAGTTGACGACTGGCTTACCTTGTACGCATTTCAAACCAGCTTCAATGATTTCCCATTTTGATGAGTCAATCATGATTGGCACACGAGAAATATCAGGCTCAGATGCAACCAGATTCAGGAAATGCACCATCGCATTTTGCGAATCGAGCATCCCTTCATCCATGTTAATGTCGATGATTTGTGCACCAGCTTCAACTTGTTGTTGTGCAACTTCTAAAGCTTCAGCAAACTTTTCTTCACGGATGAGACGTAGGAATTTTTTTGAGCCTGTGACGTTGGTACGTTCACCGACGTTCACGAATAGCGAATCATCATAAATGTTAAACGGTTCTAAACCACTTAAACGGCAGGCAGGTTTGGTTTCTGGCACCTGACGTGGCTGAATGTCTTTCACTGCATTGTAAATTGCACGGATATGATCAGGCGTTGTACCACAGCAACCACCGGTAATATTGATCAAACCACTTTCTGCAAATTCTTTAATGAAGGCTGCGGTTTGTTCAGGGGTTTCGTCATATTCACCAAAAGCATTTGGCAAGCCTGCATTTGGATGCGCTGAAACAAAAGTATCGGCTACATCAGCAATGGTTTTCACGTGTGGACGCATGGCATCTGCACCTAGGGCGCAGTTAAAACCAATTGAGAGTAAGTCACCATGACGAACCGAGTTCCAGAACGCTTCTGCGGTTTGACCTGTTAAGGTACGACCAGATGCATCGGTAATGGTGCCTGAGATCATGAGTGGAAGTTCACGACCAATTTGTTTGAACACTTCTTTTACTGCAAAGATCGCAGCTTTACAGTTTAAGGTATCGAACACGGTTTCGATCAAGATGATGTCTGCACCACCTTCAATCAAGGCATGCGTCGCTTCGATGTAGTTTTCTTTGAGTTCATCAAAAGTAATGTTGCGGAACGCAGGGTCATTTACATTCGGTGAAATCGAACAGGTACGTGATGTGGGCCCCAATACACCTGCCACAAAACGTGGTTTGTCAGGGGTTGAATATTTTTCACAAGCGGCTTTGGCTAAGCGTGCCGCTTCGCGGTTAATCTCGGGAACAAGATCTTCCATGTGGTAATCCGACATTGAAACACGTGTGCCGTTAAAGCTGTTGGTTTCAATAATGTCTGCACCAGCATCGAGGTACGCTTCATGAATGCCTTGAATAATTTGCGGTTGAGTCAATACCAACAGGTCATTGTTACCTTTGAGGTCAGAAGCCCAATCTACAAAGCGTTCACCACGATAATCTTCTTCTTCGAGCTTGTGACGCTGAATCATGGTACCCATCGCACCATCGATAATAAGGATGCGCTCGGCAAGAAGTGCTTTTAAGGTGGCAAGTGTAGACATTCAAAACTCACAAACAGGTTTTCAAAACGTGCAATATTTTAGCAGAAAAGCAGGTTGATTGATGCCTAATTCAAGTGGTATTGGCTATATGGCAAATAAAAAAGGCTGATTTAGCTTTAGTTTTCACGAAAGTGAAATATAGACCCGCTATGTTAATAGATCAGAAGAAATAGAGATGAAAAATATTGATTGGAGCAGATTGTTACAGACAGCACAGCCAAATGTAAGAAAATAATTCAGCGTAATCCGCACCGAAAAGTTAAATTTTGAGCCAGCACAGTGCGTTCAAGGCTTATAAGCGATTTACTGCTGATCTAAAATAAGCCAATTATGAAAAAATTGGCTTCATGTGACACGCATTTGTCATATAATTGTCACAATTAAATTGAACAATAGGGGATATTGATATCCTCTTTAGCCGTCTGCATGAATTCTAATATTCCTCCCGTCCAAGATCAGGTGCACGTGACACAGGTCAAGTCGACGAATGTGCACGTACCTACACCGAAATTTTTTATGCCGGTGTTTTTAACGGTCATTATTTCAACGCTAATTTATATTGGCTTTCAGCTTTCTGCTGACTTATCGCATGTTCCTGCACTGAATCTTTACTCTTTAATTCTTTTAGCGACGGCGTTGTTCATTGCTTTGGGTTTTGAGTTTGTAAATGGCTTCCACGACACTGCCAATGCGGTTGCAACGGTCATTTATACAAATGCACTGTCTGCACCTGTTGCGGTGATGTGGGCAGGTTTCTGTAACTTTCTTGGGGTTATGGTCGCAAGTGGTGCAGTGGCTTACGGTATTATTGCGCTGCTGCCCGTTGAGTTGATTATGAATGTCAGCTCAGGCGCAGGTTTTGCCATGGTGTTTGCCATGTTGATTGCTGCGATTTTGTGGAACTTGGGCACATGGTTCTTGGGTATTCCAGCATCAAGTTCACATACTTTGATCGGTTCGATCTTAGGTGTGGGCATCATGAACTACTTGATGCATTCAGGCAGTGGTGCTTCGGGTGTCGATATGGATCAGGTGATTAAAGTCGGTAAAGCTTTACTGTTTTCACCCATGATCGGTTTTGCTTTTGCAGCAGTGTTGTTCTTATTGGTGAAAAAAATCTTTAAGAAACAACTGGAACTGTTCCAACCACCTGAAGGCAACAAACCACCACCTCCACTGATTCGTGCCATTTTGATTTTTACTTGCACAGGTGTAAGTTTTGCTCACGGTTCAAATGACGGTCAAAAAGGTATGGGTCTAATCATGCTGATTTTGATTGGTATTGTGCCTTTGGCTTATTCTTTAAATAAGAATTTAGATTCACAGCACATTCAGTCATTTGCTCAACTTTCAGATCAAACTGCGGCTGTGATTTATCCGAATCATAACGATATTGCAGATGAAAAAGCCCGTACGGTGATCACGCAATATATTCAAACCAAAGAAATGACCCCAGAAGTCGTACCTGCTTTAGCCAGTTTGACAGATCATTTGGGTGAGCGTGTTGGCCATTATGGAGATCTTAAAGATATTCCTGAAGCTGAAGTTTCTGCACTACGTAATGACATGTACTTAAGCACGACAGCGTTCAAACGTTTGGATAAAGCGAATCAATTGCCAGCGATGTCGGAAGAGGGCAAAAAGACAGTAAAAGAATATCGTAGTAACTTAGATTCATTCTTACAGTACATCCCAACGTGGGTGAAAGTGGCTGTGGCATTGGCTTTAGGTCTAGGTACGATGGTCGGTTGGAAGCGTATTGTCGTGACTGTGGGGGAGCGTATTGGTAAGAACCATATGACTTATGGTCAAGGTATGTCAGCCGAGTTAGTGGCTATGACTACGATTGCAGCTGCGGATGGCTTTGGTATGCCAGTATCGACCACACACGTATTGAACTCTGCGGTAGCAGGGACCATGGTGGCGAATAAGTCAGGTCTGAATTTTGCAACAGTGAGAACCATTCTTTCGGCTTGGATCTTTACCTTACCAGCCACGATCTGTTTATCAGGTGGTTTGTTCTGGTTGTTCCTACAGTTCGTTTAATTTGATGCGTAAAAACCAATGATAAAAAAACGCTACCTAAGGTAGCGTTTTTTAGCTCTGTATTTTATGAACGATGCTGTTCATATTTTACTTTTTGAACTTCGCCCAGACTTTGTCTAAAGGTAGTTTATCTGCGGCAAAGCCATAAAGTGCTGCAAAGGGCAGTGCAGTACGTGCTAAATAAGCTACACGCCATAAGCCACCGTGATTGGCGCCGTGCATCATCAGTTCTAAAGGATGTTCAAGTTTGACCTCTGGGTTAGCTACAGACTTAGGATTACGGAGATCATGGATCCATAAAGCCGCCATGATGGCATTGGTTGTTTCAGGCTTAAAGGCTTCAACATCAAACAAGCTCGCCCCATTAAATGCGGCTTTGAGCAGTGGATTTTTGGTGACAGAATGCGTGGTGGTTGATGGTGCAATATTGATGCTGACGCGCTGACCTTCCGAGCGAGCAAGCGTTGCACGCCACTGTTGAATCCGTTTAGCCAATGCATAGTTTGGCCCTTGCTCAATCACTAAACAGTCGGTGATGCCGTAAGACTTGTTATTATCCGACTCGACGAGGTCATGTAGGTTTTTCTTGAAGAACAGTTGTCCACTGAGGGTTGAAATACTTTTACTGATCATCTGTTGCGTTTTAGAACGACCACTGAACTTTTGCTCAGATGCTGTAATGACTTCTTCAGGTACGGCATAGACATCGGTAGGTGTACACATATACATCAAGCTGGTATCTACTTTGTGCGCGCTGACATGTTGCATAATTGCATCCATCGCAACGGAAACGCGGACATGCTTTTCACCATCCAAATACGCAATCGCGGCCAAATCTAACTGATGTGGGTTTTGTACCAACCATTGTGCAATTTCAGGTACTTGTGTCAGTAGGTTTGCACCGAGTTTTTCTTTTAAAACAGCGACAGGTGTTTCTGCACTCAGCGCTTCAACCGATGGGGCATATAGCGTGGCATTGCCGTGTTGAATGGTGTCTAAAATTTTGCCCCATACACGACTATTGGGTAAATCAACCGCCACAATATTGGCTTTCCATTGGGCTAACCATGTGAGCGGGCCAGCTTCAGATGCTGCACCGAACAAAACCATCGTGCGATCAGATAAATCAAACCATTCAGGATGTTCCACACAGGCAATCAGTGCTTCAGCGTGACTGGGTTCAATCACCCCAGCATCTAACCATGTTTGGATTTGTGCGAGTAAGGCATCGCCACTGAGTTGTTGGCCTTTATAAGGCACTGACCACTCAGGCGCAGCATCATTTTCACCTTTGAGTTTAATAGTATGCAGTGGTGCGCTTTCAAGTGACATTACATCTTTGAGGAGATGCTTTTGCCCATCTCGATAAAACTCAAACACATTATGTGCTTTGTTGAGCCCATCTTGTGCCATTTGAATCGGTGCAATTTGATTACGAATCCCAAATTCAACTAAGGATTTAAAATAGCGTGGATATTGTTTACGCCAGTTCTTTTCTGTAAGTGCAGTAACAGAGCTTTGGGGATCAACATTGGCTAAGGCCTCTGCAATAATCTCTTTCCCTGTACGTGAGGTACTAACTTTTTGTGTTTTCGAGTAAATTGGAAATTGAAGACCATCTAAGGGATTGGACATGCAAGAAATCTCACTGGCATTTGCTATTTATATACAGTTGTAAACATTATCTATGCCAAATCAAATTCCTGCTTGGCATTTCATGCCAAATTTATGTAAAAATATATGTAATAAAAAAGCCTTCTGAACAGAAGGCTTTTGAGTTTAGCAGCGACCTTTTTTGGCCTGTCCGGGTGGACAGAAATCGCCTTGGCCATGAGGATAATAAGAACGATCAGGATCGACGATGATACTCCCTTCAGGGGTATTTACCGCACAGGCTGTAAAACTGAGGCTGATCATCAAGGCTGCAAATATAGACATTATTTTCATAGCAATTTCCTTGGTTTATAGTTGTCCTGATGTTTATTGTAAAAATCAGGACCACCCGTTGCTGTGAAAAAATGTTACTAAGCCTATATGCGTATGGATGCAATCCATTTGCAATCTAGGGGTTCGGCTTTAAATAGGTAACTGGGTTAATTTGCTCAGAAAGTGTGGAATAAGACGCGGCTCTAAAACTAGGGTCATGATGACCCCATAAGCAGCTCCCCAAAGATGGGCGCTATGATTGATGTTGGAGTTGCCTTTTTTACCTGACCAGATGCTATATGCCACGTACAACACTGCAAAAATAATCGCAGGTACTGGAATAAAAAACACAAAAATGAGCTTCCAAGGTTCAAACAACACATAAGCGAACAAGACCGCAGAGACCGCACCAGAAGCACCAAGGCTCGCCCAGCGCACATCATTCTTATGTTTTAAATAACTTGGTAAAATGGCAAAAATTAAGCCACCCAGATAAAACAAAATAAAACCTAACTCATAGAAGTATTGGCGGTAAAAACTTTCAATAATGCTACCAAAGAAAAATAGGGTGAACATATTGAACAGGAGATGCATACCATCGGCATGAATAAAGCCATGTGTAATAAAACGATCGTATTGCCCACGTTGCATCGCAGGAGGCCAGAAAATCAGACGGTTCATCACGTTCTGATTTGAAAATGCCACCATAGAAATTATGACAGTAATAATAATGATCGTAACTGTATGATTAAAAGGTAAATCCAACATTTCTGAGATGTTCTACATATAACTATCTTGTGGTCATAATGCCATTAAATTGAGCGAAAAGATGAACTTTCACAATAAATCCGACAATTTTGGTTGATTTTTTTTAATTACCCCGCATCTTCAGTTAAAATAGCAACTTCAGCTTGAGGAAATGATTGTTATGTCGACTGAGAATAGCAGCACTGCAGTTGCAGAGGAAATTCCAAACTTATTGATTACTCCGACTGCACAAGAGTATTTACGTGATTTATTAGAAAAACAAAATACACCGGGCATTGCTGTACGTGTATTTGTTGAAAATCCGGGTACACCACGTGCTGAATGTTGTATGGCATATAGTGCGCCTGAAGAAGTGATCCCAACCGATTACCGTCAAGATTATCCAGACTTTCCTGCGTATATCGACACACCGTCTATTCCATATTTATTAGATGCGGTGATTGATTACAATAAAGACCGTTTTGGTGGGCAGTTGACATTCCGTGCACCAAACTCGAAAGTACCACGCGTAGGACCTGATGCATCGATTGAAGAGCGTATTACATATATTCTTCAGTCTGAAATTAACCCAGGCCTAGCAGGGCATGGTGGTAACTGTGCATTGGTTGAAGTTGTTGAAGATGAAGAACATGGTTTAACGGCTGTACTGAAATTCGGTGGTGGTTGCCAAGGCTGTTCAGCAATTGATGTCACGTTGAAACAGGGTGTTGAAACGACTCTGCAACAACACATTCCTGAGTTACGTCGTGTTATTGACCAGACGGATCATACGCAGGCTGAAGGCGCGTACTTCAAATAAATTTGAATCGACTTTACCAAATAACCTCCTTAAATTAGGGGGTTATATTTTATCTAAAGCTAAAATGTAATTGAGAATAATTATCAATATTTATTGCAATATGTTTATCGTTTGTTAAAATGCCCTATGAAATTTACACAATCTCTCCTTTTTTGTATTTAGGTGTATGCGTTATGGGTAAAAATCTGACGAGATCAACTTTAGCTTTGGCTGTTGTAGGGGCAATGAGTTCATTTGCGATGGCAAATGACGTTGTGGAAACCACAAATGAGAAAGAAGCAACACAATTACAGACGATTGTTGTATCGGCAACGGGTTATGAGCAGGATGTTTCAAAAGCACCAGCATCAATTACTGTGATTAGCCGTGAAGAATTAGATAAACGTGAATATAACGATATTACAGATGTTTTGAGAAGTGTTCCGGGTGTTGTTATTACGGGTGAAAATGCAAGTCAAACAGTTAGTATTCGAGGAATGTCTTCGAATTACACCTTGTTCTTAGTCGATGGAAAGCGTCAATATTCTAAAGACGTTAACCCAAATGGCGATGACTACGGTATGGAGAAAAATATTCTTCCTCCAGTTGCATCCATTGAGCGAATTGAAATTATCCGTGGTCCAGCATCTACATTGTATGGTTCTGATGCTATGGGTGGCGTGATTAATATTATTACTAAAAAAGTGACGGATGTTTGGACTGGGAATGTTGAGTTAGGCACAACTATTCAAGATAAAAATAATTCTGGAGACATTCGTAATGGTTCTGTTTATTTAGCAGGGCCGATTATTCAAGATAAAGTTGGCTTGCAGTTAGGTCTAAATCATTTAGAGAGAAAAGAAGACTCTTATTTAGGTGGTTTTACAGGCCATACAACGGAAAGTTTAAATTCACGTTTAACTTATGTGCTTAATGATCAACACGACTTAGCTGTAGAGGCAAATTTCTTCACACAAGAGTCTGAGGCTACGGCAGGTAAAACGGTTGCAGCAACAGGTACTGACTCTGCAAGTCGAAATATACGTAGTGTTTATGCCTTAACGCATAATGGGCGATATACCGATAATTTGGATAGTAAATCTTATATTCAATATGAAAATTCTAAAAACCCAGATCGTGAAAATACGTTCGTGGGAACGAAGGGAATTGATTTAGAAACATGGACTGCAAATACACAGTGGAATTGGTTGTTAGGTAATCATACACTGGCTTTTGGTGGGTATTATAAAGATGAAAGTTTGTTAGATCGAGCAACAAACCGAAATCCGTTGGTTCCAGAGTTTGATGAATTGACACGCTGGTCAGCTGCTGCATTCTTAGAAGACACATGGAGTTTAACCGATCGTTTTAATTTAACGCTTGGGGCCCGTTATGACCATGATGAACTATATCAAGGAAATATTTCTCCGCGAATTTATGGTGTTTATAACTTTACTGACCAATTTACCGTGAAGGGTGGGGTTTCTACAGGTTATAAACAACCAGATATTCGTTCTGTGACGGACGGCTTCTATAGTGTGACAGGAGGAAGTGGTTCTCCAACAACAACGGGTCGAGGAATTATTAAAGCAAATCCAGACCTAGAACCAGAATCAACTGTTACTTCAGAGTTAGGTTTTTACTGGAACAATGATCACGTTAATACCTCTATTACAGGTTATGTAACTCAGTTTAAAGATCGAATTGAAGAAATTCGTGAATGTGATTCAACGGGTAATGCTGACTACAACCGTAATGATGTTTCAACGTGGAAATGTTCTGAAAACGGTATTCCATTTGCATTTATCAGCACACGTGAAAACATTGGTAAAGCTGAGTTACGTGGTGTAGAGGTGACATTTGATGCCAAATTAGCTGAATATACAACCTTAACTGCAAATTATACGTTCACAGATACAGAAATTAAATCAGGTCAATTTAAAGGGCAGCCTTTAAATGGCATGCCTGAACATGTATTTAATGTAACAGTAGATCATGACTTAACCGATGCTTTGAATATTTGGAGCCGATTACATGTGCGCGGAGAAACTACACCGTATTTAGGTCGCTCAAGTATGTCTGACCCAATTCCTGGATATAACTTCCTCGATGTTGGTTTTAACTATAAATTTGCACCAAACTTGAAAGGTAAATTTGGTGTTTATAATGTGTTAGATGAAACTGCAGAGAATGCTGATGGTGAGCAAACTTTAGATGGTCGTCGCTATGGTGTAAGTTTTGTTGCTAATTTCTAATACATAGAAATTAGAATTAGAGACCCGTTTCTTCAACGGGTCTTTTTATTTAGGGGATTAAAATACTCTGTGCTTGGTCAGAATAATAAAACTGTTCTAAATAATAGCGCGCTCGATCACGTAAGTAATCAGAACGAATGAGTTCTTGAATAATAGGGTTCAACAAATCTTGAAGTTGATTTTGGACTAAGGCTTCGTCGATATTTAAGTCGCGTAGTAGTAAATCAAAAGGCCGTTCTTGGTTGCGAATGTACCAAGCGTAAACACCATCATGCACCTGTTGCTGCAGATAGTCTGTTTGACGCATATGCTCCCAAATTTCGTGCCCCATAGTGACAGTTTGAGGCAAGTCCTGCACTTCAATATAATTTTTCAAAACTGATAAATGCATATCTTTGATTTTGTGCCAGAGGTTGGCTTGAAAATGATATAGCTTTTCATCATTAAAGTTTTGATTTAACACTTGTTCACTCATTTGACTGAGTTTTAAGATGTTCTTTTGCAAATAATGTCCGATGGTGTCATTCAGATTAGAATCTGTGACGGTTTCCAGTACCGACTTGCCCATTTTCATAAAACTAGAGACACCCGGCACACGTTTGGTCATGACGGAGTTGTTCAAATAGTCTTGAATCGAGTGCTGAATGAGCTGAGTAATCATGGCTGAAAAAGCTGGGTTATTTACCACAGTTTTAATCAGGCGTTGACGATGCCCACTTTTACTCGCGACATACTGCGCAATTTTGTCGATGGTGAGTACTGGAATCACATCGGCAATTTTTGTTGATTCATTGATGGGGTGAATCAAAGCAAATTTGATGTGCTCTGCAATTTGTGAAATTAGATGCTCGGTCGCAGGTGTGGCTAGGATTTGTTTTTGCAACAGCGCATTGATGTCTTCAAAGCTCCACAGTTGCTGCAAAGTTTGTTTTCTAAACCATTGATAAAATAGGGTGAATTCATTTTGTACGGTACTTGCTTGCGAAAACTCATGATCTAAAAAACTAAGATGAGCTTCAATGAGCTGCTCAATCATCGGGTGTTTCTGCATACGTACTCAACAAAATTAATTTAGTGGAATCAGTTTATCAGCCAATGGGTTTTTTAACTTTTGTGTTTTTGCAAGAAAAGGCAGGTAGTGCTGTGCAACTGCTTGTTCTGCCTCCAAAAGTGGCATATGACCAACATTGTTAAGGATGACAGGAGCTTCAGCACGTTTCAATAAAGATTTGAGCTCATTCGCCACTTCGACATTAATAATTTTGTCCTGCTTACCCCATAAAATGAGGGTGGGAGCTTCAATATTCCGGGTCACTCGAGCAAAGGAGTCAGTGGTATAAATTCGGTTCAAGGTCACCAATTGATCAATGACTTTGCTGTTTTTTTCAGCCTGAGTAATTAACTGTTTTTCTTGGGCGCGTTTTAAATAATAGGGCATTTTGATTGGGGTTTGCATGACACGTTGCATTACATCATCCAAATCGCCCGGCTTGCTCACAATCAAGTGCTTTAAATATTGTGGGTCTTTGGCATAGTTGGTGTTAGCGTTTTTATAAATGCCCGCACTGTTTAATAAAAACAAACTTTGCGTGTCAAAAGGGTATTGCGCGGCATATAGGGTTGCAATAGAACCACCGATAGAATGTCCTGCAACATTCAGCTTATCTTGTATATGAATGGCTTCAACAAAACGACGGAGTCGCTCTGTGACATTTGGCATAGAGATATCAAAATCATCAGGGACTTTGGTATCGCCATTGGTCGGAAGGTCGGGGATAACCACGTGGTAATACGGCGTTAGAAACTGTGCTACACGGTTCCAATTGTCCCGATTTCCAGCAAAACCATGAATCAGCAAAATAGTCGGTTTATCAACTGCACCACCTTCGTTATAACTCCAAACGATATCATCCACTTTAAGCGTTTTGGTTTTTAAGCCAGCGCTGACGCGTTCTTGTAGAAGGTAGCTTTGTAAACTGAGTTTGTCTTTGATGATGGTATTTTCTACCGCATGGCTGGCGAAAGAAAATGACAAAGCTAAAGCGAATAGACTGGCCTTTAGACTTTGTTTCAAGACGGATTTTAAGCGCATCATCATGGTTCATCCTTAAACGGAGATGAATGAAAAAACTGACCGAATAAGATAAAAATGCTCTGATTTTGAATAGTTTTTATGTTTATTTACAGGTCTGTTTGATTCTAATCGCTTTCATGCAAATGTCATTAATTATTTATTTGAAAGGATATGCGGCATTTTGATAAAGTGTGAACTGTGTAATGGTTTTATTGATATAAAATGCAACTTCAAAATCAAGCAAAAAAAGAAGCGGCTATGTTTTTTGCAAGTGACAATCAATTTCGCTGGGATTAAACTAGTCCAACTTAATAACAACCGAGTGGGAAAGGGAATGCTAACAGCTCAAGAAGCTTTAAGCCGTCTAAAACAAGGTAACCAACGTTTTGTAGCGGGTGAGACAACCCACCATAAGCAATTGTCTCACCAAGCACGAGCAGAGATGGCGGAAGACCAAAATCCATTTGCCATTGTACTCGGATGTTCCGATTCTCGTGTGCCTGCAGAAATGGTCTTTGACCAAGGTTTGGGTGATCTGTTTGTTATTCGTGTTGCAGGAAATGTGGTTGCACCTTCGCAAGTTGGCAGTGTTGAATTTGCGGCTGAGCGTTATGACTGTGCGGTCGTTGTGGTACTTGGTCATAGCCACTGTGGTGCGATTCAAGCCACTATTGACACCCTGATGAACCCAGATAGCCCACCGTCTGCAAACCTGATGTCGATTGTAAACCGTGTCCGTCCTTCGGTTGAAACCTTGATGCAAACTGAACTGAAACATGATTTATGCAAACTGTCTAAACACGCGGTGCGTTCAAATGTATTTGCTTCTGTAAATCAGTTACGTCATGGCTCAGCTGTGCTTGAAAGTTTAATTGCCAAAGGCAAGTTACAAGTGGTTGGCGCTGAGTACTCACTTGAAAGTGGTGAAGTGGTTTTTTTTGACTTCTGATCCTATGTGCTGATCAGAGTAAAAGGCGCTTTATAAAGCGCCTTTTATATAGGGATAAGCTAAATTTAATAAAATAGGCTGTGCTTTGCCATTTGGATGAACTAAATCTTTTTGCATCAAGCTTTTATTTCCTGCTACACCTTCCAAAAAGAAGGGCAGCAATTTAACTTTGTATTGTTGACTGACCATTTTGTAATTACTTTCAAATGCCTTGCTATAGGCTGTGCCATAGTTTGGTGGTATTTTCATTCCCAACACAACCACAGTGGCATTGGCTTTTTGACTTTGTTGAATCAGTTGCGCTAAATTTTTTTGAATCATCTGAGGTGGTTGACCCCGCAGTCCATCATTCCCGCCAAGCTCAATCACCACCACATTTGGCTTATGCGTTTGCAACAGTTTGGGTAAACGAGCCAAAGCGCCACTGGTGGTTTCACCACTCACACTGGCATTGACCACTTTATGCTGTTTCGGATACTGTTGGTTTAACCGTTTTTGCAGTAAATTTACCCATGCTTGCTGTGGTTCTATGCCATAACCTGCACTAATGCTATCTCCTAAAACCATCACGGTTTTTGCAAAAACCCAAGTGGGGCTTAGGCACAGTGCAAGCAAAACCAAGTATGAACTGATACGTTTTTTAAATTTGCGATTTTGCACGAATATTTGCATATAGGGATGTTATGACCCAAGTTCATAGTGATGTAAGCATCATGCCACAAGTGATTATTTCTGCCCAGCAACTGACACAAAAGATTAAACTTCCGCAAAAAGAACTGACCATTTTCTCAGATTTGAGTCTCAGCATATCAGCAGGTGAACAAGTCGCAATTACAGGACGTTCAGGTTCAGGAAAGTCTACCTTACTGGGTATTTTGGCGACCTTAGACCAGGCTAGCGGTGGTGAGCTAATCGTTTGTGGTGAAAGTATTTCCAAGCTCAATGAAGAACAGCGTGCGAATGTGCGTTTGAAGCATATTGGCTTTGTGTTTCAGTCCTTTCAACTGCTGCCACACCTGACTGCTGTTGAAAATGTGATGCTGCCGTTACGGCTTCATGCATCATTTAACTTCGCTGAAGTGGAGCAACGTGCTTTGAGTTTGTTGCAAAAGGTTGGATTAGAGCGACAGGCCACTCAAACACCGAAGGTACTTTCGGGTGGGGAGCAGCAGCGCGTTGCAATTGCCCGTGCGCTGATTGCTGAGCCAAAAATTATCTTTGCCGATGAACCAACAGGAAACTTAGACAGTCAAACTGCGCGAGAAATTGAGCAATTATTGTTTCAGTTGAACCGTGAGTTGGGTACGACCCTCATTTTAGTGACGCATGACCATACGCTTGCAGAACAGTGCCAGCGCCATTTTGAATTACTCGATGGTCAGTTGATCGAACATCCTCGAACGGGAGGATGAAAATGAATTCTCTATTTCAGCCCTTACTGAAGCAAAGTTTTAAAAGTAGCGGTGTGTATTTATTGATTATTGCATTGATTCTCGCGATCAGTGCGACGACCGCGCTGAAGTTTAGTAATGAGCAAGTTCAAAATGCCGTAGCGCTGCAAGCCGCCGAGATGCTAGCAGGGGATTTGGTTTTAACGGACAGTCAAAAGCTCGATCCGAAATGGAAAGCGCAAGCGACAGCTCTCGATTTAAAACAATCAGAAGTCACTGTCTTTAGTTCGATGGCATATACCGATGATCAGTTTGTTATGGTCAATGTCAAAGCCATCGATCAAGCCTTCCCTCTGCGCGGAGAGTTACGTATTCAGCCTGCGGCGAAGCATATTGCTTCAGGTGAAGTGTGGTTGAGTCAACGTGCTATGGATTTGCTACGGGTTAAACTGGGCGATCAGCTGAATATTGCAGATGGTACTTTCAAGGTGACAGGCTTGATTGAGCATGACTCCAATCAAGAGTTAGGTTTTTCTGGGTTCTCGCCGACGGTGATTATCTCAAAAGCGGATATTGCCAAGACCAATGCCATCCAAGTCGGTAGTCGTATTGACTATCGTCTACTGATGGCAGGTACCACACAAAATACCCAGCAGTTTGAAGCAAATTTTAAGAAGCAAAATGCAGCATTTATGGATGTCGATGCGGCAGCTCAAAGTGCTAATGCGGAAGAACCACAAAACAGCTTACGCCTACGCAATGCCAGTGAGGGCAATACCCGTTTAATGAAACCAATTGCAAATTTGGACACTTTTTTGCAGTTGGCGAATATCTTAACGATTTTGCTGTGTGGAATTGCGATTGCTTTGACCAGTCAGCGCTTTGTACAACAAAACCAAGACCACATTGCGCTATTACGTTGTATGGGGGCTGCGAAGTCACAAATTCTCTGGGCTTATCTCAGCTTGTTGGGTGTGGTGTTCTTGCTCGCCATGCTGGTCGGGAGTGCAGTGGGTGTAGGGTTGGGTTATGGCTTGTTACATTTGATGTTACAACTGATTCCACACTTAAGTATTGCGTTTTCAGCGTGGGATATGCTGCTCGGACCGATTCCGATTGCCATGTTGACCAGTGCTGTAGTACTTCTGGGTTTTGTCTTACCGAGTTTTTGGGAACTTTTGAATACCCCACCGATCCGAGTCATTCGCAGTCAAGAAAAATCGGTTTCGTCTATGTTTTGGATGTTGCTCGCAGGAACAGCTAGTCTGGCACTGTTTAGTATCGTTCTGACTGAAAATATGGTACTAACAGCTATGGTGATTGGTGCAATTATCATTCTGTGTGTAGTGCTATGCAGTGTGGTCTGGCTGAGTTTGAAGTTTATCCGTGGCTTAAAAAATGCGATTTCTGCTTATGTCCGTACGCCTTACCAGACTGCATTTCAGATTACCGCATTGGCTTTGGGGCTCAGTTTAATTACGGTCTTAGCCGTGCTACGCACTGATTTATTAGAGCGCTGGCAACAGCAAATTCCTGCGGGAACGCCGAATCAGTTTGTATATGGTTTACCGCCTTTTGACATGCCTGAGTTAAAAGCACAAATTGAGCAGAATCACTGGAACAGTACGCCGCTCTATCCGAATATTCGAGGTAGACTGATTGCCAAAAATGGACAACCTTTTGCTGCGGATTTGGTGAAGCAAAATAATTCCTTACGCCGCGAGTTAAATCTGATCCAAGCAGACCGTTATCCTAAAGATAATGTGATTGTCTCTGGCGCATCAAAACTCACAGCAAAAGGACAAGTTTCGGTAGAAGCCAATACCGCAACAGAGCTTGGGATAAAAGTGGGGGATCAACTGACCTTTAGCTTACCAGAGGGTGTCATTCACGCCAAAGTGGCAAACTTACGAACTGTAGAATGGGAAAGTTTTAGCCCAAACTTCTTCTTTATTTTTGCGCCACAGACCATGGATGAAAATGCGGGCAGTTATTTGGGCAGTTTTTATGTACCAGAGTCTGACAAAGCGAAATTGGTCAGCATTATTCAGCAATTTTCCAACACTGTCTTTATTGATGTCAGTTTAATTTTAGATGAAATTAAGCGCATTGTTACGGTGCTGGTGCAGATTGTCACGATCCTTGCAGCTTTAGTGAGTATTTCAGGTATTCTGGTTTTAATTGCTTGCCTGAACTTACTTATGGATGAGCGTAAACGTGAAGTGGCGCTATTACGTTCATTTGGTGGTTCCAAGCAAAAACTCAGAACCATGCTCAGTCTAGAAATTGGCTTTATTGGTTTTATGGCAGGTGTGGTTTCTTGTTTATTTGCTGAAGCGATAAGTGCGGTCGCATGTTATCGCATGGGATTAGCCATTCAGCCACACTGGGAAATCTGGCTCATTTTACCACTGTTCATGACCTTACTCTGCGCGCTGATTGGGCGTTATCGCTTAAGTTATCTCAGTGATATTCCGCCTTTACAAAGTTTGAGAGAGATCAATCAATCGTGATTGATCTCTTAATACGTTAAGCGTTGAATCTTAGAAATTGAGCTGTTGACGCATCATCATTAATACTTCTGACCATAAGGGTTGAATGTAGACCACAAGGTTTTGGCAGTGTAAGTAAAACCAATATGATCCGCAGGCCGCTAAAACAAGGCTCAGCGGCATAATCCAACGCTGCTGCATTTTTTGGGAGAGATACCAAAGTGCCGCCAAGACAGCACCCATCAACATGCCGCCAATATGTGCAGCATTGTTAATACCTGAAATCATAAAGCCCATGGCTAAGTTGATTCCCATCACGATGAGCAAAGTCTTTTTATCTAAAATAAAACGTTGCTGTGGGAGCATCGGCAGTAGCGATAGAACCGTCAGTGCTGCCCCCAGTCCCATGACCGCACCTGAAGCCCCTGCACCGACACGCGGCAAGAGTTCAGGGTTTGCTAAACCCACACGAATTAGTTCATAACTGTCTTGAATGGCGATATAACCACTGAGCAAGCTACCCATGAGACCAGCAAGAACATATAGCGCAAGAAAATAGACACGTCCAAACATTTGCTCCAACACACTGCCAAAAATATACAGCGCCCACATGTTCAACATGAGGTGAACCAAGCCAAAATGAAAGAACATACTGCTTAATAAACGCATTGGTTCAGCCAAGAAGGTAAGTGGTGCATAGTCTGCTCCCCAGCGTATGGCATCAGCTGTACTTGGATTGCTGACATCCATGCCATGCAGGATTTGCCAAAAAAACAACCCAACATTCACGGCAATAATGACGGCGGTAATCCACCATAAATGTACGTCAAATTTTGTTTTGATTTGCGGAGGTGTAAGCTCGGTCATGCCATTCTTGCTAAAATTTTGCTATATTTGCCCAAGCTTAGCATGAATAAAAATGATTTTTGGAGTAAGCCACTGGCATGAAAGCTTTTATTTTTCGTAGTTTGTTAGTCGCTGTCAGCTTCGTGCTTTTGGTACAGTTGTGGATTTTTGCAAGTCTAGCGTGGTGGCGTTACAAGCCAGTGGAAACCACCATGTTTATGCGGATTGATTATTGGTCTGAGCCATCTAAACCGATTCAACACGAATGGCGTGATTATGATGAGATCAGTGAGTACATGAAAAAAGCCATTGTTGCGGCTGAAGATGGCAAATTTATGCAACATCATGGTTTTGACTGGGATGGCATTCAAGCCGCGCTTGAGCGTAATAATGACACGGGTAAAGTGGTTGCGGGTGGTTCAACAATTTCTCAGCAATTGGCCAAAAACTTATTTTTATATAACAAGCGTTCATTCATTCGTAAAGGTCAAGAAGCTGTTGCAACTTGGATGATGGAACGGATGTGGAGCAAAGAACGCATCTTAGAGGTATATCTGAACTCGGTGGAATTTGGCGATAATATCTATGGCGTGGAAGCTGCAACCCAACACTATTTTGGTAAAAGTTCACGTAGCTTAAGCCGAGAGCAGGCGGTCTTTTTAGCGGCCATTTTGCCTAATCCGAAATACTACCAAGACCATCAAAATGACCGTAAGTTACAAAACCGCGAGCGCATGATTCGAAAGTATATGCGCTATAGCGATATCCCTTAATTTGATTGATCTGAAAAAGCCCAAATTTATGGGCTTTTTTTTATGAAATTGTCACAAAATTGAAGCATACTTATCATGATAAAACGCATTCAAATAATCAAAGGTTAGCTATGAATACGGCAGCAAGCACATCTCCGATACCACAACCTGAATACGCGTATAACGATCGCTATATTAACCGTGAGTTATCGATATTAGATTTCCATTTACGTGTATTGGAACAAGCCGTAGATCCTTTACATCCGCTGTTAGAACGGATGAATTTCTTACTGATTTTTTCACGTAACTTAGATGAGTTCTTTGAAATTCGTGTTGCGGGCGTCATGGAACAGTTGGATCTGGGTAATGAAAGCCGTAGCCCCGATGGCTTAACCCCACGCCAAGTCCTCGACCAAATTTCGCAAACTGCACATGCTGCAATTGAACGTCAGTATCGTATTCTCAATGATGAAATTCTACCGAAATTGCGTGAGGAAGATATTTGCTTTTTACGCCGTGGGGAACTGACGCCTGCACAGTCTTCATGGGTGAAGAAATATTTCCAAGAACAGGTCGCACCTGTCTTAACACCGATTAGCCTTGACCCTGCGCATCCATTTCCGCGTTTAGTGAATAAAAGTCTCAACTTTATCGTGACATTGGAAGGGAAAGACGCATTTGGTCGTCAGATTGATTTGGCCGTTGTTCCTGCACCACGTTCATTGCCACGTGTGGTTCGTCTACCGGATGAGCTCACAGGTGGAAAAGAGCATCATGTGATGCTTTCAGCCATTATCCATGAGCATGTTTCTGACTTGTTCCCAGGGATGACAGCAACTGGCTGTTATCAGTTCCGTGTCACACGGAATGCTGATTTAGCGCTCAATGAAGATGTGGAAGACTTAGCCAAAGCACTGAAAGGTGAGTTAAGTTCTCGTCGTTTCGGACGTGCAGTACGTTTGGAAGTTACACAAAACTGTCCAGAACATATCTATAACTACTTGCTAGATGAATTTGATCTGCATCAAGAGCAGTTGTATAAAGTCGAAGGGCCTGTGAACTTGGCACGTTTATTGTCCAATTTTAAACGTCCACATCTACGTTATGACGCGCATATTCCTGTTATTCCTAAAGTGTTGAAAAAGTCGGAAAGCATGTTCTCTGCGATGCAGAAACAGGATATTTTACTACATCATCCGTTTGAGTCTTTCGCACCTGTGATTAACTTGTTGCGTGAAGCGGCACGTGACCCACAAGTGTTGGCGATTAAGCAAACCCTCTATCGCAGTGGTGCAGACTCTGAAATTGTACAAGTCCTAGCCGAAGCGGCGCGTAATGGGAAAGAAGTTACCGCGGTGATTGAGCTGCGTGCGCGTTTTGATGAAGAGTCAAATATCGAAGTGGCGAATGTACTACAAGAAGCGGGTGCAGTGGTTGTTTACGGCATTGTGGGCTATAAAACTCATGCCAAAATGATTCTTGTGGTACGCCGTGAAAATAATAAACTCGTTCGTTATGTGCACTTGGGAACGGGTAACTACCATGCGGGTAATGCACGTATTTATACCGACTATGGTTTGCTCACGACCGATAAAGAGTTGTGTGAAGATGTACACCGTATTTTCCAAGAATTGACAGGTATGGGGAAAATGGCGAAGCTGAAAAAGCTACTTCATGCGCCGTTTACGCTCCATGCACAACTGATCAACTTTATTGATGATGAAATTGCCAATGCGAAAGCGGGTAAGAAAGCGCAGATTATTGTGAAAGTGAATGCACTAACTGAAGTGCAACTGATCAACAAGCTGTATGAGGCATCGCAGGCGGGTGTACAAATTGATCTCATTATTCGTTCAATTTGTTGTCTACGCCCGGGCTTGCCAGGGCTTTCGGAAAACATTCGTGTACGTTCGATCGTGGGGCGTTTCTTAGAACATACGCGTGTTTTCTATTTTAGTAATAATGGCGATGCACGCATTTATGGTTCGAGCGCCGACTGGATGGATCGGAACCTATTTAATCGTGTTGAGGCCTGTTTCCCAATTGAAGATCCAGCTTTGAAAAAACGTATTTATCAGCAAGGTTTGTTGACCTATTTGCAGGATAATCAACAAGCTTGGTTACTACAAGGTGATGGAACTTGGCTTCGTGCGACGCCAGCTGAAGGCGAAACCGAGCATAATGCACAGCGTTATTTGCTAGATGTGATTAAATAATTTTGGGGGGAGGCTTGGATCTAAAAAAGATTCAGGCACAAAAAAAGGAGTCATGTTTGACTCCTTTTTTATGCACTAAAATAAGCTTAGTGTAGATCTTGAGTAATTTTTTGCAGGATTTGTAATAGCACATCAAATTCGCTTTGTAGCGGAGTGCTTTTACGTGTCACCAAAGCCAAGATACGACTTGGAGCAGCTTCAATTTGTTTGACCATTAAATCTGGATTCGCTTTAATCATATTGGTATGAATTGCGATTTCAGGTAATAAAGTAAAACCAAGATCAGCCGATACCATTTCCACAAGGGTCGGTAAAGAACTCGCTTTTAAACGATGATCGTTTTTACGCTCACCAATAGGGCAGGCACTTAGAGTGTGGTCACGTAAGCAGTGGCCTTCTTCAAGCAACATTAAACGCGAAAGGTCTAAGTCGTCTAGCGATTTGGCTTGGCTTGCGATATCTGATTTATTGCAGACCAAAAACAAACTTTCTTTTGCGACTTCAGCAACTTTTAAGCCACGTGTATCAAAAGGTAGAGCCAAAACGACCATGTCTAAATTGCCATGTTCGAGTTTTTCTACAATTTTCTCACTTTGCGCTTCGTGTAAATGTAGTTGAATTTTAGGGAGTTGCTTATGCACTTCATCTAACAATTGCGCCAGAATAAATGGCGCAATGGTTGGAATAACACCTAGATGTAAATCACCAGTTAAAGGCTCGCTCATTTCTCGGCTTAAACGCATCAGGTCTTGAGCATCTGCCAGTAGAACACGAGCACGAGCAACGACTTGCTCGCCTAGAGGAGTTAAGCGCACATTTTGGCGATCACGCTCTACAAGTACGCCACCGAGTAGGCGTTCAAGCTCCATAATCCCGCCCGACAAAGTCGATTGGGTTACAAATGAACGGCGTGCAGCTTCAGTAAAATGCAGCGTTTCTGACAGTGTAACGAGATATGACAGCTGTCTTAAGGATGGTAATGCAGCCATAGTGTCCTAATGATTATAATTTAAAGTGTTGTGCAAATAATTCGCTAAGATTTGGAATGAAGTGAGGTGGGATATCATGCCCCATTCCATCAATTAATTCAAATTTAGCACCCATAATTGCCTTTGCAACGGCCTTTCCGTGACTAGGCGGGAGTAAACGGTCTCGCGAACCGTGCACCACAAGGGTCGGTTGTTGAATCTGTTTGTCCAGTTGCAATAAAGAACCTGTACATAATATTGCTAAAAACTGTTGAAGTACACCCGCAGGGTAATAACTTCGGCGATATAATTTGCGAGAAGTCTGAATTGACTCGATTGGATTGTGATAATCAGGTGAGCCAATAAGCTTAAACACTTTCAAAGAATGGCTTACAATCCCTTCTTCATCGGTCGATTCAGGTCGACCAATTAGACTAAAGAGTTGCTTTGGAAAAGGCGGTGGCAGTAAAGGTTGGTTGTTACTGGTGAACATTAAGCCGAGCTTTTTGACCTTCTGTGGATGACGCGCTGCTAGAATTTGCCCAATCATACCGCCCATGGATGCGCCAATCACATAGCTTTCATCTAAACCTAAACGGTCTAAAAGTAGTGCCACATCGTCAGCCATGTCGTATAAGTCATAAGGTGCACCACGGTTATCTAAACCTAAAGCAAAACGCCCCATCAGTTTGAGGGTGTTTAAGCGTGGACCTTGATGTTTAATTTTTGAAGATAAACCAATATCTCTGTTATCAAAGCGAATGATACGGAACCCTTGATCAATCAGAGATTTACAGAAGAAATCAGGCCAAAATAACAGCTGTGCTCCTAAGCCCATGATCAAAACAATGGTCGGATGATGGTCTTCGCCACCGATTTCGACATGGAGTTCAATACCATTGCCTAAGTCGACTTTGGTTTCGCGCATGAAAGAGGTATAGGGTGAAAGATTATATTGGAGTGCGCTATTCATTATTGTAATCCTCACATAAAGGACATCTATTGTTATAAATGTCCTTTTATTTAAACTCTAAACCTGTGCTGGAATCAAGTCTGGAACCAGTTTTGTTAATGCTAAACGTTGTTTCGCTGCGGTTGCACCGAGCAGTACGAAGCCGCGAAGTGTACCTTGACTGTCTAGGGCTTTGGCAATCATGCCATCGTCTAATTCCTCAGTTTCCCAGTTCACCTCTGCATCGATTGGCGCAGGCAAAACAGTGAGCGGCGCAGCGGGTGTTTTAACTGCTACAGGCATAGCAGGGTAATGCACCGCAGTGGTCTCGCCATTTAATGTTTTGGCTAAAGCGCGTGCTTGTTGCATGATTGGCATCACATAAGGTAGCAAGAGTCCATTGACTTCAGCACAATCTCCTACGGCGTAGATATGCGGTTGATTCGTCTCAAGTTGTGCATTGGTCAAAATGCCACGACTGGTTTGAATACCTGCTTCTTTTGCAAGGGAAATGTTTGGTTGTAGACCAATCGCAGATAAGACTACATCTGCGACTAAAGACTGACCATTGGCTAAGGTCACAACATAGTCACCATTTTCAATTTTAGACACTTTTTCAACTGTGGTGCCAAGGACAAAATGAATACCCGTTGCCTCAAGGTTTTCTTTAAAGGCACTTGAAACATGCGCTGGCAATAAACGGCCCAAAGGCTGGTTTGCCAAGTCGATAACGGTAGCTTGATGACCTGTATGTTGTAAATCATTGGCAAATTCGCAACCGATAAGACCTGCACCTAAAATGACTACACGTTTGTCTGCACGCTTTTCAAGTTTTGCGCGGAAGGTTTTATAGTCGTCTAGATTGTTTACAACTTGAATGTCAGTACTTCCATCGCCCGCAATGGCTAAGCGAATTGGGTTTGCTCCTACCGCTAAAACCAATTGAGAGTAGGGCTGTGTAGATTCAGCGCCATCTTTAATAACGGTTAACTGCTGTTGTTCAGTATGAATCTCTTTCACCCAAGTATGCGTGGCAATTTGCATTTTCAGTTGTGTTGCCATTTTCTCTGTATCACCCAAAGCAATCTGTTCAGGCGCTTTGTTGGCAACAAAGGCATTGGACAATGTTGGTTTGGCATAATTAGTCGCATCATCTGCACATAGCATAAGCAGCTCTTGTTCAGGGTTCAGCTTGCGAAATTCACGTGCTACAGCATAGCCTGCCATACCTGAGCCAATGATGACGATGGGATGCATAAGGTTCTCCAGAGATTATTTTAAAGACGTAAAAAAAGACCATGCTGCATGGTCTTTAACACTATGAATTAGATTTCAACCATTTCAAAATCGATTTTTGACACGCCACAATCTGGGCAAGTCCAATCGTCAGGGATATCGTCCCATTTCGTTCCCGCCACGATGCCATCTTGTGGCCAACCTTCTGCTTCGTCATAAATCCATCCACAAACGATGCATTGATACTTCTTCATTTGACTCTCCAAAACGCTGAACAAGAAAGGGTTCAGTAAAATAATCCATTACGCAAGCTGCTACTCATCTGAGTGGTTAGCATACTTCGCTAATCTAAATTTTTACGCAGTTCTAATACGAATGTAAAGTAAATATCGGAGTTTAATGATTGAATCTATCGGCTAAAAGCGATGATCAGGACAAAACGTATCATTTAAAACCAGATCGCGTTTTGCGAATGTGTGAAGGTTATAGATAATTACATCTAAAAAAGATGCGTTTTTTCAGTCAGCTAGCCTTATAAAATTATTGATGTATAGACTAAGGTCGTGCTGTAAACTCAAAGTTAAATTGCTATTTTAATATTGAGTGTATCTATACCTAATATTTATTAAATAAATGATTTAATTGAAAACAATAACTTACATAAATATTTTGGTTGTTCAGTCGGCTGCATAGCCAGTGCTTGACTGTTTTTTTAACAGATAAAGCTGTAAAATTCATCTATTCCTTTTCAAATTTTATTGATCTCCTATGAACAACTTGTCTACAACGTTGTGGTCGCACATTCGTACGGTCCAAGATTTTCCAAAACCTGGGATTTGCTTCTTCGATTTAACCCCATTGTTTATGAGCAATATTGAGCCTTTAACCGACGCGTTAATTGCAAGTATTCCTGCTGAGCAGTTGGCGGAAGTAGATAGTTTTGTTGCTGTAGAAGCGCGTGGTTTTGTGCTTGCGAGCTTATTGGCACAACGTTTAGGTAAAGGTTTATTGTTGGTACGTAAAGCAGGCAAGCTGCCACCACCGGTGGTGGGTGTCGGTTATAGTTTGGAATATGGATTAGACCGCTTAGAAATGTCAGCCAATACTCCATCGCAAAAAGTGATTATTGTAGATGACGTTTTAGCGACAGGTGGGACATTAAAAGCCGTTAATCAGCTGGTGGCAAAATGTAATCATGAAGTGCTCGGTGCCAGTATTTTTCTTGATTTGCCTGATTTGCATACTGACTTAGGTTTAAAGATTTGGTCAGTATTAGATGACAAATCAAAACCAGAATCTGTTGCGGCATAAGCAGATAAAAAAGCCTTGGGACATCCAAGGCTTTTTTTATTTATATAAATATTGTTGTTCTAAATGTTCAATCAGTTGATTAATATTTTCAGGTTTAAGTAGTCGGTGATGTCCGCCTTCAACCGCTTGAATCAACATGTAATTTTCTAAAATTTCCTGTGCCGCGTACATATCGATTAATTCATCTCCCAGCTCCAAGTAGGCCACTTGCGGCACATTGTGATCTAAGTCAGTATCATTAATGCTCGGGTAATCATCGCGAAAGTCAGGGGCTAAACGTGGGTTGGCAATCACACATGGAATTTGATGCAGCAGCGACATTTTCAATGCCCAATACGCACCAATACAATGTCCAACAATAATTTCAGGTTTTATTTTTTCAATAATATCGTCGTAGAAACTGGCTACGGTAGAAAAATTGAGATAGCGATAATCGATATCGATACAAAATTTCTGCTTTGCATCAATGGCATGGAACTTAGTGGACTCGCGTGAGGAGTCTAATCCATGCAAAAACAAAATTTTAGATTCGCATCTGCTCATGATTTATCATTCAATTAAAAAACTAAATTATTTTATGAGTGGAGAAAAGTTTACTTTTCCACGATTTATAATGTCCATTGTAGAGGGATTGATCGTGAAATGAAGTTAGCTTTTGGTCTAAGAAATAGACAGAACTTTTATACAGAGGGCGTCTTAGCTCTGAAATAAACAGGATGTATACTTTTTTATATATCGCGTGGTTTTTGATGATGCTCATTCGTCTGGAATTCTGCTATGCTATGCAACTTCCGTTTTTTAATACATATACGAGGCAGAGATGACGCAACAAAACGCTCAATCGACTTCTGAACAAGCCATTTCCGAAAACGATTTAATTGCACAGCGTCATGCCAAGTTAAAGCAGATTGAAGATCAAGCCAAACAAACGGGCACTAGCCCATGGCCAAACACCTTTAAACGTGAACATTATGCTCAAGACTTACAAGATCAATTTGCAGACAAAAGCAAAGAAGAAATTGAAGCAGCAGAGCATGTTTATGTGTCTGTAGCGGGTCGTGTGATGTTGAACCGCGGTTCATTCATCGTGATCCAAGATATGACGGGTCGTATCCAGTTATATGTAGCGCGTAAAGAGTTAGCACCAGAAACCTTAGAAACCATTAAGAGCTTAGATCTTGGCGATATTATCGCGGTGAAAGGTTATATTGGTCGTTCTGGTAAAGGTGACCTTTATGTGCATATCGAACATTTTGAGCTTTTAACCAAGTCGCTTCGCCCACTTCCAGATAAATTCCACGGTTTAAACGATACTGAAGTTAAATATCGTAAGCGTTATCTTGACCTGATTGTGAACGAAGAAACACGTAAGACTTTTGAAATCCGTGCCAAAGTGGTTTCAGGCATTCGTGCATTTTTAACTGAAAAGCGCTTCATGGAAGTAGAAACACCGATGATGCATGTGATTCCAGGTGGAGCATCAGCGCGTCCATTTGAAACGCATCATAATGCTTTGGATATGCCACTTTTCTTACGTATCGCGCCTGAGCTTTACTTAAAGCGTTTGGTTGTTGGTGGTTTTGAGCGTGTGTTTGAAATTAACCGTAACTTCCGTAACGAAGGTGTTTCGACGCGTCATAACCCAGAATTCACCATGATTGAATTCTATCAAGCTTATGCAGACTATAAAGACTTGATGGAACTTACCGAAAATATGCTTGAGCGTTTAGCGCTGGACATTTTGGGTTCAACCGATGTGCCTTATGGTGAAGAAGTGTATAGCTTCAAAGGCCCATTCAAGAAAATTTCAATGTTTGATGCCATTCTTGCACACAACCCACAGTTCACGCCTGAAAATGTCAATGACCGTGAATTCTTGGCAAAATTTGTGCAAGAAGAGCTGAAAGAACAGGTAAAACCAGGTTTTGGTCTGGGTAAACTTCAAACCATCGTATTTGAAGAAACTGTTGAAACTCAGCTACGTCAACCGACTTTCATTACAGAATATCCTGCTGAAACATCGCCATTGGCACGTCGTAATGATCATAACCCACACATTACGGACCGTTTTGAGTTCTTTATTGGTGGCCGTGAACTTGCGAATGGTTTCTCAGAGTTGAATGACCCGATTGACCAAGCCGAACGTTTCCAAGCTCAGGTTTCAGAAAAAGACGCAGGTGATGATGAAGCAATGCACTACGATGCAGACTTTGTTGAAGCACTTGAGTACGGCTTACCGCCGACAGCGGGTGAGGGTATTGGTATTGACCGTTTAGTTATGTTATTCGCTAATGCAGCAAGTATTCGTGATGTGATTCTGTTCCCACACATGCGTCATAAAAACTAAGTTTGATCTGAACATAAAAAGCCCGCATTCATTGCGGGTTTTTTTTGATCTTTACAACATTACTAAATAGAAAAGCTTGTAAAAAAGAGATAAAAAAAATAAGGTAACACTTAGCTTTAAGTCCTGAGAATAAAACGGAATGTTTCTAAAAAAAACACTTGCAATCGCTGTGCTAATGGGTGCAACAACGAGTATCTTTGCTCAAGGTCTCGTTTTAAATGATCAAAATTTAAGAACAGATCTAAACTGGTTAAATCAGCAGGGTGTGATTCAAATTAGCACATCTACATGGCCAATGAGCGGTGATGAAATTCAAAGAGTATTGTCTCAGGCTAAAGTTGCGACTCCTGCTCAGCAAAAAGTTATTGAGTCAGTGCGAGCTCATCTCGATCGTGAGAACGCGATGTTTAAAGCACGCTTATTTGCAGAGAGTGATCAAAAGGAAATTCCTCAAGCTTTTGGTGATCAAGAAAAAGCACAGTACCAAGCAGGTTTGGAATTTAATGCTGGTGGTGAAAATTGGGATATTCGCCTTAGAGTGAATGGAGAAAAAGACCCACAAATTGACAACGATCAAGAAGTTAATGTTGAAGGATCTTACATAGCTGGAAAATTGTGGAATCAATGGTTGATTGCTGGTCAGATACCAACATATTGGGGGCCAGGTCATGATGGGAGTCTTTTACGAGGTGATGCGAGCCGCCCAGTCTATGGCTTTACCGCTCAGCGCGCAGATCAATCAGCTTTTGAAACAAAATGGTTGTCATGGATTGGTCCGTGGCAATATCAAGCATTTGCAGGTCAATTAGATGACTATTCTGCTGTACCTGATGCTAAATTAGTGGGTCTACGTCTTACGGCACAACCTTTACCTTATTTAGAATTAGGCGCTTCACGTGCTTTTCAGTGGGGGGGCGAGGGACGACCAGAAAGTTTTAGCTCATTCTGGGATGCTATGATTGGAAACAAGGATAACGGTGGTACAGGAGAACCTGATCCGTCTAATCAGGTTGCAGGATTTGATGCTCGATTGAATTTTCAGCAGTTGTTGAGTGTACCTATGAGTCTGTATGGACAATATGTAGGTGAGGATGAGGCTGGTGGATTACCTTCTAAAAAAATGTATCTTGCTGGCGTAGATTATTCGTCATCTTTTAAAAACATGCCATATCAACTTTATACAGAATGGGCTGATACTCGTACCAACCGTGACGCGTTAGGGGTTTCATATAATCATTCAACTTATACCGATGGTTATTACCAACATGGTTTCCCATTGGGGCATGCTATGGGTGGTGATGGTGAAATGGTATCTTTGGGTGGTGATATTCGATTCGATGCAATGAACCGTCTAAATGGTCGATTATTATTTGCAAAGGTTAATCAATCTGGCCGTATTACCAATGCAGCCTTTCCTGAAACAGATGATATTAAAGCTATCGATTTAACTTGGTCACATTACTTAAGTCCATTTGTACCAATCAAAATTAATGGTTGGTTCAGCGATTCTGATTTACATGGTAATGATGCTGGTGCATCGATTGGTATAGAAATACCTTTGGATAAACGCGTTTTTCATTATTAATATTTGAGAGTGATAGAACCCGCATTTATTGCGGGTTTTTATGTTTTACGGATTAATCTCGAAGTAATTGGAATCCAAATTTTTGGTTATCATGTTGATATATAAAATCAACAAGCTGGTCTGTATTGAGTGTGCTTTTTAATACTCTAAGCTACGAGTTTGGTAAGTCATATACATAGAACCTCAATGAAACAGACTTTAGGTATTTGTAGGGCTTTGTTGCACAAACATTCAAAAGCTAAACTTCTTCCAAGTTATCTAAATTTAAGTGGCAACTTGGGTGTGAGGTCGGCCTAAATCTGTAAATTTATTTAATACGGCCACACGTGCATGAATCTCATTGACTTGGCTTTGAAAGTTTCTCGCACGGAGTTTATCGCCTAATAATTTGATGCAATGCATCTTGGTTTCTATCAGACTTCTGCGATGATAGCCTGACCAATTTTTCCATATTGTTCTTCCTAAACGTTTAACTGTTCGAAGTAATTCATTTCGCTCTAGCGAGCTGGTCTTTGTATCTTTCCAAGGTTTCGCATTTTTTCTTGGCGGAATCACCGCATGTGCTTGTCGGTCTGCAATTACTTGACGGCATTGCTTGGTGTCATAAGCCCCATCAGTATAGACAGAGTCAATCTGCTCATCTTGTGGAATCTGATCGAGTAAATCACCAAGCACTTGTGAATCACTCACATTATTTGTAGTGAGTTGAATAGCGCGTATTTGAAGAGTTTCAGCATCTATACCAATATGAAGTTTACGCCATTGGCGACGATATTCAGGTTGGTGTTTCTTACGCTTCCATTCACCTTCGCCTAGAAACTTTAAGCCAGTAGAATCGACGAGTAGCTGGAGACCATTACTGCTTTTTTGATAGTTAATTGCAATATCAATATGCTTTTGTCTTCTGCAGATGGTGGAATAGTCTGGTGCTGTCCAATCTAATCTACAAAGATGAATGAGACTTTGCACAAAGCCAGTGACCATGCGTAAAGAAAGACGAAATAAGGATTTGATCATTAAACAGCATTGGATGGCTGTATCTGAATAAGTTTGATTTCGACCATGTTTACCTTTGGGTTGAGCGTACCATTGAGTCTTGGGATCAAACCAAATTGAGAGATTTCCTCGATTTATTAATGCACTGTTATAAGAAGACCAATTGGTTGTACGATAGATTTTAGGTGTGGGCTTATTCATTTGAGAATTATATTGTGGAATAAGCCTTTAGAGATAGGTTTGTGCAACAAAGCCTATTTGTAGATGTATTACCTAGCAGAAAATTAGAGGAAAATCGAAGAGTGAATTGGTAAATAGGCTGAATACTTTGAATGAAGTTGATGTAATATTTGAGTTTATTTAGTGATATCTAATTATTGAATAAAACTTATAGGGCTTATCAATTTTGTTTTATATGAGGTTTTTGCATATAAATATAATAAAACAAGCAATAGTGTGTATAACTAAATCTTTATAATGAATATATATTTTTAAAAGTGTAATAAGTACACGATTTTTGTGAGTTGGTGCTGTCAATGTCATTAAATGAGGAAAGACTTACTCATCTTAAACAGCTTGAAGCTGAGAGTATTCATATTATCCGCGAAGTAGCTGCTGAGTTTGAAAACCCAGTAATGCTTTATTCTATTGGTAAGGATTCAGCAGTGATGCTGCATCTGGCGCTCAAAGCGTTCTATCCTGCCAAGCTTCCATTTCCGCTTCTACATGTCGATACGGGTTGGAAATTTAAAGACATGATTGCTTTCCGCGACAACATGGCAAAAACCCATGGTTTTGATTTGATCGTACATCAAAACAAAGAAGGGAAAGATGCGGGCATTAACCCATTTGACCATGGTAGCTCAAAATATACCGACATCATGAAAACTCAAGGCTTAAAACAAGCACTTGATAAATACGGTTTTGATGCGGCATTTGGTGGTGCACGTCGTGATGAAGAAAAATCACGTGCGAAAGAACGTGTCTATTCATTCCGTGACTCGAAACACCGTTGGGACCCAAAAAACCAACGTCCTGAACTTTGGAATCTTTACAACGGTAAAGTGAACAAAGGTGAAAGTATTCGTGTGTTCCCACTATCAAACTGGACTGAGCTTGATATTTGGCAATATATCTACTTGGAAAGCATTCCATTGGTTCCACTTTACTTAGCTGCAGAACGTCCTGTGGTTGAGCGTAGTGGCACCCTGATTATGGTTGATGATGAACGTATGCCTTTAAAAGAAGGCGAAGTTCCACAAATGAAATCGGTACGCTTCCGTACACTTGGTTGTTACCCACTTACGGGTGCAGTAGAGTCAACGGCAAATACCTTACCTGAAATTATCCAAGAAATGTTGCTTGCAACCAGCTCTGAACGTCAAGGTCGTATGATTGACCATGATGAAGCGGGCTCGATGGAGAAGAAAAAGCAAGAAGGTTATTTCTAAAATCTCCCTCTAGCCCCTCTTTAAAAAAGAGGGGGGAACTCCCGAAATAAATGGAGGAAAGTCCTCCTTTATCAAAGGGAGATTTAGAGGGATTAAAGAGATTAAAACCGATTTCTAAAGAATATGTGGAGTTTTGAGCAATGTCTCATCAATCAGAACTGATTAGCCAAGATATCTTGGGCTATCTAAAACAACATGAAAATAAAGACTTATTGCGTTTTCTGACTTGCGGGAACGTCGATGATGGTAAGTCAACTTTAATTGGTCGTTTGCTTTACGATTCAAAATTGATTTATGAAGATCAATTGCAAGCGGTGACTCGTGACTCTAAAAAAGTCGGTACGACAGGCGATGCACCTGACTTAGCACTCCTTGTAGATGGTCTACAAGCTGAACGTGAGCAGGGTATTACCATTGATGTTGCTTATCGTTATTTCTCAACTGAAAAACGTAAGTTCATCATTGCTGACACACCGGGACATGAGCAATATACGCGTAATATGGCAACGGGTGCGTCAACCTGTGATCTTGCGATTATCTTGATTGATGCGCGCTATGGTGTACAAACTCAGACGCGTCGCCATACGTATATTGCAAGCTTACTGGGCATTAAGAACATTATTGTTGCGATTAACAAAATGGACTTGGTTGAATTTTCTGAAGCGCGCTTCAATGAAATTCAGACGGAGTATGCAGGTTTTGTGGCGCAATTGGGTGACCGTAAGCCAAACAACATTATCTTTACGCCTATTTCAGCATTGAATGGTGATAACGTTGTCAATAAATCACCAAATACGCCATGGTATACAGGCGAAACGTTAATGGGTACGCTTGAGTCTGTGGAAATTAACCGCAGTTCAGTGACCAACGATTTTCGTTTCCCTGTGCAATATGTGAACCGTCCAAACCTCAACTTCCGTGGTTTCTGCGGTACAGTTGCGCTAGGTGATGTATCGGTAGGTGATAAAATCGTGGCTTTACCATCAGGCAAGTCGTCGACGGTTAAAGAAATCGTTACTTATGATGGGAACTTAGAGCGTGCCGTTGCAGGTCAAGCAGTAACGTTGACGCTGAATGACGAAATTGATATTTCGCGTGGTAACGTGCTTGTACGTGCGGATCAAGCTGCGCCAGAAATTTCACGTTCGGTCAATGCCACTGTGGTTTGGATGGCAGATCAACCGCTGGTGATTGGTAAGTTGTATAACTTAAAAGTGGGTACGCAAACTGTTCCTGCAAAAGTCACTGCAATTAACTACCGTACCAATGTCAATACATTGGAAAAGGTACAAGTCGATAGCCTTGAGCTGAATGCCATTGCTAATGTCACCGTTGAGTTTGATGCGCCTGTCGTATTTGATCGCTACCAAGACAGTCGTTATACAGGTTCGTTTATCTTCATCGACCGTTTAAACAACGTGACGATTGGTGCGGGTATGGTGGAAGAGTCTGTGGAATGGTCTGCGCATAGCAACCCTGTCACAGCGGAAGACCGTGCTGCACGTTTAGGTCAAAAACCTGCTGCGGTAACTGTCTCTGCGAAAGCTCTAGAAAATGCACAAGCACTTGAAAACTTGTTGATTCAACAAGGTGTAGTTGCGATTGCGAAAGCGGGTCTAACTGCTGATCAGGTTGCACTAGTACGTGAAACAGGTGTGGTTGTGGTGACTGACCTTGTCGACGGCACAGATGTCGCATTCACTCAAGATGCGGTTGAAGAGCTAGCTGATAAAATTGTTGAATTGGTTCGTCTATAAGAGATTGAGCTGATTTGAAGGAACCCACCGTAAGGTGGGTTTTTTATTTCTATTTTAGATGGATAAATATTATTCAAATAAATAATATGATATTTCAATAAAAATTCAGTGCTATAGAATGCCTCTTTTGTAGAGGGGTATTATGAAAAAAATATTATTATTTATTGGTTTAACTTTAACTTTTGCTGCTGATGCTAAACAGCCCACGCAAAGTGATGAAGCGATTAAGAAGGAAATTATTCAACAATCGATACAAGCGTATTCGGGAAATTGTCCTTGTACTTACAATACTGCAAGAAATGGAAGTCGGTGTGGTAAACGTAGTGCTTACAATCGAGTCGGTGGTGCTGCGCCACTGTGTTATCCAGAGGACGTGAGTGATCGTATGGTAAAAGAATTTAAAGGGCGAGCGTAATTTAAGTTCGATTTACAAGGCTTGGAAAATGAAAGAAAACCTGCGGAGATACAGGTTTTCGATTTTGGTGAGGGATTAGACAAGCTTTAATTATTGAGATTGTTAATCGATTGGTTTTGTTAGGAAGTCTCATTATCTTTATTTAAGCGCTTTTTCAGTTTATTCACATAACGTTTAAATGGCCACGTAAACTGCTTCACAAAACTGTTTGGAATTTTATAGCCGACTGTGCCATATACACTGGCCAAATGATTAGGCATATAAATCGATTTAAAAATCACGTCATAAAGTGGAATAAAGGCTGCATAATTTTTATCAATCGCAGGCTTTTCGGAAGAATGATGCCAGTGGTGAAACTCAGGTGTTGCGATCAGCCAGCGCAGATAGGGAAAGCGAAAACGCACGTTGGAGTGAATAAAAATGGCATGGAAAGAAATAAAGACTAAATAAGCAAAGACCGCAGACGTATGAAAACCTAACAAGAAAATTGGTAAGGTTGCGATAAAACGGGTCATTAACACTTCAACGATGTGTAAGCGTGAAGAGGCTAGCCAGTCCATTTGTTCCGTTGAATGGTGAATGGCATGAAAGCGCCATAAAAAATTCACTTCATGCATCGCACGGTGTAACCAATAGGTGGTGAAGTCCACCACGATCAATAGCTCAATAAACTGTAACCAAATTGGCTGTGCCTGCACATAAGGCACAATCGGGTTGTCGGGAATGTGCGTGATCCAATACTGAATAGGCATGACCGTTAAAAACGAAAAAAGCTGAATGCCAATATGGCTAAACATGAAATATTTCATGTCTGTGACCCAGCCAACGCGCAGAATTTTCTGTTCAGTGTTCTTTGCAAAGAATCCTTCAAGTGGGATAAAAACCAAAGCAAGGATGATTAAGGTAATAACGAAATAATCAAAACCTGCATAAAAGGGTAGGGCTGGCAATGTCGGTGCTTTGATCAGTCCACAGCCTAAAATAGCTGCTAAAATGGTGATACACAAACCATAAAAACCATATTTATTCTGTTTAATGATCGCACTATAGGTACCAAAGCCAGCACTGATTACAATGCCAAACAGTAAGGTATAGTAGAAAACATCATAGTGTTTGCTATATAGCGGGCGTAGCTCTGGTGTGGTGAGCACAGTGGGAAATAAAAAGCATAAAGCAGCAAAAATACCCAAAAAGCCTAAGGAAACAGAAAGAAATGCACTGATCTTGCCTTGCCCAGCATTGAGTTGTAGGTTTTCAAATTTTTTTCTGAGTTGATCTGTCATTTTAATTTAATTCTGAATTTTAGGAGTTTTGTCAGAGTTCACTTGAGGGGGAATGTGAAAACATAGGTTAAATTTTAGCGGTATTGCAACTGTTCAGCAATCTTATCTAAAAATATCAAGTAATCCTTCACGTTTATCCATTCGATCTTAAATTTTGATGTTCTATTTCAGGGCTTGAGGTTGCAATCATTAAAAAATTATTTAAGATATATCTTAATAATTTAAAGATGTATCTTTTTATGTCTAAAGCACAAAAAGTTGAACCCTTTGCTGATTTAGAGACAGCACCAGTGTTACGTAAACAGCGCCTATTTGAAGCGGGTCAGATGAAACTTTTAGCCTTACATCTCATTTCATTCGCGCCTAAATATGGCTATGACCTTATTAAAGAAGTGGGTGAAATTGTGGGAGGGGGCTATTGCCCAAGTGCAGGAACGATCTATCCAACCTTGAATTATTTGGAAGAGCAGCAGTTTGTTCAGGTCGCGTTAGATGATGCTGAGCGCAAGCAATACCGTATAACGGCCTTGGGTTTGAAGCATCTTGAGGTTGAGCAAGCAAGTGTGGAAAAGATCTTATCTCGTTTTGATACGCGTAAACAAATTCAAAATAATGAACAATATCTTGACATTAAACGTGCGATGGAAAACCTCAAAGCTTCCTTAAAGCTCAAGATACAACACAGTGAGCTGAGCGCTGAACAAATTCGTGTTATTGCAGAACAAATTGATCAAGCAGCGGTGAATATTGCACGTCTCTAGGAAAACAGAATGAAACAACATGCTTATGAAGTCACCCTCAAACACATTGCAGATGCTCAAGGCAACCCGTCGACCTATACCGATACTTTGAGTTTTAACAGCTATAACCACGACGATATTTTTAAAGTGTTACAGGTGATTCAAAACAGTCAAATGCTGGATGATGAAGCAGCGAAATCATTTGCTGTTGGTTTAAAGCTTTTTAGTGAGGTGATACTGGAGCATAAAAACCTTCCACTCTTTAAAGACTTTATGCCACATTTAGGGCAGTTTATGAAAGCTTTAAAACAAACCGTTAAAACGCAAAGCCAAAGCTAATTTTTATTTACTCAGGTCGATTATGTTCAACACGCTCCCCAAAATTCATATCAAACATTTAAATTGGTTAATGCCTTTATTGCTTTCCGGCCTGATGAGTGGTTCTATTTCTGGTTTTAACTTACTGCTAAATAAAGGCCTAGTGCATAATTTCTTCCATCTTTGGCTCAAAAGCTGGAGCTTATCTTGGTTGATTGCATTTCCTCTGATTATGGTATTTTTACCTTTGGTTCGTAAATTTCTAATGCAGTTTGTATCTTTGCCTGATCAGCCACGCAACTGACATACCTGTGCTTTTCATTTGGCCCGAATCGTTCTAAGTAATGTTTGAGAGGGATGTCGAGAGCGGTCCCAGCTTGCTTTTTTTATCAATGATCAGCGCTATCACGCAGCAAAATAGTCTTCACACTATACATAAGTACGGTGTTCTTCATTTCAATTTATTTCTATGATCAAATAGGTCTATGAAACTTGAAAAATATCGCAAGAGTTAGGAATAAATCATGTCACAAACAACGATGCAACAGGTCATTATTACAGAGCCGGGTGGTGTGGATAAGCTGGCATATGAAACAGTGACTATCCCTGAAGCAAAAGCAGACGAGGTCTTGGTTAAGGTTCATGCGTTTGGTATTAACCGTCCAGATATTTTACAGCGTCAGGGTTTATATCCAATGCCGGCTGGGGTAACGCAAGTGCCAGGACTTGAGGTTGCAGGTGAGGTCGTTGCAATTGGAGCTGAAGTTACACAGTTTAAATTAGGCGATAAAGTTTGTGGTTTGACCAATGGTGGTGGTTATGCAGAGTATTGCGTGGTTCCACAAAGTCAAACTTTACATATTCCAGAAAATGTAAGCTTTGTGGAAGCGGCGGCTATTCCTGAAACTTTTTTCACGGTTTGGGCAAATGTGTTCCAAATGGGTAAAGCCAAAGCAGGGGAAGTGGTGTTGGTGCATGGCGGAACCAGTGGTATTGGCACCACGGCACTCATGCTATGTAAAGCATTGGGCATTAAAACCTTTGCAACCGTTGGCAGCGATGAAAAAGTACAAGCCATTGCAAATTTAACAGATGCCATCAATTATAAAACCCAAGACTTTGAACACGAGATCAATGAGAGAACGGAAAATGCTGGTGTTGATTTGATTTTAGATATGGTGGGTGCACCGTATTTGGAAAAGAATTTGAACTTGCTTCGCCGCGATGGACGTTTGGTTTATATTGCCTTTTTGGGTGGGGCAAAAGCCAAAGAGGTTAAGTTGGGGCAAATTATGATGAAGCGCTTAACCATCACAGGTTCGACCATGCGTGCACGAAATACGGCTGAGAAGGCTGAGATTGCACAAGGTTTACAAAATCATGTAGCACCGCTATGGGCCAAAGGTGAGTGCTTGCCAATGATTTATCAAACTTTTGATTTCGATCAGATTCAAGCAGCACATGCGTGCATGGATACGGGTGAGCACGTGGGTAAAATTGTGGTAAAAATTTTGTAATATTTCTATAGTATAAAAAATAGAGCTGACCTAGTGTCAGCTTTTTTTTGCCTAAAATTTTTCCAAAAAATAAAAATAATGTACTGAAAATAGAAAATAATTTAACAAAGATTAAAAAAAGATAACTGTTCGACACAACCTGTCAAAACTGTGGTGTAAATTTGCAACTAAATTTAAACCTGACAAATTTACGTGGTTTTAAATGAAAAATAAAACAGAAAAGAGGGTTGTCATGAAAATTTTATCGACATCATATACACATGCACATGGTTTCCGTGCGCTCAAGCGCTTGCATAAGGCGGTTATCTATAATAGTGTTTTACCTGATGAGTTACATAAGTTGTATAAAGCCTTAATTCATTTTGAACGCTATATAGAGCGATTAGCGCATCAGAAAACCGCTGTAAAGAAGAGGAAATCTAACAAACATTGAGCGCTTTTTTTGATAAAAACATGACATAGCTTGAAAGTTGACTGTTTGTCTTTTACTTAATATTATTCAGTGATTTATATTGAATATAATGCTTAGGCATTTAACTATAAATAAAGACACAACATTGATTGTGCAGCGAGGGCAATATGAAGCGTAAAGCTTCAACACATGAACGCCTTGCGGAGCGTTTAGCAAATATTTTGACTAAATTAAATACTGGGTATCAATTGGGGGTTGCAGAACTAGCACATGAATTTCAGGTGAGTACTCGGACAATAGAGCGAGATTTTGATCGTCTCAATACGTATTTACCTTTACTTCAAGATGAATATACCAAGAAGTACTTTTTAGATCCTGTTTATCTTGGGCGCTTTAAGCTACAAGACATTCAGAACTTTGCGCAGCTTTCTGGGATCAGTGAGCTCTATCCATCTCTAGATATGTCTTTTCTACGTGGCCTGCTTGATGAGCGTGCGAATCAAGTGTTCTCTGCCAAAGGTTATTATTATGAAAATGCACAGCAATTTGCTGAACATTTTCAGGTTTTTGCGGGCGCGATTCATAAGCGTCAAAAAATCAGTTTTATTTATAATGATCGTTTGCGCCATGTTGACCCGTATCGTTTAATTCATCATCAGGGAAGTTGGTATTTGGCTGCAGCTGTAGTTGATGAATTACGTGCTTATCGTTTAAGTAAAATAGATCAAGTGGTTGTACATGAGTCGGAGCTTTTCGAGCACCATTTAGAAGTTTTGACCCAATTAGAGCTTAGTGAGGGGATTTGGTTTGCAAAGCATAAGCAAACGGTCAAAATATCGGTGCGACCTGAAGTTGCTTTATATTTTAAGCAACGTCTGTTATTGCCAGAGCAACAAATTGTACTAGAAGATGCATCGGGTGGTTTATTAATTGATTGTCAAATTTGCCATGAAATGCAACTTTTACCTTTGGTACGTTATTGGATTCCATACATTAAAATTATTGAGCCAGCTCATTTTCAAGAAAAATTAGAACAAGATCTGCAACATTACTTATTACCACCCTTATCGTGATAAACGAATGAGATATTATTTTTAAGAGAGTCAATGTGCTCTCTTTTTTTGTGCATTGCATTATGCTTTTTCTGTAGGCATAAAAAAACCAGCTTAACGCTGGGTTCTTTATATGCACCATACTTAGAAGTATAAGAATGGTGCCCGAGGCCAGACTCGAACTGGCACGCTTTGTGGGCGGGGGATTTTAAATCCCCTGTGTCTACCGATTTCACCACTCGGGCTTTAACAAGATGGAGGCGGAGGTCGGAATCGAACCGGCGTCCACGGAGTTGCAGTCCGCTGCATGACCACTCTGCCACCCCGCCGCGTCTTGTTGATGCGTATATTAGCAAGCTCTGAAAAAAAAACAATAGCGCTTTCATTCGTATGCGCATAAAAACAGCATATAGCGAAAAATATTTAAAATTATCATGTATTATGTGCAAAATTGATTCATATCAACACTTGGAGATGTGCCGTGGCATTAGTTTTAGATGGTCGTGCATTGGCAAAAAAAATTGAAGCTGACTTGTTAACTCGCGTTGAAGCGCTCAAAGCAAAATCAGGTCGTACCCCAATTCTTGCGACTATTTTGGTGGGTGACGATGGTGCATCTGCAACTTATGTACGTATGAAAGGAAATGCCTGCCGTCGTGTTGGTATGGACTCACTTAAAGTTGAACTTCCAAAAGAGACCACCACTGAACAATTGTTGGCAGAAATTGAAAAACTGAATGCAAATCCTGATGTTCACGGTATTTTGCTTCAACATCCAGTGCCTGAACAAATTGATGAGCGTGCATGTTTTGATGCAATTTCTCTTGCAAAAGATGTGGATGGCGTAACGTGTCTTGGTTTTGGTCGTATGGCCATGGGTGAAGCAGCATATGGTTCTGCGACACCTGCAGGTATTATGACTATTTTGCAAGAAAACAATATCGAAATTGCTGGAAAGCATGCTGTTGTTGTAGGACGTTCTGCAATTTTGGGTAAGCCAATGGCTGCGATGTTACTTCAAGCCAATGCGACCGTAACGATCTGCCACTCACGTACTCAGAACTTAGCTGACTTTGTGAAACAAGCCGATATTATCGTGGGCGCGGTTGGTAAGGCGGAATTGATTCAAAAAGATTGGATCAAACAAGGTGCAGTGGTTGTTGATGCTGGTTTCCATCCACGTGATGGTGGTGGTGTAGGCGACATTCAATTGGTCGGTATTGAAGAAGTGGCTTCTGCGTACACACCTGTTCCAGGTGGTGTTGGCCCAATGACGATTACGACACTAATTCGTCAAACAGTTGAAGCTGCTGAAAAAGCTTTAGGTTAATTTTTATAAGACTCTAAAATCAGTTTTATGTTGGTGTTGGAGTCGTGACATCGTCATTTGCTGCTGTTCGAGGCCGGACCAAATTCGATAAAAATGTTTCTGCGAAGCATTAAATAAATGATGATTTCAGTCGAGTTCAGCAAATGGCAATGGTTTTGCCTACTTTTGTCGAAACAAAAGTAGGTCGAACCGAAGGTTATGCATATCATGCGTCTTAATGTGTAAGACTCCGTCGTGCGTTTATTAAAAAATTCTACAAATATAAAATGTCCATGAGCTGTACTTTCCAATTTCCTCAAGCACCTAAACATTTACTAAAAGCCTTGCATGAGGTGATTCCAAATTGTGAGCTTTTAGCTCAGCAACTTCCTGAGACATCCATTTCACTGTGGCTCATTCCTCCAGTATTTCCAACCGATAAACTGGATGATGAAATCATTCGTCGTATTTGGAATGAAACGCCATATTGGATCTTTTGTTGGGCTTCAGGTCTAGCCATGGCGCAGTGGTTACTGGCAGAGCCTCATCATGTCAAAGATAAGGTGGTGTTGGATTTTGGTGCAGGTTCAGGTGTGGTGGCGATTGCAGCCAAAATGGCGGGCGCAAAACGTGTGATTTGTTGCGATATTGATGCAGTTAGTTTAGATGCTTGCCGTGCCAATGCGGAACTCAATAACGTAGAGCTAGAGTATTTGGATGACTTATATCAATCTGAACAGGTCGATATTCTATTGGCTGCCGATGTTTTATATGACCAATGTAATCGTTTCTTTTTAGATGAGTTTTTAAAGTTTGCACCTGAGGTTTGGGTGGCAGATAGTCGTGTTAAAAATTTTAGTCATCCGCAATACATAAAGCTTGATGAGCGTAGTGCCACAACTTGGCCAGATCTAGATGAGTCACTAGAGTTTCGCAATGTGAGTTTTTATCGAACGTTGAATGTTCAAAAAGGGCACTAAGCCCTTTTTTATATATCAGAAGGTCTTAAGAGCACGTATAGCGTACAACATGTAGTGTGCTTGGTCGTGCTTCAAGTGACTCGCGTGTTGCAAAGTTTTCACCTTGGTGTAAGTCAGGTGTATTGCTTAAGCCAAAAGTGGCACGAGTTTGACCAATTTGGCGTCCATATTCGGGAACATCTGCTGCAGTATTAGGAATTTCATTAATACTTAAAATCGCCAATTTATAATTCTTTTGTGAACCTAAAACTTTTTGGCAAGCACGTTGTAATTTATTTTCATCGAGTTGCTGATTTTTACGAGCAGCAAGCGTATAAGCAAGGGTAGCACTCGACGCTGATTGATGTTCAATTTGATAGCCAACATTGCCATTGTACTGGCGAGGTGTGCTTTGACATGCAGATACTGCTAAAACGATACAGCTTAAGCCTAAAAGTTTATACGTATTTTTCATATAAAAAGTTCCTAACATTATTCTTGTTCTTAGTATGCCATACACAGGTGTAATTCACGATATTTCAATCGATCAAGTTTCGGCAAAAAAATTGATCAAACATAAAAAATGCCTTTATTCGAGAAGGCATTTTTTATGTTTAGCTTATTAACTTACACAGTCAATTTAAGCATCAATGATCGGTAATCATGCTGTGCTTTTTGGTGTCTTTCATAAAGATGTAAGTCAGTAGAGATAAGCCAATCATGAAGGTGATGTAGTAAAAGAAGTAGTTTTCATGTCCTGCATTTTTAAAGCTCAACGCCACAAGTTCTGCTGTACCACCAAAGATAGTATTGGCAATCGCATAAGGCAGGGCAACCCCTAGTGCACGAATATGTGCTGGAAAGAGCTCTGCTTTGACTACGGCATTAATTGCGGTATAACCCGTTACAATTACCATACCGCTCATACATAGCATGAATGCGGTTGTTGGACTGTTGGTTGAACCAAGACCGTTGAAAATTGGAATCGTGAACAGTACACCCAATACACCAAAAGTGATCATAATTGGTTTACGACCAATTTTATCAGACAGTGCACCCACCACAGGTTGCAATAGCATGAAGACAAAGATTGCAGCTGTGGTGATCTCTGTTGCTGTGGTTTTCTCAAAACCTGAGGTGTTGACTAAGTATTTTTGTAAATACGTGGTAAAGGTATTGAATGCCAGTGTTCCACCTGCAGTCAGCATAATTACGGTGAACGCTTGCTTTGGATATTTGGTAAATAAAGCAAGTGCGCTAGATTTTGGGCCACCATTTTTAGCTTGTTCCTGTGCATCTTTTGAGGATTGGGTTTCAACCAAACCACGACGAATCCAGAACACCACAATGGCAAGTACAGCACCAATGAAGAAGGGAATACGCCATCCCCATTCAGATAACTGTGCTTCGCTCATGGTGCGTTGTAAAATGATCAACACACACAGCGCCAAGAGCTGACCTGAAATGAGAGTCACATACTGAAAACTAGAGAAGAAACCACGATGGTTTTTCCCAGCCATTTCCGTTAAATAGGTTGCGCTTGAACCGTACTCTCCACCAACACTTAAACCTTGCAATAAACGGGCAAAGAGCAATAAGGCAGGTGCGAGCATACCCACACTGGCATAGGTGGGTGCACAGGCAATAATCAAAGATCCTACACACATTAAAGATACAGAGAGGGTAAGACCTGATTTACGTCCTTTACGATCTGCATAAATGCCCATGATCCACGCGCCAATAGGACGCATCAGGAAGCCCAGTGCAAAGACGGCAGCAGCTTGTAACAGTTTTACCGTGTCATCCCCTTCAGGGAAAAACTGTGGCGCGAAATATAAGGTAAATGCGGCATAGACATACCAGTCATACCATTCAACTAAGTTGCCAGCTGAACCACCGAGAATCGATTTTAAGCGGGTCTTTTTATCGATGCTTACTGGAGCAGTTTGGGGAGATAGATCAGTCACAAAAATTTCCCAAAGAGAAGTTCGGAAAATACATCTTTTAACTTTTTAAGTAGAAAAAGTTAAAACAATATATTTTAAGATTAAACAAAAAATTCTGTTTCGTTATACGCCCCTTATCCTTGGACTTCATTCGACTTTAGTCTAAATGTTGGTATGATTTATATGCTGTTAAGTTTTTCTAATGAATATCTTTATTTTAATGGGAAATTATCATTTTACTTATTCAAAACAAACTCTTGTGATTTTTTAATGTGTGAATAGTCAATTAAAATACAAGGGGTTATAGGGCTTTTTTATTTTATGGTGAATGTTGATTTTTAGAAAAGAAAGTGTTTTTTAGCTTGGAAATTAGTCGATTTTTCACTGAATAGTCAAAATTAAAAATTAAATTGTAAAAATAGATGCAGTTATTAATTTATTTAGAATAACGAATTTCCTCTGATCTGAATGGCTTTGGAGTATGACAAGGTTGGATTTTGATGTTAAGTTTAGCGTGAAGAACAAAAATAACACAATAACTCAATGAGAGAGGTGAATATGCAAGACACAGATGCCATTTATGATATTGCCGTTGTGGGCGCGGGCATCAATGGGGTGGGCATTGCAAATGACGCTGTAGGGCGCGGTTTAAGTGTTTTCGTCTGCGAAAAAGATGACTTAGCTAGTCATACGTCTTCAGCCAGTAGCAAGCTCATTCATGGTGGATTGCGTTATCTCGAACAAAAAGAATTTCGTTTGGTGCGTGAAGCGCTATTAGAGCGTGAAGTACTGTTAAAAAAAGCCCCACATTTGATCCATCCTATGCGTTTTATTATGCCGCATTTACCTTATTTGCGTCCTGCGTGGTTGATTCGTTCAGGCTTGTTTATCTATGACTATTTGGCAAAACGAGAAACATTAGAGGGCTCGGAGCTTGTTCATTTTAATGTCGATAGCCCGTTAAAAGACACCATTAAGCGTGGTTTTGAATATTCGGACTGTACTGTGGATGATGCTCGTTTGGTGGTAGTTAATGCAATTCAAGCGCATGAGCTGGGAGCTCAAATTCGGACACAAACACGATGTGTTTCTGCGGTTCAGCAGGAGGGTGTGTGGTGTCTAACCTTAGAGCATCAAAAACAACATTACCAAATTAAAGCTCGAACTTTGGTTAATGCAACGGGTGCATGGGTCACGGATTTTATTCAACAGCAACTGTCCAAAACCCCAAAGGCAGGCATTCGATTGGTTCAGGGCAGTCATATTATTGTGAAGCGTTTATACCCGGAACCGCATGCGTTTATTCTACAAAATGATGATCAACGCATTGTGTTTGTAATTCCTTATTTAGATGAATACAGCCTGATTGGTACCACGGACGTAGAGTTTGAGGGGGATGCAAATCATGTCCATATCACCGAGCAGGAAACTGCTTATTTGATTGATGTGATTAATGACCATTTCAAGCTTCAATTACAGCAAGAAGATGTAATCTCAAGCTTTGCAGGTGTAAGGGCATTGTATGATGATGCAAGTACACAAGCCTCTAAAGTGACACGTGATTATGTACTGGCGATATCTAAACCTGTTGCGGATGAAGCACCATTATTATCTGTTTATGGTGGAAAGTTAACGACTTATCGAAAGTTGGCGGAAGCGGCTTTGCTACAGCTAAAACGTTATTTTCCACACATGAAGGCGGAATGGACGGCTGAGGCAAAACTCCCAGGTGCGGAAGGTTTTAGTTCAGTTGAGGTTTTATGTGCAGAGTTGATGCATGAAATCAAAGGACTGGATTTTCAAACAGCGCATCGTTGGGCAAACAGTTATGGTAGTCGAGTGTGGCATATGCTCAGTGAGAACAAAGATGTACAAACTTTAGGGCAGTCTTTTGGCCATGGTTTGTATCAGCAAGAAGTGGATTATGTGGTGAAACGTGAGTGGGCCATCAGCAGTGAAGATATTTTAAAACGCCGGACTAAGCTGTATTTAAAATTTGATGCACTAGAAACCCAAGCTTTAGACCTCTACTTGCAGGATTTACACCTGCGTCGTCTGCAAGAGGATGCTGCATAGTATTGATTGTGTCAGGTTACATTTCATTCCGTTCTATTAAAAAAGCCGCTATTGCGGCTTTTTTAGATTTAAACTTTGATACCGCCGAGCTGTTTACAGTCTACAGGTGTCTTCCATTTTACAGCCGTTCCCCAAACGACTGGACGGACAATACGCCAAAGCGTTGGCTGGCATTGTAGTCAATGACGACGTAACACCGACTTGATTGTGCACGTTCAGCAAGACGCGGATAGAGTTCAACTACGCTGCCATAAGTGCTCTTGGCGACTTTGCTGAGCTTTTGATTTCAAAATTGAGTTGAATCGGAGGGGGCTTTGATCGAGTAAACATGAAGTGCTGGCTGAGTTGTTGCTACTTATTTTAGTCGCGATTGGCTGGATAAATTTTGTTGACTTATATAGTTTTAAAATTATAAATAGATTAAAAAAAGACCGCTTATGCGGTCTTTTTTTTGGCTTAATTTAAAGATTAAGCAGATTGCTTAACAGCATCTAAAAGTTCGTTTTGACGAGCTTTAAGTGCAGCTGGTAGGCGTTCACCAAGTTTGTCGAATAGTTCAGTGTGGCTTTCAAGCTCTTTGATCCATTGATCTTTGTCTTGAGAAGTCACAAGGTCAAACTGGGCTTTAGTGAAGTCAGAACCTGTCCAGTTCAACTGTTCATACGTTGGAACTAAACCAATTGGTGTTTCAACTGCATCAGCACGGCCTTCACAACGGTCAATGATCCATTCAAGAACACGCATGTTTTGACCGAAACCAGGCCATACGAAGTTGCCTTCAGCATCACGACGGAACCAGTTCACATTGTAGATGCCCGGAAGTTTGTTGCCCGCAGCTTTAGCTTTCGCTGCAACTTCTTCACCAAGCTCTAACCAGTGAGAGAAGTAATCCGCCATGTTGTAACCAGCAAATGGAAGCATTGCGAATGGGTCACGACGAACAATACCTTGTTGGCCTACGGCCGCAGCAGTTGTTTCAGAGCCCATAGTTGCAGCTTTGTAAACACCATCTACCCAGTCAAATGCTTCTGAAATTAGAGGCACTGTGTCCGCACGGCGACCACCAAAGATGAACGCTGAAATTGGAACACCGGCTGGATTTTCCCAGTCAGCATCAATAGAAGGACATTGACCAGCTGAAACAGTGAAGCGCGCATTTGGATGAGCCGCTTTTTCTGCGCCAGTGTGAGGTTGACCTTTCCAGTTGGTCAGGTTAGCAGGTGCTTCTTTAGTTAGACCTTCCCACCATACTTCACCATTGTCAGTTACCGCAACGTTGGTATAGATCACGTCTTTGTGAAGTGTAGCCATACAGTTCGGGTTGGTCTTGGTATTGGTACCAGGCGCTACACCGAAGAAACCTGCTTCTGGGTTGATTGCGTATAAGCGACCGTCTTCACCTGGTTTGATCCAAGCAATATCGTCACCTACAGTTTCAATTTTCCAACCTTCGTAGCCTGCTGGTGGAATCAACATTGCGAAGTTTGTTTTACCACAAGCAGAAGGGAATGCCGCTGCGATGTAGTGTTTTTCGCCTTGAGGATTAGTCACACCAAGGATCAGCATGTGTTCTGCTAACCAACCTTGTTGACGACCCATAGAAGACGCAATACGTAAAGCTAAGCATTTTTTACCTAGTAATGCGTTACCGCCGTAACCAGAACCGTAAGACCAGATTTCACGTGTTTCTGGATAATGCACGATGTATTTTTCAGGGTTGCAAGGCCATGCAACATCTTTTTCGCCATTAGCAAGCGGCGCACCAACAGTATGTACGCAAGGAATAAATTCACCGTCTGTACCAAGAACGTCATAAACAGCTTTACCCATGCGAGCCATTTTAGACATGCTAACTGCTACATATGGAGAGTCAGTTAATTCGATACCAATGTGCGCAATATGAGAACCCAATGGGCCCATAGAGAACGGTACTACATATAAAGTACGACCTGCCATTGAACCGTCAAACAAACCATTTAGGCGGGCACGCATTTCAGCAGGCTCTTCCCAGTTGTTTGTTGCACCAGCATCTTCTTGTTTTTCAGAGCAGATGTAAGTACGACCTTCAACACGAGCAACGTCAGAAGGATCAGAATTAGCAAGATAAGAACCAGGATGCGTTTCTTGGTTAAGCGCTTGCATTGTGCCGTTAGCGATCATCAAGTTGATATAACGTTGATATTCTTCTTCGCTGCCGTCACACCATTCAATTTTCGCTGGTTTTGTTAATTTTGCAATTTCTTCCACCCACGCAATAAGCTTAGGGTGACGAACGAATTCTGGTGCGTTCACTTGGGTCATGGTGAGGCCTATCTCAAATATGTACACGTTTGTACAAAGTACAATCTCAGCAATAAAATTTACTGCAGAGATGAAAAGATGAAAAAAAAGTGGCTGTATTAAAGCATAATTTGATAAAAAAAATAAGACCAAAGGCGTATCTAAATTATGAACAGCTCGATGGAGTTGCTTCATTTTAATTATTAAAAAACAATAGTTTGGTTAGATTTCTTGCTTTTATTTTGTGTATTTATTATATTTATGAGGATTATTCATTTAAGATATTAGTATTAAAATCATATGCTTGCATTTATTTTGTGATTGAGATTTATTATTGATTAAATAAATGGTAGTCATTTGAATTTTACATAACAAAACTGTTAAGTGTTGAATATTTGGACAAAAATAGAGCAATTACTTCAAGTTTAGGTGCAAAATGTCAGAGCAACTCAAACCTTTATCACTTATTTATAATAAAAAATCAGGTTTTCATGCCGCAAATAAAGATGAAGTGTATGAACAGTTGGTAGCAGATCTGAGTACTGCGGGTTTTGAAATACAGTCATTTGAGTTAAGTGAGTGCATCAACTTTGATCAGATGATGCAAGATATTTTACTACGTCATCGTCAAGCGGAGAATGTAGGGGTCGTGGTTGCTGCAGGTGGCGATGGCACTTTAAATGCTGTTGCATCTAAATTGATGGGAACGGATATTCCCATGGGGATCTTGCCGCTAGGTACCTTTAACTATGTTGCGCGAGTGCTGAATATTCCGTTGGATTTATTAGATGCAGCCAAAGCCATTAGTGAAGGGCAGCCACGTTCTGTACATGTGGCACAGTTGAATCAACATATATATCTGAACAATGCCAGTTTAGGGCTTTATCCTTTATTTATTCAAAAAAGAGAACAGTTTAATAAGCATTTTGGACGTTTTCCATTGCATGCGTATACTTCGGCATTGGATGTTCTCATCCGCGACCGAAAAGAGTTAAAACTTGAAGTGGAAGTTGATGGACAGCGCTATCCAGTGAAAACGCCATTGATTTTCTTTGGCAATAACCAACTTCAACTGGCTGAAATGAAACTACGTATTGCCAAGGCGGCGGAAGCAGGCAAAGTGGCGGGCGTGGTAGTAGCAAAAAGTGATAAGCGGACTTTGTTCAAGACCTTATGGCAGCTGATTAAAGGCAATTTGGATCAGGCTTCCGATGTCTATAGCTTTGCAGCAGATGAAGTGATTGTTCATTCAAAGCGCAATAAGCTCACGGTTGCGGTAGATGGAGAAATTGTCACGATGACACCACCGCTGAAAATTACAGTACGTAAGCATGCGCTGAATGTCATGGTTCCCGCATGATTTTACATTTGTCGGATTTACATTTTGGGACCGAACGCGAAGTCTGTTTGCAGGCCATTCGTCAGTTATGTGAGGAACACCCTTTTGAAGCAGTGGTGGTCAGTGGGGACTTGACCCAACGTGCACGGTTTATTCAGTTTTATGCTTGTCGGCAGTTTTTAGACAGTTTAAAGCTGCCGTATTTGGTGGTGCCAGGGAATCATGATATTCCGCTGTACCATGTGTGGAATCGTTTTTTCAGCCCCTTTGCACGTTATCAACTGTTTTTTGGGGGGATGGAAAACACGTTGGAAACTGAACACTTTTATGTCATTGGGGTGAATAGTATTCGTCGGCGTTACCACACGCGAGGGCATATTTCACTGAACCAAATTCAAGAGATTGACCTGAAGTTGCAGCAAGCACCTGCACACAAAATTAAACTGATCGCCGCACATCAGCCTTTTTATACTCCGCCAGACCATAGTCATGGTGTGAAAGACTGTCCAATGCTTGGTCGTATTGCGTTGGAGCAATGGAGCCAACATGGTTTAAATGGACTCTTACATGGGCATTTACACCACGCTGCCGTTTATGATTTGAACCAGATTTATCAACTTGGGGTATCTCATCCTGTGCTGGATATTCATGCGGGAACGGCAACGTCTTATCGTTTACATGCGGGCTTGCCCAATAGCTTGAATATTATTTTGCCGAATGCTGATGTACAACATTTGAGCTTTAACGCTGCAACCAATCGCTTCGAGTTGATGTAGCGAAATACGTCAGATTGAATTGAGTGTCTAAACTTTGATGAGGTTTGCTTAAAAAGAGCGCAAAAATATAAAAATATTTTGTGTTTGCCCTTGAAGCGTTTTATTCCATCCCCACAAAAGTGTCATATCAAAATTTTGTTGATGACCTAGGAATAAGAAGTCATCTTCACATCGTAAACAACGGCATTTTAAAAATGTCTATGGAGCAAGAAATGAGCAAAATTCGTCCTTTACATGACAACGTTGTGATTCGCCGCGTAGAAAAGGAAACTAAAACTGCAGGTGGTTTAATTTTGAGTACTTCTGCTGCTGAACAGCCAGCTCAAGGTGAAATCATTGCAGTAGGCAATGGCAAAATTACAGACAATGGCGTTCGTGCTTTAGACGTAAAAGTGGGCGACAATGTACTGTTTGGTGCATATGCAGGCACTAAAGTTAAAGTTGAAGGCGAAGAACTTCTTGTGATGAAAGAGTCTGATATTTTAGCGGTTCTTGAAGGTTAATTCAGAACGTTCATTTGCTGTTTAAGCAATACAATTGATTAAAATTTAAGAATATTTGGAGTTTAGTATGTCAGCTAAAGACGTAAAATTTGGTGATTCAGCTCGTTCTAAAATGATTGCAGGCGTAAACGTGCTTGCAGATGCTGTAAAAGTAACTTTAGGTCCTAAAGGCCGTAACGTTGTGATCGACCGTTCTTTCGGTGCGCCGCACATCACTAAAGATGGTGTAACGGTTGCGAAAGAAATCTCTCTAAAAGACAAATTTGAGAACATGGGCGCTCAATTGGTTCGTGAAGTTTCTTCTAAAACCAATGACATTGCTGGTGACGGTACAACAACAGCAACTGTACTAGCTCAAGCAATTTTAAATGAAGGCATCAAGTCTGTAACTGCGGGCATGAACCCAATGGACTTGAAACGTGGTATTGACCTTGCAGTTAAAGCATTGGTTGCTGAAATTAAAGCAACGGCTAAACCAGCGTCTGATACCAAAGCGATTGAACAAGTGGGTTCAATCTCTGCAAACTCTGACGAAACTGTAGGTAAACTCATTGCACAAGCAATGGAACGCGTGGGTAAAGAAGGCGTAATTACCGTTGAGGAAGGTTCAGGCTTTGAAGATGCTTTGGACGTTGTTGAAGGTATGCAATTTGACCGTGGTTATATCAGCCCATACTTTGCAAACAAACAAGATACGTTAACTGCTGAATTAGAAAACCCATTCATTTTGCTTGTTGACAAAAAAATCAGCAACATCCGTGAATTGATTACTGTACTTGAAGCTGTTGCTAAAACAGGCAAGCCACTTTTAATCATCGCTGAAGATGTTGAAGGTGAAGCGTTAGCGACACTTGTTGTGAACAACATGCGCGGAATTATCAAAGTATGTGCGGTTAAAGCACCAGGTTTTGGTGACCGTCGTAAAGCAATGCTTCAAGATATCGCAATCTTGACGGGCGCGACTGTGATTTCTGAAGAAGTCGGCATGACTTTAGAACAAGCTTCTCTTCAAGACTTAGGTACTGCGCACAAAATCACTGTATCTAAAGAAAATACTGTGATTGTTGACGGTGCTGGTGACGCAGCTCAAATTGCTGAACGTGTCACTCAAATTCGTGCGCAAATTGAAGAATCGTCTTCTGAATACGACAAAGAAAAACTTCAAGAACGTGTTGCTAAATTGGCAGGCGGTGTAGCTGTGATCAAAATTGGTGCAGCGACAGAAGTTGAAATGAAAGAGAAGAAAGACCGCGTGGACGATGCGCTTCATGCAACACGTGCTGCTGTTGAAGAAGGTGTGGTTGCTGGTGGTGGTGTTGCACTGGTACGTGCTGCAGCTGCACTTGACGGCGTAAACGGTGCGAATGACGATCAAAACGTAGGTATCAACATTTTACGTCGTGCAATTGAAGCACCACTTCGTCAAATCGTTGCGAATGCGGGTGATGAGCCTTCAGTTGTGATCAACGCGGTAAAAAATGGAGAAGGTAACTTCGGTTATAACGCTGCTACTTCTGAGTATGGCGATATGCTAGAAATGGGTATTCTTGACCCTGCGAAAGTAACGCGTTCTGCACTTGAGCATGCTGCATCTGTAGCAGGTTTAATGTTGACAACTGAATGTATGATTACTGACGTTCCAGAAGACAAGCCAGCAATGCCTGATATGGGCGGCATGGGTGGTATGGGCGGAATGATGTAAGCTGCCTATATTTTGATTAAACTACTGTAATTTAATATAATTAAAATTTTATTAAATAAACTTACTCACAGTGTTACTCACATTTGAGTTTGTTACAAAAAAGGTCACAAATTTTATTTGTGGCCTTTTTTTAATTTTATAGTCCTATGCTTAGTTTTCTTCAAGAAGTCATAGTATGGATTAAGAATTTGACTACTAGATGAGTGGATATGTTAAAAAATCAGGCACTTTTAGTCATAGAACAACATTTACGTCAATCTGGCGTAAGAATGGAATCTTCCTCATGAAGAATACAGGCAAGCACATAACTATTAAGCCAGTAATTTTTACGCCCATCTTTTATTGGTCTTTTCACACGACCGCTTTTAATTCGATCATATAGTTCTTTTTCAGAGATATTCATTCTCAAAGCAAATTCAGCTGTAGATACGCGCCTTTCTGTGTTTGTAAGATCTATGCATACACCCATATAAATCATCTCCTTTATTATCTGGTTTTAATAGATACACTCTTAAAATAAAGATTATCAAATCAATATAAAAAAAGACGAGAAAAGTTTAAAAAAACAAAAAAAAGGTTTATTTTTTAATTTATTATATCAGTAAAATAATCTTAAGTTTGTTTAGGTGGGTATTGATTAAATTAGAAATGGTTTTTTGTAAAGTGGTTTATTAAAAAATATTATTATAAAATAAGAGTGCTTAATTTATAGAAACGCACACGACTTAGCCGACCGATGGTGTCGGTCGGCTATTAACGTTTACTGCTTTTTTTCTGTTAATTTTTTAAAATTTACTCATCGTAAATTTTGAACGGATTATTTAATTTGAGTAAAATTGAGTTCTTTTTATTGTTAAATTCTCTTCCAGTTTCTGAAATATTAAATTCATTTATCTCTTCAGTGTTAAATGATTTTCTATCAAAATAATCATGTATTAAATGGAGTTTCATGATCTCAAATAATATCTCAAGTGGATCATCGTCAATATTATTTAATTTAAGTAGTGATAGTAATGTTCCGCCTATAAAAAACTTTTTATGATTCTCTCTATTTCTCTTTTTAGTGTTTTTCTGCTTTTCTAAAGCATCATCCGTGTCTAAGATGTTTTGATGGATTTTTATTTTTATATTGTCAGGTAGTTTTGACATATAATTGTCTAACATTTTTTCAGCTAAAAAATAATGTTTAAGCACTGGTGGAACAACTTCTTTGATATAGCTGTAATCTAAAATATCCCGTTCTATTTTTGTAATATGATGATCATCTTTTTCTAAGATAAGCGTAAGTGTTTCATTGTATTTGATTCTTCTATTTATATATTGATAGGTTTTCTTGAGCAAATATTTTTCTTTATCAATAAGTTCTCCTAATTTTTTTTGTTCGATTAATTGAATGACATCATAATGTGTTTTTTCGAAAGCGGGATTATTCATTGCAAAATATTCTATTGAATAAATGTGATCTTGTGTTGTTAATGCTGTACGACTCATCTTGATATTTTCTCACTAAAAAAATAAAAAATGTATATCACATGTCAATTTTAAAACTTGAGAAAAGTTTAAATATTCAAAAAAAAGTTCTGCTTTTTTTCTGCTCTCTGTTAGTCCTGTTAATTTGGCTGTTAGTTCTTCTGTTAGTGATGAGAGATAAAAATCATTTTTTGCGAATGCAAAAAAAAGATTTTTATCTCGTCTCCGTGTTCATTTCAATTCGCTTTCAGCGAATCAAAATGAACCCTACGTCTCGCCCTGCGGAGCACTTTTAGTTTCTTAAGCTATTGTATTTAAATTATATTATTTATTGTGTATTGGAAAAAGCACTTGAAATGGCTAAAAAATATACAAACGTCTGTTACACGTTAAAAATTGGGGCTGTTACATGTTTTTTTGCTTAAAGTTTGTTCGGTGTTACACGTTAAAACGGGAGGTGTTACACGTTAAAACGGGAGGTGTTACACGTTAAAACTGGGGGGTGTTACACGTTAAAAGTACGTATATTTATGATGCTGATATATTTTCTATAAAAAAATCGCATTATTTTTCATTTTCTACATCAAACGAATAAAATTTTTGAATAATTTTATATGCTCCATTTTCATTATTTGAAATTGGATTTGTATATGTATTATTTTGATTTACGTCATAATGTGAAAGAACTAAAAATTCAGCATAAAAATTTGCGTAGAGACAAATTTAGACATTCTTCAGAACTCGGTTATCACTACATTACGCGAACATTATATTTTTCAACGCATAAACAAGATATTGAAGAGCTTGAATATACAGCATCAGTCAATATGCCAATCTGGGCAGCTGATAGCCCCGAAGTATTTTGGAATGCAGCAGATCAATATGAAAGTATGAATGGTCGAACATCTACGCATATTACCGTTGCTCTGCCGAAAGAACTTGATTGTATGCAACGTATTGAATTGTCGAATCAACTTATAGATGAATTCTGCGGTCAATATCAGATGCCCTACAGCTTTGCCATTCATAATCATGTTTCAACCCTCGATGGGCGTTACGAACAACCGCATTTGCATTTATTATATTCAGAGCGAAGTATTTATGATGGTATTGAACGAACACCAGAACTGTATTTTCAAAGACACTGTCCAAAGAATCCTGAGAGAGGTGGTGCCAAGAAACTAACAGCAGATGTAATTGGACTCGGTCGTCATCAAATTAATCATTATCGAAAAATCACAGAAAATGTCATAAATAAATTTTTAAAAGAATATGCACCAGTTAAAGAAATTGAAATTTACGGTGTGAAACTACAGGTTGAAAATAAGGTCTCATGTTTATCGAATGAAGATTATAACCAAAAAAATGGGACAAATTTAAAAGATGTTCCGCAAATACCTCGACATTATTTACATAGTAAAGATCCGGATATTCAAGAAAAAATTCAAATGGTTAGAAAAATAGTTAAAGAGATTCGAGAAGCGAATTTATATGAATTGCATCAAGCAGAGTATCAGTTTGAATTGTGCAAAAGAAATCAGTATCAATATGAAAATAACGATATTGCTCGGAAGCCTAAATCCAATGATTTAGACTTCTAATTTATTTTGATTGTCTGGCTGAGTCATAAGTAAGTTCAATCTGAATAAGTTGAACTTGCTCACTTGATTAAATACCTGTCGATTTGTAATTGCTCAAGTAGATGCCATTGATATCGCTCCTGACCACAAAAGGATTGTTTGATGTAGGCAATATGTCGAATCACGTGTTTCTGCTGTTTGAGTAAATTTTGGATGCGCTGATCTGCATAATGAATATCAACGCGCTGCTGCAACAGTGCTTGATAAAAATGACGATGATCAGGGTTCATATTTTTCAAAACTTCATGTGGTGCAATAGGATAGAGTGGCTGACTCAATCCTTGTGCCGTCGTATGTTCAGAAATGACAATCTTCGACTGTACGGAACATTTCTCTTTTTTTAATGACTGCTCGTGTGTAATCGTCTGATCTTTGAGAGTGTGAAACGCCTGTTGAATTGACAGCGTTAGTGTATCAGCTTGAGTGTCTTTAACTGCATTTCTACTTCTTTCAGGCTTTGTAACAGTTGTATTTGTAGTTTGCATCAACGATTGCGGTTGAGCTTGAGTTTCAGTATTCGGCTGGATCAATTGTTTTAACTTTTTATAGTTAATTGAATAAAAGTTGGTTTGGAGCCATTTATTTTTTGAGAGCTTTTTAATCACTAAAATCTCTGCCTGTTTTAATTTAGCGACGATCCGTTTAATGGTTGAGACACTATAGATCCCGAGGGTTTGTTGCCATTGCTCATAGCTATGAAACCAATACTTTTTTCCTTTGTGGACTTGAGCATCACTTTTTTCTAAGCAGTAATGCAGCTTTTGTAAAAAAGTCGCGGCTGCGACGCCATACGCTTTTGCAAGCGTAGGCGAAGCAATTAAAGGGTAGTCCGAGGGAGCCAGCAGAATATGCTGATTATGCTTGGACATAACGTGCTCCCAAAAGACGCTCAGCACGTTCAATCAGGTTTTGACGTTGATGGGTTCGGAATGCCCAGAGCGATGGGGTATGATTATTTTGATTGAGTTTTGCGACTTCAGCGATTTGTTCATCATTCATCTGGCGCATGCATTGACGAATAATTTGGTGCGCATGTTCAAGCTCGGTCAGCATGGAGTCTGCAGTATCGAGTGCTTGATAAAGATGGGTTAAGCTTTGACGCTGGGGATTTGAAATGCTTTTGCCAAGTTCAACAATCAGTTGAGAGGCTTGTTTTTTAGATGTGCAAGTGTATGCACAATGAAATTTAGCGTTCATAGTCGTTTTCTCTGATAAGTTTTAAATACTTACCAACATCACTTTCCTACGGTGATGGTGGCAGCTCGACAGAAGTAGGAAATACCGTTCAGAGAGTACGGCCAGCACAAAGCTGTCCTGTCAAGCCGCCATAACGACTGCTAAAACAGTAGGCAAAAAAATAGCCGCTAAGCGACTTTTATTTACCGCTCTCTGATGATATCAGGTTTCCTACGCCTGAACACAGATTTTGCTGTGTCCTATAAGCTTATCTGCGTATCCATTGCACTGTCAACGCTGTATTTGATTATTTTTACAAAACGCAACATTTCATTAATTCATTGATTAAACTTTAGTTATTTTCGAAGTCTGACGGCTGGGTCTACCTATGATGAACAGGAAGGTATCGTTTGACGAAGTAGAGTTTTTCTTCAGATCCACTTAAAAAAGTGAATGTTTGGCGAAGATCTATTCAATCATTTTATTCATTTATTTTATTACAGAAGAGCAGTTCATTTTAGACCGATCCATAGCATCAAAATGAGCCCATCGATGGTTTTAATTTGAGCTTATGGTCGAAATCAACAACTTAACTGAATTTATTCAAGCCGATCATGTGAATTTTATCGTATCGCAAAATTGACTAAAGCGCTGGATAAATCTAATATGAGCTCGCTGGCCTACATTGCCAGTCGGTTTTAGCAGACCGTTGATCCAGCACAGAAAATAGCCTGTCTATTTTTTGTGGACCTTCTCGTCCCCCTTTTTTTCTATGGTAGGGCAGGAGGGGGACGTCTTTGACGTGCTGGTTCCTTGGATCCCAGTCTGCTAACCCTCTTTTGCTCTGCCACCATTATTTAGCAGTAATCGGCAGAGCTTCTTAAGATTCAAGGAGCTTCTCATGCTGTACCCATCTATTCTTTATTGTGCCTCCGCACCCGTTCAACCTTGTTGTTTCCTTCAACAGGGCATACAGCACTGATTTTAATTTTTAAGCTGTATTAAAAAACATTTTTACACGAACAATCTCTAAGGTGGATGGCTCAATCACGCCTATAAAAAATACTTATTTTTATATCCCCTTGTGATTGTCAATTGCATTGAACATGCGGGGAACAATGATGTCTGAATTCACTCAACCAAAAATCATTCCAATCGAAAATCGCCCACCAAAATCTAAAGTCTTTGTAAAGTGCATTGTCGTGCCGATCGTCATTTTTTTAATTATGGCCAAAGTCTTTTCCTTTGGCTGGTTTGGCTCTCTATTCTTTGGCATCTGGCTGTTGTGGTTTGTGATCACCTATTACTTCTATGAATATGGCAATACCTACTTTGCAGGTATGACGGAGCAACTGACCCGCCAAGGTGAACAGTTTAATTATCACAATCGTGGGGTCTGGATTAACAGTCAGCATAAAACCATCATTCTGTTTGATGAACCTGAACAGCGTTTAGTGAAATACCCATTTGACTATATTACCTCAGTCGGCCACTTCAACTTAGTTGAAGACAAAGTCTCTTATACCAGCACAGTCACCAGCAATCTGATGACGGGAACGCATATCCACCATCACGAACATCGCAGCCCAGTCAAAAGAGAATACCAAGTCAATATTGGAACACGAGATCAATTCAAACCGCATTACTGCCTCAAAGTGTTGTTTCCTTGGCGTAGCCCAAAAATGGCCAGTGAAATTCGTCAACTGCTGTCGGCTGATCATTACCAATAAAAACCAAGAATAAGAGGGCTAATAAAATGATGAAACATTCAAAAACGGGGATAGCATCGATTAGAACCAGCACCTTGATGCTGGCCATCAGTATGGCCATGGTCGGATGTGGCGGTGGTGGTTCAGGCGGAAGCACTGGTTCCAATAGTGGTGGAACGGATGGAGCAAACGATGGTGGTACTTCACCTCAGCCTGTCACGTGTTCTGAAACGCAATATCTCCAAGAAGGGATCTGTAAAAACAAGACAGCACAACGCTTTGAACCCTTACAGCTCCAGCGCTTTCTCAAAGGTCAGGCCTATCAGTTGAACCTAAAGACGGATCAAGATCTGGCCCTCAGTTTTAGCAGTGAAAGTCCGAATATTTGTGACTTCGAACAAGGCGAGTTAAAAGCCTGGTGGTGTTTTAAAAAGTATGCTGACATTAAATGAAGCCATTATTGATGTAAAAGAAGGTTAAGTCGAAGGCTTTAAAATGGTTTTCAAGCTTTTTGGAGAAATTGCAACTTCTTCTAAAACCACGCCTTATTCGATGCCTTATTTTGCAATTATTACCTTCAATTCCTACAGTAAACAACTTACCAATACTTTGCTTGCAGTTTTTAAAAGCAGTGATGAAACTGTCCCAATGATCACTTGCAATTCGGGTGTAGTGAATACCTAATTGTTTAAGCTTTGTCTTCAACCTTTGGACTGTAGCTAAATCTCTCTTACCCCAAACATAAGCAACAATCTCACCTGTTTCTCGATGGTAGGCGTAAATAAGCCATTGTTTATTATTTTTATTTCCAACAAAAGTCCAGAATTCATCTACTTCGAGAGATTCATAATGACTTTGTTTAGGCTGAATTTGATAGGCCGATTCAGTTAAAGTCCGTAAGACTTTACCGATACTAATGCGCTCAACTTCAGCGATATCTCGTATACCGCTGCCTCTGACCATTAACTGTAATATTTTACGAGTAATGCCAGAATTACATCCTAGATAGCTCAGAGCATGGTCACCAATAAACTGACGTTTGCAGTCTTTGCATTGGTAGTTTTGTTTCCCATCTACTTTGATGCCATTTTTCTTTATACTGTCACTGAGGCAGGTTGGACATTTGATTTCTAGAGTTATTTGCATTTCTCTATTTTATCAAAATTCAACCTGCTTTTTTTTAGCATACTTTTTGATACACCACCAAAAGCCTTAGATTTGGGCAAATGTACTTTAAAACTGACACAGGCGGGAACCTCACAGCTTCTGCCTGTGAATAGCACGATGGTGGTAGATGTCATTGAGGCGGATGCAGAGGAGCATAAAGATTTGAATGCTTGTCAGGCAGGGAGACCCAGTGAGGCGGAGCGTCAGCTGTTTATCAATACCCTGAATGAGATTCGTGCCTTACATAATCTGCCGAAAGTTCGCTATGACCAAGCCTATGAAGATCAGATGATGCAAGCCTCTATGTTACTGGCGGTGAATGAAAAGACCTCACACTATCCGGATCGTACTTGGCGCTGTTTTAGTGACATTGGCTATCAAGGGGCTTCAACATCGAACTTGAACTTTGTTCAAGCCTATCAGCCTTTAGCCAGCTACGGTGCAGATACCCATGTGATCAACTGGCTGATTGAAAAAAACTCGGCCAGTATTGGACATCGACGTCATATCTTGAGTCCATTCCTGACTAAAACCGCCTATGGCGAAGTCTCCAATACCGAGGCTAAAAGCGTAGCGACCATCTTAGGCGCTGCCATGAAAGTGGTCTATCCCTATGCATCGCAAACCCTAAGTACCACGATGCCAAAAGGGGTGATTGCCTATCCGTATCATGTGTATCCGAAGAAATTCTTTGCAAAAACCGAACCCTTATCCCTGTCGATTTTAGTCAATCCACAAAATGCCTATGCCAACAATACGGTGGATTTTTCACAGGTGAAGCTTACAGTGACTAGACGAGACAATCAGCAAGTTCAAACGATCAGCAACATCCAGTATGACAATATCAGCTATGGTTTAGTGGCCAATAATCTGCAATTTCATTTTAGCGCAATGGAATACAACGTGATCTATGACGTTAATGTGCAGCATGTGATGGTGGATGGAAAAGCTGAGGATTATGCCTACTGGTTTAAAGTTGATGATCAGTCTGGTGAACAACGCTTATCAGGAGAACAACGCTCAGCAGGAGAATCATCCAATGAGATTTAAGCTGAGATCATTTTTACTCGCCAGCGCTTCATTATTGGCATTGCAGACTGTGGTGGCACAGCCGGTTTCTACTTCCAATGCAGTGACTTTAGAGCAGGGCTTAAATTGTTTGGATTGGGCCAAGCAAGAACAGTCTTTTAGCAATCAATTGGCCACAGGAGATTGGACGCATACCGCAGCCTCTAATCTAACGACTCTGCAACAACAATTTAAGCAGCACTACACCCAGCAAAAATCAAGCGTTGTGGATGATCCAGACGATGAAAACTACTGTGAGGATTGTCCTGAAATAGAAGTCTATTTGCCCAAAGATAAAAGCAATCCGATCCAACGGATTGAGGCTTTGATGCAGGTCAGTGTGGCTGGGGCAAGTACTTCGATTTATCGCAATGATGATATGGCCCAAACCAAGCAGAAGCTAGAGGAAGGGTTAAAGATTCAGTTCAGTCCCTATAGCGGGCAGCAATTTAAACGCTTTAAACAGCAGTGGGATCAAGCCTCAGCACATGATAATGAGAAACGTACTAAGACCCAGCAGGTCTTTCAACAGTATCCGCATTTAAAGGTGTTTAACGGCGAGGTCTTTCAAAATGGAAAGCGTTACAGCCCTAAACAGATTTACATCTATACCCAACATTACAAACGGGATGTTTCTGATCTGAGCAGCATGATTGCTTATATCAGTCTGTATGACCATCCAATAGATCCATCACTGCACATTTTACAGTGTGGCTTTATTGACAATATGTCTTAAACCGCTTCAACTGAATAAAGAAAGAGTAACGTCATGAAAAAAATATTTTTAGCGGGTTTATGTCTCAGTCTTTCAAGCTTGGCCTGTGCGGGCGCCAAAGAAAGCCTGATCGGAAAACGTCTGGTGATGGACATCCCTGAGGTCCAATGTGCCGGCTTGTCCTTCTCCAAAAATGGTAAAGATGCGGCGATGTATGCAGAATTGGGACAGTGTCAGGATCCTATGCCGCTTAGGGTCAGATGGTTGGATGACAAGACCTTTATTTTAATCGAAAAAGTACGCCTCAATGAGACTTCGCCGCCCCGTAGCTTTTTATACAAAGTCAAAAGCATCAATCAGGATTATGTCCAGCTGACAGAAATCTGGACAGGGTGGGGAGACTCAAAAGACGATACGCTGGGTTATTATTTTAGATAAAGCATTTAAAACAATGATCAAGACAGGCCCTTGCTGAGACAGGGGCTTTAAAAGCAAGAAATGAATGGTTTGATTAGTATTAAAGGAATTCGATCATGGTGTGTAGTCCAATATTTTATCCAGCAAAATTTGAACAAGAAGGGCAGGCTTACAACATTTCATTTCGGGATATTCCAGAGGCAATGACTTGTGGTGACAATTTCGAGGATGCGCTACAGATGGCCAAAGATGCGCTGTTTACCAGTGTAGACTTCTATCTTGAAGAGGGTCGGAGTTTACCTCCACCCAGTGAATGCCAAAAGGGTGAGATCCTGATTGCTTTGGTTCAGACACTGACATAAATCTCACAAGCATCAAAAGTGAGGAGACTAATGTGGAAAGCAAAGAACAGGAAGACTTAGAAGAATACAACAACCTAGAGCAAACGATAGATGTTTTATGTGACGTTTGTAAGGAGTCCACTCAACTGAACCATGCTGTCCTGTCTGCCAATTGGGGCAATGGCTCCAAGCATGCTGGAGAATACTATGAACTGTATTTATGTGAGGCGTGTTTCTTCGCTACAGTCGCAACGTTAAAAAGAGAACATCGGGTGAAGCAGATGTTTAATCAGGATTTTAATGAAGCTGCATTGGAAAATTTCGGTCTGAGATAAGTATATCAAGATGATGAATTGTGCCTATGGATGAAAATATTAAAAGACGATTGGCCACTGAATTGAAAAATTTAGCAGCAGGCTCAGTATTTTCTGTTCAAGATTTCAGTGTTGCTCTTTCCAAGAAGCAGCTGTTAAGCTTTTTATCACCCTATTTGGATCAGGGGGAGGTCAGTCAGGTTGTGTTTAACATTTACTATAAAGTTAAATACACTCATCTGTTGAATCCGCCGAGAGTATTGCCGCCTGACCTCTCCAAAGTGTTAGCCGCGTTAACTCGATTAACTGGTGAGACGTTTCAATATGATGGTGGCTATTGTGCCAATCGTTTTGGGTTAAGTACTCAAGTTCCTCTATATTATGTCTTACATACCAATGGCCGTTCAAGGCGATTCAAACTGGCTGGGGTAGATGTGGTACTGAATCACACGGATGATCAGCGACTGCTCCAATACCCTTTACAAAAAGTAGGTATGGCGATCTCTGCTTTATACTATTTAGGATCAAATGTTGTGGATGATAAGATCATAAAAGCGATCAAAGATCAGTTATCACTTGACGAGTATGCAAAGTTACTTTCAGCGGATTTGCCGAAATGGATCAAAAGGTTGATGAGTGATTATGAAAATTGGACTGCCACCTGCATTAGGCTCTACATCTCCTGCTTCAGGATTTAATGCTAAGAATGTTTTGAATTCCTCATATTTTTCCTGAGCCCAATAAACAAGACAGTATTTAGTAAATAATGGGGCTCACATATTGTATACATTGATTTTAGTTATACTACCTTGCAGTAGTTTATTTCATACTACTTGGTGATATTTTTACATGCTAAATTTTAATTCACAGGGCTAAAGACGATGTACTATTTCGCAGAGGATCCCTTCTAGGTAATGTTACCTAGGAGGAACAATGAAAAAACTAAAACATCAATACAAGCAATCAATACAAAGTACTCGACACGATTATCTTTGGAAGGTTTACCCTAATGTCAGAAGTTCTATATTTAAGAAATTTAGTACTCAGCAAGAGCGTAGCTTTTATTTTTTGCATTGTATTGAATACAAAAGCTATTCGCTTAAAATTCGTGTAGCACGTGGTACAGGCTTACCTCATGTTTGGGATGATTTTCCGACTTGCGTTTATAAAGTTGCTAAAAGTTGGAAACATAATTCTAAGAGAGCACATCAATACTACAAAGAACATGAACAAAAATAAAAAATGGGAGCTGTTGATCAGCTCCCATTTTTGTTGTTTCGGCATAAGCCACTTAAGAAAATAGGGCTAAAATTCCCTCTTTGAAAAATCCGATTGAGTTTATCCTAGACAGTTTTAAGCAAATATCGGTAACTGTCAGATTAAGTCAGGACTAATACAATTTAATCCATCAACACCTTGCTCAGAATATCTTTTCCACCACTTACGTAAGAAGATTAGAGGTAATTCAGTGTAAACAAAAAATCTCTTTCAGGCTTCTTTTTTCACAACAAGTTTTTTTTTCTTCTTAAAATTCTAATAAATAGAGCAAAGCATTTTGTTGTATTAGCGTGCTTTGTATACGTAGATATATGATAGTCTCGTTATGCTATAAAAAGACCTCTAGAAAGAGGTCTAATTTCAAAATTAACCATTGACTATCTCCCCACCATTCACATGTATGACTTGCCCAGTAATATAGCTTGCATCGTCAGAGGCTAGGAATAAATATGCAGGAGCGACTTCACTTGGTTGGCCCATTCTACCCATTGGGGTATCTTTACCAAATTTTTCAACTGTTTCAGCATCAAAGCTACTTGGAATTAACGGTGTCCATATGGGACCCGGTGCCACACCATTTACTCGAATTCCTTTTTTCTGCTTCATTAAATGGTTAGAAAGACTACGCGTAAATGTTGTAATAGCACCTTTGGTACTTGCATAGTCAATTAACTCATCGTGACCTTGATAACTCGTAATACTTGTTGTATTGATAATACTGTCCTCTTCTTTCAAATGAGGAAGTACTGCTTGAGTCAGATAAAACATCGAGTAAATATTTGTTTTAAATGTTATTTCTAATTGTTCTATCGTTATATTTTGAAAGGGCTTTGTTGCACAAACCTATCTGTAAAGGGTTTTTCAGCGATATAATTTTCAAATGAAGAAGCCTACACACAAAATCTACCGCACAACCAATTGGCCCGCATATAACCGAGCACTCATGAGTCGCGGAAATATTGCCATTTGGTTTGATCCTGCTACGCAATGGTATGCGCCATCAAAAGACAAACAAGGGCGAAATCAAACCTACTCCGACGCAGCCATCCAATGCTGCTTAATGATTAAATCCTTATTCCGTCTGTCTTTACGTATGGTCACTGGCTTTGTGCAAAGTCTGATTAAACTTTGCGGATTAAATTGGATAGCTCCAGATTACACCACGCTTTGTAGAAGACAAAAGCATATTGATATTGTAATCAGCTACCAAAAAAGTAGCGATGGGCTGCATCTACTCATGGACTCTACAGGCATGAAGTTTCTAGGTGAGGGCGAATGGAAACGCAAGCAACATGGACCTGAATATCGTCGCCAATGGCGTAAACTTCATATTGGTATAGATGCTAAAACCCTACAAATACGAGCAGTTCAGCTTACAACCAATAATGTCAGTGATTCACAGGTGCTTGGTGATTTACTTAATCAGATTCCACAAGATGAGCAGATTAACTCTGTTTATACCGATGGAGCTTATGACACCAAGCAATGCCGTCAGGTCATTGCAGATCGGCAAGGGCATGCGGTGATTCCACCTAGAAAAAATGCGAAACCATGGAAAGATACAAAGAGTAGCTCGCTAGAGCGAAATGAATTACTTCGAACAATTAAAAGTTTAGGCAGGACACTATGGAAAAAATGGTCAGGCTATCATCGGCGAAGTTTGGTTGAAACTAAGATGCATTGCATCAAATTATTAGGAGATAAACTCAGTGCAAGGAGTTTTGATAGCCAAGTGAATGAGATCCATGCACGTGTAGCAGTCCTTAACAGATTTACGGAATTAGGTCGACCACTTACCCAAGTTACGCCTTAAATTTGGCTCAATTAGGGGCGCTTTGCATTTCAAATCTTTGTGCAACAAAGCCTTTATAAAATGTATTCTGTTTACATCTATATCTGAAATTTATTTCACCTAACTGATATCAGAAGTAGCACAAATGGTTAGGCTGAACTCCATAGACTACAGTGGAGCGTTTCTATTAGGCAATACTTATGAAAAGTCACTATTACTATTGAGCATATAGTGTTTTGTAGTGTAGTAGATCAGTTCACTGTTTGGGGGAATGCAGGAGGTAAAAGTATGCAAGGGCTTATTAATCTACATGCTAAAGAAAAGGCTTTGTTTCTATCATGATCAAAACATTCATGCTGTGCATCCTGCTCTCAGCCTGAACAGCGGATTCGATTTTGATAAAGGTACATGTGACTGTCTTTGTGCAGTGTGTGAATTGGAATAGTCCATTTGTGAGGGCTGATTCGAATAATTCTTTTATGGAAAGTGGGGATGATTATCTTTTTTTTTGATCCCAAATGCTTTTCTCCATGCTAGTGGGCAGGTGCCATATTTTTCACGAAAATTTTTTCTAAATGACACGGTATTATTAAAACCTGAAAGCTCGGTTATCTTTTCGATAGACAAGTTTGTCGTTTCTAAAAGTTCACAACTTAATCTGATTCTTTCAGTATTCAGCCAATCGACTAGGGTCATGCCTGTCGCTTTCTTAAAATGCCGTGTGAACGTCCTGCGTGTCATATGTGTCCGTTCAGCGAGGCTTTCAATATTATGTTGTAAAGCTAAATTCGTTCTTAAAAAATCAAGTAATACATTAATTTGTGCATCTTGGCTCGATTCTGCGACTGGCTGTTCAATAAACTGAGCTTGCCCACCTTCACGGTGAGGCGGGATCACCATTACTCTAGAGACTTTATTCGCAATTCGTGCATTATAGATTTCACGTACCAAGTACAAGCAGCAGTCTAACGCTGCGCCTGTTCCAGCAGAGGTTACGATCCTTTGGTCCTCTACATACAGGGCGTCATTATCAAGCTGAACCTGTGGAAATCGTTCACTAAAATCTTGTTCAGCCATCCAGTGCGTAGCTGCTTTTTTATGGTCAAGCAGCCCTGCATATGCCAATGCATAAGTTCCATAGCATAACCCTACAATTCTAATTCCAGTCTGATATGCACAATTTAGGGCATTGATAAGTACTTCTTCAGGCTCATGATTAAAATCATCCCATCCAGGAATAATAATAAGATCCGACTTTTTAATGAGTTCGATCCCCCCATCAGGGATAATCATCATAGACTGTTCTGTTTTTACGGGTTGGCCATCTATAGAAAAAATTTTCAGATCAAATAAGCGTTTATCTTCAATCCTGATATTGAAAATGATATGGGGGATAGAGAAGTGAAATGGATTTATATTGGGATAAACGAACAATCCAATCACTGGTATAGCCATTCGGTCTACCTCTCTAAAATAATAAATATAGCATGTTGTCCCAATAGTTTCGATGATTGTCCTTAAAGACAATTTTATTGCTTAATTTTTCCTATCATGATTCGAGTATGACTAAATGATTGGATCTGGAACATGAATAAAATTTTAAGTAGCTCTGTTATTGCACTCTCTCTGGCAATGGCTTCAGTCCATTTATATGCGAATGACAAGGTGGTTCAGCGAGATACTTCTAAAGTTACGCATATACAAGAAATTCGCAATGCAACGATTAAAGTAACCTATGCTGATACGACTTTTTTAATTGACCCAATGTTTGCTAAAAAAGGATTCTATGAAGGTTTTCCTGATACTCATCGTAGCTATTTACGGAACCCATTAGTCGATTTGCCTATCAAGCCCGAAACGATTTTAGAAGGTGTAGATGCGGTAATCGTGACCCATACCCATTTAGATCATTGGGATGATGCAGCACAAGCGACTATTCCGAAAAACATGCCGTTGTTTGTACAGAATAAAGAAGACCAGAAAATCATTCAGTCACAAGGCTTCAAAGATGTTCGTGTATTAACTCAAGCGACCTTTGAAGGGATTAAGCTCACTAAAACTGGTGGTCAACACGGTACTGATGCCATGTACCGTATTCCTAAGCTTAAAGCTGGATTAGGTGAAGCAATGGGTGTGGTATTTGAAGCTGCTGGCCATGAAACTGTTTATGTGGCAGGAGATACCATCTGGCGTTCTGAAGTTGATCAAGCGATTCAAACATTTAAACCTGATGTGATTGTCTTGAATACAGGTAACGCCTTGGTTGATGGCTTTAAAGAATCCATTATTATGGGCAAAGAAGATACTTATCATGCAACTCAGAAAGCACCAAATGCTAAAGTGGTTGCTGTTCACATGGATGCAATTAACCACATGTCGGTAACACGTGCTGAGCTTGCAGATTACGTAAAGGACAAAGGAATCCAAGATAAGGTTTTAATTCCTATCGATGGTGAAACGCTTTCTTTCTAAAGTGACTTAAAGAAGTGGAAGCATTCCACTTCTTTAAAACATAAGTAGAACAAAACAAATATTAGTTAAGTAAAGGAATAGGTATGTCAAAATCAGCTTTATTAGTTATCGACTTACAAAATGAATATCTACCTACAGGTAAATTACCATTGGTAAATATTGAACAAGCTGCTGCTAATGCAGTGAAAGTAATTGCGAAAGCCCGTCAACTGGGTACTCAAGTGATTCATGTGCAACATATTGCTGATGCTGAATCTCCTATATTTGAACCTAGCTCAAATAGTATTGAATTTCAGGACACAGTTAAGCCGCAAGAAGATGAAGCTGTAATCATTAAAAATCACATCAATGCGTTCTTAAATACGAATCTCAAAGAAATTTTAGATAGCAATCAAGTGACTGAGTTAGTCGTGATTGGTGCTATGAGCCATATGTGTGTTGATGCTGCTGTTCGTGCTGCTTCTGATTTTGGTTACAAGGTAAAAGTTATTCATGATGCTTGTGCAACGCTAGACCAAGAATTTAATGGTATCAAAGTACCTGCTGGTCATGTACATGCAACATTAATGGCTGCTTTTGAATTTGCATATGCTCAAGTAATATCAACTGAAGATTATGTTAGGGCTTGTTGAGAATTAACAAAGGCTACTGATTAATTTATAATAGTACTATGGATAGATACATACTTACTGATGCCCAATGGGCAAAAATGGAACCTTTTTGCCTAGGTAAAGTGACCGATCGAGGTCGTAGTGGAAAAGATAATCGATTATTTTTAGAAGCAGTCCTATGGATTGCCCGTACAGGCAGTCCATGGCGTGATCTACCTCCTCATTTTGGTAAATGGAATATGTTTAGTCCCGGCATTTGATGGATCGGATCAATTTTAAAAAGTTCAGGTTCATCTGTCCACTGTTTGCAGATGAATTCGTAGGGAGTCAGGCCCCTGAGTGTTTTGAGTCTGCGGCCGAAGTTGTATGCAGCAATAAAATCAGCAAGGTAAATGCATAGCTGAGTGTGATCGTCGTAATGGAACCGTTTGACAGTAGCTTCTTTAATTGTTCGGTTCATCCTCTCGACCTGTCCATTGGTCCATGGATGCTTAACCTTGGTAAGACGATGTTCAATGCCACATTCAGTACAAATCCGATCAAAGATGTGCTCAGAGGCGTAGCGATCACAGGTGCGGTTCGTGAACTGGATGCCGTTATCTGTTAGCCCGTATGGATTCTATAGGGCACAGCCTTAACCAGATTGCGCATGAACTCCGCGGCTGCCATCTTACTGGCTTTAGTATGCAATTCAGTGAACGCGAACTTGGAAGTGCGATCAATTGCAACGAAGAGATAAAGCTTACCCTGTGCTGTTTGCATCTCAGCGATGTCGATATGAAAGTAACCAATGGGGTAGCTCTTGAAGCGCTTCCTGACAGGGCGATCACCTTGTACCTCAGGTAGTCGTGAAATACCATGCCGCTGCAAGCAGCGGTGTAACGACGAGCGTGTCAGATAAGGAATACTGGGCTGCAATGCATAAAGGCAATCGTCTAGCGGCAACAAAGTGCGTTTTCGAAAAGCAACAATTGCCGCCTCATCTTCAGGCGATAACACGCTTGAGCGAGGATTCTTTGGCCCGGTTGAAGATCATCTACTGAAGTACGTTTCTTCCATTTTGCGACGGTCTTTTGATTGATGCCGTAACGCTTGGCTAGCGTTCTTAAGCTCTCTTGACTATTTTGTATTGCTCGACGCACTGCCTATGTCGTTGTGGCGCTGCTGTGTAGAACTTGTCCCATAGTGCTTCCTTCCATTTATCTGAGAATATTGCACCATTAAAATCTGGGACTAAACACCTAGCTAAAGACTAAGATTTTAATATTGTACTTTGTTTATAATTTTTATTGTAATAATCAATATCCTATATCAAACCATGATAGAGTTAAGCGCTCTATCATTGTTTTTTATTACTTTGACTCACCTAAAACAAGTTGCCTAACTTTAACTGCTTTCTCGAAGTGATCTAATTTGTGTTTCATAATCCACCAGTGAGCAGCCTCCATTAATAGTTCTGGATTATCATTTTTATTCTTGAAGAAAGCATAAAAGGATAGACCGACATTTTCTCCTTTTTTCTCAATTTTCTCGTTGCACCCACGAATAAAAATTTCTTTTAATTCATCTCTCATTTTTGACCTACTTCAATTGTTCAATTTCTCTAAAACCCGTATTCCTGCCGATTGTTTTAGTTTACTGTTCCCAACACTGGAATCATTCTAGGTCCAGCCTGTCTAGCCTTACCAATAATCTCAACCAGCTCATCATAAGTCAGCTCAAACTTATCCTCACTGTCAAAGACATAGACCATATTCTTGTCTTTGAATTCTTCAGGAGTAGGCGGCACGAACCGCTTAGGAATTAAAATCTGTGCCAATTGTTCATTTGAAAGTTTAAATAAATGCATAGTCTTATCTCACTCTAAAGAGTTCATTCCATTCGGTTAAATAGTTTGGGGATTTGCGTTCTTGATTCATTTGCCAGTGTTCTTCTTTTCGCCCACACAAGCCCAACGACAGCGTGTTCTTGCCATACTTGTGGGTGATGTGATCTAAGGTGTCGGAGAGCTTGGCTCGCTTAATCTGTAGAGAATAATCGGTAAATAGGTCAGGGGAGAATTTGGTTTTAGGTATGATCTCCATCAGGATGATGCCTGCCTTTTTATACTTAAATCCGGGTTTGAATATTTCATCAATGGCCTGCATTGCTATGCGGGTAATCTCTAATACATCATCGCTGTGTTCATGTAGCTGCATAATCACGTAAGGTGTGTATTTTGCACATTTATCAAAGCGACCAGTTTGAATAAACACCCCAATCATTTTGCATAGGGACATATCATCCCGAAGCCTTGAGACAGCTCTTTGCACATATAAACGCACTGAGGATTTGATATTTTCAATGTCGTAAATCGGTTGGCCATAAGATTGGCTACTGATGATTTGCTTTTTAGCAGGCGCATCACTCTCTAGATCGATGCATGAGATCCCATTCAACTCGCGTACAGTCTTTTCCATAACAATACTGAACTGCTTTTTAATCTCTGCTGGATGCGCTTGAACTAAATCCAAAACGGTACGGATATTCATTGTATTGAGCTTTTTACTGTTCTGGCGACCAACTCCCCAAACCTCGCCAACATCGATCTGTGCAAGCATGGCTTCAGTTGAGCAGGGATCCATATCGACCAGATTGCACACTCCATTAAAGAACTTATTCTTCTTGGCTAGATGATTGGCAATTTTGGCTTCAGTCTTTGAACGTCCAATGCCCACACAGCAGGGTAAAGTGAGCCACTGCCAAGCAGTCTTGCGAATGTCTTGGGCATAGTCGGTTAAATCAAATAAGTGCTCATAGCTGGTGAGATCCAAGAAGCATTCATCAACTGAATAAATCTCTTGCTCTCCTGGTGCAACATACATCCCCAGTAAAGTCATAAAACGACGAGACATGGCCCCATATAGGGCAAAGTTGCTGGAGAACACCTGAACATCATGCTTCTTGATGATGTCTTGAATCTGGAATACCGGCACACCCATTTTAATACCAATGTCTTTGGCTTCTTGGGAGCGCGCCACGGCACAACCATCATTACTCGAGAGAACAATGACCGGACGATTATTAAGGGACGGATTAAAAATACGCTCACAACTGACGTAGCAGTTATTCACGTCCACTAACGCGAATATACGATTTTCAGCTTTCATTTTTTATACTTCTTATTTGCTGGTCGAGCGTCTATAAAATTGCTTGAGGTTGAAAGTCACAACCCCTTGGATAGAGATAGACTGGCTGTCTTTAGGAATAATATGCTCGTAAGCTGGATTTTCAGCTCTCAGCCAAATAGGGGGAAGTTCATAGTCTTCATCCCCAAACATTTCTTTGATTTCTTGTTTTGACATCTTAGCGGTCATCATTAACCGCTTAAGTGTTATTTCACGCTCATCGATGAGGGCTAAAACGATATCTCTATGCTGTGCTGTAATGCTCTTATCGACCAAGAAAGGGTCATCGATTTCAAAACCAGCGTAAAGCATAGACTCACTATCAACCCGTCCCATAAAAGTGGATATGGGGTTGAAGATAAGAAAGTCATTTAAGTCGATCGACTTATCGATATGGTCTTTGGTACCAAAAGCAGGACCAGCTGAAAAACGTTCCAGTGCAGACGGAATTTCGAGGCGGGTTTTGACTGAAATTTCTTTAAGATCAAACTTAGAGCCTAGCTCATGCTTTTTTTGTATTTTTTCAAAGACAGCATTGACTGTAGGACTAGGAGCACCATCGGGACCCATGAGTGTTTGAAGGAATGACCAGACGTCATCCGAGAAATAGATCGGTAGTTTCTTTGACATGTTTGACTCCTACGCTACGAGGCGTGTTTGGAACTGAACTCTTTTTTTAGAATAGTCTGCGCTGAATTAAATTTCAAATTTAAAAGCTGTGGATAATCAAGGCACCTTCAAATTAAATTAGGTTGAGCACCATTTTCGGATAAGTGGGATTTAGGGAAGGTGATGTACTCATCCTGCATTTCAAAGAAGAACTCATGCGCCTCTTTAAAGCTGCAATTCAGCCATTCTTCGCGGTATTCGTCAGGGATTACGATGATCGAGCGCTTCTCATCTTTAGGTTTATGGAATTGCTTCATAAAGGGGTGTTTATCGGCATTGATGGTGAGCATGCTCATTGATCGGATTTGCTCCCCATCGATGACAGCATTCTCGTATATGGCCGCCACAGTAAAGGGCATGCCATCCTCACGTGCAATCCCATACCAGTGAGATTTCCCGTCAATGTATTTAGGTTCAAAGATGGTTTCGACTGGAATCAAGCCAAACTGAGACTTATGCCAAGCTTCCCTAAAACTGGGTTTCTCAGCGACCGTCTCAGTCCGGGCATTGTATGTGTACTTGCCGAAATTCTTTTCCTTGGCCCATTTGGGAATCATTCCAAAATTAATTGATCTCCATTCGATCTTGCCGTCATTGGAAAAGATCAAAGGTGAAGGATAGTTCGGGAAAATGTCTTCAGGGAACTCCAACTGATCAGGCTCAGGGAGATCTAGGAGAAAAGCACGATTCTTTCTGATAGCTTCAAAGTCTGCGCACATAGACTTATCCCTTTTTATTCTTTGTAATCATCGCTCAAATAATAACCCAACTAAGAATAAAATGATTTCAAAACAATTTAGTATCGTCAACGCAGTGCTCACATAAGAATTTGCAGTATTAAACCTAAAAACAGTGAGTTTTACATATCTATAATTGATACTCAGCTCTACAAGTCATATTTATTTATATAAGCTATACTGGTGATGGAACCGACATGATTAATAAGCAAAATCCAGAATCAAAACCTCAAAAAGAATCAAACGATGACAAGGGTGATCAGAAAACCTATCAGAATCCAGATCCCCAAAAAAAACCAAATCAAGAACCTGAGAATCCACTTAAAGAGCAAAAGTAGATCAAAAAGCCCTCGTCGAGGGCTTTTTGAAATCAAATGCTTACACTACTTTTAAGCTCAAATAGATTCATGCTGGAATAGCTGCGACAACTTTTTCTCTATCCCACAAACGATGATTTTGAATAGCTTGTTTGAATTGATCTTGGATCTCTTTAAAATTTTGAGTAGAGAATAGAGCTGCATCCTTAGTGAGCTGAAACTCATCTATTAAAGCGCATTTATCACCCAGGAAAACAATAGGCTTGAGATGTTTATATGTCTCTAATACATAATGTTTAGAAACTCCATCAGCCTTAAATACTTCTAAATTATTCCCATCAATCACGATTACGGCATCATAAGTCACTGAAGGCTCGCCATTTTGTCTTCCATCTACTGGTATTTCATTGCCATCACTAGATTTAACAGGGGCTGCGTTCGGTGCTAAAGTTTCCACAATAGCTTTTTCTGCTTCAGCCCATATTTTAATATCATCTATTGATGACGCATTTACACCGTCATGAACGAGCAAGGCAATTTTTCGCTGTTTAATATCAGATGCAGGAAAAGATGAGGTACTTAATCTTTTCGAAGATGCAATTACGGGTTGGTGCAGACTATCTTGCTGTTTAGGGGGAGTTTTAATACCTAACTCTTTCGCAACATATTCAGCTAAGTCCAAGTCAATATTAGCTAAGACAGCGTAAACTACACGTCTGCGGATATCTTCCGATTTAACCTTAGATAATTCAAAAGAATATGCATCCTTAATATGCTGTTGTTCATATTTTTCCAAACTATGGTAGTGCATTGTGGCTTGCGAGAAATGATCAGCGAAACTTTCTGGTCGAACTCTTAGTTTGCTGCCTTGTACTTCTTCAGGATGTGTCTTGAAAGCACCACTGTCATTAGGTGATTCTCTTGGCCAATTTTCATCAACAGAATTAGGTTCATAATTTGCCTTTCCTTTATAAACTTCGTGATTAGCATAACCACCTCGTCTATTCGTATGAAAAGGACAAACGGGTTTGTTAATTGGAATTTGATTAAAATTTACCGTACCTAGTCTGTGTAAGTGAGTATCCGTATAGCTAAATAGCCGTCCTTGTAAAAGGGGATCGTTACTAAAATCTATACCTGAGACAATATTTGCAGGACTAAAAGCAACTTGTTCTGTTTCTGCGAAAAAATCATCTGTATTTTTGTTTAAAACAAATTTACCTAGTGGAGTAACTGGTACAAGTTCTTCTGGGATTAATTTTGTGGCATCTAAGACATCAAAGTCCCATTGTTTTGCATCTTCTTCAGAGAAAATTTGTGCGCCTAATTCCCATTCCGGGTAATTGCCACGCTCAATAGCATCCCACAGATCACGTCTGTGAAAATCGGGATCTTTGCCATTAATTTTTAGAGCTTCATCCCAGACGACTTGAGCTACCCCTTGCTTTGGAGTCCAATGGAATTTCACTAAGAATGCTTCATTATTCTTATTAATCAATCTAAATGTATGGACACCAAAACCTTGTATAGAGCGTAGATTTCTTGGAATTGCTCTATCAGACATTATCCAAGTAGTCATATGTGATGCTTCGGTGTTTAAAGAAATAAAATCCCAGAAAGTATCATGGGCAGATTGACCAGTTGGAACTTCATTGGCATCTTCTGGTTTTACTGCATGAACAAAGTCCGGAAATTTAATAGCATCCTGAATGAAGAAGACAGGGATATTATTCCCCACCAAATCATAATTTCCTTCTTCAGTATAAAATTTTATAGAAAAACCTCGTACATCTCGAACGACATCAGCCGAACCTCGCCCACCTTGAACTGTAGAAATACGGACAAAGATAGGAGTTCGATTATTTGTGTCCGTTAGGAACTTGGCTTTAGTCCATTTTTCATTACCTGTATAAGCTTGAAAGTAACCATGAGCACCGACCCCTCGAGCATGTACAACACGTTCTGGAATACGCTCACGATCAAAATGAATAAGTTTATCTCTTAGAAGAAAGTCCTCGAGAAGAGTAGGGCCTTTCTCATTAATTTTTAGACTATTTTGATTATCAGCTACGGGAACACCTAAAGAAGAGGTAAGGGTTTTACCTATAGGATCCACGTATGCTTCCTCAGAAAGTTGGTCGATTTTTGGTGTATTTGGTTCTTTCATATCACATTCTCTTATACATTTGCTTTATAACGTTTTGTGAAATTAAGTATTTGTTTTCACTTAAGTTAATGGCTTATTTGTTGACGGATATTGTGTGCTTATACAATTTAATTAGGTTATCTACAATCGAATATGAGTTTCTTGCAAGAAAACTCTTTTTTGGATCAAAGATACCCATATAAACTTTAAGTATTTATGCTTTGAGTAAGGTAAAGAAATGTGTATTTTTTGTTCGCTTAAACTATTCATTTTAAATAATATTGAAATAATCTAAGTCAAAACAAAAGCTTATTAATTTTGATATTCCTCGCAATACAAACAGGATTTAGCCCATTTTGTATTTTGACAGCGAGGGCATTCTTCATTTAAATGATTTAAACGTTGGGTTTGACCACACAACATACAAGAATAAAAGTGATCGACATTATGATGATCTGCGATTTGGTATTCATCGGGAAACAGAGGAAGGCCCCATTTTATATTTTCTTTAGAATATGGGATCACGCTTAGGCAGCCATCAGTCTCAAGCAGTGCTATTTTAACTTGTCCGAGATGCTCTATTTTTTTTTGGCGCATTTCAGCAAAGAATTCATCGTATGAATACTTTTCTTGCTTAATATCTTCAACAATCAGTAAACCATTTTTGACGATGTATATAGGTCGACCTTCCAATACGGTCTCAATAGCATCGGATTTCATCATTAAATAAGTTGTTAAGCGATATAAAGCCATAATTACTGCAAAAACGATGACAGCATGTATGATCGGAACTTCTTCATAGAACATAGCATCGCCAGCAGCAGATCCTAAACTAAGAATAATTGCGATTTCAAAGATGGAAAGTTGTCTAACACCACGTTTACCAGAAAATCTTAAAACTAAGATAATCAGGAAGTACATCAAGACACTACGAAGTACAATTTCTGCTGCAAAAGTAAATGTAGTATCAGCTAATAGTATTTTTATAAAGTCCATTTTACACCTATTTAATTATTATTTAGATGTGCTGATAATGAGCCTAAAAGGCTCATTATCATTATATTGGCTTACATTTTGTCCCATGCATCTTTAATCGCATGTTTGGCTTGTTCCCACTTTAAGCGTGATTCAGCCTTTAGTTCTTCCCATTTTACTTTTAGATCACTTTCTGAATCCTCAAATCGTGCATCAGTACCACGCTCATTTCGGGCATGCTGACCTAATTCATAGGCTGAACGAAGATCACGGTCATAATCTACATCAGGAAGTTCTCGTTGGATATCGCCGTAATATGGGCGGTTTGAATAATCTGTACGCCAATCATGCTTGATTGGGTTTTCGTCTTGATGGTCATTGATAGTCATAATGAACTCCAATTCTATCCAACTAAGAATTCAAAAAAAATTCATAGTTGGATTTAATTAATGAATGAGTTTAAGAATTTAATAATATTATTCAACATGAAAAACTATTATTTCTGTTGAGCGTGTTGGTCATTTTTCTGGTTTTGGTTCGGTTGTTTTTGCTGATTCGGATTTTTTTGTGGTTGGTCTGGTTGCTGTTGCTGTTGTTGCTGATCTGGCTTTTTTTGCGGTTGATTTGGCTGCTGCTGTTGCTGATTTTTCTGCTGTTGATTTTGATTAGTCATTTTACTGAACCTCATAAGATTAGAATTAATCTACATTAATTAATCAGTAGATTTATTATTAATATCATAATTTGTGTTTTAAAAAACATCAGAGGTGTTACATTTTAATTTTTGAGTTAAATTGTGTTTGTTTTAAAGGTTTAGGTGTTGATAATAAATGGAAATATATATTTTGTTTTTTACAAAAGGCTAACAATGTTAAATTTTATTCTTAATTCAGATTTATATCTTTTTGATTGGATTTGTGTTTGTAATTTATTGATTTTTTTGAATTTGAAAAAATAAAAATCTGTGTTGGATCAATGAAATAACGAAAGGAATAATAACGGTGCTTGTACTTTCAATAAATAAAGTTAAAAATTTTATAAATTAGATATAATGCTTTTTACTAATTTTAAACACCATAATTTTTTTAATTCCAATGAGTGTGATTTATATCACAGATTGTGAAATGTTTCTTTATTTCAAATATTATAATTATTTACTTAAATTTTTGTATTTTAAAATAAATAAACTAAAGGATTACATTTGTTAACGTTTCTTTTCAAAGTTGTTAATTAATTAAGTGCAAGTGTCAATTATGTTGGTATAAGTTATTTACCGCGAGAGAATTATAATGCCTACTGCAGTAAAAGAGAGAATTTTAAATTTAATAACCGATGCCCATCAGAAATATTTTGAAATAACACAATTTTTCTTAGATCCATCAGTGTCGCGTTCTGCAAAAGAGTTGAAAGCTTTTCATTTCCTAGAAAACGAAATACTTCATTTGGATAGTGATTTCTCTGATTTTCCTACTAATGTTGATCAATTGGCAGTCTGGATGCAGAAACAAAATAAAACACAATGCTTGCATTACAAAGAGTACTTAGAAAGGCGTGAAAATGGGAGTGCAAGGGAGTTTTTTGGAACTACAAGTAAAGCTTATGAGTTTTTATACAAAGTAGCACCGACCAAACGTGTAGACGGGGCTTGGCTTTATAGCTTTACACAGTACTGGAATGATCCAGCTTTTAGAGACTTTATACAGATATATGTTGAGGAGTTGGGGTTAGGTTCCAGTCAAAGTAACCATGTAAAACTTTTCAATAAATTACTTCTATCACTTGGTCTTCATCAATTTTCAATGAATTTGCCTGATGAATATTATCACCAGTCAGCAATACAATTAGCTTTAGCTTATGCTCCATCAGATTTTATACCCGAGATTGCAGGTTTTAATTTTGGATACGAACAATTACCACTTCATTTACTGATTACAAATTATGAACTTAAAGAGTTAGGTATTGATTCCAAATATTTTAACCTACACATTACAATTGATAACTTTGATAATGGGCATGCTCAATTAGCTACAAATGCGATTAAATGTTTAGCCAAACGCTACCCAAATCAATCCGAATTTATTCGTAAATTAAAGATAGGCTTTTTATTGAATAATCGGGGAGTTAGCTCAGTTCAAATAATAAAGAACCTAAATACTGAGCGAGTGGTTCTGGAAATTTTCAAGAGCAAAGCTTTGGTTGGAAAGCACATGCATAATGAGAAATGCAAGTTTAATAATAAGTCTGTAAATTCATGGCTATCAGAAGAAGATCAGGTTGAGGAATTCATTAGTGAGCTAATAAAAATAGGATGGATTAAGCTTAACGAAGATCCAGAACATAGCCGATTTTGGAAAATGATCAATGAAGAAGATGGGAAAATGTTTGGTGTTTTCTCTGCTGCAGAAAAAGCTTTTATTTATGATTGGATTGCGGGTGCTAATTTAAGTAGACGCATTAACCCAGTAAATACAGAATATATAAAAAACTTTATAGAACTAAATGATTTTAGTTATTTGTCAGAAAAAGAATTATCGCTGTTACAGCAGCAAATTCAGATATCTACAAATACTGGGCATAAAATTAGCAAATTGATGCCATATTTAGCTCCACATCAACATCACCAAGAGATTGGTTTATGGGCTACGCAAAAAGTAGTTGAGTATATTTTCCCATTCTTAGGCAGTAATTTTAAATAAGAGTAGGCTAACTTATTAATTTATACAGAATAGATGTAGTCTATGACAAATAGATTGCATCTAGCTATTTTTTACAAGTATGAAATCAAATACCTATGACTCAAACGGACATTGCGAAGGATTAGGGCTTTTTTGAAATTACTTACAAAGAAATAAAGAGTACGATCAAAGTCTAGCCGTACTCTTTATTTTACGATAATTTAAATAGCTTGCCATTGTTGCTTAACTTCTTCTGAATTTTTAATCAGAACTACTTTGTCATCTTTGACCTCACCAATCCATGCCGTTGGGATCAGATGATGCTGATCATTTTCATCACGCGTCAGTTTGAGTTGGCTATCACCTTCGAGATGATCAACTGTTCCGACTTTGGTACCACAAGAAGCAATTACATCTGAATGTTTTTTAATATCTTGAATATTTAAAGTACTCATTTCTTAAACCTCTTTTATAAACATTACAACACAGAAGCCTTTAAGCTACTGCTTATTTCATCATAATTGTTGGATTTTAAATAATCCTTACATGATGATTTTATAGATTCACATAAACCTGCTATTTAGTTAACAATGAAACAAAAGAAATAAATAGTTAAATAATTACGAATAATTATCTTTTCATTACAATTTATCTATTTAACTAAACAGATTATTTCAATTATTATTTAAATAAACTCATTTGAATTAAAATTTTAAGAATGAATAGAAAAATATTTATAAAAGGCTCAACTTTAGACATATTAAATCGCTTTGAGCAGTATTCAGCTGAAGAAAAGCTAAGTCAACGTCCGATTGTGTTGAAACAGTTGATTCATTCTGTTGGACGATTGCCTGAACCTGCTTCGGGACAAACCTATCAACGCTGGCAAATTTTTGCCCAGATAGCTGGCTTTGACCTAAGTTTAGGAAAGCTTTTTGAGTCCCATTTTGATGCTTTAAGTATTTTGCATGAACTCGGTTATCAACATGAAATCAATGAGGAGACATGGGCTGTTTGGGCTGCCGATGGTGGACCCGTGCCGTTACAGGTCGAAAATGGGCTTTGTCATGGAATTAAGCCGTGGTGTTCAGGCGCTGAATTTATTCATAAAGCATTAATCAGTTTTAAAGATCAACAGGGGCAATCTCAGCTCTGCATTATTGACCTCAACCAATCATTGATCACCATTGATCTGGCTCACTGGCAAGCTATAGGCATGAAGGGAACACAGACCGCAAGAGTCAATTTTCAGGGGATAGCAGTCAAACTCATTGGTCATCCCAATGACTACCTTGATCGGGTTGGTTTTTGGCATGGTGCTGCGGGTGTTGCAGCTTGCTGGTACGGTGCCGCGGTACGGTTAGTGGATGAGCTACAACAAAGTTGCCTTAAAACCCCTAATCCTTTTAAGAAAATGTATTTAGGGCGGTTGGTAACTCGACTTGCTGTAACCCGACAATATTTCCAATATATCGCGCAACTGATTGATAGCCAACCCAAGCTTAGCCATGAACGGGATGTACGGATCTTGCGTGCGCAGGCAGAACAAAGCTGTTTGGAGGTTATTGAAGGGGTAGGAAAAGCGCTTGGAGCACGGCCTTTTTGTGAACAAGCAACTTTTGCCAGCCTAATGGCTGATTTACCTGTATTTATTCGGCAAAGTCATGCGGCATTCGATGATGAGCAAATTGCTGAACGATGTTTACAGGAGCAAATATCATGGCAGCTCTAAAACATGCTTTAGTCGAAGATCGTATTATTGAAGGGCAAGGGACCTCCCGAGAACAATGGCTGCATGCATTTGAGCAGCAGCCGCTTTCTCTACTCAATTTTAAAAAATTTCAATCTAAAAGAATCTTGATTGTCGCACCCCATCCAGATGATGAGATACTGGGGTGTGGCGGCTTGATGCAACAATTAATTATGTTGAATTGTCAGTTGGTGATCGTTGCCGTCAGTAATGGGACACAAAGCCATCCACATTCAACCAAATACAGCCCAGATCAATTAGATCAAATTCGCCCACAAGAAAGCTTAGCGGCTTTACAGTGTCTAGATATTTCTGAATATGTTCAACGTATTGCATTAAATTTACCAGACGGGCAGATTCATTTGCACAGGGAACATCTGTGGCAAGAATTAGACAAGTTGGTTAAAGCGGAAGATATTTTAATTTGTAGCTATGCACTGGATGGGCATCCAGATCATGAAGCGGTAGGAAAGACTGTACAGGCATTTGCTCTAGCTCATGACATATCATATTTACACGTGCTGATCTGGGCTTGGCATTGGGCGCGACCACTAGATCCGCGTATCCACTGGCAAAAGGCTAGAGCTTACAACTTAACTCAGGCCCAATTAATCAAAAAACGTCAGGCCATCATGCAGTTTAAGAGTCAGATTGAAGCTGATGAAAGTACAGGCAATGCTGCGATTTTATCTCCAGCAATCATCGAACGTTTGTTAATGCCTTGGGAGGTTTATCTTTGTGAATGATTCTAATCAATATTTCGAAGCCTTATATCATCACAATAATGACCCTTGGGGCTATGATTTACATTGGTATGAAGCTCGTAAAAGGCAGATTTGTTTGGCATTGCTTACTCAACAGCGTTATTCATCAGTGTTGGAAATCGGCTGTTCCAATGGCCATTTAAGTGTACATTTAGCCAAACGCGCTGATCAGCTTTTATGTCTAGATTTTTCTGAACATGCTGTTCATTGGGCCGCTAAACGTTTACAGAATTTGAAGCATGTGAGCGTTCAACACCAAAAAATTCCTGAATATTTTCCTGAACAGAAATTTGATCTGATTGTCATCAGTGAAGTGGCCTATTACTTATCAAGCAATGAACTGCATGAACTGATCGATCAGCTCCAAGACAGTTTAACGTCACAAGGTGAAATCCTGTGTTGTCACTGGCGTCACGCCATTCAGGATTTTGAACTAGATGCTTATCAAGTCCATCATTATTTAAAACAATCTTTGTTGTTCACTCATTATTTAAGTCTGAATGATCCAGATTTCATCATTGATATCTGGACGGTAAATCCTTCATCTTTGGCAAAACAACAGGGCTTAGTATGAAAATAGGTATTGTTATCCCAGCCCATAATGAGGAACAGAATTTATCCGCTTGTTTGCAGTCAATTAAACACGCTATACAGCATATAGGTCACGGTCAGGTCGAGATTCTAGTGGTTTTAGACAGTTGTACTGACCAGTCCCTCATGATTGTAAAGTCACATCAAATGAATTGGCTTGAATGTAATTTTGCTTGTGTGGGCAAGGCCAGAGACCTTGGCATTAGGCAGCTAATCGATCAAGGAGTTACATGGGTCGCTTGCACGGATGCTGATACAATTGTAGATCCAGATTGGTTACTATGCCAAATGCGACATCAGCCAACAGATGCTATTTGTGGAATCGTTATACTGGATGATCTTAGTCACTTATCAATACAACAACAGCAAAAATATCTGACGCATTATCAAGACATGATGGATCATCAACATATACATGGGGCGAATTTAAGCTTTAGTGCCGAAGCCTATATTCAGGCGGGAGGCTTTGAACCTATTCCTTGTCATGAGGATGTCTCATTAATTGAAAAATTTATTAAGCAATGTTGCAAAATCACTTGGAGCAATTTGGTTCGCGTCACCACTAGCAGTCGATTAAATGGACGTGCACCTGAAGGTTTATCGTACTTTTTAAAACATTTATAAAATTGACCTAATTCGAGAGAGAAAGTTAATCCACAGCTTTAGCGGGTGACATATATTATTCAGCTTTATAAATGAGCTATTTAATTCTGTCATCTTTACAAAATTTAAGTAAATTCATATCTTTGCCTAATTAAATTGAAAAGCTAAGAAGAAAAAGTGTTAAAAATAAATGCTTTAATTTTATTTGGATAAGTAATAATAAGTTATTGATATATATAAATTTTATTTTTGTAAAAAATACTGTTTTTAGATTGGTTTTGTGTATAATTTCGTCATAAAAGCCTCTGTGGATTTATAGAACTTCTCTATAGATTAGCAGGGGTTTTTCTATGGCGATTTATCCGAGATGGACGCTCTGAGTTAATTTGTGTGGATGGTATTAAATGATCCTTTTTTCCAGAACTGCTCTTATTGATCCTGAAATTCAATTAAGTGCTCAACGTCTTTCAACTCGTTTTAGCTTTTTCGGTCTTGGTTTCGCCACGGCTGCATGGGCGCCGCTGATTCCTTTTGCCCAGCAACGTTTACATTTTAATCATGCCGATTTTGGTTTGTTGCTATTATGCAGCGGCTTAGGTGCAATGCTAGCTATGCCTGCAACAGGTAAAATTGTTCAGCGTGTTGGTTGTCGTGTGCCGATCGGTTTCGCTTTACTCTTGCTTGCCGTTTTATTGCCAAGCCTAAGCTTATGGACCACGCCGTTAATGATGGCGATCACCTTATTCTTATTTGGTACAGCAGCAGGAAGTCTGGGCGTTGCACTCAATATTCAGGCCGTAGTGGTTGAGAAAAATAGCTTAAAATCATTGATGTCTGGCTTTCATGGTATGGCGAGTCTAGGCGGATTAGCTGGGGTACTGACGATTACTGCATTGCTTGCTTTAAGTATTTCGGCTGTTATGAGCGCATTTGCTGTGAGTTTACTGTTGGTAATTATTATTTTTCTTTCAGTGCCATACAGCATAAAAGCTGTAGAAAATACCAGTCTTGAAGCATCTTCGAAAGTGAAAAAGTCGATACGCCAGCGCCTGCCACAACCTTTGATTATATTAATTGGTATTGCCTGCTTCATCATTTTCATGGTGGAAGGCGCGGCGATGGACTGGAGTGGTATTTATTTAACGCAACAATATGGAGTTAATACCACTTTTGCGGGATTGGCGTATACCTTCTTCGCGATTGCCATGACCACAGGACGTTTTACGGGGGATTATCTGATCCGTTATTTTGGTGAAAAAAAGCTTTTAACCTATAGCGCGATTTGTGCAACTTTAGGTTTAGCTTTGGTCAGTATCGCGCCTTATTGGTGGCTGGTTTTAGTGGGTTATACACTGGTTGGGACAGGTTGTTCTAACATCGTCCCGATCATGTTTTCCCGTGCTGGACGTCAGACGGTGATGCCGAGCGCAGTTGCATTGTCTTGTGTTTCGACCATGGCTTATACGGGTATTCTGGTTGGACCTGCTTTCATTGGAATGGTGAGTGAGCTGATTGGCCTAAGTACAGTGTTTATGGCACTATCGGGTCTATTATTATTGATTGTGGCTTTAAATCGGTTTACTTATGTGAAATAAGCCTCATAGTGAATTGAACTGGCAATATCTGGATACTGCCAGTTCCTTACAAATCAAAGTACTATAAATTTTGATAAATAGGGTTAACGTTACGCATTCTCAGGAATCTGAAATCCTGCATAGCGGTTTTGTTCTGTAAGTCGTTAAGAAATGCATTGCGCCACTCATTAATATCAAAATCTTTTAAACCTTTCATCAGTTGTTTGTAACGTGAAATACGTTCACGTCGTGGCATTTCCAGTGCTTTTTTTAAGGCATTGACCATCGCCATTTTGTCGGTGGGATCAACCAGAAGTGCTTCAGACATCTGTTCCGCTGCACCTGCATATTTGGATAGAATAAGTACACCAGGATTTGATGGATTTTGCGCGGCAATATATTCTTTCGCGACCAGATTCATCCCGTCTCGTATTGAACTGATCCAGCACACATCGGCTTGACGATAGATTTGCATCAAATGATGATGTTTTATTGCATCATAAATACATTCCACGGGTTGCCACTCTTCCTTTGCAAATTCCTGATTAATCATCTCGATCTTAATCTTGAAACGCTCAAATAAACGTTGATAAGCTGGAACTTCCAAACGACATGGGCAAGCAATTTGTAAATGTTGAATATGCTGCTGATACTCAGGATATTTCTCTAAGAACTCTGCATAGGACAAAAAGCGTTCCAGTAAACCTTTTGAATAATCAATCCGATCTACGCCGATAATGGTTTTTGCAGCATTCAGCTCTACTGGACGGGTAAGGAAGTCTTGTACATCAATAAACTTATGGGCCGCTTTTTGAATCGCTGTTGGATTTACACCAATTGGATAGCATTTAATTATGGTTAAACGTTGATGGTAGCTTAATAAAGTTTGTTGAATTTTCTGTGCGTTCAATAAAGATGTGCATACTTGCATACACACTTTTTGATCTTTATCTGTTTGTAGACCCACCACATCGTATTGGCATAGATCCTCAATCAATTGTTGAGCACATGGAATTTTTTGCCAGATAAATAAAGGTGCAAAAGGAATGTGCAGGAAAAATCCAATTTTATTCTGCATACCGAGTTCACGGCAATATTTCGCCACACTTAAAAAATGATAATCATGAACCCAAATGGTATCGTCTGGATCTGCAATTTCGGCAAGTTTTTGAGCGAATAAAGAATTTACTTTTTGATATCCTTCGTATTCTGATGTTTTAAACTCAATCAGGTCTGAACGATAATGCATGGCAGGCCAAAGTGAATTGTTGGCAAACCCTGCATAATAATCTGAATATTGAGAATTTGTTAAAGGGCAGGTGACATAATCAACTTTATCCTTCCGAAAAATATTAAAATGTACTTCCTCTTGCTTATGAACTCGTTCGCCATTCCATCCGAGCCATACACCACCAATATCATCTAATGCATCTTGTATAGCGACTGCAAGCCCACCTGCGGTAGTTTTTTGCCCGTTGGGAATACTGACTCGATTCGATAAAATAATTAATTTAGACATGTTTTCTCTCCATCTAAGTTGTTGTTACCCTTAAAATTGTTATCATGGTTTCGAATATGGTCTAAAAATAATTCTAAAAAATCATATACTTGCTTTGTGTCTTTAAGCTGGTATTTGGCATGGGTAAGCCCTTGACCGACTTTGATTGAGATGCCATCTTCCAACTGATTCACAAAATAAAAACCATCTTCGTCCGTAAAGTCATCACCAATGAAAATTGGTGTGTAAACCTCATACTGGTTTAAATGAGCTAAAACTTCCTTGATTGCCAAGCCTTTATTGGCTTGAGCGGGTATTAATTCATAAACGAATTTCCCTTGAATTAATCTTAGGTTGGGGAATATCTTTTGAGCTTCTAACATTATTTTTTTTGCTATATCTTCTAGCTCTGGAGCTTTCCTATAATGCAACGCAATTGATGATTTCTTGTTTTCAATCAGTAAACTTGGATAGGCGATACATGCTCGAGCTAAAATTTTGTGAATATGTGAAATTTCTAAGAAACCCTTTGGTGTACGTAATTCTTTTTCATTTCCAAGATATATTTCTAATCCATGCAATGCAGCAATTGGAAGATCAAGGGATTCAAATAATTTACGTGCAGAATCAATGTCTCGTCCTGTCACAGCTATAACAGGAATTTTATTTGAAATAATTTGTCTTAAAATATTTAAAGTCTTAGTCGGAATATAACTGTTAGTAGGATCTAATTGAAAATCAGATAAAGTGCCATCTATATCTAAAAATAGACATGGCTTATTGTAATTTGAGCTAAGCTTATCTCTTAAAGAGTTCAAGTATTCTAGTTTTGAAATTGATTTATCTATTATGTCTCTCAATTTTTAATATCTCATATTGCGATTATATTTTATTATAGATCGATATTTTTTTTATAATACTTAAGTTGTCAATAAGCAAACACAAGCAGAACGTAATTTACATTAGTAACGCTTAGAATACATCGTAAATCTTTCTTACATGTTTAATAAGAATTCATTTTTTATATTTATTATGTCTTTGTTACACAAAGACATATAAGTTGAAGTCGCTTTATTGCATAAATTTCTTCTTGAAGGTTTTTTCAATAATATAAATTCCAAATGAAGAAGCCTGTACCTAAAATCTATCGTACAATGAATTGGTCCACCAATAACCGAGCCTAATAAATCGAGGAAATATCTCGATTGGATTTGATCTTACAACTTAATGGTAGCCTCCTCCCAAAGGTAAACATGGTCGAAATTAAACTTATTTGAACACATCTATCCAATGTTGTTTTAATGATCAAATCCTTATTTCATCTAATGTAAACCAAAAAGTAAAATCAAATTTTCCCATATTATTAACTTATTATTCCTTAAATGTCTCATTCAAAGCATTTTGCACTGCGTCCACACGTGTTTTACAGGCTTTGTATGCCACCATAGACTCTTCAACGATTTTCATTAAATTATCAATGTCGGGCTCTTCCTGTGACTCCAATAGCTCGGCATTCTTTTTAAGGACTCCATAGCCTTCCTTGAAAGAGAGTTCTTTTTTACTCATTACCAATTACCTTCATTACATTTGCTTGAATGGTACCATCCTGTAATTCGACCTGGATGTTATCACCTGAAATCTGTTGAATAGAGCGAATAGCTTTCCCTTCACTACGAACTATTCCATAGCCTTTAGCCAGCACGTTTCGCGGATTCTGGATTAGGGTTTCACGCATCAGCGATTCGACTTGATTCGTTGCCAGTTTGATCTGTTGCTGGGCTAAGTAATGTAGGATGCTTCGCATCAAATCTACGCTCTTATTTGCTTCATTAATTTGCCCATGCGCAAGCGTCTTAATCACTCTCATGTATTGATCATTTTGGCTTTGGTACGTCGTGATTTGATGTTGGGATAATAGCTTAATGGTTTGGAATGAATCTAAGACACCCTGAGTCCGTTCAGCGATAAGATTACGAATACCACCAATTACCTTACTTGGTGTGTCAAATGAACGGTTTGCAACTTCATCCAATATCGTACGGTCTTTCTCGTGACCAATACCGACCCAAATCGGAACGGTTCGTTTGGCCAACAATGCTGCCAGTTCGAAATCATTTAAATAGGCAAGGTCGTTCACAGCACCGCCACCACGGATAATCACGATGAGATCGGGTGGCGTATTGAAATCAGTAGCCCATTGTCTCAGACCATTACTTAGAGAAGTGATGATACTCTGTGCTGCCGTGTTCCCTTGAAATGTGGCTGAATAGTATTTGAAATGACATACACCAGATTTTTCTAAAGCATCAGCATCTTTTTTGAAGTCACCTAAACCTGCCGCATTCTCAGGAGCAATTACCAGGACATTCTGAATATCAAACGGAGTAGGAATGAGCTTATTTTTATTTAACAGACCTTCAGTGGTTAGTCTTTCTAATATTTGTTGATAACGCCGTGCAATGTCTCCAAGGGTATAGCTTGAATCAATATCTTCAACATTAACTGAAAAGCCATACTGTGGATCAAACTTGGCTCTGACTTTTACCAGGACATTTAAATCTTTTGAAAGCTCTACACCGCTTTCCCTTTCAAACTTAAGCACCATTTTTTGAGCTGTAAATTTCCAGATGGTTCCTTTACAACTCGCTATAACTTTGTCGGTACTTTCATCCTTTTCAGCTAACTCAAGATAGTAATGTCCGCCCTTAATATTTAGATTACGGATCTCAGCTTTCACCCATACAGGCTCATTGAAAGTAATTTGAATGACTTCCTGTACGGTTGATAGATAATCACTGAGAGAAAACTGAGGTTCAGACATTAGATCAATTATTTGAAGTGCTTAGATGAATAGTATTAAAGCAAAGCCAGAAGTGCAAATTGAGAATATGCTCACTTGACCCTGATCAAGGTATATGGCATATTTCTGCTATAGTGGACGTACATATGGAAATTCACTTAATTACCGTAAAAAGCTCATCATTTGATGGGCTTTTTTTGTTGCTAGATAATTTGGAATAAAATGTGAATGAGGTCTCAATATAAACCAAGTATATTAGTTGGTATTAAGTTCTCCATGATAGTTAATATCAGTTTATACCTGCACCTTCCCCAAGTTGCAGGTTTTTTTCTTCATTTTTTATTCGATTAATGATTTAATTATTTTGTTGTAAATAAAAACAACGATTCCTTGTTTCGGCGCAAAAGACCAAGGGGAAAGCCTTACAGAAATGTAGGGCTTTTTTAATAGGAGCTTAACTTAAATCGTATTGGTATAAATTTTAATTTTTTATCAGATGCTTAGTCGATAAAGTGCGTTCAAATAATTGCGCTTTTTTGTTGTGATATATTTTAATCATTACTTACAACAAGAAGAATAGAAATGAATATTTATATCGGTGGTGATTTAGATGGCAGGGTAATAGTGCTTGATAAACCATGTTTTAATGCTAAAAAAGTAAACAAGACAAAAGCAGCAAACTACATTAAGCAAATGTATGTCATACATGGTGACGTCTATTATTTTTGGCGTGATGCTGAGCTTAAATTATTGGAAGTTACTCAACGTATAGAGATCTTACTGGCAAAGACTAAGCGAAAATCTATTTAACTGTCCCTGATAGTAAGTTTTTTATTGTCTTTATCCGTAAAAGAAATTAGTTTAAATTGAACCAATTGTTAAAATAATTATGAGAACGGAAAAAATGAATAGAAAATTTGAACTACATGTGATTAGCCAGATCTATGACTTTTTAGTTGAAAGAGAGGCGTTTACCTCACTAAACCTTGATCGGAAAGTTACGGAGTTTTTTCGGGAAGTACATGTAGGGCGAGAAGAAGATTTTACAATTCTTGAATCAAATAAAATCTCAGGAAACTTTGGTGAAGTTTCCTATATCAATTTATTGAATGTCCCTAATTTCAACGATAAAGATAAATTTCTGAAATGGGCACATAAAGCTTTAAATTTATAAGTTGTAATAAATCAGTGTAATTTAATAGGAATTGTTTCATTGTTTAACAAATTCAATTACATAAATAATAATGTGGTTACATTATGAACAGTAATTCATCATAAGGCGGTTAGATAAATACAAATCACAGTGATATGTTTGAATCAAAAGTTCTACATGGATGGAATTAAAGATGAAATTCTTAACTTTGGTGAGCATAGGTGCGGTAGCAACTTTCTGTTTATTGTTAAAGAGTCACACTACTGAAAATTCATTTCATTCAAACTTCGATAAAGTTGTTCGAAATGCTGTCTTACAGGGATTCATATAAATATAGATGCCTAAGACATATACTTTTTAGGTACTTAAAGGAGGAATAAGATGATCAGATTATTAATGTGTATATTTGGCCTTCATGGTGCTAGAGAGATTGATTACACAAATGACCATAAAGAAATTTGTGTATGCCGAGAGTGCTTGAAGAAATTTAAAAGTCCTCATGATTAGGGGCTTTGTTGCACAAAGATTTAAAAGATAACACTCTGCTCATTTGAACAGAATTCAAATGACAACTTGGGTATGAGGACGACCTAATTCTGTAAATTTGTTCAATACGGCTATGCGTGCATGAATCTCATTCACCTGACTAGAAAAACTCCTTGCTGTTAATTTATCACCTAATAGTTTGATGCAATGCATCTTGGTTTCAACTAAACTTCGACGATGATAACCAGACCATTTTTTCCAAAGCGTTCTTCCTAAACGTTTAACTGTTTTCAGTAACTCATTCCGCTCTAAAGATCTCAATTTCTGATCTTTCCATGGTTTTGCATTTTTTCTTGGCGGAATGAGCGCATGTGCATCTTGATCTAGAATGACTTGTCTGCAGTGCTTCGTGTCATAAGCACCATCGGTATAGACCGAATCAATTCGTTCATCTAAGGGAATTTGAGCAAGTAAATCACCGAGTACTTGCGAATCGCTCACATTATTTGTAGTAAGCTGTACTGCACGTATTTGCAAGGTTTCAGCATCGATGCCAATATGAAGCTTACGCCATTGGCGACGATATTCAGGTCCATGTTTCTTACGTTTCCACTCACCTTCACCTAGAAACTTTAAGCCAGTTGAGTCGACGAGTAGATGTAGCCCATCACTACTTTTTTGATAGCTAATCGCAATATCAATATGTTTTTGTCTTCGACAAAGCGTACTGTAATCTGGTGCGGTCCAATTTAATCCACAAAGTTTAATCAGACTTTGAACAAAACCCGTGACCATGCGTAAAGAGAGTCTAAATAAAGATTTGATCATTAAACAGCATTGAATAGCCGTATCGGAGTAAGTTTGATTTCGACCTTGCTTGTTTTGTGGTTGTGCATACCACTGAGTGTTTGGATCAAACCAAATGGAAATGTTGCCCCGATTAATGAGAGCGCGATTATAGGAAGACCAGTTGGTTGTACGATAAGTTTTAGGAGTAGGTTTATTCATTTTGAAATTATAGGACTGAATAAACCTTATAGGCTAGGTTTGTGCAACAAAGCCATGATTAGGTATAATTTCTTTTTATAAAAAGACTGCCTAAAAAATCTGAGCATATAACCTCAATTTGGACAACCGAGCAGGATATTTTCTTAATTGAAAATAGTGTTATGGCGATTGAGGAGCTTATCAATCATCTGCCTTTTACTGAAGATGAAATTATTAAGCGCAAAGAGGTACTAGGTCTCACTAGAAGACATAGACAGATGCGTAAACTTTTAAGCAATCCATCTTAAGAGAGTTCTAAGCCTCTATTTTTTTAAATGGATCAGACATAAAAGACCCTGTTCGATATCTATTATTCGCGGAGGTTTTTTCTCTCTTATGAAATGTTGTTATAAAACTTTATACACTTAATCAACGTCACAGTTACTTGGCGAATTCAAACATGAGGTGCGACAGTTTCAAAAGCCATATGATAATCAACAAGCTGAGCAAATTTCTCTAATGGTGTAAGCCAATCTAACGCCTTTCTAGGACGAGTATTCAGTGACATGGCAACTTGATTTAAATAATGCTGATCTGCCTGATTTAAATCAATCCCTTTAGGTAAATATTGCCTAATTAAACCATTCATATTTTCGCATGTGCCTTTTTGCCAAGGTGAATGTGGGTCACAGAAATATACATCTATGCCTAAATCTTCTTCGAGTATTTTATGTTCTGACATCTCGCGTCCACGGTCATAGGTCAACGTTTTACGCAGTTCTGCAGGTAAATATTTCAGAGCTTCAGTTAAAGCCTTGCGCACTGATTCTGCCTTTGCATCAGGTAATGTTGCCAAGATACAGAGCCGTGTATTTCGTTCAATAAGTGTTGCTATCGAACTTTTATTGTCTTTACCTTTAATTAAATCAGCTTCCCAATGACCCGGTATTTTTCTTTCTTGAACTTCGGCTGGGCGCTCATGAATAGTTTTAATATCCTGTAATATAGAATCTTTTTTAGGTTCACCGTTAGCTTTTCGCTTTTTATTTTCATGACGCAGACAGGATAATAAGTCTTTTTTCAACTCACCCTTGGGTAATGCTCGTATCGTTGAATAAATCGTTGTATGGCTTACATTCATTGTTTGATCCAAATCAGGAAATGTCTTTAAACGCTTTGCTATTTGCTGAGGAGACCATAAACAACGGATCGCTTCAACAATAAATTTCCAGAGGATTGAATCGATTTTGAGTTTTCTGTGACCACGTCTACGTCTAGCGAAGGTGTTATCAGAAGCATATCGAGCTTGATAAACGTCATTGATGCTATTTCTTTTAAGCTCACGATAGATCGTACTAGGATGTCTTTTAATGAGTTCAGCAAATTTTCTGGCTGAAAAGCCTTCTTTTCTTGACTCAAGCATTAATGCAGTACGATCTTCAAAGTTAAGATGATGGTATGACAATTTTATATACTCCATAAACCCTTTAAATTAATTAGGTGGTTTATGTCGCACTTCAAGTTTTACTCTGCCCTTTTATAAAACCTCTTACATGTCTATCCCTAGAATTTGTGATAATTGTTTGCATTTAGAGTCAAATGCATTCTTAATGACTAGAGCATTAAATAGAACAATAGAAGGAGATGGATATGACCTCGCAAGAAGTACTCGTATTTTCAGCCTCAGCATTTGGTCTCACATTACTCATTTATGAGTTTGGACAGATGTCCATGATGTTTAGTTAAACCACCTTCGGGTGGTTTTTTATTGCAAGATATAACTACATCACAATATGGATAGAATATGTAAACTGGTTAAATTTTAGTGTAATTGTGAATTTACAATATTTACTGGAAGTTTCATTTACGTAACAAACGAGTAATTAATTATTGATTATGTATTCACATAATAGTTTAGGTATGATTTATATAAAGGAAATTATCATGCCACAATATCTAGCTTTGGCTGAAAAAGTCATAAAAGACATTAAGGATGAGGTTGGTATTGAAAGGGATCAAAAAGGCCTTTTCACATTGATAATCCTCAAAGTTAGAGAGTATACCCACTCAAGTAATTTAAAAGTTGATCATGAAATTTGTGCGACCATTTTTGATGATGAGAATAAAATTGAGGGTATTAAAAGGTTGGATTTAACCCTAATTCCTCGAATCTCAAATGAAGATGAGTTTCTGTTATGGTTAGCAGGTTTCATACAACATATTACTATTGATGAGAGTAAGAAAGACCAGATTCCACTATCTATAGTTATGAAGGGCTTTGTTGCACAAAGATTTAAAAAATAAAATACCCCTAAGTGACTCAAATTTAAGGCACAACTCGGGTGTGTGGTCTGCCTAATTCTGTAAATTTATTTAATATGGCTACGCGTGCATGGATCTCATTCACTTGGCTGTCAAAATTCCTAGCACTGAGTTTATCGCCTAATAACTTGATGCAATGCATCTTAGTTTCAACCAAACTTCGCCGATGATAGCCTGACCATTTTTTCCATAGTGTCCTGCCTAAACGTTTAACTGTTCGAAGTAATTTATTTCGCGCTAGCGAGCTGATCTTTGTATCTTTCCATGGTTTCGCATTTTTTCTAGGTGGAATCACCGCATGCGCTTGCCGATCTGCAATGACCTGACGGCATTGCTTGGTGTCATAAGCTCCATCGGTATAAACAGAGTCAATCTGTTCATCTTGTGGAATCTGATCAAGCAAATCACCAAGTACCTGTGAATCACTGACATTATTGGTTGTGAGCTGAATAGCGCGTATTTACAGGGTTTTAGCATCTATAGCAATATGCAGTTTACGCCATTGCCGACGGTATTCAGGCTGATGTTTCTTACGCTTCCATTCGCCTTCACCTAAAAATTTTAAACCCGTAGTGTCGACGAGTAGGTGTAACCCATCACGACTTTTCTGATAGCTTATCACAATATCAATATGCTTTTGTCGTCTACAGAGGGTGGAGTAATCTGGTGCTGTCCAATTCAAGCCACTGAGTTTAATCAGGCTTTGAGCAAAGCCAGTGACCATACGCAAAGAAAGACGGAATAGAGATTTGATCATTAAACAGCATTGAATCGCTGTATCGGAATAAGTTTGATTTCGTCCGTGCTTGCCTTGTGGTTGTGCATACCATTGGGTATTCGGATCAAACCAGATTGAAATATTCCCTCGCTTGATTAAAGCTTAGTTATACGAGGACCAATTTGTTGTACGGTAGATTTTAGATGTAGGCTTCTTCATCTGGAAATTATATTGCTGAAGAAGCCTTCAAGAATAGCTTTGTGCAACAAAGCCAGTTAAAGCTACCAAAGCAGGCAAAGTGAGCTTTGGTCATCAACTGGTAGAAAAACTCAATATTGCCACAATTGCAGGTTTGCCTTTTGCTATTGCAATGTATTTTTGGGCAAATCGTTTGATTCCCGTACCATTTGATGGACGTGCGGATTGGGAAGTCCATAGCCTGTTTATTGCATGGTTACTCACTCTTATTTATGCAATTTTCCGACCATTGATGAAAGCATGGCGGGAGATTTTAGCTTTTGCAGCCTTAGCTTGGTTACTACTTCCTATTTTAAATTTTTTCACAACAGATCGGCATTTAGGTGTCGCCATTCCATATGGCGCTTGGGTGTTAGTTAATATTGAAATCGGATTGATGCTTATTGGTCTATTATTATTATGGGCAACATTGGAAGTACAGAAAAAAATAAACACCCCTATACCAATAAAAAATCGGCTAAACGGATAGTCAATGATGAAATTTTTTAATTTCTCTGACATTGTAAAATATCGTTGGATGGTGTTTGGTCGTTGTTTTCTAGCAGCTGTGGGTGGATTTTTGATTGCTAGCATTTCGGTATCTTTAATTGCATTGAGTTCTGAGCAAAAAGCACTTGCAACCTACACAGGTTTAATCATCAGTTTTATCATGTGGTTATTAATCATTATTTATGTATTTAGTGTCAAAAGTTCGATTAAAGCATGGTGGGCTATCCTAATAATTTTAATGGTTATGGCTACGGTGAATTGGGGCTTAAAACAATGGATAGTTTAATGTTTGGTTTGTCGGTAATTACTGTTTTTGCGACCAATTTTATCGGTATGGCAAACCTTAATTTTGCGATGGATAAAGCTCACATACAATTAATCAAATGCAAGCCTTTCTGGCTACCTGTCACTTTCCTAAAGCCAGTGTATTTAAGAGTTATGGGATGGATTTTTCTAGCTGTAGTCTTGAAGCTAAGTATTCAAATATGGGGCTTTTCGATTGGATTGGCAGCATATTTTGGTGTATTGACGTTTGGGGTGGGAGTACTGGTTTTTTTACTCAGTTATCAACTAGCATGGGTTATCAGGCTAGTAGGTTTGGCTACAATACTATGCATATTTTATGTAGGAATAATAATTTATTATAAATCAAAATTGTAGCTGGTAATTGGAATGATGTGGTGTGCGTTTAAGAACACCACTCTTTCATATGTATACTTTATTTTAAAGTAGTTTATTAATATTCCCATTTATCAATCATATCAGCCCATGTTTGTAACATAGCCTTCCTGTCTTTCAGCCACTTGGCATGATCATAAGAGGCACGTGTTTTGTTGCCTTTGGCATGGGCAAGTTGTATTTCTACCCAATCAGTATTGAAATTTGCTTCATGTAATTCTGTCGATGCTGTAGCACGGAAGTCGTGCATAGAAATATGACCAATACCCAAATTATCTAAAGCAGAATTAAGGGTGTTCTTTCCGATCATGGAGATTCCATCATCGCCGGGAAAAATGTATTCACTGTTTGGGTAAAGAATAAATTGTTCCTTTAGAATTTCAATCAATTGACTTGATAAAGGAATTATATGAATACGATTCTTTTTCATATTTCTTTTGCCAGCTAAGACTTCTTCATTAGTTGCTCTAGGAATAATCCAAGTTTTATCTTCAAAATTAATAAATGTTTTTTTAGCTCTTCGTACTTCAATTGTGCGGAGCATGCTGTAAAGCAAAGTTAAGATAGAGTTTTTAGTGCTGGTACATCCTCCGTAACTTTTTATGGTTGGAAGAATGATTTTTTTATCTTCATCACTGAGTGGTTGGGCATGTTGAACATCAGGTCTATGGATATAACGTCTTAATGCATATGTGGGGTCGGTAGTTATTCGTTGGGTAATAATTCCATACTGCAGTACTTCAGCACAAATCTGTCGTACAAATGTTGCTTTCACTTCTCCAGTACCACGTCTACTTTTGCGTATGCGTGTAATAGTGTTGTCTATAATGGTTCTAATATCACTAGAATTGACATCCTTGATAGGGGTTTTTCCTATAACCGGATAAATGTCTTTAGAAAAATATCGAGTTCTATTCATAAACCAGTCTTTAGATTTTCCTGTTTTGTACTTCTCTAGATATTCTTCTGCGACATTTTTAAAGCTATCTGCATTTGATTGAATAGCAGCTGTACGCTCTTCTTTCTGAAATTGAATAGGATCAGTACCTTTAGCTAGCTTTTCTCGATACTCCATTGTTTTACTACGTGCATAAGCGAGACTAATTTCTGGGTATTGCCCGATGGTTAGCATTTTGGCAATATTTAAATAACGGTATCTATACCGCCAAAATTTGGCACCTGTGGGACGTATCTCAATGCATAAACCGGAATGATCTGCAACTCTATAAAGTTTTTCTTTAGGCTTTAATTGTTTGATTTTAAGATCGTTTAGCATGGTGTGTGAGTAACAAGTTTGTTAATTAGATTTACTCACGATCTTACTCACATTTTTTTGAAATGTCATTGCATGCTAGGTTATACAAGGTGAAAATAAAAAACCATGTAAAACAATATGTTGCTTTTGATTTCTGGAAAGGTGATATATAGTAATAAAGCAGTGAGGAATGATGTAAGCTGCACCATATTATTTTAGATGTAAAAAGGCCGCTTAAATGCGGCCTTTTTATTATTTGTAAATGTTGGATTGGTTTGGTGCATAATGCTTAAAGTGGTTTAGTTAGGCTGTTAAATTAAAATAATTGATATTTTTAGCCATTTTTAATCTGAATAGACTTTGTTGCACAAACCTACTCTTAAGGGCTTCTTCATCAATATAATTTCTAAATGAAGAAGCCTGCACCTAAAATTTATCGCACAACTAATTGGCCTTTGTATAACTGAGCACTAATAAATAGAGGAAACATCTTCATTTGGTTTGACCCAACGACTCAATGGTATGCTCAACCACAAGGTAAGCAAGGTCGAAATCAAACTTATGCCGATGCCGCGATTCAGTGTTGTTTAATAATCAAATCGCTATTTCTACTCTCTTTACGCCTAGCCACAGAATTTGTTCAGAGCCTCATTAAACTTAGTGGATTAGATTGGACAGCACCAGATTATTCCACGCTGTGTAGAAGACAGAAGCATATTGATATTGCAATTCGCTATCAAAAAAGTAGTAATGGACTTCACTTGCCCGTGGACTCTACTGGCTTAAAGTTTTTAGGTGAAGGTGAATGGAAAAGGAAGAAACATCAGCCCGAATATCATCGCCAATGGCGTAAGCTTCACATTGGTATAGATGCTGAAACGCTGCAAATACGTGCAGTTCAGCTCACAACGAACAATATCAGTGATTCACAGGTACTCGGTGATTTACTTGATCAAATCCCATTGGATGAGCAGATTGATTCAGTCTATACAGACGGGGCTTATGACACAAAAACAATGCCGTCAGGTCATTGCAGATCGGCAAGCGTATGCAGTGATTCCACCTAGAAAAAATGCAAAGCCTTGGAAAGACAAAAAAGTAGAATCTTTAGAAAGAAATGAATTATTGAAAATAGTTAAACGCCTAGGAAAAATGATTTGGAAAAAATGGTCAGGCTATCATCGTCGTAGTTTGGTAGAAACCAAGATGCATTGCATCAAATTACTAGGCGATAAACTCAGTGCTAGGAACTTTCAAAGCTAGGTCAACGAGGTACATGCCCGTATAGCCATTTTAAGACCGAATTCATATCCAAGTTGTCACTTAAATTTGAGTCGCTTAGGGGTATTTTTTTAAATATTTGTGCAACAAAATCCTTTTTCAGCAAAAATTCCAGACGACGATAGGTCTGTATTCGCTGTATAGGAAAAGGCATTTTTTCAAATACACGCTAAAGAATAATAAGTTTTAGAACATGATCTGAATCCGAAGAAAGCTTTAATAAGTAGAGACCATAAAAAATACAATTACCATTCTTTTGAGTGGTTTTTCTATTTTCAAAGTTTGATAACGTGCTCTACCAAGCAATGCAACTGTGTGAGATGGGTCAGTATTTTTCAGCATGCCTAAATTGGAATTGGCTGTTGATTTTTACTCTTACACGGTAGCTTTGCTGATGACAATTAAGCTTAGGGATAAGAAGAGAATGAATTATAAAACATTGAAATTATCAAAATATCTGAAAGGTTATCTTATAGCAGCCTTCCTGTTGCGTGTTTAGCGGCAACAGTCACTCGGGTTAATCCATTCAAAATACAAAACGGCTCTGCTCTTTAGCAGACTTCATGTAGTGAATGGAATGAAACTCGCTAATCTCTTTTCGCAAAATGACTTGTGCACATGGTTATGTACAGTTGCGAATTAGTGCCTGAACGCTGAAAAAATGAGGACTCTAAAAAATGCGAATGATACCTATACAAGCTGAATCGCCGCCTTTAAAAAGCCTGCAAGTGCAGGGACAAACATATCGCTATCACGTGATGGTCAAGCCCTCTGGCGCACAGTGTAACTTGGACTGTAGTTATTGCTTCTATTTGCATAAGCAAGATATGTTGCATCAACCGAAAACTCCGCGCATGACGGAGTCAATGCTAGAGCTTCATATTAAGCAATATATTGAAGCACAAACTGGGGATGAAATTGTATTTAGTTGGCAGGGCGGTGAGCCGACCTTAATGAGGGTGGATTTCTTTAAACGCGTGACTGCACTACAACATAAATATAAGAAACCCAATCAACGCATTGAAAATGACTTACAAACCAACGGTATTTTACTCGATGAACACTGGTGTGCCTTTCTAAAAAAACATGATTATCTTGTTGGCTTATCCATTGATGGTCCAGCCGATTTGCACGACATCCACCGTTATAACAAAGGTGGTAAACCTACCCATGCCAAAGTGATGCATGCTGCGCAACTACTGCATCAATACCAAATACGCTTTAACGCATTATGTGTGGTCAATCGCGATAACAGCAAACGACCGCTCGATGTGTACCGCTTCCTGCGTGATCAGGTTAAACCTTACATGATTCAGTTTATTCCAGGCATGGAAAGTGCGCAGTTCCAACAAACAGCGCCAGGACACTGGAATCCAGCCGATTTACCGAAACTAGGCAGTACCGCAGCACAACCCGGAACTATTGATTCCGTAGTAACCGACTGGTCGATTGCTGCGGATGATTGGGGGAGCTTCTTATCTACTGTATGGAAGGAGTGGTTTGCTCAAGACTTTGGACAAGTGTTTATCGATCAATTTAAGAATGTGATTTCGATGATGTTTGGATATGGCGCACAAAAATGTGTATCTGGACAGATTTGCGGGAAGTCACTCGCAGTGGAGCACAATGGTGATTTATTTTCCTGTGATCACTTTGTCTATCCAGAATATAAGCTCGGCAATATTCAAGAGACCCATCAGGGGGATTTGGTTTTTGCAGAGCGACAAAAGAAATTTGCCTATGCCAAGTCAAACTCACTCCCAGAATACTGCCGCAAATGTCCATATTTACAACTGTGCTGGGGCGATTGTCCGAAAGACCGTTTCTTGAAAACCCCTGAAGGAGAAGTTGGCTTACATTACCTGTGCTCAGGCTTAAAGAAATTTTTTCATACCGCAACCACTTCCAAAAGTGAGATTGCGAAACGCTTACAACCACATTAAAAGAACCGTAATAACGTAGGGCAGGACGTCGCCCATAAATGATGAAGTATCAAATGATTGTGTGGATACAATTGTTTGAAAGTGAGTTTTTATCTGTTCCAAAAACTGTTAAGGAAAACATATGCGTAAAAAAATTATTGCACGTTCCATCGCTCTGGCAGGAGGGGCTTTGCTTTCAACCGCCCTGATGGCAAAAGCACCGAATATCTTGGTGATTATGTCGGATGATGTGGGCATGACAAACGTCAGCGCGTATAGCCATGGGGTTATGGGGTATAACACGCCGAATATTGACCGTATTGCCAAAGAAGGCATTATGTTCACTGATCATTATGCACAGCCAAGTTCTGCCGCAGGTCGTGCATCGTTTATTACGGGTCAGTATCCAATTCGTTCAGGTTTGACCACGGTAGGGCGACCAGATTCGCCTTTAGGGATTAAACCAGAAACACCAACGCTGGCAGAAGTACTAAAACCTTTGGGTTATATGAGTGGTCAGTTTGGTAAAAACCACTTGGGTGACCGTAACGAACATTTACCAACGGTACATGGTTTTGATGAGTTCTTCGGTAATTTGTATCACCTCAATACTGAGGAGACTTTTGAGCAATTTGATTATCCAAAAGATCCAGAATTCCGTCAAAAATTTGGTACTCGTGGCGTTCTACACTGTTATGCAAACACTACAGATGATGAAACGAATGATCCGCGTTTTGGTAAAATGGGTAAGCAAAAATGTAAAGATACGGGTGAACTTTCGCGTAAACGCATGGAAACGGTGGATGATGAATTCATTGCAGCCAGCTTAGACTTTATGAAGCGCAGTAAAAAAGCAGACAAGCCGTTTTTTGTATGGTTAAACCCAAGTCGTATGCACATGTTTACCCATTTACGTCCTGAGCATCGTTACTTAGCTGCTAAAGCCACCTCAGAAGATGATCTATACGGCAGCGGTATGGTTGAACACGATATGCAAGTCGGTCAACTCTTGGATGATATGAAGAAGATGGGGGTGTTGGATAACACCATCATTGTTTATACCACTGATAATGGCCCTGAGCACAGTGCAAAAAATCATGGTGGAACCACACCATTCCGTGGTGAAAAAATGACGACCTATGAAGGGGGAGTCCGTGTTCCAATGATGGTGCGATGGCCGGGACATATTCCTGCGGGACAAGTGAAACACGGCATTCAGTCGCATATGGATTTGTTTACAACTTTGGCGAATGTCGCAGGGAATAAAAATGTGGTCGAGGTGATGAAAACCAATCGTAAGCAAATTATTGATGGTGTAAACAATATCGACTATTGGACGGGCAAATCAAAAGAGAGTATGCGAGATAATTTTCTGTACTATCATGAATCGATTTTACGTGCAGTTCGTATTAATCAATGGAAAGTTCATTTTGAAACCAGTGAAAATTATTACGACCAATATCAAAAGCAAAAATTTCCAGTGATGTACAACCTTCGTCAAGACCCATTTGAGACTTTTGATAGTATTAGAGACCGTTCGGAGATTATTCAAACCAAGCAATGGATTTCTGAACCTTTACAGGCATTACTGGGTTCACACATTAAATCTTTGATGGATTATCCACCTGTACAAAAAGCTGCAACACTTGATTTTAGCGAGCTAATTAAGAATATGCAGACCCAAAAGCAGTAAACTCTGATAAAGGTGGCCGAAGTAATTCAGCCACCATTTTGATGTTTTGGTGAAATTTATGCTGTGATATATAAAGAAGCAATTTAAATCATTCAGAATGTTGCGAGTGTCTATTCTAAGGATTTGGTGAGTTTAAAGTTGGACTCAGGTTGATCCAGTAGTTGGCCTTTATCGCCACGCATTTCAATGAATTGCGCACCAATATAATAAATACGGCTATCACCAGATGAGTCGAGCTGTATCAGTTGATCAGAGTCATTCAAAAATTGAAATGAACCTTTCACTTCATTGACATAATTATTATTCGATTTGCCTAAAAATTTTTGTTTCAGCACAAAATGATGATCTAAGGTCAGTTCAAGTTCAGTGTCGATCCCAGAACAATCATGACAGGGTAGAACCCCTTGATATGTGCCTACCCAATCTAAGGCATTTGCTGTGTCTGGTGCATCCATCACGGTTGTGCTAGCACTGTCGTCCAGAGATGCCGTGACATTGTGATCTGGTGGAGGATTGTTTTCATTTGGCTTTGAGCATGCAGTTAACATGGTGAAAGATAGGCATAGTGCTAAAACAGTCTTTTGCATATACAGCACCTGATATTATTCAATGTTTAGTTTTACACTACAGTAGTGCAGGAAATGAATCTGTGAAGATCTGTGAGTGCTTCTGTATCTTCAATAAAGAATACTATTCACGTATTTTTACCTTTAATCTCAAAGACCCTGTTTTTTCTTGAAATATTTGGAATTAAATAAAATATACGTTTATAGATTAATTGTTGTTTTATTGAGCGTCTCGCCGTGTATTTGATCAGCAGCATTGCTAGAATCGGCGCGGATTTTCAGTAATGTGGTATTTTTTGTGTTCGAAAAGCTTGCAGAACAAAGTTTAGCCTTAATGGGGTGGCAGATTGATAATCATTGGGATTTGAATATCGATCAATGTGTAATGATTGCAGCGCCACATACCAGCAATTGGGATGCGCTGTACGCTCGTTTGGCATTAAAGGCCTTAGGTGTGCATGTCCGTATCACTATTAAAGACAGCTATATGAAACTGCCATTTGGGCCATTTGTTCGTGCAATGGGCGGGATAGGTATTGACCGTCGTCCGAAGCATGAAGGTGAACCACGTCCAAGTATGGTGCAACTCATGAGTGATCTTTTTAAAGAACACCCTAAGTTGGTGATGTTGGTCACCCCTGAAGGGACACGTGCCAAGCAGGAACAGTGGAAAACAGGTTTTTACCATGTTGCAGTTAGTGCAGGTGTTCCAATTGCGTTGGCCTATATGGACTATGCGAAGAAAAAAACTGGAGTGGGTAAAATTATTTATCCTACTGGTGATTATGAAAAAGATATGGCTGAAATTATGGCATTTTATGCGCAAATTTCTGCTAAATTTCCTCAAGATTTCAGTGTCGATACTCGCTATCACAACGACTCAACTGTGTCTTAAATTCGAATCATATGAAATAAAAAAGACAGCTTTCGAGCTGTCTTTTTTATTGCTAATCGTATTTTAAGGACTTTGCTGGGGATTGGGTAAAACCCCACCTAGTGATTGGCATGCGGCCGTATAACTTTGTAGCTGTGTTTCAATCACTTCGGGCAGGGGCAGGTCAAAAATTTGATCGCCATGTTGATAGCTTTCTACATAGGATTGGGCTTTTTGTTTGCTGCTGGCAAGCACTTGTTCATGATAACTGGTCATACTGCTGTGGTCTGCCTGATCGCGCTCTATATTTTGACAGTCAAAAGATTGGAGAAGTTTTTCGGCTTGTTTTATTTCTTTGGATGAGCTTATGGAGCAAGCACTGATAAAGCAAATACTCAGTAGTGCAAGAGGCAGTTTCATATATGGTGAGCGGTGGGTTTGAAGGTGTGCCAATTGTATAAAGATTTTTGGAGTTGGAGAAAGCCCAGTAGAGCTAAGTTGTTTAAAGATGAGCCTATTTTGACACAAAACACACAATTGCTGACCCAAGCCAATGCCAAAGTGCAGAGTCAGGTTTTTATAGCACTACAGAAAGCGATAGCTGATACATAGAAAACAGCCTGAACTAAACAATAAACCCAGTACCGTATGTTTGAACTGCCGCTCAGAAATTTTATAAAACAATTGCGCGCCGAGCATGGCAGGTAGACTCACACTCAAAAGTAAGATGCCCATATAGGGTAAATGTTGCAAGTTTAAATTTCCGCGGAGCAGATAGGTGAGTAAGGTGAATAGCTGAATGGCGAAATTAAAATGCCTTAAAATTGAGCGCTGTTGCTCTTTAGGAAGGTTTTTTAACATGACCCAAGCTGAAGGCAGTGAGCCACAAAAGCCTCCTAACCCACCCAATACACCTCCAAGAAAACCAATACTGCTATCGGCGTATTTTCCAGAGTTTTGAATGAAGCGAATCTGGGGATTAATTAACATCAATGGACACCAAAGAATCAAAAAAATTCCTAGAACCAGTTTAAAGGTATGTGCTTGAATGATGTCTAACAGATAGGTACCCAATGGAACGCCAATCAGACCTGCAAGGATATAAGGCGTAACAAGGCTTTTATCAAGTTGAAAGGCAGATTCCGACTTTAAGGAAATTAGGTGACTCCAGACTGAGGCGAACACCACCAAGGGCGCTGCGAGCTGAGGTGCCAAGATCCAGACCCAAAATGACATGGCAATTAAGGCAAATGCAAAGCCCGTGAGTCCCTGTACAAAACCCGCCACCATTGCACCTAAGATAAAGATCAACCAAGTCATATGCGATATATTTAAAATTTTAGCGAGTGTATGGTTTTTCGATCTGTCTACATAGTTTTAGACATGAAAAATGATTGAAACCTTAGCTTGATTTTGAATATGTATATTGATCTTTATACATAGCGTAGCTCAGAACCACACTAATATGCACTAAGAGCAATTTCTTTCGTGATGGCCTAAATCAAAAGGGCGTAAAAGTGTCTAGATTATGGGGAAACCACCACTTTCTTTTGATATAAACCTGCACGTACAGTCCCAGCTTTGGTGCTCTTCACTTGCACCCACGATGCTGGAAGTTTTAATAGATTCAAATCCCGATCGGCTTCTACATAAATATAGCCATTATTTTGAATTATCGGATCCGCCAAGAGGGCCAGTTCTTCCCATAGCTCTAGGCTATACGGTGGGTCTAAAAAGACCAAGTCAAATTGCTCTTTTAAGGTGGCTAATGTTTGCTGTGCAGTCGCTACTTTTAACTGGGCACGAGACTTAGGGACTTTAAGGAGTTCCAAGTTTTGCGTTAAAAACTGTGCTTGACTGCGGTCAGGTTCAATCATCACTATCTTTGATGCACCACGTGATAAGGCTTCAAATGCCAACGCACCCGAACCTGCACAAATATCCAAAACATTGGTGTTTTGCACATCCCACATGAGCCAATTAAACAAAGTCTCACGTACGCGATCAGGCGTAGGGCGTAAACCTTCAATATTGGCAAAAGGCAGTTGACGACGTTTCCAGTCCCCTCCAATGATGCGGAGTTGGTTTTTCATAATTAGTCTGACTCCACAGGTGCAGAAGGTGGTGTAGCTGAACGGCTTGTATTTGCCGTTGTTGAAGCGGGTGCTGTATTGGAAGTACTGGTTGGCGTAGCTGTACTTGTCCCAGTTGTGGTCGCTGGTGGAGTGCTACCACTTGGTAATTCACCCGGTTTAATCCCCGCTGTCATCAAGCCGCCACTAATTTGATGGTTTTGTGGACGAATTGGATTTTTATGACGTGTGAGCAGCCAGTAGTCTAAGATCGGACGAGCCAGCTGTGCCGCAGAACCACCATGACGACCATTTTCCCAAACCACTGCAATCGCAATTTCAGGGTTTTCCGCAGGTGCAAAGCCTACGAATAAACCGTGATCTAACTGACGTTCAGTCAATAGGGCTTCATTATAGCGTTTACCTTGAGCAATACTTTTGACCTGTGCAGTACCGGTTTTACCTGCAATTTTATACATTGGCGTGCGAATGCCACGTCCAGTCCCTGTTTCAATGACATCGACCATGGCATCACGCATTTGTATCCAGTCTTGATCGGTGCCATTGAACTGGATTCTGCCATCAGGTGCATTTAAGTCTTTATGTGGTTTTGCGCCTTTACTGGTTTGTAAAACATGCGGAATCACATGTGAACCATGGTTGGCGGTAATGGCTGTTGCCATGGCCAATTGCAGCGGTGTTGCTGTAAAAGCACCTTGTCCAATACTTACTGAAATGGTTTCCCCTTTGAGCCACTTGGCATCTCGGGTACGCATTTTCCATTCGGGGTTTGGGTAAAGGCCTGTACTTTCACTTGGTAAATCCACACCAGTTTTTTCACCAAAGCCAAACTGGCGCATCCATGTGTTCATTTTTTCAATGCCCATACGGAACGACAGAATGTAGAAGAAGGTATCGCAAGAGACCACTTGCGATTTATGCAAGTTGACTACGCCGTGTCCTGACTTTTTCCAGTCGCGGAATTTATGCGAATCGCCCGGAAGTGTGAAATAGCCATGATCGGAAATGGCCGTGCCCCAATCAATTAAGCCATAATGAATACCACCTAAACCAAACATCGGTTTAATGGTCGAGCCAGGTGGGTAAGCGCCTTGCACAGCACGGTTATATAAGGGTTGATCGAGGTTATCGCGTAAACCACTATAGTCGGTATGACTAATGCCGGTGACAAACAGGTTAGGGTTAAAACTTGGACTTGAGACCAAGGCAAGAATTTCACCTGTACGTGGATCCATCGCCACAATTGCACCACGACGACCTGCAAGCTGCTCTGAGGCAACCGTCTGCAAGCCATAATCGAGTGAAAGATATAAGTCATTACCACGAACGGGTTCTTTGCGACCTAAATGACGTAGCACGTTACCATGCGCATCGGCTTCGACCGACTCATTTCCTGGTACACCATGCAGCAAATCTTCATAAGAGTTTTCTACCCCAATTTTACCAATCAGGTTAGTGCCCGCATACAAATCTTTATTGATGCTTTTTAATTCTTTATCGTTAATTCGACCGACATAACCAATCACATGGGCAAATAGCTCACCATGTGGATAGTAGCGCGTCATCTGGGTTTCGATATTAACCCCAGGGAATTGATATTTAACTTCGCTAAAGCGAGCAATATCGTTTTCATTGAGATTAAGTTTAATGGAAACGCGTTCAGTTTTACGTGAGGCTTTAATACGACTGTTAAAGCGCTCAATATCATCAGGGGTGAGTTCTAAGATTGGCGTTAAACGTTCAATCGTGGCATCAATATCCGTCACATCCGCTCGACTCATCGTCGCGGTAAAGACTGGATAGTTGTCCGCCAACAGCACACCATTGCGGTCATAAATATAACCACGGGCAGGGGCTAAAGGTTGTAGGCGAATGCGGTTTTGATCGGATGCAGTTGAAAACTCGTCAAATTGAACCAGCTGCAAATAGGCATAGCGAGTGACTAAAATCAGCAAGAAGAAAACCACAATACCCATGGAGATAAAGGTACGATTGCGAAAAATGCGCTTTTCTTGTTGGACATTTTTTAAAGGAAAGTGCTGTTTCATACCAAATCGACTTAAACACATGGATAAAGAGGAAAATACCTGCGCGCTATTCTAACGCATGTCACACTGTTTTGATATTTGTAATCGCGGCTTCTGCTTTTCATTTTTGCCTAAATTTTGACTTTATAGACATCAAAAATATAAATTGCTGTATATAAGTGTTTTATAAATTCTGCTACAGTCAAAATCCTGTAAAAAGGGACCAATTACTAAAATAACATTACGGATAATGGTGACAATAATGACAAGAATTTATCCAGTGTTGGCACTTGTTGCCTGTGCAAACGTAGCCTACGCTCAAGATAATTCCTTTTTGCCAGATGCAAAAATTCCTGCTGGCAGTGCTCAAACGTGGAATGTAGGGGCTGGTGTAACGCAGAAATTACTGCACACCAATCTGGAATGGGTGAATCCTTATGGCATTGCATACGCAAAAGCTGGGGTATTTATCAATGATGATTACCCTGTAGGTGGTCAGTTGGGTTTTAGATTTCCAGTTCATTTTACTGGTAAAGATAAAAATGGCTATTATCTCGGTGTTTATGCGGGGCATATTGACAGTAAGAAAGTGGATGGCGAGTACGAATCTCGCCTTGGTGGTGGTGTAGATCTTGCTTATGTGTTACTGAGTCCTGAACGAATCAGCACTTTCAGTGTAGGGATTGGTGCAGGGGAAAAACTCGAAGCCAAATCGGGCTATGTGGTTGCAGAAACTGAACCGAGACTACAATTTTCCTATACTCTAAGTTTCGGTTTGTAGACACAATATCTTTTTTAAAACGCTATATAATTCAGTTAATAAAATTAAATATGGAAGTTATGCATGCTTGAGTACGTCAATCAGTTGTGGCAAACCTTTTTGAATCGACCCGATTTTTGGGCTGTACTCAGCATTATTCCTGTGACTGCTTTTGTGACTTGGGCGCACGTTTGGATGGCCCTGAAAATGGTCTTTTACCCGATTACATTTTGGGGCTTTCATATTGGGCCTTTGCCTGTGGGTTGGCAGGGCATTGTGCCCAGAAAAGCGGGGCGTATTTCAGGCATCATTACGGATAACACCTTATCTAAGCTTGGTTCTTTGCGTGAATTTTTAGATGCAATGGATCCTGAGGATATGGCGCGAATCATTGGTGAGCAAGTTGGTTTTGAACTTGAGCACCTGATTGATGAAGTCATGATTGACCGTAATGCTGTACTTTGGGAAAACTTACCTTATTCGATTAAGCGTCGAATTTATGCGCAGGCACACAAACAGCTTCCGGCTGTGCTCAGAGAATTAGTGACCGAACTGACCATGAACGTCGAGTCACTTGTGGATATGCGCGATATGGTGGTCAGCCAAATGGAAGGTGACCGCAGACTAATGGTGCGTATGTTCTTGAAAGTGGGTCAGAAAGAAATCAACTTTATTTGGCATATTAGTGCCCTCATTGGGATGTTCTTTGGTATCTTCCAAATGATTGTTTGGTTTGTGGTGCCATGGCATTGGACCGTACCATTTTGGGCGGCAGTATGGGGCTTCTTAACCAACTGGATTGCGATTTGGATGGTGTTTAATCCAATTGAGCCACACTATGTTCGATATCTGCAACTGACTGAATTAACAAAAGATCGTAAGTTTCCATGGATTAAGCCTGTGATTCCGCGCATTGGGACTTATAATGTGCAAGGCGCTTTCATGAAGCGTCAAGAAGAAGTGTCTGATGTGTTTGCAAGTGTAGTCACAGAAGACCTGATTACGTTAAAATCCATCATGACTGAAATGATGTATGGCAATAAAAAAGACAAGACCCGTCGTATTGTCAAACGTCATATTAATGAAATTATGGAAACACCATTGGTGAGAACATCTTTGCAGCTGTCTTTGGGGCCACGTGAATACGCAAAACTCAAGACGGACTTGATTGATCGTTCAATTGAAATTACGATGGTGCCTGTATGCGACCCAGCGTTCAATGCGAGCCGTGCACAGAAAATCTATCAAATGTTTAGAGACCGTATTCGGGAGCTAACGCCGAAAGAATTTCAAAACTTATTACGTCCTGCATTTCAGGAAGACGAATGGATTTTGATTTTATTGGGTGGGGTAACGGGCTTCATTGCGGGTACAATACATTTGTTTGTAGCTTTCTTATAATTAGATGCTAAAAATATGTCGAATTTGTCGGCATGTATAAAGCGTCAAATATATTGTTTAAATGAGGATGTTTTTTTATGCGCATTATCTTACTCGGACCACCTGGAGCAGGTAAAGGTACACAAGCTCAGTTGATCTGTAAGCGCTACAATGTCCCACAAATTTCAACCGGTGATATGCTCCGTGCTGCAATTCGTGAAGGAACTGAACTCGGTCTACAAGCTAAAAGCGTGATGGACAATGGTGGTCTTGTATCTGATGAACTGATCATTGGTTTAGTGAAAGAACGTATTGCACAACCTGACTGTGTAAATGGCTGTATCTTTGATGGTTTCCCTCGTACCATTCCTCAAGCCGAAGCGCTTGAAAATGAAGGCATCAACATTGATCACGTGATTGAAATTGATGTACCTGACGAAGAAATCGTACAACGTCTTTCTGGTCGCCGTCAGCACCCTGCATCGGGCCGTGTTTATCACATCGTTTACAACCCACCTAAAGTGGAAGGTAAGGACGACGAAACTGGTGAAGAGCTGGTACAGCGTCCAGATGACCAAGAAGCAACGATTCGTAAGCGTTTAGGTTCATACCACACTGAAACTGAACAGTTGGTTGGTTTCTACCAAGGTCGCGCAGCGTCTGGTGAAAATGCACCAACCTATGACAAGCTGAATGGCTTACGTCCAATTGACGAAGTACAAGCAGATTTGTTCGCGATTCTTGATCAAGACAAATAATTGCATGTTTTAAACATGGCAATGTTTTGACATTGAAAGAGCTCTAAGTCATATTAGGGCTCTTTTTCTTGATCCTCTAAAAATGGAGTCGCGTGTGGCACAAGTTGGAATCATTGTTTTAATTATTGTTGCCGTGGCGGTATTGGTGGGTTTGTTTTGCATTAGCGTAAAAATGCTACGCGATGTCAGTAAACAAGAAAAACTGTCGAAGAAGCAACCAGAACGTCAGTTGCATCCGAAGTTGCAGCAAGACTTAAAAGATAAATCAAATCAACAATAAAAAAACTGAACTTTAGTGTTCAGCTTCAATCGTCGTTGTGGCAATACGTGCTGCACCAAATTCAAAACGATCTGGCCAGTTACACACATCTGAAACGATGCATTCATGACATTTCGGTTTGCGTGCGATACAGCAGTATCGACCATGTAAAATGAGCCAATGGTGTGAGTCCACAATAAATTCTTTCGGAATGACTTTCACTAAACGGTGCTCGACTTCAAGCACATTTTTGCCGACCGCTAATCCCGTACGATTGCCTAAACGAAAAATATGCGTATCGACCGCCATGGTCGGTTGCCCAAAAGCAGTATTCAACACTACATTGGCTGTTTTTCGCCCTACACCGGGTAAAGCTTCTAAATCGGCACGGTTGTTTGGCACGATGCTGTTATGTTTTTCAATCAGCATTTTACAGGCTTTAATTACATTTTCGGCCTTCGCATTATATAAACCTATGGTTTTAATATAGGTTTTTAAACCATCGACCCCTAAGGCGTAAATAGTTTCAGGTGTATTGGCAACAGGAAAGAGTTTGTCTGTAGCTTTGTTGACACTCACATCTGTCGCCTGAGCAGACAAGGTCACAGCCACCAACAGCTCAAAAGGACTCGAATAATTTAATTCAGTTTTGGGATTTGGACGTTGCGCACGTAAACGTTCAAAAAAGATTTGGATTTGCTTTTTGGTCATGTTTTTTACAGGTTTTCCGCTTGTTGTGAGCATGTTTTAAGCTTCCTGTAACTGATGAAGGTGTTGGGTTAAGTCATCTAACAACAAACGTTTTTTCGTATCTTCACGAACGCTGAGCTGCTTTTCTAATTTTTTAATTTGTACGCGTAATTTCGCCAGCTCAATGGTGGATTTTGCATCGAGTTTTGCTGCCATTTCTGGTTCTTTTTCAATGATCTGAATATCGGGTATAGTATCGTTCTGTGCTGAAAACTGGGCAAATAAAGCCGTATCAATTTCTGCACGAACCACTGGGCATTTACGGTGTAGACGCTGTTTTTCTTCACGTTGAATATGTGCGTAATAGCGTTGTCTTAAATCATCTTGCTCAGCTTTACGCAAGATTTCCGTCGGTATGCCGTCTACATCTGGAATAAGGTCAATACAGTCGACAGGACAAGGTGGGATACACAATTCACAGCCTGTACACAGGTCAGTCAAAATACTGTGCATAAGTTTACCTGAGCCAATAATGGCATCTACAGGACAGGCACTAATACATTTGGTACAACCAATGCATTCATCTTCACGAATAACTGCTTTCATTCTCTGTGGGCGGCCATCGGCTTGAATAGGCCAAATACTTTCTTCTGCAATTAATGCTGGCCTGTTTAGCAACTGAGCCAATGCATCGGCTACAGGCTGCCCGCCGGGTACACATTTATTGGCTGCTTCACCTTCGCTGATGGCTTGGGCATAAGGCAGACATCCATCACGATGTCCGCAGAGTCCACATTGGGTTTGGGGAAGGAGGGCATCGATATTTTGGATCAGGGAAATGTGCGAATTCATGCGTAAACCAATCCTGCAACTGAATTTGCAGAGATATTAGGAGAAATAGGTAGATCACTGAATTTTACCATGTTTTTTTTGAATAATCCTGTGTTCTAAAACGGTTCATTAACTGCATCATTTTTGAGCAAAAAAAGATTTTAAACCTGTGTTTTCATTGGTGTTTTTTTATAACCAGTTTTGAGGTATGTTTTATATAAATAATTGTTATATAAATGATAAATATGTTTTTTTATAGAAATGTGTTGTGAATTGTTGGTAAAAGATATTTAATTGTTTGCGCCAAAATTTAACATTGTTTATAAAATTTGACCAATTTTGATCCATTTTCTGCTGAGGATTAAGCGTTGAAATATAACAGCCTTAATGAGTTTTTAGATTACGTGAAAACACGTGATGAACATCAACCCGAATTTCTACAAGCGGTAGAGGAAGTCATGACCAGCCTTTGGCCGTTCATTGAAAAAAATCCTCGTTATGCAGACCACGGTTTGCTGGAGCGTTTGGTTGAGCCAGAGCGTGCGATTCAATTCCGCGTTTCATGGGTGGATGATCAAGGTCAAACGCATGTAAATCGTGCTTTCCGTGTTCAATACAACTCGGCTATTGGTCCATTTAAAGGTGGTATGCGTTTTCATCCATCGGTGAACTTGTCTATTCTTAAGTTCTTGGGTTTTGAACAGACCTTTAAAAATGCCCTCACTACACTGCCAATGGGCGGTGGTAAAGGTGGTTCAGACTTTGATCCTAAGGGTAAGTCTGAAGGCGAAATTATGCGTTTCTGCCAAGCGCTAATGATTGAGCTATACCGTCACCTAGGTTCAAATACGGATATCCCTGCGGGTGATATTGGTGTGGGTGGCCGTGAAGTGGGTTATATGGCTGGCATGATGAAGAAGTTAAGTAATGACACTTCATCTGTGTTTACGGGTAAAGGTTTGACCTTTGGTGGTTCTTTGGCGCGTCCTGAAGCAACGGGCTACGGCACAGTGTATTTTGCTGAAGAAATGCTGAAAACACGTGGCGACTGCTTCCAAGGCAAAACAGTCACGATTTCTGGTTCTGGTAACGTAGCACAGTACGCTGCTGAAAAAGCAATGTATCTGGGTGCAAAAGTCGTTTCATTGTCTGACTCTGCGGGTACGGTATATGTAAAAGCAGGTTTTACCGATGCTTTACTTGCTGAAGTGATGGAATTGAAAAATGTGAAGCGCGGTCGTATTTCTGAGTTTGCATCTAAGCATGGCTTTGAATACTTAGAAGGTCAGCGTCCATGGTCTATTCCATGTGATATTGCACTGCCATGTGCAACTCAAAATGAGTTAGATCAGGCAGATGCTGAAGTACTTCTTGCAAATGGTGTGATTTGTGTCGCTGAAGGGGCAAACATGCCTTCTACCTTAGATGCAGTCGAAAAATTCGTTGAAGCGAAAATTTTATACGCACCAGGTAAAGCATCGAACGCGGGTGGTGTTGCGACTTCTGGCTTAGAAATGTCACAAAATGCTTTGCGTTTGGGTTGGACTTTTGAAGAAGTCGATGAGCGCTTACATGCGATCATGAAAGAAATTCACCGTAACTGTGTGAAATACGGTACACAAGCAGATGGTACTGTGAACTATGTCAATGGTGCGAACATTGCAGGCTTTGTAAAAGTTGCAGATGCAATGCTAGCTCAAGGCGTATTCTAAGTTTTGTACACTTAGAAAATCCCAATAAAAAACCGAGGCGATAGCCTCGGTTTTTTTCTAGGTCATTGAACGATTACAATGAACCTTTGACCGCTTCACGTTCAATAATCATGTCTTGAACATAAGCATATTTTGATTGGTCAGCCGCAGGGTTGGCAATTTCAAAACGTTTAACACGTACGATTTGACGCTCTTTCGGATTGTGGGTGAAACCATCGATATGGTTATAGAATAACGTCCAGTCTTTATCGACCTGCGTTTTTAGGCCATTTTCAGCATATTTAATTTCACGAACTTGTAGGCATTCCATACGGGCAACACCTGCAGAACATGTTTTGGTTTCTGGTGAAATTTCTAAGAAAACAGTTTCACCTTGGCTTTGATATTTCGATTCAGCAGTTTGCTTACCTGTGAATACAATTTTTTCACCTTTTGCCGATACCACGGTCAGTGTTGGCGCATCAGGATCATTTAGGTTTAAAACAAACGGTGCTTTACGGTTGTCAAATAAATCTGCTGCCATGCCTTCCTGAGCCATGGCTTTTGGTTCACATGCCATTTGAGTCGCCATCAGGTTACCCGTCACGATTTGATTACTCTCAACTTTCCAGCTAGTCCCCATACCGTTACAACTGGTTGCAATGCCTAAGCGACCAGCTTGTTTGTCAAAGTTTAAAACCAAAGGTTTAGGCGTACCTGCGGTGTTCGCGCTCCAATGGTAGTTTGCGAGTGTTTGATCTGCATTTTGTTGTTGTAGTACAGACACAGCCAAATCTCCTACTTTTTGAATATCAGATGATTGGCAAGCAGCCAGTGCGAGTGGGAAAAGGGCAATCGCTAAATATTTTAATTTCATGGGTTACAAGTTCTTGATTTAAAATAACAAGATACATGATATCCGATGTTGTTTTTAAAAGAATGGATACATTCAGTTCTTTTGGGTTTCAAAATATATCCATAAATATTTTTTTGTTAATATATAAGTAAAATTTATACATTAATCAAAACGGTAAATGTCCATGCCCAGTGCACCCATGGTAAAGCTACTATGCACAATATTAAAACGATGTCCTGTACCCATCGCAAAAAATATTGGGGCAAAGTGTTCTAACGTTGGGTGGTTACGACGGACAAAAGGAATCGATTCCCAGTCTAAAATGGCGTCAAAGTCCTGATGGCTAAGTTTCGCGACCACATGATTACGAAATGTCGATGCCCACTCAGGTACCGCTTGTGACTGACCATGCCAAGACAACTCGGCTAAGTTATGGGTAATACTCCCTGAGCCAATGAGCAAGACCTGCTGCTCGCGTAGTGGCGCAAGGGTTTGACCAATTTTATAAATCTCTTCTGCCGACAGATTCATCGGGAGTGAAATTTCCACCACAGGGATGTCTGCATCTGGATACATATGGAGTAAAGGCATCCAAACGCCATGATCACGCGGACGAGTACTGTTTGCATGAGCTGAAAAACCCGCTTCTGCCAATAAATGTAGAATTTCTTCGGCTAGAACAGGTTGACCGGGTGCTGGGTAGCGAATGTCATAAAGCTCAGCAGGAAAGCCTCGAAAGTCATGCCATGTCTCAGGACGGGCTCCAGTACTTACTTCAAGTGAGTTACTTTCCCAGTGAGCGGACATAATCACAATTGCTTGTGGTGTCGGTAAGTTTAGACCCAAACGATGTAACGCAGGCCCAACTTGCTCTGGATTCAACGCAAGCATGGGAGAGCCATGAGAAATGAATAAGCCGGGTAGCGTTTGTAAGTTCATTGTGAAAGCCTAATAAGGGAAGATGAAAAGGATTTTGTCAGATTCTTATCATCTGTGTAATGGGGGAAATATCAACGTATTGTTCCAAAAAAAGAACAATACTTGAGCTTAACCTGCACGATGATAAGGGTGATTATGGTTAATACTCATAGCACGATAAAGCTGTTCAATCAGCATCACGCGAACCATCGGGTGTGGTAAAGTCAGTTTGGATAAAGACCAATGCCAAGCAGCTGCTTTACGTACTGCTTCAGAGTGACCGTCAGGCCCACCAATTGCCAGTACAATATCATTGCCCTCAAGCATCCACCCTTTCATGGTTTCTGCCAGTTTTTCGGTGCTAAACTCACGACCACCGACTTCCAAAGCAATCAGTACTTCGTTACCTTTCATTGCATTTAAAATGCTATCACCTTCAATTTGACGGTATTTTAAAATATCTGCTTCTGAATCATTTTTACCGCGCTTTGCCATTGGCAGTTCAATAATCTGCGTTTGCACAAAAGGTTGAATACGTTTGAAATAATCTTCAAAACCAGTCAGTACCCATGCAGGCATTTTTTGACCAATGGTCAGAATACGGATTTTCATAATGGGGCATGTATAAGGAGACGATTCATTATAACGGTGAAAGCAATGCTTTGCAGTGAGACGAAACAAAATGCAATTGAATTCACTGAACTAATGTTGCTTAATTCAACAGATGAAAGGAATAAGAAATACTTGGAATAATAACAATGTGGCTCAAAACTTTAAAAAAACAGGCTTTTTTGTTGATTGTTGTACTGGGTACTTTCACAGGGCAGGTATTTGCAAGCAACGCCAAAATGGCTGATGAACAAAACCTACAAGTCTATTTGGAGCAAGTGATTGGTCAGGGCAAAGCACGTAACTATAAAAACCTTGATGAACTGAACCGTGTCTCTGCATGGATCAAAGAACAAATGCGCTTATTGGGCGTTCCGTGTCACTATCAAAACTTTACGGCCAATCAGCAAATTTACCGAAATGTAGTGTGTAGTTTAAACGTCGGACGGGCAGACCGCGTGATTGTTGGGGCGCATTATGACGTCTTTGGCGATCAAGATGGTGCAGATGACAATGCCTCTGGTGTTGCAGGCGTTATTGAAACGGCGCGTATTTTGGCAGAGCAGAAGTTTAAACTGCCTAACAATGTGGACTTTGTGTTCTATAGTTTAGAAGAACCACCGTTTTCTAAAACTGAACAAATGGGCAGTTATGTGCATGCGAAATCGGTTCAGGCACAAAAAGATAAGATTAAAGGTGTGTATATTTTAGAAATGATCGGCTTCTTTAGCGAACAACCCATCCAAAGCTATCCTGTGGGCTTAAAGTGGATTTATCCAAGCCATGGTAATTTTATTGCGACAGTGAGTAATGTCAGTTCACGTGATTTAGGCGCAGGCTATTGTGCAGCGATGCAGCAACTTGATCAGTTAGAATGTCAGCGTTTGGTTGCTCCGAGCTTTGCCAATGCTTTTGATTTTTCAGATCATTTGAATTATTGGGAGTTTGATATTCCCGCAGTCATGATTACCGATACCGCATTTTATCGAAATGGTCACTACCATACCAAAGCAGACCGCTTAGCAACGTTGAATTTGACCAAAATGGCGAATGTGATCGATGGGTTGGTACAGCATTTATTGAAACCTTAATGTATTTTGAGCAATAAAAAACGCAGTTCCCAAGTAGCGAGAACTGCGATAAAAGGTCATCCGTCTGGAGAATCAGATGACCATGCAATTTCAAATTATCAATAAAAAGAAACATACAGCGCGTATCTGTTCTTATTATTTATATCGGGCTTTTTATCGATTTTTCAAGTCTGATGGATGATAGAGGAAAAGGTTTTATACAAAAATTCAAACCAACTAAGCGAAAATGGGTAGATTCATTTCACGTCATGGAATGTAGGCCAATCATATTTCCTTCGCTATCAAAGGCCAGCACAATAAAACCATATTCACCAATGGCCGTTTTTGCTTCATGAATTTTTCCACCAGACTCAACAAGTCGGCTCGCTTCATTCGCACAATCGTCACATGAAAAATAGATTAAGGTACTGTTTCCTCCTGCGGATAGGCCTGGCATTTTCACCAGTGCACCTGAAGCACCATAGGCTTGCATGTCTGAGGGGAAAGCCCACATTTGCAGTGAATTATCATCTGCTGGTGGGGTTAATTCAGTTAATTGAATATTAAAAACAGATTCATAAAATTGTTTGGCACGAGATAAGTCATCCACATAAATTTCAAACCAGCCAATCGGGTTTTTCATTTTAGTTGTCCTACATGTATCCCTTGATCAAATTATTGTAGGAAATAAAAGCATAAAGATGTGTGGTGTTATCTACAGTAAATTGTAATAAAAAAGAGAGCCGAAGCTCTCTTTTTTACGATGCCGAATTAGTGGCGTGCAGCTTTTTTGCCTTCATCGACCGCTTTCACTATTGGTGCTTTGACCAAAGGCTCAGGCATAGAGGTCAACGCCAGTGGTAAAATCTCATCAATCGATTTCACCGCTTTAATCTCTAAACCTTCTTTGACATTGTCAGGGATTTCAGATAAATCACGGACGTTGTCTTGAGGAATGAAGACCAGCTTAATTCCACCACGGTGTGCAGCCAGTAGTTTCTCTTTCAAGCCACCAATGCGCATTGCACGACCACCAAGACTGGTTTCACCTGTCATGGCAATATCTGGACGAATTGGGATGCCTGTGAAAGCAGAAACCAATGCAGTTGTTAACGCTAAACCTGCAGATGGACCATCTTTCGGTGTTGCACCTTCTGGTAAGTGCACGTGAACATCGGTTTCTTCAAAGCGGGTCGATTCGATACCCAATTCATCTGCACGGGTACGCACGACAGTCATAGCTGCGGTAATGGACTCTTTCATTACATCGCCGAGTGAACCCGTGGTAATGAATTTACCTTTACCTTTGACCGCTGCAACTTCAATGGTCAACAACTCACCACCGACCGAAGTCCATGCTAAACCATTGACACGACCCACTTGGGCTTCGTCTTCCGCCATACCAAAGTCAAACTTATGTGGACCTAAGTAGTCTGGAAGGTTAGCCGAAGTCACGTCGACTTGTAGGTTTTTCGCCTTCTTGCTGACCGCTTCTTTTACCACTTTACGGGCAATTTTAGAGACTTCACGCTCTAAACTACGCACACCGGCTTCACGTGTATAACGTTGTACGATGTCACGAATCGCTTCTTCATGAACAGTCAATTCTTTCGCACGTAGGCCATTGTTCTTCATTGCTTTCGGAACAAGGTAACGCTCAGCAATATTCACTTTTTCATCTTCGGTATACCCCGGTAGACGAATCACTTCCATACGGTCAAGCAAGGCTTCTGGAATATTCATGCTGTTCGCAGTACAAATGAACATCACTTCAGACAAGTCCAGATCAAGATCTAAATAGTGATCGTTAAACTTGCTGTTCTGTGATGGATCGAGTACTTCAAGCAACGCAGAAGCAGGGTCGCCACGGTAGTCTTGTGCCATCTTGTCGATTTCGTCGAGCAAGAACAATGGGTTCTTCACGCCGACCTTCGTTAAAGACTGCACAATTTTACCCGGCATCGCACCGATATAAGTACGACGGTGCCCACGGATTTCCGCTTCGTCACGTACGCCACCGAGTGCCATACGCACAAACTCACGACCTGTCGCTTTCGCAACAGATTCACCCAGTGAAGTTTTACCTACACCTGGAGGGCCAACCAAACAAAGGATTGGGCCTTTGAGTTTTTTCACGCGAGATTGAACCGCTAAATATTCCACAATACGATCTTTTACGTCATCTAAGCCGTAATGATCGGTATCTAAAATTTCTTGCGCTTTGCTTAAGTTAATGCTGACTTTGCTGGCTTTATTCCAAGGCGTATCTAAAATGGCCTCGATATAATTGCGCACCACAGCCGCTTCACTAGACGCAGGTTGCATCGCTTTAAGCTTACGGAATTCGCTTTCAGCTTTTTTGCGCACGTGTTCAGGCAAATCAGCTTCGGCAAGACGTTTTTCAATTTCAGCAACGTCATCTTCCGCGCCGCCATTCATGTCAGAAAGCTCACGCTGAATCACCTTCATCTTTTCATTGAGGAAGTATTCGCGTTGATTTTTCTCCATTTGACGCTTCACTGAGTCATGTAAAGTTTGCTCAATCTGTTGTTCTTCAGATTGCTGCAATAAATACGTCATCAGTTCTTGTAGATGGGCTTCAAACTCATCGTGTTCGAGGAATTTTTGCTTCACATCAATATTCAGTGGAACACGGGTCGCTACGAAGAATAACAACTGCAGTAAATCGTCAATTTTGTTCGCAGCAGCAATCAGTTCACGTGCATTACGCAGCTTTGCTTCAGCATATTGAGCAAATAGGGCACGTAATTCTTGGACACGTGTTTCTTGCGTGGTTTCGTCAATGTGGACTGACATTGGGCTAAGCGCATGTTCTGCGGTTAGATAATCATTTTCATCAATGATTTTTTCTAGCTTTGAACGATGCAAGCCTTCAATTAATACTTTTATACAGTTTTCATCATTTTCATGATTCACAACTTGCACAATCTTCGCGACAGTACCGTATTGATATAAGTTGTCGTGATCAATTTCTTCTGAAAGAGAATCTTTCTGAGCAACTACAAATACTAGATTGTCACTGTTACGAGCCACATCAACTGCATTGATCGATTTTTCACGACCTACAAATAGCGCAATTTGCATGTGCGGATACACCACCACATCACGTAACGCTAAAAGTGGTAATACACTTGGAACCTGAGGCTCTAAGGTTTCTTGATTCATAATAATTTCAGACATGGGCACTCCTAATGAGTGACAACGGTGTTGCCATGTTTTTTATAGTGATGGGTATTTTAAAAAATACAAGGGCAGGTCAAAATAAATTGTATAAAAAATGACTAAACATGTGATTTTTAAGTATTCTCAACAGTCAAAAATGTCAATTTTAGCGCTTGAAGCGTAAATGCTGTTGAGGGGTCAGCAGCCCATCCAAAGGTTGATCCCATGTTTCTCGAATTAAGCGCTGTGGCACCAACTGGAAGTGATGGGCCAAACCCAAACGAAACGGACGGTGATAGGGCGCAGAAGCCAAGGTTTTGTCATAAAAACCACCACCCATGCCAATGCGTGTGCCATAAGGATCACACGCCAATAAGGGCATGAGTAATAGGTCTAAATGTGAAACGTGCTGACCACGTGTTGCCATAGGCTCTTGCATACCCAACGGATGGTGAGAAAAGCGTTTATTTTGAAATTGATGACGTGAAACTTTGACCCACACTAAGCGCTGATTCATATTGCAAATCATCGGTAAATACACTGCTTTTTTTTGATGAAAACAATATTCAATGATTTTATGGGTTTGAATTTCCCCAAAAGCATGTAGATAGATCCCGACACGGGTGGCATGTTTAAATTCGGGCACACGTCTTAAACGTTGTAAAATTTGAAGTTCGGACTGCTGCTGTTGATAGGCGGAAACTTGTCTGCGTTGTTTGCGAAGCTGTTTTCTGAGTTGGGCAAGTTCAATCGACATGGTGAACGCAGTCCTGAGAATCGAAAAGGTGTGTGTGAAAATGATCGTCAAATTTCAAAGATGGTATCTGTTTATGGTGCAATCGTTGAACCTTTTTTTAGCTCTTGCAAAATTGGGCAGCAACTGTCGGTGGTGGTTTTACATTCATCCACCCAGCTTGAAAGGCGTTGTTTCAAAGCATTCAGCTCTTGAATCCGTTGATCAATTTTTTCCAGTCGTTGCTGAATCACATCACGGACTTTTTCACGGTCATCCAGTTGCAAATGTAGTAGATCTTGAATTTCACTGAGCTGTAAGCCCGCATCTTTACCTTTTTGTATAAAGCTTAAGGTTTCAATATCTTGCTGACTATAGTAGCGATAGTTTTGTGTGGTTTCAGGAATACGCATCAGACCGATCCGTTGATAATAACGAATGGTTTCCACATTCACTTGACAGTGTTTTGCCAGCTTGCCGATAGTGAGCATAAAATAATCTCCAAAAGGCTTGACTCAGTACCTAGGTACAGACTTTATGCTAACACAATCAAAAAATAAAAGGTGAGTCAGAATGAGTGAGCAACACAAAACGTCTTGCTGTTCCAAACAGAAATTAGCGCCGATGGTGGTGAATATCGATCCTGTCTGTGGGATGACGGTCGCAGAGGACTCTCCTCATGTGTATGAGTATCAATCAGTTCGTTATTTGTTTTGTTGCTCAGGCTGTTTAAAGAAATTTTCGGCCAATCCAGAGGCTTACTTAACATCAGAAAGGGCGCCCAGTGTTTGTTGTAGTCAATCCAAAACAGATATAAGCGATGCTTCATCTCAGGGGAAAGAGGAAAGTGCTGTAGTTACTTCCAAAGGTTGTGGTTGCGGATCAAAACCTGTGTCAGATGCAGAGAAGACCACATTTATTGACCCTGTGTGTGGTATGACCGTAACAGATTTAACTAAACCGCATACCGTGTGGCAGGGACAGGACTACTATTTTTGTAGTGAAAAATGTTTGCAAAAGTTTATTGCAACCCCAGAGGCTTATGTAAAAACTGAAGATGCAGCATCGGTGTCTACTTCTACTGCTGGCTGTTGTGGATCAACTCCGAAAGAGACAGAGAAAAAAACATCTTGTTGTGAGCCTAAGCCGAAAATAGAACCAGACAGCAAAGCAAGTTGCTGTGCACCCAAGCCGAAGGTAGAAGTTGCCCAAAGTAGTTGCTGTGGTGGTGGGAAACATCAACATGAACATCATGCTCCATCTGGATCAGCTGAGTTTATGGACCCTGTCTGTGGCATGTCAGTCGATCCGAATACAGAGTTAAAAACGGATTATCAGCAACAGACTTATTATTTTTGTAATCCTTCGTGCTTAGATAAGTTTAAGGCTGACCCTGAATTTTATCTGATTCCACCCGATCAGCGTCCTGTGCCTGAAGGGGCGGCGGATATGGACTATACCTGTCCGATGGACCCTGAAATTGTACAAAAGGGACCGGGGACGTGTCCGATTTGTGGTATGGCACTCGAGCCGATGCAACCGACTTTAGATGATGCACCGAACCCTGAATTGGTGGATTTTAGCCATCGCTTTTGGATGACTTTGCCGCTTACGTTGATTGTATTTGTACTGGCGATGGGTTCACATATTCATAGTTTCATTTCACCGCATATTCAGCCGTGGATTGAGTTGGTCCTAGCGACTCCTGTAGTGCTATGGGCGGGTAAACCGTTTATTGAGCGTTGCTGGACCTCGTATAAAACCCGCAACTTAAATATGTGGAGCCTCATTGGTGTCGGGGTGTTAGCGGCCTATATTTATAGTGTGGTGGCGACTATTTTCCCAAGTTTGATTCCGATGGCAGCCAAAACAGGGCATGGCGTGGCGGTGTATTTTGAAGCAGCCTGTATGATTGTGTCCTTAAGCTTGCTGGGGCAAATCATGGAGCTGAAAGCGCGTGCCAAAACCGCAGATTCGCTGAAAGCCTTGTTAAAGTTACAAGTGAATACTGCCAAATTGGTACAAGCCGATCAGGTGGTTGAAGTTGAAATTAGCATGGTGAAGCAGGGGGATATTCTACAGATTTCTTCAGGTGAACAGATTCCACTAGATGGTGTGGTGGTGGAAGGCAAAACCTATGTCGATGAAGCCATGATGACAGGGGAGCCTGTACCTGTGAAAAAGCAAATGCATGACACAGTCATTGGTGGTACGGTCAATCAACAAGGCAGTATTCGTATTCAAACCACGGCGGTCGGGGCGAATACCACTTTGGCGAAAATGATTCAGACGGTGGCAGAAGCACAGCGTTCTAAAGCACCGTTACAACGTTTGGCCGATGTGTTTGCCAAGTATTTTGTGATTGTGGTGTTACTGATTAGTGTTTTGACTTTCGTTGCATGGATGGTGTTTGGTGGTGCGCAATTTGACTTGGCTCTGATGTGTGCGGTGGCGGTATTGATTATTGCCTGCCCATGTGCGCTGGGTTTGGCGACGCCAATGTCCGTGATGGCCACTACAGGGTGCGCGGCACAAAAAGGGGTATTATTTAAAGATGCAGAGGCGATTGAAGCTTTAAGTAAAGTGAATACCCTGATTGTCGATAAAACAGGGACTCTGACGGAAGGTAAACCAAGCCTTAAAGAAATTCAGTTGCTCAGCCCAAATGTGAACCAAGCGCAAGCGGAACAGTGGATTGCTTCGATTGAGCAATATTCAAGTCACCCGATTGCACAGACTTTGACGCAAATTGTGCCTTCACAGCAGTTGCTGAAAGTGGCAGACTTTGAGGATGTGACTGGCTTTGGTGTCAAAGGTCAGATTGGCGAGCAAACCCTCTATATTGGTAGCCAAAAGCTGCTTGAACAGCTCGGCATCACTTTAGATGATACTTTGCAAAGCCAGTTGAACCAGCAGCGTGCGACAGGCAATGTGATCAGTTTCTTAAGCAATAGCCAAGAAGTGCTGGCTTATATTTCTATTCACGATGCGATTAAATCAAATGCGCAAGAGGTCATTAAGCAATTGATGGCTGATGGCATTGAAGTGGTGATGGCAACAGGTGACCATGAGCAGAATGCACAGTTAGTCGCAAAAGAACTGGGGATTCAGCATGTATATGGCAACTGCACTCCAACTGAAAAACTGGACATCGTGAAGAAATATCAGGCCCAAGGTAAAATTGTGGCGATGGCGGGAGATGGCATTAACGATGCACCAGCCTTGGCACAAGCCAATGTCGGAATTGCAATGGGGAACGGAACCGATATTGCTAAACAAACCGCACAAGTGACTTTGGTTAAAGGTGATATTCGTGGCGCAGCCGATGCGCTACATATGGCGAAACTGGGTGTGCGGAATATGAAACAAAACCTTGCTTTTTCCTTTGTGTATAACGGTTTAGGTGTACCTGTGGCAGCAGGAATTTTCTATCCATTAACAGGGTTATTACTCACCCCAATGTTCGCTGCGGTGGCTATGTCATTGAGCTCATTGTCCGTAGTCTTAAATGCTTTACGTTTACAGAAGAGTAAATAAGCGCTTTTAGATTTTTACACTCCCTTTTCAGTTGAGTTTAAAAAAAGCATCTTTTTAACAAAGGTGCTTTTTTTATGATGATTCGTGATGGGATGAAGTGCAGCGCGAATAAACATTGATTTTTACAAGCGTCTTTTTTTGACTAAACTTGATTTAAAGAGCCTTGATCCGGTTCGAGCGAGTAAGGTTGTATAAGACGCAAAATAGATGTATTTGGGCAAGGCATAGCGCTTGAATGATCATCATCTCGTGAGACATTTTGAAATTATATAAAACAGTAACTTAAAAAATAGTGGGAACTGCCGTACTATAAGCGGGATGGAGTAAAGGCAGGATTCAGGGTGAATTTAAAAAATCTAGAAGCATTTTATTGGGTTGTGACTTTAAATAGTTTCAATAAGGCTGCCACAAAATTACAAACGACTCAGCCTGCCGTTTCACAAAAAATCACCTCTCTTGAAAATGATTTAGGTTTTAAAGTTCTAGATCGCAGCTTTCGACAGCTTAAACCCACCCATAAAGGCATGACCCTGTTTAAATATGCTGAAAAGTTTATGCGTTTAGAAACCGATTTGGTGGCTGAGCTGACTGAAAACCAGCACCTCACAGGAACAATTCGTTTAGGCGTTTCCGAGACCATCGTTTATACGTGGTTGGTTGAATATATCGAAAAAGTGCAAAAAGAGTTTCCCAAAGTTTCTGTGGAAATTGTGGTGGATTTAACCCCAAATTTGCAAGAAGGTGTGCGTACGGGAGATTTGGACATGGCCTTTTTGCTGGGTCCGACTTTGGCTTTCGAGTGTGTAGAGCAGGCGCTGTGCGACTTTGAACTGAGTTTCTTGGCAGCGCCTTCTTTTAAAGGTGGTGTGGGGCAAATGTCATTTAAGGCATTGATGTCTCATACCATTTTAACTTACCCAAAAATTACCTATCCCTATAAAGAGCTCAAGGCCAAAATGAAAGAGCAGGCACTGGATGAGCCGCTTTCAATTACCAGTTATTCGCTTGCGACCTTATTGCGTCTTGCGGAGCAAGGTTTGGGAATCGCCGTTGTGCCGACCTTAACGGCGCTAAAGGAAATTACCGATGGTCGCTTGGAAATTTTAAATACCCCGATCCAGCTCAAGACCTTTCATTTCACCTCGATTTATATGCAAGGAAATGATGCTGCCTTGAAAGAGAAATTAACCGATGTCGCAGTCACTGTTTCTGAAAGCGCAATGAAAAGATTGCTTGAGAAAATTAAAAAATAATTGAGGCGTACGCAGTTTTTTGACAAGTGATGTTTCTTTATCTCAAAACGTAATTTGTTTGAAAAACTATAAAAGCAGCTTATCGTGCGTGATAAGTAAAATTTATCATTAGACTTTTAATAAATAAAAAATAATAAAATACAGCCATTTAGTTTTAATAATGGATGTAAAAAGTCGTATTGTTCATCGCGCTTGCCTATGTTCTTATTTCAAATAGAAGATTTGATCCGCCATGGCTTTGGTTGGGCAACAGGGAATCTTTGTCAGTTAAAGGGATTTAAGAACAGAATTTGCAAACAAAATGATGTTCTTGGTTCAACTTGAAAATAGCGTTATTAAGCTCAAATGGACGAGGAACGCATTAAATATGTCTTTATTAAAATCTTCTTTTTTATCAGATCGCCAATGGGCCATTGTTGCTTCAATCTTCATGATGGCAACCTCCGCCATGGGACCTGGTTTTCTCACTCAAACCGCGGTCTTTACTGTGAAATTGGGTGCGGCGTTTGGCTTTGCCATTCTCGTGTCTATTTTGATTGATTATGTGGTTCAACAAAACATTTGGCGTGTCGTAACGCTGACGCAAATGCGTGCCTCGGATATTGCCAATAAAGCCTTGCCGGGCAGTGGTTATTTACTGGCTTTTCTGGTCATTTTGGGTGGCTTTTTCTTCAGTATTGGTAATATTGCAGGTGCGGCTTTAGGTCTCAATGCCTTATTTGGGTTAGACACTAAATGGGGCGGCATTTTAAGTGGTGCTTTAGCCATTTTAATTTTTGCTTCAAGAAAAGCCACGCTGGCGATGGATAAAAGCATGATCGTTTTGGGGTTGCTCAAAATCATCTTGATTATCATTGTTGCTGTCATTGTGATGCCACCTGTGGGCCAAGCTGTTCATCAAACGTTTGCACCCGACCAGATTGATTTTGCCATCATCACCACGATTGTTGGTGGAACGGTCGGCGGCTATATCTGTTATGCAGGCGCCCATCGTTTACTGGATAAAGGCGCGGTTGGCCCTGAAAATATTGATGAAGTCGCAAGAGCTGCAACCAAAGGTATTGTGGTTGTGGGCATCATGCGTTATGTGCTGTTTTTAGCTTTCTTGGGCGTAGTGGTGAGTGGTGCAAGCATTGATTTAGCCAGCCATGATGCCAACCCAGCAGCACAAGCTTTTCAATATGCCGCAGGGACTTTCGGTTATAAATTATTTGGTCTGATTTTCTGGGCAGCAGGGATCAGTAGTACCATTGGCGCGGCTTATACTTCGGTTTCATTCTTTACCGCATTTAAGAAAAACCTCAGTCCAAAACAAACCAATTACACCACCATTACATTTATCGCTTTGGCTTTATTACTGTATGTCGTACTGGGCGCGACCCCTGCTGGATTATTGATCTTCGTTGGTGGCTTTAATGGTTTGGTACTGCCGATTGGTTTAACTATTTTTGTTTATGTTGCCGCTTGCCGTAAAGATATGATGGGGAATTATAACTATCCAAAATGGTTACTTATTTTGGGTGTACTCACATGTATGTTGACATGGTGGATGGGCTATATGTCCTTTACCACAGTCTTTAATTATTTAACCAAACTTTAAGCCAGTAGACGGTGAAGTGATAAAGGAATTAAGCCATGTTTGTAGATTTAAATAGTGACTTAGGTGAAAGTTTTGGTTCGTGGAAAATGGGCAATGATGACCAAATTCTACCCGTGGTGACAAGTGCCAACATTGCATGTGGTTTTCATGCAGGAGATCCGCTGGGGATTTTAAAGACACTGCGTAAAGCTGTTGAATTAAACGTCGCGATTGGCGCGCATGTATCTTATCCAGACCTCGTTGGTTTTGGTCGCCGCAATATGGATGTGTCACGTGATGAGCTGATTGCCGATGTGCTGTATCAAATTTCTGCACTGGATGGTCTAGCTAAAGTGGCTGGTTCTCACGTGCAATATGTGAAACCACATGGCGCACTGTATAACACCATTGCACACGATCACGCTCAGGCCGCTGCGGTGATTGATGCCGTTAAAATGTATAACCCAGAACTGGTTTTGGTGGCACTGGCAGGTTCCCATTTGGTTGAGCAAGCACGTGCAGCAGGCTTAAAGGTTGTATCTGAGGCATTTGCAGACCGTGCTTATAACAGTGATGGTTCATTGGTTTCACGACGTTTGGACGGGGCTGTTTTACATGACTCAGCCTTTGTGGCACGCCGTGTGGTGTCTATGTTGAAAAATGGCGGCGTTGAGTCGATTGATGGTGTATTTACCCCTATTCAAGCGGACACGATTTGCTTACATGGTGACACCGCAGGTGCTTTAGAGATGTCGGCTGCGATTAAAGCTGAACTGCTAAATCATCATATTGAAATTCGTCCCTTTGTCTTAAAGCATGAGGAAGTAAGCAATGTATAAGGATATCCGAGTCGATTCAGCGCAGCTTGAAGCCGCTTTAGCCGCACGTTTAAAAATTCGTGCAGGCTTTGACAAACCAACGGCGGGTATGGCTGCGGGCATGACGCAGGTCAATATGATTTCGGTACCTAAAGATTGGGCTTATGATTTTCTACTGTATGCACATCGCAATCCGCAAAGCTGCCCTGTTTTAGACGTGCTAGAGGAAGGTGTTTATGCCACAAGACTGGCAGAAAACTCAGATATACGCACCGACTTTCCACGTTATCGCATCTGGAAAGAGGGTGAAATGGTCGATGAAGTAACGGATGCGAGTGACATTTATCATGCACATCCTGACTTGGTGACGTTTCTAATTGGCTGTAGTTTCTCTTTTGAAACTGCATTGCAAGAGGCGGGCATTGAAGTTCGTCATATCCATGATCAGACCAATGTGCCGATGTATTTGAGTAATATTCAGTGTCAGCCTGCGGGACGTATTTCGGGCAATATGGTGGTTTCTATGCGTCCAATTCCATCCCATCAAATCGCGGATGCCGTCAAAATTACAGCACGGATGCCAAGTGTGCATGGTGCGCCTGTACATATTGGACATCCTGAAGGTTTAGGCATTCGTGATGTGAATCAGCCAGACTTTGGTGATGCTTCACGTATTGAGGCTGGGGAAATTCCTGTGTTTTGGGCTTGTGGTGTAACCCCACAAGCGGCGGTGATGAACTCAAAAATTCCTTTTGCCATTAGCCATGCACCCGGTCATATGTTCATTACCGACATTCCTGATCGTGCATGGATAGGTTAAGCGGGACGAAAGAACAATTAAAAAGGATAGGCACATGCGTTTTTTATCGGTAAACGCGGATTGTTTTCTCATAGAGCTTGCCAGCCTAGAGGAAACATTGGCGTTGTACAATAAATTGCACACGATGCAATTGAATGGAATTAAAGACTTAGTCCCTGCTGCAAAAACAATTTTAGTGTTTTTTAATGAAATCGAAACCACCTTTAAAACACTGGTTGCTTCGATTCAGACTATAAAAATTGGTTCAGGCGTTGAGCGTAATGTCCAAGAGCTGATTATTCCTATCTGCTATACGGGCGAAGATCTTGCTCAAGTTGCAGAGTTACAAGGGCTTTCAATTGCTGAAGTTATCTTGAAGCATCGTCAAAGTGTTTGGAATGTGGCTTTTATTGGCTTTGCGCCGGGCTTTGCTTATATGAGCAGTCCCGATCGACCTTTTACAGATATTCCTCGTTTAGCTGTGCCACGTAAAAAAATACCGTCGGGTTCTTTGGGACTGGCAGGACAATATTCAGGGATTTACCCGAAAGACAGTCCGGGGGGCTGGCAGTTGATCGGTACGACTGCTGAAAAAATGTGGGATTTGGAACGTAAAAATCCAGCGCTACTGTTACCGGGGATGACAGTACATTTTGAAGATGTCACACATCAACCGACCACGGTTAGCGTACCACAGCAAGTCACTCGTACAGTTGAACCTAAACAATCCATGCCTTTGTTTACGGTAACAGCACCGAGTTTACAGATGCTGATCCAAGATGAAGGGCGTTTTAACCAGACCAAGATTGGGGTTGGTGTTGCAGGGGCGATGGATGTATCGGCGATGCACAGTGCAAATCGAATTGTCGGTAACCCAACTCCGACGCCTGTGATTGAAATTTTAAATGGTGGTTTGAAAGCCAAAATGCATCAGTCCGCAGTCATTGCGGTTACGGGAGCAATTTCAAACATCCACGTGAAATTTAGTGATGACCAAAAGGCTGACTTTGAGAGTTATCAAGCGATTGCCCTTGATGAAGGTGATGAATTTCAGATTCAAGCACCGACGGCAGGGCTAAGAAATTATCTGGCGATTCGTGGTGGTATCGACGTACAGCCTGTGCTGAATAGCGCCTCATTTGATAGTTTGGCTGTATTAGGACCAGAACCTCTAAAAATGGGGGATACGGTTAATCAAGGACAGGTTGAAGTTTCAAATATCAGTAATACCGAAATTGCGAAGTTACACTTGCCCAAAGTCGGCGATGTGGTTGAGCTCGACATTGTAATGGGACCGCGAACGGATTGGTTCGAAGTAGAGAGCATTGAGCGCTTATGTCAGCAAGCTTGGCTTGTGACCAATGAAAGTAATCGGGTTGGACTGAGGCTTTCAGGTGAGCAGCCGTTGCAGCGCAAAATTACTCATGAGTTGGAAAGTGAAGGAACTTGTATTGGTGCCTTGCAGATTCCGCCAAACGGTCAACCTGTACTGTTTATGAATGACCATCCTTTAACTGGTGGCTACCCCGTGATTGCGGCTGTGGCGAAGCACCATTGGGACTTGGTGGCACAGATTCCAGCAGATTGCCAAATCAAATTTAAAAAAATGACCGAATTTACAGATTTTGAGAATGAATGATGACTACTGAAAAATTATTAATTGCAAACCGTGGTGAAATTGCCGTTCGTATTATTCATGCTTGCCGTGATATGGGTATTTCATCGGTTGCTTTATATGCTGATGACGATATGGACAGTATGCATGTCGAACTGGCGGATGAAGCATGGGGTTTGGCGGGTGCAACTGCACGTGAAACTTATTTGAATATTCCAGCCATTCTTGAGGTTGCTAAAAAATCCAAAGCGACCATGGTGCATCCGGGTTATGGCTTTTTATCTGAACGTGCTGAATTTGCACAGGCCGTAATTGATGCAGGCTTAAAGTGGGTAGGGCCATCGCCAAGCGCCATTGAAAAATTGGGTGATAAAATTGAAGCACGTAAGATAGCTGCTTCAGTGGGTGCACCTTTAGTTCAAGGCACACAAGACCCCTTACATAATGCTGATGAAGCCCTCGAGTTTGCAAAGCAGTTTGGTTTACCTATTGCGATTAAAGCCGCGTTTGGCGGTGGTGGTCGCGGTTTAAAAGTCGTTTGGAAACTGGAAGATGTAAAAGAGCTGTATGATTCGGCTGTACGTGAAGCGCAAGCTGCCTTTGGCCGCGGTGAGTGTTTTGTTGAGCAATACTTAGATCAGCCTCGCCATGTCGAAGCGCAAGTGATTGCCGATCAACATGGCAATGTAGTGGTTTTAGGTACACGTGATTGTTCGCTACAGCGTCGTAATCAGAAGTTGGTTGAAGAAGCCCCAGCGCCTTTTATCAGCGATGCAATTTATGAAGAAATTTTAACTTCAGCCAAAAATATCTGTCAGGCAGCCAACTATGTCGGTGCGGGTACCGTTGAATATTTGCTAAGCCGTGATGGAAAGCTTTCATTTTTAGAAGTAAATACCCGCTTGCAGGTGGAACATCCTGTCACGGAAGAAACGGCCAAAGTCGATTTGGTGGTTGAGCAAATTCGAGTGGCTCAAGGCCATGAACTTTCAATCAAAGAAACCCCGAAAGTGCAGGGGCATGCCATTGAGTTTCGTATCAATGCTGAAGACCCTGCTCGCGGCTTCATTCCTGCATTTGGTGTATTGAGTTTATTTGAAGCACCATTTGGCCAGGGCGTACGCGTAGACACAGGTGTTCGTACTGGTTCTTTGGTGTCGAGTCATTTTGATTCGCTTATGGCAAAACTGATTATCACAGGCCCAACCCGTGAAATTGCGATCGCTCGCGCTAAACGTGCGCTGAAGCAATTTAAAATTGAAGGTGTTGTTTCGGTTTTAGACTTTCATCGTGCTGTATTAAATGAAGCTGATTTTACCGACACATTTAATGTCCATACTCGTTGGATTGAAAATGATTTTAAACAGGACTTAAAGCCAACGAAACGCAGTATTCCGAATCATCAACAGCCGATGTTACTCAGTTATATTGAAATTGATGGGAAATTACATCGTTTAGGCTTACCTGCGGGTATGTTTGCACAAAACCCTACAATGACGTTTCAAGACCAACCGGCTACAGAAACAGCAGTGAGTGCTGAACACTTACTTGCACCAATCAATGGCGTAATTAGCGCTTGGAAAGTAGAAAACGGGGAGCAGGTTGCAGAGGGGCAAGTGGTTGCGATTATGGAGGCCATGAAAATGGAAGTTCCTGTACTTGCACATCAAAGTGGGGTAATTCAGTTGACAGCTCAGCAGGGAGCGACCTGTCACGCAGAGCATATTATTGGATCGATTTGCTAAAAAATTAAATCATGTGAATGAGCCTGATGCAGCATTTAGCTAAGTCAGGCTTTTCATTTAGAAATTCTTAATAATTGAGGGCTGATTGGCTTTGTTTTATGGACAAATGTAGTGGAAAAATGGTTCGATAAAGATTTAATAGTCCAATAAAAGCGTTATTTTAAGAGATAGAGATATTCAATAATCATTTTGTTTGGTAGCAGAGAGACAAGATGAAAACTATAAGCTTGAAAAATAAAAATGAAAGAGTATTAGCGTTGTATGTAATTATTATTTTAACTAAATAAAGTACTCCGAAGAGGCTTTGTTGCACAAACCTATCTCTAAAGGCTTATTCCACAATATAATTCTCAAATGAATAAGCCCACACCTAAAATCTATCGTACAACCAATTGGTCTTCTTATAACAGTGCATTAATAAATCGAGGAAATCTCTCAATTTGGTTTGATCCCAAGACTCAATGGTACGCTCAACCCAAAGGTAAACATGGTCGAAATCAAACTTATTCAGATACAGCCATCCAATGCTGTTTAATGATCAAATCCTTATTTCGTCTTTCTTTACGCATGGTCACTGGCTTTGTGCAAAGTCTCATTCATCTTTGTAGATTAGATTGGACAGCACCAGACTATTCCACCATCTGCAGAAGACAAAAGCATATTGATATTGCAATTAACTATCAAAAAAGCAGTAATGGTCTCCAGCTACTCGTCGATTCTACTGGCTTAAAGTTTCTAGGCGAAGGTGAATGGAAGCGTAAGAAACACCAACCTGAATATCGTCGCCAATGGCGTAAACTTCATATTGGTATAGATGCTGAAACCCTTCAAATACGCGCTATTCAACTCACTACAAATAATGTGAGTGATTCACAAGTGCTTGGTGATTTACTCGATCAGATTCCACAAGATGAGCAGATTGACTCTGTCTATACTGATGGGGCTTATGACACCAAGCAATGCCGTCAAGTAATTGCAGACCGACAAGCACATGCGGTGATTCCGCCAAGAAAAAATGCGAAACCTTGGAAAGATACAAAGACCAGCTCGCTAGAGCGAAATGAATTACTTCGAACAGTTAAACGTTTAGGAAGAACAATATGGAAAAATTGGTCAGGCTATCATCGCAGAAGTCTGATAGAAACCAAGATGCATTGCATCAAATTATTAGGCGATAAACTCCGTGCGAGAAACTTTCAAAGCCAAGTCAATGAGATTCATGCACGTGTGGCCGTATTAAATAAATTTACAGATTTAGGCCGACCTCACACCCAAGTTGCCACTTAAATTTAGATAACTTGGAAGAAGTTTAGCTTTTGAATGTTTGTGCAACAAAGCCCTTCAATATTAGAAAATTACGTATCAAAACAGCTGAATAGGGTCTGTTGACATTTACTGTTCATAATTAACCCTATAAAGGTAGCCATAAAAATATACAGGCTAAAGCAACAGAACTTTGATAATTTCTTTTGAGCTTGTCATATCGAGTAGCTATTCCTCTAAATTGCTTTAATCTACAAAACATATTTTCAACTAAATGCCTGATTTTATATAAATACCAGTCCATATGGTCATTGTTCGATTGGCTATTTGTTTTCTTTGGTATATTCGCTTTAGTCCCTGTTTTCCTGATCTGTTCACGCAGTGGTTCTGAATCATAGCCTTTATCTGCACATACCACTTTTGTCTCTTTTAAATCTAATGTTGATATTAAATCAGGTGCAACTTTAACATCATGTGTGGTTCCATCGGTAATCATGAAATCAATAGGATTGCCATGTGCATCAACAATCAAATGTATTTTTGAGGAGTTTCCTCCTACACTTTTAGAAATAGATTGATTCGCTATGCCGGCAGAATGTTGATGAGCACGTACATGAGAGCCATCAATAAAAATCCACTCCATATCGGGGCATGAGGCTAGTAATTTGAATAATCTAAGTAACTTACCGCTGCTTGACCAACGATTAAAACGTTTGAAAATAGAGTTTGAATGACCAAAACAACAAGGAATATCTCGCCACGGACAGCCTGTTCTAATTCTATAGAGAATAGCTTCAATAAAATTGCGTAAATTTGAGTTGTGGTGAATGGATAAATTACGCAGAATAACTTTCAACTTTTGCCAGTGTTGATCTGTCAGCATGGTACGAGGCATAGCGAATAGTAAAATTGGGTTTGGCGATTTGATTTTACTACTTCGCTATTTTTTTAAGCTAAAAGTGTCAACACACCCTAGTTTTTTCTTTAAATTATTTATTTACAATAAATAATTTAAAGTTATTTGATAAAAAAATTGACTGGAAAGTAAACAAGAATTATTTTGATAAAAATTCTTATTACTATTTGCAAATTATGAAAAAGCCCTCTTCAATATCTATGTCTAAAAAACTTTTCCCAATATTAGCAACAACAGGTGTAATTTTCATTTCTAATTCGAGTTTTGCAGAAAACTCAGAAAAGGTTTCTCCATCAGAAAATACTGTACAACAGTTAGAAACAATGACATTCACTGCCTCACGTGCTGATGAAGTACAAGAAAAATCAAAACAAGTGACAAATTTAGATGAAAAACAAATTGAACTTTTAAAAAATGGTTCTTCAGGGAATATTGCAACTGTTTTAGCAAAAGCTGTGCCTGGCTTATCTGATTCAAGTCGTACAATTACAGATTATGGACAAACATTACGTGGGCGAAATGCACTTATCTTAGTTGATGGTGTTCCGATGAATTTAACGCGTGATACTTCTAGAGGTCTTTCTTCTATTGATCCGGAAAGTATTCAAAATATTGAAGTTATTCGAGGAAGCAACGCCATTTACGGTAGTGGTGCAGCAGGCGGGATTATATCTATAACAACTAAAGCTGCTGGTGGAGAACCTACAGCTAAAACTGTTATTGGCTTACAAAGCCCTTTAACTAATTTCCGTACAGATGCATTAAGTGGGGATATTCACCAATATTTTACGGGAAGCTTGGATAATTTTGACTATGCATTGGACTTTGGCTATCAACGTATTGGTAGTCCATATGATGCCAGTGGTGATAGAGTTGCTCCAGAACCCAGTCAAGGTGATCTTTATGATGCTGATGCCTATAGCATAGGGGGTAAAATTGGCTATCATATTGATGACAATCAATACCTACAGCTTGCGGCGAATTACTATAATGCAGAACAAGATTCTGATTATGCAGCTGATACGAGCACAAAAAAATATCCTCTTGGTAGTGTACCTGCTCAAGCAATTAAAGGTTTAAAATTAAAAGATCAAAATAAAAATGAAAATCAAATCTATAATTTGACCTATATCAATAAAGATTTATTAGGAAATAAAGTTGATGCACAACTTTACTATCGAGACTTCTTTACTCGCTTCTCACCATTTGATGCGCGTGGTAATGCAAATCGTGGAAAACAAGTAGATCAAATTTACCAAGAAAATAATGTCCTAGGTAGTCGCTTAACAGTCTCGACTCCACTTGAATTCTTGGGTGATACAACTGTCGTTTGGGGCGGTGACTTTAGTCGTGAAAAGAGCGAGATGCCCTTGGATATTTTTGACCCTCAAATTTATGATCAGTCTGGTGGTCTAGAGTTTGTTAAAATTGGGAATCTTATTTATTTGCCTGAGCTCACAACTCAAAGTCTTGGCGGATTTGTTCAATTTAAGCATCAATTTAATGACCAATGGGCTGCTGAGATTGGAACTCGTTATGAAGATAGTTACGCTGAAATCGATAGTTTCATCCCATTATCTCAGTTAGGTAAACCAAACCCTTATACAGTCCAAGGGGGTAAAGTTAAAGCTGATGCATGGTTATATAATGCAAATCTTACTTTCTCTCCAACTGATCAACACTCGATATACGGCTCTTTTAATCAAGGCTTTCAACTTCCTGATGTTGGTTTAGTTATACGTAATGCTGGAGTCGGTTTTAACCTTGCTTCATCATTTTTAGAACCTGTAAAAGTTGATAATTATGAGCTGGGTTGGAAGGGTGATTTTAAAAATATCTCATCTAGTTTTGCCGTATTCCATTCAACCTCTGACCTTGGAGGTGTCCAATCTTTTAACAATGGATTGGTTCTTGCTAGAACAAAAGAGAAAGTTTCTGGTGTTGAAGCAACTATTGACTACATTGATGATGTTAATGTTTGGGGGACTGGGGGGAGTGTAACGTGGATGAAAGGTCGTGAAACTCCACAAAACACGAATAAAGAACAAGATATGACGGGCTTCAGAATCCCACCATTAAAATTGACTGGTTACATCTCTTATAGTCCAACTGATACTTGGACGAATAGACTACAGGCAACTTACTTTGGTGCGAAGGACTACAGGTTGAATGGCGTAAACGGTTTTGGTCGTTATGATGTGAAATCTTATACAACGGCCGACTTAATCAGTAGTTTTGCGCTTAACAAAAAAGATATTGTAACTATTGGTTTAGAAAATATGTTTAACCGAAAATATTACCCACTTTATAGCCAATTGCTAAGATCTGGTGACAACACAAGTCACTTAGTAGCGAATGGAGCAACGTTAAAAGTTTCTTATAGTCATAAGTGGTAGTACTTATCTTTATTTGTGGTTAAAAAAACATGGGTCATTAAAGAATGGCCCAAGTTTTAACGTATAACATTCGTTAGCTTTTAAGGCCCTCTACATAGGGCTTTTTTTACTTTATAGCTATTTATGGATTTGCTTTTGGCAATGCAGAAATTAATTTAGACTCATAATCATCAAGTACCCCATCAATGTTTTCTACCCATTTCGTACCATTGGCAATTTGAGCTGATTTTGTCACCTTGCTATAAATGTGGAGAGGGGCTGTATTCAAGTCTTTCGCATTCACGACATTTGTATCTATTTCTGAGTGAATTTTGATTGACGCAAATCCAGGCTGGAACCATGACCAAAATTTATTAATTTTAATGGTGAGGATTAGATCGGCATTTGCTCGATTGGTTTCATTGTCTGTAATGACTTCATAACCTGATTGTTTAAGTGCATGAGTTGTGCGTTTTTGTAATAACTCAGACACGGTCTCTTTTTCTAAAAGAATATCGCCTAACGCTTTTCCGTAGCCATTTCTTTTACGCGCAACAGCTTTTGCTTTTTCTTCAGTAGTTGCTTTGGCTAAACCATCCTTTAAAGACGGAATATCAGGTGTGGTGGGTTTGTCTTGGAATGTTCTATTATCTTCGACCAGCGCGATAATTGCTTTCTTAGAACTCGGCACTTCTTGAGAGGATGCGGAAGTATTAGGCGTTGGAACTTGAATCAATCCGCGTGATGTCGCACAGCCTGAAAGAGTGGTTATTAAGAGCCCTATAGCAAGTAACATGGAAGAGCGTTTCATTTAAGATCCCCGAGAGTGGTGGTTATTGTAAAAAAGTGCATAAAGTTAATAAGATACGTTATAAAAAAGCTTAACTATTTCATTTTTAGCAGTAATTCAAAAGATTGGTTTGTAGAAGGCTGGGGGATTTTGATTGAATTTTACCAAAAAGTAAATAATAACCATTGTCAAATGAGAATAAAGACGTTAGATTGCGTTACAAATTTGATGGTTAATATTGATAATTGTAAAAAATGAAAAAGCGTTTCGAAAGTGAGTAAATTTATATTGATGCTTAAATGTCATCGGATTTAAATATCCGAAGTGTATGTTTCAGCCATCTTTAGATGGGTTGATGCAATGCTCGGTTTTCTTGAAAAATTCCAATTAAAAACAATCAGTGTGGCATATATAAGTTTGAATGCTTTATTTCTCTCCGCTTGTCAAAGTAGTGATTTAATGCAAGCTCAACCAACTCATGCAGTACAACTACTCAAACAACAAAAAGTCCAACAACCGAAACGTGTAGTGTTTTTCTTGGGTGATGGAATGGGCATGACTACACTTACCGCTTCCCGCATTTATGCTGTCGGTGAAGATGGTCAGTTAGCAATTGATCGGTTACCTGAGTCTGCCTTTGTTCGTACCTTTTCTGAAGATGCGCAAGTCACTGACAGTGCACCTTCGATGGGTGCGTACATGACCGGTGTGAAGATGAAAAATGAGGTGATCTCGATGCAGACAGGGACAATTGCAGTTGAACCTGATTCAGTAGGGAATAACCAGTGCGGGACTAACCCACAAAACAAAAATAAGCAAAACACACAGACTTTACTCGAATTAGCCAAAGCAAAGGGTTGGGGGACAGGGGTTGTGACCACGACGCGGATCACGCATGCCACACCAGCATCGACTTATGCGCATATTTGCCACCGTGATGCTGAAAATGATATTGCATCACAGCTGGTGCCGAGTTCAAAAGGGGATGCTTATCAAAGATATAACCCAAAACTCAAAGATGGAGTGGATGTGGTTTTAGGCGGCGGCAAGCGTCAATTTTTGCCTAAAGATGCAGACGGAGAGCGTACTGATGGGCGCAATCTAATTACCGAGATGCAAAAGGCAGGCTACCGCGTAGTTTTTGATGAAAACCAACTCTCCCAAGTGCAGCTGGCGAAAAATGAAAAATTATTGGGTTTATTTAATCACAGCCATTTAAATTACGACTTGGATCGCACCAAGAAAAACTTGGCAGAGCCGAGTCTCAAGCAAATGACGCTGTCTGCTTTAGACATCCTGACGCAAAATAAAAAAGGTTTTTTCCTGATGGTGGAGGGCGGGCGTATAGATCATGCGCTGCATGACACCAATGCCAAACGTGCTTTACAAGACACGATTGCCTTAAATGATGCTTTAGAAGCAACCATTCAAAAGCTTAAACAAAGTGATCCTGAACTTAAAAATACACTGATTGTAATCACAGCCGACCATGATCACACCTTGGTTTTAAATGGTTATGCCAAGCGTACAGGAAAATACGTCGAAGGTAAGGAAACCAGTGTGCTTGGATTGGTAAAAAACTATGATCAAGCGGGCTTTGCTCAAGATATTCATGGTCAACCTTATCCGATTATCGGTTTTGGTACGGGCAAAAAACGCCCCACTCAAAACCGTATGGATGACTTGGTACTGAACTTAAAAGACACTGATGTCTGTCATCCTGTACAAGGGCCAAAGGCACCACAAGGTGAAAAATATAGTTTCACCTATCCTTTGGCTGAAACGGGTTGGTGTACGGGCACTGCTGCGGATGATTTCCAACAAGAAGCTGTGATTCAAACGGGCTATAAAGATAAAGAAACGCATGGCGGTGCAGATGTGTTTTTAGGTGCGATTGGTCAGGGAGCCGATCAGTTCTCAGGTAGCCTTGAAAATATTGAGGTCAATCACCTCATTCGTAAGATCACAGGCTTATAGCAGAGGGATATCACATGAAACATACTTTAAAAACCATCCCATACATGATGCTTCTGCTTACAGCGTCGATTTCTTCAAGTGCTTTGTATGCTGCGGACACCACAGTTACACCGACGAAAAGCGTTATATTCTTTTTAGGCGATGGCATGGGACCAACCACAGTGACGGCAAGTCGTATTTATGCTGTGGGGGAAAATGGCAAACTGGCCATGGACAGCATGAAGCACGCAGCAAGGATTAAAACCTATTCTGAGGATGGTCAAACCACAGATAGCGCTCCCTCTATGGGCGCCTATATGACTGGGCAGAAAAATAAAAATGAAGTGATTGCCATGACAACAGGAACGGTTGCGGTCGAACCTGAAGAAGGAAAATTGCCGAATGGCAAAAGCTTAGCGAAAGCCATCAACCGTTGTCCAGAACAGGGCAGTAGTATGGTCGCAGGGATGCCTGCGTTAAGTATTTTAGAACTGGCAAAAAAGCAGGGTAAAGCGGTTGGCGTAGTGACGACGACCGAACTCACCCATGCCACACCTGCGGCAACCTATGCACATATCTGTCACCGTGATGCGCAATACGATATAGCGCTTCAAGCTGTTCCAAAAGGTAAAGCTTATAATCCAAACTTATTGGATGGCATTAATGTCCTTATGGGAGGCGGCTTAAATCATTGGACGCCTTATGATGCAGTCTCTAACCCCAAAGGGCGCTTGGATGGTCGTGATTTATTGGCAGAGTTTAAACAGCAGGGTTATCAAACCGTTTTAAGCCAAAGTGATTTGGCACAGACGGTCAATACTCAGAAAATTTTCGGCGTGTTCTCCACACAGTCGCATTTAAATTTTGATTTGGATCGACTCAAGAAGAATATAGAGACTGAACCGAGTCTGGCGGCGATGACCAGTAAAGCGATTGATGCACTGCAAGCACAGAGTCATGGACAAGGCTATTTCTTGATGGTTGAGGGTGGGCGTATTGACCATGCGCTACATGCCAATAATGCCAAACGGGCATTGCAGGAAACCAAGGCATTTAATGATGCAATTCAAACTGCACTGGATAAAGTGGATTTGAGCAATACCTTGATTGTAGTGACGGCAGACCATGACCATGTGATGACCTTTAATGGTTATGCCGCACGAACGGGTCAAACGACGGAAACTAATCCAGGTATTTTGGGGCTGAGCTATGACTATAATATTGCAAAAGAGCAAAATGCTTACAGCAAAGTGCTGGCTGATGGCCAAGTACATAATCCATACCGCGATGTAAATGGGGCAACAGGAACGACGCTTGTTTTTGGAAATGGTACGGGTAAACGTTTAGATATTCGTGACAGTATTAGCAACGAGCAAGCCTTTGCTGACGACTATAAACAAGAAGTCGGGGTACAACTGACGAAAAGCGAAACACATGGCGGCGGAGATGTGATGCTGTTTGCTGAAGGAAAGAATTCAAATCTATTCAAAGGCACACAAGAAAATACATGGGTATTTGAGCAATTGAAAAAGGCGTTTGGATTCTAATGGATACAAGATTTATACGGCCGTTCAAATTCAAAATGAAATTCTTAGCATTGTCTTTCAGTTTGCTCAGTCCATGGGTATGGTCGGCCGATGAATATCGTATTGATTATCAGATTGAACGGTTGGATGCCAATGGGGTCACGACCATTCAAAAATACAGTGAGAAAATAATTCGAGATGAGCAAAATATTTGGATTGAACGTTTAAACACACAAACGCATGCTGACGAAGCCCAGATACATAGCAACACTCATGTGTCTGCCAAAACAGACACCCATGAGCATGTGAGTTTTGACAGTGCAATTCAGTGGATGCAGCGCAAAGATGTAGTCGGGCAAGCAAACGTAGAAAGTCCGTTTCAGCGTTTTTATATTTTGCCAGATGAAAAAATGCGGGTGCAATTGCAGGATGTCGATCAAGAAATGCTAGGGATGAAAAACTGTTGGCGCTGTGAATATAGTTTGATTCATCCTGACATTTTAAAGCGAGCACAATTGATTCAACGTGATTCGAAGTTAGCGCATTATCAAATACGCAGTGCTGGGCAAACGTTGAATATTATATGGAGTGAACAGGATCAACTGGTTCAAAAATATGAATTGCTCAAACCGACCTCAGGCTATGCCAAAACCTTTACCGTGCGCAAAATTGGCCAACATGTTGCTACACCTTGGACACAAACAGAAAAATACAGCGAACGTGACTATGCGGACTTTAGTGATTAGCCGATGAGTTTTTGACTTTTAATTTCGACGTTACAATAGAAATACCCGTGATTTTTTTGGGAAAAATAAGCGCTTAGGACTGTGCCGCTTGTACGGTTAAACCACTCCACCGCTTAAACGCACGTCGAAAATTAGTGGCATCGTTAATTTGTAAATACTGAGAAATCTGTTCAGTTTTAAAACCATGTACACGATATAAAATGATGGCAGTATGCAAACGACTTTGATCGAGTTGCGCTTGAAAATGGGTCTGATGCTTTTTCAGTTTACGTTTTAAGGTGGCAGAACTCATTTGAAAATAGTCAGCGGTTTGTTCAAGTTGAATATTATTTTGAATATTCTGCATTAAATATTGGTGCAAACTGAGCAAAAAACTCTGTTGAATATTTTGAGCTGTCATTTCTTTCAGCGCATATTGATAACTGATTGAAGCTAAGGTCGAAGAGGCATTGGGAAGTTTTTCATAAATCAAATCGCGAGGTAGGCTCATCATGTTGATCGGGCGATTAAACTCTAAAGCACTGCCTAAATGTGTCCAATATTGTTCAATATAATCCGGTTCAGAAAAATTAAACTCGAATTTCCACGCTAATTTGGCTTGGTACAGTTGACGGCTAAACGCTTGTATTGCACTCATTGCACTTTCGATTAAAAAGCGATTTTCAAGCTTGTTTTCATCTAACCAATAAATATGAATATGGCTTTGACTATACATGAGTCGAGGGCATAACCATGGTGAAACGGACGCGGAAAATTCTAAATAACGGCTAAGTGCCTCATCGAAGGTCGATGCATAAAGCATGGATTTAATGGCGTCATTAAAGGGAGTGGTTAAACTGCGCTGACCAAATAAGAAACTGATGTCCTGATTGCGAAAACACTGTTCAGCATTTTTTAAAACCTGTTGTAACTGTTGTTGACTAATTAGTTTTTGCCCCGAAAAGATATCTTCTAAGAAAATACTGCTGCCACTGAGCAGGACGTGATGTTCGACTTCATGACTCGCTGCCAAATCAATTAAAATAGACAATTGATGATGCGCAGGAATGTAGCTGTAGTCGCATTCAAAGCTCATACCATGACTCGCTTCGGTGAGTAGTACTGCTTCACTTGGAGCAATTGCTGATTTAAGGCACTCAAGAGTTGTTGGACAGTTTGGTATTGTCCGACAGCGCAGCAGGTCGTGAGTGCTTTTAGAGGAATGTGCACGGACAGATCACGTTGATAATAAGCACTGACCATAAGCATGCGTTCAAGTTGAGCAGCCATTTTTTCAGCCTGTTGTAGCTTAGTCTCTGGTAACAACATAATAAAACGATCTCCTGCGAAGCGGCAGAGCAGGTCTTGTGGTCGTAAGTTTAAGCTAATCAATTGTGAAACATGCTGTAAAATAGATGTGCCTTCATCAAAGCCATGTGTTTGATTAATCTGATTAAAATTATGCATATCTAGCAGTATGACGGACATGTCGCTGGGTTCATGCAAGTTTTGCTCGATTGCGGCTTTGAGCTGTGTTTTAAAATAATGAGCATCGGCCAAAGGGGTGAGTGCATCGAATAAGCGATGATCCCGATAAATGCGTTCTCTTTTTTGCATGTGTTTAGAAATCGCCAGTTCTTCTTGATGCCAAAAATAAATCCCGATGGTAAATAGACACAGTCCAATTGGAAAAGGAATGGACTCAAGCCATGCATCCCACATGATTTCTTTAGGCAGGCGAATAAACTCATCTAAGCTGTCCATCCACATGTGGAAAAAAATAAAACACAGTCCATAAAAGATATAGTTGGTTACACGGCCCAAAGGACGGCTTTTAATAATAAAGAAAATCCAAATACCAATAAAAACAGTTGCTCCCCCTTCACCTAAAATATCGACCCAGTTCCATTCAGCAAATGACTTGCTCTGCCCAAGTAAGATAAACAACCAAAGGGATAAGCTACAGGCAGTCGCTACACATAATAAAGGCCAGCGGTAGTAAGCAAAGTATTTAGGCATAGCATTTTTTGAAATGATTTATTTTCGCCCAAGCTAAACAGATTTAGATGACAGTTTGATGGCAATGGCTAGGGTCAAAATAGATCAGGGTATTTTTGATTTTTGAGAATAAAAATGCTGAAAAACCCTATCTTTGAGGGGAATATGCATCATTCTGTATGCTCAGTATTTTCTCTATACAGATCAAATTAGCTCACTTTTTGCTGAAAAAGGCCAAAAACAAATAAAAAGGGCAGATCGTAAAAGGCACTGTCACATCATGTTCACATTCAATTTCTATTGTGCGTTCAAACCATGCCACTTTGGCTTGAGGGGAAGAACATAATGCAAAATAATCAGAGCCGTTTCATGAAACATAAGCGTGCGGGTTTTCAGCTCAGCACATTGGTCCTGTCAATGCTGAGCATGACGCATCTACATGCCGAAGATAACACGGTGGAATATGTACAGGTCATTGGTCAAGCTGCAAGTATGGATAAAGCACTCAAAGAACAAAAACGTGCCGACCAAATCAGCAGTGTGGTACATGCCGATGGCATTGGACAATTACCCGATGACAATGCCGCAGAAGCGTTGCAACGGATACCAGGTGTATCTACAGAGCGTGACCAAGGCGAAGGACGTTTTGTTTCCGTTCGTGGTTTAGGCGCTGACTTAAATGCAGTAACCATCAATGGTACTTTGGTTCCTGCACCTGAAAGCGATCGCCGTGGCGTAGCATTGGATGTCTTACCTTCAGAGCTAGTACAGTCATTGGCTGTGGTGAAAACGCTGACACCAGACATGGATGCCAACTCATTAGGTGGTACGGTGCAGGTTGAAAGTTTATCGGCTTTTGACCATGACGGTTTGTTTTATACGGGAACGGTTGAAGGTGGTTATGATGAAAAACGGGAAAAATATAGCCCTAAAGCATCTGGTGCTCTCAGTAATCGTTTCAGTGTTGGTGAGGGGCAAGACAACCTTGGGGTGGCACTGGCACTGAGTTATCAAAACCGAAAATTTGGCTCGGACAATGTTGAAACGGGTGGGGCTTGGGATGGTGACGCACTTGAAGAAACCGCAATGCGTCAATATGACATCGAGCGTGAGCGCATTGGTGCGGGTTTAAACTTTGATTACCGTCCGAATGACACAGGCGAATACTATTTAAGAACTTTATATAGTCGCTTTAAAGACACTGAATCACGTCAGGAAGTGGCGGCTGAATTTTCTGATCCACAACTTGCAGGCCAGCGTGGTGATGCAGAAGTGACTCGTTCACTGAAGAGCCGTGAAGAAACACAAGAAATACAGTCTTTTGTCCTCGGTGGTAAGCAAGGTTTTGGCACGTGGACGGTGGAAGGTCAGCTCGGTTATAGCGAAGCATCGGAGGAAAATCCAGGGGGAATTTCGGGGGCAAAATACCAAGGTGATTTTAGTAATGTTGGATTTAATAGTACGCAAAAACCTGTAATTACGGCAGACCAAGATTTTTATGATGCGGCCAACTATGAGTTAGATTCGGTGTCGTGGGAAAAATCTAAAACCACCGATAAAGAATACAACGGTAAATTAGACTTTTTGAAAGACTATATGCTGGGGAATTATGCTGCTGCATTGAAGTTCGGCGGAAAAATCAGCCAACGTGAAAAAACCAACAATACCGATGAATGGAAATATGAAGATCTCAGTACGTCAAGTTCAGATTTCAATTCAAACAGCCATTATGAACTGGGTCAGTTTGGTCCAACCATTAATAAAAACGCTATTAAAGATAAAATCAGTGGATTAAATCCAAATGATTATGTGGTTGCTGACGGTTCAATCATTAATGACTTTAAGTCGAATGAAGACATACAAGCGGCTTATGTCATGAATACCGTTGATTTGGATCAACTGCGTGTGATTGCAGGCTTACGTTATGAAAATACCAACTTTGAAGCACGTGGTTTTGAGTTCAACGATGATGTGATCACTGCGACTAAATATAAAAATGACTATGATCATTGGTTGCCAAGCCTACATTTACGTTATCAATTGGCCGATAACGCTTACCTCCGTGCCGCTTGGACCAATAGTGTGGTACGTCCGAACTTTGCGCAAAGTGCACCAGGTGTCTATATCGATGGTGATGAAGCTGAGTTTGGTAACCCAATGTTAAAGCCTTTAGAGTCTTCTAACTTTGATCTGGGTGTAGAAAAGTATTTTGGCAAAGCCAGTATGGTGGGTTTCTACGCATTTTATAAAGATATCGATAACTTTATTTATAACACCAATATTGCAGGAACAGGGCAATGGGCTGACTTTGATGAAGCTATTACCTATAAAAATGGTAATGAAGCAAAACTGTACGGGATGGAGTTTGCCTACTCACAAAAGTTTGACCATCTAGGAGCGCCTTGGAATGGTTTCTTGCTGGGCTTTAATACGACCTTTAGTAAGTCAGAAGCAGATATTGATTCGATGAAAGATGGCGAACTTCTGAGCCGTCGTATTCATTTACCAAACCAGTCGGATGTGGTAGGCAATGCCATGATTGGTTGGGAAAATGAGCGTTTCGGCGTACGTTTGTCTGCAAACTATAAGTCTAGCTATTTATATGAGTTAGGTGATATTGATACGCCTGAAAAAGATACTTATACCGATGAGCAAGTCTTTCTCGACTTTAGTAGTCATCTGAATTTGTCAAAAAATTTACAATTAAAGTTTGATGTACAAAACATCACCGATGAGCACTATTACAACTACGCAGGTGCGAAGGCTTACAACGCGCAGTATGAAGAATATGGCCCAGCCTATAAGCTTGCTCTGACTTACACCCATTTTTAAATTTCACTAAATAAACGCTCAGGTTTTCTTTGTTGAGAAGAAAACCTCGAGATATGGTTGCCCAAATTTGAGTAATTTTATGAATTTTTCAAGCTTTAAATTGTCTGTTTTAACAAGTTGCATAGTGTTACTGACAGCATGTAGTCAGCATGGTGTTTCTCCATCTCCTGTAAGCTCACAACCATTAACGGTGGATCAGCCAACAGCAGAAAAGCTCCAATTACGCGAAGTTGATACAAATGAAGCTAAAACTGAAGATGTGCAATGGTTGAGCTTAAGTACATGGCCAGAAGTGACAGCTCTATTGAGCAGTAAGAATAAAGGTCTTCAGTTTTTAGATGATGAACAAAATGTATTGCATCACATTCAAGGGCAGTTTGGACGTTTTGATTACCGGATTGGTTCGGAGCGTTTATTGATTGCTGCATCGAATTTGCAACAACAGCAAATTCAACTGATGAGCATGAACTTAAAAAATAAAGTATGGGACAAAGCCAGCTTTATTCCAAAGCGTTCATTTAAGTCCGAAGATGTTTGTCTATACACCGATGCTCAAGGCTTGAGTTTTGCCTTTTTAGTCGGTGAAGAAGGGATAGGTGAGCAGTGGCTTGTGGCGAATCGTGAAAAAGCATTGGCCCTGCCGCAGTTGGTACGTCGTTTAAGTTTTCCACCTGCAAGTACTGTTTGCAAGGTGAATGATACTAGTGCAGAACTCTTAATCAATGAAGAAAATGTCGGTGTTTGGGTCTATCCTGCCCATTCTGAAGCAGATATGGTGCGCCAAGCAGTCGATTTGGTAAAACCGTTTGGCTCGATTCAAGGGACACCATCCGCAATTAGCATTGTGGATGATCACATTGCGGTGCTTGATGAAGAAAAACCACTGCTTTATCGTTATCAAAAACAAGACAAGCATTGGAACATCCTAGAACCATTACAGCTGAGTGGTTTAAAGGAGGCGGAAAGTCTGAGTATTCGCGGAAATTTAACCGATAAATCTCTACTGATTTTAGATGATAAAACGGTGAAAGCAGCCGATGTTGAATGGGAAACTCAGACCCAGACCAAAGCTCAAAGTATCATCACTATCCCTGCAGAAGTGCAGACAGAGGGTGTGCCAAGTACAGGTGATGCGGCTGATGATCCTGCTATTTGGCACAATGCCACACAGCCGAGTCAATCCCGTATTTTAGCGACAGATAAACAAGGCGGCTTACAAGTCAATGACCTACAAGGTAAAGCTGTACAGTATTTGCCAGTCGGGAGACTCAATAATGTCGATGTACGCCATGGCTTTAAGTGGGGTAATCAAACGGTTGATTTGGCTGTGGCATCGAACCGAGACCACAACAGCTTACATGTATTTGCGATTCAACCAAAAACAGGCAGGGTCTTTGTGCTTGGTGAGTTACCAACGACTTTAGATGACATCTACGGCATTTGTATGTATCGCGATGCTCAAGGTGAAATCTATGCCATTCCAAACGATAAAAACGGGACTTTTGTTCAATACCACATTACCGCTACGCAGCAAAAATTAAGGGCTGAAGAAGTACAACGTTTTTCAGTTAAAACCCAACCTGAAGGCTGTGTCGTAGACGACGCCACAGGACGTATTTTCTTGGGTGAAGAAGATGTCGCGGTGTGGGTAAAAGATCTCAATCCAAAAACTCAGCTCCCTATGCAGCAGGTGATAGGTGTAGGAGAGGTGATGCATGATGACATTGAGGGAATGGGACTTTATCACGGTAAAAAGCAAAGTTATTTGGTAGTTTCAAGCCAAGGCAATGACAGCTTTGTGGTGCTTGATGCCGCAGCACCTTATACGGTTCGTGGCGCATTTCGTGTAGGCATCAATATCGACAAAGGCATTGACGCTGTGTCTGAAACAGATGGACTAGATGTGAGTTCCCTAAATTTTGGTGGCAAATGTAAGCAAGGCATGTTGGTGGTGCAAGATGGACGTAAACGGATGCCTGAAACCAATCAGAACTTTAAATATGTGCCATGGGAAAAAATCGCTCAAGCCCTGCATTTAGACTAAATAGCGCTTTAGTACATAGGCTGGGGCAAAGAGTCACAGCCCATTTTAAAAATATACATGTACTGCACCATGCAGTAAAAAATTGGAGTGCGTTATGCAAGCAACAATGGATCAAATGTCGGTTTGGATGTTGATTAGCCATGCCAGTGTGTTGGTGAAAGTAGTGATGTTGATTTTGGTTTTATCCTCAGTAGTAAGTTGGTATTTAATCGTGCGTCACGGTATGTTACTTCGTGGACAAGAGCAGCTTTGGAACCGCTTTTTAAAGAATTTTAGACAGCAAAAAGATCTCAATCTTTTACAGCAAGATTACCAACAGCCTGAACAACAGAAAGGCGTAGTCAGCATTTTTCAACATGGGGTGGATGAATACCATCAATTGATCAAAGATGAGCAACTCACTACAAGTGATGTGATTGATGGGGTAGAACGTCGTTTGCTCAGCAGCATCAGTGAAGAAGAAGAAAAGCTTCAGCAAAATCTGACCTTTCTTGCAACAGTCGGTTCAGTCAGCCCGTATATAGGCTTATTTGGAACGGTCTGGGGCATTATGAATGCGTTTATTGGACTGTCTGCCGTTGAACAGGCAACCCTCAATACAGTTGCACCTGGAATTGCAGAAGCGCTGATTGCAACAGCCATTGGTTTATTTGCCGCTATTCCTGCGGTAGTCGCGTATAACCGCTTTTCGGCACGTGCTGACAAGCTTTCCAGTCGTTATTACGGTTTTGCCAATGAGTTGCAAACGCGTATTTATCGTTTGTTGGGGCACACTGAGCGCGCTTCGCGTTAAGGAGCAACAGCCATGATTAAGCGTCCTCAAAAATTAAAACTCAATGCTGAAATGAATGTGGTTCCTTATATTGATGTCATGTTGGTGCTATTGGTGATTTTTATGGTGACTGCACCGATGTTGACACAAGGCATTCAAATTGATTTGCCTAAAGTGGATGCCAATGTCATGCCCGCGTCACAACAGCAGCGTATTGTGACCTTATCTATTCAAGCCAATGGTCAGTATTACTGGAATATTGGTTCGGAAGTGAATACTGAGAAAGTCACGGATCAGGCCATTGATTTAGCCAGTATGCAACAAAAGCTCGTTCCGATTATTCAAAAAGATAAAAGCCTACAGTTTTATGTGCGTGCCGATCAGGATGCCGATTATCAACTGGTTGCACAGGCCATAGCATCCTTGCAAAAAAGTGGGGTAACGAACTTGGGGCTAGTGACAGAGGAACCACAATCATGATGGCAACCGTTTCCAAAATTAGGTTTCGTGATCAAGGTCTAGCGCTTTCGGTCACGGCTGGATTGCATATTGCGCTAATTGCATGGTTATGTACGGTTGAGATGCATGAAACATTGGTGGAACCTAAGCCGAAAACCATTCAATTACAATTTGTGCAAATACCACCTCCTGCCAAACAGCAACCACAACCTAAAAAGCCTGAACTGATAGTCGAAGAAAAACTGCTACATGAGCCTGTCCCAAAAAAACAGATTGTGAAACCTGCTGAAGTTCAACCGAAAACCACCAAGAAGTTTGTAGAATCACAGAGCAACAAAATTGTACCTACAGCGGCTAAACCGACACAGCAAGTCATGACAGAAAAGCAAACGGCAGCAGCTGAATCTCAGAAAACAGTAGATACGCAGTCTAAAGCGGATATACCAACTCAGACAAAGACCCAGAAATCAGTAGAACCCAAAGCACAAACTCATCCTGAAACATTTGATGTTAAAAATTATCAACCTGTTGCAAAAATAGCACCAGCCTATCCTGAACAAGCTTTGGATCGTAAACTTGAGGGGGATTGCACAGTGATGTATAGCGTAAATGAAAAAGGACGGGTAGAAAATCCTAAAGCACAAGGCGATTGTCATCCGATGTTTGTACGACCTTCGATTCAGGCTGCACTCACTTTTAAATATCAGCCTCGTCTCGTCGATGGCAAACCGACCAGTGTGTCGAATGTTAAAAATACCTTCCAATATCGTATTGAAAGTTAATTTTATGTGGCTTTGTTGCACAAACATTCAAAAGCTAAACTTCTTCCAAGTTATCTAAATTTAAGTGGCAACTTGGGTGTGAGGTCGACCTAAATCTGTAAATTTATTTAATACGGCCACACGTGCATGAATCTCATTGACTTGGCTTTGAAAGTTTCTCGCACGGAGTTTATCGCCTAATAATTTGATGCAATGCATCTTGGTTTCTATCAGACTTCTGCGATGATAGCCTGACCAATTTTTCCATATTGTTCTTCCTAAACGTTTAACTGTTCGAAGTAATTCATTTCGCTCTAGCGAGCTGGTCTTTGTATCTTTCCAAGGTTTCGCATTTTTTCTTGGCGGAATCACCGCATGTGCTTGTCGGTCTGCAATTACTTGACGGCATTGCTTGGTGTCATAAGCCCCATCAGTATAGACAGAGTCAATCTGCTCATCTTGTGGAATCTGATCGAGTAAATCACCAAGCACTTGTGAATCACTCACATTATTTGTAGTGAGTTGAATAGCGCGTATTTGAAGGGTTTCAGCATCTATACCAATATGAAGTTTACGCCATTGGCGACGATATTCAGGTTGGTGTTTCTTACGCTTCCATTCACCTTCGCCTAGAAACTTTAAGCCAGTAGAATCGACGAGTAGCTGGAGACCATTACTGCTTTTTTGATAGTTAATTGCAATATCAATATGCTTTTGTCTTCTGCAGATGGTGGAATAGTCTGGTGCTGTCCAATCTAATCTACAAAGATGAATGAGATTTTGCACAAAGCCAGTGACCATGCGTAAAGAAAGACGAAATAAGGATTTGATCATTAAACAGCATTGGATGGCTGTATCTGAATAAGTTTGATTTCGACCATGTTTACCTTTGGGTTGAGCGTACCATTGAGTCTTGGGATCAAACCAAATTGAGAGATTTCCTCGATTTATTAATGCACTGTTATAAGAAGACCAATTGGTTGTATGATAGATTTTAGGTGTGGGCTTATTCATTTGAGAATTATATTGTGGAATAAGCCTTTAGAGATAGGTTTGTGCAACAAAGCCCTTTTCAACTACCATTTCCATGGTTATATCTGTAATTTTTAAATGATGCCAATCTTTTAAATACAGATTCATATCTCTGTCATATACAGCGACTGTATTGGGTTTTAGCTCTGATTTAGATTCAATATAGTGTTTATGAGCATTTAACACAGTCGGAATTTGCCGATGATTATGACGTTCCTGAGAAGCTTTTTGACGTAGCTGTTCTTTTTTGTCATTAGGGTTTATCCCTTGGGACATCTCTAGAAGGTACTCGGTAGCTTTTTGCCTTGCTGTTTCAGGTGTATAAAGACCATGATCACCGATGGTTACACGACAAGGAGCGCCACTTGGCATCTTTTTCTCAACGGTATATACCAGAGAATGGCGAGTGGCCCTGATAGCAAAGCCAATAAGTTTAAGGTCACGAAAGAAGATTTGTTTACCCGTGGGAATATCAAAACAATATGATTTTGATTCTTTTAATGAATCTTCCGCGTTTGGATCTGACAGTTGTTTAATCAGGTTTTTAACAAACGAGAGGGTAATAATTACTTTCTTATTAGACATTTTCATTTCCTAACAGCACTAGCTGAATTAGTGATTAGATCTTTGGTATACATGGAGTATACAAAGGGCTAGAAAATGAAAATTAATTTGATAGAGAATTTAGAAATTTTGTTCATGATTATTAAAAAACAATCACTTAAAGTACTCCGAAGATGCCGCTGCATGTGTCGTTACCCTGAACCCGATGAGTTCAAGGTGGACGCGACGTATACTTGCTGGGTTTCCCACATGAAAGTGGGCATACACTCTAAATATACAGAACACATCCATAAGTTTAAGTATCGGCAGGGGAATAGACCCGCTGGCGAACACCTCAGAGTTGCCTTAAGTATAACGAATCTCACGCTGATGGCAACTCATACACCGCTACGAACTGTAAACAACTGGAGTAAGTATTGATACTTTATTCAATTCAGTCGAGTTTAAACAAGTTCCGCAACGTCATCGATAATATTTGCCAGTAATCGTTCTGCGTGTGCATACTCTTGCAGTGTTTTATTCATCGACAATACTTCTTGCATTAACTCTAGTGCCACCATAATGATAATTTTACTGGGTTCTACCCGTGGCGCTTTACGGCGAAACTCATCATATTTATCATTTAAAAGCAGAGCTGCACGTTCAAGGTCGGCTTTTTCTTTTTCCGTTGTGACTAAACGAAAGCTATGACCTAAGACACGTAATTCAACGGTAATTGGTTCGCTCATGATTAAACTTCCTCGCCAGCTTCAGTAGGGTGGGCAAGTTGTTGAATTTCTTGCGCGTGATGATCTTGCTCTGTGCCTAAAACAGCCAAACGTTGGATGATGGCTTCGACTTTAGCTTTGGCATGCTCATTTTTTTGTAACAATCTTTCACGTTCTTGCTGAAGTGCTTGGATTTCTTGCTGAGCTTGCCGCTGATCATTGTTCATTTTTTCTTTAATTGCACGTAATTCATTACGTTCAGCCAAGATTTCCTGAAAGCGATTTTTTAAATCCGTACAACTTTTTTCCAAACGACTATAACGATCGGCCAAAGCAGTCGCATCAGTGTTTAAGTGTTGATATTGGGTCTGAGCGCTGCTTAATTGCTCAGTTAAATCATCAATTTGTTCTTGCTTCTGGGTAATTAAGCCATTTTTTTGCACAACTTGAGAACGGTGCTGTTCTTCAGCATCCAGTTTAGCTGCATTTAAAGTGCTATTTTCACTTTCAAAATGAGCAAGTCGCGTTTTTAAAACGCCAATATGCGCCTGTAGACGCTGTAATTCTTCTAACATATCGTGGTCGCACAGTGCTGCAAACAAAGGTAATATATAAGAAGTATAGAGATTGGATAAACGAATGCAAGACGATATTTCAGGTTGGTCAGAATGGCAGCCAAATTTTTCTAAAATTGAAGAGATTTCTAGCCCAAGTGAGTTACATGGTTTACTCACGGGTATCATTTGTGTAACTCAGGCACCGAGCCGTGAAGAGTGGCAACACATCCTCACGACTTTGGAAATTCCTGAGTTAAGCGAAGAAGCTTTGGCTTTGTTAGCCGATGAAGCAGAAGATGTCGCACATGCACTTTCTGACGATGAATTGGACTATTTACCGTTACTTCCCGATGACACTCATACGCTAGCAGATCGTGTACAAGCTTTGGCGGATTGGTGCGCAGGCGTAGTGCTGGGCTTTGGTTTGGCGTCGGGTCATATTCGCCCAGATGAAATGGAACTTATCGAACATTTACAAGATGTGGCGGCAGTTGAGTTTGAAGAAACTGATGATGATGAAGAGGGTGAAGAGAGCTATCAAGAGTTATACGAGTTTGTACGTTTAATTCCTGTGAGCTTATCTGTAGGCCGCAAAAAGATTGCAGTTGATGAAAGTTCGCTGCTTAAACACTTTCATAACAAGCAAAAAATTGATCGTTCTGTAACAGAAGCGAACAATGTTGTAGAAATGTTTACGCCGCATCGCCCAAGCTGATTGGCATAAGACTTGCTGCGCGTACATGATAGGGTGCGCGTGGCATTTTTATTCTTTGGTATAAAAAAGACAGATCAAACATGAAACTAACGCAAGTGGATTTTCAGGAACGCCGTGACCGTTTAGCTGCACAAATGGGTCCGAACAGTATTGCCATTATCGCAACCAGTCCAGTGGCGATGCGTAATCGTGATGCAGACTATAAATACCGTACCGATAGCAGCTTCTTTTATCTGACTGGTTTTGCTGAGCCCGAAGCCGTAGCGGTTATTGAAACCTTTGCCGAAGACGATGAAGACGGGTACAGCTACAGTTTGTTCTGCCGTGAACGTGACCGCGAGATGGAAATCTGGAATGGTTACCGCGCAGGTGTGGATGGTGCGGTAGACGACTATGAAGCTGACGAAGCGTATGCGATAGATTTGTTAGATGAAGAAATCATTGAAAAACTCTTAAGCAAAGAAAAATTATTTTATCGTATTGGGCAACAGCCCGAATTTGATGCGCGTGTAGCAAAATGGATCACGACGGCCAATGGTGAGTCACGTCGTGGGACTGCTGCACCTGCACAAGTGATACAGCTCGATCGTATTTTAGATGAAATGCGTTTGTTTAAGTCAGAACAAGAAATTGCATTGATGCAAACAGCTTCAGATATTTCCGCACAAGCGCATACTCGTGCCATGCAAACTGTTAAGCCAGGCATGATGGAATATGCTCTAGAAGCTGAGCTGAATTATGTATTTGGTCAAAATGGCTGTGTACCGTCGTATAACAGCATTGTCGGTGGTGGTGAAAACGCTTGCATTTTGCACTATGTAGAGAATAACAAAGAGCTAAAAGATGGCGATTTGGTGCTGATCGACGCAGCGTGTGAATATGAATATTATGCTTCAGACATCACCCGTACTTTCCCCGTCAATGGAAAGTTCAGCCCTGAGCAAAAAGCTCTTTATAATGTAATTCTCGATGCACAACTTGCTGCAATTGACGCAGTGCGTGTAGGCAACTCGTATAAAGAACCACATAATGTTGCTGTGCGCATTCTAGTCCAAGGCCTACTTGATCTGGGGATTATGCAAGGTGATATTGAAGAGATTATCCAAAAGGAAAGTTTCCGTCAGTTTTATATGCATGGTACAGGACATTGGCTCGGTATGGATGTGCATGATGTTGGTTCATATAAGCAAGAAGGTGTGTGGCGTACCTATGAAGAAGGCATGGTGGTGACGGTTGAACCAGGCTTGTATATTGCACCTGATGATGAAACGGTTGATGTGAAATGGCGTGGCATTGGTATTCGTATTGAAGATGACATCGTAGCAACCAAAAACGGTCCACTGAATTTGACTGCGAAAGTGGTGAAGTCGGTAGAAGAGATTGAAGCGTTAATGGCGCGATAAATATAATTTACTGTATAAAAGCCGATCATGAGATCGGCTTTTATTTTTTATAAGGTGTTTATGGAGTTGTTAAATAGACAAGTAGAATAGTGTTCTTGCATAAGTCGTTTTTTGAACTGTATTGAAATCACAATGAAAGTTCCCTTTCCTTTTCAAAGGAGAGGGCTAGGGAGAGGATTTATATGAAGAATCATCCCTCATCCTGACGTTCTCACCAAGAGAAAGTGACATTCAACACTCATTATATTGCCAATAAATGATCGTTTTTTTGACTTTTGCAATAGTTCTAATATTTATAAATAAAAAATTTTAGTTATTTCATCATCATTTTTATTAACAACAGAAATTAGACAGCATGAAAGATTTATCTGATTTAAAGCATAGAATTCAGGCAAAGACGTTAGATTTAGTTACACAGAGAAATGGGGTTTCAGTGTATCAAGGGCAATCCTTTCAAGGAGAAGTCTTTATCAAAATAGCAAATAATCAAACGGCTAATGATCGTTACTGTGAAATCTTAGAAGCTCTCAAAGAATTTCCACTAACGCCAAATGTATTAAATAAGTTTGAATGGGAAGGTTCTTCTATCCTTGTCATGAGTGCCATACAAGGTACTCAAGTCGATCAAGCATTAAAGAATTGTACGCGGGTACAGAAAATCTCTTTGCTTTGGAATGTAGGACGAGCTTTGGGCGAACTTCATCGTGCGCTTCCACAAACGCGCATATTGAATATGAGGTTCTGGCAAGATCGAGACGGCTTATCAACACATTGGGTATTGTGGAAGCAACAATTAGAATTGATGATCTCAAAATGGATGTCTCGTATAAATCCATTGTCATCTGATTATCATGAGTTTTGTGACCAATTGAATGAGTTACGAAAATACGCTAAAGCGATATGTGAGCCGACACAGCTTCATTTACTGCATTGTGACTATATTGGTCGAAATATCCTTGCAGACAGTGAAAATCGGATTTCGGGTATTATAGACTTTGACGCTGCTCGTATTGGAGATGCGGTTTATGATTTAGCCAAAATTATTTGGGTGGATATAGATTTCTCTGATTTAGAATTACGGAATGCTTTTTTAGAAGGTTGGGAGTGTACATATAAGCAGACAGTGCCTAAAATGAAATTTCTATTCTATGTGGGTATTCAATGTCTTGCCGCAATCGCTTGGACAGATAAAAATCCTTCCGCTGATGGGACAAATCCTCTTTTTCGTGCTTCCGCAATTCGGACGCTGAGAATTGCATTAAAGGAATTAGAGATACTTTGATTAGATTCTAAGACTCTTGTTTCGAATAAGCACTATTATGTTAAATAGGGGAGAAACTAAGCTAAAATTAGGATTTTAATTTAGAGAAAGTAATGTCTCAGATAAAAATTTATGCTTTAAATGAAACAATAGAATTACATCGTGATAATTTAAGTAAAGCTATCCATCAGGCTTTAGTTAAAGAATTAAAATACCCTGAAGAGAAAAGGTTTCAACGTTTTATCGCACTAGAATCCAAGAATTTTGTATATCCAGTAGATCGCAGTAAATCTTATATAATTATTGAAATTTCTATGTTCGATGGACGAACAAAAGAGACTAAAAAAGCATTTATTAGGTCTCTATTCGAAAATATAAACAATCTATGCGGTATTGATTCAAATGATGTTGAGATAACTATATTTGAAACTCCTAAAGAAAACTGGGGCATTAGAGGGAGAAATGCGGATGAACTACAGTTGAATTATAAGGTAAATGTTTAAATTTGCTAAAAATAACATAATACACCTTATTAGTAATCCTTTAAATTACATTTTAAATTCAATTGCTTATGTTTTATTGAAGAGCTCAATCTGAAGTGGTTGGGCTTTTTTATGTATTATTCATTTTTCATGATCATTATTTGTTTAAAGTTGCACATTTCTTATAAGTCTGTTTAAACAGTGTCCTGAAGAAGTTTTGAGGGAACTTTAAAAGACTGTCTTTTCAGAAATCATGACATGACACTTTACGGTGAAAGTACGTAAAAACATCCATTTCATTATAAAAAAGAAAATCTTTGATGTAATATAAATCCATTAAAACTTATAGGTATTTGAAGTTTTTGACTTTAGGTACGCCATAAAAAGGATAGAAGCATGCAACAAGAAGTCATCATAGTCGGTGGTGGTATGGTCGGACTCAGTCTGGCGTTGATGTTAGCCAAACAAAACATTGCGGTGAAGCTTTTAGAGGCGATCAAATACCCAAATTATGATGATGTAAACCTTGCACCATACCACTCTAGCTTTGATGCAAGAAACAGCGCCTTGTCACGTCGGACAGTTCAAATTTACCAAGAACTGGGTTTGTGGAGCGCTTTACAAGAACATGCAACACCTATTTTAGAAGTGAATATCACCGAACAAGGTAGCTTTGGGAAGGCGCGACTCAAAGCAGAACAAGAAAAAGTCGAAAGCTTCGGACAGGTCATAGAAAACGCATGGCTCGGTCGTGTACTACTGACGGAAGTTCAGAAGAAACCATTCATTGAACTGATTGATGGTGTACAAGTCACCCAACTGACCCAAGATGCTGATATGGCCTACATAGAAGCGAGTCGTGGAGAAGAACAACTGTCATTGCAAGCAAAACTTGTCATTGCCGCAGATGGACGTGATTCATTCTGCCGTAAAGCCTTAGGAATAGGTGCTTCGGAGCATGACTATGATCAAGTCGCTATTGTGACCACGGTACAAACTTCAAAACCGCATAACCATGTGGGTTTTGAGCGTTTTAGTAGCTTAGGGCCATTGGCACTGTTGCCGCTTCCAGGTGAATACCGTCGCTCCGTGGTTTGGCCTGTGAAAAAAGGTACTGAAGGTGAATGGTTGGGCGATGAAAATGACCAACATTTCTTAGATGCCTTACAAGACACTTATGGCGACCGTGCAGGAAAGTTTCAAAAAACAGGTAAGCGTTTTAGCTTTCCATTATCACAAGTACTAGCAGAAAAGCAGGCCGTAGGACGAGTGGTCTTAATGGGCAATGCTGCGCATACCATTCACCCCGTTGCGGGGCAAGGTTTTAACTTGTGTATGCGAGATGCGCACGTCTTAGTACGTTATTTAACGGAGCAAATTGCGCAAAATGCCGACTTGGGCGATGCCGTAATGCTGCAAGCCTATGAGGCTTCACGTTTGACCGATCAACAACGCGTAATTAAGTTCTGTGATTCGGTGGTACGAGGCTTTAGCAATAGCAATCCAATCTTAAAGTTTATTCGGAATACTGGTCTGGTCGCATTTGATACGATTCCAGGCATTAAACCACTCGTTGCCAACTATGCCATGGGGCTAAAAGCATGAGTCATGTTCAAACTGATGTTTTAGATGTGGTGATTATTGGCGGTGGTTTGGTTGGTGGACTGACCGCCTTGCTTTTGGCACAAGGCGGTGTGCAAGCTACCGTATTGGATGCTGCACCTATTTTAGATGAGCACAAGACCTTAAGTGTTGCAAACCCACGTGTCTTGGCACTCAGTCAAGCGACGATACACCTACTTAAAACCGTTGATGTTTGGGATAAAATTGCCCGCCAGATGCCGTATAGTGGCATGCAGGTGTGGAATAAAAATGGCTATGGTGAAATTAACTTTGGTCATGCGTCCAAGCAGGAACCACATGGCGAACAAGCCCTCGGTTCTATGGTTGAGCCAAGTTTGCTTAATTTAGCGATTCAACAGCAGATGCTTGCTGTACTCAACGATTACCGCACCCAAGTTAAAGTTACGCGTGTCGAAGAAGGTGTTGGGCTATGGTATATCCATTTGGCCGATGGTACGGTGTTGAAAACCAAACTGGTGATTGGTGCAGATGGTGCAAACTCTTTTGTACGGGAACAAGCGTTTATCGATATCGATGTGCTGGACTACAAACAGGCTGGTTTAAGCTGTGCCATTCGCACTGCACAGCCTCATCAACACGTTGCACGTCAGATTTTTTTAGAAACGGGGCCTTTGGCATTTTTACCAATGGCGAGTTTAAAACCAGAGCAAGCAGGGCATTGGCAGTCTATCGTATGGACGCTCCCCGATGATTATGCAGAAGAATATGCTGCACTTTCAGATGCTGAATTTACCCAGCTGTTAACGCGAGAAAGTCATCATATGTTAGGCGAAGTGTTGGAAGCAACACCGCGTGCCACTTTCCCACTCAAAGCACGTGCTGCACAGCAATATGTTAAAGCGGGCTTGGCTTTAATTGGTGATGCGGCTCATGTGATTCATCCCTTAGCAGGACAGGGGGTGAATATTGGTTGTCTTGATGCGGCTGTACTGTGTGATGTATTACTACATGATCTAGCACGTGGCGTGTGGGCACATGAGCAAACACTGAAGCGTTATGAACACCGCCGTAAAGGACAAAATGATGCCATGATGCATAGTATGTCTGCCATCGGTTGGATGGAAACCACACAACTCTTTCCTGTGGTATGGGCGCGAAACTTTGGTTTGAAACAGGTTGAAAAATTGCCTGTATTAAAAGATGCTTTTATGGCACAGGCCAATGGTTTAGGGTTGCTCAAAGAGACGCGTTATGCTGTGTAAGAAAGGAAGTGTTATTTTTTAGCCAGTCGTAAAATAAGATTACGATTTTGATTAAAAAAGATACGATTTTCCGTTGAATAAGACTATGCGAAAGGCTGAGAGCTTGTTAAATTTCAACATAATTGGAAACCAGTAATTCATGGGAACCTAAAATGTCATTTGTGGGGAGATTAAGATGACTGATTCAAATGATTATGATGATGTAGAAGACTCAACAGTCGACGAAGACGAAGCTCAAGCAGCGGAAAAAGGCGCATCAGATTCTTCTGATAATGCTGCAAGTGATGGTGATGTTGCCGAAGCTGAAACACTTACGGTGACTGCAAAATTAAAACAACGCCAAGCACTTGAAGACGAAGTTGCGGCATTCCTTGCTCGCGGTGGCCGAATTACTGAAGTGCCAACAGATGAGTCTGCGAAAGACTAAGAGAGTTAAAAACACCACGCCTGACGTGGTGTTTTTTTGTTTTTTAAAACTGATGTACAAATCACTTGCGCTTGAATGAGTCCTGTATCGTCGTTAATTGTTGTGCTAGACGAATCGTAGGCAAAATGATTACTTTTTCAATAGACAGGCTATGCCTGTGATGATTGCACCAACTGTGGCTAAAAGCATGTCTTGGTGTGCGTCCCAAATATCACCTTGTTGCCCATTGTAGTTTTCAGCATCTTCAGGCGATAAGCCCATCGCAATAAACCATTCAATCCATTCGTAAATGAGGCTACTTGCCATCACAAATTGAATGACCAGCAAGAATAGGGTGAGTTTAGAAAGTTGAGGCAGCCACACTTGAAACAGACGGTAGAAAAACGGGTAGAGCAGCAGACCATATGCTAAATGTACAAAGCGATCATACATATTCCGCGTCCAACCTAAACTTTGGTTGAGGTCGAGGTTTAAATATTGAATTGACCATTCATTATAGGGTACATAAGAATATAGATAATGCGCACCGAGTATATGAATCAGCAAAAATCCAATATAAAGCATAAAACTGATTAAGCTGAGCCCCATTTTATAAAGACAAATGATCAGCGTCACCAACATGAATACGGTTCCGACCTGATGCAAAATATAAGAGCTGAGTTCAAGGGGGTGGATCGATGCGAAAGCAATGGCGACAGCGAGTACAATGAGCGCAATCCAATGCGGCTTTTTCAGTTGATAGTCAATGTGAGCTTTCGTTGTTTTACTTTTCAGGATTGTCATCATTTTTATTGGTTTTTCAATTATGCGTATAGGAGATTCTTGTTTGAATTATAGATAAAAAAGCGAAGCCTAAGCTCCGCTTTTTTTCAATTTCTAAAAATTAGATTTTAGAAATTAAGTCAGCAACTTGTTTTGCTTGTTCAGCTGCGTTACCTGTATAGGTTGCAGGTGTCATTTCCGCTAAACGTGCGCGGTCAGCAGCAGGGACAGCTTCAAGTTCATTACCATTGACGAAGTCAACCATCATGTCACGTGTCATGGCTTGACCACGAGTTAATGCTTTTAGTTTTTCATATGGTTTTTCAACGTTGTAACGACGCATTACCGTTTGAATTGGTTCAGCTAGAACTTCTTGCGCATTGTTCAAGTCTTCATCAATACGTGCAGCATTCAGTTCAAGTTTACCAATACCTTTTAAACAGGCTTCAAAAGCGATCAAGCTTTGTGCAAAACCAACACCCATGTTACGTAGTACAGTTGAGTCCGTTAGGTCACGCTGCCAGCGAGAAATTGGAAGTTTTTCGCCAAGGTGCGCCAGTACAGCATTGGCTAAGCCTAAGTTGCCTTCTGAGTTTTCGAAGTCAATAGGGTTTACTTTGTGTGGCATCGTTGAAGAACCCACTTCACCATCTTTGAGTTTTTGCTTGAAGAAACCAAGCGAGATATAACCCCAAACGTCACGGTTAAAGTCGATCAAAATCGTATTGAAACGACGTAAAGCATCAAACAGTTCTGCCATATAGTCATGCGGCTCAATTTGAGTGGTGTATGGGTTAAAGCTTAGGCCTAAAGACTCAACGAATGCTTGTGAGTGTGCAGGCCAGTTGATGTCTGGGTAAGCAGAAAGGTGAGCATTATAGTTACCTACCGCACCGTTAATTTTGCCTAAAAGCTCAACTTGTTTGAACTGTTTAATTTGGCGCGCAAGACGATAAGCTACGTTTGCCATTTCTTTACCCAAAGTGGTTGGGCTTGCCGTCTGACCATGTGTACGAGATAACATAGGTTGGTCAGCATGCTTTTCAGACAATGCCACCATTGAGTCAATGATTTGCTGCATAGATGCAACCAATACATCACGACCACTTTTCAGCATTAATGCATGCGACAAGTTGTTGATGTCTTCAGACGTACATGCAAAGTGAATGAATTCACCCGCATTTTTAAGCTCTTCGATGCCTTCAATTTTTTCTTTCAGGAAGTACTCAACCGCTTTGACGTCATGGTTTGTAGTACGTTCGATGTCTTTAATACGGTTGGCGTCGTTTTCAGAAAAGTCAGCAACAATTGCATCAAGTGCAGCATTGGTCGCAGCACTGAAAGCAGGCACTTCAGTGATTTCTGGACGGTTTGCAAGCGCTTGTAACCAACGCACTTCAACAGTCACACGAGCATGGATTAAACCAAACTCAGAGAGGAAAGGACGAAGCGCATCACATTTGCTAGCGTAGCGTCCATCTAATGGAGAAAGTGCGGTTAAAGCGTTCATAGCGATTCCTTAAACTTTGGAATTAAACGTAAAACTAAAAAGCCCGTCGATCATGTGTTAAATCACCTGATACTGTAAACGAGCGAGATCTTGAATATCTTTAAGCAATTTGCGTTTGCTAAACACCATGCCCCATGAACTTCCACCGAGCTGACGCCATAAATGTGCCATTTGTAAGCCAGTGAAGAGGGAAGCTCGAATGCGGTTGGTATGCGATGAATCTTTAAATGCTTCTGCATTACCTCGCACCATAATGCGTGGGTTAATTTGTCCTGCGGTGTCGACGTAGGTTTGTGCGAGGTTGGCAATGATGCTTGGATGTAAATAGTTATTATCGAAAAAAGAAAGCTGTCTTAAGATTTTTTGTTGGGACTGTTCAATAATTTCAACGAATTTGGGGTTGCTATACACTTTCTTTTCGAGTTGTAAGAGCGCCATGGCATAAGTAATGGGAAGTTTAGCAGTGGATAATTTGGGAATTCGAGTTTTGGGTGAGGTATTAAAGGGTTGGGTAATGCTACTTTCTAAGGTTTTTAGTCCTAAGGAGATGTCCGCCAGCTGATGAAAGAAGTCTAAAGTTTGTCCGCTTTGGTTGCCCTTTGGTCGGATATTTAAACTGGCTTTAATCAACTGCTCTAAATAGAAGTTACCGCTTTCCCCAATACTTTGCTGACCGCTCAAGGCGGTCATATGCGTCAGTTGCGCGGACTGAAAAACAGCCGCCAACGCTAAAGCTCGGTTTTGGCGTTCGTTCAAAGTTTGAGGCTGTTGAAACGGTAACTCAGCCATGTCTTAAAATCCTTTAAATAAAATCAGGTTTAGGAGCATTGGTATGATGAATCACGCCACCGCCTAAACAAACTTCACCTGAGTAGAATACGACACTCTGACCCGGCGTCACGGCACGTTGGGGTTCATCGAACTCAACACGTACGCCACCTTGGGTAGTCGGATCATTAAAGATCACACAATCTTGGTCATCTTGGCGATAGCGCGTCCGTGAGGTACAACGGAAACCTGTTTCAGGAATCTGCATTTCACCTGCGACCCAGTCAATCGTTTCACTCCAAAGCGCAGTGCTTTGCATCAGTGGATGTTCATGACCTTGACCAATCACCAAACGGTTGTTTTCAATATCTTTATGTAGAACGAACCATGCGCCTTCAGCTACACCTTTCAAACCACCAATACCAATACCACCGCGTTGACCGAGCGTATAGTACATTAAGCCGTGATGTTCACCAACCTCTTTGCCATCATCTAAGACGATTTTTCCAGCTTGTGCAGGTAAGTATTGTTTTAAGAAGTCATTAAAACGACGTTCACCAATAAAACAGATGCCCGTTGAGTCTTTTTTCTTCGCTGTGACTAAGTCGTATTGTTCCGCAATTTTACGTACTTCAGGCTTTTCAATTTCCCCTACAGGGAACAACGTCTTATTAATTTCACGGCCATGCACAGCATGTAAGAAATAGGTCTGGTCTTTGTTTTTATCTAAACCACGCAGTAAAGGTGCGTATTCCTCACCTTTAGAGTTGGTCATAGTTTCGCCGCGACGTGCATAGTGACCAGTCGCAATAAAGTCTGCGCCCAGTTGCATAGCATGATCTAAGAACGCACGGAATTTGATTTCTTTATTACATAAAATATCTGGGTTTGGAGTACGGCCTGCAGCATATTCCGCTAAGAAATGCTCAAATACACGATCCCAATATTCCATAGCAAAGTTGGCGGTGTGTAGTTTAATCCCTAGTTTGTCACAGACGGCTTGAGCATCGGCTAAGTCTTCCATCGCCGTGCAGTATTCCGTGCCGTCGTCTTCTTCCCAGTTCTTCATGAAAAGACCTTCAACTTGATAACCTTGTTGAAGAAGAAGAGCAGCAGAAACAGATGAATCTACACCACCCGACATACCGACGATGACACGTTGTTGCATAGGACTAGGCATCCAAACTTGAAATAAGGGGAGAATTTTGGTGCTCATAAACGAGCGATAAAGGATATTTTTGCCCCGCGAGTGCGTCTTGAACCGCTTTAATCACCAATGGACTACGTGCACGAGCCGTTTCGAGCAGCTCATCTAAAGTCATCCATACTGCACCCACGATACCTGTATCGAGTTCGGCCGTTGGATTGTGATGAAGTGACTGCGCTAAAAAGCAGAAACGATAATACGTGCGATCTGGAAACATAGGTGGTGTATAGGTATAAATGCCCAATAACGCATCTATAGACACTTCATGTCCAGTTTCTTCCATAGTTTCACGAATGGCAGCTTCGATGAGTGTTTCACCTGATTCAACATGGCCTGCAGGTTGGTTAAATACAGTGTGTGTCACACCCGCAGTATGCTCTTCTACAAATAGAAATTTTCCGTCTTTTTCAACAACAGTTGCGACGGTGACGTGAGCTGTCCAAGCGGTCATGTAAAAGCACCATGGGGTAAAAGGAGTATTCTACAAAATTTAGGCGGTGGTGGCTATGTTATGGATATAAAATTAGTAGCTTAGTTCCACGCTTTTGGTATCTTCTTCATCCGCTAGGCTATACAGGTATTGTGGTAGGCGTGGATTGCCAAGTTACCAGAGCTGATTATTCATAATGATTTAAAAGAAGGCCGTTTGGTCAAAGTGATTCCAAACTGGGAGCCAAAACCCGAACTGATTCATCTGGCTTATACCTCTCGACGTGGTTTATTACCATCGGTAAAAGCACTAATTGATTTTTTAGTGACTGAGTTTGAGAAGTATTAATCCGCAGATTCAGCATTTTTGAAGGTGATGCTTGTTATTTGATCTGATATGAAAAGGGGAGCAAAATGCTCCCAATGATCATGGCTCTAAATAATGTCCCGATACTTTGACATAGTTTTGTGCTGAATATGGTAAGAATGCTAATTCTGTTTCTGTCAGAAGGCGAACTTTTTTGGCAGGACTACCGACATATAAATAGCCACTTTCAAGCACTTTACCTGGGGGAACCAGTGTTCCTGCACCAATCATAACATCGTCAGGAATGATGACATCGTCCAAAACAATGCTATTGATACCAATCAAAACACGGTTGCCGATGGTACAGCCATGTAAGGTGACATGGTGACCAATGGTGACATCTTCACCAATGATTAAAGGCGAGCCATTTGGTTTGTCCGCTTTTTTATGACTAACATGCAGCATTGCATGGTCTTGTACATTCGAGTTTTTACCAATCCGAATATGGTTTACATCACCCCGAATTACGGCAAAAGGCCATACAGAAACATTTTCAGCCAAGATGACATCACCAATCACTACCGACATTTCATCGATATAGCAGTTGTTGCCAAGCTGTGGCGTGCTGTTCAAATAAGGGCGAATATTTTTAGCCATGTTGGTGTTCTGCTTTTATGTAGGTGTCCATTATAAAATAAAAAAGCACCCAGACCGAGGTGTGGATGCTTTAACTTAAGTCTAAATGTTGCTGCTTAGAATAAGTTTGAGAAGAATTGTTTGATGTGGTCAAGCATACGTGCAAAGAAACCTGCTTCTTCAACATCTTTTAGCGCCACAAGTGGTTTTTCAGCAATCACTTTACCATCAAGGCTTGCTACATATTTACCAACCACTTGTCCTTTTTTCAACGGTGCAGTCAGTTTTGGTTGAACCACCAGTTGTGTTTTGATTGCGTTGGCCTGGCCTTTCGGCATCGTTACGTTGAAGGTTTCAGCTAAACCAATTTGTACGTCATTTTCTTTACCAAACCATACTTTTGATTTTGCTAAAACTTGGTTCGCAGCTTGAACATTTTTGGTTTCAAAGTTTGCATAACCCCACGCTAAAATTTCACGTGTTTGCGTTGCGCGTTCTTGAATGCTTGGCGCACCAAAAATCACAGAAATCAAACGCATTGGGCCACGTTTAGCCGAAGTTGTTAAGCAATAACCCGCTTCGTCAGTATGACCAGTTTTTAAACCATCGACACTTGGGTCAGTATAAAGCAGAGCATTACGGTTGCCTTGTTTGATACCGTTAAAGGTAAATTCTTTTTCAGAATAAATCGGATAATATTTTGAACTGTCGTGAATGATGTGCTGTGCAAGCGTTGCCATGTCTTTAGCGGTCGAGTAGTGACCTTCAGCAGGCATGCCTGTTGAGTTCATGAAGCTGGTATTGGTCATGCCGATACGTTTTGCTTCAGTGTTCATCATGTGAACGAAAGTGCCTTCGTTCCCAGCAATGTGCTCAGCCATAGCTTTAGATGCATCATTACCCGATTGAATGATAATGCCGCGTAACATCTCTAATGCAGTCGCAGTACCATTTAATGGCACATACATACATGATTCTGAACTACTACCACGACACCAAGCAGACTCGTTCATCCGAACTTTTTCATCTTCGGTTAGCTCACCCGCCAACAACTTTTGCTCAATAATGAAACTCGTCATCATTTTTGTCATTGATGCTGGTGCTAATTTTTCATTTTCATTTTTAGATGCGAGGATTTGCCCAGTCTCATAATCCATCAGCACATATGATTTATTATTTAGTTCTGGTGGTGAGGATAAGACAGTTGCTGCAAATGAAATGCTTGGTACGAGTAATGCCGCAGCAAGGGCGCTTTTTTGAATCATTCTAAGGGGTTCCGATTTCTTTAGTATAAGCACGAGAGCTTTGCATTTTAGGACAAAGTTCTGCCGACTTCTACGGTAGAAATCGGCTTATTTCAAAGATATTGTAACCAATTGGTATTATTTGCTGTAAGTGCTCAATTCTTTACAAATTTCTTGGTTTTTTGCTTTGCCTGCTTTTTTCGCATCGGATTGAGCTTCGGCTAAAATAGGCTTGAATTTTTTCTCTTTGCTAAGGCTTTTAAGGTATTCAGTCGGATTTTTCTGTTGCGGTAGATACTCTATAGCCAAAGCGTTGTAGCCATTTTCAAACTGACTCTGGTCTGAAACGAGACTTGGACAAACTTCTGATAGGACATAAATTGCAGCCAACTCTTGCTGCGTCACTTGTTGCAGTGGAGTCACTTCAATATTTTCGTCTTTATTGGCCGCATGAGCCGAACCGATGGCAATCAAAGAAGAACCACAAACTGCCAAAATCACTTTTTTCATTACATTTAAATTCATTCTAAACCCTAAGTGCATACATGTTGTTGCCATAATAGGATGAGCTTAAACAAATTTTAAGTAAATGTAAGCGCAAAAATGTATAGAAGCTGTTGAAGTCGCTTCATTGTTTTTACATTTTTCCGTCCAATAAAAAAAGGATGAATAACCCCATTATTCATCCTTTTTTGCGATATAGATGTAGAACTTGAATTAACCTTCAAAGTTTACAACGTCATCACATACTGACTTTTGTTCTGCTTTGTCAGTACCCTTTGCATCTGTACGAGCTTCTTTCAGAATCGACTGGTATTCGCTGTCTGACTGTAATTTTGCATAGGTCATCGACTTATCTGAGTAGTCTTGTAAATAGGTTTGAATTAAAGTTTGAATGTTGCTTTCAATTTTAGGGCCTTGACCCACCAAAGCAGGGCAAAATTCGGTCATGACTTGCGCTGCTGCAATATCTTCTTTCACGATGGTGTTGGCTTCTTCTGTGCTTAATCCCTCTAGTGCAAAAGCAGATTGAGAAATCATGATAGCCATGCCTAATCCGAAGAAATTACGTAATGTTAAGCTTTTAATCATTTCTAAAATCACATATTTATGGTGGATGCGGAGACTCAATATATATATTTTCAGTTAGAATTCAATGAAAAGTTCTGACCAGTCATTTTTTAATAAAGTTTTTTGTTTTGGACCTTTTAATCGCCAATGATCATCCTAACGACTTCTAATCTTCTGTTTTGGCGGTCTTTAGGATGAGCTGCTTGTTGGTGCAGGAATCATATTTAGGGATAAAAAATACTGACGATAGGTAAGCAGTGAATCCACAATAGCCCTTAGATGAGAGCTACTGAGTCTTGAGTTTGATAGTCACCATGTTCAAGATTGGAGAGCTAAAAAGCACTATAAGCTTCGAATAGCTGTAATTTCATCTTGTGTCATGTCGAGTGACTCTAAGAATTTTTGATGCTCCTCAGGTTCCATCTCTTCAAATTTTTGATGCCACTTCATCATATCTTCTTTTGATAAACCTGCTGCGATCATAATCTCTACCCATTTAGCTTTATTCACGAACTTTTCCTTTAATAAAATGGACTTTTTCAATAACTCAATGATGGCTTTTTGATGAGCTCTTAAGTTATTGATCTCTTGTTCCAATGCCCGAAAATGATTTTCCAAGATCTGCCCTTGGGATATGCTAAGTGGTTATAAAAGAAAACGAATATCTGAAATGGATAGTCCGTAAGAACGGTAGGAGATGATGCTTTTAAGACGCTCAATTTCACTTTCACCGTACCACCGGTATCCATTTTCAGCGATTAAGCTTGGTTTTAATAAACCCTGTTGCTCATAATAGAGAATAGTCGTTCTGGATAAACCGAGTTTTTTCGCTAAGCGAGATACAGTAAGCATAGTTTCCATCATTCGTTCATTGTTCCATTAAGCTAAACCCTTTACTTATAGACGGGTCAATCAGGTAAATTCAAAAATATCGCAAATTAAATTGATGCGAACAGAACATTTGTCATGACTTATTTTACAGCTGTCTTTACGAGTAGCGAGCGACAACATGAGCTTAGCTGTTTAACGCAACTCAGCTTGGTTTCATGGTCAATATACGATTTATAAAGCGAATGAAAAGTCTATAGATGTTGTGGTGTTGAAAGCCATAAACAGCCTCTATGGGCGAGGTCTTTGAAATTTAAGATTGGTTTCAGTTGTGAGCACTATTATTCAGCATAGACAAAAGAATAAGGTTTGGGTACGTATCATGACTGAGGAAAAAACACTGCATGAGTTGTTGAGCAAGGTGCCTGAAGTCACTTTGTTGTTTTGGATCATTAAAATTGCGGCAACAACACTGGGTGAAACAGCGGGGGATGCCTTATCCATGTCGCTTAATCTGGGATATATCGTAAGTACGGGCATCTTCGCCATTATTTTTGCAATATTCGTTGCGGCACAGATTAAGGCCAAAAAATATAATGCATTTTTTTATTGGTCTACAATTATTGCAACAACAACTCTAGGGACAACTATAGCGGACTATGTTGATCGTACCTTAGGACTGGGCTATTTAGGTGGCAGCTTAATCTTATTCGGCTTACTTATTTTATCTTTATTGGCGTGGTACTACAGCAGCGGGTCAATTGCGGTACAAAGTATTCAATCTTCCAAAAGTGAAGCGTTTTATTGGCTGACCATCATGTTTTCCCAAACATTGGGCACAGCGCTAGGGGATTGGACAGCAGATACACAAGGGCTGGGCTATACCAGTGCAGCACTTATCTTTGGCGGTTTACTTTTATTGCTGACCATGCTTTATATGTGGACCAAAATCTCTAGAACTTTCTTATTTGGGGCTGCATTTGTACTCACGCGACCATTAGGTGCCGTACTGGGGGATTTCCTAGATAAGCCCATTAGTCACGGAGGGTTGGATCTGAGTCGATTTGGCGCATCCTTTGTTCTATGTGCTTTTATCGTCTTTTGTTTGGTGGCTTTTAAACCCAAAGCAGCAGCGATTGCTCACTAAAAAAGCTCTTAGCTTTAACACCTGATCAATGCATGATGATCCATACAAAAACCGCTATTCTTCATTGTGTTTTTTAGTGCAGAACATTTTTAAATTTTATGATCTGAATAGAGAGAGCTTTCATTTGAGGGCTATTTCAAGTTTTAGTCATAGACCTGTCATTTTATAGCTAGAAACTTAAACCTTATTCACCCTCAGATATTTTGTACTGCCGTTTAATATTTTGCGTTTTCACTCCCCAAATGGACGAGGCCGTTCTACTTTGGTGATGCTTAAAACTTTTCATGCTATCAAACACTTCCTGCACCTCCCAGATAAAAGGGTCGAGGCTTTGCTTGACCTCAAAAGAAATGCAGCCTTCTTCTTGATGAGTTAATTCAATATGCGCTGGAAGGAGTTCTATCACCATACAGACTTCTTCTTTAGACACACAGATTAACAGGCCATTGAGTTTAACCATAGGACTCCTTATTGATCTTCGACATTGTTAGCGTTTGTTTGTTTAGCCGAATTCATCTCATGTCTGACGCGACTAATCTGGTCATATATGACTTTGCGCATTCGGTTTATCGCACCCAGTGGTTTATGTTCAGCTAATGCATGCCATGGTGTAAAGGATAGATTTTCACAAAACTTATTTTGCTCAGGGGTATCAAAAACTTGCTGAGGAATACGAATAGTGGCCACCTTATAGAAAGGGGCTTGGTCTTCTTTCCATTCCGTCATCGAGTCTTCAACAGACATTGAGTTGGATGTTCGAGGTTGTACTAAAAACTCCATGCAGGCATCACGGTCTTGTAAGGTCGTTCGAAGTGCCTCTCTTAAAAAGTCCTTTTGAGGAGTAACTGGAATCGGGCTAACAACGCTTGAACATGCACGAGCAGAGTACTTTACTGCTTGACGATGATCGCCAACTCCTAACTGAAAGGGCACCATAGACCAGTATCTGGTTTGCAGTGGATTTGAAATTTTATTTCTAGTGTTCAAGGCAATCCAAGTGCCTTTAGCTCCTAATGCAAAAGGGACATGCAGTTTTTTTAGAAAACGATCGCTATTGATATCTTGCATAAATGATAGATAACGAGCAGGGTCATTGGCAAAGAATACAGGGTGATTGACCATGATAAAATCTTGCGTAGGCGCAGGTTCATCTAAAAGGTTTTTCTCTGGCACGGCTAAAAGTTTGATCGCCATGCCGCGTGCATCTTTTTTTATATCCGCCTGTTTTGCATTACTCGATCCATTCGAAAAACGAATCCATGCTTGATAAGTTTTCCCCGGAATAAAAACACCATAAGCCATGTTTGGAGGCAATGTCTCGTTTATCTTAAATTCTGCGCGTACGCAACCATGTGCTTTAGGGTGTGCATCACGTAGTGCGATATCTGTGGCATATTGTTTTCGGATCGTCATTTCAATGATATTCGCGATTTCTTTAGCAGTGGCGGCCTCATTCGGATAAAGACTTTCACTTAGACCATGATCTATATCTGGATACATAAAATTTTTGGAAGAACTCAACACTACAGAGGGTGTATTCGCATCTACATTAGCTGCGACACCTGTGAGTAATATGGCGTGAAAAAGTAGACCTAAACGCATAGGCCTTGCGGAGTTAGGCATTGATTGTCTCCTTGCTCTAAAGCTGGATTTTTTTAATTTTTAGCCTGATGATATGAACTTGTTTAGCCTTATTTAAGACACAGAATCATGATTATATCTGTGGCATTTTTTTATTCATGGCTACTGTCTAGAAAAATCTTAATGAGGAGCTACTCTGAGTGATGGTGAAAATTTGACATTGGTTTAAAATTTGTTCGATGATGTTTATCTCCCCAAAACCAATAATGATTATAAAAGAGAACGAGCATGAGCGAAAAAAATCAAAGTCATGAATGTTTAGTCTGTGGGCAGAAATTCCTCATTAAAAACCTCATTCCTATGGGGGCAATACGAAAATCTATTACCGAAGAAATTTCACATGATTTTCCAGAATGGTCGCCTCAAAGTTATATATGCCAAGCAGACTTAACCAAGTATCGAATTCAGTATGTTCATTCCCTGTTAAAGTCTGAAAAGGGGGAAGTGACTGATCTTGAATATGAGGTGATTAAAAGTTTGCAACAACATGAAGTGATCACCAAGAATGTTGAAAACCAGTTGGATCAAAATTGGACTTTAGGGGAAAGGCTGGCAGATAAAATTGCGACCTTTGGCGGTAGTTGGGCTTTTCTCATGTGCTTTGCGACTTTCCTAGCCATTTGGATTATTGTTAATACAGTGGTCATGGTTACGCATCCTGCCGATCCTTATCCCTTTATTTTATTAAATTTAATTTTATCCTGTATTGCTGCGGTTCAAGCTCCCGTGATTATGATGAGCCAAAATAGACAGGAAGCCAAAGACAGATTGCGTTCGCAAAACGATTATAAAATTAATTTAAAGGCAGAGTTAGAAATTCAACACTTAAATGAAAAACTAGATCATCTGTTGATGCATCAGTGGAATAGGTTAACCCAAATACAAGAAATACAACTGGATTTGTTATCCGAAATGAGTAAAAAACGCGAATAAATTGGCTTAATATCAAAACACTTAAAAGCATTTTCTGTAATAGAACGTATGCTGAGCTTCTTCTGTTTTTAGGCTCTCTCTTTTTTTGCACTCTGCTCATGCAAGATTAAAGTACTCACCCAGATCAATGATTTCATCTTTTCAGATTGCCTGATCTCAATGTATAGTCGTTCTGCATCGAGGACTCTATAGCTTTTCTTTTCGCTTTAAAGATTTAGTTTTTTCAAGCTACCCGTAAAGATTAAAAAGACGAAGACGAGTGCAAAATAGATGTATAAGGCTTTTACCGACTCATATAGATTTAAGAAGATCCATCAGTGAATATTTTAATAGCTTATGCATATTGATATGTTAAATTTATGATATTTAATAATATATTTGAAGATGTCTTTAAAATACCCGTTTTATTACCCGTTTTTTTTGAAATAATTTGCAAAATAAAGCCTGCTATATGCAGGCAGTACAATTTTCAGATTTATGTTCCTCAACTTTCTGTTTTACATAAGATTCATGCCAAAAAACATCTTTCTTATTTATTCGAATAGGCTGCTGAATTTCGCCTAATTTCACTCTATTATAAAATGCATCTTTTTTAATTGAAAGAAGTTCCATAAACTCTTTCGCTCTGACTCGACGATCAATTTTCATTAAGATTCCTGTTTTAATTGATTTGCAAAGTTATTTCGTACTTCATCTGAATACTTTGCAATAAACTACAATTGTGTACAAAGGCATGTTCCGCCGTGAATTTTTCCATTAATCGTGACTAGTCTATGGAGGAGTACGCAATTTTTTTTGCATCTTATAATCTGTGATCAACTGAACCTTTATATGATTTAAGATTCTTTTGGTGTTTAGTAGACCAATGTATAAACTCATTAATTATCTCAAATGTGTAAAAAAATCTTCAAATTCACATTATCAAAATATTTTAAAAAAAGATGAGAAAAGTTTAAAAAAACAAAAAAAAGGTTTATTTTTTAATTTATTATATCAGTAAAATAATCTTAAGTTTATTTAGATGGTAATTTGTAAAATGTGTAATTCTGTTTTGTAAAGTGATTTATTAAAAAATATTATTATAAAATAAGAGAATTGAATTTTTAGAAACGCACACTGCTAAGCCGACCTTAATTTAGGTCGGCTATTAACGTTTGCTACTTTTTCTGTTAATTTTTAATGGTTACTCATCATAGATTTTAAATGGGTTGTTTAAATTGAGAGAAATTGCGTTCTTTTTATTGTTGAATTCTCTGCCGATATCAGAGATATTAAATTCACTTAACTCTGTATCTGAGAATACTTCTTTATTGAAGTAATCCTGCATTAGATGAAGTTTTATGATCTTAAATAATAGATCGAGTGGATCATCATCAATATTATTTAATTTAAGTAGCGACAGTAATGTACCGCCAATAAAGAATTTTTGATGATTCTCTCTATTTCTCTTTTTAATGTTTTGTTGCTTGTCTAAAGCATCATCCGTGTCCAAGATGTTTTGATGAATTTTTATTTTCATGTTTTCTGGTAATTTTGACATATAATTGTCTAACATTTTCTCCGCTAAAAAATAATGTTCAAGCACTGGAGGAACATCTTCTCCGAAATAACTATAATCTAAAATATCGCGTTCTATTTTTGTGATCGAGTTTGGATCTTTTTTAAATATAAAAAGAAGTTCATTATCATACCTCTTTCTTCTTTTTGTATATAGATATGTTTTTCTGATTAATTGCTTTTCTTTTTCATTAAAGTCTTCTAAATCTTTGCGTTCGATTAATTGAATGACATCATAATGTGTTTTTTCGAAAGCGGGATTATTCATTGCAAAATATTCTATTGAATAAATGTGATCTTGTGTTGTTAATGCTGTACGACTCATCTTGATATTTTCTCACTAAAAAAATAAAAAATGTATATCACATGTCAATTTTAAAACTTGAGAAAAGTTTAAATATTCAAAAAAAAGTTCTGCTTTTTTTTCTGCTCGCTGCTAGTCACTTTTAGTTTTACTGTTAGTGGTGAGGGATAAAAATCATTTTTTGCGAATGCAAAAAAAAGATTTTTATCTCGTCTCCGTGTTCATTTCAATTCGCTTTCAGCGAATCAAAATGAACACTACATCTCGTCCTGCGGAGCACTTTTAGTTTTTTAAGTTATTGTATTTAAAATATATTATTTATTGAATATTCGAAAAAGCACTTGAGATGGTTAAAAATAACACAAACGTCTGTTACACGTTAAAAATTTGGGCTGTTACATGTTTTTTTGCTTAAAGTTTGATCGGTGTTACACGTTAAAATGGGAGGTGTTACACGTTAAAACTGGGGGTGTTACACGTTAAAAGTACGTATATTTATGATGCTGATATATTTTCTATAAAAAAACGCATTATTTTTCATTTTCTACATCAAACGAATAAAATTTTTGAATAATTTTATATGCTCCATTTTCTTTATTTGAAATTGGATTTGTATATGGGCAGAGTAAAACTTGAAGTGCGACATAAACCACCTAATTAATTTAAAGGGTTTATGGAGTATATAAAATTGTCATACCATCATCTTAACTTTGAAGATCGTACTGCATTAATGCTTGAGTCAAGAAAAGAAGGCTTTTCAGCCAGAAAATTTGCTGAACTCATTAAAAGACATCCTAGTACGATCTATCGTGAGCTTAAAAGAAATAGCATCAATGACGTTTATCAAGCTCGATATGCTTCTGATAACACCTTCGCTAGACGTAGACGTGGTCACAGAAAACTCAAAATCGATTCAATCCTCTGGAAATTTATTGTTGAAGCGATCCGTTGTTTATGGTCTCCTCAGCAAATAGCAAAGCGTTTAAAGACATTTCCTGATTTGGATCAAACAATGAATGTAAGCCATACAACGATTTATTCAACGATACGAGCATTACCCAAGGGTGAGTTGAAAAAAGACTTATTATCCTGTCTGCGTCATGAAAATAAAAAGCGAAAAGCTAACGGTGAACCTAAAAAAGATTCTATATTACAGGATATTAAAACTATTCATGAGCGCCCAGCCGAAGTTCAAGAAAGAAAAATACCGGGTCATTGGGAAGCTGATTTAATTAAAGGTAAAGACAATAAAAGTTCGATAGCAACACTTATTGAACGAAATACACGGCTCTGTATCTTGGCAACATTACCTGATGCAAAGGCAGAATCAGTGCGCAAGGCTTTAACTGAAGCTCTGAAATATTTACCTGCAGAACTGCGTAAAACGTTGACCTATGACCGTGGACGCGAGATGTCAGAACATAAAATACTCGAAGAAGATTTAGGCATAGATGTATATTTCTGTGACCCACATTCACCTTGGCAAAAAGGCACATGCGAAAATATGAATGGTTTAATTAGGCAATATTTACCTAAAGGGATTGATTTAAATCAGGCAGATCAGCATTATTTAAATCAAGTTGCCATGTCACTGAATACTCGTCCTAGAAAGGCGTTAGATTGGCTTACACCATTAGAGAAATTTGCTCAGCTTGTTGATTATCATATGGCTTTTGAAACTGTCGCACCTCATGTTTGAATTCGCCATGTATTATTTTGATTTACGTCATAATGTGAAAGAACTAAAAATTCAGCATAAAAATTTGCGTAAAGACAAATTTAGACATTCTTCAGAGTTGGGTTATCACTACATTACGCGAACATTATATTTTTCAACGCATAAACAAGATATTGAAGAGCTTGAATATACAGCATCAGCCAATATGCCAATCTGGGCAGCTGATAGCCCCGAAGTATTTTGGAATGCAGCAGATCAATATGAAAGTATGAATGGTCGAACATCTACGCATATTACCGTTGCTCTGCCGAAAGAACTTGATTGTATGCAACGTATTGAATTGTCGAATCAACTTGTAGATGAATTCTGCGGTCAATATCAGATGCCCTACAGCTTTGCCATTCATAATCATGTTTCAACCCTAGATGGGCGTTATGAACAACCGCATTTGCATTTATTATATTCTGAACGAAGTATTTATGATGGCATTGAACGAACACCAGAACTGTATTTTCAAAGACACTGTCCAAAGAATCCTGAGAGAGGCGGTGCCAAGAAACTAACAGCAGATGTAATTGGACTCGGTCGTCATCAAATTAATCATTATCGAAAAATCACAGAAAATGTCATAAATAAATTTTTAAAAGAATATGCACCAGTTAAAGAAATTGAAATTTACGGTGTGAAACTACAGGTTGAAAATAAGGTCTCATGTTTATCGAATGAAGATTATAACCAAAAAAATGGAACCAATTTAAAAGATGTTCCGCAAATACCTCGACATTATTTACATAGTAAAGATCCGGATATTCAAGAAAAAATTCAAATGGTTAGAACAATAGTTAAAGAGATTCGAGAAGCGAATTTATATGAATTGCATCAAGCCGAGTATCAGTTTGAATTGTCCAAAAGAAATCAGTATCAATATGAAAATAACGATATTGCTCGGAAGCCTAAATCCAATGATTTAGACTTCTAATTTATTTTGATTGTCTGGCTGAGTCATAAGTAAGTTCAATCTGAATAAGTTGAACTTGCTCACTTGATTAAATAGCTGTCGATTTGTAATTGCTCAAGTGGATGCCATTGATATCGCTCCTGACCACAAAAGGATTGTTTGATGTAGGCAATATGTCGAATCACGTGTTTCTGCTGTTTGAGTAAATTTTGGATGCGCTGATCTGCATAATGAATATCAACGCGCTGCTGCAACAGTGCTTGATAAAAATGACGATAATCTGTATTCATATTTTTGAGTATTTCACTTGTAGCGATCGGGGAGAGTGGCTGACTCAATCCTTGTGCCGTCGTATGTTCTGAGATTACAAGGTTTGGCTGTGCGGAGCATTTCTCTGATTTTAAGGACTGCTCGTGTGTAATCGCCTGATCTTTGAGAGTGTGAAACGCCTGTTGAATTGACAGCGTTAGCGTATCAGCTTGGGTGTCTTCAGCAGGATGTACACTGCTTATGGACTTTGAATCTGTTGTCTTTGCCGTTTGAGTAGACGATTGCGGTTGAGCTTGAGTTTCAGTATTCGGCTGGATCAATTGTTTTAACTTTCGATAGTTAATTGAATAAAAATTGATTTGGAGCCATTTATTTTTTGAGAGCTTTTTAATTACTAAAATCTCCGCTTGTTTTAATTTAGCGACGATCCGTTTAATGGTGGAGACACTATAGATCCCGAGGGTTTGTTGCCATTGTTCATAACTATGGAACCAATACTTTTTTCCTTTGTGGACTTGAGCATCACTTTTTTCTAAGCAGTAATGCAGCTTTTGTAAAAAAGTCGCGGCTGCGACGCCATACGCTTTTGCAAGCGTAGGCGAAGCAATTAAAGGGTAGTCAGAGGGAGCCAGCAGAATATGCTGATTATGCTTCATAACGTGCTCCCAAAAGACGCTCAGCACGTTCAATCAGGTTTTGACGTTGATGGGTGCGGAATGCCCAGAGCGATGGGGTATGATTATTTTGATTGAGTTTTGCGACTTCAGCGATTTGTTCATCATTCATCTGGCGTATACATTGACGAATAATTTGGTGCGCATGTTCAAGCTCGGTCAACAAGGAGTCTGCAGTATCGAGTGCTTGATAAAGATGGGTTAGACTTTGACGCTGGGGATTTGAAATGCTTTTGCCAAGTTCAACAATCAGTTGAGAGGCTTGTTTTTTAGATGTGCAAGTGTATGCACCATGAAAAGTAGCGTTCATAGCAGTAGTCCTAGATAAGTTTTAAATACTTACCAGCATTACTTCTCACGGTAATGGTGGCAGCGAGACAGGGGTGAGAATACTGAATCTAGGATCAGCCAACCTTACGGTTGCCCTATCAAGCTGCCATAACGACTGCTAAAACAGTAGACAAAAAAATAGCCGCGAGTGCGACATTAATTTGCACCTAGATTGTATCAGGTTCTCACGCCTGAACACAGATTTTGCTGTGTCCTATAAGCTTATCTGCGTATCCATTGCACTGTCAACGCTGTATTTGCATATTTTTACAAAACGCTACATTTAATTAATTCATTGATTAAGCTTTAGTTATTGGGGAAGTCTGACGGCTGGGTTTACCTATGATGAACAGGAGTATGTCGTTGGATACGGCAGGGCTTTTCTTCAGATCCACTTAAAAAAGTGAATGTTTGGTGAAGATCTATTCAATCATTTTATTCATTTATTTTATTACAGAAGAGCAGTTCATTTTAAACCGATCCATAGCATCAAAATCAGCCCATTGATGGTTTTAATTTGAGCTTATGGGTGAAATCAATAACTTAACTGAATTTATTCAAGGCGATCATGTGAATTTTATCGTATCGCGAAATTGACTAAAGCGCTGGATAAATCTAATATGAGCTCGCTGGCCTACATTGCCAGTCGGTTTTGACAGACCGATTCATCTAGCACATGAGGTTTATATTTTTGGATATAAACTGAATGTGGGAATCTTCACGTCCCCCTTTTTTTCTATGGTAGGACGGAAGGGGGACACTTTCGGGTGTGCTGATTCCTAGATGATCAGTCTGTCAACCCCTTTTCGTTCTGCCACCATTATTTGACAGTAATTTGGTAGAACTTCTATTACATCTAGGAGCTTCTCATGCTGTATCCATCTTTTCTTTATTGTGCCTCCGCACTCGTGCAACCTTGTTGTGTCTTTCAACAGGGCATATAGCACTGATTTTAATTTTTAAGCTGTATTAAAAAAACATTTTTACACGAACAATCTCTAAGGTGGATGGCTCAATCACGCCTATAAAAAAATACTTATTTTTATATCCCCTTGTGATTGTCAATTGCATTGAACATGCGGGGAACAATGATGTCTGAATTCACTCAACCAAAAATCATTCCAATCGAAAATCGCCCACCAAAATCTAAAGTCTTTGTAAAGTGCATTGTCGTGCCGATCGTCATTTTTTTAATTATGGCCAAAGTCTTTTCCTTTGGCTGGTTTGGCTCTCTATTCTTTGGCATCTGGCTGTTGTGGTTTGTGATCACCTATTACTTCTATGAATATGGCAATACCTACTTTGCAGGTATGACGGAGCAACTGACCCGCCAAGGTGAACAGTTTAATTATCACAATCGTGGGGTCTGGATTAACAGTCAGCATAAAACCATCATTCTGTTTGATGAACCTGAACAGCGTTTAGTGAAATACCCATTTGACTATATTACCTCAGTCGGCCACTTCAACTTAGTTGAAGACAAAGTCTCTTATACCAGCACAGTCACCAGCAATCTGATGACGGGAACGCATATCCACCATCACGAACATCGCAGCCCAGTCAAAAGAGAATACCAAGTCAATATTGGAACACGAGATCAATTCAAACCGCATTACTGCCTCAAAGTGTTGTTTCCTTGGCGTAGCCCAAAAATGGCCAGTGAAATTCGTCAACTGCTGTCGGCTGATCATTACCAATAAAAACCAAGAATAAGAGGGCTAATAAAATGATGAAACATTCAAAAACGGGGATAGCATCGATTAGAACCAGCACCTTGATGCTGGCCATCAGTATGGCCATGGTCGGATGTGGCGGTGGTGGTTCAGGCGGAAGCACTGGTTCCAATAGTGGTGGAACGGATGGAGCAAACGATGGTGGTACTTCACCTCAGCCTGTCACGTGTTCTGAAACGCAATATCTCCAAGAAGGGATCTGTAAAAACAAGACAGCACAACGCTTTGAACCCTTACAGCTCCAGCGCTTTCTCAAAGGTCAGGCCTATCAGTTGAACCTAAAGACGGATCAAGATCTGGCCCTCAGTTTTAGCAGTGAAAGTCCGAATATTTGTGACTTCGAACAAGGCGAGTTAAAAGCCTTAGATTTGGGCAAATGTACTTTAAAACTGACACAGGCGGGAACCTCACAGCTTCTGCCTGTGAATAGCACGATGGTGGTAGATGTCATTGAGGCGGATGCAGAGGAGCATAAAGATTTGAATGCTTGTCAGGCAGGGAGACCCAGTGAGGCGGAGCGTCAGCTGTTTATCAATACCCTGAATGAGATTCGTGCCTTACATAATCTGCCGAAAGTTCGCTATGACCAAGCCTATGAAGATCAGATGATGCAAGCCTCTATGTTACTGGCGGTGAATGAAAAGACCTCACACTATCCGGATCGTACTTGGCGCTGTTTTAGTGACATTGGCTATCAAGGGGCTTCAACATCGAACTTGAACTTTGTTCAAGCCTATCAGCCTTTAGCCAGCTACGGTGCAGATACCCATGTGATCAACTGGCTGATTGAAAAAAACTCGGCCAGTATTGGACATCGACGTCATATCTTGAGTCCATTCCTGACTAAAACCGCCTATGGCGAAGTCTCCAATACCGAGGCTAAAAGCGTAGCGACCATCTTAGGCGCTGCCATGAAAGTGGTCTATCCCTATGCATCGCAAACCCTAAGTACCACGATGCCAAAAGGGGTGATTGCCTATCCGTATCATGTGTATCCGAAGAAATTCTTTGCAAAAACCGAACCCTTATCCCTGTCGATTTTAGTCAATCCACAAAATGCCTATGCCAACAATACGGTGGATTTTTCACAGGTGAAGCTTACAGTGACTAGACGAGACAATCAGCAAGTTCAAACGATCAGCAACATCCAGTATGACAATATCAGCTATGGTTTAGTGGCCAATAATCTGCAATTTCATTTTAGCGCAATGGAATACAACGTGATCTATGACGTTAATGTGCAGCATGTGATGGTGGATGGAAAAGCTGAGGATTATGCCTACTGGTTTAAAGTTGATGATCAGTCTGGTGAACAACGCTTATCAGGAGAACAACGCTCAGCAGGAGAATCATCCAATGAGATTTAAGCTGAGATCATTTTTACTCGCCAGCGCTTCATTATTGGCATTGCAGACTGTGGTGGCACAGCCGGTTTCTACTTCCAATGCAGTGACTTTAGAGCAGGGCTTAAACTGTTTGGATTGGGCCAAGCAAGAACAGTCTTTTAGCAATCAATTGGCCACAGGAGATTGGACGCATACCGCAGCCTCTAATCTAACGACTCTGCAACAACAATTTAAGCAGCACTACACCCAGCAAAAATCAAGCGTTGTGGATGATCCAGACGATGAAAACTACTGTGAGGATTGTCCTGAAATAGAAGTCTATTTGCCCAAAGATAAAAGCAATCCGATCCAACGGATTGAGGCTTTGATGCAGGTCAGTGTGGCTGGGGCAAGTACTTCGATTTATCGCAATGATGATATGGCCCAAACCAAGCAGAAGCTAGAGGAAGGGTTAAAGATTCAGTTCAGTCCCTATAGCGGGCAGCAATTTAAACGCTTTAAACAGCAGTGGGATCAAGCCTCAGCACATGACAATGAGAAACGTACTAAGACCCAGCAGGTCTTTCAACAGTATCCGCATTTAAAGGTGTTTAACGGCGAGGTCTTTCAAAATGGAAAGCGTTACAGCCCTAAACAGATTTACATCTATACCCAACATTACAAACGGGATGTTTCTGATCTGAGCAGCATGATTGCTTATATCAGTCTGTATGACCATCCAATAGATCCATCACTGCACATTTTACAGTGTGGCTTTATTGACAATATGTCTTAAACCGCTTCAACTGAATAAAGAAAGAGTAACGTCATGAAAAAAATATTTTTAGCGGGTTTATGTCTCAGTCTTTCAAGCTTGGCCTGTGCGGGCGCCAAAGAAAGCCTGATCGGAAAACGTCTGGTGATGGACATCCCTGAGGTCCAATGTGCCGGCTTGTCCTTCTCCAAAAATGGTAAAGATGCGGCGATGTATGCAGAATTGGGACAGTGTCAGGATCCTATGCCGCTTAGGGTCAGATGGTTGGATGACAAGACCTTTATTTTAATCGAAAAAGTACGCCTCAATGAGACTTCGCCGCCCCGTAGCTTTTTATACAAAGTCAAAAGCATCAATCAGGATTATGTCCAGCTGACAGAAATCTGGACAGGGTGGGGAGACTCAAAAGACGATACGCTGGGTTATTATTTTAGATAAAGCATTTAAAACAATGATCAAGACAGGCCCTTGCTGAGACAGGGGCTTTAAAAGCAAGAAATGAATGGTTTGATTAGTATTAAAGGAATTCGATCATGGTGTGTAGTCCAATATTTTATCCAGCAAAATTTGAACAAGAAGGGCAGGCTTACAACATTTCATTTCGGGATATTCCAGAGGCAATGACTTGTGGTGACAATTTCGAGGATGCGCTACAGATGGCCAAAGATGCGCTGTTTACCAGTGTAGACTTCTATCTTGAAGAGGGTCGGAGTTTACCTCCACCCAGTGAATGCCAAAAGGGTGAGATCCTGATTGCTTTGGTTCAGACACTGACATAAATCTCACAAGCATCAAAAGTGAGGAGACTAATGTGGAAAGCAAAGAACAGGAAGACTTAGAAGAATACAACAACCTAGAGCAAACGATAGATGTTTTATGTGACGTTTGTAAGGAGTCCACTCAACTGAACCATGCTGTCCTGTCTGCCAATTGGGGCAATGGCTCCAAGCATGCTGGAGAATACTATGAACTGTATTTATGTGAGGCGTGTTTCTTCGCTACAGTCGCAACGTTAAAAAGAGAACATCGGGTGAAGCAGATGTTTAATCAGGATTTTAATGAAGCTGCATTGGAAAATTTCGGTCTGAGATAAGTATATCAAGATGATGAATTGTGCCTATGGATGAAAATATTAAAAGACGATTGGCCACTGAATTGAAAAATTTAGCAGCAGGCTCAGTATTTTCTGTTCAAGATTTCAGTGTTGCTCTTTCCAAGAAGCAGCTGTTAAGCTTTTTATCACCCTATTTGGATCAGGGGGAGGTCAGTCAGGTTGTGTTTAACATTTACTATAAAGTTAAATACACTCATCTGTTGAATCCGCCGAGAGTATTGCCGCCTGACCTCTCCAAAGTGTTAGCCGCGTTAACTCGATTAACTGGTGAGACGTTTCAATATGATGGTGGCTATTGTGCCAATCGTTTTGGGTTAAGTACTCAAGTTCCTCTATATTATGTCTTACATACCAATGGCCGTTCAAGGCGATTCAAACTGGCTGGGGTAGATGTGGTACTGAATCACACGGATGATCAGCGACTGCTCCAATACCCTTTACAAAAAGTAGGTATGGCGATCTCTGCTTTATACTATTTAGGATCAAATGTTGTGGATGATAAGATCATAAAAGCGATCAAAGATCAGTTATCACTTGACGAGTATGCAAAGTTACTTTCAGCGGATTTGCCGAAATGGATCAAAAGGTTGATGAGTGATTATGAAAATTGGACTGCCACCTGCATTAGGCTCTACATCTCCTGCTTCAGGATTTAATGCTAAGAATGTTTTGAATTCCTCATATTTTTCCTGAGCCCAATAAACAAGACAGTATTTAGTAAATAATGGGGCTCACATATTGTATACATTGATTTTAGTTATACTACCTTGCAGTAGTTTATTTCATACTACTTGGTGATATTTTTACATGCTAAATTTTAATTCACAGGGCTAAAGACGATGTACTATTTCGCAGAGGATCCCTTCTAGGTAATGTTACCTAGGAGGAACAATGAAAAAACTAAAACATCAATACAAGCAATCAATACAAAGTACTCGACACGATTATCTTTGGAAGGTTTACCCTAATGTCAGAAGTTCTATATTTAAGAAATTTAGTACTCAGCAAGAGCGTAGCTTTTATTTTTTGCATTGTATTGAATACAAAAGCTATTCGCTTAAAATTCGTGTAGCACGTGGTACAGGATTACCTCATGTTTGGGATGATTTTCCGACTTGCGTTTATAAAGTTGCTAAAAGTTGGAAACATAATTCTAAGAGAGCACATCAGTACTACAAAGAACATGAACAAAAATAAAAAGTGGGAGCAATTGAACTGCACCCCGAAATTTGGACGGTTTGATTAAGCAGCTTTTAAGGACTGAGTTCTGTATTCCACAGGGCTTAGTCCATTTAATTTAACCTTGATTCTTTCATGGTTATAATAATGAATATATTTTTTCACGGTTTGCTCCAGTTCTTCAACTGAATTAAATTTTTGCCCATGAAAGCATTCTTATTTAAGTATTCCGAAGAAACTCTCCATGACAGCATTATCCAAACAATTTCCTTTTCTTGACATACTTTGCGTAATTCCTGGTTGTTTGAGCTGTTGCTGATAATGGCGCATTTGATATTACCAACCCTGATCCGAGTGAAGAAGTAACTCATCTTTTGATGTAAGTCGGCTGAATGCTTTATCAAGCATCTCTTTGACTAAATCATATTATGGTCTTCGTTTGGTTTGATAGGCAACGATCTCCCCGTTAAATAAATCTATGATCGATGATAGGTAAAGTTTCTCTCCATCTACATTAAATTCTGTTACATCGGTTGTCCATTTCTGATTAGGATGATCGGCATTAAATCGGCGCTGTAATACATTCTTGGCAATCTTACCTACTTGCCCTTTGTACGATTTATATTTTACAGGGCGTACTCGTGATTTTAAGCCCATTATCTGCATCAATCGCTGTACACATTTGTGGTTAATTCTATGCCTACGTTTCTTAAGGCAAGCGTGATTCTGCGATATCCATATCGCCCTTTATGTTGATCATAAATTACCTTGATTTGCTGTTTGAGATCACTGTATTTATTATCAAAGTTTGATTGCTACTCATGATAAAAGTACGTACTTCGAGCCATTTGTGAAGCACGTACTAAATGTTTTAACTTATAGTTTTGCTTGGCTTTGTTGCACAAATCTATTCTTAAAGACTTACTCAACAATATAATTTCAGAATGAAGATGCCTACACCTAAAATCTACCACACGACCAATTGGTCCTCGTATAACCAAGTTTTAATCAAGCTAGGAAATATTTCAATTTGGTTTGATCCAAAACTCAATGGTATGCCTAGCCACAAGGCCAGCATGGTCGAAATCAAACCTATTCAGATACAGTGATTCAGTGCTGTTTGATGAACAAATCTTTATTTCGACTTTCTTTACGTATGGTCTCGGGCTTTGCTCAAAGCCACTTGATAAGGCTTTGTTGCACAAAGCTGTTCGTAAGGTCTGATTCAGCAATATAATTCTGAGATGAATAAGCCTACACCTAAAATTTATCGTACAACCAATTGGTCTTCATATAACCGAGCACTCATTAATCGTGGAAATATTTCGATTTGGTTTGATCCTCAGACTCAATGGTATGCTCAATTACAAGGTAAACAAGGACGAAATCAAACCTACTCAGATAGAGCAATTCAATGCTGTTTGATGATCAAATGTCTATTTCGACTTTCTTTACGTATGGTTACAGGCTTTGTGCAAAGTCTTATTCAACTCTGTGGTTTAAGTTGGACGGCACCAGATTATTTCACACTCTGCAGAAGACAAAAGCAAATTGATATTGAGATAAGCTATCAGCAAAGTCATGGTGAACTACATCTACTTGTAGATTCAACTGGCCTGAAGTTTTTAGGTGAAGGTGAATGGAAACGCAAGAAACATCAACCTGAATACCGTCGGCAATGGCGTAAACTGCATATTGGTATAGATGCTAAAACGCTGCAAATACGGGCAGTTCAGCTCACGACGAATAATGTCAGTGATTCACAAGTACTTGGTAATTTACTTGATCAAATTCCACCAGATGAACAGATTGATTCAGTCTATACAGATGGGGCTTATGACACAAAACAATGCCGTCAGGTTATTGCAGATCGACAAGCGCATGCGGTGATTCCGCCAAGAAAAAATGCGAAGCCTTGTAAGGATACAAAAGTTCATTCGCTAGAGCGAAATGAATTACTTCGTACTGTTAAACATTTAGGCAGGACACTATGGAAAAAATGGTCAGGCTATCATCGACGCAGTTTGGTTGAAACCAAGATGCACTGCATCAAATTATTAGGCGATAAATTAATGGCAAGAAGCTTTCCTAGTCAAGTGAATGAAATTCATGCTCGTGTAGCGGTCTTAAATAAATTTACAGAAATAGGCCGACCTCATACCCAAGTTGTCACTTAAATTTGAGCGACTCAGGAAAGCTCTATCTTTAAAATCTTTATGCAACAAAGCCTATTGATATTGTTATTAATTATCAAAAAAGCAGTGATGGTCTACATCTACTCGTCGACTCTACTGGCTTAAAGTTTTTAGGTGCAGGTGAATGGAAACGCAAGAAATATCGGCCTGAATGTCGGCCCAATTGCGTAAGTTTCACATTTTTATAAATACTGAAACGCTGCTAATACGTGCATTTCAGCTCACATCAACGCTTGTGTCGCTTACAATACAGGTGGTTCAGCGCTTTTATCTGACGTACAGCGTACATACTCATTTTTATGCCCTGAGCTTGTAAGTATTTGGTTAATCGAATATAACCATAGCTCTGCCTTGTCTCCTCATGGGCTATTTTCACCAATATCGTCTGTTGATTTCGTTGAATCGTTCTTTTGCTCACGCCTCTCTTGAGCCAATCATAAAAACATGAAACTGAAACATGAAGTAATCGAGCCATTAAGTTAATTGGAAAAGAATATCTTTTTTGTTTCATATAGGCGTACCTTACTGACTTTCTTTGGCAAAGTACGCTGCTGCCTTTTTTAAAAATTCACGTTCCATTTCAGCTATTTTGAGCTGTTGTTTGAGTTTTTTATTTTCTTCGAGTAGAGCGTTTAGATCAGGTGAATACTGTTTGGTACCTGCTAAAGTTCCAGCCTTTGCTTTGGTATTCCAATTTGAAAGAGTTTGCATTGAAATGCTAAGTTGTCTAGCTGTTTCCGAGACATTGCCTTGATTGGCTTCAATTAATTTGATGGCTTCAGCTTTAAATTCTGTGGTGTAAGTCTTGTGTTTCTTGCTCATGGTAAACTCCTGATGAGTGTGTTTAGTTTACCAAGTTAAAACCTCCTGTTTTTTCAGCACACATCAATACTTTAAATTGGTGATTGGTTTGAAAAATAATGACCAAAACTATTTTCTAGAAGCAGCTATAATATTTTAATTTAATGATGTCATAACTCCATTGTTCTGGGTCATTATGGCGCTTCGACTTAGAGTGACAACTAAGATCAACTCCAAAGAAATTCTAGTCTATATGACTAGAATTTCTTTTCGATTTTATGTTGAACTGATCACATATTATTTAAACTTGCGGATATATTATTTACCATGTGAATTAATCGTGGGCCAATCTTATTTTCTAATTTATCTTGGTCAAGTAAATAGCTTGGAGCTCCACAATTAAAGACTAGGATGCCATGTTTCGAATGGATAAGTGGGACAGCTACAGAGTTAACATCTTTAGCCCAATCTCCTATCGAGAGACAATAGCCGTAATCATGATAATCTCTCAATGAACGTTCTAGGTTACGCTTTATTGCTGGCCAATTGTCTAGATTACGCTTACGAATTGCTTCAATTAAATATTCGCGTTCCTTCGTTTCCATTGCAGCTAGACATGCCCGTCCCATTGCACTTGAGTGAATGGGTAAAGTAGAACCTACTGGACGTCGCATGGTTAATGTCGAATCAGTATGAACTACATTTAAATACATCATCGTTAAGCGATCACGTGTTGCCATCGCAACAGGAGCTTGTGCATAACGTGACATTTCTTCCATAAATGGTTGTGCTTGAGTACGTGCGGAAATATTAGCAAGAGCTGCATAACCTAATGCTAAGACACCAATATCCAGCAAATATTTAGTCGTGCTAGGTAATTGTTTAAGATAACCTAAAGAGACTAAAGTGCTTGTAATACGCGCGACTGTCGGCTTGGGTAAATTAGTAAGTTGAGCAATTTCTTGATTACCCAATAGCTGGTTAGTTGATGAAAAACAACGTAAAATTTCAAGACCACGAGCAATTGAAGCAATGAATTGTGGGTTGTTTTCACGATGAATATGCGAAATTGGATCTAAGCGAATTTCATCGAAATTAGGGTTTTCTGATTTATTTTTGGATGTCATGCTACTTCGTTCAAAGTCAATTATAGAAGCATCATATCAATTTAATTTCACGATACAAAATAAATGTTTTGTTTTGTCCTACTATAAAAGATGAATGGCGATTCATACAATTCATTTGAAGTTTTAAATAAATATAAAAACTGTATTTTAGAATCTAAAGCCAATTTCACACATTATTAGTTGAAATCATATATCCCTACAAACCAATTTAGAGAAATTGTTTATTGCCTTTACATACTACATATATGGCTCATATTAGAATATTTAGATTGTTAATATCATGGATTAGATTGCATAACGATCTTAGTTGTATAGCAAATAATTAGAAAAAAAGTATAACGAACCCAAAATATTTTTTTGAAAATTCGGCATTTTCTAGCAATATTGATGGGAGAAATACTTATTCAAACACTGAAATAAGTGAACAATTCAGATCAAAGTGTAATTGGATCAAAAATCATGAACTGCTTTTATTTCCAAAAGCAGATTTATTTCGCTCTGCAAAATTTTATTTTTTATAAAAAATCAGCTTGATAAGTCGATTTCGATGTTATTTTGGCTGAAAAATAAATTTTTCTTGCTATTTCCCTTGTTTTTTGATTATTTATTTCGTATTGTGAAATCGATAAGGGTAAAGGAATTTACTCAAAAAATATTAAATAGGGAGTAAAACATGATTCGTGATCCGGAAATGCTGGAACAGTTGTTAGGTACAATTCGTGATTTTGTAAAAAATGAACTTGTTCCTTTGGAACATGAAGTTGAAGAAAAAAATGCGATCCCAGAACACATTGTAGATCAGATGAAAGAATTGGGTCTATTTGGTCTGACCATTCCGGAGCAATACGGAGGTTTAGGCATCACTATGGAAGAAGAAATTCTGGTGGCAATGGAGTTAGGACAAACATCGGCAGCATTCCGTTCTTTAATTGGGACCAATAATGGCATTGGGTCAAGCGGGATTGTGATTGATGGAACGGAAGAACAAAAGCAAAAATATTTACCACGGTATGCGACTGGTGAAATCATTGGTTCATTTTGTTTAACGGAACCAGATTCTGGTTCGGACGCTGCATCATTAAAAACCAATGCGGTTAAAGATGGCGATCATTACATCTTAAATGGCACTAAGCGCTTTATCACCAATGCACCGCGTGCAACAACCTTTACTGTTATGGCGCGTACTAATCCAGATATTAAAGGTGCCAGTGGTATCTCTGCATTTCTTGTCGAAGCCGGCACCCCGGGTTTAAGTCTTGGTAAAATTGATAAAAAAATGGGCCAACATGGTTCTTATACATGTGATGTGATTTTTGACAATTGTCGTGTGCATCAAGACCAACTGATTGGTGGTATTGAAGGTATTGGTTTTAAGACCGCGATGCGTGTTTTGGATAAAGGTCGTTTACATATTGCTGGATATAGCGTCGGTATGGCAGAAAGGATGTTGAAAGATGCCTTAAACTATGCTGTGGAACGTAAACAGTTCGGTCAACCGATTGCCAATTTTCAGCTAATTCAAGGTATGTTGGCCGACTCTAAAGCTGAAATCTATGCAGCTAAATGCATGGTACTTGATGCGGCTCGATTGCGCGATGCAGGTCAGAATGTCACCACAGAGGCATCTTGCGCGAAAATGTTTGCCACTGAAATGTGTGGTCGTGTAGCGGATCGTTGTCTACAAATTCATGGTGGCGCTGGCTACATCAGCGAATATTCAATTGAACGTTTCTACCGTGATGTACGTTTGTTCCGTTTGTATGAAGGTACGACGCAAATTCAGCAAATTATTATTGCTCGTGAACTCATTAAACAAGCAACTGCATAAAAATTGATTTGCATAAATTGGGAATATTAAAATGACGACAAAAATTAGATTTAACTGGCAAGATCCATTTTTATTAGAGCAGCAACTCACAGAAGAAGAGCGCATGATTATGGAATCTGCACGCGCTTATTGTCAGGGTAAGCTTCAACCACGTGTTCTGGAGCAGTTCCGTCATGAGAAAACTGATCCAACCATTTTTCGTGAAATGGGTGAATTAGGTCTGCTTGGCCCAACTATTCCTGAACAGTATGGCGGTGCAGGCTTAAACTATGTCAGCTATGGTCTGATTGCCCGCGAAGTTGAACGTGTTGACTCAGGTTACCGTTCAATGGCCAGCGTACAAAGTTCTCTGGTGATGGTTCCAATTAATGAATTCGGTTCTGAAGAGCAGAAACAAAAATACTTACCGAAACTTGCTTCAGGTGAATATATCGGCTGTTTCGGTCTAACTGAGCCTGACCATGGTTCTGATCCAGGCAGCATGATTACTCGTGCCAAGAAAGTTGATGGTGGTTACCGTCTAACTGGTGCAAAAATGTGGATTACCAATAGCCCGATTGCAGATGTATTTGTGGTCTGGGCGAAAGAAGTTTCTCCTGAAGGTAACGTTGGTGACATTCGCGGCTTTATTTTGGAAAAAGGCTGGGAAGGTTTATCGGCACCAGCGATTCACGGTAAGGTTGGTCTGCGTGCTTCAATTACTGGTGAAATCGTTATGGATAACGTATTTGTACCGGAAGAAAATGCTTTCCCTGAAATTCGTGGTTTACGTGGTCCATTTACTTGTCTAAATAGTGCACGTTACGGTATTGCTTGGGGTGCGATGGGTGCAGCAGAGTTTTGCTGGCATACAGCACATCAATACACCATGGACCGTAAACAGTTTGGGCGTCCACTTGCGGCAAATCAGTTGATTCAGAAAAAGTTAGCTGATATGCAAACTGAAATTGCTCTAGGTCTGCAAGTTGCTTTGCGTTTTGGCCGTATGAAAGATGAAGGTATTGCTTCAGTAGAAGGAACTTCACTGATTAAACGTAATAACTGCGGTAAAGCACTCGATATTGCACGTGTTGCCCGTGACATGATGGGTGGTAACGGTATTTCTGATGAATTTGGTGTAGCACGTCATTTGGTGAACTTGGAAGTGGTAAACACTTATGAAGGTACTCATGATGTGCATGCCTTGATTCTAGGCCGAGCACAGACTGGAATTGCTGCATTTTCTAACTAAATCCAAATAATTCTCTAGCCAGCATTGCTGGCTAGTTTGTTTTAGTTGGCCTTATTTCATAAGTAACTAAAGTTAGCTCTCGAGAATATCTTTGAATGTACTGCATAGCCAATCTACAAGTTAAAGAATGATTAAATAAGATATATTTCATTTAATGAGTTAGGTGAAATATAAATTTTAAAGGCACAGGAGTGCCAGCAAAGTGAAAAGGACATTATGGATACGCTCAGTACGCAACAAAACCACTTACCAGAAGAAAATATGCCCAAAAAAAAGGTTTGGATTCTGGCTTTCATATTCTCATTTCTAGCATTGCTAGTTGATGGCGCAGATCTTGCGCTATTAGCCTACAGTCTAACTAGCCTTAAGCAAGAGTTTTCATTAAGTAGTATTCAAGCAGGTGCACTCGGTAGTTGGACACTTGCTGGTATGGCAATTGGTGGCTTTTTTGGTGGTTGGGCTTGTGACCGATTCGGCCGAGTTCGGGTGATTGTTATAGCTATCGCATTATTTTCTTCATTAACATTCTGGCTGGGCTTCACTCAAAGCTATGATGAGTTTAAGTGGTTACGATTTTTCTCTGCAATTGGCTTAGGTGCACTTTACATTGCCTGTAATACGTTAATGGCAGAATACGTGCCAACTAAATATCGCTCTACAGTACTTGCAGCGTTAATGACAGGTTGGACACTAGGCTCAGTGGTTGCAACTGTATTGGCAGGATGGTTACTCCCAGAGTTAGGCTGGCGCTATCTTTATTATATTGCCATTATTCCGATCGTTCTTGCCATAGGAATGTTCTTTCTGGTGCCAGAACCACAAGCGTGGCTAAAAGCCCGTCAAGAACGCTTAGAAGCTAAAACTACCGGAGTGGTGCAGGAAAAACCAAAGAATACCTTCAAAATGATTTTTGCTGATGCTTTAAGTCGTCGCATGTTTATTCTCTGGTCATTTAGTACGGCATTTTTACAGTTTGGTTATTACGGTGTGAGTAACTGGTTACCGGCTTATCTTGAATCAGATCTGGGTATCAAGTTTAAAGAAATGACCACCTATATGATTGGGACCTTCCTAATCATGATGTGTACCAAAGTTATCGCAGGCATTATCGCTGACAAAATAGGGCGTCGTGCCGTATTTGCTTTCGGTACGATGGGTACCGCAATTTTTATTCCAATCATTGTCTTTGGTAATACACCAGACAATATCTTATGGCTGATGCTATTTTTCGGATTCCTTTACGGCATTCCATATGGCATTAACGCTACGTATATGACTGAAAGTTTCTCTACTAAAGTCCGTGGTACAGCTACAGGTGGCGCTTATAACATCGGCCGTCTAGGCGCAGTATTGGCACCCTTAACGATCGGGTATTTTGCTCAAGGTGGCTCGATTGGTACGGGTCTACTGATTATGAGTGTGGCTTATTTTATTTGTGGTCTTATTCCGGCCATTTTCATTAAGAACCGTTTATTTGACCCACAAAAAGCAGACTAATTTGCAGATCAAATATTTTTATAGCGACAGGTAAATGCTAGGAAGCAATAGAATGAATAAAATCACACAGGATATCGAAACCGTACTAAAGCAGATTCCAGACGGTGCGCATATTATGACGAGTGGATTCGGTCTGGCAGGACAGCCAATCGAATTGATTGAAGCATTGATTGATATTGGCCCTAAGGATCTGACTATTATTAACAATAATGCAGCTTCTGGTGACCGTGGTCTAACCAACCTGTTATTGTCAGGGCTTGTTAAGAAAATGATCTGTTCATTCCCACGTGCCAATAATTCCAAAGTGTTTGAAGAGTTGTATAAAGCTGGAAAAGTAGAGTTAGAGCTCGTACCACAGGGGAATTTAGCTTGCCGAATTCAGGCAGCAGGTGCCGGTCTGGGTGCTATATTTACGCCTACAGGTTTTGGAACCAAGATTGCTGAAGGCAAAGAGACCCGTCATATCAATGGCAAGGACTATGTGCTGGAATATCCAATTCATGCCGATTATGCCTTGATTTATGGCAAGCAGGCTGATCAATGGGGTAACTTGACCTACCGTAAAGCAGCACGTAACTTTGGCCCATTAATGGCAAAAGCAGCCAAAATTACGATTGCTCAAGTACATGAAATTGTGGAGCTGGGGGATCTTGATCCTGAGATTATCGTGACCCCGGGTATTTTTGTACAGCATGTGGTGAAGGTAGGAGATATCAAATAATGACTATTCAAAAACGTACACGTGAGCAGATCGTAGAAAAAGTTGCACAGGATATTCCTACCAGTTCTTTTGTGAATCTGGGCATTGGCTTACCGACACGCGTTGCCGGTTACTTAAAGCCTGAACAGGATATCATCCTGCATTCTGAAAATGGCGTTCTGGGTTTTTCTGCTTTAACAAATCCTGAACAAGCAGATGATGATCTGATCAACGCTGGCAAAGAGCTGGTCAGCATGCTAGATGGCGGCAGTTTTATGAACTCTGCGGATTCCTTCGATATTATGCGTGGTGGCCATTTAGATTTCTGTATTATGGGTGCATTTCAGGTCGCAGTGAATGGTGATCTGGCTAACTGGCACACTGGGGCACTAGATGCTGTACCTGCAGTTGGTGGGGCGATGGATCTAGCGGTGGGCGCACGTTGTGTCTATGTCTGTATGGAACATGTCACTAAAAATGGTGAGCCAAGAATTGTTGAAGAATTGACTTATCCAATTACTGGTAAAAACTGTGTAGACCGAATTTATACTGATTTATGTATCATTGAGCTAAAAGCTAACCAGGCTTGGGTAGTGGAAATGGTCGATGGGCTAAGTTTTGAAGAGCTACAGCAACAAACCGGTTGTAAGTTACTTGATGGTCGTTCTACTGAGAAATTAAAAGTATCAGTTTGATAATTTAAGTAAATGAAACCATTTTTCAAAATCGCAGCTTAGGCTGCGATTTTTTTATGTGCTATATATTTTTGTGCTTAGTTGCGTATTCTAAAAGCGGACATTTCTATTTTGGGCTTACAAATGTACTTTGTATAATATCCATTATGTTAACTGGATGAGTTAAAATTTAACTTATTTGGATAAATTTTCATTACACTTAAGAATTAGAGATAAGAAGTAAATTTAATAATTGAGATGGTGGTATTTATGAAAGGCCCATTATGTAGTGTTCTATTGAGTTTTTTATGCATAGGTTCTATACATGCTGAATCAATAGATAATTCAAAATTAGTTAATCAATCGAAAGAAAGTATTGTAGTGGTCAACAAATATTGGACACAGTTTTAAGTGATGTGTGCTGAAAAAACAGGAGGTTTTAACTTGGTAAACTAAACACACTCATCAGGAGTTTACCATGAGCAAGAAACACAAGACTTACACCACAGAATTTAAAGCTGAAGCCATCAAATTAATTGAAGCCAATCAAGGCAATGTCTCGGAAACAGCTAGACAACTTAGCATTTCAATGCAAACTCTTTCAAATTGGAATACCAAAGCAAAGGCTGGAACTTTAGCAGGTACCAAACAGTATTCACCTGATCTAAACGCTCTACTCGAAGAAAATAAAAAACTCAAACAACAGCTCAAAATAGCTGAAATGGAACGTGAATTTTTAAAAAAGGCAGCAGCGTACTTTGCCAAAGAAAGTCAGTAAGGTACGCCTATATGAAACAAAAAAGATATTCTTTTCCAATTAACTTAATGGCTCGATTACTTCATGTTTCAGTTTCATGTTTTTATGATTGGCTCAAGAGAGGCGTGAGCAAAAGAACGATTCAACGAAATCAACAGACGATATTGGTGAAAATAGCCCATGAGGAGACAAGGCAGAGCTATGGTTATATTCGATTAACCAAATACTTACAAGCTCAGGGCATAAAAATGAGTATGTACGCTGTACGTCAGATAAAAGCGCTGAACCACCTGTATTGTAAGCGACACAAGCGTTTTAAAAGGACTACGAATAGTGACCATAATCGAGCGATCTATGAAAACCTGCTGGAGCAACAATTCTCAATGACTAGACCAAATCAAGCATGGTCAAGTGATATTACGTACATATGGACTGTTGAAGGATGGCTGTATTTAGCAGCGGTAAAAGACCTTTACACGAAGCAAGTGGTTGGCTATAGTGAACCGTACCGGGTTTGTCGGAGACTTTTTTATTTAAGTTAGGCCACCTGACCTAACGGGTTAATCTTATCATAGTACATTGCTTCAAACTCAAAAGGCGATACATAACCCAGTGCACTGTGTACACGCTTTTTATTGAACCAATATACCCAGTTTAGTGTCGCAAGTTGTACATCTGCTAAACCTTGCCAATCTGCTTTTAAATATTCAATCACCTCTGTTTTGTATAAGCCATTCACCGTTTCAGCCAGAGCATTATCGTATGAATCACCAGTTGTACCGACTGATGCTCGTAAATTTGCAGCTTCTAAACGATTGGTATAGCGAATAGAAAGATATTGAACACCTCTATCGGAATGATGAATCACATTCTTTGGCATGCCTCGATCGTGCAATGCTTGCTCAAGTGCATCGAGTACCATATCTGTATTCATCCGTGTAGATACTTTCCATTCAACAATTGCTCGTGAGAACACATCAATAATAAAGGCGGTATAGACCCAGCCTGAATTTGTTTGAATATAGGGGTGAGTAGACCAAGGGAATCTCACCCTTAGCCCCTCGCAGAACCGGACGTGAACCTCTCAGCTCATCCGGCTCCCATTATCCAACCGATGGTAAACATCCCATTTTTCAGTGCACAAAGGCATTTGGAAAATCACGCGCAAGTCGCCCTAAGGCATATCTAGCCCGTCTTTTATGACGGGCCAAGTTTTTATACTTACGCCTCATCCAGCGTATAAGATAAGCATTCATGTGTTGCCAGATCGCTGACATTGCTGAACCATGGAATCGACCATAGTATTGCTGCCAACCTTGAAGAATTGGATTAAATATTGCAGATAAATCACTTAATTCGCGATTACACATCAGATGTAGATGCCATTTCCGAATAGTCTGTCGCATTGTTTTAAGTGCATCACGACTGACTGCAGGAGAGAAATTTACATAAACTCTTTTATACTTGTCCACAGCCTTACGGGGCCTAAACGTGTACCCGAGAAAAGTAAATTGAACATCTGGATATGCTTGGCGACGATTCACATCTTGGCAATAAACAATCTTTGTCTTATCTGGATGCAATTCGAGTCCACATTCACGAAATCGTGCACCAATCTTTTGTAAAACAAGTTTGGCTTGAGATAAACTTCGGCAATGAATTACTCCATCATCCGCATAGCGGCAGAATCTTACACTCGCAAAATTCTTGGTAATCCACATATCAAAAGCATAATGCATAAATAAATTAGCCAATAGAGGACTGATAACTCCACCTTGCGGTGTGCCGTGATTCCTTTCTAAAACTTGACCATCTACATTTTGCATAGGTGCTTTTAACCAGCGTTCTACATAGAGAAGAATCCATGGAATTTCGCAGTGTTTCTTAAGTGCACGCATGAGTAGATTATGGTCAATGTTATCAAATAGACCTTTGATATCAAATTCCACAACCCAGTCATACTCCCAACTTCGTCGTCTCACCACAGCTATCGCATCATGGGCAGAACGCCCTGGACGATATCCATAAGAGTTTGGATGAAATAGAGGATCAATCTGTGGCTCCAATATAAGCTTGACAGCTGTTTGTGCTACTCGATCCGCTACTGTTGGAATGCCTAACATACGTACCCCACCTGATTTCTTTGGAATCGGAACACCTTTGACTGGCGGTGGAAAATAACTGCCTGAACAAAGTCGATTCCATAGTTTATACAGGTTGCCTTTTAAGTGGTGTTCGAATTGCTCAATAGATTCATGATCGATGCCTGCAGCACCGCCATTCTCTTTGACTTTCTTGAATGCCTCCCAAATTAACGCTTTAGGAATGTTAAATGGTTTGGTCATAAAGCCTTGTTCCTCCTGCTTGTGCAGTTGACAAGACCGCAGACCTGGATAATGCAGCCCCTTCGCTCCATTACCATTACAGTAACTTCAACACTACTACGAGCTGCTCCGCCCCTTGGTGACGCATTGCTATTATCGGCCTTGCCTTTTGAGCTTGTACCTTTCGCTTGACATCGCCACCGAAGGTTCCCGCAGTTCAACGTAAAAGCCTGAATTAGGATCGCGCTGCCTCTACGCCGGACACCGAATGGCCCGTAAGCAGGTAACGGCCAAACTGATCGCGGGGCAACATCCATCCCCGGTTTTGATGTCATTTGAGTACTTTCGACACTTGAACGGCAGTTCACTGGTGTTCGCCTTCCTAATTCTTACCTGACGCCTTTACAACGCCTTTTCCATAACGCTCACGACCGGGACTTTTGATCCAAGCCGCTTATGGTGGTTTGCTACCTGCTCCTGCAAGCCGATAGCGAGGGGCCATACCCTCATCTCTTACGCCGCTTGCTGCGGCACACTAAAGTCAGCAACCCACAAGTGATTAGGCTGATCAGCCCTAAAATTCCGTTTCACCAAGTCAGGTGCTCGTTTTTGGTCATCTCGGCTACGGGTGGTTTGTTTGTTCTTACCTCGCCAAACACCTTGTATACCTAGCTTTTTCATTAATCGAGCAACAGTACAGCGTGCAATAATATAGCCTTCACGTTTCAGTTTTTGCCAGACTTTACGTACACCATATCGACCTGAACTTTCCTTCCAAATTCGTTGAATTTGTTCAGCATGATGCTCATCATGTAGATCTCGCTTTGCTCGATGTTCTGGATTTTCGCAGAGATCTAGAGTCCGGTAATAGGTTGAAGCTGCGATCGGTAAAATCCTACAAATCGCATCAACACCATATAAGTCTTTATTGTTATGGATAAAATCCACCATTATTTGTGTGGGCGGTCGAGCTCCGCCTGGGCGAAAAAAGCGGCTGCTTTACGTAGAATTTCATTGGCACGCTTTAATTCTTTAATTTCACGTTCCATTTGCTTCATTTTTTCTTGATCAGATATCTGTTGTACTTTAATAGGATTTTGCTGATCTAAATGCTTTTGATGCCAGGCACGAAGTGTTTCAGGAGTACAACCAATCTTAGGCGCAATTGCTGTGATTGCAGCCCAAGTAGAAGGATAATCTTTTTCAGATTCAATCAATAATTGAACCGCTCTTTCTCTGATTTCAGGGGTATATTTTAATTTTGTCATCGGGATAGTCTCTCAGAATATTGACTCTCCGACAAACCCGGTACGGTTCAGACTGTCTGATCAAGTCTAATCTCTTTAATTTACCAAAGTATTTGCCTGAGGGCGATGGCATCGACTGGAACGTGGTAATTGTTGATGCCACAGAAATACTAATACAAAGACCTAAAAAAACAGAAGAAAAGCTATAGTGGCAAAAAGAAGGCACATACTTTCAAAGTACAGGCCATCATTCATTATAGAACTCAGCAAATTCTGAGTTTATGCACGAGTCGCGGTGCTGTACATGATTTCGAACTCTTTAAACGCAACTTGAATCAGATTCCTTGATAGCCTTTATTCTTGCAGATAAAGGCTATCAAGGAATTTACGCATTGTATCCGAATAGCCTATTGCCATTAAAAGCAAAAAAGCGCTGTAAATTGAATCCTGAGCTAAAAACCTATAATCAAGAAATCAACAAAAGAAGAATTGGGATTGAGCATGTATTTGGCAGTTTAAAAACTTTCAAAATCCTTGCCGAGCGATATCGTAATCGAGGAAAAAGACTGGGTTTAAGATTCAATTTAATTGCTGGAATCTACAATATTGAACTGAGTAAAAAATAACTTATGAAAGAAGTCTTTTATTCAGCTCAGACTTTATCAATCGCTAATGAATGATGATTTATAAAATAGTTAAACTACTATTCAGAGAATGATAGCTATTAGAGCTTTGAACCACGTTCTATTTTTAATTCTAAAGAAGATTTAAGATAAAGAGGATGCTGGCAGGAGATAAATCTAATGTTAGAAAATTGGGTCTTTCATCTTCCAGCATAGAATTATAAATGAAGGCACACAATTAAGGTGTAATACTGTGAATTCAAACTAATATTCTATGAGTCCACAGTATTTAAATTTATTTTAATTAGGACGAAGGCTGGATATCGACCAGATTGCGTTTGCGGCTTAGGTCATAGCGGTTAATACTAAAGATCAGCAAGGCAAAAACAAAGCCTAATGCAACGCAGGCTGACCAACCATACATTTTCCATAGGTTGAGTGATAGAAATGCACCAATCCCAGCACCTGAAAAATAACAGGTCATATAAATGGCATTAATTCGTGAACGCGCTTTTACCGAGATTCGATAGACCAGATTCTGGTTCAAGACATGCAAACAGGAAATTCCGAAATAAGCCAGAATTAAGCCCATAATATAAATCCATAAGTAGCTCTGGGCAAAGAACAAGGGAATCCAGGCCAGAATCAGTCCACATGTGGCCAAGTGTGCAATCCATTTTTCCCGATGCCGGCCAATCATTTTCCCCGTCCATTGGGATGACCAGATGCCGACAACACCGACAATCCCCATCAAGCCAATCTGGAAATCATTAAAATAATAGGGTGCTTCTGCCAGAACAAAAGTCATGGTGGTAAAAATAATACTCAGCATCCCAAAGCCCAAGCCGCCGATTATGCTACGACGGATAAGCATAGGTTCCGTCTTGGCAAAGGTAAATAATGAGCCATAAATTTGCATCATACTCATCTGTAATTGGCTTTTAGCTTTTGGTAAATGGAACCACATTGCGATACTGAGCAATAGAATAGAACAGCCACTAAACAGGTATACCGCATGCCAAGACCATAAGGTGGAAATCAATCCGGAGATGGTACGTGCAAAAAGAATCCCAACCAGTACACCACTCATAAGCAGGCCAACGACTTCGGCACTTTTTTCACGCTGCGACAGGTTTGCGGCAAAGGGAATTAGAATCTGAGTGGTAATCGAACAGAAAGAAGCGAGTAGGGTAAAGCCGTACAGCATATGCAGATTGGTACTCGCAGAAAGTCCGATCAGCGCCAGACCAGTACACAGCATCAAGCTACAAATGTAGAGGCGTTTTTCAAATAAGTCGCCTAGAGGGACAAACAAAAATAATCCGGTGGCATAGCCAATCTGGGTCAGTACTACAGTCCAGCCAGACTGAGCCACACTGATCTGCAGATCCTCTGCAATAGAATAAATCAAGGGCTGGTTAAAATAGTTACAACCTGCGCAGAGTGCGCAGGTCATTGCCATCATGAACATGAAACGGCGTGAAATTTGCCCTTGGGCTGACATCCTTGTCTCCTGAGGCTTTAAAAACTATAGTTGGCAGAGAGGTTGATACGCGAAATATCTGCTTCCTTATTGTCAAAGGTTTCACGCTTGCCATGATGATATTCTGCACCCAAATTAATCTTTGGAACAGGAGAATAGATCACGTTAGCCACATAGTCGGTTAAGCGCTTATTGGTTTCCGGATTGGCTTTGGCATAATCGCTAGAATCATCAAAATCAACCACGCTGGCATTAATACTACTACGTAGTTTCGGCGTAAATTTATGCGTGAAGCCAATATTTATACTATTGAACTCATTCAATAAAAGTTCATTATTGATTGGATCGACTGAATAATCGCCACCCCAGGCAGCACCATCGGTTGTTGAACCTTGAGTCAAGAAAGCTGCAATACGCTGATCACCGACCATATGGAAATAGTTCCCCTGAATTGAGTTTTGATCATCTAAACGGTAACGTCCACCAACGCCCACACCCCAGCCAACTTTTTCAATATCACCTGTATCTGTTTGCGCTTGCTTTTGATTGACAAAGCCTTGAGCTAATAAATGAAGAGGGCCTGATTGATGAACATATTTAGTGCTTAAGGCAGGTAAGGCAGAAGAACGATCGCCACCGGCCATGTACTCCAGACCGACATTCCAGGTATTTTCCGGATCAAGTTTGAAAGCATAGCTCACCTGAGGTGTACGTAAGACTGATCCACCCAGGAACAAGCTGTAGTCGACAGCTTCAGTGCTAATCTCTGGTGTTGACATCAATGACCAGGCCTGACCAAACGTCCAGTTATAGTATTTTAAGTGTGCATGACGGATACGTAATCCACCATCGCCTTTACCATTGTTGGTCCAGAAGTCGGCTTCTAAACGAGCAGAAACATTCGGATTGCCTCCTAGATCTTTGGCCAGGAAACCAATCCGGCTGGCAGCCGCAGTAAAATCGGAACGTACAGAATCCGGTTCAGTAAAAGGTACTTTATTAATCTGGTTAATGGTACGGCCACGGGCTTCAGTAGTACTTTTGAAATCGACTGCACCATCAAAGCGGATCAAGCCATAAACATCGACATTATCTACCATTGAACTCAGCGTTTTAGAGTCTTGCGCTTTGGCTTGTTCCTGCTGGTTCTTTAATGCAAGTTGCGCGGCTTTTTGTTGTTCTAGTTCTGCCTGGATTTGCTTTAACTGTGACTCAAGAAATTGCATACGGTCTTCAGAAGCTTCTGCTGAAAATGCCTGTGCTGAAGCAATACCACATAATGTCGCTAAAACTAATTTTTTCATTTCTTAATCCCTAAAGAAATTTTTAATCCTGAATGATAGGAGACCTTTCTATACTGACGTGTTGTAAATATTTGAAGTGAGGAAGGCAGCGATTTGACCTGCCTTCCGAAGTAGGGTTTATTCTGCTTTTTGCGGATCGTATAAACGGTCTTTAATAAACAGGGCAGGAATCAAACCGCATAGGAAATATGCTGCACCCATTACCAACAGACCTGTACCGATCGAATCATGCATCGCCAGATAACCAATCGTAATTGGCGCAAAGATTGCACCGATACGACCAATATTGAATGCACCGCCCACCGCTGTACCACGAACACCAGTCGGGAAACTTTCGGTTAGATAGGTTGCATTGATGGCATATGGAATACCGTACAGGAAGCCGAAGATTAGCATCAGTACGCCAATGTTATCGGCATTATGCATATACACCACGACAGGGATAAATAGCGCTGTTCCCATGGTGCCGAAAGCAAACACAATACGGCGACCAATTTTATCAGCAACATAACCTGCAATGATTTTGGCAAAAATCATGGTGATGAATGTACCCACCATATACAGTGCCATTTCTTTAAACTTAATGCCTAATTCAGCTTCAAGATAACTTGGCAACCAGTTACTTACACCGAAGTAACCAAATAACAGGAAACCGGAGCTGAAAGACCACAAGATGAACATCTTGCCATGAGTTTTATCTTTAAGAATGGTGATGTATGGATTACCTTTTTTGGTATCGTTATCCACAATCTGACCAGTTCTTTTCATTTCACGGACACGTTTCCATGATTCTGGCTCTGGCACCATAAAGTGCATCAGGATACCCAAAGCTAATGGAGCAATTGTGATCCAGTACAGCATACGCCAGCCGAACTCAGGAATAATCCAGCCTGAAATCATGGTAATCACCAATGAACCTAAAGTGAAACCAGTCATCAATGTTGCCAGTACAGTAGTACGGTATTTGGTCGGTACGTATTCTGACATCAGAGTATTACAGGCAATATATAAACAGCCTAAACCCAAGCAAGAAAGAGTACGTAAAATTGCAAATTCAGTATAAGACTGTGCAAAACCTGAGTAGGCGGATAAGATCGAGAAGGCGATGGTGGCCAGTACAATGACACGGACACGTCCAAATTTGTCGCATGCCCATCCACCAATAAAGCCTCCGATCCCCATACCTAAAAGAGAATAACTTCCCAAGGCACCCGCCTGTACAGAAGTCAGGCCCCATTCAGCTTTCAGACTGGTCAGACTGAAAGCCAGAATCCCGATATCTGCACCGTCACAGAGCAAAATCAGAAAAGCAAAGACAAAAGCCGTCATCCAAAGACGTTTTGGTGCCTGTTTAATGGTATCCGTGGAGGAGACATCGGTTTTATTGTCTCCTGTTACGATGGTATCGCTTGTCATTCTTATATCCTCTATATATTCAAAGTAGCATTTCCTCTGCTACCGCTAAATCCATTTTTCTTCCTCACGGAAACATAGTTTTCCTGATTTAACAGACTCGCTCTGCACACAACAGCCGCTGCATTTTTTATCAGGCTACATTCGATTTTTCACGCTTTACGCTAAATCAAAATCATCTCATTGCTGGAAAATTTGATTTCGTAAATTAATTTTAAGTTCTGCCTTTAAAATACTTAATTCCGTATTGCGAAATCAATTAATCATAAAACAACCAGATGAACAAGAGTTTTTACTCTATTTTTAGTAAAAAATAACTTTTTTGCATTCTGGAGTTAAAAATCCTTGATTTATAGCTTGAGAAACCTTAGTTTTATATAAAATAAAATTTCGCTATACAAAATAAATGGAGATTTTAATGGAACAGGTAGTTCAAGTAGAACAAGTTTCAGCACATGTAGCGATGGTTAAAATTCATCGACCAGAAGCGAAAAATGCCCTGAATACAGAAGTTCGCCAGAAACTTGCGGCGGCTTTTTTGCAACTGAATGACGATGAAAATGTTCGTGCCATTATTCTTACCGGTGGTGAAACAGATTTTGCAGCGGGTGCTGATCTTAAAGAGCTATCAAATGCCCAAACTATTCAGATGATGCAACGACGCACAGAAAAGTATTGGCAAGCTATTGCGCAATGTTCAAAACCAGTCATTGCAGCTGTAAACGGCTATGCACTTGGTGGTGGATGTGAACTGGCGATGCATGCTGACATCATCATTGCCGGGAAAAGTGCCCAGTTCGGTCAACCTGAAGTCAAAGTAGGGGTGATGCCAGGTGCGGGTGGAACACAGCGTCTATTTCGTGCTGTAGGTAAATTCCATGCCATGCGAATTATCATGACTGGGTGTTTAGTGCCCGCACCTGAGGCCTATCAAATCGGTTTGGTGTCTCAGGTGACCGAAGACAGTGAAACCCTTGCAACAGCAATCAAGATGGCTGAGGGCTTGGCAAAATTACCGCCAATCGCGCTCGAACAAATCAAGGAAGTAGCGTTACTGGCTGAAGATGTGCCACTGAATGCTGGACTTGCTCTAGAGCGAAAATCTTTCCAGATGCTGTTCTCTTCAGAAGATCAAAAAGAAGGCATGCAAGCCTTTATTGAAAAACGTAAACCAAGTTATCAGGGACGATAAGCATGAGCATTAAAATTCAGAAAATCGGTGTTATTGGCGTAGGGACTATGGGCGCGGGCATTGCTCAGATCGCTATTCAGTCTGGACATGAAGTGGTGCTGTTTGACGCCAAAGCTGGCGCTGCTGAACAGGCGCAGGAAAAACTGGCTAAAACATTAAATACTTTGGCTGACAAAGGTAAATTCAGTCATGAAAAAGCCGCTGAAGATATCGCTCATCTGTCAATTGCCCAGCAAATAGAAGATCTGAAGGATTGCGATTTAATTGTAGAAGCGATTATTGAAAATCTGGAAATCAAACAAAAACTGATGCAACAGCTGGAAGGACTTGTAAAACCAGAAGCGATTCTGGCATCAAACACATCTTCATTGTCGATCAGTGCGATTGCTGCCAATTGTAATCAGCCACAACGTATCGCAGGTTATCACTTCTTTAACCCGGTACCGTTAATGAAAGTGGTGGAAGTGATTGAAGGCTTTAATACACGTGCCGATATTGTTGATGCTTTGACCCAGCTTTCAGTCAAGATGGGACATCGTCCAGTAAAAGCCAAAGATACTCCAGGATTTATCATTAATCATGCTGGCCGTGCCTTTGGTAGCGAAGCCTATGCAATTCTGAATGAAAATGTCACGCCATTTTATGATATTGACCGAATCTACCGTGACGGTATCGGTTTCAAGATGGGGCCGTTCGAACTAGGCGATCTGACCGGTATGGATGTGTCACATCCGGTAAGTGAATCGATTTATAAACAGTACTATGAAGAAGCACGTTACCGTCCAAGCGTGATTACCCGCCAGCGCTTTATTGCCAAGCAACTCGGCCGTAAAACTGGTAAAGGTTTTTATGATTACACCTCGGGTAGTAAGCAGGGTGATGTGGCTCCAACACTGGCTGAAAAGCTAGAGCAATATCCATCAGTGTGGCTGGGAACAGAATACAGCGAAGACCATCAGGCACTTAAGCAATATCTGCAACAGTTCAATATCCAGATCGAGCAAGGTGAGGTGCCTTCTGCAGAAGCTTTGATTCTGATTGCGACCTATGGTGAAGATGCAACTTCAGCGGCAGTTCGTTATCAGGTGGCGCCTCAGCAAGTGGTATGTATCGATCTGCTTTATGGTCTGAATAAACACCGTACTTTAATGCCAACTTTTGTCACTAAACCTGAACTAGTAAATGCAGCGCAATCCATTTTTAATCTAGATGGTGTGAGTGCGAGCACAATCCAGGAAAGTGTTGGTTTTGTAGCTCAACGTGCTTTAGCGATGATTGTGAATCTTGGTTGTGATATTGCCCAGCAAGGTATTGCAACAGTAGAAGACATCAATATCGCAGTGAAATTAGGCCTTGGTTATCCATATGGTCCAATTGAATGGGGCGATGTACTAGGCGCTGAAAAAATCCTGAAAACTCTAGACCGCATGACCGCAATTACCCGTGACCCGCGCTACCGTCCAAGTCCTTGGCTGCGCCGCCGCGTTCAGCTTGGTCTACCTCTTGTTCATACTACACATTAATTAAAAAGTTAAAGGAATAACACTCATGTTAAACGCATATATCTACGATGGTTTACGTTCACCAATCGGTCGCCATGCAGGAAGTTTGGCAAGCGTACGTCCAGATGACTTAGCAGCAACAGTAATTAAAAATCTGTTAGAAAAAACCGGCATTCCGGCAGCAGATGTAGAAGATGTGATTTTTGGTAGTACTAACCAAGCCGGTGAAGACAGCCGAAACGTAGCTCGTTTTGCTGCACTTTTAGCAGGTATGCCAGTGACAGTTCCAGGCCAAACGGTGAATCGTCTCTGTGCTTCAGGCTTGGGTGCTGTGATCGATTCAGCACGTGCAATCACCGCTGGTGAAGGCGAGCTGTATATTGCCGGTGGTGTAGAAAGTATGACGCGTGCACCATTTGTAATGGGTAAAGCTGAAAGTGCGTATTCACGTGATGCAAAAATCTATGACACCACGATCGGTACACGTTTCCCAAACCGTAAATTCACCGAGCAGTTTGGTGCGCACAGCATGCCTGAAACAGGTGATAATGTCGCTGAAGAGTTTGGTATTACTCGTGAACAAGCAGATACTTTTGCTGCTGCATCACAAGCGAAATATCAAGCTGCAAAAGAAGCGGGTTTCTTTGAAGGTGAAATTACCCCGATTGAAGTTTCACAAGGGCGTAAATTACCGCCTAAATTAGTGACTGAAGATGAACATCCACGTCCATCTTCAACATTTGAAGCATTATCCAAACTAAAACCACTTTTTGAAGGTGGCGTGGTGACTGCGGGTAATGCATCAGGTATCAATGACGGTGCTGCGGCACTGATTATCGGCAGTGAAAAAGTTCAGGAACAATATGGTTTAAAACCTTTAGCACGTATTCTGTCTTCTGCAGCCGCAGGCATTGAGCCTCGCATCATGGGTGCGGGTCCAATTGAAGCGATTAAAAAGGCGGTAAAACGCGCCGGCTTAACTTTGGATGATATGGATATTATTGAGATCAATGAAGCATTTGCCAGCCAGGTATTGTCTTGCCTGAAAGGTCTGGATGTGGCTCTTGATGATCCACGTGTTAATCCAAATGGTGGTGGAATTGCGATTGGCCATCCATTGGGCTGTTCAGGTGCGCGTTTGGCTTTGACCGTTGCGCGTCAATTACAGCGTACTGGTAAAAAATATGCCGTGATCAGTTTATGTATCGGTTTAGGTCAAGGCTTGGCGATGGTCATCGAAAACCCTGAAGCTGCATAACAGCTTTAGTCATCGTATTAATGCCATGTATAGATGATATACATGGCATTTTTTATTGGACTACTTATATAGAAATAAAAATCCCTGCATATCGCAGGGATTAATTGAATCAGCGTAAGGATCATTTTCGGCCAGTGACCAATAAAGTTGCTGAACCAAAGGCATAAATTTTACTGTCTTTGTCGACGATTCGTCCTTCTGAAGTCAGCACAGTGCGTCCGGTCCGGATCACTTCACCAATGGCTGTATAGGTTTCGCCATTTTTCATGGCTTTCAACATTTTGACATTCAGGTCAATGGTCGAAAAACTGACGCCAGCCTCTACTGTGGTATGTACTGCCGCACCTGTAACGCTGTCCAGAACGGTGGCGCAGAATCCACCATGAATACCACCTTGCAAATTGAAATGGCGCTGATCTGGATAAACTTCATATTCCACATAGTTTTCCCGGACAACATTGAGTTTCATAGGAATCAATTGTCCCATTGCTGAGCCGGGTAATTCACCATTTTTAATTGCAGTTAGATATTCAAGTCCATTCATTTGTGCTGTGGTCATATAGATTCCCTCTAATGAAATATTTCGCTTTATGAAATAATATTCTGTTTTTCTAAAATTATGATATAACAGATAGTGATCGAAATGCTATATTTTTCCAGGATAGAATGATGACAATAAAAAATCTCGTCACAGATGCTGAATGGCAGGCACGCTGTGAGCTCGCAGCGCTTTATCGCATTATTGCGCATTATCGGATGACGGATCTGATTGATACGCATATCAGTTTAAGGATTCCTGATCAGCCAGACTGCTTTCTGATTAATCAATATGGTGTCGCTTTCGAAAAAATGCGCGCCTCAACGCTAGTCAAGATTAATCATGAAGGGCAAGTGGTAGAAAGCTATGAGCAGCACAAACCGGTGAATATGGCGGGTTTCGTAATTCACTCTGCAATTCATGAAGCCCATCCTCATCTGAACTGTGTCATTCATACGCATACCGCAGATGGGATTGCAGTATCTGCACAGAAACACGGACTTCTCCCAATCTCCCAGCATGCCATGAAATTTTATCAGCATGTGGCTTATCACGAATATGAAGGCGTTGCGCTCTCAACAGATGAACAGGAGCGTCTGATTCAGGACTTAGGCGGCCATCGTGCCATGATTTTACGTAATCATGGGCTATTAACGGCTGGGGAAACGATTGCACGAGCCTTTCATGAAATCTATTTCCTGGAACGCGCCTGTCAGGCACAGGTCAAGGCCTTAAGTGGCGGTGCAGAATTGCATTATCCAAATGAAGGAGTACGAATTAAAACAGCCAAGCAGTTCGCAAGTCCTTTAATTGAACCGATTTTACAGCGTGCCTGGCAGGCCGCTTTATCCCTGATTGAGCATCAATATACGGAGTATGCATCATGATTGTAATTTCTAGTACTATTCCTAATATTGAAGCAATTCTGGTGAAGGCTTTTCAAAAATATGCACCTGCAGGCAGTTTCTGTACGCTAGACAGCCCAGAAGTAGAGCAGGCAACCACAGTTGCTGCCTGGTTTCCAGATATGGAAAAATTACAACAGCTCCCGAAACTCGGTCTGATTCACTCGATTGCTGCAGGGGTCGAACATTTAAACTTAAATGCTATACGCCCAGATCAATCAGTTTGCCGGGTACTCGATCCACACCATCAAAAGGGCATGTTTGATTATCTGCTTTGGGGTGTACTGTATTTTCAGCGTTATTTTGACAGCATGATCCAGCAACAAAAGCAGCAGCTGTGGAAGCAGTATCGCCAAAGTTATAGCCATCATATCCAGATCGGGATTATGGGACTGGGGCATATGGGCGGATACGTAGCAGAACGTTTCGCAGAAATGGGCTATCAAGTGTCAGGCTGGTCGAATTCCCCAAAAGATATTGATCAGGTCAAAAGTTATGTAGGTACAGAACAACTTTCTGAGTTCCTTGCCCAAAGCCAGATTCTGATTAATCTGCTGCCACTCACTGAAGATAATACTGGCATTCTTTCTGCTGAATTATTTCAGCAACTGCCTGAACAGGCGGCTTTAATTCATGTCGGGCGAGGCCAGCACTTAATCGAACAGGATTTATTGAATGCGCTGGATTCAGGTCATCTACGTGGTGCAATTGTCGATGTGTTTGAGCAAGAACCATTACCTGCTGAACATCCATTCTGGCAGCACGAAAAAATTGTGGTGACACCACATGTGGCCTCACATGCACCAATGTCTGTGGTAGTTGAACAAATTTTGGAAAATGATCTTCGTTTAAACCAAGGCTTGGATTTGTGTCATCAGGTGGATGTCAATAAAGGCTATTAATTGTAGGGATACAGGAAAAAATAAGGAAATTGATGATGTGGGATATGATTCAAACCCAAGTCCAGCAAGGCGTTGCGACTTTAAGCTTTAACCGGCCAGATTCACTCAACAGTTTTAACCGGCAAATGCATGAGGAAGTACAGCAGGCACTTAAAAGCTGGAATACAGATCCGGATATTCGGGTGATTGTCATTCGCGGCAATGGCCGGGCGTTTTCAGCCGGGCAGGATTTAAAAGAACGTGCCGGACAGCTGGGTAATGTGCCTTTACCTCCCGAAGGCTCGCTGGCCAAATATTATAATCCGTTGATTAATCTTATCCGCCAAAGTCCCAAGCCTGTGATTGCTGCAGTAAATGGTGTGGCTGCGGGTGCTGGTGCCAATATCGCATTAGCCTGTGATCTGGTTATTGCCAAGGAAAGTGCCAAATTTATTCAAGCCTTTTCTAAAATTGGATTGATTCCTGATGCTGGTGGTACCTGGATGTTACCGCGTTTAATCGGCTATGCACGCGCCATGGCACTGACTTTTCTGGGTGAGCCTGTAAATGCCAAAGAAGCAGCTGAAATGGGTATGATCTGGAAAATGGTTCTGGATTCAGAATTTGAAGCTTATATCGATGACATTGCACAGCGACTGGCACTACAGCCGACCTATGCACTGGCTTTAACCAAACAGGCGCTGCAACGTAGCGCTGAAAATAGCATGAATCAACAATTAGAGCTGGAACAAAATCTGCAATACCTGGCCCTGAGTAGCCAAGACTATAAAGAAGGTGTACAGGCTTTTGTCGAAAAACGCCCTGCACAATTTACCGGACGCTAAGGAGAGCTTTCATGAAAATTCAAACTCGTATTACCGAGCTTTTAGGGGTTCGCTATCCGATTATTCAAGGTGGCATGATGTGGGTGGGCACTGCGGAAATGGTCAGTGCAGTCTCAAATGCAGGTGGTTTGGGAACATTGACTGCACTGACTCAACCAACCCCAGAAGCACTAGTCAAAGAAATTGCACGTTGTCGTGAAATGACCGATCAGCCTTTTGCGGTCAATTTGACTTTACTGCCCGCTGTAAATCCACCACCGTATGCAGAATATCGACAGGCCATTATTGAAAGTGGCATCAAGATCGTAGAAACGGCAGGGAATAAGCCGCATGAACATATTGAAGCTTTTAAACAGCATGACATCATTGTCATTCATAAGTGTACCTCGGTCCGTCATGCGCTTTCAGCACAAAGAATCGGTGCAGATGTCATCTCGATTGATGGGTTTGAATGTGCGGGCCATCCAGGGGAAGATGATATTCCTGGTCTGATCCTGATTCCTGCAGCAGCAGATCAACTCACTGTACCGATTGTGGCTAGTGGTGGTTTTGCTGATGGCCGTGGATTGGTCGCAGCTTTAGCTTTAGGTGCAGATGGCATCAATATGGGCACACGCTTTTGTGCCACTCAAGAAGCGCCGATCCACCTGAATATCAAGCAGTTTTATGTCGACAATGATGAAAGAGCCACACATCTGCTTTACCGACAGTTCAGAAATACGGCCCGTGTTGCCAAGAATGCAGTGTCTGATCTAGTCGTTAAAATGAGTGAAGATCCAAATCTGGAATTTGAACAGATTCGACCTTATGTCAGTGGTCTAAAAGGCAAACTGGCTTTAGAAAATGGCGATGTAGATGCTGGCGTACTCACGGCAGGCCAAGTCATGGGGCTAATTCATGACATTCCAACCTGTCAGGAGCTGATTGAAAATATCATGCAAGATGCAGAGCAGATTGTTCATCAACGTTTGGCTCAATTTTTCCCAAGTTAATTAGCTTTAATTTAGTCGCTAGGTAAAAATGCCGTTCATAACTGGATGGCATTTTTTATACCAAAGATTTTAATTTTTAAATGTGATTTTTTATGTAATGACTAGATTTTATCCGTAGACTTATATTATATTCAATTTAAAACATAATTTCGTATTATGAAATTAATTGTCATAAATACATGAATTAGAACTCATACAAGGGAATTACAATGAGAAACTATATTGCGCCATTAAAAGACATGAAATTTGTGCTAAAAGATCTGCTCAATGTTGAACAGAAATACGAAGGCTATGCAAAGTTCGCAGACAAAGTTTCTATGGATATTATGGAACAATATCTGGAAGTCGCTGCGGACTTTTGTCAAAACGAACTTCTACCGATTAATGCGACAGGCGACCAGCAGGGCTGCCGTTTGCAAGATGGCGTCGTAACGACACCGGATGGTTTTAAAGCTGCTTATGACAAATATGTAGAACTTGGCTTTACCTCACTAACTGGCGATGAAAAATATGGCGGTCAAGGCTTCCCAACCTTATACCGTATTGCTATTTCTGAAATTATTACGGCTACGAACTGGTCTTGGGGCATGTATCCAGGCCTGTCACATGGTGCGATGCGTACTTTGGAACATCACGGTAGCGATGAACAAAAACAGAAGTTCCTGGTACCTTTAATTGCGGGTCGCTGGACTGGAACCATGTGTTTAACTGAATCACATGCCGGTTCTGATCTGGGTCTGATCCGTACCAAAGCGGTGCCAAATGAAGATGGCAGCTATAGCATCAGCGGTGAGAAAATCTTTATTTCTGCAGGTGAGCATGATCTGTCTGAAAATATCGTGCATATCGTATTAGCACGTTTACCGGATGCACCAGCAGGTACTAAAGGCATTTCATTATTTATTGTTCCTAAATTTAACCTGGATGAAGCTGGAAATGTGGCTTCGCGTAATGGCGTGGTGTGTAGCGCAATTGAACACAAGATGGGTATTCACGGGAATGCGACCTGTGTACTGAATTTTGACAATGCTAAAGGCTTCCTGATTGGGCCTGAAAACCGTGGCTTGAACTGCATGTTTACCTTTATGAACTCTGCGCGTATCGGCACAGCCATTCAGGGTCTGGCAGCAGCAGAATCTTCTTATCAAGGCGCGTTGGCTTATGCCAAAGACCGTTTGGCAATGCGTTCACTTGAAGGTGCAAAAGCGCCAAACTTGCCTGCGGATCCAATTATCGTGCATCCAGCTGTGCGTAATATGTTGCTGACTCAGAAGGTATTTGCAGAAGGTTCACGTGCGCTTGCATATTATTTGGCGACCTATGCAGATATCGCTGAAGCGACAGACAATCCAGAAGAGAAGAAAGCAGCAGAAGATCGTCTGGCATTATTAACGCCAATTGCCAAAGCGTTAATGACCGAAACAGGCGTAGAAGCAGCTAAACATGGTATGCAGGTCTTCGGTGGTCACGGTTATATTGCTGAACATGGCATGGAACAGATTGCCCGTGATGCACGTATTGCCAGCCTATATGAAGGAACTACTGAAATTCAGTCCATCGATTTGCTAGCACGTAAAGTTTTGGGTTCAAAACTTGGTTTGCTTACAGCATTAACAGATGAGATTCAGGGCTATGTGAAAGAGCACCAACAACATGCTCAGTTTAGCCAGCAAATTGCACAAGTCAGTCAGTTGACTGAGCAATGGTTGGAATTAACCAAAACGATTCAGGCTCAGGCACAAAACTCTGCTAATGAAATTGGTGCGGCATCAGTCGACTACTTATATTTCTCTGGTTATGTGGTTTCTGCTTATCTATGGCTGAAAATGGCAATTACCGCGCAACTGAAAATTGAAGAGGGCAATACTGATCCATTCTATACGGCTAAGATTAAGACTGCACAATTCTTCTTTGCACGTATTTTGCCAAGAACTTCAACCCACATTGCCAATATTCAGGCCGGTGGCGAGAGCCTGTTCTTGCTTGAACCAGAAGAGTTCAAATTCGATTAAACCTATTGACCCACGATTATCTAATCGTGGGTTTTTTTCGAAAATTACTATTTTTTTAATCCCGTACAGTAGTCAATATTGAGGTGTATTTTCGGTATTGAATTAACTATAAAACAATAAAATCAGGAGTCTATATGGATTTAGACACAATTACTCGACAGTGTCCTTATGGTGATATGCAACTCACTTATTATGAAGTCGGACAGCGCTCCACATTTCCCACCATTATTCTGATTCATGGTACTGGTGGAAATACCGATAAACATTTCAGCTATATTTTTCCCATGCTGGGCATTCATCAGCGGGTTTTATCAATTGATTTAAATACCCCAGATAAAGCCGATCTGGCGGTGACCGATTTTAGCCAACAAGTCGAAGCATTGATTCAGCATGCAGTTGCAGCAGATGAAGCTATTACAGTTGTTGGTTATTCATTAGGTGCTGTCATTGCTGCACAAGTGGCAGCCAGTTTAAAACAGCGCGTAGCACGTTTGGTCCTGTTAGCAGGTTGGGCAAAGACCAGCTCGGTACAACAGCTGCGTACCACCATCTGGCAACAGTTATTTAATGATCAATCTGCCGCCTTGCCGCATTTTGTTAATTATTGCTTGTATAGCGATGATTACCTGTCTGCACGTACCGAACAACAGGTGCTCGATCTGGCACGCTTTGTAAAGCCTTCCCCAGATGCAGCTAAACAGCGTGAACTGAATTATCGCGTTGATATTACTGCCATCTTGTCGGACATCTCTGCTGAGACCTTGATCGTGGCTTGCCGTGAAGACCGGATGGTGCCATTAGCACAAGCCAAATTACTGTTTGCTTCGATTCAGAATAGCCGCTATATCGAAATTTCTTCAGGACATGCAATCCATATTGAAGCGCCTGCAGAAGTCGTGCAACTGATTAATCAGTTTAGCCAGCACCCAGAACAGTATCCAGCGAATCAAAAAATCCAGCCTTCTATGCCTTAAAAGGGAGAAAAATAATGCAAGCTCAAACACAGCGTAGCAAGATTTTAATTGTGGGCAGCGGTTTTGGTGGATTAGGAATGGCGATCCGACTTAAACAGCAGGACATTCACGATTTTAAAATCATTGAACGTGCAGCAGAAGTGGGCGGAACATGGCGTGATAATACCTATCCCGGTGTCGCCTGCGATGTACCATCTCATTTATATTCTTTTTCTTTTATCAAAAATCCCAACTGGTCACGTGTCTTTCCACAAGGGGCAGAAATTCAGCGTTATTTAATTCAATGTTGCGATCGAGAAGATATCCGGCCACATATTGATTTTCATACCCAACTGGAAAAAGCCCGTTGGAATGCCGAAGAACGTATTTGGGAAATTCAGACCTCTAAAGGTCTTTATGAAGCGGAATTTCTAATTACAGCAACCGGGCATCTGGCAGATGAACATCTACCACAAATTCCGGGTCTGGAAGAATTCCAAGGTCAGGTGATGCATTCTGCACGTTGGAACCACGAAGTAAATCTGGAAAATCAGCGTGTCGTTGTAGTCGGTTCAGGCGCTTCCGCCATCCAGCTTGTGCCTGAAATTGCTAAAACAGCCAAAAGCCTGACCGTATTGCAACGCAGTGCACCTTATATTTTGCCGCGACCAGATCGACCTTATTCTGATTCAGAAAAGCAGCTCTTCCGAAAAGATCCGGACAGTATGTCGGACTTAAGGCATACCTTGTTCTGGGGCAATGAATATAATTTTGCTCAGCGCCGCAATATGAAAAGTCAGATTGAGCGGGTCAAGAAAAACTGCCTGCAATTCTTAAAACACCAGATTTCAGATCCTGAATTACAGCGTAAATTGACGCCGAATTATGAGCCGGGCTGTAAGCGTTTATTGCTGTCCAACGATTATTATCCGACTTTTTTAAAACCGAATGTCATGCTTGAAGACTCAGCATTAGCACAAGTAACCAAAGATGGCGTGATGAGTCAGGCAGGACATCAATTTTCAGCAGATATCATCGTATTTGCCACCGGATTTGAAGCGGCACGTCCACCTTATGCTGCAAAGGTCGTTGGTAAACATGGTTTAAGCCTAGAACAGCAATGGTCCAGCGGTATGCAGGGTTATCAGTCTACAACTGTGCATAATTTTCCAAATCTATTTATTCTGAATGGGCCAAATACAGGAAGTGGGCATAATTCAGCACTTTATTTCCTAGAAACCCAATTTGATCTGATCTTAGATGCCTTACAGTTTTTTAGACAGGAAAAAATTCAGATTTTCGAAGCAGATCAGGAAGCAGAAAATAGCTATATGCAGGAGCTACAGCAACTGTCTCAAGGCAGCGTCTGGTTGTCAGAAAGCTGTAAAAGCTGGTACCTGGACCCGGTAAGTCGCAAATTGACTTTGGTCTGGCCGGATTATGCACACTCATTTAGAGATAAAAACCAGCATTTTATTCGTAGTGGTTACCATTATGAATACATCGCAAACGCTCAAAGAAAAGTAATCTGATTTGTAAATCTTCTACAATAAAAAACCAGTCTATATGACTGGTTTTTTATAAAATAATTTTAACGATTAATCTGCTTTTTGCGGATCATATAAACGGTCACGGATGAATAGTGCAGGAATTAGACCACAAATAAAATAGGCACCTGCCATCACCAGTAGCCCTGTTCCAATTGATCCCCCATGGGCGAAATAACCAATGGTGAGTGGCGCAAATACAGCCCCGATACGTCCTATATTGAATGCACCGCCTACTGCCGTACCACGGATCGAAGTCGGGAAGCTTTCAGTCATATAAGTTGCGTTAATGGCAAAAGGCATACCATACAGAAAACCAAACATTAACATCAGGTACAAGATATTGGTCGGCGTATTAAAATAAATCACGATCGGGAGAAACAGCGCAGTTCCCATGGTTCCAAAAGCAAATAAGGCACGGCGTCCGAACCGATCTGCCAGAATACCTGCAACCACCTTGGCAAAAATCATAATCATAAAGGTGCCGACCATATAACCCGTCATGGCCTTAAAGCTGATTCCCAGATCTGATTCCAGATAGGCAGGTAACCAGTTACTTAAACCGGCATAGCCAAATTGCAGGGCACCTGCGCTTAAAATCCAGAGTAAAAACATCCAGCGGTGATTTTTATCTTTAAGAATGACTGTATAGGGGTTCTGTTTTTTACTTTGATCTTACTGTTTGCTTGCTGACGTTTTAATTCACGTGTACGTAACCAAGAATCCGGCTCCGGAACAAGAAAATAAAGCAGGAAAGCGAGAACGATCGGGAAAATGGTAATCCAGTACAGCATACGCCAGCCATGCTCAGGAATAATCCAGCCAGCGAGCAATGTTGCGCATAATGATCCCAGAGTAAAACCAGTCATAAGAGCCGCAAGAACGGTAGTCCGATATTTTGTTGGAACATATTCTGACATTAAGGTATTACAGGCAATATATAAGGAACCCAGTCCTATTGCAGCAATACTACGGATAATTAAAAACTGATGATAAGATTCTACAAAGCCTAAAGTACAGGACAAGCTAGAGGCTAGAATCATATAAAATACAATGACTTTCACCCGACCAAAACGGTCACAAGCCCATCCGCCAATTAAGCCACCTATCACCCCGCCGACTAAACTCCAACTGCCTAGAGCACCTGCCTGAACGGTGGTTAAATTAAATTCAGCTTTGATACTGGTAAGGCTATAGGCCAAAAAAGCCAGATCCACACCGTCTGCGAGTAAGATAAGAAAACATAGAATAAACGCAGTAATCCATATTTTTTTAGGCTGAACTTTGATTCGTTCAGCTTCTATCACCGAAGTTTCGTACGTCATCATAGACATCCTTTTCTTGTTACATTGTTGTTTTATAAGAATGAATTCTCATTCTTTTATTGCTTATACTGATTTATAGTTTTGCTATATGAAAATTTTTATTATTAATTGATAAAATATCTTCAAATAATTAGCTATTCATTAAATGATATAATTTGTAAAAAATTGAAATTAGTTAAATATTACATTGATTTGAGGTGAAGTATAACGTTATTATTTTTTATTAAAATAAAGTTTCACTATACAAAATAACTTTTATAAGCAGGGATAGGAGAGCTGTAATGACAAGTCAGCCATGGATGGAAGAATATAAAAAGTGGAATGTAAATCCGGAATTTAATCGGCCTGATCCTGAGAAAACTTTGAGCACGACGATTACTGAGAATTTAGTTAAGTTTCAGGATAAGACTGCATTTTTTTATCTAGATCAGAAGTTTAGCTATCAAGATGTTGATGTTTATAGCCAGAAACTAGCGACCTATCTGCAGAATTTAGGCTTAGCCGCGGGCAGTCGTATCGCCGTAATGTTGCCCAATATTATTCAATATCCGATTGCGACTTTTGCGATTATTCGTGCTGGTTATGTTCTGGTCAATGTTAATCCAATGTACACCCAGCGTGAGCTGTATCATCAGGTACAAGATTCAGGGGCAGAAGCCTTGATTGTCATGGGACAAACTCTGGAGCAACTGAATCATCTGAATGAGTGTCCTGCGCTTAAATATGTGATTGCCACTCAACCGCTCGATTTTATTCAGGATCAGCCTGAGACTATTTATAGTCAGTCCGCACAATATCCAGATAAACAGTTTTCTGACTTTAAACAGGCAATTGATCAGGTACAGGTGATTGATTTTAAAACACCGCTACAGCATCAGGACGATACCGTAATTCTGCAATATACCGGTGGAACAACGGGTGTATCCAAGGGCGCTGAACTCAGTCATCGTAATATTCTATTTAATATTGCTCAAAACAGTACAGTCTTTATCAGCCATTTTGGTGATCGCTATGCCACTGAAGATGAATATGTTTTCTGTGCCTTGCCGCTGTATCACATTTATGGCTTTACCATCTGCCTGTTCAGTTATGGTCTGAGCCGAGGTTTCGCTAATGTCCTGATTCCGAACCCAAGAGATTTGGATGCTTTGGTGGATCAATATCATAAACATCCACCGACCGTTTTCCCGGGCGTGAATACCATGTTTAACGCCTTGGCACATCATCCACGTTTCCGTGAGCTTGATCATTCTCGTCTGAAAACGACCACAGGTGGCGGTGCTTCTATCCTGAAGAGTACAGAAGCATTATGGTATGAGGTAACTAGCTGTCATATTTATGAAGGTTATGGGCTTTCTGAAACTTCGCCAACTGCAACCTTTAATCCGCCTTTAAGCCGTCGTTTTAGTGGTACCGTTGGCTTACCACTAGCAGGAACCGAAATTCTGATTCTGGATGATGAAGGAAAACCTGTAGAGCTGAATCAGCCTGGAGAAATCGCTATTCGTGGCCCTCAGGTGATGAAAGGCTATTGGCAACAACCGGAAGCGACAGCACAGGTATTTACCAAAGATGGTTTCTTCCTGTCAGGTGATATCGGTTGTATGGATGAACAGGGTTATATCACCATTTTGGACCGTAAAAAGGACATGATTCTAGTATCGGGTTTTAATGTTTATCCTAATGAGCTGGAAGGTGTTTTATCCAAACATCCGAAAATACTGGAATGTGCTGTCATTGGGATTGATGATGAAAAATCTGGACAGCTACCGAAGGCATTCATTGTGAAACAGGATGACAGCCTGACCCAAGATGAAATCTTGACTTATCTGAAGCAACAACTGACCAGTTATAAATTGCCGAAATATATTGAGTTCGTGCCTGGATTACCAAAGTCTGCGGTAGGTAAAATTCTACGCCGTGAGTTGCCCCGAACCGTTCAGTTCAATGCTAAAGCCTGCTAAACAAAGATTTAGTCGATTATGCTTAAAATGAAAAAAGGAATCGAAAGATTCCTTTTTTTATTGCATATAGGCCTATCGCTGCTGGATGACTTTTTTACTTTTCAGTTCTTCTATTTCAGCAGGACTCAAATATTGACTCAAAATTGTGTCTGTATCTTCACCCAGACATGGCGGAGCCTTTTTATATTCTACCGGTGTTTTGGAAAGTTTAATCGGCGAACCAATCGAGGTGTAATCTTCACGTAAGGTATGCGGCATTTGAATCACCATCTCACGTGCCAATACCTGTTCTTCTTCCAACGTTTGTTTCAAGTTATTGATCATGCCCACGGGCACTTTAACCGCGTGAATCAAATCCACCCAGGTTTTTGCCGGCTGATTATAGAAATGAGCTTGTAGAATCGTGGTCAGTTCTTCACGATGTGTAACTCGGCCTGAATTTTTAAAGAAGCGCGGATCTTCTGCAACCTTAGCCAAACCAATGGCCTGGCATAAGGCTTTAAACTGCAGGTCATTACCACAGGCAATAATAAATTCACCTTCCTGTGCTTTAAATACCTGATAAGGCACAATATTGGCATGGGCATTACCGAAACGGCCAGGTACTTTGCCTGAGGTAAGATAATTCATCGCCAGAACAGAGAGTGAGGCGACTTGAGTATCTAGAAGCGCCATATCAATATGCTGGCCTTCACCGGTTTTTTCTCGTGACAATAAAGCGGCTTGAATCGCAATCGCGGCATACAAACCGGTAGTCAGATCAGCAAAGGCCAGACCCGCTTTTTGCGGCCCGCCACCTGGCAGATCATCACGCTCGCCAGTGACACTCATCATGCCACCCATACCCTGAACAATAAAATCATAACCGGGCTCTTGAGCACGAGGACCATTCTGACCAAAACCGGTAATTGAACAGTAAACCAGACGTGAGTTTAACTGACTCAGACTTTCATAATCCAGACCATATCTTTTTAAAGAACCGGCTTTGTAGTTTTCAATGACGACATCACTCTGTTCAGCAAGTTTCTTGATAATGCTTTGGCCTTCAGGCGTAGATAAATCCACAGCAACCGAATGCTTTCCGCGATTGGCTGAAAGATAGTAGGCCGATTCATGGGTATCTTCCTGCTGATTATTTTTAAGCCATGGTGGTCCCCAGATTCGTGTGTCATCTCCATGGTCAGGTTTTTCAATTTTAATAACTTCTGCACCTAGGTCAGCCAGAATCTGGCTACACCAAGGACCAGCCAAAATCCGGCTTAAATCCAGTACACGAAAGCCTGTTAAAGCACCCATCGTTACGCTCCCTGTTCGATGTTATTCATATTACATGTCATTCTAATAATTACGTTAAAGCTATATTAAAATGAACAAACAATCAACTTTATGATTCTTAGTTTCGTATAACAAAATAAAACATCTAAAATGATTGAAAAATCATCTTAACTTCTTTAGCCTGATGGAGAGAAAACCATGATTCAAAATAAGAGAAAATTAAAAAGATCTCAGGATTGAGACTGTAAAAAACAGGAGTAAGTGTAATGGTTTGATAACTGATGAGCGGTGAAGCGCATTCATCTAGATGAGCTTATATACAAGATGAAAATGAAAAATAAATCTAAGGATAGTAATAATAGGGAAATTTATAGATGACAGAAGTACTAAGAAAAATAGATTTAGAAAGAGAACTAAAAAAGATTAAACCTACCACAAAACGGACCCAGCAGATCGCCTTTGTCTTTGCCTTTCTGGCACTATTGGTCGATGGTGCGGACATGTTATTGCTATCATTTAGTTTAAACAGTCTAAAAGCAGAGTTTGGTTTAAGTAATTTACAGGCCGGTGCGCTGGGCAGTTTTACCTTGGCAGGTATGGCGGTTGGCGGTTTTATGGGTGGCTGGGCCTGTGACCGCTTAGGTCGGGTACGTACCGTAGTCATTTCGATTCTAGTATTTTCTATATTGACTGCAGCCTTAGGCTTTGCACAAAACTTTGAACAGTTCGCTATTTTGCGCTTCCTTTCTGCCTTTGGCATTGGTTCTTTATATATTGCAGCCAATACGCTTATGGCCGAATATGTACCAACCGAATATCGCACCACAGTTTTAGGTACGTTACAGGCAGGATGGACTGTCGGTTATATCGTAGCCACTGTACTGGCTGGCTGGATTATTCCAGAATATGGCTGGCGTACCCTATTCTTTATCGCCATTATTCCTTCAGTCATGGCTATTTTTATTCAAAAACTAGTTCCTGAGCCAGAATCTTGGCAGCGTGCAAGGTTACAGCGTTTATATGCGCCAGTTGAGGTGACGACGAAACAGCCTGTTAGCAGAAGTACTGTTAAGGAAATCTTTTCGGATCCTGCGAATCGTAAAATGTTTATTTTGTGGATTTTCACTGCCGGTTTTTTACAGTTTGGTTATTACGGAGTCAATAACTGGATGCCGGCTTATCTCGAATCTGAATTACATATGAACTTTAAATCAATGGCGGGCTACATGATCGGAACCTATGTCGCCATGATTTTTGGTAAAGTTTTGGCCGGTTTTGCTGCAGACCGTTTAGGCAGACGTGCTGTTTTCTCTTTTGGTGCGATTGGTACCGCGATTTTCCTGCCAGTGATTGTGCTGTTCAACACTCCAGATAATATTGCGTATCTGCTGATTTTCTTCGGTTTCCTTTATGGTATTCCGTATGCCATTAATGCAACTTACATGACTGAAAGCTTTGCGACTTCGATCCGCGGTACCGCAGTAGGCGGTGCTTATAATGCAGGTCGTATTGGTGCCATGTTTGCGCCTGCGATTATTGGTGCAGCAGCAAGCGGAGGTTCAATTGGTTTAGGCTTCTTAATTATGGGAGGTGCATACTTGTTGTGTGGTGCAGTGTCTGGAATCTTTATTAAGGACAAACAGTATGATCCTCAGAAAGCAGAATAAATAATGATTAAACCTAAATCTGGCTAAAGTTGGATTTAGGTTCTATATATTTTTGATTCACCATGGGAATAGATTGATTTTATAAGTAAAGAACATTACAGATAATAAATTGGCGGTAAAAAGGGGAATACTAAAGCCATCAGTAATTTCAAAGAATTTTGCATATGGTTGAAATAGGGTCAAAGTTGTGCACTTAAAAATGACTTGCTCATCAAGGAATGATTCATTAGATCAACAGTCATAACGTAGCATTATACGTTTCAGCTACAGCTTTAAATAAATATAACGTCAAGGATTATGCGTTTAGTTATCCAGTAGCATAGACTATCATTGAAATAGTATAAGACTATTTATTAATCCCAGCTCCCTTAGGAACTGGGATTACCTAAAAAAATTAAATGAAGCGTTAACACTAACGTCTACATTTTGGGGTAAGCAAATCTGAGATATAAACTTCAGATTTGCTAGAACTATCTGAATCACATGTTCGGATAGTTCGGACCACCCGCACCCTCAGGCACGACCCAGGTGATGTTCTGTGATGGATCTTTAATATCACAAGTCTTACAGTGCACGCAGTTTGCCGCATTAATTTGGAAGCGTTTTGAACCGTCATTCTCTTCCATAATTTCGTAAACACCCGCAGGGCAGTAGCGCTGTGCAGGCTCATCCCATTTCGGTAGGTTTACATTGACTGGAATTGAAGGATCGGTCAGTTTCAAATGCGCAGGCTGGTTTTCTTCGTGTACCGTGTTGGATACAAACACTGAAGATAAACGGTCAAAGGTCAGCTTGCCATCTGGTTTTGGATAGTTTGGCTTAAAGCTTTCAGCATCTACTGTTTTCAGTGCACTAAAGTCAGGCACTAAGTCATGTAACGTGAATGGTACTTTAAAGACGTTTTGATCGATAAAGTTGAATGCACCACCCATCCATTGACCAAATTTATGCATTGCAGGACCAAAGTTACGCGAGTTGTATAACTCTTCTTTCAGCCAGCTGTTGTTAAACTTGTCTGTATAAGCCGTCAACTCTTTTACGAAGAAGTCTTCGCCTTCAGTCACACGCGCAACCGCAAGATCACCGCCTTTATCTACACCAGCAGCAATCGCTTCAAACACTGCTTCACCACAAAGCATGCCCGATTTCATTGCTGTGTGTGAGCCCTTAATCTTCGCGAAGTTCAGGAAGCCTGCATCATCACCAATTAAAGAGCCACCTGGGAAGGTGAATTTAGGGAGCGAGTTAAAACCACCTTTGGTCACTGCACGCGCACCATAAGAAATACGCTTACCACCTTCCAAGTATTGCTTGATTAAAGGATGGGTTTTCCAACGTTGCATTTCCATAAATGGATACATGTGTGGATTGGTATATGACAGATCAACAATCATACCCAACGTTACTTGGTTGTTTTCAGCGTGGTAGAGCCACCAACCGCCTGAAGAACCGGTTTCGCTTAAAGGCCAACCTGCACCGTGCATCACCAAACCTGGTTTATGTTTTGCAGGATCAATTTCCCAAAGTTCTTTAATCCCGATACCATAATGTTGTGGATCGGCATCTTTGTCTAAATTGAATTTTTGAATCAGGCGTTTACCGAGGTGGCCACGACAGCCTTCAGCGAAAATGGTGTATTTCGCATGCAGTTCATAACCTGGGGTAAAGTTATGGGTTGGTTCACCATCTTTACCAATGCCCATGTCACCAGTTTGAATGCCTTTGACTGAACCATCTTCATGGTAAAGAATTTCTGATGCAGCAAAGCCCGGGAAGATGGATACTTCAAGCTCTTCAGCTTTAGTGCCTAACCAACGAACCACGTTACCCAGAGAAATGACATAGTTGCCATCATTGTGCATGGTTTTTGGCACCATCCAATGTGGCGCTTCTTGTGATTTTTCGTCTGAGAGCAGGAAGTAAGTTTTGTCTTCGGTCACAGGCACATTTAAAGGTGCACCTTGTTCTTTCCAGTCAGGGAATAATTCATTGATTGCACGAGGCTCTAAGACCGCACCCGACAGAATATGCGCACCGACTTCGGAGCCTTTTTCTACGACACAAACCGACAAATCATTTAAGTTGTTTTCAATTGCAAGTTGACGAATTTTAATCGCAGCAGAGAGACCGGCATGGCCTGCACCTACAATAACGACATCAAACTCCATCGATTCTCTAATGATATCTTCCATAATAAGAAATCCTATTTCGCTTAGCGGTATTTTAGCACATTGTGTTTTTTTTTAAATATTAAATTAGATTGAAGTACTAAATAAAAAAGCCTCTGAAGAGGTAATGCCAGTCAGTTAAGAAATTGACTGGCATTTTCTTGGGTACTTTTGAGGCTTTATTTTGACGACTCTAGGGCATTGCCTTGATCTTCTTTCAAGCAAAACAAACATTTTAGACTGTTCCAGCAAACGCTCTAAATGCTTGGGCAAATTCCCTGCCGATTCCAGCGGAGTATGCCTTAATATATTGATAATGCTGATTGAAGCAATATGGAAACTGATACGCAAAGGGCTGACTTTCGCCCGTTGAGCCATAAATTTCATTTGCCTTCTAAGAATATTATAAGCAATCAATACACCCCATAATTCCTGATACACCAATTCAGGCTGCTTGCTTCTTAAATGCATCCCATCTTGCAGGTCGCTCTTGATTTCACGGTAGCACATCTCGATTTCCCAGCGCTGAGCATACAGCGTACTGACCACTTCCAGAGGATAAGCCTTTGAATCCAATAATGATGTAACGTATCGTCTAACCCTTCCAGACTGTTCAGTTTCAATCAGGCGGGCTTCCCAATAGTCACCTAAATCCGGATTCAGTTTCTTCGCTCTTGGAGAAACAGGCATTCTGATTTGAAAGTCATGCGCTGAGTTTTTCCTGATAATTTCATAGCGCAGATTGTCTTTAGCCCGCATAAGCCAATGGCAGTTTTCCCGAGACTGCCACCCTGATAAGAAATCAGCAGAGAAGTAGGCCCGGTCAAATAAAGTCAGGCTATTTGCAGGCACTTTCAATTTCTTCGCTAAAGTCAGCTCGCCTTGATCCATACTTCCAATCCCGGCATCAATCACTTCATGAGTATTGGTGTTGATCAGGCAAACCGCTCTGGCTTGCGGCCAAGGTGCTGCTATCGTTTTGCCTTTGGAAGAACCGAAGTGCCTGAAGTTCTCATCTGTGTGGGGCATGGACCAGACGGCTCCATCTACAGCGCAGATGCTTAGGCCATGAAAGGCGGAATATTGCGGCTGAGAATCTTCAAACCATGTCTGACTCAGTGTATTGAACAGGACATTTAAAGGCTCCAGACCCAAGCGCTGTCTGGCCTGCACTGATGCGCTTGGGGCGCAGCTTTCAGCCGTGCCAAAAACCAGCTGCAGCTGCTGAACAACATACCAGATGGGCTGGTCGCGGAACAATGCAAGTCCAATAACTAGCCATACAGCATGCTCTGCGGGGAGTTTTCTTTTTCTGACCGATGCTTTCCCGGTCCGTTTTAAACAGTCTTCAATCCAGTTTAAATCAATTAATTCGCTAAAATTAGAAAGTGAAGGAGCTGTCTGCTGAAATGCTGAACTTAAATTCTGAGAAAAAGTCATAAAAAAATGAGCGTATCTGGATACGCTCATTTTTACCGCATTTCAGCTATTTTGTCTTAACTGATCAGCATTACTCTGAAGAGGCTTTTTTAATATCATCTATGATTTCTGTGGATCGTACTGTTTTTCTTTAATAAATAGTGCTGGAATCACACCACAGATGAAGTAAGCTGCTCCCATTACTAGGAAACCTAGTCCAATTGACCCACCACTTGCAAGGAAGCCAATTGTTGCTGGTGCAATTGCAGCGCCTAAACGACCAACGTTATATGCACCTCCAATCGCGGTACCACGAATATTGGTTGCAAAACTTTCCGTCATATATGTTGCATTTACACCGTAAGGAATACCATATAGGAAACCAAAGATAACCAGTAAGTAGAGAATATTCTCAGGTGAATTATAGAAGACGATCAATGGTAAGAAGATCGCTGTACCGATTGCACCAAATGCATAAGTAAAACGTCGCCCCAATTTGTCCGCCATATAGCCTGCAAGAATTTTACCTAAAATCATTGCAGTATATGTACCGACCATATAAGCCGTCATTTCTTTGAACTTCATACCTAATTCGCTTTCTAGGTAAGTCGGCATCCAGTTGTTTACACCATAGTAACCAAACTGCAAGAAACCTGCTGTGAGCGCCCAAAGGATAAACATATTACGGTTACGTTTATCTTGGAAGATCATTTTCCAGGTCGATTCAGCTTTAGGTGCAGATACATCGACTTTCTTAAAGCGGTTTTCTTGCCAAGCTGCGGGTTCTGGCACTAAGTAGTGCATTAAGATTGCCAATACGATTGGCAATGCAGCCACATAGAACAATACACGCCAGCCATGATCCGGGATCAACCAACCTGCAAGTAAAGTCGCAACGATATAACCCACTGTCCAACCCGCTTGTAGCGTACCCAGTACAGTTGTACGAAATTTGGTTGGGACGTATTCTGCCATAAGAGTGTTACAGGCGATATATAATGAGCCTAAACCAAGTGACGCAAAGAAGCGTAGAGCCCCAAATTCAGCAAAGCTATTTGTAAAGCCTAAACCGCACGTCAATACTGAAAACATTATAATTGAAATCACTACAATTCGGACGCGTCCGAATTTGTCGCATGCCCAACCACCAAAAATACCACCAATCGCCATACCAGCTAAGGTAAAGCTACCTAACATACCTGCTTCTACAGGCGTTAAGCCAAACTCGGCTTTGATACTGTTTAAGCTATACGACAATAGCATTAAATCAGCACCATCGACTAATAACGCAAGGAATGCGAAAGCAAAAGCAACTTTCCATGTGTTAGGACCGATTTTCGAGATCGTGTTCTTAATCGTCATAATCCATTACTCTATAAAAAAAGCTAGGTCGCAAGGAGAGTGACCTAGCCAAATTGTTAGCGCGTAGCTTCTTTAATCATGTTACGCGCGATAATCACTTGCTGAATTTGGGTAGTGCCTTCGTATAGACGGAATAAACGTACGTCACGGTAGAAACGTTCGATCGCGTATTCGCTGATGTAGCCTGCACCGCCATGGATTTGCACACCACGATCAGCAACACGACCACACATTTCTGTAGCAAACATTTTTGCGCAAGACGCTTCAGTACTGACATTTTGACCTGCGTCACGACGACGCGCTGCATCAAGTACCATACATTTCGCTGCATAAATTTCAGCTTTAGAATCTGCCAGCATGCCTTGAATGAGTTGGAAGTTTGCAATAGGTTGACTAAATTGTTTACGTTCAACCGCGTATTGCAAAGAATCATCTAGCATGCGTGTTGCAGCGCCAACGCTTAGTGCAGCGATATGAATACGACCTTTATCTAAAACTTTCATTGCAGTTTTAAAGCCAACACCTTCAACACCACCGATCAGTGCAGAAGCAGGAATTCGGCAGTTTTCAAAAATAACGTCGCAGGTATGTGCACCTTTTTGCCCCATTTTTTTGTCACGTTTACCCAATGAAATGCCAGGTAATTTACTGTCAACAATAAAGGCAGAAATGGCAGCAGAACTTTTAAGTTCAGCATTGGTACGTGCCATTACAGTAAATACGCCTGCATGTGGTGCATTGGTAATGAAGCGTTTAGTGCCATTCAAGATGTAATCATCACCATCTTTGACTGCTGTGGTTTTCAGTGATGCTGCATCAGAACCAGAATCAGGTTCTGTTAAACAAAACGAGCCAATAATTTCGCCACTTGCAAGTTTTGGCAAGAAGTATTGTTTTTGTTCTTCTGTACCATCAATGATTAGACCAGATGCGCCAATACCATTGTTGGTCCCAATCAGTGAACGAAAAGCAGGGGATGTACGACCAAGTTCAAAAGCGATATACACTTCTTCTTCCATGGTCAAGCCAAGACCTTTGTATTCTTCAGGAATAGTTAATCCAAACAAACCTAGTTCTTTCATTTGTTGGACAATGTTTGCTGGAATCTCATCAGTTTCCGCAACAATTTCTTCATTAGGGATTAAAACACCCTCAACAAATTGACGAATCATATCAACCAATTGGTTTAAGGTTTCTTGATCACGAACCATGTCCTAACTCCGTCTTTTGGCTCAAGCCTGTCCATATCATATGTAAAATGAACAAAAACTCATCGCTCACTAAATTTAAGCGGATACTAATTAAAAGCGAGACAGTAATCAATATATACGAAAGTATATTTCGCACAGCGGTATATTGTTTTTATGCTTTTTTTTTTAAATATATACATGTTTTTAATAAAAAAATTAAAAAAAACGGGGTTGTTAAAATAATTAAAATAGAAATATTGATAATTTACAATCATCGTATATTGTGTATATTGTGTATTAAATACCGCAGTGCGAAATTGTTGAGTTATGGAAAATACACAAATATTAAGTCTTGATATTCAGGAAAATGGCGTTGCTGTTGTTCAATTGCATCGACCAGAAGCACGTAATGCATTGAACCTTGAATTAAGAAAAGCACTTTCAGACACCTTTCAACAGTTAAGTCAAGATGATGCTGTACGTGTCATTATGATTACTGGTGGCGAGAAAGTATTTGCAGCAGGTGCTGATATTAAGGACTTCACCACTGCAACGACTGCGCAAATGTATTTACGTCATACCGAACAGTATTGGCAGAGTTTAGTGGATTGTCCTAAACCAATTATTGCAGCAGTCAATGGCTATGCATTAGGTGGTGGTTGTGAACTTGCGATGCATGCCGACATCATTATTGCCGGTCAATCGGCAAAATTTGGTCAGCCTGAAGTGAAACTCGGCTTAATGCCAGGTGCAGGTGGGACGCAGCGTTTACTGCGAGCTATTGGCAAATTCAAAACCATGTTGCTTGTGTTATCAGGAAAATTCATTACTGCACAAGAAGCCAGTCAAATGGGCTTAGTCTCAGAAGTTGTTGAAGATGAAAATACCATTCCTTATGCATTAGAACTGGCTCAGACCATTGCTAGTCTCTCTCCAATTGCGGTTCAGCAAATTAAAGAAGTAACGAACTTAGGTCAGGATCAATCATTACAAGGTGCGCTCGCACTTGAGCGTAAAGCATTCCAAATTTTATTTGATACCAAAGACCAAAAAGAAGGCGTCAACGCGTTCTTTGAAAAACGTCCTGCTCAATACACTGGAGAATAAGACATGACCATTCAATCTATGGCGCTCATTGGTACTGGTGTAATGGGGATGGGCATTGCGCAAATTGCTGCGCAAGCGGGTCTTGAAGTACGTTTATTTGATGCCAAGGCTGGCGCTGCAGAAGCAGGTCTTGCAAAACTTACCACCACCTTGGAAAAACTTCAGGCCAAAGGTAAATTTAGCGTCGAAGTAATGAATGAAATCTTAGCACGCTTTAAGATCTTAGACAGCATTGAACAAGTGGCCGGTGTCGATATGGTGGTTGAAGCCATCATTGAAAATTTAGACATCAAGCAAAGTCTATTTAAGCAGCTTGAAGGGATTATCTCGAAAGACACGATTCTTGCGACCAATACCTCATCGCTTTCAGTCACCGCAATTGCGTCTAATCTTGAACATCAAGGTCGCATGGCAGGTTTCCACTTCTTTAACCCTGTACCCCTGATGAAAATCGTGGAAGTAATTGCAGGATTGGCAACAGATGAAACTGTTGTTGCAGACTTGCTGGAACTTGCAAAGCGTATGGGACACTTTGGTGTACGCACCAAAGATACACCGGGATTCATCGTCAATCACGCAGGTCGTGGTTATGGCACTGAAGCCCTGAAAATTCTGGGTGAAGGTGTGACATCTGTATCTGAAATCGACCGTATTTTACGTGAAGGTGCGGGCTTCCGTATGGGACCACTCGAATTATTCGACCTGACTGCGCTTGATGTGTCACATCCGGTGATGGAATCGATTTTCAATCAGTATTATCAAGAAGACCGTTACCGCCCAAGTGCTTTAACCCGTCAAATGTTGGCAGGAAAAAAAGTCGGTCGTAAAGTTGGCGAAGGCTTCTATAAATATGTCGATGGTCAAAAGACCAATGAAGCAGCTCCACAAGTTGTACCTGAAGTGACCGAATTCAGCCCAATTTGGATTAAGGCAGATCGTGAAACTGATGAGAGCATCTTGCGTGATTATATTCGAGAGCAAGGTCTTGTAATAGATGCTGCTGAGACGCCTGCGGCACAGAGCTTAATTCTGTTGGCAACCTATGGTGAAGATACCACCACAGCCGCGTTACGTTTTGGCGTCGATGCGAGTCGAGCAGTGAGTATCGATATGCTCACAGATTTTGCCAAGCGCCGTACGTTAATGCCATCGATTGCCACTGAAAAAACGTACATTGATCAGGCGCACGCATTATTTGCTAAACAGGGTCATGGTGTCTCGGTCATTGCCGAAAGTATTGGTTTTGTCGCACAGCGCGTGTTGGCGATGGTGGCGAACTTAGCGTGTGATATCGCACAGCAACAGATTGCCACCGCAGCCGATATAGATAAAGCGGTGAAATTGGGTCTTGGCTATCCACATGGTCCAATCTCGTGGGGCGATGTTTTAGGTGCCGATCGAATTTTACTGATTTTAGAACGTATTTTAGCCAACACAGGTGACCAACGCTACCGCCCAAGTCCTTGGCTAAAACGTCGTGCACAGTTGAATTTATCTTTACTTCACACAGCTTCTGTTTAAGCGAACCAAAAGGGAAACTCTATGTTAAATGCATTTATTTATGATGGTTTACGTACACCATTTGGTCGTCACGCAGGTGAACTTGCAACCATTCGTCCTGATAATCTTGCGGCAGGTGTAATCAAAGCATTGCTTGAAAAGCATAACTTACCAAACAACATCTATGATGATGTTATTTTGGGCAATACCAACCAAGCTGGTGAAGACAGCCGTAATATTGCACGTCATGCTGCATTATTGGCGGGTCTTGATGTTAAAACGCCGGCTCAAACAGTCAATCGACTTTGTGCATCAGGTCTTGCTGCCGTGATTGATGCTGCACGTGCCATTAGTTGTGGTGAAGGGGATATTTTCATTGCCGGTGGTGTGGAATCCATGTCACGTGCGCCATTTGTTTTTGCAAAATCTGAGAAAGCATTTGGTCGTGACTTTAAAGTTTTTGATTCTGCCATTGGTGCACGCTTTCCAAATCCAATGATTGAAAAGCAATTTGGCGATGACACAATGCCAAAAACTGGCGATAATGTTGCTGTTGAATATGGTATCAGCCGTGAAGATGCGGATGTGTTTGCAGCAGCGTCGCAAGCAAAATACGAAGCTGCAAAGCAAGCGGGTTTCTTCGAGGGTGAAATTAATCCTGTGGAAGTGGCGCAAGGCCGTAAGTTGCCGCCTAAATTAATCACAGTAGATGAGCATCCACGCCCATCGTCTAATATGGAAGCATTACAAATACTGAAACCATTGTTCGAAGGCGGTGTTGTCACAGCAGGAAATGCCTCTGGGGTGAACGATGGTGCAGCAGCATTGTTAATTGGTTCAGCTGAAGCAGAAAAAACGCTAGGTATTCGCCCAATTGCAAAGATTCTTGCATCAGGTGCTGCGGGCATTGAGCCTCGCATTATGGGTGCGGGTCCAGTCGATGCCATTAGACTAGCACTCAAACGTGCCAACCTGACTTTGGCAGATATGGACATTATTGAAATTAATGAAGCGTTTGCATCACAAGTATTGTCTTGCCTGAAAGGTTTGGATATTGCATTGGATGACCCGCGTGTAAATCCAAATGGGGGGGCAATTGCAGTGGGTCATCCACTGGGTGCATCGGGTGCTCGCTTGGCACTCAGTACTGCGCGTGAATTGCAACGTCGTGGCAAGAAATATGCCGTTATTAGTTTATGTATTGGTGTGGGACAAGGTCTCGCAATGGTTATCGAACGCGTATAAGTAGGAAAAACACATGGGTGCATTAGAGGGTATTCGCGTACTTGATTTAAGTCGCGTACTGGCAGGTCCGTGGTGTGGTCAAATCTTTGCAGATTTAGGCGCCGAAGTGATTAAAGTTGAACGTCCAAAAACAGGTGATGATACCCGTATGTGGGGGCCACCATGGATGAAAAATGACAACGGTGAAGATACACGTGAAGCAGCGTATTATCAGTCGGCAAACCGCAATAAAATGTCGATTGCTATTGATATGGTAACGCCAGAAGGGCAGGAATTGGTTCGTGCCTTGGCTACAGAGTCAGATGTACTAATTGAAAACTATAAAGCGGGTTCTTTAAAGAAATATGGTCTCGATTACGAGACGTTAAAAGAAATTAACCCACGCTTGGTGTATTGCTCAATTACAGGTTTTGGGCAAACAGGTCCACGTGCACCAGAACCTGGTTATGACTTTATTATTCAGGGTATGGGCGGTTTAATGTCTGTAACCGGTGAAAAAGATGATTTACCTGGTGGTGGCCCTCAAAAAGTCGGGGTGGCATTTGCAGATTTGACCACAGGTCTATATTCAACGATTGCTATTCAAGCAGCTTTATTGAATCGTCATATTACGGGTCTGGGTCAACATGTTGACATGGCACTGCTTGATGTACAAGTGGCTTTATTGGCCAATCAGGGCATGAACTATTTAGCGTCAGGTAAAGTCCCAGGTCGCTATGGTAATGCACATGCGAATATTGTACCTTACCAAGTGTTTAAAGCCGCAGATCAAGACTTTATTATTGCTTGTGGTAATGATAAGCAGTTTGTGGCCTTAAGTCAGGCGATAGGCTTGCCTGATTTGCCGAATGATCCACGTTTCACCACCAATGCTTTACGTATTCAACATCGTCAAGAAATTGGTGATTTGTTATCTAAACATTTTCGATCTAATCAAGCGAAATATTGGGTTGAAGCAATTCATGCCGTTAAAGTACCTGTGGGCTTAATTAACAATCTTGAACAAGCCTTCCAAGAACCACAAGTTCAAGCACGTAATATGCTGATTGAAATGCAGCATCCATTGAAAGACAAATTACAAGTGATTGGTTCACCTATTAAACTGTCCCGTACTCCAGTGCAATATAAGAAAGCACCACCCATGCTTGGTGAACATACCGATGAAATTTTATCGCGTATAGTTGATACTGAGGAATTACAGCGACTCAAGAAAAATGGCGTGATCGGTTAACTTGAATTAAAATTCAACAGGCTAAGCAAAGAAGCAACTTCATATAAGTTGCTTCTTTGCTATGTGCAGAATAACTATAGTATAATTTCGCCATGCGAAACAGATATTATCAAATTAAAGGACGGTGAAGACATGTATGATGATGTCCCTGAAACCGATCAGATAGAAGAAAATTTAATTGCAACTTTGCGTCATGAGTTATTACATCCGATCGAAGACATGCAGGATGAAAATGACCGTCAATTTATTACTGCATTGGCTAGAGGACTAGAATTATTACGTTGTTTTAGTCCTAAGCACCAACATCTAGGCAATCAAGAATTGTCAAAAATGACAGGTTTACCCAAACCCACAATTACTCGTTTAACTCATACCTTGTCTCGTTTGGGATATTTAAAACAGGTTGCAAATTCGAGTAAGTTTCAATTGTCGGTGGGTGTACTTTCGTTTGGATATTCAATGATATCGAATCTATCAATTCGTTCTATTGCTCATCCTTTGATGAAAGGCCTAGCCGATTATGCAGAAGCAGCAGTAGCAATGGCAACGCGCGATCGCTTGAATATGATTTATTTAGATGTGGTGCAAGGTAAAGGCAATGTCACAATGCGTCGTCAGATTGGTACTCACTTACCCATTCATCTTAGTTCGATGGGCAGAGCTTGCTTAGCGGCTATGCCTGAGGATGAACGAGATTTTTTGATGAATGCGATTCGTAATAAAAATCTGAGTGAATGGAATAATATTAAACGAGATTTAGATAAAGCATTCAAAGATTATCAAGAATATGGTTATTGCTTTTCGATTGGAGATTGGCACAAAGATGTCAACTCAGTAGCGGTACCGTTTATTCATGAGCAACATGGTTTATTGGTCTTTAACTGTGGTGGACCAAGTTTCCTACTGAATCAGGAAAAAATCGAGACGTCGATCGCCCCACGACTTCTGCATATGGTCAATAATATAAGAAATGAAGTTGGCTAGTTTTTATGTTTTTTTAAGCGGCTTTGTTGCACAAAGATTGGAAATGCAAAGCGCCCCTAATTGAGCTAAATTTAAGGCGTAACTTGGGTAAGTGGTCGACCTAATTCCGTAAATCTGTTTAGGACTGCTACACGTGCATGGATTTCATTCACTTGGCTATCAAAACTCCTTGCACTGAGTTTATCTCCTAATAATTTGATGCAATGCATCTTAGTTTCAACCAAACTTCGCCGATGATAGCCTGACCATTTTTTCCATAGTGTCCTGCCTAAACGTTTAATTGTTCGAAGTAATTCATTTCGCTCTAGCGAGCTACTCTTTGTATCTTTCCATGGTTTCGCATTTTTTCTAGGTGGAATCACTGCATGCGCTTGCCGATCTGCAATGACCTGACGGCATTGCTTGGTGTCATAAGCTCCATCGGTATAAACAGAGTCAATCCGCTCATCTTGTGGAATCTGATTAAGTAAATCACCAAGTACCTGTGAATCACTGACATTATTGGTTGTAAGCTGAACTGCTCGTATTTGTAGGGTTTTAGCATCTATACCAATATGAAGTTTACGCCATTGGCGACGATATTCAGGTCCATGTTTCTTGCGTTTCCATTCGCCCTCACCTAGAAACTTCATGCCTGTAGAGTCCATGAGTAGATGCAGCCCATCGCTACTTTTTTGGTAGCTGATTACAATATCAATATGCTTTTGTCTTCTACAAAGCGTGGTGTAATCTGGAGCTATCCAATTTAATCCGCAAAGTTTAATCAGACTTTGTACAAAGCCAGTAACCATACGTAAAGACAGACGAAATAAGGATTTAATCATTAAGCAGCATTGGATGGCTGCGTCGGAGTAGGTTTGATTTCGCCCTTGTTTGCCTTTTGATGGCGCATACCATTGCGTAGCAGGATCAAACCAAATGGCAATATTTCCGCGACTCATAAGTGCTCGGTTATATGCGGGCCAATTGGTTGTGCGGTAGATTTTGTGTGTAGGCTTCTTCATTTGAAAATTATATCGCTGAAAAACCCTTTACAGATAGTTCTGTGCAACAAAGCCATTCGGCACATAGACCGACATACTCATTATCTTCTGCAGTCCAACATTCAAATTTTATGCATTCCAACTATCAACAATGTTTGCCCAATCTTGTAGCATTTTTCTACGGTCACTTAAATATTTAGCATGGTTGTATGTAGCTCTTGTCTTGTTTTCTTCAACATGTGCCAACTGCTTATCAATCCAGTCCTGTTTATATCCTTGTTCATTTAACAAGGTTGACGCCGTTGCCCTAAAATCATGTGTGGTTACCTCGGGCAATCCAATAAAAACCAAAGCTCTATTTAGTGTTGTTCTTGCCAGCATTGCATCTTTTTTAAAAGGTGCAGAAAAAACATATGTTTGGTTTTGAGAGATTTCATATTGTTCTTTCAATAAGGCGTACAATTGATTAGACATTGGAACTAGGTGTATATGGTTCTTCTTGTTACTGCGTTTTTGTTTACGTCGTCGTGAAGCTTTAGGAAACTCAATTACACATGTATCAAAATCAACATATGACCATTGCATACGTCTAACCTCTGAAGCACGCAACATGGAGTACATCATTGCTAAGCAAGCGTTTCTGACCGTTGTTGTACCTCCATATAGTTCCAGTCTAGTTCTTAGTTTTATGCGTTCATCTTTTTCTAAGGGACGAGCGTGTTCTATTTCTGGAGATTCTATAGCGCTTCTTACGGCATAGGTTGGATCATTGTCGGCTCTTTGAGTAACAATTGCATATTTCATTACCAAACTGATGAATCTTCGATTTTGATTGGCTGCTGCTTCACCTGTACCATAGTGACCTAGTTTTTTTACCCTAACTATTGTGTCTTTCATGATGGTTAAAACATCTGAGGAATTAACATTCTTAACGGGTTTGTGGCCAATAATTTTGTAGATATCTTTCTCCATGGATCGTTTGAATTGTTCAACATAATCCTCGCCTCGATATTTCATTTGTTCTAAAACATATTCTTCAGCTATAGCTTTAAAAGTATTGGATGAGGCTGTAACAGATTCGGCCTTCTTTTTCTTTTTTTCATCAACAGGGTTTATATCGTCTTTTAGCAAGGCCCTAGCTTCATCTTTCTTTTTGCGGGCCTCTGCAAGTGAGACAATGGGATATTCACCAAAACTGATCGTTCCTTCCTTCCCATTTAATGTATATTTGAATCGCCAGATTTTCTTGCCAGTGGGTCTAACTTCAATGTATAACCTTTCTGCATCAAGCACTCTATATACTTTTTCTTTAGACTTTAGTGATTTTATTTTAGTATCTGATAGCATTAAGTTACCTGTTCAGTTAAATAAGTTACCCGCAAAAGTACCCGTTTTTTTGATAGATTAGTGCGAACCAATACAGACTAAAGTAGATTAAATTTAAGCCTAAATAAAGGTTTTTTAAATATTTTTAGATTAATATAGATTTAAGAAGATTATTGTGAATATTTTAATAGCCAATGACGATGGTGTTTTTGCACCAGGTATTCAAGCGCTCGCACATGCTTTACGTCCATTAGGTCGCGTGGTGATTGTAGCACCTGAAAGTGAACGCAGTGGTTTTTCCAGTGCTTTGACTTTAGATCGCCCCTTACGCCCAATCGAAATTGCACCCGACATGTGGGCAGTCAATGGAACACCCGCCGACTGTGTCTATTTGTCCATGAATGGCTTATTTGACTTTGAGTTTGATCTGGTTGTTAGTGGTATCAATAGCGGGGCAAACTTGGGTGATGATGTACTCTACTCAGGTACAGTCGGAGCAGCCTTTGAAGGGCGACTGATGAAACAGCCAGCCATTGCGGTATCACTTGCGGGCCCTGAAGTGCGATCGTACAACAGCCCAGAAGATTATCATCATGCTGCACAGTGGGTGCATGACTTTGTGAAACAAGGTTTGCCAGCACTGCCACCACGCCATATTTTAAATATTAATATTCCAGATGTCGCTGAGTTACAGGGCGCTAAAATTACTTATCAAGGACGTCGTCGTCAGTCTAAGCCGATTACCAGTCATGTTGACCCACGTGGTCGTCAAGTGTACTGGATTGGGCTTGCGGGTGAAGCTGTGGCAGAACCGAAAAGAGGTTATGATGAGGTAGAGTCAGACTTTTTCGCTGTGGCGAATGGTTTTGTGAGTATTACGCCTATTCAGATGGATGCAACCAACTATGAAGTTTTGCATGCATTACAAGGGCAAATAAGTGCTTAAAAGGCGCTACAGCTGAGCAATACAAGGAATGTATTCAGCTGTTTGTTATAACTTTGTGAAAATACGCGCAGAGATACTATTTTCACATACTTTTTTGCTAATCTTAGCGCAAATTAAACTGATTATTTTTTTGTATTTTTAGAGAGTAAGATAAATGTCTGTGTTGTCTCAAATTCGTTTCATTGCAATTCCTACAGCACTACTGAAAACTGTCGTGTTATCCACAGCTGTAGTTTCAACTGTTATTTTGAGTGGTTGTGCTTCTAAACCACAGGTTAACAATGCAACACGTTTTGCGAAAGCACCAGACTATTATACAGTTCGTTCAGGCGACACGCTGAGCGGTATTGCAACTCGTTATGGGCTGAGTTATACCTCTGTTGCAGACATGAATGATATTGCTGCGCCGTATCGTATTTATGTGGGGCAGTCATTACGTTTAAAAGGTTCGGGTAGTCCGCGTACAACCACGACGCAACCTATTACACAAACCGCTCCAATTCAACGTCAAAATATTGGTCTCCCGAGTCAAAATACGACCACCACAACTACAACAACTCCTGCTAAAGTACCGACCGCACCTGTTGCGAGCTCGAAAAGTTCAACTTTACGCTGGGTAAAACCAAGTAACGGCGCTGTTTTGCAAGGTTATAATTTAGCAAATAATGTAAAAGGTATTCGCTATGCTGGTAACCAAGGTGATCCAATTTATGCAGCAGCAGATGGCCAAGTGGTGTATGCAGCAGACGGATTGAAAGAATATGGGAACTTAATTTTGGTTAAGCATATTGATGGTTATATCACAGCATATGCACACAACAGTGCAATGAATGTGAAGAGCGGTCAAAATGTGACGGCAGGACAGAAAATTGCTGAAATGGGATCCACAGGTGCAACGCGCACCATGTTAGAGTTCCAAGTACGCTTAGATGGCAAGCCAATCAATCCGACTATAGTTTTACCATTAAATTAAAAAATCTGGATGCAACGCAAAAAATTCACCGTATAATACAATGAGTTGTTTTTATCAAATAGATGAAAACTTCTCATGAATCCAGAGAGAATTTTATGTTAGATCAACTACGGGCAATGGGTGTTTTTGCTTGTGTTGTTGAAAAGAGTTCATTTAGTGGGGCCGCGCGTGAGTTAGGCATCACTACAAGTGCTGTGAGTCAGCAAATTCGTTCTTTAGAGCAAGAGATGGAAGTTGTTCTTTTACATCGCTCAACAAGAAAGTTGAATTTAACTGAAGCAGGCCAAGCTTTTTTCCACAGCTGTCAAGAAATGCTCGCCGCTGCTGAACGTGGCAAAATACGTATCAATGAATTGCGCGATGATCTTGTGGGTGAGCTGCGAATAGCCACTACGCCAGAGTTAGGTGCCAATCATGTGATTCCTGCTTTGTCGCATTGGATGTCTGCACATCGCGGATTATCTATTCATATTGAAGCAGATAATCATTATGTGGATTTGATGAATGGGCGAATTGATATTGCCCTAAGAATGAGCCCAACAGTTGACGATCAAAGTGTACATGTCGTGCCACTGGCGCGTGTGGAACAGATTTTGGTTGCTTCACCGAGCTATTTGAATCAGTCTGCACCAATTTCACGACCTGAAGATTTGAAAAATCATGATCTTATTCCGATCACGATTATGAAAAATAATCATGATTTTGATTTTAAAAATGTGGTGACAGGTGACGCGGTTAAACTTGAGATGAAATCAAGAGTAGCCAGTAATAATATTTTAGTGACAAAGACTTTATGCCAACATGGGCATGGGGTTGCACGTATTTTATATTTGGATGTGCAAAAAGAATTGGTTAACGGTTCTTTAGTGGAAGTTCTTCCAGAGTGGAAGCTCCCTAACTTTACGCTATATGCCATCATTTCAAAGCATGAGCAACAGCCGATGAAGATCCATCGTTGTTTGGATGCATTGAAACAATACTTTTGCCAACTACCCGGCGGTCGTATTTACCAAGAAGCAAGCTAATTCGATAGAGATTATAACTGACGATCAGTCAACCCATACACATGCTTATAAATTTTAAATGATATAACTACATAATTTGAGTTAAGCGGTTCACATGGAACCGCTTAACATGGAGAGCAGCAGAGAAAGGCCAAAGCACTTACGTCTGTTGCTCTTTATTTTTTTCATTCACAATAAAAACAGTACTTTTATTCTAAGCTATTGAAGCCTATTCAGCCTGATCTTGCGTTAGTTCTAAAGCGCGTTGGTATGCAATTTTCTTTTTAATACCTGTCAAATCAGCCGCTAACTGTGATGCAGCTTTCACTGACAAATCTTGTAAGAGACGCGTTAAAAGCTGGTCGAGTTTTTCTTGTGCCATATCTTTTTCAGTGGTCGCGCCACCAACAACCAATACAATCTCACCTTTTTGTTGATGATGATCGTTTGCAATAAATTCAACCAACTCACCTAATGTCATCTTCTTGATGGTTTCAAAGGTTTTGGTAATTTCACGGGCAAAACCGACAGGGCGGTCAGCACCAAAGACTTTAGCCATGTCACTGACACTGTCTAAAATACGATGTGGTGCTTCATAAAAAATAAGGGTTTGCGTTTCGTCTTTGAGCTTTTCCAAACTTGCCAGTCGTTGGGTTTGTTTAGAAGACAAAAAACCTTCAAAGCTGAAACGATCACTTGGTAAGCCCACTGAGCTTAAAGCTGCAATGGCAGCACATGCGCCCGGTACAGGGATTACGCGGATATTATGCTCTTGTGCCGCACGAACCAATTTAAAACCTGGATCACTGATAAGAGGCGTTCCTGCATCACTGATAAGCGCCATATCTTCACCTTTCAACAAACGCTGAATAAGGGTGTCAATTTTGTTGCTTTCGTTATGATCGTGGCATGCGGTGAGAGGTGTTTGAATATTAAAGTGTTTCAGTAATTGTGTTGAAGTTCGTGTATCCTCAGCAGCAATGATTTTGACTGATTTTAGTACATCAATTGCGCGGTAAGTCATGTCATCTAAGTGCCCAATAGGGGTTGCGACTACAAATAACTGGGCACTCATGGGTTTTCTCCGCGCTGCAAAATAATAAAATAATAGGTTGGCTTGAGTGCTTTGATGCATTCAACCGATACCACGATAAGCATTCTACCTGAATTGTCCGTCGTGGCGTGAGTTAGAATATTGTCGGCGATGGATTTGCAGGAGTCGGGAAGACATTCGATTGAAATCTAAACGCCAAAAAGGCTTTAAAACGTAGAATGAAATGAATTGTTTGGTTCGAGAGACTCACAGCAGTGGTTTTAAACATCAAGACGTGAGATTTTTGATCGATATTTAGTTTTTCGAAATGTGATGATTAAAAAAATAAAAACGAAGTAGGGAAGATAAAGAGATGAAACTGGGACAATGGGCAGAGCAACAAGCTTTGACTGTGCTAGAAGAACAGGGTTATGTTCATGTGCAGTCCAATTATCACTCGCGCTTTGGTGAAATTGATCTGATTGTACAAAAAGGGCAGGAATTGGTTTTTGTTGAGGTCAAAGCACGCTCAAAAACGCGTTTTGCGCAGGCTATTGAAACAATTTCCTATTCAAAACAACGCAAAATAGCAAAAACGGCCATGTTATTTTTACAAGATCATCCACATTTCCAGCAATATTATTGCCGCTTTGATGTGATTTGTTTTGATTTTTTTAAAGAAATTGCAAAAACCATACAGCAAGATTTTTCAAAATTCACTTATGATCAGCAATGGATAGAAAATGCTTTTACTTTTGATCAAGACTTTATTAATCTTTGAACAAAATCAAAGCTGAAATGCTGAATTAAAATAGTTTGAAAAGTTGAGGAGTCTTGCTGAGTGTTCAATCGTATTGCAATGACCGTATTATGCGTCGCAAGTTTATCTGGATGTGCAAGTTTCATTTCGGGTGGGACAGGAACAGCCGCTGTAGGAACAGAAAGCGGTGCACGTTCATTAGGGCAGGTCTTTATTGACTCTTCAATTGAGCGTACTGCAAAAATTAACTTATATAAATTGGACAGTCGTTTTAAACAGTCACGTGTCAATATCGAAAGTTTTCATGGCAATGTCTTATTAACAGGACAAGTACCCGATCAACACTTACGTCAATTGGCTGAAGACAATGTACGTGCGATGTCGGATGTCAAAACCGTGCATAACTACATTACAGTTGGAAACCAAATTAGTTATAGCACCATCATGCAAGACACCTCAGTTACAGCAAATACACGTGGCTTGATCATGAAAGCTGCTGTTGTTTCAGATGCGAAAGTGCGTATTCACACCGAAGATGGCGTGTTATATGTGATGGGACGTTTAAATGGTGCTGAAATTACCGATTTAAACCAAGTGTTACAGCAAGTGGGGAATGTGACTAAAATTATCACATTGGTGGATAATATAGAGCAACAGACGCAAACGACCAGTGCATTTGCATCACCAATGATTAATTCAACACCGACAGAGCAAACGCCTGTTGCGATAGACCCAGACCAAGTTGAGCCAAATAATGTTCAATAAGCTTCAGCCTTTTGTTCAAAGACTGAATCGTTCGGTAGAGTATGCAAGATTACTCTATCGTGACTTTCGTATTTATGATGTCGGTAGTTATGCCTTAAACCGTTTAACACCGCGTAAGGGTTATTCGGTCCAAGAAAATGTGGCCTATGGGCTACGCGCGCGACATCGTTTAGATTTGTTTCGTACACAAACACCGCGTGAACACCGACCTCTGATCGTATTTGTGCATGGCGGCGCATGGATGCATGGCGATAAAAAAGATTATCGTTTTATTGGAGAAGCCTTTGCAAAAGAAGGCTTTGATGTGGCTGTAATTAACTACCACTTGGCGCCTGAGCATATTTTTCCTGCCTCTATTGATGATCTCAGCTTGGCTTTAAATTATCTCAATGTACATCAGCTTAAATATCAAATTTCAACGGAAAAAGTGGTGTTGATGGGGCATTCTGCGGGCGCGTTTAATGTGATGTCTGCGCTCTATCATCCGAAGCCATATGAAATACAATGCCGCAGTCAAATTACTGCTATTATTGGTTTGGCAGGCCCTTATCATTTTGACTATAAAGGTGATCCAATTTGTGCGGATGCTTTTGATCAGAACAGACCTTATCAAGAAGTGATGCCATATTATTTCGTCGAGTCGAATAGGGTTAAACATTATCTGTTGGTTGCTGAGAATGATGATGTTGTTGGGTTAAGCAATGCTGTTGATTTGGATCGTAGATTGAAAGAAAAAGGCAACTACAGTCAACTTTGGACGGTGCCACGCATTGGTCATATTTCAATGATTGGTTCGGTATCGAGTTTGTTTAGTCGTTACTTCACGACCAAGCAAAAAATTATGCAGGCGCTCGAGGATGCGCTTAAGCACTAATTAGGTTTTAAAGTGTATTTGTTGTAGCGATGGTGAGTGAGCTTACAGCCACTCACGTGTATCATCTGCGACCGTTGTGCCTTCTGTCGCATGCATGATCATGGCATGTGCAATACTGCCTTTGAACGGAATTTCAGGCAATTGATCAAACTTAAAGAACTGGGCATCGCTGATTTCTTCTTCTTGTAAGCAAAGCTCACCCGATGCGTATTCTGCTTTAAACGCAATCATTAAGTTACTTGGAAAAGGCCAAGGCTGACTCGCCAAGTATTGAATATTTTTAACTTGAATGCCGACTTCTTCCAAGGTTTCGCGGCGTACCGCTTCTTCTAAGGTTTCACCGACTTCAACAAAGCCTGCAATCAACCCATACATATTGCTACGGGTATTACGCGCATTTTTTGCCAACAGAATTTCATCTTCACCTCGTGTAATGACGGTGATAACACAGGGTTGTACTCGTGGATACTGATGATAACCGCAGGCAGGGCAGATCATGGCATATTCGCTGGCATGCGCTTCTGTGGCGTGGCCGCAATGACTACAAAATTTATGATTGCGACGCCATTCTAACAGTTGAATAGCTCGGCTGGCCTGTTCGAATTGTTTGGTGCTCCAGAGTGGAAGCAACTGGCGAATTGGGATGAGTTCTAAGCCATCAGGAATCGGCTCATTGTCTAGCAGGTCTCGGGCAATCACTTGATCATCCGAGTGAAAACTTAAATCACTTGCTAGCTTTTCTACACGAGGCAATTGAAAGTTATGGTCCACCAACAATTGTTGTTGGTGGAAAATATAAGCAAGTGAAAGTTCTGACATTAGGCAACAGTCTTTAGTTTTTGGCTACTGTTCAATGCTACATCAAACATACTGTGTAATACAGGCTGTTTGTTTTTTAAGTTATCAATCAGCATATCTGCACTTGCGAGAGCATCAAGTACATGATTCACCTGAGCGGCAGTGAGCGCAGTTTCAGCCGTGATTTGTTGTTGCACAAAATCTGCTGAAAGATTCAGAGCAGTTTGACCATTTTCAGCGCCTAAGAACAGCATTGCGCCAGCAACTTCACGTAGTTGTGCAGGAGTATTCTCAAGAGCAGTTAAATCTTGTTCTTGCTGATATTGCGCCAACGCTTGACTACTTAAGTCAATAGACGTTTTAGTCTCAGTCAATAAAGCAGCATGGGCTTCATCTAAACGGTCTAGTGAAATATTCATGTTGTTCACACGAAGCTGTAGGCGGCTTGAAGTATGGTGACGTTCTAACACGCCAATCGAGTTCATTGCCGACAAGATCACGTTCATCAACTGCTGCGCAAAACCTTCATCTTTCAGCATATCTGCTTGACTAAGTGATGCTGCTTGACGGTTTAAGTCATTATGCGCTTCATTTAAGTTCAATACTTTGAAAATGTTCGCCAAATCGACCAGTTTTGCTTGGAGCTCTTGGGTCTTTTCAGGGGTCATGTTTTGGTAGTTGTACTCAATGTCATTGCGGATTTGCGACATTTCGGTGGTTACCAAATCACTAATGGTATGCATCGTGTCGAAATCTGGGCCATACAGATGACGACTGAAAACTTGCAGCTGCGTATCTGTGAGTAGGTCGTCGCCAATATTGAGTTTGCCACGGATGTGTTGAGACACTTCGTCTTCTTGGCTGATACATAAGCTGAGAATGTTGGCAAGATCGGTGAGGCTGGCTTTGAAACGTTCAGGCGCAGTAAAGAACTGTGCAATGTTACGTTCGATGCTAATCAGAGTGCGTAAACGTGGTTCATTAATGAGCAATTGTTCAATTTGATTGAGTGCAACATAGACCAAGTTCCAATATTGTTTACTCGGCGTTTGTTCTGCTAGACCCGCTAAATAAGTGCCCACCAATTTCATTGCTTGTAAATCAAGTTCGCTTTCTTCTTGTTTCAACATTTGACTTAAAGACAGCTTGTACAGGCGGTGAACATATTGAGATTTTTCAAGACTTGGTGCTTGAGGGAGGCTGAAATCTGGGGTGATACAGTCTAGTAAGGACTCGATGTGCTGACCTTCTTGCGTTAAAGGCTTTGCTAATGCAATTTCAAGACGGTTTAAGGTGTCGAGTAAAAACTGTGGAATTTTCACTTCTCTTAAACAAATGAATTCAATATAGCGCTTCAGCATGGTCGTGCCTTCGCTGAGTGCAATCACATCTTGCGTATTAATCTGTGCAGGATTCCCCATGATCTTGCGCATAAGCTCTGCGGAATATTCAGCAATTTTGGCTAAGCTCGACATATCAATCAATGCAAGCACTTGAGCACATTGCTCAAATTGGTTTAATGCATCGTCAATTCCAAAAGGTAAAGTCTGATCTTCCGCTAAGGTGCTCACAGCTGATTCAACCAGCTTAATGGAGTTATCCACTTCATTTTTTATTATCAGCAGCGCCGTTGGATCAAAATGAATAGAGGTTTGGTAAGACATTGATCTGCACCTATCCTAGTGTTTTATCGTGTTTATATGCGGCCCAAAGAAGGCATAGCAACTTGTTTATCACTATAGCCTAACTGAAAAATCTTGTAATACAAAAGTTAACAAAAACTTTAGAATTTATTTGGCAAAAAGGCAGGGTGTGCCATGTTTTTCTTGGTATTGTTTGACCCAAGTCTCATGTGCTTCAAGTTCTTCGGCTGAAGGGTGAATTACCGCCAGTTCAATATCCAGTGTTTGACGCTGACTTTGCCCATTTTGTTGTTCACTATGTGACAGGGCATCCATATCAAAGGAAACCTGACCACCTGTCATAGCCAAGTAAACGTCGGCTAGAATTTCAGCATCCAGTAAGGCCCCGTGGAAGGTACGGTCACGCTGTGGAATTTCGTAACGGCGAACTAAGGCATCGAGTGAGTTTTTTTGCCCCGGATGCTTAGATTTTGCCATCGCGAGGGTATCTGTCACTGCACAAACTTCAGAAAGTGCAACAAATCCTGCACGCTTGAACTCCATGTCTAAGAAGTTCATATCGAAGCTTGCATTATGCGCAATGATTTCCGCACCTTTGAGATAGGCAAATAAAGTGTCAGCAATCTCTTGATACAGCGGTTTATCTTTTAAAAAGTCATCAGAGATCCCGTGGACATTTTCAGAATCGCCCACAGGTTTTTTCGGGTTGATGTAGATATGAATAGAGCTGCCTGTGAGCTTCCGGTTCACCATTTCAATCGCACCAACTTCAATAATGCGATCGCCATCTTGATAATAAAAACCGGTGGTCTCTGTATCGAGGATGAGCTGTCGAGGTCCAAAGACCTCAACCTTACGTGGAGTAATCACAATTTGTGGATGTTGTTTGAGTTGTGTTAAATCCACACTTGCCACAACTTCAGGCGTTTGTTCAATAGAACACTGAGTTGTTGTAGCAAGTTCTGGTTCAGCGACTAAACTTGGCTCTTGTTCTGTAACGTGTATTTCACTTTCGGCTAAATCTTCGCTGTCATCGGCTTCTTCGTCATCGAAACCTAAACCAAAAGGGTCGTTTAACAACCAGTCTGGTTCAACTTTTTTTTTATCTACAGACGGTTCTGTTGTCGCTGTTTTAGACTGACGAAGTTGAGCCTGTGTTTGATCGGCACCAAGGTTTGCCAATTGATCTGCCATTTCGTTACCTTCATGACCTGCATGGCCTTTAACCCAGTGCCAGTCGATATCACGGCCTTGGCAGGCTGCATCGAGTTTTTTCCACAAATCTGGGTTTTTAACATCTTTCCAGTTTTTCTTTTTCCAACCCGTAATCCACTCGGTAATGCCGCGTTTGACATAGGTTGAATCTGTCCAGACAACCAACTTTGCATCGGTTGGGCAAAAAAGAATGCCTTCAATGGCCGCGGTGAGTTCCATACGGTTATTGGTGGTGTTGTCTTCACCGCCACACAGTTTATGTTCTTCAGTTTCTGTAATAATGTAGGCGCCCCATCCCCCAAGACCAGGGTTTCCACGACAAGCACCATCGACATACAGGGTAATTGTTTGTGACATACACAACTTCCGTAAACTGAAAATTAAAACTAAGCGGGCACCATTGTATAACGCAAATGCACTAGAGAAGTGTATAAGATGCAGCTTTTTTAATTTCTTGTAACATTTATACTGATTTCAAGTTAAATTAACGCCTTGTGTCTGCGGCGTGCTTTACTACAATGGCAGATCTAAAAAATAAATTTTATACGAGTTGTTTGGATTTTCTTATGTATAAGTCAGCTGCCATTTTTGGCCAACCGATGTTACCGACATTATTTAAAATTACAGTACTCGGTTCAGCTCTCGCGACACTTGGACTGGCTGGTTGCTCCTCGACGCAAAGTGCAACGCAAACATCTAAATCCAAACAAGTCGGATCAAACTACTTAGACGCAAATAGTCTAGATTCTTTAGAAGATTTACTTTCTGCAACCGACATGCGTGCGGTGGAAGGGGATCGCCTGTTGGTGTTAAAGCACGGTGACGTTTGGAAGCGTATGACCGTGGGCTTTAAAATGAACAGCGATCATTGGAATCCGCGTATTGATGCACAGCGCGGGTGGTTCATTTCACGTCAACCGTATTTGGATCGTTTAAGTGCACGTGCTTCACGTTATTTGTATCACACCGTTAAAGAAGCCGAGCGTCGCGGATTACCAACAGAGCTGGCTCTTCTGCCTGTGATTGAAAGTTCGTACGATCCTGCTGCAACCAGTAGTGCTGCGGCTGCCGGCTTATGGCAGTTTATTCCAAGTACGGGACGTATTTATGGCTTAAAACAAAGTAGCCAATATGACGGACGCCGTGATGTGGTGGAGTCAACACGGGCTGCGTATGAGTTCTTGGGCAGTTTATATAACCAGTTCGGTTCGTGGGAACTTGCCCTAGCAGCTTATAATGCAGGTCCGGGCCGTATTCAACAAGCGATTAACCGTAATAAAGCCGCAGGTTTGCCGACGGACTATTGGTCATTAAAACTGCCTGAAGAAACCATGAACTATGTGCCACGTTTCTTGGCGGTTGCGCAGATCATTAAAAATCCAAATGCCTATAACATCAATTTACCGCCGATTGCCAATCGTCCGCACTTTAGAGAAGTCACTGTGGGCGCGGTGAGTCTAAATGAAGTTGCGTCGATTACCGGTTTAAGTCGTGCCGAGCTGTATCAGTTAAATCCGGGACACCGTGGTGAATGGATTGATGGTGCAAGTCCAATGCGGATTTTAATTCCTGCGGATTTGAGCCCTTCAGTGGATGTACGTTTGAAAAAATTACAGGGTGGTTCAGGCGGCTTGTGGGCATCTGCAAATACCAAACTGCCTGAAAATAACCAAACGATTCAACCAAGCAAAATTGAATCACCGAGGTTAAATACCAAAGCGATCACACCGTCGAAAACTACACCACCTGTTTTAGCGACGACAACCACAAAAACCACAACAGGAAAGCCTACCACTTCATCTGTGGTTACGTCGTCAAGCGGTGCAGCTATCTCTACGCCGCCTCGTGGTTCAACGCCTAAGGGTTCTAATGCACTGGCTGCTTTTGCTGCCAATAGCGATATTCCAAGTGCGCCGCGTATTCCAGTTGCGGTGACGCCAGCGACCCCAGTGAAACCAGTTTCCGTTGAACCACTAATTTCAGTAGCAGAACGTGAGCAGTTAACCGCGGCAATTCAAGCTGAAGGTCAAAGCAAAACTGTCGATGAAGTTCTGAAACCAGTTGCGACGAAAGCAGAGCAAGCTGAAGTGGTAGCTGAAATTCAAGCTTTGGCCCCTCAAGGCACAGAAATTGTGGATCCTTTAGATGGTAAAATTAAGCTCACCGCAATTCAAACCAGTCAGTCTGTGGCAGAGCTGCAAGGTAAAGAGTTAACCAAAGGTTTTGCTTATCCAAAATCTGTGGCTGACAATACTCGTTTAGATTCAGATGAAGTGAAGCGTAATCAAGGCAAAAATTTTGTTAAGACTGACTCTGAAATTGTAATTGTTCCGCCAAAAGGTAAACGTTCAACTTATACCGTACAACCGGGTGATACTTTGGCGCTGATTGCTGCCAAAAATGGGGTGAACTGGCGTGATGTGGCGAAGTGGAACCAAATGGATGCCAATGCCACACTTTATGTCGGTACATCGATTTATTTATATGATGCAAAGCCACAAGCTGAAAAAGTAGAAGTACGTTCTACCGTGAAAGCTGAGACTAAACCTGAGAGTTATACTGTTCGTGCCAATGATACCTTAACCGGTATCGCGGATGAGTTCGGTTTAAGCTTAAAACAGTTGGCTGATTATAACGGTTTAAGCGTAACGAGTGGTGTACGTGTGGGGCAAAAGCTTTCTTTAAAAGAAACAGCTCAATCCCGTACTAAATCCAACGATGAAAAAACTAGCAGCCCAACCAAAGTGGCAACCCAGTCGTATACGGTGAAACGTGGCGAATATCTGAAACTGATTGCAGACCGCTATGCGCTGTCAAATCAAGAATTGGCAGATTTAACACCAGGTTTAAATGCGGGCAGCAACCTGTTGGTGGGACAAAAAATTAATGTGCCACTCAATGATGTCAAAAGCTTAACGACAAGTAGTGCCAAAGCATTTCCAGTCAAAGCTGAGCCACAGTTCAAAGTTGAAAGTTATAAAGTACAACGTGGTGACACATTATATAGCATTGCATCACAGTCGAAGATGAGCTTGTCGGAGTTGGCTGATCTCAATAATCTGTCAACCAATAGCGGTTTACAAGTGGGTCAAAGTATTAAGATCCCTGCGGGTTCAACTGTGCCAGATACTTATACCGTTCAGTCAGGAGATTCGTTAACTGCGATTGCTTCGAAATATAATTTGGGTATGGATTATATTGCTGACCTCAACAACATGAGTCGTACAGCAGGCTTACGTGCAGGTCAAAAACTCAAATTAACCGGTGAAGTGCCTGCTGTTGAAACGCCGAAAACAGTCGAAAAACAAACCACTGCAAGTAATAACTCAACCGATATTCACGTTGTGAAATCGGGTGAAACCCTAAATAGCATTGCACGTAAATATCATTTGCAACTGAACTATTTGGCTGAATTGAACAACCTGAGTCGGACGGCGAATGTTCGTGTCGGTCAGCGTTTGAAAATTGAAGGTGATGTTGATTCAGCTCCAGTCAAAACAGAAACTGTGGCAGCAAAATCACAAGCAACTTCAGGTCGAGCAACTGAAGCTTATAAAGTGAAGTCAGGCGAGTCGTTAAACTCAATTGCAAGCCGTGCTGGGATGTCGGTGTCAGAGCTTGCTAGTTTAAATAACCTGAGTGCACGTGCAGGCTTACAAGTTGGGCAGACCATTCAAATCCCGAAACTGATTACGCAGTACACAGTAAAACGTGGCGATACCTTAATTGGACTGGCAAGTCGTTATGGTATGGACACTTCGCAATTGGCTGAGCTCAATGACATTAAACCGAATACGCAGTTGCGCATTGGCGATGTAATTAAGGTGCCGAACTAATATTGAGTTGAAATGCAATTTCAGAGAAAGCTTCGATGACGGTTAGAACAACACTCTTGCTGTTCAGCCTTGTAACGATTCCTTTAAAGGCATGGTCTGCACTGCAGACCATGCCTTTTATTGCACCTTATGGTACGCCGAAATACAGCCAATTGGATCATCTGCCTTATGCCAATGTGCAGGCACCGAAGGGTGGCGAATTAACACGTGCAGTCATTGGGAGTTTTGATAACTTAAACAGCATGAATGGTCGCGGTACTGCGGTTGAGGGAACCAACTATTTATTTGACTCACTTATGAGTAGTTCTTTGGATGAGCCTGCGGTGATGTATCCGTTGCTGGCAGAAAAGGTCAGCTATGACCCGAAAAATTTTAACGCTATCATTTTTCATTTAAACCCTAACGCACGGTTTAGTGATGGCAGTCTTGTTACCGCAGCCGATGTAAAGTTCAGTTTTGATATCTTTCAAAGCAAATCCAATTTTGGCTTACAGATGTATTTGTCAGATTTAGCCAAGACAGAAGTGTTGTCCAAATACAGCGTCAAAATGCATTTTAAAACCCGGAATAATGTGGAAATGCCTTTGATTGTGGCCAGAATGCCAATTTATTCCAAAAAAGACTGGCAAGGCAAAGATTTTAGTAAAACTTCGATCAAACCGATTTTAGGATCAGGCCCTTATCTCTTAGAGAAAATCAATGCAGGGCAGAGGGTTGTTTATAAACGTAATCCAAAGTATTGGGCCAGAGATTTAAAGGCCAACCAAGGGCGCTATAATTTTAACCGCGTGAGTTATGTGTATTATCGTAGCAAAGATATTGCTTTTACTGCATTTAAGGCGGGTTTATATACCTTGCATGAGGAAGAGTCCGCACGACAATGGGTGACTGCTTATAATTTTCCTGCAGTAAAACAAGGTCTCGTTAAAAAATATCGCTTTAAGCATTTCAATCCGATACCGACGCAAAGTTTTGTGTTTAATACCCGTCGTCAGCCCTTTCAAGATATTTATTTTCGCCAAGCTTTAACTTATGCCTACGACTTTGAGTGGCAAAACAAAGCGATGTTCTATGGGCAATATCAACGCTTGCAAAGTTATTTTTCTAATAGTGAACTAGAGGCGAAGGGTGTGCCTTCGGCTGCTGAAATCAAAATCTTAAAGCCTTATTTGGCGAAATTGCATCCCGTACAGCGAGATGGCGTTTTAAAGAACTGGCGTTATTCAGCTTCAGATGGATCGGGCTATAATCGAAATAATTTGCTTATCGCACGACAGATTTTATTAAAAAACGGCTATAGATATAATGCCAAAGGGCAATTGTTGGATCGGAAAAATAAGCCGATTCAGTTTGAATTTCTGATTCAGCCGAGTGATGCTGTACGTGAAATTACGCCTTTTGTTCGCCATCTAAAGCGCCTAGGAATACAGCTGAACATTCGACAGGTTGATACACCGCAGTACTATGAGCGGATGCGTACTCAAGATTTTGATATGACCCTACAAACGATGCCGCAGTCTTTGACACCGGGTAAAGAACAGGTGCAACTGTGGGGCAGTGCTTCAGCCCATCAGGTGGGAAATTATAATTATTCGGGTATTCAAAATCCGGTGATTGATCAGATGATTCAACAGTTGATTCAAGCGCCTGATCGTAAGCAAGTGGTCGTGCAAACGCGTATTTTAGATCGCTTGTTGCGTGCAGGTTATTATCAAATACCGACCTATGGTAAAGCGGATCAATGGTATGCCTATTGGAACATGTATCAAAAACCAGCACGGAGTCCACAGTTGCATGTCGGTTTGGATTATTGGTGGAGTGATGCCAAACAGGCGAAAAAGGTGAGTCAGTACTTAGGTCAGGCAGCCAAGCCATAAGCTGGCATAGGGGGTTTTGAGATGCGTATGTATATATTCAAAAGGCTGTTGCTGATCGTTCCGACCTTATTTCTGATTTTGCTGATCAATTTTGCTGTGATCCAAATTGCACCTGGTGGGCCTGTTGAGCAAGCCATTCAACAAGCGGAAGCTATGCAAACTTTGGGTAATTTGGGCGGTGCAGGTGGAGGCTCAAATGTCTACCAAGGCGCGCAAGGACTAAGTGATGAAATGCTCGCAAAGATCAAAGCACATTATGGTTTTGATCAGCCCATGCATATACGCTTCTTTGAAATGGTGAAAAATTACGCGCAACTGGACTTCGGCACGAGCTTTTTTAAAGACCAGCCCGTTACAGCATTGATTAAGGATAAATTACCTGTATCGCTGTCCTTGGGGCTGTGGAGTGCTTTGCTGATTTATCTGATTTCGATTCCTTTGGGCATTAAAAAAGCCCGATTCCACGGCACAGTGTTTGATCAGTCTACATCGCTCCTGTTGGCAGTGGCTTATGCGGTTCCTGCGTTTATTTTTGCAATTCTCTTGATTGTCTTTTTTGCAGGCGGATCTTACTTCCAATGGTTCCCCTTACAAGGTTTGGTTTCGGAGAATTTTGCGGACTTGTCACTATGGGGCAAAATTAAAGATTATTTCTGGCATATGGCTTTACCGCTTTTAGCGATGGTGATTGGTGGTTTTGCTACAGTGACTTATCTCACCAAGTATTCGTTTATGGAAGAGCTCAGCAAGCCTTATGTGCTGACGGCACGGTCTAAAGGCCTGACTGAGTCTCAAGTGTTGTATGGTCATGTGTTTCGTAATGCGATATTAATTGTGGTGGCAGGCTTACCTGAAGCTTTAATCGCTTACTTCTTTGTGGGCAATTTATTTATAGAGATCATATTTAATCTGGATGGTTTAGGCCTATTGGGCTTTGAGGCGATTGTGCAACGAGACTATCCTGTGATTTTTGGCACATTGTTCATTTTTACTTTGTTGGGCTTGCTGCTGCGTCTGATTGGCGATGTGTTGTATCAGTTGATTGATCCGCGAATTCATTTTGATTCGCAAGGGAGAGGCTGATGTCACCTATTTTACAGGCAGGTTTCAAGCGATTTAAGCAAAATAAGCTTGGTCTTAGTTGTTGTATTTTATTTCTTTGTATTTTTGTACTGTCTTTAGCTGCAGAATTGATCGCGAATGATAAGCCGCTGTTGGTTAAGTATGATCATGCTTTGTATTTCCCTGTATTGAAACACCATCCTGAAACGACTTTTGGCGGTGTGTTCGAAACTGAAACTGAATATAAAGATCCAGTGGTACAACAGCTGATTCAAGCAAAAGGTTGGGTTGTTTGGCCGTTGATCCAATATTCATATCAAACTCCCAATGTAGATTTGACTGTCCCTGTACCGTCACCACCCACGATGCAAAATTGGCTCGGGACAGATGACCAAGGTCGTGATGTTTTGGCACGAATATTATATGGCTTACGTGTCTCATTGTTGTTCGGTTTTGTTTTGACTTTCAGCTCAGCTGTACTGGGCATTGTGATTGGTGCACTACAAGGTTATTACGGTGGTTGGGTCGATTTAATCGGACAGCGTATTTTAGAAGTGTGGGGTGGGCTACCCATGCTATTCATGGTGATGATTTTAGTCAGCATGTTCAGCCCAAATATCTACTGGTTATTTTTAATCATGCTGTTATTTAGTTGGACGATTTTAGTTCCACTGGTACGTGCTGAGTTTTTAAGGGCCCGCCAGTTGGACTATGTCCGTGCTGCGCGAAGTTTAGGTGTCACCAACCGAGCTATTATTTTTCGGCATATTTTACCTAACGCAATCAGCTCGAGTCTGTCACAACTGCCTTTTATCTTAACAGCCAATATTACAGCGCTAACCGCACTGGATTTCTTGGGCTATGGCCTACCGCCTGATGCGGCATCATTAGGTGAGCTTTTGTTACAAGGCAAGAATAATTTAAATGCACCATGGTTAGCTCTGTCTGGCTTTTTTAGCTTGGCTATTGTGCTTGCGTTGCTGATGTATATCGGGGAGGCTTTGCGCGATGCATTTGACCCTAGACGCCAATAGAACAGCTCCGATACTTGAAGTGAATGCCCTGAGCATTCACAGTTCAGAACGGGTATTAGTCGATCAGCTCAGTTTTGAACTACGTGCTGGGCAGACTTTGGCGCTGGTTGGAGAGAGCGGTTCAGGAAAATCGGTCAGTGCTTTAGCCTTGATGGGTTTATTGCCGAAAGATTTACAAGTGCAAGGCTCACTATTATTAGACAGAAAAAATCTCTTAAAGCTGAGCGATGCGCAACTTAGGCCGATTCGTGGGCAAAAAATCGCGATGGTTTTTCAAGAGCCAATGACCGCTTTAAATTCTTTGCATCGGGTGGAAAAGATCATTGCCGAGACTTTATGGTCACAGGGTTGGTCGAAAGCTCAAGCGCGACAACGAGTAATTACCTTGCTAGAGGATGTGGGTATTCCAAATCCTGAAAGTGTGTTACAGCGTTTTCCTTATGAGTTGTCTGGCGGGCAGCGTCAGCGGGTCATGATTGCCATGGCACTGGTGCAAGAGCCTGATATTTTGATTGCAGATGAACCCACCACAGCACTAGACGTCATGCTGCAAGTTCAAATTTTAGACTTGCTGAAGTCTTTACAACAGCGCCATAACATGGCCATGATTTTGATTAGCCATGACCTCAACTTGGTGAAACACTATGCTGATGATGTCGTGGTCATCCATCAAGGTAAGGTTGTAGAGCAAGGAGAGGTTGCGCAGATTTTTGAGCAGTCGCAGTCTACTTATACTCAAAACCTACTCAATCATTCTTTTGGTCAAGCCATTAACGTACAAGATGCAGCATCTTTGCTCCGCTTAAAACAACTTGAGGTTAAATTTCCGATTAAAAAAGGCTGGTTTAATCGCACGACACAGTATCTTGCTGCGGTTGAAGCTTTGGACTTGAGCTTGGCTCAAGGGCATTCTTTGGGAATTGTTGGGGAAAGTGGTGCAGGCAAAAGTTCTTTGGCACTGGCCGTAGCAAGGCTGATTGAAAGTCGAGGAAAGATCCAGTTTGGAGAACATGATTTAAACCAACTCTCGCAAAAGGCATTGCGTCCGCTACGTCGTGATTTTCAAATCGTGTTTCAAGACCCGTTCGCAAGTTTGAACCCACGCATGAGTGTTGAACAGATCATTGCAGAAGGTTTGACTTTAAAGCCTTTGTCTTTGTTTGAGCGAACACAGCGTATTGAGAATGTCTTAACTCAGGTGGAGTTGCCAGTCGCATTTAAAAGCTATTATCCACATGAGCTATCTGGTGGGCAAAGGCAGCGTGTGGCTTTGGCACGAGCCTTGGTGCTTCAACCTAAACTATTGATTTTAGATGAACCAACTTCGGCCTTAGACCGAAGTACGCAGCGTTCGATTGTGGCGTTATTACGCCGTCTACAACACGAGCAGGGTATCAGCTATTTGTTTATTGGCCATGACTTACAAGTGGTACGTGCACTCTGCCAACAGGTTTTGGTTTTGCGACATGCCAAAGTAGTGGAATTGCAAGCCACTGAACAACTTTTTGAGCAACCGCAGTCTGACTATACGCGTCAATTGATTCAAGCCAGTCAGTATCAGTAAAATCATTTTCTAAATAAAAGATCAGAAATTTTGACAAAATGAATTGTCAAATTCTCTTGACTGTAGCCAAAAAACACATAGAGTAAAAACACTAAAAAATATTAAAGGATGAATTTTCATGAGCCAGCTTGCAAGCGCAATCGACATTGGGCAGGTCCATTTTAAAAATAAGATGATTAAAGGGGCAATGAGTGAAGCACTGGCCAATCATGCTGGCCAGCCGAATCATTTGCACTTAGGCTTGTATGAGGCTTGGGCAAAAGGAGGCCTAGGCTGTGCCATTACAGGTAATGTGATGGTGGACTTCCGAGCTAAAAATGAACCAGGCGTGGTGGTGATTGAAACCGAACGTGACTTAGAACCACTAAAACAATGGGCTGCGATTGGTAAAAAACATGGCATGGTGCAATTGGTGCAGTTGTCACATCCGGGCCGTCAATGTCCTAAGGGTTTAAATAAGGAAACGGTTGCACCTTCAGCAGTACCGTTTAGCCCTGCTTTAGCAATGAGCTTCGGAACGCCGCGAGCGCTTCGTGAAGATGAAATCCTTGATATTATCCAACGTTTTGCAACTTCAGCCGCCATCTGTGAAAAAGCGGGTTTTGAAGGCGTGCAATTACATGGTGCGCATGGTTATCTTATCAGTCAGTTTTTATCGCCGTTGACCAATAAACGCCAAGATCAATGGGGTGGCTCTGCTGAAAACCGCATGCGTTTTTTATTGGAAATTTATAAAGCGGTACGTGCAGCGACCTCGGATCAGTTTATTATTTCTGTCAAACTTAATTCAGCAGATTTTCAGCGTGGCGGGATTAGTGAAGAAGATGTCATTGCGACATTTAAAGCTATTGATGCGGCTGGGATTGATTTGATTGAAATTTCAGGGGGCAGCTATGAAGCACCTGCGATGGCAGGGGTGAAGCAAGAAAAACGTAAAGCGTCGACCATTGCACGTGAGGCTTACTTTTTAGAGTTTGCTGAAAAAATTCGTGAACAAGTCCAGTGTAAGCTGATGGTGACAGGCGGTTTTCGTACTGCTGCGGGTATGAACGCAGCCTTAGCGAGTGGCGCGTGTGATTTTATTGGGATGGCGCGTCCATTTGCGGTAGAACCCGACGTGACCAATCGTTTAATTGCAGGGCAAGATGTACGTTATGCAGTCGATAAGATCAAAACAGGTATTTCGATGATTGATAAAATGGCGATTATGGAAGTGATCTGGTATGCCGCACAATTTAAGGATATCGCAGAAGGTAAACAACCAAATCCGAAACTGTCACCGCTCAAAGTGTTTTTTAATTATTTAAAAGGCAATGTGAAAGCCGTGATTAAGGGGCAAGTCAACTCTAGAAAGTCAGCTTAAGCATAGCCTCACTGTGTGATAGACCAATAGTGTTCAAAATAAGAAGCAGACCATTGCCCACGTGCCATTGCAGCATTAAAGGCAGGTCTGCTTTGTTTTTGGGTGAAATAGTGTTGAATAGACTGATACTGGGCAAACTGCGGAGTGGCATAACTGGCCGCATAGATTGGAAACCACATCAAGATATCCACATAACTAAACACATCGCCTGCAAAGTATGAATGCGTGCTTAAGTGGGTATCAATTTCTTTAAGTTGCCGATGTAGCTCAGGGTTTAAATAAGCACGATTGAACGCGCTTTGAAAGGCCAAACTCACAAAACGTACAAGCAAAGGTGTTTGTTGTTTAATGTGTTGGAAAACTTGTTTCAATGCCAAATTGGGCATGAGACTGGCATCGCTATAATGGCTATAAAAACAGAAGTTCCAATACTGTGTATGCTTATGAGGAATAATCAACTTCTGGCACAGTTGGCATAAGTATTCTACGATTGCGCTGCTTTCCGTAAGTCGTATCGTCTGAGTATAATGTGGAATGTCGAGCGTTGGAAATTTCAGATTCGTTTGTCTAGCTTGTGTTGCATCATACAGCTTGAGTTCATAAGATAGCTCAAGTTCCTCAAGTAGCCAAAGAATACGTTGTGAACGCGAGTTTTGAAGATGATGTAAGATCATAAATATTTTTAGTTTTAAGTGATTGATCGTATCTATAAAAGAAGAATAAAGGAAATCTAGGATGAAAAATAGAAATGTTGCGATTTTAAGTGCTGTTTTACTGTTGGTAAGTCCTCAGCTGCTATGGGCGAATATGTCCTATCAAACGGGCGATATTATTTTTCATGTTTCGAAGTCTCAGCAAAGTTTAGGGATACAAAAAGCGACCAAGTCCCGTTATAGCCATATGGGTTTAATTGTTCATAAAAATGGAAAATCATGGGTTTTAGAGGCGGTTCAGCCTGTGAAATATACTGCACTTCAGCAGTGGATTGATCGCGGGGTTGAACGGCATTATGTGGTGAAGCGCTTTAAAACGAATTTGACTGTTCAGCAAAAGCAGCACTTGATCAAGAACGCAGAACAATACTTAGGCCAGCCTTATGATCTTTATTTTGAGTGGGACAATCGTGCTTTATATTGCTCAGAAATAGTCTGGAAGGCCTATCATGATGCTTTAGGCATTGAGTTGGCGCCGTTATCCAAACTGAAGCAATTTAATTTAAGTTCGCCTGAAGTCAAGCAACTCATGCAACAGCGATATGGGAAAAACATTCCCTTGAATGAAACTGTGATTGCGCCACAGGCTATTTTTGCCTCGACCGCTTTAATTGAAGTTGATCGTAAATAGACAAGCAATAAAAAAGCCCAAGTCATAATGCTTGGGCTTTTTTGTGAGATGACTTTAGAAAGAATCAATCTCGAATATGGCGTCCCTACGGGGATTCGAACCCCGGTTACCGCCGTGAAAGGGCGATGTCCTAGGCCTCTAGACGATAGGGACAGTACAGAAGTGATGTTTTAAAACCAATTACTTTTGATCTTAAGTAATGGCGTCCCTACGGGGATTCGAACCCCGGTTACCGCCGTGAAAGGGCGATGTCCTAGGCCTCTAGACGATAGGGACTTAATAAAACTTTACTTCTGAAATTGGCGTCCCTACGGGGATTCGAACCCCGGTTACCGCCGTGAAAGGGCGATGTCCTAGGCCTCTAGACGATAGGGACGTTTCAGAGGTGGGCGTATATTAGGGCGAAAATAGAGGGGTGTCAAACGCTTTTCTCTAAATAATTCTAGTTTTAAGTGTTGAGTGCATAAATTTAAAACAATCTAGATAAAATGATTAAAAATCATATGATTTAAGCCGATTTTTTAAGCAACTTAAGCAAGTTGTTGATGAACTCGGGATGGCGTAAATAGCCTTCGATCAGATGAGGATGAGCAAGATCGGTGGTGATTTGCTTGTTGATAATGGCGGGAGTAAAAGCAAACGGTTTTTGGTTCAGTGGAAAAGCACTCAGAAAATCAGCATCTGAATAAAAATTGATCCAATCGCCACATAAAGCTGCAGGCCGTTGAATAGGTTGCTGTAAATGGCACTGGATAACGCGAAAAGCAAGTGGTGAACCGAGGGTAATTAGTGCTTGAATCTTAAGTTCAGGGTGTCGAATTAAATAATTATAGGCAATCACGCTGCCTAAAGAGTGGGCAATCACAATATTGGGTTTCGTACCGTGTAAGTGCTCATGCAGACGCGTATGCACGGTGTGGATGAAGTGTGGATTGGATAAATATAGATACGCTTCCATCAAAAAACGATGAATAAAGCTACTATGCAGCTCTGGGAAGTGGTTGATTAAACTAGCTAAGTCGCGTAAGGCCAGATCTTTGCTGAGGAGGCTGATGTATTTAATTTTATTATTGAATGAGAGTTCATCTGAAATGGTGAGCTGGGGGTTTTTAGAAATTTCAGCTTGATGTTCGATATTGGGTGCAGCGGTGTGCGTCAGGTGAATAGGATGTAAAAAAGAAAAAGGAGACCAATGTTGTGGCATGAGGGTGCTGGCATTGAGGGTGTTTTCTAAATGCTGACGTGTTAGAAGATCTCCGTAAAAGGCCAGCCGACTGTGCCGCTGAAGATAGCGAAGGTCATTTGCACGGCCAAGTTCGCTCAGTACCTGTTGTAAGATCATAAGCCAATGTTGAAGCAGGGTACGCGCAGTCTTGTGCTGCTGATTCATCCCATGAATCCATACAATATTCATCAGGCATGCACCGATGATGTACTCGATAAAAACAGTATAAAAAAAAGAGCGACCGAAGTCGCTCTTTTTAACAGTAAGGATTAAGATTTCTTGTGATAAAAGGTGTAATAACTTGCATAACATACTGCAATAAACAGTAAACAACCAAAGAAGCTAATACGCATACTTGGATCAAACACCATACTGACGCAGGTGATAAAACAGAAGATAAAGCCAAGGATTGGCACAATAGGGAACAGGGGTGCTGCAAAACCTAATTCTTCTTTTTTACGTCCTTGTTTATACCATTGGCGACGGAAGTTAAATTGGCTTAAGCAAATACTCATCCAAACGACGACCATGGTAAACGCTGCAATACCTAAAAGGTTTGTAAAAATGGCTTCAGGTGCAAACTGTTCAGACAGTAAACCCGGCATCCCCCCAATCATGGTCACGATGACTGCCACATAAGGGACACCACGTGCATTGATTTTTGAGAAGACTGCTGGCAACTGTTTTTGGTAAGACAACGACCACATCATACGCGAAGCGGCAAATAGTCCCGAGTTCGCAGCAGATAGCAACGCAGTGATAATCACAAAACGAATGATATCTTCAGCATAAGGAATGCCAATGTGTTGGAATACGGTTACAAATGGACTACTACTCACGCCTTCAGCCGCTAAACCTGCCTCTTGATGCGGAAGGAGTGAAGTCACGACCAATATGGTACCCACAAAGAAAATCAATAAGCGGAAAATCGCAGTATTGATGGCTTTGGGTACATTCTTAGCAGGATCTTTGGTTTCACCCGCAGCAACACCAATCAGCTCTGTACCAGAAAATGCAAAGTTCACGATCAACATGGTGGTAAAGATAGGGAACAAGCCTTCTGGGAACCAACCCTGAGCTGTTAAGTTGCTAAATAAAGGCGCAGCTTCATAGCCTCTGTAGCCAATCACGCCAAAAATAGCGAGTAGACCCAATAAAATAAAAATAACAACGGTGATAACTTTGACTAAAGCCAACCAAAACTCAGATTCAGCGAACCATTTGGTCGAAATCATATTTAAACTAAATACAAATGCACCAAAAATTAGAGTCCACATCCACATTGAACTATCTGGAAACCACTCCTGCATGAGCAGTGCGGCAGCTGTAAACTCGGTTCCTAGCGTGACTGACCACGTTAGCCAGTACAGCCATGTGATGGTATAACCTGTACCTGGTCCGATATAGCGTTTGGCATAGGCGCCAAATGAGCCAGACTCAGGCATATGAACAGCAAGTTCCCCTAAACACAGCATGACCATATATGCAATGATCCCGCCGAGGAAATAAGAAATAATGGCACCTACAGGCCCCGTTTGTGCAATGACTTCACCCGATCCTAAAAATAGGCCAGTCCCGATTGCGCCACCAAGCGAAATCATAACCAGATGTCGAGTACTCATAGCGCGTTTTAAAGGCGCAGAATTGCCCTGATGCGAAGCATCATTCGGAGATGAGTGCATAAGCGTTAATAAGTTCAGGAATGAAGCGGGCTATTGTAGTGAAAAACTGCAAATCTGCAATGAAATAATAGTAATTATGAATAAGTGTTGATCGGATAAGATCAAGAGATGGCGTCCCTACGGGGATTCGAACCCCGGTTACCGCCGTGAAAGGGCGATGTCCTAGGCCTCTAGACGATAGGGACGTTGTGAGGTGATGCGTATATTAAGGATTAAAGGCCTATTTGTCAAAAGGGTTTTTGCTCTGTGATGGTTGAAAGTTCAAACATTAGGCAAAACAAGTAATTAAATTGAATGAATTTTTTATTGTTGCAAAAGTGAGCTCAAAAAATAAGCTTGAGCTCACTTTGCTGAAGATGCTTAGTTTTTATTGTGATAGAGCCAATAGTAACTGGTATAGCAAGCGGCCATAAAGAGCAAGCAGCCAATAAAACCTGAAAGCATTTCAGGGTCTGCCGCCATACTTAAACCTGTCGCAGTACAGCAGATAAAGCCTAGGATCGGAACCAACGGATACCACGGGGTACGGAATTTCAATTCCGATAAAGCATGACCTTGCTTTAACCATTGGCGACGGAAGTTAAACTGACTCCAGCAAATACTCATCCAGACAATCACCATAGTGAATGCTGCAACACCCATCAAGTTCTTAAAAATGACATCTGCACCAAACTGCTCAGAGAGCAAGCCTGGTAAGCCACCAATCATGGTGACCCAAATGGCAATATAAGGCACCCCAGATTTACTTACTTTGGCAAAAAGCTTGGGGAGTTGGTTTTGTGAGGACAGGGCCCACATCATACGAGATGCAGCATATAAGCCTGAGTTTGCGGTTGATAATAATGCCGTGATAATCACAAAACGGATAAAATCTTCGGCGTAAGGAATACCCATCTGGGTAAATACAGTCACAAACGGGCTGCTGCTTAAGCCGCCATGTCCACCTACTTGCAAACCTGTGTTTGTGTAGCTAAGTAGCGAACTGATGACAATGATGGTACCAACAAAGAAAATAATCAGGCGCCAAACCGCGGCATGAATGGCTTTGGGTACATTTTTTTCTGGGTTTTCAGTTTCACCTGCGGCAATACCAATCATTTCTGTGCCATTAAAGGCAAAGTTCACAATTAATAAGGTGGTAAACAACGGAATAAGGCCATTTGGTAGCCAGCCTTGTGCGGTTAAGCTGTCAAATAAGGGGGCAGATTCATACCCTTGAAAAGGGATAACACCGAAAATACAGGCAAAGCCTAATAGAATGAAAATAAGTACAGTTGCGACTTTAATCATGGACAGCCAAAACTCAGACTCTGCAAAAGCTCGGGTTGAACTAAGGTTTGAAATCAGGACGCCACTGGCAAAGATTAGCGTCCATAACCAGATCGACGTATGTGGGAACCATTCCTGTACCAAAATGGCTGCTGCGGTAAATTCGGTGCCAAGTGTTGCCGACCAGCCGAGCCAATACATCCACGACACCATATAACCTGTGCCAGGGCCAATATAACGTGTTGCAAAGGCACCAAATGAACCAGAAACAGGTAAATGTACTGCAAGCTCTCCAAGGCAAAGCATGACCATATATGCGATCAAACCCCCAATAATATAAGCCAGCACAGCACCGAGAGGGCCTGCCTGAGAGATCACTTCGCCTGAGCCCATGAACAGGCCTGTACCAATGGCACCACCAAGCGATAACATGATCAGGTGGCGTGTGCTCATGGCACGTTTTAATGAGGTATTTTGCAGTGAATCAGTTGACGACTGCGAAGGCGGCGTTGCAGATTGCATAGAAAATCAAAGAATGGGCTTAAAGTTATATTCTAGTTTTTAATAAGATGAAAAATCACGTGAATTGAAATTTTCTGATGAACTATCGGTATCAATTTAAAAAACAAATGCTTAAAGACTATCTTTTAGTGGTCAGGTGTTGGGTAAGAAGGGCTGTTTTCAACACTTGAGTGGATTTCTTGTGCGACAGGGTCTTGTTTAGTGTTATTGGTTCCTTGTTGGACAAACCATAGATAAAAAATAGAAGGCGATAGAATTAATAAAAAGATTAGAATTTTCTTAAGCATAACAATCAACCTTGAAAAACACAGACCATAGTATAGCGAGCGTATGGTTAAAACTGAAATGAAACATCGGTGGTCAATAGCCGATTAAATGAAAAGTGATGTGTTCTAGAAATAGAATAAGATGGCGTCCCTACGGGGATTCGAACCCCGGTTACCGCCGTGAAAGGGCGATGTCCTAGGCCTCTAGACGATAGGGACGTTGCGAGGATGGCGGTATCTTATTGATCCGCCATCAGAGTGTCAAGTAGGTGTGGTGCGAGTTTGTTCAAAATATAACAGAACAGTTCGGCGGTCTTTTGAGTATCGTATAAAGCCGAGTGGGCCTCTTTACCATCGAACTCTATCCCAGCTTGAATACATGACTTCGCAAGAACAGTCTGACCAAACATCACAGCACTTAGGGTGACGGTGTCAAATACTGAAAAACTGTGAAATGGGTTTTGATTTTTAGTACCTGTACGTGCAATCGCTGCTTGTACAAAGCCTAAATCAAAGTGGGCGTTATGACCGACCAAGACCGCATGTGTACAGTTCTGTTGGCGACGGACTTCATTGACGGCTTTAAAAATACGTTTTAATGCTGTTTTTTCGTCTTCAGCCATGGCCATGCGCATGGGATTAAAGGGATCAATACCAATAAAGTCCAGTGAACGACGGTCTAGATTTGCACCTTCAAAGGGATTGATATGCGCATGATGTGCAGGGCCCGGTACAAATTGACCTTCTTCATTATAAATAATCGGAATTGCAGCAATTTCCAATAAGGCATCGGTCTGTGCATTAAAACCTGCTGTTTCGACATCGACAACAACAGGTAGAAAACCACGGAAACGCTGACCAATTATTGGCAATGTTTCATTTGTCACACTTTTCTCCATTGAATGGTTTTACCCGCATACAGCGGAATAATCTGTTCACCATCCAAATAGTCTAAACTCTCAGGGATGACTTGGTCTTCTTTTACCAGTGTAATTGTTGAAGTATTGCGCGGTAGACCGTAGAAGTCTGCACCAAAGTGGCTGGCAAAACCTTCAAGGCGTTCAAGTTTACCCACTTGATCAAAGGCTTGAGCATAAAGTTCAATTGCCGTTGGTGCGCTGTAGCAGCCTGCACATCCACATGCATTTTCTTTGGCATTTTTAGAGTGTGGTGCACTGTCTGTGCCTAAGAAAAACTTAGGGTTGGCACTGGTCGCAACTTCGAGCAAAGTTTGCTGATGGGTTTGACGTTTTAAAATGGGTAAGCAATAGAAGTGCGGTTTAATGCCACCAACCAACATATCATTGCGGTTAAACAGTAAATGCTGCGGGGTAATGGTTGCAGCGACATTGCGGTCTTGTTCTAAAACAAAGTTGGCCGCTTCACTGGTGGTAATGTGTTCTAAAACCAATTTCAGTTTTGGAAATTGCTTTAGCAACGGAGAAAGAACTTCGTCTAAGAATCGCTTTTCACGGTCGAAAATATCGACATGATTGTGTGTGACTTCACCATGCAGCAGTAATGGAACCTGATGTTCTTCAAGTTGCTCAATAACGGCATAGACTTTACGAATGTCGCTTACACCATTGTCTGAATTGGTGGTCGCGCCAGCAGGGTAGAGTTTAATCGCATTTACAAACTCAGAGTTTTTAATTTTCTTGACTTCTTCAGGTGAAGTTGTGTCAGTAAAATACAACACCATACGTGGGTCGAAAGCATTACCTTCTGGTACGTGCGCCATGATGCGTTCACGGTACGCATTCGCTTCCTCAACCGTTTTAACAGGCGGTACGGTATTTGGCATACAAATAGCGCGTGAAAACTGTTGGGCTAAATCGGGAACCGTACGTTGTAATGCAAGACCATCACGAAGGTGAGCGTGCCAATCATCTGGCTGGAGAATCGTAATCGTATTCAAGGCGATTTCTGTCAAAGAAATAAAACAGATGATAATGCATATGCGCCAAAAATGGTAATGACAAATAAAGGCATCTTGTCTGATTATTATGATTTATCTTTGTAATTTTGTGTTATTTTTAGGCAACTACAAGAATTAAATCTGGTCTGGTATGGAATATAAATACAACCTCGCCAAACTTCAGTATGACAAAGAAAAAATGGAAGAGCTGATTACACGACACAACCGTCGCATTGGTCAGGTTTTTCCTCAGAAATTAGAACAAGAGTTTTGGCGATTAAACTTAGAGCGCGCACGTCGCAATATTAATGACTTTCTTTGGTCTGGTGTTTTGGCTTATTTTATTTTCGCCATTTTGACGATTCCGGGGGATTACTGGATTATTGAACAGTCTCACTTTAAACAAGATTTTATTCATTGCTTATTGGGGCTGCTAAATGGTGCAGTTTGTCTTTTATTTCTTTATGTTTTTTCACATTTTGTCAAGCTGAAGCCTTTTTTTGCCTATGCAGCCATGTTTGCTGTGTTTTGGGCCGTGGTCTCGACGACTTGGTTGACCATATCGGTGCATACCGAAGCTTTGCGTCATCAAGCGATGATGATCATTTGCATGATTTATGTCTTGGGGTATTTGCTGACTGGGGTAAAACCAGGATATGTTTTTATGACTGGTATGGCAGCCGCTGGGGTTTCATTTTTAGTCCTGATTTCGACTCTGGTCAAGTTTGATGCGATCGTGATGGGGCGTGTAATGTTTGGTAGCTGTTTGCTGGGGTTTATCATCAGCCGTATGATCTACGCCCGCGAGCGCATCATTTTTTTAAATATTCGTCGCGCTAAAATTAGTGAAAAAATACATCGAATACATACTTCAGAATTGCTGCATTTGAGTCAGAATGATGAGCTGACGAAGATATCAAATCGGCGTAATTTTGACGAAATGATGGATACTTATTATGAGCAATCACGTCAGGATGAAACACCCTTGTCGATTTTGTTTATTGATGTTGATTTTTTCAAAAAATATAACGACTGTTATGGTCACCAAAAGGGCGATGATGTGATTTCATCGATTGCAAAATCTATTAAAAATGCGATTCGGCATATGGATTTTGTGGCGCGTTATGGCGGCGAAGAGTTTGTGGTGTTATTACCTGAAACTGATGCACATGGCGCTTATGCGGTGGCTTCAAATATTTACCGAGCGATTGAACGTTTGGAAATTCCGCATCAAATGTCTGAAGTATCTCCATTTGTCACCATTAGTTTAGGAATTACGGTCTTTAAAGGTGAGGTGGATTTGAGTAAAGTCGAGTTGCTGGGTATCGCAGATCAGGCTTTATACCGCGCCAAGCAATTGGGGCGTAACCAGATTTATTATCAGCCCTTAACCACATCGACTTGTATAGAATGAATCGCTAAAATAAAAAAAACCGCTCTTATGAGCGGTTTTTTTGACATTCAACAAACTTATTTGTTTTTGTCTTTTAACTGTGGAACAGCAGAACCAGTACCTACAGCTAATAAACCAGTATTGGTATAAATACCAAGTTTCGCACGAGTATCTGTGATGTCCAAGTTACGCATAGTTAACTGACCAATACGGTCCATTGGCGTAAACATTGAATCGCCTTTCTCCATCGTCAAACGCTCAGCTTCATAAGTGAGGTTTTCAGACTCAGTGTTCATGATGGTGTAGTCATTACCACGACGAAGCTCTAAAGTCACAGTACCAGTGATGGCTTTGGCAACCCAACGCTGTGCAGTTTCACGAAGCATTAATGCTTGAGAGTCGAACCAACGACCTTGGTAAAGTAAACGACCTAAACGTAGACCGTTAATACGGTACTGTTCAATCGTGTCTTCGTTATGAATACCAGTAACCAAGCGCTCATAAGCAATATGTAGAAGTGCCATACCTGGTGCTTCATAAATACCGCGAGATTTTGCTTCAATAATACGGTTTTCGATTTGGTCAGACATACCTAGACCATGACGACCACCAATACGGTTGGCTTCAAGAATGAACTCAACAGGGTCTTCGATACGTTGACCATTAATTGCAACAGGGAAGCCTTCTTCAAAAGTAATCGATACTTCTTCAGCTTTAACTTCTACGTCGTCTTTCCAGAATGCAACGCCCATGATTGGGTCAACAATTTTGATCCCTGCATTGAGGTATTCAAGATCTTTTGCTTCGTGGGTCGCACCCAACATGTTTGAGTCAGTTGAATACGCTTTTTCTTTTGACATTTTGTAGTCAAAGCCGTTGTCGATCAAGAATTGCGACATTTCAGCACGGCCACCTAATTCATCAATAAACGTTTGGTCTAACCAAGGCTTATAGATTTTAAGTGCAGGGTTGGTCAACAAACCATAACGGTAGAAACGTTCAATATCGTTTCCTTTATATGTTGAACCATCACCCCAGATGTTGACATCATCTTCTTTCATTGCGGTAACAAGCATAGTCCCTGTTACTGCGCGACCCAATGGCGTCGTGTTGAAATACGGTACACCACCAGTTGAAATGTGGAACGCACCACATTGAATTGCAGCAATACCTTCAAGTGCAAGCTGTAAACGGCAGTCAACTAAGCGAGCTTTGACTGCGCCATACGCTTCCGCTTTTTTTGGAATCGCATCGTAGTCGTCTTCATCAGGCTGACCTAAGTTTGCTGTATAAGCATAAGGTTCTGCGCCTTTTTGTTTCATCCACAAAAGTGCAGCTGAAGTATCTAGACCACCAGAGAAGGCAATACCAACTTTTTTGCCAACTGGGACATTCTGCAAGATAGTTGCATTATCAGTCATTGTTAATCCTAACGATATAAATATAGGCACCGAGAATGGGTGGCCTGAAAGAATACATATGTCCGCGATTGTAGCACTTTTCCAAATGGTTTTTCTAAAAAATCATAGGGCTTTAAAAATATTAAGGCTCATGTGCATATCGATACTGTTGAAAAAAATCTGGATAAAATCGGTTTCTATATTGTGTGCTCAATTTTTGTCTTTTTAGAAGATGTTTAGGCTGTAAATTAATCAAAAAAGTGGGGAGGTTGGTTTGGTTTTAAATTGGTATTACCAATATTGTGTGATTTTTCCATTTTTTGAGTATTAAGCTGGATTTAAGTTCGGTGATTATTTTTTATATTATTAGACTAAAGTCTAAAATTAGCATTATTTTCATAAAAATATCAGTAAAAACAATGATATTAATTTGATTGAAATATGATCGTGTTTATAAAGGTAGTTGATATTGGTCATACCAATATTAACTTTTAATTGAAGTTTTACTTCATTTTAAATCAAAATAAGCCAAGTATAAGTCATTATTGGTTTGTTTCTCTTTACGGTTGCTCATATTGGTCTGTCCAATATTGGCAAAAGTGCCAATAATATGCTCAAAATTAAATCTTAGTAAGCATTTCAAGGAGATGACAATGCTTCAATGGCAGCAAATGTATGACCCGATGGGGAATATTTGGATTTCAAGTCTAATTGCACTGATTCCGATTATCTTCTTCTTTTTGGCGCTCGCGATATTTCGTTTAAAAGGCAGTGTGGCAGGTACGATCACTGTTGTACTTGCACTTCTTGTCTCTTTATTTACCTATAAGATGCCGGTGCTGATGGCATTCGCATCGATGGCTTATGGTTTCCTCTACGGTTTATGGCCAATTGCATGGATCATTATTGGTGCGGTATTCCTGTATAAAATTTCAGTGAAGACAGGCCAGTTTGACATCATTCGTTCTTCTATTCTCTCAATTACTGAAGATCAGCGTTTACAAATGCTGTTGGTGGGTTTTGCTTTCGGTACTTTCTTAGAGGGTGCTGCAGGCTTTGGTGCTCCTGTGGCGATTACTGCAGCATTATTAGTCGGTTTAGGCTTTAAACCGTTATATGCAGCAGGTCTCTGTCTAATCGTAAACACAGCACCTGTGGCTTTTGGTGCAATGGGTATTCCAATTATTGTTGCTGGACAAGTCTCTGGTGTTGATACGATGGAAATCAGCCAAATGGTGGGCCGTCAGCTACCATTTATGGTGCCAATCGTGTTGTTCTGGATTATGGCAATTATGGACGGCTGGCGCGGTGTTAAAGAAACATGGCCTGCAGTTGTGGTGGGTGCAAGTAGCTTTGCAATTGCACAATACCTAACTTCTAACTTTGTCGGTCCAGAATTACCTGATATTACGGCTGCAATTGCATCCTTGGTTTCTTTAACGATTTTGTTTAAATACTGGCAGCCGAAGCACATTTTCCGTTTTGCAGATCAAGACGCAACGATGAGTGAAGATGTGGCTGCACAAAAACAGCAAAAATACACTGTAGGACAAATTGCAAAAGCATGGTCTCCATTCGCGATTTTAACTGTGATGGTGACGATCTGGAGTGTGAAACCGTTTAAGGATTTATTTGCCAAAGACGGTGCATTGCATGATCTCGTGATTTCAATCAAAGTGCCATTTTTGCATCAAATGATTCAAAAAATGCCACCCGTGGTTGCTGAAATTAAAGACTATGACGCGATTTACAAGTTTGATTGGATCTCGGCTACAGGAACTGCGATCTTTATTGCAGCATTGATCACAATTGCCTATTTGAAGATGAAACCGAAAGATGCTGTGGTAACTTTTGGTGAAACTCTGAATGAGTTGAAAGTTCCCATTTATTCAATTGGTATGGTGTTGTCTTTTGCTTTTATCGCAAATTATTCGGGTATGTCTTCGACCTTGGCTTTGGCTCTTGCACATACAGGTTCGGCATTTACGTTCTTCTCGCCTTTCTTGGGTTGGTTGGGTGTATTCCTCACGGGTTCAGATACCTCTGCCAATGCACTGTTTTCAGCACTTCAGGCTACTACAGCTCAGCAAATTGGTGTGCCAGAAGTTTTACTGGTGGCAGCAAATACCAGCGGTGGTGTGACCGGTAAGATGATTTCACCGCAATCGATTGCGATTGCGTGTGCGGCAGTAGGACTGGTTGGTAAAGAGTCTGATTTATTCCGTTTTACCTTAAAACACAGTATAACGTTCACAATTATGATGGGTATTATGATTACCCTACAAGCCTATGTGTTCCCATGGATGATTCCATAACACAAATTGTGTATCAACGTTAAGGAAAGCAGATGAAAGTCTCCGATAAAGCTGTACAAAGCCTGCGTGTATTGATTGAACAAAGCAATATGCAAGTTGGAGACCGTCTGCCTGCTGAAAGAAAACTGTGTGAACAGCTTCAAGTCTCTCGCTCTTCTTTAAGAGAGGCCATTTCGCAGTTGACCAGCATGGGTATGTTGGTCAGCAAAGTGGGAGCGGGAACTTTTTTAAAACAATTACCAGCAACTTGGTCCAGTTATCAAATCGTACAACCGATTAGTAATTTGATAAGTGAAGATCCTGCCTACCGATTTGATGTGCAAGAGGCGCGCATTATTTTAGAAGGTGGAACAACTTGGTATGCAGCACAACGCGCAACCCAAGAAGATCTGGTGAACATCCGACATCATTATGATCAGATTAACCATTTTCAGGCTTTGGGAAATGATGACGAGGCGGCTCGTGCAGATGCGAAATTTCATTTAGCGATTGCTGAAGCATCTCATAATTTGGTTTTGATTCAGATGATGCGTGGTCTGTTTGATTTGTTGCAGTTCAACGTCGCTTTGGGACGCCGAAAAGTCTATAGCGAAGCACACCGGTTTGATCAATTGCATGATCAGCACTTTCAAGTCATGAATGCAATTGAACGTCGTGATCCAGAAGCTGCACGTAAAGCAGTCTGTGGACACATTGAGTTTGTAGTACAACAGGTGCGAATGATTGATGAAGAAGAAGCTCGTCGTCAGCGCGCCAGTCGATTAAACAGGATATAAGCATGATTATTTCTTCTGCCAATGACTACCGTGAAGCGGCACGACGTCGTTTACCGCCATTTTTATTCCATTACATCGATGGTGGTGCGTATGCAGAATATACCCTGAAGCGTAATGTAGAAGATTTATCAAAAATAGCTTTGCGCCAGCGTGTACTGAACGACATGTCACAGTTAAGTTTAGAGACCAAACTGTTTGATGAAACTTTGTCGATGCCTGTTGCATTATCTCCTGTCGGTTTAACAGGCATGTATGCACGCCGCGGCGAAGTTCAAGCTGCGGTCGCTGCAGATAAAAAGGGTATTCCGTTTACGCTTTCTACCGTTTCAGTATGTCCAATTGAGGAAGTGGCGCCTGCGATTCAGCGTCCAATGTGGTTCCAGCTCTATGTGCTGCGTGACCGTGGTTTCATGAAAAATGCTTTGGAACGTGCTAAAGCGGCAGGCTGTTCAACCTTGGTATTTACCGTGGATATGCCTGTACCGGGTGCGCGTTACCGTGATGCCCACTCGGGTATGAGTGGCCCAAATGCAGCAATGCGTCGTTATATGCAGTCGTGTTTCCATCCACATTGGGCATGGAATGTCGGCATGATGGGACGTCCGCATGACTTGGGCAATATTTCTAAATACTTAGGCAAACCTACAGGTCTAGAAGATTATATTGGTTGGTTAGGTTCTAACTTTGATCCGTCTATTTCGTGGAAAGACCTTGAGTGGATTCGTGAGTTTTGGGATGGGCCAATGGTCATTAAAGGAATTTTGGATCCTGAAGATGCCAAAGATGCAGTGCGTTTCGGTGCAGATGGGATTGTGGTTTCAAACCATGGTGGTCGTCAGCTGGATGGCGTTTTATCTTCTGCACGTGCACTTCCACCAATTGCAGATGCAGTGAAGGGTGATATTAAAATCCTCGCGGATTCGGGTATTCGTAATGGTTTAGACGTGGTACGTATGCTGGCGTTGGGTGCGGACACGTGTATGCTCGGTCGTGCCTTTGTTTATGCTTTAGGTGCGGCAGGCGGTGAGGGTGTTTCAAATCTGCTTGATTTAATTGATAAAGAAATGCGTGTGGCAATGACTTTAACAGGTGCAAAAACCATTGCTGATATTACGTCTGACTGTTTAGTGAAGTTAGAACGAGAGTTGGCTGAGTAAAACTCTCTAATAAAAGCGAATGAATATAAAGAAGCATCCTTTGCCTCATTTTGAATTAAAAAATTTAAGTTCAATTGCGTAGGCGATACCTTACTTTTCAAAGATGAAAAGTAACAAAAATCTTTTGTTGGGCGAGGGGTAGGTCCTGTACCCCGCCCAACGCCGGCATCCATGCCGCCACACGACATCGAATACCGTGATTAATACGCTTAAAAAATGAATGTGTTATTTCATAATCTAGCTTTATTGAAAAGCTCAAAAAATTAATGGGCAGGATATAAAATGCAATCCAATTTAGACGCACCGCAAACTATTCAAAAGCTCATCACTATTGTGGGTAAACAACACGTTTTAACTGACGATAAAGACACACGTTTATACCGCCAAGGTCGTCGTTACGGTGCAGGGAAAGTACTCGCTGTTGTTGCACCAGGGTCATTACTGGAACAGTGGCAAGTACTGCAAGCGGCTGTTGATGCAGATTGTATTGTGATTATGCAAGCAGCCAATACAGGTTTGACTGGTGGTTCAACACCTTTTGGCGATGACTATGACCGTCCTGTGGTTCTGATCAGCACGCGTCGTTTGGTTGGCATTCAGGTCATTAATGACGGTCAGCAAGTGATTTGTCTACCTGGTGCAACATTAGATCGACTTGAAAAAGAATTGGTGCCATTTAATCGGGAGCCACACTCGGTGATTGGTTCATCGTGTATTGGAGCTTCAGTTTTAGGTGGCGTCTGTAATAACTCAGGCGGTGCTTTGGTTCGCCGTGGTCCTGCTTATACTGAGCTGGCATTGTATGCCCGTGTTAATGATGATGGTCAGTTAGAGTTGGTTAATCACTTGGGAGTGAACCTAGGCGAAACACCTGAAGAAATTCTAAGCAAGCTTGAAACGAAAAATTATCAAATCGGCGATATTATTAATAACTCAGGCTGCTGCGCATCGGACCATCGTTATGGACATGATGTTAAACAAGTTGATGAAAATACGCCCGCGCGTTTTAATGCCGATCCATCTCGTTTATATGAAGCATCGGGTTCGGCGGGTAAAGTGTGTGTTTTTGCCGTACGTTTGGATACCTTTGAAAAAATTCCAAGCCAAGTATTCTACGTGGGTACAAATTCACATGATGATTTGACTGAAATCCGCCGTTTTTTACTAAAAGATTTGCCGCGATTGCCGATTGCAGGGGAATACATCCACCGCGTGGCTTATGACATTGGGGCAGAGTACGGTAAAGACACCTTCATGTTCATTGAAAAACTCGGCACAGCCAAAGTACCTGCTGCATTTGCAATGAAAGATAAGGTCGATGCGTACTTAGAAAAATTTGGTATGAAAGGTCTGTCAGATAAAGTTTTGCAGCTGGTGACCAAATTCATGCCCAATCATTTACCGAAACGGATGAATGCTTTTCGTGACCTGTATGAACATCATTTGGTTATTCGGATTGAAAATCAAGATGTCGAGACAGTTGAAATCTTTTTAAAACGTTATTTCCAAGATAAAACCTCAGGTGATTTTTTCCACTGTACCGAGGAAGAAGGACGTAAAGCATTTTTACATCGCTTTGCCGTTGCAGGTGCAGCAATTCGCTATCGGGATACGCACCGTTCAGAAGTTGAAGATATTGTAGCTCTGGATATCGCATTGCGTCGTAATGATCGAGAGTGGGTGGAAACCTTACCCAAAGAGATGGATGATCTGATTGTTCATAAGCTCTATTATGGTCACTTTTTATGTCATGTGTTTCATCAGGACTATATTGTGAAAAAGGGCGTGGATCCTTTGGCGATGGAACACCAAATGTGGCATTTACTGGATGCACGTGGGGCCGAATACCCAGCCGAGCATAATGTCGGACATTTATATGTAGCAAAACCTGCACTACGAACGCATTATGAAAAGCTTGATCCAACCAATAGTTTTAATGTGGGTATTGGTCAAACCAGTAAGCTGAAGCATTGGCAGTAAAGGGCTTTGGTCTAAAAAACTAAACCAGTGAGGGCAACGTCACTGGTTTTTTTATTGTCGTATGTTTTTGAGAGTTCAGTCGGATTGACCGTAGATGCCAAGAATTTTTTATAAATTGTCATCCCAATATTTTAAAAAACAGCTAAAGTAGTATGCAACAAGTTGCAAAGCCAAAGATAAGGATTCATGATGACAACCAATAGCTATGCACATATTTTAAAACCCTTACATTTGGGTTTTACCACCATTAAAAACCGTGTGGTGATGGGCTCCATGCATACGGGCTTGGAAGATCGTTTTTATAATTATCCAAAATTGGCTGCATACTTCGGTGAGCGTGCTAAAGGCGGAGTCGGCCTGATCATTACAGGCGGGATTTCTCCAAACCGTCAAGGTTGGCTTCTTCCTGCGGGCGGGACGATGAATACGCTGGGGGATATTGCTCCGCATCGTTTAGTGACCCATGCCGTACATAAGCATGGCGCAAAAATTTTAATGCAGATTTTGCATGCTGGACGTTATGGCTACCAACCTTTTGTTGTGTCTGCCAGTCCAATCAAGTCGCCGATTTCGCCTTTTAAACCGCGTCAAATGTCTGAAAAGCAAATTTTAAATACCATTGATGACTATGTTAACTGTGCCAGTCTTGCCAAAAAGGCAGGCTATGACGGTGTAGAAATTATGGGTTCAGAAGGTTATTTACTGAATCAATTCTTAAGCCGTCATGTGAACCAACGTGAAGACCGTTGGGGCGGGCCGATTGAAAACCGTATGCGTTTTGCGGTCGAAATTGTCAAAGGGATACGTGCACAAGTCGGCGAGAAATTTATTATTTGCTTCCGTTTGTCATTGCTCGATTTGGTGCATGACGGCAATACCATGCAAGAAGTGGTTACGATTGCGCAAGCACTAGAAAAAGCAGGCATTACCTTATTGAATACAGGAATTGGCTGGCATGAAGCGCGTATTCCGACCATTGTGACTTCGGTGCCACGTGCTGCTTTTGTTGACTATACTGCGGAAGTGAAAAAGCACGTGGCTGTGCCAGTGATTGCTTCAAACCGTATCAATATGCCAGACACGGCAGAAGAGATTTTGGCATCGGGCAAAGCCGATATGGTGCAAATGGCGCGTCCGTTATTGGCTGATGCTTTTTGGGTGAATAAAACAGCGACCAATCGTGTCGATGAAATCAATACGTGTATCGCTTGTAACCAAGCATGCTTAGATCATACCTTTAAAAACCAACGTGCTACTTGTTTAGTTAACCCGCGTGCAGCGTTTGAAACTGAGTTGGTTTATTTGAAAGCGAAACAACCGAAACGAGTTGCGGTTGTGGGTGGTGGCGTCGCAGGTATGTCAGCCGCGACAGTTGCAGCCAGTCGTGGACACCAAGTGACTCTGTTTGAAGCAAGTCATGAAGTGGGTGGACAGTTCAATTTGGCAAAAGTTGTACCCGGTAAAGAAGAGTTTCATGAAACCATTCGCTATTTCAAAGTACAGATTGAAAAAACTGGCGTCGACTTACGTTTAAACACCAAGGTGAATCGTGAGCAGCTTGAGCGTGAAGGCTTTGAAGAAATTATTATTGCAACAGGTGTTGTGCCACGCGTATTACGTATCGAAGGGAGTGATTCACCGCAAGTCTTGTCTTATGCAGAAGTGTTACGCGGCGCACCTGTCGGTCAAAAGGTTGCAGTGATTGGTGCTGGAGGGATTGGTTTTGATGTGTCTGAGTATTTATTGAAACCAGAGCATCAACCTCAGCCACAACCACTTGCAGATTGGCAACGTGAATGGGGCGTAGATCCAAACCCGAATTATGTTTCTGAAGGAGGCACGCAGGCCGCAGAAGTTCATCCGCCTGTTCGTGAGATTTATTTATTACAGCGTAAAACCTCTGCACTTGGAGCAGGTTTGGGCAAAACTTCGGGCTGGGTACACCGTGCACAGTTGAAAAAGCATGCAGTACGTATGTTACGTGGGGTTCAGTACAAAGCTGTGACTGATGAAGGGCTTTGGGTGGATATGGCAGGACAAGATCAATTGCTACGTGTCGATACTATCGTTGTGTGTGCAGGGCAGGAGTCTGTAAAGGATCTGATGCCAAGTGCTGAGCAAAATACACTAGCGAATTATCACATTATTGGTGGTGCTAAACTGGCTGCTGAGCTAGATGCGAAGCGTGCGATTCGTGAAGGTGCTGAAATCGCTTCGAAATTATAAACTTTTGATGAAACAATATGCAGTTGATTGCTTTGACGGTAAGTTTTACTTGTCATCAAAACAAAAGCTCCGTATGATGGCGCACATGGAAGCGTGGCAGAGCGGTTTAATGCACCGGTCTTGAAAACCGACGAGGGCTTATACCCCTCCGTGAGTTCGAATCTCACCGCTTCCGCCAAATTTAAAAAGCCCTCTGTAGTTACAGGGGGCTTTTTTTTTCATATTTTTCTCACAAATTAATCCATATTACTGATAAAAAATAGCCGTGTGATTGAAAGTCTCAACTTTTAGGAGTTAGGGGCATCCTCGATGATTAATATTAATTGGCTCTGAGTATTTAGATCCAAATGGCTCTCGTCTATGGGCATCAAAAAGGACAAATTTTACATAGTCCTATATTCTAATCCATGAAACTTTTCTTCAAAGTGAATGAATTTTTCAACGTCATTTTAAGAGTAATTGTGAAAATGATGGAGTTTTGGAGTCTTGTGGAAACGTACATATGTAATGGTGTCGGAAGTACTCAGATGTCAGTGTAGGGTAAAAATTAGGTTTTTATATTTTTGATATGATCATAATAATGTTTATGAGATCGCAGAGGATGAGGTGTAGCTATGAGATCAAATGGGCTTTGTTGCACAAACATTCAAAAGCTAAACTTCTTCCAAGTTATCTAAATTTAAGTGGCAACTTGGGTGTGAGGTCGACCTAAATCTGTAAATTTATTTAATACGGCCACACGTGCATGAATCTCATTGACTTGGCTTTGAAAGTTTCTCGCACGGAGTTTATCGCCTAATAATTTGATGCAATGCATCTTGGTTTCTATCAGACTTCTGCGATGATAGCCTGACCAATTTTTCCATATTGTTCTTCCTAAACGTTTAACTGTTCGAAGTAATTCATTTCGCTCTAGCGAGCTGGTCTTTGTATCTTTCCAAGGTTTCGCATTTTTTCTTGGCGGAATCACCGCATGTGCTTGTCGGTCTGCAATTACTTGACGGCATTGCTTGGTGTCATAAGCCCCATCAGTATAGACAGAGTCAATCTGCTCATCTTGTGGAATCTGATCGAGTAAATCACCAAGCACTTGTGAATCACTCACATTATTTGTAGTGAGTTGAATAGCGCGTATTTGAAGGGTTTCAGCATCTATACCAATATGAAGTTTACGCCATTGGCGACGATATTCAGGTTGGTGTTTCTTACGCTTCCATTCACCTTCGCCTAGAAACTTTAAGCCAGTAGAATCGACGAGTAGCTGGAGACCATTACTGCTTTTTTGATAGTTAATTGCAATATCAATATGCTTTTGTCTTCTGCAGATGGTGGAATAGTCTGGTGCTGTCCAATCTAATCTACAAAGATGAATGAGATTTTGCACAAAGCCAGTGACCATGCGTAAAGAAAGACGAAATAAGGATTTGATCATTAAACAGCATTGGATGGCTGTATCTGAATAAGTTTGATTTCGACCATGTTTACCTTTGGGTTGAGCGTACCATTGAGTCTTGGGATCAAACCAAATTGAGAGATTTCCTCGATTTATTAATGCACTGTTATAAGAAGACCAATTGGTTGTATGATAGATTTTAGGTGTGGGCTTATTCATTTGAGAATTATATTGTGGAATAAGCCTTTAGAGATAGGTTTGTGCAACAAAGCCCACCAGTACTGAAAGCAGCAACGACAGAAGCTTTAGGTAAAGGTTTACCTTTAGTTGATTATTCTGAAGATCAAATGGCAGTCGAAATTGGATTAGGCAAACAATTGTCGCCAAATTTAGCAATTGCAGTCTCTGGTTTATGGGACTCAGGTGCAGGTGACCCCGCACCAACTTTAGGTCCTGTGAAGGGTTATTGGGGTGCTGGTTTGGCTGCTAAATACAATATTAGTCAAAAAATGGCTTTCAGCGTAGGTGGTCGCTATATGTGGTTTGGTGATGCGGAAGGTGAAACTTCGGATCGTCGTATTGTTGGCGAGTTTGAGGACAATACAGGCTATATCGTGGGGATGAAACTCTCTTATAAATCTAAATAATTATCTCGCTTATTACTTGCTTGAGGTTTTGCCTTCTCTCTGAAATGTTGGGAGAAGGTTTTTTTATAACAGTATTAAATTATTTGTCTAGTTGTTTGTACTATCATAGCGTTTACGGAGTTGACTTTATATTTTTCAGTATTTTGAACGAAGTAAATCTATATTAAACAATTCTTTAAAGTATTCGGTTTTTTACCATGAAGATGAAACATCGTGACTGTTTATTCAGATGTATTGCAGAGCAACATAGTGTTGAGCTTGTGCAACGGTTATCATAGAGTCAACAAAGCGTTGGAAGACATTATGAAAATCGTGGCAGATGAAAATCTCGCATTTACCGATTATTTTTTTGCCGAATTTGGTGAAGTTGAGCACAAAGCAGGGCGTACTTTAACGCATGCCGATGTTGTAGATGCCAAAGCACTGTTGGTGCGTTCCGTAACTCAAGTCAATCCAGCATTAATCAATAACACCACACTTCAATATGTGGGTAGTGCAACGATTGGTACAGACCACTTAGATATTAACGCTATTGAAAAGCAGAATATTCAATGGGCGAATGCTGCAGGTTGTAATGCACAGGCGGTGGCTGAATATGTGATTACGGCTTTGCTCCATCTCAAGCCAGCATTGCTGAATGCTGAAGAAAGTTTTACTTTAGGGATCATTGGTCTAGGAAATGTCGGTTCTCGCTTAGCTTATATGGCCAAACTATTGGGCTGGAATGTGATCGGTCATGATCCTTTTGTACAGCAAGATACGATTCAGCAGGTCAATTTAAATACCCTATTAAGCACTGCCGATGCAATTTCATTGCATGTACCTTTAACCAAAACAGGACCACATCCAACCTATCATTTATTCAACGCCGAAGCTTTCGCTGCGATGAAAGCGACAGCAATATTGATTAATTCTGCACGTGGGCCTGTGATTGAAGAGCAAGCTTTATTGGCCGACATCGAAAAAACGCAGCGCAAAGTGGTACTAGATGTCTTTGAGCATGAGCCTGTGATTTCTGAACAAGTGTTGAATGCTGTGAGTCTGGTGACACCACATATCGCAGGTTATAGCTTAGAAGGCAAAGCGCGTGGTACACAAATGATCTATGAGGCTTTCTGTAAAACTTTCCAATTTGAAGCAGATAAAAGCTTCGAGTCGCAGTTGCCTGTATGTGCTCAATATTTTGAAGGGCAAGATTTGAAATCTGCACTTCAACAGCATTTAAGGGAAATCTACCCGATTGCACGAGATGACCAAGCCTTACGTGCTTGCTTAAAAGAGGGAATGATTGACCAAAAAGCCTTTGATCATTTAAGAAAGACCTATCCATTACGCCGTGAATGGGCTGCACATGGAGGGCCGAAGGCATGAGTCAGGACGTGATCCATTATCAGCCAACCTGTGACTTAAAAGCCATGCGAGCGCGTGCGCAAATGTATAGCCAAATTCGTCAGTTTTTTGCTGAACGTGAAGTGCTTGAGGTTGAAACCCCGGTTTTATCTCAAGCTGGTGTGACCGATGTGCATTTGGCTTCGGTTCAAGCGCAGCGCCATGTACAAGGCAAACAACAAACGCATTATTTGCAGACCTCACCTGAGTTTGCCATGAAGCGTTTATTGGCCAGTGGTAGTGGGCCGATTTATCAAATCTGTAAAGTTTTCCGTGATGATGAACATGGTCGTAAACACAATAGTGAATTTACCATGCTGGAATGGTATAGACCGAATTTCAGTTTGAAGGATTTGATGTTTGAAGTGACAGATTTATTGAATGTCACATTAAAGCAGCGTTTTGGTGAGGTTCGCCCTACCATTTTGAGCTATAAGCATGCGTTTATGGATCGTTTGGATTTGAACCCACTGCAAGCCAGTTTGAAAGAGTTAAAAGACTGTTGTAATCGCGTAGGTTTAAATTTGGACTTGGGCGATGACCGACTTGGCTATATCGATTTGCTCTTTTCACATTTTGTAGAACCAAGTCTAGGTTTTGATACGCCCGTATTTCTAACCGATTTTCCACCAGAGCTAGCCTCGCTTGCCAAAACTAAAACGGATGAAGACGGTGAATTGGTTGCAGCACGTTTTGAGCTGTATATTGAAGGTTTGGAACTCGCCAATGCTTATGATGAGTTGATCGACGCAGAGGTGTTGCGTTCGCGTTTTGAAGCCGATAATGCTGAACGTGAAAAATTAGGCTTACATGTGATGCCAATTGATGAGTTTTTATTGACTGCTTTGCCTCAAATGACCGCATGTGCAGGTATTGCTTTAGGTGTGGATCGTTTGTTAATGATTGCAACAGAACACATGCAGTTGGAAAAGGTGATTACCTTTCCCGCATCCATTTCTTAAGTGAAATTAAATAAAGCGCCGATTGTGGCGCTTTATTTGAGTCGATCAAGGTTTAACTGTATTGAGCCTTCAGTTCTCCAATTGCGTGTATTCGACGTTCAATCAGCATTTCACCGATATCCGGGCCTTTAATATCCGCAGGTAGGTCTTGTGCTTTGATATTTCGCACAACATCCATCACCTTTAAAATATATGCCGACTGTGGGTATTCACGATCTTCAAGCCCTAAACGACCACGTGAGTCACATTCACAGGCCTGCACAAAGGCTTCAACCCGTTCTGGACGACGTAGTACATCTAAGCGTTGCAGTAAGCGCCATAAAGTGCCTGGTTTTAAGGTTAGAGCTTGATGACATTTCAAATGTTCTTTACAGACCGTAATTGCGAGCTGTTTCATCTGCGTTGGAACTTTTAGACGTTCACACACTTCTGTCACAGGTTTGACCCCACGTTCTTCATGCATGATATGACGCGGTAGCTCGTCCACAGGTGTCAAAGCTTTGCCTAAGTCATGCACTAAAACAGCAAAACGAACATCCAATGCGTAGTTGGCACGACATGCTTGCTGCAATGACATCATGGTATGAATACCGCAGTCAATTTCAGGGTGATACTCAGGGCGCTGTGGAATACCGTAAAGTGCCGCGATTTCTGGAAAAAGTACTTTTAAAGCACCACAGCGACGTAGCACTTCAAAATATTCATCGGCATGATCTTCCATCAGAGCACGAGAGGTTTCTTTCCAAATGCGTTCAGGAGTTAGTGCCTCCAGTTCACCCGAGTCTGCGAGTTGCTGCATCAGTGCCAACGTTTCTTCGGCTACCGTAAATCCTAGGGTTTTATAACGTGCAGCAAATCGTGCAACACGGAGGACGCGTAGAGGGTCTTCTACGAAAGCATCAGAAACATGCCTTAAAACACGCAGCTCTAAGTCGCGCTGGCCACCATAGGGGTCATACAGTGTGCCTTCATCATCCATGGCGATGGCATTGATGGTGAGGTCGCGTCGAATTAAATCTTGTTCTAGGGTAACGGTACTGTCGGTATAAAACTCAAAGCCATGATAACCATGCCCTGACTTACGTTCGGTGCGTGCCAGCGCATATTCATCTTTGGTTTCAGGATGTAAAAAAACAGGAAAATCTTTACCTACAGGTTGGAAACCTTGGGCAAGCAGTTGTTCAGGCATTGCACCGACAACTACATAATCTTTTTCGTGATAGGGGTGACCCAGAAGCTGATCTCGGACCGCACCGCCTACTAAATAAACTTGCATGAAAAAACCTCTACTCTTACAGCCATCATGCTACAGAATAGAGGTTTTCTCAAGTCACAAGATGCGAGTACAACGACAAACAATTATTCGCCGTTTTTCTCCGCTTCTTGAATTTCAGCTACAGTTAGTGCAGTCATATTCACTAAACGACGTGTTGTGGTTGTCGGTGTCAAAATATGAACTGGCTTTGCTGCACCCAGTAGGATAGGGCCAATGGTGACATTATTACCTGACGTTGATTTCAACAGGTTAAATGAAATGTTGGCTGCATCCAAGTTCGGCATGATCAATAGGTTCGCAGAACCTTTGAAGCGTGAGTTTGAGTATGCAAAGCTACGAATGTTTTCATCCAATGCTGCATCCGCATGCATTTCACCTTCAACTTCAAGTTCTGGCGCGATTTGCGACAAAATCTCAAACACTTTACGCATTTTTTGTGCGCTTGGGTCGGTCTGGTCTGAACCGAAGCTTGAGTGAGATAGTAGCGCAACACGTGGTGTCATACCAAAACGACGCACTTCTTCAGCGGCTAAAATAGTCATTTCAGCCAGTTGTTCAGCCGTTGGATTACGGTTGATGTAAGTGTCAGCAATAAACAGGTTGCGGTCTTCAAGCATTAAAGCATTCAATGTAAAGAAAGAGTTGTGACCTTCTTTTTTACCAATGATGTTTTTAACGAAGTCTAAGTGGATATCGTAGCTTGAATACGTACCACATAGCATCCCGTCTGCTTTACCATGTTTCACTAACATCGACGCGATCAAGGTCGAACGACGACGTGCTTCACGTTGTGCATATTCAGGTGTTACACCTTTACGCTGCATAAGCGTGTAGTAGTCATCTGCAAACAATTCGTAGTCAGGATTTTTTTCTTGATCGACAATCGTGATGTTCACACCATGTTCAAGACGTAAGCCTAACTTTTTAATGTTCGCTTCAATAACCGCAGTTCGACCGACTAAAATTGGTTTTGCAAGATCTTCATCGACCGCAATTTGTACTGCACGAAGTACGCGTAGGTCTTCACCTTCAGCATAGGCAATACGTTTTGGGTCGGATTTTGCTTGAGCAAAAATAGGCTTCATCATAAATGCAGAGTTGTAGACAAACTCAGACAGACGCTGACGATAAGCAGAGAAGTCTTGAATTGGTCGATCAGCTACACCAGAGTCCATTGCTGCTTGTGCGACAGCAGGTGCAATTTCTAAAATCAGACGTTGATCGAGTGGACGTGGAATAAGGTAGTCACGACCAAAAGATGCTGATTTTTCACCATAAGATGCTGCATCTGCTTCAATGTGTGCCATACGCGCAATTGCATAGACACATGCGATTTTCATCTCTTCATTGATCGTTGTTGCACCTACATCAAGAGCACCACGGAAAATGTAAGGGAAGCAAAGTGCGTTGTTCACTTGGTTTGGATAGTCTGAACGACCTGTCGCCATGATCACGTCATCACGAACTTCATGTGCATGTTCAGGAAGAATTTCAGGATCTGGGTTAGCAAGTGCGAAGATAATCGGATCTTTCGCCATGACCTTAACCATTTCTTTGGTTAAGATACCCGCAGCAGATAAACCAAGGAACATGTCTGCGCCTGCAATCACGTCAGCCAGTTGAGTGCCTTCGATATCTTGCACATAACGTTTTTTAGACTCATCTAAGCCTTCACGTTTCGTGGTGAGCAGACCGCGAGAGTCAGCCACAACGATATTTTCTTTCTTCGCACCAATTGCACAAAGAAGATCTAAACAAGATAATGCTGCAGCACCTGCGCCTGAAGCAACAATCTTGATTTCATCAATTTTTTTGCCATTTAACTGCAAAGCGTTTAGCAAAGCAGAACCGACAATAATAGAAGTACCATGTTGGTCGTCGTGGAACACAGGAATGTTCATGCGTTCACGTAGTTTTTGCTCGATATAGAAACACTCTGGTGCCTTGATGTCCTCAAGGTTGATACCACCAAAAGTCGGTTCTAATGCAGCGACAATGTCCACGATTTTGTCAGGATCATTTTCTGCAATTTCGATGTCAAAAACGTCAACACCAGCGAATTTTTTAAACAGTACGCCTTTACCTTCCATAACAGGTTTAGACGCTAAAGGACCAATGTTACCAAGGCCAAGAACGGCTGTACCGTTACTGACCACAGCAACTAAGTTACCACGCGCTGTGTAAAGCGCCGCAGTAGACGGGTCGCGTTCAATCTCTAAACATGGTGCAGCAACACCTGGTGAATAAGCTAAAGCTAAGTCACGTTGGTTGACCAGCTGCTTGCTTGGTGTAACGCTGATTTTCCCTGGAGTTGGAAATTCGTGATAATACAAAGCTTGCTGTTTTAATGATTGATCGTCCATCTGAATCTCTTTGTAGCGTGGGTTAGCCAGCGGAGCTGGTGGTTTTTTAGTAGACAAGACCGAATATACCATTAGTTGCTGGTATATCCCAGTGATAGCTGGTGCTTTTTAAGGCAAACTTAGAGCTAAAACAGTCTGATTTATATTAAGTATGTATAAGAGGGCGTATCTAGATGATCTCTTAAGTATTGGGTAGCATCGAGCTGTGGAAGAGGTTTTGAAAATAAATAACCTTGCGCGATATCACATTCTAAGTTTTGCAGGTAACTCAGTTGTTGTTCGGTCTCAATTCCTTCCGCCACCACGGTCATACCCATGGCTTTCCCCATGGCAATCATGGCACTCACAATAGCTTCTTGTTTGCAGTGCCCAATTTTTGAAATGAAGCTTCGATCAATTTTTAAAGTATCGATTGGGAAGTCAGTGAGGTAAGACAGCGATGAATAACCTGTGCCAAAATCATCTAAAGAAATGTGAATGCCACGCGATTTGATGGTTTCAAGGAGGTTCTTCACCGCTTCTGAGTTTTCAACCAAAGTGGATTCTGTAATTTCTAATTCGAGACTACTACCACTGATTTTGTATCGATCAAGAGCCTCATCTAAGTCTTTTAAAAGCTGTCCACGTTGTAATTGTTGAGCAACCACATTGACCGAGACGCAGATATTATCAAAACCCAATTTATTCCATTCTTTGATTTGCTTTGCGGTTTGTAAAATTACAATGCGGCCAATGTCTGAAATTAAGCTGGTTTTTTCTGCCATCGGAATGAAGAGACCTGGCGGCACAATGCCTTTGCTTGGGTGGTTCCAACGTACCAACGCCTCAAAACCATAAATTTTCTGATCGTGAAAGTTGATTTTGGGTTGGTAGTAAACCACCAACTCATTGTTTTGTATCGCTAGTCTTAAATCGCGCTCTAAATAAATCCCTTCTTCTAATGCAACGGTATTACTCAGGCTGTAGAACTTGGTCGCATTTCCACCTAAACGTTTTGCTTCACTCAGTGCTTGTTCTGCACAGTTGTTTAAGTAGTCAAGTTGACGACCATGTTCAGGGTACTGCGAAATCCCCATTGAAAGCGTAATAATGTGCTCTTGACCAAAAATATCAAAAGGTAGACTAAAGGCTTTGTTAATGCGATCGATATGTTCCTGAACGGAGGGGCGAATATGAGAGACCTCATATACAATTGCAAAATCGTCACCATTTAAGTGAGCCACCATAAGGGCTTCAGCATTGGTTAAACGAAGGCGCTGGGCAACTTGGCGCAGCAGTTCATCGCCGCCATTATTGCTTAAGAATTCATTCAATGGACGGAAACGGTCAATATTGAGTCGAATAATCGCCAGTTGTTTAATGCTGTCTTGTTGAGAAACCAAATATTGATGAAGCTGATAGTTATAGTAAAAACGGTTGGGTAGGTCGGTCAGCGTATCGTAGTTTTCTAAATAGGATAAACGCTGTTCTTGCAGTTTGCGTTCGGTTAAATCGGACACGATACCAATATAATGTGTGACACGATCTTGCTCATCGGTAATAGCATTCAGATGCATCCAAATACACAGCTCTTTGCCTGATAGGAACTTTTCATTAAGTTCACCGTCGTATTCGCCTTTTTTTAGGAGCTGTCCAATGATTTGGTTATGTGTGCTGCGTTGATGCGACTTATAGTTCGCAACAATATCAAACAGATGTTTGCCATTAATTTGTGCAGCTTCAAAGCCAGCCAAACGTTCAAAGAACGGATTTACGTCGATATAACGCAGGTCTTCATCTAAGATGAAAATCCCTTGTTCAGCTTGTTCAAGTACGCTCGCTGCTAGTCGCAGACGTTCTTGGTTGCTTTTTTCATGTTGAATGTCACGTCGAATACCGACCATTTGTAACGGTTTTTGATTGATTGGATCGCGAGCAATGACACGCCCAGTGTCATGTACCCAGTACCATTTCCCGTTATTGTGTTGCACACGGTAAGTGGCTTCATAGCGGTCTGAATGACCCCGTAAATGACTTTTCATTGCAGATTTAAACGGGGCAATATCATTTGGATGAATTAGATACTGAAGCTGAAGTTGATGCTCTGTGGAATTTTTAAGTACTTTTTCTTGTTTGTGATTGGTCAGGGAAATGAGCCGATCTTTAATATTCCAATCCCAAGGACGAATACCTGAAATTTCATGGGCAAGCGATAGGTTTTCTTGCTTATTTTTTAAGTCTTTATTGATTTGATTTACATCAAAGGTTCGTTCACGTACTTTTTGCTCAAGCAATTGATTATTCAGTTGTAACTGTTGTTCAATTTCTTTGGATTTATTCACTTCGTTTTGTAGCTGTTTGCATAAATCATCGGTCCAAGAGACTTGTTTTTCAGCTTCTTTTTTGAGCTCTCGATTTTTAATTGAGAGACGAGATAAGTGCTGATTAATACGGTTGGTGGCATTGGCACAGAGCAAAATCACAATCAGAATAAAGTTCACAGCAAGGTGAAAAAGAGTGTGATTGGCATCGAAGTTGATAAATTGCGAGAGGACATAAGGGGTGATGGACGGAATAAAAACCAAACAAAAATAACTAATGCGCTGCGTTAAATAGGTAAGGCAAACGGTCTGTGTGACAATCACTAAAAGTGCAGACAAGAGTAGGGCATTTGTATAGTTAAAATTGCCAGATAGGCTGGGTAAATAGTAATAGATACAGACGACGCCTGCTGCAACCAAAAGACCAATACTTAAACAGATGCCTTGAATCCAGCGGTGTGCATGTTTGGCAGAGTGATTTTTCGGGTTGAAATACACGGTGTTCACGAGCCAAAAAATGCTGAGAATAAACTCAGAAACAAAAAACCACAGGTTAAAATAAAAAGAATCTTGAGAAAAATTATAGTGATATGCGCAGAAAATATAAAAATTTAGAATCAGTAAACTACTGATGAGGAAACGAAGATGGCTAATGGAATGCGATATTTGCGCAGTCTGCAAGTGCCGATCAAGATTTTCTGTAGAAATATCTGGCATGAATCGCGAAACCTTATTTTTTTTATGACCCAATGGCATTGTGTTGTGTCTTTTTTCAAATTTAAATACATTGTGTAAAACACAATCAATTTATATTTTGATATAAGTCAAGGGTAATATTGTTGTACATCATAATCAATATATTAACAGAACAAAAGGGTGACTCTGCTGTTTATGTGATTTAAATCACTAAATTGTAGTTGAGGATTGACAAAGCTACGACTGGTGCTGTCTCTGTACGCAATACACGCTCACCAATACACCAGTTAATAAAACCGTTCTCATTGGCTGTTGTAATTTCAGCCTCACTTAAACCACCTTCAGGCCCAATGAGTAGTGCAATGTTTGGTGTCGCATGTGCCAAAACATCGATTTTTTCTTTATTCGGGGCGAGTACAAGTCGAGTCGCAGGTAATTCGGATGCGAGCCATTTCTCTAAACTGAGTGGTGCAAGGATTTTTGGAACAATATTCATGCCGCATTGTTCACAAGCTGCGATGGCGATGCCTTGCCAGTGATCAATTTTCTTTTGATCGCGGTCATATTTCAAACGCATTTCACAGCGTTCAGACGTTAATAGTTGAATCTCCGAAACGCCTAATTCAACTGCCTTTTGAATGACATAGTCCATACGATCACCTTTACTCATGACTTGACCGAGTAAAGTTTTAAACGCAGGCGTACGATTGGTTGGGTTAAAAGCAGTGACCTGAACTAATGCTGACTTTTTAGCAACGTCACTTAAGGTCACTTCATATTCGCCGCCTTGTCCATTAAACAAAGTAGCCGTTTCACCGACTTGAGCACGCAAAACTTTTACCCAGTGGTGAAACACAGTTTCAGTCAGTTCGACAGTGTGATCAACATTGAGTTCTGCTTCCATAAAAAAACGAGGCATTCGGTTTTACTCTCAAATAGGGTGAATCTAGTTTAAATGCTTATGCTAAACCGAGGTCTAGTACAAGCTGACGGGTAGGATCAGTGGTGTTCATGGTGTAGAAGTGCAAACTCGGTGCGCCACCTGCAATCAGGCGTTCGCAAAGTTTCACAATCACTTCATGACCAAATGCTTTGATGCTGGCAGTGTCATCACCATAAGTTGCCAGTTGCTTACGAATCCAACGTGGAATCTCAGCGCCTGTACCATCTGCAAAGCGAATCAAGTTGCTGGCATTGGTAATTGGCATAATGCCTGGTGCTACAGGAATGTTCACGCCTTCTTTTTGAATGCGATCGACAAAGTAGAAGTAGGCATCTGGATTAAAGAAGAACTGAGTCAGTGCGGCATTCGCACCTGCATTGGCTTTGTCGCAAAAGCGTTGAATGTCTAGGTCAAAACTATCTGCTTGAGGGTGCATTTCTGGATAAGCGGCAACCTCAATTTTGAAATGATCGCCCGAATGTTCACGAATAAAGCGAACCAAATCCGTGGCATAAGGTAGTTCCCCTAGACCGACTTGACCTGAAGGTAAGTCACCACGCAGCGCCACAATACGGTCAATGCCTTGATCTTTATAAATGTCGAGTAATTCAGCAATACGTGCTTTGTCATCGCCAATACAAGATAAGTGCGGTGCAACAGGCGTACCTTTACCATTGAATTCAGCAATGGCAGCAAGGGTACGTTCACGGGTAGAACCACCAGCACCGTAAGTAATTGAGAAGAACTCTGGGTTTAATAACTGAAGTTCTTGGTGTACGACTTTAAGTTTTTCTGCACCAGCATCGGTTTTGGTTGGGAAAAACTCAAAAGAAATTGGAACTTTTTTGCTCATCATCAAATCCTTTTTTATAAATGCTATTTTTTGTGTTTGCTCTCATCCCATCCTTCTCCCAGAGGGAGAAGGGGATTCATTACATTGAATAGAGATAACAAGATTTCACTGCTAACATCATTCGGTAATGAAAGTCCCTCTCCTGAGCAGACTTTAAGCACTGCTTTAAAGTTCAGCGCAAGAGAGGTTTGCAACTTAGTATTTATAAGCGTCAGATTTGAACGGACCTTCAACAGCTACACCTAAGTAGTCTGCTTGTTCTTGAGTCAATTGAGTCAAGACACCACCAAAACCAGCAACCATTGCCGCAGCAACTTCTTCATCTAATTTCTTAGGAAGCAGTTCTACACGAATCGCTGCTTGTTTTTGATCTTCAGCGAGATCAGCAAATTTTTCAGCGAACAAGTGCATTTGACCTAGTACTTGGTTGGCAAAAGAACCATCCATAATACGTGATGGGTGACCCGTTGCATTACCTAGGTTAACTAAACGACCTTCAGAAAGAAGAATGAGGTAGTCGCTGTCATTTTCTGAACGATACACTTGGTGAACTTGTGGCTTCACTTCAACCCATTTGTAACCACGTAAGTAGTTGGTGTCGATTTCAGTGTCGAAGTGACCGATGTTACACACCACTGCACCTGCTTTTAATGAATCAAGCATTGCAGCGTCACATACGTGGTAGTTACCTGTTGTTGTTACGATTAGATCAGTATTTTGAAGAAGGTCAACATTGATGTCTTCTTTCTTGCCTGTTTGTACGCCATTTTTGTATGGAGATACAACTTCGTAACCGTCCATGCATGCTTGCATCGCACATATTGGGTCAACTTCAGTCACACGTACAATCATGCCTTCTTGACGAAGTGATTGTGCAGAACCTTTACCTACGTCACCGTAACCAATCACAAGTGCACGACGACCAGATAAAAGCATATCTGTACCGCGTTTGATGGCATCATTCAGTGAGTGGCGGCAACCATATTTGTTGTCATTTTTAGACTTAGTTACAGAGTCATTCACGTTGATTGCAGGAACTTTCAAAGTACCGTCACGAAGCATTTCATACAGACGTTGAACACCTGTCGTCGTTTCTTCAGTTACGCCGTGGATTTTTGCAATCACTTCAGGATATTTTTCATGAACAAGTAGGGTTAAATCACCGCCATCATCCAAAATCATGTTGGCATCCCAAGGGGTACCATTCACATTGATTTGTTGTTCTAAACACCACATGTATTCTTCTTCTGTTTCGCCTTTCCAAGCAAATACAGGAACACCAGAAGCTGCAATTGCAGCAGCAGCGTGGTCTTGAGTCGAGAAGATGTTGCATGAAGTCCAACGAACTTCTGCGCCTAATTCAACTAATGTTTCAATTAAAACAGCAGTTTGAATGGTCATGTGGATACAGCCAAGGATTTTCGCACCTGCAAGTGGTTTTGCAGCAGCATAACGCTTACGTAGGCCCATAAGTGCTGGCATTTCTGCTTCAGCAAGTTTGATTTCTTTACGGCCGTAATCAGCAAGTGAAATATCAGCAACTTTGTAATCTGTAAATGAAGCAGTAACCGCGTTCATTACGATCTCCTTAATTTAAAATAAAAATTGATCATTATGTTCGCGGATGCCGTTGTTGATTGGAACGAGTGTCTAACCGAATCGTCGAGCCTAGCGATTCCACATTTATGTACCTGTGAAAAAGTCGCAGCATCCCTCGACTAGCGAAGTATTGTACTTGGAAATTGATTCAGTTCCAACGATGTTTTGTTTATTATCAACACAATCATCTTTTTTGAATTGTGTTATGGCCTTGAATATCCCTGAATCCTTAATGAACCTTGAAGCTAATGGTGGTATTTATGCGGTATGGATGCTACTCCAGCATTTATATATCGATGCGGATATTGAACAGTTGATAGAGGTCTGCGGTTATGATGCAGAAAACGGAACGACAACCATTGGCTTGGCAGTCGGATTAAAGAAATTTGGCTTTGATGTTCAATTTTATACTGATGAAGACCCAGAGCTTCAAGCACAAGAAAAATTGAGTTATGCAGAAGCTGAGCAACTAAAGCTGCCAGTTTTAGCGGCCATCAATTACCAACAAATTCAACAGGCATTTGAGCAAAATAAATTTATCATTGTCTATTACGATACTTTAGAAGGCGTCGGAAACCATTCACTGGTTTATTCTATAGATGAGCAGGAAATCTGTTTCTTTGACAGTTTTGATGCGATGCCTGCATCTGTATTTGAGCAGCAACGTCAAGTCGAGGGCATCTGCCGACAAGTGATCGTGCTTGATCATTCAAACGCTCGCATGGAAACAGCACAATAAACATGAAAAGAAGATGTTAAATGAAAAAGATCCTCGGACTATGCGTGTTCATCTCTATGCAGATCAGCGCGAATGACAGCACGGGTTATGTGGCAACGGGCGGTGTGCAATATCTGAAAAATCCAAAAATCAGTATGCAAAGTGAAGATTTGTTTATCAGTAAAAACATCATTCGGGTGAATTACCAATTTAAAAATCTTACCGCTCAAGATATTACGGAAACTGTTTTATTTCCCTTGCCGCGTGTGGGCAGTTCGCGTGAAAGCGATTTTGCGCATACCGAACAATTGATTCAAAGCTTTAAAGTACAAGCCAATGCACAAAAGATTCAGCCAGAAACACATGTGCGTGCATTTTTACCTGCTTTAACAGCAACTGGAGACTTCAGTTCCAATGGTGACGTCGTCGATGTGACTGCAGGTTTGAAAAAATGTGGTTTTTCAGATCGAGATTTGATGCATCCGTGGTTATTGCAACAAGACTCTACGCTTAATCAGCGTTTGTATCGTTGTGAGGACAAAACGGTACAGCAGCTTTTAAAGCCCTATCAGGCGGATGATGAAATTTATTGGGAATCGCAAATTATTTATAGTTGGCAGTAGACGTTTAAGGCCAATGCGCTGACCTATGTACAACATGAGTACATGCCATTGGTCGGTGGTTCGGTCTCTTTATATCCTGAAGAGGATGAAAAAACCTATTGTATGGATCAAAACTTCAAAGCGGGTTTGAAAAAGGCCAAGTCGCAATATCCACCTTATCAAGCTTTGGGCTATATCTTAAAAACGGGTGCAAATTGGGCGAAACCTATTCAAAGTTTTAAACTGACCATTGAGCGTGACCCGAATGAGTTGGTTTCATTTTGTTGGAAGGGTCAGGTGAAAAAGATCAGTTCGACACAATTTCAAATGACAGAAAAGAATTTTGTGCCGAAGCAGGATTTAGATATTATTTTTGTGCATAAGTTTTAAGTAGTAAAAAGCCCATCAAAGGATGGGCTTTTGCTTATTCTTGCTCTGCGGCATCTGTCTTGTCGTGCCAGTATTTGGCTTTTGCTTCATCTGTATCGACACCTAGCGCATTTTCATAAATGAATGCCAAATCACGCATGGCTTGAGCCTCACCCAGTTCCGCTGCTTGTTGTACCAGTTCAATTGACTTAGCGACATCTTTTTCAACCACATCACCACGACGGTAAAAACCAGCTAACTCTAATATTGCAGTAGGGTGTTTCAGTTCAGCGGCTTGTTTTAACCAGTGATGTGCATGTCCAAAGTAGGTTTCAGCTTCGCTTGGATCTTCTTCTCGAAGTTCTTTGGCATAAAAAGCATAACCTTCACCCAGCCAATACATGGCTTCTACATGACCCAATGCTGCTGCTTTGAGCGCCCATTCTTCTGCAAGCGTAATGTCATCTTCATTTTCACTTTGCATATATAGTTCAGCGAGTTCAAATTGAGCGTCACTATTGCCTGTTGTTGCAAGGTTGACCAATTCAGCAGGAATTTTAGGAGATTTAGGCATACAAATAACCAAAGATTTAAACTGTGGATAGCCTAATGCTTTCAAGTGAAAAAGCCAATCCGAAGATTGGCTTTTAGGTTCAGATCAGGTGCAAAGTTAGGCTGAATATAAATAAGAGTAAAACTGAAACAGCGATATTCTTAATTTTTTGCTCAAAATAACTTAAGCAAAGTCCAACAAACAGTGCTGCGAAGCTAATCACGCCGATCCAATAACTGATTTCAGTGCTCCAATGTCCTTGCGTTAAGCAAATGAGCAAAGAAACAATTAACAGTAACCAACCCACAGTGGTTGCTAAGCGTGTTTGCTGAAGTGTCAGTTCTTTAGCAAAGATTTGCTTTTGGTGCTTAGACATACTGCTGGCAAGTGAAAAAAAACCTAAGGTCGCTAAAGTCCAAATGATCAGAAACCAAATCATGCTTCGGCCTCCTGAACAGCTACTTTCACTTTTTTGTTCGGCAAACCTTGATGTTTTTTAACTTTGTCATAAGCGAAATAGAAAATCACTGCCATTACCCACATGGCTAAATCAACCGATGCAATCATCCATTGGCCCTGCGCGATGCTGTTCCACAAAGCTTGACCGCCTGTCATCAAGTTGACCACTGGCAGCAGGACGAAAGCGAGTGTTGCCAATAAAAGTAAGTCTAACCATGCTTGGCGGTGGGTACGGAAAATGGCATAAATTAGCGTGAGTAACCATACGGTAAAGAAGCTACGAATTTCCCAGTTCAGGCGCATTTCTACATCTGCAGGAATGAAACGGTTGGCATAAAAATATGCCGCGCAGGCCAAAGGCAAACCAATAATGGCTGTAATATTTAAGACTTCAACCAGTCGGAAACCAAACGATTTATAGCCTTGTTTCTGCTGTTGGGGAGCACGTTTTAAACACCAAAGGATAAGACCCGTAGCCACCATGAGCGTACCTAAAATACCTGAGCAGAATAATAACCAACGCAGCGCTAAGTCGAGGCCACGCGCTTCGTGTAAGACGGTGACCACGTTATAGATGGCACTTGGAATCGATGGATTTTTGATTCGTATATTTTTATCCGTTTCGTCTTGACCCGTGACCCCATTGTAGTTGAGGGTTGCATACACATTGCGATGCGCGACACTTTCAGCACGTAAAGCACGCAATTCAATTTTGGCTTGGTCTGTATTGGGTGAAATAATGTTAATTGAAGCAATTGGATTGTCTTTCCACTGTTGTTGTACCGCTGCCATAATTGGGGCTAAGTCTGTCAGTGGAGCAGGGCGGAGTTCGGGTTTTGGATGTTCCTCACCACGACCTTCTGTATGTTCACCGCGTTGCTGTCCGCGTTCTCCACGAGCCGCTCTTTCGCCTTCGCGTGGCACATCTTCAGCCTTTTGGGGCTGCTCAATCATGCTGGCCTGTTGGTCACGTAAAAACTGTTGTCGATTTTCATACGCTTGGTTAATTCCCCAAGGCATGAACATAAACATGAGCAGTAGTAAGCCACTAAAGGTAATCATTAGATGAAAAGGCAGTGCAAAAACAGCGGTTGCATTGTGTGCATCCAGCCATGAGCGCTGACCTTTGCCTGAGCGAAAGGTAAAGAAATCTTTAAAGATTTTTTTATGGGCAATGATGCCGCTGACAATTGCGACCAACATGAACATGGTGGCAATCCCGACTAACCAACGCGTCCACAGGCGGGGTAAACCGTACAACTCAAAATGGAAACGATATAGGAATCCACCACCACGCGTATCCCGTGGTTCAATCACTTCACCAGTCGCACTGTCTAAGGTGATGCGTGTTCCACCACGACGTGCTTTCGGGTCTTCACCAACGGCACGAATAGTCACTTCAGTTGTGGTTTGGCGTGAGTTGGGTAGTTGAATATTCCAACTGCCTGCATCTGGGTGGTTTTTCTGTAAATAGTTGAGCGCGACCTGCATTTGTTGCACTTGAGACTGCGCAGGGATAGATTGATGTGTTTCGGGTTTCATCCAAGTAGAAATTTCATTTTGGAAAAAACTGAGGGTTCCAGTCACAAAAATTGCATACAGCAGCCACCCTAAAATGAGACTGGCCCATGTATGCAACCATGACATGGATTGGCGCGGTCCTTCCGCTTTTTGATCAACACGCATTGAAAAACTATCCTAAAAATTTGAGTAGGGCATACAGTGCAATACATGGCACAGCAATGCCGAGTGTTGCTTTTAAGGTTTTTTGAACCATAAAGACCCAAATAAAGGCAGCACAGTTAAGACAAAATGCAATGAGTGTGGCGCTCATGGCCGCATTCACAGGATTTGCAATAAAGACTTTAGCAATGGTTAATGCAGAGAGTGCAGCAAGGAGATAACCTCCGAGCAATGCAAGTGCAAATCGATACAACACCATCAGACGGTAGCTAAGTGGTGTGTCGACTTTCTTCTTTTTGGCAGGCTTCGGATGGACTTTTTCCGAATGAACCAAGGCATCAATTTGAGTGGTGCTATTCATGGAAGAGAGTTGGTGTATTAGTAAACAATATTGCAAATGATAACAATTATTATTTAAATAAAATAGATGGTAACTTTATTTATTTTTTCTGTAACGGTAAGTGAGTTTGGTGAACAGAAAAATTTGGATTGTAGTCGCTGCCTTTTTAAATAGATTTGATTCTTATTGTTATTTCTCTAAGGAATGGCTACACAGTGTTACCAAATCACGTTATACGCTGTTTTGATCTGCGTTAGTTTCATAGTCAATACTTGGGCGAATTTGGAGGAAAAGATGGCTGCTTTTATTAATGCCGAACAGGCAAAAATTATGTCCAACCAAGCGTATTTAGATATTGAAGTCTATAAATTACGTTTAGCTTCACTCATTGAGGAGAGTGCGAAACAGGGAAATACTGCGGTATTTACAGTTCTGCCAAAACATTTACCCCTAGAAGATATTCGTCATTTTTCAGCAGAACTGACCCAACTGGGATATCAAGTTCGTTTGGAAGTGGAAGAGTTCTATTATCGTTTAAACGTGTATTGGATTTAAAACTTCGCTTTGATGTCTGGTTTATATTGTGTGGATAAATAAAAGCCCGTAAACGGACTTTTATTTTTTAGGAGTTTCGAAAACCGATGAAAGGTTATAGTTGAATATCGGAAGCCTTAGTATTGTAAGGATTCTTTAAATCTAGTGTCTGTTCAAGCTCATGATCAAAAATATCGGTGAGCATACTATCGAAGCGTTGAGCATTGTAATGAATCAACTGATCTGCTTCTTCAGGGCTTATGAATCCTGTTTCAAGTGCATGTTGAATATGCGATTCAAAATCTAAGCCTTCAAATTGTCCTTTGGCTTCCGCTTTTTTAAACTTCGTCCATAGTGGATCAATTTTCAATGCAGCTTGGAAGGCATTTTCCATACGCCCAAAGACGTCATTGGGATCGGTATTGTAAAAAACATGCTGCTTCAGTTGTTCACGGAAAGGATTATTTTCCATGATCGCACGTCCTAATTGCGTTTTTAGCTGATCGCTTGGTTGCTGAGCAACACGACCAAAAGGGAAACAGATGAACTTGACTACACAAGCAGCGGCTCGCATAGGAAAGTTTGCGAATAGTCCATCAAATGCATCCTGAATTTGGACAAATGCTTTTTCTAAAGCCAGTTGAGCATGCTGTTGTTCAGCCTCACTACGTTGTCCTTTTTCATAAAACTTCAAAATAGCGGTTGCTATAAATAGATGGGCATGAATGTCAGCCAAACGTCCTGAAAGCATTTCTTTGCGTTTAATATCGCCTGCAAGTAAGCCTAAACACAGGTCTGCTGTTAAGGCAAAGTTTGAACTGAAACGGTTAATGGTTTTGTAAAAAGGGCGTGAGAAAGCATCTGTCTGTGCGGAAGCATCTGAAGGGCCACCGAATATGCCATAACTGAATGAACGGGCTGTTCGGTTAAAAGTATAAGCCAAATGTTTAAAAAGTAGCGTGTCGAAAGGCGCTAAAGCTGACTTTGTATCTTCTGCTTGAAGGAGTTGGAGTTCTTCATATAAATAAGGATGACAGCGCATTGAGCCTTGACCAAAGATCATTAAAGAACGGCTTAAAATATTGGCCCCTTCAACGGTAATTGAAATGGGGATGGCTTGATAATTCAATGCTAAAAAATTGCGCGGCCCCATTTGTACTGCCCGTCCGCCAACGACATCCATCCCATGATTGACAATTTTACGCATGGTTTCGGTGGCATAGTATTTGGCCATAGCTGTCATCACTGCGGGCTTGCCGCCTTCGTTTAAACCACAAGTGACCATATAGCGGAAAGCTTCGAGCATATATGTACCACTGGCAATATCACTGGTGGCTTCTTGCACGCCTTCAAAATGTCCTACAGAAATTTTAAATTGTTGGCGTACTTTGGCAAAAGCACCGACACTTAAATAAGCCATTTCAGCTGAAGCAGTGGAGAGCGCTGGCAGTGAAATCCCACGACCTACGGCTAAGCACTCCATCAGCATGCGCCAACCTTTACCTGCATTTTCCACCCCACCAATAATCCAATCGAGTGGGATAAAAACATCTTGTCCATCGACCGTGCCATTCATAAAGGGGGAACCAGGATTATGTCGCGCGCCGACTTGGACGCCGTCATGACTGGCCGGTAATAAGGCACAGGTGATGCCGTATTCAGTTTTGCTTGCATCGCCTAATAGTCCATCAGGGTCATAGAGTTTAAAAGCGAGACCAATCACAGTCGCAATAGGTGCCAGTGTAATCCAGCGTTTTGAAAAGTTCATACGTAAACCGAGTACTTCTTGGCCTTCAAACACACCATAGCAGACCACACCTGTATCAGGTATCGCACCAGCGTCTGAACCCGCCTCAGGACTGGTTAAACCAAAGCAGGGGATTTCTTCGCCTTTGGCTAGTCTTGGTAGGTAGCGTTGTTTTTGTTCCTCAGTTCCATAATGTAAAAGCAACTCACCTGGGCCTAGAGAGTTGGGCACCATACAACTGACGGCAGTGGTCAGTGAACGTGAAGAAATTTTGCTCATGATGCGGCTTTGGGCAAAGGAGCTAAAGGCACGACCTCCGTATTCTTTGGGAATAATTAAACCTAAAAAGCTTTGTTCTTTGATGTATTGCCATGCTTCAACAGGAAGATCTTTTAAGTGGTGATGAATTTCCCATTCATTGAGTAAACCACAAAGGTGTTCAACTTCATGATCTAAGAAGGATTGCTCTTCAGCAGACAGAGTTGGGTAGACATAACCATCAAATTTTTTCCAGTCAGGCGCACCCATAAATAATTCTTTTTCCCACCAACTGGTGCCTGCATCCAATGCTTCACGCTCGGTACTGCTCATACTCGGCATGGCTTTGGCTAAAGCTTTATAGGCAGGTTGAGTGATTAAAGACTTTCGTAATGGATCAATAACCACAATCAGGCTGAGAATAATTAAGGGCAGACCTAGAAGTAATGACCACGGACTGATAAAAATAGCAGCGAAGAGGGACGTAAAAATAATGATTGCAGTTGCCATTAAGCGACTGAGTTCAAAATAAAAAATAGCCCAGAGGATACAGATTAAAAACAGAATGGCGAAAATGAAACCCATTGAAACCTCCCGTTGTTTACACCGTGAGGTCAGTCATACGTTTTATAGAATTCCACGGAAAATAAGGCAAAAACGTAGACTAAAAAGGTGTAATAAAATGAATTTGATGTGATGTGTAGCATCACGATTATTTTAGACTTTGAATTAGATTAGGATGTTTATTGAACAATGACTGTGTTAGAAATGTATGAATACGTAATTGAAAAATATAAAGAACGAAGATCGTAATAAAAAAAGCCCTCATATGAGGGCTTTTAATTTTTGCGTTTTAACTGTTTAACGCCACAGTAAATTAAGCTTCAATCGTTTGAACAGCAATCTTTTTCGCAGGATCTGCTTTGCGACGTACTGCTGGTACAGGTTCACCATAGTATTGGCGGTCAGCGAAGTAGCTTGACCGAACCATCGGTGCTGCCCAAATATTTCTAAAACCCAACTTTTGACCGTGCGCAGTGTAGCGTTCAAATTCTTCTGGTGTAACGAAGCGGTCAATCGGCGCATGCTCTTTTGAAGGCTGTAAATACTGACCAATTGTTACATAGTCAACGCCGTGTGCATGCAAATCATCTAAAAGTGAAATGACTTCTTCTTCAGTTTCACCAATACCGACCATCAAACCACATTTGGTTGGAACGTCAGGGCAATATTCTTTAAACATTTTCAACAGATTTAAAGAGTGTTGGTAGTCTGAACCTGGACGCATCGCTTTGTATAAACGCGGCACAGTTTCAATGTTGTGGTTAAATACATCAGGTGGACACTCAGTCATAATGCGAAGCGCAATGTCCATACGACCACGGAAGTCAGGTACCAAAATCTCAAGTAAAGTATTCGGGCTTAATGCACGTGCTTCTTTAATACAGTCAACAAAGTGTTGTGCGCCACCGTCAAGTAAGTCATCACGGTCTACAGACGTAATCACGGCATATTTTAAACCTAAGTTTGAAATTGTTTCAGCCATGTGACGTGGTTCGTCTGCGTCAAGTGCATTTGGACGGCCATGTGCCACGTCGCAGAAAGGACAACGACGTGTACAAATGTCACCCATAATCATAAAGGTTGCAGTACCGCCACCAAAACATTCGGGGAGGTTTGGACACGCAGCTTCTTCACAAACGGTATGCAGTTTTTGTTCACGTAGGGTTGATTTAATGCGTTGCACTTCTTCGGGTGCTGCCATTTTCACGCGAATCCAATCCGGCTTGCGTGGCGTTTCAACCGTAGGAATAACTTTTACAGGTATACGCGCGACCTTTTCTGCGCCACGAAGTTTGATACCCTGCTCAGGTTTACGGTTTTCAGACATATTCAACTATTCCACTGTTTTTGACGGGGGAGATGCTAAAAATAGCAGTATTAGTATAGCGGAAATGCGAATTGATAGGGCGGAAATACTATTCATTTACTAAATGTGGTTATCACTTAATATATGTAAGCTAAATACAGCAAATTGCCTGCAATTACGTCATAATATGCCCAAGATAAGTAATAAGTTTTTGAAGAAGGAGCGTTGAATGCCACGTAAAAAAGAGGTCGTTGGTGGAACTTTCGTTAAATACGATGCGGTCGTTCTAGGTTCAGGCCCTGCGGGTGAAGGCGCGGCAATGAAACTTGCCAAATCTGGAAAGCGTGTTGCGATTGTAGATGTACGTGAGCAGCTCGGTGGTAACTGTACCCACGTGGGGACCATTCCAAGTAAAGCTTTACGTCAAACGGTATCGAGTATTATCCGTTATCGCCGTGACCCAATGTTTAAAAAAATGGGCGACTGGCGCCAGTTTACCATGAAGCAAGTGCTTCAAAATGCACATAAAGTGATTCAACAACAGGTTGATACACACTCACGTTTTTATGACCGCAATAAAATTGATATTTACCATGGTCGTGCTTACGTTCAAGACCAAAATACAGTTTTAGTATTTAGCCCTGAAGGTATTAAAGAAACGATCATGTGCAAACAAATCGTGATCGCAACGGGTAGCCGTCCATACCGTCCTGCGGCGCTTGATTTTAACCATCCACGTGTATTTGATTCGGACAAAATTTTAGACCTTGATTATTCGATTCAAAAAATCATCATTTATGGTGCAGGTGTAATTGGTTGCGAATATGCGTCTATTTTCATTGGACTAGATCATAAAGTTGACCTGATTAATACACAGCATAAATTGCTGAGTTATCTAGACGATGAAATTTCTGATGCTTTGTCTTATCACTTACGTCAACAAGGTGTCTTGATTCGCCATAATGAGCAGATTGATCATCTTGAAACCTATGATGATCACGTGGTGCTACATTTACAAAGCGGTAAGAAAATTAAAGCAGATGCTATTTTGTGGTGTAATGGTCGTTCTGGAAATACGGATGGCTTAGGCTTAGAAAATGTGGGTATTACACCAAACAGCCGTGGTCAAATTACAGTCAATGATCAATACCAAACCGAAGTGGAAAACATTTACGCTGCTGGTGATGTGATTGGTTGGCCTTCACTGGCTTCTGCTGCATATGACCAAGGTCGTTGTGCAGGTGCAAACATGAGCGGTGAAGTGGGTGTGGAACCTGTGGTTGATATTCCGACAGGAATTTATACCATTCCAGAAATTTCTTCGATTGGTAAAACTGAACAAGAGTTAACCGAAGAAAAAATTCCGTATGAAGTGGGTCAGGCTTCTTTCCGTCATTTGGCGCGTGCGCAAATTACAGGTGACACAGTGGGTGAATTGAAAATTTTATTCCACCGTGAAACTTTGGAAGTGCTGGGTGTTCATTGCTTCGGTAATAACGCATCGGAAATTATTCACATTGGTCAGGCGGTGATGAATAGTCCAAACAATACCATCAATTATTTCGTAGAAACGACGTTTAACTATCCGACGATGGCTGAAGCATATCGTGTAGCGACCTTAAATGGTATGAATCGTTTATTCTAATTTTTATAGTATTTTCAGAGGCCTGTAAGTTTAGACTTGCAGGTTTTTTTATACCTAAAATTGCTATTTTGTAAGTGTAGGCATATCTAAATGCCTAAAACTTTTTAACGATTTATGCGGTGGTAGGTGAGTGTGACAAGTAAGGGGGGAGGGAGCAACTTTGCTTATGAGAGGCAAGTAATTTTGTGGGTGCCATGTTTCTTAGCGTAGAACATGGAAAGAATGATCCAGTGATACGGCGTAGCAGATATTTTTAGACATAAAAAAACCAACAAAGTTGGCTTTTTTGAATTAGGCTGCGACGTGAAATCAGTTACAGGATGAACTGATGTAAGAAGTAGGCAGAAATCATCATGCCTAACACAAAAAACATGCACGAATAAGCGTCAAGCTGATAACGCTTTTCTAATTGATGTTCAACATGCTGTATATTTTCTTCTTGCATAATTTTCATGGAAGTTTTTATTCCGATTTAATTATCGTTAAAATCCTATTGCATGTTTGTATTTTTAACATAAAAAATTGCTTAAATAAAGTACTAATTAAAAATAATCAGATCTCCACTATACATAATCACTTAAATATTCAAGTTTATGCTGAGTTAACCCAGAAGCCAGTAGCTACCAATAACTAACTATCTGAAAGTCATAGAACTTAAGATTTTATTATTCATCGTTAAAATAAGATAATTGAATTTAAAACTGTGGATAAAAGTTCTTTTAAATGAATTTAAAATGCCAAGAGATAATAAAATATGTGGATAAGTTTTATACAAATGAATTCAAATTAAAATAAATCGTACTGATATAAATAAAAAAGCCAACGCAACCTATACATCGATCTGGTATAGGCTGCGTTGGCTTATTTTTATAAATTATTGATTTAATGCATAAATATTGGCTTGAATCCAAATATTGCCGCGAATGTATTGTCCGATATTAAAGTTGGCGTACTCTGGATTTTTAGTGGCAATACGAATCAGTGTTGCAGCTTGGTTGTCTTCATGAATCAAGGCAACATCAAGCAGAGTGTAGTCTTGTTCCATAAATTGCATGTTGGTTTTGCCAACAATATTCCCTTGGAACCATGCTTCATCTTCCTGACCTATCTTTTCTCCATACAAATAAGCGACCATTTTTGAAAAATCGACAGTCACAGGTTCTTTGTCATCATCCGACTTTGGTTCCCATGCATCAATCTGTTCTTGCAAGTTTGCAGGAGCAATGCCATTGTTTGCTGCCAAAATATCGTTCAAGGCACGATGATGTTTAATCGATGCAGGGTCATCAACCACTAGTTGCTCGTGCTCTGCGACTGCTTCTAGTTCATATGCCCATGCATTGAGATGTGCAATATAGGTTTGGTCTTTTTGGTATTGAGCATGATTGACGCTATATAAGCTGTCATAAGCGTAGACGATGCTGTTATTGCCTAAGTTTAAACGTAAAACGGCTTGTGTGTTGGATTGACCGCGAATGATGCGTTCAACCACAGCAGACACTTTATAGGGGCTATTAAAACTTGGAAATGCAGTTTTAACGGCCTTGGGTTTATTGTCTTCAACCGCGATGACTTGAGTCAGTTGAACAGCCGCTTGACTTGGACCTTGAATGAGCCAACAACCCGTATCCATATCTTGTTCAGTCTGGCATAAACCCATCGGCATGATTGGTGCATTTAAAGCTAAACCTAACCATTTAGGGACATCTTGTGCAGGGTTATCTGTGAGTAAATTCCAATGCTCGACGTGGCTACCAAAGTTTTGGTCATCAATGGTGATTATTTCTGGACTATTTTGATTGTTCATATGCACGATTGAATGAGGTTATATATCCCTATTAAATCGAGGGTTATTTCTATATTTCAAGTCCTATATTTTATTTTTACTAGAAAATCATCAAAAAAGAGTAAAGCCTTACTTTATTTGATAGACAAAAGAACAAAGTATTTTCATCTGATACTTAAAAAGTATGAAGCGAGCTTTGTATAGGTGATTTTGAGCGGTTTTATCTATTATGCTCAAGCACTGAGTTTGTTAGACTAAGGCAGTTTCTTTTGTTTATGGATGTGCAGTGCTGCCATTTAAGCTCTGGGTCGATGCAGATGCATTGCCTAAAATTTTACGTGAAGTGATTTTACGTGCTTCAGATCGTTATCAACTTGAAGTGACCTTTGTGGCCAATCAAAATGTCGGGATTACGCCTTCCGTTCGTATTAATTCGATTCAAGTGATGAGTGGGGCGGATGCCGCGGATAAAGAAATCATCGAACGCATGAAAGAGAATGATATTGTGATGACACAAGACATTCCGCTGGCAGCACAGGTGATTGAAAAGGGTGGAATCGCAATTCACCCACGTGGTGAAATCTATACTACCGCTAATGTCAAAGCCCGCCTACATTTACGTGATTTTATGGATTCATTACGTGGAGCAGGTGTAAACACGGGTGGGCCACCACCTATTTCTGAGCGTGATAAACGCGAATTTTCTAGTTCTTTAGACCAAACCATTCAAAAGCAAAAACGCAAAACTGCCATTTAGCATCGAGCTGATTATGTCTTCTAAAGCCAATCTGATGGCAACCTATGGATTATTGGTTTTTATTTGGTCCACAACGCCTTTAGCGATTGTGTGGAGTGTGACCGATTTACATATGCTGTGGGCATTGGTATTACGTTTTTTCATTGCTTTGCCTTTGGCGATTTGTTTGTTATTGGTTTTAAAACGACAGTTCCCCACCGATAAAGTCGCTTGGCATAGTTATTTGGCTGGTTCTTTTAGCTTGATTGGTTCGCAGTTTTTTACCTATGTTGCCACCAATTATATTAGTTCAGGCATGATTGCATTGATGTTTGGCTTAGCACCGATTATGGCAGGGCTGATCGGACGTTTTTACTTTAAGAGCTATTTGAGTGCAATGCAGTGGTTTGGAATGTGTATTGCACTGCTAGGACTTGCGATAATTTGCCTTGCAGGTACAGCACAGCATGTCCATCCGTTTGGGATTGGACTGATGTTACTTAGTGTATTTTCTTATGCAGCCTCTATTTTCTGGGTGAAAAAAGTCAATGCGAATATTGAACCCGTTGCACAAGCGACAGGTTCAATTTTGGTGTCGACATTGGCGGCTATATGTATTGTGCCTTTTATTTGGCAGCATGCACCGCAGCAAATGCCCGATTTGAAAACTTGCTTGGCGCTGCTATATACGGTCGTCATGGCGTCATTGATTGCGATGTTCTGTTATTTTAAATTGGTACAGAAAATTCAACCTACGACTTTATCGCTGACTACCGTCATGACGCCGATGATTGCTCTATTTATAGGTGCGGTACTGAATCAGGAAAAACTTTCGATGATGGTGATGTTGGGTGCAGTGGTTTTACTGTCAGGTTTATTCGTTTACTTTTATAAAGATCTTCAGGCAAGTCGGAAACTTGCCCAAAAGTTAAAAAGCCAAAACTAGTCCAAGGTTCTGGCTTTAATGATCTTCGACCGTCAAAGAAATACAGTCGGCCAATTTGACACGATCTTGCGGGTGCAAGGTAATAAAGTATGCTCCCGTGCGGCACTTGCCATTTTCCTCTTCATTGCTGTACACCACTTGTGCAATCGCGGCAATATGGAAGAAGTTTTCAGGGTGGCTCAAGGTTAAGTGGATATAGGTACCATCTTGAATTTGTTTTTCGCTATAGAAACTCAAACCACTTTCAGAAAAATTCACATGTTCAGGCGTAGGTAACATGGTTTGTACAATTGTGTCGTACAAAGACCCCGTGATCAGGTTTAATTTCTGGTTAAATAGGGATAAGATTCGAGCAATTTGTTGATCTTTTTCAGATAATTGTTCTAATTCGTAGTTTAGTGCATGATCAAATTGATCTAATTCTGCGAGTAGTAGAAAATAGCGCGGTAAAACAAAATTAGGATCGTAAGGGTCATTCAGGGCAACATCATCAGAAATGATCTGATAGTTAATTCTCAAGGCCGCATCGATTCGTGACATCACACGACGTTCTGTTTGAACGTTTTGATGCTGTAAATTTTCCATAATTATGACCTCGGACTAGATGGTATGTTTAAACCAATCTCGCTGTATATAGGGTTGAGATATACTCGCGCACGGCGTAGCAACCACTTTATTTCTTTTATTGCACTGGTTTCGATGATCGGTCTGACACTGGGTGTGGCTGTACTTATTACAGTCTTATCTGTAATGAATGGTTTCGACCGAGAGTTGAAAACACGTGTACTTGGAATGATACCTCAAGCCACTGTTTCTTCAACACAAATTTTAACAGATTGGCCTGAACTTGCAAAAAAAATTGAGACAAAGGAACACGTCACAGGCGTAGCACCGTTTACTCAATTGCAGGGGATGCTTACGGCACAAGGCCAAGTGGCTGGAATTATGGTCACGGGGATCGAACCTCAATATGAAAAAAAGGTTTCGATTATCCAAGACCACATGGTTGAAGGTGGTATTGATAACTTAAAAAAAGGTGAGTTTGGTATTGTTTTAGGCAAACAAATGACCGATGCCTTAGGTTTAGGTTTAAATGATAGTGTGACTTTGGTTTTACCGGAGGCAACACCATCACCAGCGGGTGTGGTACCGCGTTTTAAACGTTTCAAAATTGTGGGCATTTTCAGCATTGGTGCTGAGGTCGATTCGATGATGGGCTACATTGCCTTGAATGATGCATCAACGTTGTTACGCCTACCTGATGGCGCGCAAGGCATTCGCTTGAAATTGGATGATATTTTTGCAGCACCTAAAGTGGCTGATGAAATTGTGATGGATCTGCCAAGCGGTTTTTATGCCTCGAATTGGACCTATACTCACGGCAATTTATTTAGTGCGATCCAAATGGAAAAAGCCATGGTGAGCTTATTGCTCTTCCTGATTGTCTTGGTGGCTGCATTTAATATTGTGTCATCCTTAGTGATGGTCGTGACCGATAAAAAATCGGATATTGCCATATTACGTACCCTTGGCGCCTCACCTGCAACCATTACCCGTATTTTTATGGTTCAGGGCACGATTATTGGTGTGATTGGTACGGTATCGGGTGCGATTCTCGGCATTGTTTTCGCTTCTGGAATTAGTGGTTTTGTGGGTTGGTTAAACAATGTGATGGGACTTCATCTGTTTGATGCCTACTTTATCAATTACTTACCATCGTATTTAAGATGGCAAGATGTATTAACCATTGTGTCACTGTCTTTAGTTTTAAGTTTCCTTGCAACAATTTATCCTGCAATGCGTGCCGCAAAAATCCAACCTGCGGAGGCATTACGTTATGAGTAAAATTGTTTTAGAAGCGCAAAATATTGAAAAGCATTTTACTGACGGTAAGTCGACCGTTGAGGTGATTAAAGGCCTCTCTCTACAAGTCAAAGCAGGTGAATTTGTCTCGATTGTGGGGTCGAGTGGTTCGGGTAAAAGTACTTTGTTGCATGTCTTGGGTGGTTTAGACCGTCCGAGTTCGGGCCAAGTGTTTTTGCAGGGCAGTCGTTTTGACAGTTTGAATGAAGCTGAGCGTGGTTATTTACGTAACCAACACTTAGGTTTTGTTTACCAGTTCCATCATCTGTTGCCTGAGTTTACGGCTTTGGAAAATGTGGCAATGCCACTGATGTTACGTCAAGGCACCAACTTTAAAGATGTACAAAAGCAAGCCGAATATTTACTTGAACGTGTAGGATTGACGCATCGTTTAACCCATAAACCGGGTGAGCTTTCGGGCGGGGAACGGCAACGTGTTGCATTAGCGCGTGCATTGGTGGCCAAGCCTGCGTTGATGATGGCAGATGAACCGACAGGCAACCTAGATCGTAAAACAGCAAGTAAAATTTTTGAGCTGCTGATGGATTTACGTCAGGAATTCAATATGGCGATGTTGATCGTGACGCATGATGAACAACTGGCTCAGTCCGCCGATTCGATTTTGCATATGCAAGATGGTCTTTGGGTCAATGACTAGGCTGAGTGCCGATAAAAATATGAGATAAAGCCACTATCTATTGAAGCCCACTTCGGTGGGCTTTATTATGGCGCCAATAAAAAAATAACTGATTAAAAGAATGAAGTTTTTATATGCTGCTGCTTGGATTGTAGGAATTGCACTGATGGGGCAGACCGTCCCCATCCTAAATCACCTTTTTTACCCAGCATTGATTTTGGTCACTGTACTTTTGCCGTTACAGCTTTTTCTCTTTAAGCACAAACACGTCCTTATTTTGCAGTTTTTATGTGGACTGATTTATTCAATGTTGTTTTTAACTGCAGGATATCATTATGCACAATCAGCTTTGCAACAGCGTCTAGCCTATAAAGAAACAAAAGTTGAAGATGCTGAAATTATTGTTTATATCGCAAAAGTTAACCAACTGGGTGCTGAGACCATTCAGCAAGAAATACAGGTCTTGAACCGACATGTGCAACCAGTGCAGTGGTTGGGTTTTCAAAAAAGGATCTCGGATGAGCAAGTGGTCTTGGAACTTGGGAAATACTACCGACTGATAGGGGAAATACGTCCTGCGCATAGTTATGCGGTGCAAGGTGTATTCGATGTTGAGCAGTGGTATCTGCAACGTAATCTCATGTCGGGTTTTAAACTCAAGCACATACACCCCTTGTCTGAGTCAGAAATTTCTGCATTAGGCTATACCCATTATTTAAGAAAACAGCAGGGTGTACTCAATAAAATTCAACTGGGTATAGAACAACAGCGCTTAAACATTCGTCATTTTATTTATAGCCAGCCTTTAAGCCATAAGGGCTTAATTCTAGCACTCCTGACTGGGGATGAAAGTTTTTTAGATAAGGAGACGACAGCACTTTTTCAACGCTTTGGCATTAGCCATTTATTAGCGATTTCTGGGCCACATGTGCTGATCTTTGCCGTGATGCTGTGTTGGCTGTTACAAAAGGTGCTGAATCGTTATTGGCCACAGATTTTTCTAAAAATCCCACGACCTTATGCATTGTTACTGCCATTTTGTTGCTGCGTATTGCTGTATTGTGCCTTTGTTGGTTTTGAAATTCCTGCACTTCGTACTTTACTCAGTTGTTTCTGTTTAAGTGTGTTGATTTGGCTCAGGCAGAAAATTTCAGCTTTGACGTTACTCTTATTGAGTGCATCACTCCTTTTACTGTTAGACCCTTTTTCAATTCTATCAGCTGCCTTTTGGCTGTCCTATGGTGCATGCTTTGTGCTTTTACGCATTTATCAAACGACTATTCGGCTGGATTTGAGTCGCCCGCAGTCTTGGCAGAAAAAACTCGTTTTTAGCTTAAAACTTTTGGTTGAGTCGCAGTGGAAAATATTTGTGGCTCTGATGCCTTTGGTGATTATTTTCTTCAAGCAAGTCTCATGGGTGAGTCCAATCAGTAACCTTGTCGCTATTCCACTGATCAGTTTACTGGTTGTACCACTGGAGGTTTTGGCAGCATTTACTTTTTATCTTTTTGAACCGCTGAGCAGCCTTTTGTTTCAGTTGGCAGATTGGGTGCTGGTATTTTTATTGGGCATACTCAATGGATTGGATGCGCTACTACCGATTAAGTTATACCCGATTGCGCTCAATACTTGGCAAGTCATTTTATTGATTGTGCTCTTAATCATTATTTTTATGCCCAAACCGAGTCTACCAAAATCATGGCTGGTGTTAGGTTTGATTCCTTTGTTGGGGTTTAGCAGCCAAAACCGTCCTTTTGAGTTGGTCGTATTGGATGTCGGTCAGGGACAAGCGGTGTATATGCAAGATGGGCAACAGCATGCCATGATTGATGTTGGTGGCTCCTATGATGAATCGAAGTTTAGCGTTGCTAAGCAGATTATTCAGCCATTTTTATCGAAGCAAGGCGTGAGCCAATTAGATCAGCTGATACTTACACATTTGGATCAAGATCATAGTGGAAGTTATGCCACATTAAAAAATGAGTTGTCGATCAATCAAGTTTACTCTAATCAGCAATTGGATGTGGCGACTACGTCAAACTTTAACTATTGCCAACAAGGTCAGATCTGGCAATGGTCTGAACAAGTGGAAATCAAAATTTTGTCACCGAAAGCCAATCAATTGGCACAAGTGCCATATCAGCAAAATGAGTTATCTTGTGTAGTCTATATACAAGTGAAGGGTGTACAGCCTTATCAGTATTTTTTGATTATGGGGGATGCAGGCTGGCAAACCGAGTTTCAATTATTACAGGATTATCCAGACTTAAAAGTTGATGTATTGGTCTTGGGTCATCATGGCAGTCGACATAGTTCAGCCTATGCGTTTTTAAAACATTATCAACCGAAATTAGCAATTGCCTCAGCAGGGTTCAATAACCGTTATGGACATCCAAGTACAGTAACGCAAACTCGTTTGAAAGCTTTAAATATCCCACTCTTAACAACAGTAGAGCAAGGCAGTATCGGTTTTATTGTGCAGCCTACAGGGATTATTGAACTGACGATACAACGTCAGACTCGACAGTGGTTGCAGTCGACTGATTCTGTTGTTCCAAACGCAATTGCTCTAAACGGGTCACAGCCTCATTAAAGGGAAGGTTATACAGTGCTCGAAGTTTAGGGTTGGCTTTAAAGCGCTTATAGGTCCAATGATAATGCTCAGGATAACGGTGGACCAAGTCCTCAATAGCTTGGTGAATGACGAAGGTGCCATCATTGGCTGTACCTTGATAAATACTTTCGCTCATTTCTTCAATGTACATATCAAAGCCATCGTCATTACGAATAGCATAGAGCAGTAAAGCCTTGGCTTTGGTTTTTTGAATCAGTTTGGCGCTCAGGTTACTTGAAGCCAAAGGAAAGCCAAAATAAGGAATCATTTCACCGCCTTGTTTTGGGGTATGATCGGGCAGAATTACGGTTGTTCCCCCTTGTTTGAGCGCCTTAAAAATTTGGCGTACCCCTGATTCATCGGTCGGCACAAGCTGAGCGCCTTCACGACTGCGCGCCTCACGAACAAATAAGTCAGCACCAGGATCTTTGACCGGTTTATACATAATAGTCATTTCAGTAAATTGGGCGACATAACTATTCATAATTTCCCAAGTCCCAAAATGAGGTACGATTAAGACTAAACCTTTCTGAGCGGCAAGCGCCTGATGTAGCAAATGTTCGCCATGTACTTTTTGGACGCGTTCAATATTTTTTTGGTTGCTTGAACCCCAGATACTAAAAAACTCAAAATAGGTGGTCAGTTCATTACGCACTGCTTGCTTCGCAATCATTTCACGTCGCTCATCACTCAGCTCAGGCAGTGCAATTTTTAAGTTGAGTCTGAGGGCGTCATTGTTTTTACTGATTTTTAAAAGATTGACTAAGCCTGCTAAACCTTTAGCAAAAAAACGTGCAAATTTAATAGGTTGTTTGCTTACAAAACGCAGTAAACGATAAGTCGAGTTTTGCTCTTGTGCTTTAGTCATTCTTTAGAGTCAATGGTGCATGTGGATAAAAACATAAAATATTATAGGCTAAAATAAACTGTTTCGACAGTTTTCTACAAATCAGTGTATATAATGAGGGCAATTTTATTCAAGTTTGGATTGTTATATGTCCGATTGGCCACCAAAACCAGAAAATGAAACGCCGAAACAACAGCCTGTACATGAACAACCGACAGGAAACGAATGGAAACTTTTAGAGAAAGCAGTTTTAGCTTCCGTCGAGGAACAACGTCGTGCACGTCGTTGGGGCATCTTTTTCAAATGTCTAACTTTCGCCTATCTTTTGTTTATTCTATTTGCCATGACCAAGAGCTGTTCGACTAGTGGTACGGATGCAACCGCATCTAAACACATAGCTGTAGTTGATATTGTTGGTACCATTGCCGCTGATGAGCAAAGCGTAAACAGTGATGACACGATTAAGTCATTAAAGAAAGCTTTTGAAAATAAACAAAGCCAAGCGGTGGTGCTCAATATTAATTCACCGGGCGGTTCTCCGGTTCAGTCGGATGAAATCTGGCAAGAAATTCAATATTTGAAAAAAGCGCATAGCGATAAAAAATTGTATGCGGTGATTGGTGATACAGGTGCATCAGGTGCTTACTATATCGCATCTGCTGCGGACGAAATCTTGGTGAATCCTTCGAGTTTAGTGGGTTCAATCGGTGTGATTATGCCGAACTATGGGGTGAATGGCCTCATGCAAAAACTAGGTGTTGAAGACCGCACTATGACCTCTGGTCAAAACAAAGCTTTATTATCAATGACACAACCCGTTAACCCTGCGCAGCGCGCACATGTTCAAGGTGTACTTGATAATGTACACGAGCATTTTATTAATGCTGTGAAACAAGGTCGTGGCAAAAAGTTAAAGTCGAACGATCCTGCACTTTTCTCAGGTCTTTTCTGGACAGGGGATCAGGCGGTCAAACTGGGTATTGCTGATCGTATTGGTAATTTACATACTTTAAAACGTGAACTAAATACCGATAAAGCGATGGATTATACGGTGGTACATAGCCCACTAGATGCTGTATTAGGCCGTTTAGGTGCATCTATGGGAGCTGGTTTTGCATCTTCACTTTCAAATCAAATGCAATCTGAACAGACCACGAAACTGCAATGAAACCTTTAATTCATTTTGCGCACGCCAATGGCGTGCCTTCTAAGGTCTATCAGAAATTATTTGATTTATTGTCAGATCAGTATGATGTGATCTATGTCCCTTTACTAGGACCAGATAAAAACTACCCGATTGATAACCATTGGAAAAGCTTAACTCAGCAAGTGATTGACAGTATTGTTCGTCAGGCACAGGGTCGTAAAGTGATTGGTTTAGGACATTCATTAGGATCAGTGCTGACGTTTCAGGCGGCGTTACAGCGTCCTGAGTTATTTCAACAAGTCATCATGATAGACCCGCCTTTGATCATGGGCAAAGCCTCGTTTGCATTACACTTTGCGAAAATGTTGAAGTTAAAAATGGTTGATACCATGTCACCAGCAGCGCTATCTTTACGGCGTCGTGACCATTGGGAAAGCCGTGAGCAAGCAGCTGAACTTTTACGTCCAAAAGGTTTTTATAAAGACTTTGATCCAGACTGCTTTCAAGCTTATATTGAATATGCTTTAACGGAAGATCGTGTCCGTGGCGGTGTTGAACTTACGATTGCAAAAATGGATGAAGTTCATATCTTCAGAACCAATCCTTCTTTATGGTGGCTACCTCAGTGCAAACCACAAGTGCCGATGCATTTAATGATTGCTAAAAAAGGTCCTTTTATTGGTCCAGGTTTTCCACAAATAGTGAAAAAGAAATTTGGCATTCCTTATCAAATCGTTGAGGGAAGCCATATGTTTCCTTTGGAGCGACCAGAAGAAACGGTTGCTCTGATTAAGGCGCTGATTCAAGAAAATGTTTAATAGTACTTTTTAGCAACCATAAAAAAACGCCTCCTTGGAGGCGTTTTCTATTTTCAAAATTTGCAAAACTGAATTGGCTCGTGCATCAAGGTGTCGCGGTAGAGAACGCCTTGGTCTGTATGCTGAATCGTTTGTGTACAAATCCACTCTACCACTTGCGGGTAGATGATATGCTCAAGCGTATGTACACGCTGGGCCAAACTATTCACACCATCATGTGAACCAACTTGCAGTACACCTTGTGCTAAAGCTTGACCTGCATCGAGTTCAGCCGTCACATAGTGCACGGTACAGCCATGCAGTTGATCGCCAGTATTCAAGACGCGCTGATGGGTATGCATACCTTTGTAATGCGGTAGAAGAGAAGGGTGAATGTTGATCATTTTCCCTTCCCAAGCACTGACAAATTTCTCACTTAAAATACGCATAAAGCCAGCAAGAACCACCAAGTCCACATCCCAATCGAGCAATTGTTGATGCATGACATCATCAAAAGCTTCACGATGAGGATACTGTTTGTGCTCAATGACCGCTGTCGCAATACCTGCATTTTCAGCACGCTGTAGCGCATAGGCTTCAGGTTTGTTGGAAATGACACCCACAATTTGCCCTGACAGATTGGCATCAATCAAGGCTTGAAGGTTTGATCCACTTCCCGAAACCAGAACAGCAATTTTAATCATATGACTTAAGCGAATACCACACGGATTTTTTCGTCTGCGCCTTCAACTGACTCAGCATTGTCTGCGATATGCCCCATAGTGAAAGCTTTTTCACCAAGGCTATTGAGTCGTTCAACTGTTTTATCCGCATCAGCTGCATCAACAACTAAGACCATGCCTACGCCACAGTTGAATGTGCGATACATTTCGAACTGTTCAACACCACCTTCACGTTGAAGAAGTTTAAACAATTCTGGCCATTCCCAAGATGCTTCATTCACAACAGCTTGAGCACCATTCGGCAATACGCGTGGTAAGTTACCTGGTAAACCACCACCAGTAATGTGCGCCATTGCGTGTACATCAACTTCTTTTAAAAGTTGAAGAATAGGCTTCACGTAAATACGTGTTGGTTCCATTGCAACATCGGCAAGTGGACGACCATCAACGATTTGCGCCAAGTCAACGTTTTTCACGTCTAAAATTTTACGAAGTAGAGAGTAACCGTTTGAGTGAGCACCACTTGATGCAACACCAATTAAAACGTCACCCGCTTTGACTTTAGAGCCATCAATAATTTTGCTTTGCTCAACTACGCCTACACAGAAACCTGCCAAGTCGTAATCTTCGCCTTCATACATGCCAGGCATTTCGGCAGTTTCACCACCAACCAATGCACAACCAGCAAGTTCACAGCCTGTACCGATACCAGTAACTACGTTTGCAGCCACATCTACATTAAGATGGCCAGTTGCATAGTAGTCAAGGAAGAATAATGGCTCAGCGCCACATACAAGAAGATCGTTTACACACATTGCAACCAAGTCTTGACCAATCGTGTCATGACGGTTCAAATTCAATGCTAAACGTAATTTTGTACCAACACCGTCCGTGCCAGATACGAGAACAGGTTCTTCATAACCTTTAGGGATTTTACAAAGTGCACCGAAGCCACCTAATCCGCCCATTACTTCAGGACGAGTAGTACGCTTCGCGACAGATTTGATACGATCGACTAACGCGTCGCCCGCTTCAATGTCGACACCTGCATCTTTGTAGCTTAAACCAGTGTTTGGGGTAGAAGTTGAGTTGCTCATAATGAAGTCTCCGCATTCGCGGGGCGATTATACCTGAATATACGAAACACATATGTTATTTCTGCGCTAAAATGTTATCTTTACTAAAATATTTTTCTCAATAACGATTAAATCTGACAAAGGCGAGATTGCATGCAAGATCGTACACTTAAACGTATTTTTATTTTGGCAGGAATCGCGCTCATACTCTGGGTGTTGTATCTACTCAAGCCTGTTGTTTTACCTTTTATTGGTGCATTTTTAGTCGCTTATCTGTTTAGTCCACTGGTCGATAAACTGCATAAAATTGGCTTACCACGTTGGTTATCTATTAGTGCTGTTTTTATCGGTATTGGCGTTGTCATTACATTGGCATTTTGGTATTTAGTTCCACTGGTATGGGAACAGTTGATGTATGCAAAGAACAGCATTCCTTCAGGTATACATTGGGCAAATTATAAATTCCTCCCTTGGTTATCTGACAGTTTTAATCTGGTCCCAATGGAATTAGATGTTGATCAGATTTCAGCCGCAATTATGGAATATGTACAGACCAACTATAGTGCAGACAGTATTCAGGCTATGATTGCCAAATTGGCTCAGTCTGGACTGAACTTCATTCAGATTGGTGGTACTGTTGTGCTGATCCCAATTATTGCATTCTATTTTTTATTAGATTGGGATCGCATGCTGGACAGTTTCCGTCGTCTTATTCCACGGCGATATGAAGAACAGACCTTAGTCATTGTTAAAGAATGTCATAGTGTACTTGGTGCATTTGTTAAAGGTCAGTTCTTGGTCATGGTGCTCTTGGGCGTGGTCTATGCAATGGGCTTACAGTTAATTGGACTTGAAGTCGGTTTGATTATTGGGATGGTGGCTGGGCTATGCAGTATCATTCCGTACTTAGGTTTTGCTGTCGGAATTATTGCTGCAGTGATTGCAAGTTTATTCCAGTTTGGTATTGATTGGATGCAACTACTCTTGGTTGGCGTGGTCTTTATGATTGGTCAGGCAGTGGAAGGCTATATATTACAACCGTTTTTGTTGGGCGATAAAATTGGCTTGTCTCCAGTTGCTGTGGTATTTGCAGTGCTGGCTGGTGCGCAATTGGGCGGTATTTTAGGAATGTTAATTGCATTGCCTGTCGCTGCTGTGATTGTGGTCTTATTAAGACATGCACGTGAGTTTTATGAAAACAGCCCAATGTATAGTACATCTACTTATGTTGTGCAAGATTCATCAGCGGGTTCAATTACGATTGAAACTGATCAGGTCGATGTTGATATTGAACTAAAAAATCAAGCGGTAAAAGCTCAGCAAGCATCTGAAAATTCAAGTAAGATTGATCAGATAGACCATAAAGAAATTTAGGATACACAAACCAGCATGCGTCAATTGCAACTAGATATTGAACCCCAACTCGATGCCCGAATCAGTGATTTTTCTGGGCCGGGATGGGGGCATGTTATCGATGCGATTCGTCAGTTACATGCGGGTTTAATGAATCGTTTTTATGTGTATGGTAGTGCAGGTTCTGGGAAAAGTCATTTACTTTCAGCAATTTGTGATTCTTATTTGGATGTGGGTAAAACAGCGATTCAGGTTTCATTACTTGAACTGTTGGATGCGCCAACAGAAGCAATTACTTCTTTAGAGCGTTTTGACCTTGTCGCTTTAGATGACATCGAAGCCATAAGCGGTGTGCCGCATTGGCAGAAAGCGGTTTTTCACCTGATCAACTACAATAACGAAGAAGGCGGCCAATTGGTGTTCTCTTCTCGTGTTGCACCGATTGAATTAAAACTTGAACTACCTGATTTACAATCTCGCCTGACGCAAGCTGTAAGTGTGAAAGTACCAAACGGAAGTTTGTATGCCGATCGTTCTACATTAGTGATGTCGGTTTTATCGCGTCGTGGGATTCATATCGATCAACAGATTATTGATTATTTACTCGCGCATGGGCCGCATCAAACCTCGGTATTATTGCAAAGTTTAGAACAACTAATTCAACTACTAAAAGGTGAGAAAACCAAACTGAGTAATGCAAATCTCAGACAAATTTATGCGCTAATTGACGAATATCGGTAAATCATAATATTACTTGAGAAATTGTCCGAGCTGTGACAGAGTACAAAAAATTGTTAGATATTGCAGGGATTTTGCAATCTAAGAATAAAAAGAAAAGATAAAATAAAAGCAAGGAGATCGTTATGCTCAAGAAGAGCATAGGTGTAGCTACGCTATTGGTGGCGAGTCATGCCTATTCGGATAATATTAAAGTGACCATCACTGACGATATTGTCAAAAATGACACGGAATGTTCACTTCGCGAAGCTATCGACTATATTAATCAAGGTATGCCTGAGGCGGGTTATTATGGTTGCGGGGGCAAAGATGCGATTTCCACCGTCATGCTTGAGAAAAATAAAACCTATTTGCTAAATACCCATCTTGCGATCAAAAAAGATTTAACACTCAGAACAAGTTATGACAGTTCTGTGGGGGAAGAAACTGTTCAGGGTTTAAGTAATGCCATCTTAAAAATGAATGGTTCTGACAACTTATTAAGGGTTGATAATGCTGAGAATGCTTTAATTCGTGTGTTAGTAAAAGAGGTTACTCTACAGGGCTGTGCGAAAGACTGCGGTGTGAATCAAGGTGGTTTAATTTATAACAATGAATATTTAGGTCTTGAATACGTCAAATTAACAGGTGGTTTTGCAGGGCAAGGGGGTGCGATTTACAATGTCGCAACCTTGCTCAAAGATGGTACTAGTCGTAGTCTAGTTGAAATTCGCTCTACTCTGGTTGAGCAAAACCAAGCGGCACAAGGTGCTATTTTGTATGGGGACGCGCCTTCTTTTCGGATTTATAATTCAGTTTTCAAAGAAAATAAAACAACAGATGCAAGCAGTGCCAATATTTACTCTGTCAATAATGCAGCTGTTAAAGAAGATACAACCTTATCCAGTTTAGCATCACGTCTGGTCAGTAGTACCTTTGTGAAAAATACAGGTTATGTCGTCAATGTTCGAGATGGCATGGCTTTGAATAACTTAACGGTGGTGGGAAACAGTAAAGGGATTTATTTCAATCCATCTACAAACTTGGCTTATCTGGCCAATAGTATCGTTTTAGGGAATGCTGAAAATACCATCACACAAAACTGTGCTGGGGATTTAAGTAAAGCAGTTCTTCAGAACAACTTAGTCACGCAAAGTGACTGTGGCAGTGGTGCGAGCTATTATCCGAATGAGTTTTGGTCTGGCGCTTTGATTGCAGGCAGTGATGTGGTGGGTGAGTGTAAAACCATGTCTGCAGATGCTGACAGTTTATTGTGTCCTTATATTGTTCCCAACCAAAAATTTTTAGGCTATATCCGTCCACGCATTTTAATGAGTCAGACGCATTGGTTAGATTCTCCAATTGTGAACAAGGGTAAAGTGGTTGTAAACACAACGGATTCTTTAATTGGCTGTGAAAATTCAGATCAACGTGGTGTGAATCGAAATACGAATAATACCTTTTGTGACCGTGGTGCAATTGAGATTGAGGTCCCAACGACCATTAGCTTAATTGGTGAAGATCTGATAGCGGGGCAAGTAGCTAAACTTTCTGTTGCAGATCTGCTTGGAGATAGTGATCTACTGTCCAAAACCGAATGTGCAAGCTTGTTCAAATCGGCTAAAGCGCCAAATGGTGAAGAGTGGCAACCCGGTTGTATGCGGGTGCAGCAGACTCAAACGGTATCGAAAGGTAAAGTGGTGATTGATGAACTAGGAAATATTACTTACACGCCAAATGGAGCATGGCATGGTGCTGATATTTTCAGGTTACAGCTGGTCACAACCACGACACGTTTTGATGAACATATTCCGTTCGTCGAAGTGAATGTACAAATTGTACAAGAACCGCAAAATCATATGGAAAGTGACAAAATTAAAACTTCTGGGGGCAGCACGGGTATTCTGAGCTTACTGGGGTTATTTGCTTTAATTTTGCTGCGTCGAAAATAAAAAGAAAAGGGCGAACATGAAACACTTTAAAAAAGGACTATTGGGTGTCATGGTGGTAGCTGCTATGACATTAATGGCTGCAGAAGATAGAACAATTCATGTCAACACATTTGATGATGAAGATAATGTGAACATGAATCAATGTTCACTCCGTGAGGCAATCAAAACAGCCAGTTTAAATAAGGCTTATGGCGGCTGTAGTGCTGGGAATACGGGTTCAGGTCAAACCGATTATATTCAGTTAGCAGCCGGGACGTATAAGCTGAGTAAGGAAATTGTTCCCGAGTCTAAAGTGGTGGTTTTTGGGAAAAGCCCTTATTTAGATCGTGAAAAAAATCCCATCACTTTTAAGTATCCAGCGCTAGGTGAGCTGACTTCACGGATTGATGCGGGTGGAAAGTCACGTTTATTTAATACCATTACCAAGACCAGTTTGACGCTAGAGAATGTCATTCTAGAAAATGGTTATTCGGCAGATGAAGGCGGTGCTTTACTGGTCGGTGGAGCATTAACCTTAAATAATGTACAAATTCTAAACTCAAAGTCGGATAAAAAAGGTGGAGCACTCTATCTCGTTGGTTCTGGTGAGCATCAGGTGACTGTAAATAATAGTGTATTACAAGGTAACCAAGCGACTGTAGGTAGTGTGCTTGCAATGCAATGTTATGCAGGGCTGTTGGATGTAAAAACGAATATAGAGTTTAGAGCGAATAGTATTATTTCAAATGGTCAGATATCGAATCTAAATACATTCGATTTTTGTGGTAACCCAAAAGTTGCTATGGCGAATAATACGATCGCAAAAAATACTGTGAATACTCTAAACGGGAGCATCTTGTATGCCGTTAATACCCGAGAGCATAATCTGAGTCTTGAAAGTAGTTTCTTATTTTCAAATAACACCATTGTAGAAAACAGTGCCGCGAGCGTTTTGGATTATGATGATTTCGGTACGAAGTCGTTGTATTACAATGTACTTGCATATAATGGAAATACATCATGCCGCTATGTCGGTTCTCAGACACTATCCGACAAATATGATGCCGGTGTGACGGCAGGTTACAATGCGTTTGATACTGCAACCAGTCAGTGTGAACTGGCAGCAAGTGCACGAATACTCGATGGTACGACAGATACCAATATTGATGTGAAAAATGTGGCTATAGGAAGTCTACTCAGTTCCTTAACTTCGCCATCAAAATATAATTTATTCCGCCCAATGTATTTTCCGAAAGTGAATAGTGGAGGAGTTGATTTACTAGATACCAACAGTAAATTGAGCTGCAATGATAGTGACCAGCGTGGTCTAGACCGTATTGTCGACGGAACATTGATGTTAGCACCTGCGGAAGCTAACAGCTGTGATATTGGATCGGTTGAGTTGCGTCGTTTAGCAGCAGCGGATATTGCTGATTTGAAAAATACCTCGCAGGCAGAACGTCTTCAGGCGTATGAGAATAATATTAAGGAATTGGAAGAATTAATCGCCGATAAAAACACCAATCCAGACTTTTTGATCGAGTTTAATGAAGAGTTAAAGCGTTATAAAGAGCTTTTAGCGGCAACCAAACTACATCAAAAATACCGAGCGATTTATGTCGATCCCTTTCAGTTTGTCTTGCAAGATGAGGCTGTGGTCAACACTGCTGATGGAACGTCGGCTTTAAAAGAAATGAACACTGAGAATTATACCATTACTGAAACTCAGGTATTAGGTGTAGGTGTTCTCAGCGCCAAAGATGGTGTGTTGGATACCTCAAAACTCAGAGCGGATCCAACTTTACGCTGTGAGTGGAAGGATGATTTAAAACAAATCATGATTTATCGCACCGATGGTAAGCCTACAACAAGCACGGAATATGTGTATTGCCAATATAGTGTAAAGAGTAAGGCTACGCAGGCAAGTTCTTCGGGGATTCTAAAAGCGGAGTTTAGCAATATACAACCTATTGCCAAAACGGATGAATACACCCTGAATTATGGTGGCACTTTAAAACTCAATGTAAATCCACTTGCAAATGATAGTGATGATGGTGATGGACCGATTAGTACAGTCGCGGCAGAACATCAGCGTCCAGCATTTCACCGTGATGCGAATGGAAAGGATCTTGCTATTCGTATTGTACGTCAGGATGCAGGCATTAATATTAAGCCAGAACGTACAGGTTCTTGTCCGGGAGAATATGAAAAATATGTATGTTATGGCGGCAATATTGAAGTCGAAGTCCGCAATAATTTCAGTCCATTCCCTTATGAAATTGAATATGTGATCTATGATGCAGAGGCTGAAGAGTCTAAATCTGCGATGATGTATTTTACGAACACCGCTAAAAATACCAATACGGAAGCGAGTGGCGGTGGTGGTGGCTCAATCAGTGGCCTTGGGGTGCTTGGATTGTTGTCATTAGCGTGGTTTAGACAACGACGAAAAATATAAATGTAGCCATAAAAAATGCCTCACATGAGGCATTTTTTATGGCTGTTTCTAAAGTATTTACATTCAACTAGGCATCTTAATGTGTAGCAGTGTTGCTATGGATGTACTTGTTGATATATTCATTTCGAATATTCACACGTTCATCTGCATCTGCTTTTTGCATGCGTACACGTAAATCACGTCGTTCTTGGGTGCTCATCTGTTGCCAAGTGTCACGCATTTTTTGCTTTTCTTGTTCAGGTAACTGAGTAAACCAGTCCATACGTTGTTGCAGGGCTGCACTTTGCGCATCGGGCAGTTCTTTAAGGGATTGGTAACGTTGAATCAACGCTCGTTGTTCTTCTTCAGACAACGACTCCCATGTTTCAGACACTTGGGTATCTGCATCTTTAGAAAAAATCCAAAAACGATCAAAACCTGCAAAACTGGTTTGTAAAAAACCTAGCGTGCAAAGTGCGAAAGCGACACGTTTAGCTGCCATGTGGAACAGTGTCCTCACCTAAAACCAATAACATTTCTAAATCTTCAACCATTTGAGGTGAAAGTTTAGGAGTCGAAACCACTTGGTTATGTGGCTTTTCATCAAGGGTTATAGAGTTCGGAAGTACGACAAAGCCAGCAATAGCCGCAGCTAAAGCAAAACCAGACATTTTCCAAAGGCCATAACGTGAGGACTTTTGATCTTGAATGTCATCAAGAACATGTTGCATCACCACGGGTTTGTTCTTGTGGTGTTGCGCGAGCCCATCAAGTTTGGAGGTTACTTGCTTTAAGAAATCATCTTTCATTCGGATGATCCTCCTAGATGTGGATTCAAATGTGCGAGAGCATTGCGTAAGCCTTGAATCGCACGGTGGTAATGAGTTTTAACGCTGCCTTCAGAGCAATTCATGATTTGCGCAGTGGTTGCAGTATCAAAACCTTCCCATGCACGTAACATAAATGCTTGCTGCTGACGAACCGGAAGACCAGCAATGGCTTCTTGAATTTCATCCGCAGTGACAGCTTGACTTAAGAAGTCTGAAGGATTCAGCGCTCTTTCATCGACCACCTCATTGACTTCAAAATCGTCATCATCAAGACTGACTTTTTTGAAGAAAGAAAACGGTTGTGCTCGACGTGCTTCTTTACGACGCCAATCCTGTAATTTATTGGTTAAAATGGTATAGAACAGGGGATACCATTCTTCCGTAGATCGATCTGAATAAGATTTGTGTAATGAAATAAAAGCTTCTTGCACCAAATCCATGGCGATACCCTGCTGGTTTTGGGTGGCAGTTTCCATCATTACTAACGCACGACCAGTCACTTCTTGCATGAAGTTTTTTAGGCGAGACTCGGCGGTACTCTTTAGAGTACTAGAATCCTGCGTTTTAGACTGTTTGGGTGCTAAATCCATAGAGATGGAAAATCCTGTCATCGGATACCCACCATTATTTCCTCGATCATGTGCCTATAACGTTGGAAATAATGGTTTGGTTGACAACACAAGTAATTATTTTTTCTAGTGTAATCTATTTTTTCTACTGAGCCGACTTTAGTTAATATAACTTAACGATTTTAAAGTCGTTGACGCACCATTTCAAAAAAGCAGATTGAACCCGCAATAGCGACATTGAGAGATTCTTGGCCACCAGGCTGTGGGATGCTTAGTGCTTGAGCATGTGCCAAAGCAAAGTCAGAAACTCCTTGGCCTTCATTGCCTAAGATCCAGACACAAGCTTGTGTTAAATCTTTTTGATATAAACTTTCGGCCTGATGTGAGCTGGTCACATACACTGGAATTTCAAAGCGTTCGAGTACATCTTCGATGGCAACGTTTTCATAGGTGTTGAGTGAGAAGTGTGCACCCATGCCTGCGCGTAATACACGTGGTGACCAGAGTGCAGCAGAACCTTTGGTACAAATAACTTGCTTAATACCCGCTGCTGCAGCAGAGCGGAGCAGTGTACCTACATTGCCTGGATCTTGAATGTTTTCCAAAATCAAGGTATCGAAGCTAAAGTCTACACTTTGGCTTGAACTTGGTAAGTCTACAACTGCCAGGAAGGGCAAAGTGGTCCCTAATGTGCTTAAGTCACGATATAGGCTTTCAGCAATGACAAAAACAGCACCCTCATATTCATCTAAAATATCGCAAATATCAGGGTGTTCGAGTGCATTTTCAGTGGTGAAAATAGAATTGAGTTTCTTCTTTTTTTCAACCCAAGCTAAGCCTAAGTGTGTCCCTTCAAGCACAGTTTGACCTTGCTTTTTACGGTAGCTACTTTGCTCTATTAAACCGCGCAGATGTTTAATCTTTGGGTTGTCTTTTGATTCAAGAAAAACGATTGACATGGGAGAGACTCATGCGCATAACGCTTCAGATGGCTATGCGCATTTAAAAAAAATTAGTTGTGGTAGCCGGTCACTAAATCGACTTCGTTTTTAGAACCAATAATCACTGGGACACGTTGGTGTAGGTCAGTTGGTTCGATGTCTAAAATACGAACGCGACCCGTTGTTGATGCACCGCCAGCTTGTTCAATTAGCATACTCATAGGGTTTGCTTCATACATTAAACGCAGGCGACCTGCTTTTTTCGGATCTTTGAGGTCGTATGGATACATGAAAATCCCGCTACGGCAAAGAATACGGTGAATGTCGCCCACCATACAAGCCACCCAACGCATATTGAAGTCTTTCTCACGTGGACCTGTTTTACCTGCAAGAAGTTCTTCAATATAACGTTTTACTGGGTTTTCCCAGTGGCGTTGGTTTGATGAGTTAATGGCATATTCTTTGGTATCTGCTGCCACTTGAATATTTTCAGAGGTGAGCAAGAATTGTTGAGTTTCTGGGTCAAAGGTAAAGAACACCGTACCTGCGCCGACTGTTAGTGCCAACATGGTTGATGGGCCATAAAGTACATAACCCGCAGCAACTTGTTGGTTGCCTGCTTGCATAAAGTCTTCAGCTTGTGTCACTGCATTTTTTGCAGGCAAGATTGAGAAAATAGTCCCCACACACATATTGATGTCGATGTTGCTTGAACCATCAAGTGGGTCAAATAAAACTAAATATTTGCCATTTTCTTGAGCTGGCGTGAATTCATCCAATTCTTCAGACGCTAAACCACCAACTTGTGGGTGGATTTTTAGAGCATCAATCAAATAATCATTTGAAATTACATCCAGTTTTTTCTGTTCTTCACCTTGCACGTTTTCATGCTGCGCGCTACCTAAGACACCAGCTAAAGCACCTTTTTGTAAAGCTTGATCGATGGTTTGGCAAGTAGCAGCAATGGTGCTAATCACTTGTGCCAATTCAGGCGTAAGATTTCCCGTTTGTTGTTCTAAAAATTGGGACAGATTGAGATATGACATAAGGGGGAGGACTCCACTAAAACTTGAATACGTAACAAAATCAACATTGCGCTATATTTTAGTCGAGAACGAGACAAAAGAACAATTAAACTCGACTATTTGCTTCGATTTTACCCTTGCAAGTCTTGTGGAAAGTGCTATGTTGATGGAAGGAATATCAGGTAAAAATAGGAGCACAACAATGACAACGCAAAAATTTGATGCGACTCCAACGCCGAGCGAAGGGATTAACTTAGATGATATTTCAGACGATAGCGTGAAAAAAGCGTGGCAAGATTACGAAGCAAAGGCTGAGTATAAAAAGTTCAATAAACATGACATGATTGAATCTATGCAACATGCTGAAGAATCTGATGAAAATCCCAAGCCTGAACAAGTTTAAGTCATAAAAAAAGCGCTCATCGAAAGGAGCGCTTTTTTTATTTCAGTTGTAATACCAGCATTATTTTAAAAGTGGTGGCACTGCTTCGTAGTTAATTTCTACGCGACGGTTTTCTTTCCATGCATTTTCGTCATGGCCTGCATTGATTGGCATTTCTTTACCGTAACTAACTGCTTCAAGCTGGTTCGGACTCACACCTGTGGTGATTAAGAAACTTTCAACCGCTTTGGCACGACGTTCACCCAATGCCATATTGTATTCACGTGTACCGCGCTCATCGGTATGACCTGTTAACGCCACACGCGAATTTGCATTTGCCATTAAGAACTGCGCATGAGCTTGTAGCGTTTGGTAATCATCATTGCTGAGGTCGCTACTGTCATAGTCAAAATGCACAACGCGTTTTGCTAAAAATGCTTTGTTGGCTTCAGTTACGCCTTTTGCCGATGCACCTGCAAGATTTTGTGCATTTAAAGCAGCATCTTCACTTAGACCTTGAGTATTGACTGTGGTTGAACCATTTGGGTTTTGACCCGCTTCAATTGTCGCAGCGGGTTTGCGGCTCGCACATCCTGTAACTACAAGAGCAGTCGCTAAGATTGGAAGGGCTAAAAGTTTGATCGATTTCATTCTTCATCTCCATGAAAATTGATGATTATTAAATGACTAGTCATTAAAAAAGTTATTTGGGTGCCCAAGCGGGTTCACGGACTTCACCTTGTTCACTTGGTAAATTCATACGGAAACGGCCATCCAGTGACATGATCGACAACAAACCACGTGAACCTTCACGCGTTGCATAGACCACCATCTGCCCATTTGGCGAGAAACTTGGTGATTCATCCAAACTGGTTGGCGTTAAAATATTGGTGACACTTGAGTTTAAATCTTGAATAGCGACTTTATAGTTACTACCACTTGGACGGTGAACCAGTGCCAGCTTTTTGCCATCGGCACTGAGCGTACCACGTGCATTGAATGCGCCACGGAAGGTCAGGCGGTTATAATTACTATTTGCCAAGTCATAACGGTAAATTTGTGCAGAACCACCACGGTCAGAAGTAAAGATAAATGACTTACCATCTGGTGCATAACGCGCTTCAGTATCAATGGCACTGTCGTTGGTCATACGTTGCAGCTGACGGGTTTCCAAGTTCATTTGATAGATTTCCGGGTTGCCATGCATAGAAGCGGTGAACAGCATACTTTTCCCGTCTGGAGAGAAGCTTGGTGCGCCATTTAGACCCCGGAAGCTAGCAAGCTTTTCACGCGCACCTGTGGAAAGGTCTTGGACATAAATTGCAGGGCGTTTGGTTTCAAACGACACATAAGCGATTTTCTTGGCATCTGGAGTCCAAGCAGGCGATAGAATGGGGTCGCGTGACGTTAAAATTGTACGTGGTTGCTCACCATCAGTATCCGCGATTTGTAGTGTATAGCGTTGCTCTGGTGTAGCAGGATTGCGTAGTACATAAGCAATACGACCGCTAAAGTCTCCTGGAATACCAGTTAATGCTTGATAAATAGCATCACTAATCATGTGTGCAGCAGAACGAACGCGTGATGCTGGAACAGTTAATAATTCATTTAAAAGATATTGTTGTTTTTGGACATCATAAAGTTGGTAATGAACTTCGTAACTGCCATTTTCAGTGGTTTTTACTGTTCCTGTAACGACATATGGAACACCTGCAGCCTGCCAGTTGGCTGCGTTCGGATTATTCATGCTGGCGGTTGCAGGTAAATTTTTTGAAGCGCTGGTAAATTTCCCTGAGCGGTTTAAATCTGTTTCAATAATAGGATAGAGGCTACTGTCATTGCTAAAAGGTACGATTGCAATTTTAGGCGCTTCTTCAGGTGCTTTTGCAATTTCTAAATGAAGCTGAGCATGCACTTGAGTCACTAAGACTGGGCTGAAAGCAGTTAAAATGGCTAGGCTAAGAAGGTGTTTACGCGTCATTTCCATCATTCGTTATTTACTCAAACAAACGGCTTTTATTGTGGGTTTAATTGTTCTACATAATGGCATGATTTTCTAATATTAAAAGCATGAAATTATGACTGATCTGTTATAACACTGTGAAAAATGAGTAAGAATTAAGTCGTTTAAGCGTAAATGCAAAAACACATAGGTAGATATGTGTGATAAGGGAGAGTGGCGGTTTGCTTATATGGAGTGAAATATCGACTGAAATTAAAGACTTCACATCGATTACTATTGAACATGGATACAGATTAAACGTATTTAAAATAAGTTATTTGAGTATATAAAAGTACTGAGATTTAGGCTAAAAATCCCCCTGACTGTTCAGAGGGATTTGGATTATTTTGCAGTAAAGGATGAGGTAAAGCTTTGTGCTTGCCGGCGCGCTTCTGGATCTGAAGGCATTGGATAGGGTGCAGCAGAACGAACAGCTGCTTCGACGCTGGCTTTCATGTCCGGGTCACTGGAGCTCACGATCACAGAACGTACAGCGCCACTATCCGAAAGCGTGACACGTGCAGTCGCGGTTTTACCCGTTGAACCTGCTGGGGTATCCCAAGCACGCTTAATTTTATTTTCAAAGTCGCGCTTTGCCGTTGAAGCAATTTGCTTTGCTTCAGCTTTCTTTTGTGCGGCTTCTTCGGCAGCTTGTTTTGCAGATGAAGCACGTGCTTCTTCAGCCGCACGCTCTTTGGCATCGGCATCGGCTTTACGTTTGGCATCAGCGGCAGCTTTGGCTCTTTCGGCATCAGCTTTGGCTTTTGCGTCAGCATTTGCCTTAGCTTTATCCGCATCAGCCTTACGTTTCGCATCAGCGTCAGCTTTGGCCTTCGCTGCATCTGCTTTAGCTTTAGCATCGGCATTTGCCTTGGCTTTATCGGCGTCTGCTTTGGCTTTTGCATCAGCGGTGGCTTTTGCTTTGTCCGCATCGGCTTTACGTTTTGCATCAGCGGCAGCCTTGGCTTTATCGGCATCGGTTTTGGCTTTTGCATCAGCCGCAACTTTAGCTTTATTGGCGTCAGTAATTTGTTGCTGCTTTTTAGCGAGATCTGCTTTCTTTTGTGCCTCTAGCTTCGCTTTTTGTACTGCCTCTGCTTTTTTCAATGCTTCTAAGTTTGCTCGGCGTTTGGCATCTGCTTCGGCTTTCGCCGCTGCATCTGCTTTGGCTTTCTCAGCATTTTTAGCTTGCTCCGCTGCACGGGCAGCAGCACGTTCTTGCTGAGCTTGTAGTTTTTCAGCTTCAGCCTTTGCACGTGCCTGAATCTGCTGCTGTAGTTCAGCTTTACGCGCTGCCGCTTCAGCAGCTTTAGCATCCGCTGCTGCCTTTTGAGCGTCGACCTTTGGCACAACGGGTGTTATAGGTGGTGCAGTTGGGATAACAGGTGCAGGCTCTACAACTGGTGGAGCAGTTTGTGTGATTTCTTTGGCTACATTTTCATGTGCTGTTTCCGTAAACTCTGTTTCTTCAAGCGTAACAGGCTTTAAGTCCTCAGGTTTGATGAGCACAGTTCTAATTTGCTTCGGTGGCTCTGGTGGTTTACTCATACCAAGATAAAGTAAGCCAACAACAGCAATCACATGGACACCAAAGGTAAATCCAAGCGCGATGGCTTTTTGTTTAAAAGGTGGCTTTTTAAAATCTTTCATAAATTACTTTAATGGCTCTGTGAGTAATCCAACTTGGCTGAGGCCCGCTTCTTGTAGGCTGTTCATGAGCGACATGACTTCGCCATAAGAGCGTGACTGTTCACCTTCCACAACAACGGTTAAAGTTTTATTTTCAGCCTGAGCTTGTTGCTGTGCTTCACTTAAAATAGACGTCAATTCAGATAAAGCCAAAGGTTCAGCTGAACTGTGTGTTTTATATTTAAGGAAATAGCGACCTTCTTTATCTAAGCTGACCATTGCAGGTGCATCTTTTGATTCAATGGGGTTGCCATTGGCCTGAGGAAGATCGACATTGATGCCGCTAGTAATCATGGGTGCGGTGACCATAAAAATCACTAATAATACGAGCATGACGTCAATATATGGGACGACGTTCATCTCACTTTTTAGTGGTTTTTTAATGCGCTCGAAGCGTCCTGAACGTTGAATTGCCATTAGTCATGTTCCTTAGTTTCACCCAAAGACTGACGTTGTAATAACGCAACCATTTCTTCTGCAAATAAAGCACGATCGGAGTAAACCGTTTCGCCTTTTCCTGTGTAATGGTTAAATGCCAATACTGCAGGAATCGCTGCAAATAAACCAATCGCTGTAGCAATGAGGGCTTCAGCAATACCGGGTGCAACCGTTGCAAGGGTGACTTGATCTACGTCTGCTAAACCGATGAATGCATTCATGATGCCCCAAACGGTACCAAATAAGCCAACATACGGGGCAACAGAACCAATGCTGGCCAAAGCACCTAAGCCTTGTTCAAGTTGGCTTTGGTCACGACTTAGACCGACGCGTAAAATACGTTCTGTGCCTTCAATGGTTTGAGCTGTAGCAGCATTGCGTTTTTTTAGTTTTAAAAACTCGCCTAAACCTTGATAAAAAATATCCTCAAGGCCGACACGTTTGGAGTTAAGTTGCGCATTGTTATACAGCGTATTCAGTTCAGCACCTGACCAAAAAATTTTTTGGAAATGGTCATCGTCTGCCTGTGCTTTTTTATAACTCATGTGTAACTTGGCAATCAGATACCAGCTAAACAGCGAGGCCAAAAGTAAAGCCAGCATTACCAGTTGTACGACTGGGCTTGCTTGTAATATTAGATCTGAAACTTGAAGAGATGATTCGAGTTGAGTTGCCATAGTTACTACATGTGCCAATAATTTTTTTAGTCTTGTCCTAATTCTTTTAGAATCAGTTCGCGGATTTCATCGGGAAGTCGACGTGGTTTCATTTCTGAACTGATACATGCCAATTCGACCTCACCAGATGCAAGCATGATTTCACCACGATAAATATTTTGTTGCAACACAAATGACGTAGCCTTACACGAAACAACACTTGCTGTAACAGTAATTAAATCATCCATTAAAATTGGACGTGAATATTTCACATTAATTTTGTGTACAACGAAGTTATAGTCTTTTTGATGCCAGTAATGATCTACACCAGAAGCACGTAACCACTCAGTACGGGTACGCTCCATAAAGCGAATATGATTGGCGTGGTAAACAATGCCACCTGCATCAGTATCTTCAATATAGACACGAATGTTGAATTCAAATTTATTCGCCATGAGAGTATTCCGTTTTTCCAGTTGTACGAGTCGATTTAGATTGACTTGGCGCTTTTATATTTAAGGACAGGGTCTTAAAATTGATGCACGTCAAAGTACTAATGCGTCGCAGTTTAGCATTATGAGATTTCACTCCAATGGCACAAGATGTCAAATATTGTGATTCATGACTGTTGGGGGAGTTGAACGCTGTATGGCTATAAAAATATAAGGATAAGGGAATGAATGGTTATTTTAAACTGCTGCTTATTTTGGCTGTGGCATTTGCGCTGTGGACATATTGGCTTAAGCCTGAGCAAGGAAGCAGAAGTTTAGAGTTATATTCACCGATTGAAAATGTACAGCAAGTTGAAGGCTACACAATTACTTCCTTAGAACCATATGCGGGAGAGTTTCGTGTGTTGGCGCGTGAAAACTATAGGATGGGTCGTGAAGCAGAGCTAAGTCCTGTGGATTTTGCTTTGGGTTGGAACGAGATGGCGAAGCCTGAAGTCTACAAGCAACTATCTATTACACAAAGTAATCGTTGGTATTATCGGCGTTATGAGAACAATCCACCCATTCCAGTAAATGATATTGCCTCGAGTAGTGCCAATACGCATTTGATCCCAGCCAATAAAGTTGTTGCACAAAAACTTGCAGATATTGATGTAGACGACATGGTTTATTTAAAAGGGCAACTGGTTGAAGTTAAATCGGCTGATGGTTGGACGTGGCGCAGTTCACTGAGTCGGACAGACACAGGGAATGGGGCGTGTGAGTTAATGCTGGTCGAAGAGGTGAGAGAAATTTCCTCTTTATAAATTGTCGAGAGGGGATGTATAGCCAAGGCTTGTGATGGATTCTCGTTTAAAAAAAAGATAATGTTATTTAAATATTTTATAAATGCATACCCAGTATTGTATTAAGAAGCTGACTAATAGAGCGACTAGGTATAACTTTATTAAAACGTGAATAATAACTTAAAATGGCATTAAATTTGCTTTTAGCGTTATGTAATTAAATTAGGGAAATTTACATATGTCAACGCGTTTAGCATTATCTATAGCTGTCACATCTGGTCTTTTAGCACTTTCATCTTTCACTTTTGCTGATGACTTTCAGGTTTTAAAACAACTAGAAAATAAGCCAATGTTATTAAAAAAAGGTGAATATCAAGGGAATTATTATGTTCCAAGTACATTAAAAACAATTACATGGGGCTATTTACCAAATAAGAATGCTAAACCAGTATTAACAGTTCCATCGGAAAGTACAGTGACCTTTGATACTGTTTCACATGAAGGATTGCTTGAAGATCAGGGGAGAGATGCTGAAAAGTATTTTTCATCGCATGGGGTTGAATCTGAAAATGTTCTAGATGAAGCAAAATTAATTACGCGCTCCAATTTAAAGCATGATTTTCATAAAGATGGTCCACACATCATCACAGGTCCAATTGCAATTGATGGTGCAATGCCTGGGGATATTTTAAAAGTTGAAATCTTAAAAGTTGAACCACGAGTTCCTTATGGTGTGATTTCAAATAGACATGGAAAGGGTACATTACCTGAGTTTCCAAAGCGTAAAAAGATGGATGGAGCTTCAGCAAATAATCCAGATGCATATGGTAATGTTTCTATCTTTACGCCAATTGAAAAAAATAAAAATGGAGTTTGGGAAGGTGTTTTAAAAACTGATACAGGCCCATCAATCCGCTTTCCTTTAAACCCATTTATGGGAACTATGGGGGTGGCTGCAAATACAAGCGAACCTGTGCATTCAGTACCCCCATCATTTTATGGAGGAAATATTGATATTAATGAGTTAAGTGCTGGGGCAACGGTGTACTATCCTGTACAAGTGCCAGGTGCACTGTTCTATACAGGTGATAGTCATTTTGTTCAAGGAGATGGTGAAGTTTCCTTGACTGCTCTTGAGGGATCAGCACGGGCAACGTTTAAAATTACATTGTTAAAAGCGGGCAAGGATAAAGTACCTGGTAAAACCATTAGACAACCTCTAGCAGAGAATGCGGAGTTTTGGATTACGCCTGGTTTAGACGAAGATTTGGACGAAGCAATGCGTAAATCAACACGTGAAGCGATTCGCTTTTTGGTTGATGAATATGGTATTTCAGAAGAAATTGCATATGCTTATTTAAGTGCCGCTACAGACTTTGAGGTATCCCAAGTGGTTGATCGTACCAAAGGTATTCATGCCATGATCCGTAAAGCAGACTTTAATGAGTTTAAAGAAACAAAGAATAGATAGTGAACCAAAAAGAAGGCGGCATTAAGCCTCCTTCTTTTGCATTAAACAGGTATTTTAGGGTTTATCCTTCGGTTCAGGCGGTGTCATACCAAACTGCAAATACGCCATATTGGTGGCAATACGGCCACGGGCTGTCCGCATGACATAACCTTGTTGAATCAAATATGGTTCAATCACATCTTCTAAAGTACCTGAGTCTTCAGCCATTGCAGCTGCCAAAGCTTCTACACCACCAGGGCCGCCATCAAAACGTTCAAGTAACATACTCAAATAACGACGGTCTAAAGTGTCTAAACCATCTTTATCGACATTGAGCATATCGAGTGCACGCTGAGCCATATCTTGTGTCACTTCACCAGTACCTTTGACTTGCGCATAGTCACGGACACGACGCAGTAAACGGTTTGCAATACGTGGTGTACCACGTGAACGACGTGCAATTTCTGCTGAACCTTCACGTGTAATAGGTACATCCATCAAATTGGCAGAACGAGTCACAATATGTGTCAAGTCAGTGACTGAATAGAATTCAAGGCGTTGCACAATACCAAAACGGTCACGTAAAGGAGAGGTGAGGAGTCCAGCACGTGTGGTTGCGGCAACTAAAGTAAAAGGGGGTAAGTCGAGCTTAATTGAACGCGCCGCAGGACCTTCGCCAATCATAATGTCGAGTTGGTAGTCTTCCATGGCTGGGTAAAGAATTTCTTCAATCACGGGGGAAAGACGGTGAATTTCGTCGATGAACAGCACATCACCTTCTTCAAGGTTGGTCAGCATGGCTGCCAAATCCCCAGCCCGTTCTAGTACGGGGCCTGAAGTCGACTTGAGGTTTCCACCCATTTCACGGGCAATAATATTGGCAAGTGTGGTTTTACCTAGTCCCGGTGGACCAAAAATTAAGGTGTGATCGAGGGCTTCACCTCGACCACGTGCTGCGCCAATAAAGATTTCCATTTGCTCACGAACTACGGGCTGACCGATGTAGTCATCGAGTGAGGTCGGGCGGATAGCGCGGTCGATATGATCTTCGGGTTTTTCGGAACCACCGATGAGACGGTCTTGCATATAGTTAAATCAATCTCTGGCTGAACTTTCGAGGCACAGCCTCAAATTATGATTTGTGTTTAGGTACCATTGTGTAGGCATTGCCTTACTTTTGAAAGATCAAAAGTAACAAAAATCTTATGTTGGATTGAGGATATGTCCTTATATCCCAATCCAACATGGCGACATCCATGTCGCCTTCATGTATCCAATTTAGGTGTATTGGTGTGTCTATTTTGGATTATTTATTCATCGATTTGAGTGCAGCACGGATGATGTCGCTCGCTTCAGTAAAATCACCTTTTGCAGCATTGACCAATTTCTGTGCTTCTAAAGGTTTGTAACCTAAAGATTGTAAGGCCGCTTCAGCTTCTGCCACGGCAGAGTTGCCTGTGAACTGAATTTGTTCAACGGTTGAGTTGCTTGGCACAGTGCCTGAAGACATCGCTTTAAAGCGATCACGTAACTCAATCATCAAACGTTCAGCAGTTTTTTTACCCACGCCCGGTACTTTAACCAGTGTATTTATATCTTCATGTTCGACAGTATGAATCAGCATATCGACGCTGAGCGTGGATAAGATACCTAAAGCCATTTTAGGGCCGACACCGTTGACCTTTAATAGGGTGCGAAAAATGATTTTTTCTTGTTGATGTAGAAAACCATAGAGCAGTTGAGCATCTTCACGCACGGCAAGGTGCGTCCATAAGGTAATGTTCTGGCCTTTTTGTAGTTGGCAGAAGGTCGTCAGTGGTGTATCAATTTCATAACCGACACCATTTACATTTAAAAGTACGGTGGGTGCTTCTAGTGCGAAGACTTCACCAATAAGACATCCGATCATGTTGTGTGATTCACTTTTTTATCTATGGTTGCATAGTAGTGAGCATTGCGCAGAAAGGCAAAAGACTCATGGAAAATTGAGTTCGGATTGATGGCTTTATCATCAAACTGGATGTTGATGACTTATTTAAATCAATCCTGCCTTATTGCCTTGTAACTCTTGAGACAAGTTGTACGCTTGGTGGTCCGAAAATTTAGAAATAATATCTAAGACCTGCATGATATTTTCATAGTGGTTGCTACCAAAGTGCGCACCAGAACGACATAAAATAGCCATTAAGCGTTGTTCTTTAAAGCTCAATGTTTTATGCGGTGTAGTGAGCGGAATAAAGGCATCTAAAATGTTTTGTAAGCTTTGATGGGCAATAATTTCCAAACCCGCTTTTTGTGGGTGTTCAAATATTTTATCGCGAGCTAAATCCTTTGCACGGTTAATGCCTAACTCAATATCAGCAGCGCAGTATTGCAGTAAGCTGCCAGCCAGTTGTCCGTTTAAAATTTCAAAATGATGCTTAGCAAATGCCGATGTGACTTCTTCAACCAGACGTTTCATCACTCGTCCACGTAGGGCTGCAATTTTTTGCTGCCAAGTTGTATCTGGCATCGACAGTTCAGTTGGTGCGCTATATTCACCTAGTAAGCTTAAAAAAGTCGGTTCGACTTCTTCATAAGACAACATATTTAAAATAATGCCATCTTCAAGATCAATCAGGGCGTAGCAAATATCATCTGCTGCTTCAAGTAAATAAGTCAGCGGATGACGGCAATAATGATATTCACCCAGTTGAATCAGTCCAAGTTGCTCTGCAATTTGTTGAAGGATTTCTTTTTCTGCCTGATAGCAACCAAATTTGGCACGTTTACTGGCAGGAGTATTACCTTGTGACTCGATGGTTTTAGACAACCATGGATATTTTAAGTAAGCCCCAAGTGTTGCATAAGTCAGACGCATGCCACCATCATTAGGGTGATAGTCAATTTTAGTCAGTAAGCGTAGACCTTGGGCATTACCTTCAAATTGACGTACATCGGCTTGTTCTTCTGCGGAAAGTTTCTCTAAAAAGTTTCCATGTGACGCATCGTCAAACCATTCACGAATAGCATATTCACCCGCATGACCAAACGGTGGGTTCCCAATATCATGTGCTAAACAAGCCGCTTGAATAATGGCTCCAACATCGGCAGGGGAAATCCACATTGGTAGTTCATCTTTGATTTTTTCCGCTGCGAGCATGCCAAGAGAGCGTCCAATGCAGGAGACTTCGAGCGAATGAGTTAAACGGGTGTGAATGCCATCGTGTTGAGTCAGTGGATGGACTTGGGTTTTTCGGTTCAGTTGGCGAAAACTTTGGGAAAAAATAATTCGATCATAATCTTTGTGAAATGGGCTACGTGCCAATTCGGTATTTTGTTTTTTACTTCCAATACGAACTGTTGAGAGCAGTTCCAACCAACGCATTTGCATCATTTATCGTTATTCAGTGAGTTATTGGCTTCATCATGCCAAAAAAGTGTGACGAGCTCTAGAGGGCTGCGACATAAGTTGTCTTTTAATTTATGACTTTTGGTTTTCCCTATACTTTTCACCATTATTCTGAAAAAAATGGATGATGAAATCATATAAATTCATTTCAATCATCTGCCATTTATTTCGTGCTGAAAGGGGGGAAACAATCATGATTGTTCTAAATTCCACTCTGTTTTGATCAAGTATGACTAATTAGACCTAACTATATTGATTTTTTAAATAAACTAACTATGGGCGGTATGCCAAAACTCCTGTGTAAGTGTAATACGATTATTTCTTTAGGGGAAATACCTTGCCTACACGAATAATCTTATATTTCAGATCAAAACTATGATCAATATTCAGCACAAATTGATGCGGAAGAATTAGGGTCTGTTGACATTTACTGTTCATAATTAACCCTATAAAGGTAGCCATAAAAATATACAGGCTAAAGCAACAGAACTTTGATAATTTCTTTTGAGCTTGTCATATCGAGTAGCTATTCCTCTAAATTGCTTTAATCTACAAAACATATTTTCAACTAAATGCCTGATTTTATATAAACACCAGTCCATATGGTCATTGTTCGATTGGCTATTTGTTTTTTTTGGTATATTCGCTTTAGTCCTTGTTTTCCTGATCTGTTCACGCAGTGGTTCTGAATCATAGCCTTTATCTGCACATACCACTTTTGTCTCTTTTAAATCTAATGTTGATATTAAATCAGGTGCAACTTTAACATCATGTGTGGTTCCATCGGTAATCATGAAATCAATAGGATTGCCATGTGCATCAACAATCAAATGTATTTTTGAGGAGTTTCCTCCTACACTTTTAGAAATAGATTGATTCGCTATACCGGCAGAATGTTGATGAGCACGTACATGAGAGCCATCAATAAAAATCCACTCCATATCGGGGCATGAGGCTAGTAATTTGAATAATCTAAGTAACTTACCGCTGCTTGACCAACGATTAAAACGTTTGAAAATAGAGTTTGAATGACCAAAACAACAAGGAATATCTCGCCACGGACAGCCTGTTCTAATTCTATAGAGAATAGCTTCAATAAAATTGCGTAAATTTGAGTTGTGGTGAATGGATAAATTACGCAGAATAACTTTCAACTTTTGCCAGTGTTGATCTGTCAGCATGGTACGAGGCATAGCGAATAGTAAAATTGGGTTTGGCGATTTGATTTTACTACTTCGCTATTTTTTTAAGCTAAAAGTGTCAACACACCCTATATAAAGATTTGAAATCAGTTATTTTATATCTTGAGTGTAAACGACTATTGATTTTCCACAATGGATGGGATCCAGAACCTATTTATTATGAGCCTGAGAAAAATATGAATAAAAGCTTATTATTAGCTATCAGTATCTTATTATCCGCTTGCAGCCAACCTAATCAAAATAAACAGATGACTGCATCTGAAAAAGTTGAATCAAAAGTTTCTCAAGTTAAACCAAACTTATCGGTTGAAAATAAAGTGATCCAAGATTTACCTATCGCTACTTTTGCCTTTCAACAAGAGGGCGATCAGTTCATTGCTAAAAATTGTATTTGGACAGATGCTCCACGCGCAGAGGGGAAAAATTATTGGGCGATTTTGCTCAGTAATGAAATAAATGGTAAATCTAAATTTACCAAAGAAGAGCTTCAATCCGAAAAAGTTAAAATTGGAAAACCAATTAAAAACTGTAATGGTGGCTCAGAGGATGAAAATCAAAAATATTCCTATGAAATTGATAGAGAAGGTGATTTAGTTAATTTTGTATCATTGAAAAATGATCGAATAGTACAAAATTCTGATCACACCTTTAGCATTGACCTGAATAAAAACGGTACACCTGAGCAAATCTATGTTTGTTATAACATGGAAAGTTTAGATGCATTTTTTATCGAACCAGCTTTTGATCATCCTTATTTAAAGCGAGTGAATGTGCAACTTCCTTATGCAATAGATGGTGAAATTGATGAAGAGCTTCAATGTGGGAATATGTTTTATAAAAAGAACGGCATCATTGCTAAAGAAGATCCGAAAACAGGCGAGTACATATATTCAGTCAAGTAAATCAATTGTTACTAATCATGTTTAGCAGCGAAAGTCAAAGAAATTCGGACATTTAAAACCACGATTTCAGCATATTTTAAGTCTGATATGACTAGCTCAAAACTTGCATTCACAGTAGAATATGCGCTCTCTTCAAGTCACATTGAGGTAGGTTGTCTAGACCTGCCCGTGGAGCCAAAAACAGCATGTTTATCGTTGCCGGTGCACCTGCACACTCTTCTTTTAAGCAAACACAACTTTTAACACGTCTATCGTCTATCAGTTCTGTTCAATCAATAGAAAGCCAATGGGTTTACCTTTTCGACCAAGCGCTCGACGAGCAACAACAGCAATCTGCTTTGCAGCTATTAAATGATGGCGCAACCTTCCAAGTTCGCGAAGCGACAAGTGATGAAGTTCAAGTCCTTGTGACGCCACGTGTAGGTACAATCTCGCCGTGGTCATCAAAGGCAACGGATATTTTTGCTAACTGTAATACCCCGATACACCGCTTAGAACGCGGTGTTTTGTTTACTTTAAAAGGTATTTCTGAAGTATCGGATGCAGTAAAACAAGTTTTACATGACCGTATGACTGAAAGTGTGTTCAATCAAATTGAAGACGCTGCTGCATTGTTCTCTGAAACGGCTCCAAAACCTTTAAATGCAATCGACATTTTAGGTCAGGGCAAAGATGCTTTAGTGAAGGCGAACTCTGAGTTTGGTTTTGCACTCTCTGATGAAGAAATTGATTATTTAGTTGCTGCTTTTAACAAGCTCGGTCGTAATCCGCACGATATCGAGCTGATGATGTTTGCTCAGGCAAACTCAGAGCACTGTCGTCATAAAATCTTTGGTTCTGAATGGACAATTGATGGTGAAAAACAGCCATTGTCATTGTTCCAAATGATTAAAAATACTTATAAAGAATCACCAACAGATGTATTGTCAGCATATAAAGACAATGCTTCGGTGATCGTTGGTTTTGATACTCAGCGTTTCTATCCAAAGAAAGATGAAGCGACTGGTCACCACGTTTATAAATACAAGAGTCAAGCCGCTCACATCCTCATGAAAGTGGAAACGCATAACCACCCAACAGCGATTGCGCCATTTGCGGGCGCTGCGACCGGTTCAGGCGGTGAAATCCGTGATGAAGGCGCAACAGGTCGTGGTGGTAAACCAAAAGCAGGTTTAACAGGCTTTACGGTTTCAAACTTAAATATTCCGGGCTTTGAACAGCCTTGGGAAGAAAACTACGGTAAACCATCTCGTATGGCATCTCCACTTCAAATTATGATTGAAGGGCCGTTGGGTGGTGCTGCGTTCAATAACGAGTTTGGTCGTCCTGCGTTAAACGGTTACTTCCGTACTTTTGAACAAAACGTGAATGGCGATGTGAAAGGCTTCCATAAGCCAATTATGATTGCGGGTGGTTACGGTAATATCCGTCCAGACCACGTGGAAAAAGATGCGATTCAACCAGGCGATTTATTGATCGTCCTTGGTGGCCCTGCAATGCTGATCGGTCTTGGTGGCGGTGCTGCATCTTCTGTAGACAGCGGTAAACTCGGTGAAAACTTAGATTTCGCTTCTGTACAACGTGAAAACCCTGAAATGGAACGTCGTTGCCAAGAAGTGATTGATGCATGCTGGCGTATGGAAGACTTCAACCCAATCGTGTCTGTGCATGACGTGGGTGCAGGTGGTGTTTCTAACGCAATGCCTGAGTTGGTGAATGACCACGAACTGGGTGCGATTCTTGATTTGCGTAAGATTCCATCGCTTGAGCCGGGCATGTCTCCAATGGAGATTTGGTCAAACGAAGCGCAAGAACGTTATGTTTTAGCTATTCGTCCAAGTTCTTTAAGCCTGTTTGAATCACTTTGTGCACGTGAACGTTGTCCGTTTGCAGTATTGGGTGAAGCGACTGAAGCACGTCACTTAACTGTTGAAGATCCATTGTTTGAAAACAAAGCCGTGGATATGCCAATGCAGGTCATGCTAGGTGGCACACCACGTATGAGTCGTTCGTATGAAACGATTGAACGTCAAGGTGACGACTTTGATGCATCTAAAGTCACAGATTTGAAAGATGCAATTTACCGTGTACTTAAAAATCCAACGGTTGCATCGAAATCATTTTTGATCACCATTGGTGACCGTTCAATTACAGGTATGGTTGCACGTGATCAGTTTGTAGGCCGTTGGCAGGTTCCTGTTGCAGATGCAGCAGTAACCACAACAAGCTTACAAGGCTATACAGGTGAAGCAATGGCGATGGGTGAACGTCCGCCTGTTGCCTTGTTAAATCCTGCGGCATCTGCGCGTTTATCGGTTGCAGAGTCGATTTCAAATATTATGTCTGCAAAAATCGACCAGATCAGTGACATTAAATTGTCTGCAAACTGGATGGCGGCGGCAGGGCAAAAAGGTGAAGACCAAGCTTTATTCGAAGGTGTAAAAGCCATCGGTATGGAAATGTGTCCTGCACTCGGTATTGCAATTCCAGTCGGTAAAGACTCATTGTCAATGCGTACGACTTGGAATGATGAAGGCGAAGACAAATCGGTGACTTCACCGATGTCAGGTGTAATCACAGCCTTTGCTCCTGTGACTGATGTACGTAAAACCTTAACGCCTGAATTGAAAAATGAAGAATCAGTACTTGTCCGTATCGATCTTTCTAAAGGTCAGTTCCGTTTAGGTGGCTCAATCCTTGCTCAGGTCTATAAAGCGATTGGTTCAGTGACACCTGATGTGGATAGTTTTGACGACTTCAAAGCTTTCTTTACATTGGTTCAAGACTGGAATAACCGCGGCTTAATTAAGGCTTACCACGACATCGGTGATGGTGGTTTGCTTGCAACTGTTGCGGAAATGATGTTTGCGGCACGTCTCGGTGTGGCTTTAGAAGATCAATCAACTGAAAGTCTATTTGCAGAAGAAATTGGTGCAGTGCTTCAAATCAGCGCGTCTGATTGGGCAACACTTGCAGAAGAAGTTGCGGCATCTACATTACGCGATGCAATTGCGGTTATTGGTACTGTAAATAATACAGATCAATTGACTGTAAATGGCTTAGTGCTTGAACGTGCAGACTTGCAAGTGGCGTGGACTGAAGTGTCACATCAGATTCAACGTCTACGTGATAACGTGGAAACAGCGGATCAAGAATTTGCATTGATCACGGACAAATCACATGCAGGTATTATTGCAAAACCTACATTTGATTTGAACGAGCCAATCGAAGCGCCGTACATCAACGAACGCCGTCCAAACATGGTGATCTTACGTGAACAAGGCGTAAACGGTCATGTTGAAATGGCTGCGGCATTCGACAAAGTTGGTTTCAATACTGTAGACGTGCACATGAGCGACTTGCTTGCAGGTCGTATCAGCCTAGATGACTTTGAAGGTCTTGTGGCATGTGGTGGTTTCTCTTACGGTGACGTAATGGGTGCTGGTGGTGGCTGGGCGAAATCAGTTTTGTTCAACCCAAAACTTCGTGACCAATTTGAAAAATTCTTCAATCGTGACGAAACGTTCTCTCTTGGTATTTGTAATGGCTGTCAAATGTTGTCGCAATTGGCGCCACTGATTCCGGGTGCTGAAGCTTGGCCGCGTTTCCACCGCAACACTTCTGAGATGTTTGAAGCGCGTGCAGTAAACGTTCGTGTTGAAAAATCGAACTCTGTATTGTTAGAAGGTATGGAAGGTTCAATCCTGCCGATCGCAGTTGCACATGGTGAAGGTCGTGTGGTAACAAGCGCGGATAACTTGGCTGCATTAAATGCAGGCAATCAAGTGATCTTGCGTTATGTCGATAGCCAAGGGAACCCGACTCAACACTATCCAATGAACCCGAATGGTTCACCAGAAGCGATTTCAGGTGTCACATCGAAAGATGGTCGTGCAACGATTATGATGCCGCACCCTGAACGTAACTTCCGTGCGGTACAGCATTCTTGGAAGCCTGAAGAGTGGACGGAAGATGGTGCATGGTTACGTATGTTCCGTAATGCACGTAAGTTCATTGGTTAATTTGAAGTCTGTGTTTTGAAAAGCCACCTTCGGGTGGCTTTTTTATTGAATTAATTTTTTTGTTTTTTGAATTTTTATTTCTCCCGTTGAAGTTGGTTTAGATTTTGCTTTTATATTTATGTGAAAGTGATATTGTGTAATAAGTGCACAAATATCATGCAAAATAGAAGAAAGATGGATTACTAAACAATTTCAGTATCAACACTTATGTATGAGGTGATGACATGATTAAAACAGTTACATACGAAGCAGTCGATAAGTCTGCGTTACGTAAAAAAGGATGGAAGTTGTTTGCTGTGATTTTGAGCTTGCAATTGATCTTTTTGATTTTGGGGTATATGTTGCAGATGTGATTTTGAGAATATAAAAAAACCGCCGAGAGGCGGTTTTTTATTGAATGTACTATTTATATAAAATAGACTGCATTTTTAGTTGGCGTAATTTTAAACAAAATTTATATCTATATGACTTTACTTTTCATGGGCGAAAAGTAACAAAAGCCCTTTGTTCGTCTGATGGGGCATCCTTGTTCACAGTTTGACGGGCGACATCTATGTCACAAGTCATGTGATTGAATTTAGCCTTTGAAAATGTTTTCATAAAAGTAGTAAAAGTCACTGGTCTTTTTAAATTGAGAAATTTGTGTTGAACCAGGATAAAGTTGTGACGGTACCTCAATTAAAAAACCAAAGTTTACTAATTCCATATTGGGATTTTTAATATCATATTCGAATTCAGGATCATCACGATTGGTTTCTATGGTGTAAATTTCCTCTATTAGGTAAATTAAATGGCTATTTAATCTAGTAATAATATATGTATATTTATCAAAAATTTGCTTTGAAATACTAAGGTTTTTAAACAGTACAGAAGCACGGCCTATCATTTTTGCTTGTTTTTCTAGGTAGGTTTGATCAAGTATTCCTAAAATTTCAATGCTTAATTCTAAATTGTCCTTGTCTTTAAAAAACTTTTCGATAAACCCAACATTTATATTTTCTGCTTCTTCAATAAAAGCTAATAATTGTTTTTGTTCTTTCAAAGTACGAAATTTAGTATAGCTTTCAATTGAACCTGTAATTAAAGATGCAAAAGGGATAGATTTAATTGTGTCTTCTAGCAGAGTATTGGCTGTTTTAAAGATAATTTCATCTGCTAAATTTTCAGTTGTTGTTAAAGCAAGTTCACGGGCAATATTTTTATTAGACATAGGTACAGTCGATCAATATGATTGATGTGATATTAATAAAATCTACATTAAAGCGCTATGCTCAAACTCATCTACTATGTCCCCGAATCTCATCTTGAATCCACCAAACTTGCGATTTTTGAAGCAGGAGCAGGTGGTATAGGGAATTATGAACACTGTGCATGGCAAGTTTTGGGCACAGGGCAGTTTAAACCTGTAAAAGACGCAAATCCGTTTATAGGTCAGTTAGATGCTTTGGAGCAAATTCCAGAGTGGCGGGTGGAAACCATTGTTCCAGAGGAAAAAGCTTCTGCTGTGACAAAGGCTTTAAAATTAAGTCATCCCTATGAAGAACCCGCTTTTGAGTTTATTCAAATCGTGGATATTTAATCTTAAAAGAAGTTTGTGGCGGAGTCTTAAGGTTTAATATTTAATTGAGACTTTAACCTTCGGTTCGACCTACTTTTCTTTCGGGAAAAGTAGGCAAAACCATTGTCATCAGCAAAACTCGACTGCTTTCATCATTTGATTAAATAAGTCGCAGAAACTCTATGATAGGTATTTAGGTTAGCTCGAACAGTTGCTGATGACCTTAACGCGTATCAAACTTTTGCAATCACTGTAATTAAGACAGCAGCTAAACCTTCTGAATAAATAACTCACGATCAAAACGATACTGCGGGAAAAACACACCGTCTTCTGCACGCTCACCTGCACCAATCACCATCACAGGGTATTGCTGATCATTTAGATTTAACAGTTTACGAACCAAAGGCTCATCAAAACCTTCCATCATACAACTATCGAAACCATAGGCACGTAAAGCTAGCACTAGATTCTCACATGCTAAAGCTGTGGTTTTACTTGCCCAAAGTTTTGCATCGGCTTGATTAAATGCAGTTACAGGCAGTTGTTTGTCTAAGCTACGTGCAATTTTGAAAGCCACTTTCTTAAAGTTACCCAGTGCATTTAAGTAACCTGTCTTATAGTTATAAGGAATGAACTTATAATATTTCTGTACAGTCGCAGGCGCTTCAGGAAAAGGGAACTCTGTAATGTTGCGTTTTGCCATTTCATCATTACGGTCTGTACGCGCGACACACACGATCAGTTCTGACGCAGTTTTTGCCGCAAGCTGATTTAGACAAGCTTTGACCAGCTGTTTTTTCTTAGTGGGATTCTGCACCACATAAAAAGTCCAAGGCTGTAAGTTAGATGAGTTTGGTGCAAGTAGGGCCAAATCTAAACAGTCATCAAGTACTTCAGTTGGAATTTCTTTCTTGGTAAATTTGCGAACCGAACGGCGGCTTTGGATGACTTTCTTAAAATTTTCAACATCGATACCTTGTGGTGCAGGCTCAAAGTAACGCTTTTTTTCTGTAGTGTTCGACATAAGTAGTTTTTCCGAATGGGTTCTTAAATATGTTGGGACGGAAAATAAAAAAACCACTGTGTAATATGCAACACAGTGGTTTTTAGTCATTCAACGATGAAGGATTAGTTGAACTGGGTGAAATCAGGTTTACGCTTTTGCATAAATGCTGATACGGCTTCCATCATTTCTGGAGAGCCGACACGATCCATGAAAATTTCAGCTTCATGATCAATCCAAGCCACAATTTCATTTACATTGTGTTTCATCAAAGCTTTAGACTGCACTAAAGAGGCTAAAGGTAAAGCAGACAATTGTGCCGCTTTTTTAGCTGCTGCTGCATAGACATCATCTTCAATACTGTTGACAAGGTTTGCAGCAACTGCAGTTGCACTGTCAAACTTCTGAGCGGTCAGCAGTAATTCAGCAGCTTTGTGATAACCTGCTTGTTCTACCAATAATTTGCTTGAAGCACCTTCTGGAGATAAACCAAGGCTTACAAATGGAATCTGGAATAGGGCAGTGTTGTCGCTATAAACCAAGTCACAATGTAACAGGATCGTTACCCCAATACCAATCGCCACACCACGTACAGCCGCAATCAACGGTTTAGAAAATTTTGCCGCAGATTTAAGTAAAATAAATGGAGGGCCTTCAGCCGCAGGTGCTTGACCTTTTTGCGCTGCAGATTTCATAAAATCTTGCATGTCGTTGCCTGCGGTAAAGTCCGCGTCTTCACCACGTAGAATGACAGCACGAACGCTATTGTCTAGATCTGCTTCATCTAAAGCTTTTGCGATCCATAAATAAAGTTCGCCATACAACGCATTCTTTGCTTCAGGACGGTGAATGGCTAATGTCAGTACGCCATTGTCTAATTTTGCATTCAAATGTTGATGAGGTTGTTGAATACAGCTCAGTGTCATCGTACTATCCTTGCTAGAAAGTTTGGTTTAATTTTATGGGCTCATTATGTCGCATAATTTTATGATCGACACAACTGACCAGTTCATAAAAAAGTAAAAGATTTATGCCATATACATTTGATTATCTCGTATTCATTGGTCGCTTCCAGCCATTTCACTTGGCACATATGCAAACCATCAAGATTGCTTTAGAGCAAAGTCAAAATGTCATTTTGGCTTTAGGCTCTGCGCAAAATGAACGAAATACGAAAAATCCATTTTTAGCATCTGAACGTGAAGAAATGATTTTATCGAACTTTTCAGAAGCACATCAAAAACGGATTCACTTTGTACATGTAATTGATGTTTATAATGATGTTAAATGGGTGCAATTGGTAAAAAAATTAGTGAATCATGTAGTCACACCTGAGGCGAAGGTTGGACTGATTGGCCATTTTAAAGATGATTCTTCGTATTATTTACAGCTTTTTCCTGAGTGGCAAATGGTTGAGCTCGATAGTCTACAAGACGCGATGTCTGCAACACCTGTTCGTGAGGCTTATTATCGAGGTGATATTTTAGAGCAGGCGTTTCCATTGGGAACCAGTGAGTTTTTACATAAATTCCAACAAAGTGAAATATATAAACAGTTACAACACAAATTTTTAACTCAGGACCCATCCAATTTAGACTAAGGTTCCCATTCGAATAAAAATATTTCGACGAGGATCGAGTTCAATGGATAGAAGACAACAGACGAAACAGATTGCAAGTCATACGGCCATTAAAAATGCTTTGCTGATTGCAGGTGTTACATTTGCATTCAGCACTCAAGTGCAGGCCCAGTCATGGACATTGACGCCTCAGAGTAATGTAGGCTTTGAAATTAAATCCTTAGGCGTGACCGTTGTAAGAGCTAAATTTAATCGGGTGCAATCCAGCATGCAGTTTGATGCCAAAGCACCACAGCATGCCTCAACGAATTTTGTCATGGATGTAAATAGCCTAAGCTTGAGTAAACCTTCATTGAAAAATATGATTTTGGGTGAAGATTTGTTTTATGCATCCAAGTACAAAACCGCTAACTTTAAAAGCACCAGTTTTAAAGATTTGGGTGGCGGTCAATATAATATTCTCGGAAACTTAACACTTCGCGGCATTACCAAGCCTGTTAGCTTTAGCACGACCTTAAAACCAAGTGCTAATAATGCTAATCTGCTAGATGTTCAGTCCTCAGCCGTGATTAACCGAAGTGACTTTGGCATGAAAAAAGCCATTGGAGGCGTAGGCGAAAAAGTGAATATTCAACTGTCAGGGCAGTGGAAAGTGCAATAGAGGCTTCATATCTTAAAGACCTACATTCAGGTCTTGTTTAATTCATCGCTGCGTGAGCCTGTTCAATCAAGAGATCTGTTAGCTGATTTAACTGCATCGACTGCTGTTTCCAATGATGCCAATACAAAGGCAAATCGATATTGAGTTGAGGATCTACCTCAACCAATGAGCCATCCTGCAAACGCGGTTTGGCTTGGTAATAGGGCAACCAACCATAGCCGAGTCCCATCGTAACCGCATCAAAAAATGCACTGGAAGATGGAATAAAGTGATGTGGATATTGAGTTGGATTGAGTCCAAACTTTTGTTGGATATACGCTGTATGGAGTTGATCTTTTGCATTAAAGATCAGTGCAGGGGCTGCACGTAGAGACTCTCGGTTGACACCTTGTTTAAACCATTGCTGCGCAAAAGTTGGCGTGGCGACAAAACGATAGTTCATATCGCCAATGTATTTGGCTACACAGCCTTTCATGGCTTGTGATTCATCTGTCACGCAGGCATTCACCAAACCGGCTTCAAGTAAGTGATGGGTTTGCGATTGATCATCGACCTGAAAATGCACCACGATCTTTTGTTCAATTAATGTTGACTGTAGCAATGGCAACAGCCATGTCGCTAAGGAGTCGGCATTGGTTGCAATGTTGATTTGATAAAAAGCAGAGGTGTTCATATGACCCGTGAGGTTCTGAATGAAACTTTGCTCTAACAGTCGGCTATGTTGCAAATAATGTAGCAGCGATTGACCTGCTTGTGTCGGGCGGCAAGGTCTTTCCCGCACAATTAATAAATGCCCCAAACTTTTTTCTAGGCTCTGTACGCGTAAAGTGACGGCAGAAGCAGTAATGCATAGCTGTTCGGCAGCAAGGTCAAAACTTCCCGTTTCTGCCACTGCTAAAAATGCGTCGCACTGTTTGTGATTCAGCATATCAAGGCTCGCTTTAAACTAAAAATATTTTAGTTATATTAATGTTTTCTAAATAATACTTAATTTAACTAAAAATGAAAGATAATCCTGACATCATCAATTAAGTTGAAAAGTCAAAATGTTAAGTACATATGTACAAGGGCTTGCAGTCGGGATGAGCCTCATTATTGCCATTGGGGCTCAAAATGCATTCGTGCTAAAACAGGGGCTCAAAAAGCAGTTCGTTTTTTGGGTATGTTTTGTCTGTGCACTGTCGGATTCGATTTTAATTGTCTTGGGCGTTTCTGGTTTTTCAAAAGTGCTTCAGCACTATCCTGAAATTATTCAGTTTGCCAAATGGGCGGGGGCACTTTTCCTATTTTGTTATGGATTCCAACATGCGCTGCAGGCATTCAAATCACAGCAGGGCTTGGAGGCAAGTTCCATTGAAAAGCATCATCTAGTGAATATTGTTTTGCTGTGTTTGGCGCTGACTTGGCTTAATCCGCATGTGTATTTGGATACGGTTATTTTACTGGGTTCTATTTCAACACAGTTTGAGCAACCTGCGTACTTTGCTCTAGGGGCTGTGTGTGCATCTTGGTTGTTTTTCTTTGCTTTGGGCTATGGTGCTCGTGTGCTTATCCCCATTTTTGCAAATCCGAAAGCGTGGAATGTGCTAGATGCGATTATTGCTTTAGTGATGTGGGGAATCGCCATTTCACTGCTTGTGAAATGAAAAGCGTGTGCAATAAAAAACTATAAATTAAAAAATCACAAAAAACAAAGCCCGCATCTGCGGGCTGATGTACATTAAGCCTGTAATGCTTTTAAGTCTTCTAAAACTTGTTCAGCATGTCCCGCAGCTTTTACCTTACGATACTCTTTAACCAGTTTACCGTTATAGAAAATAAAAGTTGAGCGCTCAATGCCCATCACTTTTTTACCATACATATTTTTTTCTTTAATCACATCAAAGTGTTTACACAGCACTTCTTCTTTGTCGCTAATTAAATTAATGGTTAAAGCCTGCTTTTCCGTAAAATTTTGGTGCGCTTTAACCGAGTCACGTGAAACACCAATGATCGTGGTTTGTATGGCATCAAACTGATCTTTTAAACATGAAAAACCAACAGCTTGAGTTGTGCAACCAGGCGTTGAATCTTTCGGGTAAAAATACACAATCAGCCACTCAGTCGGCACTTCAGTTAAGTTCACTTCACCCGTTGTGGCTGGAAAGTTCTGATTTGGAAGTTGGATGGTATCAGTCATGTTCTATCCTTAAATGTCACGGTGTTCTAATTCAAGTGGTAAAAAGGCATAATTTTCGTGATACAGAATATCACCTTTAACGACCGAAAGTGGATGTTTGAAAATCGGGCCATCAATCACCGTAGTGTGGAATTCACCCGCTTCGCCGCATGGATCAATACCTCTTGCAACCAGTTGATCGACATATTCAAGGCTAAGCACTTGACCTAAGTCTTCAACTGTCATGCCTAAGTTTAAGTTGACAGTAACGATGATGCTTTGAAATCCAAGTCGAATAAACTCATGCACAATGTCTAAACGCGGACGTTGCCACAGTGGCATACATAAGCTGAGCTCACTTTTATCGCAAACGGATTGATTCCATTCGGCATGTGCCATTAAATCAATATCACCTGTAACTAAGCTTTCTGCTCCAAGAGCTTGAGCTTTTCGTAACAGTTGAATGAACTGGTTTTCATAGTCTTGCCACGTCGCAGAGGCACTATAGATGGGAAGCCCAATTGCTTTGGCCTGCGCATGAATAATACCGAGGGACATTCCATGTGAGCGTGATTTCAGACCTTGCTCTTCTAACATGACAATTAATGCAACAGGTTCACCCATTTGCATCGCTTGGTATAAAGCAAGGCTGCTGTCTTTTCCACCACTATATGACGCAACAAATTTGCGATTTTGGGCGCGTGTGTTCCATTCGGTGAGCATATTTTCAGGTTCTATCTATTTTGAACATATAAAAAAGCCTGCATAGAGCAGGCTTCATTCACATTCAGTGAATTATTTTTTCGGAGCAGCTTTCATGGCTTCTTCAGTTAAAGATTTTAATTTACCTGTTAACTGTGGACCGAAACATGTTTGTAAGTCGTTATTTTGCTTTTGTACAAAAGCTAAAGTAGACGGGCTTTTCTTTTGGTTGATCGCACTTTGGATTTCCCATTTTTGTGCATTGGTCAACTTACCATCAGCTTCAACTGCACAAGTACAGTATTTGCTTACTTCTGCTGCGCTAAGCTTTTTGCTTTTTGCGGTTTCTTCTTTACAAACATTAATTAATGCCGATTTTACATTGCTGCTTTTATACGCTTCTTGTAATTTGTTCGATTCAGCAGCATTTGAAGCTGTAGCGAACAATGCAGCTGCAGACACCAATGTAGAAAGCAAAATGTTTGATTTTAAATTTTTCATAAACTGTACCTTGTCGTTACGGTATATAACGCGTTGGGTCTGTTACGCCAGCATCTGCAAAACCTTCTTTACGAAGACGGCAGCTGTCGCATTTCCCACAAGCACGTCCTTGGTCATCTGCTTGGTAGCAAGACACCGTTTGACTATAGTCTACGCCATGTTCTATACCTAAGCGAATAATATTTGCTTTGGATAAATGTAACAGAGGTGTTTCAAATTTAAGAGGTTTTCCTTCAACGCCAACCTTGGTTGCAAGGCGAGCCATGTTGGCAAATGCCTCAATAAATTCAGGTCGACAGTCAGGATACCCTGAATAATCAACAGCATTAATACCAATCACAATGGCTTCGGCATCTAAAACTTCTGCTGCTGCTAGGGCATAAGACAAGAAAATCGTGTTACGTGCTGGAACATAAGTTACAGGAATACCGTCTTGTTCATGATCTGGAACATCAATGCTATGGTCTGTTAACGCAGAACCGCCCAAATTACCTAAGTCGATATTAATGACACGATGTTCTACACCTGCTTTTTTCGCAAGTTCACGTGCAGCATCGAGCTCAGTGGTTGAGCGTTGACCATACATAAAGCTGAGCGCTGTACAGTCATACTGTGCTTGCGCCCATGCTAAACAAGTTGTTGAGTCTAAACCGCCAGATAACAAAACTATGGCACGAGGGCGCATACAAATTTCTCCAAATATAAATTAAAGATGAATAGGCAATGTATTAACGACCAGTTTCGTCATTCCAAAGCAACTTGTGGAGTTGGAGTTGGAAGCAAACAGGGAGATGGTCTTCTAATATCCATTGCGCTAAGTCACGTGCAAGTTGAGGTAAACGAGCAGCACCTTTCTCAACGGCAAAAGCAGGAGAGAACCATACTGTGCTGACTTTTTCATTGAGTTTATAGTCTTCAACTTGCTGTTTTGACCACTCATAATCCTCACGGTTACAAATTACAAATTTGATTTGGTCGTGCTGGGTTAAATGGTCGAGATTCGAAAGCAAATTTCGTGCAACTTCACCTGAAGTTGGGGTTTTCAAATCTAATACTTTTGAAACACGTGGGTCAACCTTAGACACATCTAAAGCGCCACTGGTTTCCAAAGAGACTTCACAGCCAAGGTCAGCAAGACGTTGCATTAGAGGTAATGCATTGGGCTGTGCAAGAGGTTCACCACCTGTCACGCAGACATAAGGAGTTTTAAAATCAAGTGTGGTTTGAATAATCTGATCTAAAGATTGACGTTCGCCACCTTCAAACGAGTAGGTCGTATCGCAGTAGGTACAACGTAGTGGACAACCCGTTAAACGAATAAAAACTGTTGGCAGTCCTGAGGTGTTGGCTTCTCCTTGCAAAGAATAAAAGATCTCCGTGATACGTAGACCCGCAGAAGGATCAGAAACAGGGATAGCAGAAGATCGAAGCGTATTCATAGCAAAATTAAACCACAGGTTAGAAAAACAAAAATCTCTACGGCTAGTCTTAACCGTAGAGATGAGGAACTTGAGTTCCGCACGACAACGAAAAATTATTCGTCGCGTAGTAAATCGTTCAAGCTCGTTTTAGAACGTGTTTGTGCATCTACTTTTTTCACGATGATTGCAGCATACAGGCTGTAAGTACCACATTTAGAAGGTAAGCTACCTGCAACTACAACAGAACCTGCTGGTACACGACCATAGTGAATTTCGCCAGTTGCACGGTCAAAAATCTTAGTCGATTGACCAATGAACACGCCCATAGAAATTACAGAACCTTCTTCTACGATCACGCCTTCTACGATTTCAGAACGTGCACCGATGAAGCAGTTGTCTTCAATAATCGTTGGGTTTGCTTGAAGTGGCTCAAGAACACCACCAATTCCTACACCACCAGATAAGTGAACGTTTTTACCAATTTGAGCACATGAACCAACAGTTGCCCATGTGTCAACCATGGTGCCTTCGTCAACATATGCACCAATGTTCACATAAGAAGGCATTAACACCACATTTTTCGCTTGGAAAGAACCTTTACGTGCAACCGCAGGAGGTACAACACGTACGCCAGCCGCTTTAAACTGTTCTTCAGTCCAACCTGTAAATTTGGTATCTACTTTGTCGTAGAATTGAAGGTCACATGACTCAATTGGTTTGTTGTCATTTAGTTTGAATGATAAAAGCACAGCTTTTTTCACCCATTGATGAACAACCCACTCACCATCAATTTTTTCAGCAACACGTAATGTCCCGTTATCTAAACCAGCAATGACTTCTTCAACTGCTGCACGAACTTCAGCAGGACAGTCCGCTGCTGTAAAATTCGCACGGTCTTCAAATGCTTGTTCAATAATTGTTGAAAGCTGAGACATGATCTTCCTTCCAGAAAAAAAATTTTCCTGATTTTACACTAAATTGTGCAGAGAATAGATGAAAAAACAGCATAGGATCGGAAATAATAATGAATGATTGGAAATAAGACTTTTAGAGCTGTTTGAGTAGAGGTGTTAAGTAAAGAATTACCATTTAAAACAACAAGAAAGTATAAAATGTATCAAAAAATAACAAAAACAGCCTAAATCTAGAATAAAAAATAGTCAGGGGGTGTTTTAAGATGGGCTCATCAAAAAATGGTAAATGATGTAAAAAAATCTTTAATTGGAGGAGAAAAAACATGAAATCATTACGTTTAGTTGCAATCGCAGCAGCAATGTCAGCAGTCGCAGGTACAGCTTTTGCTGATGATGCAGTCGTAAAAGATGGTTATGCTTTTGACCAAAATAAATTAATTCCTACTGGTGTTCGTGCTGAAGTCGGTACAACTGGTTATGGTGGTGCCTTGTTGTGGACAGCGAATCCATATGTTGGTTTAGCTTTAGGTTACAACGGTGGTGACATTTCATGGTCTGATGATTTATCTATCAATGGCTCAAAGTATGATATGGATATGGACAACAGCGTTGGTTATTTAAATGCTGAAATTCGTCCTTGGGGTGCAAGTACAAATCCATGGGCACAGGGTCTTTATGTTGCAGCTGGTATTGGTTATATTGATAATGAATATGAGCTAGATCGTCGTGTAAAAGCAGGTGAAGGTTTCTCTGTAAATCATACAGATTTTGTTGCTGGAGCGAACGGTGCACATATTAATGGTAAAATGAACTATAAAAATGATTTCGCTCCATACGTGGGTTTAGGTTGGGCTCCAAAGATTAACCAAAACTGGGGAGTGTTTGGTGAAGTGGGTGCATACTATACAGGTAATCCTGATGCTAACTTAACATTAGTTAGCGGTGGTGCAGAACCTAACCCAACGCGTGGTTCACTTGAAGATAACATTGCGGCTGATGAGGAAAAAATCCGTACAGATGATAAACATGAATGGATGCCAGTTGCAAAATTAGGTGTAAGTTATCACTGGTAATCAAAACATAAAAAACGAGCTTCGGCTCGTTTTTTTTTATCTGATTTTAGCTAAAGCCTTTAAAAGTGATGCGCAAATTTGAGTCCAAAGATCCATGCATCATTGTCATTCAGCGCTGAAAGTCCTGTAATGTTTGCCAGCGGATTTGAGTCGGAAGAAGTTTTGGACTTCTTAAAACGCAAATAATAAAGACCAGCCGCGATATCAAAATCAGTATTGTATGTGTACATGCTGCCTAGACCAATGCCTTGATAACCATCACTTGGGTTAAGGGTAGATGCAGGATTATTAATCCCAGAGTCCCAGAGCAGCTCCATAGTACTCAGCCATTTTTTATTCCATACGTGGGCTAAGCCGAGTTTTGCAGACCATTGGTTTTCATCGTACTGAATAAGTTTGACTTCTGTGGCTTCAGGGTAAAATATCGCAACATAATCGATCACAGCTTTAAATTTGGGTGGTTGAATGACAAAGTCTTGCCAATTTACCCAGCGTATTGTCCCGTACAAGATATTTTGATTGGGAAGTCCTGTCATGAAATCAAGGTTTACAGATTGTGGTGTTTTCACTTCCATCACATTGGGTGTATCTATGCCGACTTCGATAGACTCTGTTGTGGTGATTTCATGTTTAATCGCTGAGCGATAAGTCAAAGACGTTCTAAAATAATATTCAGGGATTTGATAACTAATACCTGCTAACCAGCCCAAGCTTTCATCTTGTTTAAACTCGGCATCATAGCCATCAAACACAGAATAGGCCTGACCTTTCGCTTTTAAAGAGCCTGCAAAACTTTGATAGCTTAAACCACCATAGATTTCCCATTGTGGGTTGATTTTGTAGCCTAAAAGCGAACTGAGATTATGACTTTCAAAGTCGATATCGGCAGATTCAACCTCATAACTTTCACCGTAAATTTTTGGGCGATAGCGATAATCGATGTCTACAGCAAAAGGCTGGTCATAAATGACAGCAAAGTTGAATTGAGGATTTAGTTGCAGTTTTAACGCAGCTCCCAGCATTACTTGTTTATTGCTTAAATTGCCTGTTGAAAAGTCAGTGATGCCAAACTGTTGCAGTATCTCTGTATGTTGAACTTGGCCAGAAACATCTGGATCAATATAAGCCAGAGAAATTTCTGCATAATTTCCATGTTCAAAAAAGGGTTGTATTGTTTGACCTGACAGTTCAAAAGCAGCAGCAAAACTTGATCCCGACGAATAGAAACATAAACAAAGTAATGGAGAGCCCAACAGATTTTTACTCACTGTTATTGCTCACTATTGTTTATATCAGTTGATCAAATAATACACTATACTCATTTAAAGTATATGATTTTAAAAATAAAAAAAGAGACTCTGAGGTCTCTTTTTAGAATAAAAGCGTTTTAGTCTTCAGGATAAGCTACTCTTTTCAGTGCTTTAATATCTGCATCTGGTGAGCACAGCGAGATAAATTCATAGCCATAGCCACGTAGGAGGTGACCTTTACGCACTGCAATCCATGTGGTATTGAGACCAAAAATATCAGTTGGAATTTGTTTTAAGCGATAGTCACGTTCAACGTCATAGGCCACATTATTGACAATACCAACACCCATATTCAGTTCAACATAGGTTTTAATCACATCGGCATCTAAAGCAGACATTACGATGTCGAAATCCACACCGGCATCTTCAAAGGCTTTGTCAATTTTTGAGCGACCTGTGAAACCGCCGTGGTAGGTAATCAGTGGATATTCCGCCAAGTCTACAATGCTAATATTTTGCTTGCTCGCCAGTGGGTGGCTTTGTGGGGTAATAATGCTGTGTTGCCAATTATAGAACGGTACACTGGCCAGATTGTCCTCAGTGGTGAGTGACTCAGTTGCAATACCAATATCAGCTTCACCTTGTAGAAGCATTTCGGTAATTTCAACAGGGCTAGCTTGTTGCAAAATAAGATGAACTTTTGGAAACTCTTTTTTGAATTGATTGACAATCGGGGGTAGCACGTAACGCGCTTGCGTATGTGTAGTTGCAATCGTCAAAGTACCTTCATCGACACGGTTAAAATCATCTGCAAGACGTTTAATATTGTCTGCATCGACCAACATGCGTTCAACAATACCCAATAGTGCTTGGCCAGGTTCAGTTAAACCTAGTAAGCGTTTCCCTTTACGAATAAAAAGCTGTACACCTAATTCATCTTCTAGGTCTTTGATGTGCTTACTCACCCCCGACTGAGAGGTATATAGTGCAGCAGAGGCTTCGGTGAGGTTGAAGTTTTGTCTCACCGTTTCTCGAATTATTCTGAGTTGTTGAAAGTTCATAGTTTTGGATCTCTTTTATGATGAATGAGGCATTTAACATGCCCCATTCAATTGGTCTTAAGCCGCAGGTTTTGCAAATAAATGCAAGTTTGATGGGCTTAACCATACCGTTTGATTCGGTCTAAATTGGTGTAATTTTGCTTCTTCAGAAGTTAGTGAGATTTCAATCAGTTTGCCTTGGCGATCATGGAGCTCGGCAACCACTTTGCCCGCGATCCATAATTCTCGTACGAACGTTGCTTGGATGGCATTGTCTTGCGGCTGTGCATGAATACGTAATTCATCTGGACGGGCAAAGGCAATCACGTCACCCGAAGGTGCATTGCGTAAAGAGTCTAATTGAATACGGTCTTCACCAATTTGGATTGTCCCTGCGTTGTTTTGACCTTCGAAACGGTTTGCTTGACCTAAGAAGTCAAACACAAACGGCGTTGCAGGCTTTTCATAAACCTCGCGGGGTGATCCAATTTGCTCAACATTCCCTTTATTCATCACAATGATTTGATCTGCGACTTCTAAAGCTTCTTCTTGGTCATGCGTTACAAAGATTGAGGTGATATGAAGTTCATCATGCAAAGTACGTAACCAACGACGGAGCTCTTTACGTACTTTTGCATCCAAAGCACCAAAAGGCTCATCTAGTAACAGTACACGTGGTTCAACCGCCAAAGCACGTGCCAGTGCAATACGTTGACGCTGACCGCCAGAAAGTTGCGCTGGGTAACGTTCTGCCAAGAACCCCAATTGGACTAAGTCCAGTAAACGCGTGACACGTTTTTTAATTTCAGCTTCAGATGGGCGTGTTGCACGTGGGCGAACGCGGAGACCAAAGGCGATATTGTCAAATACGGTCATATGGCGGAATAGGGCATAGTGCTGGAAAACAAAACCGACTTGACGTTCACGCACATGCACATCGGTTGCGTCCTGACCTTCTAAAATGACTTGTCCACGATCTGCCGATTCTAAACCCGCAATGATACGAAGTAGGGTGGTTTTACCACAGCCCGATGGCCCAAGTAATGCAACCAATTGACCATCAGGGAAATCGAGGGAAATGTTGTTCAGCGCATGGAATGCACCAAAGTGTTTTTCAATATTTTTAACTTGAATACTCATGAGGTCATTCCTTTAAACTGTTGAATCATTATGTTTGTTTTGCTTTTCTTGACGAATCTCAACCCATGTTTTTAAAACAAGAGTCACAATCGCTAAAAGCGCCAAGAGTGAAGAGACAGCAAAAGCCGCACTGAAGGTATATTCGTTATAGAGAATTTCGACATGCAGAGGCAAGGTATTGGTTTCACCACGAATATGACCTGAAACGACCGATACCGCACCAAACTCACCCATGGCACGTGCATTACACAGAATGACGCCGTAAATTAAACCCCATTTGATGTTGGGTAGGGTTACTTTCCAGAAGGTTTGCCAGCCTGATGCACCGAGTACAATCGCAGCTTCTTCCTCTTCAGTTCCTTGGGCTTCCATGAGCGGAATAAGTTCACGTGCAACAAAAGGAACGGTGATAAAGATTGTTGCTAATACAATGGCAGGAACGGCATACAGAATTTTGATGTCATTATCCATCAGCCAACTACCGAACCAACCTTGCGTACCAAAAATCAGTACCAGCATTAAGCCCGCGATAACAGGGGATACTGAAAATGGCATATCAATAATCGTGGTCAAGATGGATTTGCCACGGAAGTTAAATTTGGCCACACACCAAGCGGCTGCAACACCAAATACGACATTCAGTGGGACTGCAATCACCGCGGTTAATAAAGTGAGTTTGACTGCGGAGAGAGTGTCTGGATGAACCAAGGCTTGTGCATAGACGCCAACCCCTTGTTTAAAGGCCTCAACGAACACCAAAATCAGCGGTAAGATCAAACAGCTTAAAAAGAACAGTAGAGCAATCGTAATCAGGGTGTAGCGAACCCAAGTTGGCTCACGTGTTGCATCACGCGATTGTAACTTTTCAGCAAGCGCATTACTGTTGATATTCATCGTGCTGTTCTCCCTGTACGACGGCTTGCCCATGCTTGTAACAAGTTAATCAGGAATAAAATGGCAAAAGACAGCACCAACATGACGACTGCAATTGTGGTTGCACCCGCATAATCATATTCTTCTAAGCGTGAAATAATCATGAGCGGCGCAATTTCTGTTTTAAACGGTTGGTTCCCTGCAATAAAGATCACTGAACCGTATTCACCGACGCCACGTGCAAAGGCAAGTGCAAAACCTGTGATGAGTGCTGGAAATAAAATCGGCAAAATCACTTTGGTCACGATCTGTAAACGGTTGGCACCTAATGCTGATGCTGCTTCTTCTAACTCTGTTTCCAAGTCACTGAGAACAGGTTGCACAGTCCGCACTACAAAAGGAATACCAATAAAAATCAGTGCCAATGTAATACCAATTGGGGTATAGGCCACTTGAATCCCTAAAGGCTCAAGATACTGACCGATCCAACCTGTAGGCGCATAAAGTGAGGTGAGTGCAATACCTGCAACAGCGGTGGGTAAGGCAAACGGCAAGTCGACCAAGGCATCTACAATGCGTTTACCCGGAAAACGATAGCGAACCAAACACCATGCTAGAAGGAGACCAAAAACCACATTAATAAACGCGGCGATCAGGGCTGTACTAAAACTGAGCTGCAAAGATTTTAAAATACGTTCTGAACTTAAAATTTCCCATAAACCATCCCAACCTATGCCTAAAGATTTAATAAAAACAGCGGACAACGGAATAAGAACGATTAATGACAAATATGCTAGGGTAAAGCCTAGAGAAAGACCAAATCCTGGCAGCACTCGGGATCGCTGCGACATGATTACTCCTCAAAGAGAGAAAGCTGACCTAAAAAGAGTCAGCTCAAATAAAACTGAATTTCGGCACAAGTATCATTTGCAGTGTTAAATTGCAAATTTAAATAAATACTTGCTTTCATTGTGAAAACTAATGTTTTTTAGCACATTTTCTGAAATCAAAAAATCATAAATTTCAGGGAATGGCCCAAAACCTGACGCAACATTAATATGTCCGACTTGGCCCAAGTTCTTAGGCCTAATTTTCCATGCTTTTGCCAGTTGCAGCGCATCTTGAAAATTGAGCCAAGGATCATTTTCACTGATGATCATTTGGGTAGGAACTTGTAGCTTGAGTTGGTGGAAATATTGTTGATAGTCATTTTGGCTATCACGAGCAAAACCAGCATCACCAAAGCGAGCAGGGTTGGCCGGTGCAACCAGAACTAAATTTTTAATGTTTTGATTTAGTTCAGGATGCTGTGCTAAAGCAGCGACTGTCGTTAGACAGCCAAAGCTATGCGCCACAATTTGAATCGGTTCCTGAATGGATTGAACTGTTTTGATAAATTGTTCAATCCATTCATGGAGTATGGGTTTATTCCAATCCTGCTGCTGCACACGAGAGCACGACTTGAGCTGACGTTGTAACCATGATTGCCAGTGGTCATGTTCACTCCCACCCACGCCTGGTACAATTACAGTATGAATCATGTCGATGCTCCCTTACAGCTATTTACTGGACTCGGTTTTATTTCGTCGTATTGGCTTTCACAATTTGGTCAAATACACCACCATTTTCAAAGTGCTGTTTTTGTACCTTGCTCCAACCACCAAATTCTTTATCAATGGTCACCAACTTCAACGGTTTGAATGTGGCTGCATATTTTTTCAAGACAGTTGCATTACGTGGGCGATAGAAGTTTTTCGCTGCAATTTCTTGTCCTGCAGGTGAATACAAATAGTTGAGATATGCTTTCGCCAGATTCAGATTGCCGTCTTTTTCCGCATTTTTTTCAACAATGGCAACGGGTGGTTCTGCCAAAATAGATAGCGAAGGCGTCACGATCTCAAACTTACCCGGTTGTTCACGAATTGCTAAGTGTGCTTCGTTTTCCCATGCTAAGAGAACATCACCGATACCGCGCTCAGCAAAGGTTGTGGTTGCGCCACGTGCACCTGAATCCAGCACTTTGGTATTTTTATAAATTTTACGCACGAATTCTTGTGCTTTGGCATCGTTACCCGCAGGTTGATGTTTCGCCCAAGCCCAAGCTGCTAAGTAGTTCCAGCGTGCACCACCTGATGTTTTTGGATTTGGTGTAATAATGCCAACACCCGGCTTAACGAGGTCGCCCCAGTCTTTAATACCTTGTGGATTTCCTTTACGGACGAGGAACACGATAGTTGAAGTATATGGTGTCGAGTTATTGGGTAATTTCTTTTGCCAGTTTGTCGGTAAAAGTTTCGCTTTTTCAGCAATTACATCGATATCTGCTGCAAGAGCAAGTGTCACAACATCTGCACCTAAACCATCAATGACCGAACGGGCTTGTTTACCCGAGCCGCCGTGAGATTGTTTGAAGTTAATGTCTTGTCCTGTGCGTTGTTTCCAATAAGCGCCAAACTGTTTGTTGACATCTTCATACAGTTCGCGTGTTGGATCATACGACACGTTAAGGAAATCTTTTGCTGCAACACCAAAAGATGTGACTGAAACTAGCGCCGCTAGTACCCCAATTTTTAACTTAGATAAGCTCATGTGAAACCTCAAATTTTAAACGTTTTTAAACATGAGGCAAGAATACTGTGAGTCTTATTGCTAAAAAAATAATAAAAAATGAATTTTATATGAATAAAAAAGAAAAAGAGTTCAGCTTAGAATTCATTAAACTAAAGCAGAAAATTGTTTCAGGGTAGATTGGCATGCATTGCTATAAAAATGCACAAGAAGTCAAACAAATAGAATTATTAGATCGTGCATTTCACTATGGAGATGGCTGTTTTAGTACAGCGCGTATCCGTGAGGGTGTGATTGAGCTAGAGTCTCTACACATAGCACGCTTGAAATTGGCCTGTGAAAGACTGTTGTTGTCAGCAGATTTAGCCTTTATTCAGCGCAGCATCGTGCAATTAAAACAAACCTATGAACACTTAAACGGAACGCTGAAAATTATTATTAGTCGGGGTGAAGGGCAGCGCGGTTATAGTTTGCCAGCACATCCTGCTGACGTTTGGGTATTTTTCTATCCGCAAGCATCAGAGGTTTTGACATACAGCGAAATTGATTCAGGGGTACTGCAACATGCGATGGGGTTAAGTATGCCGCAAATGGTGGGTGTGAAAAGCTTAAACCGTTTAGAGCAAGTCTTACTCAAGCATGAAGCAGAACAGCACGGTTTGTTGGAAGCTTTGGTCACAGATGTGCAAGGTTCTGTCGTTGAAGGTGTGAGTAGTAATTGTTTCATTCTGCTAAATGATCGATGGATTAGTCCCGAACTTCGTTATAATGGCGTACATGGTGTCATGCGTGCCGAAATATTGGCACGGATGCAGCAACAAGGAATGAGCTGTGAGCTGAGAATGATTGATATGGAAGAAATTCCACGCTTTCAAAGTTTATTTTTCTGCAATGCCTTGAGTCCTATGAAAATAGCCAAAAGTCTGAATCATCAGCACTTAGATGTTCAGCCGTGTATAGATTTGTTCCATCGTCTTCAACTTAATCAGATGCAGTAGTATGTCCGCAGCCAAAACCAAATCGAAAAAGAAAACGCAACCACCCCAACGAAAAATGAAAGGGGTGTTATTGATTGCTGTGAGCATCATTGTTTTATTGATGATTGTACTGTGGTCGAGTTTATTTAAGTCCTATCCTGTTGAGGGTAAAAAGCAGTTATTGGCAATTAACTCTGGCGATACCTATTCCGGTTTTATTGACCGCTTAGCCAAAGAAGACATGGCTAGTTTTCCTATTATTTTAAAGCTTTACCAAAAAATATTTATTCATGACACCTTGAAAGCCGGTGTTTATGAAGTGCGTGAAGGTATGAGTATTCGCCAAGTTTTGGATATGATTTCCAATGTCGATAATGCCGAGATGAATCGTATATTGGTGATTGAGGGGACGACCTTTAAACAGCTGATCGAGGCGTTGAAAAAGGATGCATTGGTTAAAAAGGAAGTCTCCAATTTACCCATGGATCAGCTTTTAAAAGCATTAGATATTCCGTATACGCATGCTGAAGGGCTTTTTGCTCCCGATACTTACTTCTTCGCCAAAGGTGAGTCAGACAAAAAAATCTTAACGGATTTATACAAACGCCAAATGAAAGCTTTAGATGAAGCGTGGGCAAACCGTGCGGCAAATTTGCCGTATAAAGACAAATACGAAGCCCTGATCATGGCCTCTATCATTGAAAAAGAAACCAATGTTGACCGCGAACTGGAGCAAGTTTCAGGTGTGTTTGCGCGTCGTCTTCAACTCGGCATGCGTTTGCAAACGGATCCGACCGTGATTTATGGCATGGGCGATAAATATACAGGCAATATTACCCGCCAAGACTTGCGTACTCCAACAGCCTATAATACTTATACCATCAATGGTTTACCTCCTACGCCAATTGCTTTACCAAGTAAAAAAGCCATTGAAGCTACCATGCACCCAGATAACAGTAAAAACATCTACTTTGTTGCAACGGGCAATGGTGGACACACATTTAGTGAGACTTTAGAGCAGCACAATCAAGCTGTAAAAGAATATCTCAGCGTTTTAAAAACCAAGAAGGATGAATAGATGTTTATTAGTTTTGAGGGCACAGAAGGTGTCGGTAAAACCACACTGATTCGCAAAATTTATGAGCATCTAGAACAACAAGGTCAGCAGGTTGTTTTAACGCGTGAGCCAGGTGGTACACCAATGGCTGAGCAAATTCGCTCGCTATTATTGTCAGTCAATCATGAAGAGTCGATGTCGAATGATACCGAACTGCTGCTGATGTACGCGGCTCGTGCACAGCACTTACAACAACTGATCGTGCCTGCTTTAACGAAACATAAAACCGTATTGTGTGACCGTTTTACCGATGCCAGCTTTGCTTACCAATGTGCAGGACGTGGTTTAAGCCAGTCGAAGCTGCAACTTCTGAATGAAAACTTTGTCAGCCATATGCCAAATATTACATTTTGGCTCGATGCCCCGATTGAGACAGGCATGTCTCGTGCGCGGGAAAGGGGGGCTTTGGACCGTTTTGAACAAGAAAAAGCCACTTTCTTTGAAAAAGTTAGAGCAGGTTATCAGCAGTTATGGGAACAATATCCTGAGCGGGTTAAACGTTTGGATGCGACCCAGTCACCAGAGCAGGTTTTTGCACAAGCGTTGCAATATTTAAACTAAAAAATAAGCCAGAAATGTTATTTCATGCTGTAGTGAAATGCATTTTTCTTTTATAGTCAGTGACAAAGGACTGAATGTTGAAGGAAAAATGAAAAGTAACTTAACTGAGATTGTGGCTTTTTTAGAAAAGGAATTCCCGCAAAGTTTAGAAAAATGTCGTATCGAATCTGTCACTGAGCGCGCAGCAACAGTCGTGTATCAGGTAGATGAGCGCGATTTGAGACCGGGTGGGACGGTTTCAGGCCCAACCATGATGACTCTTGCAGACTATGCATTGTATATCGCCATTTTAGGGGAAATTGGGCTGGTCGGTTTAACCGTGACCACCAATTTATCGGTCAACTTTCTAAGTAAACCCGCAGCTTCAACAAATATCCGCGGTGAATGTAAGTTAATGAAAGTTGGCAAAGCATTGGTGGTTGGGGATGTGTGGTTGTATTCAGTGGGTAAGGATGAACCCATTGCACATGTGGTAGGAACTTATTCTATTCCACCCAAATCCTAAAAAATGTCTGAATAAAAAAGCCTGACGAATCAGGCTTTTTTTAAATTAGTTATTCACTAAAGGGGTTTCAACTTTAAAATTGAAAGGGGTGAGTACGGTTTTACGCAGTTCATTCGACAGTTCAGGGTAATCTAAAGTGTAGTGTAGACCACGCGATTCTTTACGCTCCATGGCACAGCGCACGATCATTTCAGAGACTAAAACTAAATTGCGCAGTTCAATCAGATTTTTGCTGACTTGGTAATCTTGGTAATACTCGGTAATTTCCCGCTTCAACATTTCAATGCGGTGTAGCGCACGTTCAAGACGTTTCGTAGTACGCACAATGCCGACGTAGTTCCACATGGTTTGACGGAGTTCATCCCAGTTTTGCAAAATCACCACATCTTCATCAGGATTCATCACTTGTGAGTCATCCCAAGATGGGGCAGTAGGAGATTGGTAAGTTATATCAAAACTTTTTTCGATGTGTTCTGCTGCACTCATGCCATACACAAAACACTCTAATAGTGAGTTACTGGCCATACGGTTGGCGCCATGCAAGCCAGTATATGAGGTTTCCCCAATCGCATAGAGGCCTGCAATGTCAGTTTGACTATGTTCATCAACCACCACACCGCCACAGGTATAGTGCGCAGCAGGAACAACAGGAATCATTTCCTTGGTAATGTCGATGCTGAGTTCAAGTAAGCGTGCGTACAGGGTTGGGAAATGTTCTTTAATGAAACTTTCGGGCTTATGGCTAATGTCGAGCCAAACGTGACGAATACCTAAACGTTTAATTTCATAGTCAATCGCTCGCGCCACAATGTCACGTGGAGCAAGTTCTGCACGTTCATCAAAGCGCAACATAAAGCGTTCGCCATCGGGTAAACGTAAATAAGCACCTTCACCACGCATTGCTTCGGTAATGAGGAAAGAGCGTGCTTGCGGGTGGTATAAACAGGTCGGGTGGAATTGGTTAAATTCCATATTGGCCACGCGGCAACCCGCACGAAACGCCATGGCAATACCATCGCCCGTTGCAATGTCTGGGTTCGAGGTATACAGATAGGCTTTCATGGCACCGCCACACGCCAGCGCGGTAAAGGGTGCTAAAAAGGTATGGACTTTTTCAGTCTTTTCATCGAGTGCATAGAGGCCTAATGCACGATTTTGTTCTTCTAAGCCCAGTTTTTGAGAGGTAATTAAATCGATGGCAATGTAATTCTCAAAAATGGTGATGTTATCTTTTTCAATCGCACGTTCCACTAAGGTAGTTGAAATGGCTCGACCTGTAGCATCTGCGGCATGAATAATACGGCGTTGAGAGTGTCCACCTTCACGTGTTAGATGCAACTGTTCTTGATCATCAAGGGTAAACTGCACGCCGTGTTTCAATAGAAAATCAACAGAAGGTTTACCACCTTCAACGGTTTGCTTTACGGCTTCGGTCTCGCACAAGTGAGCGCCCGCAATCATGGTGTCATCAATGTGCTGTTCGATGGAATCCGTTTCATCTAAAACAGCGGCAACGCCACCTTGCGCATAGAAGGTACTTGCATCGGTCAGGTTTGATTTTGCAAGAACAGCAATATTGAAATGTTGAGGCAACGATAAGGCTAAGCTCAGGCCTGCACCGCCACTTCCCACAATAATCACATCAAAATGATGTGTTGTGTTTAAATTAGACATGTCCATCAGCTAATTTGGAAAAAAGTTCGCTAATGACAGCGCTTTTTTCACGAAAAGGCAAGAGTAAAATCTCTACAATTGATGGGAAATATAAATAAAGAACGTATTTTTTAAGCAAATTTTAAGCTCTTGTTTATACAAACATAATAGAACATATTATTACCCAAGATAGACAAAGATTATGCTAAAAACGCTAATACATAAACTGATAACAAGCATATAGGTCAATACTTGATATGAAAAGTCGCGCGATACAAACTGGTTTTTTTGCTGTTGCATGCACAATGGCTACGGTGCAAACACAAGCAGCACCTGTTGATTTCTCAAACTTGGTTGAGCAAGTCAGCCCTGCGGTAGTGAGTGTAAATGTGGTTAAAAAGATGACTCAAGAAGAGTTATTGCAGCAGCAAATACCTGAGATTTTGAAGCGTTTTTTTGGTAATCAAGTCATTATTCCGCAGCAGCAAGCGCCGCAAGAAAAAACGGCTTATGGCAGCGCATTTTTTATTAGTAAAGATGGGTATTTACTGACAAACCACCACGTCGTAGAAGATGCATCGAAAGTCACGATTATGTTTAATGACCGTCGTGAACTGGATGCGACTGTGGTAGGTAGTGATGAACGAACTGATGTGGCCTTGCTTAAGGTGAATGGTACGAATTTTCCATCACTCCGCGCAGGCAATGTTGATCAACTGCGCGTAGGCGAACCTGTGCTTGCGATCGGTTCACCGTTTGGTTTTGATTACTCGGCTTCAGCGGGAATCGTGAGTGCGAAAATGCGTAATATGATGGGGGAGACATCGGTACCCTTCATTCAAACCGATGTGGCTCTCAACCCAGGAAACTCAGGTGGTCCGTTATTTAACCAGCAGGGTGAAGTGGTTGGAGTGAACTCGCGTATCTTCAGTGGTACGGGCGGTTATATGGGGCTGTCTTTCTCGATTCCCATTGATGTCGCAATGGATATTGCTGACCAACTTAAGAAAACAGGTAAAGTTACGCGCTCTTATTTAGGCTTCAATCTACAAGATCTAGATCGAAATTTGGCAGAGTCTTATAATTTGCCAAAACCTGAAGGTTCACTGATTACTAATGTTCAGCCAAATTCACCTGCGCAGAAAGCGGGACTAAAAGCAGGCGATATTATTTTAAAATTCAATGGAACGCCGATTTCACGTACCTCTGAGTTATTGAACTATTTAAATCGTACCATGCCAAATCAAACGGTACAGCTTGAAGTACTGCGTGATGATAAAAAGCGGAATATATCGGCAACATTAACTACTGCACCAGATGATACACCTGCAAAATCAGACACAGTCACACAAAGTAAAGGACCTGTCTTAGGTATTGCTATCCGAAATTTAGCACCTGCTGAATTGTCACAACTCAATGTGAAAGGTGGTGTGTTAATTCAAGAAGTGAAACGTGGCGGCGCAGCAGCACAGTCAGGTATGGCGGCTGGTGATGTGGTCACTCACATTAATAGTAAAGTCGTAAACGACACCAATGATTTTGTCCAAGCGGCATCTGAATTGAAAAAAGGTCAGGTTGCCCGCGTTGGAATCATCCGACAAGGCACACCAGCCATTTTAGGGATGCGCATCCAATAAGCGAAAAAAAACCACTCTTTGGAGTGGTTTTTTATTTTTTGCAATTTGATGATGTCTGTTATTTGCGTACACTTCCATCTTCATAAGGATATTTAGATTCAATAGAGTGTTTATGAGTAGTATTTTTGACTTAAGACTTCAGGTACAAGCAGAACATATCGACCAGTTAGGCCATGTGAATAATGTGGTTTATATGCATTGGATGCAGGATGTCGCAACAGCACATATTGATGCATTGGGTTTAGGCTTAAAAGAATATATCGAGTTAAAACATGCCATGGTCGCGGTTGAGCATCATGTGCAGTACCGAAAAGCTGCATTTAAAGAGGATGAAATAATCTTACGCACATGGTTTGACGATATAAACGCATTATATTCATCACGCCAATATGTGTTTTATAGACCCAAAGACAATAGCATTTTATTTGTTGCTCAAACCAAGTGGGCTTGCGTAGAGATTGAAACAGGACGTGCGAAACGTATGTCACCCAGTTTTACTCAAGCTTACCAACCGCTTGCAAAAGATGTGAATGCCCTAGATTTTTCAATGGATTATTCAAAAAGCCCAGTGAAAAGCGAAAACACGTAAAAAAGCGTCAGAGTTGTGAAAAGGAAGCGTATTAATATGGATACTTTAAAAAAACCATCTGTTATAATCCTTCGCAATTTCTATTCGGCTTTTGTTGTGCATCGAAATTTGTCTGCATAACGCTTCATTTTGTTCAAGGTAGCCCATGGCGCAAGCTAAAAAATCTGTTGATATTAAAAATATCCGTAATTTCAGTATTATTGCTCACATTTATGACTGACATTAAGAAGCTATAAGACACAACTAGACGCATTAAGCCATGAAACACAATAAAAGCCTTTAATTAGGCTTTTTTTATGCGTCACTATAAGACACAATGAAACACTAATGGAAACTATGAGCCAACCTAAATATGTACACAACCGTGTACATATTTAGCAATATGGCACAAGTTTGGCGGATCTAGTGTGTACATGGTGATATATGGCGATTTCAGAGGCTTGGCTAAAAGCTCAACTTGGTAAAGACAGAGAAAAAATAGAAGAGTTCGCCGATCGCGATGCTATGAGTGTTCGTATTACTCCGAAAGGTAAAATCGTCTTTCAGCTACGCTACAGGTATAACGGCAAGCAGCATCGGCTAGATCTTGGCTCATATCCAAATTTAACATTGAAAAATGCACGCGTAGAATCAGATCGTCTTAGAGCAGAACTTGAAAAAGGGCTTGATCCCAAACAGGTAAGATTGAAAGAGAAGGTGAGCATTAGAGATGCATACACACTAGAGACTTTGTTTTATGAATGGTATGAGAAATTCTGTGTACCCAATAAATCTAGTCATAATGAGATAAAGCGTTCTTTTGAGATATACGTGCTTCCAAATATTGGAAAGCAGAATAGTGATGATATAAGCGCATATCAGTGGCTTTCATTACTGGAGGATGTAGCAAAGAAATCACCTTCCATTTCTGCCCGTCTTTTGATTAATGCAAACCAGTGCCTCAAGTGGGGGCAGAAGCGCGGTTTAATCTCAGTCAATCACCTAATGAATGTTTCAGCCAAGCATGACCTGCGTATTGAAAAAGGCGTAAAAGAACGAGCGCTGAGTGACAAGGAAATCTATTTAACTTGGTATGCCCTAAAGCGAACCAAGATGACTTATAAAAATAAGCTGTTTCTAACACTCTTGATTATCTACGGCTGCCGCGTGGGTGAGCTTAAGCTTGCCAAAAAATCTCATTTTGATTTAAAAGAGATGATATGGACTGTTCCTCCTGAAAATCACAAAACAGGGAAGAAAAGTAAAAAGCCGATTTTAAGACCAATTACGGAAAACATTAAACCCTACTTGCTTGAAGCAATGGAATTCAGCCAAGGTTCTGATTACTTGTTTACAATTGATGGGACTACAAGGCCGCTAGGTGAGACATCCCATCTCACAATGCCAAACAACATTTTCCAATGGCTTAAGAGGCATAAAGGTGTTGATCTGGAGCACTGGTCTGTACATGATCTTCGCAGAACTATGCGTACCAATATGTCAACGATTGCACAGCCTCACGTTTGTGAAATCATGTTGGGGCATGCGCTTCCAAAGATATGGGGTACATACGATAAGCATGATTATTTATCTGAGCAGACTGAAGCGTACGAGAAGTGGGTGGATAGGCTGGAATCGATTTGGAAGAATGAAGCGCTAGATAACTAGCGCTTTTTTTTGTAGTGGCCACGACTCATACCAACCCAAAAGTTTGCCAGAATCATAGTTATTTCCTGCGCCTCTGCATTCAGAAAAGGGTTTGGGCATTGGGTTTTCATAAAGCTCACCATTCTGCCAACGGTTTAGAGTTCGCGACGACCTACCAAAAATTTCCTCTAAGTCAGGAGTTTTTAGTACTGGGCGTGAACAAAGCGCCTCTTTAATAGTCATTCCTTCAAACTTATTCATAATACCTCCTTCTTAATATCAATTAACTCAAACGGTAATTTGGTATCCAAGCCCTTGCATTCATCCTTATATCCAAAACTTACAAGGATGTGATAAAGGGCAGAGGCTTGCTCCGCCGTGAATGTTTTGGTTGTGCCTGATTGACCTATGACGAGTGGTGCAAATTCTTCGGCAAGTTCTTGGGCGATGTGTTGGAGGTTAGTCATTGACTGGCTCCTGTGCTTCGATCATGGCTTTGTAACCACTAATGCTTAAACTTGAAACTGGAGCAATTGCATTTTTCTGATAGGCAATTGACATTTTTAATGTTGGCTCTTTCGGCACCAAAACAAAACCTTCAGGAACAGCTTGGGCTTTGGCTGCTTGCCATGCTGACCATCCAAAATTGATGTTGTCCATAAATCTTGAAGATAGATAGTTGGAATGAAACGCATTGATTTCCGGCTTAAACACAAGATCTTCAAACTCATCCTGTTTTATGACTTCTTGTTCAAGCAATTTTGCTAAATAAAGATTCTTCTGTTTTTGAATTTCCATCACACTCTCCTGAGCAAACATCTGCGCAAAATCCTGATTTATGGTTGAAATTGCGCAAATAATTGCTCTAAATCTTTATTTAATCGCGTTTTAAGTATTGCGAATATCCATCACGCGACCTCATAGAAGCGCTTAGCTTCATCAAAATCAGAAGTAATTAACTCAACACCATCTTTGTAGCAGTGCACGATTTCACCGTACTTAAAAGCTTGTTCAGCCTGCTGCATGTTTTTGCACTGGTACATCGGTTCTTTAAACCAGTCTTCTGTATAAAACATTTGTTTCTGGTGTTCTTCGGTTGTACCTTCCCACTCTTGAACCTGAAAATACTCATCAAATGACTCAATCATGAACTCATTACCTTCAGCTTTAGTCATTGCTCTGTAGCGAGCCAAAGCACGTTCAGCAATTTCTTTTGATGCAGCAGGTGATTGCTCATGAGTACTATCATCTTCAGGACAGATTCCTATGCACCACAATTTATTATTTTCCATCACGCCACCTTCATTTCGATATAATTAGACTCTTGGTAATTCACGTATTCTTCATACAGTGACTGACAAGCTGCATTACCTGTTAAATCGTTTTTTACAAACACATAGCTCAGTGACTTCTTTGTGCCTTTGCCTGAGAATGTGCAACTTCCATCGGCCAGCACTTTCTTTACATAGCCCAGCAATTCAAGCCAAATCATGAAGGCAAGGGCATGCTTGTTTTTAATTCTGAAGATCATCGATACCCCCACGTATTAACAAAATTTTGAATGCAGTCCTCAATACCAAAGAGGTTGATATCTCTGTAAGTTCTTACCCGCCCGTTGTGCTGAATTAACAGCACACGGGTAATAGAAGAGTATGTATAGCTCATGCAATGGCTCTCCCTTGTCCTTGGGTGGAGTTGATGATGTGAGCTTTTACATTCTCAAAATGCTGGGCTTCAATGCCTAATAGGCTATCGATACCTTGATCTTCACAGAAGACAGCAACATCCATTTCAACCTCATTTAGCAGCTCTTGAAGTTCATCACGCTGAGCTTCATTAATGCCCTTAAAAGCAGGAGGGTTGTACCAACGCTTAGTCTCTGTATTGAACTGGCAATTCATTTCCTTGCCACGGGCTTTAATTGCACGCCACATTTCATTTACGTATTTATGTTCTGGTACCAATGACTCAGTTAATTGGTTCAAGTCACCTGCATGATTAGCTTCAGTACAAACTTGTTTACAGTGGTTAAAATCAGTAATGTTCTTCAGCTCTTCAACTTGTAACGGTGTCAACGTGTTGATGTGATCTTTGGCTTGTTTCAATAAGTCAGCCAGGAATGTAGGAGAGGCTGATAGCTCAGGCACATTCACTTGACCAGTACAGATTTCTGCGCCATCTTCATTCTTATGAATTCGACCTAAACGACCTGAGTTCTTTCCATGATGTGAATTAGAGGGGTTGAAATAGATCGTACGTAGATCATCTCCATTTTCATCAGTTGAAGCATGCAAGTAGCCCATAATGTCTGACATGCGATAGAGCATGCTGCTGTTCTTACCAGCTAGATCAGGACGTACAATCTTAGTTTTATCCTTACCAGATTCTTGCTCAACTGCATGGGCAATGAAAACGATATCTTTACCAAGATTCTCCCATTTGCGAACCATTTTCAAAAATAGGTTCCCAGCTAAACCTTGGGCCTTTAGCGTGAGGGATTTATCACGCTGTAGATTGTCAGTGTTTTTAGCGAGGTGGTCTTTAATCGCATCCAGCATCGCGCCGACAGTATCAGCAACAATTGTCTTAAAGCTGTTATAGAAATCATCTTTTAAGTTTTCAAGATCAAGCCAGCTATCAATACGAACAATGGTACCGCGACGAAGTTCAGCGGATACACGGTGTTGACCTTTATCAAAGTCGAAGATAACAGGCTTGTCAGCTGTATGAGCAATGGTACTTTTACCCATACCCGGATCTGTATAGAGATAGCATTTAATGCTTTCAACGATCAGGGTGTTTTCGGGTGTGAATACATGAACTCCCATGAGTAATTCCCCTTATGCCCAGAACAGTGAGCCTTTAGCTCGTTTATATGATTTTGGATAAGTGCGTGTAAGTGACTTCTGAAGACGAATAGCCATAGTTTTTCTTTGTTGGAAAGCACGTTCACGTTCAAAGTTTTCACGGATCCAAGGTTTAGCTGCATGAACCTCAAGCGTAATTAGCTGTTCGGTACCATCCTTATTCATTACATAAATATGGCGACCTTTTTCAAAGTAGGTTGAATGGCCTAGACGCATACGAATGTTGCCTTCGTCATCTTGGCTGATGAACTCAGAAAACTTTTGAGTAGAAGTAGTCATTAGCCTGCCTCCACTAAACGATGTTTTTCGATATAGCCTTTGATGAGGGCATTGAAGTTCTGATGGTCGATGTGGTTTGTGAAGTCGTTGTATGGATTGCCTAAGGCATCTGAAACGGTCACTTCATCAAGGCTGGTTACGTCTACAGCGGTGAATTCACTACCTGGTACGCCGTAGCTGTCTTCAAATGCTTCAACTTCAAAACGTGCAGTAACGCGGAAACCATCCAAACGAATAACAGCTTCGCCGTGGTTATCACCAGTCATACGTAATGCAAGGAGTTGATATTCAGAAGGTGCTACGTTGGCAACGATAGGTTGAGCAGCTTGCGGTGAGGTCTTAAACCCACAGCTAAGCACGCCTATTGGTAAGCGTCCGCTGAACCCCATGCCTATTTTTTAATTTGAGTTGGATTTCCAGCGATGTGGCAGTAATTCTTCTATTTGGGTCGCTTTATGTGTCGGCAGCCTTTTCAGCACATCACTTAAATAGGCATACGGATCCAGCCCATTCAGCTTTGCTGACTGGATTAAAGTCATGATATTGGCTGCTCGTTGACCACTGCGCAGCGAACCTGCAAATAGCCAGTTCTTTCGTCCCAAGGCCCAGGGGCGCATTGAGTTCTCTGCCCAGTTATTGTCAATGGGTAGATTGCCATCATCCAGATAGCGGCTTAAAGCTGGCCAACGCTTAAAACTGTAATTGATGGCCTTGGCGGTTGGAGAACTCGATGGCACCGTCAGATAATGTTGGTTGAGCCATTCATACAGTTGTTGCATCACCGGTTGGCTGTGCTGTTGTCGGTATTCGCGGCGGTGTTCTGCTGTACTATCGGTCTTTTTCCTGAGTTCTGCTTCTATCGCATACAGTTTCTGAATCATCAGTAATGCCTGTTCAGCGATCTGACTTTTCCCAGTCACATGTAGCTCATGGAATTTACGACGTGCATGCGCCATGCAGCCCACCTCAATGACCTGGCCTGATTTAAAGCGTGCTTTATAACCACTGTAATCGTCACAGACCAGATGACCCTGCCAGCCATTCAGGAACGCTTCAGCATGCTGACCTGAACGACTATCCTGAAAGTCATAGATCACTGCCTGAACTGGATTGTACTGTGTGGTGGCATAGGCCCAGACATAACCTTTCTTCGGTTTTTTCTCATTCTCACCCATCCGCATAATGGTGACCGGCGTTTCATCGGCATGGATCACCCGCTGTTGCAGCATCACCTGTTTTAAGGCATTGGCCAGAGGTTCCAGTTCTACACCGCAGCGACCAATCCAGTCAGATAACGTGGATCTGGACAGATCAATGCCCGCCCGCTGATAGATCAGGCGCTGACGGTACAGCGGCAAATGATCGGCATACTTCGATACCAGCACATGGCTGAGCAGTTCAGGACTGGCAATACCTTTATCAATCACATAGGCGGGCATCGCTTGCTGAGTCAGGGTGTCACACTGATCACAGACCCATTTGCCACGTACATGCTGTTCCTTATAGAACTGTGCCGGTCTGAAATGCAGTTTTTCACTGATATCTTCGCCGATACGACGTAACTGGCAGCCACAACTGCATTGGGTTGATGCAGGTTCATGCTCAATACGGATGGTGTGTAGATGATCGGGTAGCAGTCGACGTTTAGGTTTGTTGACTGTGGCTTTCTGTGTCGCTGCATCGGTTTTATCTGCATTTAATCGTTCTAATTCTAGATCAACGGCTGCAATATCTTCTTCGACCGCTTCATCCCAGAGATGGATTTGTTTTGCGGTGAGATGTTCGTTTTTACTGCCGAATTTGTGCTTTTTAAACAGCGCCAGTTCATGCTCGTATTTTTGATTGAGAATGGAAAGATGTTGGTTGCATGCTTCAAGATGCTGAACTTTGGTATCTAATTGTTGGTTATCTTCTGCGAGTTGTTGATGCTGCATTGCCAACTGTCTGGTAAATTCCAGCAGTTGTTCATGGGTCAGTTGGCTTAAGTCAGGCAGCGTATTCATGACCGCAGTATGCCTGAGGTCATGACGCAGAGGAAATAGAACGTTTGGAGAATAGCAGAATGTAGCAGCCTGGTTTAGAGCATCGTCACTACCTGCTGTTGTCCAATGCGCTGCCAGGGCAAACCCTGGATCAGTGCCTGTAACTGTTCCGGGCTGAGGGCTACGCTTTCACCCTGGTGAACTTTAGCCCAGTGAAATTTGCCCTGTTCCAGCCGCCGGGCACACAGCCAGATCCCCAGTCCATCATGCACCAGTACTTTCATGCGATGGCCACGTTTATTACAGAACAGGTAAGCACAATGCGGTTTGATGTAGCCAAAGGCTCTCACCACCTGAGCCATGGCCGTATCCATTCCTGCTCGCATGTCCATGGGCTGGGTAGACAACCAGATTTCATCGATACGGATCATGTTGCCAGTGCCTTGAGTAATTCTGCTAAAGCAGATATTTTTGATACTTGCCATTTCAAGCCAATTTCTGCTTTTGAGTGGGGTAAAGTAATTTGAACCGTTAATATGTCAGTAGGAGTAGGATCTAATGGTGCAGAGCAGGATAAGGCAATAAATGCAGGTTTATTCGGTAGTGGTGAGCGATCATTCCCTGGCTTAGCATCAATTAAGCGAATCCATTTGGATACAAGATTTGTATTCAATCCATGTTGCAAAGCGACCGAAGCAATTGAAACGTCCGGTGCTTTACAAGCCTGAACGATCTGCTGTTTAAATTCAGCACTGTATGTTCTTCGTTTTTTCGCAAGAGATGCGATGGATGTCTGGTTATTTGTAGTCATAAATTTTAGTCCCCACTTGTTTTTAAGTGGGGACTAAATTAAGGCTTATAGGATGAATTCATAAGGTGTGTTCAGCGGACGCTTACGCCTATTGTTACAACAGCTACACCAAGAGATATCTTGATGGTATTGAAAGGGGATAAGGTTTTGTTCATAATTGATCTCGCAGTTTCTGTAAAAGCACTCAAAGGGTTCGAAGTCTTGAGTGCTTTTTTAATGTCTGTGAGATAAATATAACTATAGTTATTTTTATAGTCAATAGAAAAGCAAATAAAATATATCTAAAGTTATATAAAATTATAGTTGTAAGAATTTTTATGTTTTAATAGACAAAAGAAAAACCACCGCTGGGGTGGGTTGATTAAGAGATATTTGACTTAAATTAAACTACAACTCCAAGTTTTGATAAGACCTGAGGCCAGTTACCACAATCTAGCGAGAACTTTTCACATATATTTGGAACTTTAAGGTTTCCTTTATGGGATTTCGCATCCCAATTAAACACAGGCGCTTTTTGCTCACACGTTAAAACACAAGCACCCGAGCCAAGATGATGGCTAAGACTAATAACATCCAAGTCAGCGTAATTATCTTTCTTAACATGATGGGAGTCAGAGGAGGCGGGGAACCTTAATAATTGTTTTTTAAGCTCTAGAGTAGAAGCCCCATGCTCATCTGATGTGATTTTTCGAACCGAAAATCTATCTAAGAAATTCTGAAAAATATCCTCATCATAATTATAATCAGAAATTTTTTGCTCTATTTCACTTAAGATAGAGTCACATATAAAGAATTTGACTGTATTAGCAAGCTTAAAGGAGTGCAAAACTCCCCATAATTGAGGAAAGACATCTTCAGGATATGTTCTGTAGCAAAAATCTAATACAGCATTTGTATCTAAACTAATTTTCATCATTATTAGAATACCTTTTGCTGTAATTCTTTAAACGCAGAAGGCTTAGATTTCTTGTGAAAACCCAGAATGTCTTTTGCAATATTTGATGATATTTGATCTTGCCACATTGCACTCATTACTTTCTCAACAAAACTATGCCCAAAATACTTGAGAACCATATTTTCTTTTTTTGAACCAAACCCACCGCCTTCTTTGGGTTTGATATAGTCAAGGTATTCATTTAGCTGATTTTGATTAATCAATCCTAATATTTTAAGCTGAATCGCAATTGCTGCTTTGCTCGCTTTCGTCTTTTTGCGAATAAGTAAAATATTATCTTCAAGATTTAAGGCTTTATTGAAAGACTCATTGACAATTTGTGGGGGAGCAACCACATAGCCAGCCACACGATCGCAGTATTTTTCTAATTTACTGTTAGACTCCAACAAGTGTCCATCAAAAACACTTTCACCTAAGCCTAAATGCACGATCTCATGAATTAATGTGAATAATTTTCTTGAAGGAGACTGGCCTGAGCTAAAAATAGCAATGACTGGAGCTGCATTAAAATATAGACACATGCCATCAGAACCAAACTTCTCTCGCCCTCGATCAATCACAATAACATCCTTGAGTTCTACAATATCCCTCCAGGCATTAAAATAATCATCAGAGTTTTTCGTTTTTTTGCTGTGACTATAAAAGCCAAAATATTCAACGATTAGTTTTGCATCTAGCTCTGGATTCTCACCTGTAAGCTGAAGATTAAACGATTGAACTTCCTCATCTAATGATTCAATAACAGATATATAGTTATCCCTTACCAAACAAAATTCTTGAACTAATGCATTTTCTTTATATTTATCTTCAGAAATATTAACCTGGTTTCTAAATTCAATTAATTCAGGATTATTTCGCTCATAAAAAAAATCATGAGTAGTTAAGTAAACCGTTGGTACATACAGTGCTTTTGCAATATTTTCTAGCTGACTAAGCTTAAAAACATTATTTTCTTCCAAGGCTTTATTAATTTTATTATTGGATATTCCTGTTAAATAGGCGAGCTCATCCGCTGACAAGCTCATGTCAGTCATATAGCGCTGAAGTGCTATGGGTGAGTGCTCAACCAATTGAATAGCCATTAATTCATAAAGCTCCAAATTACATAACTTAATTGTACTAGATTTAGTAAAGAAGAATAGTGTCGATAAATTTAAATTTTAAGAGCCGCATATAGCGGCTTTTATTTTTTAAATCTTTCTATATAAGCCAACAACTTTACCAATCAACTTACAACCATCTTCTAAAGCTATGGTTTTCTCCGACCACTCTGAGGTTAAAGGCTGTAAGTACACGGTCATTCTCCACCCGATCTGCTCAAAAGGACTGCGTCGGGTTCGCAGTTTTTATTCTTTTTCAAAGTCACTGATGACTTGCTTTATAAACATCCAGAGATAACCTAAACAAACTCATACCGGCCCAGCTTCGCAGTATTTAAAAGTTCTTCTTGATTACATAATTCTATTCTTGAAATAAAGTCTAAAGGCATAGTCAGTCTCTCAGCAGTAATGGTCTCGAAGTGAACCCATATTGCAGCATCTTGATTCTCGAAGCTAATACTTACAAGTTTGACCAGATCATAAGGCTCACTATCATGGAGTAAGACAATATTGTAGAAATGATCTGTGCGTACATATGAGATAAGCATTTCATGAATAGCAGTTTGTTCATCACTGCTTAGCTCGCTGTATTTACTCACCTCAATGTTATTGTATTCTTTACTCATTAATCATTCTCATTACGTGATTAAGCCGCATATAGCGGCTTTTTGTTAGCGTCGAATGCGCTTTACGACCTGTTTCCACCAGTACTGCCCTAATATGGTTATACCTTCTGATTCTATTCGGCTAGGGGAATAATATTCATCAGGAAATTGATTTTTATCAGGGTTTGCTGAGACAGCCTTAAAGCCTCCCTTACCTTCATCACTCCAATTAAACAAGTATTTAATTTTTGTATCATCCCCAACCTGAAAAGCATAAATTTCCCCGTCGTAAATGGTTCTAGCAGACATATCAATTGATATGGCCTGTCCATCTTTTAATTTAGGAAACATACTCTCGCCGCGGACATGGATTACCTTGGTTGCGGATGGTTGAACATTACATTCTTTAATTAGATCAACAGGGAATAGCATCTTATTGTTGCTTGGCTTTTCTAGATTTAAGTAACCATTTCCAGCACTCACAAAAACGTCGTCATAATAATCAATAGCTACGTATCCATCTGGAACGGGATCGCCAGATTGATAGATACTAACCTCCATCGCTGATATATCGGCATTGCTCTTTTCTGGAGTTGATTCACTACCAGTTGTTAACCATAGAGGGTCAACATTTAAAAAATTAGCAATCAGTGGAAGGAAAGATGATTTCAGATTTCGACCAGATTCTAAGGCTTGATATGCAGGCTGAGACATTTTCACAGCTTCCGCTACTTCTGCTTGGGTTTTCCCCGCACGCTTTCTTGACTGCTTAAGCCTGTCTTTTAATTCCATCTTTCAGAACCTCAAAATCTTAATAACAAATATATAACCTTGGTTATATGAGTTCAAATAGTTATAGTTATTGACTAAAAATAACTATAGTTATAATATTAGTTATATCTAGTGAGGATATAACTATGAGTAACACCACAAATAATATTTTCCAGTTGCTCGTAACCCATTTTGGTGGGCAGGAAAATACAGCAAAAGCCCTTGGGGTCAAACAACCAGCAGTGTCTGGCTGGGTGCGAGGCTCAAAAAGAATGTCTGAGATCGTTGCGATGAGAGCCCAGGCGGCGACAGATGGAAAATTCAAAGCGGTTGAGTTATGTCCATCTCTTAATGATTTCAAGCAATTGGCAATATAACCAATTATCACTTTGTCAAACCTTGAAAGAAACGTGAAACAAATAAAGGATTTCACAAATGCAAGAAATAACACTAAGCCGTGAAGCTCAAACGGCAATTTTTAAAATGATTAACCAGACAAAGGGAATTTCACCAAAGGAAATTGCTCAGGTCACTGGTGATTCGCATAACACGATTTGCAACTACGGCAACGTAGGGATGCCGAACCATTTACCGAGCTTAAAGAAGCTTGAAACCATCATGTTGTATACGCAGAACCCTGAAATTTTAAAGGTGTGGGCGCATCAGATGGGATACGCATTAGTACCAGTGGATTGTGACTCAAGCAAACATCATGAGCTATCGATCTTTGAAGCAATGATGCAACACAACATTAAGAGCGGGAAAGCAAACCGAGTTGTGTATGAGGCTTATGAGGATGGGGTGATTACACCAGCGGAATACGAAGAGATCCACCAGATTACCCAGGGCTTGATCGAGTTGATTACCGCAGTGGATCAGGCAGCACTTAAGCAAATGCAGAAGTACACAGCAAATGCTCAAAAAGAAAAAGCCTGATCGCAGAAATCAGGCTTTTCAATTCATTAATTATCGGAACCAATGAATATGAAAACAAATTTAGCACAACAAGCAATTCAAGACAATGCAAATAACGATTTCTTACAAGGGGATACGGTGGTGCTAATCGCTCCAGTGACTCTAGTGAATCGTACTTTTGATACAGGTGATTTACTTTCCGTTGAGTACATAACTTCGTTGGGTGGTATTGGCGTTACAACGAATGGTGTGATCGTTGTAGTTGTAGATCCAACAGAGGTTCGTCATGCAACAACATTGGAGCTGAAATTAAAACGCCGTCTCACTTTAGCTGAACAAGCCTTAGCGGAGGTTCCATGATTACCAACAAGGCCATTCAAAAGAAGCCTGAGCATAAGCAGGTGATGCAGCTTCAATCATGGTACGAGCCAGCACTTCGCACATTAGATGGATTGCTGGAGATCCGTAGGGCAAATCTTCGCAAGATCAAGGGTGATGAAAAGAATGCTGCAGTCACGCGAGATGAGTTTATGGAAACGTTGATCAATGAACATCATGTTTCAGTTTGGTATGCAGGTGAAATCATTTCAAGCCTGCATCGAGCAGGACAGATTTTTATGTTTGGGCGCTTTATTAAAAATATCGAAAAAGGGGATGCTGCATGAGTTTATTCAGCACTGGCCATGATGTTGTGGATCAGGTTGGTAGCGTTCACCTTGAAGGCAATATCTTGCCGACCAGTTGGTTTAGCACATTCGTTTTAGAGAGCGGAAAACCTGATTTAAACGCGATCGTTGTGCTTTCAGAAATCGTTTATTGGCATCGACCTACAGTGGTGCGTGATGAATATTCAGGCCAAGTTGTGCGCGTAAAAAAGAAGTTTAAATCTGATCTTTTGCAGCGTTCTTACCAGAGTTTTTCTGATCAATATGGCTTCTCAAAACAGCAAGTCAAAGAGGCATTTGATCGTCTCGAGAAATGTGGGGTGCTAAAACGTCACTTCCGAACAATTGAAGCTAACAATCAGAAATACAACAATGTTTTGTTTATTGAGCTCATTACACCTGTGCTTTTTGAAATGACCACCCTCCCACTTTCAAAAGGGGGAGGCTCCCCATTTGAAAAGGCAGACCCTCCCCATTTCAAAAAGGGGACAAATACAGAGACTACTACAGAGATTACTACAGATATAAACACACAACAGGAATTGCCTGAAAATTCAGCTCAGGATGATTCATGGAAACCTGATCAAAATTTCCTAAGCACAATTTTGCTTCAAACGAAATTCAGCCATCGCGTAAATGAAATTTTAACCATGCCTGATTTCCGGTTTCACTTGGGTAGTTTCAATGCGCACTGGGAAAACAAAATCTATCTCACCGAAAACCAAAAAACGAGAAAGTTCGCAGCTTGGTTGGTGCAGGAATTTGAGAAGCAAGTAACCAAGACAGAGCGTGAAGGAAGAAAACCAACACGCAAAAAATCTTCTGAAAAACCAAATAACCGCAACGTGAATGATCCTTGGGGTGAAGTTCAGAACTATGAACCAGCAACAGGTGATGTGGATACAAGGGGGCTCCTATGAACGCAATCGCACCGCTTAGTTTTGATATTCAGAAATCAACAGAATTTTGCCAGTTGCACCAGGCACAAATGGTTTCTTTCCGTGGTAAATCGTTCTGCAAGCAATGCTCAACGGAAGCGCTTAACAAAGCTCAAGCAGAACACCACAACGCCGTGAATGCCATGGTACGTGAAAAGCACTTCCAAGGCGCAAAACTTCCAACCCGTCATGCGAACAGTGGGTTCAAAGAATACTTGGTAGCGAATAGCGGTCAGCAAAATGCAAAAACTCAATGCGTCACATTTGTGAAAGATTTCACGAAGGGGATCAAGCGCAACTTAATCATGATTGGTCGCACCGGTACTGGGAAAACACACTTAGCTTGCGCCGTAGCTCGAAACATTCTCGAGACCCAAAAATATGCCCGCTATGTGACCTCTGAAGACATGGCCAATGAAATAGCGAATGCATGGACCAAGGCTGATGATAGTGAAGTAAACGCTGTTCATCGCTTCACTGAATACGATCTATTGATTCTTGATGAATATGGATTGCATGACCGCCATGAAAACCGTCTCCAGCTGGTGCACAAAGTTCTTTACTCACGTTATGACGCTGGCAAGCCAACCATGTTGATTTCAAACATGACAGCACATGAATTGGAACAAGACCTTGGTGATCGTCTCTGGTCTCGTTTTCAGCATGATGGGTTGGATGTGGTTGAGTGCAATTGGGCAGATGAACGTGTTGGGGGGGAAGCATGAAGCATCTAAGTACTCCAGTGAATCAGATTGCAATATTTGAACGTGTAATTCATGCGCTCAAGGCGATTGAAACTACCCCAATAGCAACGGTATCTGAGCTTCGCAAAACAGCATTAAGTGATCTCAGTTTAAGAACAGCACAGCGATACCTGAAGGGTTTAGAGCAAGCCGGGTATATCAAACGAAAAGATTCAGGTTTTACAGATGGATCACGATTCTTTTTAACGGATAAGGCAAAGCAGTTGTTTGAGGTGAAGGGATGAGCCGCATTCCATGTGAAGCCGACCTTATGAGTGCTGATGACAACACTTATGGAAATGCATTGGCACGTTGTAAAAGTGCTGCACAGGATTGCCCAGAGCTTGGCTTTTGTCGCTATGACGGTGAGTGCTTCAACAAGCTTACACATGAAGAGGCTGTTGAGCGTTTAGAAGTGCTTGAAAAGGAACTAGCTGAATATAAGACGAAATGCGCAAAACTGAATGCAAGGCATCTTCACTTAATTGCCAGCCTAAAAGCTTCCCTTGGTAGTGCAATAAAAGATGGGTCGGATGAGCGTGTATTTGCATACCGTTCATGCCTAGCAATGCTGGAGCGGGTACTTTGACTAGCAGCTACTCCATTGCTGAATACAAAAAGATGATCGGAGCGAATAAACCCAAAAGAGGATCTAAGCGCCCAAAAATAAAAGGTCAAAAAGTACAGAGTGAGGGTGAGGTGATATTGGCCAATGCTCTGAGAGCTTTAAAGATTGAGTTTGAACAGGAGTTTAAGTTTCACCCCTCACGTAAATGGAGAGCTGATTTCCATTTGAAGGGTAAAAAGATATTAGTCGAAGTGGAAGGTGGAATCTGGAGTAATGGCAGGCATACAAGGGGTAAAGGGTATTTAGGAGACTTAGAGAAATATAACGCAGCAACGATGATGGGTTATCAGGTTATACGGTTTAGCACTGAGCAAGTGAAAAGCGGCAAAGCGATTGAGCAAATTTTAAAATTAATAGGGTGATGGAATGGCAATGGTTAAGGTTTGGGACAAAGAGATAACAGGCAAGCTTTATGCGGTTGGAGATATTCATGGCTGCTACAACCTGCTCATGACTCGACTTAAAGAAATTGGCTTCGACTTTGAAAATGATTTGCTGGTTGCGGTTGGTGATCTGGTGGATCGTGGAACTCAGAACGAAGAATGCGTAAGTCTAATTGATGAGCCTTGGTTTACATCCGTAAAGGGTAATCATGAAGATTTGGTCATCATGGGTGATGTTAATCGCTCTTACTTCAATTGCCATATTCAAAATGGTGGTGAGTGGTTTTATGACCTGGATTATCAGGTGCAGCGCGAAATCATTAAAAAATTAAAAACTCTACCGATTGCTTTGGAGATTAATCACAAAGCTAGAAAATTTGGCTTTGTTCATGGCCATATCGAACAGAACAATTGGGATGAGTTTAAAAGCATTCTAAATAATTTTGATCAAGCTCAGCACATTATCAAAAAGGAACGCTTCCCTACTGAATTAGCAATGTGGGGTCGTGATCGACTGGATGAAGAAAACCAACAATACACCCATGTTTCAGGAGTTGATGCGGTAATCATGGGGCATACGGTTACTCAGAAGCCATGCAAGCGCGATAACTGCTACTGGATTGATACTGGTGCGGTTCACTGGGGAACCATGACAATTTTAGATTTGAGTTTGATTTGAGGGGATTTGGGATGAATGCAGTTATGGCAGATAAATTTGAACAATTTGAATGGTTGACTCATGGCATTACTGCGAAGTCACCAAACTTTGAGCCACAAGCTCATGGCACTGGGGAGAAACCTTTGAATTACGAAGATCGTTTAGGTTCCATTGCTACAATGGATACGCAGTTGGCGAAGTCGGTTACTTCATTAATTGTCTTTGATGGTAAGTGTGAAAGTGATTATGAATATGTGCGTATGCACCTGGTAAATATCATGCTTCAAAACGCCGTGGCTGATAAGAAACGGGAGCCTGAGCAAATCACCATGAATCATTTGGCTTACTTAATTGCACGCATGGTTATAGATTTCTCTTTAGATCCCCAGCTTGAGAATAACTTCACTGCTCAAGGACGTTTGTACTATGCGGGGATTAATACCATGCAAATGAATGTTGATAATTATCGGATGACATGGAAGCAATACGAAAAGCTAATGGTCATGGCGATCGAGTCAGCAATTAATGAAGCATCAAAATCAATAGAGTTGTATAAGAAAAATACTTACAAAGAATTAAAGGCATAGGTATTTCGTTTTTGCGAAGACTAAGCTATAGTTTCACTATACTGGTCGTATTACGGTTTATCCGAGACCAAGCTTTAAAAGCTCATCAAACGATGGGCTTTTTTTGACATTGTTTGTTCATGAAAATAAGCAATAATGAATTTTTGTTTTGAGCTTTAACTGAAATGGCAATTCTAACTGTCAAGAAATTAGATGATACTCTTAGTGAATTAGTAGTTAACGGCAAAAAACCTGAAAAGATTTTGTTGGGTTATAAAGCGTATGGCGAGCTAATGAATGATCGTAGCTTTTTTGAGGAAGTAGCAGGGTCGGCAATGGATCCAAACAAACGAAAATATAAAAATATTAAAATTAAGGTTACCCAAGACGAATACCAGTTTGAAGTGAAGTGTTCAAAAGAGTAGGTTTAAGCATCAAGGAAAGCTCGCCAAATGGTGGGCTTTTTATTGCCCTGAGAAATATTAGTGTAATCACACCAAGTTAAAATGCTTGATCATTGCTTGATTAACCAAGAAGAAATCTTTCTTAGTTCGACAAAATCACTGACATTATTTCGGTAATAAATATTCTAAATTTATGTTTTATAAGTAAAAGTAACTGACATTTCTTGCGACATGATTGCTTGATTGTCCAGGAGTAAAATCATGCTTAGATTACTGATGTGTTTATTCGGCCTACATGGTGCAATTGAGATCGATTACACGGTTGATGATGAAGAAATCAAAGTGTGTCGTGATTGTTTGAAAGAAGTTAAGTGAACCCTCGCCACTTCGGTGGCATTTGCCGAACGTATTACGGCACATAAACCCCGCTGAGATAACAAACTTGGCGGGGTTTTTTCTTTTCTTATTTGGTAGTGTTAAGAAAAAGGATCCTTTCTTATTTTCTTAAATTCTAGGGATACTAAAAGCAAAGCAATTGCTAATAATACTCCAATACCTAAAAAAAATATGTCTTTTGAGTAAATCCATAACCCAAGACAAGCAAGGATTAAGGTGATCAAGCAAACCATAATTATTATACATAAGGCCCTATTCATGAGATTTACCTCACACTAAAATCAAATTTTTGATACATTATCATAGAATTAATTAACTGTAATTAAACAAAAAATAATATTTTTAGTGTATCTAAATAAAATTGAGTAAAATTTCCCTTATTGGTGATCTTGTGTCAAACAGATGCTGGCGATAGATGGCATCATGATTAAGTTGAAAGAGCGGGTTAAGAATTTAAGAACAAGCCTGTACGATTAATTAACAAATAAACCACTCTTGTATAATTTCTTACATATCTATCCCTATAAATTGTGAGAAATGTATTCTTTTAGTGTTGATAATTTTTTTAATTGTGAGAGTATAAAAAAAGAACAATAAAGGGAGAAAAGTATGGCTTCACAAGATGTGCTTATAATCTCGGTTTCGGCCTTTGTCCTTACATTAATCATTTATGAGTTTGGGCAGATGTCGATGTTGTTTTAAACTAAACCACCTTCGGGTGGTTTTTTAATGGGCGAAATATATGAAAAGGCCACAACCACCAGAGCGACTTCTAAATATAGACCCTTTAAATAATGTTGATTTTGAGCCAGCAAAAGAGCTTGAAGAGTGGATTATCGATACTTTCATTTCCAGTGATGGAAAGCTCTATAACCCTGATCACGCACACATATCGCCGTGGCCTAGCACCTTATTTAAAGTTCTATGGGCATCTTCAGCATTCATCAAAGCTGACAGAGTTGTATTGGGCCAAACTGAAAAGTTTGCACCTATGGCGGGTGGATGGCGCAAGTTACGGCAAGAAAAACAGATGATTGATTGGTTTGGTTGTGTGCCTGACTTCATTATCACCATTGATGCAAAGTTCGCCTCACAGGCAAGTGATACAGAATTTTGCGCATTAATTGAGCATGAGCTTTACCACTTGGGTGCTAAGCGGGACGAAGATGGGAATTACTTAATTAGTCCTTCAACGGGTGAATATAAATACTATTTAAGACCACACGATGTCGAAGAGTTTCATGGTGTGGTTCAACGCTATGGTGCATCAGAAGATGTGCAGAAGATGGTAGACCTTGCTAATGATGGGCCAACAATTGGAAAAGCTAAAATTGCACATGCATGTGGTACCTGTCTTTTAAAATTGGCTTAAAATTTTTTGCCATTTTACTTGGACGTACTTGGACGGATTTGGATAAATGGCAAGACTTAATAAACGGGTGAAACTCTATATAGTTCGGTCATTAGCAACCTATGAGACACCTACTGAAACTGCTAAGGGCGTCCAAGAAGAATTTGGCATTACGGTAACGAAACAACAGTGTGAAGCATACGACCCAACCAAAAAGACTGGGCAGGATTTAAGCGAAGAATTCAAAAATGAATTTTATCGAATCCGAGAGGATATGAATAAGAACGTTAATTCAATTCCAATTGCAAATATTGCCTATCGCTTAAGGCGGCTTCAAAACTTTATAGATCATGATCGCTATAAAGATAACGCCGTTATTGTTCCTGATCTATTGGAGCAAGCTGCAAAAGAAGTGGGTGGGCTCTATACCAACCGTAAAGAAATTACAGGCGCTGATGGTGGACCTATAAAAACTGAGAATGAACAAACTCAACCCCCTATGTATACCCCTGAGCAGCTTGCTGGGATGTCAGCGCAGGAGCTATCTCGCTTAGCAATTAATGGCAAATTATGAGTTACGCAATTGAAGAAATAGCGCCCCTCATCAAAGAGTGGACGATTAGCACACGTTTGCCTGAAGTCATTGCTGAGATGACCAGACGTTACTATTACCGAGCAGTAATTGAGCAAAGCGAGCTCAGCATTCAGGCTGAGATATATAAGTGTAAGAATGATCCAGCACATTGGTTTAATCATTGGGTGTGGACCTACGATCCAAGGGGGATGCCTTTTGGATTACCGGCAAATATTCCGTTTGTACTTCGCCCTGGTCAAGTTGAATTGGTCGACTGGTTACTTGAGCGGGAAAGCACTCAAACTCATGGCCTCATTGAGAAGAGTCGTGATGAAGGTATGAGCTATGTTGTGCTGGGCTTCTACTTACATAGATGGTTATTTGTAGAGGGCTTTGCTGGCGGTGTGGGTAGTCGTAAAGAGGATCTGGTTGATAAGAAGGGCGATCCTAAAACCCTGTTGCATAAGTTCCGAGATATGTTCTCAAAACTTCCTGATTGGATGAAGCCGAAAAGTTTTGTCGAAAAGGTTCACGACAACTACATGCGTATTATCAATCCTGATAATGGCGCAACAGTTACGGGCGAGGCTGGAGATAATATTGGTCGTGGTGGACGTACCACGATGTACTTTCTTGATGAATGGGCATTCGTAGAGCGTCAAGAAGCTGTAGATGCAGCTATATCGCAGAACACAAACGTTCATATTAAGGGATCAACGCCAAACGGTATTGGTGACAAGTTTCACCAAGATCGGTTCAGCGGTCGTTATGCCGTGTTTACGATGGCGTGGCGTGACAACCCAGATAAAAACTGGACTGTCTCACTCCATGGGAAGTTGATTCATCCGTGGTATGAAAAGCAAATTGCGACGCTTGACGACATTGTATTAGCCCAAGAAGTTGATATTGACTATGCCGCTTCAGTTGAAGGTGTGTTGATTCCATCGGCATGGGTTGAAGCAGCTATAGATTCGCACATAAAACTCGATATACAGCCATCAGGTGAGCGTAATGGTGCACTTGATGTGGCAGATGAGGGTAAGGATAAGAACTCCTTTGCCTCGCGTCATGGCATTGTTCTGCAGTATTTGGATACCTGGTCAGGCATTGGCGATGACATCTTTGGCACCACTCAAAAGGCAATCGATATTTGCTTAGAGCAAAAACTGAATTTGTTCTTCTACGATGCTGATGGTTTGGGAGCTGGAGTTCGCGGCGATGCCCGAGTTATTAATGAGCAGAACAACGCAAAAGGAATTGATCAGATCCAAGCAGATCCGTTCAGGGGCTCGGGTGCAGTACATAACCCAGAACTTGAGATGGTAGAAGCTAGGAAGAATATCGATTTCTTCGCAAATCTAAAAGCTCAAATGTGGTGGAGTTTGCGCATGCGCTTCCAGAACACGTACAGAGCACTACAAGGCATGCAATACGATCCTGATGCACTTATCTCGCTATCGACTGAAGATTTGGATAAGCGCGAACTAGAGCAACTTAAGCGTGAGTTATCACAGCCGACCTACAGTAAAAACGGTGCTGGCAAAATCCTTGTAAATAAGCAACCCGATGGTGCCTTGTCACCTAACCGGGCTGATAGCGTCATGATCTGTTTTAGTGATATCAAACCACCTGCACGATTAAGACCAGGAGGTGGAGGTTCACGAAGTTTCTAAAAGGTTTTTAAGATGGCAAAGAAGTCAGAAAGTAAGAAAACAAAGCCTAAATCAGCCGGCTTGATGACAGAGGTTGCAGTTGAGAACCTTGCATTCACTTTGGGGCGTAAAGCCGATATTGACGAAGTACTTCGCCAGGCTGGGCTAACCCGGCAACGATTATCAGTCCTTATGGTAGATGATGAGATTGCGCAGGCCATGGAAACGCGTCTTGATGCAGTTCTCAATGCGCCGTGGCGATTTGTTGAAGATCATGGTGAACAAACGGTTTTTCTAAAGGATTTGTTCACTCGTTGGCATGCTGAAATCGTCTCAGGTGCATGGGAAGCTTGTCCTTATGGTTATTCGGTTATGGAAGCCAACTATGCACTTACCAGTGATAGTAAATTCACCTTAAATGAGATTGTAGTTAAGCCTCTAGAATGGTTTGAGCCCAAGAATGATGGACGTTTAATTTACCGACAAAATGCTACAGAAATTGATGTGAATGCCAAATATCCACTCAAGTTCTTTTTGACACGCCGTAAACCTACATTCAAACAGCCTTATGGTGATCCATTACTGTCGAAGCTTTATTGGCTATGGTTCTTCCGTACCAATACAACAAAGTTTTGGGTCAAGTTTTTAGAACGCTTTGGCACACCAATCTTATTAGGGAAAGTTGGGGGTAAAGATCGTAAACAGGATGATATTGATGCTATGACATCGGCTTTGCTCAATGCACATGCTCAATCAGTTATGTCTATTGGCGCAGAGGATTCTGTAGAAACTATTGGTGGAAGCTCTTCCAATGGTGGCAGCACAGCATTTGAAGCTTTTGACAATGTATTAACCCGCCGTATTCAAAAGGTAGTCTTAGGTCAAACGCTCACAAGTGGGACTGATGGTGTTGGAAGTCGAGCTTTGGGTGAAGTGCATAACGATGTTCGCTTAGATAAGCGTAATTCAGACCTACGCATGATCACGCCTACGATTCAAGAGCTCATAGACGCACTCTGCCTGCTGAATAACTTTGAAAAGCACACAATTGTCCTGGGCGGTGAGCAGGATCTTAAGGTCGCTGTTGTTGATCGTGATATTAAGCTTAAAACATTAGGTGTTGAGTTTAATGATCAATATGTGATTGAGACATACGGCATTAAGGCTGAGCATTTCAAGATGAATACCAGTGATGCAGTCCCTAACACCAAATTCTCTGCACTACCTCATCAAGCATTCAGCTTTAAGGCATCAGTGCAAAAGCCGTCACCTGAGCAGCAAGAGTTGGATGAACTGACAGATGCTCAGGATGACCTTGAGCTATTGACCAATGAGCAGATTAGACAATTGGCAGCTGAGTCTGAGACACCGGAGGCTTTGCTATTCAATTTGTCTCGATTAATACCTGGTGCAACACAGTCGCAATTTACAGCGCATTTGGATCAGGCTTTATATGCTGCAGATGTATTGGGGTATGCAACAGCAGCAAAGGGGAAATAGATGCAACCAGTCACGTTTCTTGAAGCGCTGCAGTATGCGCATAGTAAGAAAGTAGTGCTACCTGATGAGTTTTACTCAATGGATCTTAAGACACGGCAAATGGCAACTACGGTTAGTTTTTTGTCGAGTCTTGAACAAGCTGAGTCGGTGATTAAGTCACTTAACAAAACATTAGCATCGGGCGGCACCTTTAATGATTTTCAGAAGCTTGTCGCTGAGTCGGAAATCGTTTTACCCAAGCATTACCTGGATAATGTATTTCGGACCAATATCCAAAGTGCATATGGCCATGGACGTTGGCAGCAACAGCAACGGAATAAAGATAAACGTCAGTATCTGATGTATTCGGCTATCAATGACTCACGTGTGCGTCCAGCACATTTGGCATTGAATCGAATTGTATTACCGATTGATCATCCGTTTTGGCTAACGCATTACCCTCCCACTGGATTTCGCTGTAGATGCACATGTATAGCCTTAACTGAAGCCCAAGCGCTTAAATACGGCATCACACCAGATGACAAGTTGCCAGAGGTTGCTGAAGCTTTGGATTGGAGCTCCCATCCTTTGCAATTTGGAGAGTTTGAGGCATTGGTGGATCAGAAGATTTCTAAGTCATTACTTGATAAGGAATATCTACTAGAGCAGAAAGAAGCAATTAAGGCCGAATGGACTGCATCCAAAAAGCTCACCAGTCTGTTAGCCCCGATGGATGATAAATCGAGAGATCTATTCAACACGGTGGCCAATACGGTTATTCCTTTAGATCCATCCATTAGACCAAGTGCAATCAAGACTTTCTTGGATTATGTGCAGGGCAATGATGCTGCAATCACGAACTACCTAAATGCGTCTGTAAGTTCGAAAGCGGCTGATGTTTTAAAGCAATGGCTCAGACAGGACATGCAAGCCTTAAACGCCGTGGCGAGTAATTCAGCTGCAATCGTGACAGGCGGAGTGACCTTGCAGCATGTAGTGGCTTATGAGGTTGGGCAAACGATTCAATTTAATTCGCCATTACTGTTAGCCGAGAATGCTTCCGATGTGGTGTTGCAGATTGAGAATTCGAAAGGCTTAGGGATCGATCTAAACGAGTTGAATGCTGGTCATGGCGTATTAATGCCAATAGGCTTGTCATTTGAAGTGGTTTCGATTGAAACACTGAATGGCAAGATGATTTACACACTGAAAGCATTGGTGAATTAATGACTGCAAAATGTGAATCGTGTCGACGTGGTTTGGATGGTCGAAATGGTAATGGTTTTTCGCCGTGTGGCTGCGAGAAAAAAGTAGTTGTGATTGGTAGCCCATCGAGAGTGAATAATCTTGTACGAGCTATGTGCTGCGTTCTATCTCGACCACCAAAGAAACCATGAGTCAAAATTAACTGAAGCCGCCTAATGGGCGGTTTTTTTATGGAGCATGAAAAATGCCAGATGAACAAAAGCAGGATCATTATTGCTTTCGGCTTGGTGACCTAAGTGTAGATCCTGTTGAGGAAGGTAAAAAGAAACGCACCTTCTCAGGAGTGGCTTATAGCGGTGAGGTTATTACAGATCACTGGTATTGGACACGAGTGATTTTTGATTTGGATAGTATGCAGATTAAGGGTCGCATTCCAGCACTTTTAGAACACAGCTCACGCCAACGGGCAGGTGCAATCAATACTCATACGATTAGCCATCAAGAGGGTTTGGTTGTACATGGGGACTTGATGAGCAATGAGTTTGGTACTCAGGTAGCACAAGACTCAGATGATGGATTTCCTTGGCAGATGTCTGTCCGTATTGAGCCTGCTAAGACTGAAGAAGTTGCAGCTGATCAAACAGTGATTGTTAACGGAAAGACGCTTCAAGGACCTATTACGATATTCCGCGGTGGTCGTATTCGTGAAGTTTCATTTTGTGCCTTAGGTGCAGATGAAAACACGATGGCAGTAGCCGCAAGCCATAACCCTAACCAACCCACAGAGGACACAGACGTGACCGAATTAGAAAAGGCGCAAGCCGCACAGAAACAAGCTGAAAAAGAGCGTGATGATGCTCAGGAAGAACTTAAAAAGTTCAAAGCTGACAAGCGTGAAGGGGACATCAAAGCGCTTGAGACATCTTTAAATAAGCAATTTAGCGCTGAAGAAAAGACGTCTTATACCAATATGGATGACACTTCATTTGCATTCATGTCTCAGCAATTAACGCAATTCTCAGCAGGTAATCAACCATCAGCTGGTCAGCAACAGCAACAAATTCCATCACATCTTAATCATTTGTTCACACACCAAGCTACAGGCGGTCAGGGTGGTCAAGGGCAAGATGGCAATCAAGGCGCTGGTGATAAACACAAATTCACAGCTGGTGCTCAAGCATTCGCAGAACAAAAGGGGAAATAATTCATGGTTACTCACTATGTACCGCCTATCTCGGTCACGTCAAAACGACTGATTTTGGATAATGAAAAGTTACGTCGTGCTAATGCAAAAGTGCCGACAGCTACGGCATTTAAATATGGCGACCTGTTAACGCTATCAGATACCAATGTACTGGCTCATGCCACTGATGAAAAAACATGGGATGTGATTTGTGGTCAGGATGTATCTGCAGCAGAAGCAACAATAAAAGCAGCTGATGGAATCGAAATTCCAGTGTATTACGGTGGTGTATTTAACGTTGAAGCAGTATCACTTGGTGGCACTTTACTCACCACAGTTCAATACGCTGCAGCACGCGCCAAAGCAACCAAAAACAAAATCGAACTTTCTAAGGTGTAAATGACATGCCACAAGCTTTTAATATTGAAGGTACCCCACTAGAACTGCTTGATGTGGGTGAGTTAGCACTAATCCACTCAAACTATCGCCCGATGGATACTTGGCTATTAGACCAACTATTTCCAAATCGTCCATTATTCACACGTGATGATGTACCTTTGGCTGAATTGTCAGCTGAACATGATCTAGCACCACTGGTTTCACCACAACAACCCGGTAAGCCATTTGATACCACTCAATCGGGTGAAGTACGCCATGTGAAACCGGCCTACTACAAGCCAAAAAATCAGGTTAGTCCGGCCGATACATTTGAAATCTCATTACTTGAGCGTTTACGCACCGCTGGCATTATCTCAACTGGAAATCAGCAATTGTCTCTACAAGAGCAGATGGTTATTTCCCAAATTGCGGTGATGAAACGCAACCATGATGCCATTGATAACTCAGTCCTAATGATGGCGATTGATCTTCTGAAAAATGGTAAATATGCCCTTCATTCAGATGACTATGAATACAACTTGGTTGATTACCGTCGTGATGCCTCTCTGACATATACGCCGTTGATCAAATGGAATGAAGCAGGTGCTAAACCTGTTTTAGATATCCGAACCATGCTCGAGCGTCAGTTGGCAGCCGATGGAGGTGAGGCCAAAAAAGCAATCATGTCTGGCTTGGTATGGGCTGCTTTATGGAATAACGAAGAATTCAAGAAAGAATTCATCACACCGTACGCTGGTATTTCTGTTCCTGTTACACCAAGCTTTGGTGTCAAAGAGTCTGCGACCCTTAAGGGGACATTTGATGGAATCGAATTCTGGGTATATGACGCAACTTACCGCAATAAAGGTCAGGTGAAGCGCTTTATTCCAAAAGATTACTTCTCCTTGATTTCTGATACCAACGGCTCAGTGGCACATTGTAAGATCAAAAATATGTTGGCCAACGGTGTTGCTCAGCAATACTTTGACCGTCAATGGTATTGTGAAGATCCAAGCGGCATCATGTTGATGACAGAGTCTGCTCCATTGGTCGTGCCTTCTAACAAAAATGGTGTAGTCGGTGGTACCGGCTTTATCACCCTATAAGGAGTAAGACATGCCGAAGTACATCGCAAAACAATCCATCGGGCATTTTATGCCAGGTGATGAAATCAAAGGGCTTGAAGATAAACAACTTCAGGCCCTTTTAGCATCTGGAGCTATTGAAGAAGAAAAAGCTCCAGAACAACCTAAGGCTGATGGTACTGCTGAACGTTTAGCTGAACTTGAAAAGGAAAATGCTGAACAAGCAGGAACTATCAAGCTCATGACTGAAGAGAAAGCGAAGTCTGATCAGGAAAAAGATGGGCTTGAAACGAAAGTTGCTGAACTTGAAAAGGCTTTAGCCACAACTGAAGCTGCTTTAAAGAAAGCCACCACCGAAGCCAAGAAAGCTACTACTGATAAATAAGGTGACCCATGTACGCGACTGAAGCAAATCTAGTTGCGCGGTTTGGTGGTGAGATTGATGAATTGAAGTTGATGCATGCAAGTGCATCAACTGCTGTTCAGGATGCCTTACAAGACGCATCAGAAGAAATTAATGGGTATATCGGTGGTCGCTATCCTTTACCTCTTCCAAATGTGCCAAGCAACTTAGAGCGAATGGCGTGTGATATTGCACGTTATCGGCTTTATTTCCAGCAACCCACTGAAGAAGTGCGTAAGCGTTATGAGGATGCAGTCAGTTTTTTAAAGCTGGTTGCAACCAATAAAGCACATTTGCAAATTCAGAATGTGGAAACTAGCCAGATCGTGGATGATCAACCCAAAAACAAACCATCTACAGCACCAATTGGTACGACTTATACAGGTGGTGTCTTTGGTGACGATGTCCTTGGAAAAATGCCGAGCATTAAGTGAGGTGATGCATGCCAGGCGCATTAATTGAAATCCGTGCCGATGGTGACTCAGCGATCTCTAAAGCTCTAAGTTTGTATGCTGATGTTGAGGAGCGTCAGTCTAGACTCTATGAGCGTATGGGTGCAGCCTTGGTGGAGAATATCCGCGAACGCTGGTCACGCGGGGAGGGCTTATACGGCAAGTGGCCATTATCCGTAAGGGTGATGCGCCAAGGCGGTACCACGCTTCGCGATACATCGCGTCTAATGAACTCTATTACCAACAATACAATCAGCAATGGTTTTGAGGTTGGTACGGACGTTGAGTATGGTGCGATCCATCACTTTGGCGGTGAAATTAAACATGAGGCTCGTCAAAGCACGGTTTACTTCAGGCAGAACCAAAAGACTGGTGTTGTCGGTAATCGTTTTGTTCGCCAAACACGATCTAACTTTTCTCAAGACGTAAGCGTTGGTGCTTATACCGTGAAAATGCCTGCACGTGCTTGGTTGGGTTTAACTGTAGATGACGAGCAGGACCTATTAACCATTGTTGAGGATGTTGTTCTAGATGAGTGATGAAAATCTATATGCGGTACGAGATGAGATCGTAGCGCGCCTCGAGCAATTCATGGATGAGTGGGGTGTAAAGAAAATCTATACCCCTAAAAATCTAGGTATGACGACTGAACTGTCCCAAACCACACCCAACATTCAAGTGAATTTCCGCCGTACCAAAAGTGCAGGAGTGGTGAGTAAGGGGGATGCACTTAAGCTGAAGGTGGTCTGGGAAGTGACAGCTTGTTGCAAGCATGCAGCATCTCAGGTGACAGATGGTTCTAAAGCATTCGATATGGCTGGTGATCTAACCATTAAGATCATTAAAAAACTGAGTGGCTGGGAGCCTGAATCCAGTGCTGAACCACTGATTTATATAAATACAGAGGAAGACATTTCTAAAAGCTGTGTCTACTCAACTGTGGTTTTAGAGTCTGAGCTATTCATTCAAACCGAACCTGATTAAGGAACCTTATGAAAATGCAATACAAAGCCTTAAAGCCGATTGGTCCATGGGTGAAAGGTCAAATTGTGGGTGATCTACCACAAGAAAAAATTAAACAGCTTTTAGAAGATGGTGTGATTGAATCAATCAAACCAGACGTAAAAGCAGAAGCCAAACCAAAATCAAAAGAGGTGCCTGCGAATGGCTAAGAAGTACATTTCATTGCGTGGTAAGTTCTCCCTTGCCCCAATTGTTGAAGGCGTTGTTGGTGCCATGCGTGAACTTGGCAACATTCCTGACTTTACGCTTGAAATCACCGCTGACAAGATTGAGCATACCGAGTCAATGTCAGGTGATGATACGACTGATTTGGTGCTATACAACACCACTGCGGTTTCGTTCAGTGGCACACTTGAGCAAGTTGATGCTGATAACCTGGCATATATCCTGTCAGGTAAAAATGTAGCTGTAGCGACCAAAACCGTAGCTGATCTTGATTTAGGTGCAGTCACCAAAGGTCAGAAGATTAAACTGGATGGTTTTAATCTAACTCTACCAACAGTGACTGATGGAGCATCAATACCAGTTCCTATTGAATCAACGAAATATAAGCTAGATGCGGTTTATGGCACGATTGAGTTTCTTGATGATTTGCCAAAAGTTGTGATTGGTTATACCACTGGCGCCGTGACACATACTACGATCGCATCTGATTTCGGTGCTGAATATGCATTGTTCTTTGAAGGTATTGATAAGATCAGCAAAGACAAAGTGTTCTTAGCTTTGCACCGTACAATTAAATCGCCCGATTCGAGCTTTGGCCTAATTCATGAAGAATTTGGTTCATACGAAATCAGTGGTGATGCATTGGGTGATCTGACTAAAGATAAAGATGGTGCGCTTGGCTTATACGGCTATTACACCCAAATCCCTAAAGCTGCATAAACCCACTACAGGCACTTAAATAGGATGCATTAGGCATCTTTTTTTGTGCCTGTACTTTTTGAGATTTCATCATGAATGATTTTTTTATAGCTTCAAATCGACCTGTCAAAGTTGGCGATCTATTGGTGTACCAGCTGCAGATGCATAACTTTGATGAGTGGTCGGGTGCAGCGCAGGTCATCAAAGACTTTTTGAATAATCATCCAGATGAAACCGCACAAATGATCTTTGATGCTCATTCGTTTGAATCGACGCAATTGATAGCCCATTGTTTGCAACACAACATTGAACAGGTCATCGATCTATTCAAGAAAGAGGGCGAAATTAATATCTTGTTATTGGATGCTGTAATTAAGGTGAATGACGCATTTTTTTCCGAGCCCAAACCTAAACACCGGGACGATGTAGATCCACGTAAAAAGAGCAGTTGGTTTGATGTATTTCAGTTGTTGGCTTCGAATGGCCACTCACATGAAAGCATCATGCAAATGAGCTATGGCTCATTTAGACACTATCTCAAAGCAGCTCAAAAGGCCGAGCGCATTAAAATGCGTAATTTAGCGATCGCAACAAGGGCGCAGAATGCCATCAATAAGAAGTTCAATGAATTCATTAAGAGTCTTGAGAAAGACCAGTAACATTCACATTGTGCTGTGAATTTGAGCAGGTTATGATTTATCCAATTATAACGAGGGGTAAATTCATGAAAAAATTATTGGCTGGCTTGTTATTAGTCACATCATTTTCGGTTATGGCTGCTGAAACTCGCAGCTTCCGTGTAGGGGGTGATATTGTTCAAGTTGGCGATTCGGTTGGCTCATTGGTAATTAAAGCAGGAAAGCCTATTTACCAGCAATCTTATACAATTGATACTGGCAACAATACTACGATCTCAGTGACAGATTACATTTATGAAGTTGGAAACGAGATTTATACCGTAACCGTTCGTGAAGGTCGCGTATCTAAAATTACTTGGGAACGTCGCTGAGGATTAGAAATGAAATACGGATTGATTGGGGTTATTGTTATTATTATTGGTCTTTTTTATTTTATGCACAAAAGCAACAAGGACGATGCTGCAAGAGTTGCAGCAAGCGGTCAAGCTTACACGGAGCAGCAGAATAAAACGGTCAAGGTTGCTGAGCTACAGAAGCGCATGCCAGACCTAAGGGATTCAATCGCTATCAAGTTAATTGAATCACCAAAAATGAGCAGTGAAGATATTTTATTTTACAAAAATTTAAGTGGAAAGTGGGCGGACACCTTAAAAGTTGCCGAAGCTACAGCTAGAATCAGCCTATCAGATCCTGTTCAAGAGCTACAAAAACTAAAAAGAGATCTAGATGCGCGACAACCCAAGACAGATTGTGAGGACATAATGAGAAGCAGTCTCCTCAACTCTTATGAATACACAATTGATGGTTTTTTGGAGTTTATGAAGGACAACAAAGAGGAATCGGATATAAACTCAAGAGTCGCGTCATCCTCAATGGATAATGCAATCTTTCTCCTTGATTATTGTAAGCCATCATAAAATGTAAGTTAAAAGCACCTTAGGGTGCTTTCTAAATGTCTAAATTTAACCACCAATTGGTGGTTTTTTTACGTCCAAAAATTGAGGTCGCCATGTCTGGAAAAAATCTAACTTTCAAATTAATCATGGATGGTGATAGCAAAGGCCTTGTAGCCGCTGCCAAGCAATCTGAACAAGTTGTATCTAAAGTTTTTGAGGCTATTAAACAAGAAGCAAACCAAACTCGATTAGCAACTAATAATGCTACACAGGGTATTGATCAGCTTGGCAAAGAATCTACCACAGCAGCGGTGGAGGTTAAAAAGCTTGATTCAGAGCTTGGTAAAACGAATGCAGAACTTCAGAAAAACGAGACATTTGCCAAGCAAGCAAGTGGTGAAATTCAGGGTTTAAAAACTGGATATACGGCACTAACGAGTGCGATGGCTGCATTGGGTATTGGCGCATCTGCAACTGAAATTGCTCGAACTGCGGACGAGTTTAAGGTTTTAGAAGCAAGAATTGGGCTTGTTACATCTAAAAGCGGGAATTTTACTCAAGCTTTTGAGGGTGTTAAAAAGATTGCGATTGAAACAAGATCCAATCTTACGGCTACAGCGGAATTATTTACCCGAGTAAAAACTGCAACTGATCAGCTTGGATATTCGCAAGAACGGGCATTAAATTTAACGGATTTGGTTAACAAGTCATTAATTGTGGGTGGTGGTCTTGCGGCTTCAAATGAAGCGGCTATTTATCAATTTAACCAAGCCTTGCAATCAGGAGTTCTTCGTGGCGAAGAATTCAATAGTGTGATGGAGCAAGCGCCACGTTTGGCGAGAGCTCTTGCAGATGGCTTGGGCGTAAATATTGGTAAGTTACGTGCAATGGCGGGTGAAGGAAAGCTTACATCCGAAGTGATTGTTAAGGCACTTGAAAGTCAATCCAAAGCCTTAAATGCTGAATTTGGGAAAATGCCTGTCACAATAGGTCAGTCAATAGAGAATCTTAAGACTGCTTGGACCTTGTATATAGGTGAGGCGGATTCTGCAACTGGTGCAAGCACAAAAGTAGCTGAAGCAATTAAATTTGTAGCTGAAAACCTTGAAGTTTTAGTTTCAACTCTCACAACAGTGGCTCAAGCATATGTTGCTTATAAAGCACTTGGTATTGCAGCAAGCTTTCTAGAAAAAGCAAATGCTGTCAAAATTGCCCAAGTTGCAATTGCCACTGAAACAGCATCCATTGTTACAAACACTCAAGCACAGTTGGTAAATACCCGAGCAACTCAGGTAGCAATTGTTGCGAAAAATCAACTCACAGCCGCTACAAATGCAAGTAATACAGCGAATGTAGCAGCATCAGGTGTTATTGGAAGAGTATCGACTGCTGCAAATGGTTTAAAGGGGAGTATTGCGGGGGTTCTTTCTCGCTTTGGTGCCTATGGAGCAGCGGCTGCTGGTGTCATTTTAGCAAGTGATTTAATTGTTGATGGATTTAAGAAAACGGATGAGTGGCTATTAAAGCAAGGGTCTGATTTCATTGATTGGGCTGTATCTAGAGCCACTGGTACGAAGTCCTTAGTGGATCAAGAAAAGGAATTTATTGCAGCTGAAGAGGCCTCACGTAAGAAGCAGGAGGAGGTTGCGGCTGTAAAAGCAAAAAATGCCGAACGCACTGAAATGCTTAAAAATGCCTCTCTTGGTCTTAACGAGGCATCTAAAGCAACAGTTGTGGAGTTTGAGAAACTTGTCAAGGAGGGTGCTAAGGTTTCAGATGTTTTGGGGCAAATTGCAAAATCTTTCAATTTCAGCACCACTACAGGTATTAATGATGGACTCACTGCGTTACTGGCACTCCAGACTCAAGGAAAGGCTACCGCAGAGGAAATTAGAAAAGCCCTAACAGGCATTCTTTCTGACGAGGACTTGGTTAAGTTTCAAGGCCGTTTAGCGGCCATTCCAGTCAACATTGAAAAGCAACTTGAAACAACTAATGCCAAGATAAAAGCCAAACAGGCCGAGCTAGATGCATGGAAGAAAGCTAACTCGGATATGAATCAAAAGGACTGGGATGCGCAAGTCGAGAAGCAGCGAGCTGGTATTGAAAAGCTTCAAGCTGAGGCTAGTGCTCTACATGTTCAGTATGCTAATTCCGTGCAGGGCGCAGCAATGGTTCAGGGTGCCATTCTAGACGAGGCTATTCGTCGTACTGGTTTGAGTTATGAGGAATTACAAGGTAAATCCACCAAGGCATTTGAGAAAGCATCTAGTGATGTGAGTATTGTTGCTAATAATATGGATGAGCTTAAGAATAAAGGGGTGGATGTTGGTCGCGCTTTAGATGCAAGTATTTCAAATGCAATCAATACAGCCACCAATCAGCAAGAATTAGATGCTCTAAAACTTAAGATTGAAGGCTTGCGCGGAGTACTTGGAAGTAAAGTGGCTGACGGGTTGTTGCAACAAGCTGGGCAGCAGTTAATTGATGTTAAAAATAAAGCTGATGAGGCTCGATCTGGAATCAACTCCACTGCTGAGGCCTTTTCACTTTTTGGCATGAAAACTCCTGAGCAGCTTAAAGGTGTTGCTGAGCAGTACAAACAAGCCTTTACTGAAATGAAGAATAGTGGCCAAGCAACACTTCACCAGCAGCAAGAAGCTTTCAAGCAATATGCTGAAAAAGCCATTGCGGCAAATAAAGGTATTGCAGATAGCACGATTACAACACAGGCTTATATGCTTGGCCTTGAGGTTCAGGTTGATGCCACAGGCAAAGCCACCGTTTCTAAACTTGGTGAGATCCAGCAAGCAGCAATCGAGACTCAGCGCACTGTGAGTCAAGTGAGCCAATCTACGGCACGAGAGCAACCCGAGATCAGTGCTGAACAACAAGCCACGAATGACCATTGGGATGATTTCAAAGCCAAGATGAAAGCGCGTACGGATGAGCTGAATGCCAAATCACAAGCGCGTGGTTCAGGTGGTGGTAATGCTTCATTACTGTCGAATGGTAGTGATACAGCTCAGCAGATTTCCGCCGTGCCTGATGCTCCACTTATCGCGACTAGTCTTGATATTCAACCAATGGAAGGTATGGAGACCAAGCAAAGTATGGAGATCAAAATTGATATGGGAACAGGTCAGACAGCGACAGTATCAGCGGCACCCGATCAAGCCACAGCTCTTGAGGAAATGATGCGAGAACTTGAAGCAATTAAAGGAAGATCGTAATGCGATTAACACGAAAGTCGACCGGAGAGACCATCCAAATTGAGGATGGTTTTTTTTGGTCTGATGAAAACTGGTCTGAGATCGAGCAGAACCAGGAGTATGCCATTAGTGGTGCCTTGATTATTCAAGAGGGACGCAAACAAGCAGGCCGACCAATCACATTGCAGCCAGCCAATAAAACGAAAGGTTGGATCAAACTGCGCGATCTGAACACGCTTCGTTTATGGCAGAACCTGCAGGAGCAATTCACGCTTCAGTTTGAGTGGCCACATGACCAGCGTGAGTTCAATGTGATTTGGAATCATAAAGACGGTGCACTGGAAAGCTCTACAGTTAAAGGCACTCCAGCAACATCACTTGATACTTATTTTAACGTCACCATGCGATTCATTGAGGTAAGCGATGACAATTGAAACTAATAATTTAAAGCTCCTTGAGTCAGAACGCATTCGTACGGATGCTGATGATGGTGGGGGAAAATACTCAGGCCGTGAAATTGTCGACGGTCAAAGTAATAACCTGTTCAATGATATTTCAGAGATGGACCGCACCACAGGTCGCACTTCTATCCAAAAGATCTATGCTGCAGTGGATACAGCCGATACCGATGCTTTAATGGGTGCGACGGTATTCATTTCTCAGAATGCACAAGATCCCAATGTGTCCGCCGTGTTATTCAGTACCGATAGCTGGACGGATGAGCGTAAAGAAGCGCAGAACCGCATTGAAAACTATAATGCCAAAGGTGCACAGATTGCCGGCACACCACTCGACACACATTGGAAAGGCATGAAGTCTCTACAAGTGGCCATGTTTCCCCAGGAAGCGGAAAGCGCTATTGGTACATCAATTGTATTGATTTCGAATGAAGGTAAAGCTTTAGAGATTGAGCAATACCTACGTATTACTGAAGTATCGACCCGCACGGCTTATGTGATGGTTGATGGCAAACAAGTTGAATATAAGATTGCCACTTATGGCCTGAGTGATGCATTGAAAGCCGATTTTGTCGGCCTGTCTGCGAAGCAATGGTATAGCGGTGAAAAGAGTACCACCATCATCCGTGACACCATTGTGGCGGATACAGGGAAGTATTACTCCAGTGCGAATTTAAAAGAAGTCGCACAAGTCGGTGATTATTCTGTGGTTGCAGAGGATGTCTATACGCAGTTGGTACCCTCAGCGCAGACAGAAACCCCGATGGTGAATATCAATGCTGCAGGTGATTCTGTGGCTTTGGTGAAAGCCAAGAATGGTGTCCTGAGCAAGACTTTTAATAATGTCGCCATTAATACCGTGTCGAGCTTATATGTCGGCTCGTCGGTCATGCCAAAATCAGTTGAGTTTACTTTATTTGGTTCGGCGGTTACCGACGTGGGCGGTGAACTTAAAAATGCCGCTGGTACTTCCATTGGTACCATCAACTATCAAAACGGTTCTATTGTGTGGAACGCAAGCGCGGGGACGGGTACTACCAACCTCACGATTAACTTTATGCCTGCTGCAGCGGTGACAGCACCTGTTGAATCTGATCTGATCTATGTCAATCAAGAGAACATCAGTTTTAACTGGATCCGTAACTTGGTTCCGTTGCCATCACCAGGCAGTTTGCAAGTGTCGTACTTGGTACAGAATCAGGTCTACACGCTTCGAGACAATGGTGCAGGGCAGTTGCGCGGTGGGGATTCGTCATTTGGCTCAGGCAGTATTGATTACGATACGGGTACCATGTCATTAACAACAGGTGAGCTCGCCGATGTCGGCAGTGCAATCTTGATCACGTGGAGCAATATGATCACGGCTCAGGAGCGCTCAGGATTAACGATTAATAAAGCTTATGTTGAGATTCCTGTGAATGACTCGATTGTGGCAGGTACTTTGACGGTCAACTGGTTATTAAATGGGGTCACCAAGACAGCAAACGACAATGGCCAAGGGCAATTCACAGGGGATGCCACAGGCACCATTGACTATGCGGATGGTATAGCGAAGCTGATGCCAACCTTGTTACCCAATGGCGGTACCACGTTTAATGTATCAGGTCAGAAAGGGTCTATATCTTCAATTCAAGTGACTGCGGTACCTACTGGCGGCACCATTTCGATTGAATTGGACAATGGGTCTGCTGCATTGATTCCTAAGTCTGTGAAGGTGCGTGTACCTGTAAAGTACATGAGCTATACAGGTGAGGTTGAACTGCGTGATATGCCGATTGATGCCACTACTGGCCGTTTAATCAATGGTACAGGTCAGCAACAAGGCACCATCAACTATGCGTCTCGTACCATGAGTATCACCCCAAGTACTACACTTGAAGCGATCGAGCGTGAGAAGATTATGCGCCCTTACTATGGAACGCATAATACGTCTCAGGAGGCAATTGCGGCAGGTATGCTAGGGATGACTATTAAGTATGAAAATACAAGTGAGACGCATACTCTAAGCCTGAATGAAGTGGCGACTGCGGTGACGGTGAGTGTCTCGTATCGAGATAGTTCAGCGGCTCAGTCGTGGTCGGATACCATCATTGGTTCTGTTCTAAAAACGGATTTAACAGAAGGCTTTGCTGAGCAGATTCTTGCAGGTTCGGTTCGCTTTAAACTGGCTGATTCAACCTATGTTGATAAACTCGGATCGCTTTACCGTAATCCCTCAGTGACCACGGGTGCGGGAACGGTAGCTGGCCAGATCCACTATGGAAATGGTGCGGTCGAGTTATCCGCTTGGGATGTAGGTGGTGCGAATAATCCGACCTTAGAGACCTTGGTGACTCAACTAGAAAGTGTGCAAACCAACCAAGTCTCATACCGTGCACCGATGATCCCTATCCGGGCGCAGTCCTTAACTTTGTCAGCAACCAAGGTGGGAGGCGGGGTATTGAATATCACGCCTGATGGCTCGGGTACGATTGATACAGCAGAGTGCGATGGTTTCTTTAACTTTGACCAAGGCTATGGCCAGTTTGTTTTCCGGCAAAAGATTGAAGTGACTTCTGCCAACCGTGCTGAAATTATGGCGCAGGATTGGTACGTGGCTGAGCTGGAATACACCAAAGATGGCAAGCAGTGGATTCACAAGCCCATCATGGTCCTGCCTGAAACCATTAAATACAGTGCGGTGGGTTATAGCTATATACCGATTGATGCGGAGTTACTTGGATTGTCTGCAGTGCGTTTACCGATTGATGGGCGAGTTCCAATTTTCCGATCGGGTGAGATTGTGATTGTTAGTGCAAGTAAGTCGCAGGAGTTCCCTGACTATGTGGCAGGCCAGACTTATCTATTGAATGATGCGCGGATCTCTTGGTGTGAACTTGAAGATGCCGATGGCATTAAAATTCCATTTGATATGTATGTGGTTGATTATGACTACGGCAAAGTGACTTTAAACGGTGATTTTGCCCTGGGTAATTTAACTGGACCACTTACTGCTAAGTATCGCTATCAGGATATGGGGTTGGTACGTGATGTTAAAATCAATGGCCAAGTGACTTTCACCAAGCCTTTGACCCACAACTATGATCCAACTGATACCATTGTTGGTTCAGCCCTAGTGATTGGTGATATGCAATCCCGCTACACACGTAAATTTGTGCAACAAACGTGGAATAACGCATGGGCAGATGAGGCAACAGGTAGTGGTATTTCAGCCAACTATAACGATGCTCTATATCCAATTACTGTGACGAACAAAGGCGCGATTCAGGAACGATGGGCGCTGATTTTTACAGACAATACGAATTTCCGCTGTGTTGGTGAATATTCTGGTCAAATTGGTACCGGTAGCGTGAATATTGATTTTGCACCGATTAACCCGGTGACTGGTTTGCCATATTTCACGGTAAAAGAAGAAGGTTGGGGTGCAGGTTGGGCAAGCGGTAACGTGTTGCGCTTCAACACTGTGGCTGCAAATTTTCCAGTTTGGGTGATTCGTACGGTGAAGCAATCTGAGCCAAATGTTATGTCAGATCAATTCCAGATCATGCTGCGTGGTGACATTGACCGCGTAGTTTAAAAATTAAATCAAACATGGCCGCTCTATGCGGTCTTTTTTATGAGTAAATAAAAATGACAATGAAGCAGACGCAAACCAAATTATTTGATTTTTCTGATGTAGGTCTGGACTTTTGTGTGGGTTCTAAAAACCTATTTCCAGATCGTTTTAAGAAAATGCTGTCGCTTGGCTATAACGTCCAGACAGTAACAAGTGTCGCTGTAGCGGGAAATCAGATCACCTTCACATATGGTGGTGCACATGGCTATACTGCAGACCGCGTTTTAAAAGTTGATTCTGGGGCTTTAGCTTCGATCAATGGTGGTGAGTTTTGGATTGATTCAGCTACTACGAACGCAGTTACTTTTACATTAGATAACGCACCAATTTCAATTACTGGTAACTTTACGACACGAATTGCTTCGTTAGGCTGGCAACTCGTGTATGAGAATGCGCACATTCATGTCTACAAGTTTAAGCATATTGATGATACTGATATGTACGCACGTTTTTGCTTCCAGACCAATTTAACACAGCGCAATGCAGTTGCAGTTGGTATAGGTCGCACTGTGGATTTGAGCTTAGGTGTGATTACTGATGAAAACTGCCTAGACGATCTCGCGACCTGCACAACACTTGCAGATGCAACTTCCCGCTTATATTTCAATTTTACGTCTAGCCCGTATCTTGGAACAGCGCAAAATGAATTTACCTACCCACAAGGAGTGGGAACATACGGTCTTTCAAAGGTTGTTGGTAGTTTATATCATATTGTTTTTATGTATAATATTGGGTCGTCTGGGCTTGGTTGTGTTTCAGCAATCTTGCCATTTGCATCTACATACAATTCAATTAATTTACCTTTATTGCTTTCCCAAAACCTTGGATCTGCTAGTGCAGAGATAAACTCAAACGTACTAGGGAATTTGAAAGCATATATTGGTAAACAGAACTGCCGCTTTACTTTTTTATCCAGTGTTAATATTGCGACCACAAACATCGCAGGAGCAAGTTTTTTACCAAGTAGTATTGATTCTTTTAATACTACTGCTTGCATGCCGCTATCTATTTATACAGATACAGAGAGGCAAAATATTGGAAATTGTTCAGGAGGGCTTTATCAGGCTTGCTATGCAGCCAGCAATACACCAACAAAAACAATTGTAACCACACCTGCAGCAACTAGAGATATAGATCTAAATTCGATTGTTTTAACGCAATATATGTCTTATGTAGGTAATGATGCCTGGTTTGCAGCCCCTGTTGAGGAGATAAAAATTGGCGCTTAAAATTTTAAGATCATTTTTTGGTGAATACCTACCAAATTATTCAAAATTAGCAGACCTTGGTTATTTAATATCAAAACCACCCCGTCCAATTATTACTGTTGTGAATAACAATCAGGGCTTTGGTCAGATTAAAGGCACAACAAAAAAAGTAGGCGCTAATTACTCATCTGTCAATGTTTGTGTATTTAAGCGATCCACAAGGGAATTACTCTGGGAAATAAAATCCAAAACTGATGGCTCTTATGCGTTCCGCAATCTCGCTGTAGGTTTGGAGTGCTTTATCGTAGCTTTTGACCCAAATAATCAATACAACGCTGTAATTCAAGATAAGGTGATCGCAAAATGACAGAGCCTTCTCACGTTGTAAAAATGGCCATGCTGCAAGCGCTGGCTGCAAACTTAGATCAGGGTGAGGGATATGCAACCATGGTGTATTACGATGGTGTACGCCCCTCATCTGTAGAGGTGGCTGTCGATCCTTCAGCACGCTTGGTTACGTTGACCTTACCTAACCCTTGTGTAAAACAAGTAAATGAAAATTCAATCGAACTTCACTCCAGTGATGCAGCAATGGCGACTAAAACTGCTACTGCGATTTGGGCACGCTTATACAATGCAGCAGGTCAAGCAGTGATTGACTTGGACATGGGGGTTGAGATTGAGTTAGATAGTTATGAGATTGTTTTGGGATCCACCCAGCAACTGGATGCGATATTTATTGAACCCGAATAGAGGTGGTCAATGTCGAACTACACACCACCTGATGCACTTAATGTTGATCTAAATTTCACAGATGAGCAAAGCCCAATTGATAGCCATCATTTGGTTTTAGATTTTGGTGCTGAAACAGTACTGTCGCTTGCGCGGATTAAAGTTAAAACAGCGTTTAAGTTTAGAGCGACTGGTACCAATGTACGTCCAGTTGATAATCATGGCCTTGTAAGGATTCCAATCAGTTGCCGATTAAATCCACGAATCTTGGGCTCATCTGATATTAATCACCTTCTAGGGGTGTCTAAGGGATTTAACCATGTTTTTAAGAAGGCAGTGCATCGATTAACAAACACTGAAATATCGTGGTTTAAATCAGTTTTAAGAGTCTCAAATGAGGCTCTTTTTTTCGATCAAGGATTAGTGGTTAGTCATGGCAATGACATTGGCTTTCAGCATGGACGGACGTTATCTGAATCCATCCATAGCACCTTTGATCAAGGTGCAAAATTCAGTCGAAATCAAGGCGTACGTTGGCAAGAAAATCTCAAGATTCGTATTGCGCGTGATTTGTATTTTAATGAACCAATTAAGCTTCGATTGAACCGTGAATTCGCCCATCAGGAGATGATCCGAAAGCGGCGCAATATTTCGTATTCACACCAAGTCGCACATGTCTTTGAAAAGCGTTTCAGCTTTGACTGGGACAAAGGGTTAGAGCTGGTCACACAGGACGAAATTTCGTGGGATAAGGCCAAATCCATCCATTATCGCAAGCATCCGATTGAACCATGGCCAGAGCCTGAAATTCCTCAGTATGAAGGTACAGGAGATCTTAATTTCGTATGCCTATGTCATGAAGTAGATGCACACAATGTTGATCTTAACTTCGGTGCAGACGACTGCATACCCGGCATACCAAATCGTAATTGGTGGTACATATTGAATAGTTTATCTGTGACGCGCCTAGATAATGGCGAGGAAATAAATGTGCTAGATGGGAATTACAGTACCGATCGCAGCTGCTGGTGTTGGTCCTATAGTTTGACCGTACCGGCATCCCAGATTGGCAAACTTGAACCGATCAATGGCCAACCTGTGATTTTAAAAATTATCGTGAATGGTACAGAACATCAAATGTTGCTTGAGAACCGACGACGTTCTCGTAAGTTTGCCCAAGACACTTATACCTTGATTGGGCGCAGTCAAACCGCACTGCTTGCGGCACCGACAGCGCCTTTACGCTCATTCTTACAAGAGAATGATCGAACCTCCGTCCAGTTATGCCAAGCGGAACTGGATCGCGTATTTAGCGATACGGTACTTAATTGGCAGTTGATCGATGCACTGGGTTGGATCGTTGAGCGTGAGAGCTTAAGTTATTCCAATTTAGCACCGATTGATGCGATCAAGATGGTGGTTGAAAGTGGTGGTGGGTTTATTTATAGCGAAAAGGGCAGTAATACGCTGACCATTAAACAGCTTTATAAAAAGACCTTTTGGGATGTGTTGTTGATCGCTGAATATGATCGCTTATTACCTGAGTCTGTGGTAGTGAGTCAGTCCACGGATTATCAGATCTATCCTGATTACAACGGCATTACGCTGACCAATGACCGAAAGGCGCTGGTCGCTCAAGTGAAACGCACTGGAACCAGTGCTGATACCTTACTTCAGCCTGAAAACAACCCGCTATTTAACCATGTCAGCATGGGGGCGTATGGCAAAGCCAAACTTGCCAAAGCAGGAATGGTCGAAACCCATACCTACAGCATGCCGATTTCGCCTGAAGTAGGTGAATGTGTACCAGGAGAGGTGCTGGCATTTAATGCGGAATGGTGGGGCATTGTGGACAGTGTCAGCGTCTCTTTCAGCCATGCGATCGTCAATCAAACTGTGAAAGTGGAGCGTGTGAATCGTGAGTAATGCATTACAGCGTCTAATTGATTTACTTCCTACAGCTGCAGAGTTTGTAGGAACCATTACCAGCGTAGACCACCCCAGTTACAAAGTGTTGGTGGTGGGTGGTTCAGGTTTAAACCTGGTCACCAGTTCAACACGTTACAACTTAGGAGCAACCGTATTTGTATCTGATGGTGAGATCAAACGACTCGCGCCATTAGGTGAAGTGATTCAAATCGAAGTTTAAGTTTAGAAAAAGTGAATGGCGCTCTGAGAAACACTGTTTCGCAAGGCGCTTTTTTATTGCCAAAAATTAGGAGTGGTCTATGAATGACCCGTTAAGCATCAAGGGCCTACCATGGCTTTTCAAAATTATTGCAGCAGTGGTTGGGGCAATCTTTGCCCTGACATTATCGGGGGATATCGACACTGAAGGGCGAATTAAAATCACCATGGGTGTGATTATGAAATTCACCTTTAGCGTAGCAATTAGTCTGTATGGTGGATCTGCATTCATTGAGTATTATGGTTGGCATGTCTATTCACATATGACACAAGGCTTTGTGATGTTGATCTTTGCGATCTTCGGAATGTTGTTGATTGGCATCTGGTATCAAGCAATCCAGCTGTTACGTGGTAAAACCATTGGTGAATTAATCTTTGAAATTCGATCAGCCTTTAAAGCGATGTTTAAGTGAGTAAGTGAAAAATGAAACAGATATTTGATTATTTAAGAAAGATCAGTGGTGGAACACTTACTCAAAAACAAGTTGATGCTGCTAATCAAGTGATTACAACAGCTACAGATTCCGCTGTGGCTGATATGTTGGGTCTTGCGATCGACCAGATGGTGGTCAGTCTTTTCGGTGTGGATCTCATCTGCGGTTTTGAGGGAAAGCGACTTACTGCCTATGATGATGGGGTGGGAGTGTGGACGATTGGTTTTGGTACCACGGTTTATCCGAACGGTATTAAAGTTAAAAAAGGTGATACCTGCACTGAAGCACAAGCTAAGGCTTACATGACCTATGATTTAAAGAAGTTTGAAGCTGCTGTAAATAATTCGGTGAAGATGCCACTGAACCAAAATCAGTTTGATGCACTGGTATCACTTGCTTACAACATTGGGACAGGTGCATTTAGTGGATCAACTTTAGTTAAAAAGCTGAATGTTCATGATATTCGCGGCGCAGCGGATCAGTTTGATGTATGGGTGAATGCGGGTGGAAAACGTATGCAAGGCCTGGTGAATCGCCGGACTGTTGAAAAGGCTTTATTTTTGAAATGAAGTTATTTACTTTATTGCTGTGCCTCCTACTCTCAGGTTGCACAGCTCATTCGATTTCGACGAATGTGAATGTTGGGATTTGTGTAAAAGCTCTTTAAGTGAGGGCTTTAATACCTATGAGTCCAATTTTTTACTCTTTTTAAAAGGCCTATATCTGCAAAAAAGAAAGGAAATAAATCTCCATAGTACGGAAATGGCACTGCGCCATTAAGATCTGCATTAGGATTATTATTGGTTTCTAATGAAATTTTATTTAGCATTTGATGTATTGGCCTTAGGGTCTGAATTAGATCATTAATTATATATGGTCTAGATTTTTTAATTATGTATTGATACATGAGCAAATCTATAGCCAATAATGGTGATCCATTAAAGTCTAGGTGGTAGGTGAACCCAGTAGCCATAGGGTATTTGGAGTAATGTTTTAGCAGTTCAGCATTAATTTTTTCATTTTTGATATATTTTCTTAAATAACTTTCAGATATCTCCATCCAAGCGTGTATGGGGTGTACTGGGTCAGTTTTATTACTGTTTGTTAGTTTATTTAGATTTTGATATCTAGTCTTCTCAGCATATGTGCTTAAAAAATTAAATAGTTCCTGAGCTTGGTGTGTTTCATCAAGATGTGGAATTTTAGCACCATATTTATTAAAGACATCTGCGCAATCATTAAAGCTAGTAATCAAATTATGCTTTTTACTTGTTAAAAATGTATAGTTGGGTTTTCGAAAATTATTTGAATACATATATTCGGTAACCAAAGCAATTTTTAAAAACCTTTCCACACCTATACTTAGGTTGAAAAATGAAGAATAAAATAACCCATCTTTATTATCGTAAATATTAGCTTTTACAAGAAATTCTATCCCAGATAGGATGGAGGATTGAGCTAGGTAGCACTCTTGTAGTAGATCATTAAATTCTGAGCTCCCGTATAAAAAATTCACTATTTACTCCTTCCACCCATCCATCATATCAGCCCAATCTTGCATCATGTTTTACCTACTAACAACCTTAGCACCTTTCCAAAACTCCCCACCTCTACGCACTAGAAATGAGCTCGCATTACTATCTAGTGTTAGACATTAATTCAATTATTTATAGTCAACATACCTTCCCAGCTAAAATAATCCCTTGTCAAGCTTCCCCGACTCATCGACCAGCCGCGATTCGGTAATTTACAAGGTCCGATCGCAAGCTTCTTATCCCCAAACCTTTCTTTTACACCTTCCATTGCAAGCTGCAGCTTTTCATTTCGTTCTATAGACTCGACATCACTGAGTAAGTCTGGAATATAGGCTGCCTTGTTCTCAATACACGTTAAAATCACACCGCACTTTTTAAACTCAATACCTTCTTGAAACAGTTCATCCATTTGCTTCATCACAGCTTTGTTCATGACTGCAGCTGAGTCGGTAGGTTCGGCAAAACCCACACTGATTGATTTCTTATAAAACGGTTTGTTCTTATCAAATGGATTGGACTCAGCAAAAGCAATCACGCAGCCACATAAGCTTTTGTCTTCACGTAGACGTTTAACAGCTGATTGCAGGTAATCACTCATTGCCTCAGACAAAGATTCTTTATCCGTTACACGTTGGCCAAATGACCTTGATGAGATGATTTGTTTCTTGGCGGGTGGAGCGTGTTCAATCTCAATGCAGGAAATACCTTGCAGCTCGGCTACCGTCTTGGCTATAACAATGGAAAAGAGTCTTTTCATATTTCGTGGTTCTGTACGGGTGAGATCCTGAACAGTATGCACGCCCATGGCATGCAGTTTCTTGCTGTGCTGTCGACCGACTCCCCAAACCTCAGATACATCGATCAAACTAAAAAAGTAATCCTTATGTTTTGGGTCCATGGTTACCAAATTGCAGACACCCGAAAAGCGTTTGGCTTTCTTGGCCATGTGGTTGGCAATCTTGGCTTCGGTCTTACTTCGACCAATTCCGACTGATACGGGCAAGCCGATCCACTTCGATATACGTTCGCGCATGTCTTGAGCGTATTCAGTTAAATCGAATTTATGCTCATATGCAGTCAGATCTAGAAAGCATTCATCGATCGAATAGATCTCATGCTCTCCTGGTGCAACATACTCGGCAAGAATACTGTGAAAGCGCTTGGACATTTCTGCATAGACTTTGTAGTTGCTCGAAAGTACTTCTACATTATGCTTTTCAACAATGTCTTTGATTTGGAATAGGGGCACACCCATTTTAATCCCAAGATCTTTAGCTTCCTGTGAACGTGCAACTGCACAGCCGTCATTGTTTGAAAGTACAATGACCGGTCTATTATTCAACTTTGGATTAAATACACGCTCACAACTGACGTAACAATTGTTCACGTCAATTAAGGCATAGATCTTATTTTCGCTTCTCATCTGAAACTCTTCAGAACACGGGTGACAACACCCCAAATAATGAACTCTTGTCCTTCACTGAAATGAATGTCGTCATAATCAGGGTTTTCAGCTTTTAGCCAACATACACCAGCATCTTCACACATAAGACGCTTAACGGTGAACTCATTGTCGACCAGTGCAATCACGATGTCCCAGTGCTTTGCCTCAAGGCTACGATCGACAATCAACTCATCGCCAATATCGATACCAATATTGATGAGTGACAGTGAATTAACTCGGACAATGAATGTCGCGGCTGGATTCTTTATCAGGTGCTCATTTAGGTCTAGGGTCTTATCAACATGATCTTGTGCAGGGGAAGGGAAGCCCGCTTGAACGCGCTCTGTCGCTAAGGGGATAGCCATATGCGTGACTGGGTCAACTTGGCGTATGTGATCGATTTCGGGATCAGCTTTAGCCTTCTTTAGAAAGGCTTTGATTTCTAAAACAGAAGAGTTTGGTACACGGATAAGCGTGGTTAGCTCTGAACGCTTTCGCCCCGCACCCGGTCTTGTACCACCATGGTTTTTGATATCGTTCATAGCCAAACTTGATTTCTGTAACAGATTTCAAGATTGTAGATTTCGGTCAAAATAAATTCAAATTTAAAAGCTGTGGATAATCAACGGGCCTTCAAATTAAATTAGGTTGAGCACCATTTTCAGATAAGCGGGATTTAGGAAAGGTGATGTACTCATCCTGCATTTCAAAGAAGAACTCATGAGCCTCTTTAAAGCTGCAATTTAGCCATTCTTCGCGATATTCGTCAGGGATAACGATGATAGAGCGCTTCTCATCTTTAGGCTTATGGAATTGCTTCATAAAGGGATGATTATCTGCATTGATGGTCAACATACTCATCGATCGGATTTGCTCCCCAGCAATTACGGCATTCTCATATATGGCTGCCACGGTAAAGGGCATGCCATCCTCACGTGCAATTCCATACCAATGTGATTTCCCATCAATGTATTTTGGCTCAAATATGGTTTCGACAGGGATTAGGCCAAACTGAGACTTATGCCAAGCCTCCCTAAAACTGGGTTTTTCAGCGACCGTTTCAGTCCGGGCATTGTAGGTGTACTTACCGAAGGTCTTTTCTTTAGCCCATTTAGGAATCATCCCAAAATTAACCGATCGCCATTCGATCTTGCCGTTATTTGAAAAGATTAAAGGTGAGGGATAGTTCGGAAAAATGTCTTCAGGGAACTCCAACTGATCAGGCTCAGGAAGGTCTAACAGAAATGCACGATTCTTTCTGATCGCTTCGAAGTTTGCGCACATAGACTTATCCCTGTTTATTCTTTATGATCATCGCACAAATAATAACCCAACCAAGAATAAAAAATGATTTCAAAACAATTTAGGATCGTCAACGCAATACTCGCAGTCATCGGCATAGCTGCCTTCATCTTTTTCCAGTATCAAATGAGACCTGACACGCTTGGTGGCTTTAAGGAAGGCACAGAAGAGTATTACGGTTATCAATACGCACGTGATAACAACCTAAAGAGTGCGGATCAATGCGATGATGAAAAGGATGATCCTGAAATGAATATCAATGATGCATTTATCAAAGGCTGCAGGAGCTCTTTCGAGAAATAATTGCTTGGCACCTGTCAGAATACGTAAATTTCTCAGAAGGACAATGCATAAAGATAAGTAATAGGATGAGTGATAAAATTGGCTGCGCTACTTATAAGTTGCGCAGCTGTTTTTCAGATTATGAGCTTAATTACTAATCCTAGTAACGCCGAACCGATGATGACTCGGAGCACACTCTGATTAAACTTAAATAATGCGACTATAGCTAAAATAGCAATAATGGCAGAAATATAATCAAAACTTCCTTCAAAGCCCTTTGGCCAAAGCACGTGGTAACATAAAAAGAGAGCTAAATTCAGAATTACACCCACCACGGCAGCGGTAATGGCTGTTAAAGGGGCTGTGAATCTAATTTGATTATGCGTGGACTCTATGACAGGCGCCCCCGCTAAAATGAAGAAAAATGAGAAAATAAACGTAAACCAAGTGACAATGATTGCACCTAATGCACCCGCAATAAATTGATGCTCAACACCTAATAGAGATTGATTGTAAGCCGCCAAGAAGCCGACAAAAGCCACCACCATGATCAACGGACCAGGAGTACTTTCACCTAGAGCTAGTCCATCAATCATTTGAGTTGGTGTCAGCCAGTGATAAAAACCGACGGCCCCCTGATATACGTAAGGCAGAACAGCATAAGCTCCCCCGAATGTCATAAGAGCAGCTTTAGTAAAAAACCAAGCAAGTTGAGTATAAGAATGACTCCATCCAAAAATTGCTGTTAAAGAGATGAGCGGAATTATCCATAAAAGTGCTGAGATTACTGCTATTTTGATTAGATGCGACCATTTAAAAATGGCGTGTTCAGGTGTGGGAGTGTCGTCATCAATAATTGCACGACCATAAGATTTTTGACTGGAATGATGTGCATTTACCTGAAATAACTCTGGAAGCTTTTTACCTGCGAAATAGCCTGATATAGCTGCACATAGAACAATTAAAGGGAAAGGGACATTAAAAATAAATATTGCAATAAAAGCGACAACTGCAATTGCCCATAGAAATTTATTCTTTAATGATCGACTACCAATACGATAAGTGGCATGAAATACAATGGCTGCAACTGCTGGCTTAATGCCATAAAACAAGCCCGCAATGATCGGGACATCTCCATATTTAACATAAACCCAAGACAACCCGATCAGGATAAATAGAGAGGGTAAAACAAAGAAAACACCTGCAACGATGCCTCCTTTGGTTTTATGCATTAACCAACCAATATAAGTTGCGAGTTGTTGAGCTTCAGGCCCAGGTAACAACATGCAATAGTTCAGAGCATGCATAAACCGCTTTTCTGAAATCCATTTTTTTTCTTCAACCAGCTCTTGATGCATAACAGCAATTTGCCCAGCAGGGCCTCCAAAGCTGATGAATCCGAGTTTTAACCAAAATTTAAAAGCTTGCCAAAAGCTAATAGATTCAATTTCTATTTCATTTGACAAAGATGGCTTATTGTTCATGCTAAATTCCTTTGAAAGTCTGCATACAAGCCATCAAAAATATGGTTTGAAAGCTGGAGTAATTGATCATCATTTGTGATCGTGCTTCTGAGACCTTGTAAGATTTTTTCAATACCTAATGCTTCAGCAGGCTCATTTCCTCCAACATCTAAAAAATGAACAATTTCAGCGATTTTATTTAAAGCAGGGTTTTGTAATTTAAAGCTATGCATTAACACTTCATAAGTGACTAGATTATTGATATGCGTAAATTTGGCATGATCAAAATCGAAACCTAAGGCATCCTTTGGGCAATCATCGGGGTGCTCTAACCAAATAAATTCTGCCTGAGGGTCTACAAATTTTTGAATGATCCATGCTGATGCCAAACGGTCAACCCAAGGACGCTTTCTAGTTGCCCAGATTTTATTTTGAAAATCTTGCTTGAATAGGACTTTTATTTGCTGTTCAAAATTATTGGGTTCATCATCTTCACCTAAACGAGCAATAGCATGTTCTAATCGGGTGAGTTCATTCAGTGTTTTACTTTGTTGAATATTGGGGAAAAAGTCTATTTCTACCAGTGAATTGATGGACTTTCTTAATTTTCGGATTTGTTTGAGATATTCTTTTTTCTTACTTTCTTCAAGCTTACTTTGTATTTGAGAAATTTCAGTTCTGAGTTCCTCATACTCTCCACTCCGATCAAAAAGTTGTCCCAGATCTAGATGTGCAGGAGCTTCAGCGTGAAAGATATAAGCATGTCCATTTTCATTGAAATGATCATCGATAACAGTATCAAATTTTTCAGAATATATTGCTGGTAGGAGATAGACGCCATCTCTTAGTGTAGCTGCACCATTCGATTTTAATGAACGCCAAATTCGCATTCTGGCGGCAGTACTTTGACTAGGAGGTGATGATACAAGTAATGATAATTTCATGTTATAAACTCAACATATTTTGTTTAATTTATAACATGTTTAATTTTTTGGTAATGGATTTAATTGAATAACAATATGCATAAAAAGAATAAATAGTTTTTTGACTTAAAGAGGGTGACTATATAAGTACAATTAAAATAAAAAATGCTGACAACCTTATGAATCAGGGCAACGCTATAGCTTTAATGTATGAGTTGTATTCTGTTTGTTCTGTAAGATAGTTTTTCTCAATCACAATATATATTTTTAACACTTATCTGCTTATACTGTGCGAAGTTTTTAGCAACATTCTTTTTGCACGTCGTTTGTACTTTTACAGTTGAGTACATGATTGTGTACATATTTTTAGAGTAGTTTATGGCAGTTGTAAAAAAGTCTGTAGATATCAATAATATACGAAACTTTAGCATTATTGCTCACATTGACCACGGGAAGTCAACGCTCGCTGACCGCTTTATTCAAACCTGTGGTGGTTTGCAAGATCGTGAAATGCAAGCACAAGTACTTGACTCCATGGAACTTGAACGTGAGCGTGGTATTACCATTAAAGCTGCGTCGGTTACTTTGTATTACACTCATCCAAATGGTCAAGAGTATCAATTGAACTTTATTGATACACCAGGGCACGTCGATTTTTCATATGAAGTGTCACGGTCATTGGCTGCCTGTGAAGGTGCATTGTTGGTTGTAGATGCTGCGCAGGGCGTGGAAGCTCAGTCGGTTGCGAACTGTTATACCGCAATTGAGCAAGGTCTCGAAGTTCTACCAGTGCTCAACAAAATTGATTTACCACAGGCTGAACCTGAACGTGTGATTCAAGAAATTGAAGACATTATTGGTATTGAAGCGACTGAAGCGCCAACCTGTTCGGCAAAAACAGGTCTTGGGATTGATAGCGTTTTAGAAACCCTTGTTAATGTCATTCCTGCACCTACTGGTGATCGTAATGCGCCATTACAAGCTTTAATTATCGACTCTTGGTTTGATAACTACTTAGGTGTGGTTTCTTTGGTGCGCGTGAAAGAAGGTCGTGTGCGTAAGGGCGACAAGATGTTGATGAAATCAACAGGCCAAACGCACATTATTACTTCTGTGGGTATTTTCAATCCTAAACATACTGAGACAGACATCCTTGAAGCGGGTGAAGTTGGTTTCGTAATTGCAGGGATTAAAGACATTTTTGGTGCGCCAGTCGGTGATACGATTACCCTTGCCAACACACCAGAAGTCAAAACCTTGCCAGGCTTTAAAAAAGTGAAGCCGCAGGTGTATGCAGGTTTGTTCCCAATTGATTCAAGTGAATTTGAACCGTTCCGTGAAGCTTTGCATAAACTTCAGATCAATGACTCGGCGTTATTCTTTGAACCTGAAAGCTCAGATGCTTTAGGTTTTGGTTTCCGTTGTGGCTTCTTAGGCATGCTACACATGGAAATCGTGCAAGAGCGTTTAGAGCGCGAGTATGATTTAGACCTCATTTCATCTGCACCGACTGTGATTTATGAAGCGGTGATGAAGAATGGTGAAACGATTTATATCGATAGCCCATCTAAAATGCCAGATGGTTCAACGGTCGAAGACCTACGTGAGCCGATTGCTGAGTGCCATATCCTTGTACCACAAGAGTATTTGGGTAATGTCATGACTTTATGTGTGGAACGCCGTGGTGTTCAAAAAGACATGAAGTTTATGGCGAACCAAGTTTCGATCACTTTTGAAATTCCAATGGCGGAAGTGGTGATGGACTTCTTTGATAAATTGAAGTCGTGTTCACGCGGTTTTGCGTCGCTCGATTATAACTTTGTACGTTTTGAAAGTTCATCATTGGTAAAAGTCGATGTTCTAATCAATGGCGATAAAGTCGATGCCTTGGCAATGATTTGTCACCGTCAAGATGCACGTCACCGTGGTATTGCATTAGTTGAAAAAATGAAAGATTTGATTCCACGTCAAATGTTTGATGTGGCAATTCAAGCGGCCATTGGCGCACAAATTATTGCTCGTTCAACCGTAAAGGCAATGCGTAAAAACGTATTGGCGAAATGTTATGGTGGTGACGTTTCTCGTAAGAAGAAACTGCTATCGAAGCAAAAAGAAGGTAAGAAACGCATGAAGCAAGTGGGAAGTGTAGAAATCCCACAAGAAGCGTTCTTGGCTGTGTTGAAAGTAGAAAGATAAAAAGGTAGGAATATAAGCCCATGGATTTTGATTTTAATTTGATACTTGTTCCTGTCACACTGATTTTCTTTTTGGTGTGGTTGCTCGATAAGTTTGTATTTAAACAACGAGCGACAAAAGGCAAGGGGAATGAAAATTTTGTCATTACTTGGGCTTATGATTTTTGGCCAGTCCTTGCGATTGTTCTATGCTTACGTTCATTCTTTTATGAACCTTTTAATATTCCTTCCGACTCGATGGTCCCGACTTTAGAAACTGGTGACTTCATCTTGGTCAATAAGTTTGACTATGGTGTTCGCCTGCCGATTGTGAATAAAAAAGTGATTGATGTGGGTGAGCCTGAGCGTGGTGATGTGATTGTCTTCCGTTATCCACCGCAACCGACGATCAGCTATATCAAACGTGTGGTTGGTATTCCTGGCGATCACATTGTTTTTGATCATGGCCAATTAACCATTAATGGTCAAAAAATTGCTAAAGTTCCTGTTGAATTTAGCCGTGAAAAAGACCGTTTAGATACGCCTACTTCGATATATCATAAAGAAACCATTGGCAAGCATACCTTTACCATGCGTGAGTTAGAGGGTGTCAATGTTGCACGCCAAGCACCGTATATTAACTTTGTAGAAAATGGTAAATACTCTGCTGAAAATGGTTTATATTGGGAAGTGAAAGTAAAAGAAGGTGAGTACTTTGCGATGGGGGATAATCGCGACCAAAGTGCTGACAGTCGTTTCTGGGGAATGGTTCCTGAACAGAACCTAACGGGTCGTGCATTTTATATTTGGATGCATAAAGAACCTGGCTTTAAGTTGCCGTCATTTAACCGTAACGGTAGCATTGACTAATATCGATTCGGAAAATAAAAAATGCGCAAGAATCAACAAGGGGCATCTTATATCGCCATTTTATTTGCAATCATGGGGTTTGCATTTATGGCGAAAGTGGCAATTGCAGTTTGGGCTCCTTATTTTGATGATCGGATGATCAATAGCCAAATTGAGGAAGTATTTCAAAGCAGCCCGAAAAATATTCAGCCCGCGGAGTTTGAGAGTCAGCTTTCAAAGCGTTTGGATATGAATGGTATTCGCGATGTGAAGATTAAAGAAATTATGCAAGTCACCAATACCGAAGGGTTGCAGGTGAAAAAGGAGTATGAGGTAAGAAAACCCTTCTTACTGAATATAGATTTAGTATTAAAGTTCGAGAAAAGTTTTGATCAAAGCTCAGTCCAAGCTAAGTGAAGCCCGCTTAGCGAGCCGTATCGGTTATCAGTTTAAACAACCTGAATTACTTCAGCTTGCACTGACCCACCGATCGGTGAGCCACAAATACAATTATGAGCGCCTAGAGTTTCTAGGCGATTCTTTGTTAGGGATGATTATTGCAAATTATCTCTATAAAGCTTATCCAACTGAGAACGAAGGCCGTTTGACGCGTATGCGTGCAACCTTGGTTCGTCAGGAAGCTTTAGGTAAAATTGCAAATGATTTAAAACTGAGCCAGTCACTCATTTTAAGTACAGGCGAGTTAAAATCAGGTGGACATCATCGCGAGTCCATCCTTGCGGATACGGTTGAATCGATTATTGGTGCAATCTATGTGGATTGTAGTGATTTAACGGTGTTGGAGCCGATTGTGTTAAAATGGTACGAGCCATATTTAGACCATATCGAGCCAACCGATCAACTTAAAGATCCTAAATCTCGTTTACAAGAATATCTTCAGGCACGAAAAAAAGCTCTCCCAGTTTATGATGTGGTTGATATTCAAGGTGATGCACCCAATCAGCATTTCAAAGTGGAATGTAAAGTGGATGGATTGTCTGTTGTAAATGGTGAGGGCACCAGTCGTCGTTTTGCTGAGCAAGCTGCTGCGGCGGATATTTTAAAACTTTTGGAGCAGTAATCTGCCATGTCAAATTCTTCCGATCACATCGATGCTGATCACGAGTCGCAAAGCGACAGTAATGATTTAATTAGCCAGTTTTTTAGCGAACAAGGCACAGAAATCCCAACGGATTTTCGTAGCGGCTTTGTGGCAATTGTAGGTCGTCCAAACGTAGGCAAGTCTACGTTGATGAACCATTTATTGGGTCAAAAATTATCGATTACTTCACGTAAACCACAAACCACACGGCATAAGATTGTGGGAATTGATTCACGTGCAAAATCTCAAGCAGTATTTGTGGATACGCCAGGGATGCATAAAAAAGAAGTACGCGCCATCAACAAAATGATGAACCGTGCTGCGTCTTCTGCATTGCGTGATGTCAACTTGGTATTGTTTGTTCTGGATGCAGACAAGTGGACTCAAAACGATGAGCTCGTTTTGGAAAAACTCAAAAATGCAGAGATGCCAGTGATTCTAGTGATCAATAAAATTGATATACTTGAAAATAAAAACCATGCATTACCCTTGATTCAAGAGCGTGCAAAATTAATGAATTTTGCTGAGATTGTTCCTGTTTCTGCACTACGTGGTGCAAACTTAGACCATCTGCGCGATACCATTGAAAAATATTTACCTTTCCAGCCACCGATGTATTCATTGGATCAATTGACAGATCGTTCTGAACGTTTCTTGGCATCAGAAATTATCCGTGAAAAGATTATGCGTCAGTTGGGTGAAGAGCTACCTTATGATTTAACCGTGCAAATTGAGTCGTTTAAGACTGAAGAAGCAACGGTGAATGAAAAAACAGGTCGTCCTAAACCAGCATGTACATATATTGATGCAACGATTTTTGTAGACCGCCCAGGCCAGAAAGCAATTGTGATTGGTGAAAAAGGCGCTAAGCTTAAGAAAATCGGTATGGATGCCCGTATCGATATGGAAAAAATGTTTGAACAAAAGATCATGTTGACACTTTGGGTTAAAGTGAAAGGCGGTTGGTCTGATGATGAACGTGCATTGAAAAGCTTAGGTTATAGCGATATCTAAGTTTTAAGAAAACAAATTTTTATAGGGATGGTGTTATGGTCAAAGTGTTCGCAGTAATGGCTTGTATGTTGTTTTTGCAAGGTTGTATACACAAGATCGTCACCGTTCCTGTAAAGATTGCTTATAAAACCACAAAAGGCGTGGTGAAAGGAACCGCAGCTGTGGTTGGTGCTGTTATCCCAGATGGGGATGATGAAGACAGTGAACAGAATGATAAAGATAAAAAAGATTAGTTAATTTCTCATGCGCAATGAAGTACTGCATGGTTATTTAATTCACCATAGAAAATACCGTGAACGTAGTCATATTGTGCATTTATTTACCCAAGAGCATGGGCGAGTTGATGGTATTCTAAGGCAAACCCCGCCGCCACAATATCAGCCGATTTGTTTACAAGCTTCGGGTAAATCTGAACTCAAAAATTTTACAAAACTTGAAATTGTCAATCAGCCGATTTTTTTCTTCGGGGATGCTTTTTTTTCAGGTTTTTATCTCAATGAGATCCTGCTCAGGCTGTGTCCGCTCGAAGTACAAATGGAGCAAAGTTTTGCTCAATATGCGCATACGCTAACGCAATTACAACAACTGGCACAGCAAGCCGATCCTAATCAATTTTTAAAACAAATTCTAAGACAGTTTGAGCACGAACTGCTGGAAGATTTAGGCTATGCCTTAGATTTTTCGACCGATGCCAATCAACTTGAAATTCAGGCATCACTCAACTATATATTCCAGCTGAATGAAGGCTTTATTCCTACTGCACAAGCCTCGCGATCGACCTTAAATGGACAGCAAATTTTAAGCATGTGCCAATATGAAAAGGGTAGGGATTTTGGTTTGGAGCAGTTACAATTACTGACCAAGTTGTATCGACAAATGATCAGTTCATTGTTGGGCGATCGCCCCTTAAAAAGTCGTCAGTTGTGGATTCAGAACACTCAAACTCAATCGTAATTAGGAAATGAATATGGCTGCATTACTTGGTGTAAATATTGACCACGTGGCAACTTTACGACAAGCGCGTGGAACGTCTTATCCTGATCCAGTCAATGCAGCACTGATCTGTGAGCAAGCAGGGGCGGAAGGGATTACCTTGCATTTACGTGAAGACCGTCGTCATATTCAAGATGATGACGTGCGTCGTATGCGTCCAGCGCTTAAAACACGTATGAATTTGGAGTTGGCAGTCACAGATGAAATGATTGCATTTGCCAAAGAAATTAAACCGCACCATGTATGTTTTGTTCCTGAAAAACGCCAAGAAGTGACGACTGAAGGTGGTTTGGATGTGGTTGGACATTTTGACGATGTTAAAGCGGCAACTCAAGCCTTGTCTGAGATTGGTTGTGATGTGTCCTTGTTTATTGATGCTGACTTTGCACAAATTGATGCAGCGGTTGCTTGTGGTGCACCAACCATTGAAATTCATACAGGCGCTTATGCTGATGCAGAAACACCTGAAGCTCAGCAACATGAGCTTGAACGTATTGTCAAAGGTGCTGAATATGCGGCATCTAAGGGTTTAGTAGTCAATGCTGGGCATGGACTCAACCTTGAAAATGTAACCCCAATTGCGCAAATTCCACAGATCCACGAATTAAATATCGGTCATTCACTGATTGCCGATGCAATTTTTGTGGGCTTGGAACAAGCCGTGCGTGAAATGAAAGCAGTGATTAAAGCTGCACGTTAATTTTAAAGTTTTTAAGATTTGAATATGTCGAATATCAATTATGATGAACTCATGAAGCCCGTCATGGACTTCTTGGGCTGTGAAACACCAAAAGCTTGGTTGGCTGAAGCACTAACTAATCTTGATGTGCTGATGCAAGACCACGCGAATTGTGAGAAGAAAGCTGCAGGTACAGCGATGAACCTGATGTTTCGATATAGTTTTTTTACCGATTTACAAGTCAAGCTTGCACAACTGGTTCGTGAAGAAATGCTGCATTATGAGCAAGTGCTTGAATTTATGAAAAAGCGCGGGCTAGAGTGGAGCAATCTGAGCGCTGGTCGTTATGCGGGTGGTTTACGTAAAGAAGTGCGGACTTATGAGCCTGAGGCTTTAATTGATATTTTAATCATTGGTGCCTTTGTAGAAGCACGTTCATGTGAGCGTTTCTACGCGTTAGCACCTTTGGTCGATGATGAATTAGGTCGTTACTATCGCTACCTGCTGAAGTCTGAATCACGCCATTTTGAAGACTATTTAGCTTTGGCTTTAGATGTTGCGCAAACGGGGAAATTGAAAAATCCGAAAGAAGATATTCAAGCCCGTATTGAACATATCCGTAACGTCGAAAAAGAGCTAATTATTACACCTGATGATGTGTTTCGTTTCCATAGTGGCGTGCCTATGCAAGCGACTTAGAAATAAGGTGGGTGAATGCCACAGTTTGTAGACTGTTCGAAAGTTGCAAATTCTCAGTGTAGATAATTCTAACTCATTAAAAAGCCCAATCTTTATCGATTGGGCTTTTTAATTAGAGATGGGTAGATATGATGTATTGAGAGCTGTAATTCCTTTCCATAAAATCGCGAAATATGAGTCAGTGGAATGAGTTATTTGAGTAGGTGTGCTTAGAATTTTGACGATGATTTCTTGTACTTTTTTATATCTTCCACGTTCCACCATTGCACATCATGAAAAATGGTTACATCAGAAAGAGTATTTCGCAAAGTCTCAGAGACATGACTTAATTGGGTGGAAAGATCTATTTTCTTAAAAAATATTTTTAATGATTGGCTGTGGTGGGTGAATAAAAATTAAAAATAATCTGTCATTTTACTCATAATGATTACATCCAGTAGAAATATCTTTATAAGCAGGATCACTAAAACTAAGCTGGTATTCCCAATTTTTTTGCCCTTTCCATTTTTTCATTTCAGTTGCTGTGATCTGGACGAACATCCACATGTGTTTTAAATGTGCTCATGATTTTTCTTGTGAATCATTTTTTAGTGTTTTTAAGATAAGTTATTTTTCGAGAATAGTTTAGTTCTGGCTTTCTGTTGAACTTAGCTGGAGGATTTACACCTTAAGCGGTAAAACTTTTAATGTGTAGAAAAGAAGAAAGCCCACGACTTATAGTGTGGGCTTTCTTGAATTTGGCTCTCCAACCTGGGCTCGAACCAGGGACCTGCGGATTAACAGTCCGTCGCTCTACCGACTGAGCTATTGGAGAATCTGCATGCGATTATAAGGACATTTCATAGTGGGTCAAGTCTAAAATGTCATGTTGCTGTCATTTTTATATTGGATGCTTTTTATTTGAACAAAAAAATCATTTTCAAAAAAAATCGTATTGAAGTGCTTGCAATGTGGGAAAGTCGTTGATAGTCTGACTTTAACAACAGAGCGTTTAAGTGAAAACTTAAACAGTGTGGATTTATAACCAACTTGCCAGCACTAAAATGGCTAAACAGGAGAAAGCGAATGAATACGCTTACTATTTCCGATATTTTTGCAAACCTAGCTGATTATCAAAATCAGTATCTTTCTATTATTTCCAACCCTGAACAATACTATATCTCTGTAGAGTCAGCCTATATTGATGTTTGGCCAGTCGGTTGTACAGACTTGTATTTGGGTGATTTATTACAACTTTGGTTTAGTGAGCGTTGGCTGGTCAACAGTCCTTGTCAGTTGCTTTCCGCACAGTCGACAAGTACTCTTAAAAAGACTGTGCAGCGAGAACATGATCTGTATTTGTATCAGTTGTCAGGCAGTGCTTTATCAGGTAATAATCGTTCAAAAGTCTGGTCTGCTGCTGAAGGTAAAAGTTTAGACGTGAGTTTAGACAGCGCATTTAAATACTATTGTATTTATAAAGGAGTTGAGCGTCCTGATGCCTCAAAATTGCAGACGCTGAAGACGTTTAAAACCGCAATTTGATCTGTCATGCTGAAGTAAAGTTTAATTTGGCGTAAAAAAGGCACTGAAATTTATCAGTGCCTTTCGTTTTTAGGAACGAATAATCATACAGGTGGCTGTGGCATGGGCGTAGAGTTTACCGTCTTCATCTACAATTTTACCTTCAGAAATACCTAAGTTCTTACTGATGTTGATCACGCTGCCGATGGCAAGCAGTTCTTTGTCTCTTGGAATCGGTCGGCACATTTTAGTATTCAGATCAATGGTGCCATAGCCAACACCTGCTTCAAGCATAGTATGTACAGCGCAACCTGTTACTGAGTCGAGTACTGTTGCTGCAAAGCCACCATGCACGCCACCAAGCGGATTTAAATGGCGGTGATCCGCTTTTGCTTTAAAGCTAATTTTTCCTTCAGAAACTTCAAAAGGCTGCATGGGAATAGTTTCACTGATACTTGCTGGTGGAATTTTTCCTGCACACATGGCTTCTAAGAGTTGTAGTCCTGTCATTTCTTTGGGATTCATCTTGTTCATTCCTATATTTATCTATGAGTTCCTTTTTGGAACTTGTTGTCCAATTAAACAAAATTCAGTCTTTTCGTCAATATTGAGCATTGGATTGATCAGTACAAAATCAACGAAATCGTAATCACGGATTGAGATGATGTTGCGAACGGATTGCATGTAAAAAGTGTAAGCGTATTCATTTTGATGATTTGAGTGTTGATAGAACTGAGTAACCTAAACGTGAGCATTGTTTTAATGTGGTGCACAAAATTTATACACTCTTTGTTTTTTATTTATATATAAGATAAACAAGGTTTTAGTAATTTTATACAGTCTTCACATGAAGAAGGAACTCACAATGAACGTGTCCTGTTTATGCGGTAAAACTAAGTTCCAAGCCGCACTCAAAAATCATGATGTGCATGCTTGTCATTGTTCGATGTGCCGCCAGCAGTCGAGCGGGGTACTCATGAGTATTGATGTCGAACCCAATAGTTTAAAGTTTGACAATCAAGAATATTTAAAATTATTCAAGTCATCGGATTGGGGGGAGCGTGGTTTTTGTAGCGAATGTGGCACGTCACTTTTTTGGCGAACTCAGGACGGCAGCTATTGTAATATCAATGTGTTTGCGATGGAAGAACAGCCAAAAGATTTAAAACTTACAACAGAAATTTATATTGATAATAAGCCTGATTTTTACCAATTCAAGTATTCTACAGAGCAGCTCACTGAAGCGGATGTGATTGCTTTATTTTCACCAGATGATGCTAAAAAATAAGATATTCAGGCTGAATCATCTGAGTTGCACATCGAGATTATTGATAAATTGTATGAGAAAAACTCTCTAGATTTAATAAGATATATTCGATATATCAGCAGGCTGTTGAATAAGGATGCTCAAACATGCTGCTTAAAATTTCCATTGCAATGTTGGCCTTTGCAGCCAATTCGGTGCTATGTCGTTTAGCGTTGGCTGAGCAGCAGATTGATCCGATGAGTTTTAGCTTACTTCGGGTCTGTAGCGGTACAATGGTGTTATTTCTACTGTATATGCTCTCTACTCATAAGGCCAAAATAGAGTGGAGTGTAAAAAACGGTTTTTTTCTTGCCTTATATATTGTGGCTTTTTCACTGGCCTATTTGCATATCGACGCGGGTGTAGGTGCATTACTACTGTTTGGGACAGTTCAATTAAGTATGGTTGGTTATGGCCTGTGTCATGGTGAAAAAATCAATTTACGACGCGGGTTGGGGCTGGTGATCGCTATTTTAGGTCTTTTGATTTTATTGCTACCAGCGTCTTCGGCACCTCCTTTGGGTTATGCTGCATTGATGGTACTTTCAGGCATAGGTTGGGCGATGTATAGCATTGTAGGTAAAAAGATGCATAACCCACTGGCCAGTAGCTTGGCAAATTTTGTAGTGGCGATTCCTTTTGTTGTCTTGGTCTATTTATTTTTTTACACACAGAGTTTTATCCAGCCAAAAGGTATGCTGTTGGCGCTCTTATCTGGTGGTTTGGCATCGAGTGGAGCATATGTACTTTGGTATGCAATAGTGAAGAAAATTGATCGGGTCACGGCCAGTAGCGTGCAATTGTCTGTGCCATGTTTGGCGATTCTGGGTGGGGCATTGTTTATTGGGGAAGCGTTGAGTTTCCGAATCATTATTTCTGCGACGATTATTCTGGCAGGCATTGCCTTGGTGATCTCGGCGTCATCTCGCAAGAAAGACGTAGATACAATAGATTCTGCTGGTACTACACGGCTCTAAAATTATTTAAACGGGCTTAAGAGCAAATTTTTCAGATTTTGTTTAAAAATAAAAAACCCGCGAAGTTCGCGGGTTTCTCTAATCTAACTTTAAAGGTTAAATCATTTTTCAGCAGCAATTGAAGCAATCGCAGCGTCTACGCCTTCGATTGAGTCAGCCGCTTTCTTGATACGTGCAAGCGCATCTACAAGTACGTCATCAGCAGTTGCATAAGAAATACGCATAAAACCGCCTAAGCCGAATGCATCACCAGGAACTACGGCAACGCCAGTTTCTTCCAATAACCATTCAGAGAATTCTGTGCAAGATTTTAAGCCTTTCGCACGAATTAATGGACGGATGTTTGCATATGCATAGAATGCGCCATCAGCAGGTAAGCAAGAAATACCGTTGATGTCGTTCAAACCACTAACAACTAAGTCATGACGGCGTTTGAATGCTTCAATCATAGGCTCAAGAACGTCTTGAGGGCCATTCAACGCAGCTTCAGCAGCAACTTGTGAAATAGAAGTTGGGTTTGAAGTTGATTGAGATTGGATTTTTTTCATTGCGCCAATAAGCTTAGCAGGGCCCGCTGCATAGCCAATACGCCAGCCAGTCATTGCATATGCTTTAGACACACCGTTTAACACGATTGTGCGGTCATAAAGGTCTGGTGCAACTGTTGCGATATTGTAGAATTCGTCATCCCAACGGATTGGTTCGTACATATCGTCAGAAGCGATATAAACTTCTGGGTATTTACGAAGAACATCAGCCAAAGCTTCTAATTCAGCTTTAGTGTAGATCATACCTGTTGGGTTTGATGGACTGTTTAAAACCACTAAACGAGTTTTGTCTGTGATCGCTGCTTCAAGTTGAGCAGGTGTGATTTTGAAACGTTGTTCTTCACCACATTTTACAATAACAGGAACACCTTCAGCGATAATCACCATGTCTGGGTAGCTTACCCAAAATGGTGCAGGGATGATTACTTCATCACCTTTGTTTAACAAAGCTAATGCTAAGTTAAAGAATGACTGCTTGCCGCCACAAGAAACCAAAATTTGGTTTGCAGCATAATCAAGGTTATTGTCACGCTTGAATTTTGCAATAATCGCTTTTTTAAGGCCAGGCGTACCATCTACAGCGGTGTACTTTGTGAAACCGTTGTTAATCGCTGCAATTGCTGCATCTTTGATGTGTTGTGGGGTGTCGAAGTCAGGTTCACCTGCGCCCAAGCCAATAACGTTCTTGCCAGCCGCTTTTAATTCAGCAGCTTTGTTGGTAACAGCAAGAGTTGGGGACGGTTTGATGGCATTCACACGATCAGAGAGACGTACGTCCACGGCAGTATTCCTTCTTATAGGGTTTAAAAAATAAAAAGCACACTATATTAGCTTAAAAAACTCAAGCAAGGCGTTTAAAAACACAGATTTTCTGCAAAAAACATAAAAAAATTCAATTTTGAATTAGGGTCTGTTGACATTTACTGTTCATAATTAACCCTATAAAGGTAGCCATAAAAATATACAGGCTAAAGCAACAGAACTTTGATAATTTCTTTTGAGCTTGTCATATCGAGTAGCTATTCCTCTAAATTGCTTTAATCTACAAAACATATTTTCAACTAAATGCCTGATTTTATATAAACACCAGTCCATATGGTCATTGTTCGATTGGCTATTTGTTTTTTTTGGTATATTCGCTTTAGTCCTTGTTTTCCTGATCTGTTCACGCAGTGGTTCTGAATCATAGCCTTTATCTGCACATACCACTTTTGTCTCTTTTAAATCTAATGTTGATATTAAATCAGGTGCAACTTTAACATCATGTGTGGTTCCATCGGTAATCATGAAATCAATAGGATTGCCATGTGCATCAACAATCAAATGTATTTTTGAGGAGTTTCCTCCTACACTTTTAGAAATAGATTGATTCGCTATACCGGCAGAATGTTGATGAGCACGTACATGAGAGCCATCAATAAAAATCCACTCCATATCGGGGCATGAGGCTAGTAATTTGAATAATCTAAGTAACTTACCGCTGCTTGACCAACGATTAAAACGTTTGAAAATAGAGTTTGAATGACCAAAACAACAAGGAATATCTCGCCACGGACAGCCTGTTCTAATTCTATAGAGAATAGCTTCAATAAAATTGCGTAAATTTGAGTTGTGGTGAATGGATAAATTACGCAGAATAACTTTCAACTTTTGCCAGTGTTGATCTGTCAGCATGGTACGAGGCATAGCGAATAGTAAAATTGGGTTTGGCGATTTGATTTTACTACTTCGCTATTTTTTTAAGCTAAAAGTGTCAACACACCCTAATGATTTCAAAAATGTACAGAATTAGGAAGTTTCTCGCATCTTTATGAAAAAAACTTTAAAATAAGCGCAATTTGATGAGAGTGATGGTCATGAGTAAGCAACAGCCTACTTCAAAAAAACCTTTGGTGAATCTCCCATTCCCAATGCCAAATGCAGAACAAAGTGCTGACGATGTTGCACATAATCAGGTTCGTCCAAAACCTGAACAATATGCAGATCGTACTTGGATGCCACCACGTGGCACCCGTCGTTCAATGGGTAAACGTTAATTCGCCATTGAAATAAAAAAGCGCCCTGGTTAGGGCGCTTTTTTATTGATCATTCGCTGGGTTGTAATTGCTAACCCGTCGATCATTTTGTGCATAGTAGGTTTTTTTGTGTTCATACATCGCAGTGTCGGCACGTTTAAGTATATCTTCAACCCGCTCATTTGGCTGGCTGGTAGCAGTGCCAATCGACACACTAATCGGTTGATGATTATTAAATTGGTTATCTACCATTAAAAGCTCATGCAAACTTTCAATACAATGGTTCAATGCGGCTTCATCGGCGGCAGGTAATAGCACCACGAATTCATCACCACCGATCCTTGAAGCAGAGTATTGGGTATTTTCAATTAACTGATTCAGGGTATTACCCATACGGCGTAATAAGCTATCGCCTTGATCATGACCAAGGTTATCATTGATAGCTTTTAAGCCATTCATATCTAGGAAAATACAAGACACAGGACGTAGGTTGTTGCGCTCAAGTCTGTTGATTTCGGTGCTGTAGAAAGAGCGGTTATAAAGTTTGGTTAAGACATCATGCTTGGCCAAATACTCAAGATAATTTTCGGCTTTTTTGCGCGCAGTAATATCAGTGAGCGCCAGTTGTACCATACCCCAATCGTCTTCGAAGCCTGGAAACACGGCAAAATGCAACAACACATGGCGAATACTTCCATCGAGTGCATAATTGACTGCTTCGCAGTTATGTTGAATATTGCCATCCCACAGTTCGAGCAGCTGATGTCGAAAGGTCTGTTGGGTTGCGTTCTGAAAGACTTTATGCAAATTTTTAAGTAAATGGTCTTTGTCACGTGCAGCAAACAAATCGAGTGTAGCTTGGTTGACATCGGTAACCATGATGTCTCTGAGACATTCATTAATAAAGTCATTGTGGACATCAAGGAAAGTTTTAAAGTCACTGATCCCCAAACGACGTAAATGATCTAAACGTGCTTTGACTCGGCTAAAGTCCTCAACCCAAAGCGAAGTAGGCGAGTATTGAAAACGTGCTTCAGCAATTAAACGACTTTTTTCTTCTAAGCGTTGTGCATTGGCATAAGGCGTGATGTCTTCCGTGCTGATCAGAACCAATGAAAGATCGTGTTCATGACCAGGAAGTACTGTCCCGCGCAGGCGAATGTCAAGGCGATGACCTGTAAGCGTATAGTTTACGGCAGTGTTTTCAAATAAGGTCTCACCATTCCAAAGCGCGACCAGCTCATTTAAATGAGTGCTTGACATATCTGCTTTAAAAATTTGCGCAAGGTTCGCAGTTAAATCTTCAAAACTTTCGGCTTCAAATTGTTTTAAGGTTTGCGGGTTGACATGCAGGACTTTAATTTTATGCGCACAACTTAAAATACGTGATTTGTCTTCCAACAGAAAAGACGCAATATCTTCAACACCTTCACTCCGCCAAAGATCAAATTGTTTTTGTACTTCACTAAAGTCTTCTAACCACATGGCAATGGGAGATAATTCAAAAATAGGAGAGTCCAATAATTGCATTTATATCTCGTTTTTATGTTGGAATTTAAAGCAGTATAAGCGCTAAAAAAACTTTTTAAAATAATGTGATAAAAAAAGTTATTTTTAAAATTTATGTGAGTTTATGGGGGATTTAGTCAAAAAATGCATATTGATTGCGCATAGAAAGTGCATAAGCTCCAATGGTTTTGGAGCTTAAAGAGCGTTTATGCTGATAGCGATAAGCGCTAAATGCTTTGAGGTCGATAGCGAAAAGTTTGTGATTGTTGATATTGATGGTCGCGCCAAAATAAATTGATTACCAATAGGTTTGGAATCAATACCATGAAGAATAAATAAATCAAAAAATTCTTTCGTTGTTGTTGATAGATCTGCATGAAGTCTTGGCTGCTGATGGTTGTGTTGTCTGCTGTGACCGATAACACTAAAACTTCTGGGTAGATAAACTGACGGTTGTCTGTGTAATAACGGATACTAACCTTTTGTTGTTGAAGGTCTTCTAATAGCGGGCAGCTTTTAAAGCGATCCATGAAATTACAAACCAGTCTTAGTGGTTGCTGCTGAGAAGCTTCATTTAATACAATATCTTCATAGTGTGATTTATTACGCCCAGAGCCCACAGTGTAGCTATTTAACCGAATTTGGCCCTCGATGTGTTGTGGGTTAGGTATATGTTTTGCAATACGTACAGCCGAATAGTCAGTAAATTTGCTGAGACTGGAAAGTGCAAAAACATTAATGATGAAGAAGGGTGCCGTCATGAATAAAATATTTAAGAGGAGGTTGTTCTTTTTCGGTTGTTCGTTCTTTGTCTTTTTGAGGAAGGATAAGCATACAATGAAGATAAAGTAGACTGGGGATAGATTTATAAAACTAAAATCCTGAAATTGAGGCAGTTGATAAAATGCAATCAGCATGACAACGGCAATAGCCATACTGAAAAGTGCATGCTTGTTTCTTTTGGATTTTAAGGCTTCAAGTTGTCTATTTGTTTTCATGATTTATTTAAGTTTTTGAAAAGTATGATTATGATTCAGAGTGTAAGTGAACCTTTAAAAGTTAAAAAGGGAAAAGCAGGAACAATACCGTCACATTTTTTGTAGTAGTTGGCGATTGGGGGGTAGGGAAGATTTCAACAACTCTATTATTTTTAACTAAAAAGCCAACTCATAGAGTTGGCTTTTGGGGTTTGAAAGATGGGTTTCAACGAGAGGCTTTCCGCGCACGATGTTCGGGTTTTGGCGGTGCGATTTCTCGGCTGCCTTGCCAAACTTCAATGAAGTCTTGTTCATTGATATTATAAAGTTCCAACAGCGCTAAAATGGCACCACCAAAAAGCATGCGCCCCTCCGCGTTGGTCTCAAAATCAAATATTTTCCCTGACAGCGCATGTAAAATATCTTCAATTTCAAAAACACGATCGCGACCATTACTGTCGGTTGGATACATGCGTGTGTTGAGAATAATTTTGGCTAAACTTTTTTCATTATCGGTTAAGGCCAAATGCTGAATCAGCATGTCATCATTTTGAGTGCTGAAAATCACGGCATCATTAAAAATGGTATGCAAAAACTTTTTATTTAGACGTGGTAGTGTTCTTTCCACAAATGGGCGAAATGATGCGGGGAAAATAACATTATGAGAAATGCCTTTAAACATAGGAGCAATTTCTTCAACTTTATAACCTGCAATACCACAGCCGATAGAGGTTAGAAAGTAAGTCATTTTAGGGTGATTTTTGGTATAGATTTTAAAGTCATCAATATAGTGTTGAATTTGCGAGAGCGGCATTTGCTGTAAGTGTTCGTTCATGGTGGGAATGGCATAACTTTGCCCTGACCAACCACGTCCGACGCCTTTTATTGCGCCAAAGTGTTCAAGTGCAGTTCGGGCAGCACCATCCGCATGTTGACCTGCCATGTTACTACCAAACACAAATACGGTATGTTCATCTAGGTTTTTGACGATGCTTTCGTCATGATATTGGTATGTCATAGGCTCTGATTTTTCGCTCTTCTTCACTTCATGTTGCCCTTGAAATACGGGGGGGTCAAGTGAAAAATCTTTGTAATATTTTCAGTAAATTACATTAAAAATCTAAAAGCAAGAATTGCTCGGGATTGAATCTGTTAAAATAGTCGGTTGAAGAAGCAAATCTTGGGATATGTCTGTGAGTGAGAAACAACCTTTTGATTTAGTCACCAATTACCAACCCGCAGGTGATCAGCCGCAAGCCATCGAAAAGCTTGTTGCTGGAATAGAAAAGGGCTATCACGACCAGTTGTTACTTGGGGTTACGGGTTCAGGTAAAACCTATACCATGGCCAACGTGATTGCGCGGACGCAACGTCCGACCATTGTCATGGCACATAATAAAACCTTAGCCGCACAGCTTTATGGTGAGTTCAAATCTTTCTTTCCGAACAATGCCGTCGAATATTTTGTCAGTTATTATGACTATTACCAACCCGAAGCCTATGTGCCATCTTCAGACACATTTATTGAAAAAGATTCAGCGATCAATGACCACATTGACCAAATGCGTTTATCTGCAACACGTTCGCTCTTAGAACGTCGCGATGCAATTATTGTTGCTTCAGTTTCTGCTATTTATGGTTTGGGTGACCCCAATGCCTATATGAGCATGCTGCTGCATATTGTACAGGGCGATCGTATTGCACGTGATGATATCATTCGTCGTTTGGTGGAAATGCAATATAGCCGTAATGAGCTTGAGTTTTTACGCGGTACCTATCGTATTCGTGGGGAAATTATTGATATTTTCCCTGCGGAATCAGACCAGCATGCGATTCGAATCGAGTTGTTTGATGATGAAGTCGATTCGATTCGTTGGTTCGATCCACTGACAGGCAAACTGGTACGTAAAGTTCCGCGCATAACTATTTACCCAAAAAGTCACTATGTAACACCGAAAGATAATTTAGAGCGCGCCATCGGCACGATTCGTGAAGAGTTAAAAGAACGCTTAGGTTTCTTTCGTGCACATGACAAATTGCTTGAAGCACAGCGAATTGAACAACGTACCCGTTATGATTTAGAAATGATGCAGCAGTTGGGCTATACCAACGGTATTGAAAACTATTCACGTCATTTATCCGGTCGTCCTGCGGGCGAAGCGCCGCCAACCTTATTTGATTATGTTCCTGACGATGCCTTACTAATTATTGATGAGTCACACGTGACTGTGCCGCAAATTGGCGCGATGTATAAAGGTGACCGTTCGCGTAAAGAAAACTTGGTGAATTATGGTTTCCGTCTTCCTAGTGCGCTAGATAACCGCCCAATGCAGTTTGAAGAATGGGAGCGGATTACGCCAGCAACGATTTATGTCAGTGCTACACCAGCCAAATACGAGATTGAAAAAGCCGAGCAAATAGCTGAGCAGGTGGTTCGTCCTACAGGGTTGATTGACCCCGAAATTGAAGTACGTCCGGTATTGACTCAAGTTGATGATGTGTTGTCTGAGATCAATATCCGTAAAGATCTAGATGAGCGTGTTTTGGTAACCACCTTAACCAAACGTATGGCAGAAGATTTAAGCTCGTATTTGAAAGAGTATGGCGTCAAGGTTGCCTATCTGCACTCAGATATTGATACCGTTGAACGGGTGAAAATTATTCATGACTTACGTTCGGGTGTCTACGATGTCCTCGTCGGGATCAACTTACTACGTGAAGGCTTGGACATGCCTGAAGTGTCTTTAGTGGCTATTTTAGATGCGGACAAAGAGGGTTTCTTGCGTTCTGAGCGTTCTTTGATTCAAACCATTGGTCGTGCAGCGCGTAATGTAAAAGGCAAAGCGATTTTATATGGTGATCGGATTACCGATTCGATGCAAAAAGCCATTGATGAAACAGCCCGTCGTCGTGAAAAACAAATGGCCTTTAATGAGCTGCATGGCATTATTCCGCGTAGCACTATCAGACAAAATAAAAAGGATATTGATACAGGCGAAGTGCTGACAGATGATCAAGTTGAAAGTGGTATCACAGATCAACACCAAACCTTAAGTGCAGATCAGCAGCACTTGCTGTCCGATCCGAAACTTCTTGCCAAGCATTTAAGCAAGTTGGAAAAAGAAATGTTAAAAGCTTCTAAAGAGCTACAGTTTGAGCAAGCTGCACGTCTGCGAGATGAAATTTTGCGCTTAAAAGCACAACTTCTAACCTAAGTTGCATTTACATAACGCTACAGTAATTTGGGCAGAAAGCATTATTTTTTAAAGAGATGTTTATTTTTAGATCATAAATTCTGAAATATTAAAGGTACAGTTTATGTCTGCAAATCTTCCAAAGGCGGGTTTTACGCTTGCCAAAATTGCTGTAGGTGGTGCTGTTTTAGTCGGGTTAGGCATGGCAACCATGGCTTATGCCCAGAGCAAACCCTTAGCTGTGGTGGATAAGGTTGAATTAGACCGTTATTTGGGTGTTTGGTACGAAATTGCACGTAAGCCCATGTACTTCCAAAATAAATGTGGAAGTAATGTCTCGGCTACTTATACCCTGAATGAAAATGGCAATGTGACGGTAGATAACCGATGTTATGCCCAAGATGGTAAGTTGATGCAGTCCATAGGTGAAGCATTTGTACAAAACCCACCTTTTAACAGTAAGTTGAAAGTGAGTTTTTTACCTGAAGTGGTGCGTTGGTTACCCATGGCACGGGGGGATTATTGGATTTTAAAAATTGATGATGACTATGAAACGGTTTTAGTGGGTGAGCCACGCCGTAAGTATATGTGGGTGCTTTCTCGCTCGCCACAACCAGACCAAAAAGTCATTAATGAATACTTAGAATATGCAAAGTCAGTGGGTTATGACTTGAATGATTTGATTCATACCAAACAATTGCAAAAATAAAATCTATTAAGCCTTGAAAGCCATGCTGAAGCATGGCTTTTTTAGTTTCATATACGTATTTTAAAACTTGAATAATAAAGCTTTATACAGTCGAACGCTTTATAATCGGAGCCTGGTAAAAATCGCGTAAATCAATGTGGAGTGAAGGATGTATAAAGGTGTTGCACTATCGGTTTTAGCATCCGTCACTTTTGGGGTTTTGTATTTTTATACCTTTTTTTTAAAGCCTTTGGATAGTGAACAAACTTTTGCTTGGCGTATGCTTTCGACCTTACCCTTTTTAACCGCATTCATGTGGTGGAGTGGTGATTTAAAACTCATTTCGGAGTTGTTTAAGCGTATCTTTAAACAACCTTGGATGTTTGCTTGGTTATTGTTTAGTTCGGTTTTATGTACCACGCAGTTGTGGCTATTTTTATGGGGGCCCATGAATGGTCGCGGCCTACAGGTGTCGCTCGGCTATTTTTTACTGCCTTTGGTCATGGTGTTGGTTGGTTGCATCCTTTACAAGGAAAAACTATCCCGCTGGCAAATGGCTGCGGTAGCCCTTGCTATGCTTGGGGTAGGACATGAAATTTGGCGTATTGGTAGCATGGCATGGGAAACGGTTTATATCGCTTTGGCTTATCCTTTGTATTTCTTCCTGCGCCGTGTTTGTAAAACGGATCATTTGGGTGGCTTCTGGTGGGATCTGTTTTTGATTTTACCTGTCGCATTCTATTTGGGCTTTGTGCATAGCGATAGTTTGGCTTTGATACAACAGTTTCCACATCTGATTTTGGCGGTCATTGGACTGGGTTTCTTAAGTGCGATGGGGCTTGGAAGTTATATACTCGCGAGTCGTTATTTACCTTTTGTGATTTTTGGTTTGCTGAGTTATTTGGAGCCAGTTTTACTGGCAGGAGCATCAGTTGCCATGGGAGAGCGTATAGAGGCAGGTGAGTGGTTTACTTATATTCCAATTTGGTTTGCAGTCTTATTGCTTATTATTGAAGGCGTGTTGCATTTATATAAACAGCAACAAAATAAAAAACAGCTCGAACGAAATATTGAGCATTTTGAAAAACAGCAACATTCAGACTAATTTGATGATGTTTGGAGCTGTCATTGCACTAGAATTTGGGCGATAAGCATGTTTCTGATTTGTTTTTTGCCCTTTAAGAATAATTGACTGTTTGATAAAACATCATTTGCGTAACTGTTTATTTTTTATCTAAAAAAATATTTTTTTAATTTTTATACTGCAAAATCATAAGACTAAATGCAATCATTTCTTAAATTAATAATGAATATACGACAAAAAACATCATGCATTTACAGCTTTCGATTCAAACTTGGCGCTAAATCCTTTACAATTGTTGGGTTTTAAAATTTATGCTTAGATTAAATTAATTAGAGGACGTATCTGTGAGCAAAGAGACTATCATCGCCCTACACGCAGAACACCAAGGTCGCTGGAAAAACCGTGAAGAAATCGCGGAACAAATGATCGCTTTGATCGGTCAGCTTTACCGTGAAAAAAATATTGTGGTTTCAGTGTTTGGACGTTCTTTAGTTAACCGTTCAGTTATCCAAATTTTAAAAGCGCACCGTTTCACTCGTATGATGGACGTTGAACTTTCAGTTGTACACACGTTCCCAATTCTTGAAGCGTTAGCTAAAATTGAAAATATCGGTACTGCTGAAATTGATCTAGGCAAATTAGCCGTTGCGTTTAAAGAGCAAGGTGGCGATGTTGATGCATTTGTTGCAGCAGCTGTTAAATCTGTAGAAGGTCGTGCGACTTCAGTAGAAGGCCGTGACGTTGTTCTTTACGGTTTTGGTCGTATCGGTCGTATTCTTGCACGTTTAATGATTGGTCAGTCTGGTCTTGGCCGTGGTTTGAACCTAAAAGCGATTGTGGTTCGTAAGTCATCTGATGGTGATTTGGAAAAACGTGCGTCTTTATTACGCCGTGACTCAATCCATGGTCCATTCTCTGGTACGATTTCTGTTGATGAAGAAAACGAAGCAATCATTGCAAACGGTCAATTCATTAAAGTGATTTATGCGTCGAACCCAACTGAAGTTGATTATACCGATTATGGTATTAGCAATGCGTTAGTGATCGACAACACGGGTAAATGGCGTGATGCTGAAGGTCTTGCTCAACACCTTAAGTGCCCAGGCGCTGCACGTGTGATCTTGACTGCACCAGGTAAAGGCGACATGAAGAACGTAGTGTTTGGTGTGAACCAAGCAGACATTCTTGATGAAGATACCATTATCTCTGCTGCAAGCTGTACAACCAACGCAATTACACCAACACTTAAAGTTTTACATGACAAATACACAGTGTTGAATGGTCACGTTGAAACAGTTCACTCGTTCACAAACGACCAAAACTTAATCGACAACTACCATAAAGCAGACCGTCGTGGTCGTGCTGCAACGTTGAACATGGTGATTACTGAAACAGGTGCGGCTAAAGCGGTTGCTAAAGCACTTCCAGCACTTCAAGGTAAATTAACAGGTAACTCTGTACGTGTTCCAACACCAAACGTTTCACTTGCGATTTTGAACTTAACTTTAGATAAAGAAGTTGATCGTGATGAAGTGAACGAATACATTCGTAAAATTTCAATCAGCTCTAGCCTTCAAGGTCAGATCGGTTATACCAACTCGACTGAAGTTGTATCATCTGACTTTATCGGTTCGCGTACAGCAGGTGTATTTGATGCGCAAGCAACAATCACTTCGGGCAACCGTTTAACTGCATATGTTTGGTACGATAATGAAGTTGGTTATAGCTGCCAAGTTTTACGTATTGCAGAGCAAATGGGCGGCGTAAGCTATCCAAAAATTCCAGCTGAAACAAATGCATAATTTGTAATAGCGACTAAAAAGAGCCTCAATTGAGGCTCTTTTTTTTGCGCTGTTGTTGTGGATGAGGCCAATCAGGTGCGTTGGGGTGACATAAGTATTGGCTTGAGTGGTAAGAGTTGCCAATGTTTAATCCCTACTAATTTACTTAGAATAATTAGAATACTGTGTAGAATAGGGTGATAAAAATTATAGAGTCTGGTTGGTATACCGCCCCCAATGACTTTCTAAGCTGACAACCGGATGATATTTGTCAGATAAAAGAAAATAAAACAAAAGGAATTTGAATTTGCAAGTGAAGCATGTGCTAAGTGGATTGGCATTCATTGTGTTGGCATCTGTATGCGGTGTGCTTATCGCTATTTGGATGTTTAAACACTTTAATATTTATATTCCCTTAGAAAATCAAAAAGTCAGTATTGATCTGCAAGAGCCTTTACAAGCTGAGGTTAAAATTCATGATGCCTTAGATGTTGATATCACAGGGCGCGTCAATGCAGAAATTCCGATCCGTGAAAACCTGAATATTCCACTGACCCAAACGCTGACTCCACGAGTGTATTTTGATAATCAGGTTCCGATTAAAACCACCATTCCAGTGCGTGAAACCTTGAAAATTAATCAGAACATGCCTGTAGATACCAAGGTACAGGTGAAAGTCATGGGGCGAGATGTGACTTTGCCTTTAAAAGGCAATATTCCTATTCAGTTGGATGTGCCGATTCATATCGATGTGCCACTTGAACAGCAAGTACACCTCAAATTTGATGCACCTGTGAAAACCGTACTGAAAGAAAATCTACATATTCCAGTAAATACAGTGGTTAAGACCAATATTCCAATACAGGGGCATTTAAAGGTTCCCATTAAAACGGCATTGAAAGCGTCGGTGGATGTACAGAATACATTGCCAATTGAAATTAAGCAGGGGGAGTTGAAAATTCCACTCAATAGCTTGCAATTACTGCGTGAAAAACCTCAACCTCAAGAACACGTGAAGCCATAGGGGGGGAGTATGCGGATATTCCAGTCTGCAAAGCGGCTTATACTGAGTTTTGTGTGCATTGTAATTTTGGTGGCTGTGCTGTTTTGGTTGTACCTGAATATTCAAGCTAATATGCAAGTGTCAGCGAGTGAAGCCCAAATTCAACTATCAGACTCCTTACCGACCAAAATCCAAGTGGGTAATTATTTAGAAACCCAATCCGTTGGGACTTTAGATACGCAACTGAAAATCGATCAGAAAATCAACCTGCCTTTGACAGGGAAATATTTGGCAAATTTAGAGTTTGAAGTAGAAGTACCCGTTTCAGTATCTATTGATTATCAAACAGAGGTGCTCATTGATCAAAATATGCCGTTGGAGACAACTACAGACCTAATTTATCAAAATAAACTATTGCCTAAGTTCCCACTCACTTTAGATATTCCGATTAAGCTGGCTGTACCATTTCATTTAAAGCAAGACTATCAGATCCCAATCAAAATTATGTTTAATGGCTTGGTCTATTTTGAGTTTGATGAGCAAGTGCGTCTGCATGTGTTACATCAGTTTGCACCACAGTTAAATTTGAATGACCCAATGACTATGCGAAAAATAGCAAGCTTCAATGCGACCATGTATAACACGGAACGGAGTACGACTGCGAATTTGGAGATGAATATGACACTACCTGTGAAGAACATTCATCCATAAAAAACACCACCAATCACTGGTGGTGTTTGAATGTGAAGATTAAATGATTGGCTTAAAGTGCGGCTTTAATCGAATCTTGAATACTGGTGGTCTTATGTCCAATCAATTGTTCTAGGTCTTTACTGTTGCTGTACATCGCGCCTTTGGCGGTCTGCACATCGGCATCCACAATCACATCAATCAAGTGTGATGGGAGGTTGGCTTGAATTAAGCCTTGACGCAGGTCATCGGCAGACAAATTTTGATAGATAACTGGCTTATGAGTTGCCTGACTGATGAATTGAGCCAAATCAGCTTTAGTAAAACTTTCAGAACCTGCCAATTCATAGGTTTTATTCTCATGACCTGTTGAAGTTAAAACTTTGGCTGCAGCTTCAGCATAATCTATACGCGATGCTGAGCTAATTTGGCCATCTTGAGCTGCGCCAAAAAGCGTCCCAATTTCAATGGTGTGAGCAACACCTGCAAGGTAGTTTTCGCTATACCAGTTATTTCTTAAGAAGGTATAAGTGATTCCACTGTCTTGAATTAGTTTTTCGGTTTCACGGTGTTCTTGGGCTAAGCCGAGTGGGGACTTATCTGCACGAAGTAAGCTAGTATAAGCAAGATAAGGTACGCCGGCCACTTTCGCAGCATCAATCACTGCTTTGTGTTGAGGTGTACGGCGACCAATTTCATTGGCTGAAATGAGTAATAACTTATCTATTCCTAATAAAGCAGGAGCTAGTGTTTCAGGGCGGTCATAATCAAACTCACGCAGCTCAATACCTTGGACTTTGAAATGTTCAGCTCTATCAATGTTACGAACCAGCGCAACAATATTCTGGGCAGCGGTCAGCTGCAAAAGTTGCTCTATAACGAGGTTGCCAAGTTGTCCTGTTGCGCCTGTGATTGCAATTTTCATAATTCACCTATGTTGGTTGTTTTCTATACTTGATGGTTGTATCTTAATCTGTTAACTTACTAAATGTAAGTACGTACCAAAAAGTAAGTAATAAACCAAATGGAGAGAAATGATGCACACCTATGCGACAAGCAAATTGTTAGGTCAAGTTTTATCCACGGAGTGTCCATCTCGTGAAATTTTGGAGCATCTTACGAGTAAATGGTCGGTACTGGTGTTGCGCTGTTTAAGTGATGGCGTACATCGTTTTAGTGAGCTCAAGCAGCGTATAGAAGGAGTGAGTGAGAAAATGCTTTCTCAGACGCTCAAAACGCTTGAGCATGATGGCTTTATTCTACGGACGGTCTATCCCGTGGTGCCGCCCAAAGTAGAGTACCAATTGACGATCTTGGGTTCTCAAGCCGCTGAGAAAACCATGTATTTGATTGGTTGGATTGAAAAAAGTTTGCCTGAAATTCTAGAAAGCAAGGAGCGAGTAGCAGCTTTAAAATAAAAGATGACAAGTAATGTGGATTGGTTGCGTGAATTCTTAATTACACTTTAATAGTGAATCCCTCAGGAGTGCGGAAGTGGATTAGAGCTGATTCAAATTTCAGGCTGTGAAAAGTCTTGTTATCAAACAAGCTATTCTTTTAGTGCGCTATTTTGATGTGAAAATCCTTTTTGAAAGTAAAAGTTGAGTAGGATTGAATAAAGTGAATCGAAGAGTGGCCTAACGACTAAATGGTCAGCACATTTAAATTAAAAAATGAAGAAAATCAGGTGAAAAGTGTCAAAAAATTAGATTTTGGTATTTTTGTGACTAAATTTCATGTTTCGCTGAATAATTCTATTCGAGAAATTTTGTAAAATATGGCAGAATATGCGGTTTTAAAGTATTTAGAGGATTGGCAGCATGCGCTTTGTTGATGAAGCAGTCATTACCGTAGAGGCTGGCGACGGTGGCAATGGCGTAGCCAGTTTTCGCCGTGAAAAATTCGTACCTTTTGGTGGTCCAGACGGTGGTGATGGTGGTCGTGGTGGTAGCGTATTTATCGAAGCTGATGATAATACCAGTACCCTTGTAGACTTCCGTTATACTCGCCGCTTCCGTGCGGAGCGAGCTAAAAATGGTCGTGGCGCGAACTGCGCAGGCCGTGGTGGTGAAGACACAGTATTAAAGGTTCCTGTAGGTACAACCATTGTTGACACTGACTCAGGTGACATTATTGGCGACTTGGTTGAAAGTGGTCAACGTGTGCTTGTTGCAGCGGGTGGTGATGGTGGTTTGGGGAATACTCACTTCAAATCATCGACGAACCGTTCGCCACGTAAGTGTACCCATGGTTTTAAAGGTGAATTCCGTGAAATTCGCTTAGAGCTAAAAGTACTGGCCGATGTTGGCTTACTGGGTATGCCAAACGCAGGTAAATCGACGTTTATTCGTGCCGTATCAGCAGCAAAACCTAAGGTTGCAGACTATCCATTTACTACGATGGTTCCAAACCTTGGTGTGGTTGATGCAGACAGTCACCGTTCATTTGTAATGGCGGATATTCCTGGCTTGATCGAAGGGGCTTCTGAAGGTGCGGGTCTTGGTATTCGTTTCTTAAAGCACTTGGCGCGTACGCGTATTTTGCTTCACATTGTAGATGTTCAGCCGATTGATGGTTCTGATCCTGCATACAATGCAAAAGCGATCTTGGGTGAGTTAGAGAAATTCTCTCCGACACTTTCAAAGTTACCTATCGTTCTAGTGTTAAACAAAGTTGACCAACTTGCAGACGATACGCGTGATGAATGGTGTCAGCATATCTTAGATGAAATGCAGTGGGATGGCCCTGTATTTAAAACTTCAGGTTTGATGTCTGAAGGGACAAAACCAGTTGTTTATTACCTGATGGATCAAATTGAGCAACAACGTGAACGTGAGCTTGAAGATCCTGACTATGCAGCAGAAGTGAAAGCATTCCGTGAGCAGCTTGAAGCTGAAACACGCGAACAAACTATTGCCGCTAAAGAAGCATATCGTGAAATGCGTCGCCAACAACGTCTTGCAGGCCTGTTGGCTGATGATGATGAAGACGATGATGAAGATGACGGCGAAATGGAAGTGTTTTACGTACGTTAAGCTCGTAATGAGTAACTGAGGACAAGATGATAGAAGTGGTAGATGGGCAACGTAAGCTCGAAGCTTGTAAACGAATCGTTGTTAAAATCGGATCATCTTTACTCACAGCAAATGGGCAAGGTCTAGATATAGATGCAATTTCGCATTGGGCGAAACAAATTGCAGATCTACACAATGCAGGACATGAGATTATTCTGGTGTCGTCAGGAGCTGTGGCTGAAGGTATGGTTCGTATGAAGCTAGACAGCCGACCCACCGATCTACCCAGTCTTCAGGCGTGTGCTGCCATTGGTCAGATGGGCCTTATTCATACGTGGTCAAGTGTGCTTGAAAAACATCATATTCAGACCGCGCAAGTGTTATTAACCCATGATGATTTGGCAGACCGTCGTCGTTATTTGAACTCGTGTGACGCTTTACAGAACTTGATTGAATGGCATGTCATTCCTGTAATCAACGAGAATGACACGGTTTCGACCGATGAAATTCGCTTTGGTGACAATGACACGCTTGCTGCGATGGTTGCAGGTCAAGTCCATGCAGATTTGTTAATTATTTTGACTGATCAGCAAGGTATGTTCGACTCAGATCCACGTTCAAATCCAGACGCTAAACTGTTCCATACTGTGCGTGCTCTAGATGAGAGTTTGTTTGATATGGCTGGCGGTGGCGGCAAGTTTGGTCGTGGTGGTATGTTGACCAAAGTCCGTGCTGCACGCTTAGCTGCAAAGTCTGGCTGTCCAACGCTGATTGCCAGTGGTGAAAGCGACAATGTGCTTGCGCGTTTGATGGATGGTGAAATGCTCGGGACATTGTTTATTACAGATAATGACCGCATTACCGCTCATCAACAGTGGTTGGCGGCTCACTTACAAACTGCGGGTCGTTTAGTGTTGGATGATGGTGCTGTCAAAGCCATTAAAGATAATCATCGTAGTTTACTTCCAGTTGGTGTGAAAGCTGTGGAAGGGCATTTTGAACGCGGTGACGTGGTTGAATGTGTTGATATCCAAGGTGGCCGTGTTGCGGTCGGGCGTGTCAACTTTAGTTCGCGCTCTGCGGAGCTGGTAAAGGGCTTGGCGTCAGATAAAGTTCACCAAGTTCTAGGTGAAGCACGTTCACTTGAGATGATTCATCGCAACCACATGGCGATCTACTGATTTAAATGCATTAAAAAAAATCCCGCTTTCGAGCGGGATTTTTTGTTTTAAAGCAAAAGTTATTTGATATAGCCTTTTTGAATGAGGGGCTTAAATAAGTAAAAGTGAAGGGTGAGTGCCCATTGCATGATTTTCTCTTTATAGAGATTCCAAAGCTTTAATCCAAAGAAGTTTAAGGCAAAAGCCAATAGAAAAGCGCCGAGCATATCTAAAGGAAAATGTACACCAAGATAGACACGTGACCATGCAACCAGCCAAGCCATGACCAAGAGAAAAATTCCCAGTTTACGCTGCGCAGAGAATAGATAAGAAAAGGCGATACTGCTAAAAATCAGCATATGGTCACTTGGAAAAGAGCCATTGGGTGCATGGTAAATGAGAGTGCGTCCGACCTCCATGACAAAAGGCCGTGGGTGATAATACACATGAGAAATACATTGGCTGATCAAAATGGCGATACTGGTAAAAATAAACGCCTTCAATATCTGTTTTTTAGTGTCATAGTTACCACGTAGCCAAAACCAAGCAAACAGTAAAATCATACAATAGAGCAGGTCATTGGCGATAAAAATGGCAAAATGAATACTGGTATTAGTGGCTTCAGGAGAAGCATTAATCCATGAAAAAAGCGATAAATTAAGTTCTGAAAGAGTCATGAAAGTGGATTGTGTTTATAAATACGGAAGAGAGTCATAATTTTGTCATATTGTTAAAATAAAAAAGACCACAAAAATGTAGTCTTTTTTAACAGTTCAATGTAGTTGAACTAATTAGCTTTCAGTTTTAGAAATCAAATGACGTTTGAAGGTAGAAGGTACGTGGTTGCCCTACATATTTTCCGCCTGTTGAGTCAGTAGAACGTGTGAAATATTGTTTATCAAACACGTTTTTAACGCCACCCGCGATTTTTAAACCGTGAAATTGCTCACCAAAGTCATATGCTGTACGCACGGCAAAAGTGGAATAACCTGGAATATCACCTAATTTTCCATCAGCCGATTCGTCAGTTTGATAGGTATCACCCGAACCTGGAGAATGCTGCTTAGATTGGGCAAACATATCTGCATTGACTCTCCATTGATTCACTTTATAGCCTAAACCAACATTTGCTGTGTGACGTGAGTAGAATGGAAGATCTTTGTCTTCAAAGTCGCCTGCTTCAGCCACAGCTTTGGTGAAGGTGTAGTTGCTATAGAGTTTTAAGCCCTCAAGCGCATCGGTTAAATAGGCAAAGTCATAAGCCAGACCAAGTTCTACACCTTTGTGGCTGGTTGCGCCTAAGTCTGTCCAAATGCCATTGTTCTGGGCATCGCGTTCTAAAATTAACTCTTTTTTGAAGTCTAAATAAAACGCGGTTAATTCTGCATTTAGACCATTGCCTAAATATTTCGTCCCAATTTCATAGTTATTGGACTTTTCAGGATGCAAGCCATCAGTTGTGCTTTGTGCAACACCACCTTCTAAACGTGCCAATTGGTTATATTGCTGTGGGCCGAATGAAACGCCCGCATTGGCAAAAATGTTCCAATTGTCTGTTGCTTTATACATGACCGATAGGCTGGGTAAAAACTCATGTGAATCAATTTTTGGAGAAACGGTATTAACTGCTACGCCTTGGTTATAGGCAGTAAAATTGTTATGCGTTTCAATTGATTCAAAACGTAGTCCCGGTGTGATGACCCAGTTACCTAAATCGAAGCGGTTATCTGCATAAATTGCATGTGCTTTAGTGCCACCTTCACTCGTGGTACGTGCTTTAATTTCGGTCACAGGTACATTCAATGCATATGTCGATGAGCGACCTGAGAACTCAGAACTATCTTCATCTAAATAACGATAGCCGATAGTGAATTCGCTATTTGAGTTACCTAATTGGTATGCACGAGACCAGCGCGGTTCAATGGCAAAAACTTTGTAGTCGCGTGGAGAGGTGTCCATACGCGAAGTCGTTGCACTAACATCTGTCTCTAAGTCGCTCGTGCGAAATGAGTCAATATAATAGGTCAGCAATTCAAAGTTATTTTTTCATCTTGATGGGTATAGCGGAATGACACATCTGAGCGGCGACCAGAAAAATAATTACGTGACTTATTTGACTGATAAGGGTTTTGTGCATATTTTTCAGCAGTTAAGCCTTCAGGCATTTCACCATAACCTTCATAGTGATATAGGTTTAAGGCAATCGCATCCGCATCTGTAATTTGATAGGCCATTTTTAACATGACATCGTCAATGTCAGTTTTATTATTGGCTTCACGGTAGCCATCACCTTTTGTGCCAGAATACAGTAAAGCAAGGCCTAAACCATTATCTAAGGTTCCGCCTACAAATAAGTTCGGGCTGTATTTGACTTGATCTGTACCCGAAGCATATTCGGTCGTTAGGCTGACATTACCTGCAAACTCTTGAGGAATCGCGCGAGTTGCAAAGTTAATGATACCGCCAACGTTCTGCGGTCCAAAACGTACAGAGCCTGCACCACGAACCACATCCACAGATTCAATATTGCCTAATGATACTGGTGCTAGAGAAAGCTGAGGCTGTCCATAAGGCGCAAATGATAGCGGGACACCATCAAGCAGTACTGTAGAGCGAGGAGATAAACGAGAGGCTAAACCACGGACCCCAATATTGAGTGAAACATCACTGCCACCAGTACCATTATTTTCTTGGACTTGAACACCAGGCACTTGCTTCAGGGCATCTTTAATTGAAGTCGCAGCAACTTCATCTAAGCGATTGCGAGTAATAATCGTACGAGCGCCTGCATGCTTTTGCACTTTCTCTGCATTGGCATCTTCTAACCAGTTGCCTTGTGCTTCAAGTTTGATGGTCGGAAGCACATTGTTGCTGGTTGCTTCAGTGAGTTCTTCTGCTTGTGCATAGGTCAAGCAGCTCATAGAAAGTCCAATCGCAATACTGAGTTGTTTGGCTTTGAATAATCTGCGATCCTGCAGATGAAGACGTGATGAAATCATTCTTTTGTGCGCAATCCATAATAAAGAGCGCGGCTATCATATGCTGAACTTTGTTGAAATTAAATAATAATCATTATCACTTATTGCAATTAAAACACTAAAATTAATAGGCGAATTAAAGTTTTATTGATGGATACACAATAAAAAAGCCACGTTTAACATGGCTTTTGAGATGAATTTGAATGAAATCTATTATTTAAGTTGAACAGTACCATTTGCATTCACAGTGATTTTAGATTCACCGCCTGCAACATCTTGCATTGGCGCATCAGCTGCTGCAAATTTTGCACTTTCTGCACGCATCATGACTGGGCGAGGGTAGTAGTTGCTGGTATTAATGTTTAAGTTAACCAAGTTATAACCTGACTTACTCCATGCTTGTGCTAATGATTGCGCACGCTGTTGAAAGTTTTTCGATGCTTCAACAATCAGCTCATTTTCCACTTTCTTACGTTGTGTGTCGGACACACTGAAGCCGATTGACTGTGTTTGGAAGTTTTGCTGTAGCTCACCAATCAATTGGCTCGCCGCTTTAAAATCGGTACTTTCTAAATTAATTTCAGCACGACCACGCCATTCTTTTAACTTTTGGTTGTCATCGTTGTAAATTGGGTAGGTGGTTTGAGAACCTGTTTCGACTTTTACGCTTGGATATTTACGAGCTAAAGCTGTGGCTTGATTCATCAGCTGCGTAATTTGTGTAGCGAGCTCGGCAGGTTGTTTGTTACTACGTTCAACGTAAAGCGTTGCATTCATTAAATCGTTGGATACTTGGCGTGTTGCCTCGGCCTGAACATTGACAATATTGTAGTTTAATTGGTTCTCAGACTGAGCAAAAACTGCTGAGCTAAATAAAGCACTAAGCGCGATTGCTGGGATGAAGAATTGACGCATTTTTATTCCTTTTTTATTTAGGAGGAGTTTTGCAACATTTGTAAAAAGCTTAAAGCCAATTTGTGGTGAATTTGCGAAAATATTGTGGTTCGATTGTAAAAAAAAGGTATAAAATATTTTTCAGAAAAACCTAGATAAATCTATTTATTTCAAAAACTTATTTTTCAACCAAGGTGAGTATTTTGAATTTTTGTGGCGAAGTTGAAAAATAAATAAATTCATCGGCTTTTCTTTACGTTGTCACACTATAAGAGGATAATTTAAGCTATGGTTTGGCATGATATATTTTTTTAGTAAATTTCTGGCAGATAATGTGCAAAAGCTGTTTATTTTATTGAAAATTTCTGTATCATCCGCCTCCTAGTTATGAAGTATCCAAACTCTATCTGACTAGAATTTATAAAGCGCCGAGTCAAAGGACCAAAAGTCACCCGACTTATTTCTTTCAACCCATATCAGAGATGGTAATTCGATATGAGCGTTTCTTCTGTAAACCCTGCCACTAATACTACTAACGAATACTATTTGACTCGCCAAAGTCAGATGGAATCCAATGTTCGTAGCTATCCACGGAAATTACCGTTAGCGATAGCCAAAGCATTAGGCTGCTGGGTTACTGATGTTGAAGGTACAGAGTACCTCGATTGTTTAGCTGGGGCAGGAACATTGGCTTTGGGCCATAATCATCCTGCGGTAATTCAAAGTATTCAAGATACACTTGCAAGTGGCCTTCCTTTACATACTTTGGATTTAACGACACCTTTAAAAGATGCATTTACTGAAGCATTGCTTGAACAATTACCAGGCGGTAAGGAAGAGTATTGTTTACAGTTCTGTGGTCCATCTGGTGCAGATGGCACGGAAGCAGCAATTAAATTAGCGAAGACGTATACCGGTCGTAGCACAGTGATTAGTTTCTCTGGTGGCTACCATGGTATGACGCACGGCGCTCTTGCAATGACAGGTAATCTGTCTGCGAAAAATGCTGTAAATGGTTTAATGCCAGGCGTTCAATTTATGCCGTATCCGCATGAATACCGTTGCCCACTTGGTTTAGGTGGCGAAGCGGGTGTGGATGCTTTGACATATTTCTTTGAAAACTTCATTGAAGATGTTGAAAGTGGTGTAACCAAGCCAGCTGCTGTCATTCTTGAAGCAATTCAAGGTGAAGGCGGTGTGGTAACAGCGCCAACCAAATGGTTGAAAAAAATCCGCGAAGTGACTGAAAAACACAACATTGTGTTGATTCTTGACGAAGTTCAAGCAGGCTTTGCACGTTCAGGCAAAATGTTCGCATTTGAACATGCGGGTATTGAACCTGACGTAGTAGTAATGTCTAAAGCCGTTGGTGGTAGCTTACCACTTGCTGTATTGGGTATTAAACGTAAGTTTGATGCTTGGCAGCCAGCAGGTCACACGGGTACTTTCCGTGGTAACCAATTGGCAATGGGTACTGGTCTTGCAACGATCAAAACTATCAAAGAACAAAAGCTTGCGCAAAATGCACAAGAACGTGGTGATTTCTTACAAGCTGAATTTAAAAAGCTTGCTCAAGAGTTCCTATGTATCGGTAACGTGCGTGGTCGTGGTTTGATGATTGGTGTTGAAATTGTTGATGAGCGTAAACCAGCGGATCATATGGGGTCTTTACCTGCAGATGGTCAACTGGCAGCAGCGATTCAAGCGGCATGCTTTAACAACAAGTTATTGTTAGAAAAAGGCGGTCGTAACGGTACAGTGATTCGTTTACTTTGCCCACTTATTATCACTCAAGCTGAATGTGAAGAAGTAATTGTTCGCTTTAAGAAAGCAATTGCTGAAGCACTTGTTGCAACTCGAGGCGCGTAATCATGGTTGATTTTGCAGAACACCGTAAGGCGTTACTCTGCAATGATGCTGCATCCATTGCTGACTATTCGTCAGCAATGGACCAAGCGACTAAAGCAGTTGCAGCATGGTTGCAAAATGATAAAATGTACACAGGCGGTAGCATTAAAGAGCTACGCAGCGCGATTGCATTTAATCCTTCTAAAGAAGGTTTGGGTGTACAAAAGTCACTTGAACGTATGATTGAGCTTTTCTTAAACAAAAGCTTAAAAGTCCATCACCCGCACTCGCTCGCGCATTTGCACTGCCCAACTATGGTGACTAGTCAAATTGCTGAAGTGCTGATTAATGCAACGAATCAATCAATGGATTCTTGGGACCAAAGTCCTGCAGGTTCATTGATGGAAGTTCAGTTGATTGACTGGCTTCGTCAAAAAGTGGGTTATGGTGCAGGTCAAGCTGGTGTGTTCACTTCTGGTGGTACACAGTCAAACTTGATGGGTGTACTGCTTGCACGTGATGCATGTATTGCGAAAAACTGGAAAGACGAAAACGGTAATCCGTGGTCTGTACAGCGTGATGGCGTGCCGGGCGATGCGATGCGCAACGTCAAAGTTATTTGTTCTGAAAATGCACACTTCTCTGTGCAAAAGAACATGGCGATGATGGGCATGGGTTTCCAATCAGTCGTAACCGTTCCTGTGAACGAAAACGCTCAGATGGATGTGGATGCACTTGAAAAAACCATGGCTCACCTTCAAGCTGAAGGTAAAATCGTGGCATGTGTGGTTGCAACTGCGGGCACAACCGATGCAGGTGCGATTGATCCACTGAAGCAAATTCGTGAAATCACCAACAAATATGGCGCGTGGATGCACATTGATGCGGCGTGGGGCGGTGCTTTAATCCTATCGAACAATCACCGTGATATGTTGGATGGGATCGAGCTTTCTGACTCTATTACGCTTGATTTCCATAAGCATTACTTCCAAACCATCTCTTGTGGTGCGTTCTTGTTAAAAGATGAAGCGAACTATCGTTTCATGCACTACGAAGCTGAGTATTTAAACTCAGCTTATGATGAAGAGCATGGCGTGCCAAACTTGGTGTCTAAGTCACTTCAAACAACCCGTCGTTTTGATGCGTTGAAGCTTTGGATGACTGTTGAAGCACTTGGTGAAGAGCTCTATGGTTCTATGATTGACCACGGCGTTACTTTAACTCGTGACGTTGCTGATTATATCAATGCAACTGCTGGTTTAGAGATGTTGGTTGATCCACAATTTGCATCTGTATTGTTCCGTGTGGTTCCAGCAGGCTATCCAGTAGAATTGCTTGATACCTTAAACCAAAACGTTGCAGATGAATTGTTTGCACGTGGTGAAGCGAATATTGGTGTAACTAAAGTAGGCCAAAATCAATCATTGAAAATGACGACTTTAAGTCCAGTTGCGACTTTAGATAACGTGAAGAACCTGCTTAGTCTTGTCCTTGCAGAAGCGGATCGTATCAAAGGTCCAATCGCAGATGGAACCTATACACCTGCAATTGCTTAATCGATTGTTTGTGTTAAAAAAGGAGCTGATATCAGCTCCTTTTTTATGTGTTCTAAATATTAAAGAACATAACATCACTGGCTAAGTTTCTAATTTTAATTATGTTGGAGATGCTTTATTTTTCTATGAAGTAGTTGTCGATATCTGCTTCAACTATGATTTTCAGGAAAATGAGCTTCAATAGTTAAGACTAAAGCTAAATATTCGGGCTTTTGATTTTCAACAGGCAAATGATTTCCTTCACGAATTTTCAAGTTAAAGGTATGACCTGCACGACAGGCAAGTCCTTATCATAATCCCGAAAAATTGGGGGGTAAATAAACGTGTTTGGCTAGCTGTCATGGGAAATGTCGCACTCATATGACTTGTCACGCTTATTACGAAAAATGAATGGTTAAGGCGGCAGTAAGGGGAGGAGAAACCCAAAATCTCCTTCTTTGAGCTATCTTTTAGAAAAAAGATAAAGCGGTGTCGTCAGAAATACCCATTATTCGGACAAATATTTCTAAAAATAAGAAAAGTACCTGAGTCTGAAAGTCATAAATTTGCTCTCGTATTTGAGATGAGCATGCTATTTTTCAGTAATAAATAAGGGATAAAAGGTAAAAATTAAGACCTAAATGATGCTCAATTTTCTAAATATGACACCACTCATTTGTCATTTATAGGTTATGAAATTCTGACAAATGGCGAAAATTTATATGGATTTTGCATATAGGTATACGCAAAGTTTTATAGATTAGAAGGGATATTCAATGTTAAATAAATCAAAGTCTATGGAGTTCTTTTTTGCTTTATGTATTGATTCTAAATGTGTTTTATTTTTTATAAAAGCGTAAAAGATGTTTATGTAAAATGAATTACGCACTCTCGGTATATCGAAATAAGAAAAATTCTTTACGTGTTTAGACTGGGTGAAATTGAACAAAGTGTAACGAATCATGGAAAAATAAAAATAAAAATAAACATCATGAAAGTGTCACAATGCTGTAACTTGCTTGTCATATTCTGAAATCAAAATGCAGTTATCCAAAAAAGTACAAGACTGAATAAAAAGTGGCGTACTTCAAAATGTTTAATATGTGAGATAACAAATATGCGCTTAAACCATATCGCACTTGCAGTAGTAGTTTCTGGGGCAGCTGTAGCAACCACGGCAAACGCAGCTCGTGACACAATCCAAATTGCGGGTTCTTCAACAGTTTTACCATATGCAAGTATTGTTGCTGAAGAATTTGGCAATACTTTCCCACAATTTAAAGCACCAGTTGTTGGTTCTGGCGGTTCTTCAGGTGGCTTAAAACAGTTCTGTAATGGTGTGGGTGATAACACAATTGATATCGCAAACGCATCTCGTAAAATTAAAGATACAGAATTAGCTGCTTGTAAGAAAGCTGGTGTGAACCAAGTGATCGAAATCAAAATTGGCTATGACGGTATTGTATTCGCTTCAAATGCAAGCAAAGCAGCATATAAATTACGTCCACAGCACGTCTATGCAGCTTTAGCAGCGCAGTTACCATCTAACGGTAAAATGGTTGCAAACCCATATACACGTTGGAACCAAATTGACAAAAGCCTTCCAAACGAACCAATCACTTTAGTGATTCCAGCATCAAACCACGGTACACGTGAAGTGTTCCAAGAAAAAATGGTTGATGCAGGCTGCGAAACTTATGCAGCAATCAAAGCAATGGATAAAGATGCACAAAAGAAAGCATGTTCAACTTTCCGTAAAGACGGCAAAGTGATTGAGATTGCGGGTGACTACACTGAAACTTTAGCGCGCTTAAAAACCTCGCCTAGCGCAGTAGGTGTGTTTGGTTTGGGTTTCTACGACCAAAACCGTGACAAGTTACGCGTAGCTACAGTGAACAATGTTGCACCATCTGAAAAGACGATTTTGAATGGTTCATACCCAGTTTCTCGCCCACTATTCTTTTACGTGAAGGGTGAGCACTTGAAATCAATCAAAGGCTTAAAAGAATACACGGAATACTTCATCAGCAAGAAAGTATCAGGTAAAGGTTCTAAGCTTGAGCGTGCTGGTTTGATCTCAATGTCAGACAAAGAGCGTGCAGCAGTTCTTGCGAACTTCAAAGCAGGCAAAGCGGTTAAGTAATTAAGCGTAGAAACAGTCAACGGTAGGCAAGTCCTACCTTTGACGTTTTTTACTAGGATTAAGTTTTTTCAAATAATGAAAATTGAAAGAACCGTGGAGAATACATGAATCTGCTACTTATAGGTGTGTTATTGGCACTGATTGCCATAGCCTATCAAATGGGCTTAAGTCAGAGCCGTAACTTAGCAGGTAAGGGAAATAATTCTGCAAAATTACACTCACGTCCGGGGTATTACGGTGCGTTAGTGGCTTTGTGGTGTGGTATCCCTGCTTTTTTAATTTTGATTGTTTGGAATATTGTTGAACCAAATGTTTTGAATCATGTGGTGTTAAATCACGTGCCAGCACAAGTCGCTGCAACCTTAGATGCTGCTAGTACGGATGTGTTGATTAACCGTGTAGAAGCGATTGCCTCAGGTTTTGGTGTCACAGATACACCAGCCGCGTATGAGCTTGCTGCTGCGGAGCAACTGGCGAAGTTTCAAAGCATTGGAACATTTGCAAAAATTGCAGTGGTGATTTGTGCTGCACTGGCAGGTTTAGTCGCTGCGAAAAAGCGCATTGCAACTCAATTCCGCGCGCGTAACCAAGTTGAAAAAACCATTAATGTTGCACTTGCGCTCTGTTCTGGTGTCGCGATTCTAACCACGATTGGTATCGTGATGTCGATGTTCAGCGAAGCGATGCGATTCTTCCACTTCGTGAGTCCACTCGACTTTTTCTTCGGTACAGAATGGAACCCAGGTTTTAGTACTTCAGGTAGTGCAGAGGGCAGTTATGGTTTGCTTCCTCTACTTTGGGGCACCTTAATGGTCAGTGGTATTGCACTCTTGGTTGCAGTCCCTGTGGGTTTAATGATCGCGATCTATCTTGCTGAATATGCATCTTCTGGTTTCCGCTCATGGGCAAAACCAACCATTGAAGTGCTCGCAGGGATTCCAACCATTGTTTACGGTGTATTTGCACTGATGATCATTGGCCCATTCTTTAAAATGCTTGGCGAATCCGTTGGTTTACACATCAACGCAACCAGCGCACTCACTGCTGGTTTCGTCATGGGGATCATGATTATTCCTTTCGTATCATCGCTGTCTGATGACATTATCACGCAGGTGCCACGTGCATTACGTGATGGCTCATTAGGTTTGGGTGCGACAAAGTCTGAAACCATTCGTCAGGTGGTGATACCTGCAGCACTTCCGGGCATTATCGGCGCGTTCTTGCTTGCAGCGTCACGTGCCATCGGTGAGACCATGATTGTGGTGCTTGCAGCAGGGAATAGTCCTTTATTGCATGCCAATCCACTTGAAGCCATTTCAACTGTGACCATTACCATCGTAAACCAATTGACCGGTGATACTGACTTTGCAAGCCCGCAAGCTTTGGTGGCATTTGCACTAGGTCTGACCCTCTTTGTAATTACGCTTGGTTTGAACATTGTTGCACTGTACATCGTGCGTAAATATCGTGAGCAATACGACTAATGACGACTTCTAATAGCACAGCAGATCAAGTATTTGATCCACAACATGCGGCAGAATTACGAGAAAAGCGTAAGCAAACGATCAGTAATTCATTGGCAAAACGTCACCGTAAAGAAAAAAGCTTTCGTTTCTTTGGTTTCTCAGCAGTGATTGCAGGTTTATTCTTTGTCGCGCTACTTTTTGGCAGTATTTTATCGAAAGGCTTACCTGCTTTTTGGCAAAGTAGCATGAGTTTACCCGTGTACTTTGACCCTGCCATTATTACGACAGGTGCAAAACCTGTACAGCGTGCAGGTGAATCTCCAGCACAGTTTGAAGAGCGTTTTATTGCTTGGCAAACTGAAATGGGTATGGTGGATTGGGATGCTTTAATCGTGAATGCCATGATTGCAAAAGATCCAGCACTTGGTTCTAAACGAGATGACTTGGCTTCTTTGTACACTAGTTCTGAAGCATATCGCTTACGTGATATGGTGATGAAAGATCCATCATTGGTCGGTAAGAAAGAAGACATTAAAGTGCTTGCTGATGCAAACGTTGATGTGTGGCTCGCAGGAAATATTGACCGTAGTTTGCCTGATGAACAGCAACAGTTGAGCCCAGAAGTTCGTCAACTTGCCGATGAAATGAAAGCTTCAGGGGTAATGGAAAATACTTTCAATACCAACATCTTTGTCAGTCCAGACTCGCGTAGTTCTCCTGCAACTTCAGGTTTAGCAGGGGCATTCATGGGGTCGCTGTTCATGATGCTGATCGTGATCATTATTTCGATTCCAATTGGCGTGGCATCTGCAATTTATCTTGAAGAATTTGCGCCTAAAAACTGGATCACTGATGTCATTGAAGTCAATATTAACAACCTTGCAGCTGTACCATCAATTGTCTTTGGTTTGCTCGGTGCTGCGATCTTTATTGGCTGGATGCATTTACCGCTTTCTGCGCCATTGGTCGGTGGTTTGGTGCTGAGCTTAATGACTTTACCAACGGTGATTATTACGACACGTGCATCGTTGAAAGCTGTACCACCTTCAATTCGTCAGGCCGCTTTAGGGCTAGGTGCTTCACGTGTACAAACCGTATTCCATCACGTTTTACCACTTGCACTACCAGGGATTCTAACAGGTGCAATTATTGGTGTAGCGCAAGCATTAGGTGAGACTGCACCGCTGTTATTAATTGGTATGAGTGCATTTGTTGCAAGTGTACCTACAACTCCATTTGATCAATCGAGTGCTTTACCTGTACAGATTTTCTTGTGGCAAGGTAATGAGCTGCGTAACTTCTTCGAAGGACGTACAGCAGCTGCGATTATTGTTCTGCTTGCAATGATGATTGGACTCAACAGTATTGCAATTTGGTTACGTAAGAAATTTGAAGTCCGTTGGTAAGTGAGGGCAAAATATGAATACCGTTGTTAAAAATTCCTTAGATCAGGATCAAACAGTGAATCAAGAACACACTCAATTTACAAACCCAAATACGACCTCAGGTCAGCAGGGTACTTCTTTTGTGTCGCAGTTTGATACACAGACTTCTACTAAGAAAGATCAGGCACAAGGACAAGTCAAACTCAGCACTTCAGATGTACATGTTTACTATGGCGAAGCTGAAGCGATTAAAGGGATTGATCTGAATATCTACGAAAATGAAGTGATTGCATTTATTGGGCCATCAGGCTGTGGTAAATCGACCTTCTTACGTACTTTGAACCGTATGAACGACACCATTGATAGCTGTCGTGTGACGGGTAAAGTGATGTTGGATAATCAAGATATTTATGACCCAAACCTAGATGTGGTACTGCTTCGCGCTCAAGTAGGTATGGTATTCCAGAAACCAAACCCATTCCCAAAGTCAATTTTTGATAACGTGGCTTATGGCCCTAAACTCCATGGTTTGGCCCGTGATAAGTATGACTTAGAAGAAATTGTAGAAAACAGCTTACGTAAAGCGGGTCTTTGGGATGAAGTCAAAGACCGTTTAAACCAACCGGGCACAGGCTTGTCGGGTGGTCAGCAGCAGCGTTTATGTATTGCGCGTACCATTGCGGTAAGCCCAGAAGTGATTCTGATGGATGAGCCATGTTCAGCGCTTGACCCGATTGCAACAGCGAAAGTGGAAGAGCTTATTTCTGAGCTTTCAACGCAGTATACGATTGCGATTGTGACGCACTCAATGCAGCAGGCTGCACGTGTATCAGACCGTACCGCTTACTTCCATTTAGGTGACTTGATTGAAGTGAACTCAACCGAGAAAGTCTTCACTCAGCCAGATCATCAGCTAACTGAAGCTTATATTACAGGTCGTTTCGGTTAATACGCATAACTTGAAATATTTGAAAAAACAGAGCCTAAATGCTCTGTTTTTTTGTTATAAGCAGATATTAAGTCTGGTGACTAAAACAGCCATGATGATGGACATTGCGTATTAGCGTCACATTGAACAAAAGATGCGAAGATGTGCCGTCTGAGATATAGACTCATCTTGTAAATGATTAAATGTGAAAGGTAACGCATTACAGAATAAAACAAAAAATGGCTATTGAAAAAAAATGCCATTGACCTAATCTAGGTCATATACCGACGTATTATTTTAGAGAATATAATTTCTATGTTATTTCATTTACCGAAACTTCCCGCTGAAATTCGAATTACACATTTAAATGCGCGTATTAATGAACAACGTAAAAAAATTACGCAAACTACAGCATCTAAATTGGAGTTATTGCAACTGACTCAGCAGTTAGCGAAAGAGTCTCGTCACCGTAAAAAGGCTAATCAAAAAGTTTATATTCTAGATTTTAAAGGTGATACTGCGGCAACAGCGGTAGAAAGCTTACGTGAAGAAATCACCTTGATTTTAGCGACAGCCAAAGCAGGGCGTGATCGCGTTGTGGTGCGTTTAGAAAGCCCAGGCGGTATGGTACATGGTTATGGTTTGGCTGCTGCCCAATTGGTGCGTTTACGTGATGCAGGTTTCAATCTCACTATTTGTGTCGATAAAGTTGCAGCGAGTGGCGGTTATATGATGGCATGTATCGCCAATCAGATTATTGCTGCACCTTTTGCGGTTGTTGGTTCAATTGGTGTGGTCGCGCAAGTTCCTAACTTTAATCGTCTGCTAAAAGAACACAATATCGATTTTGAACTGTACACAGCAGGCCAATATAAACGTACAGTGACGATGTTTGGTGAAAATACAGCCGAAGGTAAGGCGAAGTTTGAAGAAGAGTTACAACAGACGCATGTGCTGTTTAAACACTTTGTTGAAAAATACCGTCCGCAACTCAATGTTGAAAAAGTTGCGACAGGTGAGCACTGGTATGGGAAAGATGCTTTAGATTTGAATTTGGTCGATCAGTTACAAACTTCAGATGCTTATTTACTTAATTTACTGACCGATCATGATGTTTATGTCATCTCAACGCGTAAGAAACCGACTTTAGGTGAGAAGTTGGGCTTACAAGCTGTGCAAATTGCAGATGCCTTGGTACCAGCAGTCATGAATAAAGTGATAGAAACCTTAACTAAAACCAATGCAAGTTTGGTGCAAATGCGTGATCCAAAACTTTAATATTTAGTTGGCCGATTCATTTCAAAAAGTCTGGTTCCGAAATATGCAAAAAGCAATTTTAGAACCAGACTTTTTTGTCTTAAGCCAAGTACGCTTTAATCATTTTCACTAGACGTTCAATCAGTTGATTCGCCTGTTCTTTGGTAATATTCAAGGTCGGCAGTAAACGCACCACAGAACCTGCAGTAACGTTAATAATAGTGTGGTATTCATCACGAGCGATGTTGACCAAGTCACCACATGCTTTTGGTAGCTCCACACCAATCATCAAACCAAAGCCACGTACAATCACATTTTGATCGGCAAGTTGCTTACGCAGTTGTTCTACGATGTAAGCGCCTTGTTCAGCCGCATTTTGAACGATGTTTTCTTTTTGCATAATGTCGATGATGGTATACACCACACGCGAACCCAATGCTGAACCGCTATACGTAGAACCGTGGTTACCCGCGGTCAATACGCCTACACCACGACCTTGAGTCATCACCGCACCAATGGGGAAACCATTACCTAAACCTTTGGCTGTGGTGAGTACATCAGGAATGATGTTGGTGTGTTGGTAGGCAAAGTATTCACCTGTACGGCCATTACCTGTTTGAACTTCATCCAGCATCATCAGCCAGTTGTGTTGATTACAGATTTGACGAATCTCTTCCAAATAGCTAAAGCCTTGCGGAGCAGTGTTGACACCACCTTCGCCCTGAATTGGCTCGACAAAAATTGCGACAATGTCTGGATGGTGAATTGCGGCTTCTTCAATGGCTTCAATGTCGCCGAATGGAACACGAATAAAACCTTCAACCAATGGGCCGAAGCCTTCTTGGACTTTTTTGTTGCCTGTTGCTGATAAAGTTGCCATGGTACGACCATGGAATGAGTGCTCTGCAACAATGATTTTTGGATTGGCAATGCCTTGCATGTAGCCAAATTTACGGGCAATTTTGATTGCACCCTCATTGGATTCTGCACCACTGTTTGAAAAGAATACTTCTTCCATGCCAGCAACTTCAGCAAGTTTTTGTGCTGCAGCCGTTTGCCAAGGCACTTCAAACAAGTTACTGGTATGAATGAGCGTTGCAGCTTGTTCTGCAATCGCTTCTGCAATGACAGGGTGTGCATGACCTAAACCACAAACTGCAATGCCCGTCAGTGCATCGAAGTATTCAGTACCATCTTCTGTGTACAGATAAGAGCCTCGACCTCGGACAAAGCTGATCGGCTGACGGCCAAATACTGGCATCAAATGAGAGGGTTGATCAGTTTGTACAGGAGCAAGGGTAATGTTATTCATGACTAACTCTTATCTGTTAGAGGGTAAGTGAAATCCAATATTAAGCAATTATGCTTGTAGTTTTAAAGCCTAAATCTAAATAAAAGTCGAAATATTGCTTTAGGCATACTGTTTTTCTACGTTTTGGGTATAATGCGGGTTAGATTAGTTGAGGATTGATCAATGACTGAACAAGCACGCGATACCGAAGCGTTAATTCGTGACCAAATTGCAAAACACGCTGTACTTCTTTATATGAAAGGCACCCCACAGTTTCCACAATGTGGTTTCTCTGCACGTGCTGTAGAAGCGCTTAGTCAAATTGGTCGTCCGTTTGCTTATGTGAATATTCTTGAAAATCCAGATATTCGTGCTTTGTTACCACAAATTGCAAACTGGCCTACATTCCCACAGTTATGGATCAACGGTGAGTTGATTGGTGGTAGTGACATTATTCTAGACATGTTCCAAAAAGGTGAATTACAACCTTTAGTTGAACAGCATAGTCCAGCACCTGAAGCTTAATCTTCAGTTGTAAAAAAAAGCGCCATTGAGGCGCTTTTTTTTGTTTGAGGGAAAGTGTTAATCCGCTGTAGTTACAGTGCTTACAGCTTCAGAAGTGTGTTCCGCTGCATTTTCAGTTGCAACAGTCTTCTTTTCAGCTTTTGCCTTTTTTTTGTCCTTCTTCTTTTTTTTCTTTTTCTTCGGCTCTTCTTCAAACTCAGCACCATCTTCAATGGCTTGCCAATAATCTAGCTGATCCATCACCGCCGCATAAATAGACTTCTTGGTATAGCGTCCTTTCTTGTCTAAAGTGCCGACTGGTCGAGCCATAAGTAGTTCAAGCGCTTGATCAATCGTATCTATAGCATGAATGTGGAACTGGCCATTTGAAACCGCTTCAATCACGTCTTTACGTAACATTAAATGTTGCATGTTTTGACGTGGAATAATCACACCTTGCTTACCAGTTAAACCTTGAAGTTTACATGCATCAAAGAAACCTTCAATTTTCGCATTGACACCACCAATCGGTTGAACTTGACCCAATTGGTTCATTGAGCCAGTAATCGCCCAAGACTGATCAATCGGTAGCTGACTAATTGCAGAGATTAAAGCGGAGAGTTCAGCAACTGTGGCGCTATCACCATCGACTTGACCATAGCTTTGTTCAAAGGCAAGCGCAGCAGAGAAGTGTAGGGTTTGCTCACGACCGAAATGTGCTTTTAAGAATGAGGACATCAGAAGCACACCTTTCGCATGCAGAGAGCCACCGAGCTCGACACTACGCTCAATATCTAGAATATCGCCGCCGCCTTGATACACAGAGGCTGTTAAACGTGACGGCAAGCCAAATTCAACATCTGCATAGTGAATGACCGAAAGCGCATTAATTTGACCGAGGCGGTGTCCACGCGTTTCGATGAGCTGTGTACCACGAGATAAATCCTGCCAATAGAGCTCACGTAAATAGCCTAAGCGATATTTACGATGATCTAGTGCCATATTAATGTGTTGATCCGAGACCATTTTATCACCTGATTGGAAGGCGTGATGATGCGCCTCACGAATCAAATCACCCAAAGTGAGGGCATGTAGAGATAAGGAGCTTTGGTCTTCGGCTTGACGGCTAGAGTCGGTCAAAAGTGCAGAAAGTGCAGATCGATCGAAAGGAAGCAGTTTGTCGGCCTGTACATAGTCTGCAATCAGTTGCATATAGGCTTGTTCATTTACTTCATTACGCTGCAACGTATCAGTAAAGTCGGCACGGATTTTAAAGACACTGCCAAGCTCAGGTTCTACTTCGAGTATTTCATAGTAAATTTCAGGCTCAGCCAATAAAACCACTTTCAAATTCAGTGGGATTGCCTCAGGTTCAATTGAGATACTTCCTGTCAGTGTTAGCATATGCTCAAGTGAAGAAAGTTTTAACTGGCCTGATTTTAAAGCACGTTTTAGACCTTGCCATGCATAAGGCTGTTCAAGCAGTTGTTCTGCTTCTAACATTAAAAAACCACCATTGGCTTTATGCAATGTCCCTGGGCGGATTAGGGTAAAGTCTGTAGTAATGGTGCCATGTTGAGTCAGTTGCTCTACATGGCCAAGTAAATTGTAGTGAGTGGGGAAGTCTTCAAAAATAACCGGTGCACCAGCATTGGATTTATGCGACACAATCACATTGGCTTGGTAGCGCGAAGGGATACGACTAAACAGGCCTGGGGTAAAGTCATCTTCTTCTTGTTCGAGTACCACCTCGACATTGTTAATAATGTCTTCAGCATAATATTTTAAATAGTCTTTTAAGCCCTCAACCTCAGCAAACTTAGTCAGTAACTGTTCGACTTTAGGCAATAAAACTTGCTTGGCAATATCGCGGTTCAACACTTGAACTTTATCGCGGGCATCTTCTTCCAAGTCGCCTAAATGCATGCCTAAACGTTCAAGTTTTTTATCCATGTGGCGTATATTGGCATTAATTTCAGAACGCTCTTTAGAGCTTAAAGCATTGATGTCGGCCTGCGTCATTTCCAATACTTTATCGTCTACATACTGGACAGGGATAAAGCAGTGCTCATCATTCCGAGAGACCAGTTTGAGGTCGAGTTCTTCGCCTTCTTGGGTCAATTCAATCAAGGCTTGTTGCTGAACGTCACCCGTTTGTTGGCGAATGGCTTCTATACGGTTGTGGTAGGTTTCAGCAGTAAAGCGGCGCTCGAGCTGCTTTAAAGTGGTTTGCCATGTTTGATGTAACATGGTTTGAAATTTTACTGCTTGACCCGCAGGCAACTCTAAAGCAATCGGTTGACGTGGGCTTTTAAAATTATAAACGTAAACCCAATCGTTCGGTGTCGGCATATTTTTGGCGTGTTGCTGGAGTAAACGCTTGACCATGGTGCGCTTGCCCAAACCAGCTGTCCCTACGGCAAAAATGTTATAGCCAGAATAAGGTAAGGAAATGCCTGCTTCAACTGAAGCACGTGCACGATCTTGCCCTAAAAAATTATTGAGCGGTTTAATACGACGCGTTGAGGCTGGAATCTTATCCAGAGCAGGGATATGCGTCAGTTGCTCTGCTTGAAGTTGTGTCTTTGCTAAGGTCGTTTGAATTTCGGGTTGGTCAAATGCTGAACTAAGGTTGTTTTCTGGATTTTCTTGACTATTTAATGCGGGCGGTACAGATAAAGAAGAGCTCATTTGATCGTGTTTTTGGGTCACTTTGAAATCCGAAACTAAAGATTGCGTTAGAAACTTAAAGGTATACAGGTTTAATGCAAAAGATCAAGCAAAGTCGCAGTGTTTGTCGACAAAAATAGAACATTGATTTTATAAATCAGGTTGAAACAAATTGTATTAAGGGTTTGAATAGCAGCATTGGTTTTAAGACAACAAAAACGTAATGACAACACAATCTTCAGGATGGAAATCCGCCTTTACTGCATTTTTAGATCGCCGTGCGTTGATCATGCTGTTTTTGGGTTTCTCAGCAGGTATCCCAATCCTGTTAATTTTCTCGAGCTTATCTTTATGGTTAGGTGAGGCAGGTATCGATAAGAGCGCTGTGACTTTTTTTAGTTGGGCTGCTCTGGGTTATTCATTCAAATTTGTTTGGGCCCCTTTGGTCGATGAATTACCTGTACCAGTGCTAACCAAATTATTGGGTCGTCGCCGTGCATGGCTATTGATCGCACAACTCTTAATTATCTGTGCCATTTCTATCATGGCTTTTTCAGATCCGTCTCTTGGTCAGAGTTATCTTTACCAAATGGCTGCGGGTGCGGTGCTTTTAGGTTTTTCTGCTGCGACACAAGATATTGTGATTGATGCCTATCGTATTGAGCTGGCAGAAACGCAAATGCAAACAGTGTTGGCTTCAACTTATAACGCTGGTTATCGCATCGGCATGATCGTTGCAGGTGCGGGTGCGTTATTTTTAGCGGCTTATTTGGGTACAGCCAAAGGTAACTATATTTATGAGGCGTGGAAGTGGACGTATTTGGCAATGGCGGCGGTCATGTTGGTCGGGATCGCAACCACTTTATGCATACGTGAGCCACAAGTTGATCGGGTACGTAAAGAATATAAACGAGTAGATTATTATCGTTTAGTGGCAGTTTTCTTTGTGTCTGTGGTGAGTTTTGTACTGAGCTATATTTATTCAGGCAACTTAACTGAAATGCTGATTCAGCTCTGGTCGATCAAAGATAGTTTTGCACTGTTTTGTTTTGAGGCTTTACGTTTTATTGGCTCTGGTGCTGTTGCATTTTTAGTGGGTTCAAGCCTAGTCAAAATGGGTGCTGTGAACAAACAAATGGCCTATGAAACATGGGTGAATCCTGTTGCAGACTTCTTTAAGCGTTATGGCGTGAAATTGGCGTTGGTATTGCTGTTGTTGATTGGATTTTACCGTATTTCCGACATTATTGCAGGTGTGATCTCCAATGTGTTTTATCAAGACTTAAACTTTACCAAAGAACAGATTGCTGAAGCGGTGAAAGTTTATGGGGTGATTTTTAGTTTGGTTGGTGGTTTTTTAGGAGGACTACTGGCGCAGCGTATGAACATCATGAAATTGATGTTTGTCGGAGCAATCTTGGCCAGTTCAACCAATCTCATCTTTATTGGCTTGGTCAAATCAGGACAACCTTTAAATGATGTTGTGATCAATGTCGGTGAGCAAAGTTTCAAAACTCAAGCGGATGAGACAGGTGCATGGACAATTAAGGTTCCTGTTAAGCAGCTTCAGGCAAATGAAAGTCTAACTGCAACGGCCAGTTTTCAAAATGATACTTCACAGCCTGTCTCGGTCACATTGCCTTATATCAGTCAAACGGGTGCATCTAGGGTATTGCTGTTGCTTCCGATCACGGCTGATAATGTGATTAATCAACGAGAGTCTGAAGGAAGCATCGTGGTAAGAGGTCAATACCTTGCTACACTGGCTGAAAACCAAAGTATTAAATTGAGCTTAGATGGTCAAAGCTTTGATACAAAGTTAGACAAAGAAGGTGTATTTAGTGCGGCAATCCCTGTGAAACAGCTCCTTGATTCAAACTCTAAAAAGCTGAATGCTGTATTGATGCAAAATGAGCGTGCGCAACAACACACTGCACTGAATTATCAGGTGGATCCTGCAGCTGAAAAATCTGCAACTCTAGATGTTGATCTTCAGCCAATCAACTTGAATAAAGCAGTTGATGGACAGTTAGAAGTTAAAGGGAAGGTGATTAAGGAATATAGTTCAAACTGGCTGTATTTTGCGATTATTGTCGATAACTTGGCATCAGGTTTAGCCGGTGCTGCATTTATTGCATTTCTATCAAGTTTGACCAGCGTATCTTTCACTGCTGTTCAGTATGCGATTTTTAGTTCATTGATGACGTTAACACCTAAAATTCTAGGTGGATATTCGGGGACAATTGTGTCCAATATTGGCTATCCAAATTTCTTCTTGCTGACCACACTCATTGGAATCCCAATTTTAATCTTAGTGGTCTGGGTGGCGAAACTTCTACGAGAGCATGCCGCTGAACAAAGTTAAAGCATCGACTTGTCTCGAATTAAAAAAGTAGCTCTTGTGGCTACTTTTTTATGGTTGAGGTTTGAAATATAGGACGGTTTTGCCTATATTGGTGGCTGAGAATAAATCATGAGGAAATTCCATGCGCATGCTACATACCATGCTACGTGTAGGCAATTTAGAACAATCTTTGGCGTTCTATACTGAAGTGCTTGGTATGACTTTACTTCGTAAGCGTGATTACGAAGAAGGTCGTTTTACTTTGGCATTTGTGGGTTATGGTGATGAAGAAAATCATACGGTTTTAGAGCTGACACATAACTGGGATACGGACAGTTATGAATTGGGCAATGCTTATGGTCATATTGCTATTGCGGTAGACGATGCATATAAAGCTTGTGAGGAAATCAAAGCGCGCGGTGGTAATGTCGTGCGTGAAGCTGGACCAATGAAGGGTGGTGTAACGGTTATTGCCTTTGTAGAAGATCCGGATGGTTATAAAATTGAACTGATTCAACAAGATAGTAATGCACGTAATAACTAAGCCGTTATTAGGTCATATGCAGTGTGTATGCACAGTATTAATTAAAAAAATATTGAACATATCCTGTAAAAGCTAGCTTTACTTATATAGCTCAGTAAGATGAATTTACCCAAAGGTAAATGAGTCACTGGGCTTTTTCATTTTTAGAGGAATGACAGGATGTTGGTATGTTGAAATTATTGGCACTCGATCGGTTTACGTTATTGCTATTTGTTATGGTGCTCTTAGCCAGCTTAGTCCCTGTTTCAGGCCAAGCCGCCAGTGTATTTGGTGTATTGACGACGGTCGCGATTGCTATATTATTCTTTTTGCATGGCGCTAAACTATCCCGTGAAGCGGTGATTCAGGGCATGATGCATTGGAAACTCCATGCTTTGGTTTTTGCATTTACCTTCATCCTTTTTCCCGTTTTAGGTTTGCTTGCTAAACCTGTATTGGTACCACTACTTGGGCAGGAGTTGTATTGGGGCTTTTTGTTTATGTGCTTTTTGCCATCGACAGTACAGTCTTCAATTGCGTTTACTTCGGTCGCGCAAGGCAATGTGGCTGGGGCGGTATGTAGTGCTTCATTCTCAAATTTGATTGGGATGTTTATTACCCCTGTGATGGTGGCTTTTTTTATTTTGGGGCAATCAGAGCATGGTTTTGATCCAACCTCGTCTATACTTCAAATTACCTTATTGCTGCTAGTTCCGTTTGTCCTTGGGCAGTTACTTCGACCATATGTATTTCCGTATATGCAGAAAATGCCAAGCATCGTCAAAGCATTCGATCAGGGTTCGATATTAATGGTGGTGTACGGTGCTTTCAGCAGTGCTGTGGTAGCGGGCCTATGGCAAGAGGTGAGTGTTGGTACGTTAATCCTATTGATTATTGTGTGTTCAGTCTTATTGACGATTATTATGTTGCTTGGGTTGTTTTTACCACGTTGGTTAGGCTTTAACCGTGCCGATCAGAAAACCATTTTTTTCTGTGGTTCAAAAAAGACTTTGGCTAGTGGTGTTCCAATGGCACAGATTCTTTTTATTGGACAACCTTTGGGGATGATTGTTTTACCGATTATGATTTTTCATCAAATCCAGCTGATGGTGTGTGGGATTATTGCTAACTATTGGGCCAAGCAATCTGAAATTGAAACGAAAGAATAATTGGCTATCTGATACTATATCTCGTATAATATTTGCCACTTGTTGTGCTTAGCTCTGACGGTATCCGTCTCGGTGGGCCAAAAGAATGGTCTGTTATGGTGTTGATCTGCAACTTAATTTAATTAAGTGGTCCTTTCCTCAATTTTGAGAGTGATCAATTGCGATGACAGCAAAACCTTCTTTAATTTTTATGGAGTAATCGACGATGCGCGCCGATATTCACCCAAAATACCAAACTTTAGTTGCTACATGTTCTTGCGGTAACGTAATCGAAACTCGTTCAGCACTTGGTAAAGAAACTGTTTACCTAGACGTATGTTCAGCTTGCCACCCATTCTACACTGGTAAGCAAAAGAACGTTGACACTGGCGGTCGTATCGACAAGTTCAAACAACGTTTTGCTGGCATGTCACGTTCTATCAAACGCGACTAATAGCAAAAGAAAAAAACGGGCATTTGCCCGTTTTTTTATGCCTATGATATTTGAATACAGAGTCATAGGGCTGCTAGTTAGACCATATAATAAAAGACCCCGTATAGGGGTCTTGAAATTTAGAGGTTAGTATCCAAGGTCAAAGCTTTACTGATCCTGCACATCAATCAGATGATCGAGTTTCTTTTGGAAATAATCGCCTTGAATGAAGCGGGCATCGACATTCCATGCATTGGCAAATGACGTCATATCATTCAGATCACGTAACATAATTTGAATGTTTTTCAATTGATGATATACCGCAACTTTTTCTTGCAACTCTTCCGTGTTGGCGTCGCTACTGAGCATGCGAGTTAAGTTTTCATGTAAGGTGAGATTGTTGATATCGAGCTGACGTAGAATAGATTCACTATAAATGCTATTACCAAAGTCACGAATCGAAACTTCAGCACCATATTGGCGAAGCTGGGCAATGTATTTTTGCGCTTCAGCAATGTTCTGGCTGATATCATCCTCAGAGAACTGAAGGGTAATTGGGTGACTTAACTTACTGCGTACAATGGTAATCAGTTTGGCGATAAATTCAGGGAAAGAGCGGTCATTCAACAGTACGGCTTTGTTTAAATTTACAATCAACTTTGCTTCAGGATACTGAGTGATAAAATTGTGTAGCTGTTTACACGACTCAACTAAAATCCAGCGGTCAAGTTTAATAGACAGTTCGTGGTCTTCACTTAACTCTTTGAGGCTCGATATATTTTTCCACGTATTACCATAAATAAAGCCACTAGTAACTTCATAGGTGTATAAATTAGTGTCTTCTTTGTCGTAAAGCTGTTGATATTTAAGATGAATCTCGCCACGCTCTAATGCAAGATGTAAGGCTTTAAGCACCGTAGGTTCATTTGCTGTTTTTTGAGTGTCTAAAGTATCGCTGACAGTAGGGTTGATCAACTCAATCACAGGCATGTCAATACTGGCTTTTTGCTCAATTTCGCAATCGTCTTGATTGGTCGGTAAAGCGGTTTTAAAGGCTGAGCACAATAAGTTTTCAAACTGATCTTGATTTGAAATTTCACCTTTCAATAAAGTATAGCCAATGCGCAAATTTACTGGATAGCTATTGTTTTCTACGGTAATGAGTTGTGGTTTGGTGAGCGCATTTAACGCAATCAGCTTAGATTCAAGTTTGGCCTGTGATTCTGCTTGGAATAAACCAACGATGGTTTGCCCACCCGCCTTAAACAGAGGAATATGAGTTTGTTCATTTAAAAAGCTGTAAATATTGTTAAAATAATCACGCGTGGTTGCCCAGTTGGCTTTAAAAATTTCATCTGGACAAGAGCTGAGTGCAAAGCTAACTAAGGCATTCAGATCAGAAGGTTGTTTGGTCATAGCACGGTTAATTTGTTGATACGTATTAGGTTGTATCGCATGATTTTCAGTGTTGACTGATGGAGCAGCAGAGCGTTCAGATTCGGCTTCAATCGTCAGTTGGAGCGCATCATCTTCAGGCGCAGTTAAAAACTCAACTTTTAAAGGATTGTGAGTTTGGGCATTGCTATTGAGAGTAGCAACTTCAAAAGCACCTAAATCAAACTGACCTTGTGAAATTTTCTTAAAACGGATTTTAAAATCGTTTACATCTTTCGGCTGGAGAATATCAAGCAAAGGTTGACCGATAATATCATCTTCAGAGCTTAAGCCGAACAGTTGTAAGTATTCAGCATTGGCTGAAACATGAATCCCTTCTTGAATTAAAGCAATGGCTTTATTACTTTCTTCAACTAAAGCCTGTGCTTGGTTTTGCGCTGTTTCAAGCTCATTCATGAGTTGTTGTTGGCTTTGCAATAAACGACTTAATGACAGTGCACGCAGTAGACCTAAGTAAAAGTTATCCGCTTCTTCTAAGTCCAAAATATCATAGACCCCTTTACGAATAAAACTTGCGTATTGGGTTGATTGATATTCATCGGGCTTTAATAAAATTAGTGGTAAATTGACTTGGTTAGAGTTGCGAATCAAAGTTAGTGCTTGTTCATACTTTAGGTCATAGGCGCGACCAAAAATTACCACGTCCCAAGGCAGATGAAGCTGTTTTTCAAAGTTTTGTAAGTCATCCAGTAAGGTGGCATGGACTTGATGATCGCTAGAAGTTAAAAGGTCACGAATTTGGTTATAACGGATCTGATTATCATCAATAATGAGTAAACGTGTTTCCGTACGTTTTAACTTTTTAGATAATAATGGATTTCTCACTTCAATGCTTCCCATAAATCGTGATTCTTAATAGCATTCATTTGCTTTTGAATAAAACTTTGAACCAATGGCTCTTGTTGGTCATTCAACAATTCATAATCAAAACGAATAAAACTTTGCGTAATTAAATGTGCTTTTACTAAATAAATTTTAAGATCTTCATCACCTAGGCGTAAGTGAATGGTTTGTTTTTCTCTGTACATATTCGAACCTGGCACAATGAGGCTGGTTTGTACTTCGTCTAGTTGGGACGTTTGTACCAATAATGCAGGCTGATAGTTCTGAGTAGTTCGGTCTGTTTTTACCATAACAGCACATGGGAAAAGATCTTGCGCTAAGATTTCTAAACCCAGTTCCAAGCTTTTCTCACTTGATTGTTTAATCCAGCGAATCACACCACCGCGCCATTGGCTATGTGCATTTTCTTGAACCAAAATAAACTCACCTGTTTTTAAATGCGCAGGTGTTGGTCCAGTCCAGCGAATACGGTAACCATTCACACTAATATCTAAAACTTCGGCAGGGTAGATTTGTTTCGACTCACGATCAATCATACGAGCAGAACTTGTTTCCACAGGAATATTACTGTTCATGGAGTTGATCAGGTGACTTTCATTTTGAAAGTTGTAGTTACCTTCTAGCTCTAAAGTTTCATTAAAGTTCTTGCCTTTAGACAAATAGAAATGTGCGACTGACAGGCCAAAACAAATTTGTAATTGGGCCGAGTATTCATATCGTTCATGCTTACGTTCAATATTATTGGTCAATAAGTTATGAATGTGAAAATGCAAAGCAGGGGTAAGGAAAATCTTCTCATCACGCGACAGTGGCTCAGCGCGTTTGGTTTGCATCTCCGAGAGATGATCAAGCAGAGCTTGTGTCGATATAAAAATATTCGGCTGAATATGACTATTTTTTTGAGAATTATAGGTCGGCGGGTAGTCTTTTGATGCATCGACAATATAGCGAGATAAGGTGGTTTCTTTAGGTAATATTTGAATCAGCTTAGCCCAATCAAAACTACACAAAAATAGTCCTTGAATTTCACCTGGACGGATTTGATGGGTATTAAAAATATCCAATAGAATGAGCTGCGCATAGGCTTGGCTAATATTGTTGAGCTGATGCTGCGTGCCTTGTATTTGATTAATGTTGGTCAAATAGAAGTTATTTTGGATAGCAGAATCTAAGAGCTGATGAGCTGCTAGCCACTGCCCCGGAATAGGAGAACTATAGAGCAAGTGTTGTTGGTACAACAACAGTGACAGTTGTTGTAAAGCATAATAACTCGATACGGTTCGAGCCGTTTGTAGGTTCTTTTTTTGATTAAAAGCAAATAGAGAAAACTTATTTTGAGTGATTTGCTGAGAAACACGTTTTGCAATGTCGATATAGACTTTAGCAAAATGACTACGCATTAATAAGGCAAGCTCAATAATATGGTCATTTCGGTCAGTGGTGATGAGGCCTTGATTAAAAAAATGTTTCTCTAAACTGGTAAGCACATTTTCCAAATTTGGATGCAGTACTTGAACTAAATCAAAGCGAAGTGTTTCGCTGACTTGAAGTTCGGAGACTTCAAGTAATGCTTGAAATAAGGAACGAGAAGAGTCACCCAATTGTAAAATGGATAAGTTTGCTAACCATTCTTGTAAGCCTTTGACTGTGCTTGGGCAAAAACTAAGCTTATCCAACTTTAATTCGGTTGGTTTTTGGAAGATATCTGAAGTACTCGTCGTCATCATCGTTATTATTTAACTCAAAAAGTTGAAACCCCGAAAAGTGGTGTCTTATTCTTTTCTCCCGCAATTTCTCTGACCAGCTTGGGAACCAGATAGCCGGGTAGATTCGCCAATAATCCTTGATACAGAGAATCAATGTCTTGCGAGTTTAAATCAAAATGGTGAGCCCCTTTTACTTTATCTAAAACATGTAAATAGTATGGCAATACACCTGCATCGAATAAACGGTAGCTCAAATCTGTCAAAATTTGAACGTGATCATTGACCCCTTTCAACAAAACCGCCTGATTGAAAACGGTGATTTTTTCTGCGACTAATTGCTGTAATTGACGGCAGGTAAAATCATCCAATTCCGATGCATGATTTGAGTGTACCACTAGAATAATGCGCAGCCTACTGTTTTTTAAGATGGAAATTAGCTCTTCATCGACACGGTTAGGCATTACGATAGGAACTCGTGAGTGAATTCTCAAAAATTTAAGTTGGGGAATACTTTCTAAACGTTCAATCCATAATTTTATTTTACGATTGGACAGCGTTAAGGGGTCTCCGCCACTCAAAATGACCTCATTAATGTCAGGTTGAGACTGAATATAGTGTTGAATATTGATCCAATCTTCTGACTTTGGTAGGTTCTCTTGATAGGGGAAATGTCGACGAAAACAGTAACGACAATGAACGGCACATGCCCCAGTCAGCGTCAGTAAAAAACGAGTTTTATATTTGTGCAAAACACCAGGTTGTTGGTTGGCTTGTTCCTCACCCAAAGGGTCAGTCACAAAGTCGGGATGTTCTTCCAGCTCAAGATGATGGGGCAGGACTTGAAGGAGTAAAGGATCAAGCGGATTACCTTTTTGCATTCTTGTCACAAAAGCACGGGGAACACGGAGTTTAAATTGGGTTGATGCAAGCAGTGCGCCTGACAGCAGTTGCTCAGGAGAAAGCTCTAGAATGTTAAGTAATTCTAAAGGGTCAGTAATTAAATCACTGAGTTGAGCTTGCCAATTTTGCTCTTGGTACAAATAATGAGTCATGCAATAAGGGGTCAAATACTAGGTCAAAAGAAAGTTAGGTCATCAAATCGGGTGATGTCGAAACGAGTTGTTCGGATGTGCGTGGTCTAAAAAGGCTTTTTCAATACACAAAAACACGCGGAACAGGGCTATTTTATCAAGATCTTCGGCTTATAGGCAGTGGATTTTCATTGCTTCATAACACCTTGCTCATTTACAATACGAGGCATCAAAAAAGATGCCCTATCTTTATGGCCCTGCTTTACAAAGCTTTGGTGTCTAAGATAAAGACATAAATATTTAAGTTAGTTAGTTTGGAGTGCGCCAGTCATGGCCTATTATTCTACGAATGATTTCAAGTCAGGCCTTAAGGTTATGCTTGATGGTAACCCATGTTCAATCATGGAAAATGAATATGTAAAGCCAGGTAAAGGTCAAGCATTTAACCGCGTAAAACTACGTAATTTACGTTCTGGTAAAGTTTTAGAAAAAACATTTAAGTCTGGTGATTCTTTAGAAGCGGCTGACATTGTAGAAGTGGAAATGGAATACTTGTACAACGACGGCGAAATGTGGAACTTCATGGATCCTGTATCATTTGAACAGATCGCTGCTGACAAAACAGCAATGGGCGATGCTGCAAAATGGTTAAAAGATGATTCAAATGAAAAATGTACTATTATGCTGTTCAATGGCGTGCCATTAACAGTAAACCCACCAAACTTCGTGGTTTTGAAAATTGTTGAAACTGATCCGGGTGTACGTGGTGATACTTCTGGCGGTGGTGGTAAACCTGCAAAATTGGAAACAGGTGCTGTAGTACGTGTTCCATTATTTGTACAGCAAGAAGAAAGCGTTCGTGTAGATACTCGTACTGGCGATTATTTAGAACGTGCATAATGGTTTAAAAATAGACTATTATCGGAAGGGATGATGAAAATCATCCCTTTTTTTATGCCAAAGTATTAGATCAAAACAAGGAGATGCAGAGTAAAGTCGCAAAGGAAAACAGCAGTACCTCGAATAATTAAAGACGCTGATTGAATGCAACAAATATGAGGGATTGAAATGGAATCTGTTCAGCCGAAGTCAACCCTGACTTCAAAAATCATCTGGCTACTGGTAGCCATCGTCGGTGCAGTCTCTTTTGGGATATTGGCACTGAGTCGTGGTGAGCATGTCAATGCCATCTGGCTCGTACTTGCTGCGGGCTGTATTTATAGTATTGCTTATCGCTTCTATAGTTTATTTATTGCAAATAAAGTTTTTGAGCTTGATGAACGTCGCTTAACTCCCGCGCATCGTTTAAATGATGGTCTGGACTATGTTCCAACCAACAAAAGTGTTCTATTTGGACATCACTTTGCAGCGATTGCAGGTGCAGGTCCATTAGTAGGGCCTATTTTAGCAGCGCAAATGGGCTATTTACCTGGCACGATTTGGTTACTTGTCGGTGTCGTGCTTGCAGGTGCAGTACAAGACTTTTTGGTGTTGTTTATTTCTACCCGTCGTGATGGACGTTCACTCGGTGAAATGGCAAAGCAAGAGCTTGGAACTTTTGCAGGGATTGTGGTTATGCTTGGTGCGTTGGGGGTAATGATTATTATCCTTGCAGTTTTGGCACTGGTCGTGGTCAAAGCACTTGCACACAGCCCGTGGGGCGTATTTAGTATTGCGGCAACGATTCCAATTGCGCTCTTTATGGGGATTTACATGCGTTTTATCCGCCCGGGTAAAATTGCAGAAGTATCTATTATTGGTTTCGTTTTGATGATGCTCGGTATTGTCTACGGTGAAAATATTGCACAGCATCCATATTGGGGTGCGTTCTTTACACTGTCGGGCACTCAGTTGACTTGGGCGCTGATTATTTATGGTTTCGTGGCTTCAGCACTACCTGTGTGGTTATTGCTTGCACCACGCGATTACTTATCAACCTTCCTAAAGATTGGTGTTATTGCAGGTTTGGCAGTCGGTATTATTTTCGCAATGCCAGAAATGAAGCTGCCAGCATTCACGCAATTTATTGATGGTACAGGCCCTGTGTTTGCAGGTTCAATGTTCCCATTCTTATTTATTACCATTGCCTGTGGCGCAATTTCAGGTTTCCACGCATTAGTGTCGTCTGGAACCACGCCGAAACTTGTGAACAATGAGCGTGATATTCGTATGATCGGATATGGCGGTATGCTCATGGAGTCATTTGTTGCAATCATGGCTCTGATCTGTGCCGCAGTGCTTGATCCAGGTGTGTATTTTGCGATTAACTCTCCAGCCGCTTTACTGGGTACAAGTGTAGACACCGCAGCTGAAGCTGTTCGTAACTTAGGTTTTGTTGTTACTCCAGAAACATTAACTTTACTGGCTCAAGAAGTGGGTGAAAGTACCATTCTTTCACGTACTGGCGGTGCGCCAACTTTTGCTATTGGTATGGCTCACATCATTACGGAAATTTTCAATAGCCGTGAAATGATGGCGTTTTGGTATCACTTTGCCATTTTATTCGAAGCACTTTTCATCTTAACAGCTGTTGATGCGGGTACGCGTGCATGTCGTTTCATGGTGCAAGACACAGTTGGGATTGTGATTCCTGCGGTGAAAAACTCACATAACTTTTTCGGAAACTTGTTGGGTACAGCAGTTGCGGTTTCAGGGTGGGGCTTCTTTGTTTACCAAGGTGTCGTCGATCCGCTCGGGGGCATCAATAGCTTATGGCCACTGTTTGGTGTGGGTAACCAAATGCTTGCGGCAATGGCATTGATCTTAGGTACGGTTATCCTCTTCAAAATGAAGAAAGAGAAATATGTATGGGTCACGATTGTCCCGACAGTATTCTTGTTGGTAACCTGTATGACCGCGGGCTGGCAGAAAATTTTCCACGAAAATCCAAAAATTGGTTTCTTGGCACAAGCTGAACGCTTTAACAATGCAATTGCAAACAATGAAATTTTAGCACCAGCAAAAACGGTTGCTGAAATGCAAACTGTTGCGATGTCGAATCAGATCAATGCTGCACTGTGTGGATTCTTTATGATTGTGGCGATCGTGATGCTCTTTGCTGCGATTAGAGTAATTCGTCGTGCATTGGCAAGCCCAGTTCCGACTGTGCATGAAGCAGAAGCCATTTATCGTGATCCTGAAGACATTCAGCCATCAAAAGCTGGACATTAAGGAGAGTCAGATGAATCTAAAATTTGCTAAAAGTGGAAAAACGATGATTTATAAAATCATTAAAATGACCGTGATGTCGCAGAAAGATTTGATTCTGAACCCTAAAAATTGGTCTCGAATTGCGACGCTGTGGCAACGTTTGCAGCAAAGTTTCCGCTTGATGGTGGGGGTGCCTGACTATCCAAACTATTTGGAGCATATGAAAAAGCACCATCCTGATTTAGAAGCGATGGATGCTAAAACTTTTTATCGTCATTGTGTGGATGCGCGTTATCCATCTGCAACGAATGGCATGAAAAAGTGCCCATGTTAATATAATTAATCAATTCAAAGACGGCACTTCGGTGCCGTTTTTTTTGTGAAAATACTCAATTACATGCGGTTGCTCGTGTTAGATTCGACAGTGTACTTTTTGCATGAAGCAAGTTGTTACATCACGGCTTAAATCATAACGCAACACGGAGTGTGAGGCATAAAAGGTTCATGTTGTATATTTGACAGCTTTTGATTGTTATAGTTCTTAAAATACTGGAATGTTTGCAAAGGGAAATTGAATGAAAATATATATTTATGGTGCTGGAAGCATTGGGTGTTATTTAGGCGGAAGGTTGGTTGCTGCAGGTAATGATGTTACTTTTATCACGCGTCCACGTATTCATGCAGAGCTTCCCAATGGGGCTTAGTCTTAACTGATTATTTAGGCAAAAAGATCAAACTTGCACCTCATCAACTCAAACTAACGACTGATCCTGCTCAGGTTGTGAATGCTGATGTTGTTTTTATTTGTGTGAAATCGGCAGCAACGGAACAAGTTGCGCATGAACTTAAAGAATATTTAGGAACTAAAATACCGCTGATCATCAGCTTTCATAATGGTTTAAGCAATGTCCCTATTTTAAAAAGGGTTTTGCAAGAGCAAATGATTTTAGAGGGAATGGTTCCTTTTAACGTCGCCACGCAAGAAGCTGGGCATTATCATCAAGGTACCTCTGGTGCATTAAGTGTTAAGCAATATCCGAATCAAAATTTGCTTGAGAATGCATTTCAAAAAGCAGGGTTAGAGATTGTTTTTGAAAAAGACATGCCGGCTGTGCAGTGGGCCAAGCTTTTACTTAATTTAAATAATTCAATCAATGTATTGTCAAAAAAACCGTTAAAGGAACAATTGTCGATTCATAAATATCGCCCATGTGTGGCAATGGCGCAGCAGGAAGCCTTAGCACTGCTTGATTATGCACAAATTAAACCTGCAAAGTTAACCGCAGTTCCGACCCATTTGATTCCAAAATTACTGAGTTTACCCAATCCATTATTTAAATTATTAAGTCGTAAAATGTTGGCAATCGATCCACTAGCCCGGTCGTCTATGCAAGATGATTTAATTGCAGGTCGCCCCACAGAGGTCGACTGGATTAATGGTGAGGTTTTAAAACTTGCAGAGCAATGTGGTAGACAGGCTCCAATCAATGCACGACTCATAGAATTGATTAAGCAAGCAGAGAAATCATCTCTATCATTTTCAATGAGCGCAGATGCTGTAAAAGATCAGTTGAAATCGGCATCGAAACAATAGCTTGAGGTGAGGTAAGTCATTCATACGCAAATCATTGAATATTTATAAGGATCATCTTTGAGTATGGTTGAAAAACCTGTATGTTAAACCTTGATTTATATTTTGATTGGGGAGAATAAGGTGCTTTGGGGAAAAGAGAAAACGGTAGAAACGTTGCAATATGACATGCTCGATGAATCACAGTTAAGTATTTTTTATCCAAAAATCCAAGAATTCCTCAATCAAGTTAATCAAATCGTTTTAGATAAAAATCAACAAACCCAATTAGCCTTATGCAGCCTTTTAGCTGGTGGGCATATCTTATTTGAAGACTTGCCTGGTTTAGGCAAAACCACATTGGCCAGTAGCTTGGCCCATTTGGCTGGTCTTCAATTTAAACGGATTCAGTTTACCAATGACATGCTGGCAAGCGATGTGATTGGGGTGAATATGTTTAACCAAAAAGAACATCTGTTTGAGTTTAAGCAAGGGCCAATTTTTACTCAAATTTTACTCGCAGATGAAATTAACCGCTGTAGTCCGAAAACGCAGAGTGCGCTCTTAGAGGCGATGGAAGAGGGTGTGGTGACAATCGATGCAAGTCGTTATGTACTACCGCAGCCTTTTTGGGTAATTGCAACGCAAAACCCACTTTTTCAAAGTGGAACTTATGCACTACCAGAGTCACAGCTCGACCGTTTTCTTATGCGTTTATCTTTGGGTTATCCATCCCGTCAGGCAGAAAAGGCTTTATTGCAGCAACAATCCCGTCATGACTTGATTCAGCAGTTGATGACTGTATTTTCTGAACAAGACATTCTTGCCTTACAAACTTTGGTGCCACAGATTTATTTGTCTGAGGAAGTCTTGGATTATATTTTAGATTTGGTGGCTGAGACTCGTAAAGGTCGACATGGGTTATCTACACGTGGCGTACTGGCTTTGAAGAAAGCAGCACAAGCCTATGCTCTGGTTAAAGCCCGTGCATTTGTTACACCCGATGATGTACAGGCTGTATTTGTCGCAGTGACCGCGCATCGTATTGGGCTGGGTGAAGCTGAAACTGAGCAGCTTATGAAGCAAGTCAAAGTTCACTAATAGGATAAGCTGACGCATGCTGTGGCAAAACTGGATCAATAAACGCTTTAAATTTAAGGCTGAAAAACAACTGACCCAAAAAGATGTACTGGTGTTTATTTATCAGCAAGGATATGTATATGTGGTGCTGATTTTAATCACCTTTATTGCTGGGGTGAATTATGCCAATAACTTAATTTTAGCGTTTTGTTTTTTAATCAGTGCCGTGCTGTGTATGAGTTTTTATTTGACCTTTAAACAGCTACATGGGTTAAGTGTTGATCTTGTATTGCCTGAAATAGGGCAGGTTGAGAGTGCATTGCAATTACAAATGCATTTCAAACAACAGCATTCACAGCCTCGATACCTTTGGCTCGCTTATGCTGATCATATAGAACAGTTGTTTATTCAAGATACCCATCAGGTGGTCGATTTAAATTTTTTTCCAAAAGAGCGCGGACAGTTTAGTTTTCCCGAGATTAAAATTTACTCGACTTATCCATTTGGTCTCGTTCGTGCATGGAGTTATTTTTTTATCCAAGCACCTGTGTGGATAGCGCCTAAAGCTAAGTCTTTAGCGGCAGAAAATAAACAGCAACAGCACGGTTTTGAACCGGACATGGATGAATTTCGAGAATTACGAAATTTTAAAGAGGGCGACTCTTTACAGGCGGTTTCATGGAAACAAGTGGCACAAGGACAAGGTTTATTTATTAAAGTCTTTGAGCAACATCAGGATCAACACAGTTTAGACATTCACTATGCACATATGCCGAGTCCTTCGCATGAAGAAAAGTTAAGCTTGATGATGGGCTTGGTTGAACAATGTGAGCAGTTGCAGTATGCCTATGCACTGTATTTCCCCCATACTGAACTAGCCAAAGGGATAGGACGAGAACAATACCTTCAAGCCAAATTACTTTTGGCGCAGGCATAGCGAGAACAGTATGCATTCTTCTATTCGTATTGCCATTGTACTGACACTAAGTTTGATTTGGATCACACAACTAAGTTTTAGTCCTGTGCTATTGAGTGTCATTTTCGCCATTTGTATCGGCTGTCTATGGTATTTCATGAAATCCACGGGCAACCATTTCCCGAAATGGGCAATTTACATTTTGACCCTTGTTGTTCTAGCGGTCACTTTTTGGAGCTATCAAAGCTTTTTAGGGGTAGAAGCGGGCGTAGCTGTTTTAAGCATCTTTCTCTTTGCGAAAGCCTTAGAAACAAAAACGCAGCGTGATGTGATCATTTTGTTTAACTTTGCTTTATTTGTTGCGGCGAGTATGTTTTTATATAGTCAGTCATTTATGACGGCTGCCATGGTTTTGCTGTGTTTATTGAGTTGTTTGTTGGGGCTGTATCGAGTGCAAACCCATGCTTTTGCATCTGAAAACTCGAATCGTATGGCATTAAGGCAAGATGCAAAACACGTCATTAAATTTGTAGGTCTCGCACTGCCTTTTTTTGTGCTGCTGTTTATCTTTTTTCCGCGTTTACCCCCACTTTGGCATATTCCCATTCCTGAAAATAAAGCAGTGACAGGCATGAGTGACAGTATGTCACCTGGAGATATTGCGCAATTATCCCAGTCCAGTCATTTGGCTTTTCGTATTATTGGTGATGTCACTCAGCTCCCAAATCGTTCAGAGCTTTATTGGCGCGCGATGGTCTTAGATCAATATGATGGGCAAAAGTGGACCAGTAGTTTTATTAATCAACAAAGTATTTCGGATGATACATTAACGCAAATCTCTACATCCAAAAAATGGAACTATCAATATTTACCCGCTGATGTCGCGATTCCGTGGATTATGGCATTGGAATATTCACAACCCTTAGAGCGACGTTATCAGCTACGTCAGGATTGGAGTATTCAGGCTTATCGTCAAGTGCAGCGTGTGGAACCTATTGCATTGCAATGGATGGGAAATGTTCAATTTTCCCAAAGTGAATTATCTAAGATACAACGAAGCATAAACTTAAAAGCGCCTGAGCACATGGACTTGAAAGCGCAGCAATTGGCACAACAGCTGCTTAAGCAAAGTAACGAGAACCCGAAACGTTATATCCAAAATGTTTTGCAATGGTATCGCAACAATGGTTTTAGCTATACCTTGCAACCAGGTTTGTTGGGGCAGCATCGTATTGATGAATTTTTGTTTCAATCCAAACAAGGTTTTTGTGAACATTATGCTTCTAGCTTCGTGATGCTGATGCGTTATGCAGGAATTCCAGCACGTATTGTGGTTGGGTATCAAGGTGGTCAGCCTTCACCAAATGCAAAAAGTTGGGAAGTTCGACAGTTAGATGCGCATGCATGGACGGAAGTCTTTGTGGATGGGCGCTGGAAACGCTATGACCCAACAGCCATGATTGCACCGCAGCGTATTGAACAGGGTATGCAAGATTTAATGAGCCAAGATGCCAGTGTTTGGGGTGAGAGTAGTCGATGGAATGTACAGCGCTATTCGGTATTAAACAAAATCCGCATTTGGAGTGACTATGCAAGTTACCAATGGCAAAGTAAGGTGGTTGGCTATAATGCAGAGGCTCAACGAGGTTGGTTGCAGAAGCTAGGACTCCAATCCACTTATTCATTGGTATTGCTGATTATTATTAGCATTGGTGGGTTAGTTTTACTGTACTGGTGGGTTATATTTTGCCGTAAACGTGCTCAAACTTCTGAATATGACATTGTCATTCAATCTTTTTCTCGAAGCTTAACAACTGAGCAGCGTAAACAAGATGCCGAAACGGTAAACAAATGGTTGTTGCGTTTAGCTCAAGACGTTAAACCTGAACAGCAAGTTTTATTTAAGCAGGCGGCTGATTATTATCAGCAAATGCGTTATTCCAATAGGTTGAATTCAAAAAATATTCAACAATTTAAACGAGTGCTTAAAACTTGTGCATCTGCTTTAAAAAACAAGAAATAGCGCTTGTCATACTTTTTAAAAGTGAATATTATGCTTTTACTTCAGGTGTATAGCTCAGTTGGTTAGAGCGCTACGTTGACATCGTAGAGGTCTCCAGTTCGAGTCTGGATATACCTACCAAGATATACAAAGGGTTTACAAGCAATTTCAACGACTTGTAGGCCCTTTTTTTATGGTTTGAATTTTGTTGTTTTCCCTAGATATTTCAAAAAATAGTAGAAATAATTAATAAACTTCCCCAGAAATGCACCAAGATTTCCCCAATGAAAATCCCAAAGCCCGTAAAAAGAGGCGATGTTTACCGTATTCAAATCCAAATTGATGGAAAAAGAATCTCCTGTACCCGTGACACTATTAAAGAATGTGAGCATTGGGCTGCGACAAAATTTTTAGAGTCAAAAATTGCTACGAAAGAAGTAGAGCAAGGGATAAAGCCTAAATTTACCTTTAGAGAGTTGGTCGATCATTATTATGAGCACGTTGGCCAGTTTAGGGAGTCCAAGAGTTCAAGGAATTGGATTAAAGGACAGGTTAGTACCTTTGATGAGAAATTTGGCTTTCTGTCTGGTACATCGGTACATGATATTTCTCCCAAGCAATTAACCAACTGGCGTAATCGACGTTTGACTCAAGTTGGGGCAAATACTGTTTTAAAAGAGATCTCTTTTTATAGCGCAATTTTTACCTATGCTCAGAAAGAGCTATTTCTACTCGATGACAATCAATGGATGCTCATTACCAAGCCGAAGAAACCTAAGGCCAGATCTCGACGGATCCATCCGTCTGAAGTTGCACTGGTGCTGAAAGCACTAGATTATGAAGTCGGTGATACACCGGTTTTACCGCAGCACTATGTTGCTTGGGGTTTCTTATTTGCCTTAGAAACTGCCTTACGTCGTGGTGAGCTGATTTCACTAGAAAAGAAGGATGTGCATGAACGTCATATTCATCTGCCTAAAACAAAAAATGGTGAACCGCGCAATGTACCTTTGTCTGAAGAAGCCAGGGCACTACTCGATTTAATTAAACATGATGGAAAGAAAGTTATTCCACAGACTGAAAATGCCTTTCGGTTGATGTGGGAAAAGAGAAAAGCAGCGATTGGTCTGAATGGTTTGCACTTTCATGATACGCGCCATGAGGCGATTACGCGTATGGTACGGGTGCGTAAATTGCCAGTAGAGATTTTAGCGAAAATTACTGGCCATAAGAAAATTGAAGTCTTGGTAAATACTTACTACAACCCAAATGCTGAAGATTTGGTGGAAGCATTTAATCGAGAAAATTAAACCCGCACAAGGCGGGTATTTTTAATTCTTTTACTTAGTTTTTTCTACGGTTATGGGTGCGTGTGTTCTTGGTGAGCATGGCATCTGCCATTTCTGGATCGTATAAATGTTTCCCACAAGTTCCCTGGTTAATAGTGGCCAGTTTGGTTCTAACGGTCGTGTTAGATAAACCATACTTTTTAGCAAGTTCTGATGCCGACACGAGTTTACGTTTACCCAAATTTAATGCAGTCACTTTGCCACCAAAAAGCTTTTGCCCCAATAAAATTTCAGGTGCTCGGTCGGCTTCAACCGTAATCACATACTCAGCCATTTATGCCTCCCTGTTTTTCTATTGCGTGAAATTGTGCATGAGTTAAGTCTATAGATTTACTGTTGTTTTGTATTTTCATGAGTTTGGGCTTCCTGAAATGGCAGGATTTTGGAATATCCAACAACGAACGGTATGTTCGCGTAAGGTTTTGTCCTCCAGAGCATTCTTAACTTCATCTGCTGGATAACGGTGGCTTTTAACTACTCGGCTCTTGTCGACAAATTTATAGCGTCGGCTGGCGGTTAAAAGATTCTTCATTTCTTTAATGTCTGGGAGCTGCTGATAGTTCTTCGCAGCGACTTTGTAGACTTCGTTCAAGTTGATGGCAATTTGATGTGCGTCATGGTCAAAATGGTTAATAGAAAACTCGGTAGACCGGCTTGAATTGAGGTATTCGTAAACGTCCCAAAATTGCTCCACCAATGGATGGTCACCATTGAGCTGTTTCACACGTTCATGCGCCATATCGAGTAGCATGTCTTGGGCTGCACAGACTTCTTCAAGGTCAATGACGTCATGCAAAATGTGTTTGGCCACAGCATCTATGAGTGCCGAAACCTGTGCATGGCAAAGGGCAATACGTGTATGGGTAATGCCATTGTTATGAAACTCTTTTTCGGTTTGCTCTAGTTTTTCGGCATAGGTTTTAAGAAAGGCGTCCTCATGACGGAGGCAATGGGTCATGTAGGTGCAAAGTACGTGTCAGAATTGCTTCAGATGCCTGAATAGCGGTGTTTTGGCTAATCATGATTGCACCACGAAACGGAGGCTCATAGGTCTCATTTCCTGCGGTTTTTAAGCCTTTTGAGCGAATTGCACGGCCGTTATAGGCGTCTTTTAATTCATCCCATGAAAACTTAGGCTTACCCACAGAATTACCGTTTTGGTCGTTACGGTCGCCCTCAATGAGTACGACAGGTAAGTTTGAGATTTGAGCAAAGTTACGATACACCGCAACATTGGTCGATTTGTTTGCATCGAAACCTTCATAGTCTGGTCGACCTGAAAGTTTCCACATAAATTCGATTAAACGTGACTTACCTGCACCCGCTTCACCGACGATTTCTATAAAGGGGAAAGAGCTGTGCATAGTGCGGATTTGCTCGGCAAAATATGAGCCTGTCCACCATGCTAAAGCGACCAGACCTTTGGCACCACGCACGCGGTAGAAGTCTTTCCACCATGTCGGTTTAAATGTGGACTTTGGGTTTAACTGAACATTTGGACTGTTGGCCAAGGTTTTTAATTCGATACGTCCGACTTTGTAGAAGTCATGGTCATTTATGTCGATGACATGTCCTTTATAAACCGCGTGTTTGTTGAAAATATAGGCCTGATATTCTTTGCTGTAGCCAATAAAGTCGATGGTTTTAACTTCACGTAAACGCTCGGTTTGATTTTTCATGAAGGTGAGTAGTTGATGGTCATTCCCCGTCCACCATGCACCTACCTGGACCGACAATAAACGCGGGGCAAACTTACCCCGTGCGGAAATTTGGTCTGCGGTAAAGGTCGCTTTGGCCTCGCTCTCCGGGTTTAAAATTTGGAAGTAGTACCAGGACTCATCGGTTATTTCATTCCGCTGAAAATACAGAGGGTTGAGCTGTCGATTACAGATTTCGGAAACCGCAGCACACTGCTGGAGTGCGAGCTCTCGTTTTTGGTTATCGAGAAGTAAATCGCGCTCTGGATCTGCCTCGATGCGTTCCAGTTCTTTAGTGTATTTGTCCATGTCGAGATTAAACCAGTACAAGCGGAAGTTATGAATAAACCAAAAGGTTTTTCTACGAGCATCTTTATAGTTATAGATGAGTAGACCTGCTTGCTCAGGTGATTCAGCTATGTGCAGTTCGCCATAATGTTTGTACTGGTCACGGTATTCGGAGTGCAGTTGGTCGCGTTGGTAGAGGTCGTTCCAGTCTAACTGACCAGATGGCAGGGCTGCGGTGGAGTTCCACTTTTCCTGTAATGCACGGAGGTGAAACTTCTTAATGGCTTTTTTGCCCGCTTTGTCGTTATCAAAAGCCCAACGTAGGCGCGGTCGGTCTTTTTTAAGTTCGATACAACGGTCGGTAATTTGCTTGAGAATGAGGCTTGGATAGTTTGAGGTCGAAAGCGTAGCAATACTTGGTTGTTTGCTAAAACTCAGGGCAATTGCGTTAAAAATACCTTCTGTAATCCAAATAGACTGTGCATTACACAGGGTGTCGAGCTGTTCTAACGTCCATGCATGTCCTTCGTACTTACCAATAAAGTTTGCTTTTTGACGTCCGAAGCGCTCTGGACGGTCGATAAAGCGTTCCCAATAAATACCACTTGCCAGTTTAAAGCGAATGGTTGCGGTGACTTCGTTTGGGTATTTGAGGTCGTTTCTAAAGAGTTCCTGCGTGTACAGACCTTTGAGCATGTTTGGGTCGAAACCACGGGCATGGAGTAGGTAGGCATCTGCTGCGGCATTTGGATTTTCTTTGGTACGCGGAAAGTCTTTTGACCAGTCTTTAAAAAGGTCTTCGCAGATTTCTTTGACGTGTTCTTCATATCCGCATTTGTTTAAGCGGGCGCACTTGACCACACGCGGGTTGACTGCATGTGTGTAGAGTTCTTTTTTACCGCAGTTCGGGCAGATGCCTTGACGATACCATTCTCCAACGCGTTTAAAGCTGAAGAGCTGATTCAGTTTTTCGTCTATGAGAACGTGAATATTTGACATTTAGACCCACTAAAATTTAACGGCTTAACTGTTTGAGTTTGTGTATTTTTTTGCATTTTTGTAGCAATGCGATGTTTATTAAAATGCTTTCATTACAATTGCGCATCGCTTGGAGGGTCTTGTAGTTCGGGATGATGTTTCACCATAAAGTCACGGATATAGATGGCAATTTTGGTGTCATTTTCGAATGCAATTTTCTTGAGGGCTTTTAACTGTTTTTTCGTCCAACGCACTTGGGTTAGTTCGGTGTGTTTTGGTTTTGTTTGAATGTTTGTTGAAGTCATGCGAAAATCACCATAAATCGTACTTAGATACTTAGTGTTTCTAAATTTAGTACTATTTATGATGCTTTATAAGTGCTTTTTTAGGAAAAAGTATGAAAAATGATGATTTAAATACTCGCGGTACACGTTTGCGAGATGAACGGAAGCGTTTGGGGATACAAACTCAAGAAGAACTTGCGGAAATACTTGGGGTAAAAAAGAACTCTATTGGACGTTTTGAGAAGCACAATGAGCCGCTGAATACTGACTATTTAGACAAGCTCGAAGCTCACGGGTTTAATATTCATTTTATTTTATGGGGTGAACAACCTGTAAAAAGTGGGGAGCTCTCTGAGGCTGAAGTAAAGCTAATAGAGCTGTACCGTCAGACGCGTGAAGAAATGCGTGGGGGATTAGTTTCACTTATTGAAACTTATGCGAATCAATTTAAATAATTTTTAAATCACTAATAAATATGTCAATAATTTTACAAGTATCTGCGTGGGTAATTTTAGCAGTTGGTTTTTTTGCACTGGGTCATAAGTTTTTTCCAAATTTAAAAAATTGGTTTACTACAGGAAAAGTTAGCTATGTTTGGTTAATTTCAATCACTTTAGGTTTGTTTGTATTGCTGACATATCCAATTTTTTTCAATTGGTGGGCAGTAAATTTCTGGAATGTTCCTGAAAATGAACTTACAGATTTTACTAAATTAGGACCACTTGGTGATATTTATGGAAGTTTGAATACAATAGTTTCATCTATTGCATTATGTGCAATTGCATTCACTACTTATCTTCAAGTTATTTCCTTAAAGGAAACAAGAAAAATTACTACTGAGCAAATGGATGAATCTAGAAATGCAATTTTTGCGACTAAATTTTATGCATTACTTAACTACAAAGATGAGAAGTTAAAAACACTAAGTGTAAAGAGAGATGGGATTGAATATTTTGGATGTCAAATTTTTGATTTTTATTTTTGTTACTTTGATAACCTCTTTAAAAAAGAGTGGAAGGAATTAACTACATATATTGAGCAGGATATATATTCCCACATAAGAAAGTGTGATTTAGAAGTAAACGATGGAAAAGAATTTTCTGATTGGTATGCACATTTTTTACAAATAGCTAATTTAATTGATTTTATTAATACAAGCGATTTAACAGAGAAAGATAAAGACTTTTATTTTAATGTATTACGCTCGTCAATGACGATGAGAGAGCAAATAACTTTATTTTGGATTGCACCTGTAACACCTCAAGTTTACGCTAAGTTAAAAAATGGCAGAATATTTAATCTATTTTTTAACAAAAAACTCGTTCACTATGGAATACAGTTTTACCAAGATAAAAATTTTGAATCTTTTAATTGGCAAAAAGTATTCGATGAAAAAAAAGAAACCCTAGCCTAAGCTAGGGTTTTCCTCATTTATTCTTTACCGCCTTTGAGATTTGGGCGACTTGATAGTGAAGTGTGTTGAATAGAGCCGTTAATTCTTCACCCGTGAGTGGGTGGTCTAAATGCATTTTTGTGAGTGCGGAAAGCATTAGTTCTAAGTTTTCAATTGGGAATTTAACTTCTTCCAGTATTTGTTCGGCAGTCATGTCTTTATGGCTGTTAATTTCTATTGTTGAGTGCATTGCTCCCCCTGTCTATTGATCATGGGTATATTTTCTAAAATATCTTTAACAAAATATAGGGTAGTGCGACTTTCAGTGTCGCACTACTTACTGATTTTATGACGTTTTTAGTACGACTTTAGGCGAAGCCTTGAGCTTGGTTTAGTCGTGTTTTGGGTGGGTACACTCATGATCAGCTCCCCATAAATAAAATAGAAAAGGTCATGACAGCCATGCTTAGAAATACTGTGGCATCGACAAAGTTTTTGAGGAGTTTTTGCTGTTTGAGTTTTCTTTGACGCTCGAGATATGCCTCTAGGTCATAGATAGGGGAATGTTCTTTTACTTTTTTTGAAGTGTGCGAATGCATTGAAGCGAATGTTTTCATTGGCTTGTTCCTGTTAGTCAAGTTTTAAACCTGACACCAACACTTTCCACGGTATTGGTGACAGACTGAATAGGGGTGGAAATACCGTACTAACAGGTAACGGCCAGCCGAAGCTGCCCTATCCAGCCTGCCATAAAAGGCACAGCCGAATTTTACGCAAAAAAATAGCCGCATGGGCGGACTTTTTACGCCTGTTAGTGTTTTTAGGTTTCCACGCCTAACCACAGATTTTGCTGTGGTAAATTTAGAGTAGCTTAGATACTATATGCGCGTCAATACTTTATAAAAAATTGTGATTTGGGTGGGGGGTTGGGGATGGGTGAGGAATTAAATTTAAGCTGTCATAATGATACTGAACGCTTCAATAAAATAAAGTCAGAACTTTCATCTTTGAAAGATTTAATATCTAAAACACTAGATAAAGTTTGTGTTCCTATTGATCAAGCAGGATATTTTGAAAAATTATTAATAGATATAGACGAGAAATTTAATGAAATTTTTGATTATATTGAAAGACTTAATGTAATTTCAAAAACACTTGAGATTGAAATTGAAAATCTTATTTCCTTAAGTGGAGAGGAGATAAAAAATATAAGTGATTTTAATCATTTTAAGGCTTTCATTCTTGAATTTAAAGTCAAAATTTTAGTTTTAGCTAGAAGTGTTTTGAAAGACTTTCAAATTCAGACATATAAGGATTATAAGGGGAAGTCAGAAGAGCTTGTTGACGTGTTAAAGTCAAAAGAGGAGATGCTAAGTCTTAAAATTAATCATCTTAATACATTGATAGATGATCAGAAAAATATTAAAGTCCATAAAATTTTTGAAGATGATTCAACAAAATTTAGATTAATAGCACGCTTCTATGAATTTGCATTTTATTCAATAGTGGGTGTATTGATACTCTATTTTTTAGGCTTAACATTTTATGTAAATAATTTTAATTTTTTATTTATTGAAGCCGATTTTCCAGAAAAAATTCATGGCAAACTTTCGCCAGAGTTTTATATTCAAAAAGTATCCCTGCTAGTACTTTCTACAACACTTGCGGCATTTCTTTTAAAACGTTCGTTTATGAACCGTCGTTTGGCTGATGATGCCTACCGCACAGCTAAAGAGTTAGATGCACTTCCACGATATATGGAAGGTATGCCTGAAGAAATGAAAGAAAAAATTCGCTTTGACCTTGCTTATAAGTACTTTGGTAATAGTATTCACCACGAAAGTTATACAGGTGGTGAGAACTTGATGCATGAAAACATTAAAGCTAATACAGACTTTATTAAAGCAGTGAAGGATTTGTCGCCAAAGGCAGAAGCACCAAAGGATGATAAATCACCGAAAGATGCGGCTTGATATTTTATATTTAGTGTTTGTAACTGATTTTATTATAGAAAAATTTTTAGCTTAGATGCTATACGAACTTCAATATTTTAAAGAATGTGACTTAAGTTGAATTTAACATGATAATAGATGAACCAATAAAGAATTTAATTCGTAATACTAGTAGCGATAATCAGAAACTAATAGAAAGAATTAAAGATGATAATATGAAGATAAAATCAAAAATTACTGTTGAAATTGAAAAGGTGATAGATTACTTAGAGGAATTAAAAGACGGTAAGCATATTGATTATCAAGCCAGTGATAAATATCCTGATTTGTTTGATCTTAATAAACACTTGATAGGTGGATGCGTCAGGCAAGCCGCAAGGTTAAAAAGTATAATTGAAAGTATTGAAACAGATAGTGAAAACTTAGATTATTTATTTTCAATATCCCTTCCTTTAAAAACTGTAATCAAGGAGTATGATGAGGAAAATTACTATTTAATGCCAAATGATTTGGCTGTAACGAATGCTAGTTTATTTTCTATGGAATCATTTATCACAGCATTAAAACGTGAAAAAGATAATTACAGTCGAGTAATAACAGATGAAATTAGAAATATAATATTACATGCTGATGATGAAATAAGTAGATTTCGTCGTATTAGAAATATAGCAGATAATGCGAAAACTGAGAATATTTATGATCAAGCTGTTACTAAATATCGTGGTTTAGAAAAAGATTATAGATGGTATTTCTATTGGGCACTTGGACTAACGGTAGCAATTTCGTTAGGGACATTTTTTCTAAAAAAAGTATTAATTCCAGCTTTTCTTGGAAATGTTGAGTTTTGGGTACTTAAGGCTTCAATAATAGTAGTCGGAGTTACTTTAATTACTTATTTTTTAAAGCAATCTACTCATTATCAGCGTCTTGCAGACCAAAACTACCAAACCCAAGTAGAGCTACAAGCATATCCAAGTTTTATGGAAAGCATACCAACTGAAGAGGCCGCTTCGGTACGTAAAGAACTTGCGCTGAAATACTTCGGTCGTGAAATAGATGGAGCTGCTCATAAAGATATGAGTAACCTGATCTCTGACCAATTGAAAAGCACAACAGAAATGGTGAAAGCTGCAACTGATGTGTTGAAAGTTAAGGGGTAAGGTATGGCTGCGAATGTTGATGCTAAAGTAGATTTTACTGCTATTCTGAGTGAAATCATGAAAAGTGAATATGGTTTAGTTTTCATTTGCTCATTACTTTTTATAATTGTTCTAGCTGCATTTTTATACATGTTTGGCAAGTCAGGAATAATTTCACACTTTAAAGTCTACTCTGAATATAGTAATAAAAAATATCTGAGAGAAATTGAGCAAAAAGAAGACCTTTTGAATGATGAAGCATTAAGCGAATTTAAAGGCGATATGGAATACCATATCAAAGTTTCTAAACTTGAAAACTTCTTAAAATTTAAGAACAAAGATATAGATTTACTGAAATATATTATTTCATGCAGGGATTCTCAAAGAGCAATTCGTCTGTACAAAAAAGGCTGTGAGTATTTAGAAAAAGATAAAGAGACAAAAACATATAAGTTAAAACCTAAATATACGAAAGAGAGTATAGAACTCCAAGAAAAGAGAACTCCTTATATGTACTTTGGTATAAATGGTATAGGTGGCCTACCAATTTTTTTAAACCTTATTTCTAGTTTATTTCCAGAGCTTATTTCTTTTAATTTTAATGTACTTGAAAGCATTTCTTTCTTTATAGTCTTTTTTATCATATCGCTAGTGTATACATTCAGAACTTTGAAACCATTTGCCGCGCTTTACTTTTTAGAGATAGAAAAAATAGATGAAAGTCAGCAAGAAAGAAATATTGCTAAGAATCCTGTCTTAGTTAAAGAAAATAAGGTTGGATAAGGAGCGGTAAAATATGATTTACGCTTTGATGTTTGGCTTAGGTATTTGGTGTGCGATCCCAGTACTTATGATTTGGTATTTGCTACTACCGAAAACTTACTTCCTGACTTTTAATGGTGAGACACCTTCACGGATGTCTATTTTTACACACCATTTCTTATCGATCCTTACGCTGTTTATGATTCTCGGTTTAGGCATCGAAACGGCAGTTAAGTATCCTGAAGGCACGATCGCGCCAGTATTCTTCTTATTGTCCATTATTTTAACACTCATATTTTGCGTGTACTTTGGGCGCAATAAAATCAATTTGGGTGATAAGAGAAGAGTATAAAAATAAACGTGAACTGAGTCGGAATTAGACTAAAGAGGGTTAAACAATTTGTATTTTTGTAGATAAAAATAAGTAGCTTAGATACTATTCCCTTGCATTTAAAATTAATAATTAGGGGGAAGTATCATGAGAAATATATCTAAAAAAATCTGTCTAGGTTTAATCCTTTCTGTGGGGTTTGCTTCTATCGCAGATGCAGGGCGTGGACGCCAACCATGCTCAGGTTCTAAGGGTGGAGTTAAACACTGTACCGCAGAAGGAAAATTTATGTGTAGAGATGGTTCAGTTAGCCAGTCTAAAAAGAGATGCACAGGAAGATAAGTAAGCGTCCGCTGAACCCCATGCCTATTTTTTAATTTGAGTTGGATTTCCAGCGATGTGGCAGTAATTCTTCTATTTGGGTCGCTTTATGTGTCGGCAGCCTTTTCAGCACATCACTTAAATAGGCATACGGATCCAGCCCATTCAGCTTTGCTGACTGGATTAAAGTCATGATATTGGCTGCTCGTTGACCACTGCGCAGCGAACCTGCAAATAGCCAGTTCTTTCGTCCCAAGGCCCAGGGGCGCATTGAGTTCTCTGCCCAGTTATTGTCAATGGGTAGATTGCCATCATCCAGATAGCGGCTTAAAGCTGGCCAACGCTTAAAACTGTAATTGATGGCCTTGGCGGTTGGAGAACTCGATGGCACCGTCAGATAATGTTGGTTGAGCCATTCATACAGTTGTTGCATCACCGGTTGGCTGTGCTGTTGTCGGTATTCGCGGCGGTGTTCTGCTGTACTATCGGTCTTTTTCCTGAGTTCTGCTTCTATCGCATACAGTTTCTGAATCATCAGTAATGCCTGTTCAGCGATCTGACTTTTCCCAGTCACATGTAGCTCATGGAATTTACGACGTGCATGCGCCATGCAGCCCACCTCAATGACCTGGCCTGATTTAAAGCGTGCTTTATAACCACTGTAATCGTCACAGACCAGATGACCCTGCCAGCCATTCAGGAACGCTTCAGCATGCTGACCTGAACGACTATCCTGAAAGTCATAGATCACTGCCTGAACTGGATTGTACTGTGTGGTGGCATAGGCCCAGACATAACCTTTCTTCGGTTTTTTCTCATTCTCACCCATCCGCATAATGGTGACCGGCGTTTCATCGGCATGGATCACCCGCTGTTGCAGCATCACCTGTTTTAAGGCATTGGCCAGAGGTTCCAGTTCTACACCGCAGCGACCAATCCAGTCAGATAACGTGGATCTGGACAGATCAATGCCCGCCCGCTGATAGATCAGGCGCTGACGGTACAGCGGCAAATGATCGGCATACTTCGATACCAGCACATGGCTGAGCAGTTCAGGACTGGCAATACCTTTATCAATCACATAGGCGGGCATCGCTTGCTGAGTCAGGGTGTCACACTGATCACAGACCCATTTGCCACGTACATGCTGTTCCTTATAGAACTGTGCCGGTCTGAAATGCAGTTTTTCACTGATATCTTCGCCGATACGACGTAACTGGCAGCCACAACTGCATTGGGTTGATGCAGGTTCATGCTCAATACGGATGGTGTGTAGATGATCGGGTAGCAGTCGACGTTTAGGTTTGTTGACTGTGGCTTTCTGTGTCGCTGCATCGGTTTTATCTGCATTTAATCGTTCTAATTCTAGATCAACGGCTGCAATATCTTCTTCGACCGCTTCATCCCAGAGATGGATTTGTTTTGCGGTGAGATGTTCGTTTTTACTGCCGAATTTGTGCTTTTTAAACAGCGCCAGTTCATGCTCGTATTTTTGATTGAGAATGGAAAGATGTTGGTTGCATGCTTCAAGATGCTGAACTTTGGTATCTAATTGTTGGTTATCTTCTGCGAGTTGTTGATGCTGCATTGCCAACTGTCTGGTAAATTCCAGCAGTTGTTCATGGGTCAGTTGGCTTAAGTCAGGCAGCGTATTCATGACCGCAGTATGCCTGAGGTCATGACGCAGAGGAAATAGAACGTTTGGAGAATAGCAGAATGTAGCAGCCTGGTTTAGAGCATCGTCACTACCTGCTGTTGTCCAATGCGCTGCCAGGGCAAACCCTGGATCAGTGCCTGTAACTGTTCCGGGCTGAGGGCTACGCTTTCACCCTGGTGAACTTTAGCCCAGTGAAATTTGCCCTGTTCCAGCCGCCGGGCACACAGCCAGATCCCCAGTCCATCATGCACCAGTACTTTCATGCGATGGCCACGTTTATTACAGAACAGGTAAGCACAATGCGGTTTGATGTAGCCAAAGGCTCTCACCACCTGAGCCATGGCCGTATCCATTCCTGCTCGCATGTCCATGGGCTGGGTAGACAACCAGATTTCATCGATACGGATCATGTTGCCAGTGCCTTGAGTAATTCTGCTAAAGCAGATATTTTTGATACTTGCCATTTCAAGCCAATTTCTGCTTTTGAGTGGGGTAAAGTAATTTGAACCGTTAATATGTCAGTAGGAGTAGGATCTAATGGTGCAGAGCAGGATAAGGCAATAAATGCAGGTTTATTCGGTAGTGGTGAGCGATCATTCCCTGGCTTAGCATCAATTAAGCGAATCCATTTGGATACAAGATTTGTATTCAATCCATGTTGCAAAGCGACCGAAGCAATTGAAACGTCCGGTGCTTTACAAGCCTGAACGATCTGCTGTTTAAATTCAGCACTGTATGTTCTTCGTTTTTTCGCAAGAGATGCGATGGATGTCTGGTTATTTGTAGTCATAAATTTTAGTCCCCACTTGTTTTTAAGTGGGGACTAAATTAAGGCTTATAGGATGAATTCATAAGGTGTGTTCAGCGGACGCTTACGAAGATAATTCTTAAGGAGAATTATGATGGGTTTTAATTTTAGAAAAAGTTTTAAAATTGCACCTGGCGTAAAACTTAATGTATCCAAAAAAGGAATCAGTAGTGTTTCTTTAGGTGGAAAGAGTGCAAGGGTAAATTTAGGAAAGAAAGGAACTAGGACTACAGTCGGTATTCCTAAAACGGGTCTTTCATATTCTTCATATTCGCAGTATGTTCGAAGCAAACCTAAAAGTAAAAGCTCTGTTCATTGGATTTGGATTGGAATTATTGTTTTCTTTATTTTGATTTGGATTTTCTAAAAGCTCTTTACGAGCTTTTAGTTTTATAGATGTAGGAAATATTCTTGGGTAGATAATTCTAAAGTCACCACCATCTTAGTGCCGTAATAATATACGAACACCGCCAGATGATCATACATAAGATAATCAGAAAACTAACTTTCCAGTAGCCATATTTTTCCATGATGACCTCTAAACTTTTAACGATTAATGCTATACTTTCAGACATGATTTGATCCTTAGTTGGTGTAAGGCTTGAATACAGAAACCTCAAAGACTGTGAATCTTTGGGGTTTTGCTTTGTCTGGTGAGTCTATTTTTGAAAGAAGCATTTTTCACGGACTTCAATTTGTTAGAGGGGGATAATACAAATTGACTTTTCTTATTTTGGAAATGAGCTTTCAAGTTGAAAACTTGCATTTAATTTATGAAATATAAGAAATAAATACTGATAGAAATACAGCCAATCATAATGCCCATGAGAAAAGGGTAGATCCACATTTAGATCTCCCTTGCTCGCACTTTATCAATACAACGTTCAATCATGCTGTGCTCTTGTTTTAGCAAGCTTTGCATACGAATGTATTGATAGTCCAAAATCATCCATAAAAGAACCAAAGCCACCACAAACAAAACAATAAAAATAATTCCAAAATGAATCATCGGTATAAACTCCGCTTTAACTCTAAATTACTCTGGCAAGCAACACACAAAGTCACTGCACCATACTTTTGACGTTCTGGTGGAATGTCATTCCCACATTCTTCACACTCAGAAAGTGAAGGCTGTGAATAGTCCTTAGGTTGGATACGAACCTGTTCTAGCTGGCGTTGTTGAGCGATATCTATAATATCAGCCATGACGACTCCGAAGCTGGCGTGCGTCATGGTTAATGATGTTTCTTGCAAGCGCACATTGTGAAAGAGGAAGCTTGATAGCGGGGTTAGGTGTAGCTGATGGGGAAATCGTGGCAGCCCATTCCAAATGAGCCCGACCAGTCCAACCACATTCAAGGTTTTGGCACTGTCCATAAAGTGTTTTTAAAAGCGGATTTTCAACTTGAGAATGCCGAATAATCACTTTAGATCCGCAGTGCGGACAAGCATTCTGATTTCTTGTATTTGCCATACGTGACCTGTTCTCGGTTTATCGTACTTATTGTATAATAAAAGTATTATATATGGTGATTTAATGTTGATTTATGTACGAAATATCGTTATTTTAATTAGACCCTCTTGATAGCTGCTCAGTGAATAACTGGCAGCTTTTTTTATTTTTCGCCTTTGGCTTTTTGAATACGAGCCCACTCCCGATTTAATGCCACTTGAGCCGTCTTTTTACTCTTATAAGTGCGTACCAATATCAAAGGCTGGCTTTGGTCACCTACCGTCATAAGCTGAGGTTTAGGCTTTGCCGAATACCATGTTTTTACACCAGTATAGGTTTTATAGTTTTTCGCTTTTCTTTGCCCTGAACCTGTCTTGGTCTTTTTCTCTTGCTCAATTTTAGTCGTGTCATCAAACAGTATGGAAACATCGTCAGCATTAGGCAGTTGTACCTCTAGCTCTATACGTGTGGTATAGCCTGAAGATTCGTTTAAGTCATGGGTAATGGTTTTGCCTAGCCAAACGATTTCATCGATCTGAGCCTTTAAACCCACAAATGAAAACTCTTGCTCCGGGAGTAAATCGGGTCGACCTTTGGCCAAGGTATAAGACAAAGATTGCTCAGCCCGTTTACATCGTTTTAATTCAGCTAAAGCGGCCAGTTCGGCTGTTTTCTTGTCACGGTGAATAAAGCGAATTTCTTTAGGGTTATCCGTATGACTACCGACAATCACATACAGCTTTTCACCCTTTTTCGGGCTGTGATAATAGGCTTTTACACACTCCACTTTGTCATGACTTTGCCCATAAGAATATGAGTGTTGGTCACCGTCAGATCTGACCAGTTCAACTGCAGGTAGGTCGAGCCCTGAACTGGTCTGTGCCTCACCAATGGGAAGTAAAAGAAGGGTATTGTTTTTGACTGTTGCAATCGCATCGTGTTCATCGGCTATGCGGGTCATGATATTGGCATCGGAGTCATTCTGGTCGATATGTGAAACCTTACGACTGCTTAAACTGCTGTGTACCATCACTTTTAAACCATAGTCAAAGGCCAATGCCTGGAAAATTTCTGCTATGGTCTGTTGGTGGAACGATCGCTCTCGCTTTTGACGAAATGCTTCTGCAAGGTCGGTACTTTCAGCCGATATTCTCAGAACATCTGGGGCACCAGAATGTGAACCGCCCGTGACCAAATAAGACCCTTTATACATCAGGCCCGTGTCCGACCAACCGAGCCAAACTTTCATTTCTGCACCGACAGAAGGAATTTCGAGCGCGTTGTCACTGTCGTCTAAAGTGAGGTCGACACTATCTGCCACCATTCCTCGGTTGTCTTGCAAACTCAGTCCAACGAGACGCGATGCCAAAGTCGATGAAATATCAATATCATTCACGGTAATGCGGTAAATAGCATGCGGATAGTTATTGAGGCTTGTATATTGCTCAGTGTTAGAGGGCATAAAACTCATAAAATGAGACCCCCAAGACTTAACAATGCCTGACCTGTAGCACCCAACAGTTTCTTGGTAGTGTCTTCGGTGATGATTAAAGAGACGCTAAACGTAATTTTTCGGGTACCGCCATTATGGAAAAAGTTGGAACGGGTTTCCTGAACGTCCTTAATAATCACCAACCCATAAATCTTTCCAGTCCCTTCAATTAAAATGTACTGCTTACCTGTGTCACCCATGTTGCGTAGCATATCGAGCGAGTTTTGGTAGCCCGTAATTTCAGGATAAATTACACCGGATAAATTGATGGTTTCTTCATCTTTTCCAGTGAACTGATAGGCAGGGGTATTGCCCACACGGCTGTTACTTGGATGTCGCCAAGCCGTTGAGCGCTGTAGCTCTTGATAAGATGCGGTCGAGAGTTGAAATACGAATAAACCAAGTGCCATCATCATGTGTCTTACTCCCGATCTGTCAACATACGACGGATCAGCGCACTGCGTTCCCGATCGCGCTGGGCTAAAGCTTGGCGTACTTCATTGGCAGCGTTGTGTAAAACACCTTTACCGCTGTTGTCGATGTGAATCTGAATATTGTCGCTATTATGAATCGTGATATTCCTATGGTTTTGAATAGGCGTTGCTCTCTGAAATTTGGGTGCATTTTGATTCCAAGCATCGTGGCCACTCATCGATTTTGATGGTTGGGTATTTCCCTTTGAGGCGCTTGCACCTATCAAAGGTTGTTTGGTGCCTGAGCCCACTGTTGGCATAGCACTATCAAAGACGCCAAGCGTTTGCCGATACTGACTCTGTAGGGCAGGTGTGCGGTTATTCAGTCCTACACCTATACCATCGACAATATGACCGCCCATGCCTGCCATGACACGGCTCGGAGAGTGAATATCCATTTTCTTCCGCATAAAGTCGGGCATGAAATTGGTGACTTGTGACCAAATACTTTGCAGCCCAGGGAACATTGATTTAATTCCGTTGATTAAACCTTTCACCAACATGCTACCAAAGCCAGTGAATTTAGCGGGAAGCTCTATGCCAAACCAAGAAAGGACTTTGGCAAATATAGAATAGAACAAACCTAATGGTGACCAGTTTAGGATGAGTGCACTTACACCTAAAATCCCACCACTAAAAGCGGTTTTGATGGTTGACCAAACGTATTTAAAGAAACCTGAAATTGGCTCCCAATTGCGGTAGATGAGATAGGCAGCACCTGCTACCGCAGCGACTACCCCTAAAATAACTAAACCGACAGGGGAGAAAATTGCACCTAAGGCACCAAAACCAATCCCTAAAGCGCCGAATGTCATTTTTAAAATAGCTAACGGCCCTAGCAAGGTCACAATACCCAGCACAAGCGCTGATATACCACCCAGTAAAACAATGCCTGCGACTGCCACTTTGGTGAGGGTTGCAGCAAGTGCTGGATTTTCTTTTGCCCAGTTACGGACGTCATTGGTAAACGTACGTACTTTGAGGATTAAACTATTTAGTGGTGGCAGTAGGACGTTACCGATATCGATACCTAATGCAGCCACGCCATTTTTTAATAATTTGATATTGTTCGCCGACGTTGCTGCACGTGCTGCATACTCTTTTTCCATGGAGCCGGCATACTGGCTTTTATCTGCTACCAAGCCCAGATTCTTCTCAAGGGCGCTCATGTTGGTGAGCAGCGGTGCGATCGCACTCAATGACTCTTTACCAAATAAATCTGAAAGAACGGAAGCCTGTTTGTATTTGTCTAAGGCAGCAATCTGCTTTAACACCATGAGAGTCGTCCCGTTGGCATCTTTTTGCATGTCTTTTGCGACTTTGCCATAGTCCAAACCAAGCTCTTTATAGGCTGAGATTTGCCCCTTAGTTGCAGACTCGCCCGCAACCAAGGCCAACATAGTATTTTTAATACCAGTCGCAGCAATTTCCTCTTGAATACCCATACCTCGTAAGGTCGCACCTAACGCGGCAATACTAGAGGCAGCAAAGCCTCCGACTTCACCAAGGGGTCCAATCCTTTGTACAATTTCTAAAATGCCTTTGGCTGCTGCTGGGGTATTGTTGCCTAAGTAGTTAATTTGGTCGGCTAGGGTGGTTACTTGTGCCTGTGACATCCGAAAAGCTGTTCGTAGTTCAGCCATCGACTGACCAGATTCTTCAGCCGAAATATCGAAGGCTACACCCATTTTTACAGCCGTTTCAGCAAAGGTGGTGAGCTCCTTACTTGCAATACCGGACTGCGCACCAGCGGCGACAATCGCAGCAATGTCCTTGGCTGCCATAGGCAAACGAGTCGACATTTCAACAATTTCATTATTAATGGATTTGAACTCAGCTTCGGTACCGTTAAAGACCTTTTTGACATCGGCTAGAGAGGACTCATAATCGATGGCCAGTTTTACGGGCACAGTCATGGCTGCCGTGCCAACACCTGCCACCATTAAGCCTTTTTTGGCGAAGTCTGAACCTTTTTGTAGGATGGCTTGGGTTTTGGCAAAACGCTCTTGCGCCTTACTGTTTTTATCCAAGGCATCACGACGTTTATTCAACTCCATGGTGGTGAGGTGGATTTTATTTTTAAGCGCACTTTCTTCGTCAGTGAGCTGTTCTACACCTCTGGATAGTTTGTCGACATTGAGTCCAGCTTTTTGCAAAGTTTGGATATGGTTTTGCAATTCGTTACGTTGGGTGGTTTCAGTACTCTTGAGCCGGCGAATCCCTTGTTCGAGGTTTTTAATTTTGTTGAGTTGAGTCTCGGTTAAGGTGTTACCGTTTTTCTGTAAGCTTTGTAGTTGCTTTAATTCACTCCGATACTCTGCCGTTTTATTGGCTGTAGCCTCTAAGGCAGTTTGCGTTTCCTTATAGCGGTTGATATGGCCTTGTTGATCCTGAAGCGCTTTAAGCTCAGTACGCGTTTTTTTAAAGGCGGTACCGAGGTTCTGTGAGCCACCAATAATCGCCTTCATGGGGCCAGACATATTGTCCTTTGCGTCAAAAAAAACGCGTAAATTTAAGGTCGACATTGGTGGGAATACCTTCACTCGTTGGTTTGATTACGCTCTAAAGCTTTTTGGTGCCACATAAATAATTCGCTGAGGCTCATTTCTGCGAAGTCGCGTGGTGACCAGTGGAAGACCAAAGCTATGTTGGCCATGACATCGGGAATACTGTCTATAATTGGATATCGGTCGCTGCACGTTGCGACTTCGGCATCAAAAAATAGATGATGTGACCTGCAATTTGACCAAGATCAACTGGGTCTAAAAGGGGCATTGCTTCACGTGGGATTTGTGGCCATACACATTTGGGAATGATTTGGCAGAGTGCATTTACATCGGAACGGTAAATGTCCTGGAGGGAGAGTCCAGAAAGTGCGACCGTACCTGGCTTACGAATCATAATTTCCGAAATGGTTTGTCCACCAACTTGAATTGGTGTTTCAAGGGTGTATTGGGCTTCGTTTGGGTTTTTGATTACTTCGAGGTTTTCTGCTTGTTGTTGCATATTCATCGCGTTTGAATTCCTAAGTTTAAAAAAGACCTACTGCATAAAATTGTGCAGTAGGTCGGGCATTACAGACCGCAGGCTTTACGCTGTGCTTCTAAACGATCGACACCGTTGACGATTTCTTTCATGGCCAAAGTATCGATTTCAATTTCTTTATTGCCGTTGACCGTAAGCTTGTAATAGGTCCATTTGGTTTTAATGGTTTGTTCAGTGTCATCACCAGGCTTTTGGGTACCCATACTGATTTCTTCATGACGACCACGAATCACAACTTCGACAGGAGTGACTGCACCTGTGTCGTCTTGTTGATATGCACCAGCGAAGCGTAGTAAGACGCCAGAGGCAGAGGTAATGCCGAACTGACGTAGTGATGTCAGATTGAGACCTCCGATTTTCCATTCAAAATCGATAGAGTCTTCAGACATACCTTGGTCGATGGCAACAGGGCCATTCATACCACCACCTCGCCAGTTCTCGAAGTTACGTCCTAAGGTTGGAAGCGTACATTCCGCAACTTCACCGACCAATGATTCAGCATCATTGAATAGGTTCATGTTTTTAAGTTTGTTTGGTAATCCCATGTGTGTTTACTCAAATAGGGGGAGGACAAATCACAGCTTTATGCTGTGATTCGTGCGCCAAAATCTGCGAGGTAGTCGTCTGTGATCATTTGGTAGAAGCCAAGATCTTCAAGTGGTGGAACTGGACCGTAGTCATAAGAGAGGCGGAATTTTCCTGCTTTTAAATTTTCTACAGGGTTCTTTGTCTCGTCATACCAAGCTTCACCACCCATGAGGTAGCCGTTATTGGTTAGGTCACTGAGTTTGGCGCGAATGCCCTCAATGAGGTCGCTGGCCAGTGATGGATGAAGTGGTTTATCGACTGCCCACATATGCGCTTCAGCAACCGTGTCAGCAATGATTTGAGCCGTGCGTGTGTAGTTCTCGAAAGGAAATAGTCCTTCCGCGTCGCAGGTACGAGAGCCCCAAAAGCGAAAGCCATCTTCACGAATGAGCGTAGTAATGCCATTTGAGTTGAGATAGTCGGCATCTGTGCCAGTTTGCTGTAGATCCCACCAGACATCTTTACTAATACCAACAACACCACTGACCGCGACATTGGAAATAACTTTGTGCCAACCTGTTAAATTGTCAATTTTGGCACGTAGCCCCAGTGCATAAGCTACAGGGGAGATAGCTTCATTTTGCGAAGTCTCGGTATTGAAATGAATGAACTGAGGCCAGATCAGCATGAGTTCTCGTGCAGCAAACGATTCACGATAAGCCACAACTTCTTCTTTGGTTCCGCAGCCATAAGCATAGGCATAAGCGAAAGCACGTAGCTTTTGTGCAGTGCTCGCCAGTGCTGTCGTTACTGCTTGGGTATCAAGTCCTGGTGCACCAATTAAACGAGGAGTCACACCCAGTTTTGCTTTTGCCGTGAGTAGGGCTTTTAAGCCTGTGTATTGACCTGAAGCTGTTGTAGTTCCAATGACAAGTGAACTTTGTTCTGCTTCTGTCTCAGCGCTATCCACACGGACAACTACAACCGTTGTATTGGTTTGGTCGACGATCGCTTGTAGCGACGACTTTAAGGTACCTAACTTTCCTGCTTTACCAATCACGCTTTGGATATTGGTGATGAGGATAGGTGTATTGAGTGGAAAGGAGGTAGCATCCGCATCTGAAGCGGTTGCAATCAAACCGATAATACTGGTGGCCACTGTACGGATCGAACGCGTACCGTTATTGACCTCTGCAACACGGACACCGTGGTGATATTCATCTAATGCCATAGGGCAACCTTTTGTTGATGTTCTAGTTCATCAAAAGGCTTACATACAAAACCCCACGTTTTAAGCGCGAGGTTTTGTAAGAGGGTATGCTACAAATTGGAGTTTATTAAAGACAGAACATCAGGATTGTTTTTCAAAAATTCAGCCAGTTTTTCTTCTGGTGTTTCCACTTGCTGAACTTCAGGCTTTTGGATCAGTTCCCATTTGAAACCATTCCAACGTGGCCATTGTTCTTCAGACCATTCAGAAGGTGGTGCTATCTCGACACAACCTGCAGGGATAGCAAATACACCAGGTTCAAGTGGTGACTCATTGGCTATTGTCTCTCCAACAAATAAACCTGAATAATTGGTTTGATACACGGTAATCTGATTCATGTTTCATTCCTTAATAGCGGATACAGGCAAGCCATGCGATGTTACGTGGTCTGTTTTCATTTGCAGTGGGTACAACACGCGATGCATCAAATGTTGCTGTGAGTAAGCCCCAATTTTCACCTGTTGAAATTCTTCCAGCCGCTTTTTCACTTAGAGAAAAAGCGCCAGTATATGAAGATGCGGGCACTCTTGCACCTGACCCACCAGGTGTGTCACCTGTAATGTTTCGAATTGCATCACCTTGTTTGCTGCCGATTAAACGACCAACATCAATACCACGTCCATCATCTGCATAACGTGGAAACTCTGCACGTGCATCAGGCACGTTAAAAGTATTTACGCCATCGCCAGCACCATAATAAATACCGATTGCAGCAAATAGATCTGCATAAGCAGTCCGAGAATAAGCTGCACCATTACATTTTAATAATCGGTAACCAGTCGGGATATTTTGTGAAGCCAAAGTGATAACAGTACCAGGTGGACAGTCATTGTATCTCGCCTCATCCGAACTCATGACACCTAAGTTCTGGCGTGCTAAAGGTTTATTTAAGATGTCGGAAAGGTTATTTTTTTGAGCCAAAGGATAAGGTGCAGCTCCTAAAGGTTCATTTTGAACAATCAGGATTTTGGCCCCAGCATAAGCCTTACCCAAAGTAATTTGCGTATTTGAGGTTGCAAGCCAACCATTGGCACCAACTTTGTTGGTAATACGTTCGCCATTAATGTACACCGCTGCACCACGGGTAGTCGTGCTAGTGAGATCTACAATAGTTTGGTTAGCAACTAGCGATTGCTCTTCTTCAACTGTATTAACAAAGACGTCCGCATTAGAAGCATCATCCCACTCTATGTCTCCTTCAATGTTCGATTTTTTCTTCAGAACTTGACCAATCGTTCCACCCGGGAAAAAATATGCTGTTGTCAAAGTATTCATGATCCAACTGTGTGTCGCAGTAACCACGTTGGGATCAATTTTTAACTCAATACTGTCACTGTTACTCACAACAAATGGAATGCGATATGCAGAGTCACTGAATGCACCATCACTTAAAGATGGTTTATGTACTTCAGGTGTATTACCAATCATGAGCATATTGCCATTTCTGTCAAATACAGCAATTTCACGAACGACAAAACTCGTTGTTTCAACGGGAATAATTAACTCTGCAGTGAATAAATTTTCATTTTCTGGATCTTGGTATATTCGGTTGACTGGTGCACGAAACCGTTCACGTTTTAATTGTTTCATCGTCGGATTGGGTATGATTTCATTACCGTTTCCATCACCAACAGCCATATGGGTGATTTCAATTTTTGAACCCGTAGCCTCGGCACTTGCTAATAGCTGCAGACCTATTGTTGTATGAATAGTTTTATATAACATTCTAAAAATTCTCCAATCTTATAATTCCACAATGTTCAGGTCATGCAGGATAATTTGGTGTTTCGGGTTTCGGAGGGCGAGTTGGATTGACTGGTAATCCAGGAATAGGAGTACCTGTAATTTCACTTTGTCTTGTTTGACTCATATAAGCTTTATCTGCAAGCCAAAACCGTTTAAGCGTGTCTTCTGGCAGTACAACTAAGCCATCTCGCATGATTTGGTTATATGCCCAGATATATTGCTTTGCGACGTTGTACTCTTTACCAAGATAGGCACTACCCATAATGGCTTGCCAAACCTTAGGGCCATCATTGATTAAGTCATATTCAGGGTTTACTAGCTTTCCTAAGAAATTATCAGGAACAAATCCTGCTAAGTAATGTACTAAGTCCGCTGGATATCCCAATTCATCAATTGCTGAGGTAAATCCCCGAAGCGCTTTATTAAACTCTCCGACGATCAACCAATCGTATGTTTCAGTTTGAATGAAATCCAAATTCGGATAACGATAATGTTCAATTGGATAATTCATGATTGAAGCAATGCCACTACCTTCACCTAAGATGCTTGGTAAAAAGAAAAGTGTGGAGACCTGAGCCTTAGGATAATAATCCCTGACTACTGCGCGTATGCGACGCACGGAGTTGCCCAGCTCCTCTTGCAAGAAAAGCAAATATTCTTGTTCTGTCGCCCCTGAAACATCACTCATCCGATCGGCAATTTCTGGTGCATACAAACCTGTTTCGTTATTAAATTTAACCTTTGTTGGATAGTCATAAATACACGGTTTATCATTGGGATTAATCCACCACCACGGCTCACCTACTTGCATGTAAGGAGTATGACCTTCATTATTTAAAATGCCTGCAAACTCGATAAAGACTTGTTGTAGCCAATTCATTGCTTCAGGAATACAGGGACTCAGCAAATAACTAGGGGGTTCATAACCTGTATATGCATAATTGTTATCCCAATCCCGCTGCGTCCAACTAAGCTCTGCTGCTTCACTATAAATCTCGTATGAAATAGAAAAAATCATTTTCATGAAATGTTTATGTGCTGCACGGGCAAAATGGGTATGCCAAATTGTTGCTTCTCGGTTCAAGTAAGAGTCGAATTGGTCGTCACCCGGACCGCGTCTGACGATAAACCGCTGTTGTTCTATATCCCAACGGGAATCATAAAAATGAGACATTCCACAATAGTGATTAATAAAACCTCGATAACCTAAGTCATAGCAGTTTTTTATCAAGCGAGCTGGGTTCACATTGTAGCTATCGTCATAGCCAGTACACATGCCTAAAGTATGTTGTGGAATACTTAAAGATTTACGCTTATACGTGCTATTGCTTCCAGTACATCGAATCTTGCTAACATGCAATTCACCTTGTTGTGGTCGCTCCAAAGGATCACTTAACTCAGCATTAAATCCATGGGTTAAACATCCAATAAAGATACGGTGAATGTCTTCTTTCGGAAATGGAATGTTCTGCTCATAACCACTGACTACAGTGTTCCAATCAATCGTGATATCGGCATGGGTTGCTGTTAAAGTTACTGGATCAGCAAGATTTGCTAATCGTAAATAGTAAGGTGATTGGCCTGTTTCGCTATCGTCATTAACAATAATCGTCATGACTAACCCGAGATGTTCATTATCAATTGCAGGCACATCACCTGAAGTATCGATAGAAAAAGATAAAGTACAGTTTCTAAAATCACCTTTTGTTTCATAGGCCAAATATGGGTGCATCGCTTGATCTTCACTAAAGAAAATAGCTGCAGCGAAATCGTTTTGACGTCGTGAAGTAAAATAGACATCAAAAGCATCTTCAGCCTCACCCACAAGGCAGAAGGACATACTTCGTGGCCCATCAATTGTCCAGCAGTCGGCGGAAAAACGAGGGATGGTACTTTCAATGATATGAAAAGCTTCTTGAGTGGAATCTTGGCCTAAATAGTTGCTTATCTCTGTTATTTGATCTTTCAAAAAAAGAGTTCGATTTCCTAGTGCTTTTGCTTGTTCATTCATGTTGCCATTAATGCCGCCCAAAGCTAATTCATTTTTTTCAAGTAAACGAATTGGGGACCACTCTGATTTACTGATTATTTCACTCACTTAAATTGACTCCATTTAATCTATAACTGCCGTCGAGTAACCAAGTACCATCTAAATACAATCCACCTGCGGCCTGAGCGAACTCAATTTCTTGGCCAGTAATAACGGCCGCTGCTGTGTAAATACTCGAAGTACTTTCAAGAACGAGTGATATTCCAGTAAGGTGAGAACGTAAATTTTTATAAGTACGGACAACTTTCGTTAACTCTTTAAAATCAAACTTACTGATATTATTTTGACTAGTCTTAATAAAAATATTGAATGTATAAGGCTTACCTTGTGGCACCATGTTGAACCATTCTTGTACGACAATTGGAAACCCCAATGAATTAAGCGCGCCATCTAACGATCCAATCGTACCTTTAATACTATGGTTCTTCAGGGAGGTTTGTATGACTTGCCGCTTTTGAATTTCGGTCCAATCTTTATTCCATACATCAACTGAACGTTCCCATGCTAACCATGGCAAAACTTCAACTGGTGCATTCAGTGGATCATTAAAGCTGCGTATATTTACTTCAATATTTGAAACACGTGAAAATGCACTTTCAAAATTCATTTCAAATTTAGTGGAGTTTGGGGGCAGTAATTTACTCATGTGTCCACCTTTGAAATATTAATGCTGGTGCAATACGCAACTTGGCCGATTGAAGTATCGATATTGCTTGCAGGTGAAATCAAATTGACACGGCTGACACCTGCTTGGTGGAGTGCTTGGTAAATCCCAGACAATGAAACGCCATCATTAAATGAATGGACTTTTTGGATATATTCTTCTGTGGCTTTATAGCAACTGTTCAAAACGATAGTTTCATCTGGACCTTCATCAATATAAATTTCTGCTTCAATGATGTAATTGATAATAGATGCCGAATAAATAATAGGACGATCTGTCAAAGGGCGAACTGATTTAGCATTCAAAGCTGTATTCACAACATTTAAAAGGTCTTCTGATGCAGTACCATTGCCTTCAGTAGAAAGCACATAGATATTACAAATACCCATTGGGTTTTGGTTTTCATCTAATGGCGCATAAGGATAAATGTCTTTAACCCGTACATCGGCGTTGAGGCCATGGAAAATGTATGAACCTTCACTACCAGCAGTAGTTTGGCCTTCAGGTGCAAGTTGCACACGCTTACGGAGTGATGCATCAGTTTCGTATATAGCTTTTGTTGTTGAGGTTTCAGCAGTAATTAATTGGCGTTTTAGATTTTTTTCAGCAGCTTTATGTTCAAGGTCTATTCCTGAAGAATATGCAAGTAATACGGCTTTAGCCGAATCATTGACATGCTGACGTACAATCATTTCTCGAAATGCAAAGACTTCTGCTAGTTTGTAAGCAGGATCAGATTCACGAAGTCGTGTATAAGAAATACCAAGGGCATCCATACGACGATAATATTCTTGTAGTCCAGCATCTAAAATTGTTTCGTAGTTTATTTGCTCTACAACTGTTGGTTCAGGTAGTTGAGATAGATCAATTGCATTAGTCGATTGAGTCATGTTGAAGCGCCCATTGTTAATGGAATTGATAATTTATTGATGTCTGAAGAACCAACAATTTGCATTTCTAGATCCAATTGGAAACGGCTATTTTCTGCCTTAGAAAAATGAGCATTGATCAGTTTGATTCGGTCTTCCCAAGTCAAAATGGCTGTAGCACTTGCGGCCATCACTTGAAGGCGGACAGCATCATTAAAGGGTTGATCGAGCAATTTAAAAATCATAGAACCGTATTCACGACGCATCACTCGGCTGCCAATGGGCGTAAATAAAATGTCTTGAATGGATTGTTTAATGTGAGGAATGACCTCGAGGCTTTGACCAGTTTCACGTGACATCATGCTTTTGACACTCCTGTATCTGATCCACCAGATTGAACCCCACTATGCTTGTGGTTTTTAAGACTAATGCTTCCGGCATTCACATCAGATTCTGTACTGAAGTTGCCAGTAGAGTGACTGCTACCTTGGATCAATTGGCTGCCACCTACTGTATTATTTCCAGTCATGGCAGTACTGCCATTGACCTGTAAATTACCGTTAATGGAGGTATCGCCATTGATCGTGATACCTCCAGATGCAGTAAGAATGGCCGTTCCTCCATTGGGGAGGATGGCTTGTAATGAATGATTAGCAGTGTCATAGCTGATCATGGCCCCATCCTCATAGACTCTTAATTTAATATTTGGGTTCAATGATGGAGTCGGAAAAGATTCATTGTTTAAACCAACCAAAACAATGCCGAGGGCAAGCTCACCAGTTGGGCTGAAGACGACACATTCCTCATTGATGCTAGGTAAGTCATGACTTAGGTCTGCACCTGCGCGTAAATTAAATAGACGTAATTCATCGGTCACGATATCGCCGAGGTCGACTGTGACGGTATGAAAAGGTTTAGCAGGGGTAACGCTTTTAATTCGTCCTAAACGGATCAAATTTTCTAAGCGGCGATGGATTTCAGCACTCATGTGCCTACTTTGCGTTAAGGGTTCAAAGCTTGCATTAATGGCAATTTGTAAGAGGGGATATTACAAATAGAGAGACTTCATTTTGCTCTAAGATTTAGGGCTTTAAATGCCTCATGACTGAGTCTTCAATCATTTGAATATCAGTTGGAGCAAACCCCAACAATTCACGTTTGGGATAGGTAATGGATGGCCCATTTTTACTGACACGGGCACGTAAACCATCTTGGTGGATACGAGCTACAAAAACGACATTACTCAGAAAACCAACGCTTACCATCTCGGCATTTGAAAAATTTCTAAAATAACGCTGCGATCGGAGTTTGGTGAACATTTTACGACGAATTCTTTTGCCTTCGCGTAAACGTCTCGGAGCAAAGCTTGAGCCATCTGGGCCAACTTGTGCCGCAATACGTTGCTGTTGGCTTTTTCTTAAATCTGCTCCAACCTTTTTATTCAGCTTCGTCATTTCAGCATCGCTGAGTTTATTCAGCATCGGCGTTAGGTATTTGACCAAATCGTCTAAGTTATCACGCATGGCTTGACCCTTATGGTTTCTTCGCTAAAGGCATTTCGAGTGCGACTATATTTAAAGTTTCAACACTGGTCCACGTTGCTAAGAGGTTGCCTTGATCATCTAGCAATTCGCATTCGGTTGCAGGTGAAGCGGGTTGGTACTGAGGTTCTTCGGGATAAGAAAAGTTGTAGCCACCATGCTCTTGCAGTTGAATAATCACACGTTCTGTCAGTTCTAATTCAAACATGACATCGACTTTATCGTTATCAATAAATTCAGCCTCGAACTTCACAGCATCTTTGTTTTTATCTAAATTGGCGAGTAACTCTGATTGGTGTACGCGAATCCATTGAAACAGTAAGAAGGCAATCAGGTCAGCATCACCTGTAAAGTCTTGAATGACAAACTTCACAGGTGAAATACTTTCCATGCCGTAGCCATTTGCAAGCGTAGTACGATAACGACCGCTTTCAATATGCATGCTGAGCTTATCTGGGTTGTCCTGGAGGAACTTCAGATGACTCACCAAATGTTCGCGCAGACTAATCGGCTTTTTCATGCAGTTTTTCTCTGGTAGTTTGGATCGAGGCGATTCATCACTCGAAGGAACTTGCTGTCATAGCCCAGCTTTTTATAGTTGCGACCGTTATATAAGCTAAAGACTGCATCCCAATTCTCTTGGCGTAATGCTTCTAGCAAAGTCCATTTTTTCCCAGCGACCGTTCCCGACTTAAATTCACAAAAGCGGAGAAAGGCTTCAAACTGTAGGCTTTCACTTTGATAATGCTGCTCTACAAATTCCTGAACAGAGGAATAACCGAGGTCTTTCCAGTTTTCGCCCATCAATTGAAAGCGCCCCCATGAAGCCGACATCAGAGCAGAGTCTTCATCAATTTGCTTTGCTAAAGCTAACCGTGTGTATTCGGCAGCATTGCCGTGGTACCCACCTGTTTGGGTATTTATCACATTGGGATATTGGCTCATCATTTTGTCTGCAAAAGCTTTGCCACGTTTCTGGCTGAGGTAGAAATACATACGGTGACGTTCAAACAGAATCTTCGGTCGACCATCAGGCAAATACCCTTCGCCTTGTGTTTCAACTTCGGCAATCGCACGAATCACAATTTCAGGGACATCAAGCCGTTTTGCACCAATCGTTAAGTCCGCATCTTTTAGATGTTTAGATAGGTCCAGACCTTTGAGGGCATTCAATGTGGTATTCCCGACAATGCCATCCACTTTAATGTCCATCTTCTTCTGGAATTGAATCACGGCATATTCAGTACTTTCACCAAAGTGGCCATCGATAGATAGAGGTTTATTATTTTTACCTTTCATGCCATTTTTAATCAGAAGTTGCTGTAGCTCAGAAACGGCTGAACCCTTAGCTCCAAATTTAAGTAGCTTCATGATGGACTCCAAATTAGTTTGGCCACATTTCCTCTGCTGCGAAGCACGATGACAGCAAGAAGCAGTGCAAAGATGGCATCCCATAGGGTGACGGGATCTTTAAAGAAGAGAATGTGAACCGACTGCCCAAGAAAAGAGGCAATAAGCAATGTTGCCAGCCATGAGTAACCACGATGGAAAGCGGTTTCTTTAGGGCTATAACAAGCAATGCGGATACCGCAAATCAGATAGGCCAAAACAGCGATAAATTGAAATAAGAATTCGATCATGAGGCACCTCCACCTCTAAAAGTCTTCCAAATGTCAGACAGTTTGGATGTCTTCACCCAATCAACTGCTTTAATCAAAATGAAAAGTGAAAATGTGGATGCAATAAGCGCTGCTGTCGCATCGCTGGTGATAAAAGTTCGGCTGGTAATTTCAGATGCAAGCAAATAGCCAATACCCGTTGAAAGCAGCATCGTGCGTAAGCGCTGCCAAGCAGATAAATCTTTTTCATAGGTGGCAATAAATGCTGCACCTAAAACAGCGCCGAGTAGGGCATTACCATTAATAAAAGGCAGGATGGAAACGGCACTTAAACTGATAGCTGTTGCCGTTGTGGTTGTCGTGGTAGGTTCAGGCATGCTTAATCCCATAAATTAATTGTTTTTGTCATCTGCTGTTGGGCGGGGATATCAGGCAAAACAACCTCAGTGCCAAGCACCAGTATTGGACCTTGTTCAGCCAAAGCCGGGTTGCTTTCCAACACTGTCTCAGTAACACCAGCGGTTCGACCGTAATAGCGCCAGCAGATCAGATCAATCGTGTCCCCCTGAACGGACTTCACTGTTTTCATATCAATTCCACGGTACAGCGACTGGTACCAAGCAAGTCACGAATCGCCCAACGCAAGTTACGTCGATGTTCATCAATGGTCGGTGACAATTCTTCAGCCCGTTTCTGGCCATCACCTGTGCTGTCATAGCTTCGATATTTTTCATTAATGTCCGCTGCGATCGCAGAATGAATTGCACGTAAATACAGAAGTTCAGTATTGGGCTTTCCATCGATGGTCGAAGTTGCGAGCTCACTTAGTGCCGATGCTTTAAATTTGAGCGAGCGTAGTTGCTCATTGATTTCTAACATGGCTGCAATCGCGGCATCTTTTAGACGAGGGTTGGAAATGCTGCCATCTAAACGCACAGATTCCCGGATCAGATTCAATTGAAGATTGGGAAAGAACCCATCATTGCTAATCGACTCATCTGGCATGGTTGTAGGTGCATTAAAGCTAAAACCAGTCATAGTCATATCCTAGGTGGTCGGTGGATGATGGTTCAGAACAACAACTTAAAAGTTTTGTCATCCCCATCATGCCGACCAGGTGCGGGGGGCACAGGTTAAGAAGATGCAGCAGCTTGCTGTTCTTCTAATTGTTTGGCCAAGAGCTTTTCAGCACGATCAAGGTCTTGTTTACAGCCGACGTTGTCTTTCTTGGCAATCGCTTTTTTCATGTACTCAATTGCAGGTACATAATTGTCTTCAGACAGAAAAACTTTCCCAATTGCGCAGTACAACTTGGCGCGAATAGGATCATGTAAGTCAAAACCTTCAGTAAGTTTTTCAGCATCAAGCAAAGTATTTAAATCAAATACTTCGCTTGCTTTCAGCTTGGTCAATGCAGCATTAGCAATTTCTTCAGCCACAATACTTGGAGTGTCCCGGCTAAAAGAGTCAGGCATATCTAATCCGTGTTCTAAAGCAAACACAGCAATCTTTAAGCCTTCATGGAACATGCCAGCATCAAAACACCACAGCATGATGGTGGTGACAACTTCGTCGTCCACCTTTTGATTGGCCGCCAAAATACCTTCGACATAAGGTTGGTATTTTGGAATCAGTTTGCCTTTAGCTTCAGCACGGCTTTCATCTGATTTGATATGTGAAAGCAGTGATTTATCATTTTTCAGTTCCGCCAACTGGAGTTGATAGATCGATGCATCATGGCGGGTTGCTCCAAAGGCATCCGCCTTGGCAGATTTCTCTGCCAAAACGCGAAGAAAGTGGTTACGTGCGTGATTCATTTGTCACCTACAGAACTTCGATGTTTTCAACCAAAGCCACTTTTTCATAGGCTTCGATCACGTAGTCTTCGTTGCTCGATTGATAGTCTGCAACACGGTTTTTCTCAGGTTCTTCACGAATGAAGCGACGTTTGCCACCTTCTTGGTAGTAAATTGACAAATTGTCGAGAGAGGTGATCAGGAACGTGTTATCTGGGAAGAAGGGAACGCGAACGGCAGGTAAGCCACCAATTTGCTTTTGACCTACCAAAACCTGACCTGCAAGCGTGTTTTGGTTGTCTTGATCTTGGTTCAAAATGGCAAAGTTCTTATCGTTCAATAGAGAACGACCGCAGATCACTACTAGATCCGTCGCATCCTGGTGAACTTCATCAATCAAGCTATCAACAGCTTGCTTCACTAAGGCATCCAAGTTTTTATAGTCACCTGTAGAGCCCACAGTAATTTTGCCTGAGCCTTGTACGACCTCGGTCATATTGCGTTCAGGGCTGCGGGTACGAATTTTATATAGCCAGCCTTCGTTTACATCTTGCAGCAATGGATTGGTGTTGCGGTTGGTGGTTGTTGCGATGCTTGTACCGTTCCAGCCAATCATAATGCGGTCTAAGCCAATCGCTTTGGCACAAGCACCTGCCCATTTTTCAGGGAAGTCGGCAAACTTTGCCCAGGCATCGATTTTTGAATAGAGTAAGGCAATGTCGAAGTCTGTTTTTTGACAGGCATAGGTGTTAGCCGTTAGACCTGTCGGATCGGATGGATTACGTTTGGCATCACCTGTGGTATCAGTACGACCAGCAATGGTGCTATTTACAGAAAGACCAATGGCTTGACCAGTTGCCTCAACCACTTCAATGACATTGATACGACCTAAAAACTCGCTTGATAGCTGAATTTTTTCTTCCAACTTTTGTGCCGGTGTTGGTGCAACAGTGAACTGAACCGCTGCACTGTCGACTTCGTTAATGCGGGCAACTTCGCCCATGTAGTGATTAAACTTTTTTCGTGTATCGTTACGCATGATTAAGAAATTCCGTATTAGTAAACGACAGCAGCATTACTGCCTGAATGCCCAGTGCTTTCAGGTCGTTTGTTATGATTTGGGTCAGGTTGATGATTGAATGAGTCTGAAAGGGTGCTGTGTTTTTGCTCAAGTTCGCTATATTGGGTTTTCAGCTCGTTTAGTTCCTGCTGCATTTTTGAGAAAGCCGTACTTTGCTTGCCAAAGGTTTCTGCAATTTGCTCGAGTACTTTTTTGACTTCGGTAAAGTTCAGTTTGGCTTCTGCGCCTTGTTGTTCAATTTGCGGGGAGAATAGGTCACTGAACTTCTGAACCATTCCAGCAAATAAGCCTTTGCTGTCGTCTTCAAACTCGATTTGAGTTTCTGCAGCAATGGAAAAGGCATTCTTCTCAGAGTTTTCACCAAACTTAGCAACCATGCTGGAAAAGCTGAGTTTTTCAGTACCGATAGAAGCAGGGGAATCAGTCACTGCTAGGCCTACTAAATAGGCTTCGCCTTTACCTTGGAAATTCGGGTCAATTTCGATACTGGTGAAAATCTTCTGACGCTTTTTGTTCATTTCGACCAAGTCAGAAGTTGCGTCAATTTGTGCAAACAATGCCAGCTTCTTCTCACCGTTCATGTCGACTTCTTCGGCTTTGACTGCAAGCACATCGCCATAAGCACGGAAGGAAGAATCGGGCATTACACCACGTAGGTGCTCAACCCAAATACGCGCGCCATATACAGACTGGTTGTAGTTTTTTGCAGCTTGTTCAATCCAAGAGCGTTCAATCACGCGCTTATCAATGGTTTCTCCTTCGACTGCAACACGAAAGAACTTTGATTTATTTGTCATGGTGTTTTAACCGTTCAGAAATTTGCTCATCAAATAATGAGCATCATTGAAAGTCCGACGGCATTAGTAAATAAATCTGCTTTGTAAGAGGGGATGCTACAAATCACAAGGAATGATCTGAGGTAGGAAAACTGAATAATAGGCACAAAAGCAAAAAGCCAAGAACGGCAATTCTTGGCTTTTTTATTTCCAACCCTTAGATCAAGTAAGGATCAAAAATATGAGAGATAACAATACTAAATTTTTAGTTAAGTTTCTAGGAGCGACAATGGAAGCTATGAACTTAAAACCAGAAAGTTTTGTGAAAATATTCTGGAATCTTGCATTAATTGCTATAGCTCTAATGGCGACAAGAACACTTTTAAATATAATTTCATTTTATGTAGGCCTACCTCAATGATGGAAAAACAATCTAAAAATAAGGAATTACGTACTTGGACTTATGTTGTCATATCCTACGTTTTAATTGGAATTTTGATTACTCAAGCTGCACCAATCCTTTTAGCACTTTCTAACCTTATCCAAGTTCTTAAATAAAGCCCTTTGTAAGAGGGGATCATACAAAAGCTAAATCAAGCTTTGTACAAAGTGCATTGCTTTAATTGGCGCATGAATACATTTGACACCGAACGCTTCGAGCTAACATTTGATAACCGAGTAAAGGCAAAGTTCCTTTACTGGATGGGTTGGCGTATCAGCAGCATTGCGGAATACCTACAGGAAAATGAAAAAACCGTTCATTCATGGAAAGCCCGTGACGAATGGGACAAAGAAGCACCTGAAGGAATTGCTGCACAGGCACTCGAAGCCCGTTTGTGTACCTTGTATTTGCTCGAGAAAAAAACACCAGGGGATTTCAAAGAAATCGACCTATTAGAACGTCAAAAAGACAAATATAGCCGACGCGAAAAATACCTCAGTGATGGCGGTAATGAAGCCGACATCAATCCCAAAATTCAAAACCGTAATGCCAAACCGAAAAAGATGCCTAAGCGAAACTTGATTACGCAGGCCATGATTGAAAAGGTTCAGGCAGATTTTGATGAGGGATTATTTGACTATCAACGTACTTGGTTCAAAGCCAAAAATCAGCGCTCACGCAATATCTTAAAAAGTCGTCAAATTGGCGCGACGTATTACTTTGGGCGAGAAGCTTTCGTTGATGCGATCACAGGCGGAGGTAATCAGATTTTTCTTTCTGCTTCCAAAGCACAGGCACACGTTTTTAAATCCTATATTAAGTCCTTTGCTGCTGAGTCGATTGATCTTGATCTACAGGGCGATCCAATCGTCCTGAACTTTGAAGAAGGTCCACCTTCAGAACTAATATTTTTAGGTACCAATGCCAAAACAGCTCAGGGCTTCCACGGCAATTTTTACTTCGATGAATACTTTTGGGTACATGGTTTTCAGACCTTACAGAAAGTTGCCTCTGGTATGGCTATGCACAAACGCTGGCGCAAAACCTATTTCTCTACGCCATCATCAAAAAGCCACGAAGCTTTTAACTTTTGGACAGGGGAAATCTTTAACAAGGGCAGACCTAAAGATAAACGACTGAATATTGATGTCAGCCATGAAGCCTTAAAAGATGGTCGACTCTGTGAAGACAAAATTTGGCGACAGATTGTCACTATTTTAGATGCTGAACGCGGCGGTTGTGACCTATTCGATATTGATGAATTACGCTTTGAGTATTCGGCAGAAAGTTTTGCCAACTTGCTCATGTGTATGTTCATGGATGATGGACATTCGGTCTTTCCACTTTCAGTTATGCAGCCGTGCATGGTGGACTCATGGGTACTGTGGGACAGAGACTTTAAACCTTTAGCCCTTCGGCCATTTGGTTATCAGGAAGTATGGGTCGGTTATGACCCTGCTGAATCGGGTGACACAGCGGGTTTAGTGGTGATTGCACCACCATCGATTAATTATTCAAAATTCCGCCTACTGGAACGTCATCAATTTAAAGGTATGGACTTTCAGGCGCAGGCGGCTTACATCAAAAAAGTTTGTGAAAACTACCGTGTGACCTACATTGGTTTAGACACCACAGGCATGGGGACAGGGGTTGCCCAATTGGTACGCCAGTTCTTCCCAGCACTAACCACTTTTAGCTATTCGGTAGAGGTTAAAACAATGTTGGTACTGAAAGCCATGGATGTGGTTCATCAAGGTCGTTTTGAGTTTGATGCAGGCTGGACCGATGTCGCACAAAGCTTTATGGCCATCAAAAAGACCATGACAGGCTCAGGTCGCCAATTCACTTTTGAAGCTACACGTTCAGAAGAAGTAGGGCATGCCGACCTTGCTTGGGCGTGCATGCATGTCTTTGCAAATGAACCACTGGAAGGGCGTAACGTCCACAATACTGCTGCAATGGAAATATTCTAATGTCTGAAACTCAAAACTTGCCTGCTGTGGCGCAAAACAATGCGATTCAAGCCTTTACCTTTGGTGACCCTGAACCTGTCATGAATACGCATGATTACATGAGTATGTTTCAGGTGTATTGGAATGGGACTTACTATGAGCCGCCAGTGAGTCTTGAGGGCTTGGCAAAGTCTTTCCGTTCTACACCTTATTTGTCGACCGCTATTATTTATAAGCGCAATCAGTTGGTTTCTGCATTTAAGCCGAATAAGTTGATGTCTTCCAAAGCCTTTGAGCAGTTGGTCATGGACTTTTTGGTGTTTGGTATGGGCTATGTGGAAGCAGTAAAGAGTCGTTCAAACCAAGTGGTGCAGGTGACTACGCCTTTGGCCAAATACATGCGACGTAAACAAGACCCGAAAGAATTTTTAATGATTACAGAAAACTGGAAGTACCACCATTTTGAGCGTGATTCAGTTTTTCAGGTACGTGAGTGCGATATAAATCAGGAAGTGTATGGCACACCTGAATATTTGGCAGCTTTGCAGTCTGCTTGGTTAAATGAGTCTGCGACTTTGTTCCGTCGTAAGTACTATAACAATGGTTCTCATGCTGGGTTTATTTTGTACCTGACCGATCCGCAGCAGAATGAAGACGATGTAAATAATTTACGTCAGGCACTTAAAGACAGTAAAGGACCAGGGAACTTTAGAAATCTGTTTTTGTACTCACCCAGTGGTAAGCCCGATGGTATTAAGTTAATACCCGTGTCGGAAGTGGCAGCGAAGGATGAGTTTGCACATATTAAGTCTATTACTCGGGATGACATATTGGCGGCTATGCGTACACCACCTCAGTTACTAGGCATTATTCCCAATAATACGGGTGGTTTTGGCTCTATTACGGAAGCGCAAGAAGTTCATTGGAATGCGGAGATAGAACCTCTCATGCAAAGAATTGCAAACCCGATTAATGAGTGGTTGGGTTTAAATGTGATACAATTTTCTAAATTAGGTGTAAAAAAATAAGAAATGTCATTTCGGCAATTGTGGGTACTTAGATACTCTGGTATAATCCATGAACTACATGGCGATTATTTAGATAATCGCCATGTAGTTCATGGAGTTTTTCTTTTTTTAGATAGATAAGAAATAGTATAAGTTTTGTAAAAACAATTGAACAAAAAATGCTACTTAGATACTATGCTTGGAAGTTCTTAAGAACTTCCAAGCATAGTATCTTATATGCCCATCATTTATTAAAAAAGGAGGTCTGTTATGAACACTATGGTAGTACCTCGTCCAGCCGAAAAACGTACCAACCGTCGTGAAATGTCACCAGAACGTTTAGCTACGTTAGTAAATACTGCTGAACAAGCAGCTCAACGTGGTACAGAACGTATGGAAAAAGTGAGACAGTCTGTTAGTCTTCGAGGCTAAGATTGTCTCAATTTGTATTTGCATATCACTCAAAATTTAATAATGACTCAGATTTCAAAGAAGTTTTTGAGGAGTTTTGCTATTACAAAGAAAATAGTGAACCTCATGAACACCCATCACCTAGACGTCATGCACAAGAAACCTACGAAAGTTTATCTCCTTTGTTTGGGCGTGATCGTTTCGATAAAAAATACCCTGAAGCTAGTAATCAGAATATTCAACACTTGCACGTAAAGCAACCTCATTCTAAGTGGGACTTTCTTGATGGTTCTGCGAAAACCCAATGGGAATGCACCAGCGATAGCTATTTAGTTTATTCTTATTTCGAGCATAACGGTATACATCATTATTTTGTGCTTGAGTTTTATAAATCAGAAAGTCATGCTCAATATGAGCAGGATGTTCAAATTTTTATTCATGAAGCAGAGCAGTACCGATTGACTCAAATTAATTTGACTGCCTAAATCACTTAAAAATATTAATTAAAAATAGATAGATACTGCGTATCAAATTATACTTGTGGCTTGAATCGACTTGCTTGCTAATAATTTGATATGAACCAACTTGATAAAAAAGACAATGCTGATTTAGACAAAATTGATAGAGATATCAATTTCCATCGAATCATGGTTTTTCTGATTCTTATTACAGCTATATTTTTTTATATGATTTTTATTAATCTTAAAGTTACTGAATCTGCTCAAAGTTGGGGACCAGTAGGCGATTTCTTTGGGGGCATTCTTAACCCAATTTTTGCATTATTTGCCTTTTACTGGCTGACATATTCAGTTCGACTACAAATTAAAGAGTTAAAAGAAACACGAGTAGAGTTGGCTAAAGCGACTAAAGCTCAAGAAGAGTCAGCAAAACATCAAGAAGAAATTGCTAGGCTTGAAAGTGAAAACGTAAAAACTCAAGTTGAGATTTTAGAGTTAAATAAAGATACATTGAAGAGTCAGCAAGATGCAGCAATTGCACAACAACAACAAATTGCACTTCAAAATTTTGAAAGCCTTTTTTTCCAGTTGTTAAAAGCAAAAACTGATATTACGAATGATATTAGATATTTTAGAACAGCTAAAGGACATCAGGAAGCAGAATTATTTGTTGGAAAAGAAGCCATAAAATATGGTATAGAAGGATTCAAACAATCTCAAACCTCTATGGCTTGGGAAGAATACTATCGGCATAACCTCTTAGATTACATGGGTAGTTATTTTCGAATTTGCTATCAAATTACAAAATTAATTGATAATACAGATGATCTTAATGGTCATACTGATACTGAACACTACTCTAAAAAGAGAAAAGAATATTTTGATATCTTTAGAGCAACATTGACACAATATGAGCTTGAAGTATTTTTCTTTAATTGCTTAGGGAAATATGGCAAGGATAATTTTAAGAGTTTAGTTGAAAAATATGGGATATTTGAACATATTCTTTTTGAAAACAATGTTTATGATCATAAGGCTATAAATAAAATATCTAGATTCGCGTATAAATATAATGGAATTGCTTTCGAAGATAGTGATGCATATAAATCTTATTTTGATGAGTTAAGTCGAATTAAATTTGGTTTGAGTGAGAAGGATTTTAATAGTATTTGTATAAAACTAAAAGATGTAAAGTTCATTTTAAATTTAAACTCAATTAGAGTTGCTGCATCAATTAATTCACTAATTTCTTGGAAGATGAATGAATTAATTTTCACGGAAAATAACATTGAAATTATTAAGGAAAAATCTATTTCATATTATAAAAAAATTAATGAAATTAAAGATTATGAGGGGTATATAAAAGAGTATAAGAGTATGATTGAGTATGTTGAAAATTATTTTAAGGTGGAGGGAAGAGAGCCAGTATATTATGAAAAAGTTAGATGTAATTCAGCTTCAATTTACTCACTATCTGATTTGGATTCAAGTATAGACGTTTGCAAAGAACATATCGAGCAAAAAAATAACTACTTAGGAATGATTGATTCATTCTTGGAGGAGCTTAGAAAAAATGAATATACGGAAACCGTACTAACAGTTATTAAATACAACATTGATTACTTAGAATATTGTAAATATATGAATAACAATGAAGAAAAACAACAAAAGAAAAGTGCCTAAGAGGCACTTTTCTTTTGCTAAAATCGAAGTTTTACCCCTCAATCATATGCACATACTTATACCACTCATCCATTAGATCATTTGATTGATTTTCAGTAGGGTAGTAATGGTTTTTGCAATCTTTATAGTGGCGATATTTAGAATTTATTGACTCAGCAGGTGATAAATTTTGATACTCAATGTACGCAGATAAATAAGCGAAAATATTAGTGTTTGAATTTTTAGAGTAAATATCATTAGTTAAGAATTGAAAAAATGAAGCTCTCTTTTCTGCTGGGCTATTAGTACTATTAAAATTGAATTTATGGAAAACATTTTTATGGTGATTGTAGAAATGCGTAGAAAATTCTGTATCTGTAAAGGAGGTAATTAATCTTAATTCAGAATAGATTAGGAAAATAAATAGAAAAACTTTTTGTGTCTCATTCAAATCATATTTTAATAAGGAAAACTTATTAATAATTTTAACAAGTTGCCTTGGATTAGGGGAATATGTCTTACATAAGGCTATGAAAGTATGAAGTTCATTTCTCTGAAGGTCAAGTTGATAATCTTTATTATAGTTATTTAGTATTTCAGCATACCTGCTCCCATCTAAGTCTTTATTTTTCAACATCACAGAAAAATCTATAAACTTCTCAAGATAATTTGCAGTACTCGAAAATCCATAAAAATTATTGATCGATTCTTCTAGTTGATTTTTATTCACAGCAAGAATGAATACAACTTTTGGAATGTCAAAAAAGTGCTTGATACGTTCGATTAGGCGAATCGCAAATTCAGGTTTACAGCGGTCAAGTTCATCAACAATAAAGACTAAAGGTTTTTTCTCTTTTTTTGTAATTTCAGCAAGTTGAGCTTTAAAGGGCTTTGTTGCACAAACATTCAAAAGCTAAACTTCTTCCAAGTTATCTAAATTTAAGTGGCAACTTGGGTGTGAGGTCGGCCTAAATCTGTAAATTTATTTAATACGGCCACACGTGCATGAATCTCATTGACTTGGCTTTGAAAGTTTCTCGCACGGAGTTTATCGCCTAATAATTTGATGCAATGCATCTTGGTTTCTATCAGACTTCTGCGATGATAGCCTGACCAATTTTTCCATATTGTTCTTCCTAAACGTTTAACTGTTCGAAGTAATTCATTTCGCTCTAGCGAGCTGGTCTTTGTATCTTTCCAAGGTTTCGCATTTTTTCTTGGCGGAATCACCGCATGTGCTTGTCGGTCTGCAATTACTTGACGGCATTGCTTGGTGTCATAAGCCCCATCAGTATAGACAGAGTCAATCTGCTCATCTTGTGGAATCTGATCGAGTAAATCACCAAGCACTTGTGAATCACTCACATTATTTGTAGTGAGTTGAATAGCGCGTATTTGAAGGGTTTCAGCATCTATACCAATATGAAGTTTACGCCATTGGCGACGATATTCAGGTTGGTGTTTCTTACGCTTCCATTCACCTTCGCCTAGAAACTTTAAGCCAGTAGAATCGACGAGTAGCTGGAGACCATTACTGCTTTTTTGATAGTTAATTGCAATATCAATATGCTTTTGTCTTCTGCAGATGGTGGAATAGTCTGGTGCTGTCCAATCTAATCTACAAAGATGAATGAGACTTTGCACAAAGCCAGTGACCATGCGTAAAGAAAGACGAAATAAGGATTTGATCATTAAACAGCATTGGATGGCTGTATCTGAATAAGTTTGATTTCGACCATGTTTACCTTTGGGTTGAGCGTACCATTGAGTCTTGGGATCAAACCAAATTGAGAGATTTCCTCGATTTATTAATGCACTGTTATAAGAAGACCAATTGGTTGTACGATAGATTTTAGGTGTGGGCTTATTCATTTGAGAATTATATTGTGGAATAAGCCTTTAGAGATAGGTTTGTGCAACAAAGCCCACGCCAATTACAAGATGGATTTAGAGATCGCTAAATTGAAACGATCTCTATGAATCACACACCTTATGAGTTTCAAAAGTTGAGTGGTGTATTAGTTCACTAAATATTGAAAACTGATTAACGTATCCTGAGTAAAGACAAAATAAAGGTCATGTGGGAGTTGTCCTACATGACCTTTTCTAATAAACGATTAGCTGTATTAGCTATGACGTTTATTTCTTAAACTCAGTAATCTGGATCGGCTTATCTTTGACAAACTCGACAATGCCTTCACTTCCTTTGATGTGAATCGATACGCCTTTGCCGTCCGTCATAAACATACCGCTTGCGGCTGGTGCACTTTTCAGCATGAATGTTCGATCTGAGTTATCCGTCATCATCGCTGTTTCAAAATTATCAGATGACTTCAGTTCAATGGTTAAATCCATTGGTCCTGTGAAGTGAATCACTTGTGTTTCTGCAGTATTATTGCTTGATGTGTTTTCTTGAGTGACTTTTCCTGTTGGTGCAGAAGTACAACCCACTAAGGCTAAAGTAACGAGTGTTGCACCTAAAGCATTTTTCATAAAAATGACCTTTTTATATATAAATCATAAGTCCATATATACTATTTGGTATATCTTAAGTTTAAAAGTTTGCTTTACATTCGCTTTACATAAATGGAGTTTTACGTTGTATAAACGTACTGTTATTCACCTTAAGCGGTTCAAAATACGGTTTAAAGTATTCATTCAAACTTTACACAACAGAGTAAATTGATATTTAAAAGTTCAATTTATTCAGTGGCATTAAATGCGTCATGATAACTGACAACGCCCTGAGGTATTTCTCCATTGAAACTAAGGGATTGAAAGTATTCGCTAGGAACGCTAGGTAAAACCAACTCTAGATAAGGTCGAAACCCAAAGCGATGATAATAATTGGGATCCCCTAGTAGAACACAGCCTTTGGCACCCAGTTGTTTTAATTTTTCAAGGGATGCCTGCATCAGCTGTGACCCAATGCCCAAACCTTGTTTAGTTGGGTAGACAGAAATTGGGCCTAGGCCATACCAACCAGTTGTACCTGTCGAGATAGATACAGGTGAAATGGCGACATGACCGATAATTGAATCATCTTCAACAGCAACTAAAGAGATCGGGAGTTGACCACTTTTTCGGAGACTGTTCACAATGAATTGTTCCGTATGGCTGGTATGTTCTGCATTTAAAAATGCAGCGCGAGTCAACTTCTCAATGCCTTCAATATCTTCTGGCTGTTCGTCTCGAATCGTGATGTTCATTAAAAAATCCTTATGAGTATTCGTGTAGTATAAAGTGAGCTACTTTTATGAAGACTTAACTTCAACCCACTCTAAATAGCTCCGACCAGTTGCTTAAATAGGCAGGGGAGCGATTGCACTGATTCATTTGCCAAGGTTCTCTTTTCTCATGGCAAACCCCTAAAGAAATCATACTTTTACCAAAACGTTCAGTAATAGCATCCATGGTATTGGAGAGTTCTTCACGGTTATTTTTATGGCTATAGTCGGTAAAAAGATCATGCACAAATTTAGATTTATCCATAATTTCCAAAAGGACGATGCCTGCCTTTTTGTATTTAAACCCTGACTTGTAAATTTGGTCAATGCCTTTCATAGCTGCTTGTGTAATTTCAAGTAGATCATCGGTATGTTCATGCATGTGCACAATGGTATAGGGCGAGTAACGTTCACTTTGACTAAAACGACCTGTTTGAATATACACCCCGATCATTTTACAAATAGAGCCATCATGACGTAGACGTTTAACTGCACTGGCAACGTATAAGCGTACAGAGGCTTTGATGTCATCAATTTCATACACAGCTTGACCGTATGAGCGACTACTAATAATTTGCTTATGTGCAACCGCATCACTTTCAATATTGATGCAAGACATCCCTTGAAGTTCACGGACAGTCTTTTCCATCACTATGCTAAATTGCTTTTTAATTTCACTCGGCTTGGAGTCGATCAAATCTAAAACCGTATAAATACCCATCGCGTTCAGCTTTTTGCAGTTCTGTCGACCGACGCCCCAGACTTCACCGACCTCCACATCTGCAAGCATGTATTCAGCAGTACATGGATCCATGTGTGCCAAATTGCACACGCCATTCAACGCCTTATTTTTCTTGGCTAAATGATTGGCTATTTTGGCTTCTGTTTTGGAACGACCAATTCCAATACAGCAGGGAAGACCAAGCCACTGCCATGCCTTGTCTTTCATGTCTTTGGCATAGTCAGTGAGGTTAAATAAATACTCATAAGCCGTTAGCTTTAAAAAACATTCATCAATGGAATAGATCTCTTGTTCATCGGCTGCCACATATTGCCCCAATAACTGCATGAAGCGGCGAGACATTTCCCCATATAAAGCATAGTTACTCGAAAACACTTGAATATTATGCTGCTGGACAAGTTCTTGAATTTGAAAAAAAGGGACAGCCATGCCAATGCCGAGATCCTTGGCTTCTTGGCTTCGAGCAACCACACAACCATCATTATTACTTAACACAATCACAGGACGGTCATTGAGCTTTGGATTAAATACGCGTTCACACGAGACATAGCAATTATTCACGTCAACGAGCGCGAATATTTCAGTTTCATTTTTCATGTTGCTTCTTCTTATTATTTTTAACGGTGATACAAACGTTTTAAGTTAAATGTCACCACTCCCCAAATAACAAAGGTTTGATTTTCTGTAGGAATAATATGTTCATATTCAGGGTTTTCAGCTTTCAACCAAAGTTGAGGCAGAGGGTAGTTTTCATCTCCAAAAATGTCTTTGATGTCCGACTTTGACATTTTGTTTGTCATCATCAGTCTTTTAATAGTGGAGTCTTTATTATCAATTAAAGCCACCACGATGTCGTAGTGTTTGGCTTCAATACTCCGATCAATAATAATCGGGTCATTTACTTCAAGACCTACGCCCAACATTGACTCACTGTCTACGTGAGCGATGAACGTTGAAATGGGGTTTTGTATTAAGAATTCATTGAGATCGATGGCTTTGCCTTGCTCATCTTTAGTGCTGAACGCTGGGCCTGCTGGAATGCGTTCTAAAGAAACAGGAATAGATACTTTGGACTGAGGTAGAACAGGAGTCAGCCCAAGTTGATCCGCAAGTTCAGCTTGCTGCGCAATTTGTTCGAGCATGTTATTGATGGTGGGGCTGGGTTTGCCGTCTGGCCCCATGAGATCTTGTAAAGACGACCATGCGTCGTCCGAGAAGTAGATGGGTAACTTCTTTGACATGGTGAATACTCCTACGCTACAAGGCGTGTTTGGAAGTGAAATCTGTCTGTTTAGAATATGCTGATGTGGGAGAAATCTCAAATTTAAAAATGCTGAATAAACAATGCTCCGTCAATTTTGGTCGCGGGTAAGAAAAAGTAAGAAACTTTCTTTTGGATGATAAGTAGCCCTTTGATCAGGGCTACTATTGGGGGGGATTATATCGTTAAGCCGATGATCTAAATGAAAACTTAGAGATTAGTTCCTAAAAACTCAAAAGGTTTGGTGACTTTAAAGGATGCATTGGCTTTGCCTGCATATGTCATCGCTTGGTCTGGGCCAAGTTCTAACTTCTTGGTTTGACCATCTTTAAAGTTAATTTCCTTTAAATCGACCCAAAACACATTGGGTGAAACAGCAGATTCAAAGAAATATAAACCGCGTTTATGGTCGACCACTGTACGCCAACGGGTTGATGAAATATTTGGTTCTTCTTCTGTGTTCAATCCAAAGGGTACGGAAGCATTGCGAATGACACCAAAAACACTCGCTAATGAGTGTTTATAATTCGCATTTTTCGGGATGGCATTGATATAAAAAGATGCTCTCGCAAAACGATCGGCCGCGCGGTTTGTACCCGGGAGCATGGTTGTTCCACCAATTTGCTTCCAATAAGCATTTAGCGCCAACTGCTGATCAAAGATTGGTGAGTTGGTCATTACTTGGTACTGGCGACTGTGGTGAATCACTTGTTTTCCGCCAATATATTCAATGATGGCACTGTCGCCTGTGGCATCTGAAATAGATAAATGCAGTGTCGCTAACCGTTTTTCACCTGGGACTTGGTCGGTCACCACCGTGAAAGGTTCTTTTTCCAATGCCTGAATGGCCTCGTTCACTGTGGCATAATTATCTAAGACGTATTGCGCCCACAGTGAAATGCCCAAAGTTGGCTTTTTAGAGGTTTTCACATTTGGATATTCAGATTCAACCAACCACAGTAAGTTTGCCATTAGCCCTTTTTCATTGACGCCGTCGGTAGTGGAGATGTCATAACCCGTTGCAACCACACTGCCGTATTTTGATGTCCATTGAATCGATTTTGGCCCCGCCATACCATTACGTTTGACATTATTGGGTAAAATCCACAAGTTGGTTCCAATATCGCTTTTCCAGTCCATCGAACGTGCTGTCATGACGTCATTATTGCCTAGATAAACCACACGAGTACATGCCATAGCAGCTTCTGCTACCACAAATATTCCTGCGGCAAATAATACTTTTTTTAATACATTGTTCATTATCATGCTCTCTTAGAAAATAGGTAACTGTGGTGTTAAATGTCTTAATAAAAATTGTTCGCTTTATAATTGTGTTCAAAATAACGATAACCCGTTCCGAGATTTATTTTAGATTGCTTTGAATTGTGTAGTCTCAGGAGATAGATACGCTTGATTGTAAATTCTATAACTGGTTTGATCTAATTGGGTATTTAAAGCAATAGGTAGGGACAATGCATGTTTTTCTTGAGAGGTTGTAGTTGTTTTCCAGTCAGCAAAAAAATTCAAGTTTTTTTGGCCTATTGTGTTGTCTACATCTGCACCAAAGGCATACATGTTCGGGTTCAGTTTTAACGCGCTGTGCCAGCCTTCTATAAAGCGTTTAGCCTGAGTGCTTTGGCTCATAAAAATACCGATTGAAAGTAATGAATATACTTTTATTTTCATGTCATTTCCTTTTTTTATATATTTTTACCACATGATATAAAAATAGAGTATGGCTTGTTTGATTATTTTTAGCACAGTTTTATTTTAATGTCGGGTGAGTCGAAAAGATATCCTTAGAAGATCAATAGAAACCAATGTACAGCCAGATTTAGTGAAATGATTGCACATTTTATAATTTAAATATGCTGCTCATATTTTTATGTACTTATTCAGAATATCGGCAGCGCCGATATTCTGAATAATCCACAGTTGCTGGTGCTATGAAACATCATAAATGGATAAATAATAGCTTCAGCGCCAGAGCAATTAATATGAGGCCCATCAATCGCTCAAACTGTTTTCCCATCTTTAAAAATTGCTGTCGAACGACGGGTCGAGAAAACAAAACAGCGACCAGCATGAACCAGAGTGTATTGATGCTACACATCCATATCCCATAAGCAAATTGCACTTTCATGGGGGTTGTAGGACTGACGAGTGTGGTAAATATAGCCAGAAAAAAAATAGTCGCTTTGGGATTGAGTGCATTGGTCATAAAGCCCGTTATAAAGGCTTTGCTTTGACTCAAAGGTATATTGGCAGTTTCTTCAATTGAGGGGTCGATATTGACAGAGGGGGCACGTAATAAACTCCAACCTAAATAAATTAAATATAGTGCGCCTGAGATTCTTAAAATAAGCATGAACCACGGACTTTGTTGAATAATAATGCCCAAGCCTACAAGGGTATATAAAACATGAACTGAAATTCCTATACCAATGCCAATAGCCGTGATGCACCCAATTGCATAGCCATAGCGCACACTATTTCTAACTGTAATTGCGAAGTCGGGGCCGGGTAAAAGGACCGCAAGAAAATGCACCAAAGCCAAAGCTAAAAATTCTGAACTATATTGCATCCACATATTATTGATGCTCATCCGAAACGCGATAACTCACAGTTAACTTATCTTCTTTTAGTTTATAGCCTGTAATTTTGAGCGTTCCAATTTCAGATAAATTTTGGACATGAGTTCCACCATAAGAAAATGCAGGTAAATTCCCAAAACTGACTTCACGGTAGCCATCAGCATTTTGTTGGGTCAGTCTGACGAGTTGACTTGAAATATATTGATTGCATATCTGCTGTAAAGTTTCTAAATCTTGGTTTTCAGAATGGTCTTGTTTGATAAATTGGATTTTGCATTCGTCTGGCCAGTGCTGTGCTTTGGTGGGTTGCCAACCAAAGGCTTGCATCACATGCCCGATTAAGTGTCCTGCGGAGTGTAGGCGACTGTGATAGTGGCGTCGGTTGAGGTCAACTTGAGCCTGTGCCAGACCTAAAGTAATCGCGTGATTAGAATAATGAATAATTTGATCATCTTGCATAGCGACATGAAGCACATCCACACCATTGATTTTACCTAAATCACTAGGTTGACCACCACCTTGCGGATGAAACGGTGTTTGGGCAAGCTGAATGGAAAATCGTCCATCGTCAGTAGGTTCACATCTTAAAATTTCTACCTCAGCCTGAGTGATGTCAGATAGATATAAAGCTTGAGTCATGGTTATCTCTGTCAAAATTTCACAGAAAAGATTATATGAGGCTTAATTATTGATGATAATCTAGTAAAAAATTAAATTACTTTTTCCTCATGAGCACAAATCAAAGTATGGCTTTACTCCAAGAAATGGCTATTTTTGTTAAAGTTGTGGAGACTGGCAGTTTTTCAGAAACGGCTCGACAGCTTGGAAATACACCGTCCGCAGTGAGTAAAGCCATCAGCCGATTGGAACGGGCTTTAGGAACACGGCTGCTCGAAAGAACAACACGAAAATTGCGTTTAAGTGAGAGTGGGAAACAAACGTATGACCATTGTTTAGAGATGGTTAGAGCTGCCCAAGCCGTAATTGAGCATTCAGGCAAATTCAATACTGAACCGAGTGGGACCATTCGGATCAGTGTACCGAAAGCCGTAGGGCATTATCTGATTCATCCGTATATACCCGAGTTTCTTGAACTTTATCCTCAAATAGATATTCAACTGCTGTTGGAAGATCGTTTCATAGACTTTATTGATGATGAAATTGACTTGGCCATACGCATTACCAATGAACCACCGTTAGGCTTAAAGGGCCGACAGCTCATTCGCATTGACCATGTCTTAGTGGCGACAGCCAAGTATTTAAAAAAGAATGGAACACCTCAGCAACCGAGTGATTTAAGCCAACATCAATGTATTTATTTGGGTGAACAAGTCAGTGATTCAAAGTGGAAATTCCAAAAAGGCAATAAAACCACCAGTGTGACTGTAAAAGGACGATATTCGGCGAATCATACGGGTATCCGACTAAATGCGGCTTTAAAGCATATGGGAGTCGCAAGTTTGCCTTATTTTATGGCGAGATATGCTTTAAATAACCAAGCACTGATTCAAGTATTACCAGATTGGCATTTCAAGACTTATTATAGTGGAGATGCTTGGTTACTATATCCACCGACACGCTATTTAGCTCCGAAAATAGAGGTCTTTATCCAGTTTATTGCGCAGAAACTGAGTTTAGAACCCGTCCTAAAAAGTGAAGAGACGCTTGCTTAATTTATTAAAATAGCATCATTCAAAGAGCTTAGAGCATGGCTAATGCTGAGTTAGATAGGTGATGAAGAGTAAACATTGATGATGCATCTTTGAAATAGCCTAAGCAGACTATCGATATTTAAGCCATAGTATATGCATCAAATGTACCGCATAATTTGAATGATTTAATGTTTAAGTTCTAGCGTTGAAAAAGACTTTAAAATGAAATAAGCAATTTAATAAGAGATATGCAATTAAAAAACATCTACTTTATTCTTCTATCTTGGGTTTAAGCATCCCTACTTTGGGCTATGCAGATACAACCAATATTCATGTTTTAAGTGCAACGGTAAAAGATCAAAATATTGCGAATGCACAAGTCATTTTACAAAAAAATGGTGAACAGTCTGCATCAACTTCAACTAATGCAGACGGCCGAGCAACGGTGAACAGTAGCAGTGCGAATGGCGCAGACAATTTATTGATTATCAAAAAATCAGGCTATTCAACACTGGTTGCAAAATGTCCCTGTGATGGTATGACCTATGCTTTAAGTCCTGTATTGAAAGACTTAAACAGTATGCGAATTGTTTTAAACTGGGGACAGAGTCCTTTAGATTTGGACTCGCATTTAAGCTATAAAAATCAACATGTCTATTGGGACAATAAACAAGGGCAAGATGCCAATTTAGATGTCGACGACACAGACTCTTATGGCCCTGAAACCGTAACCATCGATAAACGTTTAGACGGGCAATATTATGTTTATTCAGTGCATGATTATTCAGATCGCGCCAAACCCAATACTGCGAACCTATCGAATAGCCAAGCAAAAGTTATGGTCTATGCTGGCGAGTCTTTGATCCGTTCTTATTATATTCCAACCGGGCGGACAGGGAACTTATGGACTGTGTTCCGCATTAGTCCAGAGGGGGAAATCCAAGATATTAACCGTATTTCGGGGACAACTATTGGCGCAAGCCAAGTTGGTTCAACTGTATCGAGTTATCAAAGCCAAGCGATGCAGTTGCATTCTGTTTCTGTTTCAGCCAACGCACAGGCAAGGGCTAAAGCTCTGAATTTGAAAGCGGATAAAGCGTATAAAAACAATCAATTTGAACAAGCTGCCCTGATTTATCAACAATCCATTGATTATAATCCAAACGTTGGACAAACCTATAGCAATCTTGCTGTTGCTTATCAAAAGTTGAATCGTTCATCTGAAGCATTATGGGCAAATCAAAAGGCGATAGCCTTAGCGTCTAATGACAATACCAAAGCGTATTCACATTACAACATTGGTAAAATTTATGAAAATAATCAGGACTATGTTCAAGCCAAACAACATTATCAATTGGCAAATCAATACAAGCCAAGTGTGACCTATGATGAGGCCATTCAGCGAGTGAGTCGCTAAGTCTATCAATAGAGAATTTGGATTATATTGAATGAATAAAAAAGCACCTGAAGGTGCTTTTTTATCAATACAGACCGATATGTTGTAGAGGTCTCATTTTCAAATGGAAAATCAATTATTTCGGTTCAGTAATCACCGATAACTTCTCTACACCGACACGTTCTATACTGGCTAAAAGTTTAGCCACAGTGCCATAAGGGACAGTTTCATCGGCATTTAGGTTTAATGCTAACTTGCTGTTGGTATTTTTACGCTGTGTGATTTCTTGCTCAAAATTTTCGAGTTTGACTGGGTCTTTATCTAAAAAGATTGCGCCATCAGGTTTTACACTAATCACCAGTGCTTTGTTTTGATCTGTAGATTGTGTCGGTGCAGCTTTGGGTAAGTTGACCTTGACGCTATTGGTTAATAAAGGCGCCGTGATGATAAACACGATCAATAGCACCAACATCACATCGACCAGTGGGGTATCGTGTTTAGTTTAATTTTGGGCACCATTGTAGCCATGATGAGACTGTCTTCATCTTGGTTAATTCGCTCATTGGCATGGGTGTATATCTGGATGTTCAGATCATTACCATTGCTGTTGGTGTTGATTATTCTCTATAACTTTTCTTATTTATATGAATACATTAATGTCGGTGTACCTTTTACCGACACGGTCTTTGCCCAGTTTAAAACCATCAATGCACTAGATCAGTTCTCAACAGCTTTAGTCGGTTTGGTGATTGTACAAAGTGCCTATACCGCGGAAGTCATCCGTGGTGGGATTCTGTCTGTCGATCATGGTCAATTTGAAGCAGCGGCAGCATTGGGTCTGTCATGGTGGCGCCGTACGACGCGCATTATTTTACCACAATCGATTCGCAGTATTATCCCCGCGATTATCAATGAATGTGTGGGCTTATCTAAAGGCACATCAATTGTGTATGTTTTGGCAATGCCTGAACTCTTTTACACAGTACAAATGATCTATAACCGCAACCAAGAAGTGATTCCGTTGTTGATGGTTGCCGCCGTTTGGTACGTAATCGTCACCAGTGTTTTTTCCATAGTGCAATGGTATATCGAAAAAATATTGGCGAAAGGTGAACGGAAATCAGCGATTAATAGCTTTGCTTTTTTCAAGAAAGCGCAGCCACACACAACTCAGCCGCGTATAGGAGCCAGCTATGATAATTAATCAATCAGCATCGCCTACAAATGGTCATATTCAAGTGAGCCATGTATTTAAAAACTATGCGTGACATGCGGCATTACAGGATATTAGTCTTGATATTCCTGCGGGATCTGTCACGGTAATTATTGGTCCATCTGGGTCGGGTAAATCAACTTTACTACGCACGATAAATCATTTAGAACGTGTAGATGCAGGATTTATTCAAATTGATGATGAGTTTATCGGCTATCATAAAAAAGGCGATAAACTCTATGAGTTAAAAGAACGAGACATTTTAAAACAACGTAAATCGGTGGGTTATGTTTTTCAGAATTTTAATTTATTTCCACATTTAAATGTTTTGCAAAATATTATTGAAGCACCCTTAGCACATAAAAAACTTAGTAAAGATCAAGCGATTTTAAAAGCCAATCAATTATTGGGTCTAGTTGGGCTAAGGGATAAAGTTGAAGCATGGCCCAAACAACTTTCTGGGGGGCAGCAGCAGCAGCAGCGTGTTGCGATTGCTAGAGCTTTGGCACTGGACCCCAAAGTAATTTTATTTGATGAGCCAACGTCCGCCTTAGACCCTGAGTTGGTAGGTGAAGTCTTGAATGTAATCAAAAACTTGGCGAAATTAGGTAAAACCATGGTGATTGTAACGCATGAAATTGCTTTTGCACGAGAAGTTGCCGACCATGTGGTGTTTATGGATCAAGGGCGAATTGTTGAACAAGGAACCGTTCAACAAGTTCTGGAACATCCTAAAGAAGAGCGTACTCAAAACTTTTTATCTCGGGTTTTATAAATTTGAGTCTTATTTTTTAATGATATCTATTTTAGTTTTATATATTAAAATCGTTGGTGAATGATAAAACTAACGATTTTTTTATAAGTTTAATTTTGTTGATAAGGTATGATTAAATCCGGCTTTGTTGCACAAACCTATCTCTAAAGGCTTATTCCACAATATAATTCTCAAATGAATAAGCCCACACCTAAAATCTATCGTACAACCAATTGGTCTTCTTATAACAGTGCATTAATAAATCGAGGAAATCTCTCAATTTGGTTTGATCCCAAGACTCAATGGTACGCTCAACCCAAAGGTAAACATGGTCGAAATCAAACTTATTCAGATACAGCCATCCAATGCTGTTTAATGATCAAATCCTTATTTCGTCTTTCTTTACGCATGGTCACTGGCTTTGTGCAAAGTCTCATTCATCTTTGTAGATTAGATTGGACAGCACCAGACTATTCCACCATCTGCAGAAGACAAAAGCATATTGATATTGCAATTAACTATCAAAAAAGCAGTAATGGTCTCCAGCTACTCGTCGATTCTACTGGCTTAAAGTTTCTAGGCGAAGGTGAATGGAAGCGTAAGAAACACCAACCTGAATATCGTCGCCAATGGCGTAAACTTCATATTGGTATAGATGCTGAAACCCTTCAAATACGCGCTATTCAACTCACTACAAATAATGTGAGTGATTCACAAGTGCTTGGTGATTTACTCGATCAGATTCCACAAGATGAGCAGATTGACTCTGTCTATACTGATGGGGCTTATGACACCAAGCAATGCCGTCAAGTAATTGCAGACCGACAAGCACATGCGGTGATTCCGCCAAGAAAAAATGCGAAACCTTGGAAAGATACAAAGACCAGCTCGCTAGAGCGAAATGAATTACTTCGAACAGTTAAACGTTTAGGAAGAACAATATGGAAAAATTGGTCAGGCTATCATCGCAGAAGTCTGATAGAAACCAAGATGCATTGCATCAAATTATTAGGCGATAAACTCCGTGCGAGAAACTTTCAAAGCCAAGTCAATGAGATTCATGCACGTGTGGCCGTATTAAATAAATTTACAGATTTAGGCCGACCTCACACCCAAGTTGCCACTTAAATTTAGATAACTTGGAAGAAGTTTAGCTTTTGAATGTTTGTGCAACAAAGCCGTTTAATTCAGTACTAGATGTATGGGTATCTAAAATAAAAAAAAGTGTGTGTAAAATCAAAATAGTGATTTTGTGGTTTTGGGAGTGGGTTGTACTCAGTGTATAAAATATTGTGTTTTTAAATACAGTATATATAAATTATTGTGATTTTGTTCTCATAAAAAGCCATAAAAAAAATGTGCATTTTCATTCTTAATGTTACATAAAAAAACAATTTTATTTTTAATGTGTATAATTTTAAAAATAGATATCTTTCGATTTGTTAAAAATATTAATTATTGTTATCTATTTGTTTTTTATATAAAAAATAATTTTTAAAACATTGGTTTAACATGTGGATTTTAAAAGGTTTAATAAGATTTTTTAAAAAATCTTAATAATTTTTTGTCAGAATTGAGTGGGTTTATGCAGGTGTATTTTAAAGAATAATAAACTAGTGTAAAAACACTTAGAGAAGAAAGAATTTACTTTTAATACTCATTTTTTATTTAATGAACCATAAGAACATACAGGTTATGAGTAGCTGAAAGTTGTTTAAGTTTAATAAGACTAGAAAACGTTTTTTTATTTTTGGATGGAAATAACAAATCAATACCATTTCAGAGGGTTATTTGTATGGTTACTCAAATTTCAATAGTAGGTAAGGAATCTCATAAAGAAGCTGTGGCTAATATGGGAGGATCAAATAAAGTTCAGTTATCAAAAGAAAACCCTTCGGTAGTCAAGCTTCAGCTAAATAAAGATGATGTTAAGAGTTTTTCAAAAGAAGGGAATGATCTCAAAGTTATTTTAAATAATGGAGAGATTATAACAATTGTTGGTTTTTTCGCATCGGATAATAGTTTAGTTTTAGAAGGTAGTAATGCCTTAATATGGGTAGATTTTGTTGCTAATGGCGATGCTATAAATGCAACATATTCAACTTTGAGTGATATTGAACCTTTACTTTACGATGATAATGGAATGTCTGCATTAGCGTGGATTGCAATTCCATTAGCTGCGGGAGGCATGATAGCTTGGGCAGCAAATGATTCAGATGATGATTCAGGTTCTGGTTCTAAAGGCGCTATAGGTGAAATGGGTGCCACTGGATCTACGGGTGAAACAGGCGCCACAGGGGGAACAGGTGCTACGGGTAATGATGGTGCTACTGGGGCGACAGGAGCGGATGGCGCAACAGGTGCCACAGGAGCAGATGGCAAATCACTTTTAGAGATTTTGATAGATGAGGGCAAGTTACCACCGGGTTCTGATATTAATGACCTGATTGATTACCTCAAAGGTGCAGATGGCGCAACGGGAGCAACAGGTGCGGATGGTAAGTCAGCACTAGAGCTTTTGATTGATGCAGGTGAATTACCACCGGGCTCTGATATTAATGACTTGATTGATTACCTCAAAGGCGCAGATGGCGCAACCGGAGCAACAGGTGCCACAGGTGCAGATGGTAAGTCAGCACTAGAGCTTTTGATTGATGCAGGTGAATTACCACCGGGTTCTGATACAAACGATCTGATTGATTACCTCAAAGGTGCAGATGGTGCGACTGGCGCAACAGGTGCCACAGGTGCAGATGGTAAGTCAGCACTAGAGCTTTTGATTGATGCAGGTGAATTACCACCGGGTTCTGATACAAACGATCTGATTGATTACCTCAAAGGTGCAGATGGTGCGACTGGCGCAACAGGTGCCACAGGTGCCACAGGTGCAGATGGTAAATCAGCACTAGAGTTGCTGATTGATGCGGGTGAGTTACCACCGGGCTCTGATATTAATGACTTGATTGATTACCTCAAAGGCGCAGATGGCGCAACAGGTGCCACAGGTGCCACAGGTGCAGATGGTAAATCAGCATTAGAGCTTTTGATTGATGCGGGTGAGTTAGCACCAGGTTCTGATACAAACGATCTGATTGACTACCTCAAAGGTGCAGATGGTGCGACTGGTGCAACAGGTGCCACAGGTGCCACAGGTGCAGATGGTAAATCAGCATTAGAGCTTTTGATTGATGCGGGTGAGTTACCACCGGGTTCTGATACAAACGATCTGATTGACTACCTCAAAGGTGCAGATGGTGCGACTGGCGCAACAGGTGCCACAGGTGCAGATGGTAAATCAGCATTAGAGCTTTTGATTGATGCGGGTGAATTACCACCGGGTTCTGATACAAACGATCTGATTGATTACCTCAAAGGTGCAGATGGTGCGACTGGCGCAACAGGTGCCACAGGTGCAGATGGTAAATCAGCATTAGAGTTGCTGATTGATGCGGGTGAATTACCACCGGGTTCTGATACAAACGATCTGATTGACTACCTCAAAGGCGCAGATGGCGCAACCGGAGCAACAGGTGCCACAGGTGCAGATGGTGCGACTGGTGCAACAGGTGCCACAGGTGCAGATGGTAAATCAGCATTAGAGCTTTTGATTGATGCGGGTGAGTTACCACCGGGTTCAGACATTAACGATCTGATTGATTACCTTAAAGGTGCAGATGGTGCGACTGGTGCAACAGGTGCCACAGGTGCAGATGGTAAATCAGCATTAGAGCTTTTGATTGATGCGGGTGAATTACCACCGGGTTCTGATACAAACGATCTGATTGATTACCTCAAAGGTGCAGATGGTGCGACTGGCGCAACAGGTGCCACAGGTGCAGATGGTAAATCAGCATTAGAGTTGCTGATTGATGCGGGTGAATTACCACCGGGTTCAGACATTAACGATCTGATTGATTACCTTAAAGGTGCAGATGGTGCGACTGGTGCAACAGGTGCCACAGGTGCAGATGGTAAGTCAGCACTAGAGTTGCTGATTGATGCAGGTGAATTACCACCGGGTTCTGATACAAACGATCTGATTGATTACCTCAAAGGTGCAGATGGTGCGACTGGCGCAACAGGTGCCACAGGTGCAGATGGTAAGTCAGCACTAGAGTTGCTGATCGAAGCTGGAGAATTACCACCGGGTTCAGATACGAATGACTTGATTGATTACCTCAAAGGTGCAGATGGCGCGACTGGCGCAACAGGTGCCACAGGTACGGATGGTAAGTCAGCACTAGAGTTGCTGATCGAAGCTGGAGAATTACCACCGGGTTCAGATACGAATGACTTGATTGATTACCTCAAAGGCGCAGATGGTGCGACTGGTGCAACAGGTGCAACAGGTGCCACAGGTGCGGATGGTAAGTCAGCACTAGAGTTGCTGATCGAAGCTGGAGAATTACCACCGGGTTCAGATACGAACGATCTGATTGACTACCTCAAAGGTGCAGATGGTGCGACTGGCGCAACAGGTGCCACAGGTACGGATGGTAAGTCAGCACTAGAGCTTTTGATTGATGCGGGTGAGTTAGCACCAGGTTCTGATACAAACGATCTGATTGACTACCTCAAAGGTGCAGATGGTGCGACTGGCGCAACAGGTGCCACAGGTGCAGATGGTAAGTCAGCACTAGAGCTTTTGATTGATGCGGGTGAATTACCACCGGGTTCAGATACAAACGATCTGATTGACTACCTCAAAGGTGCAGATGGTGCGACTGGCGCAACAGGTGCCACAGGTGCAGATGGTAAGTCAGCACTAGAGCTTTTGATTGATGCGGGTGAATTACCACCGGGTTCAGACATTAACGATCTTATAGAATACTTAAAAGGTGCCACGGGAGCTACAGGCGCTACGGGCGCGAATGGTGCTGATGGTGCTGATGGTGCCACGGGAGCTACAGGTGCTACGGGTGCTGATGGTGCAACAGGTGCCACTGGAGCTACGGGCGTAGACGGTGCTGATGGTGCCACGGGAGCTACAGGTGCTACTGGCGCGAATGGTGCTGATGGTGCAACGGGCGCCACAGGTGATACTGGTGCCACAGGTGCAACAGGCGCTACGGGTGATACTGGTGCCACAGGCGCAACGGGAGCTACAGGCACTACTGGCGTAGATGGTGCTACTGGTGCTGATGGTGCAACAGGAGCCACAGGCGCAGATGGTGCTGATGGTGCCACGGGAGCTACAGGTGCCACAGGTGCTACGGGCGCTACGGGCGCAACGGGTGATACAGGTGCTACAGGAGCCACTGGTTCGACAGGCGCAACGGGAGCGAGCGGATCTGCGGATTTGATTAGGGTGTGTTGACACTTTTAGCTTAAAAAAATAGCGAAGTAGTAAAATCAAATCGCCAAACCCAATTTTACTATTCGCTATGCCTCGTACCATGCTGACAGATCAACACTGGCAAAAGTTGAAAGTTATTCTGCGTAATTTATCCATTCACCACAACTCAAATTTACGCAATTTTATTGAAGCTATTCTCTATAGAATTAGAACAGGCTGTCCGTGGCGAGATATTCCTTGTTGTTTTGGTCATTCAAACTCTATTTTCAAACGTTTTAATCGTTGGTCAAGCAGCGGTAAGTTACTTAGATTATTCAAATTACTAGCCTCATGCCCCGATATGGAGTGGATTTTTATTGATGGCTCTCATGTACGTGCTCATCAACATTCTGCCGGCATAGCGAATCAATCTATTTCTAAAGGTGTAGGAGGAAACTCCTCAAAAATACATTTGATTGTTGATGCACATGGCAATCCTATTGATTTCATGATTACCGATGGAACCACACATGATGTTAAAGTTGCACCTGATTTAATATCAACATTAGATTTAAAAGAGACAAAAGTGGTATGTGCAGATAAAGGCTATGATTCAGAACCACTGCGTGAACAGATCAGGAAAACAGGGACTAAAGCGAATATACCAAAGAAAACAAATAGCCAATCGAACAATGACCATATGGACTGGTATTTATATAAAATCAGGCATTTAGTTGAAAATATGTTTTGTAGATTAAAGCAATTTAGAGGAATAGCTACTCGATATGACAAGCTCAAAAGAAATTATCAAAGTTCTGTTGCTTTAGCCTGTATATTTTTATGGCTACCTTTATAGGGTTAATTATGAACAGTAAATGTCAACAGACCCTAATGGCATTACATTAAATGCAGATACCGATACAAACGGAAAATTAACTCAGGGAGAAATTCGTGACCAACAAACAAATACAGTCACGATCACTTTAGGGGCAGATGCTAAAGTTGGGGATACGATAGTTGTTAATGGAACTTTGTACACCTTAACTCAAACTGAAATTGATGCTTTAAAAATAACCGTTCCTGTAACTGTAGTAGATGGTCTGAATTTCATCCGTGTAGATGCTTCTAATACGGATGGACAAACAGAGCTAGATTTCAAATTCTTTGAAGTGCTAGACGGACAATATATTGGTGATGTAAATATCATTAATGATGCGAATGGCAATAATATTATTGATAACAGTGAGCTAGGAAATGGTGGCACAATAGATGTACGCGTCCAGCTTGGTGCAGATGTCCGCGAAGGAGACATCGTTACTTTAGCGGGTCAACCTCCACATACGGTTACAGCAGCAGATTTAGCCAATATGTATGTTGACTTTACTGGTGTTCCAGTCACTCAAGGGCAAACAGAAACGTTGCAGGTTACGATATCAGATGCAGGAGGTGTATTAGACGATGCGTCTAGGGATGTGCAGATTGATGGAGCGGCTCGTAATATTGTGGAGTCTATTGATTTCCCAGATGATTTAGATAACAACAGTACGCTAAATGGACAAGAACTCAATGGTAAAAACAATACACCTGTTCAAATTACTTTAGGAGCCGATGCTCAAGTTGGAGACATTGTTGTTGTTAATGGTGACAAATATGTTCTGAGTGCAACGGAAGTTGCGAATGGAACTTTAAATGTCAATGTTTCGGTACGTGAAGGTCAGAACCCAATCGAAATTAGTGCAACAGATGAGTGGGGTAATGTAGATCGAATTTCTGATGCTATTGTTGTCGATGTTTTACCACCAGCTACACCAACACTTGCACCTACAGCAGTAGATGATGTTGAGCTTCAAACTGGAAATATTGCCAATAATTCTGTGACCAATGATAGCCGTCCTGAAATTACAGGGACTGGTCGAGCTCCGGGTGAAACCATTAACCTTTATGTCAATGGAGCACCAGTCACTGGAGCAGGAACACCAATTATCGTTCAGCCTGATGGTGAGTGGAGTTATACCCCAGCAGCGGATTGGGATGATGATAATTATATTATTACATACACGGTATCGGACACTAACGGGAATACTTCGACTTCGTCACCATCATTAACTTTCGAAATTGATACAGTTGCACCAACAGGCGGCGCTGTTTCAATTGATACGCCTATCGCTGTGGATGGTGTAGTTGACACAACCGAGGCGAGTGGCACTATCACGGTTACAGGAACGCTTACGACTCCAACTGATGCAGCCACTACAACCGTCATAGTTACTGTGAATGGAGCGGATTATCCAGCAATAGTAACGGGCAATACGTGGACAGCCAGTATTCCAGGTAGTCAGTTTGCAGATGGTGCAGGAAATGTATCTGTAGAGGCTGTATTTACAGATGCTGCAGGAAATGCTTCACCTGCAACGGCTGATGCGGCTTATACCCTAGATATTCCAGCCGTACTGAATGACTCTGAACTTGCAGGAGTTGGTTTAAATCCACCTGTTACAGGCAGTACTGTTAAAACAGGTACAAGCCTAACGATGGATCATGCAACAGCGCCAGTCACAGCTGTGGATGGCAATGGTGACCCAGTTACACTTGCTGTAGGTGGCGTTGCTGTGGTTTGGAGTGGGGCAGGAACAGCAGCAAGTCCATTTGTTGCAACGGTAGCAGGTCTTGCAGAACCAGTATTGAGTATCACGATCAATAACAATGGCGACTATACGATTGTTCAAAACCATAGTTTGGATCATGCATTGGCTGGTGCAGACAAAATCACAATTACTGTACCTGTTCTCGATGGTGGTGTTGCGCATGATGTATTGATACTAGACGTTGTAGATGGTGTGCCTACTGCAGCGACAGATAGCACTGCTAACTTAACACAGCAAATTACACAAGGTGCAGATACGCTCGATATCAGCGTACCGCAAACTTACCGTGGCTCTGCTGTTGAAACCTTTGGTGGCGATGCTGAGGGAGCACATGTCAGTAAAGTAACTATTGAAGGTATCGAGTTTACTTATGATGGTACGACAGTGACAACACCTAATGACTTTGGTAACTCAGGTGTTGTTGCCTCACATACTGTAGTGGATGGTTCAGATACGTCTTTAGTGGTTACTACTGCTCGTGGTGAAACAATTACGGTGAATTTAGACACCGGAAATTATACTGTTGAAGTTACAGGTCAAGGTCTTGCAGTCAATGAAGCGCCTGAGGCAAACATTGCAGGGGCTGGCGGCTTACTTGGTGGAGGCATTATCAATGCTGATGCATTGGGCGTGATAGATCTTTCACAAACACAGACGTTCTCCGTTTCGGATAACAATGAGAACTTGACCAAGGTGAATGTTGGATATGAAACCTCTAATTTGAGCTCAGCATTAGATGTATTGGTTACACAGCAGTTGAATAGCGTTGTTGATGGATTAAGAAATATTCCAGGAGATATTTTAGGGTTAGGAGATGTAGTTGCTAATCTCTTGGAGGGTTTGGGTGTTACAGATCTTATAGATCAGTTAATTACAAATCCAAATGGTTTAATTGCAGGGATAGTAGCACCAGTTGTTAAGCCATTAACTGACTTGTTGAATGAGGTATTAAATGGCAAACTCGTTCTTGATTATGATGTTCAGATGGCAACTGAGTTAGGTTTAAAAGTTACAGCTGTTGCGGGTGATTATAATAATAACTTCAAAGCGAGCTTAGTCATTGAGTCGCTAACTGCTAATGGTGTCATTGACTCATTAGCTGTCAATCAGTTATTAGGGACAGTTGAAGCAACAGATAGTGGCGGTGGTTTGTTAGATCTACTTGATTCAAATTTGAATCTACTCACTACTTTAAATCTACAAGCAACAGATCAGGCTGGGGCACTAAGCGCTCCAGAATCTCAAGATTTAACGATTCAGTTAGGGCTACTTAGTGATGGAATCCAGTCGAATACTACTGTGATTAAAGATAACGGTTCCAATCTTAACCAAAGTGGTGCGACATCGTCTGTTCAAATCTTTGGTTTAGATGGCGATGACACTATCACTGGCAGTAACTTTGCTGACATTATCCGCGGTGGTACTGGAAATGACACAATTAATGCTGGTGCAGGTAATGACATTATTATTGGTGGCAAAGGTGATGACACGCTTACAGGCGGCCTAGGTCGTGATGTCTTTAAGTGGGAGTCTGGCGACCAAGGCACGACTGTTACTCCTGCACGAGATACAGTCATCGATTTTGATATTCGTTCAGTTGCCCAAGGTGGAGACATTATTGATTTATCCGGGTTGTTGCCAAATGCAGACCGAGTAGGTACAAGTTCAGTCAACATTGGGGACTATGTATCGTTTGTTGAAGTAGCAGGCAATACAGAAATTCATATCAGCACAGCAGGAAATGGTGGAGTAGATCAAGTTATTGTTCTGGAAGGTGTAACTGGCTTTGTAGGGCAATTTGCGTCTCAAGATGAACTAATTTCTTACTTGCTTAAATCTGGAAAATTGGTGATTGGGGAGCAAACGGTTGACCAAGCTACTTATGATGCCATTAAAACGGATAATGAGCTTAATATTGGTATTGAAGTTAAAGATGGCGATGGAGATACCGATACCCATACTGTGGATTTAGGCGTGGGTAGTCTAGAGGATGCCAATCAATATCAACCTAACTTTGATCCAAATAATGTGGCTCCGGAGATTAGCCTAGAAGTATCTACGCTCTTAGGTTTAATCGGTGTAGATGCACTAGGTCTACTTGATCTAAGTCGCCAAGCTTATTCAGTTGTCGATGTAAACAACAACCTGCAACGTGTTGAATTGGTTTATCAACCTGTAGTTAATGTTGGCTTAACACGTGCTTACTTTACCGTAAGTACAGAGTTGGCTACTGAGCTGGGTTTGAAAGTGACCTCAGTGACAGATGGTGGTTTACTCAATCTACTCGGCTATAGCAATACACTCATCATTACGGCACTAGATGGTGGAACCATTAGTAACTTGGCTATTAATGAGTTATTGGCTGCCGTTGAAATGCATGCGGAAGATGGCACATTACTTACAGGTACTTTGTTAACTACAAATGTACTGAACTCAGTTTCAATGACAGCCATTGATAGTCAAGGTGCATCCTCAACGGAGAGTGGCGGTAGTCTAATTAATATCAACCTACTGGATAACTTCAGTAATGGTAGTGAGTTTATTTTTGAGGGTACGACAGGTGTAGATGCTTTAGACCAATCTACCGCAACCGATGGGGTGCGTTTATATGGTTATGCTGGTAATGACACATTAACAGGTGGTTCAGGCAATGACTTGTTACGTGGTGGCGATGGTGATGACACACTGATTGGTGGTGCAGGGAATGACTTACTGATTGGAGGGTCAGGAAATGACACCTTCATAGGTGGTTTAGGTAGCGACACCGTGTTGTATGAACTACTCGATAATCTAGGTAACGCGCCAACAGGTGGCAATGGAGTCGATACTTGGACTGACTTTACTGTCGGTGCAGGGGCGGACAAAATTGATGTTTCTGCATTGCTTGATGGGCAACAGACTGCGACTAATATAGGTAACTATATCTCTGTGACAACTGATGTGAATGGACATGCAGTGATTGCAATTGACCGTGATGGCAGTGCAGGAGGTTTTGGTAAAGCAGATCTCTTGGTTCTCAATAATATCAATGCTATTGATTTGGGTGCTACTGCTGAGGATCAACTCAAAACACTGTTAGACAATAATCAAATCATTTTCTAAACAGAAGGAAATGAATAAAAAGGATGCTTTGTGGGTTTAAACACAAAGCATCTCTTCTCTATGTATTTGATGAATTGGATATAAGTAATAAATGAAAAAGCATATTCGCCTAAATATGATTGTTAAAAATGAGGCGCATGTCATCTTAAGATGTTTGGCGTCAGTTAAACCTTGGATAGATTCATGGTGCATTGTAGATACCGGTTCTAGTGACGGAACACAGGACATTATTCAAGACTATTTAAAAGACATTCCTGGGCAGTTATATGAACGGCCTTGGAAAAATTTTGGGTACAACCGTACAGAGGCACTACAGCTTGCAGTCTCAGAAGATCTGCCTGCTGCGGATTATCTCTTATTCATTGATGCGGATGAACAGTTACAAGCCGCTGAAGATTTTGTTTTACCTGCACTTACGGCGAAAGCCTATTATTTTCCAGTGATTTATGGCGCTTTGCGTTATCGACGCAATGCCATGATTTCTACAGCTCTAGAATGGACTTGGAAAGGGGTCATACATGAATACCTTCACTCACAGCAATTACACCGTTGGCAAACACTTGAAGGCTTGAACATATTTGTTCAGCATGATGGTGCTCGAGCAAAAAATAAAAATACATATCTCAATGATATTGCTTTGCTAGAACAAGGACTCATAGATGAGCCAGATAATTTACGCTATGTTTTTTATTTGGCACAAAGTTACCGTGATGCTGGGATGTTTGAAAAGAGTCGAGAGTTCTATTTAAAGCGGGCAGCTGCAGAGGGTTGGGAAGAAGAACGTTGGATGGCACAGCTACGTGCAGCTCAAATGGCTGATCGTTTGGGGTTGGATGAAGGAGTTGTACATCATGAATATTTAAAGAGTTGGATAGCTAAGCAACATCGTGCAGAACCACTTTACGAGTTAGCTCGTTACTACCGATTGAAAAAAGATTTTGATCTAGCTTGTTATTTTGCAGTTCAGGCAATTGATATTCCTGTACCAACAGATGGTTTATTTGTTGATGCTAGTGTCTATGAATGGCGGGCATTAGATGAGTTGGCTGTTTCAGCAACCTACTGTAAAACATATAAAAAGCAAGGCGGAGAAGCCATGCAAAAATTGCTAACAGAAAAAAAGTACCCGAAGACACAGCAAGTGCGCATGTTGGCAAATGAGAAATTTTATAAATGAAAAAAAAGGAAATGATTCGCTCTGAATTAAAATCTGAATCCATCTTTTTAATGAACAAATGGTCTATTGCCGAAAAAAGAACGTATTTTATTTGTATGCTTAAGAGTTCTGGTTTTTGGCACTCCTCTTTATATTTAAGTTTAGTTCTATTGTTTCCCGTGACATTTGCAAGTGCCAATACAGAACAACCATCTTCTGTTAAAAGTAAAATCAATCAAATATGGCAGCCTAAACCTGACGATCAAGCCAATACGATTAAAATTGATGATTTTAATCGTTTATTCACCAATACATCGTCAGTCCAAGAGTTACCAAAAATAAGTGCCGCAGTGACGACTGACATGCCTAGTAGTAGTGTAAGGACTGTCGCTGTAACAAAAAGAAGCCAACTGGATTTTTTAGATGCGATTCGGCAGGCATTGCAACGTCGTCCCGAAATTACTCAAGGCATTGCGGAAGTTGCTCAGCAGCAAGCAAACATTGATACCGTTAAATCACAGTATTTTCCTCAAATTTCAGGAGGATTTAATACTGGCGACTTTACGACAGGAGAGCGTGGCCGACAAGTTTTTAGTATTTCTGCGACACAAATGCTTTATGACTTCGGCAAAATAAAAAGTGCTGTGACTGTCGAACAAGCAAAGTTGATGCAAGACCAAGCACAGTTATTACTTGAAATTGATGATATTTCATACCAAGTAGCCAATGCAATTGTGAACATCAAACGCTATGAAGAGCTCGTAAAAATTGCTGATCAACAAATTAGTGGTATTGGTCGTATCGCCGAAATAGCGCGGTTACGTGCACAAGCTGGTATTAGTAGTCAAGCAGATCCGATTCAAGCGCAGTCAAATTTAGAAGCAGCGCAATCGACCAAGGTGGTTCAGGAAGCCCAATTACATCAGTATCAACAAAAACTCAGAACTTTATTGGGATACGACGTTTCAAATGTAAATATAAATATGCCCAGTTTTTTAGTTGAAAAAGCAGGGCTATACGATGAAATTGATTTTAATAACGTTTCCAAAATGATGGCCGCACAAACTGCAGTTCAGATTGCGAAATTTCAGAAGCAGCAAACCAAATTAAATGTCTATCCAACGTTAAATATTAAAGGCAGCCTGAGTCAGGCGGTAAATGGTCGTAATCCAAATAATAACGAAGATGATGGTTTTTATAATTCTATCATGCTTGAAGCTTCAAGCACCTTTTTTCAAGGTGGAGCGATTAGTGCGAGAAACCGTGCTGCTAGTTATGCAGAGGAAGCAGCTAAAGCACAAGTCAGTACTGTTTATTTAGATGTATTGGATCAAACTCGTTTGATTCAGACAGAAGTGGAAAGTAAGCAAAAGCAAATGGTGGTTCTTGCTCAACGACGTGAAACCACAAAACGAACCAAAGAACTCTATCAAGAACAATATAAATTAGGCACACGAACTGTTGTTGACTTGCTCAATGCTGAACAAGCAATACATGGTGCAGCTCAGGAAATTGAAGCTGCTCGCTATGATATTTATACAGCACTGATTCGATATATTGAAATTACTGGCCGTAGTAGAGCTGTTTATCAATTAAATAATACGCCTATTCAGGGACTTGAGGTGGTGTCATGAGCAGTTCATTAAATTACCAACCATGGCTAAAAGCAGTGCTTAGTATTGCAAAGCACTATCGTATTGAAACATCAGAAGAACAACTGCGTTTGCAACTCAACTGGAATCAAAGTGATTCTATTGTAGAGACTCTGACACTCATGACCCGTCAACTGGGGATGAGTTTACGTCAAGTACCATTCAGTCAAGATTTGCTCAATCCATGGTTATTACCTGTTGTTGTCGAGTTATCGGATGGACAAGTTGCTGTAATTGAAAAAGCAGATTCAGAAGGCAATATCAGCATCCAATTTAGTGCTGACGCAGGGCTTACACAAACCTATACCATTACGAAACTACAAGAACATATTCGCTTTGTTTATATCATTCGACCTGAAAAATCGGTGAGTGATGTCCGGGTTGATGAATACATCAAGCCTTATGAAGCCAGTTGGTTTTGGGGCATTGTATTACAAGACTGGAAACGTTATATCGACATTATGTTTGCCTCTTTAATGGCGAATATCCTTGCATTAGCAACCGTCGTCTTTTCTATGAATGTCTATGACCGTGTCATTCCAGCACAGTCAATCCCAACGTTGTGGGTGCTGGCAGGTGGAGTATTAATTGCGGCAATTTTTGAGTTTTCGATACGCGTTGCACGGGTTTTTTTATCTGACATTATTGGTAAAAGAGCAGATTTAAAGATATCGGATCGGGTCTTTGGTCATGCTTTACGCATTAAAAATAAAGAACGCTCAAAATCAACAGGGACATTTATTTCTCAAATTAGAGAATTAGAAGGGGTTCGTGAACTGGTCACTTCAACCACCATTTCAGCAATTGCCGATTTACCTTTTTTCTTAATGTTCTTAGTAATCTTTTGGCTTATTGGCGGCAATCTGTTTTGGGTCATGCTTGTGGTTGTTCCTTTGATGATTTTGCCGGGTCTACTGATTCAAAAGCCTTTAGCAAAATTGGCTAAAGAAGGTATGCGTGAAGGTGCGATTCGTAATGCCATGCTCGTTGAAGTGGTACAGGGTATTGAAGACATTAAACTGCTTAGAGCTGAGTCTCGCTTTCAAAATCAATGGAACCGTATGAATGAAATTTCTGCTGATATTTCCATGCGTCAGAGAAAGTTGGTGGGTGTGTTGAATGCATGGACACAGAAGATTCAAGGGTTGACCTTTGCTGTTGTCGTGTTAGTGGGGTGTTTTGCGGTCATGAAAGGTGAAATGACAACGGGGGCATTGGTGGCATGTTCGATGCTGTCTTCTCGCATGCTTGGACCTATAGCCCAAATTGCAGGGGTACTTGGGCGCTTACAACAGGCAAAAGTTGCAAAAACAGGTCTAGATGAACTGATGAAACGTGCTGTTGATCAACCTGAGCGGGCACATTTAATTCATCGACCTGTGATCAATGGTGATTATGACTTAACAGACGTTAGTTTTAAATACAGTGATGGAGATGAAAAGCCCAACTTACACATTGCTAAATTGGTCATAAGAGCTGGCGAAAAAATTGCGATTCTTGGACGAAATGGTGCAGGTAAATCGACCTTATTACAGTTGTTATCGGGGATGCAAGAACCCACACAAGGCAAAATTAAACTCGATGGACTGGAATTAAGACTGATTGATCCCGCAGATGTAAGGCGAGATATGGGATTGCTCAATCAAAATGCACATCTCTTTTTTGGCACAGTTCGAGAGAATTTGACGCTTGGAGCACCTCTGGCCAGTGATCAAGAAATTTTAAATGTCTTAAAAATTACAGGTGCACTCGATTTTATTCAAGCTAAAAAGGAAGGGCTTGATTTTCAAATTTTAGAAGGTGGTACTGGGTTTTCAGGTGGGCAACGTCAGGCTTTGTTAATGGCGCGCTTGTTGATTTGTCAGCCGAATATTTTACTGCTCGATGAACCAACGTCATTTTTAGATGAAGTCACAGAAAAACAATTAATTGATCATTTAAAGCACTGGTTAAGACCAAAAACCATGATTATTGCGACGCATCGTCGTGCGGTTTTAGAACTTGTCGATCGGATTATTGTGGTGAACGACGGAAAGATTGTAATGGATGGACCACGAGATCAGATTCTAAATCAATCAAAACAACAAAAAACTGCTGAGGTGTTGAAGTCATGAGTCAAACGGAATCTAGTAAAAAAAGCGTTTCTGCTCTCAACTTTCAACCGCCTTTACCGAGTGTTAGCAAGTTCATTTGGGTGATTTGTATTGGATTACTTGTGCTGTTGGCTTGGGCATGGTTTTTTGAATTAGAAGAAGTCTCTACAGGCTCAGGTAAAGTCATTCCATCATCTAAAGAACAATCGATTCAATCCTTAGAAGGCGGGATTTTAACTAAACTGTATGTCAGTGAAGGGGAAATTGTAAAGCAAGGACAAGTTCTAGCACAGCTAGATCCAACGCGTTTTGCTTCAAATGTAGGTGAGTCAGAATCACTCTTAATTGCGTCAAAAGCGACTGCTGCACGACTTCGTGCGGAGGTCAACGCTACTCCCTTGGTATTTCCAGAAGATGTGCTAAAAATACCTAAGTTAGTCAGTGAAGAAACTGCATTATATCAATCTCGCCGTTCGAATTTAAATGATTCGGTATCTGGCTTAAGTCAGGCTTTGGTTTTGGTGGAACAGGAGCTTGCGATGACAGAGCCCCTTGTCGCAAAAGGGGCAGCTAGTGAAGTAGAGGTGCTTCGTTTGAAACGAGAGGCCAATGACCTTCGAAATCAGATGAACGATATTCGCAATCAATATTATGTGAAAGCACGGGAAGAATTGGCCAAAGCCAATATTGATATTGAAACTCAAGCACAGGTGATTAAAGGCAAAACGGATACCTTACAGCGCACTGTTTTTAAGTCACCTGTACGGGGCATTGTCAAAGAAATTGATGTCATGACCATTGGTGGTGTCATTCCACAAAATGGAAAGTTGATGACCATCGTTCCTTTAGATGAACAGCTTTTAATTGAGGCCCGCATTTCGCCACGCGATATTGCTTTTATTCGACCTGACCAAGAAGCTTTGGTGAAAGTGACGGCCTATGATTATTCAATTTATGGCGGTTTGCATGGAAAAGTGACGGTCATTTCACCAGATACATTACGAGACGAAGTCAAACAAGATCAGTTCTATTATCGTGCTTATATCCGTACAGATTCAGATAAACTCATCAATAAGCAGGGTAAACAATTTAACATTACACCGGGTATGGTGGCAGTCGTGGATATTAAAACGGGGCATAAGACTGTGTTGGACTATCTAATTAAACCGTTTAACAAAGCCAAAGAAGCACTGCGTGAACGCTAATATCCATCCACTTTGTTTAAAACAATACAAAGCCAACGATGAGATCACATGCGTTGGCTTTTTTATTAAGTTACTGGTTTAAAACATAAGGATTAGCGCTGAAAATTGGCTTGAAAGAGACGCTGTTTTGAATCATTTAAGCTTTGGTTTTGGTCGAAACCCAACAGAGTAGAGCGCCAAGACAGACCATCAACGCGCCTTGCCAAAAACTGAAAGTTAAATGGGTACTTAAAATGAAGGCGGAAACTACAGCGGAAAATACAGGAATAAAATACGACGCAGCAGCCAAGAGCGTGACATTGCCATGCAATATACCAATATTCCATGCGCCATAGCCCATACCCATTGCAAAGGCTGCAAGGACTAAATAAATGGTGGGTTGCAGTTCAAAACGGCTTTGTTGCACAAACATTCAAAAGCTAAACTTCTTCCAAGTTATCTAAATTTAAGTGGCAACTTGGGTGTGAGGTCGACCTAAATCTGTAAATTTATTTAATACGGCCACACGTGCATGAATCTCATTGACTTGGCTTTGAAAGTTTCTCGCACGGAGTTTATCGCCTAATAATTTGATGCAATGCATCTTGGTTTCTATCAGACTTCTGCGATGATAGCCTGACCAATTTTTCCATATTGTTCTTCCTAAACGTTTAACTGTTCGAAGTAATTCATTTCGCTCTAGCGAGCTGGTCTTTGTATCTTTCCAAGGTTTCGCATTTTTTCTTGGCGGAATCACCGCATGTGCTTGTCGGTCTGCAATTACTTGACGGCATTGCTTGGTGTCATAAGCCCCATCAGTATAGACAGAGTCAATCTGCTCATCTTGTGGAATCTGATCGAGTAAATCACCAAGCACTTGTGAATCACTCACATTATTTGTAGTGAGTTGAATAGCGCGTATTTGAAGGGTTTCAGCATCTATACCAATATGAAGTTTACGCCATTGGCGACGATATTCAGGTTGGTGTTTCTTACGCTTCCATTCACCTTCGCCTAGAAACTTTAAGCCAGTAGAATCGACGAGTAGCTGGAGACCATTACTGCTTTTTTGATAGTTAATTGCAATATCAATATGCTTTTGTCTTCTGCAGATGGTGGAATAGTCTGGTGCTGTCCAATCTAATCTACAAAGATGAATGAGACTTTGCACAAAGCCAGTGACCATGCGTAAAGAAAGACGAAATAAGGATTTGATCATTAAACAGCATTGGATGGCTGTATCTGAATAAGTTTGATTTCGACCATGTTTACCTTTGGGTTGAGCGTACCATTGAGTCTTGGGATCAAACCAAATTGAGAGATTTCCTCGATTTATTAATGCACTGTTATAAGAAGACCAATTGGTTGTACGATAGATTTTAGGTGTGGGCTTATTCATTTGAGAATTATATTGTGGAATAAGCCTTTAGAGATAGGTTTGTGCAACAAAGCCGTTGTGTGTTGTTGTTAACTGCGTGTAGTTCTACAGCTGTCATACGTCCTCCCGAATATAAAACACCGCTGATTCACACGGATGAGCAATATAAATATGCTGCGCTCAATTGGACAGAAACCGCAGGCTTAAAAGGAGCGACAGTCGCATGGTGGAAAATTTATGAAGACCCCGTTTTAGTCCAACTGCTGCAACAGTTAAATGCAGAAAACTTAAATTTGAAACAGGCCGAGGCACGTTATAGACAAGCCAATGCTTTACTTGAGCAGCAAAAAGCCAGTCGTTCTGCCAGTCTAAGCTTAGAAAGTGCTGCCAAGCGTAATGGCGCAAAGCATACCTCTCCAAATAGTCAGTTTAGTACTGGGGTTCAGGCCAGCTGGATTCCTGATGTTTGGGGACGTGTGGCGAAAGCGATAAAGGGACAACAGGCAAATTTAGAAGCGGTGCAGGCGGACTTAGCCGCAGTGAAACTGAATCAACAGTTATTGGCGACTGAGGCTTATTGGAACATTCGTGTTTTGGATGCGCAACTTGATGTATTGCAGCAAACCCAAAAAAGTTACGTGCGTTCAGTGCAAATTTTAAAAAACCAATATACAGCAGGGATGATTGCGCGGGCAGATGTTATACAGGCAGAAACGCAGTTGAAACAAGTGCAAATACAGCAGATTGAAATGCAGCGTGAACGTAATTTACAGGAAAATGTGCTGGCGGTCTTACAGGGTAAAAGTGTGGTTCAGTTTCAACTGGTGAAACGTCAGCAAGGTTTGAGTATTCCTACTGTACCTGCACAGTTACCAAGTCGCTTACTCATGCAACGTCCTGATGTGATTCGTGCAGAGCGGGAGCTTGCGAGTACACATGCACAGTTGGGTTTAGCACAAACGGCATGGTTGCCAGATATTAATATTGGTCTTAATGCGAGTTTAAATAGTCAAGTGTTGGGTCAGTTGTTCCAAGCCCCTGCATATTTATGGTCTACGGGACTAGAAGCGGCTTCGGTTATTTTTGATGGTGGAAAACGGCAAACTGAAATTGCCCAAGCGCAGGCAAGTTATGATGAAAAATTAGCAGCCTATAAGCAAGCTGTACTTACGGGCTGGAAGGAAGTTGATGATGCTTTAATGCAAACTTCAAGTTTGAAACAACAACAACTGGAGCAAGCTCAGTTACTGCAACTAACTAAAGAAAATGAACAAGTAGTGATGCGACGTTATAACGCAGGTTTAGTCAGTTATTTGGAAGTGGTCACGGCGCAGAATTTAAGGCTGCAAGCTGAACAGAGCACATTAGAGTTACAACAAATGCAATTAAAAAATACAGCGCAATTAATGACTGCTTTGGGTGGGAATATTTCCTAAACACTTGCTTTCTTTTCAATCGGTGATTGACCAAACCATTAAGCCTTACATCTTGGTTTTCAGATGCAAGGCTTATACTATGTATTTGAAAGTAATAATAAAATAGATAGTATGTACTATTGAACACGAACTTTTATGACACACCGTTTATAAAAACAGTGCGCCTGACACTGCCCCGAAGAGCATGACCCACAGTGGATGAATTTTTTTCACTAAGCTTAACCCTGTCGCAACGATAACGATCGCGATAAGTAACCAGTTCTGAGCAGATGCTGCGGCAATAATATATGCACTGACCAAAACCAAGCCGACGGTAATCGGTTTCAGTGCTTTTTCAAACATGCTGCGTAGTGGATGATCCTTAAACTGGTTCCAAAACTTGAGTGCAAATACAGTCAGTATAGAAGAGGGCCCAAACTTTGCCAATGAAGTCACGAACAGTCCAGCAGGTCCAGCCACATGCCAACCGACCAGTGGCACAATCATCATATTGGGGCCCGGAGCCGCTTGAGCCATGGCAAACATGGTGCTGAACTCTGTGGCAGTAAGCCAACGATGCACTTCAACCACTTGATGCTGCATTTCTGGCAAAATGGCATTGCCACCACCAAAGGCCAGTATAGAAAGCTGGGTAAAAACGATAGCTAAGGTGAGTAAAATCATGCGTTTTTTCCTCTTTTTTTCAAGCTTAAGACTGCGACATTGATGCTCACTAAGATCAGTAACGTTAATGCCAAGGGAATCTTAATGATCAGCATAAAGACAATGGTCAGCGCAATGGTAAAGATCGTGAGGTAACTTTTCAGAATGGGTTTCAGCATTTTTAGCCCCATCGCAAATAGTAAACCTGCTGCTGCCGCTGCCAGTCCCTGTATCATGTGCTGAATCACGGGGATACTTTGAAATTGGCTATAGAGCTGATACAGTAAAATCACAATCACCGTCGGTGCAAAAATTAACCCGAGAACGGCACTAATCGCACCTTTAACCCCCTGAAACTCATAACCAATGGCAACGGCCATATTAATGATGTTTCCTCCAGGGAGGATTTGACAGACACCCAATAAGTGCGTGAACTCTTCCGTGTTGAGCCATTTTTGGTCTACTACAACCATTTGATGTGCAAGTGGCAATACGCCACCAAAGCCCATGAGTCCCAGCTTCATAAAGCCTGCAAATAATTCCCGTGAAGTTGGATGGGTTATTTGTTCAGCAGGGAGCACTTCAGTGTTCATGTCTTTCGCCTTTTGTGGAATGTGCCCAGTATGAACCTGTAGAGATATGTTGAAAAATGCTATTTTTGACGTTTTATATACTGAAAAAGTATGTTTAATAGGGCAGACATGATCGATATCCATAAACTCAGAGCATTTGTTGCAGTGGTAGAAGAAAGTAATATTTCGCATGCAGCTGTTCGTTTGAATATGCAACAACCACCGTTGACACGGATTATCAAAAGCTTGGAAGAAGAGTTGAATACACAACTGCTAAAGCGTTTGCCGCGTGGTGTTGAGGTAACGGAGGCGGGCAAGGTATTGTACAAAGAAGCCCTTGCGATATTGGCGCATGCACAGTTAATTCCTAAACGTGTGCAGGATATTTCTTTGGGGGTCGAAGGTCAGATTAATATTGGCTTTACCAACTCGGTTGGCTTACATCCTTTTTTACCGGCCTTGCTGCGTAACTTTCGGGAAACTTTTCCACGTGTTTCAATTCATCTGGAAGAAGATGGCAGTAGCTCGCTGATAGACTCCATTAGTAATGAAAAAAATGACATTGTGTTCTTACGCAAACCTGCACCGATTGGCCTTGGTTTAACCAGTCTACATGTATTAGATGAACCGCTCATTGTGGCTTTACCCAACAATCATCCTTTGGCTGAACAAGCCGAACCGATTCACTTGCTGGATCTTGAACCGCATGATTTTGTGTTATACCGACGTTTAGCTGGACAAGATTTATTCGATAATATTTTGGCCAGTTGTTACCAAGCTGGATTTAGTCCCAAAATTGTACAAGAAGCGCCACGTTTAACCTCAAGCTTAAACTTGATTGCTGCAGGGATTGGTTTATCCATCGTGCCTGAGGCCATTCGTGACTTTTGGAATAAGCAGATTGTTTATAAAACGCTTAAGGCCAATAACCCATGTATTGCGCCGATTTATGCAGTGTATAAAGAAAATATAGACAATGTCCGTTTGCAACACATCTTAAAGTTATTGCAATAATTCGTTGAATATTGAGCACTTTATTCTGCCTGACAAGAGCTGGCTTAAAGTGCTAAGGTAGAGTGATGATGTGTTGTATTTAAAGTTTTATAACTATAACGAATGCTCGTACGGAGCAAAATATAATATTTAGCAATATGGGGTGTTTAACCCATGCTTTTTAATAAGGTTTCTTTTGCACTCACGGCTCTACTTTCTTCCACTGTGGTAATGATGAGTGGTTGTGCAACCAGTCTGTCTAGCACCGCTTCAAACACACAACAACAGGCGCAAAATGCCTTATTGGTCTATGGTGGCCACATTTTAACCATGCAAGGCATGCAGCCCAGCTATGTCGATGCCATGATAATTCAAGATGGAAAGATCCGTTATACAGGCCCATTGTCTGAGGCTGAAAAGCTTGCGCCACAGGCGAAACGCTTAAACTTGAATAACAAGACCGTCATCCCTGGCATCATCGATGCACATAGTCATTTAAACTCTGTCGGTATGCAGCAAACTGTGGCAAATTTATATCCGCCGCCAGATGGCAAGGTGGTGAGTATTGCCACACTTATCCAAGAAATGAAGGCGTGGGCGAAGCAAAAGCCAACCTTTGTCCAAGCGACTTCTGGCTGGATTATTGGCAATGGTTATGATGATGCCCAGCTACAAGAGAAAGCTCATCCAACAGCCACAGATTTAGATCAGATTTCAACGACTCAACCTGTACTGATTTTGCATCAGTCTGGACATTTGGCCTCTGTGAATCACAAAGTGCTAGAGTTGTTAGGCATTAATGAAAAAAGTAGTAACCCCAGTGGTGGTGTGATTCGACGAGTAGTCGGGACAAATATTCCAAATGGTGTACTGGAAGAAAGTGTTGTGATTGAAGCCATGCTACAGGCGTTTAAAACGGTCCCACCTGAAATGATGCAGCAGATGGCGTTGACTGCGGTACAGACTTATATGAAAAATGGTTACACCACGGTACAAGAAGGACGAGCTGATCGTGGTACTTCAGAACTTTGGCGCAGTTTGGCTAATCAAAACAAATTAGCGATTGATGTCGTCTCTTATCCTGATATCAGTTCAGAACAGGCATATATGCTTGAAAAAGGAGTAAGCAAAAACTATGTCAATCACTTTAGAATTGGTGGCGTGAAAATTAGCTTAGATGGTTCACCCCAAGGTAAAACAGCATGGTTAACTGAACCCTATGTGGTTCCGCCTGAAGGGAAAGATAAGAACTATCGTGGCTATCCTGCATTTCCAGAGCAAAAAACAGTCCAGCACATGATTGATTTGGCTTTCAGGCAGCATTGGCCCATTTTGGCACATGCCAATGGTGATGCTGCGATTGATCAATACCTCAATGTGATTGCCAATGCGCAAAAGAAATATGATGCCTCACAGCGACGAGATGTCATTATTCATGCGCAAACTATGCGAGAGGATCAACTGGATCGAGCAAAGCAGCTTCATTTGATTCCATCCTTCTTTTCTTTGCATACCTACTACTGGGGGGATTGGCATGTGGCACAAACCTTAGGTGAAAAGCGTGCTGAACACATCTCACCAACAGGTTCAGCCTTAAGAAAAGGCATGATTTTCACCGAGCATCACGATGCTCCTGTTATCCCACCGAAAAGCATGATGGTGTTGGATGCAACGGTTAATCGCACCACGCGAACAGGCAAAGTTTTGGGTGAGGCACAAAAAGTCAGCCCGTATATCGCACTTAAAACGATGACGGACTGGGCTGCATATCAGTATTTTGAAGAAGATATTAAAGGCACTTTAAGTACAGGGAAATACGGTGACTTTGTTATTTTAAGTGACAATCCAATCACAATTGATCCGTCTAAAATCAAAGATATCAAAGTCCTTGCAACTTATAAGCAAGGACAGTTGGTTTATCAAAGATAAAGTTGTTTAGCGGCTTGTAAACCTGCGACTGAAAAGGTCATGAGATGTTTGACTAAAAGTGCAGGTTCAAGCTTGGAGACATTTTTAAGAGGGCTTGGACCATTTGCATCTGCCAAAATCAGCATCATACAAGGCGCGACGGTGCTGAGTACACAAGGCAAAAGTGCAGGATGATTTTCATCGATACCTGAAACTTGGCTAATAATTTTTTTAACCAAAAGAAACTTTCGCGCACCATCATTTTGCATAAACGTGTATAGGTGGGTAGTCGGTGAAAAAAGTTCGCGAACAAACACTTTGCTGTGCCAGACATCGGTTTCAACCAGTTTACCGATCAGGCTTTCAAAAAAAGCTTCCAGTTTTTCAGTGGGCGTTTTAGAGCTGTTAAGCAAGGTCAAGAGTTCTTGTTCATCAATATAATGTGTATGTGCTTCGGCAAGTACGGCACGATATAAGCCATCACGACCATCGAAGTGATAGTTAATGGCAGCTAAATCGACTTCGGCCAGCTTGGCAATAGCTTTACTCGTGGTTTTTGCAAAACCATCCTGAGCAATTAGGCGGCCAGCAGCATCCAAAATTTTCGATTTGGTTAAATCACCATCGCTACGTCCAGCTCTAGACATTATTTACTCTGCATCAAAATTTAGACTTGAAGTATATCTTTCTTAACTGAATTGTTATAGTTTAAATTAAATTTAAACTTGTATTAAAACTAAGCGAAGGTTTGGTGTGCATGAACAAAAGTAAGTTCATACTGCTGGTTGGGGTGTTGCTCATTGCTGTAGCGGCTGCATTGTTGTGGTTCAGTCGAGACAAAGCCGATCCCGATCATCTGGTGCTATATGGCAATGTTGATATTCGACAAGTCTCGCTTGCATTTGAAACGGCTGGGCGTATTCAAAGCTTGGCTGTTCAAGAAGGTGATCGCGTTCAAAAAGGTCAGGTTCTTGCAGAACTGAATACTGACTCGCTGACTATACAAGCACAGCAAGCCCAAGCGCAGTTACAAGTTCAACAGCAAACCTTAAATGAACAAGCTGCGGGCAATCGACCTGAAGAGATTACCCAAGCGAAAGCGAAAGTACAGTCTGCCCAAGCCCAATTTGAAAATGCCGATAAACAATACCAACGTTTAAATGTCTTGAATCGGAGTACTGCGGGTCAAGCGGTGAGTAAGCAAGAGGTTGATGCTGCAAAAAGCAATATGAAAATGGCGGAAGCGGCCGTAGGTGAAACAAAAGCCAACCTAGAGCTACTTTTGAAAGGTGCACGCGCAGAAGATCGTGAAGCGGCTAAAGCACAATATGAATCGACCAAAGCCAATCTTGATTTGATTGATTATCAAATTACACAAAGTCAGCTGCAAGCACCTGTGAATGGCGTAATTCGTGCACGTTTACAAGAAGTTGGTGACATGACGACTTCAAACAAGTCCGTCTATACCATTGCCCTGATCCATCCTAAATGGGTGCGTGTTTATGCCAATGAAATGGATCTTGGGCATATCAACATGGGCGCAGCAGCACAAGTTATTCGTGACTCACAACCGAATCAGCCCATCACAGGAAAAATTGGTTATATCTCATCTGTCGCGGAATTTACCCCGAAAACGGTACAGACCGAAGATATTCGCACGACTTTGGTTTATGAAGTCCGTATTTATGTCGATGACCCGAATGACCAACTGAAGATGGGACAACCTGTGACGGTGAACATAGCCAAATCATCTCGCCCAATGGCCACGAACAATCCTTAAGGCAGGGGAATATGTCGATGTCAGTAGAGAGCATTGTGATTGCCACGGATTTAAACAAAACCTTTAAAGCAGAACAAAAAGGTTTGGATGATGTGCAGGCTTTGCAAGGCATAAATATGCAGATCAAAACAGGACAATTGACGGCTTTGGTTGGGCCTGATGGTGCAGGTAAAACTACATTTTTAAGATTGATCGCAGGTTTATATGAGCCAACTACTGGAAGCTTAAAAGTCTTAGGAATGGATGTCGCCAAAGACCCGCAATTTGTGCAAGATCGTATCAGCTACATGCCGCAAAAGTTTGGTTTGTATGAAGACCTCAGTATTCAAGAAAATTTAGACTTGTATGCGGATTTGCATGGCGTGCCAGTGGACGTTCGCAAGGAGCGTTTTGCACGTTTGCTCAAGATTACCGACTTGGCGCGCTTTACTGAACGTCCCGCAGGAAAACTCTCTGGGGGTATGAAGCAGAAGTTAGGTTTGGTCTGCACTTTAGTCCGTTCACCTGAACTATTGCTGTTGGATGAGCCAAGTGTCGGTGTCGATCCACTCTCACGCCGTGATTTGTGGATCATCATTGAACAATTGGTGAGGGAGGAGAGCCTGAGTGTCATTCTCAGTACGGCGTATATGGATGAAGCTGAGCGCTGTCATCAGGTTTATGTCATGTTGGATGGGCAAGTCTTAAAGCAAGGTACACCCGACGAGCTGACGGCTCAGGCACAGGGACAAACATGGCAAGTAAAACCCAGACCTGACATGAAGGCGCGGGTGTTACAAGCACATTTACTTGATAATCAATATTATATTGCCGATACAGTGCCCAAAGGAGATGTAGTGCGTTTTATTACGCGAACTGAAAGCTCAACACTTCCTACAGATCTGTTACCCAAAGGCCTTGTTGCGGAACAGAGGCCAGCAGAATTAGAAGATGCATTTATGTTGCTTTTACATGTGGCGAAGCATACTCAAAAAATGGTATTGGCACAGGAAAATTTAGCTTTAGACCCTTCAATAACTTTGATAGAAAACTCTGATCCACCACAAGTGAAAACAGAGCAGAGTGTAAAACAGCAGCTTGAAAAACCTGTGATTGTGGTGAAGGATTTGGTACGCACCTTTGGTGATTTTACCGCCGTGGCCAGTACCTCGTTTGATGTGTATCGAGGCGAAATTTTTGGTTTACTTGGCCCTAATGGTGCAGGTAAGACCACGACGTTTCGTATGCTCTGTGGCTTACTGCCCGCCAGCAGTGGTGTGTTGGAAGTGGCAGGCATGAATTTACGTACAGCTCGTGCGCAGGCAAGGGCAAAAATTGGTTATGTATCGCAGAAGTTTGCCCTGTATGGCAATTTGAGCGTGTTGGATAATTTAAAATTCTTTGGTGGCGCTTATGGCTTATCGGGCAAACAGTTAAAGCAGCAAATTGATAAAGCGTTGCTCCAATTTGAAATTAAGCCATACGCAAAAAGCGGTGATCTACCAAATGGTTTTAAACTGCGTTTGTCGATGGCAGCAGCACTGTTACATCAGCCTGAAATTGTATTTTTAGATGAACCGACCAGTGGTATTGATCCGTTAGCAAGGCGCTCTTTTTGGTACACCATTGGAGAGCTAGCGAACCAAGGCATAACCATTATTGTGACCACACACTTTATGGAAGAAGCTGAATATTGTGATCGGATTGCGATTCAAGATGCAGGGAAATTGTTGGCGATTGGCACACCTCAACAGATTCGTGGGATGGCACAATTAGAGGGTGTAAACGATATGAATAGCGCTTTTATTGCCATCGTTGAACAGTCCCGTGCGGACATGCAGGCTCACTGAGGAGCGTCAGATGAATCATTTCTCAGCTTTCTGGACACGACTGTTTGCCTTGACACGTAAAGAATCCAAACAGCTGCTTCGTGATAAAAGTAGTATGGCGATCGGTTTCATTCTACCGATTATTTTAATTTTGCTGTTTGGTTATGGGCTGTCTTTCGACTTAACCAACGGACGAGTTGGGGTTGTGGAGCAACAGCCCACGCCACAGAGTCAGCAACTGATGAGTGGCTTAAACGGCTCTAAATACATTACCGTCAAGCACTATCCAAGCTTTAGCCAAGCTGAAGCCGCAATAGGCAAGGCTGAAATTGATGCCATCGTCAATATACCCAGCAACTTTGCGGAGCAATATACAAATGGAGAGGGTGTTGTTCAGGTCATTACCAATGGCCGTTCGACCAGTATTGCTTCGGCCTTGCAGGGCTATATTACCAGTGCGCTCAATACCGCCAGTTTGATACAAGCAGACCGAACAAATGCAGCTTCGGTGGGTAGCGTCATCACGGTTGAACAACGTATGTGGTTTAACGAGTCCGCAAATAGTACGTGGTTTTTAGTACCGGGTTTAATTGTCTTGATTTTGAGCTTGGTCGGAGCATTTTTAACAGGTTTGCTGATTGCACGTGAGCGCGAGCGTGGCACTTTAGAAGCATTATATGTTACGCCCGTACGTCCTCTAGAAATTGTACTTTCAAAACTGGCGCCCTATATCGTGATTGGGATGATTGATATTGTGATGTGCTTAGTTGCAGCACATGTTCTGTTTGATGTACCCATTCGCGCATCACTGCTCTCTGTCATGAGCGCTTCTTTTTTATATTTAATGGTGTCGTTACTGTTGGGGCTGATGATTTCAGGCCTATCAAAAAGTCAGTTTCAAGCCAGTCAGATGGCACTGCTTGCCAGCTTCATGCCCGCTTTGATGCTTTCAGGTTTTGTGTTCGACACACGAAACCTACCGCTAATTGTGCAAATCGTCAGCAATGTTTTACCTGCAACGCACTATATGACTTTGATTAAAACTCTATTACTCGGTGGTGATGATTGGTCTTTGTGGCTCAAAGAGTGTGGCATTTTATTGATTTATATCGTGCTATTCACAGCAATGACCGCGCGTACACTGAAAAAGCGCTTGGGCTAACGAAAGGAAAAATGGTGTTATGGCAACGTTAATGCGCTGGTTTCGTTATCTTTGGGTACTGATTCGAAAAGAGTTTTTAGCTATTTTAGTCGATCCAGCCAATCGGGTGACCTTAATCGCGCCTGTATTTATCCAAGCGGTCTTGTTTGGTTATGCCGCAAGTTATGATGTGAATCATGTTGATTATGCCGTGCTGGATCAAAGCCGAAGCCAAAGCTCACAACAAGTTTTAGCGCATTTAGATGGTTCAGGAATTTTTAAACGAACAGCAGATTTGCAAAATAATCAACAAATCCAACAGGTGATTAATGATCGAACAGCCTTGGCGGTCATCACCATTCCTGCTGATTTTGAGGATAAGCTAAATAATCAAGAGTCTTCGCCGATTCAAGTGATTCTAGATGGGAGAAACTCATCGACTGCAAGTATGGCGGGCTCCTACATCAGTAGTGTGGTGGGGCAGGTCAATCAAGAACGATTGGGAACTAGCTTAGCGATTACGGTACAAGCGCGGACATGGTATAACCCGAATGTCGAGTCGAGATGGGGCATCATGCCATCTCTGATTGCAACTTTAAGTATGATGCAGACACTGTTACTTTCGGCACTTTCAGTAGCACGCGAGCGTGAACAAGGGACTTTTGATCAGCTCTTAGTTACACCCTATACCCCGACGCAGATTATGATTGGTAAGGCCATTCCGCCGATTATTATTGGAGTTATTCAATCTTCCATTATTTTAGCGATTATTCTGTTCTGGTTTCAGATCCCGATGAATGGCTCCTTGACCTTACTTTATTTTGGATTATTTGCCTTTAATATTGCCGTTGTGGGTGTGGGACTGTCGATTTCAGCAATTGCACTGAATATGCAACAAGCCATGCTGTATACTTTCTTTTTGATCATGCCTTTGACACTTTTATCTGGTTTACTAACTCCTGTACAAAATATGCCAAAAGTGTTGAATTGGCTGACTTATGCCAACCCGCTACGCTTTGGCATAGACTTGGTACAACGGGTGTATTTGGAAGGTGCGAGTTTTGCGCAAGTGAAATGGGACTTTGTACCGATGTTGATATTAGCCATAATTACTTTGCCTTTGGCTGCGTGGTTATTTCGAAATCGTTTGTCATAATAGAGTGTATCTTTATGTATCGCTTATCGATACAGACTGTGATCAGGCATTTGACGTTAAATAATGCAATCAATATCGGTTCATGATTAAAAAAAACGATTTTTGCATTGTATTTCTGGCTTAAGCTTTTTATTATTGCCCGCTTGTTTTCGCGATCAGCTTGGAATGGAACCTTGAGTAATTTTCTAACCGAACACCTGATTCATCGAGATGAAGACTTTATGGTCATCCATAAGCCTGCAGGTATACTCACCGTTCCGGGGAAGACAGAAGACTTACAAGATTGTATGATCAATCGTTTAGTCAAACTAGAACCTAAAACACTACTGATCCACCGTCTTGATCGCGATACCTCAGGTATCTTGGTTTTTGGTCTCAGCCGTTGGGGGCAAAAATCCATTTCTCGTCAGTTTCAAGAACGTCAAACCGATAAAACATATCAAGCGATTGTGGCTGGTCATTTAGATGGTCAGGGCACTGTTGATGTGCCTGTGATTTATGATCCATCCCGTCCACCGTTACATATTGCAGAGCCCAGTCATAACAAGCCTGCTTTGACGGAGTGGAAAGCCATTGAACATTTTGAAATACAGGGTCAGCCCGTGACTCGTGTGGCGCTCACCCCCATTACAGGGCGTTCACATCAACTTCGTGTACATATGCAGTTTTTAGGTCATCCTATCGTGGGAGATACGCTCTATGCTGCGCCTGACCAGCAAGATTTGATGCCGCGTTTGTGTTTACACGCAGAGCGTTTGAGTTTTCATCATCCCCAAACCAATGAACGTATCGAATTTATTTGTCCAGTACCATTTTAAGTACGTGGAATCATCAAATTTGCTCACTTTTTTAGTGAGCTTTATGTCAAAATATATTGCTTAAAGGTGTATAATTTTGCTCAAATATCAAACAATGTTTGAGCATTAAATTTGCAGTCCTAACTTGTAGATGAAGGTGGAAAAATTGCAGCAGTTTGCTATTGGTCAACGTTGGTTATCAGATACTGAAACGGAACTCGGTCTAGGAGTTCTTATTGATGTAGATGAGCGATCTGTCAGCATCTTATTCCCTAAAAGTGATGAAACACGTGTATATGCACGGAATAATGCACCTTTATCACGTATCATTTTTAACGTGAACGATGAATTACAAGATCAAGAAGGCACCAAGTGGACGGTTGAATCACATGAAGACCGTCATGGTGTGGTGCGTTATAATGTTGTTCGTCGCTTAGAAGATAGTACGGAAGAACGTAAATCACTGAATGAGACTCGCATTGGCGCTCAAATTCAGCTGTCTAAACCGCTTGATCGCTTATTGGCAAGCCAAATTGACTATAAAGAATGGTACGACTTACGTATTGAAGCAATGCTGATGCAAGCCAATATGAAGTCGAGCCCTTTACGTGGCATGGTCGGTTCACGTGTCGGTTTGATTCCTCATCAGTTGTATATTGCACACGAAGTGGGTCAGCGTTTTGCTCCCCGTGTCCTTTTAGCCGATGAAGTGGGCTTAGGTAAAACCATTGAAGCTGGATTAATCATCCATCAACAGCTTAAAACGGGCCGTTCAGAACGCATCCTAATTTTGGTACCCGATTCACTGCAATATCAGTGGATGATTGAAATGCGTCGTCGTTTCAATTTGAACTTCTCATTATTTGATTTAACCCGTACGGCTTCAATCAAAGAACATGACCCTGAACTGAATCCATTCCTGACTGAACAATGCATTATTGCGTCAATCGATTTGATGATTGATCATGATGACTTGCGTGAACAAGCCCTAGAAGCTGGTTTCGATCTGTTAGTGGTCGATGAAGCGCATCACTTGATGTGGAATGAAGAAGACGGTGGTAATGACCGCTATGACTTGATCGAAGAGTTAGCAGAAAAAACACCAGGTGTTTTACTGTTAACGGCAACTCCAGAACAGCTGGGTGTGGAAAGTCACTTTGCGCGTTTACGTTTACTTGACCCACAGCGTTTTAGTTCACTGGATCGTTTCTTGGATGAAGAAACCCAGTATCAACAAACTGCAAAAATTGCTGAAGTACTGATGTCAGATATGCCACTTGAAGAAGGGCATTTGGCTGCATTGGAAGGTTTGCTAGGGCATCGCATTGAAGATGCACCCGAACAACGTTTCCGTGCCATTCATGAGCTTTTAGACCGTCATGGTACAGGGCGTATTTTGTTCCGTAACACCCGTGAGGCCATTCAAGGCTTCCCAGGTCGTGACTGTCAACCTGCACCTTTGCCTGCACCAGAAAACTGGTCTAAAGATGGTAAATTACGTGAACAAATGTGGCCAGAAGAAGCGCAGCTTGACGGTGCATGGATGGAAGCTGACCCGCGTGTCATGTGGCTCATGGAAAAACTACGTACAGATTTAAAACACAAAAAAGTGTTGTTGATTGCACGTAGTGGTCCAGTAGTTGAAGCGCTTGAAAATGTACTCCGTTTACATGCGGGTATTCGTACCGCTATGTTCCATGAAGGCATGAGTTTACTTGAGCGTGACCAAGCGTCGGCCTACTTTGCTGAAGAATCTTATGGTGCACAAATTTTACTGTGCTCTGAAATTGGTTCTGAAGGTCGTAACTTCCAGTTTGCATCAGATTTGATTTTATTTGACTTGCCTGCAAACCCAGATGTACTTGAACAACGTATTGGTCGTTTAGACCGTATTGGTCAAGAAAACCGGATTCAAATTCATGTGCCGTATCTAATTGGTACAGCGCAAGAACGTATGTTCCGTTGGTATAACGAAGCCTTGAATATTTTCAGTAATATCTCGCCAACTGCTCAAACTTTACAAGAAAACTTTATTGTTGAATTGAAAGATTGTTTACTGACAGATCAAGGTCAGCAGTTTGATGACTTACTCGAAGCGGTCAGCGTACAACGTGAAGCCTTAGAAGCAGAGTTACAATCAGGTCGCGACCGTTTGCTTGAATACAACTCTTGTCGTCCAATTGTGGCGCAAGAAATTGTGCAAGCGCTTGAGTCTTATGATGACAACACCACTTTGCCAATGTTTATGAAGCGTTTTATGGCGTCGACAAACATTGATTTTGACGAGCAAAGCAATGGTACAGTCATCATTAAACCAACCGATCAAATGCAAGTTCAAGGTTTAACCTTGGACGAAGAAGGCATGACTGCAACCTTCTACCGCGATCAAGCTCAGATACGTGAAGATGCTCAGTATTTAACCCTTGAACATCCATTTACTGAAAGTGTGATGGAAATGATCAACACTCAAGGTTTTGGTAGTACCAACGTTGCAGTGTTGAAGTCAGCTGCTTTACCACAAGGTTCGGTGTTGTTAGAAGTGTGGTTTAAGGTCGATGTGGTTGCACCGAAAGCATTGAATTTGCCTTCAAGCTTACCGCAGCAGCTGGTTCGCGTTTTGTTGAGTGAAAAGGGTCAAGACCTGTCGCAGAAAATTGCGCCTGAAATCTTAAAACCATATTTACATCATTTGGATGGTAATAGCTGTCGCCAAGTCGTGAAAGCACGCCGTGAAGTGATTGAACAGCGTTATGTACAAGCATTAGAGCTTGCACGTGCGGCTTTACCGAGCTTTGTGCAACAGGCGAAAGAAGTCTACGGCAGTAAGTGGCAATACGAAATTGACCGTCTGACTTACTTAAAGCAGTTTAATCCGAGTATTCGTGAAGACGAAATTTCACGTCTACAAAAACTGCAAAAAGAAGGTCTTGGTTTGCTAGATGGCCTATCGGTTACACCAGAAGCAATTCAAGTGATGGTTGTGGTTAAACCATAATTGGAATTGCTGTATGAAAAGCACCTTTGGGTGCTTTTTTAATGGATCCTTAAAAAAGGGATGTCTAAGTTGTATTTGAAAAGTAATTCATTGAAATTTTAAGCGCTTGCTTATGCTAGAATTTTCGCCATTAAAACTCTAATGTATCGAACAATAAATTATGTCTAAAGCTCTAGTAACAATGGGTTCAAAAACAACACATGGTGGCATAGTCACTGAGTGTGAAAACAGTTTTGTGATCAATGGTATTGCTGTGCATTTAAATGGAATGAAGCACTTTTGTCCAAAGTGTCGAATGGTGGTTTCTGCGATTGCAGCAGATCAGAGTACAACGGTCTTGGGGCGTGCTGTGGTGATTGCAGGAGACAAAACCAACTGTGGCGCTACTTTCTTAGGCAATCAAAATCTAACTGTTTCTGCAAAGTGATCTCAGATCTATCCCAGAATATTTTTAAAAATTGGCCGAAGTGATCAAAGTCCATGACTTAGGATTCATCCTGCGCCATTTCGTTTAGTTTGAAAAACGATTATGGTAAATAGGCTATAAAACAATAGATCTGAATGACATGAGCAAACCAGCCTTACACTTTACCCATGCAAACGGCATTCCCTCGGGCAGCTATCAAAAATTTTTCCAATTTTTAAATAAAGATTTTGATGTCAAAGCGATCCCGATGATTGGTCTAGATCCGCACTATCCTGTGGAATACCGTTGGGAAGCGTTGGTCGATCAAGTTATTTCAGATATTGAACAGCAGTTTCCACGGCAACAAGTGATTGGTTTAGGGCATTCTTTTGGTTCTTTACTTACGCTTATGGCGGCTTATAAAAAACCACAGTTGTTTTCTCAAGTGATTATCATGGACCCACCGTTTGTGATCGGTTCAAAAGCCTTTTTATTTGAAGCGTTACAAAAGCTGGGATCAAAGTCCATTGAAAAACTTACCCCAGCTGCGGTGACCGTCAAACGGCGTGATCATTGGGAAAGTATTGAGCAGGCCAGTCAGGTGCTCAGACCGAATCGTATTTTTAAAGACTTTGATGAACAGTGTTTTGCAGACTTTATAGCGTGTGGTTTAAAAAGTGATCCGACTCGAAATGGGGTGACGCTAACCATTCCCAAACATACTGAAGCTGAGATCTTCAGGACAGTGCCTGCATGGTGGTGGCGTACCCCACGCAAAGCACCTGATATGCCGATTCATGTGTTGACTGCAAAAGATAGCCATTTCTATAAGCAAGGTTTACCCCAAGGGATGAAAAAAACCTATGCGATCGACTATAGTGTGCTTGAAGGCGGGCATATGTTTCCGCTAGAACAACCGAAACAGACCGCAGAATTTGTACACCAGCTCATTAAAGAGCAACAGCGAAACAAATAAGAAAATATTTCTGTGAGTCTGTTGAGTGTAATAACAGATTAGCGAATCATCGCCTCATCCAAATGACGTGAACCTTCCAAAATCATGCGAATCATGATCATGGTTTGTTCAGCCATTTTTTTACGCTCTACACTTGGCATATCAATCACTTTGGCACCCATATTGAAAACCAATTGGGTGATTGCCATGGACACCAATTCAGGGTGGAAGAGTTTGCTATTATTTAAACGTTCTAAACGAATTAAATCGTCTTTCAGTTCTTGTTGGAAATAATTCAACTGTCTTTCGACCGCATTTTTATAAGATGCCGAACCCGTATATGCTTCGCGTAATAGCAGGCTTAAGTTGCCATCATCCGCATCGAGTTGTTCAATAAAAACTTCGACTGAGCTACGAATAATACTTTCTTGGCGAATGGCCTTGATCCGTGCTTCATGCAAAATTTGGCGTAGCACAACACCTGCACGTTCAATCAACTCGATAGCCAGTTCATCGGTATCTTTAAAATGACGATAAAAACTATTCGGCGCAATGCCTGCTTCACGTGCGACTTCACGCAAGCTCAGGGATGCAATACTTTTTTCAGGACCAATCAAATTTAAAGCAGCTTGAAACAGTTCATCTTTTGTAATCGTTGCTTTTCGACCAACACTACGTGCAAGCACTGGTGCATGTTTTTTTGAAGCTTCATGCTCTGTGTTGGTTGTATGGGTTTGAATGGTGGTCGGTGTCATATTTATCAAGCAATTAAATCAATCGGTTCATTATAGCCCCACTGGTCGGCATTGTGAAACGAAACGAAACAATCAGAGTATATATACAAATATATATACATGTGTATAATAATTAAAAATCTATGGCGTGGTCCTTTACTATGCAGATCCTTGAAAAAACTAAATCTCCTTTAACTGAGTATGCTGAGAGTGTTATAGACCGACACACTGCTAACTTTTGGCTTCAAAAAATCAACCCACTTTGGTCGATACACCAAGCTTTGGGTAAAGTGGTAAAAAAAGAGCAAGTTGCACACGATATGGTGAGTTTAACGCTGCAAACCAATCGTCATTTTCAAATGGGGCAAGCGGGGCAACACCATCCTGTATATGTCGTGGTGCAAGGCGTACGTTATGAACGTACCTATAGTTTGACCCAGATTGATACGCAACATGTCTTACTCAATGTAAAAATGGTAGACCAAGGCAAGGCAAGTCATTGGCTATGTGAGCAGGCTCAAATCGGCGATGTCTTAGAATTCGGCCAGCCTTATGGCGATATGCAATTGACTGTAAATGATCAACAGCTAATTTTACTTGCTGCGGGCAGTGGTATTACCCCCATGCTGAGTTTACTGAAACGTTTAGAGAAGACTGCCAAGCTTAAAAAGCAGCATGTACATTTGATGTATTGGGTGAAAAAACATACTGATGCAGCTTTCAAAGCATATTTTGAGCAGTTGGCAGCACAATACTCAAACTTTACATTCAGCATGTTTTATACCCAAGAATCAGATGAAGGTGAGCGTTTAAACCAAAACCATATGTCTGGATTGGATCAGATTGAAAATGCAACGGTATATGCATGTGGCCCTTCAGGTTTTGTGGCTACGGTTGAGCAGCTTTTCGCTCATGCTAACACCTTAAAAACTGAAGCTTTTAGCATGAGTCCATTTGCAAACGATGATGTTGGTTTTGTGAATATTACCTTAACAAAGTCGAAAAAGATTTTAAGCATTCCAAAAGGTCAATCTATTCTTGCAAGTTTGGAACAGCAAAATGTGAAGCCTCAACATGGCTGCCGTATGGGAATCTGTAACAAATGTGCCTGCAACAAAGTGGAAGGTTCAACCAAAAACTTGGTCAATGGTGCACAAAATTCTGAGCCTGGAAATTTTCTAAAAATTTGTGTCAATACGGCACAAACCGATCTTATTGTTGATTTATAAGGGGAATAAATACAATGAATATGCCTGTTAAAGTTGAATATTTTAAAAACCCGAAGAATCGTGAGTTAACGACATTTGAGTTAGATGAACTTGCACGTGAGCTAGATGCCATTAAGCAAGAAGTACTGGATGATATTGGCGAGAAAGATGCGCAATATATTCGTCGTGTCTATGCAGCGGTGCGTTATGCATCTATTGCAGGTCGTGCATGTTTATTTGCAGGTTGGTTCCCACCTGCATGGGTGTTGGGCACGGGCTTGCTGAGTTTTGCCAAGATTATGGAAAACATGGAATTAGGTCATAACGTGATGCACGGTCAATATGACTGGATGAACGACCCTAAGTTTAATGGTCAAAACTATGAGTGGGACATCGTAGGTACAGCAGACAATTGGCGTCAGACCCATAACTACAAGCATCATACCTATACCAATATTAAAGGAATGGATGATGACATTGGATATGGTCTGCTTCGATTATTCCCAGAACAACGTTGGAAACCGGGCTTTTTATTGCAACCGATTTATAGCATTCCATTTTGTTTGTTGTTCCAATGGGGCGTTGCGATCCAAAACTTGGAATTAGGCAAATACTTCAAGGGACGTAAAAGCAAAGCGCAGACTTTAGCTGAATGGAAACCTATGCAGCGCAAAATTGGTAAACAATTGTTTAAAGATTATGTGTTTTTCCCACTCATTGCAGGGCCTGCGGCGTTGCCTGTGTTTACAGGGAATTTGGTTGCAAATGGTATCCGCAATATGTGGACATTTAGTGTGATTTTCTGTGGTCACTTCACCAAAGACGTTGAAGTTTTCCCGAAAAAAGTACTGGAAAATGAAAGCCGTGGTCACTGGTACATGCGCCAAATTCGTGGTTCGTCGAATTTAACTGGTTCAGAAGCATTCCATATTTTGACAGGGCACTTAAGTCATCAAATTGAGCATCACTTATACCCAGACGTACCTGCGCGTCGTTACCGCAAAATGGCACCGAAAGTACAAGCGGTGTGTGAAAAGTATGGCATTAACTATAACAATGCCAGCTTATTAAAACAGTATGGTAGCGTCATCAAACGTATTGTGAAATATGCGTTTCCCTTTAAAAAGTAAGTAAAAAGCCACTTCATTTGAAGTGGCTTTTTTTGTTATTTACTAAATTGACGTAATGTCTTTACCAGATGATTGTAATCACCTTGTTTGGCGATATTGAGCACATGTTCAATTTCGTGTTTTAACCATTTTTGTTTTGAAGCATTAAAAGCGAACTGCGCCAATAATACAAAGGGACTTTCACCGAATTTGATCGAAAGACCTTTGACATACTTGGGTGGAGATAACTGTTCCATACTGATGCCTTTTTATAATTTAAGTGGAATGGTTCTCAAAATATTTTTATTAGGCAAAATTTATCATAAATATATTTTTTGGTAAATAAAACATGCTGAATTTTAATAATAAATATTTTAAAAAATTCAACATGATTAATTATTAATCTATTCTTAATAATTAGCTTATTTGACGATGATTTGATGTTTTTGACAAGTCGGGAAGGCTTAAATCTGTCCCTACCAAATAGCTAAAATCAGCCAAAGACAACATTTGTTTATCTTCAATGCTATTCCCATAAGCATAAACGGCATGATAGCTATCTAGCTCATATTTTTCTTGGATACGTTGAGCTTTGTACTCACAGCTACAGTCCGCAGTCAGATAGCGCCCTGTATAGCGTTGTTGGTCTTGTTCAACTCTGGTACAGATCAGTTCAATTGAGAGTATTTCACACACATATTTTAAATAGATATCAATTGAAGCAGAGACCAAAACCACATCATCGCCCAAACTTTGGTGTTGTTTTAGTTGCCTATAAAGTGCTGGGTTGAGTCCTTTGATTAAGACTTCTGCATAGCGTTTTGCATAAGCGTCAATTTCGCTCACTTCAGCTTGCTTAAACATCGCATGGAAGAGTTTAGAGCGCATATGATGGGCAGGATAAAAACCTAAATAATAACTTTGAATATAAGGCAGAACTTTTAAGCCTTGTAGAGCAATATGCCGTTTTGAATGTACATAGAAGATGAACCCTGTAAAACTGTCTTTGTCATACAGGGTACCATCAAAGTCAAATAAGGCTAGATTTTTATGCGCTTTGCACGTTGCATGCATGTTTGATAACGTCCATTGACACGAGTGGCAAACCAGTTGGTATTATAGTCACGGCTGAGCTTTGGACCAGAAATGACAACTTCTGGCATCATGGCATAGAAAGGTTCTTTTTTAGTGACTTCTTGATAAAGCTTAGCCACCGCGCGATAGGTTGCTGTATCTTCAAATTTCTTCTCTTTCTCTTTTTTCAGGTCAGAGCGAATTTGACGCGGCGTAACCAAAATATTGTGCTGAGCGAAAACACTGATGAGTTCACGTTCTGATTGGCTTTTTGCAGATTTAGGTGAGCCATCTTTGCCATAAAGTAACAGGTCGCCGTCTAAATCAAGTTCTGCTTCAGTTAAGTCATTCAACATACTTTGGAAGGCTGCATTTCGACTTGAGTACATACCTGAGTTATAGTCGGCAAAACGGTAGAGCGGTTTGTCATAGTCAGCAGGGTACATCATCAGGCGGTGAATACCGTAATACAGACCACCATATTGGCTATAAAGGTCGGTACGTAGGTCAGCCATGCTGCCACCTTCACGTTTATTATCTTTGGCATAACCGATATGCACTTGCATTGAACCCAACGTGGTAATCGGGTTCATTTTTTCGCCTACGTCCTGACCGACAAGTTTGGCTGCACCTGTGAGCGCACTGACGTGATAGTGCTTTGACATATAGTCAAAAATTTCACGGTACAGTTCATCCAGTTCGCGTTCTGTTTTAACGCGGCGCATTTGACTTAAATAGTTATCTTCAGGACTCGGCTGCTCTTTTAAAACCTGTTGGAAATAGCCTGCGATGGTGCCACCAATGGCATCGCCGAGCTTATCTTTAAATTTTTCATCTAAGCGATCTTGGACTTCTTTAACCGCTTTTTCACCTAAACCATAAACTTGTGGATCTGCAACAAAGTTAGACTCTTGATCAACCACGGCAATGATCGAACACATATTCTCTTTATTTTGAGGAATGCCAAACTGTTCTGAAATATCGTAAATATCTTCAGCCCATGAACGGCGGTCATTTACGCGTCCAGGAATGATGCGTGCGATTTGTTCAGCATTGAGCTTAGGCTCATCATCTGTCCACCATGAACGATCACCGCAGGCAGTTAAGCCTATAGATATGGCCAAGACACTTAGTGTTTTTAAACCAGAAGAAAGAAACAGCTTTTTATTCATAAACAGAGAACACATGATAAAAGGTGAGCCGAAACAGCAGTTGCAGTATACTATGTCGGTCGAAAAAGTGATGAGTTTATATGTATATTGGTCGATATCAACTGTCAAATCATTTGATTGCTGTTCCGATGCTGGGTGGGTTCGATTATTAAGGATAATGAGTATTATTTAGTCTGTTATCGGTTTTATTATGACGGCTGGCGCAAAATTTGTGCAATAGATTGAGGAGAGTTTAACTTATGATATTTCCATTTTTTGAAATTCTTTTTTTTAATAAATTAAACAGAAAATAGTTCAATGAATAGGATGACAACTTTAAAAGGCATCTAATTCCTAATACAACTCACGCTTAAGAGATAGGATAGGCCTTACTTTGTCATTACAAGTCATCTTTGGGCGTGACCATCATGCAAAAAAGATATCAAAACGATGTTTCTAATTTTCGATGAACTATGAACAATAGTTATGGAGTACAGCCAAAGGCTCGATAACAAGCCTCAAAAGCTTATCAAAGAGTAGGCTTTTCTATTTGTGCTATAGTTTAATTGTTACTTAGCAGGCAGAACAATATGAATATCTGTATTGGTGGTGACTTGGATGGTCAAGTAGTGATTTTAAATAAGATGCGATTTAATGCAAAAGAGATAGATCAAAATAAATCATCGAGCTATATCAAGCAAAAGTATGTTAAGGGCGATCAAGTCTTTAATTTTTGGCGACATGCAGAAATGAAAATATGGGATGTTACTCATCAAGTTGAGTTGATTTTAGGAAAGAAAAATTAGCTAGAAGCGGGTAAATAAGCTTTATTCGCTTTTAGTGAAGATTTTCTTATCAATATCGATGAAAAAGCATTTCATGTGGGGTTGGGTGGTAGCAATAAAATAATATGTTAAGGTCTATCTATTGCGCGCTAAAAAGCTTATAGTGATAGTGTATTAGAATTATTTATTTTATTGTATTTACTAAAGTTATTTCGCAATTGATTCAACTCTGCGGTTTATCCGATGTATATGATTTAAAAGATTAATTCTTATATTTTTCAAAATTTAAGAGAATATTTATGTCAAACATTACAACTGGTACCGTTAAGTGGTTTAATGAAACTAAAGGCTTTGGTTTTATTTCTAGCGATACTGGAGAAGACGTTTTTGCACACTTTAGCGAAATCCAATCAAACGGTTTCAAAGTGTTGAATGAAGGTCAACGTGTTCAGTTTACGATTGTAGCTGGCAAAAAAGGCCCTCAAGCAAGCTCTATCACAGTAATCTAAGAATATTGTGAATTAAAAAACCCGCTTCAGTTAGCGGGTTTTTTAATGGCAGCTTGTTTACTATTCGTTGTTAAGATCCCGTAATTCCGCTGCCTTTAGGGATTGATAGAATCTTCAGTTAAACAGGTAACGATATGAGTTCATGGAAAAATTAGTTAGAAAAGCACATCAAAATGATTTAACAGACATCGCAGAAATTCATCACAAATCATTTATACGTCAAGCAGATTCTAAGCAATGGATAGCATCAACACTTGCGGCTTATCCTCGGTTTTTTGTCACGTAATCGTGTCTGATAAAACGGTTGGCTATATTTTTTGGGCTCAAAAGTCTGGCTTTCGAGAGGAAGTGATACTGGAACTAGATCAAATAGCGATCCATCCAGATTTTCAAGGTTTGGGATTAAGCAAAAAACTAATTATAGACTCGCTTAAGGACGTTGAGAATGAATTATTGCAAAGAAATCAGAAGATAAAAAACGTACTGGTGACGACAGGCGTGAATAACTTCGCAAGAAAAATTTATGAAGATTTGTTAGGTGCTCAAGAAGTTGCAATTATCTCTGATTTATATAGTGCACCTGAAGTTTATTTAAAAGCAGATCGAAAAGATTTAGTTTTTTAGCCTGAATGGCTTATTTAAAAAATATATGAACAAATATTAATTGATCTATAAGAAATCTTTTGAAGGACTGATTAAGAATAGTAGAAAAATCCCTAGATAAAGGGATTTCAATGCCAAGTAATCAATATGAGAATAGGAATGAGGTGAAATTGTGATATTTGCTATGACACCCTAAAAGACTCTAGGAACGAGTTTAGTGATGAAAGTGTAAAAGCTGACTCGGAAAAATGGAGTGATTTATGAGTATTGTTGAATTACATGAAGTGAAGCGCCACTTACACTATGCCGATGATAGCAATGATGCCTCATTAAAAAGCTTTATTGTTGCTGCTGACGCTATAATTAAAAATTATATTACAGATAATTTTGGATCGGAATATCCATCTGCCATTAAACAAGCTGCTTTACTATTAATTGAATACTGGGAACAGCACAGAAAAGATGGGGGAGAGGTGTCTGTGAATGGTAACTACCTCCCGATACCCGTACTCTCTTTGCTTAATCTATATCGTAAGCCCACTGTTTGATAGGTGATGTAGATAATTGTATGTATCTTTAGGCATGGTATATTTGAAATCACTGCATTGTAATTGAGAATTATTTGCATTTATTGGGTTTGTGCGTTAGAATCAATTTCAAGAATAAAATAAAATTTGACAATGATGTTTCATTAACCCAGCTCTATTGATTCTCCAGAGGCTGGGTTTTTTATCTGCTTTAACAAAAAATAAAATTAGGTTAAATTATACCGATTGTTAAAATAATTATGAGAATAAAAGATCATGAACAAAAAATTTGAATTACATGTACTCAGCCAAATCTATGACTTTCTAATTGAAAGAGAAGGATTCACTGCTCTGAATCTTCATTTTAAAGTTATGGAATTCTTTAGGGAGTTACATGTGGGGGATAAGAGGAATTTTGTTGTTTTGGCCCCGAATAAAATTTCAGGTAATTTCGGTGAGGTTACTCATATTCATTTATTAAATATTCCACATTTCCATGAAAAGGAAAAATTTATTCATTGGGCACATAAAGCTCTAAATCGCTAAGCACCTCATTTGTAAGAAGAGAATCATGTTGTTTCATAAATTAAACATTTAAATCTCTAGATTTTGATAAGTTATATTTTTAAATCGTGCTAGGCAAAAATGATGAAAATATTTGCAATAGTAAGTTTAGTTTTAATGCTGGGATTAACGGCATGCCAAAAAAGAGATACAGATACGAAAGAGCAGGATAAAACTACAACGCCACATTCCATGGATAAAGATCAGTAAGAAAAAGCTCGCCAAATGGTGGGCTTTTTCAAGAGTTAAAATGGTATAGTAGCGCTGTCATTTAAGTACTTTTTTCTATGTCTGAAACCTATAAATACATTTACACCCAAATTAGTACATTTGGATCATTACCTACACATAAAGTTCTTATAAGTAGTGTAGGAAGGAAGACAAAATTAGTTTTCGCTGATAATACTTTTGTTTATAGTACTGTTTCTGATTGGGCTTTAAGTCATTCGGGTCTTGATTCTAGGAAATCAATATGGTCTGAAGAGCCTAGGTCATTTTTAGACAGTGAAAAAACAAGATTAAGCATCTATAGAGCTTTACATCCTGCTTTTATCACTGAAGCAAGCATTGGTTAAACACTAGTATTTTGTATGCTGCTTATGTAATAACGGCTTATATTACAAATAAAGTTTGCTTTGTGCACGCTTAGGGCGTATAAAGCTAACTCGTTGATGCGGGATGGAGCAGTCTGGTAGCTCGTCGGGCTCATAACCCGAAGGTCGTTGGTTCAAATCCAGCTCCCGCTACCAACGAAAAAGATTCAAAGTTTATAGCCTAGTCTTCACAGATTAGGCTTTTTTTATGGCTAGTTAATTTTATACATAGCGGTTTCTAAGAACGTGCTTTTATACAAGTTACTGGAATGGTGTGTAAGCAGTGAAAGCACAGTATTTCTAGAAAACATCAGAGTTGTAAGTGACGTAAAACAGGTTTAAGTCTTATTCTGATTCTAAAGGCATAATGGGTTTTCCAAATAAACCAATATTTTTATCCCCCCATTGTTTTAATGCAACCAAAATAGGTGCTAAAGAAGTACCGAGTGTAGATAATCGATATTCTACTTTAGGTGGAACAACGGCATAAACCTTTCGTAGAATCAGTTGATCCTCTTCAAGTTCACGTAATTGTCTAGTGAGCATTTTTTGAGTGACATTTGGAATTTTCTTTCTCAGTTCATTAAACCTTAAAACGTCGTCTTCTAATAAATGCCACAAGATAATACTCTTCCATTTACCATCAAGTAAGCCTATGTCAGCTTCAACAGAACATCCTGGTGTGCAATCAAAACGTGAATGTTTTAGCTTACCCATTTCAATAGTATCCTTTTGGTAACTATAAGACGAATTTGTCTGTATAACTTAAAAAAGAATATTAAGTAAACTCAAATAACAAAACAAGAGGACAAGTGAATGAAGGCTATTTCTTATATTGACGGTATGGATCATGGATTTCAAAATCCACTGGTAGATATTGAAAAAACAATGCCGACCTTAAAAGATCGGGATTTGTTGGTTAAAGTCAAAGCGATCTCGGTTAACCCTGTCGATACTAAGGTTAGACGAAACCCAGTAGCAGTAGGCAACACACGTATCTTAGGATGGGATGCAGTGGGTGAGGTTGTTGAAGTCGGTTCTGGCGTGCAACATTTTAAAGTCGGAGATCAGGTCTGGTATGCAGGTGATTTAACTCGGGATGGGAGTAATGCGGAATATCAAGCAGTAGATGAGCGTATTGTTAGCTTAAAACCTCAAAGCCTGAGTGATGCTGAAGCTGCTGCGCTGCCATTAACCGCTATTACAGCGTGGGAAATGTTATTTGATCGTTTCAATGTTGATTTAGACAAATTTGATAATATTTTAGTGATTGGAGGCGCTGGCGGTGTAGGGTCTATTGCGATTCAATTACTCAAAGCGAAGACAAATTTAAGAGTTATTGCTACAGCATCTAGGGAAGAGACTAAAGCATGGGTTAAGTCTTTAGGGGCTGACTATGTCATCGATCATACCGAAGATTTAAACACGCAAATCAAAGCATTGGGTTTAGACGCACCTCGATATATTTTTTCAACCAATCAAACAGAAACGTATCTTCCTCAAATCTCTAAGCTAATTGCTCCACAAGGAAAGTTTGGCTTAATTGATGATCCGAAATCACTGGATATCGTTGAGTTTAAGTCTAAGTCAGTTTCTGTACATTGGGAGTTCATGTTTACACGTTCAATGTTCAATACTACAGATATTGAACAACAATCTCAGCTATTACATCAGGTTGCAGAACTGGTAGATAACCACAGAATTAAAACCACGCTGAATCAGACTTTAGGCAAAATTAATGCGAAAAATTTAAAACTTGCTCATGAACTGATTGAAACTGGCCGAGCGAAAGGAAAAATCGTTTTGGAAGGCTTTTAACTATAGTTTTAAGCTCAACTTAAATAAGTGGGTTAATTTTTAAGTTAAACACTTGAAACTATACAATTAGGATCAATATTCTCAGCAAGGCCATTCTAGGGTTCAGCGCACTAGGATGGTTGTCCTTTTTTCGAAATTCGTTTCACTCATGTACATATAATAAAGAGCTTTTGGAGTAATTTTTTCAATTCATTAAGGGCGAATTCAAACATGAGGTGCGACAGTTTCAAAAGCCATATGATAATCAACAAGCTGAGCAAATTTCTCTAATGGTGTAAGCCAATCTAACGCCTTTCTAGGACGAGTATTCAGTGACATGGCAACTTGATTTAAATAATGCTGATCTGCCTGATTTAAATCAATCCCTTTAGGTAAATATTGCCTAATTAAACCATTCATATTTTCGCATGTGCCTTTTTGCCAAGGTGAATGTGGGTCACAGAAATATACATCTATGCCTAAATCTTCTTCGAGTATTTTATGTTCTGACATCTCGCGTCCACGGTCATAGGTCAACGTTTTACGCAGTTCTGCAGGTAAATATTTCAGAGCTTCAGTTAAAGCCTTGCGCACTGATTCTGCCTTTGCATCAGGTAATGTTGCCAAGATACAGAGCCGTGTATTTCGTTCAATAAGTGTTGCTATCGAACTTTTATTGTCTTTACCTTTAATTAAATCAGCTTCCCAATGACCCGGTATTTTTCTTTCTTGAACTTCGGCTGGGCGCTCATGAATAGTTTTAATATCCTGTAATATAGAATCTTTTTTAGGTTCACCGTTAGCTTTTCGCTTTTTATTTTCATGACGCAGACAGGATAATAAGTCTTTTTTCAACTCACCCTTGGGTAATGCTCGTATCGTTGAATAAATCGTTGTATGGCTTACATTCATTGTTTGATCCAAATCAGGAAATGTCTTTAAACGCTTTGCTATTTGCTGAGGAGACCATAAACAACGGATCGCTTCAACAATAAATTTCCAGAGGATTGAATCGATTTTGAGTTTTCTGTGACCACGTCTACGTCTAGCGAAGGTGTTATCAGAAGCATATCGAGCTTGATAAACGTCATTGATGCTATTTCTTTTAAGCTCACGATAGATCGTACTAGGATGTCTTTTAATGAGTTCAGCAAATTTTCTGGCTGAAAAGCCTTCTTTTCTTGACTCAAGCATTAATGCAGTACGATCTTCAAAGTTAAGATGATGGTATGACAATTTTATATACTCCATAAACCCTTTAAATTAATTAGGTGGTTTATGTCGCACTTCAAGTTTTACTCTGCCAAGTATTATGTTGTAAAGAATAAAACACACAACTTTGATTTAATATATTATTCTCAGCATAAGTCTAGATAGAGCGCCGTGTAGCGCTTTATTCTTATTTAAGTTAAATCAAAACATTGCTTTGCGAGTATTAAAAATCTTAGGCACAGAAGATTTCGTATAATTGTGATTATTTGAACACCCAAGAGCTATTTCACTGTTCCTGCTTTTTGCATTTCTTGGTAAAGCTGATCAAGATAATGTTGTTGTTGGACGTTATCTTTAAAGTATCGTTGATAATTCACACTACAACTATCGATATCGGCGATATTATTGAGATTGAATGTCCAATCATCCGTATTTTTAACACGAATGCCTAAGTCATCACTACATTTCTGCCAAAGTTGAGAAAAACGTGTCTGTTTATTGCTTGGGAGTTGGTTGAAACGTGCATAAACGCTGAAGCCTTTCATTTCTGAGTTAAAATATTTGTGAATAAAACCAATGGGTACACCAGCCCAATTCATTGATTGATCTTCTGGGAAGGAAATCCTGATGAGTTTTTTTTCATTCAGTAATGAATCTTGTTGGCCTGATTTAAAATGTTGTTCTTCATATTCTAGTTTTGTGCCTATAGTTACATTGATCTTTTTCACGATCATTGGTTGTGTCGTGGTGTAATAAGGATAATCAGGCCTACCATTGCCGCCTGTAGGGTTCATATTGCCAACACATGCTCCCAAATTTGAGAGTAGGGCGATGCAAAAGATTAATCTAACTTTATTATTCATTATTGATCCTAAAAAAATTTTATTTAAAGGCTATTTTATTTATCCAGAATGAACCCATAGTACACCCTATGCGAGACGTTTGAAATTTCATCTCTAGCCTCAATGTTTTGGCTCAAGCTATTCTAAAGCTCAACATACGACTAAGGCTTTTTAGATGCTACAACTACTATTTTTAAGGACGATTCAATTCATTGCAGGGAACACTTAATATAATTAAAATTTATGACAGCTATAAATAACTTGAATATTTATTTTTTTCATGTATACTTGGCCTAACTAGAAAAAAGTAATGTTTAGTAAATCTTCTTTAAGTATCGCAGTTTTAGTCATAATCCTCCGTTGTTTCAGATCTTAAGCTCCACTTTTATTATTTTCAAAGTTACATCTAGTCATTTATTTTTGACTAAAATTATTAAAATTCAGCAGGATATATTATGTCTACTACAGTTACCGGTACAGTTAAATGGTTTAATGAAACTAAAGGCTTTGGTTTCATTCAACAAGAATCTGGTCCAGATGTTTTTGCTCACTTTCGCGAAATCGCTAGTTCAGGTTTTAAAACATTGCATGAAGGCCAACAAGTGTCATTCAGCATAGAGCAAGGTCAAAAAGGCCCAAATGCTGTAAATATTGTTGCTTTATAAGAAGCATTAAATATAAAAAAGCACTGAACAGTGCTTTTTTAATGACTAAAAATTATTAATTAAATAATTATTCCTTGTTGGAATATATGAAAAAAACTGGTGAAATTTGAAAAAACTTAATACATTAATTGCTAAATCTTCAAATGGTACTGAAATTATAGTCTCGTTAATTCCTCTAAATAAAATGCAAAATACCCGTGATGGCTTGAAATCTATTGAAGTGGGTAAGCGTGTGCTGCTTCAGTCTGGAATCGAAGTGGACTTAAATTTAGATGGTAGAACATTCTATACCGCTTTAAATCAATTATTTAAATTTAACTATAAAGTTGCCTAACTAAATATTTGATTATATTGTTTTTTAAATGAATTAATATTATAGGTATAGAAAAAATGTTAAAGAAAAATGTTACTGTCAAAGATCAATTCGGTACTGAATACTCTATTCAGGCAACTGTAGATAAAAACTCTTGCAGCACAATGTTGCATTCAAATTTAAGATATATCACTGTTGATGGCGAAGATATTCGTCCTGGTTTTGAAATGTTCTTCCAAAGTCTCAATAGCGGTAAAATTTTCAAGTTGATCTGAATGTTATTAGTTTTAATTTGGTCGTGATGACTAATACTACATTATCTTAATCAGCCCCAATTACTCCTCCTCAAATCTATTTGAATTATAGAACAGTTATTTTAGATAATTTGAAGAGGGCTATGTCAGGCAGAACACTTTTGTTAATAAGTGGTTTAATGACATAGCTAAAAAGTATTCCTAGCAAAAAATCTTTTGTGAATGGATAAATTGAATGATTTTTGTACTACAAATGGATTTTAGCTTAAGGTACTGAGTGTGGAAATATACAGTTACGTCCATTTGCTTTAGCAAGATATAATTGCTCGTCTGCTCTTCGTAGAACAGTTGTTTTAAGCTCTTTCCTTTTCCAAGTCACTACTCCAAAGGACATAGTCACTTCTTCAATCCTCGGAAACTTACAAGATTCAATGACTGTGCGTAGTCGATCAGCCATTTTCAAAGCTGAATCTAGTTTGATACTTGGTAATACGATTAATATTTCGTCTCCTCCCCAACGAATGAGAGTGTCCTTGCTACGCAAATTTTTGGAGAGCTCATGCATGACTTGTTGTAAGACCTTATCTCCTAATGCATGACCATGAGTATCATTAATGGTTTTAAAGTAATCGATATCAGCCAATAACACGCAGCAAGAGTTATCTTCATTGCACATGTCTTTTTGAATGGTATCTAGAAGATGTTCACCATAGCGACGATTAAAAATACTCGTCAAACTGTCGTAATTGGCCCACTCTTCAAGTTGACTCTTGATCTCGATATGATGATTAATATTTCTACCGATACTCACATTGTGTGTAATTGTGCCATTACGGTCTTTTAGAGGGGATGAAACGAGCTCTAAGAAATGCTTTTCATATACATGGTCTTTATTTTCAATATCCTGATTTTTTATTCTTTGTAGTTCTATCAGCTTTTGATCATGTGGATATAATTTTGTGATAGGTTCATCTTTTAAATCTGCTAGGGTGTAGCCCGAGAGTTCCTCTGCGGCATGATTCATAAATTTAATTTTAGCTTGATCATCCGTGATCACTATCGTATCGGGTGTTGTATTGATTGCTGCAACCAGCATCGCTTGATATTTAAGACTTTCGTTTTTTTCCGTGATATCTCGTTGAACGGATACAAAATGGGTGATTTCACCTGTTTCAGTTTTAATCGGGGAGATGTTCCACTCTACATCGTACGGTGTTTTATCTTTGCGATAATTAATCGTATGGTTATGGAAAAATAGTCCTTGAGATATGCAGTCTTTTAATTCCTGAATCACGGTTAGATCTGTCTCAGGCCCTTGTAAGATACGGGGCGATTGTCCAATTAACTCTTCTTCGCTATAACCTGTCATTTCACAAAATGCTGGATTGCAGAAAAGGATGTGTGGGCCATTATTCTCAAAGCATGCATTTGTAATGACGATCGCATTAAATGATTGCTGAATTGCCAAAGCCATTAAACTATTTAATTCAGTCGCTGTTAATTTTTTGTGTTCAGAATATTGAGGCATATTGGAGTGAATCACTATGTTTCTTTATTGTTGTACCTATTCTTATTAATATCATAAATTAGAATTTAAATTAATGAATAATGCTGATTTATAGTTTATACAATATAATCAACAACCTATAAAATGATTGATATGGTTGCCTATGTCATGTGCATGGAAGATGCAATTTATGGAACAATCTAAAAGATATTAGGGCTATTGCTACGGATATAATAATAAATTAAAGATAGCAGAATATTGTGATCAGAAAAGTTGATGTAGCACAAATGTTCAACCAGAAGTTTTACAAAGGATGTAAGGAATACTTGAAGGGATGAAGGATGTTGTACTTAAAAGTACTTTAATCTACAAGATGTTGGAAATAGTGGATAGGCAGGTAATTGATTTTTAAGGTTTAAGTAAAGCCTAGCTTGAATGAAAAGCTGAGCATTCTATTTTTTTTTACATTTTTCGCTTAAGCTTTTTTTAACAGCTCCGTTTTATAAAAATATTTAAAACTTAGGAAAAGCGATGAAGAATAACTATCCAAAACCTATAATAATCATGCATTGGATTACCCTTGCTTTAGTTGCAATGGTGTATCTGACTGCAGGTGATCCCACAATAACAGACTGGAAAGGCCAGATTCATGTTGCAGGTGGGATTTTAATATTTATTTTATTTTTTTTGAGATTGAGTTTTGTTTTTCTGTATAGAAAAAGTATTCCTAAAACTGAAATAATTAATTCTTATCAAATAGTGTTATTTAAAACGGTCAGATTTTTCCTTTACTTAAGCCTATGTATTGTTCCAATTGCGGGCTGGATGACATTATCGAGTTTTACTGATAATTTCCAAGTTTTATCGTTAAATTTACCGCTTTTGAGCACTGTTTGGGGGAGTGACTATATTGCAGATGCGCATCAATTTTTAGGGAATCTCTTTATTGCACTCGTGGGTTTACATGCCTGTGCGGCATTGATTCACCACTTCATTTTCAAAGATAATGTCCTAAAAAGTATGCTTTTTAAAAAATGATGTGATTTAGAGGCTATCATATGGTTGCCTTTTAGATTCGTCTGGCATTTTTATATTATGAGTATTTCGTAGTCACAGAACACATGATAAAAGATGAGCTGAAAGTGTAGATGCAGTATACTGTGCCGGTCGAAAAAGTGATGAATTCATATGTATATTGGTCCGTATCAACTGTCAAATAATTTGATTGTGGCTCCGATGGCAGGCGTAACTGACCGTCCATTTAGGTCTCTGTGCAAATACTTTGGTGCAGGGCATGCTGTCAGTGAAATGATGACATCAGACCAAACGTTACGGATGAGTAAAAAAAGCCTATATCGTGCTAATTTTGATGGTGAATTGGCGCCTATTTCAGCGCAAATTGCAGGATCAGATCCCAAAGAGTTAGCGGAAGCTGCACGATATCAGGTCTCAAATGGTGCTCAAATTGTGGACATTAATATGGGGTGTCCTGCCAAGAAAGTCTGTAATAAGCTGGCGGGTTCTGCACTTTTAAAAGATGAAGACTTGGTGGCTCGAATTTTGGATGAAGTTGTGGCTGCAGTTGATGTACCTGTCACACTTAAAACACGGTTGGGTTTCTTAAATGGTCATGAAAATATCTTGCGTGTAGCGAAACGAGCGGAAGAGGCGGGTATTGCTGCGTTAGCATTGCATGGGCGGACCCGTGAAGACATGTATTTGAATACGGCTCGTTATGATTTAATTAAAGAAGTAAAACAGCTGATTCGTATACCAGTGGTTGCCAATGGGGATATTGATAGTCCAGAAAAAGCGAAATATGTACTCGATTATACCGGTGCAGATGCAATTATGATTGGTCGCGCTGCGCAAGGGCGTCCATGGATATTTCGTGAAATCGCACATTATTTGGAAACAGGTGAACATTTGGCTGCACCAAGCATTCAAGAAGTAAAAGAAGTTCTACTTGGACATCTTGCCGAACTGTATGCATTTTATGGGGAATATTCGGGCTGCCGAATTGCACGTAAACATATTGCTTGGTACACCAAAGGTTTACGTTCAAGTAATGAGTTTCGTCAGAACATGTACAAAGTGGAAAGTACTACTGAACAATTTAAAGTGGTCGCAGACTACTTTGACCAATTACTCATTCATGGTGAAACCATGAATGACGTACAGGTTGAACAGGTCAATTTATTGGAAACTAAATAAATAAAGCTCGATTTATGGAGCTTTAAGTGAATAATATGACTTAATAGCTGACTTGTTGCATTTCAACCAACAGTTGGTTAATTAAGTCAGGGGCTTCCATGGCACGAATTTGCGAAACATTCGTGCCTGCCCAAAATGCACCAAAGCCTTGATCGCCTTGTTTGGTCGCTGCGGCATGTAATTGTTTTCCAAGATCATAACAGTACGGATAAGCAGCAACAGCAGGGCGGTTCGGTAAATCAATTTGAGTATGCCAGTGACCCAGTAAACCGCGAGCAGGGCGACCTGAAATACTGGCACTTATTTGTGTGATGTGCTCATGGAAAAGTGCATGACGGTAGGCCTCATTGGCATTCGATGTTTTGCATTGTACGAAAGCTGTCCCCAACTGTACCGCACTCGCACCGAGGCTTAACATCTGCTGAGCCTGTGTACCATTCATAATGCCACCTGCAGCAATAATCGGGCACCGACAGTGCTGCGTCAGAAGTTGTACGAGGTCGATCGTACGTAATGCGCTATCAAAATGTTCATTAAAAATCCCGCGGTGTCCACCTCCTTCTATGCCTTGAGCAATAATAAAATCAATCCCTGCTGCTTCAATGGCTCGTGCTTCCGCTAAGTTGGTTGCAGAAACCATGGTTAAAATGCCAGCGTCTTTTAGCGCCTGTATTTGGTGCGGATGCGGAATACCGAAGTGAAAACTGACGGCTTTAGGGCGAGTTTCAAGTACGACATTTAAAAAGTCATCATTGTCCAAAAAGCTAGGATAAATACAGTGCAGTTGAGTAGGTGGTTCTGCATCGTATTGTTCAAAATGAGGTCTTAAAAAATCAATCCATGTTTGTGCGATAGTTGGATCAAGTTCGATACTTTGATGACAGAAAAAATTAACTTGAAAAGGTTGTTCGGTCAGTGCTTGGGTTTTTAAAATTTGGCTACGTGCGGTTTCTGCGGTGTTTGCACCTAATCCAAGTGAGCCTAGCCCGCCTTGATTTGAAACCTCTGCCGCAAGCTCTGGTGTAGAAACACCAGCCATCGGTGCAAGGAAGATAGGATGTTTAATTTCAAGACGTTCTAATAATAAAGACATGTACTTGCTCCTTTTACATATAGACACTTTGCCCAAGCACTGCAAATTTGGCAAATAATATTCAGTATTTTCTCGAAAAATATCTAAATCAATCACGTTTATTTTTCGGTTTTTAGCGACAAGTCATGTCGTTGGGTATGTGTATTGGCAATGCTTTTAGTCTGAAATTTTTTATACTTTTATTTTAGATTTTACCGAGGATCGTCATGACCGATCGTATCCGCGAAAAGCTACAGATTCTAGCTGATGCAGCTAAATATGACGTGTCCTGTTCGTCCAGTGGTAGCAATCGTAAAAACAAAAACCAAGGTTTGGGAAATACAGGAAACGGTATTTGTCATAGTTATACAGAAGATGGTCGCTGTGTTTCATTGCTTAAAATTCTATTTTCAAATGTCTGTATTTTTGATTGTTCCTACTGTGTTTCTAGACGCTCTAACGATGTCAAGCGAGCCGCTTTTACTGTACAAGAAGTGGTGGATTTAACCATCAACTTTTACCGCCGCAATTATATTGAAGGGTTATTTCTCAGTTCAGGTATTTTTAAATCAGCTGATTTCACTATGGAGCGAATGCTGCAAGTGGTGAAAAAGTTACGTCTTGAAGAAAACTTTAATGGTTATATTCACCTAAAAACGATACCTGGTGCTTCCCAAGAGATTATTACCGAGGCGGGCTTATATGTAGACCGCATGAGTATTAACTTGGAAATGCCGACAGAAGTTGGTTTAAAACAGTTTGCACCAGAAAAATCGCATGCAGAAGTACAAAAGGATTTAGGTATTGTACGCGATCGCTTAATTCAGTTGACGGATGAGCGGCGTGTGATTCAACATGTGCCGAAGTTTGTACCCGCTGGACAAACCACTCAGATGGTGGTGGGCGCACATCAAGAAACAGACAAAGATATTATTTTAATGGCAGATCATCATTACAAAGTGTATCAGCTCAAACGGGTGTATTTTTCAGGCTATATCCCAATCAATGAACAGGAAAAAATGCTTCCTGTCGTGGGTTCTGCACCGCCATTATTAAGAGAAAATCGGCTGTATCAGTCGGATTGGCTCATGCGTTTCTATGGTTTTGATGCGCAGGAAATTGTGAATGATCAGCATCCGAATTTAGATTTGGACATCGACCCGAAGCTAAGTTGGGCATTACGTAACCCTGAGCATTTTCCTGTTGATATTCAACATGCAGACTATCGTATGATTTTACGTGTTCCGGGTATAGGTGTTCAATCGGCTAAAAAAATTGTGCAAGCTCGTCGTTTTGGGCAAATTCATATCGATCAACTAAAGCGTATGGGCATTGCTTACAATCGGGCACAGCATTTTATTCGCTGTGCAGATACGCCAAAGTTTAAAAAAGAACAACAAGCGAACCAGATTCGGCAGCATATTTTGCAATCGGGGCAATCCAAATATCAAAAACAGCTTTCGCCTCAACTGGGCTTCGGTTTTTAGTATGTCGATATATCGTTTTGATCGAACCATGACTGGACTACTGAGTTGTGTATATAGAAGCTTTCAGTTTAAAGATTTTGACGTCAAGCTTGCATCTAACAATTCCCAAGCCAGCTTGTTTGATGAGTGTATTGAGGTTGCTTCAAATGACGAACACGCAGAGCGAGTTTGGCGAGGGTTAAAGCAAAAAATTACGGCTGAAAGTCTACGATCTTTTTATTATTGCTTTCTGTCTGAGCAGGAACAGGCACATCAACATCTTTTTAATTTCTGTATCTATGTATTTAAAAATACACATGCGGTAGATCGTAACTATGCGCATACGGATGTATTGGCTGTTTCGCACTGGGCCAAACAAGTGGGCAGGGAAAAGCATCGTATGGAAGCTTTTGTTCGCTTTAAAAAATGTAAGGATGGATTGTTTTTAAGTCTGGTACAGCCAGATTTTAATGTTTTACCGTTGATAGAACGGCATTTTAGAAACCGATATGAAGATCAAAGATGGTTGATTTATGATGAGAAAAGAAATTTTGGGATTTATTTTGATTTGACAGCCGTCCATCAGGTGAAGATGGATGTGGATCAAATTGATCATGCACACAAAGTCGGACACAGTCAGTCCTTTAATGTTGAATTAGATGATGATGAGCTGTTGTATGACCAGTTATGGAAAGATTATTTTAAAAGTATCAACATCAAGGCAAGAACAAATATCAAACTACATGTGCAATATGTTCCTAAACGCTACTGGCGTTATATGAATGAAAAAACAATCTAGCGAGATGCAAGTATGGCGTTGACTCATCATTTCTATGATGTTTTAGGCCGCTATGGGAAGGAGAACAGACGTTAAACAATTCATATTAATTAAAAAAATAAGCTGTTGCACCTGTAGACTTGAAGCACAACCATCAGTAATAGTGCATTTGAGTAGTGGCTCAGAGAAAAATGTGCAAGCTTAAAGTTGATGATAAATGATGCTGTAAATAGTAAAAAGCCCATTCAATCCATGGGCTTTTTACATTTTTAATAGGTAGATTGTTAACGCTTATCGTGTTGTTGACGTTAAACATGCACATTAAATAGGGAGCCAATCCAACTGGCAAACAGCATCGCGAAAATCCCCCATAGCGTCACACGAAATGCACCTTTCCACATAGATGTCCCAGAAAAGTAACTTGATAAAGCGCCTAAACCGAACAACGATAGTACCCCTGTAAGAGCAACTGACTGAGTTAGATAACCTTGAGGGCTTAAGAGAATGGCCAGCATAGGAAACAGAGCACCTAGTGAAAAGGCGAGGGCAGAAGAACCCGCGGCTTCAAGTGGCTTGGCACTGGTATTTTCATGGATGCCTATTTCATCACGGGCATGTGCAGACAGTGCATCATGTGCGCTGAGTTGCACCGCGACTTCATGTGCTAGCTCGGGTTCTAGTCCACGTTGTATATAAATTTGAGTCAGTTCTTTAAGTTCTAAGTGCGGGTTTTTATCTAATTCCCTAGCTTCATGTTTTAAATCGGCTTCTTCAATATCCGATTGAGACTTCACCGAAATATACTCGCCCGCAGCCATAGAGCTTGCACCTGAAATGAGCCCTGCAATACATGTGATGAGTAAGGTATGGCTGGTTGCGCCACTGGCCGCCATCCCCATAATCAAACTGGTCACTGAAATGATGCCGTCATTGGCACCCAAAACCGCTGCACGTAGCCAACCAGTACGATGAATTAAATGAGGTTCAACATGGTGAGAATAGGACATGACGATAGATCATCCTCAAATTTTAAAGTTATGATTTATTTAATAATGCACGTTTCATCTACTATAGCACAGCCCATAAAAAAGCCTCCGAGTGGGAGGCTTTTTTGAGTTTAGAAATATTATTGCGCTTTTTCTTTCACATCAGCAGCACCTTGTTCTACGGCGCCAGCAACATGAGCTGTTGCTTCTTTAGAGGCATTTTTAACATCTTCAGCAGCAGCTTCAGTTTTCGCAGCAGCTTCGTCAGCGGCAGCACCAATTTTTGCAGATGCTTCATCTGCAGCTTTTTGAGTGTCAGATACAGCTTCACTTGCAGCTTGGTTAATGTCATGACCTGCTTGTTCAGCAGCATTTTCAAGGTGTTCACCTGTCGTTGCACCTGTTTCAGGTGCTTTTTCTTTTGAACAACCCACTAAAACAACAGCAGCAGCAAGACCTAAAGCAATAAGTAATTTATTCATTTTCATATCCTTTTCGTTTTATACCCAAAAGTAGGGGTTGGGCAAAATATAATCTACTTTGAATGTAAAGCAGACTGCATTATTGTTAAAAAAATGTAATTTTTTATAAAAAACAGCGTGATAAAAAGGCTTATAAGCTGAGTTACCTATAAGCCTTTAGCAGGGAGGCGTCTGAGAGGATTACACGCCAGAACGAATAATATAATCAAAAGCAGATAGAGATGCTTTCGCGCCTTCACCTGTGGCAATGATGATTTGCTTGTATGGCACAGTCGTACAGTCACCTGCGGCAAATACACCTTTGACATTGGTTTCGTTGCGATCGTTAATCATAATCTCATTACGGTTTGAAAGCTCAACAGCAGTCTCTTTTAAGAAATCAGTGTTTGGTAATAAACCAATTTGCACAAAGATTCCTGCAAGCTCAACCGTATGTTCTACATCAGTTGCACGGTCTTTATATTTCAATGCCGTCACTTGTGAACCATCACCCACAACTTCGGTCGAGAGTGCATTCAGGATCACCGTAGTGTTAGGCAAGCTATGCAATTTGTCTTGCAACACTTGGTCGGCACGTAGTTTGGTATCAAACTCAACCAAAGTTACATGTTCAACAATCCCAGCAAGATCAATCGCAGCTTCGACACCGGAGTTCCCCCCGCCAATTACTGCTACACGTTTGCCTTTAAACAGTGGACCATCACAGTGTGGACAGTAAGCAACACCACGAGTGCGGTATTCTGCTTCGCCTGGCACATTCATTTCTCTCCAACGTGCACCTGTTGAAAGAATCACTGTTTTAGATTCAAGCTTCGCACCATTTTCTAAAGTGACTTCAACCAAGCCATTTGCTGTCTCATCCGCACCTTTGATGTTAGAAACACGTTGTAAGTTCATGATGTCCACACCGTACTCACGTACATGTGCTTCCATTTCAGCAGCAAACTTCGGCCCTTGAGTCTTTTGAATCGAGGTATAGTTTTCAATGTCCATGGTATCCATGACTTGACCACCCATACGTTCAGCCACGATCCCTGTTTTAATGCCTTTACGTGCTGCGTAGATGGCAGAGGTATTTCCTGCAGGGCCACCACCAATCACTAAAACATCAAAAGCATCTTTGGCATTGAGTTTTTCAGCTTCTTTGGCAGCGGAATTGGTATCCAGTTTGGCAATAATTTCTTCCAAGGTCATACGGCCTTGACCGATATGGTTATTGTCTTGGAACACCATCGGTACAGCCATAATTTTGCGCTCTTCGACTTCGTCTTGGAAGAATGCACCATCAATCATGGTTGCTGTCGTGCCCGGATTGTAAATGGCAATCAGGTTCAACGCTTGCACCACGTCTGGGCAGTTATGACAGCTTAAAGAGACAAATACGTCAAAGTCAGACTGGATGCCCAAAGCTTTGATTGAGGCCAAAACTTCATCAGATACTTTGGGTGCATAACCTGAGGTCTGTAACAATGCCAAGATCAAAGAGGTAAACTCATGTCCCATCGGTAAACCCGCAAAGAACACACGTGGTTGTTCACCGGCTTTTGCTACACCAAAGCTAGGTGCACGTGAGTTTTGACCATCAAAACGTGCAGTCACCAGTGGAGACAGTGCTGCAACTTCTTCAACCAATTCTTTAATTTTGTCTGATTTCTCAGAACGGTTCAAAGTCGCAACCAATTCAATCGGACCTTCTAGGCGTTCAAGAAGTGTTTTTAATTGAGCTGAAGTATTTTGATCTAACATTGTTAAGCTCTCCAAAGCAGTCTGTAAAATTATTTGATAGAAGAATCATAGAGTAAATCTAAAAATAGATAAAACAGTTTGTTTTTATTTTAATAATCGGTTTTATAGATTTAAAGATGTTTTCTTCAATCATTTCATAAAGCTATATGGGGGATTTAAATGATTCTTCAAGTGATTTGCAGTTTAAGCCGTATAAATTAGGTATGATCGAGACAGTTAAAAAATAGGGAAGCAAGCGATGCAATTACAGCGCGGTATCTATCAGCATTATAAAGGGCAACTGTATCAAGTTTTACATGTAGCGACACATAGTGAAACCGAAGAAAAACTGGTGGTTTATCAGTGTTTATATGGTGATTACTCGATTTGGGTACGTCCACTTGTCATGTTTACTGAAACGGTAATGCTAGAAGATGACCGTGAAGTTGAGCGCTTTAAGCTGATTCAAGAAGTATAAACGAAGCTAAGTAAAGTAGAGGGGGATTTGATGATGCATGCAGAATTTTTGAGTAAAGTATCGGCTTTATATCAACGCTTTCAAGAACATGACAGTACGCAAGCAGATCGTATTGCGCGCTTTCGCAATATTGAGCCTGAGTCTGCACAATTTTTGGCGCAACTGGTTCATATTCAGCAGCCTCAGCAGATATTAGAAATAGGAACATCAACAGGTTACTCAACCTTATGGTTGGCTTATGCAGCGCAACAAGTGAATGCTCGATTAACCACTTTAGAAATTGATGCTGGGAGAAGTCAACAAGCCGCTAGCCATCTTGCGGATTTCAATTTATCCAATGGTGTTGAGTTTTGGGTGGGTGATGCAGCTGAATATTTGAAGCAGTCGCAAGCCATCTTTGATTTTATATTGCTAGATGCTGAACGTGATGCTTATGTCGACTATTGGCCAGATTTGAAACGACTAATGTGTGTTTCACGCGGAGTTTTGGTGGTTGATAATGTTCTATCGCATGCAGATCAAGTCACGGACTTCATCGCGATTATTCAGCAGGACGAGCAGTTTAACCTGTCTACATTAGCGATTGGTGCCGGCTTGTTGGTGGTGACGTGGGATCATGAAAAACAATCAGGATAAATCCTGATTGTTTGAGATTCAAAAATTAATGAATACTTAAGCGCGTAAAGTGCAAATCATATTCTAAATATTTATGAACAAAAGCTGTTTTATTATTACATCGAACTAAGTTGTTATAAATAAATTCAGGCACAGGGTGGTACAGCTCGCCTGAACCATCGGCATAGAAAATTTTTAAATAGCGTGTGGAAGCATTGTATTTCCAAGATGTTACCGCAATTGTCCCCATAAGCGACTCCCCATCATTTACATGGAATCACAGCAATGTGGCTGCTTAATTTAAACTTATGCCAAACTTAAAAAGTGAAGTATTACAGTTTTGTAAATAAAAAACCGTACATAAAGTACGGCTTTTTTAAGTGATCAATTAACGCATTTTCGCAAGGAAACGACCTACTCGGGTAATAGCTTCACGTAGTTCATTTTCAGCAGGTAAGAACACCACACGGAAATGATCTGGTGTTGGCCAGTTAAAGCCTGTGCCTTGAACCAGAAGTACTTTTTCCGCACGAAGTAGATCAAGCATCAGTTTTTCGTCATCTTGAACTGGATAGATTTCTGGGTCCAATTTCGGGAAGCAATACATTGCGCCTTCAGGTTTAACACACGATACGCCTGGAATGTCATTCAACATTTGCCAAGCGATATTACGCTGTTCGTATAAACGACCACCTGGGCGAATTAAATCATTGATTGACTGGTAGCCGCCTAAAGCAGTTTGAATGGCATACTGAGCTTGGTGGTTAGCACACAAACGCATAGAAGCGAGCATGTCTAGACCTTCAATATAGTCGACTGCACGAGACTTATCGCCTGTGATTGCCATCCAGCCTGAACGGTAACCCGCAATACGGTATGCTTTAGATAAACCATTGAAAGAGATACAGAGTTGGTCACCAGCTAATGCTGCTACAGAAACATGTTCAATACCGTCATAAACGATTTTGTCGTAAATTTCATCTGCAAACAAAATCAAATCATGCTTTTTAGCCAATGCGACGATTTGCTCAAGTACATGGCGTGGATAAACTGCACCTGTTGGGTTGTTTGGATTGATAATCACGATACCACGGGTACGTGGTGTGATTTTACTCTCCATATCCGTAATATCGGGATACCAAAAGTTTTCTTCATCACATTTATAATGAATAGCTGTACCGCCTGAAAGATTTACCGCAGCCGTCCAAAGGGGGTAGTCAGGCATTGGCACGAGCATCTCGTCACCATCATCTAACAAGCCTTGCATGGCCATCATAATCAATTCAGAGACACCATTTCCGATATACACGTCATTGACATGCATATCTAAGATGCCTTTTTGCTGATAGTACTGACAGATGGCTTTACGCGCAGGGAAAATCCCTTTTGAGTCGGTATAACCCACTGCATTTGGCAGGTTTAAAGCCACATCATTAATAATTTCTTGAGGAGCTTCAAAACCAAACGGTGCAGGGTTACCAATGTTGAGTTTGATAATCTTATGGCCGGCTTCTTCCATTTCATTGGCCGCTCGTAACACTGGTCCACGGATGTCGTAGCATACATGCTCGAGCTTAGACGATTTTTTTATTTCGCGTGGGGTTTGGAGAGTGTTCGGCATTTTGATGTTCTCGGAAAGAGTGGAGGTCACTTTTGCATAACGGTATAAATAGCTTTTAAATGTTTCAGTTGTCACCAGGTCGAGATCATGTTCATCTCTGAGTAAAGCAACAATTTTTTCATGCGTAAAACCCACCTGTTGATATTGTTTAATCACAGGCAGTAGATGTTTAAAAATAACGCTCTTTTTTTGCGACATTTTTTTAATCCTGAGCAAGAATGTCAATAAGACTAACACTAAATTTGCTCACAAAAAAGCATTTAAGAAAATAAATTGCTTACCATTTTTATTAATTGCTTTCTTTTTGCTTTTATTGGAATTATAGGTCTTTTGTAAATTGTGAACTAAACACTAGAAATTTTAAGTTGAATCACGTAAATATAGGATTATCCTATTTTAAATAGCAAGATAGAAAGGGACGTGATCATGGGAAAACTCAATAAAACAGACCGAGAATGGCAAAGAGAGTTATCACCTGACGAATTTCGCATTACGCGACAAAAGGGGACGGAACCAGCCTTTACGGGGAAATATTGGAATACTAAACAAGCCGGCACTTATGTATGTCGCTGCTGTGGTACGCCATTATTTAATTCTGAAAATAAATATGACAGTGGTTGCGGCTGGCCAAGTTTTTATAAGCCACTCAATACGACTGTGATAGAAGAGCATCAAGATACAACACATGGCATGGTGCGTACCGAAATTGTATGTCATCACTGTGATGCTCATTTAGGCCATGTTTTTACAGATGGACCTGAGCCTACAGGTTTACGTTACTGTGTAAACTCGGCTTCATTAGAACTAGAAACACAAGAAAAAAGTGATGAGGATACTTATCCATGACCAACATTTATCAGTTTGAAGCGGAATTGTTAGATGGAAAAAATAAAGCCTTTGCTGACTATAAGGGCGAAGTGCTGCTCATCGTCAATACGGCCAGTAAATGTGGGTTTACACCACAATTTGCGGGATTAGAAAAAATTTACGAGCAATATCATGCACAAGGGTTTGAGGTGTTAGGCTTCCCTTGTAATCAGTTTGGGGGGCAAGATCCGGGTAGCAATGAGCAAATAGGAACGTATTGTCAGAAAAACTATGGGGTGACTTTTCCCATGTTTTCCAAAGTTGATGTTAAAGGCCCTGAAGCCCACGCCATATTCCGTTATTTAACCAATAACAGCAAAGGGATTCTCGGCAGCGGCATTAAGTGGAATTTTACAAAATTCTTGATTGGTAAAGATGGCAAAGTAATTAATCGTTATGCGCCAACCACCAAGCCTGAAGCCATTCAGGCAGATATTGAAAAAGCATTACAACAATAATCGGTTGATGTATCGTCAGTGATGAAAGAGCAAGGTGCTTTAGTTGAATTTTGGAGTGACCCACACATGCCTTATGTGGAAACACGTCGGGCATGTGCAAGTCGTGCTTGTTCTAAAGCCCATAGTCATCCGACATTTTCAATTGGAACGGTGGATCAAGGTAACAGCATTTTCACTAGCCACTTCGGTGGAACGCAACAAATAGACGCTGGTACTTTGGTATTGGTTCCTGCACATGTAGAACATGCGTGTAATCCTGTTCCAGATCAGGCTTGGAGCTACCAAATGATGCATTTAGATGCACATTGGTTGAATCAGTTATTACAAGAAACTGCACATAAAGATGCTTATCAAGACATACCGCAGTTCAAACCCGTGCTGTATAAACAGCCTAAGATGTATCATGACTTCAGTTGTCTTAACAGTCAATTATTTGATACTGCACTGTCTTATTGGGAAAAAGAACAAACCTTAATCACAACACTTACTGAGCTTTTATTTCCATATATTCAGCTAGAATTTCTTGCTCCTCAACACTATGCACAGCAAGAGTTTAAGCAGCTTTTATCGATGATTCAGGATGCTGATGTGTTTTTATCATTAGAGCAAATGTCGCAAGAAGTCCAGTTGAGTCGGTATGCCATTATTCGGCTATTTAAATCGTCTTTAGGTATGACGCCGCACGCTTATCAATTGAATCATAAAATTAATGATGCACGTACCTTTTTAAAACAAGGTATGGATATAGCGCAACTGAGTTATACGCTGGGCTTTAGTGACCAAAGTCATTTTCATCGTGTTTTTAAAAATTTAACGGGCACTACGCCTAAGCTCTATCAAAAGCAACATCGCGCAATTTTATCCAAGAGTTGATCTTCATCCATCGTTAGGCTTGTCTCACTTTTAAAGAGAGATTAGTGATGGAGCTTTTTATTGTTATTGCTGTGACGCATTTTGTGGCTTTGCTTTCTCCTGGCCCCGATTTTTTCCTGATACTGATGACGGCATTAAACAGTGGTCAACGAAGGGCACGATATACAGTTTTCGGTATTGTAGCTGGGAATGTTTTTATTCTAGCGCTTATTTTTACTTTACTGGGGTGGCTTGGGCATATTCATGCTTATGTTCTGCTGTTGCTACGCGGATTAGGTGTTGCTTATTTATTGTATTTGTCTATGCAATGTTTTCGCTATAAGCATCATGAGAGTGTTGAAGTTCAAGCGCGTGATCCTGCACCTCCTCAAACGAGAATTCTATGTTTTACTCAAGGTTTACAGTCAAGTTTGCTGAATCCTAAAAATATGATGTTCTATAGTAGTTTGATATTGCTGGTTTATTCAAAATTTGATTTTTATACTTTGCTTTTAATGAGTCTCTGGATGGTGGCACTGGTTCTGATGTGGAATCTGCTGTTGCTTAAGTTATTGAGTTGGAAGCGTTGGAATCATTTTTTAACCCAGCGACTCAATTGGCTTTATAAGATGTCAGGGTGCTGCTTTGCCTCTTTTGCAATCGTTTTGCTATTAGATGGGCTAGTAATATGAGAATCTTAAAGTAAAAGTCAATCAGTTGTCTGACGTCATAAGTTATAACAATGGAATAATTAATTCTCATTTGAATTTACAATTTAAATGAGAATTAAATCAGTTTGACTAAGATCAATTCTCATTTACTATCAGGCTCGAATTTTAGATTGATGAAAAAGGGTAGGAAATGGTTAAGCTGAAACCATTGGTGTTAATGATGGCATGTGTATCTGGGTACAGTATTTCATATGCTGCCGAAGCTCCAGTAGTCGTTGAATCTGACTCATCATCTCAGGCGAGTAATCTTACAGCTTTGGAAACAATCCGTATAGTTGCAAGTGCCGATGCTTCTGCAAATGGTTTAATGGAAGCTTTCGCTGGTGGTCAGGTTGCAAGTGGCGGCCGAGTTGGGATTTTTGGGAATCAAAAAAATCTTGATACGCCATTTAATTTAACTAGCTATACCAATCAATATATTCAAGAGCGTCAAGCAAAGAGTGTTGGGGATGTGCTAAAAGCAGATCCGAGTGTACGTGTTGGGCGAGGATATGGTAATTTTCAAGAAAACTACTATATCCGTGGTTTTAACTTAGGGTCAGATGACACTGCTTATAATGGTTTATATTCAATATTACCGCGTCAATATATTCCAACAGAACTTTTTGAGCGTGTGGAAGTATTAAAGGGTGCCTCATCGTTTTTAAACGGTGCTATGCCAAGTAATGGTGGGATCGGTGGAGCAATCAATCTTCTACCAAAACGAGCAGGAAATGAGCCATTAAATCGGGTAACTGTGGGTACCGATTTTAATGGTGGCTATATCTCAAATGATATTTCACGACGTTTTGGTAAAGATCAGCAATTTGGTGTACGAGTAAACACCGCCTACCATGATGGAAATACGTCTGTTGATGATGAAAAGAAATCATTAGGGCTTGCTGCTATTGGACTAGATTATAGTGGTGAGGGCCTACGCCTTTCGGGTGATATGGGCTATAGCAACAATCGCTTAAATGCAACTCGACCAAATGTAACATTGGGTGCTGGGTTAACGTTGGTACCAAAGGCTATTGATAGTTCTAGTAATTATGCTCAAAAATGGTCTTATTCAAATGAAGAGAATGTTTTTGGAAGTTACCGTGCGGAATATGATTTTAATGATGCACTAACTGCATATGCAGCATATGGTTTCCGTCATGGCGAAGAACAAAACTCACTGGCAAGCTACACATTAAGAAATGCTTCAACGGGTGCTAGTACACTCTACCGTTTTGACAATGCTCGTGTAGACATGGTCAATACAGGTGAGGTAGGGGTACGTGGAAAGTTCGATACAGGTTCAATTAAACATAATTTAGTTGTTTCTGGATCAGCATTTCAACTAAATACGAGAAATGCCTATTTTATGGATTCAGGGAATCCATTGAACTCTAATATTTATCATCCTATTCAACATGACCAACCTGCTGCTTTAACACCAGCATTCTCAGGTGGAGATATGGATAGTCCGAAATTGACCACTCGGACGCGCTTAAGAAGTGTTGCTATTGGGGATAATCTGACTGCATTAGATGATAAATTAATTATCATGTTGGGTGCGCGTTATCAGCAGATTCTCCAAGATACATATAATTATTCTCAAGTGAAAACAGGGGCATATGATGAGAGTAAATGGACGCCTGCACTTGGAGTAACCTATAAAATTACTCCAGAAGTTTCAGTTTATGCCAACTACATTGAATCTTTAGCGAAGGGTCTAACAAATACAACTGGTGGGGTGACCACATCGATTAAACCGTTTGTGGCTGAACAGAAAGAAGTAGGTGCCAAATATGAAAATGACCATCTTGGGGTGACATTAAGTTTATTTGATATTAATAAACAACGTGGCATTATGCAAAATGGTGTATTTAGTGATTCTGGTGAATACGTTCATCGGGGGCTAGAACTGAGCAGTTATGGAAAGCTTACAGACTCCTTGACTGTTTTAGGTGGTTTAACGTGGATGCATGCGACGCAAGAGAATACTGGCTCAGCTATTTATGATGGAAATTATGAAGTAGGGGTTCCAAAGTTTCAGGCGAACCTAGGCACGAATTGGAAATTACCACTCCCGCAAGATATTTCTTTGAATGCCCAATTGACTTATACAGGTTCAACTTATGCAAGCTTGGACAATAATTTGAAAGTTAAAGATTGGACTACGCTTGATTTAGGTGCAAGTTATAGAACTCAGTTTGGTCAAACCCCAACAACATTTAACTTCCTTGTGAATAATGTATTTGATCAGGATTATTGGGGTTCTGTTGGTCTATATGACAATATTAACAATACAAGCAACACCAATAATGGCTATTTAGTTGCTGGTTTACCGCGAACATTTATGCTTAGTGCATCATTTGATTTTTAATCGAATGAAAAAAAGAAAACCTCCTTTATAGGAGGTTTTCTTTTTTAGATGAGCTTATTTATAAAATTGCTTTAAGGCGAGCAATGACTTGTTCACACTGTGCAAGATCTGCAACTAGCGCAAGACGTACATGGTTTTCGCCTGGGTTACCTTGCTCAGTATCGCGTGACAAATAACGTCCAGGAAGCACTTTGACATGTGCTTTTTCCATGAGCATTTTTGCAAAAGTTTCGTCATTATCTACTTTTAACCAGTAGTAAAAACCTGCATCTGGTTTTTGTAGGGGCAGTATATGGCCCAATTCCTTTTGAAATAAATCAAATTTTGCACGATATTGCACACGATTTGCTTCAACATGCGCTTCGTCATCCCATGCTGCAATCGAAGCCAATTGGTGCTGTACAGGCATCGCCGCACCATGATACGTACGGTATTGCAAATAAGGCTTGAGCAATGCTGCATCACCCGCGACAAAGCCAGAACGCATACCTGGTAAGTTTGAGCGCTTAGACAGTGAGTGGAATACGACACAGTTTTTGTAGTCGTCTCGGCCTATTTCAGCACAAACTTCGAGTAAGCCCACAGGTGCAGTATCAAACCAAAGCTCTGAATAGCATTCATCCGATGCAATCACAAAACCATATTGGTCTGAAAGTGCGATTAATTTTTTGAATTGTTCTTTTGATAACACAGCACCAGTCGGATTGCCTGGTGTACAGACAAATAATAGGGCAGTTTTCTCCCAGACTTCAGCAGGTAAAGCATCAAAGTCACCGAGATAACCATTTTCTTCGGTGCAATTTACAAAGTACGGTTTTGCTCCAGCAAGTAAAGCGGCACCTTCATAAATTTGGTAGAACGGGTTAGGCATAACCACATAAGGCGCATCTTCACGATTTACCAATGCCTGTACAAAAGAAAAGATTGCTTCACGGGTGCCAGAAACAGGTAATATATTGTTTTCTACACTAATCTGATTGAGTTGAAAACGACGGGTTAGCCAGTTTGCAATACTGGTGCGTAATTCGGGTATACCTTTACTGTTTGGATAGGTCGATAAATGCTGAAAATTATCGATAATGGCTTGTTTCACAAACTCGGGTGCAGGATGCTTAGGCTCACCAATCGATAATGGAATGAGAGGTAAGTCTGCGGGAGTAATATCCTGAAATAGTTTATTCAACTTTTCAAAAGGATAAGGGTGTAAAAGGGATAAACTCGAGTTCATGAAACAAAATACCAGTGTGTATTGTTAATGTTGACCACAGACCTGACTAGAGGCTTCATCTAAGGCTGATTTTAGTTGTGCAGCAAAAGTTTCAGCTTCAGTTTCGGTCATGGGTTGACCATCTTTTTTGGTGACAAAGAAAATATCTTCGGCACGCTCACCTAGGGTGGCAATTTTAGCAGAGTGAATATCTAACCCTTGCATCATAAACAACCCGCCCACTTTGGCAAGTAAGCCAGGATGGTCAAGTGTTGCAATTTCGACCATGTTTTGTTGCAGTGCTTCATTCAGCGTAATATCAACGGTGTTTTCAATGTCGAAATGGCGTAGTTGACGTGGGATACGACGTTGCATGAGCCCAGGGTATTTATCTGAATTGGCTAAGGCATCTTTTAATGCTGACAGTACTTTGGCTTCACGTTCAGGGTCGGTTAGCAGCGTACCAAAACGGTCAAGCACGACATAAGTGTCTAAGCTAAATGCTTTGGTCGCGGTAATAATACGTGCATCTTGTACATCCAAGTTCATACGATCGAGAATAGCAACTGTTGTCGCAAACAGGTTGGGCTGATCTTGGGTATAAATAAAGATTTGTACCGCATCTTGAGCAAATTTACGCTGGGCACGCATTAAAACCAGCGGTTCAGGGTTGTCACCGTGCTGTAAAATAGCGCGTGTGTGCCAAGCAATTTCATCAGCAGATTCTTTGAGGAAATATTCATCCCCCAGTTCTTGCCAGACTTTTTCGACATCATCTAGTGCAAACTCTTCGACCAGTTGTTCGCTGGCAGAAAACTTGGTGTCCTCGATGAGCATTTGATAGTCCACAGGACGGCCTAAACCTGAGCGAATCACGTCACGTGCATGGGTATAGAGCTGACGCATAAGAGATGCGCGCCACGTATTCCAAAGTGAAGGATTGGTTGCATTGATATCCGAAACTGTCAACGTATATAGATAGTCGAGATGTTCCATGTCGCCCATTTTCTCAGCAAAAGCTTTAACCACATCGGGGTCAGAAATGTCTTTCTTTTGAGAAGTGACGGACATGAGTAAATGGTTTTGGATGAGCCATGCGACAAGGTTGCATTCGCGTTCGGTAAAACCATGACTACGACAGAATTCAATCGCATCGGTTGCACCTAGCTCACTATGGTCTCCGCCACGGCCTTTAGCAATATCATGGAAAATGGCAGCCAAATAAACAATGTCACGACGTGCCAGACGTTGGAACACTGAACTGACGACAGGGAAGTCTTTAGCAAACTCAGGTTCTTTGAAACGGTTTAAGTTGCGCAGTAATAATAAAGTATGTGCATCTACGGTATAGATATGGAATAAGTCATACTGCATCAACCCCATAATCTGCCCAAACGCAGGAATGTAGTTGCCTAAAACGCCATAACGTTTCATTGCCACCATGGTTTCATATAAACGATGGGGTGAGCGAATGATGGCCATAAACAGGGCTTGATGTGATGGATTATCTCTATATTTTTGGTCAATGCGTTTAGCTGCCAAAATTAACAGACGTAGAGTGCGCGCGCGAATGCCTGTAATTTCAGGTCGATTAGCCAATATATAGAAAATTTCTAAAATAGCACTTGGGTTTTCAGAGAAAATTTTATGGTGTTGAACGGCTAGTTTGCCGTCGACTAGTTTAAAATTTTCATTGATTTCTTCAATGTTACGCTCATAGTTCGGTAGGCGTGGGGTAATCACAGATTCATTGAAATAAGCCAACAGCATTTCATTCAGCGTGGTGACTTGTTGAGCGCTTCGATAGTAACGCTTCATGAATTGTTCAATTGGATAATTCGGTGATTTACCTTCTTCACGCACATAGCCAAACTTTGCTGCAATGTCACGTTGATAGTCGAACAGTAAACGGTTTTCATCACGTTTAGTGAGGCGGTGTAGGTGATGACGAATTTCCCAGAGGAAGCTTTCGGCTTCTTCTAATACACCCAACTCAAACTCTGAAATAAAGCCTAAGTGCACCAAGTCATAAATACGGTTGACGCGGAAATGCCGCTTAGCAATCCAACCAATTTGGTTAATGTCCCGAATGCCACCCGGCGCGTTTTTAATATCGGGTTCTAGATTACTTTCCGTAAAGTTATGCTGTGCATAGCGTTTGGCCTGTTCTTCCATTTTTGCATCATAGAAGGTTTTATCTGTCCATGTTTGCGAAACAATGCGTCGCGGCCATTTGGCTAAGTGTTCATTGCCTGTAATTAAACGGGACTCAATGAGGGCTGTGGCAACTGTTAAGTCGGAGGTTGCTTGTTCAACACAGTTGGCAATGGTACGTACACTAATGCCGGGCTTGAAATTGCCGACATCCCAAAGTGAGGAAATAAAGACTGAAATGATTTTCTCTTGTTCTTCGCTAAACTCATCTTCAGACAAGATCATGATGTCTACATCTGAGTAAGGCAGCATCTCTCGGCGACCATAGCCACCGACAGCAAATAAACTTAAGTCTGTCTGATCGAGTTTTGCATATTTCCATAGGAAAATAAGTGCTTCATCGATCATATTTGAACGCGTTAAAATGACATCACGAATGGATTGGCCATGATCAAAACTTTCTTGTAATTGATTTTCGACATCACTACGCCATTGATTAATCGCTTTGATGTCGTGATTACTGCTGACATAGTTAAGCAGTGGAGAAGTATTGATCATGAACCGTATCCGTATATTTTAACAACGCTTAATTTTGATGAACGCTAACCAGTTCAGCAGCTTGTGCTGCTAGTTCACGCGCTTGGTCGGTTGTTTCAGCACGTGCTGTCGCAACACCCATACGGCGACGTGTAAAGCCTTCTGGTTTACCAAAAATGCGTAAATCAGTATTTGGGTTTGCCAAAGCAAGATTTAAGCCAGAAAAAGATAAGTTATTATCATCTACGCCAGCATAGATCACGGCGCTCGCTGCAACGCTATGACGTGCCGTATTTACAGGTAGACCCAAAATCGCACGTGCATGTAGTTCAAATTCACTTTGGAACTGAGAGGCAAGCGTCACAAGACCAGTGTCATGTGGTCGTGGTGATACTTCACTAAACCACACTTTATCGCCTTTGACAAAGAGTTCTACACCGAAAATACCACAGCCACCCAATGCGATAGTGACTTTATTGGCAATACGTTTTGCTTCGTCAAGTGCGGCTGGTGTCATGGCTTGAGGCTGCCAGCTTTCCACATAGTCGCCTGCGTCTTGGCGGTGACCAATTGGGTCACAGTACGACGTTTCAATTTCACCTGTTTCAGGGTTTTTAGAGCGAACTGTTAATAGCGTAATTTCAAAATCAAAATCAATTTGCGATTCTACAATCACAGTCCCTTGGTTTACACGACCACCTGTTTGCGCATATTCCCAAGCAGCATCTACTTCTGAAAATTCTTTTACGCGGGATTGGCCTTTACCAGAAGAGGACATGACCGGTTTAACAAAGTTTGGATAACCAATGTCATCACATGCAGCACGGAAAGATTCTAAAGTATCTGCAAAACGGTAAGCCGATGTAGGTAAGCCCAGTTCTTCCGCAGCTAAACGACGGATGCCTTCACGGTTCATGGTTAAATTGACCGCTTTTGCAGAGGGGATGACTGTCGCAATATTATCTTGTTCGATTTCAACCAATACTTGTGTCACAATGGCTTCAATTTCGGGAACAATTAAATTCGGCTTAACGTCCTGAATGAGTTGTTTAAGCGCTGTCGCATCTGCCATATTTAAGGTATAGGCATAGTGTGCCACTTGCATTGCAGGAGCATGATCGTAACGGTCAGCAGCATGAACTTCTACACCTAAACGTTGTAAAGAAATCACAACTTCTTTCCCAAGCTCTCCAGAACCCAATAGCAGAACTTTAAATGCTGAAGGCTGAAGTGGAGTACCAATAGTAACGCTCATGTAAATCATCCATGCTTGATTTTATGGGCTTTTAGCATAGCAGAACTCTTAAAAGTGTTCAGGGTTCATTCACATAAATTAATGATATTGTCCAACAATTTTTTTTATAATGCTGTGCATTCCAACATCAAAATTTTCATGTAAAAAGATGCTCAATAAACTTTTACAATCAAGCTGGAAATGACTTGCACAGATGAATCGCTTCAAATAGCACTTTAAGTTTTGATGGATGCAAGATATGGGTTAAAAAGGCATAGGAATATAGGTGTAAACCAAGCCGTAGCTAAGCGCCGCGGTGAGTGTGGCAGGGACGATTTGCTTAAACTTGAAATAAAGTCCAGCTAATACGATGAAGCCGACTAACATGGCAAAACTTTTATTGGGTGTATCTAACAGTGGTGGCAAAGTAGCAACCACGAGCATTGAACTGATCGCCGCGATACCAATCGAACCTAATGCAATCTTCAACCATAGAGCACCGCGCTTTTGTGAACCTTGTTGGAACTTTTGAATGACGAAGAATGGGCCAAAGCGTGAGGCAAAATTTGCAATACCCACTACAATGCCGACCAAGATAATTTCGATATTCATGCTTGATCTCCCATATGTTCAGGGTCTGGTTTTTTCAGTACATAGTGTTTAAACAAACCTGCAAATATACCTGAACTGATACCAATAAAAATTGCAGCAGATAAGTCAATAAAATAGCAGGCAATGGCAGATACAAGAATGGTCACAGCCACCACGAAGGTATGTTTCTTTTCAAATGCTGCCAATAAGAAACTTAAGAACAGTGCAGGTAGTAGAAAGTCTAGAGCGGCTTGTAAAAACTGGGGTAAATGACTGACTTGGTCTGCAAACATTCCACCTAGAAAAGAACCTGTAGCCCATGCGAGCCAACTAAACAGGCTTAAGCCCAGCATCCAAGACTCAGACCACTCTTGGCGACGTTGTGACAGTTTAATCATGCCTGAGGCAAAAACTTCGTCGGTTAGCCCCCATGACCAAATAGCAGTTTTCTTTAGGTTCAGTTTATCTTGAATTAAGTTTTGTAGCGCAGGGCCATAGAGTAAGTGACGAATATCTAAGGCAATCACAGTGAGGGCAGTCATCCAAATAGACGTGCTACTACCCAATAGTGCAACGACTAAAAACTGACTGGCCCCTGCATACATTGAGCAGGATAAAAATAAAGCCTCCCATGCACTAAAGCCAAACTGGGTTGCAGATACACCAAAGGCAAAAGAAACAGGTAGATAGGTAAAGATAATCGCTTGGCTATCCTTAGCCCCTTGCCAAAAGCCAGCAGCTTGTGCAGGAGTGGGATTAAGTTCGGACACAACACACCTTGAAGAAGACTTTATCAATGGGTCAAAATTGATTGTGTATTGTAACTGAATTCACTAGCATAGTGCCCAATTGTTTGTTGAGGCGTTTAACCATGTTGAAGCTCGAATTACGTACTTTAGGGCTGACTGCAATTATTGTAAGCAGTTTACTTTTGCAAGCTTGTGGGCAGTCAGAGCAAGCTCCTGAACAAAAAGTAGAAATTAAGGCTGCGCCAAAAATTACCAATGATGCTACGGAATATGCCCAGCGTGCTTGGGTGTTTATCAATGAAGTAGATGGCTTGGTGTATAACAAGCAATTGGATCAGATTGAAGCCAAAGTCCGTCATCCTGCACGTAAACTCAGTACGGACTGGCGTATTAATGTCAAAATGACAGACTCAGTAACCGAAGGAAAATACGCACTGTGTCGTAAAGCCTTGACCAGCTTAGAAGTATGGGCACGTGAGACCTTAGACGGTTCGTCAAGTGTTGCACAGAAACAGAGCGATTATGAACGTGATAAAGCACAATGTCGGGGCGCAATTGATAATCCAAGTTTAGGCAATACGGATCCTAAAAAAGTAGGCGTCTAAGACCGAAATAGCATGCCCAAAAGCGAGTTTTTAAAACTCGCTTTTTTATGGTTAGAGCTTTAATGAAAAATATAATAAAAATAGTACATTATCCCAATGCAGTAAAATATCTGAATTGAGTCGAATTTTAAGCGTTAATTTAAAAAATTAGTTTTTGTGATGTTTACATTAATTATTGGTCAAATGCTGCCACAGCAGTCCAAAGTCGTTGAGAAAAATAGTCAAGACGTTACGCCGTGTAAGCAATATTTTTATACATCTTTTTTATATGAATTGCGCTCTTAAGGCGCACACTTGATTGCCTATTCTGAGCTATGTGCCATTTTATGCAGCATTGCAGGATCTAAAATCTTAATCTTTTTAAAAGCAATTGCCAGTATTCCTTGTTTTTCTAAGTTTTGAAGTTCTTGGTTGATGGTTTGGCGTGAACACATCAGCATTTGAGCCAGTTGCTCCTGTGATAAATGGATTTCATCATTGGTAATCGACAGATGGTTGCCATAACCGCTTAAAATAAACAGTAAGCGTTGAGCCAGTCGTTGACTGATATTTTGACTTTGGATTGCGATCAGTTCTAAAAAAGCGAGGCGTAACTTCTGTGAAGCAAGCTGTGCAATATGAAACCAAAATTCTGGGGTAGCTTGGATAAACGCCTCAACATCGCGTTTAGGCAGATGGAGCAGGGTGCTTTTTTGAATAGCAATCGCATCGTGCGAACGCGGTTGCTGATCAATTAACGAAATTTCTCCAAACCACATAATCGGTTCAGCGATTGCTGCAACGGCTTCTTTACCTTCAATGTCGACATGACCTAAACGAATTGCGCCGTTCAAGACTGCATAGATGCCATCAAATAAATCTCCAGAGTGAAAAACAGCTTGGTCTTTTGCAACCTCAATATATTTGGCATGTTGCACAATATACTGTTGATAGGCTTGTGGTAGTTTGGCGAACCAATTGTTATTGAGTAATTGTTGTTGATGTTGAACTTCCAGCATTCCGCGTCCTTTCGTGATTGATCGAGCAACTTGTCAGGTCGACGACAACTTTATGAGCTGTTTTCCTTTAAAGTTATTCTATATCGTGATCAATATCATGCAATAAGGAAATACAGTATGAATAAATTAGAAAAATTATTAAGTCAGTATGCAGCTTATCATCTTGATCATAAAAATATCGTGACCCACTTTGTGGGTATTCCGTTGATTGTGTTTTCAATTATGTGCTTAACCGCAAGAGCTGGCATGACTATTGGCAGTTTTGAAATTACCTTGGCGATGGTTTTGATATTAGCGAGTATTGTTTACTACTTAAGCCTAGATCGAATTTTTGGTGTGATCATGTTAGTAATCTATGCCATGGCTTATCCATTGGCATATAAAATTTCACAGTTTGATTTGGGACTTTGGTTAAGTCTCAGTATTGGTATTTTTGTCGTCGGCTGGGCGTTCCAGTTTGTCGGGCATTTCTATGAGAAGAAAAAACCGGCCTTTATGGATGATGTGATTGGCCTAGCTATCGGACCATTATTTGTTTTGGCGGAAATGGTGTTTATGCTTGGTTTTAGAAAAGACATCGAACAACGTATGTTAGATGAAGCGCGTAAACAGCGTGCTGCAATGGATGATAAATATGTCTCTGTGACATCACATTAACTGAATTATTTTATCGAGAAAAAAGCCAGTGAATTTCACTGGCTTTTTTCTGCTGTTTTAAGATGTCTTCGCGACTTTACGTGTATCTGGTTGAGCTTTGGGTGTATTCGGGCTTGGAGCATGAGCATCTTTATGGGATTTATTGGCCATTTCATTGGCTTTCATTGAATCATGTTTCACCATTTTATCTTGCTTCATGGCTGGATCATGTTTGGCTGTTTTGTCTTGTTTCATTACCTGATCATGTTTCGTCACGTTCATGGTTGCGACGCACTTACCACCTTTATGATTTGCACCTGTACCACCCGACGGTGTTGTTCCTTGTGGGCATGCAAATGCTGTAGCGCTAAGCGTTGTGAATAAACCTGCTGCAATAAATGTGCTGATCTTTTTCATTTTCGTTTGTTCAATGAAGGCATTAATGCCTGTGATTAAATTAGCGATAATACGAAAGAATAGAAGTGATAATATTGTGTGAGATCCAAACGGATCAGGTGTTCATATGTTATTTAATGCTGTTTTTAAGATTGGTTTAAGCTTATAAAAAAACCCGATGGGTATCGGGTTTTTTTATATTCGGAACGACTTATACGTTAAAGCGGAAGTGTAGAACATCACCGTCTTGAACGATATACGTTTTACCTTCTAAACGCCATTTTCCTGCTTCTTTCGCGCCTGCTTCACCGTTGTATTGAACGAAGTCGTTATAAGCAACACATTCAGCACGGATAAAGCCTTTTTCGAAGTCAGTGTGGATCACACCCGCCGCTTGTGGTGCAGTTGCACCCACTTTAACGGTCCAAGCACGAACTTCTTGTACACCCGCCGTGAAGTAAGTCTGTAAACCTAAAAGACCATAGCCCGCGCGAATTACCACGTTTAGACCCGGCTCTTCCATGCCTAAAGCTTCAAGGAACTCAGCACGGTCTTCATCTTCAAGCAGTGAAATTTCAGCTTCGATTTGGTTGCAAAGCGGAACCACGATTGCATTTTCTTCAGCTGCCAGTTTTTTCACAGCATCTAAATGTGGGTTGTTTTCAAAACCATCTTCAGCAACGTTCGCAATATACATGGTTGGTTTTAAAGTCATTAAACCAAAACCACGAACCAGTTTACGTTCGTCGTCGTCTAGGTCAGCTGCGCGAGCAGGTTTACCTTCATCAAGTAAAGGTAAAATTTTGTCTAAAACCGCTTTGGTTGCGAGCGCTTCTTTGTCGCCACCTTTTGCAGATTTTGCTAAACGAGTCACTGCTTTTGTCACAGTTTCTAAGTCAGCAAGTGCAAGTTCCGTGTTGATGGTTGCGATGTCATCAAGCGGGTCAATTTTACCGTTAACGTGAATGACGTTTTCATCTTCAAAACAGCGTACAACGTGAGCAATCGCATCCGTTTCACGGATATTTGCAAGGAATTGGTTCCCCAAGCCTTCTCCTTTAGATGCACCAGCAACTAAACCTGCGATGTCTACAAATTCCATCGTTGTTGGAATCACACGCTGAGGTTTTACAATCGCGGTAAGTTTGTCTAAACGTGGATCTGGCACAGGAACGATGCCTGTGTTTGGTTCAATGGTACAGAATGGGAAGTTTTCAGCAGCAATAGCAGCTTTAGTCAATGCATTGAAAAGTGTAGATTTACCAACGTTCGGCAAGCCGACAATACCGCAATTAAAACCCATGAAATAACTCACAACGTGTTATATAAAAATTGCCAGTGATTTTACATGAAAGCCATGACAAAGTCAGGTCTCAGGGGAGAAGAATCAAAGTTGTAAATCATGTTGTGGGCAGAATCTCCTCATTTAAGCCTTTTCTTTTAATAAAGGAACTAGATTTAAGAGATCCATTGCATGTAGATCATTGTCTATGTAAGGACTGGAGTCTTTCATGAAAATGGCGTGAACTTCATATTGAAACACCCTCCTCAGAAAAAGGAGGGGCTAAAAAACTTAAATGTACAGTATAGAGCTCTATTTTATATGGGAAATGGGATTAAACCTTCCTTTTATCGAGTTGATTTGCCAGATTGTCTCCAATTGCTTGCACACACATCACCAAAATTACAAGCACGACAATCACGGCCAACATGATCTGCATATCAAAACGCTGATAACCATAGCGATAGGCAATATCGCCTAAACCACCTGCACCAATGGCACCTGCAATGGCAGAGGAGTTAATCATGGTCACAATGGTCACGGTAAAACCCGCGACAATTCCTGGTAGCGCTTCAGGTAACAACACATGCCAAATGATTTGACTGCGATTACAGCCGATAGCTTGCGCAGCTTCAATCAAACCTTGATCTACTTCGCGTAAACTGACTTCTGCAATCCGTGCAAAAAAAGGGGTTGCCGCCAAGGTTAAAGGGACAACTGCTGCCCAAACACCATAACTGGTGCCGACAATCCAACGTGTGAGTGGAATGAGGGCCACCATCAAAATAAGGAAGGGAACAGAACGGGTAATATTTACCAACCAGCCTAAGCTATGGTTAATACTTTTAGAAGGATAAATGCCATGCTCAGAGGTGCTCACTAGAACCACTGCCATTGGCAGACCAAGGAGCAAGGCAAAAAATGCGGATGCACCGACCATGATTAAGGTATCGATGGTGCCTGTCAGTAATAAATCAATGAGTTGGTCGTGCATAGCCCAGTACCTCTACATGTGTCACATGCGCTTTTAGTTTTTGTCGTAGCGATTGAATTTCTAAGTCCTGTGTAGGAACAGCAATAACCAATGTTCCAATTAAATGGTTTTGGATGGTGTCGACCTGACTTTGATATAAATGCACAGTTTGTGGAAAGTGCTCCAAAATCTTTTTTAAGTCAGGTGGATGATGCGCATCTGAAGTCGAGCGAATTTTGAAAATGGCATGTGTATCAAGCTGCATAGGTACAGCATTTAAGCGAAAAGGCAAATCGAGTTGTTCTAGATTCAGTAGTTCTTGGGTAATGCTTTGTTGGGGTTGAGAAAACACCGACCATACTTCGCCTGATTCCACAATTTCACCAGCATCGATGACCACGACCTGATCGCAGATTTCCCGAATCACTTGCATTTCATGGGTAATCAATACAATGGTGATACCTAACTTTTGATTAATCTCTTTGAGCAGGGACAACACCACAGAGGTGCTTTCTGGATCGAGTGCAGATGTTGCTTCATCACAGAGTAAAATTTCAGGATGGTGAACCAATGCACGGGCAATGCCGACACGCTGCTTTTGACCGCCAGACAGTTGTGATGGGTAATGCTGTGCCTTATCACTCAGCCCGACCAACTGTAATACCTCGTTGACACGTTGTTCGATGTCTTGTTTGGGATAATTGGCAACTTTGAGGGGTAGTGCGACATTTTCATAAACTGTCTTGGCAGACATTAGATTAAAATGCTGGAAAATCATACCAATGCGTTGGCGGAGCTGAATCAGCTCAGCATGGCTCAATGCCGCCAAGTCTTGTTGATGAATATGAATATGACCTTCACTGATACGTTCTAAACCATTTAAGGTGCGGAGCAGAGAAGATTTACCTGCACCACTTTTGCCAATAATGCCAAACACTTTACCTGTCGGGATATCGAGGTCAATATTTTTGAGTGCATGTACAGTATGCCCTTGTACCGCATAGTGTTTGTTTAAGTTACGAATTTTGATATGTGGAATTGAAAAATCCACATGAGAACCAAAGCTGACCATTCTTTTTCTCCTTATTTCCAGCCTTCAAACCACAGACCTTGGCCAAAATCACGATCTAAAATTTCTTGAACGTGTTTTGAGTTTTGGAATGCTTGCACAAAAGTCGCAAGTTTTTGGTTTTGATCTGGATAGTCTTTACGTGTCACAAATAAAATGGCGTATTTCTTGTTTATCGGGTCAAGAAAAAGGCATGATGCGGATCTGTGACCTTAGCCATTTTTAAATAATGCGGGAAGCCAAAAATTAAATCGGCATCATTAAACGCATGGGCAGTTTGTGGGCCTTCTACTTCAATAAACTGAAGCTGTTTAGGATTGCTCACAATATCTTTTACGGTAGATAGTTCATTGTTGAGGTCTTTGAGCTGAATCAAACCTGCACGATGCAGTAAAATTAGGGCGCGTGCCGAGTTTACAGGGTCATTGGGGATGACCACACGTGCTTGAGTGGGTAGTGCATCTAAGGACTTATATTTTTTTGAATACAGTCCGACATGACTTCCTGCTCCTGTGGCGAATGCATGCAGATCATAATTTGTTTCGCGAATTGCATTGCTCAGAAAGACACTTTGCTGAAAAAAGTTGGCATCAATGTCACCATTTTGCACAGCAACATTTGGCGCATGCCAGTCCGAGAATTCAACTAGTTTGACTTGAATGCCTTGTTTCTTTACCTCATCTGCCACGCTTTGCAGAAGTTCGGCATAAGGTGGGCTAATACCAATCGTTAAGACATCATCTTGCGCATGGCTTTTGCTATAGCGGTAACCCGCTAGAGTAAAAATTGCCACGATGACGCTTAAGCCAATCAGCCATTTTTTTAGATTTTGAGTGAAAGATTGCGTCATGGCTTATACTCACTTCCAACCAGAGAACCAAAGTTTTTCACCAATTTCACTATTCAAGGTCTGTTTAACTTTGTCTGATGTTTGATAAATCTTGATGAATTTTTCAAGTTGTGCTGCTTTCTCTGGATGTTGCTGTTGGTAGTCGTCACGCACCACAAATAAAATCGAATACAAAGTATTGGTGTTGTCATCTAAGATCAGCGCATCATTTGGGTCGATGGTTTTTGCAAGACGTAAATAATGTGGATAGCTAAAGACCAAGTCAGCATCATCAACGGCACGCGCAGTTTGTGGACCTTCAACTTCAATAAACTGGAGCTTTTTAGGATTGCTGACAATATCTTGCAGGTTCGATAGATGATTGTTTGGATCTTTTAAGCTAATCAATTTAGCCTGTTGTAACAGTAAAAGCGCACGCCCTTGATTTACTGGATCATTTGGAATAACTGTACGTGCATTTTCAGGAATCGCATCAATCGAGTCATATTTTTTTGAATATAAACCGACGTGTGTGGTGACGCCTTTATCCAGTGCTTTCAGTTTAAATTGGGTTTCTTTGATGGCGTTATCTAAGAAGGGCTGATGCTGAAAATAGTTGGCATCAATATCACCATGGTTGAGCGTGATATTGGGGGTATTCCAATCCGAAAACTCGACCAGTTTGACGTTGATGCCTTGCTGTTTCGCTTCTTCCACAGCCACTTTTAATGGATTGGCAAAGGGTGGGCTGATCCCAATCACCAGTTCAGAGTTACTCGATTTTTTATGATAAGACCACGCCACCAGTACAATGACGATGGCAGCGACAATTACCCCAATAACGGTAAATTTTGTTTTTGCAGTTTGAGCCATGATATTTCTCGTATTTTAAAATTTATGCAGTTTGTTTTTGCTGTGTTTTAGGATGAGCGCACGAGCTTTGACATCGATACTGCTGTACTGGGTGGTCTGCGGCCAGTCGGTCACCTTGAGCGAATAATTTGTGGCGTAAACTACCTGTTTCATAGGCGGTTTTATAACGGCCACGCTCTTGTAATTCTGGGATGACCCAACGAATAAAGTCTTGATGTGACTCTGGGGCGACGGTTCGTGTGAGATTAAAGCCATCTATGCCAGTTTCATCTAAGAGCTGAATGAGTTTTTTTGCTACAGTTTTTCCACTCCCGACGATCAGTGGATAGCGTCCACCGAGTACATGCTGGGCTTTTAAATCCGCTCGTGTAACTTTTTGCTCTTTAAATTTGTTATTGACCGAGGCAATGCTATTGGTTTGTTTATAAGGAATCGCTTCATCATCTGTGAACTGCGCTAAATCAATTCCGACTGAACTTGAAAAATGCGCCAAACCTGCTTCTGGACTGGCATAGCGAATATATTCGGCGAGTTTTTCTTGTGCGAGTTTGTCTGTTTCTGCCGTAACTACACTAATGCCAACAAAGAGTTTAATGGCTTGCTCATCACGACCATGGCTTAATGCAAGCGCACGAATTTTATCGACTTGCTGTTTCAGTTTTTCAGGTGTGTCAGCACCAATAAACATGGCTTCAGCATGTTGAGTTGCAAAAGCTAAGCCTTTGCTTGAAGCGCCCGCTTGATAAAGTACAGGCGTGCGCTGAATAGATGGAGAAACTTGAAAAATGCCCTGGCTTTGGAAAAATTTGCCTTGATGCTGTATGGCGTGAACTTTTGAAGGGTCGGTAAAGACACGGTTTAACTTATCTTTTTGTACGGCATCGTCTTCCCAAGAACCTTCCCAAAATTTATAGCAAAGTTCGAGAAACTCTTCAGCTTGTTCATAACGCAAGTCGTGATCTTTTAAACCTTTTTGACCAATTAACCGTTCTGCGCTGTCTAAGTAACCCGTGACAATGTTCCACCCAATACGACCGTTTGTTAGATGGTCGAGGCTCGCAAAGCGCCGTGCAAACTGATAAGGCGACTCATAGCTCAAATTTACAGTGACACCAAAACCTAAGTGCTGTGTAACGGCAGCCATTGCAGAAACGAGTGTACTTGGGTCATGGCTTGGAAGTTGAATTGACTCTTTTAGGGTTAAATCCAGACCATTTTGATAAACATCGTAGACACCCGTAATGTCGGCGATAAATAAACCATCAAATAAACCTTGTTCTAAAGTTTGCGCCAAATCGGTCCAATAGCTGAGCTCATTAAAACGATGTGACTCATCACGTGGGTGTGTCCACAAACCATGATTGATATGACCTACGCTATTCATATCAAAGGCATTCAGGATGATTTGCTTCGGCTTGTTATTTTGAGATGATAGTGTCATTACAATGTCCCTCTGCGTGGCGGAAGTACACCGTTAAGAAGATAATTGGCAATGAAGTAATATTTCCAACGTGACGCATCATGTAGCGTGTGAACACGGGCATTACGCCAAAAACGGTCTAAGCCATCTTCACGCTGACTACCACGACTGCCTGCTAGTTCAATTAATTTCGAAGCGGCTTTTAAAGCGGTTTCTGTGCTGTGTGCACGAACTTTCGCTACATCGAGAGAAGCTTTTGCAATGCTATCAATGGTTGGATTAGGACGTGCTGCATCGATTGAGCGAGCTGCTTGTTTGAGTAAGACTTCACTGGCACGCACATCGGCAACCACGCGTCCTAGTTCAAACTGAGTTAGAGGATCATCGGTTGCCTGTTCAACAGCAGAGTCAATCCATGGCCGAGCCTGACGCACACGAACCAGTGTTTCCTCAAAAGCAGCACGTGCGATACCCGTTTCAATTGCAGCATGCATAATTTGTGCAAAAGGCCCAACCAGAGTCGGCCTAGAAAAAGCGGTATCGAAAGGAACAATATCTTCTGCATCTACAGCGACATGATTGAATTTGACTGTCCCGCTGCCTGTGGTACGTTGACCAAAACCTGACCAATCATCAATCAGTTCTAGTCCTGAGTTATTCCGTGGGATAAAGACCAGAAGCTCTTTGTCATCGGCATCTTTGACTAAGGTCGGTATGCGGTCTGCAAACAGGCTGCCCGTGCAATAAAACTTTTCACCATTGACCTCATAGCCTTGTTCCGTTTGGCTCAGTGCAGTTTGTTTTTGTGTTGCATTTTTAGTTTTAAACTCAGCCAAGGCATTACCAAAGCGAGCGCCTTTGAGCACTTCTGCATAGAGTTTACGCTTTTGTTGTTCAGTACCGTTATTACGTAAAACCTCTAAGGCATAGAAATGGTTCTGTGGAATTTGTCCAATCGAACCATCCACACCACTCATTAGCGCAATAATTTGTGCGACAGTATAACTGGAAACATCGGCTCCCCCGAATTCCTTAGGTACAGTAATGGCCCAAAGGCCAGTTTGGCTATAGGTCTCGATTTCCTCAAAAGGCAAAATACGTTCCGCATCGCGTTGGATAGCCTGTTGTTTAAACTGCTCAGCTAAATTTTTGGCAATTTCTAAGGCTTCGGCATCGCTTTGAATAATATGTGCATATGCCGCGTTTTGGGATTGAAGTGGAAGAATAGGTTGAAATGAAGTCATGACGTTCTCCTTAAATCCAAGCGTGGCGAGCAGGGAAAGTGTTGTTCAAATAGTAGTTACCCAGTGCATGCAGCTTCCAGCGGATCGGGTCGTGTAAGGTATGCACACGTGCATTGCGCCAATGTTGATCTAAATTATGTTGGCTTAGGCTCGAACGACTGCCGCCAAGCTCTAGGAGCTTTTCAGAAATTTGTAGTGCAGCATCATTGGCATAGACCTTTGCTTCAGCGACTAAAATAGAGGCTTTAGCTGCTTGTTCGGCACTGACAACGCTCAGTTGGTCGAGCTCATCTAAATATTCAGCAGCTTCATCGAGCAGTAGGATAGCGGCATCTAACAGGACTGCGGATTTGCCGACTTCTTGTAAGGTGTAATGTTCAAAACTGGCTTTCTCAACTTGCGCATCGACAATTGGTCGGGCTTTTTTAACTGCTGACAAAGTATCTTCAAATGCAGCTTCTGCAATACCGACATCAATCGCAACTTGCATTAACTGCGAGAAAGCACCACGGTAATTGACGTCTTCAACCAGTTTCCGCTCATCAAAGATAAGTAGTGGATCGACTTCAACCCGCTGTAATTTTACTGTACCGCTTGAAGTTGTACGCTGACCAAAACCATTCCAGTTATCGATAACTTCCACACCTAGTGCTGTGGCATCAACAATAGTCAGTACCACATATCCTTCAGGGTGAATGGCTTTAATGGCTAACCAATGGGCAAAGCTACTGCCTGTAGAGTAGAATTTTTCACCATCGACATAGTAACGACCATTCTCCATGCTTAATGTTGTACTCAGAGTTTTAGTGTCTTTGGTGTTTCGTTCGGGGCCGCCATTGGCAAGGCGTTTACCGTTTAATATTTCATTAAAAATAAACTGTTTTTGTTGTTCGCTGCCCAAGAGATCAATCATGTTGAGCAGCGCAATTTGGTTTTGTGGAATTTGACCGACACTTGAGTCGGCTTTATTAATAATGCGAAAAACCTGAGCTAAGGTTTTGTTGGAAACAAATGCGCCTCCAAAAGCTTGAGGAATACGAATACCGCCTAATCCTTTTTGGCTAAATAACTCGACCTCAGCAAAAGGAAGCTGACGGTTCTGATCACGTTGATCCCGACCTTCTAAGGCAAAGTCAGCGACATGATAGGCTGCATTAATCGCATCCTGATCATTTTGTATCACGTGAATATTTTTAGAGAGTGTATGAGACATAAAAGCACCTTTACTTAATGCCTATACGCTACTTGGGATTGCTTGAATGATTAAATGAAGGATTTTGAATTACTTAGCAGCTAAAAAGTTAAAAATAAAATATGCTAAGTTTAAACATTTAGATGATATTTTAAGTATTTGAAAAATAAGGAATAACTAATTTAACTGAGGGCTGAATGGGATGATCAAAGTCTTATTTATCAAGATTTGAGATATTGTAGAGAAAAAAATGTATAAATTTGATAAAGGCTGTTGAACATTTGCTAGGCAGTTTTGAGTAAAAAGTACATTGTAAATCCTAAATACAGTGACTAAAGTATCCAACTGAAATAGATGGCTTTTCTGAAAAGCCAAAATAGAAAAATAAATGTGGAGCATTTATGAGAACTTTATACCAGTTTCCTTTATCTCATTTTTGTGAGAAAGCTCGCTGGTTGCTCGATCATAAAGAGCTAGATTTTGTCGCACAAAATGTGGTGCCTGGGGTTCACCGGGCATTTGCACAGTTAAAGACCGGTCAAAATAAACTGCCTATTTTGCGTGATCAGGACAAATGGGTCGCTGATACTACCGAGATTGCACTATATCTTGATGAGCGTTATCCAGAACATCGACTGTTACGTAATGAAGCACAGCTTCGTAAAGAGGCTTTAGATGTTAATACGTTAGCCAATGATTTGGGATTGCATGTCCGTCGTTGGGGGTTGGCACATGCATTGTCCGATAACGATCAATCATTACAGATTATGTTGGGCGAAAAGGGGTATTTACGTAAATTTGAAAAATACACCAAACCTTTAATGAAAACATTGATGTCGAAAGGCTATGAGTTGAATGCAGAGAAAATAGAGCATTCCAAAGCTGAAATGCAGCGTTTAATTGAAGTATTGAATGAGAAGTTAATTGCTAATCATGGACGTTACTTTGTCGGGGATCGTTTAGGTTTGGCCGATATTGCTGTGTGTTCGATGTTGGCGCCTGTGCTGGAAATTAAAGGGACACCTTGGGAAAAAGACCATGAGGAAAGTCTATCTGAAGAATTTAGTACTTATAAAACCTATTTAACCAATTTACCCTTGGGGCAGTATGTTTTAAGAGTCTATCAAACCGAGCGCAATGCTCGAGTCGACTGGCGCGGCGTTTAAAATAAGCTTAAGCCAAACAAGGCAAAGGTGATGTGTGACACAGACAGCCTTTGCCTTTCTTGTATTTTCAATATCATGATTTATATAAGCTAAATAGAAATTTTCTCAGTTGATTTGCAACTTTGTAAAAGATCATGGCACTCTTTGTTTGAAAAAGCTGATATCTTTTTATCAATCTCAAAATATATGAAAAAAAATGCAAATAAGCTTTATCTTTCATTTGAAATGCTTAATATAAAATAAACACCTATAAACATAAGTTGTCATGAGAGTTAAATAATGGAATTAGATCGTTTTGATAAGCAAATTTTAGAAATTTTAAGTAATGAAGATATCAATCTAAACGAATTATCAGAGCGTATTAATCTATCGGTCAGTTCAGTACATCGTCGTATTAAGCACCTCATTGATAACGACATTATGACCAAAGTTAAGCGTGATATTAACTATCAAAAGCTCGGTTTTAGTCTACATGTTTTACTCCAAGTATCTTTGAGCAAGCACGATACCGACACTTTTTCCAAGTTTTTAGAAGAGCTAGAAAATATTCCTGAAGTGACCAATGCCTTTTTAGTGACAGGGCAGTCGGCAGACTTTATCGTTGAAGTTGTGGCAAGAGATATGGAAAACTATAGTGATATTTTACTCAAACGCATTGGTAAAATCGAACATGTGGTGGCACTGCACTCAAGCTTTGTGATTAAAGAATATAACGTTTTTAACTGTAGTGGTTTGTTGAGCAAAGTCTAAGTCACGCTGAACTTGTATGAGTCTAATGAGTATTAGGCTTCCTACTTTCAAAAGTTTGCATATTATCAGCGACAATAAGAGTACATCAGCTGTGTATGTTAGAGGTGCTACAGCAGGATGATGTTACTATTCAATTGGTCGTGAAAAACGCTCGGTGGCAAAGTTTTCTGATATTTCGTGATCGTTTGTTGGAAAATCAAAAATTAGTGACGGCGTATAACCAATTAAAACAAGACAGCCAATATTTAACGATGGATGAATATCGATCTAAAAAAGCAAAATTTATTGAAAGTGTATTCAATCAGCCATAAAAAATGCGCTCTCAAAGTTATGTTTGAGAACGCATTTTTATAAAGCAGTAGATTAGGCGTCTAATTCTGCCAATACCGCGTCAGAGAATTCAACGTTGGTATATACGTTTTGTACATCATCTAAATCTTCCAGCATATCAATCATTTTCATAATTTTTTTGGCTTGATCGATATCGGTGATTTCGGCTTTAGTTGAAGGGCTCATGACCACTTCAGCATTGTCCGATTTTAAACCTGCAGCAGTTAAAGCATCTTGTACGTCACCAAAAGATTCAGGTGTAGTAATGACTAAGATTTCATTTTCATCCACTTCGATATCTTCAGCACCTGCTTCAAGTGCCACGTCCATGATTTTATCTTCTAAAGATACATCTTCAAAAGTGATCTCACCACGCTTTGTGAACAAGAAAGCAACTGAACCGTTTGTGCCTAAGTTACCATCTGTTTTTGAGAAACAGTGACGGACATCCGGTACAGTACGGTTTAAGTTGTCAGTCATGGTTTCCACAATAACTGCAACACCACCAACACCATAACCTTCGTAGGTAATTTCTTTTAAATCATCGTTATCTTCACCACCGGCACCACGTTGGATTGCACGGTTGATGACGTCACGTGTCATATTTACAGAAAGCGCTTTTTCTACAACTGCACGAAGACGTGGGTTGCTTGCAGCATCACCACCGCCAAGCTTTGCAGCAGTTGTTAATTCACGAATAAATTTGGTAAAAAGTTTACCACGGCTAGCATCTTGTTTTGCTTTACGATGCTTAATATTGGCCCACTTGGAATGACCCGCCATGCGAAATATGCTCCTTGTAGATTGGCTTTGTGCCTATCAAATTGTGCAAATTCTACCATAAGCACTTTTTTATGCGAAAGTAGGTGTTTTTCTGAAAATCGCCTGAACAAACAAAAAAAGAATTAAAATTGTTTGAAATAAAGCCAGTTATTTAAAATTTACCCTATGAGGCAGTTCACTTTAAAAATTAACTGTTGGGAAACACTCACAGAGACCTAAAAGAATAGGGTTTTCACATTCTTTTAGGTTAATTAAACGACCTTATTGTGCAGCAGTCTTAGGTTCAGGAATCTCAATATCTAAACCAACATGCTCTTTATAAAGTGCTTTAATAAGCACTAAGTCATGATCTAGGTCTGTTGGGTAGATTTTTCCAAAAATACCGCCTTGCTTAGTTTTTGAGTTCGCGTACATCAGCACAATAGGGACATTTGCTGCTTTAGCAATATGCCAAAATCCAGTACGAATAGGTTTACGTACTTCACCTGTTTTGGCACGTGTCGCTTCAGGTGCAATGACTAAATTGAATTTTTCATTTTGGCTAAAGTGTTCAACCATTTGAGACACAATGTCTTTATTTGACTTACGATCGACTGCGATACCACCAATGGCTTCGAGTATGGGCTTCATTGGCCCTTTAAATAATTCTTTTTTAATCAGAGTATGGATTTTCATATCGTAGATTTGAAAAATCGCCAGTGACAAGACAGCATCCAACATAGAAGTATGTTCAAATCCAATAATGACTTGCTTATCTTCCAAAACGTTTGGTTCTACATGATATTTCCAGCCTGCGAGTTTAAACGCAGACTCACCAATGAATTTTTTTAACATGAGCATAAAAATACAAGTGTTTTTTAAAGAGGCTAATGTCTGCTTGTTTGCGATTTGAGTCAAGTCCTACTTGATTGCACTTACCACTTTTATGAGTCGTTTTGAATCCTCATCAGTTGAACAAGGAGAGGGTAAAAATAGAACACTAAGATGTTTTAAATCTAATCAAATAGAAAATAAATATGGTGAAAATGAAAATACCACTATTCATAAACGAAATGACAGATTAGACTTTGGTCTAAGACTAAAGTGTGCATTTTCACACTTTAACTTTGGTTTAACAAAGTTCAGGATTGTTAAAATGGCTTATCTTCCGACTTTTTTATGTGCAATCGTTCTCTTTGTTTTGGTGGTTATTTGGTCAATTGTTGAGTTTTTCATTGAGTCACGAAAAAAAGAAAAAGCCGGTATTTAGTTTTTATCCAATTTAATTAAATTTTATTATTCTAGTATTTATAAGTACTTTTGAGTCTTAGTATGTAACTCAAAGATCGTGAAAGACCTGATATGTCAGTTTGATGATCTAAATTTTCCCGATTGTTTGGATAGTGTACAACCATGTATGAAAAAGCTTGTCTTTTGAAAAAATCTTCGCTAGTATTCATTTCGCCTGAACTTGTTGATATATAACAAATTCAGTATATTAGGGCCTATAGCTCAGTTGGTTAGAGCAGCGGACTCATAATCCGTTGGTCGACAGTTCAAGTCTGTCTGGGCCCACCATATAAAACAACCACTTAGGTGTACTAATCCTAAGTGGTTTTTTTGTTTTTAGATTCTGGTAAGCAAATGGTAAGCAGCTTAAATCAACATTATTCTGTAAGCATTCGCTAAACCCCATAGCTTTTTTTAATTTGAGTTGGGTTTCCATCGGTGTTGAAGTAATACTTCAATCTGGGTCACTTTATGTATCGGCAACCTTTTCGGCACATCACTTAATTGGGCATGCGGATCCAGTCCATTCAGCTTTGCTGACTGAATCAGGTGTATGATATTAGCTGCTCGCTGACAACTGCTCATCGAGCCAGCAAATAACTAGTTATTACGTCCCAAGGCCCTGGAACACATCTGATTTTAGATCCCTTATGAAGCAATGCTTCTTATGTTGATTGGTAAGTTACCATCAACCAGATAGCGGCCAGAGTGCTTGCCAGTTTTTTAGGCTGTAGTTGATCCTCAGAGCGGTTAGGGAATCCGATAGCAGCGTCAGATGGTGTTAGTTGAGCCATTAATATAGTCTCGATTTGAGGTATTCATTAAAGCGTTCAACTTTACCTTTGGTCTGTACATAGTAGGGCTTACATATGCGGGGGGCTTTGTTGCACAAACATTCAAAAGCTAAACTTCTTCCAAGTTATCTAAATTTAAGTGGCAACTTGGGTGTGAGGTCGACCTAAATCTGTAAATTTATTTAATACGGCCACACGTGCATGAATCTCATTGACTTGGCTTTGAAAGTTTCTCGCACGGAGTTTATCGCCTAATAATTTGATGCAATGCATCTTGGTTTCTATCAGACTTCTGCGATGATAGCCTGACCAATTTTTCCATATTGTTCTTCCTAAACGTTTAACTGTTCGAAGTAATTCATTTCGCTCTAGCGAGCTGGTCTTTGTATCTTTCCAAGGTTTCGCATTTTTTCTTGGCGGAATCACCGCATGTGCTTGTCGGTCTGCAATTACTTGACGGCATTGCTTGGTGTCATAAGCCCCATCAGTATAGACAGAGTCAATCTGCTCATCTTGTGGAATCTGATCGAGTAAATCACCAAGCACTTGTGAATCACTCACATTATTTGTAGTGAGTTGAATAGCGCGTATTTGAAGGGTTTCAGCATCTATACCAATATGAAGTTTACGCCATTGGCGACGATATTCAGGTTGGTGTTTCTTACGCTTCCATTCACCTTCGCCTAGAAACTTTAAGCCAGTAGAATCGACGAGTAGCTGGAGACCATTACTGCTTTTTTGATAGTTAATTGCAATATCAATATGCTTTTGTCTTCTGCAGATGGTGGAATAGTCTGGTGCTGTCCAATCTAATCTACAAAGATGAATGAGACTTTGCACAAAGCCAGTGACCATGCGTAAAGAAAGACGAAATAAGGATTTGATCATTAAACAGCATTGGATGGCTGTATCTGAATAAGTTTGATTTCGACCATGTTTACCTTTGGGTTGAGCGTACCATTGAGTCTTGGGATCAAACCAAATTGAGAGATTTCCTCGATTTATTAATGCACTGTTATAAGAAGACCAATTGGTTGTACGATAGATTTTAGGTGTGGGCTTATTCATTTTAGAATTATATTGTGGAATAAGCCTTTAGAGATAGGTTTGTGCAACAAAGCCCTGTTAAGTTGATAATAATACAATTGTGGCAAACGACCACGACCATCTAAATAATGTCGCATCACATAAATTTTTTGATCAGCTTGGTCGAGTCCTAAAACTTCAATATTTTGTGGTCCACCTACAGTTGCAAAACTGTGGCTTGAAAAAAATAAGGTGCTGAAAACTAGCGGATGGATTATTTTCATCATCACAAGGCGCTTCACATTTTTATTGATTATGGTTCAGTTTAAGGGTTCAAAATGTAGAAAAATCAAATTTAGTGTAAAGATTTAAGCATTTTGAACACGTTCAATGACCATTTGAGCGACATTTTTCGTAAGTTGATCAAGTCGCTCGAGTGCACTGCCTAGCAGTAAATAATGGTAAGTACTTAAACTGTTTTGATAATGAATGGCAATATAAAAGGTGCCTTCTGGTTTTTCAGGCGTCGCACTTCCACCAGGTTTGAGCAACCCTGTACAGGAGACAATAATATCGGCATGACGAAATAGTCGATGCCCGTGAAGTGCCATAGCTTCAGTGACTTCAATCGACTCCGCTGTATATTGCTGAATAAGTGCAGCGTCAATCTTTAAAATTTCACATTTGATACTGGGGTCATAACTCACCAGTCCACCCAACAAAATGTCAGCTCCGCTATGTTTATAAATCGAAAATTGACTGGATAGATAACCTGAACTGGCACTTTCGATAAAAGCAATGGTCAATTTTTTTTGTTCTAGGAGGTTGCAGCATTGCTTGAGTACTTGCACCACTTTAGCCTCCCGATGTCCATTATTTTGATTTGTTTAACAGCTTAGTCATAAACACGGTACACACCAACAAAACGATTACATGCTTTACTTTCACTTTTTACAGAAAGAATGGCTTTTTGAAAGTTGAACTGGTAGTGACAGTTGTTTTCATTGTCCGTGATGTTTTGCTTTTGATCGGGTGTGGTATAGGCCAAAAATGAAATGGTTTGGGTTTCTATGCGGTTATTGGGACTACGATATGCAACACCTTCGATCTTAATTTTATCTTTAGACAGCTGATGCACTTGTAGGTGCACAGGTTGTTTGGCAATGGCCCCATGTTCAAACTTTAAATAGTGTTGCGTCAAACTTTGATTTAATGATGTGTAGAAGTTCAGATCATCAATTCGGAAGTCCATTTGCTGCTGATAGCATGCTAAGGATTTACATTGCTGTAGGCGGTTTAGCCATAGCTGATGGGTATCGACCAATAAACGCTGCGGCGCATCACTGATTAAAAAAGCAGTCATTGATTGTGTGTCTAATTTTTGTCGAATGTCTTTAAATTGATCGCTACAGATCTTTTTAAGGCTAGACGAGGTCGGATCATCACAGTTAATGACTTGAGCATAACTAAAGCTGGTACAAAGACAACTTAGACACACTAAAATACTAAATTTTTTCATAAGTTTTATGTCGGTTTTCAACAGCATGATCGCTTATACTTTCACTATGTTGCGCTGCTTGTAACTATAGCGAAAGAGAAAGCGTGAATACAAGATTTCAATCATTTATTTCTTAAAGGAAACTGAGCATGGTTGCACATATTCGAATTGGACAGGGACTAGATGTACATGCTTTTGAAGAGGGTGAATTTGTCACACTGGCAGGTATTCAAATTCCACATACACACGGCTTAAAAGCACATTCAGATGGTGATGTGGTTTTGCATGCTTTAACAGATGCATTATTGGGTGCGTTGGCTTTAGGCGATATTGGTCAGCACTTTCCCGATACCGATCCTCGCTTTAAAGGGGCAGACAGTCGAGTATTACTCAACCATGTCTATCAGCTTATTTTAGATCGTGGTTATCAGTTAAATAATGCTGACATTACTGTGGCATGTGAACGTCCGAAGTTGGCACCGCATAATTTAGCGATGCGCCAAAGCATTGCAGACGTTCTTGATGTTGAAATCACACAGATTAGCATCAAAGCAACGACCACGGAAAAACTGGGTTTTACGGGTCGTCAGGAAGGTATTTTATCTACAGCTACAGTGCTGATTTCTCATGCAAAATGATCAGGATTGATCATAGCCAGCTTCAATTCTTGTGTCGCTTTACGACCTTGAAGTTGTAAGGCAACAGCATGCGCCAAACCTGTCCATGTGTCATTCGGTTCCCAAATTTGATGCATGGCTTCATGTGCGGTTGGCATATCGATATTTATATAATATTGACGATATAAATACATCAAACTACTGACGCGATAATTTTCTGAGCAATGGACCCAAATGGTTTGTTCTTGAACCAAATGATCAATCATATCTAAGACCAATAAACATTGATCATCAGACGGTGTATCCCACGAAATAGGCACTTGTATATAGTTCAAACCGAGCTCTAAACAGATTTGATCTTCATTGGCTAAATAGTTATTGCTATTACTGAGCGCAAGATTGATGACCGTGTTTACGCCATACTCTTTAATTTGCTGTAATTGCTCAGCAGTCGGTTGTCCAGAAGTAAACAAATGCTCGTGGATAAATTGAAAGTTAAGTGTTTGGCTTAAGTGTGTTTCAATAGCGTTCATAATTATTTCTTAATCTTAGAATGAAAAACGCCATCCGAAGATGGCGTTTTAAAAACTTAACGGTTCGGTAAAACGTCTTTGAGTGCTTCGTGCATCTCTAGTAATACCTTTTCTGTGGTATCCCAGTCAATACAACCATCGGTTACTGACTTGCCGTATTCAAGATCGCATAGGTTTTCAGGAATTTCCTGACGACCACCTTTAAGGTGACTTTCAACCATAATGCCGATAATAGATTTATTTCCATCAATAATTTGTTCGGTAATATTTTTCAGAACAAGTGGTTGAAGGAACGGGTCTTTGTTCGAGTTTGCATGACTGGTGTCAATCATGATTTTGGTGCTGACTTTCGCTTTAGCCAATGCTGCTTCTGCTTCTGCTACAGAACCAGCATCGTAGTTTGGCTTACCGTTACCACCACGAAGTACCACGTGTGCATACGGGTTACCTGAAGTACGAATAACAGACACTTGGCCTTGGTTGTTTAGACCCAAGAAGTGGTGACCATGTTTCACCGACTGCATGGCATTGGTTGCAACAGTTAAGCCACCATCTGTACCATTTTTGAAACCTACGGGTGAAGAAAGACCAGAAGACATTTCACGGTGCGTTTGGCTTTCAGTCGTACGTGCACCAATCGCTGACCAAGAGATTAAGTCTTGGTAGTACTGTGGTGAGTTTGGATCGAGTGCTTCGGTCGCGCACGGCAAGCCTTTTTCATTTAACTCAACCAAAAGCTTACGACCAATGCGTAAACCTTTTTCAATGTTGAATGAGTCATTCATGTCAGGGTCATTGATTAGACCTTTCCAACCCACAGTGGTACGTGGTTTTTCAAAATAAACACGCATTACGATATAGATTGAGTCTTTAATTTTATCGCTTAAAACTTTTAAACGGTCTGCGTATTCGTGAGCAGCAACTGGGTCATGAATTGAACATGGGCCAATCACCACAAAAATGCGTTTGTCTTTACCATCTAAAATATTGCGAATCGTTTCACGACCGTGAAGTACAGTTTGATATGCAGACTCAGTGAGAGGCAATTCAGTTTTTAATTCCGCTGGGGTAACTAGCGGATGAATGCTTTGTAAATTCACGTCATCGATGTCGTTTTGGGTAATAGAGTTTGACTGTAGAGTATTCATTGCCGTCACTGGTTCGATCGTATTAAGTTGCTTTATAAGCTGAATATAACACGGTTTAGCTGATAAAAGGTTATAAAAAAGTCGAATGAATCTTTGAAAAAAAAGTGATGAATCTTAGGTTTATTTTAAATCAGAATGCCTACACTGAGGCATTCTTAACTGTTGAAATTTGAATGACTTGAACAGTTTCGGCTGGCTTCACTGGTTTGGCTTTGATCGGATTCAACATGAAGTTCACACCCAGCGCGAACAGGGTAATACCCAACACTTTACGGATGATTTTTTCAGGAAGACGTGAACTAATCAGTGTTCCAATAATAATTGCTGGAATAGACCCTACCAATAACCACATAAGGAGGTGGAAGTCGACGTTGCCTGAAGTCATGTGACCCATACCTGCAACGAAAGTAAGTAACACCGCATGCACAACGTCAGAACCAATAATACGAATCATTGGTAGATTTGGGAACATAATGACCAAAGCCATGATTCCGAAAGCACCTGCACCAACTGATGACAGTGTCACGAAGACCCCAAGAACCACACCCATCATCACAATGTACTTACGTTTATTGCTGGTTTGAAGCTGAACTTTTTCTAAGTCTTCGGTCATGTCTGGGAGCTCATCTTTACGTAATTTGTTGAAAAATTTTTCAATTTGATTACGGAAGACAATTGATAAACCTGTAATGGTCAACATGAAGCCTAAAACCATAGTGAGCACGGCTTTGTAGTGGGTAGATTGGCTCAAATAGTTGTCGAGTACCCAGTGCGTTGCAAAGGAAGCTGGAATACTGCCAATTGCAAGCCAAAGCACAATTGGCCACACAATATTTAGTTTTTTTGCATGTACAAATGAACCACAGAATTTTGAAATTGCGGCATAGAGCAAGTCTGTACCAATGGCAATGTGAGGTTCAATTCTGAAAAGGCTAATGAGGATCGGTGTCATTAATGAACCACCACCTACACCAGTAATTCCCACACAAAAACCGACTAAAACACCTGCGAGAATAAATTCGAGTGGACCAAACATTGTTATATGCCAAAATATCAAAAAACGTGCATATCTTATGACGTTTTCATATAAGTCGTTGTCTTGATTGTTGATTTACTTATTCTAAAAAGAGATATAGGAGTTATTGTTTGAGCTGTATCCGTGCTTTTATTTTTAAGCCTACAATTGTCAGCAACCACCATAGATTGAAACCTATGAGTGTTCGTAAAATATAAAGAGGGGCTAGCTGATGCTTTTTCCATTGCTCAAAATCCGCTGCGGTCGAGCTATCTGTCATATCTAAGTGTTGCTGACGTGGATCAGCTAATGTGATCTGATGAATAAATGCCTCCTTTTTTGCATTTTTTAGGTTCCAAAAAATATGCTCAAAATAGTAAACCTCGACCTGCTTTGCCGTAAATTGGTGACGATGTGATGACTGGTCACATAGTGTTTGAACAGGTTCTCCCATCAATGCGCAGTTTGCGATCCATAAATGATGCTGTTGTTTAAATTTCAACGTGCTGATTCGTCCTTTACTGATTTCAACGGTGATTTCATCAAAGGTTTTACTCTGAATCTGAGTGGGGATCCAGCTGCTTGGGAAACAAATAAATACAAGCAAATTGAAAATGAGGGAAATAAAAAGTGTCCAGCCAAAATGATGCTTCGACCAACTGCAGAGCTGTTGAAAGGGTATGATGATTTCTTGTTGTGACCAATCTAAAGCTGAACGCAATGTTTGCCCCGTGAAAATATCTATAAAAGTGCTTATTATTTAGCGTGTTATAACTAAAAATCACGGTGCTTCAACTTAAATGATTTTGATTAGTCTCTAAAATTCTGTTGCAATTGTTCTGGCTCATATATTTACATACCTTTTTATTTGGCTCATGATCGAAATAAAAAAGTGTGTGAGTTGTAGAGTAAATACTTACTTAGATTGAGCTGTTTTTTTGGGTTTTAAGTCATTGATGCTTAAAATCAGTATAAAAAGTATCGGGGTTGCAAATACAAATAAACTGACACTCCCCACACCGCGACCCGTGAATTGAATCAATAAAATTAATGTCGCGGCCAGTACACCAAAAGCCAGATATCGGCAGATTTGATAATGTTCTGCACACTTGGCCCAACGTGACTTTTGAGTTTTAGGGCGCTGCTTATCGCTCACCAGAAATAATACATAGCACGCGAAAGTGATGAGAAGTCCTGCAATCAGGTAGATCATGAATTGGACTCCTGAACCGCAGTATTGGCATATTTTTTCTGAATTTTTTGTACAGCTTTTTGTTGAATGGGCTGGATTTTTTGATGTAAGAAAATAGTCAATATCGCAAGGATGAAGATCATAAGATCAACTCGCAAGAATAACCAATATTCATTCAAGTTATGCACATATTGGTGGCTGATTAAATAGTAAAGATTGAAAATAGGCAAAGATACAGCCAGTAAAATGAAGACTTTCAGTTGAGTTTTCCAAAGGTGTTGCTGTGGAGTGAGCAATGCAATGACTAAGCTGAGTAACCAAGTGCCGAAAAATGCGTAGATTTCGTAGTTGGGTTGACCTGCTTCTAACTGAAGTAAACGATTTGCACAAAGATAACTGAGCATTGCAATCGGCAAGCCAATGATGGCAGCCGTATTTAAGCGGTTAACCGCATAATGTCCAAAGTGGAAACTTTGTTTCTTATTTTGTAACTGACGTTTTAAGCTCCAGAGTAAAAGTCCAGACGCAATCATGGCACAGCCTAAAAGCCCTGAGAAGAATAACGCAAAGCGTAATAAGGGCTGCGCAAAGTGTGCCATGTGTAAACCATAGACTCCATTATTGAGCGTGGCAATTGCGCTATTGTTCCGAGTGTCACCGAGCAGGGCACCAGATTCGCCGTTAAAGCTGAGTTGGGCTTGGTTTCGCATGATGCTTCGGTCAGTTGACTCAACCAAGTTCACCTGAGCGATATTGGCGTTGGGATGTTTGACCGTAATATTGTCAATCTCTGTTTTCCCCCAACGCTGCTCAGATTGTTGTATGAAGTACTCAATCGGTCGCATCGTAGCAGGTGTCGGTTTAGCCTCAGAGCTGATGCTAATATTTCTAATTTCATCAAAATATTGGAACGGTTGCTCTGGATAAAGTTTCTTCATGCCATTGGGAAGAATGAGATAAAAGAAAATGGCTAAACCAGTGAATGTAATGGTCAGGAAAAAAGGCAAAGCAATAACAGAGGTGACATTGTGAAAGTCTAGATACGAGCGTTGACCCTTGAAGGCTCTTAGGGTAAAAAATTCGGTGAATATCTTTTTGTGTGTGATGATGCCTGAAATGAGGATGATCAACATTAAGAAGGCCGCAATAGTGACCAAAAGCCTACCGATAAAATAGGGCACACCATACAGCTGATAGTGAAAGCCATAGAAAAACTCACCGCCTTGAGTTGCAGATAAGGTGACTTCTTCACCCGTGTTCGCATCCAAAGTCTTATTTTCGTAGCCACCATCGGCCTTTTGCCAGTAGATTTTATTAACAGGTGAACTCGGACTAGCTACGCCGATATACCAACTTTGCGCATCTGCAGCATTTTTTTGTAAGTATTGATATGCCGAATTCATCGCAGTGTCTTGTTTGACCTGCATGGTGGCAAATTGAGGTTGCATCCATAAATTTATTTCATGACGGTAATAGGTCGCAGCACCTGTTAAAAAAATGGCAAATAATAACCATCCCAGTGTTAGTCCAAGCCAAGAGTGTAGCCATGCCATTGATTGGCGAACAGATTTTTGCATGGTTTAACCTACGAACTTCAGCAATACAAAAAAGCAAAGGGAAAGCGAAATGGTTGAAGCGCTTAACTTTTTCAGGGATTGAGCACAAAAGCTTACAATGACAAAAGTGGTAAAGAAAATAAGAGATAGAAAAGCCGCCAAATAAATGGATTCTGCTTTAGCGAAGTGAAGGTGAAAACTAAGGGTAAGCAGTTCTGATAACATGGATGTACATAAATAGCCTAAGCCAAATGCGATCAAAAACCGAAACATAACGGTTATAGGGTAATTAAGCTGACTTAGGGGCATAAAGATCACATGAATGAAGTCATAAAGGGGCTTAACGTTGTACTCATTAAGCATCGAACCTAAATTTAATATTTAAGCAAAGCTATCTCTATCACGAGTTAAGCAGTCTACATACTAAAATAGTGAGATTGAGCAGTGTAACTTGAGGAACAAAGCATAGATAGAATTAACGATAATGATTCTCAGTAATTCTATGTTCTAATAGGTATCCTGTGCAATATTTAAATGATCGAAAATTTAAATTAACTCGCCTTTTTTCGTACTTTTTATATGAGTCAAATAGGTCACTCATTTTATATCTGCAGCATAAATAGAAAGACTCGACCAATACCCATCCCAAAAGACGCTATGTTATGATGCATGGGTTGAAAAATAAGGAATAATGCTTTGCAAAATCGGAAACTTAAAATTGGAATCGTAGTGGGTGAAGTATCGGGTGATACTTTAGGTGCTAAACTTATTCGCAGTTTTCGTGAGCAAGGAATTGATGCAGAATTTGAGGGTATTGGTGGCCCGCAAATGATTGCAGAGGGTTTCAAGAGCTTTTATCCGATGGATATCTTGTCGGTCATGGGGCTGGTTGAGGTTCTTAAAGACATTAAAAAGCTTTTTGCTGTACGTGATGGGCTGGTAGAGAAATGGACAGCCCATCCTGTCGATGTGTTTATTGGGATTGATGCGCCAGACTTTAATCTGCGCCTTTCAAAAAGTTTAAAACAAAAACAACTGCCCATAAAAACCGTGCAGTATGTTAGTCCTTCCGTTTGGGCATGGCGTCAGGGACGGGTTCATGGCATCAAAGCCTCAATTGATTTGGTATTGTGTTTATTTCCGTTTGAAAAAGCATTTTATAAAAAATGGGATGTTCCTGCTGCGTTTGTAGGACACCCCTTGGCGAGCCAATTGCCTTTGGAAAACCCAATTTTACAAGCCAAAGAAGAACTGGGTTTAGATCTGACCCAAAGGCATATTGCCTTATTGCCGGGAAGTCGACGTGGTGAAATTGAAAAGCTCGGTCCACTGGTTTTAGATGCTGCAAAATTGCTCTACGCCAAATATCCAAACTATCGCTTTGTGATACCAGCAATCAATGATGCACGTAAGCAACAAATCGAAGCTTTGCTTACTCAGTATCCGAAAGCATTGGTCGATCAAATAGACTTGCTTGAAAACTCAGGCACCGAGTCGAAGATTGGGCGTCAAGTTATGAACGCCGCTAATATTGTAGCTTTGGCTTCAGGTACAGCAACTTTGGAAGCTATGCTGTTACACCGACCAATGGTAACCTTCTATAAGTTGAACTGGCTCACTTATCATGTGGTGAAATTCTTGATCAAGATTCAATATTATTCATTGCCGAATATTATTGCGGGCAAGAAAGTGATACAAGAATTAATTCAAAAAGATGCAACACCTGAGAAATTGGCGGCTGAAATTGAAAAATTAATGAATATAGAAACAGCACAGATTCAGGCTATGCAGCACATTACCATGCATAAACAGTTACTTGCAGGTAATAGTGAAAATCCTGTTGAGGCGATTTTAAATATTTTAGATTAATTCTCTTTAAGACATCGTGATAGTGCAGTGAGAAACAACCCAAACGTATTTGGGTTGTTTCTTTTTATTTTAAGGTTTTAATCCAACGGCTTTAGCACGAGCAGCGTGTAACTTTTTATAACTGTCGATTAAACGTAAGTGACGGTCCAAACCTTCAAGTTTCATACTGGTTTCTGTTAAACCATAGAAACGAATACGACCTTCAACTGTGCCTATTACCGCATCCATACGTTCATCACCGAACATACGGCGGAAGTTTGCTTCATACTCTTCCAGTTCCATGTCGTCATCTAACATTACTTCGAGTACGACATTCATGCATTGGTAGAACAGACCACGTTCAACGGTATTGGTGTTGTATTGTAAGAATGCTTCAACCAAATCTTTCGCTTCTTCAAACTGCTCTAATGCAAGATAGATGAGTAGTTTGAGTTCAAGCAAAGTCAATTGACCCCATTCGGTATTGTCATCAAACTCAACCCCGATCAAAGTCTTGATTTCAGTATAGTCGTCTAGCTCACATTCTTCTAAACGTTCAACCAGCGCTTCAAGCTGTTCGTCGCCTAAACGATGTAAGTTGAGGATGTCTTCACGGTAAAGTAGCGCTTTGTTGGTGTTATCCCAAACCAAGTCTTCAACCAAGTAAATTTCTGAGTAACCCGGTACCAAGATACGACACGCCGTTGCGCCTAAATGTTGGTAAATGGCCATATAGACTTCTTTGCCCATATTTTCCAAAATACCGAACAGTGCATCAGCTTCATCAGCATTTGAGTTTTGGCCTTGATTGGTAAAGTCCCACTCGACAAAGTCATAGTCTGATTTGGCACTAAAGAAGCGCCATGACACCACACCACTTGAGTCAATGAAGTGCTCAACAAAGTTATTGGGTTCAGTGACCGCATTTGAGCTAAATGTTGGGCGAGGTAAGTCGTTCAGACCTTCAAAGCTACGGCCTTGAAGTAGCTCAGTTAAGCTGCGCTCAAGCGCAACTTCAAAGCTTGGGTGTGCGCCGAAAGAGGCGAATACACCACCTGTACGCGGGTTCATTAACGTCACACACATTACAGGGTATTGACCACCTAGAGAGGCATCTTTCACCAATACAGGGAAACCTTGCTCTTCTAAACCTTGGATGCCCGCTAAAATGCTAGGATATTTCGCTAAAACCTCTTGTGGTACATCTGGCAGGGTCAGTTCACCTTCCAAAATTTCACGTTTTACGGCACGCTCAAAAATTTCAGATAAACACTGTACTTGTGCTTCAGCTGAGGTGTTTCCTGCACTCATGCCGTTACTAAGGTACAAGTTTTCAATCAAGTTTGATGGGAAGTAAACCACTTCCGCATCAGACTGGCGAACAAAAGGTAAAGAGCAAATACCACGCTCAGCTTTCCCTGAGTTTGTGTCGTATAAATGCGTACCTAACAGTTCTTCTTCAGGGTCATAAATTTCAAGGGTGTACTCATCCAGTACACCTTCAGGCATTTCACCATTTGGACCTGGCATGAACCATTTTTCATCTGGATAATGCACAAATTCGGCATTGGCAATGTCTTCACCCCAGAACTGGTCGTTATAGAAGAAGTTACAGTTCAGACGTTCAATGAACTCACCCAGCGCAGAAGCTAATGCACTTTCTTTGCTTGAGCCTTTACCGTTGGTAAAACACATTGGCGACTGAGCATCACGAATATGTAAAGACCACACATTTGGCACAATATTACGCCAAGAAGCGATTTCAATTTTCATGCCCAGACCAGCCAAAATACCTGACATATTGGCAATGGTTTCTTCTAAAGGCAGGTCTTTACCTGCAATGATGGTGCTGCTTTCAGAAGCAAGGCTTGGAATAAGCAGGGCTTGTGCATCGGCATCAATGCTTTCTACTTCTTCAATAATAAACTCAGGGCCTGTTTGGATTACTTTCTTAACCGTACAACGGTCGATAGAGCGTAAAATGCCTTGGCGATCTTTTTCTGAAATGTCCGCTGGGAGCTCAACTTGAATTTTGAAGATTTGTTTATAGCGGTTTTCAGGGTCAACAATGTTGTTTTGTGACAAACGAATGTTGTCAGTTGGAATGTCACGTGCCAAACAATACACTTTGACAAAGTAAGCCGCGCAAAGCGCAGAAGATGCTAAAAAATAGTCAAATGGACCGGGTGCAGAGCCATCACCTTTGTAGCGAATCGGTTGATCGGCAATGACTGTAAAATCATCGAACTTCGCTTCTTGGCGAAGATTATCGAGATAATTAACCTTGATTTCCATGCTGGCACCTAAATTTTCTTATATGTCAGCATGGACATATAAGAGATAAAATATTGAAAAATAAGCCGAATCACGGATGAAAACTGGACTTAAAAAAGTGTGGCTAGAGCGAAAAAGAACAAACAAGCAGTGGTTTGAAGCCATCTCTAGCAAGGATGCGGGATATTATAGTGTGATTTTCACAAGATGCTAATCTTTGTCTGCAAGTTCAAGGTATTTATCTCGACGTACAAAAACATAAGCTGAGAGAAGATTACTATTAAACCATTAAGGACGGGCACGTTAAGTTGGGTTTGGATTATTTCTATATTGACTTGGGCTCATTTGGTACTGTCGTTTAAAGCTTTGGCTAAAAGCCGTTTCTGAGTTATAACCTACCCTATGTGCTATTTGCTGAATGGTTCCTTGTCCATTACGCAGGTATTGGGCGGCTAAACGCAGACGGTGTTGTTGCAAATAAGCCAAAGGGCTTGTGCCTAAAATTTGGCTAAACAATGTGGCAAATTTAGACCGTGACATACAACACTGTTCTGCAAGGGACTCAACAGTCCAAGGCTGTGCAGGTTCCGCATGAATTTTAGCAAGGGCATTGGAGAGTTCAGGATGAGATAAAGCACTCAGCCAATTGTTCGAGTCTTGCAGCGCATCAATATAATCACGCACACATTCAATTAATAAAATACTCACCAAATGATCCAAAATTTTGTCACGGCCTGGGCGTATACGTTGGACTTCTAGAGCGAGAAACTGCAGCCCAATTTGCAACCATTCAGGAACCGTGCTGAGATCTTTGTGTTGAAGGTGAATAAATGCGGGTAAGGCCTGTACTAAAGGACGCGCCATAATGGGGTCCATATGTGCATGTAAGGCCAAGATCACGGTTTTTTGTTGTGTCGCATCACTACCAAAAGAGACTTCTTTGTGTTGGTTTTGGGCAAATAAGTCAGAAATATTGAATACTTCTAACAGTTGGTCGGTAGTTGAGGAGCGACACTCATGACTTGGCCCTGAAGGCAGTAAGATCAAGTCGCCCACTTCAGCAACAATAATTTGTTTAGCATCTAAACAAATAGTGAGTTGTCCTTGAAGTACCGCATAGGCCATCATGGTTGATTGTTCGGTATAGCGAAAAGCCCACTCACCATGAGGTTTAAGGTAGAGGTACTCAGATTGGTTGAGGTGTATATCTTCAAAAATTTTACTTAAAGCATCCATACTTTACGATTTCTAGTCTTTATATCTTAGGCTTAATATTTGATTTAGGGTCAATTTAAGTCATTTCAGGCCAAGGACGATTACGCTGTTTTCTTGGACGTTAGCAACTGTTCTTTATGTCCCATTTCTAGAAATATAAAGGCATAACAAGAAAATTGGAAGAATGGTAATGAATGCATCAGTGAAAATGACGAATGCTAGCGTGGTCGTCAAAAATGCAGCAGGGATCGATAAAAAGCGTTTTGGCTGGTTATTGAGTCCTGGGCTTCCTGTGATTGGCATGGGCATTTTAGCGGGCTATCATTTTGGCCCGAAACCCACTAAGAAAATCTTCGCTTTGGGTGGGCCGCTGTTACTGCATGTCATTATTCCTGCGGTAGATGGTCTGGTCGGTGCAGATGAAAATAATCCTTCGGATGATGAAATTAAGGTCTTGGTAAATGACCCGTACTATGACCGTATAGTGAAATTGTTCATTCCGCTACAAATGGCAGCCAATTTGTTTGCAGGTTATGTGGTGACTCGCCAAAATGTATCGATGCTCGACCAAATATTACTGGGTGTCTCTATGGGGGCAATTAATGGAGTAGCAGTGAATACAGCACATGAGCTGTGCCACCGTCCTAAAAAATCAGATCATTATTGGTCGCATATGACTTTAGCGCCGTTGGTCTACAACCATTTCCGCATTGAGCACCCTTATGGGCATCATAAACGTGCTGCAACACCAGAAGACCCTGCTTCATCGAAAATGGGGGAGACTTTTTATGAGTTTTGGCCGCGTACCGTTTTCGGCGGGTTGAAGTCGGCTGTTGAAATTGAACATAAACGCCTAAAACGAAAAGGTCTGTCTTTCTTCTCCAAAGAAAATGAACTGTTTCATGGATGGGCGATGAGTGCTGGTTTTCATGCAGTCATGTTGAAATTGTTTGGTAAAAAAGTGACGCCATATCTGGTGACACAAGCATTTTATGGCGTGAGTCTGTTTGAAATTATTAATTATATCGAACACTATGGTTTAAAGCGTAGCCAAAAAGAAGATGGCAGCTATGCGCGAACCATGCCAGAACACAGCTGGAATAATAACAACATTGTGACTAACTTATTCTTATACCAGTTACAACGCCATTCAGATCATCATGCCTATCCAACCCGCCCATTTCAGGCCTTAAGACATTTTGATGAAGCCCCTGAGCTACCGAGTGGTTATGCCACGATGTTAATTCCAGCGTTAATTCCAAAGCTGTGGTTTAAAATGATGGATCAACGAGTGTTTGATCATTACGAAGGTGATTTGACCAAAGCCAATATCTTGCCAAAGCGCCGTGCTCAAATCTTCAAAAAATTTGGATTAAGTGCTGACTAAACTGTGATATTTCAGCGATAACAAGCTGCATACATAGTTTACATCGAACTTACAGTCATTGATTGGTTGAGTGCCTGTAAGTTCGATGATCATGATAGGCGTACCGCTAAACTTTCTTTTTGAATAGGCATATAATGCTGAGTATGTAGTGAATATATTGAACAGAAATGACACCTGCAACCAAACTTTTAAAAGCCAATAAAATCGATTTTTCTATTCATGAATATGAACATGATGCCAATGCAAAAAGCTTTGGGCTTGAAGCCGCAGAAAAATTAAATCTACGTGTCGAAGAGGTGTTTAAAACACTGTTAGTGACCGATGAAAAAAACTATTTTGTTGCGATTCTTCCTGTACACCATCAGTTAAACTTGAAAAAAGTTGCACAGGCAGTGGGGGCAAAAAAACTAAAAATGTCCGACCCTAAAGATGCAGAACGACTGACAGGTTATTTGGTCGGTGGGATTAGTCCTGTTGGACAGAAAAAAAGGTTAAAAACCGTGATCGATCAAAGCGCACAACAGTTGGAGAAACTATATGTCAGTGGGGGGAAGCGCGGCTTAGATATCGGTTTAAAACCACAGGATTTAGCAAAAGTACTTTCAGCTACTTTTGCTGATGTACTGGATCAATAAAGAACATTGAAGTCTTCACTTCTTCGTCCCTATTTGATTTAAGCCTTGAGCTCTTTTGAGTATTAATTTGAGCACAAATGAAAGCCCATTCAGTCACCTGAATGGGCTTTTCCTTATGAAATATAGGGAAATTTTATAGTTCGAATCAATTATAAATTCATAAACTATCATTTAAAGCTATGGTGTAATTTCGTATAGGCTTTATTAGAAAAACTGATTAAATGTTTAAAATTATTAAAAAACAATAATATATGTTGGTGTAGTGCGTATATTTCCAAAAGTAAACAAAATTGCAAAGATAAATGATAATAATTACTATTAACATGATTTTTGCAGCGTTGGCCAACGTGAACACCTTTAAGAAACATAATTACATGAAATGAGCTTGGAATAAGCTTTAAAAAGAGGAAATGGTCAGATGAAAGAGCTAGCCAATCGCTTGGCGATGCAGCATCTTGTCAATGCATACTCACAAGAAACAGGCAAGGTAAGCTTGTTTGAGAAGTATCAACAAAATTCAACTCAACTCGCGTTTAGCCAAGGTTTGACGCTGTTATCTTTGCCGCTTAGTTTAATCCAAGCACAGCTTTTTGTTCCGTTGAGCTATGTCAGTCGTGTTGGGCGACATCGTATTGCGGATTTACCGCAAATTTTTCAAAAAGGCCAAAAGCTTAACTTTAGCGCAGCAGCCATGGTCAGTCTGCTACTCGAAGAGTTAGTGCAACAATCCGAAGGCCATGTCGATGCTGCATCCTTGGTTGAGCGTTGGATTCAAAGTCGTGATGCATTACAACAGTTTTTAAATATTCGGGCAGAGGATTTTGATGCACTCGTACAGGCTAAGCAAAGTTTTATAGAGTCTGAACAGGCTTTGATTTTAGGTCATAGCATGCATCCAGCACCGAAAAGCCGAACAGGTTTTGTCCATGAGGACTGGCAAAAATATTCACCAGAAGCTTGTGGTCAGACCCAACTGCATTATTGGCTGGTGGCATCTGAATATATTGCAGAAGGAACAGCGCTTGAGCAGGTTTTTTCAATACAACTTAAACAAGAAATCAAATGGCATTTGTCTGAATCGGAACTTGAAACCTTAGCTGCATATGCACATTACAAACTGCTACCTCTGCATCCGTGGCAAGCCCGCTATTTGCAAAGCAAAGTATGGTTTAAAAGTTTAAAAGCTAAACTGAAAATCATCGATTTGGGCGAAAAAGCATGGATATTTTCACCAACCACTTCTGTACGTACTTTGGCGAGTTTTAACGCGCCGTGGATGCTGAAACCTTCACTTTCAGTGATGATTACCAACTCTATTCGCGTCAATTTAGCAAAAGAATGTCACCGCGGTGAAATGACGCATCGGCTTTGGCACAGTGAGTTAGGGCAAAGTATCTTAAAACAATGTCCAAGCCTAAAAGCGGTCAATGATCCTGCATGGATTGCTCTTCAGTTGGATGGTGAAATCATCGATGAAACGATTTGTATTGTACGTGATCAGCCGTTTACTCCCGAACAGCAAGTCACGTGTATTGCTTCATTGTGTCAGGATCATCCCGTAGAAGAACGTAATCGTTTTAATGCATTATTTGATCAGATTGCATCTCAACAAAAGTTGGAGGATAAGGCGAAAATCGCACTTGATTGGTTTAAGACCTTTTTGAACATCAGTCTGAGCCCACTCATGTACGTCTACCATCGTTATGGTATGGCCTTTGAGTCACATCAGCAAAATGTCTTGGTTGAATTGAAAGATGGCTGGCCACAGTGGCTATGGCTACGGGACAACCAAGGTTTTTATTATATCGAAGAACTCGCAGATGAAATTTTACAACAATTTCCAGAACTGCATGATAAGGCCCATGCGGTAGGTTCAAAGACTTTTGTCGATGAGCGCTTTAGTTATTATTTCTTTGGCAATACCTTGTTTGGCATCATCAATGCCATCGGTGCAACAGGTTTTGTTAGTGAGCAAGATTTACTGTCTGTTTTACAGCAACACCTCTTTGACCTGTTGAAGCAATATCCAGAGAGTAGTTTGATTCAAAGTCTGTTGTATCAACCGACGCTGCCTTATAAGGGTAACTTACTGACTCGCTTATATGAACTGGATGAATTGATTGCACCCGTTGAAAATCAGTCTGTCTATATTCAGTTAGCCAATCCGCTATATATCAAACAAGAGGATGCTCTCTATGCTTGATTTTATTGCGATTGGCCTTGGGCCATTTAACTTAAGCCTAGCCAGTTTGTTGCATGAAAAGACAGAATTGCACTATCTTTTTTTTGAAAAAAAAGCGCAGTTCGACTGGCATGCAGGTATGCAACTTCCCAATACGGTCTTGCAAGTTCCATTCATGGCTGATTTGGTGTCGATGGTCGATCCGACCAGTCCGTTGAGTTTTTTGAATTACCTAAAATCACAGCAGCGCTTATATAAGTTCTACTTCCTTGAGCAGCCTCATATTCCGCGCCGTGAATATAACCATTATTGCCAATGGGTGGCAGATCAACTGGGTCATATACAGTACCAATCGACGGTGAAGGCCATTTATGCCAAAAGCGAAGGTTTTGAGGTGGTGGTTGAGCAAGGTGGCCGTTTTGTTCGTTACTTGTGTCGAAACTTGGTGATTGGTTCGGGCAACCAGCCTTATTTGCCTGAATGTCTGCGTAAGTTACAACAACAAGTGCCTGAAAAGTGCATTCATTCAGCAGAGTACTTAACCCATAAAAAAAGAAAGCTCAAAGGCAATGTCATAGTTTTAGGCTCAGGACAGTCTTCTGCTGAAGTCTTTTTAGATTTGTTTGATCAGCAGTATCAACATGACTGTGTACCAACGGCTAACTTTAAGCTGCATTGGCTGACGCGTTCCAATGGCTTTTTCCCAATGGAATATGCACCTTTGGGCTTGGAACATTTTAGTCCGAACTATACCCAACATTTTTATAGACTTTCAGAAACACAAAAAGCAGCGCAGTTGAAAGATCAAAGCTTGCTGTACAAAGGCATTAGTGCCAAAACCATACGTGAGATTTACCAAAAACTTTACCACCGTAGTATTGCCTCGGCTACACAAGCAACACATTTGCATGCACAAATTCAGTTGCTTGATGCTGAGTTACGGGAAAGTCAGCAGATTCGCTTGAGTCTTGAACATACCGTAACCAAGCAACATTTTTATATGGATGTTGATTTTGTAGTGGCATCTACAGGTTATTACAGCCCTGAGTTTTCATTTTTAAAATACTTAAAGCCCTTGATTGCAACAGATCAAGCGGGGCGTTGGAAAGTGAGCCAAGACTATCGCTTGGAGCATACAGCAATGGGTGAAATTTATGTGCAAAACCAAGAAATGCACAGTCATGGCGTAGGTACACCTGATTTAGGTTTAGGTGCTTTTCGTGCTGCGACCATTGCCAATCAACTACTGGGTTATCAGCTGTATGAGCTGGACAGTAATGAACAGACCTTTCAGCATTTCAGACCTGAACAGAACCCTGAAATGTATGTGCAGAATGACACATCGACTACACAAACAGCAGCTTTAGCACCATCGATTCCTAAATCAAAAAATATTGAGCAGCGCAAAATACAAACAGGGTCACATCCCTCTATGCAGCCTTATACATTCGAGAAAATCATATGAGCTTTGCACAACTTCAAGTGAATCAGAAACAGTGGCGCTTGGCAGGACAGCGTTTAATTGAAATGGCGATTGCTGAATTTTTATATGAAGAAATTATTCAAGTGACCGATTTAAAGGACAATCGTTACCAGCTGACGTTGGATGATCAAACCTATACTTTTAAAGCACAAAACTATTTATTGGGACATTGGCAGATTGAGGAGGGTTCAGTACGTGAGTTGAGCGTGGTTGAAGACCTTCCTGCATGGAACTTACATACTTTTATTCGCGCGTTTTCAAATCAAACCGAAGTTAAGCCTTTTACCAAGGCATATCTCATTAAAGAAATGAACAATACATGGTTAGCTGAGGCGCATTTATTTGATGAACGTCGTTTAAGCAGTGAAGCAGCATTGACGGCATCGCATTATGAAATTGAAGGTATGCTCCGTGGTCATCCGTGGTTGATTATGAGCAAAGGCCGTATGGGTTTTGGTTATGACGACTACTTAAGTGCCGCTCCTGAACTTTCGCCAACGGTCAAAGTGCTGTGGCTCGCGGTGCATCGTGATTTGGCGGAGTTCCGTTCTACCGAGGAGTGGCAAGCGGGGACACTTTATCAATATGAGTTGGATGCAGAAGAGTTAGATAGCTTTGAACAACAGTTACATGAAAGAGGCTGCTCTTGTCGTGACTATTTCCTTATTCCAGTACATGCATGGCAGTGGCATCAATGGTTAGTGCCAACTTATGCCAATGAAATCGTGGATCAGCGCATTATTGAATTAGGCGTTGGCCAAGATGACCATGTACCTATGCAGTCGATTCGCACGCTTTGCAATATCAGTCAGCCTGAGCGTCATTATGTCAAATTACCTGTCAGTATCTTCAATACTGCGGTGTATCGTGGGTTACCGTCTAAACGAAACTTAGCAGCTCCAGCCGTCACAGCTTGGTTAAAGCAGATTCAATCTCAAGATTCAGACTTGAAACAGTCAGGCGTTGCATTCTTAGGTGAAGTGGCAACTTTGACTATTCATCAGCCTTGTTTTGATCAGATTGAAGGTGCGCCGTATCAGTTTAAAGAACTGTTTGGATGTTTGTGGCGTGAAAGTGTAGATCCAGTGATTGGAACAGGTGAACAGGCACTTTCTCAAGCGGCTTTATTACATCGAGATATCAATGGCCAGTCAATATTAGCTGTATTGATTCAGGCGTCAGGTTTGAGTCCGTTGCAGTGGTTAAAACGCTTTGCCGAAGTATCTGTTACTCCACTCTTAATCTGCTTGTACAAATATGGCTTGGCTTTTTCTCCACATGGGGAAAATACCATGCTTATTCATGCCAATGGCGTACCGCAGAAAATGGTGCTGAAAGACTTTATTGATGATATCAATTTGGTTGATGAAGACTTTCCAGAATTGGCCAGTTTACCTATCGAAGGACAAATTTTACTGCGTCATCCTGCGCATGAACTCAGCCATTTTATTTTCACTGGGCTATTTATGGTGCATTACCGTTATATCTGTAATGTATTCCTACAAGACTACCCTGAGCATAGTGAAGTTGAATTTTGGCAAACCATTTCATCGGTCATTGATGCTTTTCATCAGGCGCATCCAGAGTTGGCAGAACGCATTGAAAAATTTGCCATGTTTAGGGCCGAATTTGAAAAAATTTGTTTAAACCGAGTGCGTCTATTTACTACCAGTTATAACGATGAAGCAGAACGTCCTGTCCCTGTATTTTTAGATCCAATTGCCAATCCTGTCAGCCCTGAAACCTTAAAACGATGGTCAGAGCAGGTATCCAAGTCAACTGACGATACAACCACAAAGCGTATCGCATCATAAAACACTCAAAAATTAGCAGGCTACCATATGAAAACACTTTCACAGCAACTTCCCGATTTCTACGAATACTATGAGAATGAGACGCAATTTTACTTGCGCCAAGTACAGTATCCGCAGGACTTAGCACTGTTACATAAATGGATGCATGAGCCCCATGTTATTCCACAGTGGCAGCTGAATAAGTCTGAAATTGATCTCGCGGTGTATTTTGAAAAAATGCTGGCCGATGACCATCACCGTTTGTTGATCGTTGGGGTGGATGGACAGGATGTGGGTTATACCGAAATCTATGAAGGTAAGCGTGACCGTCTAGGACGTTATTACGATGGTGATGATTTAGACCTTGGGTGGCACTTACTGTTTGGTGAAAAGTCGGCTTTTGGTAAAGGCTACTTGCGTCCAGTAATGCGGCTATTAGGTTTCTATATTTTTGAAAATGCACCTTCCGACAAAATTGTCGGGGAGCCTGACCATACGGTTAAACCCTATGCCGCAGTGGTCGAAGAAATGTGCTATGAGGCGCAGCGCTTGATCCCGATGCCTGAAAAAACGGCCATGTTGTATTACTGCTTTAAACAAAAATTCTATGAAAAATTTGGAGGGTATTTAGCTGATTCAAATGCATTTATGCAAAACCATAACCCACTCAATAGGACTGAGGAACTTACATGAGCTATAGCTCAGAACATATACAAATCATGGACATGCGCTTTTCAGCGCATGTCACTGTCGCCGAATTTGAACAATGGCTCAGTCATGTCGAACGTTTTTTCTTAAAAAAACAGCACTTTGTTTTGGTCATGCAAACCGATATCGGTACGGAATTTCCTGAGGAATACCGTCAACTGCAAGCGGTTTGGTACAAAAAATACAAACAACTTTTTTTTCAATACTGCTTGGGTTTGGTTCGAATTGCACAAGACCCAACCGATCAACAACGACTGAATACACCTTCACTGCATGCTGCATGGCGGGTGCCTTACTACGTCACACTTGATCATTCTGATGCACTGCAATGGGCAGTGCAGAGGTGGATATGCAAAACCTAAATACACAAAGAGCAACACGCCAAATCTCAGCTTTGAGCTTAGCCGTTGTCATTGTTTTATATCTGGCACATGCCTTGCCTTTGTATTTTTACAATGTGGCATTGCCCGCTATTTTGCGACATCAGGGGGTAGATTTACGTTGGATTGGAATGCTGTCGCTACTTTATATTCCATGGGCGTTTAAGTTCTTATGGGCGCCACTCATTGACCGACTTTATATCAAGAAGTTAGGTAAACGAAAAACATGGCTGCTCTTTACACAAATAGCCCTAGTACTTGGGGTATTGGCCTTGGCATTTACCCAGTTCTCTTATGGGCTGGTGGTGTTTGTTGTGATTGGCTTCTGGATTTCAAGCTTTGCGGCGACTCAAGACATTGCCATAGATGGTTATACCGTAGAAACCTTTTCAGCGTCTGAATATCGTCTAGGCAGTATGGCCCAGAGTATAGGGGTTGCTTTGGGGAGTATGTTGGGGGGTGCAGCGACATTATGGCTATACCAATATTACGGTTGGGAAAGCGCATTGGTGTGTTTAGCACTCATGACCGCTTTAACGATGTTTGCTGTTTTTTATATTCAAGAAAATGCAAACGAACAGGCAAATATTGTTAAACAAGCTCCAAGCTTAGTCCGTGCTTTTAAACGCCCTGAAATTTTATCTGCCTTGGCACTGATCCTGTGTTATCGCGTGGTAGAAGCACCAGCAATGGCGATGCTCAATCCAATGCTGATTGACCAAAAATGGACGCTTGCCCAAATTGGGCTACTGATGTCTGTGATTGGAGCAGGTGTTGGTTTGTTGGCTGCTGTGAGTGCCGCATTTTTACTGAAAAAAATTCAGGCTACACAATTGCTCATTTGGGCGGGGTGGTGCCGAACAGCGTTGTATGGGCTGATTGGTGCAGCCATTATTTTGGGTTGGTTAAACCAGTGGCATCTGCTCTTGGGGGGATTTGTCATTGTCATGCTTGCGATTCGTTATGTCGCGATGACTTCGTTATATGCCTATTTCATGCAAAGCAGTTCCAAAGAACAGGCAGGCACCGACTTCACCATTTTAGTGTGCTTTGAACTGTTGGTTTATTTCATCGGGGGAGCCGCATCGGGCTTTTTAGCCAAAGCACTTGGCTATGGCAATTTTTATGTGGTGTTGGCGGTTGCGTCTGTAGTCAGTGTACTACTGAGCCAATACATCATTACACGTCATCAAAAAACTCAACAAAAACTGTTGAATCAAGAAGTTTAATAAAAGGAAAAAGAAATGAACCGTTTTATGTTACCTATGCAGTTGACTTGTTTAACACTGGCTGTATGTACACAGTTATATGCTCAAGATAACGTTCTAACAAATTCAGCAAGTCAGACAAGCGGTGTTGAAGCCCAACAAAAAGAAACCACACAACTTGCACCGATTGTGATGACAGCAACCCGCTCTGCAAAGAGTATTGCGGACATTGCAGGCACTGTTTATAGCATCGATCAAGCTGAAATTGAGAAACAGGCCAATGCTGGCAAGAGCATTGCCGATATTTTGGGAACACTGGTTCCATCCCTTACACCGAGTAGTGGAACAACATCAAACTATGGCATGACCATGCGCGGTCGTGTGGTGCAATACATGATTGATGGTGTGCCACAAACGGGTTATCGCGATGGTTCACGCCAATTAAATAGCATTCAACCGTCTATGATTGAACGTATTGAGGTGGTTTCAGGGGCGACCAGTATTTATGGCTCTGGAGCAACAGGCGGGATTATTAATATTATTACTAAACGTGGTGGTCAAGACCCAATTAGCTTTGAAACTAAAGTTGGGGTGACGGCGGGTAATAACTTTAAAGCTGATGCTATGGCTTATGAAGCATCACAAAGTGTCTTATTTAATCAAGGGGCATTGCAAGGAGCCTTCGGTGCAAGTTATACCACACGCGGTGAAATTCAGGATAGCCATGGCAACCGCATAGGACCTGAGGTTGCGCAGACTGACCGTCAAGATACGGACACATTGGACCTCAATGGTCGTTTGACGTGGAATATTTCAGATGAACAAAGTTTAAGTTTTGGTGCACAATATTTTAATGATGAACAAGACAGTGAGTATGGACCTGACTATGGTCCAGATTTAGCTTATGTAAAACGAGACCCGACCTATACAGCCAGCCTTGCTGCAGTTAAAGGCATGCAACTTGAGACTCAACCTCAAACTGAACGCTATGCATTTAATACACAATATGAAAATCAAAATGTATTGGGTCATACCTTAAATGCCGAAGCGTATTATCGTAACGAACAGGCGCGTTGGTTTCCTTCAGCTCAAGCAATGGGTGGCGGTTTATACCTCGTTTATCAATCGGAAACAGATATTGATGTGTACGGTGCGCGTGTTGCTTTGCAGAAACAGTTTGATTTAAATGGTCGCAATTTGGGACTCAGCTACGGCATTGATTATGAAAATGAACAAGATGAACAAAATATTCAAATGTATGATAGTGCTGTATTTGTTGCCAGCAACGGTCTAAATTATAAACCTTTTAATTATTATGCTTTTGGACCTGATGTAGAAACAGAAAAGTTGGGTACTTTTGTGCAAACGGACTTTGATGTAACGGATCGTTTAGGTTTAAAAGCAGGGGTACGTTATGAGCGTGTAGAAAGCCAAGTAGAGGAATCGACGCCGTATATGGAGGCAATTACAGCGGACTTGCAGCCAGGCTACCAAGCCAAAACTTTAAATGGCGGTAAGGTAAAGCATGATGCGACATTATTTAATTTGGGCGCGGTTTATCACTTAACAGATGCTCAACAAATGTTTGCAAACTTTTCTCAAGGATCCAATTTACCTGATATTCAACGTATGCTTCGTGATGTACCCGCAAGTTTTACTGTGAATAGTCAAACTATTGATCCAATTAAAGTCAATAACTATGAGCTGGGATGGCGTGTACAAGCTGCAAACGGTTTAAATGCGAGTGTCACCACTTTCTATAATGACTCAGATAAAAGTTTAAAATTTGGCCGTCCCAACTACACGATTGAAGTCCTAGATACCGATGAGCGCGTTTATGGTGTTGAAGGAAATCTGTCATATCGACTACAGCCAAATTGGACAGTGGGTGGAACCATGGCTTATACCCGCGGACAATTTAAAAATACCGCAGGAAAGTGGCAAGAGCTAGATGCAATCCGTGTTGCACCACTGAAAGGTACAGCATTTTCTGAGTGGCAGTTTAACAACGATATGAGCCTGCGTGTTCAAGCACTTGCTATCGGTGGTACTGATAAAGCCAAAAAAGATGCTGTAAAGTACGGTTCAACGGTTCCTGCTGAAATCAAAGGTTTCGCAACAATGGACGTCATAGCCAATGCCAAAGCAGGCCCAGGTACGGTCGGATTTGGTGTATATAACGTTTGGAATACGGACTACAAATCAGTCTATAGTCAAGCGGTGGAGTCAGTTTATGGTGCTATTTCAAGCTTACCTGCTCAAGGTCGAACCTATGGTTTGAGCTACACATTAAAATACTAATTGCACAACCAGAGGTAGCTTTCAGCTACCTCTTTGCTTTGTAATCTCGCCTTAAGAAATGGTTTAAATAATAAAATGAATAGCAATAACAAAATCTTTATTGCAGGCAGCCTTGCCAATGGCGCTTGTTTTTCGATGATTTTACCTTTACTTGCGCCGTTTATTCGGCAACTGGGCTTGACGGAACTGCAAGGTGGAGCGTTGGTTTCGGCTGGTGCTTTGGTGATGGCCATCTCAGCTATTTATATTTCTAAACAAACTCAAAAAATCAGCATTTATCAATTGTTAAGTATCGGTTTTATCGGTATGGCGATCACTTGGGGCTTATTTGCGGCGGTACTCAGTTATGGGCTGAGTTATGCCATTTCATTTGCTGCTTTGTTTAGTTTATTGATATTGACCCGTGCCAGTACTGGCTTTTTTATGGCGATGCCACAAATTGCGCTGCAAAGTTATGTCATGACGGCTTTTCACAGTGAACAGGAACGTAGCCAGAATATGGCGAAGTTTGGCGCGCTGAACAGTTTAGGCGTGGTGATAGGTCCTTTAGCGACGACATTATTGCTGACATGGAGCATGTTGACACCGTTATGGGGCGCAGTGGCTATTCTAACGAGTATGGCTGCTTGGATTGTACTAGGCTTTCAAGGAAAGCAAGCATCACAGACACAAGAATGGGACGAAACCACAGCTAAATTACAAGACGTGTCTACAGAAAAGCTGCAATGGTCAAAGTTAGGGATTTGGTTATTGCTGGGTTTTAGCTTATATGTCGCGATTGTCACCCTGAATTTAACTGCTGGTTTTTATATCCAAGATCGATTCCATTTCGACACGTATCAGAGTGCAGTGTATTTTTCTCAGTGTTCATTGATTGTGGGGATAGCGCTCGTTTTGATGCAACTGGCGATTTCAAAATGGTTTAAATGGTCAATTAAACAATTACTTTGGATCGGTCTTGTGACGATGGTTTTAGGTTTATTACTTTCACTGAGTGCTGGTCAGATTTGGACTTTCCAAGCGGCTTATGTTTTTTACGGCATCGCCGTGGCCTGTTTAATTCCAGCTTTTACCACAGGGGCAGCCCAAACCGCACCAGCCACGCTACAAACTAAAATTGCCAGTTTATGCACAGCTACGCAAGCACTGAGTTTCGTTTTTGCACCTTTACTAAGTACAGGCTTATATCAATGGAATCAACATTTACCCTATTATTTTCTATTGGCGTTGATGACGGGGCTGATGCTGTACTTTAGCTTTAAACACATACAAGCCAACAAGGATCTCAGTAGTGTGGCATGAGATCCTTTATTGATGGTGTTTAACCAAGAAGATAAACGACAGCGTGAATTAAACTTGGGCCAAACAGCACCATGAAAATACCTGCCAAAACCATACTGAGACAGGCCGCGACACCTTCTTCTTTATGACGTCTGAACGCAGTACTGGTACCAAAACCATGTGCGGCACTACCTAATGACGCACCTTGAGCAAATTTAGAATCCAATTTTAGAACAAGTAATACGGTGTTGGCCAAGAGTCCACCAACGATCCCCGTAATCACAGTGAATAAAATCACCAGCTCGACTGAGCCTCCGACGGCTTGAGTGACCTCCATGGCAAAAGGGGTAGAGATAGAGCGGCTCATCAAACTATAACTGGTTGCAGCATCGAAATGGAATAAACGTGCCAAGTAAAAAGAGCTGACTACACCAACCAACATACCCACGATTATGCCTAAAGCAATTGAAAAAGCATGCTGTTGAATGACTTTGCGATATTCATAAATCGGAATGGCAAACGCGACCGTTGCAGGGCCTAACATCCAGACTAACCATTTGCTGTAGTACATATAGTTGTCATACTGAATGTTGAAAAACACTAGACACAAAATAATCAGACAGGGAATAAAAATCGCTGGTGAGAGCAATACATACGGGTGTTTCTGATAAAACTTTTTACCCCAAAGATAGGCCAGTACCGTTCCGATAAAACAGATCAAGGCAACGAAATGAATATGCATGATCGTTCCTTAAATTTGACTTTTCAGCTGATGTGACTGCTTGGACTTTTTTTGAAACTTGGCTTCAAGCTTAAAGCCCAAGAAAACACAGTAGGCAGTGCAGGTCATCACGCAAATGGTCCCAAGGACAATAGATAAAACCAGTTGCCAACCTTGGGTAAGAAAAAGATGTTTATATTTGATTAAGCCAATAATACAAGGAATAAAAAACAACAACAGTTCAGCTAAAAGTAAATCCGAACCCGACTTAACCCAGTCCAGCTTAAATAGACCCGCTAACAGAGAAATAAGTAAAAGCGTTAGACCCACGACCCCACCTGATATCGGTAAAGACAGGGCGACTTGTATCAGCGTTCCGATATACCAAATCCCAATCAGCAAAGCTACTTGAAGAGTAGAACGATAAGGCAATTTGAACGAAAGCATTGGAAGACCACAGGGTATAAGTTGTTGGTGTTATTTTAAGTTTGACCTGATCTTGTAATTATGAATAATAAAATAATAATTATGCTTAATTGGAATAATTTTGGATTTTAAAGCGCTAAAAATATTTGTGCAGCTGGTGAAAAGTCACAGTTTTAGTCTTGCTGCGGAGGAACTATCTGTGACTCAACCCACTATTAGTAAATCTTTAAAACAATTAGAAGACGAGATAGGACTGCCTCTATTTCATAAAGGTGAAGCAGGGCGCAAGCGAGAAGTCAAACTGACCTATATGGGAGAACAAGTTTATCTACATGCCGTGCAGATTTTGCAGCAGGAGCAACAGATCTTTGAAGCAGCAGATCAAATTCGTGGGTTGAAACAAGGTGTGCTGAGATTGGGGTTGCCACCTTTAGGCTCAGTATTGTTGAGTTCCTTAATTGTTAAATTTCACAAATTGTATCCCAACATTGAGTTGAACTTTTTAGAAGTCGGTGCAACAGGCATTGAAGAAGCCATTTTGGCCAAAAAAATTGACGTTGGGATTTTATTGGGCGAGTTAAAACCCAGCATTCAAGGCATTCAAATTATCGATTCACCGTTGTGTTTGCTTTCCAACTACGATTCACAGTGGAGAAAGCGCGATGTGGTACAGTTTGCTGAACTTAAAGAAGAGTCATTTTTACTGTATGCAGACACCTTTACTTTAAACCATGTGATTCTAGATGCGGCGATGGCGGCTGGTTTTGAACCCAAAGTGTTATGCAAAAGTAGCCAGTGGGACTTTATTGCCAAAATGGTCGAGTCAGGTGTCGGTATTGCTTTATTGCCGCAAATTTATTGTGAGCAGTTAGATCGCGCAAAATTCAGCGTCAGTCTAGTGGAACAACCAAGCTTGCGGTGGAACTTAAATATGGCATGGAATTCAACCGTGGTGATGAATCCTGCAACACGTGCATGGTTATCGATCATTGATGAATATAAAGATCAAATTCATTTTTAGATATTTCATCTTCAAACACGCTTTATTAAAAAATGATCACTTTGATTACGTTCTGATTACCTAAGATTACCTTATGCTTACAAAAAAATGCCTAAATGCCAATTTATTGATCAATAATTAAACAAAAATGTTTCATAAAATCAGATCAAAGTCTCTGTGCCCGATTTTTGTATAGTCTAAGTGCAAACATAAAAACGGAGGCTAAATGTTTAAATTTAAGAATGATATTGTGCACGGTGCGCTTTTTGACATGGATGGAACAATGTTTGATACCGAACGTTTACGGTTTCAAACCTTGAAACAGGCATCCAAAGAGCTAATTGGGGTCGAGTTTTCAGATGCCTACCTTATGGCATGTTTAGGCTTAAGCGCTCGAAGTGCGGAAGCCTTGGCGCAAAAGCAATATGGACAGGAAGTTCCCTATGCAGAGATTCGTAAGCGAGCAGATGAATTAGAATTAGAAACAGTGCGCCAATATGGTGTGCCGATTAAAAAAGGTTTGGTACAAGTTCTAGAACGCTTACGTAAAGCAGGATTACGTATGGCCGTGGCGACTTCTAGCCGAAGAGCGATTGCTGAAGAGTATTTAATCAATGCCAATGTTTATAAGTTTTTTGATGTTTTGGTCTGTGGTGATGAGGTTGAAAAGGGGAAACCACATCCTGAAATTTTTTTAAGTGCAGCGCAAAAACTGAACCTCGAACCTGCGCAGTGTTTCATGTTTGAAGACTCTGAAAATGGTATCCGCTCGGCACATGATGCTGGGGGCATCTGTGTACTGTTTAAAGATATTAAAGAACCCAATGCAAGCATGTTGGCACATGCCAATTATTATTTTGAAAATATGTATGACTATCTAACAGAATTAGATATCTACAGCTCACATCTGGAAATGCCTAATTTACAAGAAAGCTTTCCTCAAACTTTAAATCAACTAACTGTGGGGATTCATGGGTTTGGTGCCATTGGCGGAGGCTATATTGCACAAATCCTGTCGCATTGGGATGGCTATACGCGTCCTAAAAAAATCTATGCGTCTACACGTAACAGTTTATACCGTTCAGCCGTAAATGCTTTTGGCGCATATTGCATACGTTATGGGCAAGTGTCTTATGATGAGCGTATTGAAAATATGCATATTATTGATGCTGAAGACTTACAGCAGATGCATGCCATGTACGTCGAGTCGAGTTTAATTGCGATTTGTTTAGCTGAAAATGCATTAGCCAGTGAAGCTGCAACCATTGCACAGGGCCTCTATGCACGCTATCTGGCGCAAGATGAGCAAGTTCAAACTCCACTGACGCTGTTAATTATCTTAAATAAAATTGGTGCCAAGCAGTTGGTTCTAGAGCAGGTACGTAAAGCCTTGGTAGAATTAACAGACCATGCTGTTGCTGATTTTATTTTAGAGCAGCACTATTTCTGCGATACGGTTGTGAACCGTATGGTATCTAAGCTGAGCGATAAAAATCTATATCGTCAACTGTGCATTAAATACAATATTTTTAAGCAATATCAACTTGATGACGAGAGTAATCAAATTGAAGTTGAAGATGTCAGTAAACTCAGCGTAGATCAAGAACGCCGTGCCAGTGAATATGTAGAAGATTTAAGACAAAATTTCCAACCGAGTCATATTTTACAGCATATGGATTTAATTCTTTTCAATGCTGAAATGGATATGCCAATCTATGTGGAAAACAAAAGTCCCTTACTCAGTAAAATGCGTCAAATGATCTTGGTAGATCAAATTTCAGATATTCAACTTATTAAAAACCGCTTATGGAATGGCGTACATGCCATGACTGCGTGGTATGCCAGCCTACTCGGGCATCAGACCATTGGTGTAGCGATGGGCGATCCGCGAGTGCAGTATTATGTTGAAAAACTGCTTGCAGAAGTGACGCAAGGTCTGGCGCACTATCTGCCAAAACGCAAAAATGATTTAACGCGTTTAGCCCGAAGTTTTGATCAATCTTGCCAGTATGCCTATAAAGACCCATGTAGTCGGGTTGGGCGTGATCCACTGCGTAAGTTGAGTGCATTTGAACGTGTATTTTCATCGGTCGCGTACAATGTTTCAAACGGATTTTCTTTTGAAGCGCTATTAAGTGGTGCGATTTTTGGCTATCTGTATTTGATGGAAGAAGAGAGCCAGCCTGTGGATGTATTGTTAGGGCATCTGAAGCAGCAACTTCAACAGATGAACCTGTCAAAAGCACACAAAAAGGCGCTGTATTATGTCATTCAAAAACGTCTCAATGAATATCAAAAAGGTGAGCTGGGAATGGAAGACTTTATGATCCATGACCAACCTCAAAAGGCTGAAATGAGCTGTGCTTAAGTCTTCATGACGTTCAGATGTCTTTGAGCCGACTAAAATGTGAAAACAACATAAGAAAAGCTGGGTAAAAAGGGCTTTTCTTATGGTCTTAAATCTTTTAACGTTAGACCTAAGAGAGACTTGGTTTTTTACAATGAAATGGGATGAGATCGGAGAACAACCGTGTTCAATTGCACGAACGCTGTCGGTGATTGGCGATCGGTGGACGATGTTGATTTTACGAAATGCATTCTTGGGTGCACGCCGTTTTGAAAGTTTTCAACAAAATTTGGGTGTCACTCGTCATGTGCTTTCTGAGCGTTTAAAGCGTTTGGTTGAACATGATATTTTGGAGAAAAGACCCTATACAGATCGTCAAGAGCGCTTTGAATATTGTTTGACTGAAAAAGGTTTGGCTTTATACCCTGTGCTGATGTCCATGGCAACATGGGCCGATCAATGGATGGACGAGGGCTTAGGTCGTCCCGTGCAATTTATCCATAAAACCTGCGGGCATAGCATTCAGCCATATTTGGTTTGTAACGAATGTGGTGATGCCATACATTCCAAAGACATCAAAGCGATACCGACACAGGTTTATGTCGATGCTTTAGCTGCTCAATCAGACGTTAAACAAGCTTAAGTTTATAAACAGTTTGCAGGTTTTGGCACGCCTGCCAAACGACTCAGATGGCGCGCTACAAGCCCAGTATTAAACTTTTCTTGCAGTATGGCATTATTGATGTCTGCACTGACTGTTTTCATTAAAAACTTAATCAGCGGACGTGTTGCAGGTGAGTGTCCAAACTGTTGGTAAAACTGACGCACTGCCATGAGGATTTCAAAGTGCCAATCAGTCAATTCAAGCTCTAAAGATTTTGCTAGCTCTTTTGCAACCTCTTGATTCCAAATGGTGTAATCAACCAAATGACCATCTTGGTCTAATTCTAAATTCATCTAAACACTCAAAATTATTTTAAATTGATACAACGACTATGGCTTAAGCATAGCTCAGCAAACCGAACATAGCTGATGGTTTCTAGGTTACTCGAATGGATAGCAGCAATATTTTCAGCATCCTGTTCAAGCACAAATACACAAGCTAGCTGCTGAATAAAAGTATGTTGTATATACAGGGCTGCATCACCCATTAAAACCACATCATCCCCTGATTGATAGAGGTTTTGTAATTTACTCAGCACTTGTTCCGTCGCGGAAAATGGAGACTGCACGAGATAAAGTGTTTTGCTCATAATTGTTTCCTTACCAATACAATACATGGTCAAACTGCTGTATTAAATTGGCATTGAGTTCAACACATTCTATTTCTTGCTCGGTTTGTTGAACAAAAGCAGAAGCTTGATTCTTGGTTTCAATCCAAATTGGGCTTAAGTCATAAAACTCAAAGCTATCAACCATGTTTGAAGCCAGTTTAAAAGCATGTTTTAAGGGTTCAAATGATTGAGCATTGTTTAATAAGCTGAGTGCAGCATCTTGTAATAAGACTTTGACTTCACAGCCAAAAGTTGCAAGAACCATGGTTGCAGACAGGCTTTCATGCACTTGCAAAGAGTTCAAATTGGCTTGAGTTAAAATAACCAGTACAGATTTCACACAATATACCTTTTAAAAGCAACAAATTCTTGAAAACTTAGCACTTAGAATTGAATTAAGCGCTCTGCAGATTGAACGGCATCGGCCAGTTCCCCTAGGCCTACCAAGTCAAAACCTGTAGCAAGATTATGCTGTGCTAACTGATGACGCTGTGCATTTTCGGCATCGGTAATTCCTCGGGCCAAAGCTGCACTTACACAAACGGGTAGGCGAATTGCGAGTTTTTGCCACTCAGAACATAGATTCCGTTGGTCGTCAGGTACCCATTGCAGGGCATTGGCAACTTGAACAGCATCTTGGTAGAAAAACACTCGAAAGGGTTCATTTTTCCCATGCAGTGCTTGCGCTAAACCTAGAGCATGCCATGCATGAATTGAACTCGGTGCGGAGGTAATTAGTAATAAAGTACTCATCAAACTTCACTAGAGGAATGTCCAAATCTTGCTTGGTACATTCGGACTTCATAATAAAAAGGTAGTATACAATGATTTTAGTGACTGGTGGTTTAGGCTTTATAGGCTCTCATATTGCTTTGAGCTTTATGGCGCATGGGCAAGAGGTCATTATTGTAGACAATTTATCCAATGCGAACTTGCAAACTCTTGAACGATTAGAATTTATTAGTGGCATGTACGTGCCTTTTGTCAAAATTGATATACGAAATACGCCTGCTTTAAACAAAGTTTTTGAGCAGTATTCCATCGATGCGGTGGTGCATGCAGCAAGTTTTAAATCGCTTGAAGAATCTGTATTGAAGCCTTTGGAATACTATAATGACAATGTCAGTTGTATCATGAGTTTACTGCGTGCCATGCAGCGCACAGGTGTCCGAACTTTGGTTCATCTTTCCAGTCTTGCGGTCTATGGTGAATCCAGCCTACATCTAGAAGAAGATTTGGAGCTGAATTTCGGCTATCCAAACCCGTATATCAAGTCGCAGCAAATGGTCGAAGAAATTATTCGAGATACAGCAAAAACGGATAATGAATGGAAAATTGCAATTTTAAGAATGGGCAATGTCGCTGGTGCATTTGAAAATGCGATGCTCGGAGAACTATTCCCGCCTTTACCGAAAAATATTATTCCACTGTTGATGCAAGTCGCTGCAAAACAGCGTGATCATATTGAACTTAGAAAAAGTGCACAAACCACAGACCATACCGTAGAGCGTAGTTTTTTACATATCCTCGATGCCTGTGATGCGATTGCGGCTTCGTTACAATGGTTAAGCACCCAACAGTTTGCTTGTGAAGCCTTTAATATTGCAGGTCAAAGTGTGTCGATACAGCAGTTGATTGAAAAAGTTGAAAGCGTGACGCAAAGTGATATTGCTACAGTCGATGTGAAGGATTCGCACATCGTGGAATTAGATCAGGTCGCAGCCGAGTGTAGTAAAGCGAAAAACATTTTACACTGGGAAGCGAAGCGCAGTTTAGAACAGACCCTTGAAGATGGATGGCGTTTCTACCAACAAAATTTAGATGGCCGTTAATTAATTTACTGATAACAATTATCATTTACATATTTTTGCTTAATCATTAAAATAAGGAAAACAAGCGCAAAATAATCATTTTGCAATTCAGTTAAAAAGGAAGAGGTTAAAATGCAAACACGTATTGAACATGACACGATGGGCGAAGTTGAAGTACCGAGTGAAGCACTTTGGGGTGCTCAAACTCAGCGTAGTTTCCAAAACTTTAAAATTGGCAGTGAACGTCTACCACGTCCAATGATTCGTGCCATGGGCTTAGTGAAAAAAGCAGCAGCATTAACCAATGCTGAGCTCAACCAAATTCCACAAGAATTGGCGCAATACATCGTCGGTGCTGCGGATGAAGTGATTGCAGGGCAGTGGGATAGTCAGTTTCCTTTGGTGGTATGGCAAACTGGTTCAGGCACACAAAGCAACATGAACTGTAATGAAGTGATTGCCAATATCGCCAATCAGAAAATCGGCAATCCTTTAGGCGCACAAAAACCTGTACACCCGAATGATCATGTAAATCGTGCTCAGTCGACCAATGACTCGTTCCCAACGGCGATTCATGTTGCAGCAAGTATCCAGATCAATGAATTACTGATTCCTGCGGTGACACAGCTTCGAGATACTTTAGCTGCAAAGTCTCAAGCATTTTCAGACATCGTTAAGATTGGTCGAACTCATTTACAAGATGCGACACCCTTAACCTTAGGCCAAGAATTTAGCGGTTATGTTTCTCAGCTCGATCACGGCTTAAAGCGTTTACAACAAGTACTTTTAGGCTTGTATGAGCTGCCTTTAGGTGGAACGGCTGTAGGTACAGGATTGAATGCTCATCCTGATTATGCAGAAAAATCAGCAGAGCAACTGGCACAGTTGACAGGGCTACCTTTTGTGACTGCACCAAATAAATTTGAAGCATTGGCTGGGCGTGATGCAGCAGTGTTTGCCTCAGGTGCATTAAAAACGCTTGCGGTAAGCTTGAACAAAATTGCCAATGACATTCGCTGGTTGGCAAGTGGCCCACGTTGTGGTTTTGGCGAGTTACGTATTCCTGAAAATGAACCAGGCTCAAGTATTATGCCGGGGAAAGTGAACCCGACTCAAAGTGAAGCGATGACCATGGTGGTGGCTCAAGTCTTAGGCAATGACACCACGATTAATGTTGCGGGCGCATCGGGTAATTTTGAGTTGAATGTATTCATGCCAGTGATTGCGTTTAATTTGTTGCAGTCGATTCAGCTTTTGGGTGACGCATGTAATAGTTTTAATGATCACTGTGCAGTGGGTATTGAACCAAACCGTGAAAAAATTGATCACTTCTTACATGACTCATTGATGTTAGTTACGGCTTTAAACCCAGTGATTGGCTATGAAAATGCAGCGAAAGTTGCCAAAACAGCCTATAAAGAAGGGAAAACGTTAAAACAGGTGGCCGTAGAGTTGAACTTAGTCACGGCTGAGCAGTTTGATGAAGTGGTACGTCCAGAGCAAATGATTTCCCCAAATGTAAAATAGCCCTTGGTCCAGATGCTCAACTAAAGAGCAAATGAACATCAGCAGTTTTTATCTTTGGGTGAAGTCGGTACAATGGTCGACTAAAGATAAACTGCTGATGAGTTACCATGCTTGATATTTATTTGACAGATGTTCAGAAAAACGTGCAATTTAACGATTATCCGGGTGAACATCCTGTTAAATTTGTTTTAAATTTCAAAAAGATTTTCCCAAGTGTTATGGAGTTATTACTTCCTGTTCTACCTGAAAATGAAAATCTTGAAGAAATGACATGGGAATCAACCACGACTGACTTTGAACTTTTCAAACTGTTGTTGAGTGGTTGGGGCGTGATTGAATTACGCTTAAACGCGATCAAACAGTTTAAAGATAAAGATTTTGCCGATGCTCTAGTGAAACGTGCACAACAAAAACGCAAAGACTTTGCAAAAGCACAGCAACAGTTGAAAACAGTTGAACTTGATTATTTATTTATGCATGAGATTCATGCATTGATCGATGCAGAATTGGTTGAACTGGGTGAAAAGTTCTATTTACCTGTTCTTCGTGACTTATGGAAAAATAAAATTTCCACTCAAGTCTTAGAAGCTAAATTTTAAGTCATTCAAAAAATCCTCCAAATGGAGGATTTTTTATATCGATAGCAAAACTATGTATTTGCGAGCATAAGAAAGTATTTAAACTGCATCTAAAGCACTAAATTTTATTATTTGGTCAAATATTGGAATTAATATTGCTTGATACATTGCGTCATCATTCACACTATAGCCGTAAGGATTTTATAATATGTCAAATCAGTTCATCGACTTAATCACAAAGCGTCGTACCATTTATGCCATTGGTAAAAAGGTCGAGTACAGCCCTGAATTTTTAACTGATTTGATTCAAACTGCCATTAAACAAAGCCCATCATCGTTCAATTCACAGTCATCTCGGGCGGTGATTTTATTTAATACGCAACATGAAAAGTTCTGGACTTTTGTGGCTGAAAAACTGAAGTCTTATGCTAAAGATGAAGAAAGTGCGGCTAAAACAACGGCAAAAATGGCCAGTTTTGCAGCAGGTGTAGGTACAGTTTTATTTTTTGAAGATCTGGATGTAATTCAGGGTCTACAAGAGCAATTTCCATCTTATGCTGAAAATTTCCCAGTATGGGCAGAGCATTCAACTGCAATAGCACAGTTTGCAACTTGGACTGCATTACATACCTTAGGGTTAGGTGCATCTTTACAGCATTACAATCCAATTGTAGATGAAGAAGTCCATGCTGAGTGGAATGTGCCTGCAAGTTGGAAACTGCGTGCACAACTGGTCTTCGGCTCGGTTGAGGGGGAAGCCAAAGAAAAAGGCTTTGTGGATGATGCTGTACGCTTTAAAGTCTTCAAATAATTAATCAAAAAGCCGCTCTACACGATGGAGCGGCTTTTTTTAGGCTGAGTTTTTTACAGGTCGACTACTTCTTCATTTTGCGGTAGTCACTCGGGCGAATAGGGCGGGTGCCGCGCCACAAACCTTTCTTGTGCTTTTTCGCATGACTTTGTAAAGCATTCATATGTTTTAAATGCTTTTTATCCTTAATATAGTCCTCATAGACCCATGCTGCACCACGTTTAACCATCTCCTCATTCATACTTCTCCGAAAACGGTAGATTTCACCTACACAACGACCGTAACGGTCAATGTCTGTAATGCGAACACGAACCACTTTCCGATAAACCATTTTTTTGATTAAGCGTTTGGATTCAGGCCCATAGCTTTGAGTGGACTCAGGCGCATCAATATAGGCAAAGCGTAATTTGGTTTCAGAGCGTCGAAAGTTAAAGCGATAACATGTTAGCGTATCACCATCACTTATAGCCGTAATTCGACACCAATAGGTTTTACCTTTTTTAAAGGGATGGAGAAATTGGCTGAGAGCATTTTGTATTTTATAAAAAGTAAATACCAGTATCAGGCAAAGGACGAAGCCAATACCGATGAGCCAGCTATTGGACAGGTGATCAAACATAGAGGAGAGCAATAGAAAATAAAAATATCAAAAAGACATTGTATGGCAGATACACTATTTAAAATGCTTTAAGTGATACCAAGTGTTTATTTTTCATAAGAAAATAGATGTTTAATTAAACAAGTAAACTGGAACAAATTTTTAACGAAGTAAAAAAGCCAATAACTAGTCGAGTTGCGTGAATTTATAATTTATCTAGCAATAGCCTAAGCGGATTTATGAGATAAAAAAATAGCCTAAGCAAAAATTTTATAAATTTCGTTCCTTAAAAAATGGTGTCTTTTATTTTCAGTTAAATTTTTATGCCAATAAATTCCAATATTCATCTGCGGCAGTTTCACAGGAACATCAAAAATATTGAGTAGAGGGGAAACATGCAAATGGCTCAAAATATTTTGAGGAATCGTTAAAATTGCATTTGGATATTGCTCTAAAATTTGTAGCGCAGTGGAATAGTGCTGACAACGCAAAAAAACCTGCCTAGACAGTTGCTTACGATTTAAATGAACATCTTCAACCAAAACACCAGTTCGCCTTGATGACACACCAATATGCGGTGCAGCCAAATACAATTCAGCATTGATTTGCTGGAGCTGAGTACAAGCCACAAACTGGTCTTTGACCAAGCTCTCAAATTGAATTTTATCGCCAAAGTTTTGTTCCAAATCAATCACAAAATCAATTTGTTGAGAAACTAAATCAGCATCTACTGTTTTACGGTCAAGCTTACTACTCATAAACTGAATACTTAATCCAAGTTTTTGAAAGTGAGCGACTAACTTTGGGAAAACAATCGGTTCTATTTCATCATGAATCGCAATTTTTAGGCTTTGAACCATGTTCGGGTCGAAGCTTTGCTGCTGCATGGAAATACTTTGGATTGCAATTAAAGCATTTTTAATAATCAGATAATTTTGTTCTGCAAAAGGTGTTGGAAGCATTTGGCTGCCAGAGCGAACAAATAAATCATCCTTTAAATGGCTACGTAGACGCTGCAAGGCATGACTGGCAGCAGACTGCGTAATCGACAAGATTTGAGCTGCTTTTGAAATACTTTTTTGCTCATAAATCGCAATAAAAAGTGGGTATAAATTGATATCGATGCGATGAAAAAGTCCCATATCAATGGGTGACTTACTATGAATGTTGTTCATGCTGATCTATAAAATAAAATCATTTTGTTCATATTAGTTTTCAGGTTATGTTGATGTAAAGCGAAAATATCAAAATAGATCGAAGGAAGCAGCCATGTTTGAACTTTCAGCACGTGCTCAAGATTATGTAGAACGTACCAAACAATTTATTCAAAACGAAATTGAGCCGATCGAAACAGACTTTTGGCATGAGGTACATGAACTGAACCAAGGTGGCGACTGGACCAAATGGCAGTGGCCCGCACAACTTGAAACGCTCAAAGCCAAAGCAAAAGCTGCGGGTTTATGGAATATGTTTTTGCCTTGTCCTGAATTGGGTCAAGGTCTATCGGTTCAAGAGTACGCTCATATTGCAGAACTCACAGGTCGAAGTCTTCTTGCGCCGACCGTGTTTAACTGTAATGCGCCTGACAGTGGCAACATGGAGGTATTGTGGCGTTATGGCTCTGAAGCTCAAAAGCAAGAGTGGCTTACGCAGCTTTTGGATGGAAAAATTCGCTCTGTTTTCTGCATGACAGAGCCTGCCGTTGCTTCATCTGATGCGACCAATATGCAAGCAACAGCCGTGATCGAAGGCGATGAAATTGTGTTAAACGGCCGTAAATGGTGGTCTTCAGGCTTAGGCGACCCCAATGCCAAAATTATTATTTTTATGGCACATACACCAGATGAAACGAAAGATCGCCACCATCAACACTCGATGGTTTTAGTGCCTGTTGAAACGGCTGGTGTCAAAATAGAACGAATGTTACCAGTCTTTGGTGACTACGATGCTCCACATGGTCACGGCGAAATTAGCTTTAGTAATGTTCGTGTACCTATTTCTAACTTTATTGGTGGCGCAGGTCAAGGTTTTGAAATTGCCCAAGGTCGTTTAGGGCCAGGTCGTATTCATCACTGTATGCGCTGTATTGGTGCTGCGGAAAAGTCTTTAGAATTGATGATCGATCGTGGTATGAGTCGTACTGCATTTGGCAAAGAAATTTTAAAATTAGGTGGAAACCTAGAGCGCGTGGCTGATGCACGTGTTGCAATTGATCAAGCACGTTTATTAACCTTGTATGCTGCGTATAAAATGGATACTTTAGGGAATATGGCAGCGTTAACCGAAATCTCTGCAATTAAAGTCGTTGCGCCAAGTGTGCTTGAAAAAGTGGTCGATATGGCGATTCAAATTCACGGCGGAGCAGGTGTGTCGCGTGATACACCTTTGACAGGTTTCTTCGCTCAAGCACGTTCACTGCGATTGGCTGATGGGCCAGATGAAGTCCATAAAGGCATGATTGCTAAATTAGAACTGGCAAAACGTGGCTATAGTACGCGTCGTAAAAAATAATAGAGGAGAAGATCATCTCTTTAATTCATTGTTTTGAAATAAAAATAGATGATCTTCTAAGTTATAAAGAAAAGATTGAGAGTTTGGGAAAAAAGAATGTCAGCGATTGATGTAGGTGGAACAGTTCGGGCGGGTGAAGAACTGGATGCTGTAGCCGTAGAAAACTGGCTCAAAGCACAAGGTGTCGATCTACAAGGGCAGGTTGAAGTCACGCAATACTCAGGCGGTGCATCTAACTGGACGTATAGATTGAAATACGACAATGTCGATCTAATTCTACGCCGCCCACCCAAAGGTACCAAAGCTAAATCTGCACATGACATGGCACGTGAATATCATGTGCAAAAGCATTTAACCCCTTTTTATCCTGTACTTCCCGAAATGGTTGCATTGTGTCAGGACGAATCTGTTCTTGGCTGTGACTTCTACGTGATGAAACGTGTAGAAGGCATTATTCCACGTGCCAATTTACCGAGAGAGCTAGATTTTAAAGAAGCCCAAGTTCGTGAGTTGTGTATCAATGTGATTGATAAACTGATCGAACTTCATCAAGTGCCATACCAAGGCACAGAACTTGAGAATCTTGGTAAAGGTGATGGTTACTGCCGTCGTCAAGTGGAAGGTTGGGACGCTCGTTTTGAAAAAGCCAAAACCATTAACGTCCCTTCATTTAAATATGTACGTAAGTGGCTGAAGGATAACATTCCAGAAGACTCAAAAACTTGTGTAATTCATAACGATTGGCGTTTTGATAATGTTATTTTAGATCCGAATCATCCGACACAAATTATTGGTGTCTTGGATTGGGAAATGGCAACGCTTGGTGATCCACTCATGGACTTAGGTTCGGCCTTGGCATATTGGGTTGAAGAGTCGGATAGTGCACTTTTTAAAGCGACACGTCGTCAACCGACAAATCTTAAAGGCATGTTCACACGTAAAGAAGTGGTCGATTATTATTTAGAAAAAACGGGTTTAGACGTCGAGAATTGGACCTTTTACGAAGTCTTTGGCATTTTCCGTTTAGCTGTGATTGCCCAACAAATTTATTATCGCTATCACCATAAACAGACCAATAACCCAGCTTTCAAAGATTTTTGGATTTTGATTCACGCTCTCCATATTCGCGCACTTAAATTGATTAGTTTACAGAAAATTGAAGCCAATGAAGTTGCTCAAAAATACATTATTAAAATGAAGGAAATATTAGGCAAATGACCACTATTTATTTCATTCGCCACGGGCAAGCATCTTTTGGTGCAGAAAGTTATGATCAACTTTCTCCCAATGGTGAACTTCAAGCCAAAATTTTGGGTCAATATTTTGATCAGATCTTAAAAGAAGCGCCTGTGGTGGTGTCAGGCTCCATGCAGCGACATCAGCAAACGGCATGTATTTCTTTGGCTGAATGCTTTCCTGAAGTAGATGTCTTAACAGATTCTGCATGGAATGAGTTCAATCATCAGCAAGTCTTTGCTCATTACGAACCGCGTTTTAACGAGCCACATTTACTAAAAGCCGATGTGGCTAAAGAGTCGAACCCACGTGCATATTTGGCCAAGATATTTGAAGGGGCAATTGAACGATGGACAGGTGGCGACTATCACCATGAGTACGATGAATCATGGCCTGAGTTTAAAAGTCGAATTGAAGTCGCTTTACAAGATTTGTGTGATGAACTGGCTCAAAGCAAACCGCGCTATGCTGTGGTGTTTACTTCAGGTGGTGTAATTTCAGTGGTTGCAGGCAAACTTTTGGGTTTAAGTCCAAATAAAACCTTTGCGCTTAATTGGGCTATTGCCAACAGCAGCATGACCACATTACGACTGGTGGGCAATGAACCGCAGCTTTTAAGTCTGAATGAACATCATTTTATTAAAGCCGAAAACTCAAACTTACTGACATGGATCTAAGGACAGGATTAAGACATGGCTAAAACAATTTTAATTACAGGGGCAAGTTCTGGCATTGGTGCAGGTATGGCACGCGAATTTGCACAAAAAGGCTATAACTTGGCAATTTGTGCAAGACGCTTAGATCGCCTTGAAAGCCTAAAACAGGAACTGGAAAGTAAGTATGGAATAAAAGTTATCCCTAAAGTTTTAGATGTGACCAATTATGATCAAGTATTTGAAGTTTTTCGTGCATTTAAACAAGAGTTTGGTCATTTAGACCGTGTGATTGTAAATGCTGGAATTGGAGATGGACGTCGAATTGGTAAAGGCAGTTTTGCGATTAATAAAGCCACGGTTGAAACCAACTTTATTTCAGCTCTAGCGCAGTGCGAAGCTGCAGTTGAAATTTTCCGTGAGCAAAATGCAGGGCATTTGGTTGTTATCTCGTCTATGAGTGCAGTCCGCGGTATGCCGAAACATTTGACAGCGTATGGTGCAAGTAAAGCGGGTGTTGCACATTTGGCTGAAGGTATTCGTGCAGAACTGCTCAATACCCCAATTAAAGTCACGACTATTTTTCCTGGCTATATTCGTACAGAAATTAATGAGGGTGCCAAACCGCTACCTTTTGAAGTGGATGAAAAAACAGGTTCACGACTGTTGGCCGCAGAAATTGAAAAAGCCCCTGTAAAAGCCTATGTTCCTAAATGGCCGTGGTTACCACTGGGTTTAGCAATGAAAATTTTACCACTGAAATTGGTCAATAAACTGGGTTAATGATTGAAATAAAAAGGCTGTAAATCAGCCTTTTTATTTTTAACTATGCCACTGCCTTCTAAACATATGTTGCTATTTCCAGATTATCATTTGAGTGTATTCATGAGTTGGTCATAAAATCGAGGTAGCATTGAAGAAAAAGGTGATCAAGATGTCCACACAATTCGACTTTGTTTCAGTCAGAAAAAAGCCCAATGTTCATTTTGGTGGGCGCTCAATCAGTCATGTCATTCAATGTGAAGATGGTTCACAAAAGACCCTTGGGGTTATTTTGCCTACAGATCAACCGCTGACGTTTGAAACGCATGTTGCGGAGCATATTGAAATTGTTTCAGGTCAATGCCAAGTTAAAATTGGGCTACAGACTGAAATGACTCTGTATTATGCAGGTGAAAGTTTTGATGTTCCTGCCAACAGCCGCTTTAGTATGATGGCAAGTGAAGTTGTAGATTATATTTGTCACTTAGAAAAATAGCCGAAGACAAAGACTCAAATTGTTAGAATAATATTAAGTCTTATAAATTATTGATTTAATAGGTGTTATGTTATTTACTTTGCAGCAATATTTCTGAAAAATATTTAAGTCTGTGTATCGGTGCAATTCAACGTATACTATTTTCATCTCTCAGTTAGCTTAGACCCAGTCACTGAATATGCGATTAAAAATTTATACCCTGGCTTTGATTCCAGTCATTCTATTTCAAGGTTATGCCGTCAAAAAAAATACACCAAGATTGGCTGAACCCGAAGGAGAGCGCATTGGACAAAAGGGCGTGGGTAAGTCGCTTGCTTTGCTCATTTTGGGGGATTCAGCGGCGGCGGGTGTTGGTGTAAATGTTCAAGATGATGCGTTATTGGGTTCAATTTTAAAAGAACTGTCATCAGAATTTAGTATTCAATTTTATTTACAAGCAACGACAGGCTTCACTACAGATCAAGTCATTCGGTCCATCCAAATGCTTGAGACACAGCATTTTGATGTCATCATTACTTCTGTGGGCGTAAATGACATTACAAAATTCACTTCGCCGCAGGCTTGGATCGCAAAACAGAAGCAGCTTTATCAAATACTCAAAAATAAGTTTAGTCCACAACTAACAATTGCATCTGGTATTCCCCCGATGGATCAGTTTCCTGCACTTCCAAACCCACTTGCATGGTTGTTCGGTCAATATGCTAAAGCGATGAACTTAGAATTAGGTCAATTTGTCGCACAGCAAAATCAGATGGAGTGGATTGAATACGATTTAGAGAAATTTAAAAATCTGAATTTGGATATGGCAGAGGATGGCTTTCACCCGAGCAAAGAAATTTATCAGTATTGGGGTAAACAAGTGACTGAAAAAATACGCCAATCTTTTTAAAATACAATAAAGACAAATTTTTTATAGCTTATGACACATTCAGTTGAAATTGAAAAACATCCACTTAAACCTTTCCTGCCAGCTAATGCCAAATTATTGATGCTGGGCAGCTTTCCACCGCCTAAGGCCCGTTGGAAAATGGACTTTTACTATCCAAACTTTCAAAATGATATGTGGAAAATATTTGGTCTGTGTTTTTTCCAAGATAAAAATTATTTTCTCAATATCGAGCAGAAGACATTTAAAGAACAACAGATCCGTACATTTTTAAATGAACGGGGCATTGCGATTTTTGATACGGCCTATGAAGTGATTCGCCAAAAAGGCAATGCTTCAGATAAGTTTTTGCACATTATTACCCCAACCAATATACAACATTTACTTGAACAAATGCCCGATTGTCATAGTGTGATGACCACTGGCGATAAAGCTACTGATACGCTCATGCTGTCTATGCCTACAGGTACGTTAAAACCACAAATTGGCATGAAGTCCGAGACACATTTTGCTGGACGAGACCTGAGGCTTTATCGGATGCCATCTTCTTCTCGTGCCTATCCTTTGGCTTTAGAGAAAAAAGCTGAGGCTTATCAAAACTTATTTTCTGAAATAGGCTTACTTTAGGTAACTTTTGGGATTATCCACATGACTGAATCTTCCAACCATTCGTAGATAGTGGTCTGCTTTAGTCTTCGTACTCAACATAGTCCCAGAGATTAAGCCGCGCTTTAATCTGTTTACGTAGTTGCGGCAGCATAGGAAATAAGGTTCCATCAATCCAAAGGCTGAGTGCACCTGCCGAAAGTGGTTGTTGCGATTCATCGATCAATTGAGCACCTTTCACCAAAACAAAAGTCTCTTCACTTGCAGCTGTTTCGATCCCTTTAAACTGAACCAAAAGTTCATGGCCTGTATCTTGGATTTGCCACTCCAGTTCAATTTGGATATTTTGATTGGATTTTAAAACGACTTGTCCTTCAACCATGTCATTGTCAACCAAGCAGTCATGTTCAACACGCACTTTACTTAGAAACCATTCTTGTCGGGCAAGATCTTCTAGTGTTTTGTAGGGGGTTAAAATATTGCTGAGATTAAACTGACGACTTAAATCAAAAAATTGCATTACTAAACTTTATAAAGGAGTGATAAAAAAGGAGGGCTGCATGTTAAATCAAAGTGTGTACTGAGTAAAACCTTTCAAGCCCTTGAATGAATTTAGGTATCAGAGCCAATTATTCTGTTCGAGTCTTATATTCAATGGCGTTTATTAAGAGTAGTAATAGCTAAAGCATTTTTAAGCTGAGATTAAAAACAAAACAACTCAGCCTAAACAGAAAGCTATCTTACATTAGCGAGCATGGATAATGTCATCCACCTGTAATTACATCATCCCTTCAATGGGTAGGTATGATACAGCTTTCATCATAAAACGCTGAAATTTTGTGGTTTCAGGTTCTGTTTGATATTCAATGACAGTTCCATCTTTTTGATGTTCAAGCCAAATGATATCGCCTTGAGGGTTAAGCTTTAACTCATATGCAATATGCGGGAGAAATTCATCTAACTTGTGTGAGATTGCATTTTGCAATTGATCTGACTCCACCACTAAGCCCACTTCTGTATTTAAATGGGCTGAGCGCGGGTCAAAGTTAAACGAACCGACAAAGACTTTTCCATCTATATCAAAAAATTTGGCATGGAGCCGTGAGGAACTTCGACCTTTAGCTGGAATCACATGGCCAGTTACCACTTCATACCATGTGTATTTCTCTCGTTCGATATAAGGTTTAAACTCATACAGTTTGACACCATTTTCGAGCAAGCCACGGCGATATTTTTTATAAAATGCATGCACAATGGCAACATCATTAGCCAATAACGAATTGGTTAAGACTCGAATTCGAGTTCCATTTTTTGCCAAATTGGAAAGGTAGTCCGCACCTGCTGTGGTTGGAACAAAATATGCGGAGACCAACTCCATATGCTTTTCAGGCTTGCCCATCAAATCGAACATTTGTTTGACAATGATTTCATCAGGCTTTGCTTCGCCGCGAATTTTATTGGGAGAATCGGCAATGAAATGAGCCTTTGCCCAGTTAACAGGATGTTTAGTTAGCTCTGAATCGACTTGTATCCGAGCCAAATCAATTTTCTGTTCAATCACATTTTTATCTAAGGCATCCGCTTCATAGTGCTGTTTTAATTGAGCCAGTTCTTCTTTTGTTCCACGACCCACTAATTGGGGAATTGTATAACTGAGATCATCATTCCAGAAATTTAGAAATACACTGTTAGCATGTTCTACCGCTTGTCCATAAAACAAAATGTCCAAATCAGTAAATTGGAATTTTTCACTGGCATCAAAGTATTCACTGCTGATGTTACGACCACCAGTTACCGCAATTGCACCATCAGCAATGATCAGTTTGTTATGCATACGATGGTTAATGTGATTGAAGCGGAAAGCATAATCAATCACACGTAAATGGCGGTATTTGTAAGGGTTAAATAATTTGATTTCAAAGTTGGGATGAGCGGCCAACTTTTTGAAGGTTTCATCAAGTGCCGTGCCGTTTTGGTCATCAATTAATAAACGTACTTTCACCCCACGATCCGCAGCATTCAGCAGTTCGTGCAACATCATATGGCCTATAAAGTCATCTCCCCAAATATAGTATTGGACATCTAGACTGTGCTTGGCCTCTCGTATCAAGTGTAAGCGTGAGGCAATGCTCATAAATGCCTCATACAACGCCAAATAAGCCGTAAGTCCCTGTTTTTGCTGTGTAGACGCATCTTGACCATTGAGCCAATGCTCTGCATATACCTCTACAGGGGCTGAAGGCTTAGCCTGATTGGGGGCGAGCTGGCATCCCGCGAGTGTTAAAACGGTGCTAAGCAAAATCAGCGGTCGACAATGAGTTAGTATCGCCATATTTCTTTTAAAGACCTAATTTTTATAAGTTATATATTTCACATGTTATAGGTTGAAACAGAGAATAAAAAGCGGTTACTGTAGCGCATCTGTTAAAGACCTGTTAAGGATAGCGAAAATGAAATCACGTGCAGCTGTTGCCTTTGGACCTGGACAACCTCTGGAAATTGTAGAAATTGATGTCGCTCCACCACAAAAAGGTGAAGTTTTAGTCAAGATTACCCATACAGGTGTATGCCATACCGACGCATTTACTTTATCTGGTGATGATCCTGAAGGTGTTTTTCCAGCAGTTTTAGGCCATGAAGGTGCGGGTATCGTAGTTCAGGTCGGTGAAGGTGTAACCAGCGTTCAGCCGGGTGATCATGTTATTCCACTGTATACGGCTGAGTGTGGCGAGTGTTTATTCTGCCAGTCAGGCAAGACCAATCTATGTGTTGCAGTCCGTGCGACGCAGGGCAAAGGTCTGATGCCAGATGGTACAACGCGTTTTTCTTATAATGGACAACCGATATATCACTACATGGGCTGTTCAACCTTTTCTGAATATACCGTTGTTGCAGAAGTGTCTTTGGCTAAAATCAATCCAGATGCTAACCCTGAACACGTCTGCCTATTGGGTTGCGGCGTGACCACTGGTTTAGGTGCAGTCAAAAATACAGCCAAAGTACAAGAGGGTGATACCGTTGCAGTCTTTGGTTTAGGTGGTATTGGTCTAGCAGTTGTACAAGGTGCAAAAAAAGCCAAAGCCAGCCGTATTATTGCGGTTGATACGAACCCTGACAAATATAAATTAGCAGCAGAATTCGGAGCAACTGATTTTGTAAACCCTAAGGATCATGACCGTCCTGTACAAGAAGTCATTGTTGAAATGACTGGTTGGGGAGTTGATCACTCATTTGAATGTATTGGTAACACTAATGTCATGCGCTCAGCACTTGAATGTGCACACCGTGGTTGGGGCCAGTCTGTGATTATTGGCGTGGCGGGTGCAGGCCAAGAGATTTCAACACGTCCATTCCAACTGGTCACTGGCCGTACCTGGAAAGGGACGGCTTTTGGTGGTGTAAAAGGTCGTTCACAACTGCCAGGTATGGTTGAAGAAGCCATGACTGGTGACATTCGTTTAGAGCCATTTGTTACGCATACTATGGGTCTCGACAAAATCAATGAAGCCTTTGACTTAATGCATGATGGAAAATCAATCCGTACGGTGATTCATTTTGAAGACTAATTCGCTGTAAGATGTTTAAAAAACCAAGCTGCGGCTTGGTTTTTTTGTTTTTGATTAGAAGAAAAGTGAATTGGCAAAACTGTTCATGTTGTTAGACAAAAATGATAAAAAATGTCAATTCGTTAGATTTTGTCCTTTTATGACATAGTCGAAAATAGGTTCTCACCTTATCTTGATGTCTCAATAATGCACACTTGTATAAAAATAAACTAAAGCAGAGGGTGACTATGGGAAAGCATGTTGAATACCGTCCTGAATGGGTACGTGAAGATTTCATCGATTTTCTGGCTGAAAAAGTAAATCCGCTATGGGCATGGAAAAAAGCCAAAGCGCGGATTGTTGCAAAGCATCACTTGTCAGATGACTTTGTGTACATGCAGTTACAGCCAAATCATCATTTTAAAGCAACCGACTATCACGCTGGGCAAAGTATCTTAGTGACAGTACTCATTGCTGGTGTACGTTGGCAGCGCAGCTATTCGATTGTCGAGATTTTAGAAAATGGCAATCTTGTGATTGCTGTCAAACAACAGGGCAAAGTCTCAAATGCACTCACTCAACAGCCTGTAAAAAGTGTAGTTGAAATTTCCCAAACGCAAGGTGAATTTGTTTTAAAAAGTCAGCTTCACTCTGCATTGATGATTGCCTCGGGGAGTGGTATTACCGCAATTTACGCATTGATTAAGGCTGCATTAAAACAACCACAAACAGTTTCCTATATCGATTTAATTTACTTTACGCGGGATGATGCCTTTCATGCAGAACTGCAACAACTTACTGAACATTATCCGCAGTTTAAATTCCATCATGTAAATACCTTGCTGGATAAACAACATCTGAGCCTAGACTTGCTTAGCCAAAAGGTGGAAGGTTTTGAACAACGTGAATGCTATGCCTGTGGTGCTGCCAATATGATGCAAAGCCTGACAGAAATTTATCAGGCTTTAGACTTAGTTGACCATCTGCATACCGAATACTTTCAAATTGTTGTCGATCATACTCAGAGCGCTCAAGTGGTCACGTTTCAACGTTCGCAGCAACAGTTTCAAGCCCAAAGCAATTTATTAGACAGTGCAGAACAAGCGGGTTTACGTCCCGCACATGGCTGTCGTATGGGCATTTGTAATACTTGTTCATGTACAAAAGTTCAGGGCGTGGTGCGGAATCTGCTCACAGGCGAGCTTGATCAAAACAATAACACACAAATTAAATTATGTATTTCACAGGCGGTTAGTCCTGTTGTGATCAACCTTTAAGAAGGTATAGATATGAATCTTCCCGTTTATTTTAGTGAAAGCAGTAAATCCAAATATTTAAGTCCTGCACAAATCGAAGAGTTTGGTGTGAAAGTTGAAGCGATCCGTCGTGAAGTGATGGAAAATCTCAATGAAAAAGATGCTGAGTATATTTACAAAATCCGAAATTTTGTGCGTTATAGCGAAATAAGCGCACGTGCAATGCTCATGTTTGCAGGATGGCTGCCTCCAGTATGGCTTTTGGGCACAGGTTTATTGGGGGTATCTAAAATCGTAGAAAATATGGAACTTGGGCATAATGTCATGCATGGTCAGTTTGATTGGTTGAATGACCCGAGTCTCAATGGCACAAATTATGACTGGGATACTATAGCCACAGGCCCCGACTGGAAACATACGCATAATTATATCCATCATACCTACACCAATATTGTTGGTATGGACCATGATGTCGGCTATGGCTTAGTCCGTGTGAGCGATGCACAGGTCTGGGAACCGCGCTTTTTGTTGAATCTACCTTTAGCTGCACAATTGATGGTGTTTTTTGAATGGTATGTAGGTATACAAAATCTGCATATAGAGGATGTGGTCGCCTATAAAACAAAAACTTGGCGCGAAGTTTGGGCAGAGTCATATGATTTTAGACAGAAAATGAAACGCCAAGTGATTAAGGACTATGTCTTTTTCCCCATCATTGCTGGGCCAAATGCACTGCCAGTCTTTGCAGGTAATGCAGTAGCCAATGTTATTCGTAGTTTATGGGCATCCGCGGTGATTTTTAATGGTCACTTTACCGAAGACGCTGAAAACTTTGAAATGGACAATATCGACAATGAAACACGGGCCGAGTGGTATCTGCGTCAAATTCGAGGCTCAAGTAATTTTAGTGGGACACAGGGCTTGCATATATTAAGCGGGAACTTGAGTCATCAAATCGAACATCATCTTTTCCCATACATGCCTGCCAATCGCTACGCACAAGTCGCACCCAAAATTAAAGCACTGTGTGCAGAGTATGGGATTCATTACAATGAAGCGAGCTTTATCAAACAGTTTTCATCTGTTTGGGTGAAATTGGCTAAATACTCACTGCCAAATGAATGTTATGAAAAAAGTGACCCTACACAGTCTTTTCTGAAACACAATCTGAGTTTATTGAAGAAAAGAATCTTTAAATCATAGCTCACAAGCATGTACTAGAGCAGAAACTTTATTGGATAATATTGACCCATTAGGTTTCTGCTTTTTTTGCACAAAAGTAGGGCGTAAAACCCCTCTATATGATGTCTTTGTGTAAGTCGGATTAAATTTAATCATTATGTGAATAGTCGGTATTTACTTAAAATAAATTATTGTTAATATTAGTTTTTCACTGAAAGTTGTTTAGCTTTTCGGTGTTGCTCAAATGAATGCTCATTTGCTATTGAAAACGGCTCTCAGTTATTTGTCTAATTTGTGTAATAGTTGCAATTTTTCATTGGTATACGCTTATATAAGTTGTATATGATGCATATTGTGATGGTAATCACGCAGTGTCATTATACTTATATTTACTTTTTTGTTTTTTCATTGTTTTTCATGACTTTGCTTGATTTCTTTTTTGGTGGTGTTTTAAAAAGTATGCTGACATTAAATGAAGCCATTATTGATGTAAAAGAAGGTTAAGTCGAAGGCTTTAAAATGGTTTTCAAGCTTTTTGGAGAAATTGCAACTTCTTCTAAAACCACGCCTTATTCGATGCCTTATTTTGCAATTATTACCTTCAATTCCTACAGTAAACAACTTACCAATACTTTGCTTGCAGTTTTTAAAAGCAGTGATGAAACTGTCCCAATGATCACTTGCAATTCGGGTGTAGTGAATACCTAATTGTTTAAGCTTTGTCTTCAACCTTTGGACTGTAGCTAAATCTCTCTTACCCCAAACATAAGCAACAATCTCACCTGTTTCTCGATGGTAGGCGTAAATAAGCCATTGTTTATTATTTTTATTTCCAACAAAAGTCCAGAATTCATCTACTTCGAGAGATTCATAATGACTTTGTTTAGGCTGAATTTGATAGGCCGATTCAGTTAAAGTCCGTAAGACTTTACCGATACTAATGCGCTCAACTTCAGCGATATCTCGTATACCGCTGCCTCTGACCATTAACTGTAATATTTTACGAGTAATGCCAGAATTACATCCTAGATAGCTCAGAGCATGGTCACCAATAAACTGACGTTTGCAGTCTTTGCATTGGTAGTTTTGTTTCCCATCTACTTTGATGCCATTTTTCTTTATACTGTCACTGAGGCAGGTTGGACATTTGATTTCTAGAGTTATTTGCATTTCTCTATTTTATCAAAATTCAACCTGCTTTTTTTTAGCATACTTTTTGATACACCACCTCTTTTTTAAACAATATGTCTGGTTATGGACTAAACCAGCAAGTTTAAGTTGCAGATAATTATTATGTCTCGAACCCATTCACAGCCTAAGAATAAATCTAAAAATATTGCTTATGATCAACGGGCAGGAAAGAGTTCTGCTTCAAAAAAAAACCATCATCTGATTGATATTATTCCTCAGCTTTTTTGGATTCATAATGACCTCTGCAAATATATAAATTTATCCTTACGTCAGTATGTCGGAGGAATGGATTTATCCGCAGATAGCTTCAATTTGGTCGAATATATTCATCCAGAAGATGTACTAGCATTAGATGAATTTTTGCATCAACCGATAATTGCCGAGCTCACATTTGAAAAAACCTGTAGGATTCGTAATCGTCAGGGCCAGTATCATTGGTTCTTAGTCCAAGGTGAAATGGATCGCTCTACCGCTGGATTTCAACTGAGTTGCACTGATATTCATCAGGGCATGAAAATTTATATTGAGTCTTTGGCGCTGTTACGTGCCCATTCGGATATGTTAAATGCCAGCGTAGACTGCATTATTGTAGTTGAGCCAGATGGTATGGTCACACATATGAATAAGTCGGCATGTGTCATGTTATTGGGAAGTGCAGATGTTAAGGACTTTGGTATGTCTTGGGTCGAACTTTTGCCTCCTGCGGCGCGTAAAAAAGCCAAAAAAGCATTGTATGATGCAGGCCAAGGCCAAATTTCCCGTTTTAATGGCATGAGTTTATCGGATGGTAAAGTTTATTATTGGGATAATGTTCTGACACCTGTACTTGATGTTGACGGAAAGACCCAGAGTATTTTATGTGTTTCACGTGATATCACGCTGCAATATCTCACCGAACAAAAATTAAAACAAGGCAGTGAACGTGATGAGTTAACCGGTTTAAATAACCGACGTGCGTTTAAAGAAAAAATCAGAAAACTGTATAGCAGTGCACGTGATAAAAAACAAAAGTTAGCCGTCATGTTGATGGATTTAGATCACTTTAAAACCATCAATGACACACTGGGTTATACGGCAGGTGACCACCTTTTAAGAATTTTATCGAAACGTTTAAAACAAATTTTAGAAGGACGTGCTTTCTTGGCACGTCTTGGTGGGGATGAGTTTGGTGTGATTATTCCGAATGTGCAGGATATCGGTGAGCTCAATCAAATTGCCCAGCAGATTTTGCAACAACTCGAGATTCCCATCACATTTTCGGGGAACTACATCAATGGTGGTATGAGCATTGGATGTGGCCTCTATCCAGATGATGCCAATGACCTCAGTGAGTTACTCAAATGTGCCGACACAGCACTTAATGATGTTAAAGCACAAGGCCGTGGCGGTATGCGCATGTTTGATCAGGATATGTTTAATGCAGTACGGGAACAATCTGAACAACTGAATTGTGCGCACCAAATTATTCGTAATGTTGCCATCGAGGCTTTCTTTCAACCGAAGGTCTGTTTAGATTCAGAACGAATTATTGGTTATGAAGCGCTATTACGCTGGCGTGATGATCAGAATAACATTCAAAGCCCTGCACGAATCGCAGCAGCTTTTAATGATTATGAGTTATCCAGCCGTATTGGTGAGATTATGCAGCATCAGGTTTTCAAGCAGATTACTGAATGGTGGGCAAAAGGCTTACACATTGTACCCATTTCAATTAATGCAGCACCTGTTGAGTTTATGCGTGATAATTTTGCGGAGATCTTTTTAAAACGTCTCAAATCCTACCGCATACCCTCAAAATTTGTTGAAATTGAGGTTACTGAATATCATTTGGCTGAACGCGGCTATGAATATGTGGTTCGTGCTTTAAAAAAACTCAAAGCAAATGGTGTGCGAATAGCACTGGATGATTTTGGTACGGGGCATTCTTCTCTTACTCATTTGCGCGATTATCCTGTTGATATTATTAAAGTTGACTGCTCTTTTGTACAACGCTTAAGTGATGATAAATCGATTTATGCCATTGTCGAAGGGTTAGCCAAACTCGGCCCGATTTTATCAATGGATATCGTTGCCGAAGGCATTGAAACCGAAACACAATTGCAGCTGTTAAGAGATATGGGCTGTCGTATTGGGCAAGGTTATCTGTTTAGTCCACCTGTTTGTGCTCAGCAGGCAGAAATGCAGTTGCTAAAACTACACTAGGCTTCATAGCGACTGTTCTCATGAACTCAAACATGATAGGCCATTAAGTTAAAGGCAAAGGCTTAAACGGAATAGAACAGAATTTTTTGTATAAAAAAGTGTTGTAAAAGCAAAAAAATCAGCGTATTTTAAATTTCAGATAACATATTTTTTGAAGATATAAAAATGTTAAAGCAACCTGTAATCTCTAACGCAAATTATTACTTCTGGCAATTTAGATAATTGCCTGAACGCGTTCGGGCATCAAGAGGTTGCCCACCTAGTTAATACCTGATCGGCAACCCTGGTCAGGTTTTTTTATATCTGCTGTTTTAATAAATTTTGGAGTACTTCATGAAAACAACTAACTATTCATACTTTAGCAACTTTTATTGGTTTTACTTTAGTCAATTTATGACTTTAGCCCAGCAATCCATTAGACCCATAACGCTCAAATAAAAGATCGGACTGAACACCACAGTCCAAAGGATACAAACCAATGAATGCTCTAAATACTGCACTACAAAGTACTCAAACGACAGTTCAAGAAACACTTTTAAGTTTGCCGCAGCAACTCAAAGCGCAGTTGCCACTTTCAACGCCATTAAAACTACAAATTGCTGAACAGCGTCAAACCATTCAAAATATATTAGAAGGCAAAGACCATCGTTTAATGGTCATTACAGGCCCGTGTTCCATTCACGACCCTATTGCGGTTTTAGAATACGCTGAAAAGTTAAAACAATTACAAACCAAAGTTTCAGATCAGATTTTCTTCGTAATGCGTGCCTATATTGAAAAACCACGGACTACGGTGGGCTGGAAAGGTTTTTTATACGATCCTTTACTTGATGGATCTTCCAATATGCAGTTGGGATTAGAGCAGTCTCGAGCATTGTATTTAGCGATTATTGAAATGGGTTTGCCGATTGCTACAGAAATTTTAAGCCCGATGGCGACTGCTTATTTCGACGATCTGTTGGCATGGGGAGCTATTGGTGCGCGTACCAGCGAGTCGCAGATTCATCGTGAAATTTCGAGTCATATGCCGTTTAGCATTGGTTTCAAAAATGGCACAGATGGTTCAATTCAAATTGCTCTGGATGCGATTCAGTCTGCATCAAACCCTCACCAGTTCATGGGAATTGGGCAGCAAGGCATGGCATGTATGCTTCAGTCCCAAGGAAATCCGAAGCCACACTTGATTTTACGTGGTGCAAACTCGGGGCCTAACTATGCTTTAGCCGATATTCGTCATATGCAAGATAAAGTCAAAGATGAATTACCTGCTTTGGTGATTGACTGTAGTCATGGTAACAGTAGTAAAAATCCACTCAATCAACCTAATGTATTGCGTAGCATTGTTGCAGAACGTACGCAAAGCAATGTGTGTGGTGTCATGCTTGAAAGTCATTTGGTTGATGGTAATCAGAAAATTTCAGATGACATGGTCTATGGTCAGTCTGTTACGGATGGCTGTTTAGGCTGGGAAAAAACCGAGCAAGTACTTTTAGAGGTTGCCGACACATTACGCAGCCACGCTGTTCAACGTAGTGCTTAATCAACGCAGCCAAAAAGACCTTTCATTGAAAGGTCTTTTTTTTGTGATGTAGTTCAATAAATGAAGATAATAAATTGAAAAATAAGCTAAAAATTATTTATCAAACGATAAATTAGGTTGAGCTAGAGCAGAAACTTATGCAAAATCAGAAGCCTGAAAGAACACGATAAAAAATTGTATTTTGAAGAAAAGAAATGCTTTTTAAAGTCAGCTATTTGCACTAATTTTTAGAGAACACTATGTATTCTGCAGAACTTTTAGAAGAAGCCCGTCGGATGATGTTTCACATGCTCAGCAAAGTGGTTGAGTATGGTGGTTCAGACTTATTTATATCTGCAGACTTTCCGCCAAGTATTAAGCATCAGGGCCTCATGAAGCCATTGGGTCAACAAAATTTGCCATCTGATCAGACCAAACTCTTTGCTTATAGTTTAATGAACGAAAAGCAACGATTGGAGTTCGAAACCGAGCTTGAGTGTAATTTTGCAATTAACGTTCCCAATGTTTCGCGTTTTCGTGTCAATGTTTTTCAGCAGCAACTGCATGTGGGGATGGTGATTCGTACGATTACTGCGGAAATTCCTAACTTCACTAAGTTACAACTTCCAACGTCTTTAAAAGACGTAATTATGGAAAAACGTGGTTTGGTCCTCGTTGTCGGTGGTACAGGGTCGGGTAAATCGACGTCTTTAGCAGCCATGATTGATCATCGAAATGAAAACTCGGCAGGGCACATTATTACAGTTGAAGACCCTGTGGAGTATGTACACAAGCATAAGAAATCGATGATTACTCATCGGGAAGTGGGTGTGGACTGTCATTCTTGGCACAATGCTTTGAAAAATACTCTGCGCCAAGCGCCCGATGTCATTTTAATTGGTGAGATTCGTGACACGGAGACGATGGAACATGCCATAGCTTTTGCGGAAACAGGCCACTTATGCCTGGGGACACTGCATGCCAATAATGCAAATCAGGCTTTAGATCGAATTATTAACTTTTTCCCAGACGAACGTCGCAATCAACTTTTGATGGACTTATCTTCCAATATGAAGGCGATTATTTCACAGCGTCTGGTGCGAACTGAAGATGGGCGTGGCCGCCGAGCAGCAGTGGAAATCATGCTCAATACACCGTTGATGTCAGACTTGATACTTAAAGGGAATTTCCACGAACTCAAAGAAGTGATGTCGAAATCACGAGAGTTAGGCATGCAGACTTTTGATCAGGCTTTGTTTGATTTATACAATCAAGGTGCAATCGCTTATGAAGAAGCACTACGAAATGCAGACTCGGTCAATGAATTACGTCTACAGATTAAATTAAAGAGTAGTCGTGCCAACCCGCAGTTAAACTCAAATAGTGCTTTGTCTTTTGATCAAGCGGTTGCTGAAAAAGCCAAAGACGCTGAAGAAGAGAAGGCCGACGCCTAATTTTCTGAGTCCGTAAGTTCATTGCTATGCGCATACGGACTGATATTTTAAGCGGTTTTCTTTCTATTCGCGATAAAGGCATAGAACAATAAACTTAAAACGGTTGTCAGTGCACAGAATAAATAGGTGAAGCTATAACCTTGCTTAGAAATGAGTAGACCCAACAATACAGAGCCAAGAGCAATACCTAAGTCATACATGGTAAAGAACGTGGAGGTCGCATGGCCAATCCGATGCTTTTCCGCACCTTGAATAGCTAAAGTTTGTAGACAAGGCTGTGCAGAACCAAAGCCCATGCCAACGCATACAGCCGCAACCAATAAACCCGTCAGAGATTGAATCTGACTGAGAATCATAAGCCCCAAGCTAAATAATATAATCGCTGGATAAATCACATAACTTGCCCCACGACGGTCATAAATTTTGCCTGTAATTGGGCGTAGGCTCATCATGGAAATTGCAAAGACGATAAAAAATAGGCTCGCATAGTTCAGCAGATGTTTAGACTCTGCATAAGTTGAAATGAACGACATGATACTGGCATAGGAAAAAGAAACGATCATGCCCATAATTGAAATATTCAAGGCTTTAGTTTCAACAAAGTCATGGATATTGAGCTTGCGCTTCACGGGTGGTGTCAATTTTTGAGTGGTCTGCTGAATTGGGATAAAGAAGCAAAACAAGAAACCGAGACAGACACTAAACGCTAAAATCCCTGCGACCATTGGATAGGATACAGACTGGATCAGAGTTTAACCGAGGAATGGCCCAAGTACAATCCCCAGATTAATGGACATGACAAAATAGCCCATGCCTTCGCCTTTACGTTTTTCTGGAATAAACTCATTGTCGATAGGTACGGCAACTGTGGTGACGATGCTGAACCAAATGCCATGTAGAAAACGAATCAGTAGTAAAAGTTGTAAATTATCAGCAAACAAATAGGCCAAGGAAAACAAACAAAATAGGGCTTTCGCGATAAAAAGCGTTTTCTTATTGCCAAATTTTTCAATAATGAGTCCGCTAAAAGGGCGAACTGCGATAGACGATGCCATGAACAAAGTCATGGCTAAGCCTGCTTGAGCAAGGCTTCCACCCAAATCATTCAAAATATAGATTGGAAGGATTGAGGTCTGTGCAAAGTAAAAGATGAACAAAAACAGATTGTTCGCTAAGCAAAGAATAAAAGACTTATTCCATAGTGATGATGTATTGAGAGCAGACATGCAGAACCCTTGGCTCGAAGATGAGGCTACAGGACGTAAACTGTTGTTATTATTTTATACAGAAGCTAGGGTACGGCTGTGAAATTGAAACAACCAGATTATAAGATAATGCACGTGAAAAGTATAATTATAGTGATAAATTAGGTATTTAATTGATGTGAATATATAAATATCGAGTTGATTTATCAGAATAAGATAATTTTTTTAAAAAATCAGTCCGCAGACTGATTTTTTGAGCCGTAAATATGAATACTAGGCTTTTAGACCCGCTTCATAGGCTGTGCTTGAAAGGAGTTGTTCTACATCTGCGATATTGTCTGGTTTGATTTTATAAATCCAACCTTTGCCGTAGGGGTCATCATTGACGAAGTCAGGATCATCTTCCAGATTGGCATTGATTTCTACCACGGTGCCAGAAACTGGTGCATGAATATCAGAAGCTGTTTTTACAGATTCCACCACACCCGCTTGTTCGCCCGCAGTGATTTGTTGACCAACTTCTGGTGTTTCAACGTAGACTAAATCGCCTAAGGCATCCTGTGCATGGTCTGAAATACCAGTTACAACAAGATCACCTTCAATACGCACCCATTCATGTGTACTCGCATACTTCAATTCTGAAGGATGATTCATGAATAACTCCTTAAAATACAAAAATCATTTTTCGCATGATTTATACATGCTTTTCTATCAAAACAAAAGATCTATAAATACGGATCTTTACGCCAATTACTTGGGCTGCGTCCACTCCAACGCTTAAAGGCTCGGCTGAAATTTGCCACATCACTATATCCCAGTTCGTCCGCAATTTGCTCTAAGCTATAGTCTGTACGTGACAAAAGTGACGTGGCATGACGGTAACGAACTTCATCCACAATAGTAGAAAAAGACGTGCTTTCAGCAGCCAATTGGCGTTTCAGTGTGCGATCAGACATGTGTAAGAGGTCAGCTACGTGCTCGATGCTTAAATAGTGTTGTTCTGAGCGCGTTAAAATGTCACGAACACGCATCGATAATCTTCGGCGTTCGCCCATGGCTGAGAGTTCAGCTTCACATTGATTAATGGCTATTTGGCTTGCAAGTGGGTCAGCATTGACCATTTTAAAGCCTAGATAATGCTTATCAAAACTCAAAAGTAAATGTGGTTGATCAAAGCGAACACTATGGTTAGGTAGCTTTGCACGATAGCGATCAAAGCCTTCGGGTTCTGGAAAATCGAAATCAATTTCCCCAGCCAGATTTTCAATGCCAGTGAGCGCCTTGCTCATAGAAACAATGCCAAAAATAATACTGATCGCAATATCGGTACGCAACGGTTCTATATCGACATCACAGCGTAATTGTAAAGTCGCTTTTTCGCCAAAGGTGGAAAAGAAAAGCTGCAAAAAAGGCATGCGCAGTTGAATAAAACGGTTAGCAAGTACCAAGGCTTCGCCAATATCATGAGTTGTCATAATGGCATAGCCAATGAAGCCATGAATTGAAATACGCATTTGCGTGCCTAGATGGTAGCCAAGCGTGGGCTCACCAGTGAGACGGCTGGCCAACTTCACAAGTTCATTGGCAGTATGAACGGGTATGCGGAACTCAGGCTCTGCGAGTTGTTCACTCGTGAGTTGAAAAGGGGAAAATAGCGTCTCTGCATTATAGCCCCAACGAGACACAACATCTAACAACAATAAGCCATAAACACCAGGAATTCCTTGATCTTGGCGAAGTGAAACTGTTTTCATGCGCGATCCATTGCATTTTTCTTTCTTTTCTGACTGAAGTTATATTGGCATGAATATTTCAAATTCATGGAGCATATTGTTGGACAATATGCTCCAAGCCTATATCAATTCAGTATCCTTTTCATTTCTTATTTAGTGGAACGATATTATAAATATCATAAATTTCTGAGCAAAAATATAAGACTCTCGATAAAAATAAAGGCTCAGCAAATGATGCTAAAAGTTAAGTAAAATCTTTTCAAAATCAGCACGCTAAAATCATTGATGATAATGATCTAAGCGTGCTGAGGACGGAAAGTAAAACTAGGCTTCTTTCTTTTTAATTGGATGTTGTTCCGTTAAAAATCCACCTGTTTGACGCTGCCAAAGGTGCGCATAGATACCATTTTTTTGAATCAGCTCTTCATGTGTCCCTTGTTCTGCAATACGACCTTCATCAAGCACGATCAAACGATCCATTTGAGCAATGGTTGAAAGACGGTGAGCAATCGCAATCACCGTTTTATCTTGCATTAGGTCATCAAGGCTAGATTGAATTGCAGCTTCAACTTCTGAGTCTAGGGCACTGGTGGCTTCATCTAAAATTAAGATTGGTGCATCTTTCAAGAACACACGAGCAATGGCGATACGCTGGCGTTGGCCACCTGAAAGTTTCACTCCACGCTCACCAACATAGGCTTCATAACCTGATTTACCACGTAAGTCAGTCAGCTGAGGAATAAACTCTTCGGCTTTGGCTTTACGTACAGCAGCATACATTTCTTCATCACTGGCATTGGGACGGCCATATTTAATATTTTCTGCAACACTGCGGTGTAGCAGGGAGGTGTCTTGAGTCACTAAGGCAATATTACGACGTAAGCTGTCTTGGGTGACATCTTCAATATTCTGTCCATCAATTAAAATTTCACCTTGTTTCAATTGATAAAAATGTAGCAATAGTTGAATCAGTGTTGATTTTCCTGCACCAGAGCGACCCACGATCCCAATTTTTTCACCAGCTCGGATGCGTAGGTTTAAATTGTCGATGACATTTTTACTGTTATACGCAAAAGTTACGTCTTTAAATTCGATCATGCCTTGTTTAACTTCAAGGTCTTTGGCATCAGGTTTGTCTTGAATCGTGATCGAACGACCGAGGGTTTTCATGCCATCTTGAATGGTGCCGACACTTTCAAAAAGTGCTGAGGTTTGCCACATGATAAATTCAGCAATACTGCTCAGTTTTAAAATCATAGCCGTTGCAGCAGCAATAACACCAAGTTCAACTCGCCCATTCATCCATAACCAAACTGCAGTGCCCAATACGCCCGCGTACAGTACTATATTTAAAAACAGGATACTGATTTCATACTTAGCACCTAAACGCATTTGTTTATAAACGGTGACCATGAACTCCTGCATCGAGGATTTGGCATATAAGCTTTCACGTCCTGCATGGGCAAAAAGCTTCACTGTTTGAATATTAGTATAAGCATCGGTAACACGGCCAGTCATCACAGCTCGGGCATCAGCCTGTTCATTTGAAACTTTACTCAAACGTGGGATGAAGTAATACGCAGCACAGATAAACAACGCCAACCAGACCAGTAAAGGCAATATTAGGAGTGGGGAAATAGCGGCAAGTACCAAATTGACTGTGACAAAATAAATGAGCACATAAGCTAACATGTCACCCAAAATAACCCAGAACTCACGTATTGCCAGTGCAGTTTGCATGACTTTTGCGGAGAGTCTTCCTGCAAAATCATTGTGAAAAAAGTCGAGGCTTTGCTTCAGCAGTAAATTATGAAAGCGCCAGCGCAGACGCATCGGAAAAGTGCTAAATAATATTTGGTGTTTAATAATCGACTGTAAACTGGCAAATAAAATATTGGCCAATAAAATACAGAATAAAAGGACTAAATTTGAACCATGTTCTGCTAAAAATGTTTCTGGCTGGCTTTTACTGAGCCAGTTTACTAAGTCACCAATTTTGGCATAAAACAAGGCTTCAAAACTGGCAGCACCAGCCGTGAATAAAACCAAAATCAGCAAATAGCCACGTACACCTTTAGCGGCCTGCCATACAAACGGAAAGAACGTGGTCGGTAAAGGTTGGTTTAAACCTTCTTCTGGATAGGGATCAACACGTTTTTCAAACCATTTGAACATGAATAAAACCTTCTAAAAATAAGTCATTTATAAGGTAATGACTTGTTTTATAAATAAGCAGAGTTTGAAAATTTTAGCATGAAAAGACCTCAGTGGTCTGTGTAAATTAAGAGAGGCTAAACGATGTTGTAGCAGTATGGATAGCAAGAAATGTAGATGAATAGATATAAAAAGTCTGAGAGAGATGGTTGATGAAAGGGAATCCAATCAAATGAATCCCCCAAGATGCTTAAAGCATTAGTTTGCTTGAGCTTCTGATGTCGCAACCGCATCAGATGCAGCAGCTTCTGAAGCAGGTGCTGCATTTTCAGTTGCAACAGCAGCTTGAGTGGTTTCTACAACTTGAGTTTCTGCTGCAAAAGAAGATGTCGCTGCTACAGCTAAAAGGGCGGCACATAAAGATTTATTTAAAGTATTCATTTTAGAAAGTCTTACAAAGTGAAAAGGAGTGGCTAATTTAATGAAGAGAAAAGGTTGATATTGTGATATTGAGGTATATTTCATGTAAATAATCACATAATTAACTTACATAATACACAAGGTAAATAACACAGTTGTTGAAAAACTAATGTTATGTATTTTCATAATTTTTATTCTAGAGTTGGTGATTTAGAACGTATATTAAAATGCCTATTCTTCGTTTTTAAGACCTTAGTATGCTAAAACTAGAGTGGTTTTAGCATACCAAAGTGAAAAAATTACGGGTTTGACATTGCGATTTGCATGTCATATCCCGATGGTGCTTGGTAAATTTTGAGACCAAATTCGGGAAGAATGGCAATTAAATGATCGAAAATATCCGACTGAATCGCTTCATAATCTTTCCATGCAATTTGATTGCTAAATGCATAAATTTCCAGTGGCAAGCCTTTTTCAGTCGGTTGTAACTGACGTACGATTAAAGATTGGTGTTTTGAAATGTTCGGATGCTGATTAAGGTACAGCTCAACATACGCACGGAAGGTCCCAATATTGGTTAAACGTCGCTGATTACAAGGAGATGTATTGCTCAATTTCTGATTAAACTCAATCAGCTCTGTACTCTTGTGATCTAGATATTGGTCTAATAATAAAAACTCTTTAAGTTTGCTTTGTTCTGCTTCAGACATAAAGTGAACGCTACTTTGGTCAATATAAAGTGAGCGTTTGATACGACGTACGCCTGCCTGTGACATACCCCGCCAGTTTTTAAAAGTATCAGTGACCAATTTGTTGGTTGGAATTGTGGTAAAGGTTTTATCAAAGTTCTGTACGGTGATGGTATGTAATGACATATCAATGACATCACCGTCTGCATTCAGGGATGGCATTTCAATCCAATCTCCAATGCGGACCATGTCATAGGATGAAATCTGAACAGAAGCCACCAAAGACAAAATGGTGTTTTGGAAGACCAACATCAGCACTGCCGCCATAGCACCGAAACCCGCCAGCAAGGTGAATACATCTTTTTTCAGGAAAGTCCCTAAGATCATCAAGCCACAAACGATGAAAATAATCAGTTTGATTAGCTGTAAATAGCCTTTGATGGGTTTATTTCTAGACTTCGGATTGCGTTGATAAACTAAATTGAAGATATTCAGTAATTCACCAATCGCGAGCGCAATGGTTAAGAAAATAAAGGCCTGTGCCGCCATTTGGACAAAGCTGACCATTTTCGCAGACAGGTGAGGAACGGTGACGATACCATTCATAATGACGATTGCTGGGACAATGTTCGCAATTCGACGAATCACGCTATGCTGCGACATGATGTCGTGATTGGCAAATTTTAGCTTAGTGATGAGATGCCGAATACCACGAACCACAACATGCTTGGCAATAATATATGCCAGTATAGCCACTAAAATGAGTATGCAGAATCCTGTCAGCATTTCGATCCAAGGATACTGATCCGACCAGTCTTTTAAACTCTGTATAAAATGAAAATTATCCAAAATGCGATCTTCTTTTGATTAAAACACTGCAAATAGTGTAATCAGCTATACGAATTAAGCAAATTGTGTCACTAAGTTTATACATGTTTTCAACGACTTGTTTATTTACTCTCTTCGATTCGATTTTCAGTCATTATTTGGATGTCGTGAAGTATAGCTCGTTGATGGTTGGGATATGTCAGGTCAGTGGAATGGTGAATTAGTTTTATAATGAACTAGGAAAAAAGAAGCTTCCAATATGGAAGCTTCTGATGGCTCAATAATTACCACATGAGATCATCAGGGATCACGTATGCAGCGTATGGATCTTCCTCATCGGTGACTGCTTCATTTTTCTCTGAGGTATTTACGATAATAAAGCCTTCAAGTTTGGCATTAATACGATCAGCTAAAGCTTTAGGTAAGAAGGCATAGCTTTCATGATCACGTGCAATCACGAGGCTACCAGCAACCAAGGCATTATAAATTTGTTGATTGATATATTGTTTTTTGATTTTGCCATCGTCAATAAACTGATAGGCCACGTCACCGTCGGTATCCCGGATTTTATGCTGCGTGATCATTTGAATGATCGTCGCTTTGAGCTCTTTTTCTTGCAATATCGCTTTCTTTTCAAGTTCAATAGCTTGATCTTTGGCCTGTTTTTGCTGTTTGTCTTGTGCAATTTTTGCCTTGATCTCAGCTTCACTGCTTTGACCTGTTCTTTGCTCATGCACTGCTTGTTTAGAAAGTTTTTTGGCCTTTTTGTTGTCAACTAAACCGGCTTTGAGTAACTGAGCCTGTAATGCATTTTTTACCATAGCGAATTCCACAACTGCGTTTAAAAACGACGATAACGAAAGTAAATGATCCAATATACAACACTAAGGATCAAGCTTAATGCTGTTGGAACTAAAAAAGAATTGAGTTTTAAATAGGGATACATCCAACTTGCACAGAGTCCACCGATCAAAAAGCCACTTAAAATCAAAAGATGTAAAACTACGCGCCGACGCTCAACCACGAGTCCGCGCACTCGAGAGCCAAGCGCTAAACCGAGGTCGGTAAGGACACCCGATAAATGTGTAGTGCGAATGATAGTGCCTTTATAATGGCTCACCATGGCATTTTGCACACCCATTGCGACGCAGGCCCAGAGTAAAGCATAGCGTGGAAAATAAGGCAGAAAGAACCAACACAGAAAAATAAAAAAAGCCACTAACGTGAGTGGTACGCCATAGCGGCGTCCCAATCGAAAGTGACTATTTCCCAGAATTACACCGCTATAAAATGAACCGATGACATAGCAGACAGTTACTAATAGCAAATATAAAATGCTTTCGGATTGCCAATGTACAAGCGACATCGCCAAAACACTTACATTACCAGTCATATGGGAAACAGACTGGTGTAAAACAGTCACCAGTCCTAAGACATTAATCATTCCTGCATTGACTGCAAGAAAGAATGCCCCCAGTTGAATCCAAAGTGGTAAGTGTTGAAATGGCATAACTTCAAAAAAGAAATAATATACTGATTCTACAATATATTATTTTGAAGCGCGGTCAACTGCTGCAGTAAATAATACGTCAGTTGATGAGTTCAATGCGGTTTCAGTAGAGTCTTGTAGTACGCTAATCACCATACCAATTGCAACCACTTGCATTGAAATATCAGATGAAATACCAAACAGTCCACACGCAACAGGGATCAACAGCAAAGAACCACCTGCGACACCAGAAGCACCACAAGCTGAAACTGTTGCAAGCACAGATAAAATCATCATGGTGGTAAAGTCAACATTAAGACCTAGTGTATTGACTGCTGCCAGTGTAAGCACGGTAATAGTCACTGAGGCGCCGGCCATGTTAATGGTCGCACCGAGTGGAATGGCTACACTCGCTGTAGATTCAGCAACACCCAAACGTTTTGCAAGATCTAAGTTCACAGGAATGTTCGCAGCAGAACTTCGCGTGAAGAAAGCAGTGATACCACTTTCACGTAAACACTGAAATACCAAAGGATATGGATTGCTACGTGTTACCACAGCAACCATAAGCGGGTTGATGACTAAGGCAACGAAAGCCATTGTGCCGAGTAAGACCGCCAATAAGTGTGCATAGCTTGCTAATGTGCTTAAACCTGTTTCTGCAAAGGTTACCGCCACTAGACCGAAAATACCGATAGGCGCAAAGTTAATCACCAAACGAATCACGCTATTTACTGCGTGTGCAGTATCATTGAGTAAGTCTTTGGTTGAGTCTTTGGCATGACGGAATGCAGCACCCAAGGCCACAGCCCACGCTAAAATACCAATGAAGTTTGCTTCACTAATGGCAGTTACAGGGTTAGCAATAAAGCTCAGCAGCAGGTTCTTAAAGATTTCAATCAAGCTACTTGGTGGTTGTAAGTCAGTATTTGCAGGTAAATTTAAGAACAAAGTACTTGGGAAAGCGATGCTGACAGCAACTGCTGAAAAAGCAGCCAGTAGCATACCCACGGCATACATGATGATGATAGGACGTAGATTCGCACTATGACCTACTTTAAAATTTGCAATAGAAGCAAGAACCAAGACAAATACAAGTACAGGCGCGACAGATTTTAACGCTTTAATAAATAAGTCGCCTAGCAGGCTCAAATAAGGTGCAACGCCTGGGAAAACAAGGGCTACACCAATACCCAAAATAATGGCAATAATAATTCGAGTAACTAGACTCATTCGCGCTAAAACAGAAAACATAGAGGCGCCTTGTTGAAATTACGAGGACAAAATACGGATTTTAAGTGCGCCATTTTATACCTAATTTGCTAACTGACTGAAAAATATTTAGATATAAAAATTAAGTTGTTGTAATTCCAGTTTTTATTATTCATTTTAATTCATAAAAATGACATATTTAATGGATTTTTATCATAAATGCCTGCTTGATATTTCTCACTATATTGAAAAAGTGCAAGCAGACATTCGGTCTCTTATGAAGTTTTAAGCAGCTGAGGTGAAAGGGTCTGAATGGCTTGATAGTGAGTTAAAAAGACATTCCCACTCAAATGTTTCAATAGTTTTGAGCTTTGCAGTCGATCCATCACAGGGCCTTTAACTTCGGACAAATGCAGCTGAATGTTTTGCTTGGCCAATTCTAGATTAATATCTTCCAGCATTTCTAAAGCACTCAAGTCGATACTACTCACACTGGAGCAATTAATCACCACATGGGCTAACTTAGGTTGTTGGCTCACGGCATTGATCAGCTCGCCTTTCAATATATTGGCATTTAAGAAGGTTAGGCTTTCATCTATACGCATTGACAGTACTTGTGCCGTGGTTTGAACTTGATGGCGTTCAACATTGCGAAAATGTTGCGTTCCCTCGACCAAGCCAATCACAGCAATATGTGGCCGACTAATCCGCCAAAGCAACAAAATAAAGGTTGAGATCATGCCAATGATCAGGCCGGTTGAAATATCGATACTGACAACACCAAAAAAGGTAATCCACATCGCGATACCATCTGCTTTGGAATACTTCCATGCTTCGATGAAGGGTTTAAAGTCCACAAGTTTCCATATCGAGACGATAATCGTTGCAGCCAAAATAGCTAAAGGAAGGTCCTGAAAGAAACCTGTAAAGTATAAGCTCACTACAATAATCAACAGCGAAGAGAGCACACCAGCCATAGGGGTCTGAGCGCCTGCATCTGCATTAACGACAGTACGAGAAAGGCTGCCTGCTACAGGAAAGGCCGAACTGAAACCTGCACTGATATTGGCTAACCCCAAAGCGATAAGTTCTTGGTTGCTGTTGAGTTGGCTTCGGTTTTGTAAAGCAGTGGCTTGAGCAATGGAAAGTGATTCAACAAAACTGATCATCGCGATCATAGTTGCACCTGGCAAAAGTTGCAGAACTAAAGTCCAGTTCCAATACGGCATATCGAGTGGAGGCATACCAGATGGAATGATTCCGACCGTTTTGATTCCAAGCGTTTGCAGTTGGAAAAAATAGACCAAGGCAATCGAGGCAACCACTAAAAATAAAGGAATAGTACGCGAAAGTAATACGGTCGATCCGAACAAACCTTTTAAGGCATTAGTATTCAGCAACTTTGGTGCATAAATTAAAAATGCGATTGCACACAGTCCAAACAACAGCGTACCTATGTGAGTTAAACTGATGTATTGCCAAACACTTACCACAAACTCGGGGATATTATTGGCTTTTAAAGGTAGATCGACAATAAACTTCAACTGACCCAACGCAATCAGCAAAGCAGACGCAATAATGAAACTTTGGATGACGGGGTGGCTAATCAGTTGGATGAGGAAACCAAAGCGAAATAAACCCAACAGCAGGGAAATGACACCGACCATCAGGGCTAATAAACATGCCGCTTGTATATAAACTGGTGAACCAACTTCAAACATCGAGTTCAAAGTCGCAAAGGTCATCATCGAAATGATGGCAACAGGGCCAATAGAAAGTGTGGGACTGCCACCAATGATGGCATAAATAATCATTGGGATAATGCTGGCATATAACCCAGTGATTGGCGGTAAGCCTGCCAACATGGCATAGGCCATGCCTTGAGGAACCAACATGGCAATAACGATAAAAGATGCAAGTAAATCTGACTTAAACGTAGGCGTGTCATAGTGTTTGAGCCATTGCCATGCGGGGAGATAATGGATTAGACGACGATTCCAATCAGACATAAAACAATCTAAATCATAAATATAGATATATTATGCATAAAAAATGCTAAGAAGTCTTAGCATTCGTTTTCATAGCACAGAAAATATAGAGTGATTTGGTTTAGAGACGTGGTTTTGGGCAGTACAAGCTATACAAAGTATTTAAAACTTCAATCATGCGTTCATCTTTAATGGAGTAATAAATTTGCTTACCATCACGGCGCGTATTTACCACATCACTTTTACGTAACATCATTAATTGTTGAGAAAGAGTCGGCTGTTTGATGTCGGTAATTTCTTCAATTTGAGAAACATTCAGTTCTTGTTGCGACAAATGACACAAAATTAATAAACGATCAGTATTGGCTAGAGATTTTAAAATACTCACAACAACTTCAGCAGAGTCGCGCATAGACGTTATTTCAAGTCCTGTGTTCATTTAAAACCTACTCATAAAACAAAACAACTGTGTGCTTAGTATAAAACCAAGCCGTTCATAATGCTGTCTTTTCAAGTCCAATATGCATGGCTTTTAGTGAAATAAAATATTAGCTAAAGTTATATATACTTAATATTTACATCAAAATTAGTTATTCGAAATATTACTTAAGTTCTCGATATTTATATAATTTAAGCCGATTTTTTAAATTAAAAACTCATTCTTTATGATTATTTATAATAAGCTTTGAATATTTTATCATATAGAGCATTAAAATCATAATTACAGAGCTTTTTAAAAAATTCATTATAAATTTAAAAAATACAAACATTTATTAAAAGGCATAATTATTGCTAGATAATATTTTTGACCAAAAAGTAAACTTTGAGATGAATGTACAAATTTTTCCATCCCATATAGATGATGCTGATTATGTGGTCTTATCATCGGGTTTAGGTGGACATGCGCAGTTTTGGCAGCCACAAATTCAAGACCTACAAACCAAATTTCATGTCCTAACTTACGATCAAGAAGGTTGCCATGAAAACAGTACATTATTAAAACCAGATTATTGTATACGCGATTTGGGCCAGCAGCTTTTGCTGATTTTAAAGCAACAACATATTCAACGGTTTCATTTTATCGGCCATGCACTGGGTGGTTTTATTGGTGCGGAGTTGGCATCCTTATGCCAATCGACCGAGTATCAGATGTTGTCAATCACGATTTTAAATGGGTGGGACACGTTAGATGCGCATACCTATAAATGCTTTGAAACCCGAATTAATCTTTTAACATGTGCAGGCACAGAGGCTTATGTCAAAGCACAGGCCTTGTTTTTATATCCACCAGCTTGGATTTCAGCAAATATAGAAAGTATTCAAAAACAAGAACAGTTTCAAATTCAAAACTTTCCACCGCATGAAAATGTATTGCGACGGCTAAGTGCTTTAATGGACTTTGAACTGAGCGAGGAGGTACGAGCCGCTTTGCAGAATATACCGATGCATTTGATTGCAAACCAAGATGATTTCCTTGTGCCTTACCAACGCTCACAAAACCTAAAACGGTTGTTTCCGCATGCACAGTTGACTCTTTTAAAGCAGGGCGCTCATGCAGCGACTGTAACCGAAACAGTCGTGATGAATAAGGAAATGTTGGCTTTTTTAACAGTGCTGGAAAGTTTAGTTTAGATTATCGATTGTTTAATTTGGCTTTATAAATTGAAGGTGTATAGGTTTTGAAATCTATACACCTTTTTTATTTAGGCTAAAAATATAAAAACTCTAGTTTGGATCACTTACCGCACAATCATTGATCACTCCTCACAGAGATAGTGCATAAAATAAAAACTAATTTTACTTTTTGGTAAAAAATAAAATTAATTAAAAATATTTAATATATTGAAAAATAATAATAAATAATAGTTGGCATAGCTTATGCAAATATATTTTTATCAAACTAAAGGTTAAAAGTCTTGCTGTATTTAGCCTTTGATGTTCTGCGAATAATGAAATAAGTGTAGAGGATAAACGAGATGAAAATAGGTGTATTTTGCCCGATTGGAAATAATGGCTGGCTGCTTTCGGAAACCGCGCCACAGTACATGCCTTCATTTGAACTAAACAAAAAAATTGTTCAACGTGCTGAGCATTATGGTTTTGACTTTGCTTTGTCGATGATCAAACTGCGTGGCTTTGGCGGGAAAACAGAGTTTTGGGATCATAACCTAGAAACATTTACCTTGATGGCTGGGCTCGCTGCGGTGACAAGTAAAATCCAAATCTATGCAACAGCTGCGACGTTGGTGATGCCGCCTGCAATTGTGGCACGAATGGCGTCAACCATTGATTCCATTTCAAATGGTCGTTTTGGTTTAAATGTCGTGACAGGCTGGCAAGCACCCGAATATACGCAAATGGGGATGTGGCCAGGAGATGAATACTTTGTACAGCGCTATGAATATCTTTCTGAATATGTAGAAATTTTGCGTGAACTCTGGGCGACAGGTCGTTCAGATTTTAAAGGTGAGCATTTTACTATGCAGGACTGCCGTGTGAGTCCACGTCCGCAAGCAGACATGAAAATTATTTGTGCGGGTCAGTCTGATACAGGGCTTGAGTTTTCTGCTAAATATGCCGATTACAACTTTGTTTTCGGTAAAGGGCTGAATACACCGACAGCCTATGCAGAAATCAATGAGCGTTTAAAACAGCAAACCGATAAAACAGGTCGTGATGTACAAACCTATGTGTTGTTTATGGTGATTGCTGCAGAAACTGATGAAGAGGCGCATGCGAAATGGCAAACATATAATGCTGGTGCGGATATGGAGGCGATTAATTGGCTGATGAACCAAGGTGGTAAAGATACCAAATCTGGAACAGATACCAATATTCGCCAAATGGCATCCTCGGTTTCGCCTGTGAATATCAATATGGGAACGTTAGTCGGTTCGTTTGAACATGTTGCTCACATGTTGGATGAAATTGGTGAAATTCAGGGGACTGAAGGTATTTTGCTTACCTTTGATGATTTTGTTCAAGGGGTCGAAGACTTTGGTCAGCGTATACAACCTTTGATGAAATGCCGTGAACATATCGTGGTTGAAGCGGATGCACCACGCGTTGTTTTGGAGAAAAGCGCATGAATGAATCTATAGTCTGTGCAGAATTTACAAAACAAAGTCTGCAAGCAAAAACATTAAAAGCAGAACCTGAACATATTGCTTTAGCACCTGAACACACGGCATTGATTGTGATTGATATGCAAAATGCCTATACCTCAGTAGGTGGCTATTTGGACTTGGCCGGGTTTGATGTATCTAAAACCAAACCTGTGGTTGAAAACATTCAAAAAACCATTACTGCTGCACATGCAGCTGGCATTCAGGTGATTTACTTTAAAAATGGTTGGGATGATCAGTATCGTGAAGCAGGAGGGAGTGATTCACCAAACTTCCATAAGTCGAATGCTTTAAAAACCATGCGCAAAAATCCAGAGCTGCAGGGAAAACTACTGGCAAAAGGTGGTTGGGATTTTGAGTTGATTGATGCACTCAAGCCTGAACCACAAGATTTAGTCATAGAAAAGCCTCGCTATAGTGGATTCTTTAATACTGCGTTGGACAGTATGTTGCGGGTGCGAGGAATCCGAAATTTAGTTTTTGTCGGTATTGCGACCAATGTCTGTGTCGAGTCGACTTTAAGGGATGGTTTTTTCTTGGAGTATTTTGGGGTCGCTCTTAAGGATGCGTGCTATCAAGCTGGGCCTATCGAGGCGCAAGAAGCAAGTCTCTATAACATCAAAACCTTTTTTGGTTGGGTGTCTGATACACAAAGTTTTGTGAACACCTTTGAAACCCCAAGCAGTCAAACACTGGCAAAAACAGCATAAGTCATACATACGAAAGATAGAGGAAACCTCATGCCTAAAGAAATTATTGTGCCTGAAGGCACAGCGAAACCACTTGCACCATTTGTACCTGCAACTAAGGCTGACAATATCGTTTATGTATCAGGCACCTTGGCCTTTGATGAACATAACAACGTCGTTCATGTTGGTGATGCCGCAGCACAGACTCGACATATTTTAGAAACCATTAAACGAGTCCTTGCAACTGCAGGAGGCACAATGGATGACGTCACTTTTAATCATATTTTTGTGAAAGATTGGGCCGATTATGGCGCGATTAATGCTGTATATGCCGAGTATTTTCCAAACGATAAACCTGCACGCTATTGCGTACAGACTGGACTGGTCAAGCCAGAGGCTTTGGTTGAAATCGCTTCGGTTGCACATGTGGCTTAAGTGGAATAATCAAATTTTAATGCCCTGATATACGATTTTTTAGGGCATGGAGAATACGATGAATGCAAAACTGATGAATCAAGATCAAGTTGAAACCATGCTGAATCATAAAGCACCAGAGGCAATGTTGGATCAACACACATTTCGTCAAGGTATGGCGAATCTGGGGGCTGCGGTCAATGTGATTACAACAGATGGGGGGGCAGGTCAGGCAGGCTTTACGGCATCGGCAGTATGTAGTGTGACCGATACACCGCCAACGTTGTTAGTGTGTTTAAACCGCTCAGCATCTGTGTTTGATACTTTTAAAACCAATCAAGTGTTATGTGTAAACACGTTGTCGAGTCAGCAACAACACTTATCTAATCTGTTTGGGGGGAAAACGCCAATGCCCGAACGTTTTGCTCAAGGCACATGGTCCACACTGTTGACCAATGCACCTGTATTGGAGGATGCCTTGGTGAGCTTTGATTGTGAAGTGGTACAGACTATGTCTGTAGGTAGCCATGACGTGCTGTTTTGCCAAGTCAAAGCCATGAAGCAAAGTTATGGACTAAATGCGCTGATGTATTTTAACCGTGGTTACTGTGAGCCATTACCAATGTGCTAATTCAAAAATTCCTACTTTTACAAGGAGGGGAAACCCATGCAAACAAAAGAATCGTGGTTCCCAAAATTTAAGCCTTATCAAGGCGATTTAGATACAATGCCTGTGCAAACAGATGAATATTTACCCGCAGGAAAAAGCATTATTTTGGGGTTGCAACATGCTTTTGCCATGTTCGGTGCAACCGTACTTGCCCCATTGCTGATGGGCTTTGATCCGAATCTAACGATCTTCATTACAGGCATTGGTACGATACTCTTCTTCCTCATGACCGGTGGACGTATGCCAAGCTATTTGGGGTCCAGCTTTGCCTTCATTGGAGCAGTGGTTGCAGTTACGGGTTATACAGGTGTTGGAGCAAACCCAAATCTTTCTTTAGCACTGGGTGGAACCATTGCGTGTGGAGTGCTGTACGCGTTAATCGGTTTAGTTGTGATACGCACTGGTACGGCATGGATTGAAAAGTTGATGCCACCTATTGTGACAGGTGCCATCGTAATGATTATTGGCCTACACCTCGCACCAGTTGCGATCAAAAGTGTGTCAGCCAATCAGTTTGACTCTTGGATGGCGTTAATCACGATTATTTGTATTAGTGTCATTGCTGTATTTACCAAAGGTATGGTGCGCCGTTTACTGCTACTTTTAGGTTTAGTTGCATCTTATTTTATTTACTTCTTACTCGCCAATGTCATGGGTTTTGGCACTGCAATTGACTTTGCAAAAGTCGGTCAAGCAGCATGGTTTGGTTTGCCAACTTTCCACAGCCCAACCTTTGATATAAACGCCATGATGTTGATTGCACCCGTTGCGATTATTTTGGTGGCTGAAAACTTAGGACATTTCAAAGCTGTGTCGGCGATGACGGGGAAAAATTTGTCTCCTTATATGGGACGCGGTTTCTTTGCAGATGGGGTATGTACCACACTGTCTGCCTCAGTTGGGGGCACAGGGATGACCACCTATGCTGAAAACATTGGGGTGATGGCAGTCACTAAAGTTTATTCAACCACAATCTTTGTTTTTGCAGGTGTATTTGCGATCTTACTGGGGCTTTCTCCTAAGTTTGGTGCAGTGATTAGTACAATTCCCGTTGCACTCTTGGGTGGTGCATCCATTGTGGTTTTTGGTTTGATTACCGTTGCTGGCGCAAAAATTTGGGTCGATAACAAAATTGATTTCACCAAGAACAGTACTTTAATGATTGGGGCCGTGTGTTTGATTATGGGAACAGGCAATTACAGCTTACAAATAGGGAGTTTTGACCTAGGTGGTATTGGCACCGCAACACTAGCAGCCATTCTGCTTAATCTTTTCTTGAACCGAGGCAGTGAAAAAGAGCCAGTCGTAGAAAAATCAGCAGATCAAATCAATAGCACTATTGCACACAGTTAGGAGTACATTTTGAGTCTGAATATTGCATTTATAGGACTTGGGGCAATGGGCTGGCATATGGCCTCCCATTTGCCAAAACTGGGTCATCCTGTTTGGGTGTGGAATCGCACAGCGGAAAAAGCTGCTTCACATGCGCAAACTTTTGGTACTTTGCAGGTTGAACTCCAACAAGCGATGCAAGCCGATGTGATATTTTCATGCTTACCGACCAGTGCAGATGTTGAAGCTTTAATGGCGTTATATCCACCCAAATCTGGCAGTTTATGGGTGGATTGTACCAGTGGCGTGCCTGAGTCTGCGCAGCGAATTTCCACTGATTTGGCAGCACGTGGAGTAATTTACTTAGATGCACCTGTTTCGGGTCAAACCATTGGTGCTGAACGCGGTACTTTGACGGTTATGTTGGGTGGTAATATCGCTGGATTTGAAAGGGCAAAACCTATTATTCAGGCATTTGCAGGGCTGATTGAATACGTTGGGGAAAGTGGTGCAGGCTTTGCGGTTAAGGCGGTGAACAATACGCTCATGGCAACGCATTTATGGGCACTGTCTGAAGGTTTGTCTATTTTGAAGAATCGAGGCGTTGACTTGGCTGGAGCATTGAGTTGTATTAATCACTCCAGTGGTAAAAGTATCATGTCTGAAACGGTGATGGCGCAAAAAGTTTTGAGCCGAACTTTTCAAAAAACTTTTGCTTTAAACCTGTTGCAAAAAGACATTGGTATTGCGATGGATCTGGCCGAAGAAGGACAGATGAAAACACCTGTTTTTCAAGTGACACAAGAACTGTTCTTAAAAACAGATCGAGAACAGGCTGCACAAGTAGATTTTAGCGCGGCCGTTACACAGTTAGAAAAGTGGAATAGTGTAAGGCTCGTTTAAGCTGGTCGCGCGGGAGAAAAGCATGGGAAAACTCATGCTTTTTCTGTTTAAGTGATTTATTTATCAAATAAAAACATAAGCCCAACCAAATGTCAGTTTGCATTTAAAAATCAGGGTATGATAATGAGTGGATCATTAAAAACAACATAGGAAACATTGGTATGAGTACTGACTCAGCTTTTCCAACGCCTAATAATTTAGGGATAGCGGTTTATAGTAATAATGCAGAAGCGATTGGTAACACACCATTGGTTCGTATTAACCGAATTATACAAAGTCCAGCCACCGTTTTAGCCAAAGTTGAAAGCCGTAATCCTGCATTTTCAGTAAAATGTCGTATTGGGGCTGCGCTGATTGCGGATGCGGAAGCACGCGGTGTGCTGAAAGCAGGAATGCACATTGTCGAACCAACCAGTGGCAATACAGGCATTGCTTTGGCATTTGTTGCTGCTGCAAAAGGTTATGCGTTAACCCTGACTATGCCATCAAGCATGAGTATCGAACGTCGTAAAGTGATGAAAGCTTTGGGCGCAAATTTGGTTCTCACCGATCCTGCAAAAGGGATGCGCGGTGCGGTAGAAGAAGCACAGCGTTTGTTGGATGAAAATCCTGAAACTTATTTTTTGCCACAACAGTTTGAAAACCCAGCAAACCCAGCTATTCATGAAGCAACCACTGGCCCAGAAATTTGGGATGCAACAGGTGGTAAAGTTGATATTTTAGTTGCTGGTGTCGGGACGGGCGGTACGATTTCAGGGATTTCAAGCTATTTTGAAAAAGTAAAAAAACAAGCCTTGTATTCAGTTGCGGTAGAACCTGCTGAATCGCCGATTATTGATCAAACCAAACGTGGTGAAACTTTGACGCCTGGACCACATAAGATTCAGGGCATTGGCGCTAACTTTATTCCTAAAAACTTAGACCTCGACTTGGTTGATGAAGTGATGCCCATTGATGCTGCTACAGCAATTGATTGGGCGCGTAAAACAGCAAGTCAAGAAGGTATTTTGGTGGGTATTTCAAGTGGTGCAGCGATGGCAGCAGCAGCTGAACTTGCTGCACGCCCTGAAAATGCAGGTAAAACCATTGTAGTAATCTTACCTGACGGTGGTGAACGTTATTTATCTTCAGTTTTGTTTGAAGATATTTCCGCAGACTAATTAAATATATGAAAAAAAAGCTAAACATAAAATGTTTAGCTTTTTTATACCGTTTAGAAGCTTAAAGGGCTGCGTGTGAAATTTTATCAGGTGTCATGAGGGCTTGGTTGACATACAGTTTAATCAGACGCTCACGAGAACCGATTGATTTTTGATAATGCGTTGAATTGAGTAACAATGACGCACCGTAGGTCACTGTCCATACATAAGATAAATAGTCACGAATGGACATTGCGCTGTCTAAAGACTTTAAATAGTCAGAGGTCATGTCTTTAATTTCGATAATACGTTGTTCACGTATTTGGTAGAGCTTCTCAAAAAGTTCTTTGAGTTTACGTTCATTATTGGTTAAACGTTCTTCAATAACGTGCAGTAAAATCGTACGGTTCGAGTTCAACATATTATAAAGCATGTATTCGGAAACATACGTTTTAATATCATTGTTATGCTTTTGAGAAATTTCTAGCAGGCGAGTTTCATTCAAGATAATCAGCTCTAAATAAAGTTGATTTTTACTTTTGAAATGCTTGTAGATCGTACCCTTCGCAATATCGAGTTCCGTTGCTAATTCGCTTAAGGTGATGTCTTGATTATTGTCTAATAATAAAGTCTCAGCCATGGCTAAAATTTTCTCTTTGCGTAATAGAAAATTTTGTTGGCGTACTGAAGTCATTGGCTTATTCCAGTGTATTCCATGAGAACTATAGAGAGGCTATTGAACTTGGTTGAAAATGAAAATGCAACTAAGGTCTTGGATATTACTACAATCGTTTTAAAAATATCCACTTGTTCAACAATAGAAATAAATTCAGGAACATTTTCGCATTTCGTTGTCAATAAATTTGATCTCTAGAGATCAAATTTGGGCCATTGCATTCCTTTTTCGTGATTTTTACACTATTGTCAGTATAGCCACTGTGTTCTTAGAGACGAGAACCTTTAGTGCTCAAGCCTCGAATGCAGTGCGGGTTGATAAATGGATCATCTGTCGTATGGAAAGATGTCTTATTCACGTGTGTTTATTTTAATGTCTTTATAGATGACTCGCTTTGAGACGGTAGCACTATGAAAAACATTAAAATAAGATCTGAAACGATTAACCCCTTTGCAATATGAAAAAATAGATAGGGAATGTCTTTAAGCCTTTTAATTGGGCTTAAAGTAAGTAAACAGCGAAAAAGGATGAAATAGAAAATGATTGTTATTGTAGACGGTGTACGTACAGCAATGGGTGGTTTTCAAGGTTCACTGGCGAGCTGTACCGCACCTGAACTTGGTGCGGTGACAATTAAAGAAGTGTTAAACCGTTCTGGCTTACAGCCGACCGATGTGGATGAAGTGATCTTTGGTTGTGTACTTCCAGCAGGTTTAAGACAAGGCCCTGCACGTCAAGCAATGCGTATCGCAGGTCTACCTGACTCAACGGGTGCAACAACCATCAATAAAATTTGTGGTTCTGGGATGAAAGCCGTCATGCAAGCGGCTGATGCGATTAAAGCAGGTTCAGCTGAAATTGTGGTGGCCGGTGGTATGGAGTCAATGTCAAATGCGCCGTACTTACTTGAAAAAGCACGCGCGGGTTACCGTATGGGACATGGTAAAACCACCGATCACATGTTCCAAGAAGGTTTAGAAGATGCTGAAACAGGTTTGTCGATGGGTGTACTTGCTCAAGAAATGGCAGATAAAAAAGGCTATACCCGTGAGCAGCAAGATCAGTATGCCATTGGTTCTTTAAATAAAGCGGTTGCTGCGATTCAAGGTGGTTTCTTTAAAGATGAAATCGTGCCTGTGACGGTAAGTAGCCGTAAAGGCGATGTTGTGGTTGATCAGGATGAACAGCCGCTCAATGCCAAAGTGGATAAAATTCCAACTTTACGTCCGGCATTTAAAAAAGACGGCACGATTACCGCGGCAAATTCGAGTTCTATTTCGGATGGTGCTTCGGCATTGGTTGTAACTTCATCCGAAGTTGCTGACGCACGTGGTCTTAAGCCATTGGCAAAAGTTGTGGCTTATGCAAGTAATTCCCAGCATCCATCTGAGTTCACCATTGCCCCTGTAGGTGCCATTGAGAAAGTTTTAGCCAAAGCAGGCTGGTCTGCGGGTGATGTAGATCTGTGGGAAGTCAATGAAGCATTTGCGATGGTCACAATGCTTGCCATTGATAGTTTTCATTTAGACCCTGCTAAAGTCAATGTGAATGGTGGCGCTTGTGCACTTGGTCATCCATTGGGTTCATCTGGTTCACGTATTATCGTGACTTTACTGCATGCTTTGAAACGTACTGGTGGGAAAAAGGGTGTAGCTGCTTTATGTATCGGTGGTGGTGAGGCGACTGCTATTGCTGTCGAGCTGCTAGACTAAAGCTGTAATATCCTTAGCTATGCCTGTGAAGAAAATGATTTAAATAGCTATAATTCGGCATGGTTGATTTCATCAAAGGTTCGATTGATTCGGGCCTTTTTTATTTTGTAAAATACATGCAGATCATGCGTCATAACTTTTCAGGGAAAGCATCGATTGTTCAGTACAGCTAAAGGTATAATTAATGTGCTTTTATTGCTGAAATGTCTGATATTAGACCTAGATGCCTGTAAAAGTAAGTTTTGAGCATTGGATCATCGCTATAATGGGTAGATGATGGATCGTCTACCATCACATACATATAAGGAACATTTTTTTCGTGTTTGAACTGGACTGTAAATTACTCAGTATCTTTTTTTACGTTTATAAGTTTAAAAGTGTGTCACTGGCGGCTGATCATTTAGAAATGAGTCAACCGACGGTGAGTAACATTCTGAATAAAATTCGCCAACATTATAATGATCCGCTATTTTTACGGATTGGCAATGAAATGGTGCCGACTGAGCTGTCGAAACAATTATTTCCATTGGTCAGTGAGGCTTTAAACAAGGTTGAAATCATCAATAACTTTACGATTGATTTTGACCAAGCCACTTCGCAGCAACAGTTTAGTTTGGCCATGACCGATGTTTCGCATTTGGTGTTGTTGCCGAAAATTTCGCAATACTTAAAGAAACATGCGCCGCATATTCGTTTGAATATCCGTCCGATCACCTCTGAAACCAGTTATCAAATGGCAAATGGTGAGATTGATTTGGCGCTGGGTTTTTTACCACAATTGGAAAATGGCTTTTATCAACAGCAACTGTTTGAGCAGTATTATGTGGTGATTGCCGCCAAAGATCATCCGCGTTTGACAGGTGACTGTATCAGCACAGCGCAGTACTTGGCTGAGTCACATATCGATATTGATGCAGGCATGGGACATTACCATATTGAAAACGAACTGCTCAATTTAGAACTAAAACGTGACATTTTAATGCGTTTACCGAGCTATTTAGGGGTAGGCTTGGTGGTACAAGAAACCGACGCGATTGCGACAGTCCCGTATTATTTAAGTGAAGTGCTGCTTTCACGTGGCAATTTAAAAATCTTTAATGCACCAATTGCCTTCCCAAGTTATGGGGTGAAGCAGTATTGGCATATGTCTTGTCATCACAAAACCAGTCATCAGTGGCTGCGTCACATGTTCCATGAAATTTTAATGAAGTAATTCTTAAAGTTTGATGCTTTTTAGTGCGCATAGCAAAAATATGCGTGCTTGAAATCTAAAGTGCCCATTTATTGCTCATAAATAGTATTACGAAGTTTAAAAATCGTAATACTAAATTGGCACAGCCTTTGCATCATCTAATCTGAAAGAGTGATCTAGGGTTCCGATACATATCTATTTTATGTATGTCTGCGACCGAGAGTTCACGGTTCGAAAGAGCTACACGGAGGGATAAAAGCCCGGGAGGTAAACAGTTACGATTTAGGCAGAAGCGCATGAGCACAATAACTTATCACGACGATAACGCACTATGGACTGAACTTTTACCGGGTGGGCATCACTGGTCTGGACGTATTCAACGCGGCACAGTCTTACAGTTTAAAGCCTTGGGGGCACAAGCCAACGTTTCTCTTTTCTGTGTCAACAGCGAAAATAAGCTCGAACGTTTTAATATGCCAGATAGCCTAAAGGCACAACATACGGCATTTCTAAGTACAGGGCATGTGTTGTATTCGGACTTAGGTCGGGTTATGGCTTCAATTGTTCACGATGATCATGGTTGGAATGATGCCTTATGTGGTCCGAGTCGCACAGAACAGATCCAAAAACAATTCGGCACTCAAACTTTTCAAGATACGCGAAATGAGATGTTTCGAAGTGGACGCGACAGCCTGTTACTTGAAATGACCAAATTCTCATTAGGTCAAGCCGACCTGTCAGCTACGGTCAACCTATTCTCTAAAGTTCGCCCTGATGATGCAGGCAACTTATCTTATATCGATGTCGATAATACCCATCAAACTATTGAACTGCGTTTTGAGATGGACTGTCTGGTGTTCTTATCTGCTGCGCCACATGGTTTGAGCCAAGCAGCAAAGTATCAGCCTGCCGATATTAAAATGCGCTTATTCAAAGCCTCCGCTTTAGCAACACACGATATTTGTCGTGATTCATGCCCACAAAACCAACGCGGTTTTCAAAACAACGCACGTTATTACGCATTTGATGCTGCTTAAGCCCGAGGAGAATACATATGACCAGTTTACAAGCATTTGATCAAACCGTTTTAAATGAAGTCTGTCCAGCGGGTGAGGCATGGATGTGTGAAGTCCAGAAAGGGCAGTATTTCCGCATTATTGACCTCGAAGGCAACCAAGCAGTCGATACTTTATTGATTTCTGCGAGCAATCCTGAAGAACGTTACAGCGCAACCGATACTCTAGCCATTAATCAGCAGATTTATCTAGAAAAAGGCACAGCTCTATATACCAACTATGGCAACAAAATCGCCACGATCCATGATGATAACTGTGGTCGCCATGACACCTTAGGCGGTGCTTGTTCATGTGAAAGTAACACCGTACGTTATGCACACGACACATTTCCGATGCACAGTTGCCGTAATAACTTTATGACAGCTTTAGCTTTGCACCCAATCGCGAAAAAGCATGGACTAAATGTTCGTCATATTGGGCCGAATATTAACTTCTTTATGAATGTTCCCGTGAGCAGTGATGGGCATCTCAAGTTTGACGATGGAATATCGGCGCCGGGTAAATATGTTGAAATTCAAGCAGAGATGGATCTCATCGTGCTGATTTCTAACTGCCCACAGCTGAACAACCCCTGTAATGCCTATAACCCGACCCAAATTCAACTGATTGTACGTGAAGGCAAGGAGTAAGCAGCATGTTTAAAAAAGTTCTCATCGCCAACCGTGGGGCAATTGCCTGCCGAGTAATTCGTACATTAAAGAATTTAGGCATTCAGTCTGTTGCGGTGTATTCAGAAGCAGACCGTGATTCCTTACATGTAACGTTAGCCGATGAAGCGGTATTTATTGGTGATAGTCCAGCCAGCCAAAGTTATCTAAATATTGAAAAAATTTTACAGGTCGCGAAAGAAACGGGTGCTGAAGCCATTCATCCAGGCTATGGTTTCTTGTCTGAAAATGTGAAGTTTTGTGATTTGTGTGAGTCACAGGGCATTGTGTTTCTAGGGCCGAATTCAGCGCAAATGCGGAGTTTTGGCTTAAAGCATACTGCGCGTGAACTAGCCATTCAGGCGAACGTGCCATTGTTACCGGGGAGCCAACTTTTAGCAGATGAAGCGGAAGCACTGGTAGAGGCGAATCGTATCGGTTATCCCTTGATGCTGAAAAGTACCGCAGGTGGTGGCGGTATTGGTATGCGATTGGTGTGGAATGAAGCAGAGCTTAAAGATGCTTATGCAACGGTATCTTATTTGGCACAAGCGAACTTTAAAGATGCAGGTTTGTATTTAGAAAAGTTTGTGGAAAATGCGCGTCATATTGAAGTCCAAATTTTTGGTGATGGCCAAGGTTTGGTTCTGGCTTTGGGAGAGCGGGACTGTTCAGTACAGCGCCGTAACCAGAAAGTAATCGAGGAGACTCCAGCACCACATTTAAATGCTGAACAACGTACTTATATTCAGGGTATTGCGGTTCAACTGATGCAGTCAGTAAATTACCGTTCGGCAGGTACGGTTGAATTTGTGATGGATACTGACACCCAGCAATTCTATTTCTTAGAGGTGAATACACGTCTACAAGTTGAACATGGCGTGACTGAACAAGTGTTTGGTGTAGACCTTGTGGAATGGATGGTTACTTTAGGTAGCGGTGACTGGACTGCGCCAACAGATACACTTGCACCTAAAGGCCATTCGATCCAAGTCCGTTTATATGCTGAAGATCCAATTAAGAATTTTCAACCCAGTGCTGGGTTATTGACTTATGTCGAGTTTGATCCGCAAGCGCGTAATGAAACATGGGTAGAAACAGGTTCAAACGTGTCTTCCTTTTATGATCCAATGATTGCCAAAATCATTGTGACTCACGAAAACCGTGAAAGTGCAATTCAGGCCATGAGCGATACTTTGGCAAAAACCTCAGTGGCAGGAATTGAAACCAATCTTGAGTATTTACAAAATATTATTGACTGTGAAGTGTTTAAAGCAGGGACACAGACTACACGTTTCTTAAATACTTTTGAGTGGAAAACCCAAAAAGTTGAGGTATTACAGTCTGGTATTCAAACGTCAATACAAGACGTCAATGGTCGTTTGGGGTACTGGGATGTTGGAGTGCCACCATCAGGTGCGATTGATCCACTATCGTTAAATGTTGCTAATCAACTATTGGGAAATCCATTTAATACCGCAGGGCTCGAATGTACATTACAAGGCCCAACTTTAAAATTCCATTGTGACAGCCAAATCGTGATTACGGGTGGCGACATGCTTGCGACATTGGATGGTGTCGACGTTGCCATGTGGCAGACCCTTAATGTTAAAAAAGGGCAAATTCTTAAAACAGGTAAAATCACCACAGGTTGTCGCAGTTATATTGGTATTAAAGGCGGATTCAATGTACCTGCCTATTTAGGCTCGCAAGCGACTTTTACTTTAGGTCAGTTTGGTGGTCATGCAGGACGGAATTTACTCATTGGAGATATGTTGCCCATTACGGCTTATACTTCAGTAGAAACCGTTGCACTTGGTGCAGCGCAGGTGCCGAGCTTTAGCCAGACTTGGCAAATTGCAGTGATGTATGGACCACATGGAGCGCCCGACTTTTTCACCAAACGCGATATTGAGCGCTTCTTTGAGCAAGAATTTGAAATTCACTTTAACTCAAGTCGTACAGGCATTCGTTTAGTCGGTGAAAAACCTGAATGGGCACGTACCGATGGTGGTGAGGCAGGACTACATCCTTCGAATATTCATGATAATGCTTATGCCATTGGCGCGATTGATTTCACTGGAGATATGCCAATTATTTTAGGGCCTGATGGTCCAAGCTTAGGCGGTTTTGTTTGTCCTGCGGTGGTGGTCAGCTCAGAACTATGGAAAATTGGTCAGCTCAAAGCGGGTGATAAAGTTAAATTTATCCCAATTTCTTATGATCAAGCACAAGTATTGAATCAAAAATATAGCGCAGCGTTAACCGCAGATACGACTGAAAATGTAGAATTTTCTCCAAGCTTTCATGCTGAAATGGAAACCCTCTCAGATGCAGTTTTAGCGGCCCAAAAAGGTGAGAACGTTAGACCTGATGTGATTTATCGTCCCGCAGGGAACAGTTATTTACTGGTTGAATATGGAGAGTTGGTTCTAGACCTCAATTTACGTTTCCGTATTCATGCTTTAATGCAATGGGTCAAAGATCAAAGTATAGAAGGGATTATAGACTTAACACCGGGTATTCGTTCGCTGCAAATTCATTTTGATTCATTGGTGCTAGATCAAAAACATTTATTGGACCTTTTACAGCATGCAGAAAGTGAATTGCCTGATGTGACCGCAATGGAAGTCCCGTCGCGCACAGTCTATTTGCCTTTGGCTTGGGAAGATTCGCAAACTCAGTTGGCGACTGAACGTTATATGCAAACAGTACGTCCAGATGCGCCGTGGTGTCCTGACAATGTTGAGTTTATTCGTCGTATCAATGGGCTAGACTCAAAGCAAGCAGTGAAGGATATCGTATTCAGCACCAATTATTTGGTGATGGGCTTGGGAGATGTGTACTTGGGGGCACCTGTGGCAACGCCGCTGGACCCACGTCATCGTTTAGTGACTACTAAATATAATCCTGCACGTACATGGACGCCTGAAAATGCAGTCGGTATTGGTGGCGCATATATGTGTGTCTATGGTATGGAAGGCCCGGGCGGTTATCAGTTTGTTGGGCGTACAACCCAAATGTGGAGTCGTTACCGCAAAAATCCAGACTTTGAACAAGGAAAACCATGGCTACTGCGCTTCTTTGATCAAATTAAATTTTATGAAGTGTCTGAAACAGAACTGATGCAAATGCGGGAAGACTTTAAAGCGGGGCGCTTAAAGCTTCACGTAGAAGATGGGGTTTTAAACCTAAAAGAATATAATGACTTCCTCATTGAAAATGCGGCATCCATTTCGAGTTTTAAAGCGGTACAGCAAGCGAACTTTGAAGAGGAACGCCGTCGCTGGCATGAGGCTGGTTTGGCTGAACATGTTTCTGAAAGCCTAGATGCTGTTTTAGATGACAGTGAAATTCAAATTCCTGAAGGTGGTTGTGCAGTAGAGTCGCATATGCCGGGTTCTATTTGGAAAATTGAATGTACCTCTGGAGACATTGTGGAAGAAGGGGCAACTTTGGCCGTGATTGAAGCCATGAAAATTGAAATTCCCATTATTGCACCTGAGCGGATGAAGGTTGAAGCCATTACCATTGCAAAAGGGCAAACGGTAAAAACAGGTCAGGTGCTGTTTACACTGGCACCTGTAGCCTAAACTCAAATATCAAGAAATACAAAAAAGACTGCTTAAGCGGTCTTTTTTCGATTCTGAAAGGAGAATTTATCTAGTACTGACAATAAATCGTTTTGTTAAATTAAGATTGCAACCCATAACAAAAAATAGATTGTTATGAAATGGTTATAAAATGATGTTTTGAATCAAAATATGCTAATTTAGTGAGACGCTTAAAAACATTATGGCTTGTATGAAAAAAACATTACTCGGCATGTTATTCATGTTAACTTCATCAGTGCTTATGGCAAATACACCAAGTCAGGCTGAGGATACTCAAGCATCAAATCAAAATAATATTCGTGTAACGACTCGCCCTGAAATTGTGGGCTTATGGGGAATGGAAATTCCAAATAATCGTAAATGCGTTGAATACTATAATTTTAAAAGTAATAGTGATGTTGTGATTAAAAGTGGGGAAGAATGGTCCACGGGAATTTATGATTACCAGCCATCTACCGATAAAAATGTACAACTGCCTGCTTTGATTTTACAGGTCAAATTTGACAATAACCAAGTGGATTGTTCTGGGTCTCAAGAAGATCAGACTGGTGAAATGTCTCAGTATTTTGTGAAATGGCAAAGTCCATCGACCATTAATTTTTGTGCCAATGATAAAGCACAACAATGTTTTGCAACACTACGTCGTGTGCTGCCTTAATTAATTCTTTTATAAATAAAAAACCGCGATTTATCGCGGTTTTTTATTTAAGAATCAAGACAATTATTTATCTTGATTTCCTTCAATTTGCTTTAACAAATGCTTTTCAAGGTAGTGAATATCCATTGCTTGTTCACAGAATTTTTCATCTTGAAGAATCAAATCTTTATGCAATGGAATATTGGTTTTAATACCGGTCAGAATCATTTCATCAAGCGCTTGACGCATGCGAGCAAGTGATGTTTTACGATCCTTACCGTGTGCGATCAGCTTCGCAATCATCGAGTCATAGTATGGCGGAATGCTATAGCCTTGATAGATATGTGAATCAAGACGAATACCTGCACCACCTGGCACATAAAAATTCTCAATTTTACCTGGTGATGGTAAGAAGGTCGTTGGATCTTCAGCATTGATACGGCATTCAATCGCATGACCTTTGACTTCAACTTGATCTTGTTCAATTTCAAGACCTAAGCCACCAGCAATGCGGAGCTGTTGTTCAATAATGTCAATACCTGTCACCATTTCAGTTACAGGGTGTTCAACTTGAACACGTGTATTCATCTCAATAAAGAAGAATTCACCATCTTCAAACAAAAACTCGAATGTACCTGCACCACGGTACTGCATTAATTTACAAGCATTTACGCAAGCTTCTAAAATGTCAGCACGTGCTTGTTCAGGTAAGTTTGGCGCAGGCGCTTCTTCTAACACTTTTTGATGGCGACGCTGTAAAGAGCAGTCGCGGTCATAGAGATGAATCGCATGGCCATTACCGTCAGCAAGAACTTGAACTTCAACGTGACGAGGTGTTTGTAGAAAACGTTCCATATACACCGTGTCATCGCCAAACCACATTTCAGCATCACGCTGTGCGGCTTGAACGGATTCAAGCAGGGTGTCGACACGTTCTACAATACGCATACCACGACCACCACCACCAGAGGCAGCTTTCACGATCAATGGGAAACCAATTTCTTTAGCTTCAGCCAGTGCATTTTGCGGTGTAACCGCATTTGCAGAACCCGGTACAGTTGGAACACCTGCTTTACGCATTGCAGTAATCGCAGAAACTTTGTTACCCATCAAACGGATGTGTTCAGGGCGTGGTCCAATAAAAATAAAACCTGAGTTTTCTACAATTTCAGCAAATTCAGCATTTTCTGATAAGAAGCCATAACCTGGGTGAATGGCATCTGCACCTGAAATTTCAGCCGCTGTAATAATGGCAGGAATGTTCAAGTAGCTTTCACTGCTCGCACCCGGTCCAATACATACTGCTTCGTCTACAAAACGTAGGTGCATTAAGTCTTTGTCGGCATCTGAATAGATTCCTACAGTCTTAATCCCTAAAGTTTTGCAGGCACGGGTGATGCGCAGGGCAATTTCACCACGGTTTGCAATTAAAACTTTTTGCAACATTATAAGTCCCCGTCTATTACGCGCGGTAGCGGAATAATGGTTGACCGAATTGGATCACTTCGCCGTTTTTCACTAAAATTTCTTCAACCACGCCGCTTTGCGTTGCTTCAATCGGGTTCATGATTTTCATTGCTTCGATAATACCAAGTGTTTCACCAGCAGTGATGGTTTGACCGACTTTAACAAATGGCGCTTCACCTGGGCTTGGAGCCGCGTAGAACACACCAACCATTGGAGAAGTTTCTACAGCACCACGTGGTGCTTTAGCCGCTGGAGCTTGAGCAACAGGAGCTGCCATAGCAACAGGAGCACCAGCTGCAACAACTGGACTACGACGAGTCAGTGCAATCGATTGATCGCCTTCTTTAACTTCAATCGCTTGTAAGTCAGATTCAATCATCAGGTCGATGAGTTTCTTGATTTTACGAATATCCATGTGACAGTATTCCTAATTATGATTGCGTAGAGGGTTGAATTTTAGTGAGAGCGTAATTGAGCGCAGCGCTATAACCTTGAGCACCTAAGCCACAAATAACGCCAACGGCTTTATCTGATAAATATGAATGATGTCTAAACGCTTCGCGCGCATGAACATTTGATAAATGAACTTCAATAAATGGGATGGCTACACCAAGCAGGGCATCACGTAGAGCAACAGAGGTATGCGTGAGTGCAGCAGGGTTAATAATAATAAATTGGACGCCATCCGCTTGGGCTTGATGAATACGGTCAACAATGGCACCTTCCCAATTACTTTGGAAAGTGTCGAGAGAAATTGAAGCATTTTCAGCTTGTGCAATGAGTTGCTGATTGATGTCGTTCAGCGTTAGAGAACCATATACTTCTGGTTCGCGCTTTCCTAGCAAATTTAGATTCGGTCCATGAATAACCAAAATGGTCGAACTCATTTAGCTTGCTCCATTTATAAATTGCAATATATCTTTGCAAGATGGCTGCAAAGTTTGCGTATTATGGCATAAAGTTCTACATTTTTTTTATAGTTTGTTTGAATTGACGTAGATGCTTAGTGCCAAACTTCGGCAATATAATGTAAATTTTGCAAGGAATTGGCAATGTTAAAAGATTACAAATTTTCGGATTATTACTCTTTTTTACATTGTAAGCCAAATTGACTAAAAGCAGCAGATTTGTTTTCGTTTTATGCCACAGGTACAACTCAAGTCTTGAAAAGAGGGCAACTCAGACTTCTTAGTCGGTAGCTCACGCTACATCAGATCTAGATCAATTCTTATATGACTAAACTGTATATCAAAATAAAACTAAAGTCTGATATGGTTTGTATATGTGCATTATCTGATCAATTTATTCCAGCTCTTTTGGCTGGCTGGACGACCATGATCAATACAGCTTCTCAGCTTTATTGGATCAATATTGAACTTGAAAAATATCACTTTCATCAATTAAAACATCAACTTGTTACGTTGAAATGTATATAGACATTTTTGTCTGTTGTTAAGGTCTATTTAGCTGATGCCATGATCTTTTAGAAAAAAACTGAAAAACTTGAAACAGTAAAAGGAAAATTCAGGTTTCTAACGGTGTTTTTCAGCATCCTCTTCACTGAAAAATTTTGCCGTTAAATAAGCAAAAAACTGTAGAAAAATTGCTGAGTAGTGGAATGTACTGAAAAAATATCCTCTTGTTGAGTATTGGCTTTTGCTGTGCGAGAAAATTTATAAAACAAAACGATTGGCTATTTTGCTCATTTTAACTGGGTAGATGTGGCTATACATGATGGGATCTAGTGAGTTTAGGATTGGCAATAAGTGAAATTCTGAAGATATGATTTTGAAATCATAATAATTTCAGTTTGTTTTATATACAATTTTTGAGTTTTGATGATTTTAAGAGGAAAAATAGAATGAACCAAAGCCAGCATATTTTTAATAATGAGTTTTAAGCATTCCTATCGCTTTCTTTAGATAGGTACGAAAAAAACAGCCCATGTAGGGCTGTTTTGAGTTCAGACCTAGATCATTAAGCAATAAAGTCTAAGATGGCCTGATTGAAGGCTTTGGGCTGTTCGATATTTGAAATATGAGAGGCATCGATTTCAAATAGGGCACTACTTCGGATGTGATTCACCATGTACTGTGCATCTGAGACTGTTGTTACGGGGTCTTTACGCCCTGCAATAACAAGTAAAGGCACGTAAATACTTTCGAGTTTTTCACGTAAATCCGCTTTAGCCAAAGCTTCACAACAACTCGCATAACCTTCTGGGCTGCCAGCACCTAAGTCGTTTGAAAGCGCTGCTACAGTTGCTGCGTTGCTTTGGATAAAGGGTTCGGTAAACCAACGGCTCGCAGCCGTTGATGCAATGGGTTCTAAACCTTGGGTGCGTACTAATGATGCGCGATCATTCCATGCCTGTTCATTGCCAATTTTGGCAGAGGTATTACATACAATGGCACGGTGAAAACGTTCAGGTTTATGAATGACTAACCACTGACCTGTAAGTCCGCCCATTGAGATACCGCAAAAAATGGCTTTCTCAATGTTTAAATGATCCAGTAAATGGATCAGGTCTAGACCAAGTTGTTCAATATCATAAGGCCCTTGAGGCGCAGAAGACCGGCCATGCCCGCGAGTGTCATAGCAAATCACAAAATAATTTTTCTGGAAAAAAGTAATTTGTGGTTTCCACATGTTGAAGTTCGTGCCTAGCGAGTTTGAAAAAACGATCGCGGGATTTTTTGGGTCACCAAAAGTTTGATAGTGAATTTCGGCATTATTTGAAGTAAAACTTGGCATATGCTTTTCCTTAATTCATTAAAAATTTTGAGTGTTTCCACTGTTGTTATCAGCAAAAAGTGTTATGAGCAAAAACACCACGTCAGATCAGAAGAAGGGTTAAACCCGCTGAATAATCATGGCAATGCCTTGACCAACACCAATACACATTGAACACAGGGCATAAGTGCCACCGGTTTGTTCCAATTGATTCAATGCAGTTGTCACCAAACGTGCCCCTGAAGCACCGAGTGGATGACCAATCGCAATCGCACCACCATTCGGATTCACTTGTGTGGTGTCATCCGCTAGACCTAGGTCACGTGTAACGGCCAGTGCTTGTGCCGCAAAAGCTTCATTCAGTTCAATCACATCCATCTCCTCGATTGTGAGATTGGCTTGTTTGAGTAACTTTTTGATGGCAGGTGCTGGTGCAAAGCCCATGATGCGCGGTTCTACACCCACTGCTGTTGAAGCAATGATTTTGGCACGCGGTTTAAGCTGGTACACTTGAATCGCTTGTTCTGAAGCAATCAGTACAGCAGCCGCACCGTCATTGATGCCTGATGCGTTTCCTGCAGTGACGGTGCCTTCTGCTGTCACGACTGGCTTCAGTTTTGCCAAAGCTTCCAAGGTGGTTGATGCACGTGGATGTTCATCCGTGTCGACCACAATCGGATCACCCTTACGCTGTGGAATATTCACAGGGATGATCTCATGCGTAAAAAAGCCTTGAGCTTGCGCGGTTGCGGTGCGCTGTTGACTCGCCAAGGCAAACTGGTCTTGATCGGCTCGATCAATATTAAATTGTTGTGCCACGTTCTCCGCGGTTTGCGGCATGGTCTCTACACCATACATCGCTTTGAGCTTAGGATTAATAAAACGCCAGCCCATAGTGGTGTCTTCAATCTTCTGGCTACGGCCATAAGCGGTTTCTGATTTACCCATGACAAAAGGTGCACGAGACATACTTTCGACGCCACCTGCGATGATTAAATCTGCTTCGCCGGCTTTAATTGCACGGGCTGCCATCGCAATGGCATCTAGGGATGAACCACATAAACGGTTTACGGTCGTGGCTGGGACTTCAACTGGTAAACCTGCCAACAATGCTGACATACGTCCGACATTACGGTTGTCTTCACCCGCTTGGTTGGCACAGCCGTAAATCACGTCATCGACTTGGCTCCAATCTACGCTTGGATTACGTTGTATTAAGGCTTGAATCGGCACTGCGCCCAAGTCATCGGCACGCACTGGAGCGAGTCCACCTGCATAACGGCCGAATGGGGTACGGATGGCATCGATGATATAAGCATTTTTCATTTTTAATCTTGTCCTTTAAAACGGGACTCTGCTGACAGATCAACTGTATCTAGTCACGACGGAGTCTTACCGTGTTCAGTCAAATAGAAGTAGCTCGTTCTCGTCACTTTTTTAAAAAAGTGACCAAAAACGTTGTCATCAACAAAACCTGTTCACTCACAGCAATTTTCCACTGCTGTTGCAAAAACAATACTTTTAAAGCGCTCGACAGGTTGTTGATGACTATAAGCTCTAGCAAATTTTTCTGAAATTTACAGTGTCGCATCCACTAAAGTTGCACCGGTCATTGCCTGCAATTCTGCAAAGCTTAAGCCGTGGACTTTCTCAATCACTTTTAAACCGTCTGCGGTGACATCAATCACACACAAGTCGGTGTAGATGCGATCAACACATTTCAAACCTGTTGCTGGGTAGCTCAGTTCAGCCACAATCTTTGGTTCACCTTGTTTGGTCACATGGTCGGTGGTGATAAACACTTTCTTGGCACCAACGGCTAAGTCCATCGCACCACCGACAGCGGGAATCGCATCAGGCGCACCTGTATGCCAATTGGCCAAGTCACCATTGGCTGCCACTTGGAAGGCACCTAATACTGCGATATCTAAGTGACCACCACGCATCATGGCAAAAGAATCCCCATGATGGAAAAAGGCACCACCTTGCAGCATGGTCACATATTCTTTACCTGCATTGATCAGTTCAGGGTCTTCTTGACCTTTTTCAGGTGGTGGACCAAAAGCCAATAAGCCATTTTCAGAATGTAAGAACACGTCTTTGTCACTTGGCAGGTAACTGGCAATCTTGGTCGGTAAACCGATGCCTAAATTGACATAAGCACCATCTGGAATATCTTGTGCGACACGTTCTGCAATTTGGTTACGGCTGAGTTTTTGATAGCTCATGATATTCTCCCGATTACACAGCAACAGGTTCAGGTTGAACCTGTACCACGTGTTGAACAAAAATACCTGCGGTGATGATGTGTTCAGGGTCTAATTCACCCAAGTCCACCACTTCAGACACTTGTGCAATGGTTACACCTGCGGCCATGGCCATAATCGGGCCGAAGTTACGTGCCGATTTGCGGTAGACCAAGTTACCCCAACGGTCGCCTTGTTGTGCTTTAATCAAAGCGAAGTCGGCTTTGATTGGATATTCCAACACATAATCTTTCCCGTCGATGTGACGGGTTTCTTTGCCTTCAGCCAATAAGGTACCGTAGCCAGTGGGGGTAAACACTGCACCAAGTCCCATACCTGCGGCTTGAATACGACAAGCCAAGTTGCCTTGAGGCACCAGTTCCAATTCGATTTTGCCTGCACGATAGAGTTCATCGAAGACCCAAGAGTCGGACTGACGCGGAAACGAACAGATGACTTTTTTCACAGCACCCGCTTTGAGTAGCTTGGCTAAACCATAGTCGCCATTACCAGCATTGTTGCTAACGATGGTGAGGTCTTTAATGCCGAGTTGAATTAAGCCATCGATCAGTTCAGCAGGTTGTCCTGCGGTACCAAAACCACCAATCATGATGGTGGAACCATCCTTTATTTGCGAAAGTGCTTCTGTTAAAGAAGCTGAACTTTTATCAATCATAATATTGTCCTAGGCACAGCGTACCTATTAACTTTTGGAACTTGGATTTGAGCTTGGAGTTGAAGCTAAAGCTGAAATATCAGGACTACGTTTACTTAAAATTAGATGCGCAGTTAAACCAATAACGATGCCCCAAAAAACGGAACTTAGACCTAAAAAGTGCATACCTGAAGCTGTAGCTAAAAAGGTAATGAGTGCGGAATCTCGTTGAGATTCATCTTTCATGGCTACAGCGATATTGGTTGAAATTGCACCTAATAAAGCCAAGCCAGCCAAAGCAGCAACAAGCTCTTTCGGTAGCAAGCTGAAGAGCAGAACGATACTGCCTGCAAACAAACCACCTAAAATATAGAAAATGCCGTTAGCAACGCCTGCGATATAACGCTTTTCTTTTAACTCATGCGCATCTTTGCCCATACACAGTGCAGCCGTAATTGACGCTAAAACAATGGTGATACCGCCGACACATGCAACAGCTAAAGACGCAATACTGGTGGTGGTGATAATCGGCTTGGCAGGCATGTCATAACCGCTCAGTTTCATGATGGCCATGCCCGGTAAAAACTGTCCTGTCAGGCTGACTAAAATCAAAGGCAGGGCAAGGTTTAAGGTTGAGTGCCAAGTCCATTCAGGGCTAATGAACTGAGGAATAGCAAGTTGGAAATCTAAACTCACCGCATTCATTTCACCAAGCCCAAAGCTCAAGGCCACACCTGAAAGCAGTACCCAAAGCATGCTATAACGCGGTGAAATTCGTTTTGCGACTAAAAAGACAAACAGCATGCTAAACACAATAATCGGCATGCTGTTAGTGGCACTAAATAGACCTAAACCAAACTGAAATAGAATACCTGCCATCATTCCAGCGGCTACTGACTGCGGAATCCATTTCAATAATTTATCGAAGTAACCACTGATCCCGATCAGAAAAATCACCACGGCTGAGGTAATATAAGCGGCTACAGCTTCATTCAGACTAATATTCGGGAACAGGGTGACCAATAAAGCCGTACCTGGCGCAGACCATGCGGTAATCACAGGGACTTTGAACTTAATGGAAAGAAAGATTCCTGCCACGGCTGCTCCAATAGAAATACCCCAAATCCATGAAATCATCATGGCCGGGGAAACCTGAGCTTGTTGCGCAGCCTGAAAGAAGATAATGAGTGGTCCTGAATAGGAAATCAGCACGGCCAAAAATCCTGCGACAGTGGCTGAAATAGACCAATCTTCTTTCAAAGTTTTAAACAGGGTAGCCATTCATTTGCCTCCATGCAGACATGATCCTGTATATAAAATAATGTAACAATCAATTAACCTTGATCGCCACCGCCGACAGGAACAACTGTACCTGTCATATATGACGAATCATCTGAAGCAAGGAATACAATCGCATTCACTTGTTCCTGAATCGTGCCATAACGGTTCATAAAACTACGATCAATAGTTTGATCGACCACTTGTTGCATCCACGACTTTTCATTTTCAGACAGTGGATTTGCATTACGTGGCACTTTACGCGGCGGCGCTTCGGTTCCACCTGTCGCAACTGCATTCACTCGGATCCCATCTTTGGCATGCTCAAAAGCAAGTGATGCAGTAAGGGCATTAACCCCACCTTTGGATGCCGAATAAGGCACACGGTTAATGCCACGAGTCGCTATAGAAGACACATTTACAATCGTACCTTTCTGATTTTTAATCATTTCAGGTAAAACAGCACGACAACACCACAGCGTTGGAAATAATGAACGATTTACTTCTTTGATGATTTCTTCTTCAGAAAACTCTTCAAAAGGTTTCATCCAAATTGCACCGCCGACGTTATTGATGAGCACATCGACACGGCCATAGACTTCAAGTGCTTTGTCTACAACACTTTGAGCACCTGCGAAGGTTTCAAGGTTGGTTTTGACTGTTATTGCATCGCCTTGATGTGCTTCAATTTCTGCTAATGTTTCATCGACATAGTCAGATAAGTCGGCTAAGACAACTTGCGCACCTTCATCCGCCACTTGGAGTGCAACACCGCGACCAATGCCTTGAGCGGCACCAGTCACAATCACGACTTTGTTTAAAAATCTTTGACGATCAGACATGATAAGTGGCCCCAATCAGTTTGCAGAGAATTTTTCAAACAGGAAGTTTGCAGGTTTTACACCTTCGCTATCTAACCAACCACGAACGGCATCAACCATAGGGACAGGACCACAAAGGTAGACATCAACATCACCGCCATTGAGCCATTCATTGTCAATGTGCCCAGTCACATAACCTTTACGCTCATGCGCAGAGTCTGGACTTGCAACCACAGTACGGTATTCAAACCATGGGAGTTTAGCTTGAAGTGCATCCAGTTGTTCTAAAGCAACTAAGTCGAAGTCATTGGTGACACCAAACACCAAACGAACAGGGTGTTCAGCGCCTTTTTCTTCTAAAATCTGTAGCATAGACATAAAAGGGGCAATACCTGTACCTCCCGCAAGCATGACAACAGGACGAACCACATTACGCAGGTAGAAGCTACCAAATGGACCTGTAAAGGTCATTTTGTCGCCAGTTTTGGCAGCACTACTTAAAAAGCTACTCATTTTGCCATTCGGCACATTACGTACCACAAAGCCAGTTAAACGGTTGCCCGGTTTCGAGCTAAATGAATAGGAACGAGTTTCTGCTGTCTCTGGAATTCCGACGTTGACATATTGACCAGCAAGGAAGTGAATGTCAGGTTGACCTTCATCAAGCTGAATATCAAAAGTAATGGTCGATTCTGATAAGTTTTCAACAGCGACTAAAGTGCCTTGATACTGATGAATTTCGGTTTTGCAGACTTCAGATGAAGCTTGAATTTGGAATACGGCATCCGAGCTTGGACGGCATTGGCAAGCCAAAATATAGCCTTGTTCCGCTTCTTCTGGTGTTAACGCATCTTCAATATACGTCTCTTCAGGCATGTCATAACTACCAGATTCGCAAAATGCACGGCAAGTCCCACATGCACCATCACGGCAGTCTAGCGGAATGTTAATTTTTTGGCGGTAAGCGGCATCTGATAAAGACTCACCTTGAGTCACGGTAATAAAACGCGTTACGCCATCTTCAAATTGAAGTGCAACATTGTGGTTTGACATGGCTGAATATCCTTTAAAAACGTTGAAACTTGGAACTTTCAGCCAAAACTCCATTTGGCTGAAAGCATACTAAGGATGTGTGGCTAAAACTTAGATGTGATAAACATCAATCACTTGGTTGATGTAATCGTTTTTCAGTACCACGTATTTACTTAAAATTTGTGGTTTTTCACCTGAAAAGTCGATTTCATAACGCGACATACCAAAGTAGCTATAACTGGTTTTGTAGCGGAAGCTCAGCGTATTCCAGTTAAAACGGACGGTAACTTTGTCGCCATCACGCTCAATCACTTCGATATTGTTCACATTGTGACAAGTACGTGTGTCTGGCATGGTCGCAGAAGAGCGTTCAGTTTTAATCCGGAACACACGGTCTTCTAAACCTTGGCGGTCTGGGTAGTAAATCAGTGAAATTTCAGACTGCGGATCTGTAGTCAGGGTATCGTCGTCATCCCATGCAGGCATCCAAAATGATGCAGAAGGGGCATAACATGCAAGCCAATCATCCCATTGCTCATCATCTAAAAAACGCGCTTCTTGATATAGAAACTGACTGACTTGTTCGATACTAACGGTGTTGAGTGTTGTAGGAGCATTCATGCCACTTCTCCTTGTTCATTTGCAGTTTCAACAGCCAATGCCTTTTCATTGGCAATTGCAATTTTCATCATGTCTAACCAGTGTTGGTGCTGTGCAAGGTAGAGGCCTTCATCTTCAGTTTTCACACCTGAAAGTTTTGGTTTTAGATCAATTTCATTGGCAGCATCATCTGGGCCATGAATCCAATGTTTTGAACCGCGGCACATATCATTCCATTCCAGTTCAATGCCTGCGTAACCTGCTTGGCATGCACGGAATTCTTCTAAATCATCTGGTGTAGCCATACCTGAGGCATTGAAGAAGTCTTCATATTGGCGAATACGGCGTGTACGTGCTTCCGCGTTTTCGCCTACAAGGGCAATACAGTAAATCGTGACTTCAGTTTTATTGACTGAAATTGGGCGCAGTACACGAATTTGAGAACCGAATTGATCCATCAAATAGACATTTGGATAAAGACAAAGGTTGCGTGAGCGCTCAATCATCCACTTCGACATTGCTTCGCCAAATTTTTCAGAGTATTCGTTGGCTTTCGGGAAGTTTGGACGGTCTTCTGGGTTGGCCCATTGTGTCCAAAGCAGCATGTGACCATTGTCAAAACCGTATGAACCACCGCCTTGTTTACCCCAAGCGCCTGCGCTCATAGCACGGATGTTGTCACCCGCTTGTTTTTCTTTACGTTGTTGGGTGGTCGCTGCATAGTTCCAGTGCACCGCAGAAACGTGATAACCATCTGCACCATTTTCTGCAGTGAGTTTCCAGTTGCCTTCATAAGTGTAGGTAGACGCGCCACGTAAAACTTCAAGACCTTGTTCAGACTGATCCACAATCATGTCAATGATTTTGCTGGTTTCGCCTAAGTATTCTTCTAAAGAGGGGACATCTGGATTTAAGCTACCGAACAAGAAACCTTTATAGTTGCCAAAACGTGCAACTTTTTTCAGATCATGTGAACCTTCATGGTTAAAACAGTCTGAATAACCTGCATCTGCTGGATCTTTAACTTTTAAAAGTTTGCCAGAGTTGTTAAATGTCCAACCGTGGAAAGGGCATGTATAGGTTGCTTTATTGCCACGTTTATTACGACAAAGCTGTGCACCACGGTGTGAACAGGCATTGATCATGGCATTGAGTTCACCATTACGGTTACGTGCAATCAGAATAGGCTGACGGCCAATATACGTCGTGTAATAGTCATTGTTATTTGGAATTTGGCTTTCATGTGCCAAGTAAACCCAGTTACCCTCGAAGATATACTTCATTTCTAGGTCAAAAAGGGCTTGATCAGTAAACACTGAACGATGAAGTTTGAATTCGCCTGTTTCAAAGTTGTCGACAAGTAATTCGTCGATACGATCGAGATGGCTAGTATTAATAACTGGGATACGTGGCATGTCCGTTCTCCGACTTTCCAAAAGTGAGGAAGTCCCCGAAATGCGACTTTGCAGTGGCTATTTCGGTTCCAAGGGTAATTAAGCGCTGGCGCGACGACGCTCAACTTCAGTTGATGGTGCAGCCGCTTGGTCTTTCACAAGTTCAACATTGAATTGAATGTGTTTGAATGGACCAGTTAAACCACGGCGCGCAATTTCGGCTTCATCGGTGATATCAACAGCGGTAGCCACTAAGCCTTCACGTGTTGCAAATGCAAAGTCATCCCACAGGTATTGGTCACCCTCAATGTTGAATTGGGTGGTTAACTTACGGTAGCCTGGCGCAGATACGAAGTAATGTACGTGCGAAGGGCGGTTACCGTGACGGCCTAACTTGTTCAATACAAATTGAGTTGTCCCTTCTGGTGGGCAACCATAACCAACAGGCATCGTGGTGAGAGCAACGTATTTACCATCTTGGTCACTCATGATTGAACGACGTAGATTGAAGTCTGATTGTGACTTATCGAAGAAAGAATAGTTGCCTAAGCTATTGGCATGCCAAACTTCAACTTTTGCACCTTCAATAATCTGACCATCAGTGTCAGTCACTGTCCCTTCAATAATTAAAGTCGGAATTTTGCCTTCTTCAGAACCATCATCCATACGTGCAAAACCAACCGATTCAGGTGCACCAGCTACGTATAAAGGACCCTCGATGGTACGTGGCGTTCCGCCTGTAATGCCTGCTTTGGCATCGGCTTCATCTGCACGTAAGTCGAGGTAATGCTCAAGACCAAGACCAGCCGCAAGTAAACCAAGTTCATTGGCTTGACCTGCATCCGTAAAGTATTCAAGACCTTTCCAAACTTCAGTTTGGCTCAAATCTAAGTCTTCAATCGCTTGGAATAAGTCACCCAATAGGCGAACCACAATTTGTTGAGTACGTGCGTCTACAGAACCGGTTGCTGTATCCACATTCATTGTTTTGACTAATGCATCAATCTGTTGACGATTCATACTATTGCTCCTTAAGTATGTTTGCTGTGTGGTGGCTAGCTTTATGAATAGGTTGAAAAGCTTAGCTGCCACGTTCCTTGTTAATTTCTTTCACTAGATCATTCATTAGGTTCCAGTGATTAAATTGCATAAAATCTTTTTTCAATTAACGATCATCTTCGCGAATAGACGATGGATGTCGGTTCAAAGGCATCACTTCAATGTTCATATACGGGTACAGGGGTAAACCTTGCAAAATGTTGTGTAGCTCTTCATTGCTGTCTACATCAAAAATGCTGATGTTTGAGTACTGACCTGTAATGCGCCAAATATGTCGCCATTTGCCTTGAGCTTGTAGCTCTTGCGAATATGCTTTTTCGACTGCTTTAATTTTACTGGCAGTTTCAGCAGCCATATCCAGTGGAATGTTTACATCCATACGTACGTGAAAAAGCATGTGTAACTCCTAAACGGTTAAGACGTCGCTTAAGCGCGGCGCAGCTGATCAATCTTGTTTTCATCCAACTCAATACCGAGTCCTTTGCCTTGAGGTAAGTGCAAAGCGAAGTCAGTGTATTGAAGTGGGGTTTTTAAAATATCTTGGGTTAAGAGCAGTGGGCCGAATAGCTCGGTGCCATAAGCTAAATTTTCAAAAGTCGAGAACAAATGTGCCGAAGCAATCGTGCCGACTGCACCTTCAAGCATGGTTCCGCCATACAAATCTATACCGGCTAAGTTGGCAATCTTCGCCACTTCATGACCTTCGATTAGTCCACCAGACTGAGCCACTTTCACTGCAAAAACAGAGGCCGCATTGGTTTTGGCTAAACGGTAGGCTGAGCTTGGTCCCATGAGCGATTCATCCGCCATGATGGCAAGATCAAAACGTCGTGTTAAACGCTGCATCGCATCAATGTTGTCGATCGCACACGGCTGCTCAATCAGGTCAACACCACCATTTTGTAGGAGTTGAATACCCTTAATCGCATCTAGCTCAGACCATGCACGGTTCACATCGACACGGATGGAAATGTCTGAACCCAGTGCTTGTTTAATCGCAAGAACATGTTCGACATCTTCTTCTACACGGCGTGAACCAATTTTAAGTTTGAAAATATTGTGGCGTTTTGCCTCAATCATTTTTCGGCCTTCAGCAATATCTTTTTCAGTGTCACCAGATGCCAATACCCAAAGTACAGGTAAGCTGTCACGTAAGCGGCCACCCAATACTTCAGAAAGGGGTAAATCTAAACGTTGCGCTTGGATGTCGAGTAGAGCCGTTTGAATTGCACATTTGGCAAAACGGTTACCATTAATATTTTTTTTCAAAGCACGCATGGTTTGTGCAATATTTTGAGCTTTAAGGGACTTCAATAAAGGTGCAAAATAAGTTTCAATATTGGTCTTAATACTTTCTGGGCTTTCTTCACCGTAGCCCAGTCCGCCAATTGTTGTCGCTTCACCCCAACCGACAAAGCCATCTTCAGTGCTGATTTTCACCAAGACAAGCGTTTGCGTTTGCATAGTCGCTACCGCCATTTTGTGTGGGCGAATAGTGGGGATTTCGACGAGTAAGGTTTCTATAGATTTATACATCTTAACTCTGCGCAGCCTTGCGTTGTGTACCTGATTTGATATACCTTAAAAGAATAAATATGAACTGTCGAAGATCAAATTAGCATTTTAATATATCTTAAAGGTATAAATAGTCATGGAATTGAGACACCTCCGCTACTATGTAGCTGTTGTAGAAGAGCAGAGTTTTACCAAAGCTGCTGAAAAATTATTCATTGCACAGCCTCCTTTAAGCCGCCAGATACAAAACCTGGAGGCTGAATTGGGGGTGCAATTATTTGAACGTGGCAGCCGTCCACTCAAAACCACGGAAGCAGGACAATTCTTCTATCAACACGCTGTTAAACTTTTGTCTAATGCCGAAGAAGTCAAAGCCATGACACAACGTGTAGGCTTGGTTGAAAAAACGGTGACTATGGGCTTTGTGGGTTCATTGTTATATGGTTTATTGCCTAAAATTGTGTATTTATTTCGGCAGCAACAACCGCATTTAAAAATCGAATTGATCGAAATGAGTACCAAGGATCAAATTCAGGCCTTAAAAGAAGGGCGGATTGATGTTGGTTTTGGACGCTTACGTATTTCAGATCCTGCTGTGCGTCGGGTTTTACTGCGTGAAGAACCGCTGATGTTGGCGGCACATTCTAGTCATCCTTTGACGGCGCAAAAACAAGGTGTGTATCTGTCGGACTTGGTCGATCAAAACTTATTTCTTTATCCAAGTCATCCCAAGCCAAACTTTTCTACCCAAGTCCAAGGGCTGTTTTCAGAATATGGACTGGAACCCAAACATTTAAAAGAAGTCCGTGAAATACAGTTGGCACTAGGGTTAGTTGCAGCCGGAGAAGGAATTTGTGTGGTTCCAGAAAGTGCACGAACCATTCAACTGCCGCATTTGAACTATATTCCAATCTTAGATGATGCAGCGACTAGCCCCATTTTTCTCGCCATTCGTTCCATGGATGAAAGCGAGGACATTCGTTCGTTATTTGATTGTATTTATCAGGTCTATGACCTTGAAGCGATCAAATATGACCGCGCATTTATCTAAACTTGGGAATTTAAATTTCACAATACTTTTAAAGTCTACATTTTAAAACGAACCCTTTCAGCCATCCTTAGGGGATGGCTTTTTTTATAGTCATTTTCACTTGGTTTTGCTTATTTTCTGTCTCCCACTTAAAACATTAGTTATATAACCTATTTATTTAAAACAATAAAAACCTTAACCGACCTTAAAGGTATAAATATAGAGTTATTCGGTTTTGGACAAGAAAGCTACTTTTGCTGCAATGTGCACAGCAACAAACATTCGCAAGCAGGAGGCTTAAAGTGAATACAAATCCAGTTAACATCAACACGGTGGTCGATGAAGCCAAATTTACGCCCTTTCATTGGAGTGTACTCATTTGGTGTCTACTGATTATTATTTTTGACGGTTATGATTTAGTCATCTATGGCGTGGCATTGCCACTTCTGATGCAAGAGTGGGGACTCAGTGCAGTACAAGCAGGTTTACTTGCGAGTACAGCCTTGTTTGGCATGATGTTCGGTGCGATGAGTTTTGGTACGTTGTCTGACAAATTGGGCCGTAAAAAGACCATTATGATTTGTGTGGCTATTTTTAGTGGCTTCACCTTTCTAGGCGCATTTGCAAGTAATCCTATTGAGTTTGGTATTTTACGTTTTCTTGCGGGACTTGGTATTGGTGGGGTGATGCCAAACGTGGTCGCACTCATGACTGAATATGCTCCGAAGCGTATTCGTAGCACACTCGTTGCGGTTATGTTCAGTGGCTATGCTATTGGCGGCATGACGTCAGCTTTACTGGGTGCATGGTTGGTAACAGACTATGGTTGGAAAATCATGTTCTATATCGCCATCATTCCATTTCTGGCTTTGCCGATTCTTTGGAAGTTTCTACCTGAGTCTTTAATGTTCCTGACTAAAAAGGGTGAAACTGAAAAAGTCCGTGAAATTGTGCAAAAAATTGCACCGGAGCAAGCGATTCAGCCAGAAACGACATTTAAGCTCAACGAACCTGTTGCTGGTGATGACGCTCCATTAAAGGCATTGTTCCAACAAGGCCGTACCTTTAGCACCATGATGTTTTGGGTGGCATTCTTTATGTGCTTACTCATGGTCTATGCGCTTGGAAGCTGGTTACCAAAACTAATGATTCAAGCAGGCTATTCGCTTGGTGCAAGTATGATTTTCTTATTTGCTTTAAATATTGGCGGTATGGTTGGAGCGATTGGCGGTGGTGCGCTCGCAGACCGTTTCCACTTAAAACCAGTTTTGACAACCATGTTCACCTTGGGTGCTATTGCGCTGATTCTACTCGGTTTCAACAGTCCACAAATGGTGCTGTACGGTTTAATTGCGATTGCAGGCGCAGCAACCATTGGTTCACAAATTCTACTGTATACCTTTGTCGCACAGTTCTATCCAACTGCTGTGCGCTCTACAGGTATGGGCTGGGCTTCAGGCATAGGACGCATTGGCGCAATTGTTGGACCTGTACTGACAGGTGCATTGTTAACTTTTGAGTTGCCACATCAAATGAATTTTCTCGTGATTGCGATACCTGGGGTGATTGCGGCTTTGGCCGTGTTTATGGTCAACTTAAAAGTATCTGTAGATGGTGAAAAAACCAAATCAAAACAAGTGTTTGATGCAGTTAAATCCACAGCCAATTAAAGAATACCGAACCCATGAGTCTAGTGCATTAGTAGTAGGCTCATTTCAAAAACTGTATGAACTGTTAAAATCAATTTGCTTTTTATAAGTTGTTTTTTAACGCGATTTTTAATGCAATAAAAAGTTTCATTTTAAAGTATTAAAAGAAATGCATTGCGTTAGAAAACAGCGATGAAAAATAGAGCTAAATATTAAAGAGTAAAAGTCAGGACAGACTTAAATACACAGGACCCGTGTTAAATGAAACAATTTAAGAAGAACGTTTTAGTTGTCACTTTATCGATGTTAAGCAGTGCAGCATTACATGCACAAAGCAATACGACGACAGAGATTGAGCAACTTAGAAATGAAATTAATGCGTTAAAACAAATGCTTCAACAGAATACTCAGCAACAACAGCAGCAAGCTGTTCAATTGAGCGCTGTTGAACGTCAAGTGTTGACGACGCCAAAAACGGTTGAAAAAACGGGTTTAGGTTTGACCAAAGGTGGGGCAGAGTTCAACTTATACGGTAATGTTCGCGCGGACGCATCGTATCAGGCCGAAGGTGGCTCTCGTGATATGCCCTATAACCAAATCAATAGCGTGCCTTTAGAAGGAAATGCTGAAAATAGCGATCGCTTAAGATCAACCCTTTCAGCAACGCGATTAGGTTTGGACTTTAAAGCGCCAGTCGCCGATCAGAACTTAAATGCCAAAATTGAGGTCGACTTTTTAGGCGGCGCAAACCTTGATAATTTACGTATTCGTCATGCGTATTTAAACTATGGTAACTGGTTAATTGGTCAAACGTGGTCAAACTTTGCGACTCCAGACTACATCCCTGAAACGATTGATGCTTTGGCTTATGTGGGTGCTTCAATTAAACGTACACCTCAAGTGCGTTATACCCATAAATTTACGCCAAATACTAACTTAGTCGCGGCAGTGGAAGACCCGAAAGATGCCAGCATGAGCCAACGTATGCCAGCATTTACAGGACGACTGAATCATAAGTTTAATGATGCACTTTCAGTCAGTGGGCGTGCAATGGCGCATGAAAAACGCATTCAAAATCAAGAAGAGTGGGCGTATGGCGTAGGTGTTGGTGCCAAATTTGACATCACCCCTGTGACTTCTGTGAAAGCCGACTACTACCATGTTAAAGGCGATAGCAGCTTTGTATCCTTTACTAACCCTGGCGTAGTTGCAACAGGCACAAGTATTGAACAAAGTGAGTTTTACTCAATTACTGTCGGTTTAACACAGAAGTTTAATGACAAATTACGTGGTACTTTGGCTTATGGTTATATGACTTTTGATAAAAATCAGGACTACCTTGATGCTGTAGCTGATGATACCAAAATCAATAAAAACTTATGGCAGGCATGGGGTAATTTATTCTATAGCCCAGTTCAGCCTGTTAGCCTTGGCGTAGAGTATGTCTACGGTGAGCGTGAAGCGTTTGCACCTGCGGCAAATGGTAGTAAAAAAGGTGAAGACAACCGTGTGAACTTGGTTGCGATTTATAACTTCTAATACTTTAAGTGATAACCCGTTTTCACTTTGATATGTATAGATCGAAGTGAAATTTCACATAGAAGCCGAAGGATAACCCCTTCGGCTTTTTATGTTTTGCTCGATACTCAGTTTTGAGGAAATGTTGCGAAAGTCATGCAATAGTCGAAGTTTCGTCAGAACTTAAGTTATTTGTCACATAAGAATAAGTCATGAAAATAAAGCACATGTGCTGCCATCAACGGGTTACATTATGTGAGGTAAGTAACTGTATATAGAGTACTTGATGACAATAACATGGATTCTTTTTACGCTTATGGCCGCTTTCATGCAGGCTTGGCGCAACGCTTTTCAAAAGCAACTCAGTACTACTGTAGATGTTTATGGAGTGACTCTAGCGCGGTTCATCTTTGCTTTACCTTTAGCACTGATTTACATCAGTTGCCTTTACCATTTCCAACCTGTGACAGAGTCCGTCCATTTCAATCTCCGTTTTGCTATCTATGTGCTTATTGCGGCGTTGAGCCAAATTGCAGCAACAGCATTGATGGTTCAGCTTTTTAAGCAAAAAAATTATGCAATTGGAGTGGGTCTTGCTAAAAGTGAAGCAGTACTTGCCGCGATTATTGCCGTGCTCTTTTTATCCGATCATTTAAGCCTTTTAGGCTGGTTTGGGGTTGCTGTCGGAGGCTTCGCAGTTTTTTTAATGTCCAAAGGGCGGGACTTTTCTGATTTTTCGGTGCAAACCTTGTGTATAGGTATCGGTAGTGGTTTATGTTTTGCCATTACCTCGCTCTTGGTACGTGAGGCCAGTTTAGAACTAGATAATTTACCGTTTATTCACCGTGCAGCTTGGGTGCTCTTAATGGTGATTGGGACACAGTGCTGTTTACTTTTAATGTATTTGGGTATATTTCGCCGTGCAACATTATGGGCCATGTGGCAGCGTATTGGACTTACATTTCGTGTCAGCTTATGTAGTTTTTTGGCGTCACTGGGTTGGTTTAGTGCCATGAGTATGCAGTCAGTGCCCATTGTAAAAACTTTGGGGCAGGTTGAGATTATTTTTAGTATGTTGATTTCAGCCTACTTCTTTAAAGAAAAGCTGGCACGTGCTGAACATCTCGGTATTGTATTGGTGGTGGTTGCTGCATTTTTAGTGATTTGGGCTTGAAGTCTGATCTTTACACAGCCCCTGTCATTCATTTGTAATGACATTAACCATTCAAAATGTAATGTAACTGCCGTTTTACTAGTCTTCAACTCAAAAAAATAGAGATTAAACCCATGTCTAGGTTTAATCTCCAAAGTGTATTTTCTCGTGGAGTTTAATTTTGAGGCCCGAATTTAGATGTTGATATTAGTGCAGCAAACTTCAGATTCTTATTGAAGAAGGTAGTTTTGATCTGCACCGACAAAGAAAATCACACCTATACAAAAAAGCCCACAGTAAATCGCGAACCAGATAATCATGTTTTTAAATGCTTTATCTGAAATTGAACTATCTGCATATTTTGCTGGTTTTTTTGAGTCTAGATCTTTCATGGTTACTGCACTCAACTGAGGTGATGAGTACATTATGTAAAGCAAACGACTGATGAAACAGGTACAAAAACAAGATTAAAAAAATATAACAGATGAAGCAGAATTGCTCAGGACTGTTATAGTCTAAAGCCTATGTGACACACTATGTAGATATCAGTAACTTGTTTTCAGAGTCCTATCACTTGAAAATACAAGAAAATTAAAAATGATCTTATATTTAAAATACCACTCATGAATTTTATACATACTGAATCATTAGAAATGATCATTTCATTCATGACTGTAATTTTTGTACATTAACTAAAATAGACCTTGTCTGCGTAGAACTAAAGTACTTGAACCTTCAGCATGGCGTTTAAGTTTAAAACGATATTTAGAGAGCATTATGAAAAATTTTGAAAATAAAGTGGCAGCGATCACAGGCGCAGGTTCAGGCATTGGGCAGCAGTTGGCGATTCAACTGGCTAAACAAGGTACACATTTGGCACTCAGTGATCTCAATGAACAAGGTTTGGCGGAAACCTTAAACCACGTCAAAGATTATCCTGTTTCAGTCACGCTCACAAAACTGAACGTTTCAGACCGTAAAGCAGTAGAGGATTGGGCAAAGCAGTGTGAGCAGGATTTCGGGCAGGTCAATTTAGTTTTTAATAATGCAGGGGTCGCGTTAGCGAGTACTGTTGAAGGTCTGAGCTATGAAGATGCCGAGTGGATTTTCAACATCAACTTTTGGGGTGTGGTGTATGGAACCAAAGCTTTTTTACCCTACTTAAAACAAAGTGGCTCTGGGCATATTGTGAATATTTCAAGTCTATTTGGGCTCACTGCTCAACCTACTCAGAGTGCCTATAATGCGACAAAGTTTGCTGTCCGTGGTTTTACCGAGGCACTACGCCAAGAACTAGACCTAGAAAACTGTGGTGTCAGTGCAACTTGTGTTCACCCGGGTGGGATACGTACCAATATTGCCAATAGTGCTCGAATGAGTGACAGTATTCGTGCGCTGGGTATGAACCCAGAGCGTGCTAGCCGTTCTTTCAATAAAATGCTTAAAACCCCGCCAGATGTGGCAGCACAGGCCATTTTAAAGGCTGTAAAAAAAGATGAGCGCCGTGTCTTAATTGGAACAGATGCCAAAATTATCGATCTGGTACAGCGTATTACACCAACAGGCTATACGCAGGCCATGAGCTTTTTGACAGGGAAAAAACGCCGTAAATAAAGACGTATTCACATGAAAGATGATTTTATTGTTTTAACCGAGTATACTAAATCGAGTAATTTTTAAATTAAAAAAAGCTTCGATTTCAATGCTAAAGCATTCCGTTAAATAAAATGATAAGGAGTCCTACATGAGTGGTTCTCATAACCATGATCACAGTCATGTTGAAGTGACTGCAAAAAATGCCAAGAAATTAACCATCGCACTTGCCCTGACGTTTACCTTCTTAATTGTAGAAGTGGTCGCAGGATTTATCACGCAAAGCTTGGCCTTACTGTCCGATGCAGCGCATATGTTTACCGATGCCGCTGCTTTAGCGATTGCTTTAGCAGCCATCAAAATTGGGCAAAAACCTGCCGATGATAAACGTACTTTTGGCTATCAACGGTTTGAAATCTTGGCAGCTTTGTTTAATGCCATGATGTTGTTTGTGGTAGCCATTTACATTTTATATGAAGCCTATCAGCGTTTTAGTCAGCCACCTGAAATTCAAAGCTTGGGTATGTTGGTTGTTGCGGTTCTGGGTTTAATCATTAACCTGATTTCAATGAAGATTTTGGTGTCGAGCAGTCAAGACAGCTTAAATGTGAAAGGGGCTTATCTTGAAGTGCTCAGTGATGCCTTGGGCTCTGTGGGTGTGATCATTGGCGCACTGGTGATTTATTTCACAGGTTGGATGTGGGTAGATACCGTTATTGCGGTGTTGATTGGCTTTTGGGTCTTACCTAGAACTTGGGTGCTACTGAAACAAAGTATCAATATTTTGCTCGAAGGTGTACCAAGTGAAATTGATATCGAATCTTTACGCAATGATTTGCTGGCTTTAGAGGGTGTACAAGGTATTCACCAGCTTAAAGTTTGGGCCATTACCTCTAAGAATGTGCATTTAACAGCGCATTTGATTGCACCTGATGTAGATCAGAGAGCTTTATACCACCAAGCTGTGGAGTTATTGGGGCATGAGCATGGGATTACGCAAGTGACTTTGCAGATTGAAGAAGATGAATGCCATCCACACCAACATGAACATAGTCATTAAAAAAGACTTGACCTTAGACTTAGTCTAGGCTTTACAATAGCGTCACTTTATTTCAGTACGACATTATGCGTTCTACCACGTGGATTAGCGTCTTAGTTGCTTTATTCATGTTCCAAAGTCTTTGGAACGTGGCGGCAGCTTTTTGCGTCCATGAAGAACAAAAAACTCAAGTCGTGACGCAACAAAATTTTCATTTTGGGCATCATCAAACCACCTTGTGTGTGTCTGATGATAAGGCACACCAGCAAAGCAGTGCCGATAGCCATACTCAAACGGCAAATGATCAGTTTGAATTGGGTGAAGACCATCAAGACCATCAAGATCATTTGCCTTCAATGGCACATTTGATTATTCCGAAAGAAATAAACTATCAAATGCCGCTCGCGTTTGAAGTTCGTGAGCGTCCGCAGTTTTTTTGGCACAATGCCTATCAAGCCCCTGATTTATTGGGGCAACATCCTCCTCCTGAACTTTCCCCGCTAATGGTGGGGTAGCCTAAAACATTTCCCACCACTTCTTCTAAAAATTAGTGGGAAAAAACATGTCGAATCAATTTAAGGCGTTTATACGCCAAGCCCTTGCTGTGGGCATAACAACAGCCGCAATGCAATGGAGTTTTGCCGAACCGATCAAGACTTTGGATGAAGCTTTAGCAAAAGTAGAGCGCTATCAAAACCAAAGCGACATTGGGCAACAGCGTCAAAGCATTTCAGAGCTGAACATCAAAAACAGTGGCCTATGGCAAAATCCTAGCTTAAATATCAATCAAGATGGTTTGGGTTCAAATACCAATCAAGAGCTCAGTATTGCCATCAGTCAGCCCTTAGATGTTTTTGGACAGCGTAAGCTTAATCAAAAACTCGCAGAAACAGCGCAGCAACAAGGACAGTTACAACAACAACTGTGGACAGCACAAAGCCAATTGGTGGTGAAATTTGCATGGTCTCAGTTGGCTTTGGCACAAGTTGAAAAATCGCTGTACGCAGCACAACTCAAAGTGAGTCAAAACAATTTAGACAGTGCCAAAAAACGTTATCAGGCGGGCAGTATTGCTTTGGTTGACTATGAACGTGCGCAAATCGAAAGTTTGGATATGCAGCGCTTATACCAACAAGCGGTACTGTCAGAACAAGTAGCACAGCGTCAACTCTCAAACCTTTGGGGCGAAACCAAAGCCGATATTCAACTCAATGCGACCTCAATGCCATGGCCAGATCAAAGCGATGCCACAGTACAGCGCTATATTGCTGAAGGTTGGTTGGAAAAGCTATATGCACTGAACATTCAACAGTCCAATTTAAACATTGAAAGTTTAAAAGTGCAGGCACGTCCCAATCCGACCTTAAATGTCGGCATGAAACGGAGCCAAGCACCGAATGAAAGTAGCGATACCACATTAGGTGTCGGCGTGGATATTCCGCTGAATATTTTTAACCGTCAGCAATACAGCATTCCGATGGCCCAGCGTCAGCAAAGCCTGTTGAATCAGCAGCAACAGCGTGAGTTAAAACAGCAAATTTTAGATATCGCCAATGCCATGCATGAACTCAAAGGACTAAATAAACAGTTTAGTTCGATGAGTCAACAAACGTCTTTGGCAGAACAAGTGCAAGTCCGCACGCTGCAAGGTTTTAAAGCGGGAAAGCTGTCCATTACCGACATTCAACAAGCCAACTTACAGCTGCAAAGCATACGCCTTGGGCAGTTGCAGTTATTACGTCAAGCTTGGCAGACTGCATTGAGCGCAGAAGCACTCAGCCTCGGTACTAGCTATGAGCAGATCAGTAGTTCAGATGCTTATAGCCAAATCAGTAAAAATTCAATCGCACAAATACAAGACCTCATCCTTGGCGGAGCACAATAATATGCAACTAAAAAACCAATTTGGAAAAATATCACAGCCATTGATGATTGGGCTTTTGCTCCTCATTACATTTCTCATCGCTGTTGGAATTTGGTTTAGCTCGAAAGATACAACCACTGATGAACATGCGCATGAAGAATCTGAACATGCTGATGAACCCGAGGCAGAAAAAGGACATGCCGAGGAAGGTGAAATTCAACTGACGGCACAGCAACTGACAGAGCAAGGCATTCAAATCGCTTCAGCTCAACAAGGCGTGGTGTCTCAAGTTACCGTTCTGCCTGGAAAGCTTGTGGTTAATACCGATCAGCAAGCACATATTTCGCCAAACTTTGGTGGGCATGTGGAACAGGTGAATGTTGAACTTGGTCAAAACGTACAAAAAGGACAAACCTTAGCTGTACTGTCCGTCCCAGAACTGATTGATCAACAGGCCAATTTGCGGATGGCTCAAGCCAGTTTGGATTTGGCACGTCAAGATTATCAACGTGAACAGCAGTTATGGTCACAGGGCATTTCCGCCAAGCAGGATTACCAACGGGCAGAAAATGCTTACCGACAAGCGCAGATTACTGTGCAATCGGTGCAAAGCCGCTTAAACGCCCTAGGGGCAACAGGTGGAGTAAATGGTCGTTTTGCCATTAAAGCACCCATTTCAGGTGTGATTAGCCAAAAAGATATCGTAGTGGGTGAAAACGTACAATTGGCCGATCAGCTTTTTGTGATTGAACAATTTAAAGAGTTATGGCTTGAGTTTAATCTGCCTGCTCAGTACTCAGGTCAGTTACAAGCCAATCAGAGTCTGACATTTAAGCCGAATGCTTCTGAACAAAAATATGAAGCCATTATCCAAAGCTTAACCTCTCAAGCCGATGCACAAACAGGACGCTTGGTGGTACGTGCTAAATTAAAAAGCCAAGCGGCTGAACTACGTCCAAATGTTTTAGTGAATATCTTTTTAGACAATACCAGTTCAAAAACAGCACTTCGCGTCCATAAAAGTGCTATTCAAAACATTGAAGGTCAAACTTCGGTATTTGTGGTCGACGCTGAACAAAAAGGACAAGTGCATTTGAAAGCGCAGCCCGTTCAACTTGGGCAAGCTTCAAATGATGTTCAATGGGTGGAAGTGATTTCAGGCCTAACAGCAGGACAACGCTATGTCAGTCAAGGCAGCTTTGTTCTTAAGTCTGAATTAGAAAAAGGCGAGGCTGATCATGCACACTAATCATGATTTACCCAAGCCTGAGGGTTTGTTTGAACGAATTATTCAGTTCTCTATTCAAAATGCAATTTGGGTCATGCTCTTTGTCTGTACATGGATTGCGGTCGGGGTTTATAGCTATCAAAAACTGCCGATTGATGCAGTGCCCGATATTACCAATACGCAAGTACAAATTAATACCCAAGCCAATGGTTTTACCGCATTGGAGGTTGAGCAGCGGATTACCTATCCAATTGAAACTGCAATGGCGGGTATTCCAGATTTACAGCTGACTCGATCTATTTCACGCTATGGTTTGTCCCAAGTCACCATTGTATTTGAGGATGGCACAGACATCTATTGGGCACGTCAGCAGATTAATCAACGGGTGCAAGAGGTCAAAGCGGACTTACCTAGCGATGTTTCCCCAACCATGTCACCAGTTTCGACGGGTTTAGGTGAAATTTATCAATGGGTCATTAAAGCTGAACCGAATGCCAAAAAAGTGGATGGTACGGCTTATAGCGCGATGGACTTGCGGGAGATCCAAGATTGGATCGTTCGTCCACAATTGCAACGTGTTGCGGGGGTTGCCGAGGTCAACAGTATTGGCGGGTTTAATAAAACCTATGTGGTTGCTCCCGACTTAAACCGTATGCAACAGTTGAATATTTCCTTAAGCCAACTACAAACTGCTTTACAGGAAAATAATGAAAACCGTGGCGCTGGTTATATTGAGGAAAATGGTCAGCAGCTCACAGTCCGTGTTCCGGGGACACTCAACAGTCTTGCAGACATTGAAAATACAACGGTTGCCAGCCCAAATGGGAACCCCATTCGTGTCGCGGATATTGCGCAGGTTTCAATTGATCATGACCTCCGAACAGGAGGAGCAACCTATAACGGCGAAGAAACTGTACTCGGCATCGCTATGATGATGATGGGGGAAAATAGTCGAACGGTGTCTAAAGCTGTAGATGCCAAAATTCAGGAGGTGCAAAGCAGTTTACCGCAAGGTGTCACAATAGAAACGGTTTATGACCGCACGACTTTGGTGGAAAAAGCCATTAAAACGGTGCAAAAGAACTTGGTTGAAGGCGCAATCTTGGTGATTGTGATCCTCTTTTTATTCTTAGGTAATATTCGTGCGGCGTTAATTACAGCCTGTGTGATTCCACTGTCTATGCTGTTTACTTTAACGGGTATGGCACAGCAGAACATCAGTGCCAACCTGATGAGTTTAGGGGCATTGGATTTCGGGATTATTGTCGACGGTGCAGTGGTAATTGTTGAAAACTGTATTCGCCGTTTAGCCCATGCCCAGCAGTTACTCAAACGACCGTTGACTCAGTCGGAACGTTTTAAAGAAGTGTTTTTGGCAGCGCGTCAAGCCCGCCGTCCACTCATTTTTGGTCAGCTGATTATTTTAGTGGTGTATTTACCGATTTTTGCACTGACTGGTGTAGAGGCAAAAATGTTCCACCCAATGGCTTTGACTGTTGTACTTGCACTCGTTGCAGCCATTATTTTGTCGATCAGCTTTGTACCTGCGGCTGTCGCACTTTTTGTCAAAGGTGACATTAAAGAAACTGAAAGCCGTTGGATGCTGTGGCTAAAAGAGCGATATCAGCGAGTATTGGACTGTACCTATCAGTATAAAGCGGTGGTTTTGACCTTCGCACTGTGCTTATTGGTGTTGACGGGATTACTTGCAACACGTATCGGCAGTGAGTTTGCACCGCAACTGAGTGAAGGTGACTTTGCTGTACAGCAACTGCGCTCTCCAAGCACAGGCTTAGAAGAATCACTTCGTATTCAGGAAAATACGGAAAAGCTACTTCTGAAGAAATTCCCTGAAATACAGGCTATTTTTGCGCGAACAGGCACGGCTGAAGTGGCGACCGATGTGATGCCACCGAATATTTCAGATGGTTACGTCATGCTGAAACCCCGTGATGCATGGCCAAATCCAAAAGAAACACTCGATGAACTGCGTAGCCGTATGCAGGCCTATTTAGCAACATTGCCCGGTAACAACAGTGAGTTTTCTCAGCCAATTGAACTGCGTTTCAATGAGTTAATATCGGGTGTACGTAGCGATGTCGGTGTCAAAATCTTTGGCGATGACATGCAAGTATTAAATACGGAAGCTGAAAAAATCAGTAAATTGATTCAACAGGTTTCAGGCAGTACCGCCGTTAAAGTTGAACAAACGTCGGGTTTACCTTTGCTCAATGTTGAAATTGATAAAAGCTTGGCGGCGCAATACGGCCTAAGTGTCAAAACCATACAAGACTATGTATCAGCAAGCATTGGCGGACAAAATGTTGGTGAAATTTTACAGGGTGACCGCCGTTTTGACTTTGTGATTCGACTTAGTGAACAAGACCGTAGTGTCAGTGGGATCGCGCAACTGCCAATACAGCTTCCGAATGGTGGCAGTATTTTACTCACCGATATTGCCACTGTAAAAATGATGGATGGCATCAACCAAGTCAGCCGTGAAAATGGCAAACGTCGTGTGATTGTCACAGCGAATGTGGAAGGGCGCGATTTAGGTTCTTTTGTCACAGAAGTACAAAGTCAGCTTAAACAATACCCACTTCCAAGTGGCTACTGGATTGAATATGGTGGTCAGTTTGAAAATTTGGCCTCGGCACAGGCTCGAATGCAGATTGTGATTCCACTGGCATTATTGACGATCTTTATTTTGCTGATGGCTGTTTTCCATAACATCAAAGAAAGCTTGCTGGTGTTCACGGGTGTTCCATTTGCCCTAACTGGTGGTGTGCTTTTCTTGTGGTTAAGAGACATTCCTTTGTCAATGTCGGCGGGCATTGGTTTCATTGCCTTGTCTGGCGTTGCCGTTTTAAATGGTTTGGTCATGCTGACCTTCATTAAAGAGTTAAGAGGGCAATACCGCTTACATGAAGCCGTTTGGCAGGGAGCGATTTTGCGATTAAGGCCTGTTTTAATGACCGCTTGTGTGGCGTCCTTAGGTTTTGTGCCGATGGCGCTTGCCACAGGCACAGGAGCAGAGGTTCAACGTCCACTGGCGACCGTGGTGATTGGTGGAATTATTTCTTCGACGTTATTGACCTTGGTGCTATTGCCAGTGTTGTATCGTTGGATGAATGCAAAAAAAGAAACGAAAGTTTAATCCCTTAATCAGTTGAAGCATGGGGAGGCAAAATAGTCTCCTCATACTTTTTTATACTACTTGATATCAGTCTGATCGCTTTGGAGAGTTAAAAATGGCAAATCTGTTATAGTCTGTTATATTTTTTTCACAAAGAACTGTATCTGTCCTTTCGTATAGGAAACCTTAGAATAATGAATATAGATAGAGCGTTGAGGTATTGAAAATGAACTTTTTACTGAAGAAAAATAGAGCTTGGTTTGTATTCTTTATCATTACTTTATATTCGTTTCTTGGATTTTTTCTTGGATTTATCATTTGGGAATACTTTTTGAAGTAAGTACATAGTAACGCTAAAGAAAACTAAGGCAGCTAATACTTCAGAAACTAATCAGAATCTTATTTTTCTAACACCAGACTCAACTCCTACGAGACAAGTCTGGTTTTTTAAACTTTAAAACTTCCATTGCACCGAGACAGATGCATTTAAAGGATCTCCGGGTTGAATCCACATATCACTATAGCTTGCAACATAGTACGTTTCGTCTAAGAGATTGTGCACATTGAACTGGTAGCGTAGCTGATCTGTTGGCGCATAATAAGCGTTTAGATTCAACAAAGTGTACTCAGGAAAGCTGAAGCCGTTATCTGTACTGTGTCCACTACGTTTGCCCACATAGATTGCTGTTGCACCGAGTCCAACTTTGTCCGCATTGGCAAGGGTCCATTCATAGTTGCTACTGATAGAGCCGCTGTGCTTCGGAACATTGCTAAGTCGTGAACCCTTAGCAAGACTTTGGTCTTTTTCCACTTGAGCGTCTGTGTAGCTATAGTTGGCACGTATAGAAAATTGATCATTGAGCTGTGTCTCTAGATCGAACTCTAGTCCCTTACTTGAGACTTCTCCAGCGGTAATTTGATAGTTACTATCTGCTGGATCTGTGGTTAAGACATTCTCTTTATCCATTTTAAAGAGGGCTAAGCTCAGCAAACTCTGTGGGGTAATCCGATATTTCCCACCAATCTCATAGCTTTTGCCTTTTTCAGGGTTAAACACATCGCCGTTTCGGTCCATGCCACTGTTGAGTGCAAAGGATTCTCCATAGTTGGCATACCATGACCAACGATCATTCAGTCGGTAGTTTAAACCCAAACGTGGACTGGTTTGTTGTAAATCCTTTTTACTGGATGTACCTGCAAGTTTATTTTGAAAGTCTTGGGTGACGTGATCAAAGCGTGCTCCAAATAGCACACTCCATTGATCATTAAGGAAAATTTGATCTTGTATATTCAGTGCAAAATAGCGTTGCTGTTCTTCGGTATTAATGAAAAGTGGAAGCTCGGGTAAGTATTGTCCATAAATAGGAGTATAGATATCAATGCTATTTGGCACGCTACTGCTGTGGTTTCGACGCAGTTGTAATTGACGGTACTTCATCTGCCCAAGTTCAGTGCTCAAAAGTACTTCATGACGGGCCCAGTCTTGTTGGATCGTCCCCAGTAGTTCAGTTTGAAAGAGAATGTCATCACTTTTATTGTCACGGTAGCGACGCTGGCGCTCTAATGTACGTCCATCACTTTGAATACGACGAGGTTCACTGGAAAAGCCTTTGAGCTGAGTATCTTTCACACTAAGAGCATTATTCATTTTCCAGTCATCATTAAACTGATGTGCAAGTCGAAGCTGATAGAAATGATCTTTTTGAATATGATCACCATCATCAGGTTCGCCTGTAAATGTTTTAGGGTCCATCACGAATTGTTTTTGATAACTACTTACACCACGGTCGAAGGTTCCATCTTGTCGGGTAAATTCGCTGTCAAAATCTAATTGGGTTGAATCTGAAATTTTCCATGTGAGTTGGGGGGAGAAAAACCAACGCTCACTCTGCACATGATCACGAAAACTTTGATTATCTTCATGTGCGACCGCAATACGATAAGCCACACGATCACTGATTGGGGCAGTATGTTCAAAACTAGCACGGTATTTTTCTAAACTATTGGCGCGTAAATTCACTTCTGAAGAACTTTCCCATTCAGGCTTTTTAGTGTTGATATTCAGTAGACCGCCAGCTTCCCCGCGGCCATAGAGCGCAGCCATTGGGCCTTTTAAAAAGTCGAGGGATTCAATATTCACCATATCTCGCGGAGCGCTGAGTCCACGGTTGACACTTAGACCATTTCTGATGATTTGTGCCCCAATATTGGGGTCTGTACTAAAACCTCTAAATGAAAAGTTATCCCAAAAGCCGCCACCATAATTGGTTTGATTATAGACCCCGCTCACTTGTGTTAATGCATCGTCAATACGTTGCACATCTTGTTGTTGAATTAAAGCTTTGGATAACACACTTCGACTAAATGGCACGTCTAAAATGTCATGTGAAAACTTAGTCATTGCTGTGCTTTGTTGAAGGTTTTCACCCTCAGTTTCGGCTTGTAATTGGATGGTCTGGAGTACTTCTGTTGAAGTTTCGGCCCAAGTGAAAGAACTCAGCAGGCTTAAATATATGCTTGAGGAAAAAAGAGAGAATTTATTCATCATGAAGGAGAGTAGTTTAGACTTGTATTGTTATGTTATAACATTTTAATGGATTTATAGTTAAAAAATCACTCTAAAATTAAAAAATATCTTAAAAAAATGAAATAAATCAACCTAAGCTTTTAGGTTCCAATCCACAATACACTGTTTCAATTCAGATAAATTCCCATCTACCATATGCTGTATCAAATACGGCTGAAGATATTGAACGCAGATCAACGTTATAATTTAAAATCAGATAGTTAAACTCAATTTCAAAATCTACACACTCAAAGCTATTGCCAGATAATTTTAAAAAAAAGCTGAGATATGTTGAATAATGTGCTTGTTCATTTTAAGAAAATTGTGAATACTCATGCCGCAAAATTCAGGCTGTAAATTTATCTTTTGGGGTTAGCAACGACAGTGAAAACGTATCCATTTTCTCGTTTACAAAAAGCATTATTGGCGGTTGGTTCATTTTCATGTCTAGGGCTGAACTCGGTATGGGTACATGCGGCAGAAGAGAGTGATGTAGAGCAACTCGCAACCATTACAACTACTGCTCAGACTGAACAACTGGCTTATTATCAACCCAAAGTTAATTTGTCTGGCTTTAGTCAGCAAAACCTTGCAGCAATTCCTGCATCTATTCACACCGTTACTGCTGAACTGATCGCAGATCAACATGCGAAAACACTGAGCGATGTGGTAAAGAACGATGCGTCTGTTGGGGATGGCTATGCACCTATTGGTTACTATGCAAACTTTGTGATGCGTGGATTTAGCTTAAATGCGGGATCAAGTTATTTACTGAACGGTAATTTGCTACGCGGTGAGCAAAACGTGGCGCTTGAAAATAAAGAACAAGTTGAAATCCTAAAAGGCATGAGTGCGATTCAAAGTGGTATGTCCACGCCAGGCGGTGTAGTGAACTATGTGAGTAAACGCCCCAAAGATGTCCAATCTTTAACCATCGAAGCAGACAGTCATGGCGGTAGCCGTGTGGCAACCGACCTTGGTGGATGGCTTGGAGACAATCAACAATTTGGTTATCGCGTGAATGCAGCTTATGAAGACATTCACCCGTATGTTGAACATGCCGATGGAAAACGTTTGTTTGGCTCCTTGGCTTTAGACTGGAAAATTTCAGATCGTTCAAAACTTGAATTTGATCTTGAATCACAGCGTCAAAAACAACGTTCAGTACCAGGTTATCAGCTACTTGGTGGTGAAACTGTACCGACAGGAGTGGAATGGGATCGTTTGCTGGGTTATCAAAGCTGGAGCAAACCAATCACCAATGAAAGTCTAAATACGAGTCTGAAATATAGTTATCAAATCAATGATAAATGGAACGGCAATCTGTCTGTTTCACAAAGTCGTGTGGTCGTAGATGATTACTCAGCCTTTGCCTACACCTTTGACACTGATGGTAACTACGATATTTATGATTTCCGCAGCCCAGATGATAGTTATCTAACCAATCAATTTAAAACGGGCTTAAACGGAAAATTCAACACTGGAGCATGGCAACATAACCTGAGTTTAGAGTTGTCACATGCCTACAAACGCCATACTCAGTATGATGCAATCAATGAATGGATAGGTTCAGGAAATATTTATAATGATCCTATTACATATACGCCTACGGACAAAGCCTTAGGTAATCATTACAAATCGTTAGATAGTCAACAAACAGCCCTCAACCTGTTGGATCAAATCGAATTTAATGATGCATGGTCAGTTTTGCTGGGCGGTAAGCTTTTGCATTTAAATGAAAGTGCCTATGCTGCGGATGGCAACAGTATTCGTGACACCGACTTCAATCGCTTCTTGCCACAGCTCGCGTTGATGTATCAGCCTTGGCAGAACACTCATCTGTATGCTTCTTATGCCAAAGGGATAAGTGACGGCAGTCAAGCGCCGTGGTCTGCCTATGGTAATGAGGATAAAGGTATCGTAGGAAATGCCTTTGAAACTTTAGCACCAAGACGTTCAACTCAATATGAATTAGGTCTTAAACAGCAATGGCAAGAGCTACTATTTACTGCCGCTTTGTTTGACTTAACACAAGACCATCAATATACCAACTTAGACAATTACTATGTCACCGATGGTGAACAGCATAATCTAGGTTTGGAATTGGGCTTGCAAGGTCGTGTTGCTGAAAATCTGGATATGACATCGACTTTGGCACTGACCCGTTCACGTTTGGAAGATATACAGGTCGATGCTTATAAAGGGCATCAAACTCAAAACGTACCGACAGTTCGTTTTGCCAGTCATGTGTCTTATCAAATGCCTCAAGTAGAAGGTTTACGTTTACTCGCAGGTATGCAATACAGCAGCAGTAAATACGCCAACAAAACGGGTACGGTTAAAGTTTCAGGCTATACCGTATTCGATGCGGGTGCAGCTTATAACTTCCGTGCTTATGGTTATGACAATATGCTTCGCCTGAATGTGGACAACCTGTTCAATAAAAAATATTGGCGAGATGCAGGAAGCTTTTTCGGGGATGACTATTTATTTCTGGGTACACCACGTACAGCACAATTTTCATGGACTGTGAACTTCTAGACAGAAATCGCTAGGTTTTAGGTTTTCTAAATTCTCCAATTTTGGGTCGTAGGAAAACCTATTGCTGGTAAGACTCATGTGTTAGTTGTGGGCTTATTCATTGAATGAATGATGAAGGTTGAATAAGTCTACAGAAATAGGTTTGTATAAAAAATTCTTACTGCACTATGATCAAAGCGAATTCTTAAGCTTGTGAATCAATATCCCAAAGCAAACTTTGAAGGTTTGAGCTCAAGCGTTTTTAACACCTTGAATTATCGTGATAGAGGAACATTTTATGTCTGATAAGAATAAACGGGCAATCGTGGTTGGAGCTTCTAGAGGGATTGGCCTAGGTCTGGTTCGTGAGCTGCTTAATCAGCACTGGCAGGTTATCGCGACCATCCGAGACATAGACCAAGTCTCTACAGGCTTAAATCAACTGCTTTCTGAGTATCCCGACCGACTTGAATTAACCGAATTAGATTTAAGCTATGTACAAACGGCAGACCGTTTACTCAGTAAATATCATGAAAAATCCATCGACCTACTGTTGGTTTCCGCGGGCATTCTTGGGCCAAAACATCAACGCGTTGAGCAGTGCACGCCCAATGAGATTGCCAATCTGTTTTGGGTAAATAGCATTGCACCCGTGACGATTGCGAGAACACTTCTTCCTTTGATGAAAGAAAAGAGTGTCATTGCATTTATGAGTTCTCGCATGGGAAGCGTTGCTTTAAACGATGATGGAAGTATGGAGCTGTATCGCGCAAGCAAGGCTGCTCTCAATAGTATCACACGGGGCTTTGCGATAAATGAGGCAATTCCTGCCCAAATAGGCGTGCTGAACTTACATCCAGGCTGGGTGCAAACTGAAATGGGCGGAAGCCATGCACCCATCAACGTAAAAGAAAGCACAACGGGCATTGTACGTGTGGTTGAAGATTTTATTGGTAAAAATGAACAACAGTTTGTCGACTTTCAAGGTCATGAAATAACGTGGTAATAAATAGCCACCGCCTAAATAATACGGTGCAGTTTTTCATTCTTGGAGGGACTGCATATTGCTTTCATCCTAAATAAAATAACAACTTGCTAAAAAGTGCGATAACCATTTAAAAATAGTCGTACCGTATTTTGAATATTTTCTTGCAACTGTTCTGTATTGGGTAAATAGGACTCATCTCAAAACTACAAGAGATGCACCATGATTAATCGTATTTAAGAAATGTGATGGACAAAAAATACAATTTCTACACCTATACAATCCTATCTTTTTCCAGTAATTTTACTATGGTATGAAAAATGCTAAGAATAAAATGACTCAAAAAGGATGACCTATGAAAAAAACGATTTCAGCTTTGACATTAAGTTTAAGCCTATTACTCCCATGTGCAGCATTTGCCAAAAATAATGTCGTTGTTGTCGCTACTGGTGGAACGATTGCAGGTGCTGGAGCAAGCTCTACCAATAGTGCAACCTATACTGCGGCAAAAGTTCCTGTGGATGCATTATTAAATGCGGTTCCCCAGATTCAAAACCTTGCCAATGTGACTGGTGTGCAGGCCATGCAAGTTGCATCAGAAAGTATTACGGATAAAGAATTATTATCCCTTGCACGTCAAGTCAATGACTTACTTAAAAAGTCTGATGTGAATGGTGTCGTGATTACACATGGAACAGACACACTAGAAGAAACAGCTTTCTTTTTAAATTTAGTGATTCATTCAGATAAGCCGATTGTATTGGTCGGGTCAATGCGTCCAAGTACTGCACTTTCTGCTGATGGCCCGTTGAACCTTTATAGTGCGGTTGCACTTGCTGCCGACGATAGTGCAAAAGGTAAAGGAACTTTTGTGCTCATGAATGACGACATTTTTGCAGCACGAGATGTTTCAAAAACAATTAATATCCATACCAATGCATTTATGAGCCAATGGGGTGCACTCGGGACCTTAGTCGAAGGAAAACCTTACTGGTTCAGAAATACAGCAAAACGTCATAATAAGAGCTCAGAATTTAATATTGAAAATATTAAAGGTGATAGCTTACCGCTGGTACAAATTGTTTATGGTTCAGGCAATATGTTGCCGGATGCATACACGGCTTATGCTAAAGCAGGGGCAAAAGCTATTATTCATGCAGGTACAGGGAATGGATCGGTAGCCAATTATATTGTTCCAACATTAACTGACTTACAAAAACAAGGTGTGCAAATTATTCGTTCATCTCGCGTACCTCAAGGTTTTATTCTTAGAAATGCAGAACAACCAGATGACAAATATGGTTGGGTGGTCGCACATGATCTTAACCCGCAAAAAGCTAAATTACTTGCTGCACTTGCTTTAACAAAAACAAAAGATGCCAAGGAAATCCAACGCATTTTTTGGGATTACTAAAATCAATAACTGTGAACTTGCATAGTAATGCTTTTCAGTTAAGCACCTTAAAAATTTAAGGTGCTTTTTTACCGTCTATAAATAGATTAAATTCATCGACTCTATATCGAATAAATATTTAACAAATCAATAGCAACCTATACTCACCATCTTTTTCGACAGGCGCTCTATGCACACAAGGCAAGACCTGTTGCGTCGGATGATCTACCGCCAAGCGCCAAAGATGTCCTAAGCCTAAATTCACAGGTTTTGCATTCGGTTTAGGTTGATAATGCAGGTCGAAAAAGTACTCTTCTAGGAAAGTTTCAAACTCTGTTTCTGGGCCATCATGCCGCTTTTTAAGCTTTTCTCTGATTTCGGGAATGAGAACTTTTTTCTCAACTTGAGCATTGGGCACGATATCACTTACAGCACCGTGGTAGGTACATAAGAAAGTATCTGTTTCTATGGGTGAACGATCAATATGAAACGAATATACATCTGTTGAAATAAAATCTAGCTCGTCATCACGTTCATAACATTTCAATAAGTTAAGTGCAGGGGATGCGCCAAAATCGGTTAATAGCTGTATATCTTTTAAAATGATTTCCCTTGCGAGATTCCCTTTTTCTGAAAGTTGTAAAGCTAAAAGATCTTCAACGGAAACTTCTGTAATATTCTCTTTTAACTCAAGTTTAGCCACAATTTCTTTAAAATCGCCAACCAAATCTCTACGCCAGCAGATAGCATTCATTTCTCCTTGAAAATTCGAATTTACAAGTTTAGAGAAGTTAGAAACTACACTAATTTGGGCGTTGTCAGAAAATGGATTTTTCATATGAGAATTAGATCATAAACAGGATGTAATCATAACATCTAGCTTTAGGTATATTGCATTTAAAAATAGCTGGGTAATTTCTTGAAGAAGAATATCATCTGTAATAGAAGCCCTTGCCACCGAGACTTGCGTAGCTGCACAGTTCAGATTACGATATTTCGATTTAACATAAAATGAAGTTATACGGCTTAAATCAAATAAGGTTAATTAATGAGAAACGAGAAAGGGCTTCCACCTTTAGTCGGGAATATTTCGGAAGGATCTATAACATGGCAACGATTAGATAATATTAACTATGAGGAATTAGGGTATTTTTTGTCATGCCATTTAATAATAGAACACTATCTTGATGAGTATTTAAAAGCTGAATATAAGACTTTAAGTTGGGATGACTGTAAGTTGACCTTTGCTCAAAAAATAAATTTATTATCTAATTTTCAAATTTCTGAGCCTTATAAGGAACTTATACCCTCAATTAAGGCTATGAATAAGATAAGAAATAAAATTAGCCACCGCGTAAATTTTAAGATATCGATCGATGATCTTGAACCTTTGAAATATTATCTTTATGGTGCTTTCGAAAAAAATAAGCAAGAAATCCCTTCAACAATATTAGAATTGTTAGATGTCTACACAATGATGGTATGTGTACTGTTCGCTGGAGCAATAAGCAGATTAGTTCACGAAAATGCGTAATAAAAAAGTCTACGTTATCTAATGATGTACTGTAGGCTCAAATCTAAGACTTTTTAGTCAAAATTTTGCGGTGTTAAAACGATCAACATACATTTTGAAACATCGCCAAATGATAAGTAGCTGATACAACCTAAGATCCTGTATCAGCTACTTATATAAATCTATTTCCTTTATTTATGTTATTTACGAAGACTCAAAGAAAGCTCATCCCAACGTCGTATCGCTACATCCATCGCTTGCATTTTGACATGACCAAAACCTCGTACATCCGCTGGTAATTGAGCGATTTGCTCAGCAACAGATAAGTCATAACTTTCAGGTGTAGAACTGATGGCTTTGACAAATACGATATAACGATCACGCCAAGCGTGTTCTTTTTGACGTTCTTGCTGTAAAGTGAATGGATCAAGAAAAGTTTCTCTGAGCCACTGTAGGCGAGCAAGAATCATCATCGGAATGCGTATCCAATATCCGAAAGCACGTTTGCGTATGACACCATGAGCACCCAAAGCTGGTGGTGCTAAGTGATAGGTTAAACGTAGACCTTTGCCAAACTGCGTTTCAATCGTTTGTTTAAAGCTTTTTCCTGTGAGTAAGCGCGCAACTTCGTATTCATCTTTATACGCCATGACTCTATACAGCTGTGTCGCAATGGTTCCAGCGAGTTCTTCGGGTAATACTTTGGTAGCTTGTTCAGCAAGATTTCGATACTGCGTTGCATAATCTTGATTCCAATACTCGACCAGACGCGCTGTACGATCTTCAACAAGTTCGGCCAACGTGGTTGGTTTACGCGTTGTTGGTATGGTTGCAATAATGCGTTTGGCTAAGTCAGGCTCACTCATCAAATGACAACCGATACGGAAAGCTTCAAGGTTTTTTTCAGTAGCCGTACCGTTGAGGTGAATTGCCTTTTCAATACTTTCGCGTTTAAGCGGTATCTGACCTGCTTGCCAAGCCATGCCAAGTAAGATCTGATTTGCAAAGATTGCATCACCTAAAACCTGTGTGGCAATACGTGTTACAGGTAAAGATGTGAGTTTTCCTTGAGTCGTTCGACCACGAAGTCGGTGAATCAAATCTGTAATTGGCGCATACCAATCACGAGATTGAAGGAAATCAGAAGTAGGGGAACCATCTTCATTGACGATGATAACAGCGTCAGATTTTAGACGAGAAAGTGCCGCATTACTGCCTGCAACAATCGCATCTGCACCAATTAAAAGATCACATTGACCCGCAGGGATTTTGGTTGCGGAGATTTGATCATCGTCTGTAGCGAGTTGTATGTAGGAATAAACCGTACCACCTTTTTGAGCAAGCCCAGCCATATCCATGATACGTGTAGCTTTACCCTCCAAATGAGCAGCCATTCCAAGTAAAGCACCCGCTGTAACTACACCTGTACCGCCAACACCGCCGACCATGATCCGGATAGGTTGTTGATCTAGTTCAGGAAGGATAGGATTTTCTGGCCAGCCAGCTTCGATACCTTTGAATATTTCTGGACGTTTCATATCACGAGTATGGACTGTCACAAAACTTGGACAGAAGCCTTCGACACAAGAGAAGTCTTTGTTACAACTACTTTGATTAATTTGACGTTTGGTTCCTAATACCGTTTCAACAGGTTCGATCGACAAACAGTTCGATTGTTTAGAACAGTCACCGCAACCTTCACAAATTTCAGTATTGATAAAAACGCGTTCTGCAATATCAGGATAAGCATTGCGTTTACGACGACGACGTTTTTCACTGGCACAGGTTTGAACATAAATTAACGCCGTAACCCCAGAAATCTCACGTAATTTGCGTTGGACATCATCTAATTCATTTCTGTGGTAAATCTCGACATGAGCAGCAATACCTTCTTCAGCATGAATCAGCTCAGGTTCATCCGTAACAATGACTTGTTTTGTGATTCCTTCAGCATCGAGTTGTCGTGTTAATTGTGCCACGCTGAGATGACCATCGACATGTTGTCCACCTGTCATTGCAACTGCGTCGTTATAGAGAATTTTGTAGGTTATATTGAGTTTTGCAGCGATCGCTTGGCGTATAGCAAGATAACCTGAATGGAAATAGGTTCCATCGCCAAGATTGGCAAAAATATGCTTTTCATTGGTGAAATGAGAAGCACCAGCCCAACTCACACCTTCACCACCCATTTGCGTGAACGTTTCTGTGTCATGATCTTGTAACACGGCAATATAATGACAACCGATCCCGCCCAGTGCACGACTGCCTTCGGGTAACTTAGTTGATGAGTTGTGAGGGCAGCCACTACAGAAGAAAGGTTTACGTTCTGCAATATCTAAAACACGCCGTGACTCGTGCTCTGCTTTTTGTAACAGCTCAAGTCTATTTTGAATTTGCGTTTTTAAGCTTTCTGGAAGATCTAATTTTAAGAATCGAGCAGCCAACATTTTTGCAATCGGTTCAGGTTGGAATTCATAGTGACCAATCAAAGGCGCTTCATCAATCGATGTACTCCATTCACCTTTTCCATCACTCGCTTTACCGATGATACGCGGGCGTTTGCCATCTGGAAGCGCATAGAGTTCATCTTTAATTTGTGCTTCAAGAATCGGGCGTTTTTCTTCTACAACAATCAGTTCTTCTAAACCTTCGGCAAATTCACGCAGACCTTGCGGTTCTAAAGGCCAAATTAAAGCAACTTGATACACTCTCAATCCGAGCTGTTGGGCCGTTTCACCTTCAATTCCGAGAATACGTAACGCTTCAATCGTATCTAAATAACCTTTACCACTTGCTGCAATGCCAATACGCGCATCAGGACAATGCCATGTCACCTGATTTAGTTGATTTTCACGTGCATAAGCCAATACAGCGGGTAAGCGATATTTATAAAGACGTTCTTCTTGTTGAATGCCGTGATCAGGCCAACGTATATTGACACCATCTTCAGGCATTTGAATATTTTGGGGTAAAACAGGAGTAACTCGATCTAAATCCACATGAACAGAAGCAGAGGTTTCGACGATTTCACTGACCAACTTCATTGATGTCCATACACCCGCAAAGCGTGACATGGCAACCGCATGAGCACCTAAATCAAGAATTTGCTGTATTGAAGTCGGGTAAAAAATTGGAATGCCACAACCAATCATCACGTATTCTGACTGGTGTGGAATACTTGACGATTTACAAGAGTGGTCATCACCAAAGAAGGCAACCACACCACCTCGTTCTGATGTTCCTGCAAGATTGGCATGACGCAGAACATCTCCAGAACGATCTACCCCAGGGCCTTTGCCATACCACCAAGACGTTACACCATCATATTTACCTTGCCCTGCGAGATTGGCTTGTTGGGTACCCCAAATTGCAGTAGCAGCGAGATCTTCATTTACACCGGGTTGAAAAACAACATGATGGTCTTTGAGTATGCCTTCAACTTGCCAGAGAAAATTATCGTAATTTCCGACAGGGGAACCACGATAACCTGAAATAAAACCAGCAGTATGATAACCGTTTAAAGTATCCCGCCGTGTTTGCGCGAGTGGTAAACGCACCATAGCCTGAATACCTGTCATATAAGCAGTACCGTCATCACTGAGATATTTATCTTCAAGTGACACATCCTTGGTTGGAATTTTATTTGGGGTAAATTTTGTCGCTATATTCATTTATATCTCCTTTGAATTTTGTAGATCGAGCTACTTTCTTTTCTCAACATCCCGTTGAATATTTGGAGTAAATGACATACTTGGAAAAAGATTGATCAGTTCAACTTAAGACAATGAAACTGTTCAATGTATGTACATTAATGTCATTGTGGGTGATCCAGACTGGTGCAACAATGCGTAATTAAGAAAAACATATTTACGTTATGCGCAAAAATCTTGAGGGTGGATTACTCCATGCAATGCATGCTTTCCTAAAAGTCATTGATAGTGGAAGCTTTACCGCTGCCGCAGAGCAGATGGAACTGACAACAGCGCAAGTGTCTCGACTCATTAGCGAGTTAGAAGGGCGTTTAGGTACAAAATTACTACAACGATCGACCAGACAGCATGCGTTGACCGATATTGGTGCAGCTTATGCAGAGCAATGCCGTCAAGTGCTTGCAATGGTGGAAGAAGCAGAAGCTCAAGCCATGGGAATGGCAAGCAAACCGCAGGGCAAGTTACGTGTTTTGAGTATGGCCAGTTTTGGTCATCATTATGTGTCTCCGATGCTGGCCGAGTTTTGTCAAACCTATCCCGAGCTTACGGTTGAGTACCGTACTTCCCAGAATGTGCCAGACCTTTTAGCCAAAGGAATTGATGTCAGTTTATATCTCACCGAATCTTTGGCTGACTCCAGATTTGTTGCTCGCAGAATTGGAACAATATTTTCATTACTTTGCGCATCACCAGCTTATTTAGAAAAATATGGCGAACCCAAATCACTAGATGATCTACAAAAACATGCATGTTTAAGATTAGTGAACCCATCGATTACACCGCAATGGCATCTTGTAAGTGAAGATAGTTGTTCGTATCAAATCGATATTACAGGGCAGTTGATTGCTGACACACCAGAACTATTATTAGACATGGTGCAACAAGATATGGGTATCGCATTACTTCCAACTTTTGCTGTGATTGAGGCTATACGTACTGGGCGATTGCGCCGTGTTTTAGCAGATTGGAGATCACCTGATATTGGTGTTTATACATTACTGCCATCGCGTCATTTTATAGATGCTAAAACAAGGGCATGGTTAACATGGGTTGAGCAGCATATTTCTCCTAAAATTCAAAGTGATACAGACTATTTTTTATAATTCCAATTCACGATTCAGATCATTAAGGAAAACATGAAATAAAAAAAGTAGATTTACCATGAACCACAGTCCATAAATAAGATGCAGATAAAGACTTATGATTCGAAATGCACATTTGTTCAAAACAGTTAATTACGACAGAAAAATAGGCGTTCTAACCAGAGAAGATTATTCATATATGTGCGATCTGCTAGAGACAGCACTAGAACAATTACAAAATTCAGAATTAGACAACGATCGAGAAATAGATCAGCTCAAACGGTTTTTTATCAAGTTAGATCATCACATTGATAGGCTGCGCGCGTAGATTTCGGCATAACGTATATTATGTTCATTAGCGTACTCGGCATCGTGAATATAATTTTACTGGGATTCACGATGTCGAGCTGTAGCACCAACTGAGGTTGCGTAGGCTACAGTCTTAGATATGCTATTTAACATAATATACATTATACGTAATCTAAGTCATTTATAAAAAGCCACATCATCAATTGTGGCTTTTTATAAATGACTTAGATTACGTCAAATTCAATTCGACGGTTTTTCTTACGACCATCTGCAGTCGCATTATCAGCAACAGGTTTGTTCGAGCCTAATCCTTCGACGCTTAAACGTTCAGCTGCAATACTTTTATTGATCAAATAGTTTTTAACAGCTACAGCACGCTCTTTACTTAAAGCAAGATTCTTTGCAGCGTCACCTGAACTATCTGTGTGTCCAATAATTTTAACCTTTTTTCCACCAACCTTATTCAGAGCCACCGCCATTTCATCTAAGATTTGAGTTCCACTCATAGCCAAAACTGCACTGCCAGATTCAAATTCTATAATTCTGTTTTTAAGTGCTTCATCTACAATTTGCTGCTCAGCCTGATTGACAGAAAGCTGCGCATTTAAGCGATACGGTGGTGTTACTAAACTTTGGAATAAGTTTGTTGTTGGCTGAATTTCATTTGAACTCGATATTTTTCCATTAAGTTCCATTTGCGTACCACGTACAGAAAGTTTACCTTGGTGAACTTTTTTTAACTCTGGAACCACCATATTCGCAACAGATTCACTCCAACCATTCGGAGCATTAACTGCTTTAACCTTTATTTTATCAATCACTTGGTCAGTGCCATAGACACTGTACATCTTGTTCAAAATGATTTGCTTACTGGCATCATTTGGAACAACACCTTCAATAATAATCGGTTCAGCCCAGACATTCACGCTCAAAACCAACGTTAAAGTCAGCAGCCATTTATTCGACTTAAATCTATGATTTATTTTCATATTTTATTAATCTATAAAAGTTTTTTTAAAAAGTTTCACAGCTTGTATTAAGCTCAATTGCCGCTCACACAAAGCTTGCTCCAGCGTTGCCAAACCTGCATTTTGCTCTAAATATGCATCAATCCAATTGGCTTGAACCAATGAAACCCAGTGATCTGAATCTAACTTTTGCGTGAAAATTTCACTTAAAGTCATAATATCTGCCCCTTGAAAGCCAAAAAGCAGTACCGGTTTTTCGCTATGCAAAATCCCTATCAGAAGCTCAGCATTTTGATTTTGAATAAAAAAACTAATTAGATTGACCCAAAAAGCTGCAATTTCATAGCAGTAGCTAGAGTTATTAATAGGTAAAATCAACACTTTAGTTAAGCGACTAGTACCATGTTGAATGACGGGCTGTAACAATAACCCGAGTCCAATCATGCTTTGTGCAAGCTCGTAACTGCTCATTCTTAGTAATTGAGCAAATGAATGTATCGTATGGTGTTCATAAAATGCCGAAACTTCGCTGTGATTAAAAACTTGTATCTCATTATTTAATTTAGATAATTTATCGAGCACGATATTAGGGTCACGTATCGAACGTACCACACGATTCTTTTGAAATAAGTCGATTAAAGTTTGCTTATAGCGATATGGCGCATAAATAATATTATCAAAACTATTTTCAACTTCTAATAAATGACTCAATACCATTGGAAATTGACGGCCAGAACTATCGTGACTGGCAATCAAATTTGCCACAAGAAAATTATTTTCTTGTGGATTGGCAATAAAAAAGTCTAATGAAGGTAGCTTTTCATACGCTTGACTAAATCCCTCTGATTGCATGGCATGTTCTAATGCTTCAGTAATCCACTGATCAATTAGTTGAATTAAGGCATACTGACCGCGTGTTTTTAAGAAATCACCACGTGCAGGACATTTTCCGTAATATAAAGCTAAAGTCCGCAGTTCATCCATCGCAATACTCCTTACAACCTAGCCACTTTCTAGAAATCATAAACGAGGCTCCTGTATACCTGGTGTTGGAGCTTTAGGACTTGCAGCTGTTGCTGAAGGTGTGGTTTGCGCTGCCACCACACGTACGGATTTATTGGTGACAATTTGATCGACCAGTTGCATGCCATTGTAACTGCGCTGCCCGCCTACTCCACCATTGGCGTCCCCGCTGATTAAACGGAAATTGACTTTTACTGCAAGCTCTGGATTTTGCTGATTTCTCCAAATCATTTCATAGCTTCCGCCACGTTGCGTTCGCTCAGCACCATCAATTAAACGATTAATACCATATTCACCAGGTGCCTCAAAAATCGTATGCGTTTTCCCATCTAAATCAATGGCTGTAATACGTGCACCTGGAATTGCTCCGGCATTTGGCCATACAAAATTCACCCATTGTTGAATACCGTTTTCATAAAGCATTCTTTGTCCATCAATATCAATGGTATAGGATAAAAACTTAGGATTTTCAATTGGGTAAAATTGAAAATTGGATTGCGCCGTAGCCGCAGGTGCAGACGAAGCTTGATTTAACGCTCCTGTTGCCATCCCATTACTTGGCGCAACATAGCTTTGAAAATTCATTACAAATTGTGGATTCAAGCTGATCCCTAAATCTTTCCACGTCTTAGAAGTCAAGGTATAACCACGACGAATAACAAGTGGATCAAGATACTCTTTGACATAACGCGCAATACTGCCATTTTCGCCAAGAATCTGGCTAATTTCATTGCTTGTTGCTTGCAGTGTCGCTGAAGAGTTAAATGGATATTTTTTACTCAGGTTCGTATTGAAAGGTTGGTAGACTTGCATAACCCATAGCTTATTCATCTCATCTTGCGCTGGGAGAATTAAACTTTCAAATGATTGTGTCAGTGGCGACATCAACAGCTTTTGGAGCAGTTTCTGATCAACCTCAGATAGGCCAACTGACATTTTTTCATCGACCAACTTCTGCGTTGTATTAAAGACAGAATTTTGCTCATTAATGGTCGACTTAACCAAACTCATCGCAGATGGCCCAATATCACCTGAGCTTTTCAAGTCATTGAATTTACTTCGAACTTGAGCTAAAGATTGCATGTATTCATCAAGCAAAGACTTATTTTGTTGATCATCACGTTTACGCACCAACTGATAAAACATTTGGAATTCTTTAGAAATCGGGCCTTGCGCTTGATTCATGACTTTAGCATCAATCTGAGTTTCATCTCGTCTTAATACTTTGCGTTTAAACCAAGCCACAAAACCTGTTTGTGGCGCTGCCAGCTCCGCCATTACGACTGGATTGTCCCAACTGGTTTCTTTCGCAACGCGATCAAAAACACTACGAATGGGTGAGTTTTCAGGCTCGCCTAAAACTTGGACAAAGCTCGCCTGTTGTCCGTAATCCTTAGCTTTGGCATAATGTATCGCACCTAAAAATTTCCGCCATTCCGCAATATATTCTTTTTTATAGAGTTCTGTGAGCTGTTTACGGATTTGATCTGGGCTACCACTAAATGATAAGTCATCCGACTGTGTGCTGTTGAGTACCCAGTCTTTGGTATCCGTAGGTCGTTTTGCAACTTCATCGATGGCTTGTTCAACATATTCTGACCATGCAGCATGTGTAAACATACCCGGTAAGGCATAACTGCCTAAGATTGCATTTTGATTGGCATCGCCAAGCATTTGCTTTATGGTTAATGCTGGATAACGGACAGCCGCACGCATTTTTAATTCATTATAAACTCGGTCTCGTGCAGGCATTCCACGAATAACAGACAGAAGAACTTGACGCGTTTGATCCACCACCAAGCTGTCTGAGCTGAGTACTGGAAATTTAGGATCGCCAACTAAAGTCATGCTATACGACAAAATTTGCTCTGCCTTTTGGATCATTTCTCCGCGCGGCATTTGACCACGATTATTATCCAACCATGAACGCCAGAAACGTGTGACTTGATCACTTAAATGACTTGCATCCATATATTGAGTATTACCCATCATTAAATAGGCTTTTAAAGCATTGTATGCATCTTGTGGATTTGCATCATTAGGCTCTAAATATTGCTGGGTTTTCGCAACAGGTGTCAGCTCTACATTTGCATGGTTTGTGCGCAATTTTTCTTCATTGCTTTTCACCCGCTGTAGATATTGGGCAATATTTTGTTGTGTTGGAATCAAGACGATTTGCTCAACACCCTTTAAATATTCTGTTTTTAGCTTCTCCTGCAGCTCATCTCCCTGATATAGACCAAAACCCAGCTTTAAAGGACGATCTTCTTCAAATTGGTCCAACTGCTGCATACGTTCCTGTAAAATCAAGAGTGCACTCAGTTGTGTAGACAACTCTTGACCCGATTGCTTTTCAAGTAAAACGACTTTGTCTAAATCGGCTTGTACGTCTGCAATCAATTGCTGATTATTCCGATAAGACCACACCCATAGACTTAGAATAATAGCTACACCAAATAAAGCGGCAACAAAGGCAATATAACGCTGACGCTTTCGGCTAGGGTTAATATGTTGTTTAACGAGGTTCTTGTCTTTGAGAATAATGTCAGAAAATAAACCTTTTAAAAAATAGCCATGGTTTTGAGAAACTGAGCGCGTTGGAATGCCATTTTCATTGTCTAAACCTTTTTGCAATAAAAAGTCTTGAGCAATTTGCTCGGTCATTGGACTTTCAATAATGCCTTCTTGCAGCGCACTGGTGAAATAAAAGCCACGGAAAACAGGTTTAAATTGATAAGGGTTATCTTCAAACAGTGTGCCGATAAATGTCTTTAACGCAGGCTTTAAGCTCTTAAACTCTAAAGGAAATGTCATGACACTTGGAGAAATATTCTGCGAATGTCGGCGGCTGAGATGTGTCGTACTGACGCCTTTTAAACCGTCATATAAAATTGAATAATGTTTTTCAAACAATTCAACAGCATTATTGGCCCCATCGGTTGTATAAGGCAGTGTTGCCCCCCAAACCTGATCAAATTCACCGACTTCATAGCATTCAAAAAACTCAGTAAAACCTGCAATCAAATCCATTTTAGAGAAGACCAAATAAACAGGCGAAAAAACCTCTAAACGCTCAGTAAGATCTTGAATTCGTGCACGTAAATTCTTTGCCAGTTTGATCGACTTTTCTGGACTGTTACTCACCAACTCAGCAATACTGACAATCACAATCAAACCATTGATTGGTGCTTTGGAGCGGTTTTTTTTCAAAATATTTAAAAAACCTAACCATTCAAAATGATCTTCCGCATAAACGGAATAACGCCCTGCAGTATCTAATAACACGCCTTCTGTTGAAAAAAACCAGTCGCAATGACGCGTTCCGCTGAGTCCAGCAGAAACTGATTTTTGATGGGTTTCTTCAAAAGGAAATTTTAAACCTGAGTTATAAATGGCCGAACTTTTACCCGCAGCAGGATTACCAATTACCATATACCATGGCAACTCGTAGAGTGCAGCATTGCCCTTTTTATCTCCCAGTTTTGATTTTCGAATCAACTGAATAGATTCTTTCATTTGTTGCTGAATCAAATGAAGTTCATCTTTGTTTTTTTGTTTGCCATATTCCGCATTGGTATCATGTGCAATGGCATCGGCAAGAGCTTCACCTTGTGCTGCATGTCGACGACGTACAATGAGTAAATAAATCCCCCACAGCATCACCCCGAATACATAACAAATCATTAAAGGCCAAAAGATTTTGGCTGGAATGACGTTATACATGGCCATTAGTGCGACAAAACCCGATATGGCCATAATGGCTTTCGGGTTGCTCACATACTGCCAAACATAACCTAAGACGTTATAAAATAAAGAATTCACAATACTCTCTTATTCTTTTTTAATTTAAATGGTTGGTTCTATAGGGATATTACTGTCTTCACACGCATGTAGAAAACAATGTGTAGACAATTGATCAGTGCTATAAATCATCGCCATCAACTCATCAGGCAAATGCATACTCAACATAAATCCAAATACTTTGGCCAAATGCTGCGTATGTCCAAAGCTTTGTTTGGTATGAATGAAGTGATGCGATTCAATCCCACTTCGATCGAAAGTTTGGTTAAGTTTTTTCATGGTTTGAATGTCTGTAATATCATCGAGCATCAGCACAAAAGGCTGAATATCTTTAAATTGTTCTAATTGCTTCATCGGTGGGGATGCAAAATGATTGGCAAGATTGGCCTCGTTTAGTGCAATCTTGAGTTGTTTTAAGGGTTTGATATCAAGTAATGGTAAAGAAGATGATGCTAAGCACCAACTAGAGGCATATTCAGCAGGCAAGTAATGGTCGGTTAACCATGTTTTTTCATCAAGCAGTTCTTGGTCAATTTCTGAATCTACATTCAGGATGAACGTGATTTCTTCTGACTGCTGAGAAATTTGCTCCAATAACAGCATCCACTCTTTATAGGCTGTTTCTTGACTGAAATAATGGTGCTCAAGATGAATTTGCTGCGTAATCATGCCCAGTGAACTTAAATAATCCTGTACGACACCACTGCTTTGTTCTTCATTCCAAGCATGTAACATCGATTCAGGCAGCAGCATATGTATATTGATACGGTTTAATTTAGCAACCTGCTGCACATCAGGTTGTTCCTCTGGTTCATTGCTATCATATTCACTCCTAGGATCAATCCATGCCGGATGCATACGATACTCATAGGCCAATTCACTATCATAAAATAAGGCAGATTGCTTTAAATGCTGTGAGATTTGCCACAATGTTTCTGCATGTTGCTCTAGTTGATGCTCGATCAGGGCTTGGATTCGCAGATGGCGCGGATGATCAACAACTTCATCATCGTCCTGATTTGTAATGACATGATCTAGTGCATGTATGCGATAAGACAGCATCGGTAAGCCATAGGCATTTTGTAATTGCGTATCGAGCTCTGGGCTTTTAAATTTTTTAATCTCGTCAAGAATCTCGTCATTTTCCCCAAAGGCACTATATGCAGACGAGGAATAAATATTCAGGTTTAACCACTGAACTTCAACAGCTCCAGCCTGTTGGTTCTCATCATCCTGATGCTGCTCTACTTGTGCTTGTTTTTGTTGCTCTTTACGCTTTTGGTGAGCTTTAATTGCACGATAAATAAATACTGGAGACCATAAAATTACGCACAGAATCAATGGAAATAGAAGTAAATAATTAAGCAGGTCTGCCCCAGTTGGGTCATACTGAATATCACGCCAGTAAAAAATGACGATTCCTGCGACAAACAACAATAAGCTGCTCAAAGTACCAATAAAGAGCTTAAGCATGTCCCATCCCCATCAATGTATAACAGGTTTCGTGATTGTGTTCGGTCGGCATCGGCATTAAAAAAGCGCCTTGTGATAAACCAATGGTCATCGTTGAACTCAGCTGAATCGGTTGAATATCCTCTTTCCTCAGGATGATTCTTAAATCCACCCCAAGCGTTGGACTCAGCCAGCTTGCAAGTAATCGTTTAAGTTTTATACTCTCAGCTTGATCGGGTAAAAATTTTAAATACTCGGTGTATGAGACGGGGCCAACTTCTATTTCAATTTTTCCATCTATTTGACGGATATTTTCTCCACAAAAGGTATTAATGCCTAATTGATTATTGCCCCCCAGTGTGCTTCTTTGTTCAGGGGACAAGCGAAAGATCTCTTCCACAAATTCTTTAATTTTAAACGGTTGCTTAAACACACAGCCCAGCATGGTTTTTAGCGCATGTGCTGTATTATTTTGCCCCTGCATTAATCCAGCGAATTCAGCAAAATAATCATCTAAGTCCTGTTGCTCATGTTGAGCACTCACATAACCATTTAGTGCATGCAAAATATCGAGGTAATGGTTTTCTTGCTCAATCTCATAGCGAATCGGTAAATGGTAAGCTAAAGAGGCGTCCACATATTGCGCCGTGAGCTTGTGATTAAATAAACCTAAAAAATGAAGTGTTTCATTCCGTTGTATACGCGCACTTTGTTTAATTTTATTGGTATAGCTATACGGTAAGGTGCCCTGAATCCCAGTTAAACCAATCATTAAGTTGGTTAAGTGAATTTTTTCTTCGTCAAGGGTCAAACTCTCAATTTCGGCATTCGGGAAATTGAGATTCAGTGAACTATGAAACTTAAACTGCTTTGCCCAATCCCCTTCTTTTTGGGCATGGGGAGCTTCCGCATGACGTAATAATCGCGTGGCCTGAATAAATTCAAAAGCGTTCGGTTGTTCAACCAGTACGTCAACTATAGAAGTGTCTTGCCACCAACGTTCTGCACGCATTGGTATAACTCCTGTTGAGATTGAGCATCTGAAATAACAACATCGACAAAACTGTTCATCTGGACTTTTAGATTAAAGACATGCGACAACAACTGACTAAAAATATACAGGCTATGTCCTCGAAACACTTTCGAATCAACCCCTAGATTTACTTTCAACCCTCGTATAAAGAGTGGGAATGGTTTTGCATCCACCATCTTTTGCTTTAATTCAAAACTAACCGACTGAATCGCATTAATAATAAGGTGGTTTTCTTTGAGCTGAGGCAGGTTATACAGTTCAAGCAATTCCTGAATATGGCTTAAAGCATCGCCCTTGGTGAGAGATAAAGTATTTAATGATAAATGCGAAATGATCCGCCATTGCTCTTTTTTATTTTGTTCAAAGTAATAGGGTTTATTCGGTCTTTTTAAAACCACAGCTCGCCGTGCCAGACTACTGTCATTCAAATTTAATATATTGTTGGCTTGGCTCAATGCCTCATGGGGTAAATCACGATTGGAGCATAATAATTGCGTACTGATAAAATCAGATTTGGTTGTTTCAGGTGATAAATGTTTTGAAATAATACTATAACCTGTTTCAACATATTTATTTTGTAGCTGTGCCGAATTCAAACTATAAAAAAACTGAGTCTCATCCTTTTGATAATGACTCATCGCAAAGAATGGATAAATGTCAAAAGTAGTTTGATCTTTATTTGACTTTTCACGAATCATTTGCATTTTAGTAATCGAATAAGTTTGATAAAACTCAGGATGATGAGCATCGGTAATTAAAGGATATTCGAGTTGTTGATGATTAATTTTTTGAGGTTCAGCCTGTTTTTTAAATAAATTGATAACTGGTACTACATATAATTTAAAGTTCGCGATATTCAACTCAGAATAATTTCGAATATTGACCTGATCATTTAAATTCAGTTTAAGATGAATCAAAATTTCAAACTGATTTTGCTCTTTTTCTAAATATTTTAACAAACCTAAGTTCATATTGAGGAAATTAAATTTTTCAGAAAAACAGAAATATTCCATCAACAGCCGGTATGCATGATGTGTATGTTGATCCAAGGGCAACAGACTTTCAGTTTCAGCAAAACCCATGATACTAAACGGATTTGTGATGTCGATGACGCGATGACCAACCTTTAATGAAAATCCTGTACTCGACTGGAACACAGCATCCAAAACTTGTAGTGGAAAATTGGATATCGCATCCAAATAAATAGGCAAATTTTCTTTTTCTAAAATTCGATGTGCCTGATTAAAAATATTAAATCCTAAGCTAAGCGTTGCATTTTGATTTAAATGCATATGCGCACTAGGATTGGTTTTAAAATTGAGATGACTAAGTTCAATGGGTAATAACTTTAGTTCTTGTGTGGTGCTAAATTCACACTGTACACCTTTAAAACTTCTTGATTTTATTGCAGTATTTTTAGGAATAAGATGAGCTTCAGTTAATTGTTTACACTTATTTAGGTCTTCAAAACTGACCACAGTACATGCAGGAAATGGTTTGAGGTATTGAGGGAACATCACCTCAAACAAAGACCGAGTAAAGATGTCGTAACTGTCCGCCAGTTTCTTATCGATTCTTGCTGCAATTAAAGAAAAGGACTGAATTAAGCGTTCTATATGTGGATCATCTACTTGCTCTTGGTTTAAGGATAAACGCTGAGCGATTTTTGGATATTTTTGCGAAAACTCACGGGACTGCTGCCCAAATTCTTGTAATTGTTTTTCGTAGTACGGTAATAATTCTTCAATCACAAATCAGCCCCATTAAGCTCTTGCAGAAATAACATATTGTTGTGTTGTCGGTTTGAGCAAAGCATCAAAAATCACGGGTTCATATAAAGGATGAATATTTAAATAGGCTTGAATACTCAAACACAACGCCCCCATATTCTGTCCATCAAGCAACATTTCGACTTTGATTTGTTTCAGTCTCGGCTCATGTGCAGTAATAGACGCTGCAATCGACTGGCAAATTTTATCGCGATCGGTCGGATTTGCAGTCGATAATCCAACAAAATCAATGATTCCAAATTGAACAATGGACTTTTTCACCAACGGAAAAGCATCAATTGAATCATTAAAATTCGCCATACGACTGTTCAACAAATCTTCTAAGTCGGTCGCGACGGATTCACGTAGCTCCTGAAGAGACATCCCCAATCGGTCCTGTTCAGTGGTCGGTAGTAATCGGTCAAATAGCGTTTTTCTAAACCCATAGGGATAAAGCTGATCTAGATTCATGTTGATTAAAATCATCTCGCATAAATAAAGGCCAACGTTGGTTAGCCTTTATTTTTTCAGTTATTTTTATGCAGCGTATGATGCAGTATTGTTTGATAGAGACCATTTCTTGGTCACAGCACCTTTTTGTGTGCCATTAATATCTTGCTGGTTATACGTCCATTCCACAGCAGCATATTTCAAACCAAACCCTTCAAGCGGAACACCTTCCTCACTTACTGTTGGCGTAACACTTGAAACCAAAACATGCTTCAATTTAATTTGTAGATACTTGATGCGCTTATCGCCATTTGCACGATAAAAATCAATTTGTACTTCATCAAAGGTATAACCCGCTGAACATGCTTCCCAAAGTTTTGGACTGGTTGCATCCAAATCTTTAACAAACAGCATATCAGAATGTTCAACACGTTCCGCTGTATGACCACCAACACTTGATGATGTTGCAGACTTTGGCTGACGAATATTGTGTGACCAAGAGTTCACCTCTAACCAGCCTTGGTGCTCTGTATCACGTGACTCGCCATCGACCTTATATTTACCTCTGAACTGTACGTATATGTCTTTCATTTGTAATCTTTTCCTATTCTAAAGTTATTATGTGTTGGCACTCAAATTAGTTTGAGGACTGAGGTAACTCAGTAACAAGTCGCAGTGATACTGACAACTCATCCAACTGGAAATGTGGTCTTAAGAAAACCACAGATTTGTAGTGCCCCGGTTGTGCTGGGTTCTCTACAACTTTGACAGATGCTTCACGCAGCGGATATTGCGCTTTCGCCTCTTGTGAAGCCCCGTCATCAAGCAAAATATATTGAGCCAACCACTCATTTAAAAATGTTTCAATGTTTCCAGCCGAAGCAAAACTTCCGACTTTATCGCGCATCATGGCTTTTAAATAATGTGCAATACGTGAAACGGCCATAATGTACTGAATTTGGCTAGATAAAGCAGAGTTCGCATTGGCAGAATCGCTATTATACTTTTTAGGTTTCTGCGTCGATTGCGCACCAAAAAATGCTGCATAATCCGTGTTTTTACAATGTACTAAAGGAATAAAGCCAAGATCACTGAGTTCTTTTTCACGACGGTCGGTGATGGCAATTTCAGTTGGACATTTAAAGACCACTTCACCATCACTGGTTTTAAAGGTATGAACAGGTAATCCCTCTACCAAACCACCACCTTCAACACCACGAATGGCAGCACACCAACCATGCATATCAAAAGCATTGGTCAAACGCGTACCAAAAGCATAGGCTGCATTCATCCACAAATATTCATCATGATTTTGCCCAGAGACTTCTTCCACAAAGTTAAAGCCTTCAGTCGCTGTACCTTCCTTAGGGTGATAAGGCAGACGCCCCAATACACGTGGCATTGTTAATGCAACATAGCGCGCATCATCACTTTCTCGGAAAGAACGCCACTGGACATATTCAGCGGTTTCAAAAATTTTGGATACTTCACGCGGACGGTCAATATCCGTAAAGGATTCCAATCCGAGGATGTTGGCATCTGCTGCGGAAATAAAAGGTGCATGTGCAGCTGCAGCAACATGTGAAATTTGTTCCAGCAAATACATGTCTGAAGGTGTACGATCAAACTCAAAATCGCCAATTAATGTGGCATATGGCGCACCACCAAATGACCCATATTCTTCTTCATAGATCTTTTTAAACAATGTACTTTGATCAAAGTCCGTTGCGCCTTGAAAATCCTTGATTAATTCTTTCTTCGTTGTATTCAACATACGAATCTTAATCAATGGATTAGATGGCGTTTCTTGGCAAAAGTAATATAAACCGCGCCATGTCGATTCAATTTTTTGAAATTGTTCATCATGGATAATTTTACTGAGCTGCGTCGAAATGAGCGCATCAATTTCAGCAATACGCTTATCAATCGATAATGTCATATTTTCTGAAACAGTAATCGTCCCCGCCATCACTTCTTTAGCAAGTTCGCCAATTAAACTTTTCGCTCGATCATGCTCTTCTTCATTTCGAGCAATTCGACTACGTTCAACGATTGAATCTAAAAGCGTAAATTCTTCAGTAGTATCTTGAGCAACTGCAGCGGATTGGGCATTATTCATTTTCAGCCTCCACACTCATTTTGCGTACTTGATCTGTATTTTGCAGAACTTGATCAAGTAGATCTTCTAAGCGCTCATTATTCGAAATTTTGTTACGCAAATCAGTTAAACGTTCACGAGCTTCCACTAATTTTCTCAATGGATCCACTTGCTGAACCACATTTTCAGGACGAAAATCTTCCATCGACTTAAACGTCAAATCAACAGACATACGTCCACCTTCTTCAGTCAATGTATTTTCAACTTGATAGGCTGCACGTGGTGCTAAAGACTCCATGACTTCATCAATGTTTTCCAAATCAACATTAATAAATTTTTTGTCTTTGAGCTTGGTTTTTTCTATTTCAGATACCGCTGAGAAATCACCTAAAACACCAACAACAAATGGTAATTCCTTAATTTCTTTAGCATCACCAACTTCAACATCATAAGTCAGTTGTACCCGAGGTGGTCGAATACGCTGTAACTTTTTTTGGACGCTTTCACGTTTAGCCATATGAAAATCCTGTTTTTTATTATTTCAAAAATGAAAGTTTTTAAAGTGAATTGAAGGGATTTGTATTCGGTTTGCTCGCCACTTCTGTTGATTGTACTTTCTCAACTTTTTTGGGTTTTGCCACCTGAGCCGTTGTTTTCTTTGTGGTTTGTTTGGTTGAACTCGCAGTCTTACGCGTGGTTTTCTTTGGTGCTTTGATCACCACAGCCTTTGCATCACTCGTATCTGGCGCAGGCAAAGAATTACGAACGAGATTAGACAGCTCTTTGGCAGGCGGATAGGTTAAATCTGTAGATAAATAGCGCATTTCTTCTTGACGCATATGGTTTAACGCCGTATTTGCAATCGAAACGCCAGCTAAAAACCGAGTATCTGTTAATGATGTATGATTAATATTTCGCGCATTTAACTCTTCAACCAGTTGAAGTGCTTTATAACTTTTCCCAAGTTCTTGATATCGACTAGCAGCTTGAACCAATAATTTATTTTTTAGCTCATCATTTTTTTTATTTTTACTATCGCAAATCTGTGCATATAAATTTAGTAAATCATGATCAGTTTCACCATTTACCAATGGGTAATTTTTAATACACTTATTTTTTAAACTAATACCCTCTTCTACCGCTGCAAAAGCAAATGGTGTCGCCGTTAATAAAACGAATGTAGGTAAAATTAAATAATATTTTTTCAAAACTTGCCTCAAACCTTTATGAATAAAAATTAAAATTATTATCAGTAACTTCGATTTAAAATATACACACCCTAGGTAAATACTTTCTGCTTATATAATGCGCTTGGATTTAACAAAAATATGGCACCTAAAGTCAAGGTAAAAAATGTTACTCAAAAGTAACTGTGTTTGCTTTTTGTAATATATCTTCTTTTTTATCTAAATTTCATTTGTGTATTATGATGGCATATATATAAAATACCCGCCAAATAGCATTTATAATGGCTTGTAAAATGCTAATTTATAAATAATTTTATATTTACACTAAAAACACAGATAGCCATTGGCATATTTGTCTTGTAAAAACTTTGCTATAAAGCATGACTGAGTTACATATGAATAACCTTAAAATATTAATTAAGAAGCTATCTAATCATGCGCGTGTTGCTCTAGAGAAGTCTGCAAATAGTTGTATTAATCAACAAAATTATGAAATCGAAATTGAGCATTTTTTTCTTGAATTATTAGAACAACAAGAGCCAAATGATCTCCACTTATTGGTTGAAAAATATAAAATTTCCCATGATTTTTTAGTTAAGGATTTACAACTCAGTCTTTCCCAGTTGCCTAAAGGAAATACTCGCACCCCGATATTTGCTCAATCCATTATTCGTTTATTGGAGCAAGCGTGGTTACTTGCTTCAGCCGAACAAAATCCTGTCATTCGAACAGGTCATATTTTGGTAGCACTTTTAACAGCACCAGATTTGCATCAAATGGCATTACGCGCTTCGGGCCAATTTGAACTGTTCCCGATCGATACAATGAAGCATAAATTTTTAGACCTATGCTCAAACAGTATCGAACAAGATGTTTTACAGGAAACAGCACCAAGCGAAAGCACTGAGCCTGCACAGCATTTGGCTAAAAACAAAACGCCAGCACTTGATCAATATACAATTAACCTGACCCAAAAGGCACAAAGTGGCCTTATCGACCCCGTTATTGGTCGTGAGTTTGAAATACGTTTAATGCTCGATATCCTAATGCGTCGACGCCAAAATAACCCCATTTTAACTGGTGAACCGGGTGTAGGAAAAACGGCTGTCGTTGAAGGTTTGGCATTAAAAATTGTGAACAACCAAGTGCCTGATGCTTTAAAAAATGTTCAACTGCATACGCTTGATATGGGACTATTGCAAGCAGGTGCCAGTGTAAAAGGTGAATTTGAAAATCGCTTGAAACAAGTGATTCAAGAGGTTCAGTCTGCCACTCATCCTATAATTTTATTTATTGATGAAGCACATACTTTGATTGGTGCGGGAGGTCAAGCAGGCCAAAATGATGCTGCCAATCTATTAAAACCCGCACTGGCTCGTGGTGAGTTACGTACCATTGCAGCAACCACATGGGCTGAATATAAACAATATTTTGAAAAAGATGCAGCGCTCAGTCGACGCTTTCAAGTCGTTAAAGTTGAAGAACCAACCGAAGATGTCGCCATCGATATGTTACGTGCCATGTTACCAGTCATGGCCAATCATTTTAATTTAAATATTGATGATGAAGCTATCATCACAGCCGTACATTCTTCGCATCGTTATATTAGTGGCCGCCAACTCCCAGACAAAGCGATTAGCGTACTCGATACAGCCGCAGCGCGTGTAGCACTCACTCAAAACGCACAACCTGTGAAGTTAGATCAGATGCTTGCTCAACAACATAATCTCAAACTTGAATATGAGATTTTAGAAAATGAACATAAAAATTTGCCGATTCATCATGAGCGCCTACATGATCTAAAGCAAAAACTAGTGCAGCTTGAGTGTGAAATTGAACACACTCAAGCGCAATGGCAAAAAGAAAGAGCGCTTGTTGAACAGATAAAACAACGCCAACAAGATACAACGGTTCACAACGATCAAAAAGAGATTGCTGCGCTTCGTGAAGAATTAAGCAATGTACAAGGCCAGAATCCCTTAGTGTTTGAGCGTGTTAATGCACAAATCATTAATGAAATTATTTCAGACTGGACCGGTATTCCTGTGGGTAATATGGTGAACGATGAAATAAAACAAATTCTCAGCCTAGAAAGCAAACTGGCTGAGCGTGTTATGGGACAAGACTCTGCCCTACATCAACTGGTTCAGGGAATTAAAACATCTAAAGCAAAATTGGATGATCCCAATAAACCGCAAGGCGTGTTCATGTTGGTGGGTCCAAGTGGTGTCGGTAAAACCGAAACCGCGCTTGCGCTGGCGAATGAGCTTTATGGTGGAGAATCCCACCTAATCACTATTAATATGTCTGAATATCAAGAAGCACATACCGTTTCTTCTTTAAAAGGTGCTCCACCTGGATATGTGGGATATGCTCAAGGTGGTGTGCTGACTGAAGCCGTTCGCCGCAATCCTTATAGTGTGGTTTTATTGGATGAAATTGAAAAAGCACACAACGATGTTCAAGAACTCTTTTATCAAGTTTTTGACAAAGGTACGCTTGAAGATGGCGAAGGTCGAGTCATCGACTTTAAGAATACCACCATTATTTTGACCTCGAATGTAGGTTCGAATACCATTATGCAGGCGTGTTTGAATCAACCGATTGATACATGGCCAACCGCGGAAAGCTTAGCAGAGCAGTTAAAACCAAGTTTATATAAACAATTTAAACCTGCTTTTTTAGGGCGCATGCGTATCGTTCCCTATTTCCCACTGCATGATGATTTACTGATTCAAATTATCCATCATAAAATCAAGAAAATAACCTCTCGCCTTGAGAAGCAGTACCAAACCAAAGTTCAATATTCAGAGGAATTGGTAGAACTGTTATTAAGTCGCTGCACGGAAGTCGATAGCGGTGCACGAAATGTTGATCACATTTTGAATGCCAGTATATTGCCTGCTTTAGCCACAGAAATATTGATGGCTTTGGCAGTAGACAATTTGCCTAAAGTCATTCAGATTGATGTCAAAGATGATGAAATTACGTATGTTTTAGACCCTGTCGAAAAGACCACGGCTAAAAAGAAACGACATCCTGCTAAAAATAAAGCGAATCAAGTTTAATAGAATATAGAGTGTAAAATTATGAGCTTAGAAATCGAGTCTTTATTGTCTCCTATCTCAAGCGATCAACCATGTGGACAAGACTTGTCTTTTTCCAATGAATTCCACGCTATCAAAATTGCAAAAACTCAGGATGATCCACTACTCGATCAAGGCGACTGGGTCGCTGAACCTAAGCAAGCAGACTGGCATTTCGTTGAACAAAAATCTATCGAGCTGCTCACGGGAAAATCAAAAGATTTACGCTTAATGGGCTGGTTACTTGAAGCGTGGTCAAATTTATACGGATTCGAAGGCACCGCAAAAGCCTTAGAGCTTATGCATCGAACGCTAAATGAGTATTGGACACAACTTCATCCTGAAATTGAAGAAGAAGATTTAGATCAACGTCTAGGTTTGTTGCAAGGTTCCATTAATCATTTGATTCCACTGATTAAACAAGTCGCTATCGTGAATGTTCCTGCATTTTCACTCAGCGATTATGAAGCCTTACTGAGACAAAAAAATCATTTGTTGAAACAAGTAGAAAGTTATACGGAGGATGCCAATAGCTCTCAAATTTTGGAACAGTTTGAGCTGAGCTTGTTCAACACATCAAAATCATTTCAATATCAGAACTATCAACATTTTTCGGCGATTCTGGCTGAATGGTCAATTTTGAAAAGTGTGTTAGATACCTTAATGGGCTTAGATGCACCAAGCTTTGCTGCTATTGATACTCAGCTTGAAAACATCCACACCAGTTTAAAAAAGCTCTATAAAACCGATGTTTTTACCCAACCTGTAATGGCGACACATACGTCTGAGTCTTCTGCTGCCACAACGATAACAACACAGACACTTTCATTTACTCAGCACAAAGAACAAGAGATTGACATGAACATCGTCCATCCATCCAAAGGCTTTCAGGTTCAACCGCAAAATCACTTAGCAAACCGTGAACAAGCCATGCGGGTATTACAAGAAATTTCTGACTATTTCCAAGCTAATGAACCGCATAGTCCAGTAAGTTATATGTTACAAAAAACCATCAAGTGGAGTCAGATGCCACTACATGAATGGTTAAATCAAGTCATTAAAAACGAAAATCCACTGCATAACGTCCAAGAACTACTGGGCGTACAACAAGCAAATGAATCAAACGATTGGTAATCTAAATGTTTAAAGCAGAAAAAATACTTTGGGGTGAAGGTCTATTTTTACGCCCTCAACATTTTCAATTACAAGATGCGTATCATGAACAACGTCTGAATCATACCATTCGTTCCACGATTCCATTTGCCTATGGCATTCAAAATATTCAATTTGATGAGGCACAGTTACACACACATATCTTGGCACTCGAAAGTATTAGTATGATTTGGCAAGATGGTGAAATCTATCAAGCGCCGACACGTGATTTACTGCCAGAGCCAGTGTTATTAGATGAACTGAATTTACGTGGCGAAATCTTGGTTTATTTGGCTTTGCCGATTGTACAAGCCAATAAGAAAAATGTGAGCGCTGAAAATAGTACGCAGTTCGGTCGCTACCACTCTTATCTGACCTCAACCCACGATTTATTTACAGATGCAATTGCAGCAGATATCACCTTATTGCGCCGCCGTGCAGAGTTTCGCTTGTTAGAGGCGAACGTAGAACCGAATCAAGAGCTGGATGGTTTTTTGTATTTAGCTTTAGCAAAAATTAAACGTCAAAGCTCAGGTCAATTTGAATTTGATCGTCATTTTATTCCGCCTATCTTGCATATTGAATCTTCTGAAAATCTTATCTCGAGTTTGAAACGCAGTTTAAATGTTATCAAAGCGAAAATTAAAACCATTCAAAGTAATAATCGAGAAAACGAGCAAAAACTGATTGAATTTCGCTCTGGCGACATTGTGTCATTTTGGCTGGTTAATGCACTCAACACAGCACACGCGACGTTGAATCATTTATTGCAATACCCGCATATCCATCCAGAGCGGCTATTCTTTGAATTATTACGTTTGACTGGCTCATTGCTGACTTTTTCAACGGCTCATGAGGTTGATCATTTACCTCGCTACCAACATCATAATTTACAAGAAAGTTTTAGTCAGCTCGATTTCATTCTACGTGAGTTATTAGATACGATTATTTCAAACCGCTACATCAGTATCCAACTCAAAGAAACACGACCATCCTATTGGTTAGGCAGTTTAGAGTCAGATAAAATCACCCGAGATTCAAGACTTTACTTGGCTGTTTCAAGCAGCATGATGCAAAGCCAAGAACTGATTCAATTGGTTCCATTGCGCTTTAAAGTGGGCAATACCGTAGATGTGGAACAACGTGTCATCGCTGCACTCCCTGCAGTTCCTTTGCATCATTTAATGCAGGTTCCAACTGCTATTCCAGTGCGATCTGGTGTGAGTTACTTTGAAATTGAACCGAATAATGACTTATACCAACGCATGTTGGATGCCGAGTCGATTTGTATTTATATTCCAGCGGGTTTCCAAGATATTGCTGTTGAATTGATTGCTGTGATGAATGGCTAAGGAAATGAATCATGAATAATGCCCCTTCACTTTTTGATGATGGACAAATTGGAACTGGTTCAATTACTCAGCCCATGACCGCCAAAGTCACCAGTACAACCAACTTGGTTGACTTACTCCATGATGGTTTTTATATTGTATTTTTATTAAAAAACAAATATATACCGAGTAGTTCGACTGAATTTCGTGAAAAAATTCTTGTCCTACTCAACCGTTTTGAAAACCAAGCTCGAAAATTACAATTTTCATCAGATGACATTCAAGATGCTAAATATGCTTACTGTGCATTATTAGATGAAACCATTGTGACTCAGCAAGATGCACAATTTTTCGAGCTACAAAATAGTTGGTTAATCAGTCCCTTACAGCTTAGTTTATTTGGCTCGCAACTTGCGGGTTATCGTTTTTTTGAAATTTTAGAAGAGTTACGCCGTAAAGGAAATAGTCGATTAGCCGCACTTGAAGTTTATCATTACTGCATGCTCCTGGGTTTTCATGGTAGATATCGCATTGAATCTATAGAAAATTTAAACCATTTGGTCGCACGTGTGGGCGATGAAATTGACTATTTGAAAGGAAAAAAGGCTGCCTTTTCTCCTTTTGCATCGCTCCCCGATCAAATTAAACACATGATTCACCGTGAGCTTCCTTTTTACTGGATTTTACTTTTTCTAATCCTATTCGCGCTCTTATCCTTTGCAGGCTTGCGCTATATGTTATCAAAGCAAAGTACGAATTCTTTGGCCACATATGAAAATGTCATTTCTACGCCAACAGAACAGGCACATATTACTATTCATTTACCCTAAGAACTAACTCCATGGCTCATGAAAAACGGACTTCAGTCAAAATTTTGACGTCTACAAAAAAGAAAAATATTTCACCTATGCTCTATGCATTTGGTGGTTTTTTGGGTGGTGTCTTATTGATGGCCACTCTTGGTTTTACTTACTTTTTTACACAACAAAAAAATGATTCAATACACGTTAGCCAAAATTCTAGCGTCGATGTCACTGAACCCTCAGTCGATAATGAAGCCCCGACGCGGGAACCCGAAGCTATTTTTGAAGCGACTAAAGTCATCCCTTCTAAAAGTGTTCAACCTTCAAATGTAACTGAGCCGCCTGCTGATTTTCCTCAACCCAAAGAAGATGAATTAAGCAGAGCTTTTCTTCGTCCAGCTGAAACAGTTACTGCACCATCGATGAAGAGTGCTAGTCCGCAGCCCTTACCAAAAGAAAATAAGAAACAAAACTCGTCAACGCAAAGTTCGGCTACACCGAAAGATAAAAATCACGGCAAAGTGACTAAATCAGAACAGCCTGTGGAAAAATCCGAAGAATCTCCCACAGGCAGTGTACAAACCAAGATTACAACTCGTGCCGTCGAAGCCCCAATGCCAGCTACTATCAGACTATGATTTATGCTATTTTTTCGATTTTTCTAATCCTGGCACTAGGGCTCGGTTTAGCACTGTCCTATGAACTTAGAGCAAAATTAGCTGGCTTTTTTGTCGGGTTAATTCCTCAAGGAAAACAAAGATTTCAATCCGCTCGTCATTTTGCACAGCATATAAATCATGCTGCTGCGCCTGAGCAATTGCAATCACATTGGCATATTCAACAGTGGTGGATATTGGTTGCGGGCCTACTTCTATTTGCCAGCATCTTAATGTTTGCTTTTACCAGCCCCGTCACACCCACTAAAATCGAAGCGGATTATTTAAGACAATCGGATCCACAAATTTATGCCCTACTTGATGGACAAATTTTGTCTCCGCCACCAGAGATCGAAGAATCCTTAGTTGCTGCGGCCATAGTTGAAGCAAGTATGCTTGAGCAAGCGGATCTTAATAATAATTCTATTCAAGCCAGTGCTTTGAGTTACGATCCAAGTATTCAGGATGTACATTCAACTCATTCACATGACAATTTAGCAACGGCTGACCGTAAGTGGCACAAAATGAACCCACGCTATAAACAACGTCTACTGATGGTATTTAAAATAATGCGTGAGCAGCATGGATATGAACTGGTTTTACTGGAAGGCTATCGTAGCCCGCAGCGTCAGAATTCTTTAGCCAGCAATAAAAATACGACTTTGGCGCGTGGTTATCAGAGTTACCACCAATTTGGATTGGCGGCGGATGTCGCATTTAAGCGGGATGGAAAAGTCGTTATTTCTGAACGAGACCCATGGGCAATGCGTGGCTATCAGCTCTATGGTGAAGTTGCAGAATCTGTAGGTTTAACTTGGGGCGGACGTTGGAAGTCGATCCAAGACTATGGCCATACCGAATTTCGAATGCCGAATTTAAAGAAAACTGCGGAAATGGCTGAAAAGCTGACCTCTGAAGGACAACTTTCAGCTGCGAATTTGAGTTAATCAGGTTGAAGGCTGACTCAAATATTGAGTGATGATTTGCAAAACTTGCGCAGTTTTCTCTGCATGTAACCAGTGTCCAGCATCTGCCACCGTCTGAATCTGGGCTTGAGAAAACTGCGATTGGATAGCTTCTATATATTCTGGCTTTGCTACATAAGGTGAGTTTCCACCACGTATAAACAATGCAGACTTATGCCATGTTTCTATATTTTCCCATGACAGAATTTGGGCATAGTTCTGATACAGTGCATCTACATTAAACAACCACTTCCCTTTGCTAAAAGATTTCAAGAGAAACTGAATCACCATTTCTTCTTTGAGATATTCACGCATGATTTCTATGGCTTGTTGACGTGTTTCAATATCTGCTTTTTGTACTGCAATGAGCGCTTTAAAAATTTGCTCATGATGATTTTCTTTATAAGCAATAGGCGTAATATCCAACACCACCAGTTGATCTAGTCGATCTCCTGCGAGTTCGGTCACTTTCATCACCAGCTTTCCACCCATCGAATGCCCGATCAAAGAAAAGTGTTCGATGTTGAGTTCATCTAAAGTTTCAATTAGATCAGCTGCCATGACCTCATAATTCATCACATTGGAATGTGACGATAAGCCATGATTACGTACATCTACCTGTAATACATGGTGGCTTGAATAAAACTCCCGAGCCAACATTCCTAAATTACTTAAACTGCCAAATAAACCATGAACAAAGACCAATGTTTTTGCACGCGGCTGCTCATTTTGATGAAATTGATGATTTAGGATCATATGAAACTTACTTTATTTGATTACTATAGATATTGAATTTTTAATGGAAATAAATCAAATGACTTTTTATATTAAGCTCAATTTTGCTTAGGCTATTTTGAGTGGGAGATTTTAGCTTAGGCTAAATTTAAAAGCATGATGTACATGTCTGTTTAATATCAGATTAGATTCTTGAATCAGATTCTAAGCAAATGAAAAGATGCCGAATGCCTTAAGTCTTACTAATTTTGTATTTTAAAAATAATTCAGCGGAATTTTTAAGTAAGGAATACCATTGTCTTCTGGTTGAGGGAACTTGCCTGCAAACATATTGATTTGAATTGCTGGTAATATCAATTTTGGCATGCTTAACGTTGCATCACGGCGGTTTCGCATCTCGACAAAATCAACTTTTCCCGTTGTAGTATTGATATGAATGTTTTTATGCTTTTGCGAATAAACCGATGTCTCATATTGGTATTGATCACGACTTTCGGGTAAGTAGTCATGGCATAAGAACATCCGCGTTTGATCTGGCAATGTGTACAAAGTCTTCACTGAATCAAATAAAGCCGCCGCACTCCCCTTTGGAAAATCACAACGTGCCGTCCCATAGTCAGGCATAAACAACGTGTCCCCGACAAAAACAGCATCACCAATGACATAACTGAGACACGCAGGTGTATGCCCTGGTGTCGGAATATTATATGCTTTTATGTTGCCTATCAAAAATATCTCATGATCTGCAAAAAGATAATCAAATGACTGCTTGGCATTTAAACTCTTAATATCTAAGTGATAAATCTCACCAAAAGTTTGTTGTACGATCTCAATCTTATGACTAATCGCAATTTTTCCACCTAGTTTTTGCTTTAAATACTGTGCAGCACTTAAATGATCTGCATGCACATGTGTTTCTAAAATCCAGTCTACGCTTAGGCTATTTTCCTGAATATAAGCAATGATTAAATCGGCCTGCTCTGTTTTGGTCGTTGCCGATGCTGCATTATAGTCCAATACACTATCAATCACGGCGCAACACTGAGTGTCGGGATCACTCACCACATAACTAAACGTGTTGCTCGCTGTATCAAAAAATGCTTTTACTTGAGCAATTTGCATCATGGCATTTTCTCCATTACTTTACGATGTAGCAGTACACCAACGAACATCGCAATTATAAAATAGATCGCTTGATAATAACCCAGTCCAATCAAAGTAAAGCTCGGCGCAGGACAAATTCCCGCAATTCCCCAGCCTATACCAAATAGCAGACTTCCGAAGATCAGTTTTCTGTCGATTTTCGTATTTTTAGGAAGTTGTATGGCTTCACCATAAAAGGTTTGTGGATGTGGCTGACGTACAGCTTTTTGAAAAGGAATAAATGCAATCGCAATCGCCCCCATCATCACAAAAGCTAGACTGGCATCCCAGTGCCCAAAAATATCTAAAAAGCCAATCACTTTCGCAGGATTCGACATTCCTGAAAGCATGAGACCAATTGAAAATAATCCACCCCAAATGAATGCCCAAACATTTTTCATTTTAGATTGCTCCAAACATATGACGGACAACATACACAGTAATAAAGCCTGCGAACATAAAACTCATTGTAGCGATGATTGAACGTTTGGATAAACGACTGATACCACAAATACCATGCCCGCTGGTACAACCAGAGCCTAAGCGAGTTCCAAAACCTACCAATACGCCCGCAATAATTAACATGAAAGGTGTAGCTTCAATATAGATTTCTGGCTGAACAAAAGCGGCATATATAAACGGAACAATGAACAGGCCCAATAAAAACCACAGTGCAGGCGTATTTATGATCCCTTTTAAGTTTAAAACTTGAGAGACCAGACCACTGATTCCTGCAATTCGTCCATTGGTATATAAATATCCAACGGCGGAGATGCCGAGTAATATTCCACCTATAAAAGACCACGCAAAATCATGCATTGGTAAGCGCCTTAAAACAATATATGTTTTAATAATATATTTAATTAAAAAATAATCAAGCGTCCTTTGTATCTATGGATGCTATGCATGTCTATGGTCACTGTCTACGGGGTCTTTCATCTAGCTTTAGATATTTGAATGGCACTACCCGTCCGTTCTCGAAGCTTTTAGTCTTTTAGATAACACCTTAAAGCATTTTTTTACATAGTTATTCTTCACAATAACGTAAAAAGCTTGAATATATCCCCGAGGGATTTTGTATTCAGCCCTTTTTTAGATTAGAAATACTTAACTTCTCTCGCTTTATTTCATGATAGTTTTCATTTAAAGAAACTGAATAGAATTAGGGCACATCTCTACATCATGAGTATTATTCTCAGTTTATGAAACACATTTACGACTTTTGAATATTTTTTTATGCGGGCAGACACATGAAAAAGGATAAAATAATCTGCTCTTTTTCTGAGCAGTTTATTGAAATTCTGATAATACCCGTTCTGCAAACCATATTGGGAGCTTAGACACGGCGGCATTCATTTTTAAGGTTTCAGCTGCTTCTATTTCTGCAAGAAAAGACGCTTGTATACCGTCAGAAGAGTTATCAAACAAGTAGGCTCGATCACAGCACTCTATGGCTTGCATGAGCAGATCCATACTACGGTAGTAACGTTCAATAATTTTCTGCTCAGGAACAGGATGACCACCCACACTGACGCGATACTTGACTCGGGCAATATTGATTTGTGGATCTACTGTTGAGACATAATATAGATAGGTTTTATAACCCTGACGTTTCGCTTCTCGGAGAAACTCAACTTTAGAGATATGTGACATGACCGTCTCAAAAGTAAAACTGACTTTTAAGCGCAGAAACTCAAGCCGGATATAGTCAATAATGCGTGCACAGAGATAAGAATCAATTTCTTCGGTTTTAAACTCGATCTTCCATTCATCTAGCACAATTGGTTCATGCGCAAGTAAGGCCACGAACTGTCCCGCTTGAGGACGCTTCTTACTTTTTAGAAAAGTGACCAACTCTAAAGCTTTTAAGGAAGGATGATAATGCAATAAATCAATGCGTTGACTCTGTCTTAAGTTTTGTTCCAGTTCATCTGCATTTAAATATGCCCCAATATGTTGGGGCAAGAGGTAATCTTTAACAGTGCTTTTACCAGAACCATTCGGCCCTGCAAACATTCTTATTCTAGGTTGTCGAGGTGGCATATCAATCTATACGGTTGCGTGTTTCTTTTTACGTGTCAGTTTCGGTAAAACGCCTACATCGACATAAGCATGACTTAAGTCTTGTAAAACAGTTTCATTGCCATGAATATCGCGTTCAACCAATTGTTCAGCTTTTGCATAAACTACAGACGAACGAGTGGTTGCTTTTTGAAAAGCATCATGAAAAGCATGAATGGCAAGTTTAGGAATCATATCATCCTCATATTTGCCTACTTTAATGTCGGTATAAGCTGCCATACACCAACTCCTACTCAAACGATGGTTGATTTTTATTTATCTTAACACAATCGAGGACATTGTCTATTTATACAGCATCCTGAAACAATAAATTAGATCTTAATATCCACACTAATTTCATGCTGTCTTATTCGGTTACTTTACTTTTTAATCGTTTCGTATCTTCAACTTGTAAAGCTTTAGCCGTTGGACAGAAGGCACTTTCATTCATCCCTGCATCGGTCAGGCTTTTTTCTTGCTGCTCAAGATAACGGTTGGCCACCATCAGCATCACTGAAGCGGTACTTAACTCAATATTGGCTTTAGATAGCGCAGCAATTTGATGATATGCATCCATACGCTGACAAAATGCGGTTTTCATTTCTGTTGCTGTCGCTGGATTATCTTTTGCATCTAAAACGGTTTTGGTTGAATTCACAGTTGCTGTATATTCAGCCATCTTCTGATCATACTGTGCCTGAGTCAGCTTCGTTATTTCTGCATAACTCAGGGTTGATAGAAACGATGATAAAAATAATGAAAGGCTAAGCAACGTCCATGTTTGTTTTTTCATGTATTAAGACTCATCGCCTTCTTTCCATACGTCTTCATAGTCATCGCCATCAATCATAAAACGATAACCTTCACTTAAAGCCAAGTATGGAAGTACGTCAGGCAAGATATCTTGTAACTCACGTACAGTCATGGTTGTAAAAAAGTCTTGTCCTTCACCCAATTCACCACCATAAATAAACCAAGCGACATTCTCTTCAGTTTCTGGCTTTTTACGTAAACCGACAATGGGTTCTTGATTCAAAGTATGCACAGCAACAGCAACGACATCATCACCTTTTACTTCAACATAAGCCGAGTCAAATTCTTCACACAGTAGTTTTTGTTCCGCAATTAATTCATTCAATGCAGATTGTTGTGACTTTTGTGCCATGCGATGCTGCCCCTTTTGAGCGTCAATCTATCGATAGCGCATTTTAAAACATATTTAGGTCAAAGGCTGTTTTTATTTAAACAATTAGCACATAGGTGAACACTCAATAGCACTACAAATTTGGCATTCATTTTGCTTAACAGTATTACGTTTTATAAAAAAAGTAATATCGGGGCTAAGCAACTATGGGTTATGTCGCACGAGAACTCAGTCCTCAAAGCAAAATATTGCTGGGCTTTGGATCATTTCTAATACCAATCCTCATTTGGTGTGCTGTGAGTTATTTACCATTTATTTGGCATCCTCAAGTACAAATCACCAACTCTGGCAGTGTCTCTTTTTTACAAATCGGTAGCCGTGTAGACAAAAGTGTGTTCTATGCAGAAGCGCAAAATGCCGTCAATACAGGCACTGAACCGCCGCAAGGTAATTTGGTCAATCCTATTTATTTACCAGCACCCCACCAAGTTGCGACAGCCTTAGTGACGGCATTTACGACACCACCCACTCAAGCCGATGCACCATGGTTTCATCAAAGTCTTTGGCACAGTATCAAGATTGTATTTAGTGCTTTCTTTATTGCATCACTCGTTGGTATTCCATTGGGGATTTTATGTGGTTTTTCCAACAAAATTTCCCAGCTCACTGAACCCTTTGTTGAGTTCTTTCGCTACTTACCTGCGCCTGCCTTTGGTGCACTGGCTGTTGCAATATTAGGCATTAATGATGCACCAAAAATTGCCATCATCGTGATTGGGACGCTGTTTCAGCAAATTCTGATTATTGCCAATACTACGCGTATGGTGGACCGCGGGCTGATTGAAGCGGGTTATACCCTAGGGACGAATAAAGTAAAAAGTCTGTTTCACGTGGTCATTCCAGCGGCGTTACCCGATATTTACCGTGATTTACGTGTTTTGCTGGGCTGGGCGTGGACCTACTTGATTGTCTCTGAGTTGATTGGCACCACCACAGGGATCACTTGGTTTATTACCCAGCAAGCACGCTACCAGAACTTTGACAATGTCTATGCTGCGATTTTAATTATTGGGGTGATTGGCTTGGTCTGTGATGTGATTTTAATGAAACTCGGACAACATCTGTTTAAATGGAAAGCGGGAGCAAAATAATGATAACTACAGATATAAGAACGCCAGAATTCAATGCTCGTCAGTATTTTGATCACATTTATCAACGTCCTGTCATTTTAGAGGCCAAACAACTTAGTCAAGTTTTTCAGCATGGTAAAAACTCACGCACGATTTTAAATCAACTCAATTTGAAAATTCATAAGCGAGAGTTTATTTGTGTGATTGGCCCGTCTGGTTGTGGAAAATCGACCTTTAGTCGTGTTGTTGCGGGTCTAGACCCATATAGCAGTGGCGAATTACTAGTAGATGGACAGCCCATTTCAGGCCCTAGCCCAGAGCGAGGCATGGTGTTTCAAGGCTATACCTTATTTCCTTGGAAATCGGTTAAAGAAAATGTGATGTTTGGTCCACTGATGAAAGGTGCAAGTCATGCCTCAGCCGAAGCGGCTGCACGAGAATGGATCAATATTATTGGCTTAGAGAAGTATGAAAACCAATATCCGCATCAACTGTCTGGCGGGATGAAGCAACGTGTTGCGATTGCCCGTGCTTTAGTCAATGAACCGAAAATTTTACTGATGGACGAACCTTTCGGTGCGCTTGACCCGCATACCCGTCAGAAAATGCAAAAACACCTAATGGACCTATGGCAAAACATTGATATCACCATCATTTTTGTAACCCATGATATGGATGAGGCTATTTTACTGGCTGATCGTATCGTAGCGCTGAAAGCCAATCCTGGGGAAATTAAAGAAATTATTGAAGTGGATTTACCCCGTCCACGAAACACTGAACTGATGTCCAGCCCTGCCTTTAAGCTACTTCGAGAGCGAGTCGATTTCCTAGTACATGCACAAGAAGAAGAACTCGATCCAGCACTGGAAGATTTACCCAAAATTCCACGTATGACCCAAATTAGTACGCATAAATAATTCATTGATCTAGCCTGAGGGACGACCCTTAGGTTTTATGCACTGTTGGACGGCCAACACGAGGATTTTACTATGCAAGATAAATATGTCCTTCCACTGGTGGATATCAGCCTTTTAAATAGCCCAAATCTAGATGACCATATGCAAGTTGCTCAAGCGCTTGATCAGGCCTGCAAAGAAGTTGGTTTTCTCTACCTCAAAGGTGATCAATTTAAACCTGCATTATTTGCACAGTTATGTGACATCGCGAAGCGCTATTTTGCCCAAGATGACGCACTCAAAATGCAAAATTATATTGGCAAATCGCTGAATCATAGTGGCTATGTGCCTATAGGTGAAGAACAGTTTTCGAGTAACAGCTACGATTTAAAAGAATCTTATGATGTGAATTATGACTATCAAGGGTCTGCATTAAATTATCCCTTACTTGGCCCAACACAATGGCCAGATGATCCCGCATTTAAACGTCATGTCTCGCAGTACTATCAGCACTTAAAAGCAATTGGTCATCAGCTGTTTCGCTGTTTTGCGCTGGCTTTAGAGCAAAAAGAAGACTTTTTTGATGCACATATTCAACATGCACCCAGCCAGTTACGCCTCATTCACTATCCATATAACCCTCAAGCGACAGATGCAGAAGGCATCGGAGCGCATACCGACTATGAGTGCTTTACTTTATTACTCCCCACAGCCCCCGGTTTACAAGTCCTTACTAAGCAAGGCGAATGGATTGATATTCCTCTGCTTGAAAATACGTTGGTGATGAACATTGGTGACATGATGGAAATCTTGTCCAATGGCAAATATTTAGCCACCAAACATCGGGTCAAAAAAGTCCAACAAGAACGCTACTCCTTCCCTTTATTTTTTTCTTGTGACTATGACTATGTCATCCAACCGATTAATACAAATGAGCCACCTAAATATGCGCCACTGGCAGGTGGAGAACATTTGTTTAATCAAACGGCTCAAACCTTTCATTATTTAAAACAACGTGTAGCCAGTGGTGAGTTGGTCTTAAAGAATGCCGTTCCGCTTTATTCTTTTGGTCTGACTGAGTCAAACATGGAGTACACCCCATGAATTTATTCGAAACTCTAAGTCAACTAAAACCTATCACAGCTGCTTCAGGCAATGTACCAACCTATTTAATGGGCGCATTTCGGCGTAAGAGTATTAGCTTTTACAATGGTTTGACTGATGAAAATACGATTGTGTATTGGTTTCAGTCCAAGAGCTTCACCATTGACCTACGTCTCAAATCAGTAACAGATACACCTATCGTAGAGCGTCAAGCATGGGTCGGTTATACGCATTGGGATGCACAAACTGCATCATTGTCATGGGTGCTAAGTAGCAATTATCAGAACCATACCCAGTGGCCTGAGCCTGCAACCCTACATAGCATTGGCAATTGTATTTTGGAGTTTTCACCAAGTAATGCCTATGTTGAAGACTGGCGTCAACAAGCCAGTATAGGTTTATTTTTAGGACTACGCTTAGTCAAAGCCGTACATGTTGCCACGCAGCAAGAAATTTCACTCGATGGCGGTCTCATCATCTGCGGTGAGCATATGGCATATGCACAGTCACGTTTACCCCATATTCAACAGAATATAGACGCGTTAGGGGTTCTTTCTTATGTGGAGCAAAGTCCTTCTGACTTAAATCAAATTGAAAGCTATGAAGTATCAGTTTCAACTCAGGATCAACTCATTCAATATTCAAGCTGCACCCAAATGACTCAACAGCAACTCATTCTAGACGGTTTTGAAGTCTTTGATACTAAAACCCTCATACAGCGTAAATTGATCGATGGCGAAGCATATCAGTTGGTGTTTGTCGTGGATGTGTATGAACCTGAATACGCTTTTCAAAATGTAACATCTACCACGGCGGACAGTCAGGATTGGCTGAAACAAGAACAACATCACCTCATGCATCATGCAACTGTGGTTGCGTAAGGGAGCTTTAATAAGTTATGGCTTTTCTCTATTTATTGATCGCCGTGATTGCAGAAGTCCTCGCGACTTCTGCATTAAAAGCAACCAATGGTTTCACTGCACCTTTACCTGTCGTTTTAACCATTATCGGTTATGCAATTGCACTGTTTTTCTTAGGTCTAACGTTTAAATCGATCCCTATGGGGCTAGCTTACGCACTGTGGTCAGGTGCGGGCATTATTCTTATTTCTACAGTCGGTTGGATTTACTTTAAACAGCAGCTCGACTTTGCGGCGGTTGTTGGTTTAAGTTTTATGATTATCGGCATCGTGATTATTCATGTGTTTTCTAAAAGTACGCATTTATAAATACATGCCTTAAAATCTACTCTTTATTTAAAATTAGATCTTTCTTTGCTTTTTAAACACACTCATACAAAAAAAGCCCAAGTTAACTTGGGCTTTTAGTTTCTACGAAATCTTACTTTAACTCTTCAACCAAAGCTGGATAAATTGCACCATCAACATCCATTTCTGTTTTATAAATACCATTTTCAACGTTGAATTTGTTTACATGGTAGCTTGAGCCATAAATCGAGTCAAAACCTGAACCTTTTTTAAAGACGGTTTTATTGGCTGTCAAATCGAGTAAATGCGTCCCGCCAATAAATTGTTCATATTGTTTCGGATCGACGCCAACACGGTTAGACATAATTTTCACGGCGTCTTCATGTGTTGCAGGGTCATTAATATATTTGACTGTTTTATCCCACACTTGGATCATCTTTTTCCAATCTTCTTTATTGGCAGAAAGATGGCTCATATTTACAGTCAGCGTGTCATAAATTAAACCTGGCTTATCTTTAGAACTATAAATAATTTTAGACCCTGCAACAGACTTCAACGCTTGATTGGCTACAGGTTGCCAGACCGCAATTGCAGCAATGTCTGGACTTGCAAAAACTTGTGGAAGTTCATTGGTCATAGAATTGACCAATTTAATGTCACTGGTCTTAATTTTTGCATCTGTTAGTGCTGTACTTAGCAATAAATGGTCAACTAAGCCTTTTTCAGTGGCAATACTTTTGCCTTTTAAATCGGCAATGCTGTTAATTCCATCTTTTGCGATAATCACGTCATTACCTGCGGAATAGTCTGTCGCCATAATCATGACACCTTGAGTGCCCCCAGAGGCTGTGACTAGATTATCTCCATTGGTCACCAGTACTGCATCTAGCTGATTGGCTGCAAAAGCAGAAAGCGATGATGAATAATCAAACCATTTAAACTCAACATTCAACCCTGCTTCTTTGAGCCAACCTTTTTCAATTGCCACTTGCCATGCAACAAAACCCGGCCAATCACTGTAGCCAATCGTGATGTTTTTGGTGGCTGTGCTCTCAGATGCACTGTTTTTTGTTTCAGGAATTTTGGCGGTGTTATCACAACCTGCCAATAAAATAGTCGAAACAATAGAGACTGATAAGAACGCTTTTTTAATCATGATGCAATTTTCCCGATGCTGTAAATGTTTAAACTTGCTATGTATAGAGTGAGTCATTGAGGGCGGTGAACATGGTCACGATTTCAACGCGCTCTGTTTTTCATTTTGTGGAATCGGCGGCATCACTGCATCCATCAACTCCAAATGCCCTTTGATCACACCTTTCAAAGCAATGAATTGCTGGCTTAATGCTTTTAACTCTGTAGTTAAGCCCTGCAAAATCATCACTTCTAGAATTTTTTGCTCATCTAACTGAATATGTAGTGAGCTGACCACTTGTTCTAAAAACTGCTGCTGTAAGTCCAGCAATTGGACTCTAAGTGGCGTAACACTGGCGTCATAGAGCAAGGTAAACGTCCCCACCATCACGGCGTTACGTTGCTCCTGATCCGCAATCAAATGTTTATTGATCATGTCGACAATGGCTTGAGAACGGCTTTCATAGTGCTGATCAACAATTTTCTGATCCAATGCATCGACAGTTAATTCAGGCACAGTGATGCTGATCCGTGCCAATTTATGTTTCGGCACGTGCTTATCCTTTTTTTGGTGGGTCTTGCTTGATATAAATGCCCGCTCTAGCACTTAAGATGGCAACCACGAGCTGTTTAAATACAGTGAAGAATGCATTTAAGTCACCTTTGAATTGTTTAGACATTTGTTGCTCCTTTCGGTATTACCAAAAAAGGTTTTTGTAATACCTAGAACTAAGCAGAATACATGCCAATTTTTTTGATTAGATTGACAGCAACAGCGTATGAGAAAGTTTATTTTTTGTGCAAAATATATTTCTATTTTTAAGATTGATACATCAAAGTGCATTTCGGGCTATTCAGCTTGACTTTTCATCCGTCAAAGGCCCAATGTTTACGTCCCTATAGACAGAATACCTTCTGAAAATGAGATCTTATGTCCTCGCAAGTTTTAGTTTTCTCTCACTTATAAGCAAAAAAAATCGCCAGATGGCGATTTTTTCTTTTATTGATAAACTTTTTGGAACTCACCCAAAATTGGAGCTGAGACGCCATCTTTATACACATATCGAGAGATAATACCTCTATCCGTATAAATATCCATCTTGATCGAATCCGTTCCCTTTAACTTACTCATCAAATTTACAGGCGCTAAAATATAATTGGTCGAACGGTTGGCACCTAACACATGATCATGCTCAGTTGGCCCTGTGACAGCAAAAGTTTGAAAGTCTTTCTCATTTGTAAACTCAACTTTATGAATCTCATATTTATTGTAAGTACTGCTCAAATGAATTTTTAACTTAAGCAGCTCTTTGTTCGATTCATTCCAGCTCACAGTGACCACTGGACAAAGCTCATTCTGCGCACAAATGAGTAAACCTGTGGTACCCACATTTTGACGACTTGGGTCTGTAGAGGTTGTCGCACAACCTGAAAGCAACATCGCCCCCAAACTCATGAGTAGCCATTTTTTTGGCGATACGTTCGTTATCATTATATTTACTCCCAGAAACTTAAAAGGCTTTGAAATTCTAAAATGAAGCTTTGATTTTTCCCAGTCCCTATTTTTGACGAATCTGCACCTAAATCAAGCTTTTTCGTTCATTCAGTTTATAAATTTTAAAATTTATATCTCTTTATACAAATATGAAAGAAAAGAACCCCACTGAAAAGCTCGCTACTAACCAAGCACATGTATTCTTTCTAATATGCACTCTAGGCAAGCACTACCGCGCTTATACCTGTATATCAAACGAACGACTAAAAACTTTTCAAATTATATGCAAATGAATACTCAACTTTGCAAGCCTATCAAAACAGATGACAGAACATGACGAAGGGAACCGACATCCTTTATACTGGTTCTAAAAGCTCACCAAAGACACAGCCGCCGATGAAATTCTTTAGTTGCGCATCCTGTCAAAACCAAGTCTTTTTTGCCAACTCACAATGTGTGAGCTGCCAAACTACACTCGGTTATATTGCATCGGAAAAAGATATGGGGAGCTTTGAACAGCATAGCCCTGTTCTTTGGTTAGCGCTAAATGAAAAATACCAGACGAAGCGCTATAAGCCTTGTTATAACTATCAGCATCATCAAGTCTGTAATTGGGTTATTCCCGCAGAGAGCAACGACATCTACTGTGAGTCTTGTGTACTCACATATACCATTCCTACTCTCGACAACCCTGATCATATCGTCTATTGGTCACGGCTCGAACATGCTAAACGGCGTTTTCTGTATTTAATGCAACGCCTGAATATTATGCCAAGGCCCAAATATAACGATGATGATCGCTACGGACTCCGTTTTAATTTTCTCATGCCTGAACCAGAGCACCCTGTGCTGACAGGACATGCTAATGGTGTCATTACACTCAATGCTAGTGAAGCAGATGTCATCTATAGAGAAACGACCCGTATTAAAATGGGTGAAAACTACCGTACGCTTTTGGGGCATTTCCGTCATGAAAGTGGTCATTATTATTTTGACCTCATTAAATCGCTACATCCTGAGCTGGTCGACGAGTTCCGTCAGTATTTTGGAGATGAGCGTCAAGATTATAACGCAGCACTACAACGCCACTATGAAGATGGCGCACCGCAAAACTGGGACAAGTTTTATGTCAGCTCTTATGCCAGCACACACCCTTGGGAAGACTGGGCAGAAACGTGGGCACACTATTTACACATGATGGACACATTGGAAACCGCTTACTATGCAGGTTTAATCGTGCGCAATAATCGAAAAGATACGCATGACTTAAGCTTTTATGAAAATCCAATCGGCGCTCAAAATTTTGATTTACTCCTCAAACAATGGATGACACTGACTTTTAACTTAAATGCGTTAAATCGCAGTATGGGTTTAGAAGATGCTTATCCATTTACGCTATCAGCGCCAGTCCTCGATAAATTACGATTTATACATAAACATGTTTTGGGCAAAGCCTTTGCTCGCTAAATTGCTTGAGCTGAATATAAGCGTTCTTAAGTTATGTCTAGGGACACAAAAGATTGGACTGAATTTGGATGTAACTCGTTAGAAATTATCTTAAAATGAAAGACATCTTTAGCCTATATAGATAACGTCCGTGCTAAAAACTATGCTTTTAACGAGACATCATACTTTCACGCGACCAATCATTTTAGGGCTAACGATTGTTTTACTGCCGGCCTGCCAGTTGGTCAAAGTTAAAGAAAATAATATCCATCAGGCTATTCGTAGCAAGTCCGAAAATATCTTAAGCCACGAACAATTGAGTGCGGAAACCACCAGCTTACTCAAATTACTCAGCGTGACGCCACAGCAATGCAGCGCTGAATTTGAAACATGTTTGAAGCGCTTAAACACACAAACAGATATTGCTGCAGATGAACGCTATGCCGCTTTAAGTGAACTGTATTTGGCCCAAGCTTTAGATATTTCAAAACAACGCAACTGTACCCAAGCACAGCCACATAGTGAAAATAATCACTGCTTAGAACAGAGCCTTGAGGCCTTCGACCAGAGTTTACGTTATAGCTATGTGTATTTATTTAAAATGCAAGAAAGCCCAAGTACCCGGGTTTTTGATCAAAGACAAATGCATGTCCGCACTTTTTACAATGTCGCTTTGTCGCGTTTAATTACCACGGCGTACCGTACGCAACCTTTTCAACAAGTTCCCGCGCAACTCAACGTCCAACAACGTCAATATATTGTAAATTTAGAACACTATCCTGAACTGAAAAGTAAAACCATTGACCGAGTTCAATCCAGTTATAATTTAAACTTCTCGGGTTTTTATCAAGTCAACCGTCAAGATGGTCTGGGCGCAGAGTTCGTGGTTGTGACTAAAGCGGATCCTATTCATAAAAATGATTTTATCCTTGACCCGATATCGTTTTATCAAAATCAAACCAATCCCAATATCCATCCTGCACGCTATTTGTCCGTAACCGCAGCGGCACAGCCATTAAACCCTGAAAGCAGCATTGAAGATGTGCTTAATGGCAAAGCCATTTTTGAGATTGAGCTATTTAATCCTTATACACAAAAGTATGTAGACATACATCAACAAAAATACATTCTCACGGCGAATTATTCTGTGCCTTTTGCCTACTGGCTGGCAGAAAATAAACTGGGCTCAACAGGCTACTTGACCTTGCTCGATAAGACTGAGCGATTGCGTATGCCACATGTCTATATGCTTGAACCTTACCAGCCGAATAAAAAAGTGATTGTACTTATTCATGGTCTCGCCAGCAGCCCTGAAACTTGGGTCAATCTGACCAATAACATTTTGCGGGATAAAGCTTTACGGGAGAACTTTCAGGTATGGCAGGTATTCTATTCAACCAATATGCCGATTGTTGAAAGCTGCTATCAAATTCATGCACTACTTAAACAAGCCTTTGCACAAGTTCAACCCAACTCTCGCTCGGCAAGTAACGCCGTGCTGATTGGACATAGTATGGGCGGCGTCATTAGTCGCTTACTGATTAGTGAGCACGATATTTCTGAGCAAGTGATTCCACTATTAAACTATGAGCAATACACCCGATTACAACAATACCCCGTAATCAAAGAACGTTTTCAATTTCATTCTGATTTACCCATTGGACGTGCAATTTTTATTGCCGCGCCTCACCGTGGTAGTGAACTGTCTGACCGCTGGTACATGGAATTGGTGAAGAAAATGGTCAAGTTGCCGATCACTTTCTTTAACCAAGTGGATATACAACTCAATGGTAGCTCTAGCACCAAAGGCATGGTGCAATCTGGCCCAGACGACTTAAGTCCAAAGTCACGCTTTATGGCTTTGACCAGTAACATCATGCCTGTATCTAGAGTTCCTTATCATTCTATTATTGGTAATCACCGTCAGAACAATGACATACATGACATGAGCGATGGTATTGTGCCTTATTCCAGTTCACATTTAGAACAGGCTGTCTCTGAAAGAATCATTAAAGGCAACCATTCGGTGCATGAGGAAGCAGAAACATTATTAGAATTACGGCGTATTTTGAGGTTACACCTTGAGCAAACTCGGGCTCAATGATCAACAGTACTAAAAATGTTCTACTACTTGGCGATTTTTATCCGAATACTCTAACTCAGCTGAATGAGCATCGAAAACTTGAAAAGCAGCGGTTGTAAAATCTCAGGTACGGAAAAGGTTTTGATATACTTGCTTTATCCAAAAAATACATGCATTTATCTGCTCGGAAACATTATGCACATTAAAAATCAAGTTGTACTGGTCACAGGTGGCGCACGCGGTTTAGGTCTTGCGATTACACACGCCTTAATCAATGAAGGTGCTCGTGTAGTCGTGAACTATTTGAACAGCCATGTTGCAGCGCAAACCTTAGTCCAGCAGTATCCAAAGCAGGTTTTTATCTACCAAGCTGATGTTACAGACAGTGCACAAGTCAAAAGTATGTTTGATGCAAGCTTTCAGCATTTTGGACAGCATATCAACGCCGTGATTAATAATGCGCTGATTCAATTCGAGTTTAATGGTGAGGCCCGCCCAAAAGTTCATGAGCTCCGCTGGGAAACTATGCAACAACAATTTGAGGGTGCAGTTAAAGCCGCTTTGAATACTACCCAAGCAGCGCTTGAAGGTATGAAACAAAACCAGTTTGGGTGCATTGTAAACATCGGAACCAATCTGGTGCAAAACCCAGTGGTGCCTTATCATGACTACACCACAGCGAAGGCTGCACTATTGGCTTTTACGCGTACCTCAGCGCATGAACTTGGCCAATATGGCATTAATATCAATATGCTTTCTGGCGGTTTACTGCAAACCACTGATGCTAGCAAAAGCACGCCCAATGAAGTTTTTGATTACATCGCAAGTGCAACACCACTGCGTCGTGTAGTTACACCTGAGGAATTTGCCTCAGCCATTCTAATGTTCTTATCGCCCTATTCTTGTGCTGTGACAGGTCAAAACTTGATTGTCGATGGTGGTTTAGTCAAAGGATAATGAGCTTTAATCCCTGAACTCTGAATAAGCATGATTTAAACCATCCATTTTAAAAATTCTCGAAGCTTCATCGACTTGAAGCTTTGTTTTAGGTTCAAGTCTTCTTCATAATCTGCCCACCCAACCAAGGAACACAGTACGATGCTTTCTTTCCCCATTCGGCACCGACTGGCTGGTTTTTACTTTTTTTATTATTCCATTGTAGGCACCTTCATGCCGTTTTGGAGCCTGTATCTCGAAGATCAAGGCTTTAACTACAGTGAAATCGGCATCCTTTCCTCAATTGCGATCATTACCCGTTTTTTTGCTCCTTTTATTTGGGGCTGGATTGCAGATAAATCAGGGAAACGGATGCTCTTGGTCAGAGTTGCAACGTGGATGGAAGCCTGTATTTGGTTCATGATTTTTATCATTCCAAACTCCTTTCAGGCGATCGCCCTACTCATGCTGATCTTTAGCTTCTTCCAAAACGCCATTCTGGCTCAATTTGAAGGCGTTACGCTATTTTGGCTCGCGGAACAGCGCAGTGCTTTGTATGGAAAAGTTCGAAAGTGGGGCTCGGTCGGTTTTATTGTCGGGGTTTTTGGTATCGGAGCCTTATTAGAAATTTTACCCATCTCTATGCTTCCTGTTTTATTGCTGTGCATTTCTTTTTTGGCCTTTATTTGGTCATTTAGCATCAAAGAACCGACCACTGCACCTCATTCACAAGGGCAGCTCGAGCCATTGTTACCGATTTTAAAAAAACCCGTTGTCGCGGCATTTTTCGGTATCGAGTTTATTCTGCTTTTTTCGCATGCGCCCTTTTATAGTTTTTATAGCAACTTCTTAAAACAAGCTGGTTACTCAACCACAGAAATTGGTTTTTTGTGGACTGTCGGTGTCATGGCCGAAATTATTATGTTTGCCATTGCTCACATTTTTTTCAAACGCTTTTCATGGCGACTCATGGTGTCTATTTGTCTTATCCTCACGGCGCTACGCTGGTTTATGGTTGGTTCTTTTCCACAAATCTTCGCGATCCAGTTCTTCGCACAAACCATTCATGCTTTTAGCTTTGGCCTATTTCATCTCATCGCCATGCGTATCATTTTCCAAAACTTTAGTTTAGGACAACAAGGACGCGGTCAAGCCCTGTATAGCACCATGTGGGGACTGGGTGTAGCGTCTGGAAGTATTCTTGCAGGACATTATTGGCACAGCCTGTCAGGCGAACTTATTTTTATTTTGGCAGGCTGTGCGGTTCTACTGGGTTTGGGTTTTATTCGCTACTTACCCAAAGAAGTTCAAGCTTAAAAAGTTCTCTTCTGATCTGCACACATAAATTGCAGCAGTTTCATTATTCAGCTTTCTAAACTTTGATTTCACTATATTTATGAAACCATGGCTGGGCCTGTTCAAGCTGACTAGCCAACTGTAAGAGCCGATCTTCACGGGCAAAAGGCGCAATGAACTGTGAACCAAGCGGAAGATTGTCAGCATTCCAATACAAAGGTACAGACATCGCAGGTAAACCTGTGATGTTGGCTAGCTGAGTAAAAGGCACCCAACGCAAATTATCTTTCACAATTTTATCGACCAGTTTTCCTTGTGCCAACAGATGTGCTTTGCCGACTTTTAATAAACTTTTTAAAATTGGTTTTTGCCATGATGGGGTAGAAATTTGCCCATTTTTGGGTGCGACTGAGGCTGTAGCAGGAGTCAGATAAAGATCATAATGATCAAAGAATTGGTTCATTTTGGTGACATATACTCCCCAATTATTCAGATTATGAATATATTCTAACGCAGTCGTTTTGGCACCAAAGGCAGCCAAAGCTAAAGAATCCAGCTCAAAATCTCCTGCTGTGGTCGGAACGTGTTGCTTGATCTGCTCTAACATATAAGAAAATTGACTAAACCACGTCGTGATAAAGTCTCTGGCCAAAGACATACCATCTATCTCAGGTTGTGCTTCGACCACTGTATGCCCTAAAGACTCCAACAAACGTGCGGTATGGTGTACAGCATCAATTGCATCTTTAGACACTGTGGTTCCGATAGGCGACTGAGTACTAAATGCAATTTTAAGTTTTTTTACAGGCTGCTGTAGACAGGCCAAATAGCTTTGGCTGGGTAGTTCAATTTTAAACAATGAGCTATGCTCTGCACCCTGCGTTGCATCTAACATCGCTGCACTGTCTCTTACACTTTTACTCAATACATGCTGTATCGCAGCCCCATGCATTGCTTCACTCATATCTGGGCCCCACGGCGTACGTCCACGACTTGGTTTTAAACCAAATAAACCACAATACGATGCAGGAATTCGAATCGATCCACCGCCATCTCCCGCACCCGCAATGGGAACAATTCCTGCGGCCACCGCAGAAGCGGAACCACCCGATGAACCACCACTGTTATGTTTTAAATTCCAAGGATTATGACAGGCTCCCCAAGCATCTGATTCTGTAATGCCTTTGATACCAAACTCAGGGGTATTGGTACGCCCAAAAGTTAAAATGCCTGTGTTTTCCCAACGGTTTACAATTTCTGCATTATGTTCTGCAATATGGCCCGTACGTTTAAATGCTTGGCATCCATAAGATGTTGGATAACCTGCATATTCTTGAAATAAATCCTTTACTAAAAATGGCACCCCAGCAAATGGGCCAGACAATGCATTTTGCGCTCTGTTCTTGGCATAATCATGCATCGGAATAATAATCGCATTTAAAGCAGGATTGGTTTGTTGGCTACGCTCAATTGCAATTTGTAATAATTCAGCGGGATGGATTTGTTTTTGTGCAACCAACTCAGCTAAACCCAGCCCATCATAACGAAGGTATTCAGAAAAATTCATTTTTATCCAAGTATCTATAGTTTTTATTGTTTTATACTTTTACTAAATTTTAACCTATGAGGCAAGTTGTACTTGATTGCGTCCTAAAGTTTTGGCCTGATATAGCGCCCGATCAGCACGATTTAACAAGCTCTGTAGGCTATTTTGCGTTGGTAAAACTTGATGCACCACACCAAGACTCACCGTCATACTCAAAACAGCATGTGCCACTTGAGTTTTTGAAGTAGCGACAGCACGGCAGATACGTTCTGCAATGATTTGTGATTCAATTTCAGTGGTATTATTTAACACCACCACAAATTCTTCACCGCCCATACGCGCAAATAAATCCTGTTCACGCAAATTACTTTTCACCGTCGTAGCAAAGCTTTGTAGCAATACATCACCAATATAATGACCATATTGATCGTTCATTTTCTTAAAATGATCAATATCTAGCACAATGATACTCATCGATTTAACCAGATTTTCCTTCAATAAGTTTTCAGTTTGAGTGAAGAAAAAACGGCGATTTCCCACATGAGTTAAGGGGGCGTGGTTGGCCAGATAAAGTACTTCTTTATACAGATCATGACGATTACGACTCACAATACATAAAAGCAAAGGTGCAATCATCAACATGCACAGCCCTATACGCACCGAAATAGAAGTGGCCAAGAAGTTATCTGCTGTACGTGAAATATAATAGGTCGTTAAACTATGGTAAGTCACAAAACAAACCAAACTGTTAATGATACTCACATAAAATAAGTTGTAACTTAAAGCCGCCCAAATGAGCCCTGCTAGAGGGAAAAGTAAGGCACCAGGACCAAAGAACAGATGTGTACATGCCACAGAAATTAAAACTGAGAGTAAGGGTAAAACATCGACAAACTGGGTTTCGCACTGTCTACGGTTATTCCAAAGATACTTTAATTTCTTCGCTGCAGGAAAGGTCAACATGAGGGGTAAAAGTGAAATACAATTTAGCACTTCCCCTGTCCACCAAATATAAAACTCAGCCCACAGGTCTTGCGTACTCATAAAAGTATGTGGCATATACGGAACGACCGCAACGGCAAATATCGCGCTAGAAAAACACCCAAGAAAAACACAAACCAAGAAAAGATAAAGAAAATTTAAGTCTTTGTTATATGCACGATAGTCAATTTGTAAATAATGGATAAAGAATAAAGACACGCCTACTGTCATAAAATTGGCAATTGTTAAAGCCAACGTCAGCTCAAGATGATTCCCTGTGACTAAGTCAGCCGACATATAACCAATAAATGCGCCCAACCAGCCACCAACATTTCTAAGTGGCTTAACCGTAAAAATAAGCCGATCAATACTGCATTAGCTGGCCAAAAATAAGCGAAATATGCAATCGGCCGAGTGAATATCCCAAGCAAACAGCAGACAAAAATCACCGCAGCAACAATCAAACATGCTCGGCCATGCTGTTTAAAATTCAACGATACTTCTGTGAGCTTAACTGCGTACAAAATATTCCCTCATTTTTACATGAGTTATGATTAAACATCATGTTTTCTACTGTCCATTTGCTTGCAAAGGATGCATTGATGAAAACCATCACAAATTGACAATATTTACTAAATAAACTCTATCGATTGTTCGTTATGGTTTCAATATGATTTTTTGATTTATATCCTGAATCTAAATATTTACGATTAAACGCTGATATCACTCTCACCCATAAAAAAAGCCTCCACATCGGGAGGCTTTTTGATCTTTGGACTTATTTTGCTTCAGACGCTGCCACTGGTGCTGATGCACCTGCTTCTTCAGACTCTAAAGGTGCAGCATCAATCATCTCTGGACTAACTTCTATATTGGTCACTGGTGTTTCAGTTGCTGAGCTTTCCACTGACGTTTGTTCAGTCTCTTGTTTTTTGTCACTACACGCAGCAAGCGACAGCATTGTTGCAGAAGCTAGAACCACCAAAGCCATTTTCATGTTAATCATTATGCACCTTCACATTAGTCATCAATTGCTTGAAACAATACTACTTATTTTTGCTCAAGTTTAAAGTATTCATTTGTGAGCAATCTTTTGAAATTAAGGCAGAATTATAACATCATTAAACAGAAATAATAAAAACAAGCTCGAAGCAAACTTGTTTTTATCTATCCAAGAATGCACTCGAATTAAACAGGATACGCTGTCGCGACTTCCTGACTAATCATTGCCGCAGTTGCCGCAGATAGCGTCCAACCTAAGTGCCCATGTCCTGTATTAAAGAACACACGTTCTAGCTTTCCACGGCGAACTACAGGCATCATATTCGGCATCATGGGGCGAAGACCTGCCCAAGGGACCGCATGCTCTGTCGAAACTTTAAAGTTACGATTGGTCCAGTCAACAAGAGGTTGAATCCGATCTGCCCGGATATCACGGTTATAGCCATTAAACTCAGCAGTGCCCGCGACACGGAAACGATCTTTACCTAAACGTGAAGTTACAATTTTCGCGCTTTCGTCCAGCAAACTCACCCACGGCGCATTTTGCTGGCTTTCTTCGTCATTTAACATAACCGTAATCGAATATCCCTTTACAGGATAAACATTGACCCGCTCTTGGACCAATTCAGCCAATTGATAGCTACCCACCCCAGCACAAACCACAACAGCATCGGCAGCGAGCATTTCAACTTCCGCTGGTGCAAGCTCTACATTCTCAGAACTTGGCTGTAACTTCACTTCAACACCTGAAGTTAAATGTTCGATATCTGTCACATCCATACCAAAACGATACTTCACACCTAACTTTTTGGTAACTTCAGCCAAACCTGTCGTGTACTTATGAATATCACCCGTCGCATCGCCTTCACAATAAAATCCAGCATAATAGTCGCCGGTCAATGTCGGCTCAATTTGCTTAATTTCTTCATTGCTTACGCCGCAACGTTCAAGTCCACCTTTATTGAGTAAATCATTGACTCGAATGGCGACGTCATAATCTTGTTTATTATGATAAAAATGCAAAATACCACGTTTTTCTAAATTGAAGTCGATTGATTCTTTATCCGCAATTTCGAACAAGCGTTGACGAGCCAATAAAGCCAAACGTACTGTTTCGTGGGTATTGGCCTCATAATGTTTAATATTGCCCAGAAATTCCATCAGCCATGCATATTTATGCACACTAAACGCAGGATTGAGCAATAAAGGGGCAGATTTTTGAGACATCCATTTCATGCCTTTCAGCACTGTCGATTTTTGGTTCCAAACTTCCGCATTACATGCAGACAGTTGTCCACCATTTGCAAAAGAAGTTTCCATGGCTGGAAATAAATGCCGATCCACAACTGTCACTTGATAACCCAGTTGACTTAATTCATATGCAGTTGTGACGCCTGTAATTCCAGCACCAATGACAACGACATGACACATAGACACCTCCTTTTTATTGTTTGATGTCAACCCCATCTGTCATGTGTACCTGAGAGCTTCGACCTAAAACATCCCATGATGTTTTAAACCATCCCCTTCGGTGAGTGATTGAACACTTCTCTCCAGAGTTTTTTCATTATTACAGTCCTTTTGCCTGAGAGTTTCCGGGGTCGTTGCTCCTTCGGCGAATGCAGAACATTTCTCTCCTGCAATAATGCTTATTATTCTATGAGCAATTTATATACCATGTAATCACCCTATTGGAAACTGCTCTTAAAGTATTATCTTTCGTTTATTTTTATAGAGCACAACCTCAGCTTAGGACAAGCGTTGCACTATACTGGCTAACATGACTATCTTTTGCTTCAAAAGAGGACGCATGCTGTCGGACATTAGCGCTATCCTGAGGTCATCTAAACATCTTTGAGCATGAGTACGGTCTATACTCTTCGGATGTTTCATTTTATTTTTTCTCAACCTTAAAAGAATGAATGAGTTGTTCTACATTTTGATAAATTTCTTGCCAATGCGGCAGTAACTCACTATGAAATTTTATAGTGATATAACTCGTATTAAACCCATAATTGGGCTGATGTGTATTAAATTCACAACTTGTTGCACCACTCTTAAAATAAAGACACTTAATAGTGAGACTTACCCCTTTACCTTTACGCTCCTGCCAATACACCTTTTTTCCAACACCGTCATCACTTTTTACCTCTATTTCATAGAGTCCTAAATCTGAGTTAAATTTTTTTGTTTCATCTACCCATATTTCACTCACCTCTTCTCCACTAGATGAAAACATTCCTTTTCTTAATTTTCTTTTTAAATGACCCAAATAATTAAAGAAGTCTTTACTTCCCCACTCCTCTTTCCAAACGGAACGTTGGTTTAATGCGATTGTGATATCATTTTTAAACTCAGAACCTAGTCTAAAGCCTTCTCTAGATGCTGTCATTTCAGGCCATTTTACTTTCAAATCAATACTTTGAATTTGATCATCACAACCTTTGGCCTCGTGTTCTTCTTCGATATTTTTCCCCCAATAATTCACACCTTGATAAGTCACTCTGCCAAAAAGTAAATACTGCTTATCAATGAGCATGTGCCGATCACCAAATTTTCCACAAGCATATAAGCGCGCTTTAACTTTTTCAGGGTCATGCATACTGTCATAGCCATATATCAACAATGAAATAACCAAAACTGTGAGTAGTGATAAAAATATAATGGTGCCTCGTCTGACTGTGCTTATTTTTTTATTCATATCCCCCTTCCTTTTTTCTTTTAAAAATGAACTCTCTAAATTTTCTTACTCAGTAAGACCGAATGAAGATTCATCAACGTTTGGCCTACTTTGGCACTTAATAGGTAAGATGCCGTTTTCTGAGTATCGTGATAACCATAACGTGCATAATATGCCAACAGCTCTTTTCTTATATTTAAGATTAGCTTTCATACGCAAATAAAAAAAAGTCAGACCGAAGTCTGACTTTAATGCGTACTCTCTTAAATATAAAGAGAATTTTCTAGTATTCAATCGGTGCAAATGGTGCAACGACGTCTGCATTTTGAGCACGATGGCGCATAAAGTGATCCATTAAAACAATCGCAAGCATTGCTTCTGCAATCGGAGCCGCACGCACACCCACACAAGGGTCATGACGACCTTTGGTTAATACATCAGTATCTTCACGATTAATATTGATCGTTTTACCCTGTGTGGTAATAGACGCTGTTGGTTTTAAAGCAATGGCCACACGAATGGTTTGACCACTTGAAATACCGCCCAAGATACCCCCTGCATGGTTCGCAAGGAAGCCATCAGTCGTTAACTCATCACGGCTCTCATGTCCAAACTGACCAGCAACGGCAAAACCATCACCAATCTCAACCCCTTTAACCGCGTTAATAGACATCATGGCATGGGCAATGTCAGCATCTAGACGGTCAAAAACAGGCTCACCCCAACCTACAGGCACTTTTTCAGCCAAAATCTCAAGCTTTGCACCGCAACTGGTACCTTGCTCACGCAATGAAGTTACCAGTGCTTCAAAACGCGGTACGGCATCGACATCGCCACAGAAAAATGGATTATTAGGTACTTCATTCCAATCCAATTTTTCCGCAATTTCAGTCCCAATTTGGGTCACATGACCACGAATTAAAATACCAAACTTTTCAGCCAAGTATTTTTTCGCAATTGCACCCGCAGCCACACGCATCGCCGTTTCACGCGCACTTGAACGACCACCGCCACGGTAATCACGAAAACCGTACTTTTGTGTATAAGTATAATCTGCATGTCCCGGACGGAAGCTTTGTGCAATATTGCCGTAATCTTTGGATTTTTGATCGGTGTTACGGATCAATAAACCAATTGGTGTGCCTGTTGTTTTACCTTCAAACACACCAGAAATGATTTCAACTTCATCAGGTTCTTTGCGCTGCGTCGCAAATTTAGAGGTGCCCGGCTTACGACGGTCTAAATCTTTTTGTAAATCGTCTGCTGTAAGCTCAAGGCCCGGTGGAACACCATCCACAATCGCCATTAAGCCTACACCATGAGATTCACCACAAGTCGTTACACGGAAGAGTTGCCCTATACTATTACCTGCCATGTCCAACGACTCCTTTTATGCTTGAACAGATTGAATGAATAAATCACGGAATTGACGACATTGAGCTGCAGTCAATGCAAAGATTCCTGTACCGCCTTTTTGGAACTGTAACCAGTAAAAATCAACAGTATTAAAGTTTTGGCGCATTGCCCATTCAGAATTACCCACTTCAATCACGATGAGACCATCTTCAGTTAAGTAATCTGGCGCTTGAGCTAACATTTTACGAACCAAATCTAAGCCATCTTGACCTGCCGCCAATGCCAATTCTGGCTCATGGTGGAATTCTTCAGGTAAATCTGCCATGTCTTCAGCATCCACATAAGGTGGATTCGACACGATGAGATCATATTGATTTTCAGCAGGAATTTTGGAGAACAGGTCAGACTCAAGTAAAGCCACTTGATACTGTTTGTCGTGGTGTTCCGAGTTAATTTGAGCCACTTCTAAAGCTTCTTTAGAAATATCTGTTGCATCTACTTCGGCATCTGGGTACGCATAAGCCAGAGCAATCGCGATACAACCTGAGCCCGTACACATATCTAAAATACGTTGTGGCGTTTTTGGATTCGGGTTTTCTGGCAAGTTATTGACTGCTTCACCCATTTGGCCATTTTCACCTAAGCAATAAGGTGCAAAACGGTTTTGAATCAATTCTGCAATCGGTGAACGTGGAATCAGTACGCGTTCGTCGACATAATATGGTTTGCCATCAAAATATGCCAAATTAAGCAAATATGAAGTCGGTACTTTTTCATTAATACGACGTTCTAATAAGCTTAAAACTTCTGTCTTTTCGCTTGGTAGTAGCTTCGACTCTAAGATTTCAGCATCCGCATTCCAATCTAAAGATAAAGTTTGTAAAACCAGAGCTGAGCTTTCAGCAAAATAGTCTTCTGTACCTTGACCTAAATGTGCATCGTATTGACGTAATGCTGTCACTCCAAAACGGATAAAATCACGAATTGTGCTTAAGTTTTCAGCGGCTTCCTGTATATGTTCAGGGCTAATAGTCGGGCGATCCACTAAAGGCGTCTCCAAGGTCATAATAAAAACGCCTTATGATACCCTGTTTTTCTATGATTTATAATGTTTTGATGCACAGCAAACACATTTTCATACGCTTTGCACTTATTTGTTTATACGGCCTGTACGTGCTTCGTACATATCTGCACGGGTTTGCGTCATTTGCATCAGACACGAAATACGCTGTAATTCAGTCTTTTCATTTTTCACGATAGGTTTGTTATTACAAATCTGATCACGCTGCGCCAGCCATTGCTGATGAGACTGTTTAACCAATCCTTGCTCATCTACAGGAGCCTGCGCCAAATACGGCTTAAATACTTTCTTTAAGCGTTTCTTTTGTGCTTTATATTCTTTACTCATACATGCATCAATTTCACTCAACACATTGCCAGTTTGCTTCATGCATGCTTCATATTTTTTAGTTGGGCCCATTGCATAGGCTGAACCACTGAACAATCCCACAACAAGCAATGCACTAAATATTTGTTTCAATTCCTTTCCCCAAAGCAAATTTTCTTCATTCATTTTTTAATCTAGTCATTCACAACATCTACGTGCTGCAGCGCTTTAATATAACATCCTATTTTGTATGAACATACTAGCCCTCTATAAAATTTCCACCACACAGCTTTTTACATGAACTCACAGGCTTTGCATTGAAACCTGATCAAACAGCCTTATTATAAAGTGAGTTCTTCTGCCAATATTCTCCAAACTTATGAGTTATAAACACAACAACTTAATGGCGATGCGTGAACGCTATTGGAATGACACCGAAAACAATCATGTCGACACTGAAAAAGCTTTTTTTCAGCAGCTGTTACAGCAGCAAGGGATCTATGAATGTGCAACCATTGAAGATGCTCGATACTTCTTTTTTAGCCTACCGAGCATCATCATTGTTAAAGGTTATGCACATGGATTTATGCACCAACCGGTACAAGAAATGATCCTCCAACACATACAAATGCATAAAGATGAATTGATTCAGAAAAATACGCTTAAAGTAAAATTTCGCATGTAACAATCCCGATTAGGCTTTATTTAGATGGTTGCTTAACACTTATGGCCTTTTTTAACTCTAGATTCAGCAAGTTGAACTTTTTTAATACGTGAATACACGATATTATCCGTTACAATCTAAAATGCTGCCCTTGCTGATGAAAGGATTTTACTGAATTATGTCAGATCACAACGATAAGCTTAAACAACTGAAAACCTCCTCTATGGATCGTCGTTTATCGATTGCCAAAGCTTCGTTGCTTGCTGGAACACGTTGGGCTGCTTCTAATGCGACAACTATGTTTTCTAGCGAAGAAGAAAAAGAAAAGAAACGCAAAAAAGCAATGAAAGAACAGGCCGATTATCTTGTTTCTGAAATAGGCAAACTTAAAGGTTCTATCGTCAAAATTGGCCAAATGATGGCACTTTATGGTGAACACTTTCTACCTGAAGAAATCACACAAGCCTTAAATACTTTAAATAATCAAACAGTCGCTTTAGCGTGGCCTGCGATTAAACAGCAACTGCACAGCCAGTTGGGTTCTAAACTAGATGATTTGACCATCGATCATGAGCCACTGGGCACTGCATCACTGGCACAAGTCCACCGTGCAACGCGCAAGTCTGATGGTTTAGAGATGGTATTGAAAATTCAATATCCAGGCGTTGCTGAAGCTATTGACTCAGACATGAGCCTGTTTAAAAACATGCTTAAACTGACACGAATGGTGCCGCAAACACGCGAGTTCGACCAATGGTTCGATGAAGTTCGTGAGATGATGCACCGTGAAGTGAATTATAAAATTGAGGCTGCAACCACACGCCGCTTTGCTGCTCGCTTAAAAGAAGACCCTCGCTACATCGTGCCACAAATTATAGATGGCTACTGCACAGACCAAGTATTGTGTATGACATTTGAACGTGGCGTGCCGATTAACAGCCCTGTCATGCTGTCTCTGCCGCAAGAACGTCGCAACAAACTTGGTGAAGCATCACTTGAAATTGCGGTACGCGAGATTTTTGAATGGGGTGAAATGCAGACCGACCCGAACTTTGGTAATTACCTCGTTCGCTTAGGCAATGGCAATGACATCTTGGATAAAATCGTTCTGCTTGATTTTGGTGCAATCCGACAGTTTGATGAACACTTACTTAGTGTTGCTCGCAAGCTCATTCATGCTGGGTTTAATCATAGTAGTGAAGAAATGGTTCAAGCAATGACAGGCTATGAGTTTTTCGACTCTATCCCTCAAAGCATTAAACCCGATATGGCTAAAGTCTTCTTACTTGCAACTGAAGCATTCAGCAGCCCAAGCAACAACCCAGACTTACCTGCTGGTGTTATGGGTGAAAACTTTGCTTATGACTGGAAAGCAAGCCAGCTTCATAGCCGTGTAATGCAGCAAGCTTCAAAGTCGATGGCATCTCGTTATTTCAGTGTTCCACCCAAAGAGTTTATGTTTATCAGCCGTAAATTCATCGGTGCTTATACCTTTATGACTGTGATTGAAGCGAAAACCAATGTTCGTGCAATGGTGAAAAAATTTATCTAAAAGTACATTGACCAAAATGACGCGATGTCATTTTGGTCAATTGATCAATCACTTCAATTCCAAACGATTCAATAAAAAATTTAAAAAACAAAATATTAGAATAATTTAAAATACACCACATACCGTTTATCTTTGACAATACATCATGTCAGTCATGACATAGTTATTCGTATGCCGCTATGTCAGCATAAAACCACAGAATAATTCTGCTGGATGAAAATAATGACAAATATGGTAAATAAGGCGCAGGGATTTGGCTTATCACTGATCACAAAAATGGCAAGTAGCGACGTACTTGACCAATTAAAGCTTAGAAAATTTGTGGAGAAATCGCTATATCAAGGCTCAAAAGCGGGCTATAAGACTTTATCAAAAACACAAAAAGCCTTTAAAGCCAATAAGGATCTGCATAAACAGCGACTCAACAATCAAGAAAAATCATTATTTGATCTGAGCTATTCAGAAGATCAGCAAATGGCCATCGACACCATGTCACAGTTTGCCGCCGATATACTTTACCCGTTAGCCGCAAGTGCCGATCAAAATGAAACTTTTCCAACAGAACTTTGGCAATATATTGAAGAGCTAGGTCTGAACTTTTATGCTTTGCCTGAGGCGCTTGGTGGTGTCGCTGCTGAGAAAAATATTTTGAGCAATATACTTATTGCAGAGCATCTGGCCAAAGGTGATTTTAGTTTAGCCGCGGGTATGCTCTCTACCTTTAGTGTAATTAATGCCATTACACAATGGGGTTCTGAGCAAGTACAAGCTTTATATTTAAATAGTTTTGTGCAAGACAGTAGCATTCGCGCTAGCTTTGCAATTCAAGAAGTTACGCCTGCTTTTAATCCTTACCTGTTAAAAACCAAAGCCATTTCATGTGATGGTCAATATTTTATTCAAGGTGAAAAGACACTGGTACTATTGGCTGAAAGTGCAGATATTTTCCTTGTCAGTGCTGAACTTAATGGCCAAGCTGAAGTTTTTATTCTCAGACGGGATGAAAGTATTCAGTTTAAAAAATCTCCCGCTATGGGACTCAAAGCAACGGAAACAGCAACTTTAATTTTTAATCAAACCCCTGCTTTACGCTTAGGTGATGAAGATTTCAACTACACGGCATTTTTAGACCTCGGCAATTTAATGTGGTGTGCAATGGCGGTCGGCACATGTGAAGCGGTCAAAAAATATTGTATTGAATATGCCAATGAACGTACCGCCTTTGGTGAACCAATTTCTCACCGTCAAAGTGTTGCATTTATGATTGCCGATATGTCCATCGAAATTGATGCCATGCGTATGCTCATTCTAAATGCCGCAAGTCTAGCTGAATCTGGGCAGACATTTCACCGTGAAGCCTATTTAGCACGCTTACTTTGTGCCGAAAAAGCCATGAAAATTGGCACCGATGGTGTACAGATTTTAGGTGGGCACGGATTCACCAAAGAACACCCTGTTGAGCGTTGGTATCGTGATTTACGTGCAACAGCGATTGTTCACTCTGGTCTACATGCATAATAAAAAGGAAAACTGGCATGAATTTACAAAACCCTAAAAAATTTAAATTACTGATTGATCAAGCCCACCAAGTGGCCATCAATGTACTTCGACCTATCTCCCGAAAATACGACAAAGCTGAACACAGCTATCCTAAAGAACTGGATATGTTGGCATCTTTGGTCGATGGTATGAATGAAGGCGGTGAAGGTATGAACGCGGGTGCTGCTATCGGTAAGCGGGGCACCAATGAACAAGGCAATAAAAATGGAGTGAATCTCTCTACCGCTTTAAGTGTAATTGAAATGTGTTATGGAGACACCGCTTTACTTCTATCAATGCCCCGCCAAGGGTTGGGAAACTCAGCAATTGCAGCTGTTGCCAATGAAGAGCAGTTAGAGCTTTTCAAAAACACATGGGCAGCCATGGCAATCACTGAACCAAACTGTGGTTCGGACTCAGCCGCGATTCGCACCACAGCAATAAAAGATGGTGAAGATTACATCTTAAATGGTGAAAAGATTTTCGTGACTTCAGGAGAGCGTGCTGACGCTATCGTCGTTTGGGCAACGATGGATAAAAAATTAGGCCGTTCAGCGATCAAATCTTTTGTAATTCCTAAAGGAACTGCTGGCATGACAGTGGAACGTTTAGAACATAAGCTAGGAATCAAAGCCTCTGATACCGCAGTTATTCGTTTAATCGACTGCCGAGTGCCAGCCAATAACTTACTAGGAAATGCGGAAATTGACATTGCTAAAGGCTTTGCTGGCGTGATGGAAACTTTTGATAATACCCGTCCGCTCGTTGCAGCGATGGCTATAGGCTGTGCCAAGGCCTCACTAGAACGCATTAAAGAGATCTTCAGCGATTGTTTAGATCCTCAATATATAACCCCATACTTACAAACGACTCATATTGTGAGTCAAATTTATCGTATGGAAGCCGAATGGGAAGCAGCACGTTTACTGACCTTAAAAGCCGCATGGATGGCAGATAACAAGAAACCGAACTCAAAGGAAGCCTCCATTTCCAAAGCCAAAGCTGGTCGAATTTGTAATGAAATTACCCTTAAGTGCGTCGAACTTGCGTCAACGGTTGGTTACAACGAAGATGAGCTTTTAGAAAAATGGGCAAGAGATTCTAAAATTCTAGATATTTTTGAAGGTACGCAACAAATTCAGCAACTCATTATCGCACGCCGTGAACTCGGAAAGTCATCGAGCGAATTGAAATAATATAAAACATCTCATTCAGATATGTTGATGCCATAGTTTTTATAAATAGAAGATTATGGCCTCACATTGAAGTAATATAAAAGTAGAAATTACTGGACTTAAATTCATGCTATCTAACAACGGCTGAACTTATTTGTTGGGCTTCAAAAAACGTATCGCTATCACAGAACTTAGATTTATTGAGCAAATTTAATATTTGGAGAATAGTAAGTCTTACCAACTTAGATACTGCTTAGGCTATTTGTTATAAGCAAGAAGAATTTCTTTGACTTGTCCATGCAATCACCTATAAAAAAGTTAAATACTATGGGGTTATATGACAAAACTATCTTTGCAAGTGGATCTACTAACAGCATAAAATCTAGAATTTCAATTAATCGCCTCTATTTAGCTTAAATAAAGTACGGATTTAACAAAACCATAAAATAGTACCTTCTGTCTCAACTTGACTGTAATTGCACAGCTCAATATGATCTTCTCAGACATTATACCAATGGATATACAGTTTGCTGAATTATCAACGATACTTGCCAACATCTCATATTAAAGCTAAATCTGTTTTAATTTTAACAACAACTTTAATATTTACTGGTTGTTCATCACTTGGTGGCGGTTCAGTTGAAAAGCGTTCAGCAAAATTAGCCAATGGCATTCAAAAGGCATATGCTGTTGAACCAACAACAGCACTACGTATTGCACCTATGATTGTACAAAGTGCAGATCGTTATAATGTGGATCCATTACTAGTTGCAGCAGTCATAAGACAAGAGTCTAGCTATAGAAATTATGCCGTTTCCCCTGCTGGTGCTATTGGACTTACTCAAGTTATCCCACGCTATTGGCAACAAACCTGCCCTGGCGATTTATTTGAAGAGATTAATAATATTAATTGTGGCACCTATATTCTCGCTAGCTATAACCAAAAAGCAGAAAGTTGGCCCAAAGCTTTGGCTTATTATAATGTCGGTCCAACAGGATACCATTCGACCTGGAAAATGAAGCGTCAAGGAAAGAAATATGCCAAACAGGTTAAAGCACATCAAAAAAACTTAAAAGATGCTCTGTAACCTCTTTTAAATAAGACATAAAAGTCAGCAACTGCTGGCTTTTTACCATTTAGGCCCTTATAGATAAGCTATTTCACTTGTTCTCTATCTCTTTTTCCCTATTAATAATTATTTATTTTTATTATTTTAATCTTTTCAGCATAAAAAAATCCCCCTCTGCTTTAAGCGGAGGGGGATTTAGAATTAATGAGCTGGCGATGACTTACTCTCACATGGATAACTCCACACTACCATCAGCGCTAAGAGGTTTCACTTCTGAGTTCGGGAAGGGATCAGGTGGTTCACTCTTGCTATTGTCGCCAGCACAACTGTTTATGACTATTCGTTGGGTCTTATTTACACATTGTGTATGCCTAACTTTCATCAAATGAGTTATTAACAGGTATATTTGAGTTGGATATTGTATCTAGCTTTATAACTAAATCAAGTTGTTTGCAGTGATTTGAACCACAACACCAACTGTTTGGGTGTTGTATAGTCAAGCCTCACGAGCAATTAGTATTGGTCAGCTTCACATATCACTATGCTTCCACATCCAACCTATCAACGTCGTAGTCTTCAACGGCTCTTTAGAGGACATAAAGTCCTAGGGAAATCTTATCTTGAGGTAGGCTTCCCGCTTAGATGCTTTCAGCGGTTATCCCTTCCGAACATAGCTACCCGGCGATGCGACTGGCGTCACAACCGGTACACCAGAGGTTCGTCCACTCTGGTCCTCTCGTACTAGGAGCAGATCCTCTCAAATTTCCAACGCCCACGGTAGATAGGGACCGAACTGTCTCACGACGTTCTAAACCCAGCTCGCGTACCTCTTTAAATGGCGAACAGCCATACCCTTGGGACCTGCTTCAGCCCCAGGATGAGATGAGCCGACATCGAGGTGCCAAACACCGCCGTCGATATGAACTCTTGGGCGGTATCAGCCTGTTATCCCCAGAGTACCTTTTATCCGTTGAGCGATGGCCCTTCCATACAGAACCACCGGATCACTAAGACCTACTTTCGTACCTGCTCGACTTGTGGGTCTCGCAGTTAAGCGCGCTTTTGCCTTTATACTCTACGCGTGATTTCCGACCACGCTGAGCGCACCTTCGTACTCCTCCGTTACTCTTTAGGAGGAGACCGCCCCAGTCAAACTACCCACCAGACATGGTCCTCGCTCCAGATAATGGAGCAGAGTTAGAACCTCAATATTACCAGGGTGGTATTTCAAGATTGGCTCCACCGAAACTAGCGTCTCGGTTTCAAAGCCTCCCACCTATCCTACACAAGTAAGATCAAAGTTCAATGTCAAGCTGCAGTAAAGGTTCACGGGGTCTTTCCGTCTAGCCGCGGGTACACCGCATCTTCACGGCGAATTCGATTTCACTGAGTCTCTGCTGGAGACAGCGCCCCCATCATTATGCCATTCGTGCAGGTCGGAACTTACCCGACAAGGAATTTCGCTACCTTAGGACCGTTATAGTTACGGCCGCCGTTTACTGGGGCTTCGATCAAGAGCTTCGCTTACGCTAACCCCATCAATTAACCTTCCAGCACCGGGCAGGCATCACACCCTATACGTCCACTTTCGTGTTTGCAGAGTGCTATGTTTTTAATAAACAGTTGCAGGGGCCTGGTTTCTGTGGCTGCCAATAGCTCAAGGAGTAAATCCTATCACCGTCGGCAGCGTACCTTCTCCCGAAGTTACGGTACCATTTTGCCTAGTTCCTTCAGCAGAGTTCTCTCAAGCGCTTTGGTCTACTCGACCTGACCACCTGTGTCGGTTTCGGGTACGATTCCTATGTAACTGAAGCTTAGAGACTTTTCCTGGAAGCATGGTATCAGCCACTTCACTGTACAAGTACAGCTTGCTATCAGTTCTCAGCATAGAGTACCCCGGATTTGCCTAAGATACATGCCTACAACCTTCCACCTGGACAACCAACGCCAGGCTGACTTAACCTTCTCCGTCCTCTCATCGCATTACATAGAAGTATTGGAATATTAACCAATTTCCCATCGACTACGCCTCTCGGCCTCGCCTTAGGGGTCGACTCACCCAGCCCCGATTAACGTTGGACTGGAACCCTTGGTCTTTCAGCGTGCGAGTTTTTCACTCGCATTGTCGTTACTCACGTCAGCATTCGCACTTCTGATACCTCCAGCATACTTCTCAATACACCTTCATCGGCTTACAGAACGCTCCCCTACCACTTGCAATAAATTGCAAATCCGCAGCTTCGGCATATAGTTTTAGCCCCGTTACATCTTCCGCGCAGGCCGACTCGACTAGTGAGCTATTACGCTTTCTTTAAAGGGTGGCTGCTTCTAAGCCAACCTCCTAGCTGTCTATGCCTTCCCACATCGTTTCCCACTTAACTATAATTTTGGGGCCTTAGCTGGCGGTCTGGATTGTTTTCCTCTTGACTACGGACGTTAGCACCCGCAGTCTGTCTCCCGGATAGTACTCATTGGTATTCGGAGTTTGCATCGGTTTGGTAAGTCGGGATGACCCCCTAGCCGAAACAGTGCTCTACCCCCAATGGTATTCGTCCGAGGCGCTACCTAAATAGCTTTCGGGGAGAACCAGCTATCACCGAGTTTGATTAGCCTTTCACCCCTATCCACAAGTCATCCCCTGGCTTTTCAACGACAGTGGGTTCGGTCCTCCAGTTAGTGTTACCCAACCTTCAACCTGCTCATGGATAGATCACCCGGTTTCGGGTCTACACCCAGCAACTAAACGCCCTATTAAGACTCGATTTCTCTACGGCTCCCCTATGCGGTTAACCTCGCTACTGAATGTAAGTCGCTGACCCATTATACAAAAGGTACGCAGTCACCGAACAAGTCGGCTCCCACTGCTTGTATGCATGCGGTTTCAGGATCTATTTCACTCCCCTCACAGGGGTTCTTTTCGCCTTTCCCTCACGGTACTGGTTCACTATCGGTCAGTCAGGAGTATTTAGCCTTGGAGGATGGTCCCCCCATATTCAGACAAGGTTTCACGTGCCCCGCCCTACTCGACATCATCATATAAGCCCTTTCGTGTACAGGACTATCACCCACTATGGTTGCACTTCCCAGAGCATTCCACTAGAACTTATATGACTTAATGGGCTTTTCCCCGTTCGCTCGCCGCTACTGAGGGAATCTCAATTGATTTCTTTTCCTAAGGGTACTGAGATGTTTCACTTCCCCTCGTTCGCCTCGTATGACTATGTATTCATCATACGATACCTGCCTTATGACAGGTGGGTTTCCCCATTCAGAAATCTCCGGATCACAGGATATTTGCCGCCTCCCCGGAGCTTATCGCAGGCTATTACGTCTTTCATCGCCTCTGACTGCCAAGGCATCCACCACATGCACTTAATTACTTGACTATACAACCCCAAACAGTCGTAGCACCTACAAGTAGTACTAGGACAGATCGATTGCTCGATCATACAGTTTGTTGCTCTGTGTACTTAAACACCGTACAGCTTCAATTCAATTCACATACCAAAACGCTTGATTCAGTTAATTTCGCTAGTAACTCATTTCTTCAATCTTCATCAATCAGTAATAAATCACTGTTAATGTCAATCTTAAAAACGAGTATGAACAAATTATTTCAACTCAAATATATTCTGTTAATGATTTTTCCAGCCTTCGTCAGGTCAGGAAACTGTGATAAATCACAGAAGTTAATAAGCTTTAACTTACTAAATTCTATAATCTATGGTGGAGACTAGGAGAGTCGAACTCCTGACCTCCTGCGTGCAAAGCAGGCGCTCTACCAACTAAGCTAAGTCCCCAGCTTATCAATAAGTCAATGTTTCTGTTTTCTGTATTCAGCATTTAACAATGCTTGTTAGTCAGATTTGGTGGGTCTGACAAGACTTGAACTTGTGACCCCACGCTTATCAAGCGTGTGCTCTAACCAACTGAGCTACAGACCCTCAGATACATCGTCATGAAGAACAACTTGTTGTGGATTCTTACCAATCGTCAATCTTTCGTTAAGGAGGTGATCCAGCCGCAGGTTCCCCTACGGCTACCTTGTTACGACTTCACCCCAGTCATCGGCCACACCGTGGTAAGCGTCCTCCTTGCGGTTAGACTACCTACTTCTGGTGCAACAAATTCCCATGGTGTGACGGGCGGTGTGTACAAGGCCCGGGAACGTATTCACCGCGGCATTCTGATCCGCGATTACTAGCGATTCCGACTTCATGGAGTCGAGTTGCAGACTCCAATCCGGACTACGATCGGCTTTTTGAGATTAGCATCCTATCGCTAGGTAGCAACCCTTTGTACCGACCATTGTAGCACGTGTGTAGCCCTGGTCGTAAGGGCCATGATGACTTGACGTCGTCCCCGCCTTCCTCCAGTTTGTCACTGGCAGTATCCTTAAAGTTCCCGGCTTAACCCGCTGGCAAATAAGGAAAAGGGTTGCGCTCGTTGCGGGACTTAACCCAACATCTCACGACACGAGCTGACGACAGCCATGCAGCACCTGTATGTAAGTTCCCGAAGGCACCAATCCATCTCTGGAAAGTTCTTACTATGTCAAGACCAGGTAAGGTTCTTCGCGTTGCATCGAATTAAACCACATGCTCCACCGCTTGTGCGGGCCCCCGTCAATTCATTTGAGTTTTAGTCTTGCGACCGTACTCCCCAGGCGGTCTACTTATCGCGTTAGCTGCGCCACTAAAGCCTCAAAGGCCCCAACGGCTAGTAGACATCGTTTACGGCATGGACTACCAGGGTATCTAATCCTGTTTGCTCCCCATGCTTTCGTACCTCAGCGTCAGTATTAGGCCAGATGGCTGCCTTCGCCATCGGTATTCCTCCAGATCTCTACGCATTTCACCGCTACACCTGGAATTCTACCATCCTCTCCCATACTCTAGCTTCCCAGTATCGAATGCAATTCCTAAGTTAAGCTCAGGGATTTCACATCCGACTTAAAAAGCCGCCTACGCACGCTTTACGCCCAGTAAATCCGATTAACGCTCGCACCCTCTGTATTACCGCGGCTGCTGGCACAGAGTTAGCCGGTGCTTATTCTGCGAGTAACGTCCACTATCCTAGAGTATTAATCCAAGTAGCCTCCTCCTCGCTTAAAGTGCTTTACAACCAAAAGGCCTTCTTCACACACGCGGCATGGCTGGATCAGGCTTTCGCCCATTGTCCAATATTCCCCACTGCTGCCTCCCGTAGGAGTCTGGGCCGTGTCTCAGTCCCAGTGTGGCGGATCATCCTCTCAGACCCGCTACAGATCGTCGCCTTGGTAGGCCTTTACCCCACCAACTAGCTAATCTGACTTAGGCTCATCTATTAGCGCAAGGTCCGAAGATCCCCTGCTTTCCCCCGTAGGGCGTATGCGGTATTAGCATTCCTTTCGGAATGTTGTCCCCCACTAATAGGCAGATTCCTAAGCATTACTCACCCGTCCGCCGCTAGGTCAGGTAGCAAGCTACCCTTCCCCGCTCGACTTGCATGTGTTAAGCCTGCCGCCAGCGTTCAATCTGAGCCATGATCAAACTCTTCAGTTAAAATCATTAGTAGCTTATGGCTACAAATCTTGGCTCATCAATTTTCTGACAAATATTTCTCAAATAAACTTCGAGTAATTTTTACCTTCAATCAATGAAATATTTTCGATCGATCAATCAGTAAAAATCCACACAAGTTGTTCTTCATAATCTCTTAATGATCTTCTTGCTGATTCGTCATCAGCAAGACCTTCGCTTCAAGTTATTCACTACATTGCGTTGGTGTGCTGGGTATTCTATACAGTTTTATTTGCAGCGCAAGTACATTTAAATAAATAATTCAAAAAACCCATTCGACTGGTTATTTTTAAAGCAAAACATACATTTTAGATTAAATTATAGTCAAGTTGACTACCATATAAATGCGCTATCTAAATAAAAAAAACAGCTAACGCTGTTTTTTTTAGAATGTACCAGCTACTGTGCTTGTTCAGCAAGCCAAGCCATAAACGCTTGGCGTTCAGATTTAGATGCACTTTTCCAAGTATTAATTAATTGTTGAGCATTGCCAGAACTTGTTAAATCTTTTTGTTTATCTGTTCCAGCTTTCGCAACAACAGCTTGTGACGTATAGACCGGTGCAGGTTGTACCACTGTCGTTGCTTTTTGAGTTAGATCGGTTGGTGCATCAGTAAATAGATTTTGAAGAATGCCTGCATTTTGAGTTTTACTGCCCTTTTGCTCAACCAGTAACTGATTTTTGGCATTGTAGAGACCAAAGATCGGCTGCTTGGCATAAGCTTTTGCATCATCATGGTTTTGTGGAGGATTGATCAGTGCCAAACGGTAAGACTGTTGGTCTTGTAAAATTGGGGTCTTAATATTCACAATCCCTGAGCGAACAATATCGTGTGAGCCAATACCCGGATGCTCTTCAAAAAATTGGGTATAGCGAACACTGATAATATTTTCCCCCGCATCAATATTATATTTATTGTCAGAACTAAATAAACGACTCTTAACCTCTTGCCCATTTAAGCCTTCAATTTTTATTTCCTCTGGAGCAGTAATAGTCACTGCTGAAAATACTGAAGAACTCAACATCAATGCTATTGTTGCAAGGGTTATGCGTAAGGTCATTTTTTACACTCTATCGATGGTTTATTAAAGTTTAGTTGCACTATGCAGTGTATAAATGACAATTTTATGACAATTTCTGAGCTTAGAACCAACTCAACACTACAATATATAGTGCTAAGCTTTTATATTTTAAAGATAAGTCTCAAAACAAAAAAAAGAGCAGACTTACTCTGCTCTTTTTCATTTTAAAAACCAATTATTAATTGAATGTTTTAAAGCGATCCGCTTCCGCCATAAATGTTTTCTCACCCGCAGGTGCTTCAATCGAACCAAAAACAAGTTGTGCACGAAGTTTCCAATTCGCAGGGATATCGAAGATCTCTGCAATCTCAGCATCTACGATTGGATTGTAATGCTGTAATGACGCACCAATATTTTGTTCAGATAACGCAGTCCATACGGCAAATTGAGCAATTGCAGAAGAATGTTCAGACCACACTGGGAAATTATCCGCATAAAGCGCAAATTGTTCCTGCAATGATTTTACAACGTCTTGGTCTTCGTAAAATAAAACCGTACCATAGCCTGCAGCAAAGCTATTAATTTTGGTATTTGTACCTTCAAAAGCAGCTTCTGGAACAATTTTACGTAAAGTTTCACGCACGATATTCCAAAACTGCAAATGCGACTCACCAAACAAAGTCACAATACGAGAAGTCTGTGAGTTAAATGCAGAAGGACTGAGATTTACCGCTTCTTTAATTACAGATTCAATTTGTTCTGGTGTTAATGCTACATTTTTACCAACAGCATAAATGGTACGACGTTGTTTGATGTGGTCTAAAAATGACATGTTATTTTCCTCAGCGATCTCACGATCTTGTTATATGCAGATTCATACTCATCATAGCTATAATTTCAAATTTGAACATGCTTAATTCAGCGACATAGTGTCTTAAAAATAGAACAATATGCCATAACATTACAAAACTTGATCTAGAAACCACTAAAGATTATTCCGTGTCATTATGCATAAATCATAAAGCGCTCTTCATCTTTATAATATTCTTTTTCAGCGGCTTTTTCCTCTATCGAACCAAAGACCAATTGCGCACGTAACAGCCTATGTTTTGGAATCTCAAAAACCTTGGAGATATCAGCATCAATACTCGGGTTATAATGTTGTAATGACGCACCCAAACCTGCATCTGCTAGACAAGTCCATACAGCATATTGGGCCATACCTGAAACTTGCTCTGACCAAACTGGAAATTCTGCCGCATCAAAAGGAATTTTCTTTTGTAATTTTTGAATGATCTGCTGATCTTCATAGAATAGAACTGTACCAAATCCTGCCGAGCATTGATCAACCTTCAGTTCTACACCAGCAAAAATATACGCGGGGACTAACTTGCGCTGCACTTCTTTTACGACATTCCAAAAGTGATGATGTGAATCGCCCATTAAAATCACAATACAAGTACTTTGTGAATTATGTGCCGAAGGCAACTTCGCACAGCCTCTTGGATCAATTCAGCTAAATACACCTGACTTAAATGTACACGCTTCCCTAAAACATAAATACTACGTCGCTTTTTTAGTTGATCGATAAATGTAGTTTGTTTTAGGTCTTCTTCGTGATTTTTTTTAAATTTTAAGTCTTTGGTTAAGTCAGTTGTTAGAACTTGTCCAATTTTATGTAATAAAGCCATACCGTGTTCCCCAAAATGTACAGTGATGCCTATTGTGTTAGGCGCTAGTGTAATCGCAGGAGAATCACTTATATTCATTACGTGATTTCTAAATGTTTGTTTTTAAAACAAACAAATTGAATCAAAAAATAAACTCCGCATTTAGCGGAGTTTATGTGACTGATCTAACACTTTAAAATTGTGCTGTTCAATCTTATTTCTCTGTTTCGAACAAAGCAGCAACAAAGGATTTTGCAGAGAAAGGACGTAAGTCGTCAATTTTCTCACCGACACCAATGAAGCGAATTGGAACATGCGTACGACTGGCAATATTAAATAGTACACCACCTTTCGCAGTACCATCGAGTTTAGTAATCGTCAGGCCTGTCAAGCCAACTGCCTCATCAAACATTTCTACTTGATTAATCGCATTTTGACCCGTTCCTGCATCGACCACCAACATAACTTCGTGTGGCGCAGTCGCATCAATTTTTTGCATGACACGTTTTACTTTGGTCAACTCTTGCATGAGATGACCTTTATTATGTAAACGACCTGCGGTATCTGCGATCAAGACATCAACACCTTTCGCACGCGCACTTTCAAACGCATCGAAAATTACGGAAGCGCTGTCAGCACCATGGCCTTGTGCGACTACGGCAATATTATTACGTTCACCCCAAATTTGAAGCTGCTCAGTCGCTGCCGCACGGAAAGTATCCCCCGCAGCAAGCATCACTTTCTTGCCTTCACCTTGTAAGCGTTTTGCCAATTTACCAATGGTTGTGGTTTTACCCACACCGTTTACACCCACCACCAAAATCACATAAGGCGTTTTGTTCGGATCGATGTGTAAAGATTTCACACGTGGTGCAAGTAAAGCGACCAACTCTTCTTGAAGCGCTTTATAGAGCGAGTGCGAGTAAATTAAATCGCCACGTGCAGTACGTTCAGTCAAGTTAGCAATAATGGTTTTCGTTGCATCTACACCAATGTCGGCTACTAAAAGCTGTTCTTCAACTTCTTCAAGCAGTTCATCATCAATTTCCTTACCGCCGATCAAAATATTGACCATACCATCGGCAAGGTTTTTACGGGTTTTGGTTAACCCTTCTTTCATGCGACTAAAGAAACCGCCTTTTACAGATGTATCTGCTTCTTCTGCACTTGTTTCAGCAACCACAACTGAACTAACAACTGTTTGCTCTTTTGTTTCAACGATTGGCACATTGACCACAGGTAAACTTGGTAGTGTGACATCGTCATCCCCGATATCAGCATCAATCAAAAATTTGTTCTGCTCATTAGATTGCTGTTGCATGCCGAATCCTTGAAAAGCACTGCGTTAAAAAAGACGGATTCTACCATAAAAGATAGGCTTTCGCTTAGCAACAATACTTTATGTAAACACTTAACAAATCAATACTTCTGGCGCTTGATCTACTTCGCATTTTTCTTAAGAATGGTTATTTATTGAAATGCTTTAACTTCACTTCAACCTGAGCCCAAATTTTATATGCACCACTTATTAGTCACGCATTCTTATAAAAAAAGATTAGTTGCACTGGGTTTAACTCTACTTTGTTTACCTATAACTACCCATGCACAAATACGCAGTGAACTTACCCGCAGTAGTTTTGAAACTACTTTAAGCAATGGCTTGCAGGTGATTATCCGTGAAGATCACCGCTCCCCAATGGTCATGACCCAAATTTGGTACAAAGTCGGCAGCACCGACGAGTCTGGAAATATAACGGGTATTTCGCATGTGCTGGAACACATGATGTTTAAAGGCACATCCAAAGTTCCCAATGACGAATTCAGTCGCTTAAGTCGAATCTATGGCGGTACAGTAAATGCTGCAACATTTACCAATTACACCAATTACTATCAGCTTTATCCCAAAACTTACTTTCCGATGGCTTTAGAACTTGAAGCCGATCGTATGCGCAATCTCTTACTACGGAAACAAGACTTTGACCCTGAAATTAAAGTGGCGATGGAGGAGAGGCGCCTGCGTACCGATGACAACCCACGCTCACTCGCTTTCGAACGTTTCAAATGGATTTCGTATCCCACAAGTCACTATCGTCAACCCGTCATTGGCCACATGAAACACTTGCAAAATATAAGTCTAGATGATGTCAAACAGTGGTATCAAAAATGGTATAGCCCAAACAATGCGATCTTGGTGATTGTGGGTGATGTCAATGCAGAATCCGCGCTCCGACAAGTTCAAAAATACTTTGGCGACATCAAAAGTCATCCAACACCTGTACGCAATGATGTGACTGAGTTTGAAAACATTGGTTACCGTCACATGGAACAAAATACCAATGTTGAAGTGCCCAATTTATATATGGCTTGGAATGTCAAATCACTTGCAACAACAGCCAATCCAGAAGATGTTTACGCGCTCACACTTATTCGAAGCTTGTTAGATAGCGGGATCAGCTCTCGATTACAACAGCGCCTTGTACGCGACAAAAAATTAGCGACCGCACTGAGTGTCAGTTATGACCCTTATAACCGTGGAGACAGTCTATTTAGTATCTCCGCACTTCCTGTCACTGGCGTGGAACTTCCCGAACTACAAAAAGCCATTGAACATGAAATTGAGCGACTCCAAACAGAACTTGTTCAACCACAAGAGCTAGAACGGATAAGTACACGCTTCGTTGCAAACTTAATTTATGGTCAAGATGACATTATCGGGCAAGCAAAGATGATTGGAAACTTAGCCGTGAATGGCTTGAATTATCGACTGATGGATCAGCTTCCACAGCATTTTGAAGCGGTTACACCTGAAGATATTCAGCACGTTGCTCAAACTGCTTTTGTTCGTAATAACTTAAGTACGTTGTACCTTCAACCAGAAAAGAAGGCCACAAAATAATGAAAAATCAAAAGACCATCTTTCACCTATTATTTATTACCATGTCTACCTTTTGCACTACCAATGTAATTGCAGATGTAAGTACAAGCAGTATTAGCAATGATGACCCACGTACATTACAGTCTGTTGCTTCTCTACAAAGCTTAAAACAAGTTCAAGCCAGCGACTTTTATACAGCACCACATGTACACGAACTTAAAAACAAATACAAAGTTCGAAGTCTATTTGTTGAGTCACCCGCCTTACCCATGGTGGATATTCAACTTACCTTTAATGCAGGCTCTGCACGAGATATAGAAGTAGAAAAAGGACTATATGGCGTTGCCAATATGGCAGCACAACTCATCGATGAAGGCACTACGCAACATGATGCGGTTGAAATCGCGAATGCCTTTGAACAAGTCGGGGCTCGTTTTAGTGTAGCTGCACACCGTGACATGTTTGTGGTTCGACTGCGTTCATTGTCTGACCCTAAAAAACTAGATGCTGCAGTGAGTACCATGCTTGAAGTATTAAAAGACTCTACTTTTAAAAATAACAGTATTAATTTGATGGTGAGCAATACCCAAGTGGGCCAGAAGCAGTTGAAAGAAAGCCCTAGTCGATTGATGAGTATTCGCTTTTATCGCGCGCTCTACGGTTCGCACCCTTATGCGGAACCGATTACAGGAACCAATGGCAGTATTAAAAAAATTACGACTCAGCACTTAAAAAAATTCAGAGATGAGTTTTTGGTTAGTCAAAATATGAATATTGCACTGACAGGCCAACTCAGTGTGAAACAAGCACAGAAACTGGCTGAACGAATAAGTGCAGCCCTCCCACAAGGTGAAGCAGCAAAGCCACTTGCTGTACCGCAAGATAAACCTAACTTTGATATTCAACACATTCTGTTTAATTCAACTCAAGCCCATGTCACCATGGGACATCTATCAACCACGCGGGATAATCAGGATCGTTTGGCGCTCGAACTAGCTAACCGTATGTTGGGTGGGGGTGGATTTAGCTCCATTTTAATGAAAGAACTACGCGTTAAGCGTGGATACACCTATGGAGCAAACAGTGCTTTTACATTTAGCCAAGCGGCTGGAAGTTTTAGTCTAAGTTATTCAACCCAGCAAGATCAGCTCATGGACAGCATACAAGTGGCGCATAAAGCCCTAGTTGACTTTGTCCATCAACCAATTGATGCACAGCAGTTAGAAGAAACTAAAGCCGGTATGTTACGCAGCCTACCCAACAGCTATAGCAGCAATGCAAACATCAATGCACAACTGGGGTCCATAGGGTTTTATCAACAAGATGCGAATTATTTAGCAGACTACCCAAAACGTTTAGCTGAGATCACGCCTTTAGATGTCCAAAATGCGATACGTAAACACATTCACCCTGAAAGTCTTACCCTTGTGATTGTCAGTAATGCTTTAGATAAAGAGCAACTTCGACATATTTTAGAATTGAATCTTGACCCGAATATTAAGCAAAGCATGCCGCATCCTGATCAAATTCCTGCGATTATTGAACCTCCGGAGCCAATGCCGGAAGCTGCTTCGCCCGATTCTGCTCAAACTGATGAGCCTGCATTAATCTAAAGTAATCAATATAGGAAATCTGGTTTTCCAAAACCAGATCTTGAGCCATCTCTTGTGTTTCTGGGAAAGTCGCTTGATGAGATAAGCGACTTACATTTTCAAATTGGTTTGGGGAAATGGGCCGAGATAAAGCGATACTCGATAAAATGACAATAAGCATAATGATCGACGCCATCAAACCATTATAAATTTGTACAAGTGTAATCTGTGATTTTAATTTAAGAATTTTTTGGATCGCAATGTGCATAACCTACCTCTAGTGAAACTAGTGTAAGTAGCGAATTGCATAATCACAAGTTGAAATGCTGAAAAATGCCCCCATTAATACTAAAGAGGACATAATTTCAGCAAGTCAGATTGTTTGTAAAGCAGAAGTCTAACCAACAATGCTACGAATAACTGCAAAATAGAGCACTAAGGCAATTACCCCTAATGCAATCATAATGGCGAAAGCCCCAACACCATTTTCTGCATCTGCAGGGTGTGCAGGATCGTCATCTGCAATACGTCTTAGCTCTCCATTGTATGTTTCATAAAAATCAGCCCGTTGATTTTCATCAAGCTGACGTGTGAAATCATAAACTCGTTTACGTTGTGCCAAACAAAAATCACCAAGATGAATTTCTTGATGAAAAACTGCTTCATCTAATAGTGTTCGGTGATATTGCGCCAACGCTACAATTTGAGAAACAGTTGGAGGCATATCAAAATCAAAACCGTCTAATGTATTTGTCATGTTATTCTCCTTATAAAATACAGTTTCCTGTTTTATTATCATATTCAATCTTTTGATTGTTCATTGTTTAATCATGTAAACAAAATAAGATGAAGAATACTCGACAATATATTTGACAATTCCAGCAATTTGTAATAAATATTTAACATTAGCGTGATATTTATATCTAAAGGTAAAAATACCTTTAAGTGATCATAATTAGAATAAGGAGCTTAATATGATTCAACAAATCTCTCATCATGACTTAGAACATGCGTATGCGGATGCAGTAAACACCATTCAATCACAAATGAACTTCGTAGAAGCAGTACAACAGTTAGAAAGCGTTGCACGCGCTGGACACGGTAAAGCAGCACTATTTTTGGCAGAACTTTATTATCAAGGTTTCCGCGTAGAACGTGACTCGCTGAAAGCACAATACTGGCAACAGCTTGCCACCATGAAAGCATAATAAAACGTCACCTAGGTGGCGTTTTTTTTGAACCTAACATTTTGATATGACATATTTATTTACATAGTTATGCAAAGCTTACACTGAACTTTCATCTTAATTATTTAAAATAGCGTCATGTTCCTTAATGACATAACGCTATGTACAAAATTTTGAAACTACAACCGATTTCAAATCATTTATATTTAAAAATCAATATTCTAAGAGGCATGATGTACTGCGGTATTCTTTGGGGGCTTTACAACGCTGAACAGCAAGGCTGGGCGATGACCTCAGATCACGATGACTATGTTTTTCCTTTTTGGCTCAATGGTTTACACGCACACCAATATGCTCAATTGCACTGGCCAAACTATATTCCTAAAAAAATCACGCCGCAGGATTTCCAGAGCGCATTACTGCCTACTCTGTCACGTTTAAAAGTCACACCAGCGCTATGTAACGGAACAAAGCGCATGAAGCTCAGCACGTCTCAAATGCGCCACTTTTTCTTCAATGACCGTATTCTGTCGCCAGCTTAAGGCTCATTAAGAACAATAAGACGTAATTAACTTGTTATTTTATTGAGAGCTATGACTGTAAAGTATTTGCTTTTTTTTTAAATCGCGCTAATTTAAATATAAAACAATAACCACAACCGAGGATATGCCCTATGACCAATGTTGCTCAAGTATTAAAAGATAAAGTACATCAAGCAATCTACACCATCAGCCCTGAAGCCACGGTTCTTGAAGCAATTTCACTTATGGCAGATAAAGGCATTGGTGCGCTTGTGGTTACACAAGAAGAACGCGTTGTAGGTATATTGTCCGAACGTGACTACATGCGCAAAGTCATGTTGATGGAACGTACTTCAAAACAAACCACAGTCAATGAAATTATGACAGCAAAGGTACTGACCGTAACAACAGCAGTTACGGTTGAAGAATGTTTAGACCTGATGACAGACCGCCACCTTCGTCATTTGCCTGTTGTTGAGCAAGATAAATTATTGGGACTCATTTCTATTGGTGACTTGGTGAAAGCGGCAATGGATGATCAAAAGAAACTGATTGAGCAACTACAACAGTATATTTCAGGTTAAGTTTTAATTTTTACGTGTACAATCATGAACTTATACTCAGCATTGGCTACTAATGATAAAAAATAAAGCCGAAACCATATAAAAATCCCTGCACTAAGCAGGGATTTTTATATGTAAATATGAAAGGCTTAAAACTTAGTTCAGACCTAATTTTGCAGCGACATAGTCTGCATCTTTGTCGCCACGACCAGATACATTCACCACAATTTTAATATCTTTGGCCAACTTTGGAGCTTCACGAAGTGCCCATGCTACGGCATGTGAACTTTCAAGTGCGGGGACAATCCCTTCAACACGTGACAACCGCATAAATGCATCCAAGCACTCTTGATCAGTCGCAGTGGTGTATTCAACACGGCCTAAATCTTTCAGCAGACTATGCTGAGGCCCGACGCCAGGATAGTCTAGACCTGAAGCAATCGAATGTACTGGTAACGGTTCACCTTGATCATTTTCAAGTACATAACACGCCATACCATGAATCTGACTTGGTTTACCTAAAGTTAAGGTTGCCGAGTGCATGTCGGTATCTAGACCATGACCTGCTGGTTCGACACCAATCAATTTCACATCAGCATCGTTCAAAAATGCGGTGAAAGCCCCCATAGCATTTGAACCGCCACCGACACATGCAACCACATAATCTGGGTTCGCACCAAAGCGCTCATGGGTTTGTTCTTTAATTTCTTTACCAATAATCGACTGGAAGTCTCGCACCATCATTGGAAATGGATGTGGCCCAACAACCGAACCAATAGCATAGATATAATTGGTTGGATCTTTTAAATACTCGTCAAAAGCACTGTCCACAGCATCTTTCAGCGTTGCAGTACCACGTGTCACTGAAATGAGTGTTGCTCCAAGGATTTTCATTTTGACAACATTGGGATGTTCTTTTTCAATATCCACCTGCCCCATATGAATTTCACATGGAATCCCGAACAAAGCACAAGCTGTTGCTAATGCAACGCCGTGTTGGCCTGCACCTGTTTCTGCAATCACTTTGGTTTTACCCATATATTTTGCAAGCAGCGCTTCACCCAAACAGTGATTAATTTTATGTGCGCCTGTGTGGTTTAAGTCTTCACGTTTAAGATAAATCTGTGCCCCGCCCAACTGTTCAGATAACCGTTTTGCATAAAACAACGGACTTGGACGACCAACATAGTGTGCAAACAGTTCAGCAAGTTCAGTTTGAAATTCTTCTGTTACACGAATTTGCTCGTAAGCGACTTTAATGTCATCCATTGCCGCTTTTAAGTGAGGTGGAATAAACTGACCACCATATTTCCCAAAAAAGCCCGCTTCATTAGGCAAAGCAATACCATTAATTTGATGATCCATTTTTTATGATCCTTATTCTTAAAATGTGCTTTCTTTCCAGCTTTATCGTGCTAAATACTTGGTCATATCCTCAACGCCTTTGAGGGTCATTGGGTACATATGGTCTTCAAAAATTTGCTTAATCAAACCAATCGTATGAGTGTAATGCCAATAACGATCTTCTTCTGGGTTCAACCATGCTGTTTTTTCAAAATGATTGCGTAAACGCTGTAGCCAGACATTGCCTGCTTCATCATTCATATATTCAACCGAACCACCCACAGAATTGAGTTCATAAGGTGCCATAGAAGCATCCCCAACCACAATTACACGATAGTCGCGTCCATAGGTATTGAATAAATCCCACGTATTCATACGGGTACTTGAGCGACGTACATTGTCTTTCCAAACATAGTCATACAAACAGTTATGGAAATAGAAATACTCTAAGGTTTTAAACTCAGTTTTCGCTGCACTAAACAGTTTTTCGCATTGTGCAATGTGTGAATCCATCGATCCACCCACATCAAACAACATCAGCACCTTAATACGATTACGACGTTCAGGCACGAGCTGCACATCGAGTATGCCTTGCTTCGCGGTTTCACGAATTGTACCGTCGATGTCTAACTCTTCAGCCGCACCTTGTCTGGCAAATTTACGTAAACGACGCAATGCCATCTGCATTTGGCGCGTTCCGAGAATTTGATCATCATCCAAATTCTGATATTTACGTTGTTCCCAAACTTTTACAGCAGAACGTTTACGTCCTGGCCCACCAATACGCACCCCTTCAGGATGATCACCATAAGCACCAAATGGAGACGTTCCTCCAGTGCCGATCATCTTGTTTCCACCCTGATGTTTCTTATGCTGCTCGCGCAAACGTTCTTCCAGCATTTTCATGAGTTCTTCTAATGAACCGGCTTTCTTTAATTCTTCACGCTGCTCAGGAGTTAGATGCTTTTCTAAGAGCTCTAAATCAAACCAGTCTTTCGGTAAATTTTGAACTTTATTCAGTAAATCATCTAAATCAAAAGTTGAAATCCCATCAAAATAGTCCTTCATGCCTCGGTCAAATTTGTCAAAGAAGCGTTCATCTTTCACCATAATAGTTTTGGCGAGTTGATAGAACTCTTCTTGATCGGCAAAGACCAAGCCTGAAGCAACAGCTTCATTCAGGTCAATCAGTTCACGCGTCGAGACGGGAACACCGTATTTGCGTAAGGTATAAAACAAGCGCACAAACATGCGTGTCTCTCCTTTAGCGACGCGACATAAAGGCTAAACGCTCAAGCAACTGTACATCTTGTTCGTTTTTAATGAGTGCGCCATATAAAGGTGGAATGGCTTTAGACTTATCATGATTACGCAGTACATCTTCTGGCATATCATCAGCCATGAGCAAGCTTAACCAGTCAATCAATTCAGAAGTTGATGGTGGTTTTTTTAGACCCGGAACTTGACGTAATTTGAAGAAAACTTGTAATGCTTCATTGACCAATGCCGTTGAAATTTGCGGAAAATGAACATCAATAATTTCACGCATAGTTGCATCATCTGGAAATTCAATATAATGGAAGAAACAACGACGCAAGAATGCATCAGGAAGTTCTTTTTCATTATTTGAAGTAATAATCACAATAGGACGTTGTGATGCAGTAATAGTTTCGCCCGTCTCATAGACATAGAAAGACATCTTATCCAATTCATGCAACAAGTCGTTTGGAAACTCAATGTCCGCCTTATCAATTTCATCAATCAATAAAACACAACGTTCTTCACTGGTGAATGCTTCCCACAACTTACCCGGTTTAATATAGTTTTTAATGTCATAAACACGGTCGTCACCCAGTTGGCTGTCACGTAGACGTGAAACTGCATCATACTCATATAAACCTTGCTGGGCTTTTGTGGTTGACTTGATGTGCCAAGTCAATAATTTTAAGCCTAAGCTTTCAGCCACTTGTTCAGCCAGTAAAGTTTTGCCCGTACCCGGCTCACCTTTGACCAACAAAGGCTTTTGTAAGCTACGTGCAGCTTTTACAGCAAGTTTTAAACTATCGGTAGCGATGTACTGATCTGTACCCGTAAATTGTTGTGTTTCAACAGACATGATTAAACCTTATTTTTATTAATTACAGCGGTGAATGATTGTTACTGACAACTGCTTTGGTTTTATTAGCCACATATTTTGACCAAAAGAAACCGATCACAAGCCCCACACCCATGACAAAGAGAATCAGTGACAAATTTGACCAAATGAGTGCTGATTCTTTCGTTAACACACCGAAAAGCAAGCCAAAAATAGCCGGTGCAATCGATGAGTTTGGACCTTCGGAAACCGTTGGCGTCAATAAAATGGCAAAGATCATCATCCATGTGATGCCACCCAACAGCTTCGGCAGGCGTGTAGCAATGGAATACCAACACCACAAAATTAGCAAACTGCCCAAAAGGTAAACTGTGACAGCAATACTGTCTTCAGGAATTGAATCGAGCATTGAAAGAAAACTATCCACGGTGCAACTCCTGAATTATGCTTTATGCGCCACGAAGGCCTTCTGGTGCCGCAGCGTTCGGATTGATTAATCCTTCTGGCGGCATTTGTAGGAAGAAGCCCTGAGTTTGAATCGAATCCATGACATGCAATACATTTACACGGGCCAATTTACGCGCTTCACTCAGCTCTAACGACATCACAAAAGTCGCTCGACCAAATGCAACACGAACAGCTTCAGGTAAAACATTCAATGGGCTAAAATCTTCAGCGGCTTGATCAGCTTCAGTTGGACAAGCAATATAAAGATACATTTCATCTTTTTTGCTTGATTTATAAATAGAACATTGCATATCTAAAACAGCACTCAAATAACTCAAGCCACAGGATACATCAAATAAAAGCAGCTGACATTAGTCATGATTAACGCATTAGTCGTGATTTTGTATAAATATTCAAACTTCAGACCAATTGACTAATTATTAATCCATGACTTTCATTTGCGTTGAAAGATAGCTTTCATCACGGCGTAGGAGTTGAATTAAAGGTTGGGTTAACAAATCATAGCGCCAACCTAATAAATAATCAGGCAAGTCTTGCTCATCATTATGAAAAACCACATGTTGATGCAGCGCGTTCATCCACTTTTTGCGCATCAACACTTCTTTAGGAATGCTGGTTTCATTGACCACATTTTGAATTAAGTGATCAATCTTCTCCCCCACATCTTTTGAAGAATGACGGATCGGACGTGCCATACGTAGTGGCCAATCTGCTTGCTCAGGCAAGAATTTCACCAAATCTAAAATGGTTTTACCGTGCTCGCGGACGACGTTTTGACGTATGTCTTTTACACCCGATAACTGAAAAGCATTTTTTGGATTTTTCTCAACCAAATCAATCATGCTTGAGTTTTTCAAAATGAAACTACGTGGTGTATTTAGCGCTTTCACCATGTGCTCACGCCATACAGCCAACTGCTGCAACTGCATTAACTGACGACGTGAATGTCGATAGTTACCAATATCTTGATAGAGTAAATGCAAAGGCGTTTCTGTCGCGATCTCTTGCGTCAGATGCTGACAGTCCTCAAGTGCAAAATTTAAGAGTGACTTTGAATCTAGTTCTTGTTTAACTTTTTCTGAGAGATTCATCAAGTACAGCACATCGTTTGCCGCATAGCTCAGTTGTGCAGGGCTCAATGGACGCGCCAACCAGTTTGAGCGGGTTTCCCCTTTATCGATATCGACATCCAACATTTGTTTCAGTGCATTTTGATAGCTCACTTGTAGACCATGTCCTAAGAAAGACATACCCACTTGGGTATCAAATACATTGTTTAAGGTTTTATGCTGTGCATAGTGATAAATCAGGTCGATATCTTCACTACATGCATGAAAGACATTTTGCTGTGCACGAAAAAGTTTATTCCAAAATTCAGATAAATCGAGTGTCGTACCATCGAGTAAATAGACATTGTTTTCGACATTGATTTGAAATACGCCTAACTTTGGCCATAAGGTATCGACTTTGATGAATTCTGTATCGAGTCCATAGACTTCGTTACGATCCATTTTTTCTAAGACTGGTGTTAAGTCTTGTTGCTGCTGAATAAACTGAAACATATCCTACTGCGTCTAATGCTAGATGCTCTTTGGGCTATCTTACCTGAATAAGATCATTTAGCTATCAAGATTTCTAAGGGTTTTTTAATTATTTGCCGTTTTTTGTGATTTTTTTATACAACTAGATTCAAATTAATATTTTTTTTATCTTACTCAAGATTTCAATCTTGTAGCTCAACTAAAAAATGAAACAAGTATCGAAATACTTATTTCATTCGCATTCTGTTATGTACAGCTTGGCTTAAGGTATGACTATCGACATATTCAAGTTCGCCACCCTGTGGTACGCCTTGTGCAATACGCGTCATTTGGATCGGTAAATGTTTCGTCGCCTCAACCAAATAATGCGCTGTGGCCTGACCTTCTACCGTTGCATTGGTCGCCAAAATCACTTCTGTTACTTTACCATCGCCTAAACGCTGGATTAGATAAGGAATGCCGATCTCTTCAGGCCCAATACCATCAAGTGGAGATAAATGCCCACCCAATACATGGTACTTACCGCGGAAACTGCCACTTTGCTCAATCGCCATCACATCTGCGGGAGACTCAACCACACAAAGGAGTTGATCGTCACGTTCATGCGAGATGCAAATATCACAAACTTCGTTTTCAGTCAGTGAGTGACACAAACTGCATTCGTGAATATAGCTGGTGGCTTCGTTTAAAGCATGTGCAAGACCCACAGCCCCTTCACGATTTTTCATAATCAGATGAAGCGCCATGCGCTGAGCCGATTTCGGCCCAACACTTGGCAAAATACGTAAAGCTTGTACCAGTTGATCAAAACGATCGCTAAACACTATACGTATTCCTTAATTAGAATAAACCAGCAAGACCCGGTGGTAAGCCTGCACCTGAGTTCGCAGCTTTCATCCGCTCTTCAGTGATTACTTCGGCCTGACGTGCAGCATCATTCATTGCCGCAGCAATTAAGTCTTCAATCATATCTGCATCATCTTGCAATAATTCAGGATTGATTTCGATACGTTTTACCACATTGCGGCAAGTCATCGTCACTTTAACCAAACCACCACCAGCTTCAGCATGCACTTCAGTTTGCGCAAGCTCTTCTTTGGCTTTTTTAATGTTGCTTTCCATGTCTTTTTGCATGCGTTGAGCTTGCTGCATTAACATATTAATGTTCATTAAAATCTCCGAACATAAAATTAAAAAATTAGATTAAGTCTAAACCACGTGTGATATCGCGAATAATATCATCAATATCTTCTAAACCAACAGAAACACGAATTAAACCTTCACGAATTCCTGCGGCTTGTTTCGCTTCTGGTGAAAGTTTGCCATGGGTAGTCGTTGCAGGATGGGTAATGGTCGATTTGGCATCGCCCAAGTTACCTGTAATTGAAATAAACTGAGTATTGTCAATAACAGTCCATGCCCCTTCGCGCTCGCCTTTCACTTCAAAAGAAACGATCCCACCAAAGCCTGTTTGTTGCTTCGCTGCAAGTTCATGCCCAATATGCTCTGGTAAACCTGCGTAATACACTTTTTCGACTTTCGGGTGTGTATTTAAGAATTCTGCTAGCTTTTGCGCACTTGCTGAATGCTCACGCATACGTAAACGTAGAGTCTCTAAGCCTTTTAAGAATACCCATGCATTGAAAGGACTCATTGAAGGCCCTGTAGTACGCACATAACCAAATACTTCTTCGAGTAGTTTATAACTACCCACTACTGCACCACCAAGAGCACGACCTTGACCGTCCAAATACTTCGTCGCTGAATAAATCACCAAGTCCGCACCAAACTCAATTGGACGCTGCAAAACGGGTGTACAGAAACTATTATCAATCGCTAAAAGTGCGCCATTGGCATGTGCGATATCAGCAAGTGCTTGAACGTCTGCCACTTCAGCCAAAGGATTCGACGGAGACTCAACAAAGAGCAATTTAGTTTCAGGCTTAACGGCATTTTTCCATGCATCTAAATCTGTTAAATCGACAAAGTCGACAGTTACACCAAACTTAGCCACATATTTTTCAAACAAAGATACGGTCGAACCAAATACCGCACGTGAACAAATCACATGATCGCCCAGTTTTAAAAATGACATTGCCACGGCCATAATTGCGGCCATACCCGAACTGGTTGCCACTGCACGTTCTGCACCTTCTAAAGCTGCAAGGCGTTTTTCAAACATTGCAACAGTTGGGTTGGTAAAACGCGAGTAGATGTTCCCTGGCTCTTGACCTGAAAATTTTGCTGCGGCCTCTGCTGCATTTTCATAGACAAATGATGAAGTTAGAAAGATAGGTTCGCCATGTTCTCCCTCGAAACTACGCGTATGCCCAGTACGAATGGCTAAGGTATCTAATTGGTATTCAAATTCGTCTTGTAGGCTCATGGCTCTGGTTCAGTCGACAGACTGCCTTTGTAAAGAATTGCCAACATTTTGAGCGTCTAGGCTATTTAAGGTCAAGGTAAAATACGCGAATATTGATTAGACTTCGATCAAACTTTCTGCTTATTTGAGATCTAAGACCTATATGCACGCTTTAAAAACTAAAATTTCAATACATCAAAATAAATTAAAGAATCTTTCTACGCGCATTTTTAATGGAAAGTCACTCATTTTGTCGCAAAGCACGGCTTATGAAGTGATTGAAACATTTGATCTGACCCAAATTCGCTATTACGCGCCTGAAGTGCGTAAATATAAAGAACCCTTAGTTTTTGTGGTCCCGCTAGCCATCAATATGTCTATTTACGACCTTTATCCTTATCGCTCGCTGGTGAAGTACTTCCAACAGCAAGGCTTTGCCGTATATGTGATTGATTGGGGGAAATTAAATATTCATAACCGTCATTTTAACTTTCTGACGTTTATTGATCATTATATTCCACTCTGTATACAAAGCATTTTAAAACATAGTGATAGCGAGCAAATTTCCCTGCATGGCTGGAGTATGGCTGGCATTTTCGTGACCTTGTATACCGCCTTACATCAACCCAATTTTGTGAAAAATTTAATGGTTTTAGGGAGTCCAATAGACAGTTATAAATCTGGGCGAAATGGCCAGTTCTTTGCATATCTCAATCGAATCATTTCAAAAAGCAAAGCATTACAACAACAAATTTATCAGGGCAAAATACCGAAGCGTCTGCTTCATACCTCTGGAGGGTTAAATACTTTTGGTTTTAAAATCATTGATCCTATCGGCTGGTTTCAAAGTCATAAGAATCTACTGCTTAATTTAGATGACCATGAAGCCTTGTATGAACATGCCACCATCGGCGGTTTTCTCAATCGTATGATTGATTATCCCGGAGGCATCAATCAAGACATGCTTTTTAATGTTTGGCTGCGTAATCCACTCAAAACTGGACTAATCACATTAAATGAGAAAAGCATTGCTTTAAAAAATATACAGTGCTCATTGCTTGTGGCTGCGGGCACAACAGACCAACTTGTTACAGCAGAGGCAGCTCAACCATTAACCCAATTGACAAGTAGCACCGATGTCACGTTTACTCTTATCCCAGGGGGACATTTAGGACTGATGTCGAGTAAGCGTAGTGCCGATGAATTTTGGCCACAACTGGCTCAGTGGTTAAGTGAACGTTCAAGTAAAATTTAAATACTAAGGTTTGACATGATTCAGTCAGTTGCATTTATCGGTCTAGGCGCCATGGGTTATCGCATGGCATCACACTTACCTAAACACTTTGAACACGTGTGGGTATGGAATCGCAATTTTGATAAAGCAAAACAACATGCAGAAGCCTATGGCACGCAGGCAGTGGAACTTGCGCAAGCCGTTCAGGCCGATGTAGTCTTCTCTTGCCTTCCAACCAGTCAAGATATTGAAGACTTACTTGCGCAAGTTGAGCTTAAAGCAGGCAGTATTTGGGTCGATTGCACCAGCGGTGTACCCTCTTCTGCAAAAAAAGTAGCTGAACAACTTAAACAACATGGTGTGGACTTTTTAGATGCACCTGTGAGTGGTCAAACTATTGGCGCTGATAATGCAACCCTTACGGTTATGATCGGTGGTGATACAGCTGCTTTTGAACGCGCATTACCAGCCATTCAAGCGTTTGGTAAACTGATTAAACACGTGGGCGAATCGGGTGCTGGTTTTGCAGTTAAAGCCGTAAACAATATGCTTTTGGCTGTGAACCTCTGTGCTGTTGCCGAAGGGTTTACCACCCTAAAAGCCCATGGCGTAAACTTAAACGAAGCATTAGATTGCATTAATGCGTCTAGTGGTAAAAGTGGCGTAACTGAAACTGTTTTACCACAGCGCATTCTCAACCGCAGCTTCCCGCTTACTTTTGCACTCCCTCTATTAGCAAAAGATACGGGCATTGCCGTTGATTTAGTCCGCGAAGCAAAACTATCCGCACCTGTGATTGGACTGGCTCAAAGTTTAATTCAAACTGCTAGTGATTTATCTGAAGCAGACAGCGATTTTTCTTCAGCAGTTAAACTATATGAGTCATGGAGCAAAATTACTTTAGAGTAATGCTTATCATAGTCAGTCATACTTTAACTTTAATCATAAGTTAAGCTATTCCGATGGCCGAACAAAAAGCCTCATAAAGAGGCTTTTTGTATATTTCTAATTTTATTGACATTTTTATTCATTAAGTGTCTGACTACATATTTAAAAGCCATACGTTGTATCGGACTAAGTTCTTGTTGGTGCATATTATAAAAATCATCTGGGCTAGCAAATAAACCGAAATCTTGATTAATCCCCTTGTCTTGGATAAAAGTATCATTCAAATTCCAATCGATAGGTGGATTTTCAAAGTTCTCGGTAAATACCCCAAAACCACAAAAAATTTTTGTTTGATGCTTATTTATACTTTGTAATTTTTCTAGATAAAGTCGATCAAGAATTACACCCTCCAAAATATACCATTGTCCATTCACATGAACTTCGACCCAACTATGCAAAATATTCTTGGGCGATAACTTATACCAAATGCCTTTGATTGCACCTTTTTGTAAGGCTTTATCGATGGTAAACCCATGTATCCGAGTGGCTTCAACCACCGCTCGGAGTAACGCCATCAATAACGTTGCTTTGGTATTACACTGACCATAACCGTCGCTTAAGACTTGAGATGCCTGTATCGTATCTCCCGTGTTATAGCCAAATTGAACTTCATCACGAACAAAGTTATAAATATTCCTCACCTTATTAACTTCATCAAGATCTCTCCATTTGCGCTGTTCAATCAAATTTTGAATCGATGGATGGTAATAATCTAAAATCGGCGTCTGTTCTAATAGCCTTAGCATACTCAGCTCTCCAATAATGAATAACTTAAAAAAACTCATTGCTAATCGTAAAAAATTCCTGAAATAGAATTTGAGATGAGGCGAATATTAAAGGTTAAAAAAGCTGACGCACCGAAGCACTGTGGCCCTCTCAATGAAATCTAAAAATATTAGAGCCTAAGAAAAGTTGTAAAAAATAGACTAAATTACATAAAAAACTTAAATATCCATTTCTATCCACCATCTTAAAAGCTATTGATATATATAAATTTTATGTATTATATGCAGCAATTATGAAGTAAAATTACAATTGAGTAAGAACTCACCATTGAATAAACAGAACAAACCCCTATAAAGTAATAGTGTGACTACATACAATGTTACAAACTGAGGAAATTCTCATGAAAAAGTTGACTGTAGCGGTTTTTGCCAGTCTTGCAACATTAATCGGGGCGCAAAGTTTTGCGGCATCACCTGAGCAAGAGTGTCAAAAATTAAAAGATGATCATGATGTCATTTATGCATCTAAAGGTTTCTGTTTTAAGGACCCTGAAGCGAAAGCAAAATTTGGCAATGATAATTGCTACACCACTAAACCGAAATTCTCTGAAAAAGAGCAACAACGTCTTGACGCGATTAAAGAACGTCAAAAAGAATTAAACTGTAAGTAAATCAGTTTAAGCGAAACTTAAGGAATAGACATGGCTTACGATGAGCAAAACATTTTTGCACGAATTTTACGTGGTGAACTTCCAGCCATTAAAGTATATGAAGATGACCAAGTTCTTGCATTCATGGATATTATGCCTCAAGCAGACGGTCATACTTTAGTCATACCCAAAACACCTGCAGTAACTTTACTCGACCTCCCTGCCGATGCTGCTGCCTACACCATTCAAGTGGTACAAAAAGTAGCAAAAGCCATTGAAGTCGGTTTGGATGCCCAAGGCATTGTCCTCATGCAACTGTCTGGAGCTGCTGCTGGGCAAACCGTTCCCCATGTACATTTCCACCTCATTCCGAGTTCGGTACATGAGCTAGGTAAGCATGCGTTGCAAATGGGTGATCAAGAAAAAATCAAAGCACAAGCAGAAAAAATTCGCGCTGCTTTGTAATTCCATCCATTCAATCAAGGAGCTTCGGCTCCTTTTTTAGGTCTAAAAATAAATAAGATCAATAATCTAAGTTCTCAAAATCAAGCTTAACAATTTATCGCGGAAATGCATTTGACATTGACTTGTTTAATATTTTTGTAATATTCCCTTAATATTAATGACTTATTTGTAATCAATAATGAGCGCCAAGAGACAGAAGTCTGATGAATAAAAAGACGACTGAATAACCTTTTATAGACGAATCAACAAAAAGTCTTTCTTGGAGCTACACATGAAAAAAACACTTTGCGCATTAGCAGTTGGGGCAACTTTACTTACACCAGCTTTAGCGATGGCTGCTGACGTAAAAATTTATGGCCGTGCGCATGTTTCTTTAGACTATCTAGATGATGGCGCTGACTATAACGAAGTTGGAATCTCTTCAAACTCTTCACGCTTAGGCTTCAAGGCTGAACAAGAGCTTGAAAATGGCATGACTGTATTCGGCCAAATTGAACAAGAAATCAATTTCGCAAGCGGTTCATCAAATAGCGACCTTGAGTTTGCAACACGAGATACTTTTGTAGGCTTAAAAGGTGACTTCGGTCAAGCACGTGTGGGTCGTTTTGACAGCCCATTCAAGGCTGCACGCGGTCCAATCAACTTCTTTGGCGACATGGTTGGTGACGTACGTAACGTAACACGTGTAGGTAACTTGAAGTTTGATGAGCGTAATGCAAATACTATCGAATATAAATCACCTAAATTTGGTAATGGCTTCAATGTATTAGGTGCACTTTCTTTACATGAAGCAAATAGCCCAGATGCAACAAAAGATGGTGCTAAAGACAAAGATAAAGCTTATGACTTAGCTTTAACCTATAAAGAAGGTAACGTCGACTTCGCTGCTGCATACGAACACTATGAAGAAGAAGCAACTAGCGGTGAGCGTGATGGTTTCCGTATCGCTGGCGCATACAAAATCACCCCTGACTTTAACTTAGGTGGCATGTACCAATTCCTACAACATGACAACTCTACAGTTACTCCTGATGCACAAGTCTTTGGTGTAGCGGGTGAATACAAGTTTGCTCCAAAAACTTTAGTACGTGGTGAAGTATTCTACCGTGATGTCGATGCAGATGATGCAAACTCAACATTACTCGCTGTTGGCCTTGAGCACCGCCTAGACAAAGCAGTTCGTTTATACGGTAACTTGGCAACGGTTATTAATGATGACAAATCAAACCTAACCCCTTGGAAAGAAGGCCGTACAAACAGCGTAAGCGGTGTAGCGGGTGAAAACAGTCTTGGTCTTTCTCTAGGAATGCGTTACGACTTCTAAGTTAGCGCTCCCCTAAAAATTAAAAAACACGCTTCGGCGTGTTTTTTAATCTAGAATTTCAAGTAATAAAAAAGCCATTCTAGGATGGCTTTTTTATTGTGAATTTAGCGTTTTAAAAAACCCGAAACCAAGTTCAATACCTGTTGGATATCCGCGTTGGCTTCTTGAGGATTGGTTTGTCCTGCTTGCGGGGTGAGTGAATCAATAATTTGCGGTAATACTTGTGAAATAGCACTATATACATCTTGTTTAGGTGCATTCGCTTGCTCTGCAACTTGCTCCACCGCGGCATCATCAAACAAGTTTTGCACTTGCTCTGGATTTACACTGGCATTTTCTCCTGGCCCTGTTGAAACCCAGTCCTCGACCTGACTGCTTAAACCCTGTCCTTTGAGTTTATCTAAAGCTGCTTGCAAACCACCTTGCTGTTGAATCCATGCCAAAATCAAAGGCAATACCGCAATCAATAAACTTTTCCCACCGCCTGCAAATCCTGAGTTCTGCGAGTTTGGCATCTGTTGTGACTGTCCACCAGTCAAACCGCCCAACACCGAACCTAAAATATCGCCCAGACCACCCTGTTGTGTTTGGCCTGTACCACCCGCCCCGAGTTGTCCAAGCACCGAACCCAAAATTCCACCCAAACCACTTTGTTGGTTTGACTGTTGCTGACCGCCCATGGCCTGCTTTGCTAAAATTTCTATAATATTATTCAGGTTCGTCATCACTTTATCCTTTCTAGGTTTTTTAAACAGCATACGATGTTTAAAAAAACCCTATAGAAATAAATTGTTAATTTTTGCTATGAATGGAAAAATACAGTCGCAGTCAAATCACCAACGGAATTTATTCCAGTTTTCAGGATTCGCCCAAAACTTTGAATTAAACCAGTCAGGCACATGCTTATAGGTCAAAATATTAAATTGCCATAAAGCAAAGTCTTTACCATGCGTCGTTTTATCGATTAGTTGAGTAAAACCTAAAGCACGAAGTAGTTGTTCATCCTGCAATTGACTCACCACCACAATACGCTTTGCCATCAAATCTCTTAAACGCACCAATAGTTGTGATTTTTGTTGTGAGCTTATATTTTGCATTTCTGCCGTATCAAAAAGCACAAAACCTAAATCATAGCGCTGGGTAAAAGGCAGACTTAAAAAGTCAGATACGCTAAAATATTGCCATTGAATAGATTGATGATGATTTGGGCTGAGATCCTGCCCAATGCACAATGCAGTTGAAATAGGCTGTTCTTGAGATAAATCGTCTAGCATAGAAGTAATGACGTTCAGTTCAGCCATAACCGCATCCTTAATATTGAGTGAGTAATTCTGTATGGAACTTCAAGGCATTTGCCATAAAATGCATGCAGGTCTTAAGGACCTTAGTGTAACTGATCAACATACACACAAGGCAAATGTTGAATATAAATTTATCCTAGATCGTTCAGAAGTTGACCTTCCTTTTAACTTGGGTCAAGAAATCGAGATAGAATGGACTGGTAAAATCTTCTGTGTTTCATGTGGTGCTAAAACATCTAAATCGTTTTCACAAGGCCATTGCTTCAAGTGCTTTAAAACCAAAGCCTCTTGTGACATGTGCATCATGAAACCTGAAACCTGTCACTACCACTTAGGCACCTGCCGAGAAGACAGCTTCGCGCATGAAGTTTGCTTTCAGCCTCATATTGTTTATTTAGCCAACTCAAGTGCCCTAAAAGTTGGGATTACAAGGATTAGCCAAATGCCAACCCGTTGGCTCGATCAAGGTGCAACCCAAGCCCTTCCAATTATGAAAGTCGGTTCGCGCCGTCTTTCAGGCCAGCTCGAAATTATGTTTGGCACACAAGTGGCAGACAAAACCGATTGGCGCAAATTACTCAAAGGCGAAGCTGAACCACTCGACTTGATTGAAGTTCGCGAACAACTCATCGAAGAATTTGCACCTAAAATCCAAACCATTCGTGAGGAATTTAGTCAAAATCTTGAATTCAATGAAACAGTTGACCTTTTGGAAACTGAACTGCCACGCGAGTTTGTTTATCCAGTTGAGCAATATCCTGAGAAAATTAAATCCCACAATCTGGATAAAACCCCAGTTATTCGCGGTAAGTTACAAGGGATTAAAGGTCAGTACCTGATTTTAGATACGGGTGTGATTAATATTCGTAAATATTCAGGTTATGAGCTCAAAATCCGTGCCTAAAGCTACTTACCCTTAAGTAGAATTTGACTATCTCTATACATAAAAAAACCTGCACGAATGCAGGTTTTTTTATAGCGTGCGATTATTTAATTTTCGCATGTGCTTTTAAGTATTGCACATAATCTTCAGCTTCTTGCTGACCACGAAGTTGTTGATATAACTTCGAAAGCTCAGCCAACTGCTCATCCGTCAATGCACTAGACGTCGTCTTGTTTACGTTTGATACCGCGACCACCACCATTTCTGTTGGCAATAATGCTGTTGTTACAGACCACTGTCCTGCTTTTGGTGCCGCTTGGCTAAACGCCGCACGCTCAACTGCACGCGGTAAACCTTGTGAACGAATAAACACTTGCGGTGCAGTAAAGGCTAAGCCACTCTTGGCAACAACTGATGCTGCTGGTTGAGTTTTAAAGTCTTTTAAACTTTGAGCAATTTTGGCTTTAGCAGCATCATAAGCTTTTTGTTCAACCAATTTTGCTTTCACACGTGGTGTTGCTTCTTGAAGAGTTTGGACACCTGCCGCATGATAATCACGTACTTTTGCCCAAACCACATCCCCATTCGGAAGTTGAATGCTGCTGGTCGCGTTACGATCACCGTTTTTAACGTCATCATTAAACAGTTTCACTTTTACCGCGGCATTACTTAATACAGGATGCTGTGTAGATAAGGTCATGCCTTTTACAGTTTGAACTTGTACACCTTTAACTTCTTGAGACACCACGTCTAAAGCATCTGAGTCTACAACCAGTTCATTTAAACTGTTTACAGTATCAGAGAATGCATTGGCTGTTTTATTCTTCTGAACTTCCTCAGTCAAACGTGCTTTTTCATTTTCAAAAGATGGCAACTTCACAGCTGGTGCATCAGTTTCAATGACATGGTAACCAAATTCAGTTTTTACAGGCACTGACACTTGACCCGATTTAAGCGATGCTACAGCTTGGTCAAAAGCATCACCAAAAGTGCCTTTGTTATAAACGGCTAAAGCACCACCATTCGCTTTAGATGCAGTATCTTCAGAGTATTGAGCCGCAGCTGCAGCAAAGCTTGTGCCTGCTTTAATTTTTGCAACAACTTCTTCTGCACGTTTTTTTGCTTCAGCATCTGTACGTGCATCCGTTGTAATCAGAATATGTTTAACCAAAGGCGCAACATTATCTTTTTGTGCTTCAACAAACTGTGTATAGGCTTGCTGCAACTCCGCATCTGTAACAGGTGAAGCAGCAGCCGGCACATTGGCTGGTGTTAACAACACATAGTCAACATCTACACTTGCCACTTGTTTAAACATGGTTGGGTGTTGCTTGTAATAGTTTTCAATCTCTTGTGCTGAAACCTTGACGTTCTTTTTATATTCATCAAGATTTACATTGGCAAACTGCACAGTACGCTGTTCTGTTTGTAAGTTAGCGATTTGTTGAATATCTAGTTTACTCACCAATGCATAATCAACAAAAGTCGAACGCATCATTTTTAATGCATGGTCTTGACGTAAGTTTGCAACGAGCGCATCACTACTCATACCCACAGACTGCAAATAGCTTGAATAACGCGTTTCTGAAAATTTTCCATTTTCTTGAAAACTTGGCTGTTGAGCAATCATCTGTTCAATTTGAGTATCACTAAGTGAAATGCCCAGCTTTTCAGCCTGTTGCAATAACAAAGTATTTGCGATCAGTTGGTCCATCGCTTTATCTTTGATAAAGCTTTGGTTCAGTAAAGTTTCATCCCCATTGGCATAAGCTAAGAATTGTTCTTTAAAGGAAGCGGTTAAGGTCTCTAATTCCTTTTCAGAAATATCTTGGCCATTGACTGATTTCACAGCGTCTTTTGATCCGCTACTAAAATATCCTTCAATACCTACAAGTGCTAAAGGGGTCAAAAACAAAATGAGCAAAGCCTTGCCCAACCAACCCTTAATAACTTTACGAAAAGATTCCATAAGTATTCCAATATTTTATTTGCCCGAGATTTTAACTGAAAAGCAGCAATGAATGAATGTGTTATCGACACATTTTCTAATGTTTAATAAAAAACGCGCCGAAAAGGCGCGTTTAGTATTTATTTAAAAGATTAAGCAACTGAATCTTTTAAACCTTTACCAGCTTTGAAGCTTGGTACTTTGCTTGCTTTAATTTCTAAAGTAGCACCAGTTTGTGGGTTACGGCCAGTACGTGCAGCACGTTCTTTCACATTGAAAGTACCAAAACCAACAAGTGTAACTGTATCACCAGACTTAAGCGCTTCAGTGATTGAAGCAATTGTAGCGTCTAAGGCCTTACCAGCATCAGTCTTAGACAATCCCCCTTTCTCTGCAATTGCATCAATTAATTCTGATTTATTCATGTGGATCGCGTCCTCTTAATATCGTTTATTTAAGGTCCAAAAATTTAGTATAAATTACCGTAACGCCTTTATAGCAATGCTTTAGGTGAAAACGCAATACTCTGTATATGCTTTTTTGGAAAATAAATCACAAAAAAACGTTGAAAAAGGTACAAAAGCACAACCAGATCACTTTTTATTCACTTTTTCGTTTAACTTCTTATTTTCTTCAATCAAAACATCGATTTTATCATTAAGTTGAAGAATCAGGTTTTCTAAGTACTGAATATCTTTCACCGTGACCAATCCAATCCGGTTTAAGGAGTGATTTACCCCGCGATCTACAATCTTCTCAACCTTGTCTTTAGTATCCGTCACCGATTCACGCGCTTTCTCAGATACCTTTTCAACCGTTTGGTCAGCAATTTCAGTGGTTTTAGATTCTAACTCTTCGCCGACTTGGACCAAGGAGTCAAATAATTTATTCCCTTCTTCCTCTGCACGTGAAAAAGCACCCAAACCCGCTAACCAGATTTGCTTGGTATACTTTCTAAAATCCAAACTATTTTTACGGTGAAAATGATGCTTAGTTTTTGTTTTTTTTAGTGTTTCATCTTCTGGCGAAATATCATCCAACTCTATATCTGCTTTTTCCATTAGCACCATCTCCTGCATGATTTATGTGCAAAAACATCCAAAAAATCTTATAGATTGCACTATACTAGCAAATATTAGACTTGATCGATTTGTAAAACTGTTCTACAAAGCATCTTTATTACATTTTTATTTTTAAGTCTGAAGTTTTTGCGAGCAGGATGCTCATTTCAGGTCAGGATTTAGGTTACTACTTATGAGTGATTCTCAAAAAGAACACAATCAAACACATATGCTACTCACTATGGTGATGATTGTTCTTGAGACGATCTTTTCTCTTATTTTAAAACACGACCGCGTGGTTGCACTTCATTCTAAAAAGTTTGTTGAGCAAAATATTGCGATTAAAATAAATAGCTACCTGCCTTATTTTGACTTCTATATCACCTTTACCACTCAAGGTGTTTTATTTGACGCCAAAGCACCCGAAAAACCAGTCGACTTAGATGTACGCACCACATTGATGGATTTAATTAAAATTTTCGTCTTTGGAAACCGTCGTAGTATTAAAACCATGCGTATTGATGGTGACATCACCTTAAAAGATGAGTTCCGAGATTTAATTTTACATTTTAGTGCACCTAAAGTTCTTGCCGATTGGAAAAACTGGTTAACTGAACCAACTGATCCGCAAAATGTGGTTGCATCCAAAAAGCGTATTGCACCACTTTTAGAGAAAATTGAAGAACAACGTTCTAAAATCAACACTCTACAGGTTGAAGTGAAACAATACAAAAATCGTATTCGCCGTATCGAGCAACGTCAAAAACGTATAAATGTCACATTTTTTGTGTTTTCTATACTTTTGATTAGCTTATTGGTATATAATATTTGGCTTGCATAACTACATAATATTTCAAGCAAATTAAATACGCACAATCCCTATTAAAAAAACTTGACTATTTTAGTCAGGATTCTTAAAATCGGCACATCTAGTCTAATCATGTGTATCGAATCATGCGCTTAACAACTCGCGGACGCTACGCAGTGACTGCTCTACTTGATTTAGCTTTGCAGCCAACTGAACAAACGATCACGCTTGCAGAAATTGCAGCTCGTCAAACTATCTCTGTTGCTTATCTTGAACAGTTATTTGCGAAATTAAAGCGCCACGGCTTAGTTTCTAGTATTCGTGGTGCCAACGGTGGTTACCACTTAGCTCGTCGCGCTGATGAAATTACAGTATTAGCAGTTATTGAAGCTGTAAACGAAACAGTTGATGCCACTCGCTGTGACCATAAAGGCAACTGCCAAAATGGCGCAATGTGCTTAACTCACGATTTATGGCAAGAACTCTCCCATCACATTGCCGACTATCTCGCTAAAATCACTCTTGCTGACCTTGTAGCACGTGACAACGTTCAAAAAGTTGCCATTCGCCAAAACACAGCACCTTCAGATTCAGCCCTTTTATCGGTAACAGGTATTTGACATGAAACGTCCAATTTATCTTGATTATGCAGCAACAACTCCTGTAGACCCGCAAGTCGCTGAACGCATGATGGAATGCCTGACATTTGACGGCACATTTGGCAACCCAGCATCTCGCTCTCATGCTTACGGCTGGCAGGCAGAAGAAAAAGTAGAATATGCACGTGAACAAGTTGCAAACTTGATCAAAGCAGATCCACGCGAAATCGTTTGGACTTCTGGTGCAACTGAATCAGATAACTTAGCTCTTAAAGGCGTAGCACAATTCTATGCCTCTAAAGGCAAGCACATTATTACAAGTAAAATTGAACACAAAGCTATTTTAGACACTTGCCGTGAGCTTGAGTCTGAAGGTTTTGAAATCACTTACCTTGAGCCACTTCCAAACACTGGCTTAATTACCCCTGAAATGGTTGAAGCAGCTATTCGTCCAGACACTATTCTTGTTTCACTTATGATGGTAAACAACGAAATTGGTTCTGTGACTGATGTTGCGGCAATTGGTGAAATTACTCGTGCACACAAGATCTTCTTCCATGTCGATGCGGCGCAAGCTGCAGGTAAAGTTGAAATTGACCTTTCAACTATGAAAGTTGACCTTATGAGCTTCTCTGCTCATAAAATTTATGGCCCTAAAGGTATTGGCGCACTCTATGTACGTCGTACTCCACGTGTTCGTTTAAAAGCGCAAATGCATGGTGGTGGTCATGAACGCGGTATGCGTTCTGGTACACTTGCAACACACCAAATCGTTGGTATGGGTGAAGCATTTGAACTTGCAGGTAAAAACTTAGCTTCTGAACAAGCACGCATTCGCGTACTTCGTGACAAGCTTTGGAATGGCTTACAAGACTTAGAACAAATTTTCTTAAACGGCCACCCAACACAAAACGTTGCGAACTACTTAAACGTAAGTTTCAACTTTGTTGAAGGTGAATCGTTAATGATGTCGTTGAAAGACGCTGCTGTATCTTCGGGTTCAGCTTGTACTTCAGCAACATTAGAACCTTCTTATGTATTACGTGCACTAGGTTTGTCTGACGAACTTGCGCACAGTTCAATTCGTTTCAGTTTTGGTAAATACACCACTGAAGCAGACATTGACCATGTACTTACAGTGACGCGTTCTGCAGTGGAGAAACTTCGTGAACTTTCTCCACTTTGGGACATGTACAAAGACGGTATCGACCTTTCTACAGTTGAGTGGGCTGAACACTAATTTTTCCCATTGAAGTCATTCACATACTGGATGGCTTCATTGAAAAATCAAGTTTTGACCCCATATTTAATATTAACGCTGACCCCGAGGTTTGGAGACGCATCATGGCTTATAGCGAAAAAGTAATTGACCATTACGAAAACCCTCGTAATGTAGGTGTATTAGACAAAAATGCTGAAAACGTAGGTACAGGTATGGTCGGAGCACCTGCATGTGGCGACGTTATGCGTTTACAGATTCAAGTAGATGACAACGGTGTGATTGAAGAAGCACGTTTCAAAACTTATGGTTGTGGTTCTGCTATTGCATCAAGCTCTTTAGTGACTGAATGGCTAAAAGGCAAAACTTTAGATCAAGCTCAAGCGATCAAAAACATTGATATCGCAACTGAACTTGCTCTTCCTCCAGTAAAAGTACACTGTTCTGTACTGGCTGAAGATGCTATTAAAGCTGCTGTTGAAGACTACCGCAGCAAAAAATCTAAAGCTTAATTGCTTCGCATTTTAAAGAAAGATTAGGGAGTTTTCATGATCAACTTAACTGAAAATGCTGCAACTCATATCAGCAATTATTTAAAAAATCGCGGTAAGGGTGAAGGTATTCGCGTTGGCGTGAAAACTTCAGGCTGTTCTGGTTTGGCTTATGTGCTTGAATTTGTCGATTCAATTGATGCACATGACACTAGCTTTGAGCAGTTTGGGGTGAAAGTATTTGTAGACCCAAAAAGCTTGGTTTATCTCGATGGTATGGAGATGGACTACGTGAAAAATGGTTTAAACGAAGGCTTTGAGTTTAACAACCCAAACAAAAAAGGCGAATGTGGCTGTGGTGAATCTTTCACCGTATAACAGTTCATTAACTTGCTTTTCAACATTAAAACAGTGTGTATCACACTGTTTTAATTGCATTTACATAGATTGTTTTTGCTTTCGCAATGACCCCCAATTTAGCGCGGAATCCCTCTCCTATGAATCATTTTGAGTTGTTTAACCTCCCAGTAGCACTCGATATTGATTTAGCAACCTTAAAATCAGAATTTTTAAAGTTGCAGCAACAATATCACCCAGATAAAGCTCTCGATAAAGATCAAGCCCTCATAAAATCAAGTGAGATCAATCAAGCATTTAAAGTTTTATCTCAGGTCGATAGCCGTGCAGGATATTTATTAGGATTAAAAAAACAAGATTATCATCTTGATCAATCCATCAATGATTTTGAATTTCTCCAGTCTGCCTTAGAAATCCGTGAACAACTTGATGAAGCACGTTCAGCAGATGAATTACAATCACTCAAATTAGACGTTCAACAATGGATTGATGGTTTAGTCCGCGAATTCAAAATTGATTTTGAAGAGGAAGATTGGGCTGAGGCACGTGATGATGTCCGCAAACTTCGCTTCTTTGTAAAAGTCATGCATGACATAGATAAAGCTGAAGATCGTTTTGAAGATGACGATAGCTTTGATTTAGATGATGAATTTTAACTTATTTTTAATTTTTGACGCTCAAAGGATGTAACACATGGCTCTCTTGCAAATTGCAGAACCTGGACAATCAAGTGCGCCACATGAACACCGTATTGCCATTGGTATCGACTTAGGTACAACTCACTCTCTAGTTGCAACTATACTTTCAGGCAAGGCAAAAGTTTTGCATGATGAACAAGGTCGTGTCTTACTCCCATCGATCGCGTATTATGGTGTAAACCAAACCCAATATGGCGACGAAGCAAAACCATTTTTGACTGCCGACCCTAAAAACACCATCGTTTCAGTCAAACGTTTTATGGGACGCTCTAAAGCCGACATTAAGTTTCAACACCCCTACACTTTAGTGGGTGAAGATAATCAAATGCCTGCTTTTGAAACCGCTCAGGGCCGCAAAACTCCTGTCGAAGTGTCCGCTGAAATTTTAAAGCAACTAAAAGATCGTGCTGAAGCGAGCTTAAAAAATGAAGTCAATGGTGCAGTGATTACCGTTCCCGCATACTTCGATGAGGCTCAACGTCAAGCAACACGCGATGCCGCACAACTTGCGGGTTTAAATGTACTACGACTTTTAAATGAGCCTACTGCTGCTGCAGTTGCGTATGGTCTGGACCAAGAAACCAATCTTGCGCATGATCACAACTATGTGATTTATGACTTGGGTGGCGGTACCTTTGACGTTTCAATTTTACGCTTTTCACAAGGCGTGTTTGAAGTGTTAGCAACGGGTGGCCATACCGCATTAGGCGGTGATGATCTTGACCGCTTAATCGTAAAATGGGCGAAAAAAGAACTCAACATTGAGCAGTTCGATGACACTGAATATGCACACATTTTAGTTGCTGCACGTAAAGCTAAAGAAGCTTTAACCGATGTAGAAAGCGTTCATTTACAAGTCCTAGAGCACAGCTTAACGCTTGATCGTGCGACATTTGAAGGCATTATCAAAGTTGCTTTAGATAAAACAATTAGTGTGTGTAAACGCGTCCTCCGTGATGCGAAGCTTGAACTCAGCGACATTCAAAACGTGGTTTTGGTCGGTGGCTCAACTCGCTCTTATGCTGTACAAAACGCTGTACGCGATGTATTTGCTCAAGAGCCATTGTGTACCATCAACCCAGACGAAGTTGTTGCTATCGGTGCATCGATTACAGCCAATCAGCTGATTGGAAACACAGCCGATGGCGCATTACTGCTTGATGTAACACCGCTTTCTCTCGGTCTAGAAACCATGGGTGGCTTGGTCGAGCGTCTTATTTCACGTAATACCGCAATCCCAGTTGCACGTCGCCAAGAGTTCACCACCTACCAAGATGGCCAAACAGCGATGTTGATTCATGTGGTTCAAGGTGAGCGTGATTTGGTTGAGCATTGCCGTAGCTTAGGTCGTTTTGTCCTTCGCGGTATTCCACCAATGACTGCGGGTCAAGCACGCATTGAAGTGACCTTCCAAGTGGATGCCGATGGCCTACTGACGGTTTCAGCTAAAGAAACAACCTCTGGCGTACATGCACAAATTGACATCAAACCATCATATGGTTTGGCTGATAGTGACATGGAACGCTTACTGCTTGATGGTTATAAATTTGCTGAAGAAGATAAAAATCTTCGTCACTTACAAGAAACCAAAGTTGAAGCAAAACGCGAACTCGAAGCTTTAGAGCAAGCCTTGAAAGTGGATGCTCACCTGCTCACGAATGAACAACAAGTTGCATTAAATGCGGCCAAAACTTCATTAGAAGCAACACTTGAAACAACAGAAATCAAAGCAATTGAATCTGCTGTTGAACAGCTTAAAATACACAGTGATGCTTTTGCAGCAGCACGTATGAATCAGCATATCGATGCAGCGCTGAAAGGCACAAAACTCGACGACTGGTCAAACTCAAACTAATTTATAGGTAAAGACTATGCCACGTATTAAAGTTCTCCCACATGCGCAAATCTGCCCAGAAGGTGCTGAGTTTGAAGTTGAACAGAATGCGAATCTTTGTGAAAGCTTACTGAAAAATGGAATCAAGATTGAACATGCGTGCGATATGTCAGCTGCATGTACAACCTGTCACGTTGTGGTACGTAAAGGCTTCGACAGCTTAGAAGAAATGAATGATGTTGAAGCCGATCTACTGGATCGGGCTTGGGGCTTAGAACCTGACTCTCGCTTGTCTTGCCAAGTGAAGTTAGTGGATGAAGACTTAGAAGTTGAAATTCCTAAATACACAATTAACCACGCGTCTGAAAATCACTAATTTTCAAAGCATAAAAAAGCCACTCATTGTAGTGGCTTCTTTACGACTCTCATTTTTGTATCCGATACCATCAAGTTAATGATATTCATTTTTCTGAACAGGCTCTATTACTTCATCTTCAAGATTGAGTTTGACGATACCTTGCGAATTGGTCATCTTCTGTTGGGTTTGAATGCGTTGAATCATTTTTTCTAAGACTTGAATTAACTGCGGATATTCAAAATTCTGCACTTGATCTAAGTTCAGCAGTAAATGAAACCCTTTATATTCATAATCAAACCAGCGCTGATAGTCTAATTTTTGCGAGGTATATTTTTCAACGACTTGCCACGTCTTCACAGCACCTTTAATCCCCTTAAGGAAAATTGGCGCTTTCGGTGCACAAAGATAATCATTTTTTACTAAATTATGTGTATCGTCCGAAATTAAGATTTCATCCACTTGTGCTGCACTTTGTAAACGTGCAGCAAGGTTTACATCACGACCAACAATGGTATAAGCCATACGATGCGATGCGCCATAGTTCCCTACGTGACAATACCCTGTAGAAATCCCCATACGAATATGCAATGGTGGATAACCCATTTTCACCCAACGCTCGCGCAGAATTTTCATTTGCTGACGCATCGCCATGGCCATTTCCAAACAGTTTTGAGCATCACGCTCTACACCTTCGGAATTAGGATCACCAAAAAACACTAAAATTGCATCCCCCATGAATTTATCAACAGTACCTTCATATTGCTTCGCAATCTCGGTCATGTGTTTTAAATAATCATTGAGTAGAAATGCTAAATCATCCGGAATTAAGCTTTCAGAAAGCTCTGTAAAGCCCTGAATATCTGAAAAGAAAACTGTCAGTTTCTTACGCTTGTATTCAATTTTCGCTTCAGACTCACCCTTCATAATCGATTGCCACAACTGAACTGGTGCATAGCGACTCAGCTGATTGGCAAACTCCATATAACGGTTCATCTGATCGAAATAGTGATTTTTTCGGCGGTATATGTCTTGCATTTGGTTGCGGTGATAATAGCTACCCACGCCAAAATAAGTGGTGAGGCACAAAAAACCCAATACGATCAGTTCGGTACTGGTAGCCTCGAAATACTCACCAAAACCAAAGACAAAGATAATCGAGACATAAAAGACAACCACCCCAATCAGGCTGGCCAAAGACACCATCAAAAAAGAAATTTTATTGCTAATAGCCGTGTAAAGCATAGCAAAAATGGTTAAAAATGTGAGTACGATACTGAGATGTACAGCGGCTAAAATGATCGCTGTAATGACAATATCAATAACAAACATCACACCGCGTCGCATCGTATTATTGAAGCGATAACCTAACCACCTTGAAAATGGTTGTGTGATCAATAACACAATGAGCAACAACAGCGGCACATAAATCTGATATTGCGTATCTGCCATCGTATAATGATAGACGATGGTTATTAAAGACAGCATGCCATATCCCATCACACGATGGAAATACTCGAATTGTTTAGGCTCTTTAGATAACCAATCGTCTAATGGCACTGCTCGTTCCCCACTATGCGCACGATCAAATCATCCCTGATTTGATTTCTCACGTGTATTAGTCCATACGCCAATCGAATGGCATATCACCTTGACCACGTAGTGCAAGCATTAAAGTTTGACGCATATGCGCAAGCACTTCATTGCTATAAGGAACAGCGGGAGTACCCCAAACTGGTTTTGGCCATGCGACGTCGTTTTGATAACGTACAACATGGTGGAAATGGAGCTGCGGAACCATGTTACCTAAAGCAGCAACATTCATTTTGTCAGCACGGAATACACGAGCCAATTGGCTTGATAACCAGCTTGACTCACGCAAAAACTGTTCTTGGTCGGCTTGACTGAGTTCATATAACTCAGTGATGCCTGGCACGCGTGGAATTAAAATTAGCCACGGGAATTGCATATCATTCATTAAGCGACATGTTGAAAGTGGAAAGTCGCCTACAAAAAACGTATCTTGAGCAAGTTGTGGATGCAAACTAAACATATCTTTATAAATGATGCAAATTAGAATAATGGCTAATACTATCACATCCAATCAGAGGTGAATATTGCAAGCAATGTGTTTCAACACAAATAAACTACGTTTTACTTTGAACTACATCACATTTATTACTTTAATAAATTTCATCAAAAAATCAAGTCTTTCTTTTTATAGCGCAAGTCCGCAAGAAAGACCTGATATCTGTATGAAATCACAGCAAATTAAAGCTAAATTTTAATGCAACTCTTTCAACAAACTTTCCAATAAGTCATTGATAAATTGAATCCGTTTTTCATATTCCTCTAGCATCACCATGACCTTTAAGCGCTGACCACCCTCCATCCTAAAAAAGGTCGGGTGTTTTTGCATCATCTGAATAATACTAATCGCCTGAACTGGAGTATCTGGTGAAAATTCAATCGCACCACCATTGGCAGCAATATCGACTTTGGTAATGCCCAGTGTTTCTGCTTTCAAACGCATCTGATGCACAGCAAAAAGCTGCTTCACAGGTTGTGGCGGTATCCCAAAACGGTCAATCAACTCCATACGAATGTTATCGAGCTTTTCCTGACTGTCCGTATTACTAATACGCTTATAGAACAATAAACGCTGATGGACATCTCCCAGATATTCATCTGGAATCAAAGCTGGCATATGTAAATTGATTTCTGCGGTCAGTGAGAGTGGCGCATCGAAGTTCGGGGTTTTGCCTTTTTGAATGGCTTTGGTCGCCTTTTCAAGCATCTCCATATACAAGCTATAGCCAATCGCTTGCATTGAACCACTTTGTTGCTCGCCGAGTAGCTCACCCGCTCCGCGAATTTCTAAGTCTTCCGTGGCCAACATAAAACCCGCACCTAATGTCGATGCCCGCTGAATCGCATCTAGACGCTTTTCGGCATCGCCTTTCAACCCTTTGATGGATGGCACCAACAGATAGGCATAGGCTTGGTGATGCGAGCGCCCTACACGCCCACGTAGTTGATGCAACTGCGCTAAACCCAGCTTATCTGCCCGTTCAATTAAAATAGTATTGGCATTCGGAACGTCAATCCCTGTTTCAATAATGGTTGAACAAACCAGGACGTTATATTCTTTATGGTAGAACTGCTGCATGACTTGTTCTAACTCGCGTTCACGCATTTGACCATGTGCAACAGCTACACGTGCCTCAGGGACCAGTTCTCGAAGACTCTCCGCTGCACGCTCAATGGTTTCTACTTCATTATGTAGGAAATAAACTTGTCCACCACGCAGTAACTCACGCAAGATGGCTTCTTTAACTGAATCACCCGTATGTTCTTGCACAAAAGTTTTTACCGCTAAACGTCGTGCAGGTGGTGTGGCAATAATGGATAGATCGCGCATGCCACTAAAGGCCATATTTAAAGTCCGTGGAATTGGAGTTGCAGTCAGAGTCAACATATCCACATCTGCACGCATCGCTTTAATCCGCTCTTTATCGCGTACACCAAAGCGGTGTTCTTCATCCACAATCATCAAGCCTAAGTCTTTAAACTGGACACTTTCTTGTAGAATTTTATGCGTACCAATCACAATATCGACTTTGCCCTCAGCTAAGTCTTCGATCGTTTTCGTATGTGATTTACTGCTGCCAAAACGTGATAAAACTTCGATACGAATAGGCCAGTCTGCAAAACGGTCTTTAAACGACTCATAATGCTGTTGGGCCAGCAACGTCGTCGGCACCAAAACGGCCACTTGTTTGTTGTTCTGCACGGCTAAGAATGCTGCGCGCATCGCAACTTCGGTTTTACCAAAGCCCACATCACCACAGACCAAGCGATCCATCGGTTTAGCCAATTGCATATCATACAAAGTCGCTTCAATCGCATTGGCTTGATCGAGTGTTTCCTCATAGGCAAAGCCACTGGCAAACTGCATATATTGACCTTGATCCAACTCAAAACCAAAACCTGGCTTCGCTTGGCGACGGGCTTGGATATGCAATAGCTCCGCTGCTACATCATGGATTTGCTCCAATGCTTTACGCTTTGCTTTACTCCAAGCATCTGTACCCAACTTATGCAAGGGTGCTAAGTCTGGGTCGCCGCCGCTATAACGGCTGATCAAATGTAAATTGGTGACAGGAACATAAACTTTGGCGGCATCGGCATAATCAAGCTGCAAGAACTCATAGTCTTGATCATCAATGCTTAAAGTGACTAAGCCCGCATAACGCCCCACACCATAGTCGATGTGCACCACCGGCGCACCCATACTCAACTCAGTCAAACTGCGGATGAGAAACTCTTCCGAAACCTCTTGCTGGCGTTTACGACGGCGCTGTACAACGCGATGCTCATACAACTGATTTTCAGAAATGATGCTAATGCTGTCTTTTAATACCAAGCCACGCTCTAAGGGCGCACTGGTAATTGCAATGGCATGTAAAGATTTTTGAAATTCAGCAAAATTCTCGACATTAGGAATCTCTCCCAATGTGGCGCGCAATGCATCTTTTAAAGTTTCACGACGCCCCGCACTTTCAGCAACCAGTAATACTGGATGGTTAGCAGCATCAATATACTGTTTAACCGCGTGAAAGGGCTTTTCATTTTTAGGATCGACCGCTAAACGTGGTGGAAGTTCAGTATTTAAATTGGTCACACCCGCTTTTAGATCAAAAGCCTCGACTGAGGCAATAATACGTGGAAAGGTATTGAGCTGTTCTAAAACTTGATTGGTCGAAATAAAAAGCTGGTTAGGGGCTAAAATTGGCTGATCAACATTATGGCGACGGTCTTCATAACGTCGATCGATTTCTTTCCAAAAACTATCTAAACCATCATCAACTTGCCTATCTGTAATGACAATGGAATGATTTGGTAAGTATGAAAGCAGTGTGCTTTGAGCTTCCATCTGCGCAGCACTGAAAAATAGTGGGAAATAGAACTCAATCCCTGGTGAGGCAATCCCTTCTAACACATCCTGATAAATTGGATTTTTCTTTGGATTTGCCGTCGGAAACATTTCTGCATAGCGATCACGAAATATGCTGCGTGCCTCTTTTAAAGGAAACTCTTTAGCTGGTAATACGGAAAACTGTTTTAAGTTTTGCGTAGTGCGCTGTGTTTCAGGATCAAAAAATTTAAGGGTTTCAATTTCATCATCAAACAAATCTATGCGAATTGGTGCAGCTTGACCTGAGGCATAGATATCCATAATGCTACCCCGAACCGCAAATTCACCATGGTCATATACTGTGTCGACCAAATGATAGCCTGCTTGAATCAAACGCTTCTTTTGCTGTTCTAATTCAAACTTTTGACCGACGTGAATATCAAAGTGTTCTCCCAAAACCCACGAAGTCGGCGCTACACGCTGCGCCAAGGTCGAAGCCGAAATCAGTAAGACACCTGTTTGCGGCATATTGGATAAAATTGCGAGACGCTCAGATACAATATCTTGATGAGGAGATAAACGATCATAAGGCAGAATTTCCCAGTCTGGGAAAATGGTCGGTCGAATACCGTAAAATTCAAATTCACTTTCGAGTTGTGCTAAGTGTTGATTATTTTTCGCCACAACTACAAAGAGCTTTTTATTTTGTGTACTTAACGTTTGAATGAATAATGCAGCTGAAGAGCCGAGCAAATTTCCCAGCCAACGTTTTTCGCCTGTTTTTAGTTGTTGCACATTCAGTTGGGAGATTTCTTCTTGGAACATGGACATGGCTTTAGCGTTTAAAAACATGCGTCATATACTAGCATGATGTCCTCTCGCTGCATGTTATTTTTCACGACAACAACAACATCAATCTAGCGCTAAGTCCTTTTTACAACTCAAATTTATGGCTTTTAAAAGACTTATTTTTTGTCACGTATAAACTGGTAATAATAGTCATTAAGTAGCTTAATCATTCGCTTTAGCTCAGTTAAGTTTTCTAGATTATTACCTAAACGTGCGACAAATCGTTCATTGGCAATTTCTAAGTCGATTTTCTCATTGATTAGCATAGCACTATAAAAAAGTGCATTAAGATCATCAAACTCACTAATTCTACGATTTGAAAAATAGACCAAACGTTCAGCATGTATGGCATTTAGCACAATACCTTCAATGATAAAGCCTTTTTCATCATTATATTCAATCTGATGCTGCTGCAAAAAAAGTTGTTCTGGCGCATCTTTCTTTAATTTAAATAATTGGCTTAATTTACTCAGCATAGACATTTAATCATGGTTCTTCACTCAAGCTTATTGTAGTTCTAACTGCTACCTTTTGTTAGCTTGTATCGGCTAAAAAGTATAAAAGCAGCGCATTGACTACTTTTATACCTATATATAGTTATAAATGTTCTAGCTAGCGTATGCTAAAGATACAACCTTAGGCGTCAACTCAGCAGCCAAGTTTCAAATGAGAAAATGTGACCTAAGGGTTATTAAGTCAACAACCCTTTCTCCAATACCACTCACTGAACTGTTTTGTTTTCCGCAATACACTGTTTACCCATTTCACATGACCTAAGATTCGATTAAAATACCAACACTAATTAATTGCTAAACATAGCGCCACTGTAGAAAGTATTGGTCAATTGATATTTAGTCACAAGGTCTTTTGGTTGAAGAACCTCGTATTTACCTTAAGAAAGGAATACATGCTTTAATGCAAGATTGGCCAGCACTTTGTTGCTATTCATATTAATTGAGGTGCCCACCCCAACTTTATAGACATCTATAGGGAAAGCGTATGTCCAATTTTCAGGAGTTTGGCTCAATTGCTCACATGCCCCCGCAATGGCCTGCACAATTTCAGGAGAAATTTTGTCAAATTTGCAGTTAATTTATACCGACGCTATTTTCACTTGTTCCAAAGCAAGCAGAAAATGCCATTGAATTCCTTTTTTCTAATTAGAAATTTGAAAGTTTTCCAATGCACTCAAAGTATGAATGCCTTAACAAAATTAGTTCAATGGTGAAATATTCGTCTTTTCTAACTATTTCACGACTGTAAATACATTTCATAAATGAAACACTTTATATGTAAATACACCTGTTTTGTAGGTAATGTAATTTTTCGTAAGCAATAAAAAATCATAAATTATAACTAGCCCGCTGATTTTACGAAATAAATGCTTAGAATTTCATTCACCCTATAAAAAAGAATAATAATTGACCAATAAACAACATATTTTCAACAACTTATTGTTTAATTTTAAAAAACAATTAATAATTACACAAAATATACAAAAACACCTTACAACTGTTACAGAGTGTAATTTTATTTTTATGCTTGAATCGCCGTCTCAAACAAAGCGATTAAAAAATCTCCCAAGTCGGATTTTGCCAAGGAATGCCTATGAGTCAAATTAACCCCACCCTCGTCACATTTTTAGTTTATATCATTGCCATGGTTGGCATCGGTTTGTATGCATACAAGTCCACAAACAACTTTGATGATTACATCTTAGGTGGTCGTAGCTTAGGAAGTGTAGTTACTGCGCTTTCTGCAGGTGCATCAGACATGAGTGGCTGGTTACTGATGGGCTTACCGGGCGCAATTTATTTGTCTGGTTTGTCTGAAGCGTGGATTGCTGTAGGTCTGATCATTGGTGCATGGCTCAACTGGTTATTGGTTGCAGGACGTTTACGTGTACATACTGAAGTCCAAAACAATGCCCTCACCCTGCCTGATTATTTCACAGGTCGTTTCGCAGATCGTAAACGTATCTTGCGTATGATCTCAGCGATCGTTATTTTAGTATTCTTCGCGATTTACTGTGCTTCAGGCATGGTCGCTGGCTCACGTTTATTTGAAAGCATTTTTGGTTGGGATTACACCACTGCTCTTTGGATTAGCGCAATTGCAACCATCAGTTATGTATGTATCGGCGGCTTCCTTGCTATTAGTTGGACAGACACCTTCCAAGCAGGCTTAATGATTTTTGCTCTGCTGCTTACCCCAATCATGACTTATCTTGCGATTGATGGTAATGCTGCACAGTTTTCAGTCCTACTTGAAACTGCTCGCCCACAAGCAATGCACATTGTCTCTGAGCTCAGCACTGTTGCCATCCTGTCATCATTGGCATGGGGCTTAGGCTATTTTGGTCAGCCACACATTTTAGTGCGCTTCATGGCTGCAGACTCTGTGAAAACAATTCCTGCTGCGCGTCGCATTGGTATGACATGGATGATTTTATGTCTAGGTGGTGCAGTCGGTGCAGGTTTTATTGCGATTGCTTACTTCCAACAACACCCTGAACTGGCGGCTGTGGTTTCTCAAAACCCAGAAACTGTGTTCATGGAACTAACTAAAATATTATTCAACCCATGGATTGCAGGCATTGTTTTAGCTGCAATTTTAGCTGCGGTGATGAGTACATTAAGCTGTCAGTTACTGGTTTGTTCTACAACATTGACAGAAGACATGTACAAAGCATTCATCCGTAAAACCGCTTCTCAAAAAGAATTGGTCTGGGTGGGTCGTTTCATGGTTCTTGCAGTTGCTGTTCTTGCAATTTGCTTAGCAAGCAACCCTGACAGTAAAGTTCTAGGCCTTGTAGCTTATGCATGGGCAGGTTTTGGTGCGGCATTTGGTCCACTGATTATCTTGTCTTTGTTCTGGAAGCGCATGACCTTGAATGGTGCTATTGCAGGTATTATTGTTGGTGCGGTAACTGTGATTGTATGGAAAAATGCATTAGGACACTTAGGTCTATATGAAATTATTCCAGGCTTCATCTTCTCTTGGATCAGCATTGTAGTTGTAAGCTTAATGGGTAAAGCCCCTGAAGCTGAAGTAGTACAACGCTTTGAACAAGCAGACAGCATGTACAAACAAGCCATGGCTGAAATGAAAGAAGAATCTACACAACGTTAATTGAACGTGTAGACCAACAAAAAAAAGGGGCTTTTAAGCCCCTTTTTTTTTTGCATCTCATGCACTCAATTATTTCGACAAAGGTTTGTATTTGAGTTGAATACGTGAGCTTTCTTTGATGACTTCCATCACGGGATAACTGCGTGTTTCTTTAACGCCCGGCAGTTGCCACAAGACTTGACCTGAGATTTTTCGGAACTCATCCATACTGGCACAACGAATCTTCACCACAAAATCAAAGCCCCCACTGGTCATATGACATTCCACAATTTCATCATGCTGTAGTACGGCATGGCGAAAATCTTCCAAGACATGTGGCGTGGTTTTATCCAAAAGTATCTCAACAAAAACCACAAAACTGGCATTCAGCATGTTTGGATTTAAGCGTGCTTCATAATTCAAAATAAAGCCTTCCTTGGTTAATTTTTGCACCCGAGCCAAAGCAGCTGTCGCTGATAAGTTCACTTCTTCGGCAAGTTTAATATTCGATATTTTTCCATCTCTTTGAAGAATATCTAATATTTTGATATCTGTTCGGTCCAAGCTAAAAATTGGGCTCGTCATCTGAATTAATCTCTAAATAGCATACAAATTATAGTGAGTTATTCGGTATTCTTTCTGTAATCATAAATTAATTACTATAGATCTCTCAACACATTATTGTATGCACAGGATGTAGGCATGAATATGATGGAAAGCAATACGCATTTCAACGACGCTCAAACTCAATTTGAATATATTACCGAATTCAAAGAAAAAAGTGAGCTTGAAGTTGAAATCAATACCGCTTGGCGACGTGCCGAAACTGACTGTGTTCAAAACTTATTAGACCACAGCAAAATCTCTGACGAGATGAATCAACGCATTCATGAACTTGCGTTTGATTTGGCTCATACTTTACGTGAACGTAAAAGCGGCAGCGGTAAAGCAGGTATTGTACAGGGTCTCTTACAAGAATTTGCATTGTCTTCTCAAGAAGGCATCGCATTGATGTGTTTAGCTGAAGCATTGCTTCGTATTCCTGACATGGCGACACGTGACCTATTGATTAAAGACAAAATCAACCAAGGCAACTGGAAAGAGCACGTTGGTCAAAGTAACCTGATGTTTGTCAATGCGGCAGCATGGGGTCTCATGCTGACTGGCAAGCTCATGGAAACACCAAAGCAAAATAGCTTATCAGGCACTTTAACAGGCTTATTGGCACGTAGTGGTCGTGGCATCATCCGTAAAGCGGTTGATGTAGCTATGCGTATGATGGGCGAACAGTTTGTGACTGGCGAAACCATTGGTGAAGCATTACAACACGCTGAACGTCTTGAGGAAAAAGGCTTCCGCTATTCATACGACATGCTGGGTGAAGCGGCACTGACCGATCATGATGCTAATCGTTATATGAAAGACTATACCGATGCCATTCATGCCATTGGTCAAGCATCAAAAGACAAAGATGTTTATGACGGCCCGGGTATTTCAATTAAATTATCTGCTCTACACCCTCGCTACCAACGTGCACAAGTTGCACGTATGCATGAAGAGTTGTACGGCAAAGTCTTTACCCTTGCTAAATTAGCACGCGGCTATAACATCGGTTTAAATATCGATGCCGAAGAATCTGAGCGTTTAGAAATTTCTTTAGAAATGCTTGAACGTCTATGCTTTGAACCAGAACTCAAAGACTGGAAAGGCATTGGTTTCGTTATCCAAGCGTATCAAAAACGTTGTTTCTACGTGGTTGACTACATCGTAGACTTGGCTAAACGTAGCGAAAAACGCTTAATGATCCGTTTGGTGAAAGGCGCGTACTGGGACAGCGAAATCAAGAAAGCACAAATCGAAGGGATGACCGACTACCCTGTATTTACCCGTAAAGTACATACAGACTTGTCGTATATCGCGTGTGCGAAAAAATTATTGGCTGCACCAGAACAAATCTACCCACAGTTTGCAACGCACAATGCGCAAACCTTGGCGACCATTTATGAAATGGCCAACCCAGAGAAATACTACGTGGGTCAGTACGAGTTCCAATGCTTACACGGCATGGGCGAGCCACTGTATGAACAAGTGGTCGGTGAAAAGCAAGATAAAAAACTGGGTGTACCGTGCCGTATTTATGCGCCAGTGGGCAACCATGAAACACTATTGGCTTATCTTGTACGTCGTTTACTTGAAAATGGTGCAAACACCTCTTTTGTCAACCGTATTGCAGACAAGTCACTCGCAATTGATGATTTGATTGAAAACCCAACTCAAACCATTTTAAGCAGTGCAAAACGTGAAAATATCGTGGGTCAAAAGCACCTTTCGATTCCACTTCCTGCTGAGCTTTATGGGCAGCTACGTGCAAACTCCAAAGGTTTAGACCTTGCAAATGACTCTGCATTAATTCATCTGAACCAAACAGCTCAACAGTTTGCTAAGCACCAATGGTCTGCTGCACCAATGGGTGAGCACTTTCAGACCAATGACGCCGTTGCTCCGCAAAGCATTATCAACCCAGCACGTCACTCAGATGTTGTGGGTTATGTACAAGAAGCAACAACTGAACAAGTTGAGCAAGCATTAAACAATGCGCAGGCTGTTCAAGACATTTGGGCACGTACGGCTAAAGACACCCGTGCAAGTTACCTACTTCGCGCTGCTGACCTAATGGAAGCTCGCTTAGAAGAACTGATGGTTTTACTTTGCCGTGAAAGTGGTAAAACGTATGCCAATGCTATTGCAGAAGTTCGTGAAGCTGTAGATTTCTTACGCTACTACGCAACGCAAATGATTGATCTAGATGCAAACGCAGAAGTTGAGCCTTTAGGCACTATGCTATGCATTAGCCCATGGAACTTCCCATTGGCCATCTTCACAGGTCAGGTTGCTGCTGCATTGGTTGCGGGTAATACCGTGATTGCTAAACCAGCTGAACAAACACCATTGATCGCAGCTCAAGCAATTCAAATCTTATGGCAAGCGGGTGTGCCTCAAGCTGCTGTACAGCTGATGCCGGGTCGCGGTGAAACTGTGGGTGCACAACTCAGTGCAGCCGAGCAAGTTCAAGGCATCATGTTCACAGGTTCTACTGAAGTTGCTAAGATTTTGCAAAAAACTGTGGCGAAGCGTCTAAGCAAAACTGGTGAAAGCATTCCCCTGATTGCTGAAACAGGCGGTCAAAATGCCATGATCGTTGACTCATCAGCATTGACTGAGCAAGTTGTACTTGATGTCGTCAGTTCAGCTTATGACAGCGCAGGTCAACGTTGTTCTGCCCTTCGCGTACTGTGTGTACAAGAAGACAATGCCGATGCTGTGATTCAAATGCTTAAAGGTGCAATGCAACAACTTCAAGTGGGCAACCCATATCTACTTAAAACTGATATTGGCCCTGTGATTGATGCTGAAGCGCAAGAAAACATTCAAAAGCACATCGACAAGATGCGCCAAAAAGGTCATCGCGTACACCAGTTGATGCGTAATGATACTCAAGACTCTGAACTAGATGCAGGCACGTTCATTATACCAACACTAATTGAGTTACCAAATCTCAATGATTTAGAGCGCGAAGTGTTTGGTCCAGTGCTGCACGTGATTCGCTTTAACCAAGGTTCACTCAAACAGCTACTTGAGCACATCAACAGCAAAGGCTATGGCCTGACGATGGGTCTACATACCCGTATTGACGAGACCATTCAAACTGTAATGACCCATGCTGAAGTAGGTAACCTCTACATCAACCGTAACATCGTGGGTGCAGTTGTCGGTGTACAACCTTTTGGTGGCGAAGGTTTATCAGGTACAGGCCCTAAAGCGGGTGGTCCAATTTATCTATATCGCCTAATGCAAAACTGTTCTGCGAAAAAGTTGAATAAACCATTTGCAACAGGTGCTGATTTGAACCCTCAAGTCGAGTTCAGCAACTCTGCATTGTTCCTTGAGTGGGCAGCTAAAGCCTTCCCAGCAGTGAAATTGGCAAAAATTGAGAACTTCTGTTCAGGTCATCATTACGAGCTGCAAGGTCCGACTGGTGAAAGCAACCAATACATGGTGATTCCGCGTCATGCAGTCTTGTCATTAGCTGAACAAGAAGCGGATCAACTACAACAGTTGAATGCAATTTTTGCAGTTGGTAGCCGTCCAGCAGTGCTTTCAGATAACAGCTTTGTGTTAAAACACATGCCAAGCATGCCTAAAGCATTGGCTCAAGCGTTCCATGTCATCAAAGACATCAAAACTGATGCTTTTGATGCAGTATTACATCATGGTACAACGGCGCAGCTTTTAGCTCTGCAACAGCAGATTGCTGAGCGTCAAGGTGCGATTGTAGGCATTACTCATCTTAGCCCATCACAAACTGCCATTCCTTTAGAACGCTTTGTGATTGAGCGCGCTATTAGTGTTAACACTGCAGCTGCTGGTGGTAATGCAAGTCTCATGACTTTGAACTAAGCCGAATTTAAACCTGTAGCTCTTATCGGGACTACAGGTTTATTACTGTGTTTCCTCTATTGCCAAGTCAACATCTCCTGGTCTGTTTACTTGGCATTTTTTATGCGACTCGGTTTGGCTTAATCTGCTCGATAATTTCCGATATAGCAAAGTATCAAACCATCTTTAACATGAATAAACCCCACGCTTTTGCTGAATATCTTTAGGCTAATTCGGCAAACTTTGTTACCATCTCTTTTTTCTATATGTTTGCGATTTTTACTGCATATGACTTCTTCTTATCAACAACAACTTGACGCCAAAATTGAACGAATTACAGCTCAATTTGCTGAACTCACTCCACCTTCGCTTGAAGTTTTTCAATCTCCTGAAAAACACTTTCGCATGCGTGCAGAATTCCGTATTTGGCATACCGAAGATGATATGTTTTATGCCATGTTTGAACGCGATGAAGACAATCAGAAAAAAGTCATTCGTATTGATGACTTCCCAATCGCTGATGCCAGTATTAATCAGCTCATGCCTGTTTTATTGGCAGCATTGAAAAGCAATGATCTCCTCTCAAAACGCCTATTTGAAGTGCATTTCTTAGCAACCTTAAAGGGTGAAATGCTGGTTTCACTGATTTATCGCTGCCCACTCGATGAACAATGGCAGGTTTTAGCCAAACAACTTTCAGAAAAATTAAATATTAAGTTGATTGGCCGTAGCCGTGGTCAAAAAGTGGTACTCACTGATGAATTTGTGGTGGAAGAACTACAAGTTTTTGAGCGCAAATATCAGTACAAACAAATTGAAAGCAGCTTTACGCAGCCCAATGCGCAAGTCTGCCAAAAAATGCTCGAATGGGCCTGTAATGCTGCACAGCAGTCGAACAAAGATTTGTTAGAACTTTACTGCGGCAATGGTAACTTTACCCTACCGCTTTCAACCCGTTTCAACCGTGTTTTAGCCACTGAGCTAGCTAAGTCCTCTGTGTATGCAGCACAGTGGAACATCGAACAAAACCACATCGATAATATTCAAGTCGCGCGTTTATCGGCAGAAGACTTCACACAAGCCTATAACGGCGAGCGCGAATTCCGTCGCTTACAAGAAGCAAATATCGATATGAGCAGCTATGAATTCGATACGGTGTTTGTTGACCCACCGCGTGCGGGTATTGATGATGAAACCTTAAAATTGATTCAGCGTTTTGAACGAATCATCTATATTTCGTGTAATCCTGACACCTTGCATGACAACTTACAAACACTCAGCCAAACCCATAAAATTTCACAGTTTGCGTTGTTTGACCAATTCCCCTATACGCATCATGTCGAGTCTGGGGTTTTGCTGGAAAAAATTTAAACAATTTGTTGCAACTCAAACCGTATAAAAAAGAAGCTCAAATGAGCTTCTTTTTTAATTTTCATGAAAAAAGATAAGCTTATATAAAATGCAAGTATTTCAACTGTCATAATAACGTTAATACCTTGCGCTATAATCGGAATTTTTCGACATCGATCGCTGCTTTTATCTCTCACGCTGACTTGCATTATTTTACAGATTGGTTATATTTCACCCTATGTTAGGTTGTAAATGAAGTCTATATGAGTTTTTGGCAAAAGCTGTTTTCAAATGAACAGCAAAACGAGCATAAAAATCAAATTGCTTGTGTTGAAAATGACTGCTCTTGTAAAACCAATGAACAGCTCATCGAAAAGCTTAAAACAGCGACCGATGAAGACGTGATTGTTGGGATTAAAAAAGTATTAGCTTCTCGTGGCTATGGCCGTAAGGAGTTAAATGAACTTCAGCATCGACCTCTACAGTAGTAGAGTCACTGAATATTCATCAAAAAGGCACTTAAATTGATCTAAGTGCCTTTTTTAATGTCTGTACATCATTCGCCTTATAAAAAACCACGGTATATGAAGCACAGCACACTTTGCACGTTTAAATATTATACAAAGTCTTAAATTTTTGTTACCTTACAGGCTCAATATAAAAATCAATAATGTTTGAAAATTAAAAGGTTAAGTAATGAAAAAACCACTCATAATCAGCACATGTATTACCCTTTTATCTTTAACAGCATGTAGCAAGATGCCGAAAGCTTGTGTTGAGTCTTGGGAAAAAATGGAAAAACTTGCCGAGCAAATGGGTTTACCTGAAGAACAACTCAAAGAACAAAAAAAGAAATTTGAAGAAGACGTGAAAGCGATGAACACTGAAGAAGCAACACGCATGTGCAGTACCCAAAACTCACTTTTAGGTCTAGTGGATCAATAAACACTACTTCATCTTAAAAGAGGATGCTTGCATCCTTTTTTAATGTAATCAGAAAAGCTAGATGCTCCTTTCCAATCGGTCTCTTTTATTTCTATCATCGTAAACTCAAATAACTGAAAACCCACTAAACAGTCGCTAATTCCCAGCAGAAGCTTTAAAATACAGATAAAAGACAACTGTAATGAATTAGCACGTATTAGGCATGCAACAACAAAAAGTCCACTACCCCTTGGGGGCTCATCTTATAGTCAAACATTTTGGCTATACGCATCACGGCATATATGCGGGGCGTGGACGTGTGATCCATTATTCAGGTTTTGCACATCTTTTTAAAAAGCATCCGATTGAAATCACTTCCATCGAGAACTTTAGCCACGGACGTAAAATTACAGTCAATCAGTACCAAGACCCCAAATATAAAGGCCGTAAAGTGGTTCGCCGTATGCGCTCACGCATGCATGAAAACAACTACCATCTTATTATCAATAACTGTGAACACTTGTGCACGTGGGCCATTACAGGCGTTGAAAGTAGCCCACAAGTCATCAAGATGATGCACCGACTTACTACTATTGGCTATGTTAGCTCTATGATGAGTTTCATGAACAGCCTAATGTTAACGCTGACCACCACCTGTTTTGCCTTGGTGCTGTATATCAAAAAGAAATTACGTGATAAGGCCAAACAGCAGCTTGGGAACTATTTTGAGTTTAAAGAAGAGCGCTCTAAAAAAGATCACTGATGTGAACGCAGTTCAAAAGGTGGAAATTTATCTTCAACCAAGTTGAGCTGGATATCGTATTCAAGCCATGCCTTGGCACCATCTAGCACTGTAGTAAAGCCACCTGTTGCATCCATCACATAATGAATCAGCTCATTACCCTGTAACTCAATATCATAGTTTCGAATGATCACATAGGTATTCATGCTGTCGATTTTTTCAAATACAAAATCTACTTTAGTTTTAGGCGTGCCCCATTCGATGCAGATCAGCTCATTTTCAACGACTTGTAGGACATGAGTCGAGTGTGTAATTTGGTATTTATCCCATGTCCAATCGACCATTGCGCCTTTTTCTAAATAGCCCGAAGACTGACTAAACCAAAACTTGGTGGTTATGAGTGGATCAATAAAAGCATTAAACACAATATTGACAGAACGCCGAATCAACATCTGAGTTTCGATCACGGTAGTCATTGTTATATCCCTATCACTTTTAAACTTAGTGATAGCACATCTCAACAAACCAATCATATCGAAAATTTGTTATGGCTCAGGCAATCCACTCATTTTCTGTTATGGATTTGTTTACTGCTTTAACTTAAATTGGCTCTATGCGCACTTACTGGTTCTGGCAAGGATTCATTTAAAGAACTGAGCATTTCACGCTCTATGCCCCGCACAATAGCATCTAAAGGCAAGTCATTTTCCTGAAGCCCGAAAGGTTCTTCTAACTCTGCACTTAGCGCATCTAAACCCAATAAGAGATAGGCAATTAAGGCCACGATCACAGGTGACCAAAAACCAAGACTGGAACTTAAACTAAAAGGTAAAATGAGACAGAAAGAGTACACGGCACGGTGTAACAAAACCGAATAAGAAAATGGCAGAGGTGTAGATGAAATACGGTCACAACCAGCGTGAATATCCCCCATTGCCACCGTATGCTTGGTCAGCATACTGTAAATAATATCGCTAATCTCACCACGCTTATACAACGCCGCCAGATCTTTCTGCGTAAGCTCTAATAGATATTGCGGTGGATTAATATGCGTATCCAATATTTTCCACTGCTCTACCGTCAGTTGAACTTTGGCTTGATAGTGGTCATAGGTATGACTTTGCTGCCGTAAACGATCTCGAAGCAAATGGCTAAATAACATCACGCGATACATCAAAACTGTACGCTCTGCATCATTTAAGACATAACTATCACGGATCATATGCCGTGCGTTGGCAATCATTGCGCCCCATAGCTTACGTCCTTCCCACCAACGGTCATAACACGCTGTATTTCGAAAGCTTAAGAAAATCGAAAGAATGACGCCAAATACAGTAAAACCAATGACAGGCACTGCAGGAGCTGTCACGTAATGTTGAGTCGCTAGATAAACCAACAGAGTTGAAATTAAAACACCAACCATCAGCGCAGGAAACACTTTCGGTAAAATGGTGCCACGCCAAGCAAAGAGTAATGCAAAGCTATTGGTTTTATCTCGAACGATCACAGTGTATTCCTATTGGTTTCGCTACGAAAAGGCTCAACCGAGGTTGAGCCTTATATCTATATCCACATCAAGCAAACAGCGCTTATTTAGGCTTAAAACTGTCTTTTAAGTCTAAAATACGGTTAAACACAGGCTTCTCTGCTGTATGGTCGTATTGATCTGCAACAAAATAACCTTCACGTTCAAATTGGAAACGGTCTTCAGGCTGTGCTTGCGCCAATGCAGGCTCAATCACCGCGTGTACAATTTTCAACGAATCAGGGTTCAAGTTCGCTAAGAAATCATCTCCCACTTCAGGGTCCGACTCTGTAAACAGGCGATCATAAATACGGACTTCTGCAGGAATACCTTTGGTCGCAGATACCCAGTGAATCACCCCTTTAACTTTACGACCTTCTGGATTTTTGCCCAAAGTTTCAGGGTCGATTGAACATTTCAACTCAACAACTTCACCGTTTTCATCTTTAATTACTTCATCACACTTAATGACATAAGCATGACGCAAACGCACTTCACCACCAGGAATTAAACGTTTGAAGCCTTTTGGTGGCTCTTCTTCAAAGTCTTTACGGTCAATGTAAATTTCAGATGTTAACGGAATCACACGCTCACCCATATCTACATTTGGATGACGTGAATGGGTTAAATCCATATCATTAGGCAAGTTGGTGAGCGTAACTTTAAGTGGGTTCAACACCGCCATACCACGCGCCGCAACATTTTCTAGAGACTGACGGATGCAATATTCAAGCATTGCAACATCAACAATACCGTCTGACTTCGACACACCAACACGCTTACAGAAGTCGCGTAGGCCTTCTGGGGTAAAACCACGACGGCGCATACCTACAACAGTTGGCATACGCGGGTCATCCCACCCATTAACATAACCACCTTCAACCAATTTACGCAATTTACGCTTAGAGGTAATGGTGTAGTCGATATTTAAACGGCTAGATTCATACTGACGTGGTACTGCTTCCGAGTGTACTTTCTCAACCACCCAGTCATAAAACGGACGGTGATCTTGGAATTCCAAAGTACATAATGAGTGAGTAATGCCTTCGATTGCATCGGATAATGGATGCGCATAGTCGTACATTGGGTACATTTTCCATTTATCACCTGTTTGGTGATGCTCTGAATGGAGTACACGGTACAAAATAGGATCACGCATATGCACATTTGGAGATGCCATATCAATTTTGGCACGCAGAACAGCTTCGCCTTCTGCAAACTCGCCATTGTTCATTTTTTCAAAACGCGCAAGGTTTTCTTTAACTGAAGTATCACGGTAAGGCGAGTTTTTACCCGGCTCAATAAAGTTACCACGGTTCAAACGAATTTCTTCAGGTGACTGCAAATCAACATAAGCATCACCCTGTTTAATCAGTTGAACCGCCCATGCATGGAGTTGATCGAAATAGCTTGACGCATAGCGTGGTTCGCCATTCCACTCAAAACCTAACCATTTAACGTCATTGACGATCCCATCTACATATTCTTGTTCTTCTGCATCTGGGTTAGTGTCATCAAAACGTAGGTTGCAAAAACCATCAAACTCGTTGGCAATACCAAAGTTCAAGCAAATTGCTTTCACGTGACCAATGTGTAAATAACCATTCGGCTCTGGCGGGAAACGCGTGACTACTTTTTGCGTACGACCTTCAGCCAAATCTTCGGTAATCACTTGGCGAACAAAATCTAAGCCTGGCTGTTGTTCTTGCTGCGCTGCGACAGAGGCATTGTTACTTGGTGTCGGGTTATTTGGCAGTGTTGAAACAACATCATTCGGCTTCATAGTTTAAAAATCACTTTGATGAAAAAAATTAAGGAAAAATAGGGTCCTGCTATACGAGCATAATTCTAACTGATCTATCAGTCGATTTATGAATATTTTACAGCCCCTTAAACGATATTTGATCTATTTTACAAAGAAAATAACGTTTTTACTTGCCTTGTAGTTTACAGTTTGCTTATGCTTCTCACAACCAAAAAACCCATGGCTTTGATGTCCATGATTAGGAGATTACACAATGAGTTTTCCTCAAGTCGAATTAAACACCAATAAAGGTCGTATTGTTCTTGAACTTAACAACGAAAAAGCACCAATCACTGTTGCTAACTTCTTAGAATACGTACGTGACGGTTTCTATGACGGCGTAATTTTCCACCGCGTGATCGATGGTTTCATGATCCAAGGTGGTGGTATGGATGAAAACTTCAAAGAAAAAGCAACACGTGATGCAATTGAAAACGAAGCTGATAACGGCTTAACCAATGACCTTGGTACAATTGCAATGGCGCGTACACAAGCACCTCACTCTGCATCTGCTCAGTTCTTTATTAACGTGGGTAATAACTCTTTCCTTAACCACTCTGGCAAAAATGCACAAGGTTGGGGTTATGCAGTTTTCGGTAAAGTAACTGAAGGCCTAGACGTAGTAAACGAAATTAAAGGTGTTCGTACTGGTAACCGTGGCTACCACGCTGACGTTCCGCTTGAGAACGTTGTGATTGAATCTGCTAAGATCATTTCTGAGTAATTTTTAAATCCTCCCCAGCCCTCCTTTGATAAAGGAGGGAGCTAGACTCTCATTCGAACATGAGATTATCCTCCCTTATTAAAGAGAGGTCGGGAGGGGTTTTTAAAAGGAAACTTCCGTGACCTATTTGTTTATCGCTGATTTACACTTGTCACCAGATCACCCTCGACTCGTTCGGGGGTTTTTAGATTTATTAGAGGCTTATAAAAACAAGAACACTCAGCTGTATATTTTAGGCGACTGGTTCAATGCATGGATTGGCGACGACTACACAGCCCCTTGGCTAGATGAAATCATTCGCGCCTTAAAACAATTTTCAAATGCAGGCAATCACATCTATTTCTTAACAGGTAACCGTGATTTTGCCCTAGGACAACAGTTCCTCGACCAATTTAATGGTCAACTGTTAGCCGAAGTATGCACACTCGAACTTTCAGATTACACCATTCGTATTGAACATGGTGATTTGCTCTGCACGGATGACGTATCCTATCAGCGCTTTCGTAAAATTATCCGTAATCCACTTCTGTTGAAGTTTTTAAAAAGTACACCGCTTGGCTTTAGACAAAAACTGGCCAATGGATTCCGTAAAAAAAGCCGTCAAGCGCAACAGTTTAAAAGCTATGAAGTTATGGATGTTAACCCAAGCGCAGTTCAGGTCGCATTAAGCAATGTGGATTTACTGATTCACGGACACACCCACCGCGCCAATATTCATGATGTCGATGGAAAAAAGAGAATTGTACTTGGTGACTGGAAAGAAGATTCCGCTCAGATTTTAGAAATTAATGCGAATAATCATCTACAAAATTTGGCATTAAAAAAATGGCAGTATTAATGCCATTTTTTTACTATACCAATCAATATTATACATAATGCTAACTCAAGTACTTATCGCCTTAGTTCAACTCATTTAGACGATACAATTGATTAACACCAGTATAAAAGCTCAAACCATCTAAGTTCATTGGAAGAGTTTCGCCAGATTCAAGTTGAATCATATGCCCCACTTCAACCCAGATTAAACCCTGATTTGTATTCTGTTGACGTTTAAGTGGCACCAATTTTACATTGATTTCACTACCATTTACGGCTGTAGCAACACGCCATGTATTTAAAGTTGTCAAAATTTTAACTCACTAAGTGAGCTTTTTGTGATGGAACAAAGAGATTAATAAAACGGGTTTTGAATAATAATTCTGTAGTTACAATGATGATATTCAAGTCAAATGCCTGAACTCAGATAGATCACAATCAGCTATATCATAGAAAAGTAGGAACAATACCTACTCGTAGTCTTCATTATACTAGGTTGTCAAGATTTAAGCAAAAGTAGCTCACTTTGGGTAAATACTAGCATAAACCAGAAAATGATTTGTTTAAGGCACATCGGTATTTTGATCTTTTAAATTTTTAATTTCACGAGCCAACTTATAATTCCAAACCATGACAGCCACAGCAATCACTAGAAACTTAAAATTCCATTCACTATATTTTTGATATTCTGACACAATAATTAAAATACTCAAACCAAAAATCAACACCGTAAAAACTTTCGTTAAAGACTGTTGTCGGATTTTAGCTTTGATATTTTTAGGTTCTAGATCAAACATTTATACAGTATGTTCATTATTTTAAAGAAGTAATTCAACCACTTTATAGATTTGATTGCAACGCAATTACTATCTCAATGTCACATAAAAACAAAACGAGTAACTTACACCCAGCTTTGATTACATACTAACTGCCTCTCCCCCATAGAAATTGAGTAACACACTCGTTATTCAATAATGATAACGAACTAAGTCTGTATGCCTTTTTCAACTAAAATCTAAGTCTGTTCGAGTTGTAGCGTGATCACAAGTCTCCTTTCATCGGTTAGAATCAGACATCAACAATAAATCGAGTGCGATTATGGATCTGCTAAATATTTCAAAAAGTCGTTATACCACCAAAGCTTATGACCCAAATAGAAAGATCCCTCATGAACAGTTTGCTCGATTATTAGAAATTCTCCGCTTGACGCCATCGTCTATCAACATCCAACCTTGGCATTTTTTCATTGCAGAAAACACAAACGCCAAAGAACGAATTGCAAAAGCACTGGTGGGTAAATACGCATACAATGCTCCCAAAGTACTAGATTCATCACATACAATTTTATTTTGTACCAAAGCCGATATTTCTGAGCAACATTTGGAAAATTTATTGCATCAAGATGACCTACATGGTCGTTTTAAAGATGATGCCGCTAAGCAAGGCCAAAAAGACAGTCGTTCAGGTTATGTCAACTATTACCGCAATGAAAAAGGTGATGTGCAGCGTTGGGCCGAAAACCAAACCTTTATTGCTTTAGGTCAAATTCTATTGGCTGCAGGTATTGAAAAAATTGATGCGACGCCAATTGGTGGTTTTAATGAATCCATTATTAGTGAAGAGCTAGGTTTAGCCGAACAAGGTCTAATCCCTTCTGTATTGCTCACACTAGGCTATCGTAGTGATGCTGACTTCAATGCAAAATTGCCAAAGTCTCGCTTAAGCAAAGAAGATATTTTCACGCAGCTGTAATGCTATTTGTTTATAAAAGGGACTTCAGTCCCTTTTATATTTTGGGCCTGAAAATTGCTTCATCATGTTCAATGCCAAAACAAAAAAAGTGAGGTTGCTGATGTCTGTTAAGCCCAATATACCGATGAAATTTGAATGTGCACATTGCAATAAAATCTATTTAGGTCAGTATCAACATATCATGCGCCCTCACTATCCCGATTGCCCCAATTGTGAGCAACCAGGGCTGTTATTGGGAATTGCAGTGATTGAGGATCTACTCAAACACCCTTTTTCCTTTGTGCAGATCTATTTTAAACAGACATTGCATAAGCTAAACAAGCCACGCTTGTGATACCCAACACCAATCCGATTGCTGTTGCGAGTTTGAGCTTCTCTTTAAAGAACAGTAGTCCGCTGAATACGCCTAACAGCACCACCATAATATTCATGCCTGCAAAGACCACCGCTGGGCTGTCCTTGAGTAACAGATGAGCTTTGACATAAAGTGCGATATTGGCAAAGTTCAACACGCCAAGACATAAACCTGCCAAGACGTTCTTGGTTAAGCCGATATTTTTCGTGGTCACAGCAACATAACCGACTGACAATAAAAACGCGCAAATAAACATCAGGTTTAACGCAACGGAAAACTGCACACCCAGCCCTGTTGTATATTTGAGTAAGACATCAATCAGCGCATAACCAAACCAGACTAGTGCTAAATACCACACAGCCTGTTTTTGACCTTCTCCACCACCAGAGGCATTGGTAAATAAAATGCACATCACGGCGGCAAGCCCCAAGACTACCCCGATAATTTTGAGCTGATTAAACTGTTCTTGAAAAATAAAATAAGCCGCCAATAAAGATAAAATCACCGACAAACGCTGTGCGATTTCTGTTTTGACAATGCCTGCATATTGCAAAGACTTGGCTAAAAATAAAAATACACTCGGTAACAAGACACCAAGTGCTATAATCAGCCACCACGGAGTATTTGAAACAGAAACGTGGCTTAGGTCAGGTTTAAACCAGACGTAACACAGTAAACTGGCTGAAGCATAGTTCCAGCTGATCATCTGGATCGGATCAAATCCTTTGTTTTTGCCCCATTTTAAAAGAATGGAGACCACCACACTACAACAGGCCGCAGCAAATATCAGTTCCATAGCACACTCTTATTATTGTCACTTGGATTACACACATAGAAAAGCCCACATCAGGGTGGGCTTTTCCAATATAAATCATTCAAAAAGAATTATTTATAACGATCAACCATTTTCTCTAAAGAAATTGGACGAATCTTGTCGGCGTTGCCCGCAGTACCAAAAGCTTCATAACGATCAACACAGATCTGTTTCATTGCATCAACAGTTTTTGCAAAGAATTTACGCGGATCAAATTCGCTTGGTTGTTCAGCCATCATACGGCGCATTGCACCTGTAGATGCTAAACGTAAATCGGTATCGATGTTGATTTTACGTACACCGTGCTTGATTGCTTCAACCAATTGCTCAACAGGAACACCATAAGTTTCTTTGATGTCGCCGCCGTACTGGTTAATGATCGCTAACCATTCTTGCGGAACAGAGCTTGAACCGTGCATCACAAGGTGGGTATTTGGCAGCGCCGCATGAATTTCTTTAATACGGTCAATCGCCAAAATATCGCCTGTAGGTGGACGAGTGAACTTATATGCACCGTGAGAAGTACCCACCGCAATTGCAAGTGCATCTACATTGGTATCTGCAACAAACTGACGTGCTTCTTCAACTGAAGTTAAAAGTTGAGAATGATCAAGAACACCTTCAGCGCCTACGCCATCTTCTTCACCCGCCATACCAGTTTCAAGGCTACCTAAACAACCGATTTCACCTTCAACTGAAACACCACATGCATGCGCCATTTGTACTGTACGACGTGTTACATCAACGTTGTATTCATACGTTGTTGGTGTTTTACCGTCTGCACCCAATGAACCATCCATCATTACAGATGAAAAACCCAATTGAATTGAACGCTGGCAAACGTCTGGATCTGTACCATGGTCTTGATGCATTACCACTGGAATGTGTGGCCATTCTTCAATTGCAGCCAAAATAAGATGACGTAAGAATGGAGCGCCTGCATATTTACGCGCACCCGCTGATGCTTGTACGATAACAGGTGAATTTGTCGCATCTGCTGCAAGCATGATTGCGCGCATTTGTTCTAAGTTGTTTACGTTGAATGCTGGTACGCCGTAAGCATGTTCGCCGGCGTGATCCAAGAGCTGGCGCAATGAAATAAGAGCCATAATGTCCTCCCAGTTGATGCGACATATTCTACATGCTCAAAGGTTTCAATTCAGCAACAAATAACACTATTTAAAAAAAATCCCCGCAATTGCAGGGACTTTTTACGAAATTCGCGTGTATTTAGTGTGCTGTAGCAGCCGAAGCCTCTACCGCAGGATCGGCAGTTGCAGCATCTGCAGGTGCATTTGCAACTTCAGCAGGAATGTCTTTGTTCTTTTCATCCAATTCTGGCTGATCAATCGCATCAATTGCCGCTTGTTGTTCAGCCGTTACAGCTTCTTCAACTGCTGCTGTTTCAGATGCCGCAGCGGTTTGCTCTGGTGCTTCATTTTTCTTACAAGCAGTCAGTGCCAATGGTGCTAACAAAAGTGCAGCAAGGGTCATTTTTAAATTCATAATGTTTTCCTAGAACAGATGATTTAATGCCCTGTAGTTTATTTCAGCATTATTTCATTTTCATGACTGAATGATGAATAGATTTGTTAAGCTCATAAAAAAGGTTGACCGAAGTCAACCTTTTTACAACAGCACTAGCACACAATAATTATTGTGCACGCTCTATCAGCGCTGCAACTGCTGGAAGTGTTTTACCTTCAACAAACTCAAGGAAAGCACCACCACCAGTTGAGATATAACCAATTTTGTCTGCAACTTCGTATTTATCAATAGCAGCTAAAGTGTCACCACCACCTGCAATAGAGAAGCCAGCAGATTCAGCAATCGCTAAAGATAAAGTTTTTGTGCCTTCGCCGAATTGATCAACCTCAAATACGCCCACTGGGCCATTCCAAAGAATCGTTTTTGACGTTTTTAAAATGTCTGCAAATGCTTTTGCTGTTTCTGGACCTACATCCAAAATCATGTCATTGTCAGTCACATCTTCAACTTTTTTCACGACTGCTTTAGCAGCAGCCAATGAACCCAAGAAGTCTGCAAAATCGATTTCAGAAGCATCTGCCACGACAACATCTGTTGGAAGAGGTACAGAAACTTTTGCAGCAATCGCTTTTGCTGTATCGATCAAATCATTTTCACACAATGATTTACCGACATTGAAGCCTGCTGCTGCCAAGAAGGTATTGGCAATACCACCACCCACGATCAATTGATCACAAATGTCAGAAAGTGATGTCAACACATCTAACTTAGTCGATACTTTAGAACCCGCAACAATAGCAACCATTGGTTTTTCAGGTGTTTGTAATGCACGACCAAGTGCATCTAACTCAGCTGCCAATAAAGGACCAGCCGCTGCAACTTTCGCTAAACGTGCCACACCTTCAGTTGATGCTTCTGCACGGTGCGCTGTACCGAATGCATCCATCACAAATACATCGCAAAGTGCTGCATATTTTGCAGCAAGTTCTGGGTTGTTTTTCTTTTCACCCACGTTAAAACGGCAGTTTTCAAGGAGTACCACTTGACCTGCTGTAACTTCAACACCATCGAGATAGTCCGTCACTAATTGAACGTCTTGACCCAATGCTTCAGTCAAATACGCAGCAACAGGTGCTAATGATTGTTCTGGTTTTGGCTCACCTTCAACTGGACGACCAAGGTGAGAATAAACCATTAGGGCTGCGCCTTGTGCTAACGCTGCTTTAATTGTTGGTAAAGCGGCGCGTAAACGTGCATCGCTTGTAATCACACCATTTTTAACAGGAACGTTTAAATCTTCGCGAATAAGAACACGTTTACCCGTTAAATCGAGGTCAGTCATACGCTGAAAATTCATGTAGAGCTCTCTTTCTATATATAAAAATCGCATCGATTTTAAATGATTATGCAGAAAAAGGTTAGCTTCTTTTGCAGAAAAGCAAACGAAAGGCAAAGTTTTGCTATCATAGTGAAAAGTCTCACTAGATTTAGCATTTATGTCTATTCATCCTGATCCAAATCTAAACCGTTTAAACGTTTTGGGTGAACCTTTAGCCAGCTGTTGTTATTCCCCGATCACTGGATATTTCCGTAATGGTTTTTGTCATACAGCACCTTCTGATTTGGGACAACACACGATCTGTGTCGAAATGACCTCTGAGTTTTTAAATTTTTCGCAGCGTGTAGGTAATGATCTCATTACCCCTGTGCCTGAAGTTGACTTTCCAGGTCTACAACCTGGTGATTTTTGGTGTATCTGTGTGACCCGTTGGGTAGAAGCTTATCAGGCCGGTTTTGCGCCTCCTGTTAAAGTTCAAGCTTGCCATCAAGCTGTACTGTCCTATGTCCCGCTGAATGTGCTTATGGAATATGCAGTCGAATGAATACTTCAGAAATTATCTTGGCATCAAGCAGTCAAACTCGTAAAGACCTCATGAACCGTTTACGTCTAGACTACCGCTGCGTTGTCCCTGATATAAACGAATCGCCTCGTGGTGAAAGCCATGCCGATGATTTAGCCAAGCGACTTGCTTTTGAAAAAGCGCATGTCATTGCGTCACAAAATCCTGAAGCAATCGTGATTGGTTCAGATCAAGTGGCATGGCGTGAAGGTGCACCCGATATTTTTATTGGTAAGCCTTTGAGTACTGAAAAAGCCATTAAACAGCTACAGGCCAATTCGGACAAAATTGTCTACTTCAGTACCGCACTCAGCGTGCAGCAACACTCAACAGGTTTTGAGCGTAGTCTGGTTGAACATTATAAAGTTAAGTTCCGTAAATTGGGACTACCTGAAATTCAGCGTTATGTTGACGTTGAACAGCCACTGATGTGTGCAGGAAGCTTCAAGTGTGAAAGCCTTGGTATCAGCTTATTTGAACAAATGATAGGACAAGATCAAACCACGTTGATGGGTATGCCTATGATTCAGTTGTGTCATATTCTGCGTGAATTAAAAGTGCTTGTGCCATAATTATTAGAAGTATTTTTAGTTAATTCCCAATAAATTGAACAGCAGCAGGTGTTGCTGTTCGTTTATGAGCATTAAATTTAACAACAGCATAAATATTAATATATGACCAATCGCTCAAAGATTTTTAGACGAATTTACTGAGAGATAAGCTTGAATGAGTCGTTTAAAATACATTCGAATTAATAGACTACGGTACAGCGTAATCAGCATAAAAAGAATAAGAAAGGAAAATAGACCAATATTATTAGGGTCAAAGCTACTCACACTTTCCCTCTGTCTAAAGAGATATTTGACAAATAACAATGCCAATACCAAATAGCCATACCACATTTTATTATATAGCGGATGATCTTCAGCGAGACTTTTGGCTTGTCTAAAAAGTAAGATATGCTGATATTGCGGCACCTTAGCCAAATCTTTTGTTTTGTATATCCTATCGATTGAGGATGATTTTTTCGCTAATTTGGACTGACTTTTCTCTCTTTCTTTTTGCAATATCTCATTCGCCATTTTCTCGGCATCTTCTTTACTTAACATTATTTTTCTTCACTATATTTTAGACCAATTATGCTGTAAAAATTTTGATGCCTGCAATCATAACGACTCAGACAAACTCAATTTATTTAAATCAACCAAGCGCATTTAAATAAATCTAACGATACTTGCACATAGGCCTTCGATCATAAGACAATAGTCACAATATTGTTTTAAATTTGCTTAGGCTATTTTCATGTCCCAATCTCTTGATGTTCTTGGCGGTATTACAGCTGAACAATTCCTTGCCGAATATTGGCAAAAAAAGCCATTACTGGTCCGTAACGCGCTGCCTGAAATTATCAATATTTTAGAACCTAGCGATATTATGGAACTGGCTTTAGATGAAAATGTCACAGCTCGTCTCATCAAACAAAAAGACCGTGACCCAAATCAGTGGTCGGTAAAGTCTTCACCGCTGTTAAAAGCTGATTTCCAAAAGATGCCAAAACTCTGGACTTTATTGGTTCAAGCCGTAGATCACTACTCTTTTGACTTAGCAGCACTGTGGAAAAAATTTCCTTTTATTCCGCAGTGGCGCCGTGATGACATCATGGTGTCTTATGCGCCTAAAGGTGGCTCTGTCGGAAAGCATTTTGACTTTTACGATGTCTTTTTAGTTCAAGGTTATGGACACCGTCGTTGGCAATTGGGTCAAATGTGCGATGCTGAATCTGAGATTGTTGCAGGCCAACCTTTAAAATTACTACCTGAAATTGACGTACATTTTGACGAAGTATTAGCACCAGGTGATCTACTTTATGTACCACCAAGTTTATCACATTTTGGTGTAGCCGAAGATGACTGCCTGACTTTCTCTTTTGGCTTCCGTATGCCAAACGTCACCGACATGGTAGACCGTGTAGGCGACAAACTGTCTGATAACGCTCTGCTACGTAATCCTTTACTCGATATTGTTCGTGACCAACAAAGTCCGATCGGTCAATTAACACAAAACGAATTGGATTATTTAAAGGCAGAAATTTTGGCTCAGCTGCAAAACTCAACTTTACTTGAAGATGCTATTATGACCTTGATGTCAGAGCCGAAATACCCTGAAAATATTCCTGAAGCTGAAGAAATTGGCACAGGAGATTTAGAAGGTATTTTAGACCAAGGCTATCAGCTGATCTTAGAACCTGCTTCTCGCCTACTTTATACTCACGATGAAGATGAATTCTTATTTTGGGCCAACGGTGAAGGGCTATGCATTTCGGAGCAATTTGCACCATTACTCAAGAATTTAGCAGATGGTGAAGCACTGTTACTTGATGAAAGCTTATATGATGCCGATATTCTAGAAGACATTGCAATGCTGATGAACGAATCCGTCTTAATGCTACTCCCACCTGACGAAGCTTAAGCAAACCAAGTGCTGAGGAATCTAATCTACTCAGCACTTTCTCCCTCACCAAACCTTAAACTGGCAATAATTTTGGTACAGCCTTTTTCTGATTCGATATTGAGCTCAGCACCAATTTTTTCTAAACGCATTTTCATACTGCGCATACCAATGCCCATCCCGTGGTTAAGCACACACTCCACATTAAAACCTACGCCATCATCCTGAATAATCATGACCAAGTGAGTTGTACTTGGATAATACATTTTTACATCAATATGCCGTGCTTGGCTGTGCTTCATAATATTGGTCAAACTTTCTTCAAGCACACGAATTAAAGTCAAACATTGTAGTGCTGTCGGTTGTATTTCCCATGCCTCTGGAATGCTCCAAGTCGCCTCAATGTCCAACTCATCCATGATCTGACTAAACCGATGCCGAACAGGAGCAATCCATAACACAGGATTATCTGGCGTTTTGTTATTGGTTAAAGACCCGCTGTCAATAATTTGTCTTAAATCATCTCGAAGCAATTTGAGGATGGATAAAAATTGTTGATTCGACATGGTGCTGGAGCTCTGATCCACCAAAATCATGGAACGAACCAAAGATGCACCCAAACCATCGTGCAAATCATGTGCTAAATGAATACGCTCTTGTAAGCGGACATTTTCAAGCTCTAATTGGTGTCGAGCATATAAACTAGAGGACAGGTTACTGGTCACAAAGCTCACTCGTTGCTCAAGTTCACTATTAAATCTTTGTATTTTTTTGATATTTTTATCTAACCGTGTTGCGAGAATAATCACAATAAAAAAAGTGATCACCGGTGAGGTATACGGCGACAAAGGCTGATGGTCATTAATATGCCCATCAAAAAGTAGTGAAATATCGTAAAGCATAACTATAAGAATCACGCTTAAACAAACAGCCAATAAAATATAATCAGGGCGCTTCGTTTTATAAGCACGATAAATCACAAAAAAGAATGATACGATAAAGAGCACAATGCACAATAAGAAAATCACCGCAGTTACGATATTAACCATCAAGCTCGGGATAAATAAGATGGTAACAATACACACCGCAGCAACTAAAAATAAGGTTTTTTCTAACTCAGCAAACTTTGTTCTTACAAAACGCAGCAGGTAAATGCAAAAGCAAACATTGTATAAAACAAAAAAAGTCAGGTTAGTTTTCATGACCCACAGGGAGTTTGGATAAGGAAACACTTCTCGGTTGATGACATTCCAAATAAACAAGACCCAAAACAAACAGCTAACAGAAAACCACAGAAATGTCGTTTCATTGCGTCTAAAAAACCAAATGACAAAGCACACCAAACCTAAGGTGGTGGAAATGACTAAATTGACTTGAAACAGTGCTCTCTTGTTCCAAATTCTTTTTTGTTGTTTATCATATGCTGTTGTGATATCAGAAAATTCTAGTTTGCCTAAACCCGGACTTTCATAACTATTACCAACCACATACACCCAAATGTCATTGTTTTTTTGTTTTAAGCTTTCGACAGGAAGGATCCAAAAACGCGGAGTATTCCAGCTTTTTGATAGGGGTTCAACTAAATGCTTATCTTTCCAAAGCAGGTTTCGATTAAAAAAAACAGCGCCTGCACTACTCATGCCTTCCACAGAAAATGCTAAAGGCTGCTTCAGTTCATTACTGTCGTTACAACTCCAATGCCAATTAAAATGGTACCAAACGCCGCCATCGTAATGTGGCCAGCGTTCTGTCCACACGTCAGGGTTTTTGACCTCTACCCATCCCGTCTTCGGAACAACATCGATAGAACTTGTTTTCACCGCAGAAATTTTATCGACATTCACTTTACAAGTTGGACTAACAGCAAAGTTGGTTTGTGCGGAACTGGCAAAACTAAGCACACACAAACACAGTGTGACAAAAATGCTCAGCCAGCCATTTCTCATAAAATACCTAAAGAACGCGCAGTGCTGACTGCTTTGGTTCTTTTTGAAACAGAAAGCTTGCGGTAAATATGCTTAATATGGCTTTCAACGGTATAGCGCGAAACAAATAATTGCTCAGCAATTTCGCGGTTACTCAGGCCTTGTGCCACCAAATTGAGAATTTCAGTTTCTCGATTGGTCAGTTGATCATAGTCCTGACCATCCAACTGCTCTACACGCTCAGTTTGGGGGGTATTTGAGGTTGAGATTTGATTTAAAATTTCGCGAGCAATAAAGGGATCAATTGGCGCTCCGCCGCGCAAAATACTCCGTATGGACATCAGCACTTCGGCATCATCACGTTCTTTCAATACATAGCCATTTGCTCCTGCCTTAATTGAGGCAAATAAACTTTGCTGTGTACTCCATGCAGAAATCACCAAAATTAAGGCGCTTTCGTCTATCTCTCTAAGTTTTTCAATTAAGGTGATGCCATTTCCATCAGGCAACCCTAAATCAACTAAAGCTAAAGAAATCGGTTGTGATGCAATAATTTGCATGGCTTCAGCTAAATTTTTAGCAAAAATCAGCATATCTTGACTATAGCCCAGTTCCGACAGGATCAGATCTAGGCGCGAGCGAATCATGGCTTCATCTTCCACGATTAAAACAGGTGCAGGCAAAACAGTTTCCTTATTTTTCACTGAAGCTTCCCCTCTTTCTTATCATTCTTCAACCACACTATACCGATGCAAACTTGGCCTAACCTATCCCTAGAAGTAAGTAATTTATAATTTTTTCTTTTGAACAATAAGCGCTTATTCATATTCATTTTATATACTTTAAATTCTGAAAGATATCAATCTGTATAAAATTTATCCATAATTTTAATATTGGATTCCCACAGCAAATAATAACGGGCGTAACAACAATTTATTACTTGTAGATGAAACAGAGACTTGGCACATTAGGTTTAAACAATCTGGAAGGATGCCCAGCCATATGTCTAGCCCTGCTCAATCCATACGTCATAAATTACTCAATACTTTTTTTTCACGGCACTCCATTTGGCTACTGTGTATTTTTATTTTTTTGAGCATTTCTTTTTTTCATTATAGTCATACCCCCATCTATATTAATTATTTTATTTCAGACACTTTACTAAACAGTATTTGGCTGATAACAGGTTTACTGAGTCTTGTTGGCTTGCATGATGTTTTACAAAATAAACATTCGATCTTAAAGAACTACCCGATTATGGGGCATTTTCGTTTTATTTTTGAAGATTTTCGCCCTGAAATTCGCCAGTATTTTATTGAGGCCGATCAAGACGCACTGCCTTTTTCGCGTATGCAACGCAGTTTGGTCTATCAACGTGCAAAAAACCAAAATGCAGATAAACCCTTCGGCTCCATTATCGATGTCTATGCAGACAACTACCGCTTCATGACTCATTCACTGAGCCCATGCACACCTGCTGACCCTAAAACCTTCCGTATTTTGGTGGGCAATTCGCAATGTTCACAACCTTATAGTGCTTCTATTTTCAATATTTCAGCCATGAGTTTTGGCAGCCTGAGTGCCAATGCCATTCGCGCTTTAAACAAAGGAGCGCAAATGGGTGGTTTTTACCATGATACTGGCGAAGGCAGTTTAAGTCCGTACCATCTTGAGTATGGAGGCGATATTGTTTGGGAGTTAGGCAGTGGTTATTTTGGCTGCCGTACTCTAGATGGCCAATTTGACCCTGAAAAATTTGCCGTTCAAGCCAAACGACCTCAAGTCAAAATGATCGAAATCAAGCTCTCTCAGGGAGCAAAACCCGGTCATGGCGGGATTCTACCGAAAGATAAAATTTCTGAAGAGATTGCTGAAATACGTGGCGTCAGTCGCGATCATGACTGTGTTTCTCCCTCGAGTCACTCTGCCTTCAAAACGCCAATTCAGATGATGCATTTTATTCAAAAACTGCGTGAGTTATCTGAAGGTAAACCAGTCGGTTTCAAGCTGTGTATTGGTCAGCCTTGGCAGTTTATGAGTATTGTTAAGGCCATGCTACATACTCAAATTATTCCTGATTTTATTGTTGTAGATGGTTCCGAAGGCGGTACAGGTGCAGCACCTATCGAACTGATAGACAATATGGGCGTACCACTACGTGAAGGCTTACTTTTCGTACACAACACACTGGTCGGTGCGGGTTTACGTGATCAGATCAAAATTGGTGCCAGTGGCAAATTGGTTAGTGCCTTTGATATTGCTAGTACCATGGCAATTGGTGCAGATTGGGTCAATTCTGCACGAGGATTTATGTTCGCAGTGGGCTGCATTCAAGCGCAAAGTTGTCATACCAACCAATGCCCAGTCGGTGTTGCGACACAAGACAAAGAGCGTCAAAAAGCACTACATGTGCCCACCAAAGCCGAACGCGTGCTGCATTTTCATGACAACACATTAAAGGCACTTTCAGAAATGATTGCTTCAGCGGGCTTAAAACATCCAGCAGAAATTAAAGCGCGCCATTTAGCGCAGCGCATTAATGACCGAGAAATTCGAAACTATGCGCAGCTACATTTTTGGTTAAAAGATGGTGAGCTGCTGTCTTGTGAAAATAAAGATGAAGAGAACTTCTATTTCCGTATGTGGAATATGTCCAAATTAGAACATTTCTAAATAAAAAGGAGGCTCTATTAGCCTCCTTTTTATTTTCGATAACAGAAATCACAGAATGTTAGTAATATCCACTTGATGAACCCTGTGCATGTAAAAAGGCTGGGATTAGTCCTGTTAAGGCCGCACGAATATCCGAACGTTCATTGATCAATTGATGCGAACCTTCCTCCAACATCAATAAAGTTTGTAAGCGGAACTTTTCACGAATAAACTCAATGTTATAACGCCAGTCTACCGTCTGATCCAGCGCACCTTGAGCTAACCAGACAGGAATGCGACAGGCTGGGCGTTGCTCCATTTCCAACATCCATTTGGACATAGCCAAAATCCAGTCCATACCCATCATGCGAGGTTGTAACGGATCTTTTAAACGGACAAAACGTAAGAACTCAGGGTTATGGTTATTCCGCCTAAAATGACGCGGTACTTGGCGTTTAATCCGACGAATAATGCCTAATCCAACCGAGTTATGCCACCAAGCGGATTTTGCAGGCCGAATGAGTGGCGACAACAACAAAACACGTTGCACATAAGGGTTTTCACGGCGTTCGGCAAACTCAAGCAAATGATGCATCAAAATCGCACCACCCGTGCTCTGCCCTATGCCTAGCCACGGTTGCGGTAGCTGTTCTGCATGTTTGACATAGCGCACCACAGCATGTAACACATCTTGATAATGATCAAAATTTTGGATATTCGCGGGTGATCCATCACTGAGTCCATGCCCTGGAAGATCATAGGTCAGTACACTAAAGCCTTGGTCAAGTAGTTCTTTAATAATGGGTTGGTAAATTCCGCTATGCTCTAAATAACCATGCAACAGACAGACTGTACCTTTAATTTTTTCGATTTTTGGTGCAAAAACTTGGACATGCAGCTTAAACAAAGGCATTTGAACATAACCTTGCCAGTGGTCACAGTCCAATGCGTCTAAACCATATAAACGACGATAAGACACCATCTCCACCGATGCCTCATACGGCTGGTTTAGATTCAAAGGCATTAGAAGCTGTGGTGTCGTCTCACGACTCGGCACAGGAAGTTCAAGCTGTTTGAGTACAGATGGATTTAAAAAAGGAAGTTCAGGCATTATGGAATCTCCCTACAGTCACTCGAACCCAACAGTACATCGCGTATCGTTGCGAGCATTTCATAATTGGCACGGCGACTATGATCATAATTTTGTTCACTTGGACGCCATTGGGTTAATTGAGTCGGCATAGGCGCCTCAATGGGCTGTGTTTCGATACCATTTAAAGCAAATAAACGGCGTGTACGTGGCATATGATATTGATCTGTAATTAAAATCACTCTAGGCGCACCACCTTTTTTCTGCAACAGCAAAGAGCTAAAGCGCGAGTTTTCGCAGGTATTCATACTACGATCTTCCAATAGTTTCGCATCGACTCCACGTGCCTTTAACCATTTTTGCATATACGGGGCTTCGACACCGCTAAGCACAATGGGCAGCTTGAACTGTTTTTCGACCTGCAATGTGGTTTCAAGACGTAGTCGCGTATATTCATTCACCACAATATCTTTACGGTTTTTATCTAAAGTTAATCCACCACCCAAAACGACTATGGCATTCGGCATGTTTAATGCCGCTTTTCTCTCTTCATTTTGTGCATGTATTTGTGCGATGTCCTGATAGATTTGTTCATCTATCGGCTCTTCCTCTACAGTCTCTACTTTATGCGTTTTTAAAAAGTCGAGATAATTTTCCATCAAGGCTTTATTTTCTTTGCTATTCAGCTCTAGCAGTTCTTTGACATTTTCAGTCGGGTCAACCTCAGAACTTGCTGTCTCAATCACCAAAGGAATTTGAGGCTTTTGCTCTTTTTCTTGCTCTTCACGCTGTTCAGAAATAATTAACTGTTGTAGTGCTTTATAACGTGCCTGAATCGTGGTTAGGTTTTGCGAATTATGTTCTTTGATTTGCTCTTCCATCAACTGTAAGTACGCTTGACGGGCAATCCACAAATCAGAGCCCGGTTCTAAGCTTTCTTGCTCACTGAGTGCCGCCATTTTTTGACTTTGTGCTGCAACTTCATTGACGTCTACAGGGACAAAGGTATTCAATGTCGCCACAATCAGCTTAGAATAAAAAGGCGTATAAATAAAAATCATTAAACAGCCGAAAAATGCAAACAGCACCGAAGTGATTTGCATTAAACGTACCATTTTATGGGTTTTACTCATACTTTTAACGATCCTGATAAGATTGGATGAGACCCGCTGAATTAAATAGCACAGGCTCAGGTTCCAACAAAACTTTAAATTTATTATACACATCCTGCTGTACTGCACGGTATGTGCTCTGTACATCGTTCAAATCTGCATTGGCATAATTCACTAAAACCAAGGCTTGTTTGGCAAACATCCCGACCACACCAAGCTGCTTACCTTTCCAGCCTGATTGATCAATCAACCAACCTGCTGCAATTTTAACATCACCATTCGGCTGCGGATAATGTGGCAATTTTTCAAATTGTTCGGCTAAAAGGTCATAAGTTTGCTGACTAATAATTGGATTTTTAAAAAAACTACCTACATTTGGAAATTCTTTCGGATCAGGCAGTTTACTTTGACGAATCTGAATCACTTGTTGTTGTAAATTAAAAGCTGTTAGCTCATCACCTACGGCTTGTTTTAAGTCACCATAGCTAATTTTCAAATCTTCTTTTTTCAACAACTTGAAGGTCACATGCGTAATCACATAGCGATTTGGATCATCTTTAAAAATACTATGACGATAACTAAATGCACAGTCTTTAGCTTGAATATCGCTAAATGTTTTCAACTGTCGGTCATAGACTTGCACGCTTTCGATGAACTCACCGACCTCTACACCATAAGCCCCAATATTTTGTACAGGAGATGCACCCACGAGGCCTGGAATCAACGCCAAATTCTGTAAGCCAAATAAATGGTGTTCTGTCGTCCAAAGCACAAAGTCATGCCAAACTTGACCCGCACCGACCCGTATAGTTTTGGTAGTTGCATCTTCAGACAGGTTTTCTACGCCTAGAATGTTCATATGCACAACCAAAGCATTAATTTGTGCAGGAAGCAGCATATTACTTCCACCAGATAGAATCATGACATTCAAAGCGTGTTGCTGTGCATAATCCAATGCTTCTACAAGCTCATCTGGACTGTGAATTTGAACATAATGAGAGGCTATCGCATTTAAGCTTAACGTATTAAAAGGTTTAAGCTGTTTTTGTGTTTCGATTTGCATGCACGAACCTTAATTACTGTTCAAATTGTTGTTTAAAAATACTGACCCACGCTTGGCTGCTTGACTCACATTGGTCAATAACACGTTCAAAACCATCAAAGCCACCATAGTAAGGATCAGGTAATGCTTGCTGCGGATACTGCGCATCATGTTCAGACATCAGTGCAACTTTAGCGCGGAGAGGTTGAGCACCAAATTCAATTTGCGCTGTTTGATACAACGCTTGAATATCGTCAAAATTATTGTAGTCCATCGCCAAAATTAAATCGAAATGGACAAAATCACGGGTCTGCAACTGTCGTGCGCGTAAACTGGATAAATCATAGCCCCGTTTTAAAGCATGTTCTTGACTACGCAAGTCAGGTGCTTTGTTGGGATGGTAATTACTGGTTCCCGCCGAATCGATTTCGATGTTGAGCTGATGTGCATCACAAAAATGTCTGAGAACTACTTCTGCCGTGGGAGAACGACAAATATTTCCTAAACAGACACATAACACCTTATAGGGCGCTGTGAATGACATAACCACCTCGAAACAGCTTTATTTTCAAGTGTCTTATGTTAAGTTATTTAGAGGATGAATCCTATAGAAGTACAAAACAATATTGTTGGATAAGATATAAAAAAGGATGCTGTTATGAACCAATTTCAATTTCAAACTGTGCCGAATATTATTTCAGGCTTAGGCAGCATTCAACAGCTCAGAGAAATTTTAACAGCACGCCCTTATCAACATCTGTTATTGGTTACAGATGCAGGCATGTTAAAGCATCAGCTTCACCTTCCCATCTTAGAAATTTTAGAAGATCTCTCACTCACTTACAGTATTTACAGTGAGGTTGAAGCAGATCCGAGTGAACAAATTGTTTTAAATGCGGTTGATTATGCCAAACAGCAAAAGGTAGATATCGTTTTAGGTTTTGGTGGCGGCAGCTCTATGGATGTTGCAAAAATTATTGCCATCCTCAGCCATCCTGCACAGCAGCAAAAGTTATCAGATCTTTATGGGGTGAATAATGCCCAAGCACCTCGTCTACCCTTAATTTTAGTCCCTACCACTGCAGGGACAGGCTCTGAGGTCACACCAATTTCGATCGTTACCACAGGTGAAATGACAAAGACTGGCATCGTAGCACCCGTTCTTTTTGCCGATGTAGCGATTTTGGATGCGACATTTACTGAAAACCTGCCGCGTCATATTAGTGCTGCCACAGGCATTGACGCGATGGTACATGCGATTGAAGCCTATACCTCTAAAATCAAGAAAAACCCCTATGCAGACATGTTAGCAAAACAGGCTTTAAAACTGCTGAATCAAAACCTCAACTTGGTGCTAGAAGATGGTCGAAATTTAGAAGCTCGACAAAATATGTTAGTCGGTTCGATGTTGGCAGGACAAGCCTTTGCCAATGCCCCAGTAGGTGCTGTTCATGCGCTAGCTTATCCATTGGGTGGACATTTTCACATTTCTCATGGACACAGTAATGCCTTAGTACTGACAGAGGTTTTAAAGTTTAACCTCCCCCAAGCTAAGCAACATTATGCGGAACTGATCTGCTGGCTCGACCCAAAAAGTACAGGCTGTACCGATGGTCTTTCTGATCTTTTCGTCGATCATATGCAAAACCATTTAGACCGCAGTGGTTTAACCTTAAAACTCAAAGAATTAAATGTTTCTGAACACAGTCTAGATCAGCTTGCAACCGATGCCATGTTGCAAACACGCCTACTACAAAACAACCCAAGAGAACTAGAGTGGCAACAGGCACGCGAAATTTATCAAGCCATTTACAGCTAAGCCATATAATTAACTTAGGCTACTTATAAGATGATTTTTAAGGATGATATCGATGAGACAAGCTGCAAAGACACGTGATCAATTTCATTATTTTCTACCGATTCAAACACGTTGGTCGGACAATGACCTCTATGGCCATGTCAACAACGTCACCTACTATAGTTATTTTGATACTGCCGCAAATGCCTTACTGATTGAAAAAGCAAATTTTAATATTCACCAATCCCCTATTATTGGTTTAGTGGTCGACTCAGCATGCAGTTTCTTACATGAGTTGTCTTATCCTGAGATTATTGACGTTGGTGTGACTATTTCCAAAATAGGGAACTCGTCACTCACTTACGAACTTGCCATTTTCAAATTTGGTCAAGAAACGGCTTCAGCTCAAGGACATTTTGTTCATGTCTTTGTAGACCGTGAAACACGAAAAAGCACCCCGATTCCATCTGAAATGCGGGGTGCTTTGTGCCACTACTTAAGCCATGACATTACTTAAGTTGGATATTCTGCAATTCACCATCAAAAGTTTGTACAAGGCCTTTGACCGTGTCTTCATTTTGTAGTAATTCATGCGCACGTTGAAATGCTTTTTGCTTGCGCTGCGCCTGCATGGTGTACGGCGTAATCGTTTCAACTTCTGCATATTTCACATCAAAACGCGTCTGAGGCCATTCAGCTTTGAGTGCATCTTCTAAAACATGACGTAATTGGGTGAGGAGCTGCTCATAACGCTGTGGAATCATAAACACAGACTCTGCATTAATTTGTCCAGCCATTAAACCTTGCTGAGCCAATTCTTGTACCGCGGGCGATAAGCCGCTGCTTCTGAACCAGTACTCCCACTTCTCCACCGTCCACTCACCGACTAACTGCTGCGGTTGAAGTTGCAAAATATCTTGCGGCATTAAATCGCCTGATGCAGTTGAAACCTGTTTAGGTTGAACGGGCTCTACAATAGCAGCAACAGTTTGCAGGCTTTCATTTTCTACAACTTGGGTGTCCTGTACGCTATCAGCAGACAGCACTTCATTTGCTAAATCAGAAGACTCTGCTCGCACAGCGGGTTCAGCTATTACTGCGGCAGGTTCAACGGATGCTTTATTTTGACTTTCTATATCTAGCGGTACAATTTCATCAAATAAGAAATCATCACTATTTGGTTCATCGTCATTGCTTTGCGCATTAAATTCGTCTGCTTCATCTAAATCGAACAACACTTCATCGCTTGAAGGGTCGAATACGATTTGATCAGATTGCTGAGATGAGTCCACTGGTGGTTTATTATCTTCGGCGCTTTCTGAAAGATCGACATCATCAAGTTCAGGTTTAAACTCAGGTTCTGCATTCTGAGTTATTGCAGCGTCTTCAAATGCCGCATCAACATCTACAGTTTGAGCATCTTGCTGCAAAGCCGTTTCTGGAGCAGCACTCGGTATTGCCGTTTGTTGTACAGATTCAACTACAGCACTATTGGCATGAGCCACCAACACTTCATTTGGTTGTAATGGACGGAACGCCAACATGCGCAGCACTGACATTTCAAAGCCTTGCTCTTGGGTGACTGCTAGCTGTAATTCAGCACGCCCTTTACATGCAATTTGGTAATAAAGTTGCAAGTCTTGCGCAGCAATTTGCTGAGACAATTGCATGATTTTTTTATTAATTTCAGCACTATATTTGAGACTAAGTTCAGGCAAATATTGTAATAGCGCCAACTCATGTAAAGTCGAAATCAGCTGATCCAAAACTAAAGATACATCCAGTGCTTGCTGGCGAAATTGCATCAGCAACTCACTCACCCGTTGTTTTTGGTTTTGATGTATCGCAAGGATCAGATCATAAATAATGGTACGGTCGATTAAACCCAACATTTCTTTGACATCTTGGTGCTGGATAGCGCCCTGACCGTAAGCAATTGCCTGATCTGTCAAAGAAAGCGCATCACGTAATGAGCCTTGGGCAGACTCTGCAATTTGCCAAATTGCATCTTGTTCGGCTTGGATGCTTTCTTTATTTAAAATATTCCCCAGATGCTCGGTAATTTCATCTACAGCCAACGGGCGTAGTGTAAATTGCAAACAACGCGAAATTACAGTAATTGGGAGCTTTTGCGGATCTGTCGTTGCAAAAAGGAATTTCACATGTTCAGGTGGTTCTTCCAATGTTTTGAGTAAAGCATTAAAAGAATGCGTAGACAGCATATGTACTTCATCGATTAAATAGACCTTAAAACGACCTTGTGTCGGCGCATAAGGAACATTGTCTAAAAGTTCTCGCGTATCTTCAACTTTAGTACGTGATGCCGCATCGATTTCAATCAAGTCAATAAAACGGCCTTCATTCACGGCAGTACAGGTTGGGCAAACTTCGCACGGCGTCGAAGTCACACCTGTTTCACAGTTCAAGCACTTCGCCAAAATACGGGCAATGGTGGTTTTTCCGACCCCACGCGTTCCTGTAAATAAATAAGCATGGTGCAAACGTCCGCGCTCCAAAGCACTGGTTAGCGCTCGAGAGACGTGGTTTTGACCCACTAGCTCATTAAAATTACGAGGACGATATTTCCGTGCAAGTACTTGATACATGTATGCTCCTTTTTATAGGCCTAAGCATACTGTTTTTTTGCCAAAGAGTGAATGAATTACTTCACTCCGTTCTCGCATTTCTAAGCTATAAAGCTGATTTAGATCAATAATTAAAAAACCATTAGCTCCATTTTTATCCCACTCTCTATCTCAAGCTATTTATGTATTTAGATTATGGATTTGAAATAAAGTGAGAGCTTTGGAAAAGTAAAAAGGTGTAAATATTAAAATGAATTTCTAAAATACAGCTATTTAGGGAATTAAGCTGGTTTCACTAAAATAAAATCACTCTGCATTTGATATTTTTTTCCAGTCACATCTTCACGTATTTCTAAAACACGATCTTCTAAATCGACATAAAGTAAGTTTCGCGTTGTCACGTTGACTAACTCTACCTTGTGCTGATCTTGAGCATTAAAACGAAGTGCTCCAGTCAAAGTTTCGATTTCATTATGGCCACTCAAACTTTCTCGTTTTAGGCTGTAGGTCATGTTTTCATGCAGCTCTAGTGCTACTGCCATACCTGGACAGTCTTCACAACGGGACAAACACCCCATACACGGCGTTGTCCCCTGATAACTCCCAACCCACGCAGGAATAATCTGCTTTTGTTCTGCCACTTGAAGTTTAGACTGATCATGTTGCGTTTGATTTGCCTCGGAACAGCCTAAGAGTAATCCTGTAGCGACCAGCGGGATAAGAATGGGAGCCTTCATGTCACAAATATTCAAAAATCTAAACCGCGACGAACATAACATATCTTAGACGCTGACTAAATCTCAGTTCTGTCAAAACCAGCCTTTTTTGCCTTTTAAGACCGCATCTGCACAGCGTAGACTTTCTTGACTCAAAGCCCAAAGTCGATAATCCCCAGTCAAAGAACCTGTAGCAAAGTTATGTGTATAGGCAAAACTTAAGCCTCGCTCACTATCGCCCCAAGCCCCTGAACCATTAAAGCCCATATGACCAAAGCCCTGCTCTGCTGTTTTTCCTAAGGTTAATATACGGTGATACCCCAAGCGCCAATGCATAGGTATCGGCATCACGCGATCTCGATAGCTATATTGCACTCGACTCAACTCAGAAAACACATCAGGATGAATCAACTGCTGACCTTTCCAAATCCCTTTTTGAGATAGCATCGCATACACTTTGGCTAAACTATTGGCTGTAAATACACCATTTGCTGCGGGAATGATCGCCTGAATCGCATCATCATGGTAAAAGCTGACCTTTTTCATGCCTTTGGGAATCATGCCATCTTGAAAGTCTTGTGGATCTTGCCCTGACCACTGCATCGCTTTAGCCAGCAATGAAACTTTACGCACTTTCGTTGGACTTTTTTGATTTGGTTGGCTAGGCACAGGACGAGTAATAGGTCTCGCGATACGTTTTAATTCAGCACTGGGTGCACCAAAGTAAGCCCCATCAAGCTCAAGTGGCTCAACTAAATAGGTTTGGAAGAGCTCAGTTAAAGGTTTGCCCGTTGCTTTTTCCAAAGCACCACCGACTAGCCAACCAAATGACAAAGGTTGATAGGCAGCATCTTCACCAATTGCAAAACGTGGTTGTGCCTTTTCAAATACGTCTAACATATGCGTCCAGTCCAACATTTCTGTCGCATCGGCAATGTTATTACGGATATCAAATAATCCACTTTGATGACTCAGCACATGTCTTAGCGTCATCTTTCCTTTACCATTTTGGGCAAATTCAGGCCAATAATCCGCAATCGGTTGGTCATAGCTCAGCACACCTTGACTGACTAAAATATGCACCAAGGTTGCGAGCACGCCTTTGCCTGTCGAATAACACACCGACATGGTATTGGCCTGCCAAGGAGAATCTACCGCTGCTAACCCCGTATAGATATCGACAACTTTTTCACTTTGAAAATATAAAACACAGGCTGCACCACCATATGCTAAACGAGCATCCTGTAAGCGGCTAAACAGATGGGCAACACTTTGAAAACGTGGGTCAACATAGCCTTGGTAATGGTTCGGATTCTCTTGTAAATATTGTTTTAAAATTTTCATTTACACATCCTTGTATTTTTAAGCTGGCATAAAAAAGCCCAGTGTAATCTAAACTGGGCTTTTTAAAATTATAGTGCTTTCACCTGTCCCGTCACATGCGGTTTTTGATTCTTACTATTTCGAATGAAGAAAGCGGTATTTGCACCTTCTGTCGCGGTCATAAAATCGACTGTTGACGGCAAATACATCGGCAGTTTAAACCAAACATCCGCTTCATAAGCATCAGGCAATGTGATCGAAGCCAACGCTCGCGCCTTACTCCACATGCCGTGCGCAATGGCTTGTTTGAAACCAAAGGCTTTTGCTGTCACCGCATGAATGTGGATGAGGTTGAAGTCGCCCGAGGTCATTGCATAACGACGGCCTGTGTTTTCAGAGACTTCCCAGACTGCATTTGGCTGATAATCTGGAGTCGTTGCTTCAACTAATTTTGGTGCTGTTTTACCATCAGTCTTTTGACGTGCTAAATACGTGGTCAATGCTTCAACCACCACTTCATTGCCAACTTTCACCGTGGTAATAAAATCGAACTGAACACCTTTATCATGTGGCTCAAGCGCGCCATATTTACATGATAAAGTGAGGGTTTCATTGACACCAACTTTACGCATTTGTTTGACTTGATTGCGAATATGTACCAAACCTAGCACAGGAAATGGAAACGGCTCTTGCCCCATCATGTGCATTTGTAGGCTTTGCGATAATACGGCCAAATAAATCGCAGGAATATAACCATTATTTTTAAAGCCACATACTTCGTTATAGGCTTTCAAATGCTTTTGATCGACGTTAAAAGAATCCACCACATACTCAACCTGCGGTAAGACTTTTTCACCTTTTGGTTTTTTAAAGATCAAACCTTGAATGACTTTCGGATAAGCCATATATGGTTTTGGAAGTTGACTAAAATGGCGAGTCTTCATACTGAACCTTTGAGAAGTTTTTATTTCAATATTTTTGAAAGCACCTTCTCCCTCAGGGAGAAGGTTGGGATGAGGGAAAATGCCATCCCATTTATAATATAAAGAATTTATCTCCCCCTCTAAAGGAGAGATAAATTCAAGCTTTTAAATTAAGCACCCAATAAGCTTTGACCACAAACGCGTACCACATTGCCGTTTAAACCAGTCGATGCTGTCGCTGCAAATAAAGCAATGGTTTCAGCAACATCTACAGGTAAACCACCTTGGCTCATCGAGTTCATACGGCGACCCGCTTCGCGGATTGCAAATGGAATAGCAGCAGTCATTTGGGTTTCAATAAAACCTGGCGCAACCGCATTGATCGTAATGCCATTCGTCAACGTTGGAGCAGTAAATTTAACCACACCAATGACACCTGCTTTCGACACAGCATAGTTGGTTTGACCTAAGTTACCTGCAATACCTGAAATTGATGATACACAAACAATACGACCATTGGCATTTAAACCGTCATTCGTAAGTAAATAATCATTTACACGTTCAATCGCAGACAAGTTAATGTTAATCACCAAATCCCAAAGTTCAGGCTTCATATTTGCCAAAGTTTTGTCACGAGTAATACCTGCGTTATGCACGATAATGTCTAAACCACCTTGAGCAGCTGCCGCAACTTTAATTTTCTCACCAGCATCGTTTGCAGTGATATCAATCGCCAGTGTTGAACCACCAATCTCACCTGCAACACGGTCAAGATCTGCTTGCTGCTGTGGTACGTCTAAACAAATCACATGCGCGCCATCGCGTGCCAAGACATGTGCAATCGCTTCACCAATACCACGGCTCGCACCTGTTACTACAGCCGTTTTTCCTGCCAGTGGTTTCGCCCAGTCCACATCTACAATATCAGCATTAGAAACACGAATCACTTGACCGGAGACATAAGCAGAACGTGGAGATGCTGCAAAACGTAAAGTTGACTCAAGATTTTCTTCCGCACCTGCATCCACATAAATCAAATGTGCTGCAATCCCCTTTTTAAATTCTTTACCGACTGACTTCACGAAGCCTTCAAGCGCGCGTTGTGCAATCGCTTTTTTCACGCTACCCGCAGTTTCAGGGGTCGTGCCTAACACAATCACACGACCAGAAGCTGCCACTTGACGTGCGATCGGGTTAAAGAAGTTATATAACTCATTGAGTTGCTCTGATGACTCAATGCCAGATGCATCAAAAATAACAACTTTGAATTTAGACTCTTTGTCGCCTGCATTAAATGCACTTAAGTTTAAGCCCACTTGAGCCGCAGCTTGTTGTAGTTGCGCATTGTTACCCGCATAGCTATTGGCGTGGACATTTGCCAACACTTGCGCAATTGCACCAGATAGTGAACTGTTTGCTGCTGCACCCAGTAAAACAGCACCTTTAATCACAGGCGTTGCTGACTCAAAACGGTCTAAAAAAGTTGGTGCAGGTAAACCCAAATTTTTAATGACAAATTTACCAATAGGAGATTTTGCAAATGTTTGGTATTGATCAGTCATGTTTTTATCTCTCATACAAATGAATTGTTGATGGATTCAAAGATATCCTTTTAACTTCAAAGTGATGTCTAGAGTCTTATATTTCAATAGTTCCATCGGTTTCAGTAGAATCATACTTGAGTTATAGAGGATATGTCTTGACCTGAAAGCCTGTTGCAATGTCATTCTAGTCAATTCAGCCCTTTTTATAATATGCTAATGTACACCCTAAGAATAGATTAACATGCTTGGAAAAGCCTTATGAGCAAAACAACTCAAGAAAATCCAGCAGTGGAAAATTCTGCTACGGAAACCGTGTCAAATACATCAAAAAGTACACCGCGTAGAACTAAAAGTACTGGCACGACAACCCAATCAGTAAATAACACGACTAAGCCGACTCGCACTCGTGCTGCGTCAACTCGTAGTAAAAGCCCTGCTTCTTCTACAAATGCTTCAAAACCAAAAACTCAAACTGCTGTTCAACAGGATCAAACCATGAGTCAAAACACTGTTCGCCGCGTGGCTATTATCGGTGGTAACCGTATTCCTTTCGCTCGCTCAAATGGCGCATATTTCACCGCTTCGAATACAGATATGTTCACAGCAGCGCTAAACGGTCTTGTTGAACGTTTTAATATTCAAGGCCAACGCCTTGGTGAAGTGGTTGCTGGTGCTGTTCTTAAGCACAGCCGTGACTTTAACATGACCCGTGAATGTGTACTAAACACTGCACTTGCGCCAGAAACACCTGCTTACGATATTCAGCAAGCATGTGGTACTGGCTTACAAGCAGCGTTCTTAGTTGCCAACAAAATCGCACTGGGCCAAATTGAAGTGGGTGTGGCTGGTGGTGTAGACACGACTTCTGATGCACCAATTGCGTTTGGTGATGGTTTACGTAAAGCATTACTTGAACTCAACATTGCAAAAACGGGTAAAGACCGTTTAAAAGCTTTAACCAAAATCAACCTAAAAGACTTGATGGATGCGCCGAAAAATGGTGAGCCACGTACAGGTTTGTCTATGGGTGATCACCAAGCCATTACCGCGCTTGAATGGGGTATTGCACGTGAAGCGCAAGACGAACTTGCTGCATCTTCACACCAAAAAATGGCTGCGGCTTACGAAGAAGGCTTCTTCGATGACCTGATCACACCATTCTTAGGTTTAGAGCGTGACAACAACTTACGTGCTGACTCTACGGTTGAAAAACTTGCTAAGCTCAAACCAGCTTTTGGTAAAGGCGATGCACGTACCATGACTGCGGGTAACTCAACACCACTTACGGATGGTGCATCTTGTGTGCTTTTAGCATCTGAAGAATGGGCGAAAGCAAACGGTCACGAAGTCCTTGCTTACTTAACCTTCCAAGAAACGGCTGCTGTTGATTTCGTTGAGAAAAAAGAAGGCTTATTGATGGCACCTGCTTATGCAGTTCCACGTATGCTTGAGCGTGCTGGCCTTAAACTTCAAGACTTCGACTACTACGAAATTCATGAAGCATTTGCGTCACAAGTTCTTTCTACTTTGAAAGCTTGGGAAGATCCAAAATTCTGTAAAGACCGTTTAGGTTTAGATGCTCCACTCGGTTCAATTGACCGCACTAAACTCAACGTCAAAGGTTCTTCACTTGCAGCAGGTCACCCATTTGCTGCAACCGGTGGTCGTATCATTGCCACTGCTGCGAAGTTGATTAACCAAAAAGGTTCAGGTCGCGTACTGGTTTCAATCTGTGCTGCAGGTGGTCAAGGTGTGACAGCAATTATTGAGAAATAATCTCGCCTTCGCTGTAAAAAAGCATCTCTTTTGAGGTGCTTTTTTTTACTGGTCAAAACCATCAATTTACTCTATAGATAAAAACATAAAATAACCAAATACAAACTATGCGAAATTCACCGCCCTTTATTGTTTATCTCAATACCCCGATTCGCTATTATTATTTTTACCTCATTCCCTTAGTCATAGCGCTTTTGATTGTCAGCTTCGACTTCCACTTTCAAGGCGTGTTTCCAACCAGCATTGCATCCAACTTGTCCAGCCCGCATAAATTTCTCAATGACTTTTTTGCTATTTGTACTTTCATCTGTCTTGCCCTTATTTTGATCAATTATTTTCGTGTACAACTCAACCGACCACAAGTTCAGCACATCAGGCAACACTACGCAAAACTGAATACACAACAACGCTCAATGTTTAATCCACTAGGCTTAGTGTTTTTTATTTTTATGTTGCTCTTTTTCTGCTTAAGTTGGTTTTTGATCAGTGATGAAATCCCATACACAAATTCCAGTACAAAGAAAGGCGCAACCATGATCTATCTCAAAGGCTTTGCGCATCCATATATAAGCGCTATAGCAAATAGTTTTCATGCTGCCATCACCGTATTTTTTGCCTTAATGATCCCTTATATTTTAAACGTCAGAAAATTCAAATAAGAATCGCATCACATTAAAAAAGCCACGACATTGCGTGGCTTAATTTTTAATTTGAATATTGCGCTTCAGGTTGAATACCCAATTTGGCCTCCACCATGTCATAACACCATTGGAAAATAAAGGTATAAACCAAAATACACATGGTTAAACTGAAGTCGAGTACGATGGCTTGCCAAATACTCATTTGCATTGCATATGCGACCATTGGAATGGTTGCAAGCATCAAACCACCTTCAAAACCAATCGCGTGAAGAACACGTACGCCGATGGTTCTTTTGAGTTTTCTTTTTGCTTCAAACTTTTCAAAAAAATGGTTAAACACCATATTCCATATGACCGAAGTGACTGCCATGGCAATACCGAGTACGCCTGTGACCTCTAAAGGCATATGGAATATGAAACTTAAAGCTACAGCAATGATCACCAATAGGATGATTTCATAGCTGAGCGCATGAATAATCCTTCTTTTGGAAATCAACATTTTTAATTACTCTTTCATGATTGGATGTTGGCTATTTTATTTTTATAATATTGATTAATCGAGTCAGGTTCTTTCAGTAAAACTGAAAGATAGAAAATTATGAATATCAATCAAGAGCAACTGATCATTTTTAAAACCGTGATTGAGTCAGGCTCATTTTCAGCTGCCGCACGAAAATTGGGCAAAGTGCCATCGGCCGTGAGTATGTCAATTGCCAACTTGGAAATAGACTTAAACCTACAACTTTTCTTACGCGAAGGACGTGAGCCTACAGCAACAGCGCAAGCCCTAACCTTGTATGAAAAGACCGAGCAACTACTGACCGAAATGAATCAATGGAAACAGCATGCTCATGCCCTAAGCCACGGTTTGGAGTCCTCGCTCAATATCGTCGTTGTATCCGAACTGCTACATATGCAATGGATCGACTACATCGCAATATTAGAAGCTGAATTTCCCAGTCTACAGATCAACATTTTTTCTGCACCTCAGGAAGATGCGCAAAGAATGTTACTCAACGGTACAGCGCAACTTGCACTGATGTTCGAACGTGAACAGCTGGAAAGCAGCGAACAGTTTGTTGAATTAAAAATGGAAACTTTAGTCCCTGTCGCAAACAAAGACTTTGAGCTGGCGCAATTTTCACAAGTCAGCTTTGAACAAATTCAACACAGTCGCCAGATCGTGGTTGCCAGCCGAGATAAAAGCATTAAACCTGAACTACTTTTTTCTAAAGAATACTGGCGGACTGACAATCATCACTCTGCCTGCGCACTCATTATGCAAAATTTCGGTTGGGGTGTTTTACCCTTGGAAATGCTGAATGAAAACCCTCAGCTCAAAACCCAGTTGAAAATATTAGATCTGCTGGATTTCACCCCAAAGTTTGAATATTTTGTCGATTTGGTCTGGAGTCGTGAAAGTGAATTGGGTGCAGCTGCACGTTTTTTAATCCAATACATCCGAAATCAACGTAAAAAATCGTGATAACTGCTGTTAAAACATCCGAATCCACTTGGGTTAGAAGCAGTTTGTGTTATAAATATTTTATGGGTAATAACTTTAAGAACTAACGATCAATGACACAAACTGCATTAAACCAATTAAAAAGCTTAACCACCATTGTTGCTGACAGTAGCGATTTAGCGGCGATTAACCAATTTCGCCCGCTTGACGCAACGACTAATCCGTCGCTGATTACAGCGGCTGCTATTCAACCTGAAAATAAAGAGTTGATTGAGGATGCTTTTGCTCAAGCCAAAACTGAGGGCTATAAAGAAGACTTACTCATTGAACGCACAATCGACATTCTTACCGTCAAGTTTGGGGTGGAAATTCTCAAATTGATTGAGGGTCGTGTATCTACAGAAGTGGATGCTGCACTGTCATACGATACCGATGCCACCATTGAAAAAGCCAAAGAGCTGTTGGCGCTATATAAAAACTACGGCGTAGATCAAAATCGTATATTAATTAAAATCGCTTCAACATGGGCGGGTATTCAAGCAGCGAAAGTGTTAGAAGCTGAAGGTATCCATACCAACTTAACGCTTTTGTTTGGTGTGCATCAGGCCCATGCTTGTGCGGAGGCAAATGTCACTTTAATTTCACCTTTTGTTGGACGTATTTTAGATTGGTACAAAAAAGCCGAAGGCGTGGACAGCTATCCAGTTGAGAAAGACCCTGGCGTACTTTCTGTGAAGCAAATTTACCAGTTCTATAAAGCACATGGGATCAAAACAGAAATTATGGGCGCAAGCTTCCGCAGTGTTGACCAAGTCTTAGGACTTGCAGGTTGTGACCTTCTTACTGTTGCGCCTAACTTATTGGCAGCTCTTGAACAAGACACACGTGAAGTTAAAGCCCAACTGTCAGCAAGTGATATTGCGCCAGCGACAACTGCACTTAACACACTCAGTGAAACTGAGTTTAGGAATCAAATTGAACATGACTTGATGGCAACGCAGTTGTTACAAGGCGGTATTGATGGATTTATTAAAGCCCGTCAACAGCTGAACACACTATTGCGTCAGTCTTTTGGTCTAGATGAAGAAATTTCAGCTTAACTTGATTTTTCTTCTTTTAAAAGCCGATTTTGCTATCATGCAATATCGGCTTTTTTATTGAGAATATGTTGTGTTTGGGATTATCGACATCGGTACCTATATCATCGGTACAATTTTAATTGTGATTCTACCAGGCCCAAATTCTCTTTATGTGATGTCCATTGCCTCACGTTTTGGTCCGAAGATCGGCTATTGGGGAGCATTAGGCGTTTTCACAGGTGACCTGATTCTCATTCTATGCACGGTACTAGGCGCAGCATCTCTTTTACATACTTTTCCTTGGCTGTTCATTTTATTAAAAATTGTAGGTGCTTTGTACCTATCCTACCTAGGTGGAAAACTCTTATTTGCTGGCGTCAAAACGTGGCATTCATCCCCACAGCATCTTGAAGCAAGTGCAAACCAGAATACTTTGCAAACGCTACACCCGTTTAGATCAGCGCTGACCATTAGTCTTTTAAACCCTAAAGCTATTTTGTTCTATTTGTCTTTCTTTGTGCAGTTTGTTAACCCTAAATACGCTTATCCTGCACTCAGCTTTACTTTACTTTCAGTCATCTTGCAGATCATTAGCATGGCTTATCTTAGCATTTTGATTTTCTCAGGGATTAAATTGGCCAGTTACTTTAACCGTCAGTTTAAAGTTGCCGCTGTCGCAGTGGCAACTGTTGGTTTACTGTTTTGTGGTTTTGGTTTAAAGCTCGCACTTTCCACCCTGTAATTCTCGTGAATAATCTCGTTATTTTCGATAAAAAAACCATTGTATGCTGTTTTCTTTTTCAAGAACCAGCGTATGATCCTTGAACAATCGCTATTTTCACTCATTCAAATTATGTTTTGATCTTCATGCAAAAATTATTTCAAGATTTCTCAGTTCCAGCAGTATTCGCAGGTTTTATTACCTTCCTCATTGGCATTAGTGTGTCTTCAGTCTTGGTCATTCAATCCGCCCAAGTCTTAGGTGCAAATACCGCACAAATCAACTCATGGTTCTGGGCTTTAGGTCTGGGTATTGGTTTAAGTGGGCTGCTTTTATCTTGGAAACTTAAATATCCTGTATCGACCTCATGGTCTACGGCAGCACTGGCCTTAATTATTGCGACAGGCAGTGGTTATAGTTTGCATGAAGCGATTGGCGCATTTTTGGTCTGTGGTTTAGTTACTGCCATTTTGGGCTTTTTCGGTATCTTTGAAAAAGTTCTGACGTATATCCCGCAAAGCCTAACCAGTGCCATGCTAGCTGGTGTGTTATTGAAGTTTGGTATTTCATTGTTCGCTAGTATGCAAGACCATTGGGGTTTTATTTTATCCATGCTGGCGGCTTATATTGTTTCTAAGCGACTTACTCCACGTTACTGCATTGTCATTACAGTGATTGCAGGCTTGTTACTCTGCCCGTTATTCTTAGACTTCCATACGCCTCAAATCACATGGAGCCTAGCGCAACCTGTTTGGATGGCACCTGAGTTCAGCATGTCTGCTATTTTAGGTTTAGCGCTACCTTTGTTTGTGATCAATATGGCATCGCAGTACTTACCCGGTATTGCCATGATTAAAAGCTATGGCTATAACCCCCACGTCAATCAACTGATTGGATGGACGGGTACCGCTCAAGCCTTACTCGCACCCTTTGGCTGTTATAGTGTCAATACCGCAGCAATTAGTGCAGCTGTCAGTTTAGATGAACAAGTTCACCCTGATCCATCAAAACGTTATATTGCGGGCATGAGCTGCGGTTTCTTCTATATCTTAATGGGACTATTCGCAGCCACCCTGACCAGCCTTTTACTGTCTTTCCCTGCAATCTTTATTACAGCATTGGCTGGTATTGCTTTGTTTGGCACGATTAGTCATAACATCGCGATTGCATTTGAAGCGGTATCAGACCGTGAGGCAGCCCTCATGACCTTCTTATTCAGCGCATCTGGGGTACAGTTCTTTGGTATTGGCTCTGCCTTTTGGGGACTACTCTTTGGTTTTGCAGTTATGCTTATATTTAAATTTAAAGCCAAAAAAGTTTAAGCCCTCATACAAAAAGCACCCTCGATGGGTGCTTTTTCATTTTTAAATATTGCTAAATTGAAAACTTAATGCTGATAACTTCGTTGAATCAATTCTTGCTTAAGCTGCATCGTCTCAGACAGATTTTCCACCTCGGTAAATGCTGTGAGCCAAATGCCATCTGCAGCATAGCGTAAAATTTTAAGCTCCAAATTATTATCTGTATCCTGATGTCGCGCTAAACGTTTTTCTAGCCACTCAATCCAATACTCATTAAAGGTACGATCCGTCAGCATAATCATCGAAATAGCTGACCAAGAATGCTCCAAGCCTAGCACCTGCTTTTCTAGAGTAATTTCAATATAGGCTCGGGTAAAGCAACCATAACGATCACGGTCTTGACTAATCAACTCATCAACAACACGATCCAATTGTTCAAGTTGTTCCACAACCATCGCTTCAAGTAGCTTTTGTTTGTTTGGGAAATGATGGAAAACACCACCCTTACTCACGCCAACCAAATCAGCCACTGCTTGTATGGAGACCCCAGTCACGCCTTTTTCAGCAGCCAAACAGATCGCATGTTGTAGGATACTTTGGCGAACCTGTTCTGGTGCCTTTTTACGTGGACTTGCTTGTTGCATCGAACTTAATGCCCTGTTGAATTTGAAAATAAGTTAATCACGACCACACCAGAAACAATCAGTGCAATACCGATCATTGCTGCGAAATCTAGACTTTGTCGGAAAACAAAGTAACCAATCAGAGCGGTTAAAACAATACCAACACCCGCCCAAATCGCATAAGCGATACCCAATGGAATCACTTTAATCACTTGAGACAATAAATAAAATGCCAACGAAAATAGAACGACTACGGCCAGAGAAGGCAATAGCTTGGTAAAACCTTCCGACTTTACCAAAAAAGTCGAACCAATCACTTCAGAAATAATTGCCATCGCCAGCAAAGCATAAGCCATTAATATAGGATTCATCAGAAACTCAACAAAAAAACATACCAATCGGTCGGTATGTTATTAAAATAGCAAAAATTAAACAAGGCTTTCTGCATACTTTTTTATTTTGTTTCAGTCGGCCTTGAGGTTTGCTTTATAAAATCAATGGTTCGATCAAAGGTGATCTGACTCGCTTGTTTGCTCATCATGAACTGATATTCATGCACCAAAAACTCCTTAGAGTCTGGATAAAAAGCCTCCGTGACTGCAACCTGATGCTGCTTCAACACCTCGACGAAAGGTAAAGACTGGCTATTGGTTAAAAAGTCTTTATTTCCTCCACTAATAAAGACAGGTGGATACTGTGGCGTAATATGCTCACTGGTTGAAATTGCCTTTAAAAAAGCTGCATCCTCTTTACGCTCTCCTGTATACGCTTGAACCAAGTTATAAACGCCCCATTCAATGAGCCTGAGTTCCTCAGGAGCGGTGTTTACAAAGCGATATAAGTCATAAATACCACAATGCAAAATTAGCCCTTTAAGCTGTTTCGGCTGAATGCTCGGCTTAAAATTGGATGCTTGAGCAAATGCGGGATTCGTCAAAAGCGCAGCATAATGACTGGCAATATTGGCTCCAGCAGAGTCTCCTGCTAGATACAGTTGGTTCGGGTTAATATGATACTGAGCAGCATTCAATTGTAAGAAATTCAGTGCATGATCGACTTGCTGTAACTGAGTGGGATAAATAGCCTCAGGTGCAAACTGATACTCTACCGAGACCACGTTAAAGCCTTGATTAGCTAAAAGCTTAAAATAACCTCGCGCATGCTCTTTTGAGCCCGAAACCCATCCGCCGCCATGAATCCAAACCACCGTGGGCACTGCGTTTAATTGTTCAATATTTTGGGGTTGATAGATGTCAACATTCAGCTCAGGACTAGCTTGATATGTAATATTATTGTGTACGATGACATCGGGAGGCGCAAAGCGATCTAGCATTTTCATTTGAATATTGGTTGCTGTGTTAAATGTACCCGCAATTAGTTTGGTGTTCTTTTCTACACTTTGACACGCGCTCAAAAGCACAATCATGAAAACAGTACTAAGTACTTTTATTATTGGTTGAAAAATCATACTGTTCGGCCCCATCCTTTTTTCAAATGATTCTAATACAGTCTCTATCACATCGCATGATTAAACAGATCTCATTTCAGCTTCATTTAAACACCAGAAGTATCTTTTAAAGAATATCGTATTAAATCTGAAACTTGAGTTTTTCACTCAAGATTTTGGACACGAAAATCAGCATTTTCTTGAATTATTTTCTTTTAATTTCATGAATTTTCAATTTTTAGCCCGATCAAAATTGAACATTTAATGGCAGTGTGTTATCAATAAATCAAGAACTAAATCTTATACAAAAAGGAGTCCCTCTGATGGCTTACCAACATATTTTAGTCCCTGTTGACGGTTCACAAATTTCTTTTTCTGCGGTTAAGCAAGCGGCTGAAATTGCCAAAGTTTTTGGCAGTCAACTTACATTGATTAGCTTAGTTGCTGAAGACCCTCTCAAAGATGCCGATTTTTACTATACCTCTCCAATCATGAAAGACTATTTCATACAAGCCTATAACAATGCTGAGAAAGCCCTTCAGGATGCGGTTCAAATTGCACAAGAACAAGGTGTAACAGCTCAGTCTAAAATCATTAAAGGTGAAGTCTCTGAAGATGCTGTGGTCGAAACAGCAACTTCACTGAAAAATGACCTGATTGTAATGGGTTCACATGGTCGCAAAGGCTTTCAAAAATTCCTATTAGGCAGCTTTGCTCAAGATGTTCTCAAATCTACTGAGCTCCCAGTTCTCATTGTTAAAGCTTAATCAACTATAACGCGTCTTTATGTGAGCTGATTTCGCATGTACTGCAAAATGATCCGCATAAAGACGTACCATTAAGGAGAAGATAATGAGCTACAAACACATTTTGGTTGCCGTCGATGAATCACCGATGTCTTATGCTGCTGTTGAACAAGCACTTGAGTTGGCCAAAGATTTAAATAGTCGCGTAACGCTCATGAGCGTGATTGCAGTCGATCCATTTGTCGGAGTCGACTTCTATAAAGTAGCACCAGCTATCACCGACTATTTTCTACATGCTGAAAAAGTCGCTCAAGACCGTTTAGCCGAAGTAAAGCTCTCATTTGACCGTGATGAAATTGAGGTGGATACCAAAGTGATCCGCGGCATCTCTCCTTCTGAAGGTATTATTCATGTGGCCGATGAAGTCGGTGCAGATCTGATTCTGATGGGCTCACATGGCCGTACAGGTTTTAAAAAGATGATGTTAGGTAGTGTGGCGCAAAATGTTCTAACGCAGTCTCCAATACCTGTGCTGATCGTAAAAGTTTAAGTATTGTTTTAAATAAAAAAGACTGCCGAAGCAGTCTTTTTTATTTGGCAGAACTCGTTCACTTCATTTGCTTTTACTAATCTGCTGATGCAAATTTTGCAAATAATGCTCTGCTGCCGACTGTTGCATAAAAGTTTTTTGAAATAAACCCGAAGCCTGATGGTTATGCGGACTATATTCAACATTGACTTGAAATGTTCCCAGTTCAGCACTTTTCGCAATACGAATAGCAATAATATGAACGGTATTTAAATAAAACCCATCTTCAATTTTAACTAACATATCTGTTTTTACACTCTACATGTTTGTCTGCCCAATAGCCTGTATACAGAAGCCGAAAAAATACAGAATATTGAGCTAATCATCTGTTATGCCATAACATTATACCCATAAAATGCGATTTATTTCACACTATTCACATGAATGTTCATTATTTATAAAAATACCAATGTGCACTCTTCATGCTGTCATTCTTCAGTTTACATAAAAAAAGCCAGTCTACTGACTGACTTTTTTTATGCGTAGATCAGTTAAATACTTAACATACTGCTTAAAGTTTCACTGACATTTTTAGATTTCACTTGTGGTTTTAAAGCCTCAAGCTTCGCTTTCACTTCGCTACGCTGTGGCTCTGCCAATGTGTACCAACGTGACAAAACCTGAAGTAAACGAGAGCCAACAATTGGGTTTTTCTCATCTAAATATTTTGCCAGCCCAATGAAATGATCCACACCAAAACTCCATGTGTTCACTGGGTTTGCATTTAAACCACCACTCACTGAACGAATGCGGTTCGGCACGCCCAAATCATAATCGGCATGTGAAGTGAGGTATTGAATGGTTTCCGTCGTAGCACAAGGATGTGCCGCTTGAAGTGTGAACCACTGATCTAGTGACAAAGCCTCATCTTTAAAACGTAGGTAAAAATCACGTAAAGCCGCTTCTGCTTGCGGTGCATCATTCCAAACCAAGACACGTAGTGCACCTAAACGTTCAGACATATTGCCTGTGGCTTCATATTGCTGATATGCCAGCTCAAAAGCACTTTCATCGCCTTGACGCGCCATCATACTAAGCATGATGTTTTTCAGCGCACGGACACCCATGGCTTGTGAAAACTCTTTTTGCAAATCTGGGTCTAAAGCCAAATAAGTGTCTTTACAGAACGCACCTAACTCACGTGCTAATTTTTCAATCAAAGCATTACGTTGTTCTTGAATCTTCGCTGGTTCGTAGTCAGTGTCGATACGACTACCTAAATAACCTTCACTTGGCACATCAAATAAACGTGATGCCAAGAGTGGATCTTGTTCAAAAAGATCTGGTAGCGTGTTTTTAATGGCTTGAATATAAATATGCGCATCATGACCATTGAGTAAAATACGCTCAAGCAGTGTTTGCGTTGCTTGCCATTGGTTAAAACCATTGGTTTCGTATTGAATCAGGAACGCCAACTCTTCATCGGTATAGTTAAATTCTAAGTTGACGGGCGCAGAAAAATTACGCAGTAATGACACGACAGGTTTCGTGCTTAAACCGCTAAACACAATGCTGGCTTGGTCTTGGTCAAAAAGATACACACCGTCTTTGACTGCATTTTCAAATAAACTGTCTGAGTTTAAAACCAATTGCTCACCTGTTGCAGCATCGAACAGTGCTAAAGCGACAGGAATTGGAACAGCTTTTAGGTTCGGATACTTAGGATGTGCTTTTAAACTTTGCTTAAAGTTTAAAGTATAGGTTTGCGCAGCAGCATCATAATGACCTTCCGCTTCTAACTTTGGTGTACCAGGTTGGTTATACCATGTTAAGAAATTGGATAAATCTACGCCTGAACCTGCGGTTAAAGCGGCTACCCAGTCTTCAACGGTCACAGCTTGACCATCATGGCGTTCAAAGTACTCATCAGTTCCTTTACGGAATTTTTCTTTGCCCAATAAGGTAGCCATCATGCGGTTAATTTCCGCACCTTTTTCGTAGACCGTTGCAGTATAAAAGTTATTGATTTCCACAAAATGATCAGGACGCGGTGGATGAGACAATGGGCCTGAATCTTCTGGGAACTGATGCGCTTTGAGTACCGCAACGTCATCAATACGTTGAACCGCAGCAGACTGCAAATCTTCTGAGAAAGATTGATCACGGAAAACCGTTAAGCCTTCTTTTAAACACAATTGGAACCAATCACGGCAAGTAATGCGGTTACCTGTCCAGTTATGGAAATACTCATGGGCAATTACCGACTGTACACGCATAATCGCGGCATCTGTCGTATATTCTTCATCCGCCAAAACACATGACGTATTAAAGATGTTTAGACCTTTATTTTCCATCGCACCCATGTTAAACGCACTGGTAGCCACAATCATATAGTTGTCTAAATCATAGGGACGACCATAGTGTTCTTCATCCCAACGCATTGAATGCTTTAAGGCTTCCATTGCAATATGACATTTCGGAATATCTTTTTCTTCGGCATAAATTTCTAAAGCCACATCACGGCCTTCCGAGGTCACATAACGGTCTTTTAAAACAGCCAAATCACCAATCACACAAGCAAACAAATACGCTGGTTTTTTGGTTGGATCTTGCCAAATGGTATAGTGACGACCTTCGCCTGCCTCGCCCGCTTCAATCAAGTTACCATTGGCAAGGAGCACTGGATATTTTTTATCGGCTTCTACACGTGTGGTGAAAACTGAAAGGACATCAGGACGGTCTGGGTAAAAGGTAATTTTACGGAATCCTTCAGGCTCATTTTGGGTAACAAACAAATCTGATGCGGCTTGGTATAAACCTTCAAGTTGTGTATTTGACTCAGGATGAATGATCACCGATGTCTCAAGCTTGATCTGATTTGGTGCATTACGAATCACCAACTGCTCTGCATCAAGCGCATATTGCTCTTGGCTAAGTTGCTGACCATTCAGCACTAAACTTTTCAGCTCTAAATCACGACCGAGTAAAACCAAATCACCCTCGGTTTGGCGCGTCAGCTCCAGTACAGCATCAACTTGGCTATGCTCATCATAGACTTGAATATCGAGGTGAATGCTGTCTACTAAAAAAGATGGTTTTTGATAGTCTTTTAAATAGACGGTTTGATCTGCTTCAATAATTGGATTTGCCGCAATATTCATGTCATGTCCTAATGCTATTGGTCTACAGCTTTATATTGTGTATGTTTTGATCATACGACAAGTTTGCCATACTGTCTGTGTATGTTGAATGATATTTATATGGGCACGTTGAACAGGCTTTTCAATTCTATTGTTCTTATCCCGCTCATATGACTGCACCAAGTGAATAAGAAACAGACAACTCCTCACATCGTGCCGTGCTTGTCTAGCAATATTTGCACCAGCCTTTAGACTTGCACAGTGCCATTAGCTCTCCGCCATTCAAACGCTGAGAAACTTAAAGACATCGATAAGATCTAAAGCCAGCTCTTTTCAAATATCCAACTTAATTTTCAAATCGGCTACATTTTGTGCACAGTTTTTGCTTGTATCTAAATATGCATAGCGCATGATAAAACTTAAGCAAAATAAAAGAGGTGTGAGATGTACTTAAAAGACCATATCGTCCGCGTCGAAAATATAAAAATGCTGCAAGCAATGCATGCTGCAAAAATTGATCATAAAGTCATTGCCCTGTTCATGAGCTGTGAAGGAATACCTTTACAAGCACACGATGTCAGTAGCATTTTAAATCACTACGACACACTAGGGAGCAAAAAGTTGCCGAGCAAAAAAGTTCAAGCCATGATTGAAGCTAAAAAACTAGGTATGGAAGATGACTCTCTACCTTGCCCCGTTTAAATTCTACTAGTCCAAAAAATACGGTGCATGCCGTATTTTTTTTGCCCTATATTCGCCACTGCGTTGCTTCACCCATCTAGCGTTTACAAAGCACCTCTACTTGTTCAATTACACTGCAATTTACAACGCCTTTCTGAAATTTTAGCGTGTATAATTTGAGAAAATCCTGAGTTTCAAATTCATCTTATGTCGCTTCAAATTTTGCACAAACAACTTGATGAGAGCACGCCTTGTCCACTTTGTCAGGCGGCCATGTTTTGGGTGGATGCTGAACAATACGACAAAGAAATTAACTTTCATGAATGTAGCCACTGCCAACATCGTGTTTTTAGCAATTCCAATCTAAATTGCCACTGCGACAGTTGTTTAGCCCAGCGCAAAAAAATATTGAAAGAAACTCGTCAGCAAGAACAGCATAAAACCAAAACCAAGGACATTTATGAGTTTGAACTGGGTCAACTCAGTTTTATGCATAAATTATTTTTATTGGCCCTGTTAGATGGCTACGCACAAGAACATACACAGCATCAAGAGTTTATTGATTGGGAACAGATCAAATATTTTAGTGTCACCCCCAATTATCTATTTCAAAATAGTCTCGTCAAACAACTGGTAAAAGAACAAATCCTCGTTGCCAAAGATTTTGCCAGTGAAGTCCATCAGTATTATATTAATGTGCGTTTGGACGGCTACTCTGAACCCAGCCTATTTAGTGTTACGCAGCAGTTACGCTATTGGTTTTATGAAAACCTTAGCCTTGGTGTGCCTTTTAAGACCGCGGATGAAGTCAAAAATGCCTTGTACCAATTGCTCTATCAGGAAATTATCCAATTTATGCAGTTTTACTGTCGTACTTGGGGCATTCAAATTGCAGGAAATAACAGTTTCCAAGTGTTTTGTTATCGTTTACTCGATGTACTCGCGGTCGGACAAATTTATTATTTAATCCAAACTGCATTGGAGTATTTATATGAACGTAAAGCCTTACAACCCAGAAATGAAAACTTTATTAACACCAACTTACTGAAAAAAACTCTACAACAATACCGTGAACGCAGTGTGGCTGAAAAATGGGAAACATCAACTCTGCCTCGACCACATAACCTACCATTCAGCAAAATGAGCGAAGTCTTATTTTTCCGATTTTTAGGCTATGACGAAGCCATTTTCTTTCAGCCTGTCTCTCGTTCATGGCAAAAAATTGAACCACGTTTAAGTTTCTACTCACAAAAACGCTGTATGTACTGCGGTTCAAATGAGCTCACCGTAGATTATGATGCCGACCAATATGTGACTTTATTTTGTCGCAAATGTAAGCATCAAGACCACTATTTCACCAAATAAGGGCATCCACTATGACCCAGCTTTTAGACCTGTCCTTGCTTAACACAAAACAATCGATTCAAGACCAAACCGATGTCTTGGTGGCATATGTTGCTGAAGCTTGGACTGCCCTGCAAACGCAACAACCTTTGGTACAATGTATCACCAACAGTGTGGCTGCCAACTATGCAGCCAATGTTTTATTGGCTGCAGGCGCCTCACCTGCCATGATTGATAATCCCTTTGAAGCTGAAAGTTTCACACGCATTAGTGCAGCGCTCAGTATTAATCTAGGTACGCCAACCTCTGAACAAATGCAAGCCATGCAAATCTCGGCACAAACCGCGCAGCAGCAAAACATTCCGTGGGTATTAGACCCTGTGGGATATGGGCCGTTTTTAAAGTGGCGCTCTGAAATGGTGAATCAGCTGTTAGCTTTTCAACCCACGGTTATTCGTGGAAATGCATCTGAAATCAGCACACTTGCGGGAAACCAGATCGAAACCAAAGGCGTTGATAGTACTGCAAGCAGTGCTGATGTTTACCATCAAGCAAAAACACTTTTAGCGCAGGCTGAAGTCATTGCCATTTCTGGTGAGTCTGACTATATTCTCTCCAAACAACTTGATGCTGTAATCCAAGTCAATGGTGGTTCACATTTACAACCCAAAGTTACTGCTACAGGTTGTGCCCTTGGTGCATTAATTGCAGCCTATAGCGCAGTCACCAATCCTGTCATTGCAGCGCTGTCTGCGCATGTCCACTTTGCCATTGCTGGGCAGCTTGCATATGCCCGAAGCCAAAGCACAGGAAGTTTTAATGTAGCGTTTATGGATCACATTCATCAAATGAAAGCTGAAACCATTTATAAATATGCGGATATACAGCTTATCCGTACCTCAGCCTAAATAAAGTATGGCGAGAGTTTCTGCTTAGGTAACTTCTCGCCCTAAAAGCACGTTCATCGCCGCTTCTAGCAGAGTCAGCACATCTAATTTACAGATACACATTAAACCCATACCAATAAAATAATCAGGCGTATGTTGCATATAAAAGTTGATATGACGACTGGCTCGATTTCGAAGCCGAATCAATTGTTCAGGCGTGGTCTGCGGCAGTACACAAGGATGCACAAACACATCCTCACTGCGCTGTTGCACATTCACATGACGGTTTTGCATTAGATCAAGAACCTGTAAGTAATCCTTAGGCATTGGCACTTCTGCACGCGGATAAAAGCGTTTTGAACGTGAAGCAAACAGCCGATATACTTTTGGCTGCATCAAACTCGAAACAAACCATAACTGACGCGTGGGATATTTTAAACGATAACCCAAGGTCACTCGAATTGCGGATAAAAGTGTTCTGTTTTGATTTCGGTAATCAGGTAAAAAAGCTGCACGCGAGCTAAGAATATATAAAGGTTGATGCGCTGTCTTAAGCTTCAATATAGCAATAATATTTTGCCCAACTATTTTTCCGCGATGATAAAAACGAATAATTGGTAATGCCACTACATCAGGGTTATATACTAATTGATGTAGTTCTTCTTGGATTGCATTTGGGAAAATTTGTCGATCAAAAGTTTCAAGCTCTTCAAATAGAACTTGTTTTTTCTCTACTGAAAGCTTTTTAAAATCAACGACCTTTTCCATAAGTTGCATGAAGTATTTCCGTTCTTATTTTGATCACTTGTTTTACTGCTATAGTCTAAATGCAATGCTTTGATAACCATAGGGATAGAAACAAGCTGTCTTCACCAAACAGGTAATTTCAAGTACGCAATACGACAACCCAATTGCGGGCATAGAATAACTGCTTTTTATTTAAGTGCATAGCGCTTATTTTATAAGCAGAAAAAATGCCAGCACAAAGCTGGCATTTTTTCTCACAATCTATTATTGCAATGATTAAGCAGTACGATAGCTAATATTCACGGTCTTAATTCGGTTTGAATCCAACTCAAGCACTTCAAAGTGAACACCACGGTAGTCCAGTTGAGTCCCAACGTGTACATCACCATGAGTTTTATCTAGGATTAAACCGGCAACACTAATATAGCCCGCATCTTCTTCAACCAAATCGATCATCCCAAGTTCCAGTTCAAGCTGATATAAATCCAGCATGCCTGTCGCCTTCCACGTCTGATCATCAACCTTCACCAAATCAAGTTGCTCATCGGCATCGGGAAATTCACCAGCAATCGCTTCAAATACGTCAAGCGGTGAAACAAGGCCCTGCACATTACCAAACTCATCGCTCACCAAAACCAATGAACCTTTAGACGTTCTTAACGTATTAATCGCATCAATGACTTTCATTTTTTCAAAAATGTAAATTGGACGATGACGTTTGATCAGGTCTTTCAATTGCTCTTCATCATCTAAGACATCGAGCAATTCTTTGGCGCGCGCAATGCTGATCACTTTATCCAAGCTACCGCGGCACACTGGAAATAAACTGTGCGGCACAGACAGTACCTGTTCACGAATTTTCTCAGGTGAATCATCAAGATTGACCCACGAAATTTGACTACGCGGTGTCATGATCGACGCGACCGAACGTTCAGCCAATGTCAATACACCGCCAATCATATAACGTTCTTCATCCGCAAAAGTTTCTTGTGCTTGAAGCTGATCAGGGTCTTCAGCTTGGAGCTTGCCACCCATGAGTTTTAAAATAGAATCCGCAGTACGATGACGTAGTGGAATTTTCGCTTCATGTTTTGCCGCATTACGCTCACCAAACTGGTTAAAGGCTTCAATCGCAATGGCAACACCAATACCCGAATAGATATAACCTTTAGGAATGTGGAAGCCGAAACCTTCCGCAATCAGGCTGATACCAATCAAGAGTAAGAAGCTTAAACACAAGATGACCACAGTCGGATGACGGTTTACAAAAGTCATTAATGGTTTCGACGCCAACAGCATGACCACCATGGCAACGACCATAGCCACCATCATCACATTAATGTTGTCGACCATACCAATCGCGGTAATCACCGAATCCAGTGAGAACACCGCGTCAAGGATCACAATCTGTGCCACAACTGCGGTGAAACCTGCGTAGACCACATTGGTGGTCAGCTTAACTTCGGGCTTACCTTCAATTTTTTCATGCAATTCGGTAACGGCTTTATAGACTAGGAACAAGCCACCAAATAAAAGAATGAGATCTCGCCCAGAGAATGTCCAATCTAAGACAGTAATCAGCGGTCGAGTCAACGTGACTAACCAAGTAATGATAAACAACAAGCCCAAGCGCATTAAAAGTGCAAGCGACAGACCAATGACACGCGCTTTATCACGTTGCTCAGGAGGAAGTTTTTCGGCCAAAATGGCAATAAAGACTAGGTTATCAATACCTAAAACAATTTCTAATATAATAAGTGTAAGTAAACTTACCCATATTCCCGGATCTAATAAAAATTCCATTATTTTATTACCCCAGAATTATGTTTCTGTTTTAAAAGCATAGACCTGCACGGCGACGGATCCATATTTATGACCTGTTCAACTAAAGATGAAATAATTATGCCTGAGATATTTGGCTTGTAATAATTTTTTTATAGTTTTTAACAAAATTTTAATATTCGACCACTTATTATGCAAAAAATACATAAAAATATCGAAATCTCTGTTCGAAATTTTGTCACTTAATGCCAATTGTCGCATTCAATAAAGATTAGACGCGGCGGTCACTTTTTAGTTTTTCTAATTAAACGCACCTTAAAACAAAAAGCAAACAATTGTTTTTATTAAATTATTTATTTTAATAATAATTAAAAAACATCAATTTACTACATTTATGGCTCCTATGAATGACACTTTTTGTTAAAAACGCTAGTTCACAAATCCATTTTTTTCACTAAAATGAAACACGACCAGCATTATTGTAAGATTGGTCAGTTGCTCGAACCAAGGATGTACGGATTGATAGTCCGATCAAAATAATCGAAGACAGGATTCATCGCTATGAACAATGAAAAAGCATTGACCTTCAGTAAGACGTCAAAGATGCTTGCGAATACTAGCTATGAAGGCGTATATCTGCATTTAGACTCCTCATTTGATCAGCATCAAGTTAAAGTTCTGGTTTCGCATAATAACCAAAAGTTTGAAATGCACTTGCCTATCGTTCTACAGGACGGTTTTCCGATGGCTAAACTTTCTTTGGATTCTCACCAGAATGCTGAAGTCGAAGATGAAGTTGTACAATTTGCGCAAAGTATTGTGAGCTTCCATCAGGATAAAGACAGTTATGCCCTGTCTCTTCTAAACAGCCACGCTTAAATTTTCTTGATTACTGGCCAAGGTTATCCATTAACAAATTTCGTTTATGGTGATAAATCCAGTAATTTTGTATTGATAAGTGTATGAGTGTTCACATAAAATGTGTTCAAATGATCTATAAAATAAAAATACGATTCACGGGGAATCCGTCACATGACCAAAAAGTACAGTAAGTTCCTACCAGGTTCTGAAGATTTTTCTTTAGAAAGTTTTCCATTTTACTGGGTAACACAAGTACATGCACAGTATGTACTCAATGTCGATCACGCTTTAAAAAAGTATGGTTTAGATAACTCACGTCGTCGTATTTTACTAGCTCTAGATTCAAAGCCACATGCCAGTGTTTCTGATTTATCTGACATGGTGGTCTCTAAAATGTCGACAACCACCAAAATTGTTTATCGTTTAAAAGATGAAGGATTGGTTGAAACTTATTCTTGTGAAGACGATGCTCGTATCACCCGCGTCCTTCTCACCGAAAAAGGTGTTGAAATGACCAATAAGATTAATGATCTCACCAGTGTTGTGCTTGAGCAATCATTTGAAGGCTTAACACCTTTGCAAATTGAAAAAATGATGGAAAGCTTAAAACACGTGTTTAAAAATTTAGCTCGCTAAACCGCTTAAAAGTCGAAAAAGTTGAGTTGGGGACTCTCTTTTTCGACTTTTATTTTCGGCACATGTGAACATTCAAACTCTTTAACAGGAAAGCCTTGTACAAAGGATTGAATATTTGGTGATTTCCAGCTGAGCCACTCCTCTAAGCGTTGATGTGGAATCACGATTACTGAACGCTTCACATCACCCGGCTCATGAAACTCCCGCATCATTGGGTGGTCTATAGCATCCATTGTAAGCATGGTTGCTGAAGGCACTACCTCGCCTGCTATACGACAGATTTCATAAAGTGCAGCAACAAATATCACTTGCCCATCCTGTCGTCTGACACCCCATCTCTGTGGCTTTTGTTCTATATATTTTGACTCATAAAATTCAAAAACTGGGATCACCCCAAACTGATATTTGGAAGTCGCTTCAATAAAACTGGCCTTTTGCAGAAGTGTCTCACTTCGAGCATTATAGGTTTTGCTTGCAATATTCTTATCTTCGGCCCATTTCGGTATTAAACCAAAATGTACCTTACACCACTCAAATCCTAAATTTGATTTGAACAATAAAGGCAACTCATAACCAGGATAGACTTCTTCGACATAATCAAAAGGAATTTCAGGGAGACCAAACTGTTGTACTTGAGCAAGGGTTAGAGGTTTAAAATTAGCGCACATGGATTTTCATCCAACTTGATGGTTAACAATAGTATGACGAGCTTTATATAATGAATTGTATAAGGCTTTTATCCGCAGCGTCTAGCTGAAATACTTGTTTAGCCCTATGCTTAAACCCATTCATAGCTCTAAGCAAGCGCCAATCTATAGATCACTATTACCCAAAATTAAATCAGTCTTATTGTTTTCCTCTAAGGATAGAGTACGACTTATTTCGTCCAATAAAAAAGCCTCCGAAGAGGCTTTTTTAGATTTACAGATTAGTCACCTGTATAACCTTTTAACTTCAAGCGTGCAGCATGCAGAAGTGGCTCTGTATAACCTGATGGCTGCTCACCACCTTTAAACACTAAGTCATACGCTGCTTTATATGCATAACCATCGAAGCTTGGTGCCATAGGCGTGTAAAGCGGATCGTTTGCGTTTTGTTCATCAACGATTTTCGCCATACGCTGCATCACTTCTTCAACTTGCGCCGCAGATACGATGCCATGACGTAACCAGTTTGCAACGTGTTGAGATGAAATACGTAAAGTTGCACGGTCTTCCATTAAACCCACGTTATTGATGTCTGGAACTTTCGAACAACCTACACCCAAGTCAACCCAACGCACAACATAACCCAAGATCCCTTGAAGGTTATTTTCAAGCTCTTTGGTTTTCTCTTCTTCAGTCCAGTTGGTATCTGTCGCTAAAGGTGGTGTTAACAAATCATCTAATGATAAAGGCTCTGTATTCAATAATTCTTTTTGACGCTCAGACACGTTGCATTGGTGATAGTGAATCGCATGAATGACAGCACCAGATGGAGAAGGAACCCATGCACAGCTTGCGCCCGCTTCTGGATGTTCAATCTTGGTTTTGTACATGTCTAAAAGCATATCTGGTTTTGGCCACATGCCTTTACCAATTTGTGCTTTACCACGTAAGCCCGCTTGAAGACCGATCATCACGTTACGGTTTTCATATGCTGGGAACCAAATTTGTGATTTCACTTCGCCCTTACGAACGAATGGACCTGCTTCCATAAAGGTATGGATTTCATCTCCAGTACGGTCCATGAAACCCGTGTTAATGAAGATCGTACGGTCTTTCGCTTGAGCAATACAGTTTTTCAAGTTTACAGAAGTACGACGTTCTTCATCCATGATACCGATTTTTAAAGTTTTTGCAGGCAAGCCAAGCGCTTGTTCTGAACGCTCAAACAACTCAACAGCAAAAGCAACTTCTTCAGGACCATGCATTTTAGGTTTTACGATGTACATTGAACCTTTACGAGAGTTCTTGTTTTCGTTTTCACCTTTAATGTCTGCAAAAGACAATAGCGGAGTAATTAATGCATCCATGATACCTTCGTAAATTTCAGCACCATCTACCAAGATCGCAGGGTTGGTCATTAGGTGACCCACGTTACGAAGAAGCATCAATGAACGGCCATGAAGTTTCGTTTCACCACCGATCAAGTTTTTGTGTGTACGGTCTTTATTCAAAGTACGCGTAACAGTTTTACCATTTTTCTCGATAGACTCTGAAAGTGTACCCTTCATCAAACCTAACCAGTTACGGTAGCCTTCAACTTTCTCTTCTGCATCTACAGCAGCGATCGAATCTTCTAAGTCTTGAATTGTGGTTAAAGCAGACTCAAGTACTAAATCTTTTACGCCAGCCGCATCTGTTTTACCAATTGGGCTGTTTGCATCAACTTCAATCACAACGTGTAGGCCGTTGTTTAAAAGTACGATTTCTGTTGGAGCAGATTCTTCGCCATTGAAACCAACAAATTGTGCTTCTTTATCCAAAGTCGATGTCGAACCGTCTTTTAACGTCACAACTAGCTTTTTGCCTTCAACTGCATATTTTGTCGCATCAGCATGCGAACCATTCGCTAATGGGAAGGTTTCATTTAAGAAGTTTTTAGCAAATGCAATAACTTTGTCGCCACGCACAGGGTTATAGCCTTTACCTTTTTCCGCGCCACCGTCTTCTGGGATCACATCAAAACCGTAAAGTGCGTCGTATAAAGAGCCCCAACGAGCGTTTGCAGCATTTAAGCAGTAACGTGCATTACGCACAGGTACTACCAATTGCGCACCAGCCAATAATGCGATTTCTTCATCTACATTTTCTGTGCTGATTTGGAAATCTTCTACTTCTGGTACTAAGTAGCCAATTTCAGTAAGGAAAGCTTTGTAAGCTCCAAGTTCAAATTTGTTGTTGCGGTGCCATTCATCGATCTTCGCTTGAATGTCGTCACGCTTAGCCAATAGTGCTTTGTTCTTTGGGCTAAGATCGACAACGACTTGTTCAAAGTTTTTCCAGTAAGTTTCACTGTCCAAACCTGAACCTGGAAGTGCTTCATTTTCGATGAAATCGTAAAGTTCTTTAGCAATCGCTAACTTGCCTTTTTGAATACGTGCAGTCATTGTCTTTCCTGATATTGCTACTTTTTATACAAGAGATTCTAGTATACCGATTTAAACTTGGCTGAATAGTAATATCACTGTGCGAAATAGTGATCATTTTTTATTTAATAAAGTATACAAACTACCAAATAAAATACTGCTCAAGGCACAAGCATTATCAATTTACAAAATGCTCTTTAGTAGTTTATTAAGTTTTTGAAATGCCGAAATTAGACTTAAGTGCAGTTTTGTATATTTTTTACACTTAAAACCAATATTCTCCCTATTTTCAATCCTGATTAAGCCATGATTATTCAAAAAAGTCGATAAATTAATCGATGAAAATGCACATAAAAAAAGCACCCTTTTGGGTGCTTATATTTTTAAATTTCTTCTTGTTGTTTACTTGCTTCAGCTTGTATTTGTCGATGTGCTTCATTCAAGTAATCATCTGATTGCATTTCCAATAAACGTGAACGCGTGCGTTCAATTTCAAAGGCTAATTTATCACCAGAGTACAATTCAATAATTGTATCTTCTGAGGTTAAAATCAGTTTTACCCCACGGTCATAAAACTCATCGACCAGATAAATAAAACGACGTGTGCCTTCAGAAAGATAATCGGTCAAATGCGGAACATTACTCACCAACACCGTATTATAAATATTTGCAATTTCGATAAAGTCAGCAGGACTACGTGGTTTTAAACACAGCTCTGAATACTCACACCATAAAACATCTTCAGTATGACCGACCGTTTCTACAATACGATTATTAATAATAATCGGCTCATCTGAAATGTTTTGAGTCTGTGTCAATGCGCTAAAACGCTGTGCGATCCAGCGTTGGTGCTCATGTGTTAAAGGTGATTTAAAGAGTTGCGCTTGCTTTAAAACACGCAAACGGTAGTCCACGCCTGCATCTACATTTAAAATCACACACTGCTGCTTCACCATTTCAATGGTTGGAATGAAACGATCACGGTGAATGCCGTTTTTATATAAACCATCTGGCGCAATGTTTGAGGTTGCCACCAAGGTAATGCCACGTGCAAAAAGCTTTTGGAACAAATCACTAAGAATCATGGCATCCGTCACATTCGAGACGAAGAACTCATCGAAACAAATGACCACTGCTTCTTTATAAATTTGATCTGCAACCGCATCTAAAGGGTTACGCTGACCTGAAAGCTTGTTGAGCTCACGATGTACATGTTGCATAAAATGGTGAAAGTGCATCCGTGTTTTACGACGAAATGGAATTGAGTCATAAAACTGATCCATCAACCATGTTTTACCACGACCTACACCACCCCACATATATACACCACGGGGAGAAGTTTGACGGCGGAAACGACGGAATGCTTTTTTAGATGCCTTAAAACGTTGAATTAATTCATGCCATACGCGATCCAGCTCATGAACGGCCTGAGCTTGTGCCTCATCAGACATGAACTGCCCGGATGCTAAGGCTTGAGCATAACGCTCTGCAGGAGATAAGGGACTGAATGCGGTAGGTGAATTAAAATCTGACATATCATTTAATACTGTTTTTAGGCTATATCAATTATAACGGAGTGGAAAAGTTAATATATAACACTTTGGCATAATTATGCTTAGGCTATTTCCCATATTGTCGTGGACTGTAACCAAACCACCGTTTAAATGCATGATTAAAGGCTGCAGGCTCCGAGTAACCCAATAACTCTGCAATCATTTCAATGGAATATTCCTGATATTCCATTAAATGTAGTGCACGGTCTTTCATTAATTGCTCACGAATTTGTTTATAACTGCTATTTAACTGTTGCAACTGGTGTCTTAAGGTTCGCTCTGGCAAATTCAACGCTTGTGCGGTTTCAGCCATGGTCGGCAGTAAACCACGTTGTAACTCCAAATAATCCTGTACCCGCTGAATCAGACTCGGCTGTTCTGCCGTTTCTTCCAAACGTTGTAATTCCACCTGACATTTGCCTGCATAAACGTTAAATGTCATCAAATCTGCTGAGGGAATTGGTACATTTAAAACCCATTCATCAAACCAAAATTCAGCTTGCTGCGTACCAAAACTGACTTGCTGACCATAAACCTGCTGGTAGAGCGCCAGTTTTTTCGCATCATCAGGTCGTGCAACAGGTAAAGTAATTCGAATCTCAGGCATTTCCAGCCCAATCATCTTATAAATATCTTGTAAAAACTTATAGGTTCCCGCTATTTCAGAATGTGCACGCAACTGTCCCACAGGTGTTTGCAAGTCTCGTGGTAGATAACACAGTGCGACTTGATCATTTTGTTTTTTTAAACCCAATAAGCCACTCAAATGTGTCAAACTTTGATAGCGAATACCCTGTTCTAACGCGGTATGTGTCGTTGGACTGGTCATCAATAACATCAGTAAAGGGCCATATCCTGCCAAGACATAATGCTGACCAATGAACAAGCCTTGCTCAGGCTCAATATCCTCTGCAATGATTTTCAAAATATCCCACTCTAGAGCAGGATGGATGATCGCATTCGGATCAAGCGACTCCACACGTAAGCCAATGCTTTGTAACTTTTGATCGACTGCGACTCCTGCTTTACGCATTCCTTGAATCAAATACATCAAGCCAAGTACAGAACGTTTCATAATCAATTAAAAGCAAAATATTGGCCTATGTTTTACTACAGCCACCTAGCGTACAACAATTGCCGAATCTATCAATTTTCTTGTCAGGGCTATCATAGACCTTCTGGATAGTTGCTCTACAATAAAGTAAAACAAAAAGGAAAAACAAATGCAGGCAGCAAATTCAACACCCCCGCAGGTAAAAATCGCCATTATTGGTGCAGGCTTTGGTGGTTTAGCGATGGCTATTCGCCTTTTGCAAAATAATATTCGTGATTTTGTAATTTTGGAAAAAGCCAGTGAAATAGGTGGCACATGGCGTGAAAACCAATATCCGGGCGCTGCTTGTGATGTACAGTCACATCTCTACTCCTTGTCTTTTTCACCCAAGACCGACTGGTCTAAACGTTATGCTGAAGCACCTGAAATTTATCAATACATGCAAACACTTACCGCTGAGCATCAATTGCAGCCTTATATCCGCTTTCACACCGAAGTCAGTGCTGCACATTACTTAGATAATCAGTGTTTATGGCAACTCACCCTTAATCAAAATGAAACTCTGACCGCTCAATTTGTCATTTTCGCATCTGGTCCACTGCATGTACCACAAATTCCACATATTGCGGGCATCAAGAAGTTTAAGGGCAAAGTTTTCCATTCATCACAGTGGGATCATAACTATGACCTCAGCAATAAAAATGTTGCCTCTATTGGCACTGGGGGAAGCGCGATTCAATATATTCCTGAAATTGCAGAAAAAGTGAAACAACTTTACGTACTACAAAGGACAGCAGCATGGGTTATTCCTCGGGATGAACGTCGTTATTTACCCATTGAGAAAACACTGTTTAATCGATTTGATTGGTTTCGAAAAATTCATCGAGCTCGTCTGTATTGGACAAATGAATCTCGTGTAGTTCCCATTATGAAACCACAGGTCATGAAATATGCACAAAAACTAGCAGAAACGTATATTCACCATCAAGTCAAAGATCCTGAAACCGCAGATAAGTTAATTCCCAACTATATTATGGGTTGTAAACGCATCCTGGTCTCCAACAAATATTATCCAAGCTTCAACCGTAAAAATGTGGAGTTGGTTACCAATGATATTTTGGAATTAACTGAGGACAGTATCATCACCAAAGATGGAAAAAAGCGTGCAATTGACTGCCTCATCTATGGTACAGGTTTTGTGACTGACCCTCGTATTTATCTTAAATCCTTTAGCTGCACAGGGCTGAATCATATTGAGCTTACAGACGCATGGCAAGATGGGGCCGAAAGTTACTATGGAATTAGCACCAAAGGTTTCCCAAACTTATTTCAGCTTTTAGGGCCCAATACAGTCTTAGGTCATAACTCAGTTATTTTTATGATTGAGTCACAAGTAAATTACATTCTACAGCTCATCGAGATGACAGAAAAAACCCAATCTCAAGCAATCGTTGTGAAAGCAGATACTCAAGACCAATTTAATCACCATGTACAAAGTCAATTTACAGATACCATTTGGCAATCTGGCTGTGTCAGCTGGTATCAACAAGCGGACGGGAAAAATTTCTCTTTATGGCCCAGCTATACATGGAAGTATTGGCTAAAAACACGAAAAGCCAATCCAGCAGACTATCGTTTTTTAAATTCTAAGCAAGATAGTCAAGCAATAAATTAAGATCGCGGTCATAATAAGTTAGTATTTTTTCACACTTTATTTGACATGCAATCGTTTTGGTTGATTTTTCAGCTTCTTATTTGTTTAGCACTTGGATTTGTTTTGGCGCGTCGTTTACCCAAATGGCTTGAACGACTTGCCTTTCAAATCCTACCCTATTTTACGTATATTCTCTTAATCGCAATTGCGATTGAGTTTTCAACGACTTTGCATAGCATTGCCGAACCTTGGCAGATACTCAATCATGCAGCGCTTTTAGCAGTTATGACCAGTATCGGTGCTTTTATCTGTTGTTACATATTATTTAAACTTTTAGGCTACCAACCGAGTCATGGCAAAGTATACATGAGCCTTGTGAGCAAATCATTAATCAATATCAGTTATGCATTTATCGCACTGGCCTTGGGTTATGGTTTGGCAGAGCTATCTTCAAGTTTCGGCTATATGCTTCATATCAGCACATGGAACTTGTTACTGGTTTTCATGTTCCTGATCGGGCTTGATTTAGCCTATTCCCCACTAGATCGCTCATGGTTGAACTGGCAAATCCTGCTCGTTCCACTTGGTTGTATTCTAGGTTCAATTATCGGGGCGTTTGTAACTGGCTATTTTGTGCCGAGCATTCAACTAAAAGATCTGATTATGTTGTCTCAAGGTTATGGTTTCTACTCCATGACTGGCATTGTGGTCACGGAGTTAAAGAATGCACATTTAGGCAGTATTGCTCTGATGAATGATTTGTTCAGAGAAATTTTTGCGATTGTGTCTATGTACATCATTGGCTGGCGTTACCCTCGCTCTGCGATTTCATCTGCAGGAGCTACAGCAATGGATGTCACCCTTCCGATGGTCAAACAAGCCTGTGGGAATGACTTTATTCCACATGCCATGGTGAGCGGTTTCATCCTGTCAGTTTTGGCACCGATTGTCGTCAGTGTATTGGCGGCTCTGTAAAGCATGGTGCTCTATTCAATTCTGTCTTTTTATTTTGCTATTGCCACTTCGCTCACCAACAATTCTTTTTAAAATTTAATCCATAAAAAAGCCTTTCAAATGAAAGGCTTTTTAGATTTCTAGATGCTTAAAGCGTCGCTAAAATATCTTTGAGCATCTGACATGGGTTTGCAGACTGTGTAATTGGTCGACCAATCACTAGATGTGTTGCACCGTCTAACATTGCCTGTTTTGGCGTTACGATACGCTTTTGGTCATCAGCACTTGAGCCCTCAGGGCGAATGCCCGGTGTTACCAATGCAAACTCTGAACCCAAAGCCTCACGCAGCATTTTTGCTTCTTGCGCTGAACATACCACACCATCTAAACCACTATCTTTAGTCAGTTTTGCTAAACGTTTGACTTGTTCAAATGGTTCAATATCCAGACCAATATCAGCTAAGTCTTCACGGCCCATTGAGGTTAACACCGTTACTGCAATTAGTTGAGTGTTATAGTTGCCAGCCTTTAAGCGCTCAACGCAGGTTTCCATCATTTTACGGCCACCTGAAGCATGGACGTTTACCATCCAAACACCCATATCTGCAGCAGCACATACCGCTTGCGCAGTCGTATTTGGAATATCGTGAAATTTTAGATCTAAAAAGACTTCAAAGCCTTCACCATGTAAAGCTTTAACAATAGATGAGCCTTCATGGGTAAATAATTCTTTACCGACTTTTACACGGCATAATTGAGGGTCTAATTGCCCAGCAATCGTCATTGCGTCATAATGACTTTTTGCGTCTAAGGCAACAATAATACTCATGGGGAGACCCTTCAAACTCACAAAATTATGGCATTATACGGATTAAGCCCAAAACGACCAAGACTATTTTTCTAAAAACTATTTAAAATTTAAACTAAGTTCTTTATTCATATACTTTTTATATAGTTATCAATATATTAAAGCACAATAAAAAACGCCTTTGGCTATATATCCAAAGGCGTTTAAATCAAACTTGCTTCAATACTTCTAAGATAAAAACCTTAATTCATATTGTGGCTTAAAGCGGTGTAGATGGACGATCATTAGGATTGATATCTAACACCGTTTTCTCATGTCTTGTATGTGCTGCAGCTTCAGCAGCAGCCAGCTGAGCGGATTGAATCTGCTCTTTACGAAGGTGATCAATGTCTTTACGTAGTCGCTTAATTTCCCAACCTTTCTGGAATACACGAAATACCTGAACACCAATTAACAAACCCAACACAATTCCTAAAGCCATTGTCAATAATAACAATAGACCTAAACGCATTGCTGGAACCTGTATAAACAACAGATCAACGGTTAGCTCAGTTCCGTTTTGTAGTACCAAAGCTAGGCAGTAGCCAAACAGTACAATTAATAATGCGAATAATACGTAACGCATAAGCACCCCAATAAATTTTATTCGCCTGCAGTCTCGTTTACTGCATCACGTAATGCTTTACCTGGTTTGAAATGTGGAACAGCTTTAGCAGCCACTTCTACCGACTTACCCGTTTTAGGATTACGCCCAACACGAGGCTCACGGTGATGGAGTGCAAAACTACCAAAACCACGAATTTCAATACGATTATCTGAAGACAAAGATGCAATCATTTGATCAATCATAATCTTAACAGCTTCTTCCACTAATGGCTCTGCTAAGTGCGGGTTTTTAAGAGAAATACGCTCTATTAAGTCAGACTTATTAAGTGCTTCAGTAGTCATCTGCGACCTCTTTAATTATCAAGCTACCTTGTAGATAGATTGATAATAACCTGTTTAAATACAAAACGGTAGCGTAATAAGTGAATACTACGCTACCGTTTATTGTATTTGTGTAAAAAGTATTAGTTAACTTACATTAACAATACAATTCAAACATCTACTTAGTTGCCCATTTGAGCTTTGATCAAATCACCAATAGTCTTAGGACCATTGTCTTGACCAGTAGTTGCTGTCTTCAAGTTAGCAACTGCTTCTTTCTCTTCAGCTTCGTCTTTCGCTTTGATAGACAAGTTGATAGAGCGAGATTTACGATCTACGTTGATGATTTTCGCTTCAACTTCTTGACCAACTTCAAGGAACTTAGTTGCATCTTCAACGCGGTCGCGGTTGATTTCAGATGCTTTAAGAGTCGCTTCAACTTCGTCAGCTAACTTAAGTGTTGCGCCACGAGCGTCAACAGCAGTTACAGTACCTTTTACAAGTGCACCGCGTTCGTTAGCAGCTAAGAAATCGTTGAACGGATCGCTGTTCATTTGCTTAATGCCAAGGCTGATACGGTTGCCTTCAGCGTCTACAGACAAGATAACCGCTTCAACTGTGTCACCCTTCTTGTAACGACGGATAGCTTCTTCGCCTTGTTCGTTCCAAGAAATGTCAGACAAGTGAACTAGACCATCGATACCGCCTGGTAAACCGATGAAGATACCGAAGTCAGTGATTGACTTGATCGTACCTGAAACTTTTTCACCTTTGTCGTGATTCTTAGCAAACTCTTCCCATGGGTTAGCACGAGTTTGTTTGATACCAAGAGAAATACGACGACGCTCTTCGTCAACTTCAAGAACCATAACATCAACTTCATCACCAATCTGAACAACTTTAGATGGGTGGATGTTTTTGTTCGTGTGGTCCATTTCAGAAACGTGTACTAAACCTTCAACGCCTTCAGCGATTTCTGCGAAACAGCCGTAGTCAGTTAAGTTAGTTACGCGAGCTTTAACGATTGAACCTTTAGGGTAACGGTTCATGATCGCTAACCATGGATCTTCGCCTAATTGCTTAAGACCTAAAGATACGCGGTTACGTTCTTTGTCAAACTTAAGTACTTTAACAGTAACTTCTTGACCAACTTCAACAACTTCTGATGGGTGCTTGATACGCTTCCAAGCCATGTCAGTGATGTGAAGAAGACCATCAATACCGCCAAGGTCAACGAATGCGCCGTAGTCAGTAAGATTTTTGATAGTACCAGTAACTGTTTGACCTTCTTCAAGCTGAGCAAGAAGAGCTTCACGGTCAGCTGAAGATTCAGCTTCCATAACAGCACGACGAGATACAACAACGTTGTTACGTTTAGCATCAAGTTTGATTACTTTAAATTCTAACTCTTTACCTTCTAAGTGAGTAGTATCACGAATAGGACGAGTATCAACTAAAGAACCTGGAAGGAACGCACGAACTGGACCGATGTCAACAGTGAAACCGCCTTTAACTTTACCAGAGATAACACCAGTAACGATTTCGCCGTCTTCAAAGATTTTTTCAAGTTTAGTCCAAGTTTCAGCACGTTTCGCTTTTTCACGTGATAAAACTGTTTGACCCATGCCGTTGTCAAGCGCTTCAACAACAACATCAACAGTGTCGCCAACTTGAACTTCAAGTTCGCGTTGTTCATTTAAGAATTCAGCGCGGTCAACAATACCTTCTGATTTAAGGCCAGTGTCAACTGTTACCCAATCAGAATCGATGTTTACTACAACGCCTTGGATGACAGCACCCTTTTCAACGTTGAGGTTTAATTCGCTTTCTTCAAAGAGGGCTGCAAAAGATTCGGTCATGATATACCTGATAAAGTCAGCGGTCTTGGATCAGACAAGGCCGGTTTAGTTAAGCGTCTACATAGTCCATTTTGAACTGATCAAGCTATGCTTCTGCTGAATATAAAAATTCGTTAGTTTGCTAATTGCTTATCAATATAAGCCATCATAAGCTGAAACACCTCATCAATGTTCAATTCAGAACTATCAATGATGTAGGCATCAGTTGCTGGTCTGAGTGGAGCAACTTCGCGCTCCATGTCACGTTTATCACGCGCCTCAATATTAGCTAAAATATCGTTTATTTTAGCATCCAGCCCCATACCCTGCAACTGCTTTACTCTGCGTTCAGCACGAGATTGGGCTGAAGCGGTTAAATAAATCTTGGCTTGAGCCTCTGGAAAGATGGATGTGGCCATATCTCGACCATCTGCAACCAAGCCCGGTGCTTGTGCAAAAGCATGCTGGCGATCAACCAGCGCAGCTCTAAGCTCAGGAATTGTTGCAACTTTTGATGCAAACTCACCAACTCGCTCAGTTCGAATGGTTTGACTAACATCCTCACCATTGAGCAAGACTTGTGTGCCTTGTGCAGAACTTAAAAATTGTATGTCTAAATGTTTAGCAATTTCGACACATTGACTCAATTCACTTGACAAAGCATCCAACAAATCCTGTTGATGCAATGACAGGCCCAACAAGCGATATAACGCTCCCGAATCAAGTAAATGAAATTGATAATGAGCTGCTATTTTCGCAGCTAGTGTGCCCTTACCCGAACCACTTGGACCATCAATTGTGATTATTTGAACTGTCATTGCTTACCCAAAGTTTGTTATACAGATTTAGCGAGTTTTGAAAAACCTAGTTTAATCGCAGATTTAAGCTGTGCAAGGATTAATTTACTTACAAAAGGTGCACGTGCTTGTAATTCAATCGTATAGGTCACTAACGTTTTATTCGAGTCAATCGGCTCAAACTCAATAATACCCAAATGATGTTTGATGAGTGGATTTTTAATAATCTTGTATTCAATACGCTCATTCACATTCATTAATGTAATTTGCTCTTGCAACAGTTTAATTGGACCAAACCCCATACGACGTACAGAACCAAGCCCATCCGGACGTTCTGGATCTGCTGAATCTTTCACTCGCACAACTTGAACTGGTGCAAAAGCAACGTTATACGTTGAGTGTTTAGAAAGTAAATCAAATACCTGCTCTACGGGTGCATTAAATTCTTTTTTAATCTGAATATTATTCATGGTGGTTCCAACGCCTTATTTGACAATAATTATTGTCATTTCATTTTACATGAAATTATTATTTTACGAATGGATTCATCCCTTTTCTTGTAGACGGGATAGTCGCTTTTGTTCGCGGCGCATTTTAAAAAAGTGACTGAGCTGCTGTGAGCATTGCTCATGTAAACAACCCGACTCAACCAAGAACTGATGATTATAATAACCCGTTTCAAATAATTTACGTGCACTTATAAGAGAGCCAGCTTTCGGCTCTGTCGCACCAAAGACTACTTTTGAAACGCGTGCATGCACCAAAGCGCCCACGCACATAGTACAAGGCTCAAGTGTCACATACATGACCGCATCATCAGGCAAACGATAGTTTTGTGTATTTTGGCAAGCATCGCGAAGTGCTTGAACCTCAGCATGCGCGGTAGGGTCATTTAGCGTAATAGGAGCATTAAAGCCAGAACCAATAATTTTATTTTGACTCACAATGACCGCCCCAACAGGGACTTCACCTTTTGACGCTGCAATAGCAGCCTGCTCTAAAGCAAGCTGCATCCATTCACTATCTATTTTTAAAACATCAGTCATAAAGATTAGATTACATCGTAATGTTTAAGGAGTTCATTCCAGCTTTCAATACTCGTTGTTGGTGGATTACCAGCGAAAATACCCTTTAAGCTATTACTAGCCCCTTGTTTCCAGGCTGGCGACAAGTCTTTATCCACTAAACGCGCACGCACACCCTCAACAAAGTCTGCATGACGGATTTTCCAGTCCGAAATTTGGGTTTCAAGCTCGAACACTTCATTCCAAGAATGAACCTGCTTGCCCCACTGCCATAGCAACCATGTTAATGCAGCAGTTGTTGGTGAGCCTTTTTGTAAGTTCTCACTGGCTTGACGAAGCCAATCGCTACGCGCATCACTTAAACCAACAATAGCATCATAATCATGCTCGAAGTTCACACCACGACATACACTATGAATGACATCCAAAGAGTTCTGTAATGGACCTGGACCTACAGGACGATGCATACTGTTTAATGTGTCATCAATGGCTCTAAAATCACCTGCTGGATAATGACTCCAGTCGATATTAATAACTTTCTCAAGCACCGTATTACGCTGCGCATCACAGATGTGTGTTGCCCAACCAATACCATATGCGCCCGCAGCCGTCATGATTGAACCCGTTAAGCCCGTGAACAAACCAATTGCTCCACGATCCGCCAAGAAACGCGTTGCACCCACATCTGGGTACAAACCAATATTAATTTCAGGCATCGCTAAACGTGAATGCGGTGTCACCAAACGAAATGGCGCGGCCATAAACAGACCTAAACCACCGCCCATGACATAACCTTCACCCCAGACCAAGACAGGCTTAGCATAGTTGTGTAGTAATAAATCTAAAGCATATTCTTGCTCGAAGAACTGATTGGCTGTTTCAACTTCATCGTTAATCACCAGTTGACGAAGTTTACGTACATCACCACCCGCACAGAATGCTTTTGGTGTGGTTGAATCCAACCAAATGGCTTTTACTGCGTCATCGCTATGAAAATCTTGAAACACTTCAAATAAAACTGAAACAATCGTTTCATCTAAAGCGTGAAGTGATTTTGGTCTATTCAGACGAACAATGCGCCAACCATTTTTTGCTTCTTCTACAATCAAATCTGGATGGTAGTTTTTAGAAACGGGAGAATATGTCATGCGTCCAGCTGCCAATCTATAGGCTCAATGCCATGTTGTTTAAGATAATTATTGGATTTTGAAAAAACTTTACAACCGAAGAATCCACCACGATTTGCTGCCAAAGGTGACGGATGTGCCGCCTTTAACACCAAATGCTTTTCTTGATCAATCCGTTGTCCTTTCCGCTGCGCATATGCTCCCCAAAGAATAAAAACAATATGTTCGCGCTGTTCATTCAAAACATCAATCACATGATCGGTAAAATCTTCCCAACCTTGTTTTTGATGTGATGTGGGTTGACCAGCTTCAACGGTTAATACACTGTTCAACAGCAAAACGCCTTGCTGCGCCCAACGAGTTAAATCCCCATGTTTAGGAATATCAATTCCTAAATCTTTATTTAACTCATGGAAAATATTACGTAAAGATGGTGGTAAAGCAAGCCCCTTTTGCACAGAGAAACTGAGCCCATGTGCCTGATTCGGCCCATGATATGGGTCTTGTCCGAGTATTACCACTTTTACATTCGCCAAAGGCGTCGTATTAAATGCATTAAAAATCAGCGCATTTGGCGGATAAATCACTTTATTCGCTTTTATTTCTGTAACAAGAAACTGCTTTAACGCATCCATCTTAGTACTAAGCAAAAAGTCACTTAATCCATGTTTCCAACTGGCATCCAGCTGAATTTTATCAAGCTTGGTTTGCTGTTGTTCTGTTAAAGACATACTTGCGCCTTATTCCCTTACTGTATATTCCGTGACAAATTTCACAGTTTGACTTGCAATTCTACATTCGGATTGTGAAATTGGATACCTTCTTTTAATTTGGTATACATTTCAGTATCCGCCCATTCCGCTTGGATTTGTTCTGAAAACTCGATCTGGCTTAAATCTAAAAGCCCCATCTGTGTATTTTCAATATCTTCAATAAAACTCTGCGCATAGCCCGTATCAGTCTCATGCACAATCACCGAGTACACTTCCACATCGCCTTCACCGTTTTGAGTCACGGTCGACGCGAGTACTTGCTGTGCAAGATAAAAGAAAATACGTGAAAATTGTTCAGCCGATGGCGAAACAGGCAGCGACACCCAACGTGCACTAAATGTTTTACATGCTTGGATATATTCTGGATCGTCGTTTTGCCAAAAACAAATCGCATGATCAAAAGAGTCATAAAGGTCTTTAATCACCCCTTTCAGCAAGCCAAAATCATAAACCATTTGACCATGATCTAATTTTGATGCTTTGAGGAGTAATTCAACTTTATAACTGTGACCATGAATGGAGCGTTTACAACGATCCGATGTACAGTTACGTACAATATGGGCATTTTCAAACTTAAATAACTTACGAATTAACATATGCCGTAATGCAATCAAACTTTCTGAGAATTGACTTTAATTATAAAGCAAAAGTAAACCTATGCTCATTTATTTTATTGTTCAATCCAATTGGTAAATCATATCAGTCTTATATCTATCCTTTAAAACGCTGACATGCTCCGATAGGCCACATATACCGCCTGATCTTTTCGCACCAAATCAGCACTAAACTGACGCTTACGCTCACTCAGCAATACTTCAATTCTAGCTTTAAAATAGTTCGATTGAACCCCGAGAAAATCATTAACAGCAGCCCGCTGAGCCTCGTCCACTTGTTTAAATGGATCAACCTCCCATAGTTCATTAACATTGGAAAAATGCTCCAGATTGGCCTGTCTTTGCTTTTGTAAATTTTGAATAGCAGATACATCCAACTTAGGATCAATGCTAGCCAACACCAGTGCAGGTGCAGTATTTACATTCACCTTTAATTCATTATTCGGCAAAGCACTCACATAAGGTGCAATCAGTTGATAGTTACGCCCCTCAAACCCACGCACCAACTTCAACTGTTCAACATTATAAAAAGCACGATTTGGCGCCAAGTAACCCTGAGCTAAACTTTGATAATAAGCAGATTCAGCACCCATCGGCCCACTGACTTCATCATCTTCATCTTGCCAATCAATCACTGCTTCTGAAAGTTGCGCAGGCAACCCCACACGTACCAACAGTTTTTCAAACCAAAGTTTTGCAGCCTCATTCGGCTTTTTATCCGACTTAACTAAAGCATTTAAATTAAATTTTCCTGACTCATCTTCTAAACGCCCAGAAACAAAACCATCTTCCACTGGAAAAGCAGGCATGGGCTTCGCCCACGTTTCTTGTAGATGATCGACCTCTGCTGCATTTTGAGCATCATCCACCAACAGCTCAGAAAAAAAAGCTTCAGCACTTTTTGCGTATAACAGAGCTTGGTTTTGTCGCATTAAATAACCCGTACTCTCTGCGGTATTGCGCTGATGTTGCGCAATCGTAGCCGCAAGGATGGTTGCTAAAGCCACCATCACCAAAATGGTGATCAATGCAATGCCATGCTGAGAGCGCTTCAAAACATCCACCTATTTACAACGAAGACATTTAAGGAAAAATGGTTTTGCATAGAGTCCGTGAGTTTCATATCCTGCAACTTAATTTTTTTGTTTTAAAAAGTCTGTATTTAATAAACTAAACACCCATTCATAACTCACTTCATTGACAGTGAGGTTTATTTTTAAACCGCGCGGTAGTATTTTTGCCTGAGTTACATCATTTTCACTCAATGCCACCTCAGGCCATTGTGCCATTTCATTGGGATTGAGTAACATAATTTGAAATTGATCAACTGAATCAAGTAAAACACTGGTTTCTGGTTGATCATTACCGGTTTGATTTAAATTTTTATATTTATAACGGTACAGTTTTTTTTCATCTGCTTTGTAAATATATTCAACTCGCTCTTCAGGCGGTATGCCTTGCATTAAAGGATCAGTCACGCCAGTTTTACTAAAGGTCAACTGACCATTTTGCAACATGACTGCGGGTTGAACCTGCCCCGCAACATTGGCAGTAACTGGTACAATTTGCACAGTGTCACGTAACACTTGTTGATATGCTTCTTGTAGCTGACCTAAGCGCTGTTCATGTTGGGTATTACGCTCTTTAATCTTGATCAGATAATCAAAAACCTTCCAACCCAAAGCTGAAAGCACAGCAAAAATCGCGATTGCCACCAATAACTCAACCAAAGTAAAGCCTGAGCGTTTTTTCATGGTTGGCTTCCATCACGATGGTTGAAAAAAACTAAACTCGTAACACCCGAATCTACTTTTCCAGTTTCAGTATTCACCAAGCTCACTTGTACATTGACGCGTTGCACATTAGTACTGATCGTTGCTTGCGCTGATTTATCAATTTGCCAAGTTTCACCTTGTTGGGTGATTTGTTTAGAGGCCGTGCCTTGTAGCCAATCACGATTGATTTCCATCATCGAAATTTCATTCAAGGCAACAAATTGTGACTTAGTACGTAAAATCGCATGTCCAGTAGACTGAGTATATTGCATACCCACTTTGGTTAAAGCGACCGCTGTTGTAGCAAAAATAGCCAGTGCCACCATCACTTCCAGCAATGTAAATCCTGAGTGAGGATTAATGAAATAATGTTTCATCCGAGCGCAAGCTGGCAGACTATTCTTTAAATCTTTAGCTCGCATTTATTTTACCCAAATGATCAATTTCAATTTCTGCACCCACGGGCTCATTGGCATAATAAAATTGAATACGAACAGGTTTTGCTTCGCCATTCCCCAACCAAATCAGTTTAGGTGCACTCTCTTGGGTTAAATCATCGTTTCGGGCTGGGGAAACATCATAGTCTAAGGATTGCACAGCAAAAGAAACATTTTTGGCTAACACTTGCTGCGGGAACTCATTATATTTTTGCCATTTTTGATGATTCAGCATTGCATTATTTTGTTGTTCTGTGGGTATGGTAAATTGAGGATTTTTATATTCAACAACAGCATAAGAAAAATCAGCCACATCGGTCGCAGGATGAACCTCTAGTGCCAAAACACGTGCTTGATCATTTGCCTCACGTGCAATTTTCTGTACATCCATGATAAAAAAATCACGGGCTTGCGCTGCTTTACGTTGATCGACCCCATTGATATTCAACATCACCAATGACGCCATGATGGCCATAATAACAATAACCACCATCAATTCAACCAGTGTAAATCCTTGAATCCTTGAAGGTGGTTTCTGTTTCATACATCCTATCCGCTAAGCAAGATATCCTGCTGCGCCCGTTTGTTTAGGCATCGCCAGAGCTTGGTCAATGTAGGCCACGCGCAAAGTATCACGCGAACCCAAATACCGTTGATAAAAACTAGAGTTCAAAATCGCAGCTGCACCATGCGTTAAAGACCAAATCGATGCCAAATAATCACGAACTGTCATTTGACTTTCTATCGACTCCAAATACCGCTCGGTCATACGGATAATTAAACGTAGACGTTGCTTTCGAATTTGATAAAGCTCAGTAAATAAATGATAGATCCCAACACCCGTTGTCGATAATCGCTCTTCTATTTGATGAAACAGCACCGTGCGTTCAGGATGATGCAAATGATGTAACATAAAAAAAGCAAGATGTTCAGGGAACTGCTTGTCTGTATCTTTAATCATTTCAAGCAACATTTGCTCATTACGAATAATGAGCAACATATAGAGTTCATCTTTACTTTGAAAATGTTTATAGAGCGTACCTTTTGCTAGATCTAATTCCGCAGCCAATGCATCAAGGGTCATCCCTGCTTCGCCATTCTCTAAAAGCAACTGTTCAGCCACTTGGAAAATTAACGCTTCTCTTGCTCGAAACTGAGCCTGACGATCCATTTTCACCCTAGTACTCTCTTATACGCTTTTATCGTTTCAATTTATTTACTTCATGTTGAGAAGGTTTTCAAAGTTCTGTGTTGTGATGAAAGCCATCTCTTCCAAGGACTTATCATATACATCTGCCAAGGCTTTGGCTACATAAGGAACGTACTTTGGTTCATTAGACTTTCCTCTATATGGCATCGGTGCTAAATAAGGACTATCTGTCTCAATTAATAGGCGATCTAAAGGAACTTGCTTCGCCACATCACGCAGGTCTTGCGCATTTTTAAAAGATACAATCCCTGAAAATGACACATAGTAACCGCAGTCTAAGACAGCTTTGGCCGTTTCCCAGTCTTCTGTAAAGCAATGCAAAATTCCATGGGTCGATTTTTCAGCACGAATAATATCGACAGTATCGTGCTTGGCAGAACGGGTATGCACAACAACTGGTTTTTTTACAGCTTGTGAAGCATGAATATGTCGTGCAAAACAGTCTTTTTGCTCAGCGATGAAATCTGTACTATGAAAATAATCGAGCCCAGTCTCACCAATTGCCCAAACTTTTTCAGGCTGCGCCAACTCAATTAAATAGTCTGTGGTCGCACGAGCCATGGTTTCAGGATCTTCACAAGGATGTACCCCGACGCTATAGCCCACATCATCATGCCGTGCCGCAATTTTTGCTAGCTCAATATGATCATCAATATCAACCGAGATACTCATAAAGCGATGAACGCCCGCTGCACGTGCTTGCGCTAATGCTAAATCCAAATCCCCATCATAAGGGATTAAATCTAGCATGGTTAAATGGCAATGCGTATCTACAAACACAGGCGTTTCCTACTTCATGTACTTAATTACATAGTGTAACTACTTCGCCCTTCAGACTTAAGACCTGCAAGCAACTTTTCCGCTTCTGATTTGTAATAAACCCCTTTCTCCCCAGAAAGTTGAATACCAAATCCTTGGAGTTTGATTCCATTTTGCTTTTGCGAAATCCAAATCACTTTACCGGTTAGAGGAATTTTCTGTGCTTGCTCTGGCAATGTTGCCAAAACAAAGACCTCTTCTCCCATCTTTACAGGTTGCTTGGATGGAATAAATAAACCACCACCAACCACAAAAGGCATATAGCTTGCATATAATGTTGCTTTATCTGGAATATTGGCTTGAATGATTCCGCCCATACGTGGTTGCATAAAATTCCCCTGTTTTAAACATCCATCAACCGAATACACAATTGGTCGAGCACTAAATTAGTTTGTACGTTTTGTTCAATATATTGTTTTGACTGTTGCAGCTCAGCATAAATTGAAAACAAAGTTTCAAGTGAATACCGTTCTGCCAGCACACTGAAATCCAAATCAGTGTTTTTTAATTGCTGATTTAGCTTGACACAAATCAAATCTGACAACAAGTACTCAAACATTTGACTAAAATCACTAAATGCTAGCGCTTTATTCCACTTGGTCGCAATTGCCATCGGCATATTTTTATCCATCACCAGCTTTTGCCAATCTTTTAAAAATTCAGCACGTTGAGGGATCCATTCACTCTCGGACAATGTAATTGCCTGCAACGGCATATGATTGGACAAATTCATCAACAAATGTTGCTGTGCCAAATCGTTATGGGACAAATGCTGATTTAAAAATTGCTCTGCTTGCTGTTCATTTATGCGATCCAAAGCAAAATGTTGCAAACGACTGCGAATGGTTGCAGGCAGTTTTAAATAATGATCTGCCAATAAAATGATAACAACACGATCACCTGGTTCTTCAAGCGTTTTCAATAAAGCATTGGCTGAAGCTGTATTTAAAGCTTCGGCTGGTTCAATAATGATGACGCGCCAACCATCTACCGTTTGCTGCACAAAAGGCAGCAGATCACGAATTTTCTCAATTTTGATCTTGGCATTTTGTTTCTTATTGTCTTCATCGGTAGTGATGTGCACATAATTGGGGTGTGTATCCGCCTTTAACCACTGACAACTCCCACACTCCCCACAAGCCAAATGATTTGGCTGCCGCTTCGCACATAAGACCCAAGCAAGAAACTGCTCAGCAAAAATCTCTTTACCACAACCTTTTTTTCCATAAAACAATAAGCCATGACCAATATTGGGAAATCGCGTGGTTAAAGTTTCCCAAACATTTTGATGCCACGGATAAATCTGCTCAGGCAGCGTTTGCTTCATGTATACGACCTAAGTTCTATTATGCAAAATGAGCCACATCCATGGCATTTAAACGATCTAAATCCTCTTGTGTATCCACACCCGGTGGTAAGTTTGCTTCTGCGATATCAATAGCAATACGATGTCCATTTTCCAAAACACGCAGTTGCTCTAAGCTTTCGAGCTTTTCAAGTGTACCCATATCCCATGTCACATACTCTTGGAGCAATTTCACGCGGTAAGCATACAAGCCCAAATGACGGAAGGCTTGGTTATGCAACGTTTGTTGCACTTGTTTTGCAGCATCTCGGTCATATGGAATAGTAGCACGACTAAAGTAAAGTGCTTGTTTGTACTTCGACATCACCACTTTAACAATACTGTCACGTTTAAATTCATCTAACTGCTGAATTGGTTCGCACAAGGTCGACATTGAACACTCAGCTTGTGACTCTAAAAGTTGTGCGACTTGCTTGACTAAAGTCGCTGGCAATAAAGGCTCATCACCTTGAACATTGACAATGATATCTTCACTGGCCCAGCCCTTAATTTTTGCCACTTCACTTAGGCGGTCTGTTCCCGAAGGATGATCCGCTGAGGTCAACACCACATCCACGCCTTCTGCCATGCAAAGGTCATAAATTCGCTGATCATCCGTTGCGACGCAGAGATCATCAAAACCTTCCACTTTCTTCGCCTGATCAACGACCCGTAAAATCATTTCACGGCCATGAATTTTAAGGAGTGGTTTTCCAGATAAACGTGTGCTTGCGAAACGCGCAGGAATAACAATATGCTTCATAAAAGACCTTAAGAAATTTCAATACCTACAGCGGCGAGCTGTTGATGTAAGGTGTCATAACACGCCGTCGATAACACTGCATCGACAGGAACAACCCAAATATCACGGGCAAAACTAGGATTTTGTTTGAGCAACGCTAAAATTTTCACTGCATCTTTTTCAGTGGTAATAATAGGATTGGCATCATCAAAGACCAAATCCTCTAACTCATATTCATAATGATCGGCAAACTCATGACACTGGAACTGCTGCACCCCCATACGCTCTAAAGTACGATAAAAACGCTGCGGAAACCCAATCCCCACGACCGCATAAAAATCATCTTGCGGATTGAAAGCTTTTGCTTCAATACTGTTCAACAAATAAGGCTCTGCAACTTCTAAGTGCATGTGCATAGTACGAGTAGGATGATCTGCATGTTCAATCACTATGCCTTGATCCAGTCTAGACTTCGGCTCTCGCAAATAACCTTCAGGCAATAACTTTTCATTACCTAGTCCACGATTATTATCTAGGACAATCCATTCAATTTGACGATTCAATGCCCAATGCTGAAGCCCATCATCACTAATAATCAAATCAATGGGATAGTGAGATAAAAGCAGTTCAATACTTTCTTGGCGGTTGGGACCCACTGCCATCGGTACATCAGTGGATTGCACGATGAGCGTTGGCTCATCACCTACATTTTCAGGTAATGAGTTCAGATCCACCATAGTCGGAAATGGGCCCTTGGCACCATAACCACGACTGATCACACCCACTCGAATATTTTTACTTTGTAAATAACTCACCAAGTGAATGAGCAGAGGAGTTTTACCACTTCCACCCACGGTAATATTACCAATCACCATGACAGGTACAGGAGCCGTATAGGCTTTTTTAATATTACACCGATACAACTTACGGTTTAAAAGAAAACCGCCACGATATAGCCAAGACAGCGGACGAAGCACAATTAACCACTTTGCCTGTGAGTTCCAAGCATCCTGAATAAACTGTGCACCTGACATGACTTAGTTTTCCTCAAAATTACGCTGATGTAGCTGATAGTAAGCACCCTGCTTAGCAATAAGTTCAGCGTGTGTACCTTGCTCGACTATACGCCCTTTGTCCATCACCACAATACGGTCTGCATTTTCAATGGTGGATAATCGATGTGCAATCACAATCGTGGTACGATCTCGCATTGCAGCGTCGAAGGCACGCTGAATAAAGTACTCTGATTCATTATCAAGCGCGCTGGTGGCTTCATCCAATATCAATACAGGCGCATTTTTCAAAATCGCACGAGCAATGGCTATACGTTGGCGTTGACCGCCCGATAAATTGAGACCTTGTGCACCCAACTTGGTATTGTAGCCTTGTGGTAAAGCCATAATGAAGTCATGTGCATAAGCTGCTTTTGCCGCTGCAATCACCTCTTCATCCGAGGCATTTTCAAGCTGACCATACGCAATATTGTCACGTACAGTGCGATTAAATAAAACCACTTGCTGATTAACCATTGCCACTTGAGTACGCAAGCTATTGATTTCAATATTATGAATATCAACACCATCAAAGAGAATTTGGCCAGAGGTCGTATCTTGAAAACGCACCAGTAAATTCACTAAAGATGTTTTACCAGCACCAGAACGCCCTACTAAAGCGACTGTTTCACCTTCTTTTACACTCAGATTAAAATCATGCAATGCGTGATGGCCATCGGTATAAACCAGATTCACATGTTTAAAGTCAATATTACCTTTCAGTACAGGAGTTAAAGCCCCAGTATTTTTTTCTTCTGGTAAATCTAAAATTTCAAAAACTGAATGTGCTGCAGCCATACCCCGTTGAATCTTTTCATTCACGTCAGTCAACGCTTTAATTGGCTTACTCAACATACCCGCTGCAGTAATGTAAGCCACAAATTGACCTGCACTCGTATCCTGTAAAATCTCTGGGCGTAGTGCGATCCACATGACGATGCTCAAAGCAATGGACATGATTAATTGGACAACAGGACTGTTCAGCTGCTGCACAACCACCATTTTCAGGCCACGACGTAAATTCTCTAAAGATGTATCTCTAAAGCGTTGTTGTTCATAAGCCTGTCCACCAAAACCTTTTACCACCAAGTGACCATTGACCGTCTCTTGTACCACGTGATTGACATCACCCATGGTATCTTGGACTTGAATAGAAAGCTTACGCATGCGCTTTGCCGCTTTACGGATAAGTAAACCAATCAACGGTGCAAAAATCAAAATACACAAGGTCAGACGCCAATTGCTATAAATCAGGTACCCCAACAGTGCAATGGTGATTAGACCTTGTTGAACAATAGTTTTTAATGATTCTGAAGATGCAGCGGTAAGCTGCTCCACATTAAACATGATCTTCGCAGTGATATGACCACTGTTATTATCCAGATAATACTGTGCAGGAAGACGCAATAATTTTGCAAAAACTTCTTGGCGAATATTAAAGACCAGGTTTCTAGAAATGACAGCCGTAAAATACCCCCCCATGAACAAACCCAGCCCACGGAAAAACATTACCACAACAACCAAAATTGGGAACAAGGTTGTAAAACCTTGATCACGGTGTTGAATAGCTTCAATAATTTTTTCAAGTAATTTAGCAACAGAAACCTCTGTCGCGGCATTTATAGCAAAACCGACCACCACAAGAATTGCTACGCCCCAATAAGGTTTTAAATAGCTCAGTAGACGTAGATAAACTTTAAAATCGTGTTTCACTAATAACCTCGAGAAGGCACTTTGGTACTAATATTGATATTTACAAATCCCAACTGACCGGCCACATCCATCACACGGATCACATCCTGATGGGTTGCTTTTGCATCCGCAGCAATCACAAACATTAGATCACGACGGTCATTGGAAATCTGTTTAATTGCGGTATTTAATTCTGAAACATCTTTCGATGCGATAGACTGACCATTAATTGAATAATGCCCTGTGGAATCTACCACCACTTCGATTTTATGATCAAATGTTTTCGGCGGAACCCCTTGCGCATCAGGCAAGGTTAAATTCATACGACTAAATTGATTGAATGTAGTGGTCAGCAATAAAAACACCAAAATAAATAATAAGCAATCAATCATTGGTGTAAGGTTAATATGAACATCTTCAACTTGCGAGCGTTTGAATTTCATACTTCACCTTAGCTCGCTTGTTTCACAACAACATCATCGTGGTTTTCAAGCACAGTTTCTGTTTTCTTATAAAATAAAGCCGCATGAAACAAAGTCGATTGCTGCTCTAATTCAGCAACGTACTCTTGAACCAAACGCTGAAAATAACGATAAGCAAATAATGCAGGAATCGCAATGAACATTCCTGCTGCAGTTGTAATCAGTGCTTTAGAAATCCCTGGAATCATCAGTGTTGGATTACTACTATTCCCAATATCAATCATTAAAAATGACTCGATAATACCTAATACAGTCCCCAACAATCCTAAAAGAGGCGCGACAGCGCTCAATGTTCCTAAAAAATTGATATTTTTTTCAAGATAACCAATTTCTTGAGAAGCTGTTGCTTCCATCTGCGCACGTGCAAACTGTTCACCTTGTGCCTTACTTTGGTAACCAGCTTCCAAAATACGACCCAATGTCGTTGCCTGTAAATCCTGATTTTGTTTAAGTTTAGGCAAAACCATTTGTACGCTTTGCGCTGGGTTTAATAGCAAATCTTTCGGTAAAATAGCGGATTTCTTTAAGCGAATAAAACGCTCTAAGCTAATCGCAACAGTAAAGATCGAACAGAGTACAAGGGGCAGCATAAGCCACCCACCTGCTTTTACCAATTCCCACATAACACTTCCCCAAGTATTTAAAATAGAAAATAAAATTATTCAGCTAAGCAAATATTCAAAATACCATCCAACTCATCTAGTGAATGATAATGAATCGTGAGCTTGCCTTTCCCTTGTTTATTATGATCAATTTTGACATTTGCACTAAAACGATCTGTTAAGCGCTGTGTCAATTGTTGAAGATCTGGTGCAATTTCCGTTTTCGATTTTTCTTGTTTCGGCGCATTGAGATCACGAACATATTGTTCAGTTTGGCGAACGGATAAACTTTTCTCTATCACCAATTCTGCGACTTTCAGTTGATCTTTCCCTTTCAAAGTCAAAATGGCACGAGCATGTCCCATATCCAATAACCCCTGCTGCATAAAGTCTTTAACTTGCTCAGCTAGACTTAATAAACGCAGCAAATTACTGACTGTGGTACGCGCTTTACCTACCGTATCCGCAATTTCTTGATGACTTAAACCAAACTCTTCATGAAAACGTTGTAATGCCATCGCTTGATCAATCGGATTAAGGTCTTGACGTTGGATGTTCTCAATCAACGCCAGTGCAATTGCAACTTGGTCTGTTAAATCACGAACAATGGCTGGGACTTGCGTTAAGCCAGCAAGTTGAGCCGCACGCCAGCGACGCTCACCCGCAATAATTTCATAGGGATGCTTTTCATTATCAATTGGACGAATCACAATCGGCTGCATCACACCATGTTTTTCAATCGATGCTGCTAACTCTTGTAAGTCTTGCTCATTAATAAAACGACGTGGCTGATATTCACCACGCTGCAATAAATGCACATCAATTTGTTTTAGCTGACCGTGATCAAGAGCTTGTGCTTCAAGTTGTAATTTCTCTTTTTGAATGGAACCGAGTAAGGCATCTAAACCACGACCTTTTGCTAGTCCACGTTTCTTAACGGTCATGCGTTACTTCCTTTTTTCACTTTGCTTTTCTTAATCATTTCAGCTGCTAAATGTAAATAAGCAACTGCGCCCTTCGAGCTTTTTTCAAAATAAATCACAGGCAAACCATGCGCAGGTGCTTCAGCTAGACGCACATTACGTGGAATGACCGTGTCATAGAGTTTTTTGCCAAAGTATTGTTCTAATTCTTCAGACACATCACGTGTCAGTGCATTACGTGCATCATACATGGTGCGTAGAACACCAATAATTTTTAACTCAGGATTCAATGCTTGTTGAATGCGATCAATGGTCTGTGTTAAATCTGCCAAGCCTTCCAAAGCATAGTATTCACACTGCATTGGAATCATCACACCATCCACCGCTGCTAGTGCATTAACTGTGATCAAGCTTAAGCTGGGCGCACAGTCCACAATGATGTAGTCATATGTTTGTTCAATTTCTTGCAATGCGTCACGCAGAATAAATTCACGCCCTTCTTGCTCAGCAATCGCAAGTTCAACTCCCGCCAAATCACGGTTTGCACCCAAGACCTTATAACCCACTTCCGCCTTGGTAATCGCAGTCTCTATAGGCACTTCACCCAGTAAAACATCGGTCACTGAATACAGTAGGTCATTTTTTTGAATGCCTGAACCCATGGTCGCATTGCCTTGCGAGTCCATATCGACCAATAAAACACGCTTTTTAAGTACTGCTAAAGATGCAGCCAAATTTACTGCGGTTGTGGTTTTACCTACACCACCTTTTTGGTTCGCAATCGCAATAATTTGTGCCATGACCCGCCCAATCCTTTGAATTTTTTTAGATACGTTTTAATAAAAGTAAGTGTCGTTGTTCGTCCAAACGTGGAACTTTTAACGCAATAATGTCACAACTAAATTCGTTTTTGAATGCTTCAACTTCGTCATGCGGAACCAAGCCTTTCATCGACGCAATAATGCTGTCTTGGTGCATATAAGGCTTCGATGCATTGATAAAATCGGTTAAAGAAGCAAATGCACGACTGGTAATCACATCAAACTGACCCAAATCATGGATGCTATCTTCATTTTCAACACGCGTTTGAACTGCAATTACATTGGTTAATTTTAGATCTGCAATAAACTGCTTTAAAAAACGAATTTTTTTACCATTGGAATCGAGCAAAACACATTGGCGCTCAGGTTGGCATAGAGCAATAATCATGCCCGGCATACCACCGCCCGTACCAATATCCAGCAAACGACCTTTCGGCAAATCTTTTAAAATACTTAAACTATCTAATAAATGCTTCACCAGCATTTCTTTAGGATCGCGAATCGCTGTTAAATTGTAAGCTTTGTTCCACAGCACAAGTGCGTCTTGATACTTCAGCAATAAATTTAATGCTTCTTCACTCAAATCTAAGCCAAGCTTTTGACTACCTTGCTTTAAGTCTTGAAAAAATGGATGCATAAAGAAGACATCTCAATAAAATTAAACTGAAGTATACCGATTTCTCAGCCGTGGAACAGTAGCTAACGCTTAGTGATTATGCACTTAAACGTACATACCTTGACGAATCTGTAGATCTAGATCACTTAATCGCTCAGGTGTGCCAACATCCACCCATGCGGCTTGCATTTTCTCGGCAGAAATTTTTCCAGCAGACATCGCTTCTTTTAGCAATGGAGCCAACGGACGCTTACCTGCTTCCAATCCCTTAAACATCTGTGGATGTATAACTGCAACACCACTATAAGTCAGTGCTTCGCCTGACTGCTCTTGTTCAAAGGTATAAGCACGCCCTTGATTTAAGATAAAGTCGCCTTTGGGATGTTGTGTCGGGTTGGGTACAAATACGAGATGCGCAAAATCGGCGTCCAATTGCACATCAAGTAAAGATGCAAAATCAAAAGTGGTCCAAACATCGCCATTCACTAAAATAAACGGTTCTGTCCCCAACAGTGGTAGAGCATTGATAATACCACCCGCTGTTTCAAGCCCCTCTTCTTCACGCGTCCAACGAATAGTCACTCCAAACTGCGAACCATCGCCAAGTGCACCAATCAAGACATCGGCCAACCATGCAGAATTGATCACAATTTCTGTGACCCCAATTTGCTTGAGTTTTTCAATATGCCAAACGATCAGTGGTTTGCCACCAACTTCAAGCAGAGGTTTCGGTTTATATAATGTTAAAGGACGCATACGGTTTCCAAGCCCCGCGGCCAAAATCATTGCTTTCATGCTGCAACAACCTCATATTTGCCATATTTTGCTTCAAATTTCGGCATCACTTTATCGCAAATAAATTGCATGAAAGGTTGTAATTCTGCATAAGGTTTGCTTTCTTCGAGTAAATACCACATCACACGTGGTAAATCTTTCAGATAACCTGATTTTCCATCACGTTCAAATAAACGCACAAAAATACCTAAAATCTTAATATGCCGTTGTATGGCCATCATGTCAGCATCTTGCTTAAACTGTTCAAAATCACGCCCTTCTTTGGCAGAAGCTGGCAATAGGTCATAAAACACTTTAAACCAATGATAAACGCGCTCAGGATTCCATTGCACATACGCATCACGTGTAATTGAGATCAGATCATAAGTATCGGCACCAATCACAGCATCCTGAAAGTCAATTACGCCTTGCTCTTGCTCATCTACCAAAAGCATGAGATTACGACTATGGAAATCACGATGTACAATCACTTGAGGCTGAGCCAAAGCAGCATTGGCTAAAATTGCAAATGTACGTTTAATCAGCGCAGACTCATCATCAGAAGGTTGAATCTGTAAACTTGGCAATAACCAATCTGTCAACAACGACATTTCGGTCATTAACTTCTCATAAGAATAAGCTGGGAAATGACCTTCACCATCAATAGATTGCAATTGAATCAACTGTTTAAAACTTTGCTCATAATGTGCATCGACAGTCTTGTCATCGAGCTGTGTAGACAGTAGCACATCACCAAAATCTTCAAGCAATAAGAAGCCTTGCTCCAAATCTTTCGCCACAATATGTGGTACACGAACACCGTTCGTATCAAAAAATTCATCAATCGTCACAAAAGGCACACAATCTTCTTTTTCTGGTGGTGCATCCATCAGCATAAATGTTTTATTATTCAACTTGATTCGTGCATAACGACGGAAACTTGCATCGCCTGCTAAAAAGTTAATTTCAAATTGATCTGAACCAAGTACAGATGAAATCCATGTTTGTATCAATTGTTCACGTTGTGTATTCATTTGCGATAAATTCTAATACAGGCTGAGTTTTTAAAGTGCTAAGTGTAGCCACTTATCAACTTTTTCTCTATGATGCGACAATAATTAATTGCGTTTTAAGCATACTTGGTAAATGAGACACATGAAGCATCAGTTTAAATTTAATCCTTTAGCGACTGCGATATTTACCCTTCTTTGTGGTAGCTCAATCACAAGCTATGCTGCAACACCAACCACGTCTATTTCAGACGAACAACAATCGCTAAAACAAGCACTACAAGAAAGCTATCCTGGGCAAAAGTTTTTTGAACAATACTATGTCGATAAGTCATCTCCTGAAGCTCAACAGCGCCAAGGTCGTTACTTAAGCTCCGCGTATTGCCAAGGCACATGGTTAACCCCTGTAAGCCCTGAAACCAAAGCTGCTGACGCAGCCAATGCGACATCCACCATTACAGCGGACTATGGTCACTACAACCCACAAGGTGACTCTGTTCTTGAAGGTAATGTTCTGATTGATCAAGAAGGTCGTCAAATTCGTGCCGATAAAATCACCATTGACCAGACTCAGACTTTTGCCAATGCTGAAGGACGCGTGCAAATGGCGCAAAGTGGTTTATTAGCGCAAAGCGACCAAATCAATTACAACCTAAAAACTCAACAAGGCGATCTGAAAAACAGTTTCTATATTTCAGAAGAACAACATGCGCATGGGCGGGCTGAACAAATCCTACGTGAGTCACAAACGACCACCACGCTAAAAAATGCAACTTATAGCACCTGCCCACCAGAGCAATCGCCAACATGGAAAATCCAAGCAGACGAAATTAAGTTAAATCAAGAAACTGGCCGTGGTGAAACACGCGGCACAAAACTTTATGTTAAAGATGTACCCGTTCTCGCAGTTCCTTATTTCAACTTCCCGATTGATGACCGTCGTACTACCGGTATTTTGACACCAAGTTTTGGCTTCACCAATGATGGTGGTGTCGAGCTTGCAGTACCTGTTTATCTCAACTTAGCACCTAACTACGACGCGACTGCTACGCCACGCTATATCAGCGACCGCGGCCCAATGTTTGAGGGTGAGTTCCGCTATCTAACCGAAAACTTTGGTTCAGGTCAAATTTGGGGGGGTTACTTAGCTTCTGACCGAAAATATGACGATGAAGACCGTAAAGATTTGCACTTTTTACATAACTGGCAAATCAATGAACAGTTCTCAACCAACCTTGAATATAACTATGCTTCAGACAAAGACTACTTTACTGACTTAAGCAATAACCCAAACACCAAGACAGACTTAAACCTGCGTCGTGCTTGGGAGTTAAACTATAAAAATGGAATTCCTGGTCTAAAAGCCCAACTGAAAGTTGAAGACTTCCAAACACTAGACGAAACTACACCCTACGTTGACCGTCCGTATGCACGTTTACCACAGTTCTTACTCAACTATAAAGCAGGCAACGCTCTCGGTTTAGAGTACGAGTTCAACAACGATACGGCTTACTTTAAAAAGGACTTTGGGGCTATCGACGGTGATACCAACGATAGCTTTGAACCAAGCGGCACCCGTGTCTATAATGACTTTTCTGTACGCTACAACTACCGTACACCGTGGGCTTTCGCCATTCCTGAAGTATCTATTCGTAATGTGAACACATTCTACGATCAAGACACCATCAATGAGTTTGACAACACCAACCGCTCATCGAACGACAAATCTTATGTCGTGCCACAGGTGACTTTTGATGCAGGTTTAACCTTTGAAAAAGAAGGCACTTTCTTACAGACGTTAAGTCCACGTATGTTCTATGCCTATGCACCCTATAAAAATCAAGATGACGCACCAAACTTTGACTCTGCAACAGCATCGATCAACTATGATCAGTTGTTTAGTGCAAATCGCTTCTATGGCCATGACCGTCTAGAAGACAATAACTTCTTGTCACTGGGCTTAAGTTATAGCTTATTTGATACTGTGGGTTTAGAACGCTTAAAAGCCAGTGTGGGCCAAAGCTATTATTTCGAAGACCGCCGCGTAACGCTTGACCAAACAGCAGATGTCTTTGACAGAGAAAATCACTCTGGGCCGATTGTCAGCGTATCTAGCCAGCTCTCGCAAAACTTTACCCTCGGTGCAAACTCAGCATGGATGGCGAATGGCGATAATGCGCAACGCGACTTACAACTTTACTTTACGGGTGATAAAGGCAACCTCTATAACGTTGGCTATTTCTATCGTAAAGAAATTGCAGATCGTCAAGAACATTACGACCAAGTGGTTGCATCTTTTGTACAACCTATCCATAACAACTGGCGTATTATGGGCCACGCTCAATATGACTTAGACAACAATGTCGCTCGTGAATACCTCCTTGGTGTCAATTACGAGTCTTGCTGTTGGGGGATCTCCGTTTATGGTCGTGAGTACTATAACGACTTGGATGACGTCAATGCTGCAGGTGTAGAACCTAAACGTGCAATTATGGCCGAAATTACGCTTAAAGGCTTAGGCGGACTCAACAGTAAACTTTCATCATTACTAGAAAATCGTATTCTAGGCTTTAACAATATTAATCAGACTTGGACAGACCGTTAATGAAGACAAAACAGTTCAAACAATTTTTTAAAGCGAGTGCTTTGGCTTTAGCTCTCGCAACCGCTATTCCAACTTTTGTACATGCGTCGGATGAAGTTGTTGCTGTTGTCGATAACAGTGTCATTTTGAAGAGTGACTTAGAAGCAAGCATGGCTGAGCTCAAACATCAACTTGAGAGCCAAAAGAAACAAGTCCCACCAGAGCAATATTTGGCACAACAAGCATTAGAGCAACTGATTATTCGTCAGACTCAGCTTGAACAAGTGAAGCGTTACAACATTCAACCTGATGAAAAAAGCTTGAATGAAGCGGTTTTAAATGTTGCAAAACAATCTGGTAGCACAAGCCTAGAAGCATTCCAACAAAAGCTCGATAAAATGGCACCGGGAACCTATGCTTCTTTGCGTAGTCGCGTTGCTGAAGATTTAGCAATCAATCGTTTGCGCCAACAAATCGTTACCTCCCGTATCCAAATTTCAGACCAAGATGTTAAAAACTTCTTAAATACCCCACAAGGTCAAGCAGCACTTGGCAATCAAGTACATGTGCTACATGTGCGTGTTTCAGGTGACAATGCTGACGCTGTGGCGAAGCAAGTCAAAACTGTTCTAGCAAACAACAATGACGTCGCTGCAATTGCTAAAAAGCTCAGTACTGCTGGCACCAAAGTTGAAGGTGCAGATATGGGCTTTAGAGCACTTTCTGACATCCCTAGCGAGCTTGCAGCACGTGTGAGTCCACTCCAAGTGGGACAAACCACAGATTTAATTACAGTACGAGATGGTGTACATCTTTTAAAACTAGTTGAACGTAAAGGTGCTGAGCAAAAAGCGATTGTGCCTCAATACAAAGCACGCCATATTTTGATCCAACCCTCTGAAGTGGTTAGCCCTGAAAATGCTAAACAAATGATCGAAAGCCTGTATAACCGCGTTCAAAAAGGTGAAGACTTTGCAGTCTTAGCTTCAACCTACTCTAATGACACAGGTTCAGCACGTGATGGCGGGAGTTTGGGTTGGGTCAGCCCAGGTGTGATGGTTCCTCAGTTTGAAGAAACCATGAAAAATACACCGGTAGGTCAAACTAGTAAACCTTTCCAAACCCAATTTGGCTGGCATATTCTTCAAGTGACTGAAACACGTCAACAAGACATGACTGCTGAATACCAAGAGCGTATGGCACGTCAAATTTTAGGTGAGCGTCAATTTGATGCAGAGCTTGATAGCTGGTTACGTGAAACCCGTAACAGAGCTTATGTTGAAATTAAAGATCCGAACTTAGACCGTAAGAACAACAAGTCATAAGTTTGGATACATAGAAAGACCAGCATTTATGCTGGTTTTTTATTTTCCACTTGGATGAAAACTAAAAATTAGGTATAAAAAAAGCCTCTCATGTGAGAGGCTTTTTTAAACAATCAATTAACGATTATTTTCGTCATCTTGAGTGTCTTCAAATTTTGATTCGCCATCAAAACCAGTCGATTGACCACCGAAGCCACCTTGACCACCGAAGCCACCTTGACCACCGAAGCCACCTTGACTACCAAAGCCACCACCTTGACCACCAAAGCCACCTTGACCACCGAAGCCACCTTGTTGACCGCCAAAGCCGCCTTGTTGACCGCCAAAGCCGCCTTGTTGACCGCCGAAGCCGCCTTGTTGACCGCCGAAGCCACCTTGTTGACCGCCAAAGCCGCCTTGTTGACCAGCGCCAGCAGGTGCACCAGCAGGACGCGGGTTACGTGCAGGAACAACTGTAGAAATTGCATGCTTGTAAACCATTTGGCTTACTGTATTTTTTAATAAAACAACATATTGGTCGAAAGATTCAATATGACCTTGTAACTTAATACCGTTTACAAGGAAGATAGAGACAGGAATACGTTCTTTACGGAGAGAATTTAAGAACGGATCTTGCAAAGTTTGACCTTTAGACATGTTATAACTCCAAAAAAATTTAAAAATCAGCGCAAAAAACTATCTTTATTTTTCAATTAAAAATTATAAAAAAGATAGTAGCTAAATTTTGCTTTATCCGTAGCAGTTTCGCAAGTCTTCTTGTGCCTGCGTGATAGTACAATACGTTGTAAATTTATGTGCCTCTTGCAAAGATCTTAACCAAGTGTATTGACGTTTGGCAAGTTGTCGTGTCGCAAAAAGTGCTTTATCCTCCATTTTACGTTGTTTTTCGACAGTTTTATCTCCTTTCTGTAAAAATTCGAGTGCTTGTCGATACCCAACTGAGCGCATAGAGGGTAAATTTTCATCTAAATCGTATTTTTTCATAAGTGCTTCCACTTCATTTAAAAATCCGATGTCCCACATAATTTTCAATCGTTGTGCAATTCTTTGGTGCAATTCGGCACGGTCTGGCATCAAAGCATAATTATGAAAATTATAGCGATAAGGCACGTTTTTAGGTTGTTCAGCTTGAAGTTTAGTAATAGGCTGCCCTGTCAATTTGTAAACTTCTAAAGCGCGAATAATCCGTTGTTTATCACTCACTTTAAATTTTTCGCCCGCCAGTGGATCCACACTGCATAATTCAGCATAGACCGCAGACCAACCCTCACTCTCACCTTTTGCTTCTATTTCAGCACGAACAGCATAGTCTGCGCTCGGTAAATTGCTTGAAAGACCTTCTAAAAGTGCCTTGAAATAGAGCATAGTCCCACCCACCAAAATCGGAGTTTTACCTCGCGCATGCATGTCATCAATTAAACCACATGCATCTTCAACAAAGTTTGCAGCCGAATAGACTTCTAATGGGCTAATAATATCGATAAGGTGATGTGGATATTGCAGCAACTCTTCTTTAGTCGGCTTTGCTGTACCAATATCCATATCCTTAAAAACCAATGCTGAATCTACAGATATCAGTTCAAAATTTCCTTGCTCATAGAGCTGACATGCCAAAGCAGTTTTACCACTTGCAGTTGGCCCCATTAAATTGATGACCGGCAATTGAGTTGACATGTAAAACTACTCTCCTCGAGCAAAAAGCTTATCTAGTTGAGCCAATGGAAACGCACGCCAAGTTGGGCGACCATGGTTACATTGGCTGGCAAATTCAGTTTGTTCCATTTGACGAAGCAAAGCATTCATTTCAGAAAGACCCAAAATGCGATGGGCGCGAACAGCACCATGACAGGCCATACCCGCTAGAATTTGATCACGCTTTTGCAGTAAGCCCTGCGCTTCATCATTTGGATCTAAATCGTTCAGTAATTCAGGTACCAGCGCCTCAAAATTGGCTTTATGTAAAATCGCAGGCACACCACGAACAATGACCTGCTCATCGCCATATTGATCAATTTCAAGACCTAAACGCGCCAATTGATCTTTGAGCTCTTCCACTCGTATCGCTTGCATTCGCGTGATATTAATCACTTTGGGAATAAGTAACTGCTGAGAAGTCCAAAACTCTGGTTTATCCCACGCTGACTTCATTTGCTGTAGCAAAATACGCTCATGCGCTGCATGCATATCAACAATAATCAGCCCTTCTGTATTTTGAGCCAGCACATAAATACCATGCAATTGTGCAATGGCAATTCCCAACGGATGCTCATCGACTTTAGTGCTTTGCACTGTAAAATCAGCCAAAGACTGAGCTTGATCAACAGCAGATGAAGCATCACGCAGAGGTGCTAAATAGCTTTGCAAGGCATTATTGAGCTGTTGTGAGCCCTGATAGCGTGAAGGTTGCGCCGAATAATGGACACCTTGTGGTTGATTTGAACTAAAGTCAGTGAGCACATCCGATGGGGCTTGCTCACCAGTTTGTGCAGACTCAACACGACGATGCAACTGCAAAGGCTCTTGATAACGAGGCTGCACAGACATCGAAGCTTGATTCTCTGCAATCTTCATTGCATCAGATAAATCTGCGGTTGCCGTTTGAAACTGCGATAAAGTCTCTTTGGCATAGTGACGTACAAATTCATGTACTTCACGTTGATTCAAAAAGCGAATTTCATGTTTGGTCGGATGTACATTGACATCAATATTTTCAGGGTCTACTTCCAGAAAAAGCAAATAACCCGCATGCTGATGTCCATGCAAAATACCATCATAAGCCATACGCAGCGCATGAGAGATGGTTTTATCTTTAACAATTCGACCATTCACATAAACATACTGTAAGTCAGCCTGAGCCCGCGCATCCGAGGGATGTCCCAACCAACCTGTTAAACGCATGTTGATGCTATCTGCATCCATCCAATAAGCATTTTCAGTAAATGCACGCCCTAGCAACTGCTGTACGCGCTGAAAACGTAGCTCACCACTATCTGCAATCGGCAAATTCAATTTGATGCTTTGATTATGTTCAAGCACAAAACGAATATCGAAATGCGTCAGCGCTAAACGTCGGACGATTTCCTCAATATGACCAAACTCTGTGCCAGGTTTTTTGAGGAATTTTCGACGTGCAGGCACATTAAAAAATAAATCTTGTACCCGAATATGCGTACCTTTAGGCGCAGCTACAGCCTGAATCTCTTGACGATCAAATGCAGTTCCATTGACTTCAACTTGATAGCCAATTCCATCATCCACCTGACTACTGGTCAAGGTTAAACGCGAAACCGCTGCAATAGAAGCCAAAGCCTCTCCACGAAAGCCTAAACTGACAATTGCATGTAAATCTTCAGCGGTTTGGATTTTACTGGTCGCATGTCGCATCACCGCCAAAGGGAGATCTTCAGCGTGAATCCCTCGACCATTGTCCATGATTTCAATTAAAGTACTGCCGCCTTGCTCTACCCGAATAATCAGCTCTGTCGCACCTGCATCAATCGAGTTTTCAAGTAACTCTTTGACCACAGACGCTGGACGCTCAATGACTTCACCTGCTGCAATTTGGTTGGCTAAAGCAGGATTCAAAGTATGAATACGGCGTATCTTTAAATCATCATGCATTGTTTAATTGGCTCTCTAAAGCTTGTAATAATGCTACTGAATGGAAACTTAAGGTAGCAGACCGTGTCAGTTCATCTTCAGATTTTTGAATATCAATAATTATGTCTGCCTGAGGGATTTCATTGCCCCCTTTAGACGGCCATTCAAACAAAAACAATGCATTGGGCGTTTCCAAATAGTCACGAATGCCCATTAGCTCCAGTTCATACGGATCGTTTAAACGATACAAGTCAAAATGAAAAATATCACGCTCTTGAACTTGGTACGGTTCAACCAAGGTATAGGTTGGGCTTTTCACGGAACCTTGATGACCTAAATACTGTAAATAATGGCGTGTTAGCGTAGTTTTGCCCGCACCCAAATCCCCAATTAAATACACCACACCCGTCGTAAAATGCTGTGCCAAAATTTGTGCTAAATTTTGGGTATCTTGTTCATTATTGAGCGTTAAATTAAATGAATACTGCATAATACTCACGACAAGTGACAAAAGAACAATTATGATAGCACTGGACTCACAAAATGCCCAAGCCACAAGCTTGAAATCTCGTATTTAACTGCACCAACCGATTAGATATTGCCTGCACATCATGTTCACCATAAAACCTGCTGAATTTTGCCCTCCCATGCTCAATGGCGTGAGCGCAAGTAAAGTGTTTCTGCCTAAATTAAAGCCAGCACCACACACCGTATTGGCTTATTTATCTGACCAATTTCCGCATATTGAAGCAACTGAGTGGCAGCAACGTTTTCATGATGGTTTGGTCTATGACGCTGTAGGTAATGTACTCCATACAGATTCGGCATATCTTGAAAATCAGCATGTGTTTTATTACCGCTTTTTAGCGCACGAAATTGAAGTGCCATCTCAGCATGAGATTTTATTTGAAAATGATCATTTCTTAGTGGTGGATAAGCCGCACTTTTTGACCATCAGTCCAACGGGGCAATATGTTCAACAAACCCTATTGGTGCGCCTGAAAAAACAAACAGGCATTGAGCATTTAACGCCCATCCACCGCCTTGACCGTGAAACCGCTGGCTTAGTGATGTTTTCCAAATGCATTCACAGTCGAGGGATGTATCAGCAAATGTTTGCAGAGCGACAGGTTCAAAAAACCTATCATGCGATTGCACCTTTTAACCGCGAACTCAAATTTCCACGCATAGTAAAACTACATATGCAAAAAGGTGAACCGTTCTACACCATGCAAGTCCTAGACGAAGCACCGAACAGTGAAACTGAGATCTTGCTTTTAGAACATGATGAAACATGGGCAAAATATGAGCTTAAACCCGAGACAGGGAAGCAACATCAACTCCGTGTACACCTCAACTTCTTAGGTCTTCCGATTAAAAATGATCCGTTCTATCCTAAAGTTGTACATAAAGCCGACTATGATTTTAGTCAGCCTTTACAGCTATTAGCTAAGCATCTTTCATTTAAAGATCCAGTAACTCAACAGCTTATGCAGTTTAGCTCCAATTCTGAATTGACATTGTAATCTGCTTGTCATTACAAAATAATTTAAAATTCCATTGTATGAATATTGAAATTACAATGGAATTGATTAAAATAACTTCTACCCTTAAGTCGTTCAAATTATTTAAAAAATCATGAGAAAAACAGAAGTCTATCAAATTCGACTCGATTCCCAAGAAAAGAAACAAGCTTTTGCAGTGTTTAAACAACTGGGAATTACGCCTGCGCAAGCCGTTCGTTTGTTCTTCAGACAAGTGGTTTTAACCAAATCCATCCCATTCTCAATTGAAAACCAGAACATCAATCTTGAACAGCTGATTAAGCTACGTAAGCTCAAGCAAGAACAAAAAGCGGTTGATCACATCACCAGCGCAGACTCAACTGCAACCAATGATTTATTTGCAGACGATGAACATAGTGATCTTTTTGAAGAATTAGCGGCAATCTTGGGAGAAAGTGACAAAACTTAACAGTGTTGCATTTCTAAACAAATTTTAGAAATATCCCTTTCAAAACTTAGGTATGCTTCATGTAAATATTATAAATACAGCATGGAGTAATACATGATCGTTAGACGTGCCACTTTAGAAGACTTAGAAAAACTTGCTGTATTATTTGATGAATATCGCCAATTTTATGGTGCATCTTCCAACTTAGCGCTTTCCCAAAAGTTCCTTAAACTTCGCCTTGAAAACGAACAAAGCGTCATCTTCATTCATGTCAAAGACGATGTGATTACAGGTTTTGTGCTGCTGTATTTAGGCTTTTCTTCTGTGGCCTGTGCAACTTATTATATTTTAGATGATGTTTATGTTTCTCCACCGCATCGTCGCCATGGCTCAGCAAAACAATTGATTGATACCGCGATTTTGTTTGCGCGACACGAAAAAGCCATTCGTATTACGCTTGAAACGCAAAAAAATAATTATCAATCCCACAGCTTATATGAAGCAATGGGCTTTGTAGCGGATAATGAATTTAAGACCTATCATTGCTTTCTATAGCATTCAGCGTCTAAAGACCTTCACTCTCAAGATCATTGCGTGTCTTGGCTAAAGCCACTTGTTCTGCATTTAAATAGATCCAATGCCCTTCGACTAAATCTGGTATCCCCGTTAAGTCGAGCGCTCCAATTTGCTGACGATGCAAGCTCTCAACTTTATTTCCCACTGCCGCAAGCATACGTTTCACTTGATGATATACCCCTTGATGCACGGTCATTTGCAGTTCGCATTCAGCTAAGCGTTTTACATCCGTTGCAGCAAAGCTCCCTTTTTCATTTCGCAGCTCCACCCCTTGCTCCAACTGTTGGACCTGTTCATCTGTAACAGGGTCGGCAGTTTTCATCCGATACACTTTTGCCACATGCTTTTTAGGATGTGTCAATGCTTGTAAAAACTGACCATCGTCGGTGAGTAACAATAAACCTGTGGTGTCTTGATCTAGACGACCTACACACTGAATGCCACGATTCAAGAGCACATCGTCAAACAAATCAAAAACACTAAAATGATGTGTCGCCTGATGTGAGCATTCATAGCCTTGAGGTTTATTTAAGGCGATATAGACTTTTTCGCGGTATTCAAAGCTCTTGCCATGTACCTTGTAGTTCAAAGCATCCAATTTGAGTTTATATTTAGGGTCAGTAATGATCTGCCCATCAATTTCAATGGCTGCATTTTTAATCAACTGTTGGCAATGCTTTCGCGAACCAAATCCTTGCGACTGCAACATTTTTTCCAACAGCATCAGCACACCACATTTTTAAATAAAGGCTCATTTTATACTGAAATACAGGAACATCAATCAAAGTACTTGGATCATTCGGCAAAGTGGCTAAAAAAACGTTACAATGCACATGTTTTTTTGACCAGTCTCTCCCCTATGCCGAACTTAGATTTGAATCTGATCGTCCTCTTGATCCTGCTGGCTTGTGGTATTTTCAGTCACAACTCTGCGGTAACCATTGCTGCTGCAGTACTCATTATTTTGCGGATGACACCACTGAGTGAATACTTCCCACTCATCCAACAACATGGATTAAATATCGGGATCATCATTTTAACCATTGCAGTTTTAGTGCCGATTGCAAGTGGTAGAATTAGTGGTGAAAGTATTTTTAAATCTTTTTTAAGTGTCAAATCATTACTTGCCATCGCCATTGGTGTTTTGGTTGCATGGCTAGGCGGGCGCGGCGTAAAACTGATGTCAAACCAACCCGATGTTGTTGCAGGCTTACTAGTCGGAACCGTTGCAGGAGTGGCTTTACTACGTGGCGTTCCAGTCGGCCCACTCATTGCGGCTGGGTTACTTACCCTAATCATTGGTACAGGACAGCCCTAGCCTAGCGAATACAAAAAAATCCAAATTCTCAAGCTAGGCTGGATTGATCTGTATTTGCTGCCTTTAAATTTGACTTCTTTTTATAGAAAGTCCACTCAATATAGCGCTATGAATAAATATTCATCGTGTAGAACCTTCAGAGTTCATATGAATATACGCTTGCTTAGTTCACTTATAACTTTTTTGAACAACCAAATTTTAATGTGATAAAGAACGTATAATACTTTTCATTTTCTCGTCTATTTATGTCCTCTCAAGAAAATAGCATCCCACCAACGAGTCACTTATCTGTCATTATTTTGGCATTAGCACTCGGTGGTTTTTGTATTGGTACGACTGAATTCGTTGCGATGGGACTCATCCAAGAGATCTCACAAAGTTTCAATCTCAGCATTCCTGTCACAGGGCATTTTATTAGTGCCTATGCTTTAGGTGTGACTATTGGCGCACCTGTGATTGCCATTTTGGCCGCAAAGGTTCCGCGTAAAACGCTCTTAATTGGCCTCATGCTGTTTTATGGTATCGCCAATGCCAGTACAGCACTCGCAAACAGCTATGAGTCTATGTTGGTCTCACGTTTTATTGCAGGTTTCCCTCACGGCGCTTACTTTGGTATTGCCGCTTTGGTGGTTGCAGAGTTTGCTGGAAAACAAAAGCGTGCTTCGGCAGTCGCCATGCTCATGATGGGGCTGAATGTCGCGACCGTGATTGGTGTGCCTTTTGCGACATGGCTGGGTCAGCTGTATGGTTGGCGGGCAGGTTTTGAGTTTTCTGCATCTATCGCATTTTTGACTGTGGTCGCAATTTGTTTTGGCCTACCCAAAATGCAACTGGATCACACAGCCAGCATTCAAAATGAGCTGCGTGGACTTAAAAATACACAAATGTGGCTCACGCTTGCTGTCGGTGCAATTGGATTTGGTGGGCTGTTTTCTGTCTATAGTTATGTATCACCTATTTTGACTGAATATACCCATGCTAGCATTCAAGTCATTCCGTTTGCACTGGCATGTATTGGGCTCGGGTTGGTCGTCGGCGGTGTTGTCGCAGGACACTTTGCCGATAAAAACTTAAACAAGGCGATTATTTGGGTCTTAGTTTCCAATGCCTGCTCTTATGTACTTTGTGCCCTGTCTATGGATCACCTTGCCACTGCTTTTATTGCACTCTTCTTGGTTAGCTTCAGTATTGCAGGCTTGGGGCCTTTACTACAAACCCGCTTAATGGATGTCGCTGGTAATGCACAAGGCTTAGCAGCTTCGCTGAATCATTCTGCATTTAATATTGCCAATGCTTTTGGTGCTTTTCTGGGCGGCTGGTTAATTAGCCAAGGTTTAGGTTGGCTAGCTCCAATCTGGGTCGGAGTTTTACTAAGTTTAGGTGGGCTGATTATTTTATTGTTGGCTTTTCAGCATGAGAAAAAGTTGATATCCGCATGTAAAAGCGATTCAAATCAGACTTGTTAACCCCCAATAAATGACTTTATCTAAAACAATAAGCGTGCGTAAGAACTCAATCGTATTGTTATGCACGCTTTTACAATCCATCATTCAGATTAATGTCAGATCATTAAAAATCTTAATGGCATTTTTTTTAAACTCTAAATTTTATTCGATACGCGATAACGTCATCCGCAAGCTGCGGTAAGAATAAAAGCAAAGCTTTTATTTGCAGCCCAAGGCGATGTAATCGCCTTTAATATGGACTGTTTGTTCAAATGACCAATGTGTTTCTTTTGGCGAAAAAAAGAACTCCAAAATTGAACTTAAAAACGGTGAGACTCCGCAGTTAAGAAGTTCAATACGAAACTCCTTAACTGACTGGCATAATCATTCAGGTAGCTTTTTCCCGCAGTGTGGACAATAGGCATATTGCTCACGCTCTTGCCTTAAAGATTCTTCTTTTTGTTCACGAATGAGCTGTAAAATAATATCGTGTGTTTGCTCTTTGGTCAGCCCAACTTCTTTACGAACTTCTTCAATTTTTTCTGTCTCCAAGACAAAATCAATATCGCTATTTTGGATTAGTTCTCGAAATCTGAGTTCAAGTTTTTCTTTACGCTGCTCAAGTTCATTGGCCAAACCATTCGCCAAAATACCCGCAGGTAATGCCGCTAAACCTACACCTAAGATAGTAATAATCGCACCAAGAAAGCGTCCTAACGGCGTAATAGGTGTCACATCGCCATAACCGACGGTGGTCAATGTAACCACGGCCCACCACATTGAAGCAGGAATGGAACTGAAAACTTCAGGTTGTGCCTGACTTTCAATCAAATACACCCCTGCAGCCGCCATAATGATCATAATCATTAAGATGAAAATAACCGCTTGAAATGAGCCTTTTTCACGCTCAATGACACGTAATAAAATTTGTAGAGAGACAAAGTAGCGGGTGAGCTTGAGAAGTCGGAGCAAACGAACAATTCTTAAGAATCGTAAGTCGAACTGAACAAAGAAGTTTAAATAGGCAGGTAGAATAGCCAAAAGGTCGATAATCGCCCCACCACTTTTGACCCAATTTAGACGGTTTTTCCAATCCGACTCAAAACTATTAGATTCAGCAATTGACCAAAAACGTAAAAGATATTCGACGCTAAAAACGATAATAGAAAAGATTTCAAAATAATAGAAAAAGTCTTGATACAACACATAGTACTTTTGCACCGACTCCAGCAAGACCGCAGCAGCATTACTCATAATCAGTGCAATGAGAAAATAGTTTAACCCTCGACTTAAGGGCGTCTCATAATCCTCATTATGCAAATTGTTATAAACAAATTTGCGAAGCGTGTACCAAGCTGTCAATTTCATTACGATTCTAAGTTATTCTTATCCCTTAAAATTCAGTTTAACTGAAGTTCTGGGCAAAGTAAGTAAGAAATTTCTGCACGAAATGTCCTAGTTTTAAGATGTTATTCAATATATAACAGCGCTAAACGAACTTGGTCATAGCCCATACGTGGATTTGTCAGTTCCACAATAGGACGAAGCTTAATCGCACCATCTTCGCTAAAGTGTTCTGTTTGCTGACGCTTCATTAAGCGTTTATAAATTTTCCGCACTTGCTCAACTACTTCTTCTCCAGGATGTGCCACGGAAATATCCAAGCCTTGCTCTTTATGCAACTTTGCCAAATGGTTGATAATAGTTGCAGCCGTCAAACCGCGCTCTTGTGCGATATCTGCAATTTCATAACCACCTTCAAACAATTCACGTGTTTCATCAAGTGTTGCAGAAGCATAGTTGGCTTTACCTGCATTACGGGCAATTTTCTTTTCATTCCGCTCAATCTCAATTTCATTGAGCGTTCCGCCACAGTGACGGATAAATGCCTTGTGCTGCGGGTCAAGATCAACGGCCTCGAAATGTGTCTCGGCTTCATCGGACAGTTCTTGGAAGCGACGGTCTGCCTTAATGGCAAGACTATCTAACTCCAAAGCTTGTTCATTAAATCCTAGTAACCTTAAACCATCCAAAGTCTTTAAGCGCGACAAAGCCACATAGCCCTGTCCTTTTTCAAAAGTATGACTAAGATTAATTTCCGCTGCCGCCAAAGTCATCCCTTGTGACTTATGGATGGTAATGGCCCATGCCAAGCGCAATGGAATTTGCTGAAAACTGGCAATCGTTTTTCCCGCATCATTGTCCACTGACCATGTTTCAGGCTCAACTACAAGTACCGTGCCATCAGTCAGTTTGACTTTAGGCAAGATCCCAAAGTCATCATCTTCTTCAAAGCCCACCACTTCGCCTAAGCTACCGTTGATATATCCCACATCAAAGTTGTTCTTTACAAACATCACTTTGGCATTTTTCTTGAGGGTTAGGTTTTCAGGTGCTCGCACAGAAGACTTTAAAGTTTCAATAAGCTTGTCATTGCCATCACACACCGCCTCAAACTGTCGACCTTCATTTTCAATTTCATTCAAATGTTTGAAGTTGATGGTGTCCACGTCCATATTATGCGTATATAAACGTGTAAAGATTTCTCCAATATCTTGCTGACGTGTAGCTTGTAAAGCCTGCAAGTGCTGAGAGTTAATACTCTGACTGCGGATGGCATTTAAAATATCATTGAGATAATCATTGCCCTGACGGTGCTGCTCAGTCAAATAACACACACGAAACTTGGCTTCGACCCAAGCATCAGACATAAAACAGAATTTATCGCGGTTGCGTTCTTCATTTTTACCAACTGGCGGTAACTGAAAGAAATCACCAGCAACAATCACTTGAATCCCGCCAAATGGCTCTTGACTTTCTTTAAAGAACTTAAGGACTTTATTGACCAAATTGAGTTGCTTGGCATGTAACATCGAAATTTCATCGATGATTAAGACTTGGGCATTCTCTAAATGCTCTTTTAAATATTTACGTTCTTTCATGCGTTTGAGTTCATCTTCCCCCAACGCATCTTTAATTCCAATACCAGCCCAAGTATGAATAGTCATGCCATTCATATGCGTTGCGGCAATACCTGTAGAAGCAGTAATCGCCACAGGCACTTTGCGGGCTTTTAAATAGTTAATATATTGGTTCAGCGTATAGGTTTTTCCTGCACCAGCGGAACCGGTTAAAAAGACATTTTCGCCCGCTTTTAAGAGTTTGAGTGCAGTTTCTTGCTTCATAAGACCTATACCATTGATGAACGGCTATAGCCTACCGAGTTTTTGCAAAAAAGTTAAGCAGATCTCGTCACACAGTAAATGATGTGCGACAAATTAAGTCCATTGTTGTTTAATTTTTAAGAGCTGGGTTATTAGTTTTGGTTCAGCATGGCAATGAATTGTTCAGCGACGACAACATCATCCGGTAGCGCTTTTTGGTTGTTTGGATATTCAAGCTGATCAAATAACAGTTGCCCTGCAATATAGTGACAACCGAGCGTCAAATGCCGCTGTGCGTCGGTATGACTCATATGAAATGCAGCATATTCGCGCACAATAATTCGCTCGGCAAAACTGGCTGCTAAACAATGTTGAAAGCGACGTGACTCTGCAATGATACGATCCATATCTTTGAGCTCCTCAAGCACCCAACTCTCAATAAAATAATAAGCTTCATGACTGATCGGTTGCCATGAGACATAACCAAGCTTTCGTTTCAGTTCCGCAAGCAGCTCTTGGCTATGCAATTGATCATGCCACTGCACAGCCTGATGAAATAGGCTCTTCCACGTGACATTTTTTAAAATCTCCTTTTGCGTCTCGAAATGTTCAGGCAAATAATCGCGCACATATGCATCAAACACCGAAACTCGTAAAGGGGGATGATTTAAATAAAACAACTGTCTAAAGCTTTCAATATACAGTTTATGTTGCTTTAACTGAAGATAAAAATCACGGTGTTGTTGCTTATCTTCGCTAAAATAAGTCACTAAGTCTTCTGGGAGTTTCTGCGCAATTTTATCTAGATGCTGAATATAGGCCTGCATTACACGACTCAATTTTGTGTAGACCCGTTTCCCCCGTTCGGGCTGTTGTTCGACCACACGGCGCAGCAGTTCGAGCCATTCATCTAAATACAAAATAGATGGGCTGATCGCTATCCGCTGATCATCCATATCTTGGCGTCTATTTTTTAAGACCACATGCTGGTTGGCCTCCAGCTCAAACCAGTGCTGTTGTAAGGCATACTCATAGCAACTTTGTATAAATAAGCGAGCCGCAACATGTTGGAAGTACTTTAAAGTCGTGACAATAATCTCAGGATGATAAGACTGAGTATCGAGATAACTTAAAGCCGTTACGGCAACGCGTATACTACTGTGCTGAATATTTTGACTAACCCAGTCTGTCACCACCGCTTTTTGTTTGAATAACCAATTTACGGTACGGCTTTCATCAAAAATCGGGAGTTTAGCGACCTTCTTTTGCCATGTCTTGGTCTCAGTTTTTAAAAAATGCCGCTTAGACAACAAATCACGCGATGTCCAAAAATCCCGATGCATAAGCCGCACAAAGCCAAGCATATGGGGCTGCTCTTTAGCATGCGGATACAACAAATGAATGTCGTGCGTATGATCCATCAACTCTTGTAAAGAAAACCGTTCAGGAAATGCCGTTTGTATAATGCGATAAACATGTGGTTCTAAGAATTGATTGGCACTGCAACACAGCTCATCATAACTATTCATCAACGACTGTAAGGGTAAAATATCTTCCGCCTGATCTACATCTAAGTTGCATAAGCGCTGCAACTCGGCCAGCAAACTTCGCTCAGAGGTTGGATCATCTGTATTGAATTCAACTTGCTGGCACAGCTGTTGAAAGAGTTCTGATTGCGTTTGCCGTATTTCAGTCAAAATCGTTTGCACGCGACTCGGCCCATCGAACAAAACAAACACCTGCTGAAGAATCAGCTGACGCAACTGTTTAACTTTATTACGCAAATACAAAGAATGTTGTGGGGACTGATCACCCACTAAAAACACAATGTCGTGTAAACAAAACTCTTCGAGTGCTTCCGCATAGTGCCCTTGATAGATAAACTGTGGAACACACAGCTCCGCCTGTTCCGTCGGTATATAAAACTGAATATGAAAACAATGATTTAAAATTTGAATCCGTTGTTTTTTTACGTCGACACTTAAAACGTTTTGCACATTGAGTGTGGAAAGAAAAGCGGCCTGCTCGTGATAAAGCTGCTGAATACTCGGAACAACTTGTCTTAACTGTATAGCAAGACTTTGATATTGCTTAAGCTTATCGTTTTTCTCCACGGCTGGCCCTCTTTGAATTTGGCTATTTTCACCACAACTTCAAAACCAATATAAACAAATCCTGAACCACAGGCTATGCCTTTTATCGATAGCCATTTTGTTCGGTGAAGCCATTTTTCCTCATTCCCTTACTCATGGTAGGTATTTGGTAGGTACACAAGTTTTTGGAATCATTCAATACTCTAAAAACGGTAATGAGCACCGATAACAACATAAATAATGGTAGAAGGAATCGCACCATGGCTTTTAAAAATATTGCAGATCAAACGAACGGTTTTTATATCCCTTGTGTTTCACTTTTTGGCCCAGGCTGTGCCAAAGAAATTGGTGGCAAAGCACAAAACCTCGGTGCAAAGAAAGCGCTGATTGTGACCGACGCAGGTTTATTTAAATTTGGCGTAGCCGACACCATTGCAGGATATCTCAAAGATGCAGGTGTTGATAGCCACATCTTCCCAGGTGCAGAACCGAACCCAACTGACATCAATGTCCACAACGGCGTGACTGCGTATAACGAACAAGGTTGTGACTTTATTGTGTCCTTAGGTGGTGGTTCTTCCCATGACTGCGCTAAAGGTATTGGACTCGTGACTGCGGGTGGCGGTCATATTCGTGACTACGAAGGAATTGATAAAAGTACGGTTCCAATGACTCCTCTTATTGCCATCAACACCACGGCAGGTACAGCATCAGAAATGACGCGCTTCTGTATTATTACCAATACAGATACGCACGTAAAAATGGCAATTGTAGACTGGCGCTGCACTCCACTGATTGCAATTGATGACCCTAAACTGATGATTGCAAAACCTGCAAGCTTAACAGCAGCAACAGGTATGGATGCCTTAACCCATGCGGTAGAAGCTTATGTTTCAACAGCGGCAAATCCAATCACCGATGCCTGTGCTGAAAAAGCCATTTCGATGATTAGCGAATGGTTAAGTCCAGCAGTTGCGAACGGCGAAAACTTAGAAGCACGTGATGCCATGAGTTATGCACAATATTTAGCAGGTATGGCATTTAATAATGCATCACTAGGTTATGTCCATGCTATGGCTCACCAACTCGGTGGCTTCTATAACCTACCTCACGGCGTATGTAATGCAGTCCTACTCCCACACGTCTGTGAGTTCAACTTAATTGCCTGCCCTGACCGTTATGCACGTATTGCTGAACTGATGGGAGTTAACATCACAGGTTTAACTGTGACAGAAGCTGGATATGCTGCCATTGACGCGATTCGTGAACTATCTGCATCGATTGGTATTCCATCGAGCTTATCTGAACTGGGTGTGAAAGAGCAAGATTTGGGTGTTATGTCTGAAAATGCGCAAAAAGATGCCTGCATGCTGACGAACCCACGTAAAGCAAACCATGCTCAAGTGGTCGACATCTTCAAAGCTGCACTCAAATCTGGTGCTTCAGTGGTCGATTTTAAAGCAGCGGTATAAGTTCTCTCCTTAACTTTTAGTTTGCTTTGACAATTTAAGTGGAATGAAACAGACGTCCATACTGTTTCATTCAGGTAAGCCTAATCCTTGCTTACCCGTGCACTTAAATTGTCTTTTTTTATTTGTGGTTGACAAAGTTTTGCACTTCATCAAGGATAAGAAAACTCATGACAATAACAACCAGAGCAAATTATGTCAGAAAATCAAACTCATCCTGCGTATACACCTGATGTCCTCGGCGAAGGCTATGAACAATTAAAACTCAGTTTCCCAGACGATTATGAAGGTGCAGTCTGCGCAACCCTCGTGCGCAAAAAAGCCCCGAAAAATACTCAAAAAGCTGTGCTGTATATCCACGGCTTTATTGACTACTTTTTTCAAACCGAAATGGCTGAACAATTTAACCAACATGGTTATGATTTTTATGCGCTGGATTTACGTAAATACGGGCGCTCTTATTTAAGTCATCAAAAATACTACAATGTCCGTGATCTCAGCGAATACGATGCTGAAATTACCCAAGCCTTAGAGATCATTGGCAATGAAGGCCATACTACGGTGCTGCTTGCAGGACACTCTACGGGTGGCTTAATCACGACTTTATACGCTGCACACAATCCTAAGCATCCGCTGATCAAAGCACTTTGGGCCAATAGCCCTTTTTATGATTTTAATATGCATCCCATTAAGCGCAAACTTGGCGTGCCGCAGCTCAGCCGACTCGCAAAGCATTTTCCTGACATCAAGTTTCCAAGTGAACTGAATAAATGGTATGTACCGAGCCTGCATCAAAACGAGCATGGTGAATGGAACTTTGATTTGGAGTGGAAACAACCAAGCTACTCTATGGTTCGCATCAGCTTTGTACGTGCAATTCATGAAGCACAGAAAGAAATTCATCGCGGTGGTTTAAAGCTCTCTGTTCCTGCACTCATTATGCATTCACATCAAACGCTTAACCCGAAGAAATGGGGCCTAGCCGCGCAAACCAGTGATGTGATTTTAGATGTTAAAGACATTGAAAAGCAGGCTAAAAATTTACAAGGTGACGTCAGTGTCGTGACCATTCAAAACGGTTTACACGACTTAGTACTCTCCGCACCTGAAGTTCGTACCGAAGTTTATACTAAGCTGTTCCAATGGCTCGAGCAAAAAATAGTGTAAATATACCTTTCCAACACAATTAAGAATTCTTAAATTTTATATTTCTCAAGTAGCTGATGCGCAGGATGTCCATTCGGTGTCAGCTCAATGAGTCGCTCAACAGCATCAATCGCCTCTGGGTAACGTGCGACATGTTTAAACAACATATCGGTTTCATTGGCTTTAAAAATCGCACTGCTTAAACGTGACTCCAAACAGTCGCGCCATGCACATAGAAATGGACTTTCCGTTTTAGGCAGTAAAACACCTGAACAAAGTTTTAACGCGGTTTCGATATATGCAGCATCTAAGGCTTGCTCGGCTTGTAAAAAATCGGCCTCGATATGCGCCAAAATTCGATAGGGACGAGATCCCAACATACCACCGAGCAAGTCACGCAGTTGTGACATTTCGGCCTTAAGTGTTCCCACACTTACCTTGCGCTCACCATATAAGGCCTGATGCAAAGTGTCTAAAGTCATGCCCTGTGGGCACAGCGCTAAGATGGTCAGAATTTCAATTTGTCGCGGTGTGAGCACCATCACTTTGCCATTGAAATGTACTTGCGGCACACCAAAAGCACGGATATATAACTGTTGACGCTGATATTCTAACAGTGCCGTTTGGATGATAGATGCACAGCGCTCTGCTGCGAGTAGACCAAGGCTATTATGATTTTTCCATGTGGTGGATAAATCAATCACCCCAAGGACGTGTTTTGAGTAAGGGTCGATGATCGGCGCCGCATAACAGACCCAATCATGGATGGAGCTCATGTAGTGTTCATTTGAAAAGACACAACTGGACTGTTGCGTTTTTAAGGACAAGGCCAATGCATTGGTCCCCACCAATTCCTCTCGCCACTGCCCGCCTTCAACAAAATGTACACTTTCTGCCGCATTACGCATTTGTCTGCTGGACGCACTCCAAATAATCGTACTCCCAATATCGCCTACAGCGACCACCATCGAAGACTGTTGTGCAATATGTCTTAGTTCATCTGCGCAGTAACTCAAAGCATGTTGTAGCGCTGAACCTTGTGACATAGAACCTTCAGAAATGGGCGCAGCAAAGCGATCTTTTGGAATTTCTGCGGAGTTAGAGCGCTGCCATGAACTTGCAATACTTTTTCCCAGTTGTTCAGCTTGTACCGTCGAAATACTGCTACTGGTTCTAAGCTTTTCTATTTCTTGTCTTTTCTGTATTAAATGTTGCATTGCCATCATTCCTTATTCTCAAAACAATTCCTGATATACGTCCACTGTATTACTTGGTTGTAAACATTTGTCAAAGGCTTGTAAACCTCCTTCCTTCCAACCTTTTTCCAACCTTATATTAGTTATGCTACTTAAATATTGTACAGATGTACCTTATACCAAAGCTGTAGATGCTTTTAAAAAATCAATAAGCAAAGGAACTTCAATATGCGCTATGTAGACCCTAACCAATCTGGTTCTAAAGTAGAATTTAAAGCACAGTATGACAACTTTATTGGTGGCGAGTGGGTTGCTCCAGTAAAAGGTGAATACTTTGAAAATATCTCTCCTGTCGACGGTAAAGTTTTTACAAAAGTCCCTCGCTCATCTGTAGAAGACATCGAGCTTGCACTGGATGCTGCGCATAAAGCCAAAGAACAATGGAACAAATCTTCTCCTACTACACGTTCAAATTTACTCCTTAAAATTGCAGATCGTCTAGAACAAAATCTAGAAAAATTGGCTGTGGCTGAAACATGGGACAATGGTAAACCGATTCGTGAAACGCTCGCAGCGGACATTCCTTTAGCCATTGACCATTTCCGCTATTTCGCAGGCTGTATCCGTGCGCAAGAAGGCGGCATTTCTGAAATTGATGAAGATACTATTGCCTATCACTTCCACGAACCATTAGGCGTGGTAGGACAAATCATTCCATGGAACTTCCCAATTTTGATGGCGACATGGAAAATTGCTCCTGCACTTGCTGCGGGTAACTGTATTGTTTTAAAACCTGCTGAACAGACCCCTGCGAGCATTTTGGTTTTAATTGAACTCATTCAAGACTTACTACCACCCGGTATTTTAAACATCGTCAACGGTTATGGTGTTGAAGTGGGTCGTCCACTCGCAACCAATCCACGTATTGCTAAAATTGCATTCACTGGCTCTACTGCTGTGGGTCAAATGATCATGCAATATGCCACTGAAAACGTAATTCCTGTAACGTTGGAATTAGGTGGTAAGTCTCCAAACATCTTCTTTGAAGACATTATGGATCAAGACGATGAGTTCTTAGACAAAGCCCTTGAAGGTTTTGCCATGTTTGCACTTAACCAAGGTGAAATTTGTACATGTCCATCACGCGCTTTAGTTCAAGAAAGTATTGCAGATAAATTCCTTGAAATGGCAGTTGAACGTGTGAAACGCATTAAAACGGGTCACCCGCTCGATACAGAAACGATGATTGGTGCGCAAGCTTCACTTGAACAACAAGAGAAAATTTTGGGTTGTATCGCAACAGGTCGCGGTGAAGGTGCACAAGTACTGACAGGTGGTAGTGAGCGTAATGAAGTGGGTTCTGGTTTCTATATTGAACCAACCATTTTCAAAGGCACCAATGACATGAAAATTTTCCAAGAAGAAATTTTTGGACCTGTACTTTCTGTGGCAACATTCAAAGATTTTGACGATGCGATTAAAATTGCCAACGACACTATTTATGGTTTAGGCGCTGGTGTATGGTCACGTTCAGCACATACCTCTTACCGTGCAGGTCGTGCAATTCAAGCGGGTCGAGTTTGGACCAACTGTTACCACATCTACCCTGCACATGCCGCTTTCGGTGGTTATAAAAAGTCAGGGATTGGTCGTGAAAACCACAAAATGATGCTCGATCATTACCAACAAACTAAAAACTTACTTGTGAGCTATGCAACTAAGCCTATGGGCTTCTTCTAAGCACTTAGTCTATTCATATATAGTTCTCTATGTGTTTAGGGTGATTCGTTACCCTAAACATTTTCTCTATCAACCATCAACCATCAAAACAATAATTCAAAACTGTGTCATATAAACATTAGACAGGACGTCTAGTCGCTTGGTACTGAAATTGCATAAATCATAAATATTGCATCCATCAAGCCATCTATAAAAACTCAAGATATGGAGCTTCATATGACCGATTCTCCCATTAACAGCTCAACGACTCCACTCTCTACTTCAACTGTAAGCACATCTGACGACTATTTTGAAAAAAGGCAACTGAAACAAGGTGCTGTAGGCTGGCTATTATTAGTCGGTTTAGGCGTGGCTTATGTCATTTCTGGCGACTTTGCTGGCTGGAACTTCGGTCTTGCTCAAGGTGGCTGGGGCGGTATGTTTATCGCAACGGTTGTCGTAGCCATCATGTACTTATGCATGTGCCTGTCTATGTCTGAAATGGCCACCATGCTGCCCACTGCGGGAGGTGGCTATAGCTTTGCGCGTACCGCATTTGGCCCATTTGGTGGCTATCTCACTGGCACGGCGATTTTAATTGAATATGCCATCGCCCCTGCGGCTATCGCATGCTTTATTGGTGCCTACTGCGAGGCCTTATTTGGTGTCGGTGGATGGATCATTTATCTCATCTGCTATCTGGTTTTTATGGGTATTCATCTTAAAGGTGCAGGTGAAGCCCTCAAGATTATGTTTGTCATTACCGCCATTGCAGCCGTCGCTCTTTTTGTCTTTATCATCGCAATGGCGCCACATTTTAACAGCGCCAACTTATTTAACATTGCACCAACTGAAAATATCGGTGCAAGTAGCTTCCTACCGATGGGTTATATCGGCATTTGGGCGGCCGTACCCTATGCCATTTGGTTCTTTTTAGCGGTAGAAGGTGTACCACTAGCAGCAGAAGAAGCCAAAGATCCATCCAAATCCTTACCACGTGGTTTGATCGGTTCGATGCTAATTTTGGCCGCTTTTGCCCTACTTATTCTGTTCTTAGGTGCTGGTGCTGCTGGCGCAGAACAACTTAAAGAATCAGGCGCACCCTTAGTTGATGCACTGGTAGCCGTCTATGGTCAAAACAGTTGGTTAGGCAGTTTTGTCAATTTTGTAGGTCTGGCAGGTTTAATTGCAAGTTTCTTCTCCATCATTTATGCCTATTCACGTCAAATTTTCGCCTTATCTCGTGCGGGGTATTTACCGACCTCGTTATCACTGACCAATAAAAACAAAGCGCCTTATTTAGCGATTATTATTCCCGGCATCATTGGTTTTTTATTGTCTCTAACAGGTGAAGGTGATCTGCTCATCCTGATGGCGGTATTTGGTGCGACCATTTCTTATGTCTTGATGATGCTTTCTCACATTAAACTGCGCATCAGCCGTCCAGAATTACATCGTCCCTATAAAACCCCAGGTGGAATTGTCACCTCATCGATTGCTTTGGTATTAGCCAGTATTGCGGTGATAGCTGGTTTTGTGGTGGATCCTAAAGTTTGGTTTATGGCCGCAGGCATCTATGCGCTATTTATTGCCTACTTTATTTTCCATAGTCGCCATCGACTCGTTCAAGGTACACCTGAAGAAGAATTTGAAAGTATTCGTAAGGCCGAACAAGACTTATAGAAGGACCTATAACATGGCTTATAAAACATTGATTGGACATCAGCACTATGTGTTTAATGATTTAAAAACTTTAATGGCAAAAGCAACCCCGCTGCGCTCAGGTGATCAACTTGCAGGTGTTGCGGCGGAAAATGCCACTGAACGTGTTGCCGCACAAATGGCATTGGCCGATGTTCCATTGAAGCAGTTTTTAACTGAAGCGCTGATCAGCTATGAACAGGATGAAATAACCCGCCTGATTATCGATGAGCACCGTAGTGATTTATTTGCACCAATTTCACATTTTACCGTAGGAGACTTTCGTAACTGGCTACTCAGTGAAGATGCGACTACGCAGAAATTACAACAACTTGCGCTCGGTTTAACCCCTGAAATGGTGGCTGCGGTGAGTAAGATTATGCGCAACCAAGACCTCATCTTGGTTGCAAGTAAATGTGAAGTCATCACCCAATTTCGCAACACCATCGGATTGAAAGGTCATCTCTCGACCCGTTTACAACCGAATCATCCGACCGATGATCTCTTGGGAATATCGGCCAGTATTTTGGATGGCTTGATGTATGGCAATGGTGATGCCGTCATTGGGATTAATCCTGCAACCGATAACCTACAAAATTTATCGGAGCTGCTCAAACTACTCGATCATGTGATCCAAGAGCATCACATTCCAACCCAGTCTTGTGTACTGACGCATATCAGTTCGGGGATTCAACTGGCTGAGAAAAATGTGCCGATTGATTTAATGTTTCAATCGATTGCAGGCACACAGCGCGCCAATGAAGGTTTCGGCATTAACCTTGAATTATTACGTGAAGGCTATGAAGCAACACTGGCTCTCAAGCGTGGGACTGTGGGACAAAATGTGATGTATTTTGAAACAGGTCAAGGCAGTGCTTTATCTAGTAATGCGCATCACGGCGTAGATCAGCAAACCTTGGAAGTCCGTGCCTATGCTGTGGCTCGTAAATTCAAGCCGCTGCTAGTGAACACTGTAGTTGGGTTTATTGGCCCAGAGTATTTATACAATGGCAAACAAATTATCCGTGCAGGCTTGGAAGACCATTTTTGTGGCAAGCTCCTAGGCTTACCTATGGGCTGCGACATTTGCTATACCAACCATGCCGATGCCGACCAAAACGACATGGATGTACTACTCACCCTATTCGGTACAGCAGGTCTGAACTTTATTATGGGCATTCCGGGTTCGGATGACGTCATGCTGAATTATCAAACCACGTCGTTTCATGATGCGTTGTATCTAAGGCAACTTTTGGGCTTAAAAGCAGCACCTGAATTTGATCTGTGGTTGGCTGAACAAGGCATCTTTAAACAACAGCAGCAGCACATTCTTTGGCCTGAGCATATCCCGCCACAATTTGAAAAACTTTTGCATATATAAGGAGCAGCTTATGTCACTTGTTCCTCTAGAAAATTATCAAACTGAACAGCATCAGGATGCTTGGGAAAACTTAAAGAAATTTACCGATGCTCGTATCGCCATTGGTCGTGCTGGTTGTAGTATCCCGACCCATGAACTGCTGAAATTTCAACTGGCGCATGCGGAAGCGCAAGATGCCGTACATCAACCTTTAGATGTCGAACACTTAGTTGCGAGTCTTAATACACTAGGTTTGGATAGTCTAACGGTACACAGTCAAGCTGAAAATAAGCAAGAATACTTAAAACGTCCTGACTTAGGTCGCCTGTTAAGTGCAGCTTCACAACATGGCTTAGAGGTTTTTAAAGCCAGTAACCCGCAAAACTATGATGTCTGTATTGTGATTGGTGATGGACTATCTGCACGGGCGATTGAAGAAAATGCAGTTCCTTTTATTCAGCACCTTATCCCGCAGCTGCAAGCAGAACACTGGAGCATTGCACCGATGGTTATTGCTACTGGAAGCCGAGTCGCTTTGGGTGATCCAGTTGCAGAGTGCCTACACGCGACTATGCTCGTGATGCTAATTGGAGAAAGGCCTGGCCTAAGCTCACCTGATAGTATGGGCATTTACTATACTTGGAAAGCTGCCTCGGGCACTTTGGATGCTAAACGGAACTGTATTTCAAATGTTCGACCTGCGGGCTTAAGCATTCTTGTTGCAGTACAACGACTAATGTCTCTGATGCGTGGCTCCAAGAAACTCGGCTACTCAGGTGTAGACTTAAAAGATGAACATGAAATGGTCAGTCTAGACACGGAACATACGCCTAAGCGTTTATTTTAATTTGAAGCAAATCAGCCGTTATTTTACGGCTGATCCTAAATAATGCGTTCTATTAACTTAGGTTTTTAGCTAGCTTTGTTTAGCGCTTGTTCTACAAAATGTAGGCGATCTTGGCCCCAATACATTTCATCACCCACAAAGAATGTCGGTGCGCCAAAAATGCCACGTTGAATGGCCTGTTCTGTTTCAGTGATCAGTTTTTGTTTCACAACATCCGACTGAACCATACTCATAATATCTTCTACAGAAAAGCCACTTGGTTTTAGCACTTCTGCCAAGACAGTAGGTTCATTCAGATTTTGTGGTGTACCAAACATCGCATCGAATAACAGTTTCAAAACTTGCTCAAACTTTTCTAGATGCAACAATTGAACGCCTGTCAAAATCCGCATTAGGGTTAAAGTGTTCATCGGGAAATGCGGATTCATTTGCATTGGGATCTGGTAATACTCCGCCCAGCGCTGCATATCTAAGATTGAATAAACCCCTTTGACGGGAATCTCTATCGGACTACGATTGCCTGTTGCTTTAAACACCCCGCCCAATAAAATAGGCTTATATACAATCTGAATCTCTTGCTGCTCTGCTATTTGCAGTAAACGATAGTAGGCCAAATAGCTATATGGGCTGCCTAAATCAAAATAAAATTCTACGCTTTTCATGCTTTGTCCTTTTACCACGTTTCCATCCAAGGTCTTAAATCTAACTCATGCGTCCATGCATCGCGCGGTTGCTGCGACAAATGCCAATAATTTTCTGCAATATGCACGGGATTTAATATGCCATCCTGTTCTTTGCGCGCGTACATGTCAGGAAAAGTGTCTTTAATAAAATCGGTATCAATTGCCCCATCCACCACCACGTGTGCCACATGAATATTTTTCGGGCCAAGCTCACGTGCCATACTTTGGGCTAAGGCACGCAGTGCATGTTTCGCCCCAGCAAAAGCGGCAAAGTTTGCTGCACCTCTTATTCCTGCAGTTGCACCCGTGAAAATAATGCTGCCGTGTTCACGCACGACCATACGCTTCGCCACTTCACGTCCAGTCAAAAACGCACCGAAGCAAGCCATTTCCCAAATTTTAAAATACTTACGTGCAGTTTCTTCTAAAATACTACATGGCACATTCGCCCCAATGTTAAACACTAAAACATCGATTTCACCAATATTGGCTTCAATTTCCTCTACCAAAGCGATGACTTGCTCTTCTTTACGTGCATCAGACGCAAAACCATATGCAAGGCCACCTTCGGCTTCTATTTCTGCAATTAAGGGCTGGAGTTTTTCGGCATTTCTTCGCGTCATGCAGGCGATGTATCCACCACGTGCAAACCGTTTTGCGATTTCGCCCCCTGTAGCATCTCCTGCGCCAATCACTAACGCGACTTTCTTTTTAGCATCAGTCTTTTGCAACTGCTGTTCTGGCTGTAATCCATCCATAAATATACTCCCTTTATAAAATAACGATCACTATGTTATAGTTTTCAGCATCAGTCAATTTTATTTTGATGAAACTCCTATGCGCTATAAAACAGGCTATAAAGAAGAAAAACGTCAAGAGCTGCTTAAAATTAGTGCTCAACTGGCCAAGAAGCAAGGCTTTGCCAATACTGGCGTCGATGGTTTTATGAAAGCGGCTCAAATGACCAGCGGTGCTTTTTATTCGCATTTTTCATCAAAACATGAATTATTTGAAGCACTGATCCAGTCCGAGTTACAACACAGCTTTCAAGCATGGCAAGCCAATCCGCATGACAACCTCGAAGAGTGGATTGACTTCGAACTTGAACGTTATTTAGCGCTGTCTCATGTGCAACGTCCAGATCAAGGCTGTGTTATTCCCTCTCTTGCAGCCGAAGTAGCACGTAGTAGTGAAACAACAAAACTGTGTTTTCAACAGGAAATGCTTCGTGGTCACGCACTCTTTACACAACATCTAGGCAGTGAAACACAAGCTTGGGCGGTACTGTGTCAACTGGTCGGTGCAATCGTCATGGCGCGCAGCATGGCGGATGAACATCTACAAAGAGAAATTTTAAGCTCAAGCAAATGGATGATTAAAAACATGCTTCAGCTCAAGTAAAACCTTGGATTGAATTTATAGTTTTTTTCTACATATTTTCTGATTTATTGCCTTCAACTTCTACGCATTTCCCTGTACATTTTTACACTCCTTTAACCCCTGTGAACGAGCCAACTATGACGACACTACCCGATACCATTTACGCGATTCAGCATCTTGCTTTTGAAGATTTGGGTGCATGGGAAGATGTGTTATATCAATTGGGTTATCGGGTACGATATTTTGAAGCCGGCAAAGATGACTTAGCTAAAGCGTTGGATTACACAGGTCTAACTGTGATCTTAGGTGGACCAATTGGGGTATATGAAACTAAAGACTACCCTTTCTTACAACAAGAAATAGACTTACTAAAAGTTCGCTTAGAAAAGAATTTACCGACTTTAGGCATTTGCTTAGGTGCACAGTTGATTGCACATGCACTCGGTGCAAAAGTATATGCAGGTCATAGCAAAGAAATTGGCTGGAGTCAGTTACAGCTCAATGCCGTTGAACAGAACCCACTGCAAGCACTGGTAGAAACTGAAGTGCTACATTGGCATGGCGACACCTTTGAACTCCCTGCTCAAGCTGAACTGTTGGCCAGCTCAGAAGTTTATCCCAACCAAGCCTTTCGTGTAGGCAAAAATATTCTTGGCTTACAGTTCCATCCTGAGGTCGCAGCGGACGGTTTAGAAAAATGGCTAATCGGGCATACTGCTGAACTGCGTCAAGCGAGCATCAATATTCCCGCATTGCGTGCAGACAACCAACGCTTTGCAGCTCAACTAGAACATGCCTCTGGACAAGTTTTAGCAGCGTATTTAAAAGCACTGGCTTAATAATTCAGCCATAATCCGCTCAATGCGCCTATTGCTCTAACTTTTAAGTTTACAGCGGACATAAAAAAGCACCTCTGATAAGGTGCTTTTTGGTAGATGTCGCTTATTTTGCAGCAGCTTTAGGCTGTGGAACTGATGCTTCAGTGGTGATATTTACAGTAATTTTATCACCCACATTTGGCACGTATGCACCTACACCAAAAGCAGAACGGTCAAATGAAGTGGTTGCGTTGAAACCAATTGACTGCGCTTTGGTCATTGGGTGCTCACCTTGTTTATTCAACACCGCATCTAAAACGACAGGCTTCGTCACATTTTTAATGGTTAAATCACCTGTGATTTTGTACTTATTCGCGCCAACAGCTTGTACTTTTGTACTTTTAAAGGTGATGGTTGGGTATTTTGCTGCATCAAAGAAATCAGCCGCTTGTAAGTGTTCATCTAAAGCTTTTACGTTAGTGTTTAAGCTAGATAAAGGAATCGTTACATTCACCGACGAATTTGCAGGTTTTGCATTATCAACATTAATCACACCCTGAATGTCGCTGAAATTTGCAGATGGAGTTGAAAAACCAAAGTGGCTCCATGTGAAAACTGTTGCTGTATGTGTAGGGTCAATTTGATATGCCACAGGTTTTGCCATAGCAAATGTAGTCGCAGTTGCAACAGCCAAACCGATTGTTAAAGCTTTAAAGTTCATGTTTTTATCTCACATTGGAATACTGCTTAGTCTATAGAGTTCTACAACGAATACATCTATAAAGATAAAACGATATGTTGCAACTTTAGAACGATATAATTGTTTTTAAATGTAGCAACTTAGCTATGCCCGATATTGAATGAAACCAGTCTTCTTCGCGACTTTATTATAAAGTTGTTGTGCGACCAAATTGTCCTGATGGGTCAGCCAATAAACCCGATCACATGCTCGCTTTTCGGTATGCATTTTGACGTGTTCGATTAAAGCTCTTGCAACCCCTAGCCCACGATAGTCCTCATGCGTAAATAGATCTTGCAAGTAGGCATAAGGCTTTAACGTCCAACAGCTATCATGCTCTATCACATGCACAATGCCTACAACCCGACCTGCTATAAGCGCAGCAAAACCATACATATGCTCACGCTTAGAATCAGTCAATTTATGCCACGTGTTTTTAGATATCTGCTCCAATAAATCAACCTGATAAAATGCCTGATAAGCTTGCCATAATGTAGCCCAGATCGACTGATCGATTTCTGTCAGTGACACAATATGAATATTTGCTACTTCCATTTTGCTCTCAAAGTGATGTTTATTTTTGTAAGGCTTATATTTAAACTGAAATCACCACAAAGAAAAAGCCTTATTGAATCGCTTCAATAAGGCTTCTTTTAGACGTGACAACCATCATAGTTTTTCAATCAGAATCCGATCAATCAACTTCATACCTGTCTGCTTTTCATGGTTTTTACGACGGATCTTAATTTGCTTATCTTCTGCTAAATCTTGCAATAACAGTTCAACAGCAACCATCGCCTCCAAAGGTAGATCTGGTCCAATCCACTTCTGTTCGCCCGCATCCATCAATACAACTTCATCATGAATTTGATCGTACAAGCTCATATCATCACCTAAAATTTATGCAGCTACTTCAGCAGCAGCTTGCATATTATATACACCATTCAAAATAAAAGACGCCCCTAAACTGGAGCGTCCTTCAAACAGTCAATTTTTAAAAATTAAGCTGTCAATTCTTTTACCGCAGCAACAACTGCTTCAGTGGTAATACCGAAGTATTGGTATAAGTCTTTCGCAGGTGCAGATTCACCATAAGTCGTCATACCAATTACACGACCATCTAAACCTACAAACTTCCACCAGTAGTCTACATGTGCTGCTTCAACAGCAACACGCGCACGAATGTTTGATGGAAGAACCGCTTCACGGTACGCTGTATCTTGCTTCACAAATTCTTCAGCACATGGCATAGACACGACACGCACACCGTCAAGTTGTGCATGCGCTTCCATTGCTAAAGAAACTTCAGAACCCGTCGCAATAATAATCGCTTTTAATTCGCCTTTTTCTTCAGCCAATACATAACCACCTTTCGCTACATTTGCGATTTGTGCATCTGTACGTGTTTGGAATGGTAGGTTTTGACGAGAGAAGATCAACGCAGTTGGGCCTTCTGAGCGTACAAGTGCAGACTTCCAAGACACAGCTGCTTCAACCGTGTCACATGGACGCCAAGTATTTAAGTTTGGTGTACCACGTAAAGACGCAATTTGCTCTACAGGTTGGTGCGTTGGACCATCTTCACCCAAACCAATTGAGTCATGTGTATATACATGGATTACACGTTGTTTCATCAACGCAGACATACGTACTGCATTACGCGCATATTCCATAAACATAAGGAATGTTGCAACGTAAGGAATGAAACCACCGTGAAGCGCAACACCGTTTGCAATGGCAGTCATACCAAACTCACGTACGCCATAGTGTACGTAGTTACCTGCAGGATTGTCCTGAACGCCTTGGCAACCTTTCCAAAGTGTTAAGTTAGAACCAGCCAAGTCCGCAGAACCGCCTAATAGTTCAGGCAATAATGGACCGAAAGCTTGCAATGTGTTTTGGCTTGCCTTACGTGTAGCAATGGTTTCAGCTTTTGCATTAGTTTCTGCGATAAATGCATCTGCTTGAGCAAGGAATTCAGCTGGCAATTCACCTGAAAGGCGACGTTTCAATTCAGCTGCTTCAGTTGGGTATTTTGCTTCATAAGCGGCAAAAGTTTCATTCCAGGCTGCTTCAGCTTGTGAACCTTTTTCTTTGGCATCCCATGCTGCATAAACTTCAGCAGGAATAACAAATGCTTCGTCTGACCAGCCAAGCGCTTCACGAGTCAATACGATTTCATCATTACCTAAAGGCGCACCATGACAGTCTTCTTTACCCTGTTTGTTTGGTGAACCTAAACCAATCACTGTTTTACACATGATGATGGTTGGTTTGTTCGCTTCAGCTTTCGCTTCTACAGTCGCTTGACGGATTGCATCCGCATCATGACCATCAACTTTGATGACCTGCCAGCCATAAGATTTGAAACGTTGCTCTGTATCGTCAGAGAACCAGCCTTCAACTTCGCCATCGATCGAGATGCCATTGTCGTCATAGTAAGCGATCAGCTTGCCTAGACCCAAAGTACCCGCTAATGAACATGCTTCGTGAGAAACACCTTCCATCAAGCAGCCATCGCCCAAGAAGCAGTAAGTAAAGTGATCAACAACTTGAATATCGTCTTTGTTGAATTGCGCAGCAAGCGTTTTTTCAGCCAGTGCAAAACCTACAGCATTGGCAATACCCTGGCCAAGCGGGCCAGTTGTAGTCTCAATACCTGGTGCATAACCTAATTCTGGGTGACCCGGCGTTTTAGAGTGCAGTTGACGGAATGCTTTTAAATCTTCAATTGATAAATCATAGCCCGTAAGGTGCAATAACGCATATTGCAGCATAGAGCCATGACCATTTGATAGTACAAAACGGTCACGGTTCGCCCATTGAGGGTTAGTCGGGTTATGGTTGAAAAACTCACGCCATACCACATCAGCGATATCAGCCATCCCCATTGGCGCACCTGGATGTCCAGAGTTTGCTTTTTGCACAGCATCCATTGCCAATACACGAATTGCGTTTGCAATACGACGTTCGTTAAGCGGGGTTGTCATAGGTCAGAGTCCAAACAAATGATTTAAAGAGTAAGATGAATAGAATTCAAAGATAGGTGTATTGTCTTAAAAAAAGAGGAATGGGTAAAGCCTAATGGACAATATTTCGCTATTTATTCATCATCAATGTCTAATAAATGCGGGCATTGCCTAAAATCACAACAATTTCACTCAGAAATGTCTCTATCGCTTTTCTCTGAGTCAAATTCTACACGATAGAATCATCAATTTTTAAAAACAAAGCTCGGCCACCCTATTCACTCATCAGAACAAACCGTTATCCTTGAGGATCAAACACATCACAAGATACATTTGTATTTTTTACATACAATTAAACATTCATGGTGAATTTTATTCACTTTTTTAAATTATTCATGAATTACTACAGATTATCGATTATTTTCTGATGCATATTTTGAGCATTTTTTCTTTACCAACTTAACACCCAAACCAACAAAAATTCAAACAAGCTATTGTTTTAAAATTAGATATAATCAAAGTACAAAATCTCATGATACGGACCTATAGACTTTGAACCAAAAGCCTTTACTTTGTCATTTCGAACTAAAAATAAACGCTATATCAATTTTTTAGATGCTTATATCAGATAAAAAGTCGTTGAATTGAAATAAATTCAGTCATTTTGGTCGTGTAGAACTGGCTCAAATGTCTAAGTCGATGTACCATATTGCGTCTTTTAAATTAACTGTGATAGGACTTATGCGCGAGTACGCTGTATTTACCTCGGAATCTGTAAGCGAAGGCCATCCAGATAAAATGGCTGACCAAATCAGTGATGCTATCTTGGATGCGATCTTAAAAGAAGACCCATATGCGCGGGTTGCTTGTGAAACGCTTGTAAAAACGGGTGCGGTAGTACTTGCAGGTGAAATCACAACAACTGCAAATGTGGACTTTGAAGCGATTGTTCGTCAAACCGTAAATGGCATTGGTTACCACCATTCTGACCTTGGTTTTGATGGTTCAACATGTGCTGTGATCAACATGATTGGTAAACAGTCACCAGAGATTGCTCAAGGTGTAGACCGTCAAAAGCCTGAAGATCAAGGTGCAGGTGACCAAGGTTTAATGTTTGGTTATGCAAGCCGTGAAACTGACGTGCTTATGCCTGCTCCAATCTCATATGCACACCGTTTAATGGAAAAGCAAGCTGAACTACGTCGTAGTGGCGCTTTACCATGGTTACGCCCAGATGCAAAAAGCCAAGTGACTTTTGCTTATGAAAATGGCATGCCTGTTCGTTTAGATGCAGTCGTATTATCTACTCAGCACGATCCTGAAATTTCTCAAAGCAACTTAAAAGAAGCTGTGATTGAAGAAATCGTGAAAAAAGTGATCCCTGCTGAAATGTTCCATGCAGACACCAAATTCCACATCAACCCAACAGGAATGTTTGTGATTGGTGGTCCAGTAGGTGACTGTGGTTTAACAGGTCGTAAAATCATTGTAGACACTTACGGTGGCATGGCACGTCACGGTGGTGGTGCTTTCTCTGGTAAAGATCCATCTAAGGTTGACCGTTCTGCTGCATATGCAGGTCGTTATGTTGCGAAAAATATCGTAGCAGCGGGTCTTGCAGACAAATGTGAAATTCAAGTGTCTTATGCCATTGGTGTGGCTGAGCCAACATCTATTTCGATCAATACCTTCAATACAGCAAAAGTATCTGAAGAGCTGATCATTGCGTTAGTCCGTGAACACTTCGACTTACGTCCATACGGTATCACTCGTATGCTTGACCTCATTCAACCGATGTATAAGCAAACTGCTGCTTATGGTCACTTCGGTCGTGAAGGTTCAGATACTGCATTTACTTGGGAAAAAACAGACAAAGTGGAAGCGCTTAAAGCTTCAGCTGGCCTATAAGTTTGATCCTAAAAGAAACCCGCTTAATGCGGGTTTTTTTTATTTTCACTGATGGAAAAATATTGCATCAGTTCAGTCGTGAAGTCATTGAAATCCACTACTTGGGTTTGTTGTCATGATTGAGCACATCAAAGAGCGAAGTCACGGCAGCGGGTTCACTGTTTCGGTCGGCCAAATAGACTTGTACAGATTTAACGATAATCGCTGCTGCGAGACATGCAACAATACAGAAAATCCAAAATCCAAAAGGACTTCGAATATTATGTGATCCACAGTTTGGACAGTCTTTATCTGTTGATGCGACAACTGTTTCACAACATGCGCAGTGGTATTGATAGAGCATGGCTTTACCCCCTTGTTTTTGTCCTTTCTTGTTTTTATTGTCCATCACCCTGCCTCACAGAATGTTAGATTCATTTATCTTATGTGAGTATTTGTTGAGACTCAAGCGCCATTCACCTGAAGTGATGTCAGCAACGGCTTACACTGAAAGATTAATCAATTGATTTAACGCATATTCCTCTTTATAACACCGAATCATGACAATTTCATTTTGTAACATAATAGTTTTTGACGTATTCCAAAGTATTTGCTCGAAACCCTTTAGTTTTCTCGCGATTGTTTATTAAAATAACATGCAACGATGAGGAAGAAAGAATGGTTCAGTTGATTAAAAAAGGCGGTTTACGCGAACGTGCCAACCGCAGTCGTAGCTATAAGGGCTCAGAAAATACCGAAGCGACATTGCAGCCCAACTGCTATGCGCAAAGTAAAAAAGACGAAGTGTCTAGCTTGGAACAGGCCCCATCATCTCAAGAGCTTAAAAATGACTTAGATGTAGATTGCAAGAGCATCGTACCAAAGCCATAAAGCAAAAATCAGGAACAACCCGCCAGAAAAAATGTCGATATAACTCCCTGAACGTTGGTATGCCGCCTTAATTTTAGGTAATGACAAAAGCAGCATTAGCAATGCAAAAGTCATAAAAGTTTGAATGGGAATAATCACCGCAAGTTGCATTTTTAAATAGGGACTTGCGCTAGAACTCAGTGCCAATGAAAACACACTACTGAAATAAATCAGCGTTTTCGGGTTAGACAAGTTCGTCAGTAAACCTGACATGAAATAATGGTTGGCCTTGGGTGTAGTTAGTTTTTGACCATCATCTAGCAAGGCTTCTTGCTGCATTGTATTGAGGCCAGCTTTCAACATCAGCTACCCCATACGTGCAAGGAACACCCCACCAATCACCATCAATACCTGTTGAATCCATGGCATTTTTTCGATGAGTACGGTAAAACCTAACAAGGTTAAAACCACCCAAACGACGATGCCAACGGAAATACCTAAAATAGTTTTTAAAGTGTTTTTTTGTGTAGTCGAAGCTGAACTTTTGGCAATCAGCAAAACATCAGGACCGGGACTTAGCTGCGCAACAAAATGCAATGCGCAAATCGTGAAAAGCAATGACATAAAAAAGCGGCATAATTTTTAAAAAATAATTATATCGTTTGTTATATTTATTTTAAATCATAAGCACTTAAAACATTTTCATAAAGATAAAAAAAGCCGAGTTAGAACTCGGCTTTAAAATTAGGTATGAAATTATTTATTCACATCTTTCATTTCAATTTTTTTCGCCTCTGGCGTGACTTCTCGTGCTTCACCATCAATAATACTCGAGTCACGATAAGCTGAACCGCCCTGCTGTTGCTGCATTTCTTGCATCTGGCGCATGATATCTGCAAATGGGTTTTGACCTTGAGCTCCACCACCCATGCCATTCATATCCCCCATCATGCCACCCATCATTTTTTCCATCATCGCTTGCTGACGTTTCATCATCACGTTCATCAGCGCGCCCGTCATAGCTTTTTGTACTGCTGGAATAAGCAATAACACGGCAACCACATCTGTCACCAAGCCAGGAATCAACAAAAGAAAACCCGCAATGATTTTTGGCAGATTGTTTGTTAATGCAGGATCTGCACCCATCTGGCCCGCTTGCATTTGCTGCATTTGTGGCATTAAACCTGCTGAATACTTACGAATCAGGCTCGTACCAATAAAGAAAGCGGCAATAAACCAGAAGAACACGTACCACATGCTACCAACGAGGTCGCCCACGCCAATCCATACGAAGACTTCGAGAATGACACCAGCTAATATAAAAAGAAATAATTTCATGAAAATTAATCTAATCTCAACAAAATGAATAAGGTGCAAGAATCAAGTGCTCAATCTACATCAAGCTTTTTTGATACGCTTATGTAACAATATGGGCATATTTTTTTTTTTAAAGGGCAAGCATGTCATTAATTATTGGTATTGACCCCGGTTCTCGCCTCACAGGCTACGGTATTATTCAAAAAGAAGGTCAAAAACTAATTTTTGTCGATGCTGGCACCATTCGTACCGAAGCTGCTGATATGCCTGAACGGCTAAAACGTATTTTTGCAGGGATTGATCGTATTGTAAAATTTCATGGCCCAACTGAAGCCGCAGTTGAGCAAGTATTTATGGCACAAAACCCTGACTCCGCACTGAAACTGGGGCAAGCACGTGGTGCTGCTATTGCTGCACTGGTCAACCTTGACCTACAAGTTGCTGAATACACCGCACGTCAGATTAAACAGTCGGTGGTCGGTTATGGCGCTGCGGACAAAGAACAAGTACAAATAATGGTGATGAGACTCCTAAACCTGAGCATCAAACCACAGCAAGATGCAGCCGATGCTCTCGCTGCTGCTATTTGTCATGCACATGCTTCAGGCAGTATGACCAAGCTTGCTGTACTCAATGCTCTTGGCGGTATGGCGCGCGGACGCAGCCGTAGTAGCTCTCGTCGACGCTAAACGTTAAGTGACATAGTCTTTAAAGTCTTTACGCATTTCACGTACCGACGGTGCTTTTGGATAAGTTGCTATCAGCATTCTTCCCGAAATGCGTAAATTTTTCTTTTGAGCAGGATCGATACGAATAAAGACCAACTCTTCTGGCTCATTGCGGTGATTGATCTCACAAATCATAATGGTGTAGTTTTTTTCGATCACTTTATAACGACCAAATGCCTGCTGTACGATTTGTTTAAAATTTTTCTGTCCACCTGCTGGTGCAAGTTGAGTGTAAATCACCAGCAATATGCATGCACCAACTACCAAGGCCACCAGTAAGTATTTATCCATTCTTCCTCCTTTTACCATTATTCGAAGTCTTTAAATTTTAGGCTTGATCGCGTTATATCGCGTTTTCTTACTACATAATAGTTCTTATGCTATTTCAATATTCTTACTTGCAAGCATTTACTTTATTTTCTTCCATCTGAAAAGAATTAAATAATTTTAAAGAATCACGCTGAATTTTTTCCCAATGTGGCAGAAGCTCCGCATGGAAATCTATATCTAAACTACTCGTGTTAAAGCCATAATTTGGTACATGACTATTTAATTCACATGCCGTAGCGCCATCTGGATATGAATCACACGCAATGACTACACTAATGCCTTTCCCGTTTTCTTCTTTCCAGTAAATTCTTTTAGAAATATTATCTTGCTCTCCCAAATCTATTTCATAAAGTGATAAACGTGAATTAAATTTCTTCTCCGAATTAATCTCACTTATGCTCATATCTTTTCGAGCACCCATCCGTTCACTTAAATAAAATTTCAATGAAGGCGTATAATCAAAAAACGTTTTGTCGTCTCCCCACTCATCCTTCCAATCACCACGTTGTGATACAGTGAAAGCAATGTCACTAAGTTGATTTGAGGAAAGCCGAAAACCTTCTGAAGGATGCATTTCTGGCCATTTCACAAGAAATGTGGCGTTACCGATTTGATCATTACAATCTTTGGTATAATGTAGTTGACTAGCACCTTTCTCCCAATAACTAACATCTTGATATTCAACTCTCGTAAAAAATAAATATCGTCGATCTATACGCATTTTCTGATCGCCAAAACTTCCGCACTCATATGGTTGTTCTTTTAAGCTCGGTATATCACTTGGTTCCAATACACTAACAATAACGCTCAAAATGACGATAATGATTGGTGACAATAGTATAAAAATCAAAAAATGTTTTAGCTGAATAGGCTTTCTAAGAAAATCTAAAATCATAAGTCATCTTATTTAATTATTCATTTTTTTCATGTACTCCTAAAATTAACACAAAGTATTTGAGATATAGTATTTTTTATTCAAAATACCCATCATAAAAAAAGCCCATCAAATGAGATGGGCTTTTTAGCAAGGACAAATACTTACTTCATGCTTGCAAAAACTTCTTTCGCTGCTTGCAGCGTAAATTCTATATCTTCATCAGAATGGGCAGCTGAAATAAAGCCAGCTTCAAACGCAGATGGCGCAAGGTTCACACCACGGTCTAACATACCGTGGAAGAACTTACGGAATGCATCGATATCACACTTCAGCATTGAGTCGAAGCTGGTAATGTCTTCTTGATCGGTAAAGTACAAACCAAACATACCGCCGACTTGTTGCGTTTTAAAAGCAATTCCCGCTTCATCAGCTGCGGCTTGTAAACCCACAAGCAGTTTTTCTAGCTGCGCTGTCAATTTTTCATAAAAACCATCTTGGCGCAGGTGTTTAAACATCTCAATCCCTGCGCGCATTGCAAGTGGATTCCCCGACAGTGTTCCAGCTTGGTAAACTTTGCCCAGTGGCGCAATACACTCCATCACTTCTCGTTTCCCACCAAAAGCACCCACGGGTAAGCCTGCACCAATAATTTTACCCAAGGTGGTTAAATCAGGAGTCACGCCATAGTGAGCTTGCGCACCACCCAATCCAACACGGAAACCAGTCATCACTTCATCAATGATAAAAACAGAACCATGTTCATCACATACATTACGAATCGCTTGTAAGAAGCCTTCGATTGGTTTGACTAGGTTCATGTTCCCTGCCACAGGCTCCACAATCACCCCTGCAATCTCCGAACCAAACTTTGCAAAGCACTCTTTTAAAGTGGCTATATCGTTATATGGAAGAGTCAGTGTGTGTTTGGCAAAATCGGCAGGAACACCGGCTGAAGTCGCTTCGCCTTCACCGCTGGTTAACAAACCTGAACCTGCTTTGACCAACAGTGAATCTGAGTGACCGTGGTAACAGCCTTCAAATTTTACAATCTTGTCACGACCTGTATAACCACGTGCAAGACGAATGGCTGTCATGGTTGCTTCAGTACCTGAGTTGGTCATACGAACCAGCTCAATTGACGGCATAATTTCGCAAATAATGTCGGCTAAAGTTGTTTCATGTACGGTAGGCGCACCGAAGCTTAAACCATCCACAGCAGCATTTTGAACTGCTTTAATAATTTCAGGATGAGCATGACCTAAAATCATTGGTCCCCATGAGCCCACATAGTCTACATAGCGCTTACCATCCACATCGTACAAGTATGCACCTTGCGCCTTTTCAATAAAGACAGGCGTTCCGCCTACGCTATTAAATGCACGTACAGGTGAGTTCACACCACCCGGAATATGTTTGCTTGCTTGTTTAAACAATTGTTCTTGCTTTGGAGATAAGCTCATGAAGTTACTCAACTCAAAAAATAAAAAAACATCTAAAAACGCTTAAGCTTTAGATGCAAATAAATCAGCCCACTGTTCTATACGATCAGGAATCGCAGACATTGATAGCCCTAATATATCACTAATCACTGCGCAAAGGTCGGCACCAGCATCGATCACTTCACTTGAATTTTCAACTGTTAAGCCACCAATCGCACAAATCGGCACATTCAATTTGGCTTTGGCTTCTTTTAAAGTCTCTAAGCCAATATTGCCAGCTTCTGGCTTGGTCTCAGTTGCGTAAATTGCACCAAAAGCAACGTATGTTGCACCTTCGGCAATCGCCTTTTCAGCCAGCTCAATCGAGTTCAAACACGTACGACCAATCACCGCATCTTTTGGCAGACGTGCAACAGCTTCGGCAACTTCGCCATCACCTTGCCCTAAATGTACACCAACACCGTATTTAACGGCCATTTCTAAGTCATCGTTGATCACAAAAGGAACACGATACTCAGCGCACATCGCTTTCATATACTCGACTTCGTAAGCCTGTTCTTCTTTGGGTACTTTTTTACGGCGATACTGCAAAATGGCAACTTCACGTGTTGCCATTGCACCTTCTAATTTAGCCAAAAGTAGCTCTAAAGGATCATCATTTGTAATTAAATATAAACCGCGCATTTAACTCTACCTTTGGGTTATGTCATTCTATTATAAAGCCAAAGGCGACTGATGCTTTAATGAATTGGAACTGAAAATGCTTTGCTTTGCACAAAAATCCCGCGACCAAGCTCAGGCTATGTAAAAATACCTATTTTCAGTGATAGTCGCCCCACCGCTTTCGCAGTTTAATGGATACAGAAAGCAACAAGAATAAAATAAAAATAACAACTTTATAACAAGAATAAGAGACACTCAGCGATCTGATACGGCTTTTTAGCTTTTTAAACCAGTGGTGTTTGAACAACATCATAAAAGCTAAAAAGCCGCATATTTTATTATTTAAAATCCACATAAAAAAAGCCTAGAGAAGGTCGCTCTAGGCTTGGAAAACTAAAAGCACTTTAAAGTTCAAAGCACTTATATATTATTTGATGAAAATACAATCAACGACCTCATTATTAGAACATTAACTCATACTTTGCAACTGTTAGTTTCAAGCTTTTCATAAAACTTTCATAATGAAGTCACAAAGTGCTTCACTAACTTGGAATTTTATCCAAAGCACGATCTTGTAAGCTTAAATTTCCACGTAAAACATCGGAAAACATGCGCCAGTCAGAAATAAAACTATACAAAGGCTGTTTAAAACTGGCTGGCTTATTTTTTTCAAAAACAAAATGACCTACCCACGCACAGGCATAGCCAGAGACTAAGCCGTATATAAAATAACGCGGCTTGCGTTTAAGTATGGCTTTAGAGAAAAAGTACAGTCCAATTGAACTGCCCGCGACGTGTAGCCGACGACTCATGATGTTGCGGTGCTCTGTTAGATAAAAACGATAAAACTGGTGATAGTCCTTAATCGGCAATTGAAAATTAGGTTCAGCATCGTGTTCCTGTTTCGGTTCAACCTGAGCATTCATCTGTCATCATCCTGATGGTTTTTTACCAACATAGCTGAAAATATGCAATCTGCAAAGTGCAATCGCCTCTGGTCGCGCATCCACTAAAAACAGAATTGTTTTTTGATCAATCTCGCACTGCAACTTTGTTTTATTCTGTCGTCAAGTCTTACATACTATCTCTTTTTCGCTACAATCCAGTGGTCCATTGGTGTGCCTTTAGCGCACATAAAAACAAACTACAGATCATGCATCTAAATACATAAAGGCTTGGCACTGACCTAGCCCCTCAAATTAGGAATTTTTCATGGTTGAAATTGAATTAAAATTTCAGATTAGCGAAGCACGACGTACCGCCCTTCTTAAAGCTTTAGATCCTAAAAAATCTGAAACGATTCAACTTCAAGCCAAGTATTTTGATACGCCTGATCGCCTTTTGGCTCAACACGGCGCTGCTTTGCGTCAGCGTCTTGAAGGCACTTGCTGGATTCAAACACTCAAAGCCGCAGGTAAAAGTCATTTACACCGTTTTGAACATAATCATAATTTGGGTGAGTTAGAGTCATCTCCTGAACTGGACTTAAGCATTTATGAAGCTATTCCAGAGGCTCAACAGATTTTAACCCAAGCTTTAGCCTCAGATGCAGCTGCGTTAAAGCTCACCTTTGAAACGGACATCCAACGTACCTATCGCGTCATTGAGTTTGAAGATGCTGAAATTGAAGTCTGTTTGGATGTTGGTGTGGTTCGTGCATCTGGTCGAGAACATACCATCCATGAGGTAGAGTTTGAACTTAAATCAGGCTCTGCTCAGTCGCTTTTGGCTTTTAGTTTTGAATGGGTGAAGAAGTATCAACTGTGGTTAGATGTCCGCAGCAAAGCCGAAATGGGTAATCTACTGGCACTTGAGCAAACCGTAAGTCCAGCACGTTTTGAAAAAGAGTTTGTCTTATCGAAAAAAGAAAGTGCAGCACATAACCTGAGTTTATTGATTGGTCAGCAAATGCAGCATTTACTGCCGAATATTGCCGCAATTTCGGCAGGTGTTGCTGAGCAAAGCCATATTGATCAAGCACAAACTGCTTTAGAACACCTACAACTAACACTAGCCTTATTTAAAGACTGGAATAGCAATATTTCTGATAAATGGGCGATGCAACTTGCCGCATTCAAACATCAGTTTGATCATTTACAACATTTGCAGCATATGCAAAGCACCCTAGGCGCTTTTCTTCAGAATCCAACCACTACAGAAAATCTTGCCAAAGACATTTTATATGCTCAAGAAAAGCTTGGAAATTTAGTTAAATCGACGCAGAACGTACATCATTATCTTGAATTATTGACCTTTAGTTTAAGCTCACATGATCAAGTGCAAAAGCAAGATTTAAAAACCTATGCACACAACACCCTACAAAACCAATATCGACAGCTACAAGAAAGCTTAAATGCTGCCGATATTAGCCACTTTGAAAGTTTAGATGTTGTGGCGCAGAAAATTAAGGAACTGAAGTTTAGCTTTCCTATTTTAACGTCAATTTATGATGTGAAAAATTTGCAGAAATACAGTAAAGCGTTAAACGATGCACAACAAGCCGCACATGAATATCAAATCTTAGCGACTTCTGCTGCGTACATTCAACAAACAGAGTTAGAAGCCAGTGATTGGTTTGTTTTGGGCTGGCTCACGGCAAAGCTTGAAGTTTATGCCGATAAACTTTTAGAAGCGACAGAACAGTTCTTAGTTAGCCGTAAATTCTTAAAATAACGCACTGTATATGATAGCAGTCATGTTAAATACATGACTGCTATCGACTCTCTATAAGGTCTGACAAGACCCAAAATCATGCACGATAAAAAATCGTAGTCGGTCGCTTCAAACCACTAATTTATCTATGACAAAGCGGCCTATTATCAGAACAATACAGGCTTTATATTCATTTTTATTCTTAAAAAGTAAGCCTATACATTCCTACTCAATGTAGGTTTATTATCACTTCGATGTAACCATCTGTACTTATTAACTCTGCATATTTCTAACCATCATCTTCATTTTAAAAGTGACATCTAGCACACTATTTCTGCTCTTTTAGCTTATACCTATTCAAAGCTGGTCTTTTTTTACTCAATTTAGCATATAGTAAAACGTAGGTTGTCATGAGTCAGGGCTATGCAAGAGATTGAGTTTAAGTTTCAAGTTCCAGTTAAGAAGCGTAAGGCATTGCAAAAAGCTTTTACACTGCTCAAGGCTGAGCCGATTCATTTAGCAGCCCAATACTTTGATACAGCCGATCAAACGCTTGCTAAGCATTGCATCGCGATTCGACGTCGGCAGGAAAATGATGAATGGAAACAAACCTTCAAAGCAGTAGATACCGCAAAAGCATTGGGTCGCTTTGAACTTGAATTTGATATAGAGCCACCTGAGACGACTACACTCGACTTAGATAACTATAAAAAAGATTATTCCGCTATCTACAAAAAATTAAAACGCGCTTTGGGGCTTCCACTTCCAACCCTTGAATTGCTCTTTGAAACCAAGATCCAACGTTTACGCGTTTTGCAGGATGTTGGAAGTATTACAGTTGAAATTGCTCTCGATATTGGCAAAATTTTTAAAGAACAAAGCAGTGTAGATATTTTCGAAATCGAATTTGAATTAAAACAAGGATCGATAGAAGATCTGATCGCATTTATACAAGCTTGGATTCAAAAATACCAACTGAGTCTCGACACACATAGCAAGTCAGACTATGGCCTTCAGGCCGTTCGTCAGCAAAGTTACTTTCCTGCGCAGTATCAAACACCTCTTGTATTGAACAGAAGTTCAAGCGAAGTTGAGGCTCTACAAAACATACTGGCCAATTGCCTACAGCACTTACTTCCCAATGCCAGTTCAATTGCTCGACAGCAGTACTCCAGTGAGCATATACACCAAGCCCGCGTGGCGATTCGCCGCTTGCGTAGTGCACTGAAAAGTTTTGCTGCATGGTCGGACGACATTCAACCACACTGGAAAGCGGAACTCACCACTATTTTTCAAGCCTTAGGTGGAACACGTGATATCGATGCGCTGAACGAGGATTTACTTCCTCAGCTAATTGAGGCAGGTTATCCATTAGACTATCTTCCACCAAGTACAGAGGCTATCACTGATGTCTGTGCTCTATTCCGACAACCAGAAACGACGCAACTTTGGCTTGAATTAATTTTATTTACAGAGCAAGAACTAGATTCGCCTTCAAAAACCAAACTGAAAAAACATGCGCTCAAAGTGATACAGTCTTTACACCATAAAATATGCGCACATGCCGAGCACTTTAGCCAGCTTGAAGATGAGGAAAAACACCGCGTTCGTAAACAAGTCAAACAACTGCGTTATAGCATTGAGTTTGTGGCGTCTTTACTCGATGCAAAAGCATTAAAAACCTATTTAAAAAAACTCAAAGCAGTTCAGGAAAGCCTAGGGCACTATAATGATTTGGTGGTTGCAGATGCCTTGTTTCAACAAGCCCCTGAACCAGAAGCCGCTTATAGTTTTGCCACAGGATGGATCGCCGCGGAAAAAAATAGAATGCTCAAATTGGTTGAACAACAGATGATGCAGTTTAGTCAAACCAAACCGTTGAAATAGTTTTTTAAATCAAAATATCCATCAGTAGCGAAAAGTTCTTCTATAGGTGAATTCCCTGTCTACACCTAAGTTAACGATACTTTCCGTACACTTTCCACGTATTGTTATCTGCTAAGGGGTCGTTATAGCTATCACTCCGCTGCTTACGTGGTTTGTCTCGTGCATCGACCAGTTCAAAGTGTGCTTCAGTACTTAACACGATACCATTTACATAAAATCGGGTACGGGTATATTCACTCTGTCCGTGTTGAAAGACGTAGGTTCTGAGATCAATAAACTCCCTATGCGCAACCAAGGCGGCATTATCATCGCTGTCCAACCAAGCGCGCATAGCGTGCACCTGTTCTGGTTCAAACTGCCCACATTTTTCGATTAGACTTGCAATACCACGAAAACTTTTAGACTCTTTGGCGCGGGTCTTATTAATCCGAATACGATCGACGTGAAAATAAAACAGCGGTAAGTTCAAATGACTGGGTAAATGAATTGCATCCAGTACCTCATCTTCCATAAAGGGTTGGAACAAGTCTTGCGCCCGCTCAATCAAACCCGTCCACTGGCGGTAGTAGTCCTCGACTTCCGCTTTCGTGCCGTAATAGATTGGTAAGCCTTCAACATTGGTTAAATTTTGTGGTGGCCAAATGTTTTGACGCAATAAGGCAATATCACTTTTTAAACTTTGTACCGCAATCGCGTCTTGCATGGATATTCTCTATTTTATTGCTTAGGCTATTTTTAGATTAAGGCAAAGGTTTAGTTTCTGCAAGGCTTTGCCTATAATGCAGTCTGAGTTATTTATGTATTTTAGGACAAGTTCATGGTTCAGAAGATTAAAGCAACAGATGTAACCGAAGAAGAAGCGTTGAATGCTGCTTTTTTTGAACGTGCAGATGAATTTATTAAGCAAGCCAACGATTTTTGTCGCACTGAAAAAGGTTCACAAGTGAAACCTGCTGAAATACGTGGCCAAGTGAGTGCTGCGATGTTGTTTGGTACAGCCCGTTTTAACACGTGGGTGGCAGCCAATAACTTTAAAGATGGCGATGAAATGCGTGATGCCAAAGAGCAAGTGATGTCTTATATTTTGCAGCAGTTCCAAATGATGCTTGAAGACAACTATGACGAATACTGTGAACAGTTTGAAAACTACCTTCGTTTCCGTCATAACGAAGAATTTCATGCCAACAAGCATGACCACAAACACGATCACTGATCAATCAAAGCCTGCTTCTGCAGGCTTTTTTCATTTCGTCGTATTTGAAACGAAATACAATGTTGCAACACCTCAATTTACAGTAAGGTAATCGCTAAGGAATATGACTTAGGGAAGAACATGCAGCATTTGGACTTTGCACTCATCGATCCACACATCCACCAGTGGGACCCCTATAACACGCCACATGCAGCGGCTTTGGCAGTTAAATTATTGGGTAAGCATCCTAAGCTTTTGGACAAAATGGTTCGTTTAGTGAAACCTAAAGACCTGATTGAAACCATCGGTCTAACCCGTCATATTACACGTCCGTATTTGCCCCAAGACTATAAACGCGATACTGGCCCATACACAGTAGAACAAGTAGTGCATGTAGAAGCCAGTTGGCATCACAGCAAAGGCAAAGGTGTGGTTGAGGAAACTCAATTTATTGAGTCTTTAGCTTTTGGAGCCGATACGGTCAAATTGGGTGGCATTGTCGCAACAGCTGATCCACGTGATCGTAACTTTAAAAAGATCCTAAAATTACACCATAAAGCTTCACCACACTTTCGTGGTATTCGTAAAATGGCGTCTTTTCATGAAGACAAACAAATCCATGCGTGGACAGATGAGCCACACTTATATCGCAATAAAAAATTTCTCAAAGGCTTCGAAGTGCTGTCCCAATACAACTTGAGTTTTGATGCTTGGGTTTATTCCACACAGCTTGAAGATGTGATTTATCTGGCCAAGCAGTTCCCTGAAACTTCCATTGTGCTAGACCATCTAGGTACACCCGCAGGTTTATTTGGTCCAATTGGTGCAAATACAGGGATGACACAAACAGCGCGGGAAAATATTTTCTTTCGTTGGAAAGACGACTTAGCTGAACTTGCAAGCTATCCAAATGTCTATACCAAAATGTCGGGGCTTTTCATGCCTGTATTAGGACATCGTTTTCATAAAGAAGGCCGACTGGCTTCCAAACAAGAAGTCTTTGACCTTGCACACCCCATGATTACGCATGCTCTCGCCTGTTTTGGAACCTATCGGGTGATGTTTGCCTCTAACTTTCCCATGGATTCGGTGAGTACCTCATTGATCAATATTATTGATGCCTTTAGTGATGTCGTCGCAGCCTATGACCCTGATGCTTTAGAGCGCGTATTCCATCACAATGCCAAACAGTTTTATCGGCTTTAATTGAAAAAATAAGAAAACTAATTCCTAAAAGCTATAACAAAAAGAACCCCTCAATTTTGAGGGGGTTCTTTTTGGATGAAAACTGAAATCTTTACTTTTTCAGCGCTGGTTGCGCTTTGCCATATTGGTCAGCCATTACTTCAACCAACTGATCCAGCTTAATATACTTCTGAATCACTGCATCAACATCAGCCTTGCCAATTTTTGCCAATGCTAAATCACGTTGTTCACGATCCAGTAAAGTACGATTACGCTTCATTTGAGGAATCAACATGCGATGGATATTGCGACTATCTTCAAGTGCAGTCACACGCTTTTTCAAAATATCGGCCTTGGCAGCTTCCACTTCCTGTTCAGTAACGCCTTTTGCCAGTAACTCATTCAACACTTTATAGACCGCCTGAGACACTTGAGCCGATTTGCCTGCGCTATAGTTCGCATCAATCGTCAGCGCTCCTGACTCCGTCCAGTCATCCAGCGAAATACTGCTACCAAAACCATAGACCAAGGCATTCTTTTCACGTAACTCTTGTGCCAAACGAGAAGATAACTGCGACTCACCTAAAATATGCTCGAGTACCTGTAAAGCAGGTGCATCTGGGTGGTATGTACCCACAGGGAACGTCATAATGCTCTGATAGCTACCAAACTCACGCTGCTCTGACAGTGCATGTACACGCTGCGCTTTATATGCAGTAAAGTCAGAAGTAATCCGCTGATAAGGCGCTGCCGAATTCCAGTTTGCAAAAGCCTGATTTAAAGTCTTTTTCATCTTTTTCGTATCAATCACGCCCGTTACCGAAATTTGTGCATGATTCATCGCAAAAAACTGCTGATACAGCTGTTTAACCTGAGCTTGTGTTGCGGCCTGATACTGCTTCTTGACATATTCAGGTTCGAAGTGATGTCGAATATCCCCTATTGGATAAGTTTCAAGTAAACGAGCAATGGTTAAAGCTGCTACAGTTTCAGGTTCTGTATACGGTCGATCTAGACTTGCTAAGCTTTGTGACTTAATCAAATCAAACTGGCTTTGTTCAAAGGTTGGATTTTTAAGTACATCTATCACGAAGTTAAAAAATTCATCAAACTTTTCTTTCTTTGCCACGATTGAAATATTGATGCCGTTACCATTACTTGAGGCACTTGCTCCACCACCCGCATCGATCGAGTGATCGGCAATATCTTGCAAACTATATTGAGTTGAAGCTCTGAGCAGTAAATAAGAGGTAAGATCTAATAACTCTGCTTTATTAAACAGACTTTCTGCAGTACCAAAATCAATCGAAATGGTGGCATAAGTCTTATCATCACGCGTGGTACTTGGGTACAGCGCATATTGCATACCATTTTTTAACTTGCCACGCTGAATTTGTTTTTCAGCACTTTCTAAATATTGCTTTGAGCTTTTTACGTATCCAGCCACTTCTGCCTTATACGCACTGACATCTTTCAATGGTTCTTCAGCAACGGCTTGTTGGTCTAAAGTTTTTGCTGGGGTCGCTGCTGCCGCTTGTTCAAGTGCTTTTTTCTGATCTTCTGGGGTCGGTAAAATAGTGCCTGAAATACGATGCTCAGGCACTAAAAAGTCATCTAAACGTTGGTTCACATCAGTAACGCTGAGCTGTTGTAATTGTTGCTGATCTTTAAAGTATTGTGTCCAATCACCATTGGCAGAAACCACATAGTCACTGAGCATGCCACCGACTGCCGTTGCACTGCTGAACATGCTTTCTTGTGCATTTTTAATCATACTCTTCACACGGTTGAGCTCAACCTCATTGAAGCTTGGTGTTTTTTCTACACCAGTAACCAAAGCCGACTCGACTTTCTTCACATCATGGTTGGGGGCATAAACTGCGCCCATAAACACCATATTAAAATCTTGGTCTAACCATGTGGTCGACTGAACAGCTGTCGCCGTTCCCGTTTCTACAATGCTTTGGTACAAATGCCCACTGGGTTGCATGGTGTATAAATACGGTGACACCGCCAACGCGGTCTTAATGTTCTCGTTTTTACCATTCAGGTAGATATTATATTTGGCTAAGTTACTGCCCTTTTTCACCACAAACTGACGATCTTTAATCTTACTGGCATCTAAGACAGGCACTTTGACTTTCGCAGGCACAGCACGCGCTTTAATCGCACTAAACTTTTCATCTATCTGCTTCAGTACAGCAGCTTGGTCAAACTTGCCCGAAATGACAAACACCGCATTATTCGGTGCATACCAGTCACGATAAAACTTATTCAGCTCAGCCATTTTGATTGACTGTAACTCATTTAAATCACCAATCGGTAAACGCCCTAAATATTGATTACCATAAGCGGACTTCCACATCTGATCCATGAGCACTGAAAAAGGCTGATCCATACGGACTTCACGCTCGCGTTTTACAATCGCGATTTCAGATGGTACATATTTTTCTTGGAGCACCAAACCGTCCATACGCTCTGCTTCAAGATGAATTAGCTCATTAATTGCATTTTGTTCAGGACGAACCACATTAATATATTTGGTTGAATAATAGTCCGTGCTGGCATTATTCATTAAACCGTATTGATCTAAACGGCGTTGAAACTCGTCCCCTGGAACATTTTTAGTCCCCTTGAACGCTAAGTGTTCCAATAGGTGCGCTAAACCGCCCTTACCTTTTGGGTCGTTCAATGAACCAGTCAAATAGACCATGTTCATATACACTTTATTTTCTTTATCGTTTGGCGCAAGAATAATACGTAAACCGTTATCTAATTTATATTCTTCAATTTTCTGTTCCGATTTTACCAATACGGGTTGTGCCCATACTGTGCCCCCAAAGCCAAGTAGCAATACCGACAAACTCAATGTTTTAAAACGCATTAACATTATTTTTCCAAATAATTCGACAAAATATGAATGATTCTCAACATCATAGAGGAAAGTGAAATTATTTTTATAGTAATTTGGTGAAAAATAGCATTTTAATCAATGCTTATTTTTCACCAGCAGTTTTAATTTAAAAGAATTACAACTTAATCTAAGTAAAGTTCAGCCGTCATATATAACTTGGCATAGCCTGAGATTTGGATCCGTGTTTCAGACTGAAGATCGCAGTAAAGCAATCCTCCACGGCTCGATGCCTGATAGGCAATCAATGAGGTTTTACCCAACTTCTCCGCCCATAGTGGTGCAAGACCTGTATGCATGGAGCCTGTCACTGGGTCTTCATTGATGCCTTTATGCGGTGCGAAATAACGCGCGATATAGTCATAGTCTTGAGATGTTGAGGTCAGGGTAACATCCAAGTTTTCAGCGGTAATCGCAGTACTGACTTTATGCTTTTCTGCCAGTTGACGAATTTTGTCCAAGTTCGGTTTGGCATCCTTAACGGCCTGCTCAGACTCACACACTAAAATATAAGCCTGTGGGTTTAAATAGACTTCTTTAATTTCACAATCGACCAATTCATGAATTTCCGCAGGATAGTCTTCTAACTTTTGCGGTGCTCGAATTGGAAAATTCATATGAATCTTACCGTCAACATCTTGATCAATGATAAAAACACCCAAGTCTTTTACATGAAACTGGATACGTTTGGCATCGGTATAATCCCGAAATAGGACGAAACTACTGGCTAAAGTCGCGTGCCCACAAAAGTCCACTTCAACCTGAGGAGTGAACCAGCGAATTTCATAGTTTTCAGCATCAATCACTTTCACAAAAGCCGTTTCTGCCAAATTATTTTCCAAGGCAATATTCTGCATCAAATCTACTGCTAACCATTCATCACGCACAATCACAGCGGCAGGATTACCTTTGAATAATTCAGTTGTAAAGGCATCGACTTGATACATTTTCATCGTTTTTCTCCTAAATTGAGGCTTTATTTTGCAAAAAACTGAGTAAAAAAGTAGATACAGTTTTTAGTCATTTATGGATACACGCCCAATAAAAAGAAGCCTAATCATGAAGATAGGCTTCTTTTCAGTTCATAAGCTATATATTTCTCAGCTTAGACTTCTTTTAAGTCCACATTGTCTTGCTCAAAAATACGCTTATCCGTTTGACCTAAGACTTGACTGGTCACAACACCTGCAGTCATAGAACCATTCACATTCAAAGCCGTACGCCCCATATCAATTAAAGGCTCAATTGAAATAAGCAGTGCAACCAAAGTCACAGGCAAGCCCAGCATCGGCAGGACAATCAGTGCTGCAAATGTTGCTCCACCACCTACACCCGCCACCCCAATCGAGCTCAAGGTCACGACACAAACTAAAGTCAAAATCCAAATTGGATCGAGCGGATTAATACCCACTGTCGGTGCAACCATAACAGCCAACATCGCAGGATACAGCCCCGCACAGCCATTTTGCCCAATGGTCGTACCAAATGATGCTGAAAAGCTGGCAATCGACTCAGGTACGCCCAGACGTCGTGTTTGCGCTTCAATATTTAAAGGAATACTGGCAGCACTTGAACGGCTGGTAAACGCAAAGGTCAGCACAGGCCAAACCTTTTTAAAGAACTGAATTGGGTTCACGCCTGTGAGCGCCAAAATCACGGCGTGCACGATAAACATAATCGCCAAACCGATATAAGACGCAACCAAGAAGCCACCTAAGTTTAAGATGTCCACCATTTTAGAGTTGGCCACAATATTGGTCATGAGTGCGAACACACCATAAGGAGTGAGCATCATAATGAGACGCACCAACTTCATGACCCACGCTTGCAAGATGTCAATTGCAGACAACAGCTTTTGCCCTTTCTCAGCATCCGCTTTCATGAGGTTCAAGCCTGCAATGCCTAAAAACACTGCAAAAATGACTACGCTAATAATGGAGGTTGGATGTGCCCCAGTCAGCTCGGCAAAAGGATTGCTCGGAATAAATGACAGAAATAAATCAGGCACTTGCAAGTCAGCCACTTGCCCGACATAGTCAGTTTGAATCGTATTTAAACGTTCAGTTTCTTGTGTCCCTTGCACTAAACCTGCCGCAGTTAAGCCAAACAGATTGGTCACCACCACACCGACAAATGCAGCAATCGCTGTGGTAAATAACAAAGTCCCAATACTGATAAAACTAATTTTACCCAATGAACCCGCATCGTGCAGCTTAATCACAGCGCCTAAAATGGAAACAAATACCAAAGGCATCACCACCATTTGTAGTAGTTTGACATAGCCTTTACCGACCAAATTAAACCACTGTACCGACTCTTGTAGTACAGGCGAATGCGTACCATAAAACCCATGTAAAGCGAGACCAAAAACAATACCGAGACAGAGACCTGCCAGTACCTTCTTCGCTAAACTCCAATCGGTTTTACGGGTTCGGCCCAGTAAAAAAAGCAATGCAATAAAAATGATGACATTGACGATTAAGGGGATATTCATACTGTTTCCCTAAATGATGCTGTCATAATTATAAATCAAAATTTAAACGGGCTTACTGTTTTGCGCCATATTCCACGCTGAATGTACAAATTTAGACTGAATTGGCAGTTTTAGAATGTGGTATAAAGCATTTAAACGGCTGTTAAAGTGTTCTTTTATATGAATCAATCTCTGCTTAATCCTCACATTCTGCCCGTACCTTTAGAAAAAGCATATCGGCTACTCAACCACGGCCCAACCGTGCTGGTTTCCAGTCAAGATGATGAAAGCACCGATGTCATGGCCGCGGCTTGGGCATGCGCCCTAGAGTTTAGCCCAGCCAAAGTGACGGTGGTACTCGATAAATCGACAAAAACCCGCAGCATTATTGAAAAATCGGGTTTGTTTGCGCTGCAAGTCCCTACACTTAAACAGCTGAAAATGGTCTACGCACTAGGCATGATCAGTCAATATGATGCTCCTGAAAAGTTACGTCAGTGTGGGGTCGACCTTTTTCAGTTTGGTCACAGCCCAATTCCAGTGGTTGAAGGCTGTAGCGCATGGATTCTGTGTGAACTCATTCCTGAACCACATAATCAGCAACAGCATGACTTGTTTATTGGCAAAGTCATTGCAGCTTATGCAGATGATCGGGTTTTTAGAGATGGCCATTGGTACTACCATGAAGCCGCAGATGAATGGAAAAGCATCCATCATGTTGCAGGCGGACACTTTTATACCATTGGTGATGCAGTGGATATCAATCAACTCAAAGATACTGATTAAATTGACTGCGCCTTTACTCCGCTCGACTAAAGGTGGACATCACCCGATTGTTTTATTGTAAATTTCATCTTATAGTTCAAGTGTATTTTTTAAACAAATAGTCAAATTATGATGAACAGGACGTTCTCAAGCACCGTACAACTGAGTCTCTTTCTCTGCCTGAGTATGTGCTTGGGAATTGGCATCTTACGTTTTTCTTATACCGCGCTACTGCCGTCCACACGCGAAGCCTATGAATGGTCACACAATTTCGCCAGCTTACTCGGTAGCGCTAATCTGCTGGGTTATCTGATCGGCGCATTTTGGGCGATGAAGTTGCCACAAAATGCAAAAATGCCGATCTATATCATTTTTGCTGCGCTCTTTGGTTCAATCAGCCTGTTTGCCTGTGCATTTTCGCATTTTAACGAAGTTTGGTATTTGGTGTGGCGCATCATTTCAGGTATCGGCGGCGGTTTGCTGATGATTCTATCACCCAGTATTGTGGCACAGTGCAGTGAGTTACAGCACCGTTTTAAAATTAATCTGATTGGATTTAGTGGAATAGGAATTGGTGTATTGGCAGCCACGCTGTTTATGCCGTATTTAGACCGTATTGCAATCAGTAGCGCATGGTTCATTCTCTGTGGCTTTGCATTTGTCATTACGTGGTTATTATGGATACTTGTTCGTCCTTTCCAAAAGCAACTGCACAGTATCCCTACAAGCCAGCCCCAGACTCATACAGTGAATAAAACTTACTATAGCTTACTCATTGTTTATGCCTGCAGCGCCTTTGCCTATATTCCCCATTCTTTGTTTTGGATTGATTATTTAAGCCATGTTTTAACGCTGAATTTATATTGGATCAATTTTAACTGGATTTTATATGGCTTAGGCAGCGCTCTAGGTGCAGCGACAGCTTATGCTTTAGCACGTAAATTTGGTAACTTTCTGGCTTTAAAGATTCTATACAGTGTCTATATTGCGGCAGTTTTTATTGCGGTTCTGAGTTTTTCGCCTGTATTTACGCTCCTGTCTTCATTTCTCACAGGTCTACTGAACCCTGCGGTAGTCTTTCTCACCTCCTACACCATCTTACAACTCTACGGCTTGGCCTATAAAAAACTGTGGAGTATGGCGACACTCAGCTTTGCAACGGTACAACTGGTCGGTGGTTTAAGTTTTAGTACCTTACAGCATTTGGGTTGGTCATATCACTTTCAGTTTATGCTTGCTGCGGGAGTCCTCGGTTTAGGAACATTGCAACTATTTTACTTTACCCGTAGGACATCCACCTCCAATCCAACAACTAAAAAAGAGGCCTTTTAATCCTTCACATAGAAGGAAATCGAAAAAGAGGTAACCTACTTAGGTTAGTAGGTTCCGTTATAGAAGGCCGTCCATGTTAAATACCTGTGATATTTTTAACTTACCTCTAAATAATACAAATGTACTGTGCAAGTATAAGAAAAGAACCCAATTGAGGGACCTTCTATCACCAATACAATTCACGCATTCGAACTTTTACATCTGTAGATCAAAGCTCGGTTATTTCGATGCATTTAAAGTTAAATACGGATAAGGATTCACAGCTCCTTTCCCAGTCCTATAAATTCCATAGTGCAAATGTGGTGGCGTATTCTTGGCATTGCCGGTGTTCCCGACATAGCCCAATACTTCTCCCACTTCAACCCAATCACCCGTTTGAATATTAGGCGCATAAGCATCTAAATGTGCATAGTAATGACGGCTTAAGTTTGGTCCCATTACCCATACCACTTGTCCACCTAAACTATTGATGCCGACATCCAAGACAATGCCTGATGTAGCACTTAAGACAGGTGTACCACGTTTAGCGAAGATATCAATACCTTGATGTTTTCGGCCCTGACCACGTGCAGCCCACCAAGTGTCCTGTATGTGCTTATGACTTACACCTTGTACAGGCACATTTAAGTTTTTCTCTAAAGGCGTCTTATATAACTGCCAATATAAATATGGATAACTCAAACCTGCTGCTTCACCCGAAACGGATGGCTGACATCCACTCATCAACAGACTTGTACTTAAAATAGCTCCACTCAGAACTAAACGAGACATGATTCAACTACTCAGCTAATTTTTAGATATTAAAATAAGATAAAGTTACCTTTTCATACTAAATGCCTCATATATTGAAAGATATCTTATATATGTAACGGCAAAGCCCTCATATAAAATGAGGGCTTTGCTTCGAATAAACCACGTAAAACTACTTACGCTTCTTCAGTTTTTTCTCTAAGGCTTTCAGCTTAGACTGATGCTTAGAGATCTTTTTTAAACGTGCTTTGATCTTCTGTTTTAATGTTTTCACAACATTATTCGACATAGGGTCCTCCTTTGGTTCAACTCCCTTTGATCGATTCTTCCTTGAAATGCCTTTAACATTCGTTCATGAAATAGCAATACGCCTAGCGTTGTTGCTGATCTGGGTTCGGTTGGTTTTGATTCGGCTGTTTTTGCTGACCTTGATTTGGTTTGGGTTGTTGTTGCTGTTGTTGCTGGTCTGGTTGTTCTTGTGGTTGATTTGGTTGTTGTTGACGTTGCTGCTGATTGTTCTGCTGTTGATTTTGTTGATTAGCCATGAGACTACTCCTTTATCATCTGCCGTAACATTCGACAAAGACCACCATACATCACTCAGCTAAAAACCCAAGCTATAAGCTGTATCAAAGTACTTCATTGTAATTACATATATAAATTGTGGTTAAGAATCAACTCTCCTTTTTATTTAACCTTACCTATACTCACTGAAAGCACAAATCCTTTAACCTAGTTTTACATTGCAAACCTATTTCCAGAGCTATTTTCAACACAACAAAAGAAAACCCGCAGTATGTGCGGGCTTCTACCAATTCAGCTTAAAACTTATTCCATATTTGCAATGATAGCCTCTCCAAACTCCGAACAACGCAATAAGGTTGCATTCGGCATTAATCGCTCAAAATCATAAGTGACTGTTTTCGCCTCAATTGCCCCTGAAATCCCCTTAATGATCAAATCTGCCGCCTCTACCCAGCCCATGTCCCGTAGCATCATTTCAGCAGAAAGAATAATAGAGCCTGGGTTGACTTTATCTTGACCGGCATATTTTGGCGCTGTTCCGTGCGTGGCTTCATAAACAGAAATCGCCCCACCAATATTCGCACCCGGCGCAATACCAATCCCTCCAACTTCTGCAGCCAATGCATCAGAAATATAGTCACCATTCAGGTTTAAAGTTGCAATCACTGAATAGTCCGCAGGACGCATTAAAATCTGCTGCAAGAATGCATCGGCAATCACATCTTTAATGATGATGTCTTTACCATTTTTTGGGTTTTTAATTTTTACCCATGGCCCGCCATCAATGAGCTTACCACCGAAACGGTCCATCGCAAGTTCATAGCCCCACTCTTTAAATGCCCCTTCGGTATATTTCATGATATTGCCTTTGTGAACCAAGGTCACACTCGGCTTATCATTATCAATCGCAAATTGAATCGCTTTACGCACAAGACGCTGCGTTCCCTCTTTCGATACGGGCTTAATCCCAATACCACAGTTATCTTCAAATCGGATTTTAGTCACGCCCATTTCTTCTTTGAGAAACTTAATCACTTTCTTCGCTTCAGGAGAATCGGCTTTCCACTCAATTCCAGCATAAATATCTTCTGAGTTTTCACGGAAAATAACCATATCGGTCAGTTCAGGATGCTGAACAGGTGATGGTACCCCTTCAAACCAACGTACAGGACGTACACAAACGTACAAATCTAATTCTTGGCGTAGCGCCACGTTCAAAGAACGAATGCCCCCACCGACAGGTGTGGTTAAAGGGCCTTTAATTGAAACCACAAACTCGCGTAGCGCATCAAAAGTTTCTTCTGGCATATAGGAGCCATAAATTTTATTGGCTTTTTCACCGCAGTAAACTTCCATCCACTCAATCGAGCGTTTACCGCCATATGCTTTTTGTACTGCAGCATCTACTACAGTTTTCATGGCTGGTGTAATGTCGACACCAATACCATCGCCTTCAATAAAAGGAATAATCGGTTGATTTGGAACATTTAAGGATAAATCTGCGTTTACGGTAATTTTACTACCATCCGCAGGAACGATGATCTTCTGATAACCCATTTTGCAGGCGCTCCCTTTTATTATAATTGGCAAATTTAAAAAATAATTGCCGATAGACAATACTTTCCACTCTTCTTATCGCATAATAGCTTAATCGAATTCCGCTGTTTTTGAGATTTATACGAGAAATAACTACATTTCTCTATTAAATAAATCTTGATATTTCTTATTTTATGTAATTACAGAAGTTATTGACTATGAAAATCGTCATCCTGAATAAGCCCTATGACGTCCTCTCCCAGTTCCGTAAAGATGAAGCACATATGACGATGTCTGACTTTGTCAGCGACTCTACTTTGCGCTTGGCTGGTCGTTTGGATATGGACTCTGAAGGCTTGGTATTTTTAACCGATCATGGTGGTTTGAACCAATACATCACCAACCCTGCCAATAAAAAATTTAAAACGTATTTGGTTCAGGTCGATGGTGATGTCACTGAAGAAGCGCTGAAGCAGTTGCGTAAAGGCGTGGAACTGAAAGATGGTATGACTTTGCCTGCTGAAGCATCTAAAGTTGAACAACCTGAGTGGTTATGGGAGCGAGATCCTCCTGTACGTTTTCGTGCGTCTGTGCCGACTTCTTGGGTCGAAATTTCAATTTGTGAAGGCCGTAACCGTCAAGTACGTCGCATGACTGCTGCTGTAGGTTTTCCTACTTTACGTTTAATCCGTACTAAAATTGGTGCAATTGATTTGGTTCAAATGGGTTTACAACCAGGTGAATCTAAAGAAATCGAACCCCTTTTATACCCTGACTTTCAAAACATTCCTGCGGAAGAACCTTACCGTTCGCGCTCTTATGTGAAAAAACCGGGTGGTACAGGTGGTAAGCCTATGGTTCGTAAGAACAAAGATGGTTCTGTGAAAAAGTCAGGTACAAAGCGTATTTGGCAAATGGATGATAGTGAGAAACCAAAGCGTAAAACCAATGGTACTACTCGTCCAAATACGAAAGCACCACGTGGTCGCGGACGTAATAATGGTCGTTAAAAATTAAGTATTTTAAAGCCCACGAAAGTGGGCTTTTTATTATAAATTTATTTCTTTATATAGCTCATCAATTTGTGTCAAAGTCAAATACCGCTTATTTGGCAATAAATCATTTCCCGACCTATAAAAGCCAACATAAATTATTGGCTCATTCCTACTTTTTGATTCACTTGACGAAATAAATATTGAGTCCAATTTTTCAAAATACGGGTCACATCTAATAACCTCTGCTACTTTATCAAAATATTGCTTTTCTACACCCCACCCATAATCATTATAATCAATCAAAGACTTATCTATAGATTTAATATTACTTTTATATTTAGGTGAATCTTTAAACAAATCTTCAATTTCTACATATTCAAACTGATAGCTATCACGTTTTGAGCCATATCTATATTTATAAACTTTCATCTACTTTTTCTTCTTTAAATCCATGCTCAGTGTGTTTTACATTAATTATATATTTATTAAAAAAAGCCGACGCATATGCATCGGCTTTTTTCACTTCATCGGTAAATTTACCGATTTAGTTTTGACTTAGATCGCTTCAAGTGCAGCATTCAAAGTCTCGCTTGGACGCATTACAGCATTTACTTTAGCTGTATCTACAGCATAGTAACCACCGATGTCAGCAGCTTGACCTTGAACTAGAGCAAGTTCAGCAATGATCTTGTCTTCGTTTTCAGCAAGTGCTTTCGCAAGTGGAGCAAACTTCGCTTTCAACTCAGCGTCTTCATCTTGTGCAGTAAGCGCTTCAGCCCAGAACTTCGCTAAATAGAAGTGGCTGCCACGGTTATCTAGCTCGCCAGTACGACGTGATGGAGACTTGTCGTTATCAAGTAATTTGCCAGTCGCTTGGTCTAAAGTCTTCGCAAGAAGTTTCGCTTGAGCGTTATCTTCTTTAATACCTAGCTCTTCTAAAGAAACAGCAAGCGCCAAGAACTCACCTAAAGAATCCCAACGTAAGTGGTTTTCTTCAACAAGCTGTTGTACGTGTTTAGGCGCTGAACCACCCGCACCAGTTTCGTACATACCACCGCCCGCCATTAACGGAACGATAGACAACATTTTCGCTGAAGTACCCAATTCCATAATTGGGAACAAGTCGGTCAGGTAGTCACGTAGGATGTTACCCGTTACAGAAATCGTATCTAGGCCACGCGCTACACGTTCAAGTGTATAACGCATTGCGCGTACTTGAGACATGATCTGAATGTCTAAACCAGCAGTGTCGTGGTCTTTCAAGTATTTTTGTACTTTCTTGATCACTTCATTTTCGTGCGGACGGTATGGGTCTAACCAGAAGATTGCTGGCATACCCGAGTTACGAGCACGGTTTACTGCAAGTTTTACCCAATCTTGAATCGGTGCATCTTTCACCTGACACATACGCCAGATGTCGCCTTCCTCAACATTTTGAGTCATCAACACTTCGCCAGTTTCTAGGTCAGTGATGTTTGCAACACCCGCTTCAGACATTTCGAAAGTTTTGTCGTGCGAACCGTATTCTTCAGCTTTTTGCGCCATCAAACCAACGTTAGGCACAGTACCCATCGTACGTGGGTCAAAGTTACCATTCCACTTACAGAAATTGATCATTTCTTGGTAAATACGTGCGAAAGTTGACTCAGGCATTACTGCTTTACAGTCGTAAGGTTTGCCGTCAGCACCCCACATTTTACCGCCACCACGGATCATTGCAGGCATTGAAGCATCTACAATTACATCGTTTGGTGAGTGGAAGTTGGTGATACCTTTCGCCGAATCAACCATTGCAAGTGCAGGACGGTGTTCTTGGCAAGCATGTAAATCTTCGATGATTTCTTCACGTAAAGACGTCGGTAAAGTTGCGATCTTCTCGTAAAGACCAGCCATACCGTTGTTTACGTTAATGCCTAGCTCATCGAACAATTTACCGTGTTTTTCAAAAGCATCTTTGTAGTAAATTTTCACAGAGTGACCGAAAACAATCGGATGTGAAACTTTCATCATGGTTGCTTTAACGTGTAAAGAGAACAAAATGCCCGCTTCTTTACAATCATCAAGTTCTTTTTCATAGAAGTCGCAAAGCGCTTTCTTGCTCATGAACATTGAGTCGATGATTTCGCCGTCTTGAAGTGCAACTTTTGACTTCAGAACAATCGTTTCACCAGACTTGGTGATGAGTTCCATTTTCACATTACGTGCACGGTCTAAAGTCATCGACTTTTCACCGTGGTAGAAGTCGCCTTCATCCATGTGAGAAACGTGAGTTTGAGACCATTGCTTCCACTCGCTCATAGAGTGCGGGTGTTTTTTCGCATAGTTTTTCACTGCAGCTGGTGCACGACGGTCAGAGTTACCTTCACGCAATACAGGGTTTACAGCTGAACCAAGACATTTGCCATAGCGTGCTTTAAGCGCTTTTTCGTCTTCAGTGGTTGGGTTTTCAGGATAGTCAGGAATCGCGTAGCCTTTTGATTGAAGCTCTTTGATACATGCTGTTAACTGAGCAACAGAGGCACTAATATTCGGGAGTTTGATGATATTAGTATCTGGATCTTGGGTAAGACGACCTAGTTCTGCAAGATTGTCTGGGACTTTTTGCTCTTCTTTTAGGTATTCAGAGAATTCTGCGAGAACACGTGCGGCAACAGAGATATCAGTTTTAACGATCTCTACACCAGCAGGTTTAGTAAAGGTCTCAATGATCGGCAGTAGCGAATAAGTCGCTAGCAATGGCGCCTCGTCGGTCAGTGTGTAAATGATGGTTGACTTTCCACCAGCCATATATAGCCCCTTGCGTTAGATTGAGTTTTTTAGGGTGATGAGCTTCTGGCTCAACCCCTGCGAACCGATGTGCTTGAATAAAACCCTGAAAGTATCGTCCCTCAGGGCTTTACAGTCAACGTAATATCCAGTGATAACGACATTTCGCCAGAAAATACCACTACAGCCTTCGTTTTTCAAAATCACGTCTTTCCACAAGGCTTTAGCTTTTGCTTAGCAAATAAACAAATTTTTTAGCGAAATGTGTTATTTACCTCATTTAAGCCACAACAACAGATACTTTTCACATAATACAGTCTTGTAGCCCTACATGCATCAGAATGACTTTTTTCAGCACTAAATTTAGATCGGCAGAACCATTCATCATGCCACAGCTTAAATATTGATACATAAACCATGTACTCGTACTCCTCCATTTTTACATTTTTAAACCTATGATTTTTATAGGGTTGGTTAAACTTAATCTTTTTTCTGCAACGGTAAGGGTCAATTCAATGCTAAAAATGCTGCTTCCGCTCATTGGACTTGGTTTTTCTTCTTGGTGTTTTGCTCAAAATCCATTGAGCGTTCATGTGCTGAATTTGGAAAATGGTCTCCCTTCTGCCAATGTCAAAGTGACACTTGAAGCCCAACAAAATGATAAATGGACAGAAATCAGCTCAAGTACGACCGATGACCAAGGTCGAATCAATGATTTATATCCAAAAGATACGACCTTACAAAAAGGTGTATACAAAGTTACCTTTAAAACGGGTGATTGGTTTCGCCAAAAAAATCAGCGCTCATTCTTTCCTGAAGTGCCCGTGGTGTTTGTAATTGATGGCTCATTAGATCATTACCATATTCCTCTATTAATTAGCCCATATGGCTATTCCACTTACCGTGGTAGTTAATGCACATAAATAAGCGCATAAAAAACCGATGCCTAAGCATCGGTTTTTTGTCTGTACAGAATCAAATAAAGTGGCTTAGGGACTAAGCCTTGAACCACTTCTCTGCTTTCGCTTGATCTTCGACTTTCAATTCAACTTCAGTCAGCTCTGAGCCAGCAGCTTTTACGTCAAAGCTCATCAACTCATCACGGCGGAATGCCAATATGCTATACGAGCCTTCTTGCTTGGCATACTTTTCTACCAGTTTCACCGTTGCTTTGAGACCATCAATCGCAATGATCACATCATGGGCAGAAAGGCCAGCTTGAGCCGCAGCGCCATCACGACGTGCGCTTTGCACCAATACGCCTTCTGGCTTATCTACAAGCTTTAAACCTAAAGGTAATGACTTATCATTTTTCAGGCTATAACTTAAACCAAACTCAGGGAAAAGTTGATCCAGCGGTAACTCATCTGTGGTATTAATTAAGTGATTGATTTGCTCAATCCAGTTATCACCCGTCAGCTCATTACACAACTCTACAATCGTACGCTCATGTACTTGTATGCCCTTTTGCGCGTTCTCATAAAGTTTACGCATAAGCGCGTCTAGACTTGAACCACGTAAGCGCAAACCTAAGTCTAAGCATAGTGCAACCAAACAGCCTTTGTTGTAATAGCTAGTGCCTGCATTGTTCGAGTTTTCATCCTGACGGTAAAATTTCACCCATGCATCAAAGCTGGACTCAGACACAGACTGAACAAAACGACCCGGATTTTGCAAATAACGATCAATCTGAGTTTTGAGTAGTTTGATATATGAGGCTTGGGAAATCACACCACTACGCAGCAAAATCAGGTCATCATAATAAGACGTGAAACCTTCAAAAATCCAAAGCAAAGAGGTATAGCCTTCTTTGTTCAGATCATAATTGACAAAATTTTCAGGACGAATGAATTTGACCAACCATGAGTGGAAGTATTCATGGCTACATAAACCCAAGAAACGTTGGTAGTCTTCAGACGGCTCTTCAGGCTCGTTAGCTTTTGGTAAGTCTTCACGTGGACCAATCAAGCTGGTTGAATTTGGATGCTCCAAACCACCATAACTATTTGCTGTCGCCATCGTCATAAAGGTGTAGTTTGAAAATGGCGCTGACCCAAACATTGAGATTTCTGTTGCACAGATTTTTTCAATGTCTTGCTGCATACGTGCAGCATTCATGGCATGTTTACCTGACACCACAAACTCGTGCGGAATACCATTGGCTTCAAAACCAAAACGCGTCTGTTCGGCCAACTCAAATGGTGCATCAATCAGCTCGGCATAGTTTTTGGCTTTTAAAGTAAAACGACCTTTAACGAGGCTTTTTGAAGCCATACCAGTAGCCAATTGGAAGTGTTTCAGCTCATCAGGAAGGAAGAGTTCAACTTCAACTGCTTTGTCCTCTTGACCCTCCAAACCTAAGCAAGCACATGCAGGGTTTACATATAAACGGGTTTGATCTACATACGCACCGCGCACCGACAGATCATAGGCATAGACATCATATTCAACCGTAATCAGTTCATGGTCAGTATTAAAAAGACGCCATTTATTCTTTTCAAATTTTTGAATTTCTAACAAACGCCCTTCTTCATCATAAGCACGAACCGACTCTATATGCTTTGAAAACTCGCGAATGAGGTAACTACCCGGAATCCAAGTCGGTAATGAAAGTACCTGTGTTGGGTCTGCTACAAAACGTAAAGTCACGTGTATAAGGTGCTGACGATAATCGTCAAATTCGATCTGATAATGCAACATAATGGGCGATACAAAATAAAATGAAATGAGTTATAACTTAGCTTAGCATTATTTACGCCAGTTTTGCGTCACAGTCACATTTGTCTGCATTTTTGACTGGTCATTGAGGAAAAAAAGGCATAGCATTTGCAGCTGTTTTAGGTTTAAAAGTCACGGAATGGCTTGGTTAGGGAATTTCATTGAAAGCTGTCATCTACTTCATCGCTACACTCTTCGCCTTATGTTCAAGTTTCACTCAAGCGGCATTGCTCAATATTGTTCCTGAAACAGTTGAAGCTCAAGCTTGGACCATTTTTGACAGCCAATCGGGGCAAGTCATTGCAGAGCATAATAGTCATGTTCAACGTGCACCCGCTTCGCTCACCAAAATGATGGTGGCGTATATTGCACTCAAAGAAATCAATGCAGGGAAGCTCAATAAGAGCGAAATTCTTACCGCAACACCTGTGGTCAGTACAGTGATGTGGGATGAGTCCCAAATGTACTTAAAACAAGGCGAACAGATTTCTGTGGATCAGCTTCTAGCCGGTTTAGTGGTGATGTCTGCCAACGACGCAGCCGTGACTTTAGCGGAACGCATCTCAGGTGATATTCCAAACTTTGTTGCACGAATGAACCAAGAAGCCAAAGCGCTGGGAATGACTGAAACGCATTTTCAAAACCCTGCGGGTATCACCATGCCAGAGCACTATTCAACCGCACATGATTTAGCGCTATTAGGCCAAGCCTTGGTGAATGAAACGCCAGACTATTTATACTATTCAAAACAGCAAAGTTTTAGCTATAACCAACGCTTTCATCGTGCAACCAATATTCTGTTAAAACAAGACCCGACAGTAGATGGCTTAAAAACAGGTTATACCAAAGCAGCGGGATACAATTTAGCCCTGACAGCAAACCGCCCGACCATGAATCCAAACAATCCAAACCGTCGTTTGGTGGTGATTGTATTGGGTACAGAAAGTGCTGCAAAACGCGCTGAAGTTGCACACAACCTCATGAATTTGTCTTATACCTATACTCGCAATGAAGTTGCACTAAAAGATAAGCAAATTATCGCTGAACTGCCTGTAGTCAAATCGACATTGAAAATGTTCAAAGTGGAAAGTAAGCAACCGAAAATTGTGACCACATCATTGTACGATCAACCCTATGCCATTGACTTACATGCCTTTGATCAGACCAACCAACGCATTATGCTCAATACAGGCAATGGCACTATACAACGCATTGATCCCTTAGAATCTACAAAAACGCATTTCAATATTGAAGTGTTGCAAAACAAGCTGACCGCTCCGCTGGCTGAAGTGATGCAACTGGCGAAAGTGCAGGTCTATCAAAACAATCAGCTCATTCAAACGTTCACCATTGAAGAAGATGTACAAATTGAAGAAGCCAATATTTTCCAACGACTAATGTTTTGGTTCAAAAGCTTGTTTCCATTTTTATCAAGCGATGAACCTAAAGTAAAAACCTATACACTCGGTTAAGTTCGAGCAGTATCCCGAGTTTTATACTTTATGTAACTTGTAAGACAATCTAATTATCAATAAATCAAGAAGATGGCATATTCAATGTCATCTTCTTTTTTTAATAATAAATAGGTTGCTTCATATGGCTGTACAAACAGAACAAGTGCCACACCATATTGTTATTATTGGCGGTGGTGCTGGTGGTCTAGAGTTAGCAACGCAACTCGGTGACAGCTTCGCAAAATCCAAGTGGGTGAAAATCACCCTCGTCGATCAAAACCTCACCCATATCTGGAAACCCTTACTACACGAAATTGCGGCAGGTACACTCAACCCAAGTGTTGAAGAAATCAATTATTTTGCACATGCGTCTAAACATCACTATGAGTTTGTTTTAGGTCGTTTTGTCGGCTTAGACCAAGAACATAAACAAGTAAAACTTGAAGCACGCCAATATGCCAAACAAAGCACGGAAACCACGCAGTTTGAACTCAACTACGACACCTTAGTCCTGGCAGTCGGTTCGACCTCTAACGACTTTGCGACCGAAGGCGCTAAACATTACTGCCACTTCCTCGACAGTCGCCAGCAAGCTGAAATTTTCCAGCAAGACCTTCTACATTTGTATTTGGATGCACAAAACCGTCCCGAAACACGCGCACTCAATATTGCGATTATTGGTGCAGGTGCCACAGGAGTCGAGCTTGCAGCCGAATTGGCCCATGCGAAAAGTACCTTTTTTAAATACGGTCTCAATAAAATTGACCCAAACAAAGTCAAAGTGACCTTGATTGAGGCAGCGGATCGCATTCTTCCCGCCCTATCCACCAAAATGGCAAATCACACACATACCCAATTGGAAAAGCTTGGCATTGAAGTCCTCACCCATCACCGTGTTGCCAAGTTAGATAAAGACCATGTCTATTTTGCCGACGGCACACAAATCGATGCCGATCTAAAAGTTTGGGCGGCAGGCATCAAAGCACCTTTCGTTTTAAATGCGCTTGAAGGCTTTGAAAAAGATGCGATTGGACGTCTTAAAGTCTATGCGACTTTGCAAACCCGTTCCGACCCCAACATTTTTGCCTTTGGTGATTGCGCTCACTGCCAGCCCGCAGCCGATGAACCAGTCCTTGGCCCACGCGCTCAAGTGGCCAGTCAACAAGCGGCCTTTTTGCTTCGAGCCCTCAAAGCGCGCATTCGTAGTCAGTCTTTGCCGATGTTTAAATTTTCTGACAAAGGCTCTTTGGTTTCCCTCAGTCAATATAAAGCTGTCGGCGAGCTACTGGGCCAAGTCAATGTGCAAGGCGTGCTGGCAAAAACCATGTATGTTTCTTTATATCGACTCCATCAGGCCACCTTACATGGCTATACCCAAGCTGGGCTGATGACCGCAAAAGACCTGATGAATAAAAAAGTCGGTCCGAAAATAAAATTGCATTGAAATCTAAAAATGCGTCCCCACTAATAAAAAAACGCCATAAGAACGTGGAAAATGCAGTTTTTTTGCTAAATTTAGTCTACAAAAGCTGCTTTTCACTTTATGATATACCCCTTAAATTCTAAATGAATGGACGAAAAACATGACTGCTATCGCAAATGATCACGTGGTTTCTTTCAACTACAAATTGACTAACGCTGAAGGCGAAACGCTAGACCAATCACAAGGTGAACCACTTGCATATTTGCACGGCGCAGGTAACATCATCCCAGGTTTAGAAAATGCATTGCTAGGCAAAACTGTAGGTGAAAAATTCACTGTTACTGTTCCTGCTGCTGAAGGTTATGGCGAATACAACCCTGAACTCGTTCAAGAAGTTCCAGCGCAAATGTTCCAAGGCGTAGACAACATCCAAGCGGGTATGCAGTTCCAAGCTCAAACTGATGATGGCGTTCAAATCGTAACTGTAAAAGCAGTTGAAGGCGAAAACGTAATTGTTGATGCGAACTTCCCACTTGCTGGTCAAGACTTAACTTTCGAAGTTGAAATCGTAGAAATCCGCGATGCAACTGAAGAAGAATTACAACACGGCCATGCGCACGGTGCTGGTGGTCACCACCACTAAGATTTAACATCTTAGAAAAAGGGCGAAAGTTTAACTTTCGCCCTTTTTTTTATTTTTGCATACTTGCTCATTCGCGACGTATTTGAAAATCTGTAAATCCTTGCTGTTCTGAAGCCAATTCTACGATGACCACATCCGTAACTACCGCATGAGTTGGCCCGACTTTAGCATGATTCACCAGTTCGGCAACCATACCATCATCCCCAAAAAACAGTGCTTCAACTGCACCTGAATCCAGATTCTGTACATAACCCTTTAAACCTAAAGCAACAGCATATTGTGCAAACCAGCGTCGATATCCAACACCCTGAACTTTTCCCGATATGGTCAGTTTTACTGCTTTCATACTGTATGCTCTCGGTTCACGACCGTATAAATAGCCTGACTCATTTGCTGCGCTTGTAAACCACGCTCACCTTGCTGAGCCAAAAGGTCGCCTGCTTGGGCATGTAAGGTCACAATTTGATGTAACGCAATGTCATCTTGCAACTGTGCTTTTAAACTGGCAATCATGCCTGCCAATACATCACCCATTCCACCTGCCCCCATCCCTGGATTACCTGCGGTACAAATCCAGAGTTGCGTATCTAAAATCAAGCTTCCCGAACCTTTCAGCACCCATTGTCCTGCATATTTTTCTTGTAAAGCATAAATAGCTGCAATACGGTCGGACTCCACCGCTGAAGTACTGATACCGAGTAAAGTCGCGGCCTCCCCAGGATGCGGTGTTGCGTACACCTGCTCACCGAGTTTTACTGGCTTTTCAGCCAAAAACCATAAAGCATCTGCATCCAATACCACCTGAAAAGCACTGGTTTGAATGAGTGGAAACCATGCATCAAACTGCTGCTGAGCCCACGAGTCTCTTCCCAAGCCCATACCAAAACTGACTGCATCCACATGTGCCACCAATGCTTCACGCTCTTGGAGCGACATTTGGTTAATATCGCGCAGCATAATATTCGGTGCACGGGCTAAAATTGCAGTATGGTGTTTTGCATCACACACCACCGTCACCTTGCCAGCTCCCGCATGAAAGGCAGCTTCAGCGGCTAACATCACCGCACCACCCATCTGTGCATGTCCCCCAATCACCAGTACGTGCCCATAGCTTCCTTTATGTCCAAATGCTTGACGCGGTACAAGGTGCATATGTTGTGGAGCAAGCGAAGCTAAAGGTTTTAAAGCACTGTCTACGGGAAGTAGCGAAATAAGCTCAACGACTCCTGCATAGGCTTTACCCTGCCCAGTAAATAAACCCGCCTTTAAGCCCAGAGCTGTAAAGGTATAATCGGCGACAACTGCACAAGGTAAAGCTTGCCCCGTGTTGGCCTGCAAACCACTTGGAATATCAACCGCAATTTTTAAACCTGTTTGTCTATTAATCTGCTGAATCACTGCCTGCCAGTCTGAACTTAGTTCACGGTTTAACCCAATGCCAAACAAAGCATCAATATAGGTATCATAAGGGCGTTGAAATGCAAAACCGGTATGAATCATTATTCCCTGTTTCACGGCCGCTGCATGTGCTTGTTGTAGTGATACAGACTCTCCCAATGCAGCTGCATAAATTTCAACGTCATAACCTTGCGCGGCTAGATACGATGCAATCAAGTAACCGTCACCTGCATTGTTGCCTTGACCACAACACACTGCGAGGCTTTTGACCTGCTGCTGTTTAAGCCTAGGCAGCATATGTTCAGTTGTTGACCATGCGACTTGTTGCATCAACCCATAAGCACTATTTTGCTGTGCGAACCAACGCCCTTCCCATGCTTGAATCTCGCTGCTGTGGTACACTTGCTGATGCATGATTTTTCCTTTGTTCTTGGTTATGACAACATCCACATCTTCCTCAAAAATCCCTGTAGATCAATATGATCCAGAGCAGCTTAAGGCTTGGATTAAAGCTGAAGCACTGGCTTTGGGGTTTTCTGATTGTGTCATCGCCAAACCAGATGCTCAAGCTGAATTGCCGCATTTTAAAAAATATTTAGAACTTGGTTATCATGGTGACATGCATTTTCTTACTGAAAACTTAGAAAAACGCGCAGATCCAACACTGCTTGTTCCGGGCACCAAAAGCATTATTTGTGTGCGTATGGATTATTTAGTTGCCGTTCCTGAACCACGTCTTGTGCCTTTTGCACCAAATAGCGCCATCATTGCGCGTTATGCACGCGGACGTGACTATCACAAAGTCATGCGTGGGCGTTTAAAGACCCTTTCTCAGAAAATCAAAGCCAAAGTTGGCGATTTTGAATCTCGCCCATTTGCAGACTCAGCACCCATTTTTGAAAAATCATTGGCTGAAAATGCAGGGATGGGATGGGTCGGTAAACACACCTTACTCATTCATAAAACATCAGGCTCATTTTTTGTTTTGGGTGAGCTCTTTACCTCTTTAGAGCTACCTTTTGACCAAGCCACCACCAAACACTGTGGTTCATGTAGCGCGTGTATTGATATTTGCCCGACCCAAGCCATTGTTGAGCCTTATTTATTAGATGCGCGTAAATGCATTGCCTATTTAACTATTGAGTTTCAAGGCATTATTCCTGAAGAACTACGCCGCGGTATTGGTAACCGTGTGTTTGGTTGCGATGACTGCCAGCTCATTTGCCCGTGGAATAGCTTTGCCAAAACCACACCAATTGATGATTTTAACCCACGTCATGGTTTGGATGACATTCAACTAATTGACCTTTGGCAATGGGATGAAAACACCTTTATGGCAAATACAGAAGGGAGTCCCCTACGTCGTACAGGCTACCAAAGCTTTATGCGTAACGTCGCGATTGGTCTAGGTAATGCACCATTTTCAGATGAAATATTGCAGCAATTACAAGCTTCTCGCCCAGAGCTTAACGATATTGTGCAAGTCCATATTGACTGGGCCATCCAAGAGCAACTGATGAAAAAGCAGTAATACTTGCTTCAAACAGACTCAATCAATAAAAGTTCAATCAAATAGCCATTTGCTTGCATAATTTTATTTATTTTATCTATTTAGCTGCATTTTCAGTGTAACTCAAAATCTAAATAAATAGAATTTTGCGGCAAAATTTCCCAAAAAGCGCTCAACTTTGCAACTATTTTTACAATCTCATAAAAAGATAAAATTAAAAACATAATCGGGAGATACTATTAAAACTGAGCAATAATGCCTTTTAAGTTGGCACGTTAAATGTATGATGTATACAAGTTAGAATTAAAAATGGATCGCCATTATGAACCTACGCAATGATTGGACGCGTGAAGAAATCGAAGCTTTGTATGATCAGCCTTTTCTTGATCTCGTCTTTCAAGCGCAGACCGTACATCGCCAACATTTCCAAGCCAACACCATTCAAGTCAGTACTTTACTGTCGATTAAAACAGGAAAATGTCCTGAAGACTGTAAGTATTGTTCTCAGTCAGCACGTTATGACTCAAAACTTGAAGCCGAAAAGCGAATTGCTGTAGACAAAGTGATTTCAGAAGCCAAAGAAGCTTTAGCCTCAGGCTCATCTCGTTTTTGTATGGGCGCAGCTTGGCGTAATCCACATGAACGTGACATGCCTTATGTACTAGAAATGGTTAAAGAGGTGAAAGCACTTGGTTTAGAGACTTGCATGACTTTAGGGATGCTGAATGAGTCTCAAGCTGGGCGTTTAAAAGATGCAGGTTTAGATTATTACAACCATAACCTCGACACTTCACGCGAGTATTATTCACATATTATTAGTACACGTACCTTTGACGACCGTTTAAATACCTTAGAATATGTCCGTCAAGCAGGCATGAAAGTGTGTAGCGGTGGTATTGTTGGTCTAGGTGAAAAGAAAGAAGACCGTATTGGTTTATTGCAAGAGCTTGCAACAATGCCAATTCACCCAGAATCTGTGCCAATCAACATGTTGGTTCCAATTGAAGGCACGCCACTGGCAGATGTTGAAAAACTCGATGTGACGGAATGGATTCGTACCATTGCTGTTGCGCGCATTATCATGCCGCACAGCTATATCCGCCTATCTGCAGGTCGTGAAGCACTTTCTGACTCAGACCAAGCACTTGCATTTATGGCGGGTGCAAACTCATTGTTCTCAGGTGAGAAATTACTGACCACACCAAATGCAGGCGAAGGTAAGGACCGTCAACTGTTCACCAAATTAGGTTTAGTGGCAGAAAAGCCAAAACCAACGGTTGCAGACCTTAGCCTAGATGCCATGGCAAGCTAATTCACAAGATTTGCTAAGCACAAAAAAGCCCCTTATTCAGTATGGGGCTTTTTTAATGTCTATCTATTTAACCTTCAGGCGACCGAGCAAAATTATGCGCAGTAATTAAAATACCGTAACTAGCATTCAGATAATCACCTTGGAAGATCTCATCTTCACCATTGGCATGCCGTACTATTAACGTTTGGCGAAGCGCATCATAGTGAAAAGAATCAAAACACTCTTGATGCTGACACAGCCAGCTTAAGGTATCACTCAAATTATCATCGACAATATAAGTCTGTGCTTGAAAATTTTTGGTCATCATCCGAATACGCTAAACACTGTGATTCGGCTATTGTAAGCCGTTCTGCGTCAATTCAGTCGAACTAAGCCATTAAAAAATACAGGCATTAAAAAGTGAGCCTACGCTCACTTTTCCTTAAGATGATTAGTCGGTTTTAGAATCACCACACTTTCGGCATTCCATATGCTCCCCTATTTCAGTCATTTGTTCATATTCATAAACGTGGATGCAAAATAATTTTTTAAACAACTGAAGCATTTTTAACTCCTGTAAATGATTTTTTAAAAATTCGCTTCTTAAAATAGGTATATCTTCCTGAAATACCCACAACTCATATCTCATGAGCTATACACAGTTTTAAACATACTTTTTATAAATTTCAAGTGCCTTTTGTCGAATAACAGCATAAAGTGATAAATGGTCATTTACTTTTTTAAATGATGCTTTTTATTCACTTATCGTTCTGCTTCACATCGCTTTTAAAAATGCAGCTGAGAATGAAAGAATGCTTGATTTAAATTTGGATCAAGCTAGGATAAAAATACAATCAATGCTCAAAACAGATGTTTCGAGCAACCAATAAAGAATTTGATAAAAAAGCAACGATAAGGATATTTATACATGCTTGGACGTATGATGTTTCAACCGCTATTAATTAGCAATCTTATTGATCACGCAGAACGCTACCATGCGGATACAGCCATTATTTCTAAAAACACAGACGGAAGTATCACTGAAACCAACTGGGCCAAAGTCGCTGCCAATTCTAAGCGATTTGCCAATGTACTCAAAGATTTAGGACTTTCGCAAAGTGACCGCGTGGCGACCATCGCATGGAACAACCATCGTCACCTAGAATCTTGGTATGCGATCTCTGGCAGTGGTTATATTTGCCATACCATCAACCCACGTTTATTTCCAGAACAACTGATTTTTATTATCAATGATGCCCAAGATCGTGTGGTGTTATTTGATAAAACCTTTGCGCCACTCATTGCTGCGGTAAAAGCTCATTTACCCCATGTAGAGCACTTTATCTGCTTAGATGCCGTAGATGACGCTATTGCAGAAAAAATTGCCGATGTAAAATTTTATGATGACTTGGTCAGCAAAGAGTCTGAACAGTTCACATGGCCAAGCTTTGATGAGCAAACAGCAAGCTCTTTGTGCTATACCTCAGGCACAACTGGAAATCCAAAAGGTGTGCTATATAGCCACCGCTCTACCATTTTGCATAGTTTTGCCATCAGCCTACCCGACTCTCTAAATCTGTCTGCAAATGACATTATGTTGCCTGTAGTGCCCATGTTCCATGTTAATGCTTGGGGTACACCTTATGCAGCAGCTATGGTCGGTTGTACAGTTGTATTGCCAGGGCCAGGTTTAGATGGGCCGAGTTTGGTAAATATGATTGACACCTATAAAGTCACTGTAGCTTTGGGTGTTCCCACCATTTGGCAAGGTTTACTGGTAGCAGCCAAACAAACAGGCAGCCAGCTGGCAAGTATGAACCGTAACGTTGTTGGTGGTTCTGCATGTCCACCATCCATGTTAGCGGCCTTTAAAAATGACTATAACTGCGACACCATTCATGCATGGGGTATGACCGAAACGAGTCCACTCGGTTCTGCCAACCAACTTAAAGCCAAACATCAACAGCTCTCTGAACAAGAGCGTTTCAAGCTGCGCCTATCTCAAGGTCGTCCGCCTTTTGGCGTGGATTTACGTCTTACCGATGAAGAAAAAGGCAGCCATGAAATTGCCCGCGATGGTGAGCAGATTGGCAATCTACAAATTAAGGGTCACTGGATTATTGACAGTTACTTTGGTAAAGATGAATCTGCACTCACAACCGATGGCTGGTTTGACACAGGTGATATTGCAACCTTAGATGAAGACGGCTTCTTATGCATCAGTGACCGCTCTAAAGATTTAATTAAGTCTGGTGGCGAATGGATTTCATCGGTTGAACTTGAAAACCTTGCGATGGGACATTCAGACATTCTTATGGCAGCCGTTATTGCAGCTGAACATCCAAAATGGGATGAGCGTCCTATTGTCATCGCTGTGAAGAAACCCGATAGCACGGTCACTGAACAAGGTGTCTTAGACTACTATACTGACAAAATTGCGAAATGGCAGATCCCTGACCGTGTGATCTTTGTCGATAGCATTCCACTGAGCGGTACGGGTAAAATGCTAAAACGTGAACTCCGCGCCCAATATGGCCAAGTACTACTGGAACAAAATCCTGTTTAACGTTGTTTAAAATAAAAAGCCTGATCATATGGTCAGGCTTTTCTTTATGTTCGGATAATTTAAATCCCATCAATATAATTTATTTGAAAGCACGTCTAATAAAGACGCTTTAAATACCTCACCATGCTTTAGATTTGGATAGATTAAAATTTAGACTCTACACCCTGCCGATCGAATATAGACAAAATTTCTCTATTTTTATTGATGCCATTTGCATCAAAATTAGCGCTTTGCTGTGCTCCAGCATGTGTTAAAAGATCACCTTCCATCAGCCATACATGTTTTTGTGGCTCTTTGACTAATTTTACTGTTCTAATTTTTTGCATCATGCGCCCATCTGCCCAAGAAAGTGATGGGCTTGCAGCAAAGAAATGGCTGAAATAACGACCATCGAGCAAGCTATCAAGCACAAAAAGGCCTCCATAGGAATGCCCCCATAACGCTCTTTTTTGCGCATCCAGTTTTACATTTTGCTCAACCCAAGGGGCGATATCCTTCAAAACCACATTTCTAAAATCAGCACTTCCCCCGCTCATCCGCTCTGGATTTCTTGGGTGGATTTCCCCGTTAATAAATCTGCTGGAGTATAGTCAATTGAACGAAAAGCTGTGGCAAATGGCAAATTGGTTTTATAACCAATGGCAACCAATACAGGGGCATCATTTGCATACAAAGACTTGAGTATTTCTTCATTCAGATGGGACATCGCAGCGTTTCCATCCAGCATAAAGACCGATGCATAGACGTTCTGCGTCTTCTGTACTGTCTTTGGAATACCTAACCAAACGCGATAAGTTTTATTTTGATCTGTAGTTGCAAATTCTTTGACTTTAAAACGGCTTTGTTGCACAAACATTCAAAAGCTAAACTTCTTCCAAGTTATCTAAATTTAAGTGGCAACTTGGGTGTGAGGTCGGCCTAAATCTGTAAATTTATTTAATACGGCCACACGTGCATGAATCTCATTGACTTGGCTTTGAAAGTTTCTCGCACGGAGTTTATCGCCTAATAATTTGATGCAATGCATCTTGGTTTCTATCAGACTTCTGCGATGATAGCCTGACCAATTTTTCCATATTGTTCTTCCTAAACGTTTAACTGTTCGAAGTAATTCATTTCGCTCTAGCGAGCTGGTCTTTGTATCTTTCCAAGGTTTCGCATTTTTTCTTGGCGGAATCACCGCATGTGCTTGTCGGTCTGCAATTACTTGACGGCATTGCTTGGTGTCATAAGCCCCATCAGTATAGACAGAGTCAATCTGCTCATCTTGTGGAATCTGATCGAGTAAATCACCAAGCACTTGTGAATCACTCACATTATTTGTAGTGAGTTGAATAGCGCGTATTTGAAGGGTTTCAGCATCTATACCAATATGAAGTTTACGCCATTGGCGACGATATTCAGGTTGGTGTTTCTTACGCTTCCATTCACCTTCGCCTAGAAACTTTAAGCCAGTAGAATCGACGAGTAGCTGGAGACCATTACTGCTTTTTTGATAGTTAATTGCAATATCAATATGCTTTTGTCTTCTGCAGATGGTGGAATAGTCTGGTGCTGTCCAATCTAATCTACAAAGATGAATGAGACTTTGCACAAAGCCAGTGACCATGCGTAAAGAAAGACGAAATAAGGATTTGATCATTAAACAGCATTGGATGGCTGTATCTGAATAAGTTTGATTTCGACCATGTTTACCTTTGGGTTGAGCGTACCATTGAGTCTTGGGATCAAACCAAATTGAGAGATTTCCTCGATTTATTAATGCACTGTTATAAGAAGACCAATTGGTTGTACGATAGATTTTAGGTGTGGGCTTATTCATTTGAGAATTATATTGTGGAATAAGCCTTTAGAGATAGGTTTGTGCAACAAAGCCCTTTAAAACTGTAATACGCCGAACCGATTTCTGCAATATTGGCAGGCAAAGGTTTTATTTCAGGTTTCGCATAAGCACTTAAGCTGGCACCCAAAATCAATAACGAGCTAAAAATTCGCGAAAGCAAAGTAGTAAAAATCTTTCTATAAAGATGCGTCATTTTTTTGTATATACAGCCATGAGATACTGAAGTTTAACACATAATAATAGTTATCATTATCAATTAATTAAATCTTAATCCTCTCTCTGTCATGACGTACATCTCATCGATTAAATAGACTACATTTTCTTTGACCACGCACTCCGAAAGATGATTTTTCCTTTTTATACGGATTCAACAAGTCTAGAAAATACCCTTCCAGCTTTTTTATCCATAAAAAAGCCACCGCATTATGACCGTGCGATGGCTTTATCGATACAAGCAAAAAACTTAAAGCTTTTTCCATGTCATGTTGCTCAAACCTTTCGCATCTTTTGCTGTGGCTTGTACCTTCATCTGATCTTTACCAGCATTTAACTGCGCAGTATTGATATTATACACACGGCCATCTTGAGGATTCAGCCATTGGCCTTTTGCGAATTTTTGACCTGTTGCATCACCCATTAAGCCATTCAGCACTTGCATACCAAAAATCGGTTTATCCTTAAGCCCACCCTGACACTTACTACATACATCACTCACAGGCGCTCCAGCCAAAGGATAGTACTTGGTCACCACTGCGCTATATTGTGATGTTTTAGAATTCTTACGAATCACAATATCTGAAATATAATACCCCGTCCGATCATCAATCACTTTCCATGTTCCAATAAGTGGGTCAAATGGCATGGCGAAAGCAGAATGAGACACCCCCAAAAACAGTGCTGATGTACACAAAAACTTATGTTTCATAAAGTAAATTACAATAAAAATGAAGAAATAAACGGTCGATATTATAGCAACTTTATTCTTTTGTTTACCGATTATTTCATTAAAATTAAATATTTATATGAATTAACCCGTGAGAAAAATCAACAAAAAATTGCATATAAAAAAAGCCTCCGAAGAGGCTTTTTTTAATAATGTATCAGAGCTTCATATATTAAGCCGCTGAACGTTCTTCAATTGGCACTACTTTACGCAGCTCAGGCCCCGTATAGTCCGCACTTGGACGAATAATACGGTTGTCCGCACGTTGTTCCATCACATGTGCTGCCCAACCTGTCACACGGCTCATCACGAAGATTGGGGTGAATAACTTGGTCGCAATATCCATGAAGTGGTATGCCGATGCATGGAAGAAGTCTGCGTTACAGAATAATTTCTTCTCACGCCACATCACTTCTTCACAACGTACTGAAACTGGATACAGGACCGTGTCACCGACATCTTTCGCTAAGCGCTCTGACCAGATTTTAATGATGCCATTACGTGGGTCATTGTCTTTGTAGATTGCATGACCAAAGCCCATGATCTTTTCTTTACGTTCCAATTTGCCCAGCATTTCTCGCTCAGCTTCTTCAGGTGACGTCCAGTTTTCAATCATTTCCATCGCTGCTTCGTTTGCTCCACCATGTAATGGACCACGTAGTGAGCCAATCGCACCGGTGATGCATGAATGCATATCGGATAAAGTAGATGCGCATACACGTGCGGTGAAAGTCGATGCGTTGAATTCATGCTCTGCATAGAGGATCAGTGAGACATTCATCACTTGTTCATGCAGTTCATTTGGTTTTTCACCACGTAGTAGGTGTAGGAATTGAGCACCGATTGAATCGTCATCGGTGTTTTCTTCAATGCGTACGCCATCATGGCTAAAGCGGTACCAATAGCAAATGATTGCTGGAAGGGTTGCGAGAATGCGGTCTGCAACATCTTGTTGTTCTGCAAAAGATTGTTCTGTTTCGAGGTTGCCCAGCATTGATACGCCCGTGCGCATCACATCCATTGGGTGTGAATCTGCTGGGATACGCTCAAGTACTTCTTTGAGTGCTTGTGGCAGTTGGCGTAGTGATTTGAGTTTAGCTTTATAGGCGGTGAGCTGTGCTGCTGTTGGTAGTTCACCAAAGAAGATCAGGTAGGCCACTTCTTCAAACTGGCAGTTTTCAGCGAGGTCTTGGACGTCATAACCACGGTAGGTCAAACCTGCTCCGCTTTTGCCTACGGTTGATAGTGCTGTCTTTCCTGCGACTTGTCCGCGCAATCCTGCGCCTGTGAGGACTTTTCCTTCAGCCATTTTTAATTCTCCTGTTTAAACAGCTTGTCTAATGTGTTTTCAAAGGTGTGGTAATCGAGAAATTCGTAGAGTTCTTTGCGCTGTTGCATTTTGTCGAGGACGTTGACTTGGCTGCCGTCATTGCGAATGGCATGCATGACTTCCAGTGCTGCCTTTTGCATGGCACGGGTCGGTGACAGTGGATACAGCACCATCGAGATGCCTTGTTCTGCCAGTTGTTCTTTGGTGTAGTATGGGGTATCGCCAAATTCGGTAATGTTGGCCAGTACTGGAACACCGACTGCATCACAGACGGTTTTGTACATGGTAATGTCAGTCATTGCTTCAGCAAAGATCGCATCAGCACCGGCTTCTACACAGGCACAGGCACGGTCAATTACCGCTTGTAGGCCTTCTTTTTGTAGGGCATCGGTACGTGCCATCACCACAAAGTTTGCATCGGTTTTGGCATCAACTGCGGCTTTTACGCGGTCGACCATTTCTTGTTGGGTGACGATTTCTTTATTTGGACGGTGGCCACAACGTTTTTGTGCCACTTGATCTTCGATGTGAACTGCGGCTGCGCCTGCAGCAATCATTTGTTTAACACTACGCGCAATGTTAAATGCCCCACCCCAACCGGTGTCAATATCGACCAGTAACGGAGTGTCTACACGTTCGGTAATGCGACGTACATCTTCCAAAACATTATCCAGACTGGTCATGCCTAAGTCAGGCAATCCATAAGAGTAGTTGGCTACACCAGCACCCGAAAGGTAGATGGCCTTGTAGCCCACATGTTTCGCCATCATTGCTGCATAAGCATTGACTGTACCGATAATTTGTAATGGTTTTTCCACTTCCAGTGCTTGTCTAAATCTTAAGCCTGCAGATCTTTGTTCTGTCATCGTCCTTTCCACGGCATTTACTTTAATTTTCGAGTTTTGAGTATAGCCATAATGACTGAATTGACTATGACATTTTAGAATGATCACTCTAAAACTTTAGTCCCATGGTTCACGTTTTTATTGTGTAATTTTCTTCCATGCATTGGGGTTTAGTGGTAAACAGATAAGCCCCAAAACAACAATGTGTGCATATTTTTGCTATGATAGCAACTAGAGATCCACATTTATTAGGCTGTTGTTAGTTATATGCACGACTCAGTTCAACTAGAACCCCTTACACGTGACATACCTCACACAAAACGAGGTCATGAACGCTGTCTTGCATTTTTATTAAGTGCAAACGAGTTGTTTTTGCAACATGGCTACGATGCAGTTTCACTTGATGATATTGTTAATCATGCGGGTGGTTCAAAAGCATCGATTTACAAATATTTTGGAAATAAAGACGGTCTTTTTACAGCAATTTGCGACTACCGTCGTGAGCTGTTTTTTAAAGATATTTGTATGCCTTTTGATTTTACTAAGGACAATTTGCGCGTTTATTTAATACAAACCATTTTAAATATTCAAACACACCTTGTGCTTCCAGAAAATGCCTCTTTTTTAAGACTCATTATGGAACAAGTACAACGTAATCCGCAGTTGGCCTTCCATATTCACAAACAAGGACCTAAACATATTGAAGATGCCGTGGCTTGTGTTTTAACCAAAGCAGATGAAATAGGCATTATTCGTTGTGAACACCCGAATTATTCTGCCCAGCTTTTTTTTGGCATTGTGCGTGAATTAGAGTGGCGAGTACTCATGAACATCTATGTTGAAGAAAATGAACAAGAAAATCTAGAATATGTTCATTATTGCGTAGATCGTTTCTTAGCAGGTCATCAAAAAGTCTAGTTTTTTTGCAATTTCCTTTGCATATAGTATATTAATCGACTCTCTTTTTTCTTTTCACCAACCAACAACTAATTGTTGTTCTGTACCTATTTCGGTTTTCAGCAATTATTGTGGAGTAACAATGGCTCTACGTCACTTTCTTACCTTACGCGATTTATCTACTTTAGAACTGAACCAAGTTGTGCAACGCGGTATCGAACTAAAGCGTAAACAGCACAACAGCGAAGTATTCCAACCGTTTGTTGGTAAAGTCATGGGTATGATTTTTGAAAAATCGAGCACCCGTACCCGTGTATCGTTCGAAGCAGGCATGAGCCAGTTTGGTGGCAGTGCAATTTTCCTCTCACCACGAGACACCCAATTGGGTCGTGGTGAACCGATTGAAGATTCAGCACGTGTAATTTCAAGCATGTTGGATATTGTGATGATCCGTACTTTTGGACATGACATTGTTGAACGTTTTGCCTCTTATTCAAAAGTTCCTGTGATTAATGCCTTGACTGATGATCACCACCCTTGCCAACTACTTGCAGATGTTCAAACTTTTGTTGAACACCGTGGCCCCATTGCTGGCAAAACGGTAGCCTGGATTGGTGATGGCAACAATATGTGTAATTCATATATTGAAGCTGCACATATGTGGGGCTTCAAGTTAAAAATTGCTGCGCCGAAAGTTTATGAACCCAAAGCAGAATTTTTAAGTGAATTTGCACATTGTGCAGAACTGGTTAACTCAGCTGAAGATGCTGCCGTAAACGCAGACCTTATCGTGACCGATGTATGGGCAAGCATGGGCCAAGAAGAAGAGCAAAAAATTCGTGAAGCTGCTTTTGCAGACTATCAAGTGAATGAACGTCTTATGGATCTGGCTCATCCTGATTGTTTATTTATGCATTGTTTACCTGCGCATCGCGGCGAAGAAATTTCTGAAAAGATGCTCGACCATAAAAATGCAGTGGTTTGGGATGAAGCTGAAAACCGCTTACATGCACAAAAAGCATTAGTTGAGTTTTTAATCAATGAAAACACTAAGAAAGATTAATTAATTTTTCCAACGAAAAGCACCTAAGGGTGCTTTTTTATACGGGCAAAGCTATAATCGGAACATAATTTTTATAAGCGACACTTTCCATGCATTTCAAAAAAACTGGCCTGTGCCTTGCTACAATTCTAAGCTCTACTTTTTTTCAGGTTCAAGCCTCAGAATTTGATGACTACTTACAGTCCAAACAAATTATTGATCAAAATTTTAAAATTAAGCAACCAGAAACGTTGAATGAAATATTAACTGTATTAACTGCAGAAGACTCTAGAACCCTCCCAATTGAAATTGATAACAACACTATCATTGAACAATTTAATCTATATGCAGACCGTACCGAGCTTAAAGGCTTGATCATTACCCCTGACTTCGCGCAGTTTGAACAGGATTTAGGTACGAAAGAAGTTCAAAAAGCGATTAAAAAAAATGTTGTGCAAAACTGCAATATTTTCTTCGAGCATCAATATCAACGCCATAATCCCTACATTGTAAAATTACAGCTCAGTTCTGAGAAAAATAGCTACGATTTAGAATTAAAGCAAAAAGATTGTGGTATCAAATAGTATCTTTTTAGCGATTGGTTCTCTACTTTAGCGAACCAATCCTTGCGGTTGTAAGATAATCATGGCCGCACCAATCAACACCACTGCCCCACCCATTATGTCCCAACGGGATAAATAAACTTGATCGACATAACGCAACCATAGCAATGCGGTAAAAATATAAATTCCGCCATAAGCGGCATAAATACGTCCTGACGCAGCCGGATGTAAAGTCAACAACCACACAAAAGCACCTAGCGCTAAGGCTGTAGGAATCCACAACCAATGACTTCTTCCCTGATTTAAAATCAAATAAGGGAAATAACAGCCTAATATTTCCATCACAGCGGTTACCAAAAACAGTACAAATGTACTTAAAACTTTCGTCAATTGAATATCCATGCAACCTACTTTTATTACTTCTAACTGTTAAATACTTTTTTCAATAAAAAACCCGTGCGAACACGGGTTTTAAATTATGTAGCAATCTTTAAGCAGGCTCAGCCGTTTGGTCTTCAAAAACTTCAAGTTTTAGACCCACCGCTTTACCATTTTCGTTCTTCACAGAGACCGCAACATTACCACCATGTTCTGCAAGCTCACCAAATAGAATCATTTCAGCCAGTGGTTTTTTCAAATGCTCTTGGATGAGTCGTTGCATTGGGCGAGCGCCCATTAAACGGTCATAGCCATTTTCAGCCATCCACTCACGCGCACTTTGATCCACTTCTAGAATGACTTTTTTCTCATCCAGTTGCGCTTGTAGTTCAGTTAAGAACTTATCCACCACATTTTCAATTACTGTCGTTGGTAAAGCTTTAAACTGAATCACGCTGTCTAAACGGTTACGGAACTCTGGAGAAAACGCTTTCTTCATCGCATCTTGGTTATCATTACTGTTGTCTTGATCCATGAAGCCAATACTCACGCGAGAAATACTTTCTGCGCCAATATTTGTGGTCAAGACCAACACCACATTACGGAAGTCTGATTTACGACCATTGTTATCGGTCAATGAACCATGATCCATGATTTGTAGCAATAAGTTGAATACGTCTGGATGCGCTTTTTCAATCTCATCTAGCAATAATACACAGTGCGGATTTTTATGAATCGCATCGGTCAACAGACCACCTTGGTCAAAGCCGACATAACCTGGAGGCGCACCAATCAAACGTGAAACTGCATGGCGCTCCATATACTCTGACATATCAAAGCGAACCAGCTCAACACCCAGTAATTTCGCAAGCTGCTTAGTGACTTCTGTTTTACCTACCCCAGTTGGGCCTGCAAAAACAAAACTACCCACAGGCTTATCTGGTGATTTTAAGCCTGCACGCGACAGCTTAATTGCTGAGCCTAAAGCTTCAATGGCTTCATCTTGACCAAAGACCACACGTTTTAAATCACGTTCAAGATTTTCAAGAACGGTCTTGTCATCTTTAGACACAGTTTTTGGTGGAATACGTGCAATTTTCGACACGATATCTTCAATATTTTCCACGGTAATCAAGGTGTCATCTTGTTCAGCTTTCAGACGACGTTGTGCCCCTGCTTCATCAATGACATCAATGGCTTTATCTGGCAAGAAACGATCATTAATGAACTTCGCAGACAGCTCAACTGCAGAAATTAAAGCTTTGTCATCATATTTAACATGATGGAAATCTTCAAACTTGCTCTTCAAACCACGTAGAATATCAATCGTTTCTGAAATAGATGGCTCATTGACATCAATTTTTTGGAAACGGCGTGACAATGCATGATCTTTTTCAAAGACTTGGCGGTATTCTTGGAATGTGGTTGAACCGATGCAGCGCAATGAACCATTGGCCAAAGCGGGTTTAATCAAGTTTGACGCATCCATCGTGCTACCCATACTTGAGCCTGCACCAATAATCATGTGGATTTCGTCAATAAACAAAACTGCTTCTGGTTTCTTTTTCAACGCGTTCAAAAGCTGTTTTAAACGTTTTTCAAAGTCACCACGGTATTTGGTTCCTGCCACCAAAGCACCAATATCCAAGCTATACACTTCAGCATTTGCCAATGGTTTCGGTGCTTTACCATTAACAATGAGCCAAGCTAAACCTTCAGCAATCGATGTTTTACCGACGCCAGGATCACCGACCAATAACGGGTTATTTTTACGGCGACGGCATAGAATTTGTGCTGCACGCTCAATTTCTTTTTCACGACCAATTAAAGGATCTGTTTTACCCTTTTGTGCCTCAACATTTAAGTTGGTTGTATACAGCTCTAAAGGGCCTGCGTTGCTTGAACTAGCAGATTCACCATCAAGATCTTCAATTTCCTCTTCCACTTGCACTTCGTCTTTACGTGTGCCGTGGGCCAAGTATTGTGTCAGTGTTAAACGATTAATTTGATGACGTTTTAAGAGGTAAACTGCAAAAGAATCACGCTCAGAGTACATCGCCACTAAAATGTCTGCGCCTTCAACCGTCCGATCACCACCGCTTGATTGCACATGAAAAATTGCACGTTGTAAGATACGGTCAAAACTTTCGGTTGGATGCGGGGCTTGATCACTGTTTTCGCCCAGCTTAGGGGTGTGCTGCTCTACATATTCTTCAAGCTCTTTGCGAAGCACAATAATATCTGCACCACAGGCTTTCAATGCATTTACGGCCGAATCATTATCGAGTAAAGCCAATAATAAATGTTCAACGGTTAGGAATTCATGTCTCTTTTGTCGAGCCATACTAACAGCCAAACGTAAGGATACTTCTAATTGACGACTGAGCATGGAACCCCCCTTAATCTTTCGGCTCAATCTGACAAAGTAAAGGATGACCTTGAGACCGAGCGTAATTATTGACTTGGTTTGCTTTTGTTTCCGCGATGTCTCTCGGGTAAACGCCTGCAACACCTTTTCCTTCATAATGTACAGTTAGCATTACTTGAGTGGCTTGGTCAAGATTCAAAGCAAAGTATTGTTGTAAAATTTCAATAACAAAGTCCATTGGGGTGTAGTCATCGTTCATTAAAACGACAGCATAGAGTGGAGGACGCTTAAGTTCTGGTGGCGCGGTTTGGACAGCGACATCCCCATTTTCTTCTTCATGCGGTTCATCATTGCTCAAGCGCGGGCTGATATGCCAGTCGACATAGCCAGATTCATGAAAAGACTGCTTGATTTCATTTAAACACGTTGAACGCTTAGAGATACCCATAAACTTACAATTCACAATTATTGTGCATTTGCCTCAGCCTGAGGGATTTCAGAGACAAATGCAGATTGACTTTCTACGGCTTCACCACGTGACCAACTAAAGCGTCGTGTCACTGGTGTGCTACCTGTTAAACGGACTTCGATAAACTGTGGCGTAAAGCCTTTAGGCATCGTCCAACGCCCTGTTAAACGCTCATAGTTTTCAAAGTTAAAGTTTTTGTCTTCAAGAGGCACAACTAAAACCTCTGTACCACGAATGAGTCGGAGTTCAACGGTACCTGAAGCTGCACGTTTAGATGGACTAACTTGAACCAAGTCGAGTTGATATTCAAATGCATTCTCAGGCAAAGGTTTAATCGCAATATGCTGCACAGCCAGTGGAATACCACCGCGTTGACGCAAAACCTCACGGTAAATCACAGCTGTGTTTTCAGATTGCGCTTGTTGATCCAAAGCTTTTTGCAATGACAAATACAGCTCATTTGAATTGGTCACAGCAACATCACGCTCTTGAACAGCAGCATTGTAGTTTTTATTTAAAGCATCCAGACTGGTCTTTTGCTTTTGTACCACTTCGACCAGTTGCTCAGCATCTGCATCAAAACCTACCACCGTTAAACCCTGACGATGTCCGACGGTATAGCCCAATACCCCACTTGCAACCATCAATATTGCAGCACCAATTGCCAAGGGCTTATTGGTCTGTAAAAACGGCTTTGCAGGTTCAGGCTGTTGTGACGTCATATTTGTGTCAGTGTTCGGCATCGTCATCTCTTATTTTGATTCAATTCAAAACACACATTTAAATCGAAATCTAAATGTGTGTGAAGTTTTAAAACGTTTTTTATGGTAATAAACCAATTCCATCTAGGCCCGCAGTTTCAGCAAATCCAAACATTAAGTTCATGTTTTGAACGGCCTGACCTGCTGCTCCTTTAACCAAATTGTCTTGTACAGAAATGACCACCAACTTTTTCGGTTGCGGTTTATACAGCGCAATACGTAGTTGATTTGCACCCCGCACAGAACGTGTCTCTGGTGAGCTTCCCGCAGGCATCACATCGACAAAAGCTTCATTGGCATAAAACTGTTCATATAAACTTTGCACATCAGCAGCTTCACCCGCATCGGTTAAGTCCACATAAATCGTGCTAAGCATGCCACGAATCATTGGTACCAAATGTGGGACAAATAAAATGTAGTTAAACACCTCTTTTAAGCCTGAAATATTTTCCAACGCTTCCACAATTTCAGGATGATGACGGTGACCTGCAACGCCATAAGCTTTGAAATTATCTGCATTTTCAGAATAGATCATCCCAAGGCTGGCTTTACGGCCTGCACCAGACACACCCGATTTTGCATCAATAATAATACTCTCAGGTTTAACTAATGTGTCGTTTTGCTTAAATAATGGCGCTAAACCCAGTTGTACTGTTGTTGGATAACAACCAGGGTTACCAATGACATTGGCTTGTTTAATCTGCTCACGGTTTAATTCTGACAAACCATAAACTGAGTCTTTCAACAGTTCAGGACACGCATGTTGCATGCCATACCATTTTTCAAACTGCTCTAAGTCTTGTAAACGGAAGTCTGCGGCAAGGTCAATCACTTTGGTATTGGCAGCCACCAATTCTTCGGCATGTTTCATGGCAACGCCATGCGGTGTCGCAAAGAACACCACATCACATTTTTTCAGTTCATCGATATTCAAATCTGAATATTTAAGTTCGGTATGTCCACGTAGGCTTGGGAACATATCATCTACACGGCGACCGTCTTCTGTACGCGATGTTAATACGCTTACTTGCACATTTGGGTGTCGTAGTAAAAGACGCAACAATTCAACGCCTGTATAACCTGTACCGCCGACAATACCAACTGAAATCACGTGTATTACCTCAAACTTAAACTGTCCATTTCGTAACTGCCTAGTATGACAGGAAGTTTCTGCTTTCTAAACTGTTTTACTTGGAATTTATGCGTTTTTAGTGCTATCGACACCTAATGAGACACATCCAATATACTCTGTGCAGGCTCAAAACCAATCTGATTTCGTCCCGAATGTTTCGCCTGATATAACAATTGATCGGCAGCTTGTATGGCATATTTTAAGTTGGAATGATGTACTGCAGCCAGTCCAAAACTTGCTGTCACGGCAATTTTTTTTGAGGATAATCGTGCATCGGCAATACCTAAACGAATACGATTGGCAATATTATAAGCCAGCGCTGGGTCATCAATTTGCAATAAGACAATGAACTCCTCTCCGCCAAAACGCCCTACCAAGTCATGGGCACGGACGTTTTGCCCAATAATTTCACCGACTTGTTGTAAAATTTGATCACCCACCAAATGCCCATAGGTGTCATTAATTTTCTTAAAATGGTCAATATCACACATGAGCAAGAAATAAGACTGTTTAGAGAGCTGATGCAACTTTCGTTTAGCGGCTTCGTTAAAGCCACGTCGATTGAATAAATGTGTTAGCGGATCTCTTAGCCGCTCATCATTGAGTTGATGGATAATATCGCGTACCAAGGTTCCGAGCAGCACTATTGCAAACCACATACTTAAGATAATGCTCGCAGCAAGCATCATCAGCCACCAAACTGAATTTGCCAGCATGTCTGCTTCAATATTTCTTAAAAAGAGAAAAATAATGATTCCGCGAACAAAGGTATACAGCACAATAAACAAGTAGGAAAAGTCGACTATTTTATTGAGCAAATCAATCCCTTGATAATGTTTAAACATTGAAAACAAAACCAAAGACTCAACTAATGCAATTGAAATGTTCAGAATCAGCATTCTGATCCACAGTTGATCATCTACGTAGGAATAATAACTGAGTGAAAGTAAAGCCATCACGGCCAAGGCAAGACACCAATATGGACGTGCATTGGCATTCTTTCTTAAGCCCATGGCATAAGCGCTGGCCCATGCACCAAACAAATACATACTGCCTAAAATGGGTGCCGACAAAGCCAACTGCTTATTCGACATAAAACTTTGTGCCGCCACAGAAAACGAAGGCACAATATATCCAAGCCCGAGCCATAATAAATATGAGGGAGCTCTAAAAGCAAAATGACATATTAAAAGTAAGCTTCCCATTAAAATCAGGCAAGCTGGAACGATTAATATAAAATAGTGGATATCTGTAAAATTCACATTTGAGGTCTTTGAACTGAAATTGAGGAATGTTTACCTTAGATCATGAAGTTTAGAGCATTTTTTGACTAACGCTCAATCGGTCAGAAGAAATTATTTTTAAATTTTGCACGTAAAATTAACTTTAAACGCTTGCCCACCAATACGGCAATGCGGTTGTTTTTAAGGTTTTTCGATGCTGTTGAAAAGCGGCATCATATTTAGCAACTTCCGCCCAAAAACGTGCGCTATGATCAAAATGTTGCGTATGTGCGAGTTCATGCACACAGACATAACGGGTAATGGCTTCAGGAAACAACACTAAAGCACTGTTAAGCATGATGTCATGTTTGGCACTACAACTCCCCCAGCGGGTCTTGGGCTGTCGAATTGAACATTGTGCAAATTTTAAACCAGTTTCATGACTAATCTGTTGCAAATAAATAGGCAAGTGCTGTTTGGCATATGCAATTACAAAAGATTTTAAATAACTTTCGGGCTGACGGTCACTGATCCAAAGCTGGTGATTATCCTCATCCAAAATATATGCATTTTTTTGTGTTTTATAGCTCACCGTTAAAGCATTTTGGCGATTAAATAACCATAACTCTGTGGGAAGGGTTTGATCTATCTGTACCAGACTGGCTTGCTGCTTCTGCCAAGTTTCAACCATCCACTGTTCAGATTGATTTAAAAAATCCTGAATTTGCCGTTTGCTACAAAATTTAGGCACGGTTAAACGAATTTGAGTCGGTTCAACACGAAGTCGTAAGCGGGTCGCACGTGCATGATGGGTGATTTGAATTTCAGGTAGGTCTGCTAAGGTCATTAATATTATTCTTTTATTGAATCATCCTCCCCAGCCCTCCTTTTTGAAAGGAGGGAGAAAAACATAAGATAAAAATGCTTTTGCTTTTAGCCTCTTATTTTCAAAGAGAGGTTTGAGGAGATTTAAAATTAGACAGCGGTACGTTCTTCAATACCGCTGTCTGTTGCAACAACTGCCACATCTGCTTTATTGATTGCAAAAATACCATTACACACCACACCTGGAATGTCGTTAATGGTTTTTTCAAGCTCAAGCGCATTTAAGATGTTCAGGTTATAGACGTCTAAAATCACGTTACCGTTATCCGTCACCACGCCTTCACGGTAAGCAGGATCACCACCGAGCGCTACAATTTTACGTGCCACAGCTGAACGAGCCATTGGAATCACTTCAATCGGAAGTGGAAAGTCACGCCCCAATTGATCAACCCACTTAGAGTCATCAACGATACAAACAAATTTTCTCGCAATTGAAGCTACAATTTTCTCGCGAGTCAGTGCAGCCCCACCACCTTTAATCATATGCATATGACGGTCAATTTCGTCTGCACCATCTACATAGGCATCTAAACCGCCGACAGAGTTCATATCAACCACTTCAATGCCTAATTTCTTTAAGCGCTCAGCCGTTGCTTCTGAACTTGCCACAGCCGCCTCAAGCTGAAGCTCGGGCAAAAGCTCAATTAAGAAATTCACGGTGCTGCCTGTACCCACCCCTAAAATGCCACCTTTAGGTAAGTGCTTTAAGGCAGCTTTTGCAGCAGCTTGCTTTTTTTCGTCTTGGGTAGCATACAGACTCATAATTTGGCTCAACTATTTTTTGACATTTGTTGCTGATTTTACAGCCCAAATGTACAGGGGTTTGTTACAATGATCCTCTATTTTAAACTGTTAAATGGGAAATTAACATGCTGTCTCGTTTGGTTCGACAAATATTACAAGCAACAGTCTACGATGTTGCAATCGAAACTCCACTCGAAGCGGCACCTCGAATTAGTGAGAAACTCAATAACAACATTCGTTTTAAGCGCGAAGACTTACAACCAGTCTTTTCATTTAAGCTGCGCGGTGCCTATAACCGCATTAGCCAACTCCCTAGAGCTCAACTTGAACGTGGCGTGATTACTGCATCTGCTGGCAACCATGCCCAAGGCGTAGCACTGTCAGGTAAAAAACTCGGGATTCGTGCCATTATTGTGATGCCGAAAACCACCCCAGATATTAAAGTTCAGGCAGTCAAACGCTTAGGCGGTGAAGTAGTTCTCCATGGCGACTCTTTTGATGTTGCCAACAAATATGCAATTCAACGTGCTGCAGAAGACGGTATGAGTTTTATTCCACCCTATGACGATGAACTGGTCATGGCAGGTCAAGGCACGATTGGCAATGAAATTTTGCGTCAATGGCGCGATGTCGACTATGTCTTCGTTGCTGTTGGTGGAGGCGGTTTAATTGCTGGTGTAGCAGCTTACTTAGGCGATGTTGCACCACATGTCAAAGTTATTCCTGTTGAATATGACGAATCTGCTTGTTTAAAAGCCGCATTTGAAGCTGGTGAACGTGTAGTACTGCCTCAAGTCGGCTTATTTGCCGACGGTACGGCTGTGGCACAGATTGGTGAAAAACCATTTGAAGTGATTCAACTACAAAAGTCGGATAACTCAGGCCCGCTCGTTGAGCGTGAAGTAGTTTTAGTCAATACCGATGAAATTTGTGCCGCAATTAAAGACACCTATGATGAATGTCGTAGCATCGTTGAACCATCGGGTGCGATGGCCTTGGCAGGGATTAAAAAGTATGTTGAAACACACGAGCTAATTGGGCAAAACATCGTCTCAATTGTATGTGGTGCAAACATGAACTTTGACCGTTTACGTTATATTGCAGAACGTACCGAATTGGGTGAACGCAAAGAAGCTATTTTTGCTGTGACCATTCCAGAGAAAAAAGGTTCATTCCTGAATTTCTGCCGAGCACTACAAGGTCGTAATATCACCGAGTTTAACTACCGTGCGAGTGATGCCAGTGCAGCGCAAGTCTTTGTCGGGATTAGCTTAAAAGGCGGTGAAAAAGAGCGTCACGATATTTTTGAAGCGCTGAAAACTCAGTTCGATGTCGATGACTTGTCTGATGATGAAGTAGCAAAACTGCATATTCGCTACCTAATTGGTGGTCATGCAGACCTTGAAAATGAGCGTTTGTTCCGTGTTGAGTTCCCTGAACGCCCAGGTGCACTGTTAATGTTCCTCGAACGCCTTGGCCCTACGCATAACATTACCCTATTCCACTACCGTAACCACGGTGCGGCGGAAGGTCGTGTCCTTGTTGGTTTAGAAGCAAGTGATGCGAAACAAAACCCAGATGGTTTGATTGAAACTTTAGAAAGTATTTCGTATCCATATGAAGAAATTACCAATAACCTAGGTTATCAACGTTTCTTAAAATAAAAGATTTAATACATACATAAAACCGCCCTTCGAGGCGGTTTTATTCTATGAGCTGCATCGGCTCTTCATCACCAAACGTGTGGTTATACGTGACAATAATCCTGTCGATCAGTTCATCATTATGCGGTACCAATAGCCAATAAGGGTTTTCCCGCTCGATAACCAGTAAACTGAGTTCATAAGGCTCAATAAAAATTTTAATGTGATTAAAAATAACATCAAAACTAAATTCAAAATCATAACCATGCATGTCTGAGGTTTCTTCTGCCTCACTGTCATACATTTGATAAAAAGACGCCATGTCATCATTGATTTGGTTTTTCAGCTCGTCTAAGTCAATACCTAGCTGTTGGAGGCGATGGCATTCATCAATACCATTTTGTCTAAAATCATCGAGTTCTATTTTTTGAATGTTTGAATAATAGGTATTCAACCAACGTACAAAGTGCTCGAACTCATCTTGTTCTTCTGGAATTGCGGTATCATTCAATTCTGGAAACGCGACCCTCAGGGATTCATACAGTGTCTTCCGCATTTATATACTCCTTTGGATGAGTGATATATTGGTATAAGGCAAAGCGCGGTTGATCGAAAATAGCGTGTCTGTATAAAGATGACATCTTGTGAAATTTGGCACAACATTCGTTAACAATCGACGTATAAAAAAATTTAAAGGAAAGATGACATGGCACAATTTGCAGTGATTGGTTTAGGAAGCTTTGGAGCCACAGTTGCAACTCAACTCATTGAACTGGGACATGATGTCATTGGTATCGATAGTGAAAAAAAATATGTTGAAAATATTTCTGAGCAGGTGACCCATGCTGTCATCGCCGACGCAACAGATGAACATGTCCTCGATGAATTAAATATTAAAAACTGCGATGCCGTGGTGGTCGCAATTGGTGAAAATATTGAAGCCAGTATTTTGTGTGTACTGCACCTCAAAAATATTGGGGTTGAAAAAATTTGGGTCAAAGCCAAATCAAAGTCGCACCATATGATTTTAAGCCATTTAGGGATTAGTAAAATTATTCACCCTGAAGAAGACATGGGCGTGCGGATTGCGCAGTCTTTATGCTACCCCATGGTCAGTCGCTATATGGCGCTTGAAGATAATCACTATATTGTCAAAATTGAAATTGATGAAAAACTACAAGGGACTCGCTTCCACCAATTGATGGATCAAGCACCTGATGTGAAAACATTACTCCATAAACGTGGCAAAGACGTTTTGTACAGCATTGATCCCAATTTAATTTTACAAGTGGGTGATATTCTAGTTGTTGAAGGTTTAGTTGAAACATTACGTCGTCTTTCAGCACGGTTCAAATCATGAAAAAAGTCAAAGAATGGCAAACCCCAAAAAACAGCACCATTAATTTAAGCCCGCCCAGCCTGCTGGCTTTGGGTTTTTTGAGCTTTATTATTATTGGGACTCTATTATTAAAGTTACCCATTTCGCACCACGGTGAACTGAGTTGGATTAACTCTTTGTTCACCGCCAGCTCAGCAGTCACCATTACTGGACTGTCTGTGGTGAATGTCGGTGAAACTTTTACCGTAACTGGTAAAGTCATCATTATGCTGCTGATTCAAATTGGTGGCTTAGGCTTTATGACTTTTGCAATTTTAGCCGCACTGAGTCTGTCAACTAAACTGGGTTTAAAGCAACAAATCATGGCGCAAGAGACCATTGGTCAAACCAGCTTATCCAAAGTATCCTTCACCATTAAAGGGGTACTGCTGTATTCCTTATTTTTTGAAGCGATCGGCACGGTTATTTTGACCATTGCATGGTTAGAGGATTACAACTTCAATCAAGCTTTGTTCTATGCGGCTTTTTATAGTGTATCCGCATTTAACAATGGCGGCTTTTCACTGTTTCCCAACAGTCTAATGAGCTTCTCGGGTCAGTATCTCATTACCTTTACCATCAGTATGCTATACATCATTGGTGGGACAGGTTTTGTGGTGTTAATGGACATTAAACGCAGCAAACGTTGGAAAGGCTTAAGTACCAATAGCAAACTGATTTTATCCACCATTGCCGGTTTGAACCTGATTGCTTTTGTTCTTTTATGGGCGATTGAATCGAACAATCCCCTCACTTTAGCGCCAATGAGCTTAGGTGACCAAGCTTTAAATGCATGGTTCCATGCCACCGTGCCTCGTTCATCGGGTTTTAACAGCCTCGATTTGGCACAAATGAAAGATGCCTCGACCCTCGTGACCATGTTACTGATGTTCATTGGTGGGGGCTCGATGAGTACCGCAGGCGGGATTAAAGTAGGTACATTTATTATTGTTTTACTCAGCGTGATTAGCTTCCTTAGACGTGAAGATGAAATTCGCGTGTTCAATCACTCCGTTTCTCAAAAAACCTCTTTTAAGGCGATGGCTGTTGTCTCTATTACCGCGGCACTTATTTTCTTAGGCATCTTTAGTTTATCTTTAATCGAACCTAATCATCAGTTTATGGATTTGTTATTTGAAGCCATTTCCGCTGCTTGTACTGTCGGTTTGTCACGTGGCATCACCGGTGAACTTCAACCTGCAAGTTTATTTATCCTGATGCTCTTGATGTTTGCAGGTCGTTTAGGCCCTTTAACGCTGGCCTACCTGATAGCGACGCCGAAAAAGAGCCGTCTAAAGCACCCAACTGCCGATATTCAAATTGGTTAAAACACTAAAACTTAGACATAAAAAAACCACGTATCAAACGTGGTTTTTTTATGTCTCTAAATTAGTACCAATTCATTAAGGACACGCCCAAGCCTACGTAGGTCGCTCGGTGGTTATAATCAATTAAGCTTTCGCCATAACCATCAAATAACTGCAAATGGCCACGCAACTTCCCTGAAATAGGGAAAGCCCAGTCAAACTGTGCAGCACCACGTGAATCATCGCCACCTTTTAAACTATGGCGAAGCATGAGTGAAAAATCATGTTCATTCCAACGGTAGAATGCTGTTAAGTCACCCCGTCCGACATAATCCTTAATATCAGGGTTATTATCATCACCTGCATCTTCGTCTAGACGGTACCAAGGGCGCAGCATGAGCGCAAAGTTGTCTCTTTCAAAACCCACATTCAACATGACACGGTTCCAACTACGTGATAGCGGATCGGAACGACCATTAGACTGATGGTTGAAAGTTAATCCCAGTAAGCGACCATTTAAACCCAACAATTCATAATTGGTGCGGAAAACCAAACTGGCTTCAGGCTCATAGTTCGTTTCACGGAACGGACGTGATTCATCACTATTATAAAGCTGCCAACGAGAAGACTGGGTATAACCCAACCAAACATCACCATTGTCCCCAAATAGGTTTTCAACAGCTTTGGTTTTTAAAGACAGTTGGAATTTCGCTTCCATTGACTTTAGGTTCTGATCTTCATCCACCGTATTGGTCGGATTTGGACTTTGTGGATATTCATTTTTATCCGTTGTCCAAAAACCAGGCATTAAGTACACAGGTTGGTAGGCACGAATATTCCAAGTCCCCAGTTTACTTTCGGGTGAAAGCTCCCAACGACTATCCATTAAAGATAAATTTGGCGATATTTTAGGACCTTCAGAAGCGAAAACAGAGCTCACACTTTGTGTAATCTTCCCCGTGATATTTTCGGGTTCTGGCGCAATTTCCATAGCTGCACGTTGCTCAGAAACAATGCGCGGCTTTACTGCTTCAGGAATTTTAAATAATGCATCATAACAAGCCAAACGGTCTGCATTCGATGCCAATGCAACACATGCCTCGGCTGTTGCAGGAGCTGCAGGTACTTCGGAAATTTGTGCATGTGTTTTAGCGACACCCAAAGTACTGAGCACAGTCATGCTCAGTACTAAAGTTGAACGCTCAAATGATTTGAACGCCATACGACCCTCTTATTGTTTTACTGAACTTGTTGAATACTAAAACCTAACTCAATTAAAGTATCACGCTTCGCCATAGGTGCAACCACGGCTTTCGTTGGTTTTTGTTCAAGCAAGTATTGTACCGCCACACGTTGCAAGTCCTCTAAACTCACAGCCAAAAGACGGCTACGTAACTGCTTACGGAAGGCTGGTGTACGTGCATGCAAAAGTGCATAACATGCCGTAATCGCTTCACCCGCTGGTGAACCTGGTTTGTCCATACCAGCAATCAAACCTAAAATTGCTTCTTCAAGCTGATGTGGCTTTTGCTCAGTATTGAGCAACCATTGCACACAGGCTTCAAAGTCATTGAAGGTTTCAGCCAAACGCGGGTCACGGTAGCTATAGAAACGGAATGAACATGCATTGCCGTCATAGCTTGCGCCACCACCATAAGCCCCACCTTTTTCACGAATTGCACTGTGTAAGAAACCATTACGCAAGTACGCTGCCAGCACCATCAGCGGGGCAGCATCTGGATGTGACACCTCAACGGCTTGATAAGCCGATGAACAGAATTGAACATTGGCTTGAATTAACCATGCCTCATCTGCATCGGTATCAACCTGCTCAGTAGCTTTTAAAGTCACAGTTTGCTCAGGAATAGCTAACTTGTCCCACACGTTTTGAACTTCTTCAACCAAACGGTCTGACTGATGTTCTTCACACACCAGTAAGAACTGTTTTGGTGCTTGTAAAAGTTTTAAGTGAATCGCTTTTAATTCATTGATCAAATCATCATAAGCTGCTGCATCTTTTTCAATACGGCTGACTAGATCGCCTAACCAGTTTAATGCACCCAAGCCCGTGTTGTGATAATCACGTTTTGCCAAAGCACTGTGGTTACGTCCTGCAATTTGCATGGCATAACTGTGGCCTGAACCTGAAAGACGGGATGCCCAACGTGTTTTACGTTGTTGCAATAACTCAACAATGCGATCTTTTTCGTCAAAACGCAGTTGTTCAAAAGCCAGTTTCAACAATGCAATACTGTCAAAATTACTCACCAACGATTTTGTGGTCAGCGTTAACCATGCACTGATTTGATTTTTATCATTTACTTGAGATCGTAAAGAGGCGCCCATACCTAAACCACCACTCACCGCAGTTTGTAGTTGTTGTAGTTCTAGATAGTCATATTGACCTGCACCAACTTCACCCATCAAAATGGACAGCAAGTTAAAGTATGGCGATTGCACTACATCTTGCGGAATCTGGATCAGCACTTGGTTGTAGTAAATACCATTCGTACCCGCATGATAAAGATTCAACGGATAATCGATACGATTTGAGATAATCTCGCGCAACTGCCCTTGTACAATTTGCAGTTCAGCAGGCACATCTTCCAAGCCCACTTTTGGCAAAAGATTAAGGTCATCTGGGGTATCTTGACGGACTTTAAGTGCTTCAGTTTGTGCTTCAATTTCTGCTTTTTCAGCGTCTGTTAGCTGCGCACCAATTTCGGCTAAACGTGCTTTTTCTGCCGCCGCTTCCACTGCAGATTTATTGGCATCAGGCACCAAAGTCATTTGTACACGGTGCGGGTTATCAATCAAATAGGTTTTGATTAAGTTTGACAACCACATTGGATCTTTCAGTTCTTCTTTTACCGCAGCAATGGCTGAGTCCACATCCCATACAGTGACTGGGTCGCTGTGGTGAATCGCACTGCCCAAACCATTTAAAATCAGGCTTAGACCGTAAGGCATGCCATCACCATTGATTTCGCGTTGATGTAATTCAATTTGATGTAAAATTGCATCCACCATGTTTTGATCGACAGGTTTTGAAGCGACGTCTTCTAAAACCTTAAACACACCTGCTTTAAACTCAGCTGTATGTTCTGGATTAGAACCTTGTACGCCACAGTAGAAGGTCATTTCGTAGTTTGAATCATCTACCCCCATAATCGGGCCAGTAGACTGTGCATAACCACACGTTTCTAAATAATGACGTAATGGAGAAGCCGAGTCTTCTAACAGTACACCTTCTACAAGGCGCATACCTAAGCGTAGTTTGATCTCGCTGGCTTTAGGCAATAACCACGAAATGATGTGATAAGTTTTGTCTTTTAAATCTTCTGCATCTACCGCATAGGTTTCAGTCACTTCTAGCGGTGCAGTCAAACGGTGCTCTTCTTTAGAGAATAGCGTTTCACCTTTTGAAAACTTGGCCAAGGCTAAAGTTTCAAACTGCTCTTGTAGATTGTAAGCAGGTTCATTACCAAAGGTCATGAAAACTGCGTTACTTGGGTGATAATGTGACTTGTAGAAGTCCACCAACTCAGGGTAAGTCAAGTCTGGAATATCTTTAGGGTCGCCACCTGAGTTGTAGTGATAAGTGGTTTCAGGAAATAAGTGATGCGCTAACTGATGATACAACTGGTCTGAAGGCGAACTCATTGCCCCTTTCATTTCATTGAAAACCACACCTTTATAAACAGGCTCTCCGTTTTCAAGCTCAATGCGGATCCCTTCTTGGGCAAAATCCAACGGATTCAAATTGGCTGCAAAAGCCGCATCTAAATATACTTCAAGTAAGTTTTGGAAATCTTTTTTATTCTGAGTCGCAAATGGATACGCTGTCCAGTCCGCCGCAGTAAAGGCGTTCATAAAAGTATTCAATGAACGTCGAATCATTAAAAAAAACGGATCACGAACAGGGAATTTTTCCGAACCGCACAGTGCTGTGTGCTCTAAAATATGCGCTTCGCCTTTTGAATCCATAGGTTGGGTGCGAAATGCAACCAAGAATACATTTTCATCATGATTGGTGGCCAAGTGATAATGCACTGCCCCAGTGACTTTATGTTTATATTCAGACACTAAAATGTCTAAAGCTTCAACATGGTGTTGACGTACCAACTGAAACGCAGGATGTACAGTTTGAGAAATGGTTTCAGTGACATCTACAGTCATGTGATCTCCTAACAATAATTAATACACTGCCTGCATTATAGCTTTAGTTGTCAAAAGATTTCACGCTGAAAACCCGAGTAATTTGCTGGAAATTTGAAAAGCATCTCGCTGCTTTCCAAATTTCAGTCTTTTTGAGGGAGGTGTTCTCAGAAAGTAAAACTAGATGAGATATTTAAAATAATTATAGTTCGGGTGATTTTCCACAAAAACATAGTTTTGCTTTTGATAAAAACTGGCTGCGGATAAGTCTGCGGTATTTAAACACAGTGCAGAAAAGTTTGGACGCGCACATTTTTCTAGATGCGCCAACAACTGACGACCCACACCGCTCTTACGGTATTTAGGATGTACATAAAAACGACGTACGCGACCAATTCGCGCTTCGATTTCATTTTCACCCCATTGCTGATTTAAACCGCCACAGGCAATCAATTGGTCTTGATCATAAGCCAATAGCAATACTTCACCCTTTTGATCAAAACGATTTTTTCCACTTTGATATTCTTCGATCAAGCGGGTCAACGGTTCATATCCTTCTTTTGCTGCGAGTTGTGCCAAAGCTTGTATTTGAGGAGGTAATTGTTTTGCCGCTTGAATTAAAATTTCCATCTAAACTTCCTTGAATATGAGCAAAGCCATTTCACTACATTTGCCACGTAAATAAAATGAATTTTCCTCAACAAACTACAGCAATCTTGAGCATTGGTGTAAAATGTCGCTTTATTTTCAATACGTGACGAAAAAAGACATGGCAACTGTTGATCTTTTTGCAATTGGTAATGCACTAATCGACCAGGAATTTAAAGTCTCTGACGACTTCCTTATTCAACAACATTTGCAAAAAGGCACTATGCAGTTAACTGATGGTGAAACACAAGCAGATCTTTACAAAAAATTAAAAGAAACACAAAGCTATAAAGGTCAAGCTTCAGGTGGTTCAGCAGCCAACACCACCGTTGCCTTTAGTGCCTTGGGTGGTTCAGCATTTTATGCATGCCGCGTGGGTAATGATGAGCTAGGACAAACTTACCTTAACGGTTTGCACGAAGCAGGCATTAAAAACACTGAAAAATCAATCAGTGAAGGCGTAACAGGCACGTGTATGGTTTTAGTCAGTGAAGACTCTGAACGCACTATGCATACCTATTTGGGGATCACGGCCGAGTTAACTGAACAACAGATTGACTTTGAACCCTTAAAAACCGCGAAATGGCTCTATATCGAAGGTTATCTTTCAACCAGCGATAGCGCACGTTTGGCTGTTAAGCAGGCCCGTGAAATTGCCAAAGCTCATGGTGTTAAAATTGCATTAACCCTGTCTGACCCTGCGATGGTGCAATATGCGCGTTATGGTCTAGATGAAATGATTGCAGATGGTGTGGACTTATTGTTCTGTAACCAACAAGAAGCCATGATGTACACTGAAACTGAAACAGTTGAGGCGGCTTTAGCAAAACTTAAAACACTGAGCCAGCATGTGGTGATTACACTTTCGGCGGAAGGTGCACTTATTTCAAATGCACAGGAAACATTTAGTGTTGAAGGTCGTAAAGTACACGCTATCGATGCCAATGGCGCAGGCGATGCCTTTGCTGGTGCCTTCCTCTATGCTGTGAATGCAGGCTTAGGCTTACATACAGCTGCGCAACTTGCAATTTTGATTTCAAGTGAAGTGGTGTCTCAGTTTGGCCCTCGTTTAGCTGTGGCAGATTACGCCGAATTGCTCCAACAACTGCAAAAGGAATGTGCATGATGCAAAAAATTTGCATGACAGAAGACATCCCAGAACGCGAAGCGCGTTCTTTTGAAACACCTAAAGGGGATACGATTTTTATCACCCAACGTGACGGTGCCTTCTTTGCTTACCAAAACATTTGCCCGCATTTGCAAGTTGAACTTGAATTTTTGGAAAACCAATTTTTAGACCGCGACCAAGAATTTATTGAGTGTTCGACCCATGGTGCGCTGTTTATGGTGGAAACAGGTGAATGCATTTCTGGCCCATGCCAAGGTGAAGCACTTGAAAAAGTAGCGATTACCGTGCATTCTGACGGCGGGATTTATCTCACAGAAGAATAATGAAATTGGACGTTCACCATGTATGAGTTGCTACATCACCCTGATTTGATGCTCTTTCATTTCAGCTTATTGACTTTAGTCATACTCAGCATGGTGGAAACCTTAGGCTACTTTTTTAAATCACGCCCAAGTCATTTCCTCAAAAGGCTCTCCCCGCAAAAACTGACTGAATCTCCACTGCTAGACGTTAAGTTTTCTAAAGTGCTGATTGTGGTTTTTCTCTTACTTAATTTTAGTGTTGCAGGTTATTTCCTTCAGTTCTGCATCTATGCCAAAGAACAAACGTTTACTTCGGCTTACTATCTAATATTGCCCGCGCTGATTATTGCAATTTTCTTTACCGTTTTTATGATCCACTGTTTGGATCAAGTTATTAAACCAAGACCAGATAAAAAGCAAACCAACTTACTGGGGCGTCTGGCGACAATCTCTAGCGGGAATGCACGTCCTGGTTTTTCGGCTCAAGCTCGCGTTCGCGATGAATATGGTCAGCTACACTATGTGCAAGTTGAACCTGAGTTTGGTGAACTTGAATTTCAGTCACAAATTATTCTCATTCGTCTAAAAAAGTCGCATTACATAGCAAAGAAAATTTCAAAATCCAATCAACTTTTTAGTGGTGAAAATACGCGCTAAACAAGCACTCAATCTGACCTCGTTTCAACGCTGTACGTCTATATAAGCATGTTTATCCTTTGCCATGGCCTATACCCTACCAAGATATTGATAGCGTCAGCCTTCAACAAACGCCTTACAACGCGCTGTTTAAATCGAACCCTTGCCTCATCTTCTTGCTCAATCTTTTTAAAGTAATCTTTCATTCACAATCCAGCTTTCTACAATTTAAAAATATTTGCGCAACATAAGATCAGGATGAGAATTTTACTCTCCGCCTCTGCCTTCAAGCTCATATGACACAATAAAAGACTTTTTAAATATTAATTCGATTTTCAATGCCTAATTTCCTTGTGATGTATGCGACAGATCAAATCATCCATGATTCATATCCGTTAAAATCCATCATTTAAAAGCCCTATCACTTTTATTATCTTAAGACGAATTATCAATAAAATAACGATGAACGTTAAATATAAGCATTTTAGTCGGATTTAAAATAAATATATACAAGTATTTTAGTCAGGTATTTAAATATAAACACAAGTAATTTAGTCAACTTTAAAATACAAAAATATTAGTTTATTTTTCATCACATCATTATTTTAAGTATATGTATTTAAACAACTTAATAATATATTTTTTATTTAAGTTTAAAGACTATTTATCTTTTGTATGTTTTTGTTTAATAATATAAAGCAAGTTAAAAAATAGGCTTTGTGAAATGAGCTTAGTCCCCAAAAATCTCAATCAAAAAGTCACCAGAGAGATTGTGGCCATTTTAATCATTAAGGTGATTATTTTAATGGTCATTAAGAACATCTGGTTTGACGCCCCGACTATTCCTAAAAATTTTGACAATCAAGTTGCTGAGCGTATTGCAGGCAATCCATCCCCAATCAAGGAGACACGTTGATGATATCTGAAAGCGTGGTCGATCTTTCGCGGTTCCAGTTCGCTATGACCGCGATGTATCACTTTATTTTTGTTCCACTTACACTGGGGCTTGCCTTTATTCTTGCCATTATGGAAACCACCTATGTGATTTCAGGTAAAGAAATTTATAAAGACATGACCAAGTTTTGGGGGAAACTCTTCGGTATTAACTTCGCTTTAGGGGTCACTACTGGCTTAACCATGGAGTTCCAGTTCGGGACTAACTGGGCATATTATTCACACTATGTGGGGGATATTTTCGGTGCTCCATTAGCCATTGAAGGATTAATGGCATTCTTCTTAGAATCGACATTCATCGGTCTGTTCTTCTTTGGATGGGATCGCTTATCCAAAGTACAGCACTTATGTGTGACATGGCTGGTTGCACTCGGTTCTAATATGTCTGCCTTATGGATTTTGGTTGCAAATGGTTGGATGCAAAACCCTGTCGGTTCTGTATTTAACTATGAAACCATGCGCATGGAACTGGTAGATTTTGGTGCTCTCATTTTTAACCCAGTTGCGCAGGTAAAATTTGTACATACCGTGTCTGCGGGTTATGTGACAGGCGCTATTTTCGTCCTTGCTATTTCAAGCTACTACTTACTGAAAAAACGCGATATTCCGTTTGCACGTCGTTCATTTGCCATTGCCGCAATTTTTGGTTTAGCTTCAACACTTTCAGTGATTTTACTGGGCGATGAGTCAGGTTATGAACTGGGTGATGTTCAAAAAACTAAACTCGCGGCCATTGAAGCAGAATGGGATACTCACCCTGCACCTGCACCCTTTACTTTGTTTGGTATTCCAAATAAAGAAACCATGACTACAGATTATGCAGTGAAAATTCCATATGTGATGGGTCTTATTGCAACACGTTCTTTAGACAAAGAAGTGACTGGTATTAAAGATTTGATCGTACAACACGAAGATCGTATTCGTAACGGTATGGTGGCTTACTCACAACTGGAAAAACTACGCGCAGGTGATACTTCTCCAGAGCTAAAAGCTGCCTTTGCTGAAACTCAAAAAGACTTGGGTTATGGCTTACTGCTGAAGAAATACACACCAAATGTAGTTGATGCATCTGAAGATCAAATCAAATCTGCTGCAAAAGACACGATTCCTCACGTGCCAAGCTTATTCTGGGCATTCCGTGCCATGGTTGTATCTGGTTTCCTTATGCTGTTGTTATTTGCTCTAGCAACCTTTGCTGTGGCAAAACGCAATGCAGAAAACAAACCATGGTTACTGAAGTTCGCGCTTTTCGCTTTGCCTCTGCCATGGATTGCTGCACAAACAGGTTGGTATGTTGCAGAAGTAGGGCGTCAGCCGTGGACGATTGGTGAAGTTCTACCTACACACTTGTCAGCATCAAGCTTAAGCACAGGTGATGTATGGGGTTCTATCGCTGCCTTAGCTGCGTTCTATACCGTTCTTTTGATTATTGAAATGTATTTAATGATCAAATTCTCACGTCTTGGTCCAAGTTCGCTTCACACTGGTAAATACCATTTTGAAAAACTTGAAGCAGCTCGTAATGAGGAGACTCAAGCATGATCGAATATGAATTACTCAAAATCATTTGGTGGGTTTTAGTCGGCGTCTTGCTGATTGGCTTTGCCCTCACCGATGGCTTCGATATGGGCTCTATGGCGATCATGCCATTTGTGGGCAAAACAGATGAAGAACGCCGTGCAGCCATCAATACCATTGCTCCGCACTGGGACGGTAACCAAGTTTGGTTCATTACTGCTGGCGGTGCATTGTTTGCCGCATGGCCAATGGTTTATGCAACAGCATTCTCAGGCATGTATTGGGCGCTACTGTTGGTACTGTTTGCTCTATTCTTAAGACCTGTAGGTTTTGACTACCGCTCTAAACTACAAAATACCAAATGGCGTACGTCATGGGACTGGGGTTTAGCCGTGGGTGGTGCTGTGCCTGCACTGGTCTTCGGTGTGGCGTTTGGGAACATGTTCTTAGGCGTGCCATTTAGCTTAGATGATACCGTCCGTTCAACTTATACAGGGAGCTTCTTTGCCCTACTCAACCCATTTGCTTTAGTCTGCGGTCTCGTTAGCTTATCAATGCTATGTGCACACGGCGGTGCATGGCTCATGCTTCGTACCGATGGTGACTTACGCAGACGCTCAGCTCAAGCAACGAAACTTATGGGCATTGTTTACCTCATCTGTTTCTTAGGTGCTGGTGCTTGGTTGTACTTTGGTGGAATCGAAGGTTATACCTTAGTCACTCCATTTGACACCAACGGTGTTGCTAACCCATTGGCAAAAGAAGTGTTGACCAATGCCAACCATGGCTGGATGAACAACTACTCGACTTACCCAATTACCATGATTGCGCCTATCGCTGGTATCTTAGGTGGTTTAATTGTGGTGCTTGCAGCAGGCAAAAACAAAGCGGGCTTTAGCTTCTTAGGTTCGAGTTTAGCGGTCGTGGGTGCAATTTTAACTGCTGGTTTTGCGCTGTTCCCATTCTTAATGCCATCAAGCATTCAACCTGTTGCAAGCTTGACCATGTGGGATGCAGTTTCAAGTAAAACGACGTTAACTGTAATGACAGTTGCGGCATGTATCTTTGTCCCACTTATTTTGTGCTATACCACTTGGTGTTACTACAAAATGTGGGGTGTTATTACCAACACACACATTAAAGAGAATTCACACAGCCTTTACTAAGGCTGTGTCTAAGGAGATCAAATTATGTGGTATTTTGCATGGATTCTCGGCATTTTGATGGCTTGCTTTGCAGGTGTACTCAGTGCTCTGTATATCGAACATCATCAAGACCTTGATGAGGAATAAACCATGACAGACGTTGCTATGGAAAACCAAACTGTAGATAAAAAGCCGAACAAATTTGCGATGCTAATTTCCTGCCTATTGGCCTTTCCACTTGCAGCGGTGTTGTTAGTGCATCCTGCTGCTATGTTGGATGACAATGGTCACTATAGCCATAGTGCACTGATGTATATCATGATTGGTATCTCAGGTGGCTTTATCCACGGCGTCGGGTTTGTACCACGCCACTGGATTTGGAAATGGCTATTTAGCCCGTTTCTATCGTGGCCACTGATGATCTGGGGTTATTACACTTGGTTCTTCAGTTAAATAAAAAAGCCCTCATTGACTGAGGGCTTTTTTATGGTCCGCTATTCGTGGATTCTACATTTCAGCCATGACACCAATAATGCCATTAATAATCATATCTACCGCAATAGTTCCAATCAGTAAAGCCGACAGTCGCCCGACAATATCAACATAGCGGTCAATATATTTGGCATGCTTATAACGCAAATGGTCATGCGCGAATTTCATTAAAATCATCAAGCCACAGGTCAACGCCAAAGTCAGGAAAATAATCATCGCTGCGCCGCTGATTGGCAATGCCATACCTGTCACCACAGCAGCACTAATGGTTCCTGGACCAATCATAAAAGGCATGGCGATGGTTCCTGCCAAATGCTCAGGCGCACCACGCATTTCACCAATGGTATCTGCCCCCTGAAACACGTAACGATAACCAATCACCAAGAAGATCAGACCACCAAATATTTGAAAGGCTTCAAAGCGTACATTTAAATATTTACTAAAAATCGCTTCTCCGCCCCATGCGAAGAGCATAAATACTATAAAAGCAATAAGACAGCCCTGAACCAAGGCCTTATTAAATACTTTAGCTTCGGAGTTCCGAATCATGCCAATCATATAAATACTCATTAAAAATGGATTCAGCAATGAGAAAAACAAAGCAAAAGCATGTAAATATGAGGTCAACATGGTTCCTCCTAATTATCCTTGAGGGTCTGGAAATAAGGGACGATTCCCTGGACTGATTCGATTGATATGTAAGAAGGTCATGTGACGTTCATAACGATCCAGCACATCATTAATCACTTGCTCTTTGGTATAACCAACAAGGTCGTTGCCTTGAGAACCTTCATACAAATAGGTTTCAAGACGGTAGTAGAACCGTTTACCCAGTTTGCCACGCTCACTAAAGGTCGGCGCGATATAACGCACTGGCCAAATTTGATAGACAAAGTTTTGTTCTTCTTCCAAATGTATCATCAAATCTAAATGATATAGATTTGGGTCTTCTTCTAGTGCACTCTCTTGAACACTGATGTCGATACCTCGTTTTTGCATTTCCTCTGCAACGGCCATTACCGCAGGTCGGCAGATGTCATCGAGCATACGCCGAGTATCAGTTGTTCCTGGATGGTGCATGACTCGGGACAAACGTTTTTTCCAGTTGAGGATGTCGACATTGCCCACCACGGGTGCGGCATTTAAACTGCTACTGGCTTGTCGGTAGTCTTCTAACCGCAGTGATTTATACAAACCTGCCATCACCAAGAACATCACAAAACTAAACGGCAACCCCATAATAATCGTGGCATTTTGTAGTGCCGTAATCCCGTTAGCCATCAACATTGCAAGGGTCAATAAACCAATCGCTATGGCCCAGAATACACTCAACCATCGCGGTGCATCATGATCGACATTGGTAAATTGAGTGGTGAAATTACCCAATACCAGTGCACCAGAGTCCGCCGAGGTCACATAAAACAGTAAGCCAGTAATTGTGGCTACACCTGCAATAAACGGAAACCACGGATACTGTGCCAGCAAGTCATAAAAACCATGTGCTGGGTTGGCAATGACACTCTGTGCGAGGGCTAAATTACCATCAAAAATCACACTATGTAGTGCACTATTTCCAAATATTGATAACCACGTGAGTGTGAAAAATAAAGGAATAATGAGCGTTCCGCTAACAAACTCACGAATGGTTCGACCACGTGAAATCCGTGCTAAAAACAAACCTACAAATGGTGACCAAGCCACCCACCATGCCCAAAAGAACAATGTCCAACTGTTCATCCATTCTTTGGGTTGTTGAAAGGCAAAACTTTCCAAAGTCATACTTGGAAAACGGTTAATGTAGTCCCCAATATTTTGCACAAAAGCATTCAGTAAAAATTCGGTATTGCCTAAAAACAAAATAAACAGCATCAACCCAACAGAAACATAAATATTGATCTCAGAGAGAACTCGCAGTCCCTTATTCACCCCTGAAGTCACTGAAATAATGGTCATTACCACCGCAACCACAATTAATGCGGTTTGCATCCAGAGGTTTTCAGGTAAATCGAACAACACATGTAAGCCATAGTTCAGCTGTACTACCCCAATCCCGCAGGTTGTCGCAATACCAAAAATCGTCCCGATGACCGCTGCGGTATCAACACTATGACCAATCGGCCCATGAATCTTATTGCCAAAAATCGGATATAAGGCAGAGCGAATAGTCAGTGGTAAGTTATAGCGATAACTAAAATATCCCAATGCCATGCCAATCAAGGCATACATACACCATCCAGTTAGACCATAGTGAAATAGCGTCCACACCATGCCTTGACGTGCAGCCTCTAGGGTCTGCCCCTCACCCACGGGTGGATGCATATAGTGAGATAAAGGTTCCGCCACCGAGAAGAACATCAAATCGATGCCGATCCCAGCTGAGAACAACATTGCAGACCAACTTAAAAGGCTAAATTCTGGCTTGGAATGTTTGGGGCCTAATTTGATGTTGCCATAGCGAGAACAGGCAATAAAAATGACAAAGACCATATACAAAGTCGCTGCGAGTAAGTAATACCAACTAAAAGTAGAACTCACCCACGCCAAGACTGTATTTAAGGTTCGATTGGCAAAGTCATTAAACAAAATGGTGGTAATAGAAAAAATTAAAATAATGAGAGCTGAAATATAAAAGACCACACCATTTAAACGGTCTTTAGGCGCTAATGTTTGATCATCAACTGCTCTTGGATTATCTGTTGCCATACAATCCTCAAGAAAGTAAATAAAAAAAGACAAAAGCCAATTTTTAAACTTCTCGTGGTCGAGAGCTTAAAAATCGACTAACGAAAACGACAGTACTTTTATCAGAAATAAAAACGCTATCTTCTTTAAACCCGAAGGTCTAAATCAATTATGAGGTGCATTTTCTACACATTTTTAAAATGTGAGCCACCCTTGTTCATTGATATTTTGATAGGAATCCTACACATATTTCCCCTCAAAATGACTATAAGAGCTTTCTCAACTCGAAAAAAGTATAAAACCGTAACCTATAGCTCATCAGCTCACTTTTCTGAATGATGTCCTGAGATTAAACCCTTATGGCACATCCATTTGATAAATAAAAAGTTATGTCGAATACTCAAAGCAATTTAGCAGTATTTTGCTTTGAATTTAACCATAAGTGTACTTTTTATTGATTGAACGTTCAATCAATAAAAAGTATCATAAAAAAATGCTATGATGCTTTCCATGTAAGTTATTGAATCTAACGCCTTTAAATTTAAGGCAAATTGTTCTGGATTGTCATGAATAAACGTAGAGTAAAACCTGAGCATGAGCGCCGTGAAGAAATCATTAATGCTGCCTATGCAGTCATTTATGAAGTGGGCTTATCCAACACCACCATTGCTCAAATTGCGAAAAAAGCACAGCTTTCTACGGGCATTGTGAGTCATTATTTTGGTGATAAACAAGGCCTCATTCACAGTTGCATGCGCCAAATGCTCAATGTCTTAGCCGAGACCACGGCAAGCTATAAGGCAAAGGTGGTGCAGCCCAGTCCGGAACATTCGCTCAAAGCCATTATTGATGCCAACTTTGACATCAGTCAGGTCAACAACACTGCTATGCGGGTTTGGCTGGATTTTTGGTCTGCCAGTATGCACCTACCCAACTTAGGTCGCCTACAACGAATCAATGACCAACGTCTTTATTCAAATTTGAAGTTTCATTTCTTGCAGCTCATGCCGAAGTCACAGGCAAGCCCAGCCGCTAAAGGGCTAGCAGCACTGATTGATGGATTATGGTTACGTGGAAGTTTAAGTGGTCATCAAGCATTTGATCGTGATTTGGCACGTTCTATTGCATACGACTATGTCGATATGCAACTTCGCTTAATTCAACAGATACGGCAGGAACAACAAAATGAATGATGTACAGCTTCACTCGCTTTATATTCACGGACAATATGTCAATGCCACCAGTGGTCAAACCTTTGACAGTATCAATCCTGCCACAGGTCAAGTCATTGCTACCATTCAACAAGCCTCTAAAGCTGATGTCGATGCAGCCGTGCACAGTGCTGTAAAAGGGCAGCGTGAATGGGCTGCCAAAACAGCGGTCGAACGTGTCCGTATTTTACGTCGTGCCGTCGATATTTTACGCGCTCGTAATGACGAGTTAGCACGCCTAGAAACACTGGATACAGGTAAAGCGTTCAGTGAAACCTCTACCGTCGATATTGTCACTGGTGCAGATGTTTTAGAGTACTACGCAGGACTTGCAACTGCCATTCAAGGTGAACAAGTGCCACTACGTGAAAGTAGTTTTTTCTACACGCGCCGTGAACCTTTAGGTGTGGTGGCAGGCATTGGCGCTTGGAATTATCCCATCCAAATTGCACTTTGGAAATCAGCTCCAGCCCTCGCTACTGGGAATACCATGATTTTTAAACCCAGCGAAGTGACCCCTCTTACCGCCTTAAAGTTAGCAGAGATCTATACTGAAGCAGGCGTACCTGCTGGGGTTTTCAACGTAGTACAAGGTTTGGGTGCTGAAGTGGGTCAATGGTTGACTGAACACCCAGATATCCAAAAAATTTCGTTCACAGGTGGTGTGGCAACGGGTAAAAAGGTCATGGCCAGTGCTGCAGCTTCTAGTCTCAAAGAAGTCACCATGGAGCTCGGTGGCAAATCACCTCTGATTATTTGTGCCGACGCCAACCTTGACCGCGCAGCCGATATTGCGGTGATGGCAAACTTCTTTAGCTCAGGTCAAGTATGTACCAATGGCACCCGTGTGTTTGTACCACAAACCCTCAAGGCTGCATTTGAACAAGCAGTGATTGAGCGTGTAAAACGTATCCGCATAGGTGACCCGATGCAGGCTGAAACCAACTTTGGACCTTTAGTCAGCTTTCCCCATATGGAAAAAGTCTTGTCTTATATTGAGTCGGGCAAACAACAAGGTGCGACCTTACTGACTGGTGGACAACGTGCCACTGAAGCAGCGCTTGCTCAGGGCGCATATGTATTACCGACCGTGTTCACCGACTGTCATGACGACATGCACATTGTGCAAGATGAAATCTTTGGTCCGGTCATGAGCATTTTAAGCTATGACAGTATTGAAGAAGCTATTCAACGTGCCAACAACACCAGTTATGGTTTAGCTGCGGGTGTGGTAACACAAGATATTTCCCAAGCGCATCGCATTATTCATCAGCTTGAGGCAGGTATTTGCTGGATCAATACATGGGGCGAATCCCCTGCTGAAATGCCTGTAGGGGGTTATAAACAGTCAGGAGTCGGACGTGAAAATGGCATCACCACACTTGAACACTATACCCGTATCAAATCGGTTCAAGTTGAACTGGGCGAATACCAAAGTATTTTTTAAAGTCTGAATTTTAATTATCTAAATCCTTACTTCCTTTTTATTTATTCTTTTTTTCATCCTCAACTCAACATGTAGCCACGTTCTCATGCAACGTGGCTCTGCCATAGAAAAAGGATCATTATGCATTCTCAACACTACGATTATATTATTATTGGCGCAGGTTCTGCGGGTAACGTACTGGCTGCTCGTTTAACCGAAGACCCCGATGTTTCAGTGCTCTTACTCGAAGCAGGTGGACCTGATTATCGTCTCGACTTTCGCACTCAAATGCCTGCCGCTTTGGCTTATCCTTTACAAGGTCGTCGTTATAACTGGGCGTATTTAACCGACCCAGAACCTCATATGAATAACCGCCGCATGGAATGTGGTCGCGGCAAAGGCTTAGGCGGTTCGTCCCTCATTAATGGCATGTGCTATATCCGTGGTAATGCCATGGACTTAGAACAATGGGCTAGCTTGAAAGGCCTTGAAAATTGGAGCTATGCCGACTGTCTGCCTTACTACAAAAAAGCAGAAACCCGTGATATTGGTGGCAATGACTATCATGGCGATGCTGGCCCTGTTTCTGTCGCCACGCCTAAAGCAGACAATAATGTTTTATTCCATGCCATGGTTGAAGCAGGTGTGCAAGCAGGCTATCCACGCACTGATGATTTAAATGGTTATCAACAAGAAGGTTTCGGCCCAATGGATCGAACCGTAACCCCCAAAGGTCGACGCTCAAGCACTGCACGTGGCTATTTAGATATGGCCAAAGGTCGAGCGAATCTAACCATTATCACCCATGCCATGACCAATCAAATTTTGTTCAATGGCAAACAAGCGATTGGTGTTGAATATATTCAAGGTGCTAATCAAAACAACTTGCTTCAGGTCTATGCCAATAAAGAAGTCCTACTCTGTGCTGGAGCGATTGCATCACCGCAAATTTTGCAACGTTCGGGTGTGGGTTCAAGCACCTTACTTCAATCTCTCGACATTCCAGTGGTGCATGACTTACCGGGTGTCGGTGAAAACCTGCAAGACCATTTAGAAATGTACTTACAATATAAGTGTAAGCAACCTGTTTCTCTCTACCCTGCTTTAAAATGGCAAAATCAACCTGCAATTGGTGCAGAGTGGTTGTTTAACGGAACAGGGATTGGAGCAAGCAACCAGTTTGAAGCAGGTGGCTTTATTCGATCCTCCAAAGAGTTTGCTTGGCCAAATCTTCAATACCACTTCTTGCCTGTTGCAATTAACTATAATGGCAGTAATGCCGTCAAAGAGCATGGCTTCCAAGCCCATGTCGGTTCGATGCGCTCACCTTCACGCGGTCGAGTACAGGTAACATCTAAAAACCCTTTCGACCATCCAAGTATTTTATTTAACTACATGTCGACCGAACAAGACTGGCAGGAATTTCGTGATGCTATCCGGATTACTCGTGAAATTATGAACCAACCTGCACTTGATCCTTATCGAGGCGAAGAAATCAGCCCTGGAAAAGATGTGAGTACCGATGCTGAATTAGATGAATTTGTGCGAAATCACGCTGAAACTGCTTATCATCCATCCTGTAGTTGTAAAATGGGCGAAGATGATATGGCAGTAGTCGATGGACAAGGTCGTGTGCATGGCATGCAAAATTTACGTGTTGTTGATGCATCGATTATGCCGCTGATTATCACAGGTAACTTAAATGCAACCACCATTATGATGGCTGAGAAAATCGCGGATCAAATACGTGGTCATCAAGCTTTACCACGTTCAACTGCTCCATTTTACCGCGCCGAAATCACATAACTCTTAATGGTGTAAAACCTGACCTTTTATTCAACTTTAGAATAATTAGGTCAGGCAATTATTCATATTTTCTAAAACACCATAATCACAACTTGCTTTATCTTTAGGACTTACTTTCCATCTCAACTTATACATTTAAACGTTAAAAAGATTATGCTCTTGTATAGATATTCAACGTCTGTATTTTAAATACAGAAATTATACCTAAATAAAACTCAATAAAAACAAGAGCTAAAAACAAACATCACTGATATTTATAATTCAACCCAAACCATTTACAATAAAAATTACTAAGTCAATACATATTTAGTCTAAAATACCCATAAGTCAAGATGCGTGATAGCTTAAAAAGTTAAGCTTTGGCTACTTGAGATTTTAAGTATTACTTCAATTCTGCCAAGCTAATTTTTTACAAGCACCTCTATCACCATAATTGTTATTTTCTCTTCGCTATAAAGCGATCCAAAACCTGCTCCCCAAGGTCATAATCGCATGAACAAATTTTTAAAATACCTTTTGGTATTAATCGGCAGAGTAAAACTTGAAGTGCGACATAAACCACCTAATTAATTTAAAGGGTTTATGGAGTATATAAAATTGTCATACCATCATCTTAACTTTGAAGATCGTACTGCATTAATGCTTGAGTCAAGAAAAGAAGGCTTTTCAGCCAGAAAATTTGCTGAACTCATTAAAAGACATCCTAGTACGATCTATCGTGAGCTTAAAAGAAATAGCATCAATGACGTTTATCAAGCTCGATATGCTTCTGATAACACCTTCGCTAGACGTAGACGTGGTCACAGAAAACTCAAAATCGATTCAATCCTCTGGAAATTTATTGTTGAAGCGATCCGTTGTTTATGGTCTCCTCAGCAAATAGCAAAGCGTTTAAAGACATTTCCTGATTTGGATCAAACAATGAATGTAAGCCATACAACGATTTATTCAACGATACGAGCATTACCCAAGGGTGAGTTGAAAAAAGACTTATTATCCTGTCTGCGTCATGAAAATAAAAAGCGAAAAGCTAACGGTGAACCTAAAAAAGATTCTATATTACAGGATATTAAAACTATTCATGAGCGCCCAGCCGAAGTTCAAGAAAGAAAAATACCGGGTCATTGGGAAGCTGATTTAATTAAAGGTAAAGACAATAAAAGTTCGATAGCAACACTTATTGAACGAAATACACGGCTCTGTATCTTGGCAACATTACCTGATGCAAAGGCAGAATCAGTGCGCAAGGCTTTAACTGAAGCTCTGAAATATTTACCTGCAGAACTGCGTAAAACGTTGACCTATGACCGTGGACGCGAGATGTCAGAACATAAAATACTCGAAGAAGATTTAGGCATAGATGTATATTTCTGTGACCCACATTCACCTTGGCAAAAAGGCACATGCGAAAATATGAATGGTTTAATTAGGCAATATTTACCTAAAGGGATTGATTTAAATCAGGCAGATCAGCATTATTTAAATCAAGTTGCCATGTCACTGAATACTCGTCCTAGAAAGGCGTTAGATTGGCTTACACCATTAGAGAAATTTGCTCAGCTTGTTGATTATCATATGGCTTTTGAAACTGTCGCACCTCATGTTTGAATTCGCCATCGTACTGCTTATTATTGCAGTCGTAATTTTCTTATTTAGACCTATCACGTCTAAAAAAATTCAAACCACCAGCAATGAGCCTGTTGTTGACGCAGTCCTAGTTGGTGGTGGCATCATGAGCGCAACCCTAGGCACATACCTTAGTGAACTTGAGCCAAACTGGCAAATTCGCATGTATGAACGCCTAGATAAAGTTGCACAAGAAAGCTCTAATGGCTTCAACAATGCAGGCACAGGTCACTCTGGCTTTATGGAAATGAACTACACCTCTGAAAAAGATGGGAAAATGGACATTACCAAAGCTGTAAAAGTGGCTGAACAATTTGAAGTTGCAAAACAGTTCTGGTCTTATCAAGTCAAAGAAGGTGTTTTGGGGCAACCAAATAGTTTCATCAACCCTGTACCGCACATTGCTTTCGTTTGGGGCGATAACGTGAATTTCCTCGAAAAACGTTATGCTGCAATGGTTAAAAACCCAATGTTTTATGGCATGAAATTCTCTGAGAATCCTGCTGAAATTAAACAATGGGCACCATTGGTGATGAATGGCCGTGATGCTGCACAAAAAGTAGCTGCAACACGCATGGATGTCGGTTCAGATGTGAACTATGGTTCGATCACCACTCAATTGGTCGATCACCTTAAAAAACAATCTAACTTCAAACTACAAACATCAACTGAAGTGACTGGCATTAGCCAAAACGATGATAAAACTTGGACGGTTGCATTTAAAAACCTCACTACCGGTAAAACAGATCACGTGAAAACGCGCTTTGTCTTCATTGGTGCAGGCGGTGCAGCGGTTAAACTTTTACAAATGACAGGCTTACCAGAAGCGAAGCAATATGCTGGCTTCCCTGTAGGTGGCGTGTTCTTAATGACCGACAACCCGAAAGTCACTGAAGGTCATACTGCAAAAGTTTATGGTCGTGCTGAATTAGGCGCGCCTCCAATGTCTGTTCCACATATTGATACACGCTATATCGACGGTAAAAAATATGTATTGTTTGGCCCATTTGCGACTTATTCAAACAAGTTCTTAAAACAAGGTTCTCAGCTTGATTTATTGAAATCAACCACGAAGAACAACGTTTTACCAATGACTGCTGTGGGTATGGAAAATCTTGATTTGGTGAAATACTTAGTTAGCCAAGTCATGATGAACGATGCCGACCGTTTTAATGAATTGAAAAAATACTACCCTGATGCAAAACCAGAAGACTGGCGTATGAATCAAGGTGGTCAACGTGTTCAAATCATTAAGAAAGAACCAGGCAAACCTGCAAGCTTACAATTTGGTACCGAGATTTTTGCATCACAAGACGGTGCTGTGACTGCCCTATTAGGTGCGTCTCCTGGTGCTTCAACTTCCCCTTATATTATGTTGAGCTTGCTTGAAAAAGCATTCCCTCAGCAAGTAGCAGGTAAATGGAATCCGAAATTACATGAAATTGTAAAATCGTACCAACAAGAACTCAGCACTAATCCTGTGCTTCTTGACCAAGTTCGCCAATACACCAGCACAACCCTTGGTTTGAAATATACACCTATGGCTAAAGCTGCATATGACGAAACTATTGCGGTAGCAAAAGCACAGTAATCTGCTTTAAACCCTAAAAAGGATGGACTTTTCGCCATCCTTTTTTAATTCATATTTGAAACTATTCTGTGTATGTCGCTTTTCCATTCCGATGCTTTTTTGGCTTTTCGTTCACGTGATTTTTCACTTCTGAGTGTCAATCAGTTGTGCTTAATTCTAACCATCATGATTCAAGAAGTCGTCATTGCTTATAGTATCTATCAACTCACTCAAAATCCACTCAGCCTTGGCATGATTGCCTTAATTGAGTTACTCCCCTTTATTTGCCTCTCCCTGTTCAGTGGCGACTGGGCTGATCGCTATAACCGACAAAAAATTGTGCAGTGGAGTTTTAGCTGTAGCACTTTAATTCCCTTATTATTTATTGTTCTTTTTTCTCAGTACCAACAACAGCACATTCAACAAAATACACTTTTATGCGGCATTTATAGCCTCATCTTTTGCTTAGGCATACTTAGAGGCATTTACAGCCCATCTTTTAATTCATTACGCCCTTTTCTAACCCCAGAGTCAGCCTATAGCAATGCAGCCACATGGACTACCCTCATTTGGCAAATGGGCGGTATTTTGGCGCCCTTATGCGCAGGACTTTTACTCGGCCAACTTGGGCTTAAAAAAACTCTCTTGATTGCTTTTTTCTTATGTTGCGTGGGTAGCATCTGCTTATTCGGATTAAGCGCTCGTCAATTCCCAAGCCCACATAAACAACATTTAAGCAAAAGCTTAAAAGAAGCCTATTTGTTTATCTTTAAACATCCACTAATGTTTTGGAGTATGTTGCTGGACCTCAGCGCCATGCTTTTTTGTAGTGTCATTATCTTACTGCCTATTTTTGCACACGATATCCTTCATCTAGGCGTTGAAGGCTTAGGTATACTCAGAGCGGCCCCAGCCATTGGCGCCTGTATCATGATGTTGATGTTGACCTGTTATTCTCCGATGAAAAATGCATGGAGAAACATGCTCTATAGTAGTTTTGCAATTGCTTTGTGCACTTTGGCCTTTGCACTATCCCCCCATGTTTGGCTCTCAGTCTTCTTCCTTGTTTTGATTGGCGCCTTTGATAGCATCAGCATGATCATTCGACAAACTTTATTACAGCAACTCCCCCCAAAAGCACTATTAGGACGTGTAGCCGCTTTAAATGGCATCTTAGTGACTTCAGGTAATCAACTCGGTGCCCTACACATGAGCCTGATGACGCGCTATTTTTCGGTAGTGCCAGCAGTACTTATTGGAGGGATGCTGTGTTTAATAATCTGTGGTCTAAGCTCTACTCGTATGCGACATTTATTCAAACCATCTACAACACAACAAAAACATGCCACCGCCGCAAGAAGCGAATAGCATGTTAAGCTTCAAATCTTCTTTTAATATGATGTGAGTTTTCAATAGAGCAAATTATGAAACAGATTCTCCCCTTTTCACACACACTCTATGCCAAACTCTATTCTCTCGTACTATCCGTGTTGTTGGCTTATTGCCTATTCAATGCAATCTATAGTGTGATTATTGGTGGAAAAAGTGCGTACCTTTTCAGTGGTCTGATTTTAATATTTCAAACAGTTACTGTTTTTAAAGCATCTGTAAATAAAAAGATCTATAACTACATGGGATTGATTGGACTCATTCTAATTCTGATTTATCTCAATGATTGGAGGCTTCTTTCTCAGCCTGAAAGTATTGCCATTCTTCCCTCAGTCATACTCACCGCACTTAGCTTAGGCTATTTTTCACAGCAGCACTTGCATTTAAATCTATTGAAGGCGGCTTTAATTTTTGGGCTTTTAGTATTAGCCTATACGCAATACCATGACTTGAATACTCTGCAAAACTATTATGACAGCCTGCATACAGGCGAAACATGGCAACAATATGGTGCTTTATAAAGATCAAAAAAACGTTAGAGTTTTCCTCTTATTTTAAACACAAAAAAGCCAGCAATACCGCTGGCTTGATTCTTTTAAACTTTAGCGATGGGTATGAATTGACATCACGATACCCATGCTCGCCAGCATAGTAATCACCGCGGTTCCACCATAACTCATCAGTGGTAATGGATCACCTGTTACAGGTAAAATCCCACTGACCATCCCCGAGTTTAACAATACAAAGAAGAAGAACGTTAAGCCCACAGCACCCGCGTATAAACGCCCAAAATTATGGAAGCTGTTCATACCAATAATCAAACAACGAATGATAATGGCTGCAAACAAACTAAACAGCAAGAACACCCCAATAAAGCCAAACTCTTCCGCATACGTCGACATAATGAAGTCGGTATGGTGCTCAGGCAAATACCCTAAATGTGACTGCGTGCCTTCCGTGAATCCCTTCCCCATTAAACCACCTGAACCAATGGCAATTTTGGATTGGATAATATTCCAACCGGCACCCAATGCATCCGACTCTGGGTCAAATAAAGTGAGCACTCGCTTTTTTTGGTACTCTTGCAAAAAGAACATCCAAAGTAAGGGAGCGACAACAGCCAATGCTCCACAGGCCAAAGCAATGAGCCGCCAAGAGATACCGCTGAGGAAAATGACGCACACACCAGGAATCAAGAGACCTAGGTTTAAGTCGGGCTGTAAAGCTGCCAATAAAAACGGCAACATCATGATACCCAACGAAATCACAATATGCATAAACTTAGGCGGGAATGCGCGGCCTGCAAAGTACCACGCCATCATCAAAGGCATGGCAAACTTCATAAACTCAGAAGGCTGCATGCTACCAATACCTGGTAGACTAATCCAACGTCTGGCTCCCATGCGGGTTTCGCCCACCACCAAGACCAATACCATTAAAATCACAGCGAAGATGAAAAAATAAGGACTAATGGCCTGATAGACTTTGGGTGGGATTTGCGCACAGATAATCATCACAATGAAGCCCACAGCAAAGCTTGTGGCTTGGCGAAACACCATACCCATATCTTGCGCTGAAGCACTATAAATGACCAACAATCCCAACACGGCATTTAAAATCAGAAAGCATAAAAGCCATGGATCTAAATGCAATTTAGCCCAGCGAGATGAGTCATGTTTAATGCTTCTACCGTCACGTAAAGACTGACGTAAAAAACGATACTGCTGTGATGGTATCATTTGCGTAAATTGAATGAGCTAAAGACAGGGCAAATTATAAGTTCAAAGTGTTTTAGATAACATCATTCAAACCCATATTTCTGTAGTTTTAGCTCAATAAATCCAAATAATTTTTTATTGTGCCGCCAAAATCAGGCGTGCAAGCTCAAGGTCATCTGGATAGGTAATTTTAATATTATCGGAGCGCCCTTGTACAACTTGAACCTTTTCACCAACAAACTCTAAAGCACTGGCTTCATCTGTAATTAAGGCTTGTGCCTCTAGTGCATGCTCAATTGCTTTTTTCAGCACCCCCAGTTTAGCAATCTGCGGAGTTTGCGCCTGCCAAAGTTGTGAACGATCAACCGTTTCTTGAATATCTTGCGCTGAGATCACACGCTTTAAAGTATCTCTAACAGGAATAGCTAAAATCGCCCCTGTATTGGACTGAATAGCCGTACTAACCAGTTTTAATAAACAATCCTGCGTGACACATGGACGTGCTGCATCATGCACAAAGACCCAGTCGTCAGCATCAGCGATTGTGGAAAGATAATTGAGCGCATTGAGCACTGAGTCTACACGCTCAGCACCACCTTCACAAAAATGTGCTTTTTCAATATTGGTAAAGGGTAAACTTTGAGCAACATCATCATCTAAACCAATCGCCAAAACATAGCCCTGCAAGGGCAATTGATTAAGACGTAAAACCGTATGTTCAAGTACAGTCTTTTGTCCAATCATTTGATATTGTTTTAGTTCAGTTTTAGAAAAGCGACTACCCGAGCCAGCAGCAGGAATAATAGCCCACAATTTATGGGGTAGCTGGAGGGGTTTCAGGCTCATCGTCTTCATTGGTTCGCAAATCAATTTGGGCGTTAGGATCAATATAAACAGGCTTATATTGAGTACTGATAGTACTCATTTGAATAAACGTTTCTCGAGGTTTGATTAAACCCAAGTCCAAGCGCGCATGCTCTTCAATGGCTTCAATACCATTTTTCAAATCATACACTTCTGCCGCCAAGACACGATTACGTTCTTTTAAGTCGTTATTAATTTCAGTTTGTTGTTGGATTTTTTGTGTGAGTTGTAAATGGTCTTGATAACCACCCTCACCAAACCAGTATAAATACTGAAACCCTGCGATCAAAATGATCGCAAGGCCTAGTAGTACTTTACTCATCAACGAGTCGAATACATTGAACATTGACATCAGTCGCTTAGTTTAAACCTTTAAACTCAGCTTTACCGCGGTAAGCAGCATTTGTCAATTCTTCAATACGAAGCAATTGGTTGTATTTCGCTACACGGTCAGAACGGCACAGTGAACCTGTCTTAATTTGACCAGCTGCAGTACCCACCGCAAGATCCGCAATCGTAGAATCTTCAGTTTCGCCAGAACGGTGTGAAATTACTGTAGAATAACCATTTTCTTTCGCAAGATAGATTGCATCTAGAGTTTCAGTCAACGTACCAATTTGGTTGTACTTGATTAAGATAGAGTTACCCACTTTCTCATTAATACCACGTTGAAGGATTTTCGGGTTTGTAACGAACAAGTCATCACCCACCAACTGGATTTTGTCGCCAAGGATAGACGTCAAGTAAGACCAACCTTCCCAATCCGACTCATCTAAACCATCTTCAATTGAGATAATTGGATATTGGTTTACAAGGCCCGCTAAATAGTCAGAGAACTGGTTGCTTGTAAATGCTTTATTGCCTTCACCAGCAAGGATGTACTGACCATTTTTGTAAAATTCTGAAGATGCACAATCAAGTGCAAGCATAATATCAGAACCTGCTTTGTAGCCAGTTTGACCAATCGCCTCAAGAATAACCGTGATTGCTTCTTCGTTTGAACGTAAGTTCGGCGCAAAACCACCTTCATCACCTACAGCAGTGTTTAAACCTTTTTTGTTTAAAACTGATTTTAGAGAATGGAAGATTTCAGCACCCGCACGTAATGCTTCAGAGAATGAAGTGAAACCTACAGGCTCGATCATGAACTCTTGAATATCAACGTTGTTGTCTGCATGCGAACCACCATTGATGATGTTCATCATTGGTACAGGCATAGTCAAAATAGTTTGACCACGTAAGTCTGCGATGTATTGAAAAAGAGGAATTTTCTTTTCATCGGCAGCAGCACGTGCAGCAGCTAGTGATACCGCTAAAGTTGCATTCGCACCCAATTTTTCTTTGTTTTCAGTACCATCAAGTTCGATCATCGTGTTATCGATGTCTTTTTGTTCAAATACTGATTTACCCACTAAAGCATCACGGATAATCGTGTTTACGTTGTTAACCGCAGTTTTAACACCTTTACCTAAATAGCGTGCTTTGTCGCCATCACGAAGTTCTAAAGCTTCACGAGAACCAGTTGAAGCACCAGATGGTGCACATGCACGGCCAACTACGCCAGATGCTAAGATTACGTCTGCTTCGATGGTTGGGTTACCACGAGAGTCCAAAATTTCACGTGCACGGATGTCAACGATTTGGCTCATGAACAATTCCTCAGTTGATTAATAACGAGATGCTTTAGATGGCATCAATGAGTTTATAATTTAGTGTGTATCTAGCTTTTTGAAACCTTTAACCAAGGTGTCCAATTCTTTGAGCTGTGCCAAGAAAGGCTCAAGTTGAGACATACGCAATGCGCATGGTCCATCACACTTGGCTTTTTCTGGGTCTGGATGCGCTTCTAAGAATAGACCTGCTAGACCTGTTGCCATACCCGCGCGAGCAAGTGTCGTGATTTGCGCACGGCGACCGCCCGCAGAATCCGCACGACCACCCGGAGTTTGAAGCGCATGGGTCACATCAAAGAACACAGGGACATTCATTTCTTTCATGATGTCAAAGCCCAACATGTCTACAACCAAATTGTTGTAACCAAATGCCGAACCACGTTCACAAATAATGAGCTTGTCATTCCCTGCCTCTAAACACTTATGCAAAATATGGCGCATTTCATGTGGTGCAAGGAATTGTGCTTTTTTGATGTTAATGATGGCATCAGTTTTTGCCATCGCTTCAACCAAATCAGTCTGACGACTTAGAAAAGCAGGAAGTTGAATAATATCCGCAACTTCCGCTACAGGTGCAGCTTGGTAAGGCTCATGTACATCAGTAATGATGGGTACATTAAAATGTTTTTTAATGTCAGCTAACCACTCAATCCCTTTTTCTAGGCCTGGCCCTCGAAACGAGTTCAAGCTTGAACGGTTGGCTTTATCAAAACTGGCTTTAAATACGTAAGGAATCTCCAAACGCTTGCAGATATCGACATAGGTCTCTGCAATTTCAAAAGCCAAATCTTTAGACTCAAGTACGTTCATGCCGCCGAATAGTACAAATGGCAAGTGGTTTGCCATTTGTATATCGCCTAAACGTACAATTTCTTGTGGTTTTAATTGTGACATTTAAACTTCCTAGTTTATTGCTTAACCCAAATTACTTCGCTTTTTTGTACTGTGCTTTTGCAGCATCAATAAAACTAGCAAATAATGGGTGTCCATCACGTGGTGAACTTGTAAATTCCGGGTGGAATTGTACAGCAATAAACCAAGGATGTTGAGGAATTTCAACTGTTTCTACTAAGTGCTGTACAGGTGAATAGCCCGAAATTTTCATGCCAGCTTCTTCAAGCGCTGGAATAAAACGGTTATTCATCTCATAACGGTGACGGTGACGTTCAATAATATCTGCTGAACCATACACTTCACGTGTTTTAGTCCCTTCAACCAATTCTGATTTTTGAGCACCAAGACGCATCGTACCGCCAAGATCAGAGTCAACATTACGCTGTTGAACTTCACCACGCTCATCTAACCATTCAGTGATTAGACCAATCAATGGAGACTTAGTCGAACGGTTGAATTCAGTCGAACTCGCGTCACTAATACCCACGACATTACGTGCATATTCGATCACAGCCAACTGCATACCTAAACAGATACCCAAGAATGGAACACCGTTTTCACGTGCGAATTTAATCGCTTGCATTTTCCCTTCAGTACCACGTTCACCAAAACCACCCGGTACCAAGATTGCATCCATATCTTTCAATACTTCATTGACATCTTGGATTTCAAGTTCTTCAGCATTGACATAGTCAATTTGAACTTTAACGCGATTTTGAATGCCCGCATGTAAAAGCGCTTCATTCACAGACTTATACGCATCTGGAAGTTCAACATACTTACCAACCATTGCAACACGAACCGTGTATTCAGGGTTTAGTAGCGCCTCTACAACATTGTCCCAATCTGTTAAATCAGCTTCAGGCAAGTCATTGAAACCAAAACGTTCACAGATTAAGTCATCAACATTTTGCTCATAGAATGTACGCGGAATTTGGTAAATGCTGCGCGCATCTTTACACACCACAACTGCACGTGCTTCAACGTTTGTGAACAAGGCAATTTTACGGGTCGTGTCTGCATCAACATCATATTCAGTACGACAAATTAAAATGTCAGGCTGAATACCAATCGATAACAATTCTTTTACCGAGTGCTGAGTTGGTTTAGTTTTCAACTCTGCCGCAGATTTGATATATGGAAGCAAAGTTAAGTGCATAAGCATAGTGCGCTTATGACCTAGTTCAACCATAAGTTGACGTACAGATTCCATGAATGGGAGAGATTCGATGTCACCTACTGTACCGCCAATTTCAACAATCGCAACGTCATAACCTTCGCCTGCGCGAAGTACACGTTCTTTGATGTTGTCTGTAATATGTGGAATAACTTGAACAGTTCCACCAAGGTAGTCACCACGGCGTTCTTTATTTAAAACGTCTTGGTATACGCGACCAGAAGTAAAGTTATTTAACTTGGTCATTTTCGCACGACGCAAGAAACGTTCGTAATAACCCAAGTCTAAATCGGTTTCTGCACCATCCTCTGTGACAAAAACTTCACCATGTTGGAACGGGCTCATAGTCCCTGGATCGACATTAATGTATGGATCCATTTTTACCATGGTTACTTTTAATCCACGGGCTTCTAAAAGCGCAGCAACTGAAGCAGCTGAAATACCTTTACCTAGTGATGAAACTACACCACCAGTCACGAAAATAAAATGGGTCATTGGGTTTCTCGTACAATCGAGCCTAATTCGGCCTGCAATGTTGCGCAATTTTACTTTACCTTGTACCAATAAAGCAAAGTCAATCCGCATCAATTCATAGAACAATAAACAATTGGATATTCTATCAGCATTTGGCAGATAAAATTAAGCTAAGTTCATAGGATTTTCATCTTGCATTTTGCTGTTATAATGGCGCGATCCTTCAAACACTCGATTTTATGTAATTATGAATAAAAAACTTTTAATTTGTGGTGCCATTGCAGCAGGCTTACTATTAACAGCATGTGTAAAGAAAGAAGCACCTAAAGAAGATGAACAAGAACAAGTTGAAGTCGTTACTACAGAGCAACAACAAACTGTTGAACTTCAACCTTTAGCAGCATCTGAGCCTGAGATTCCAGCGCAAGTTGAAGTGATTCGCGAAGAAACACCGAATACAACTACTGAGATCCGTCGTGAAACGCCAGCACCTGCTCCAGCAGCTCAGCCTACACCAAAAGCAGAAGCACCAAAAGCTGAAGAAAAACCAACGCAAGCACGCCCAAGTAATACAAACCCAAATACGCAAACTGAAGATGATGCGGTTGCAGCAGCCATTGCAGCAGCGACACCAGCTTTAGAAAACTAATCATCGCTATATTAGATGATTAAAAAAACCCGATTGATATCGGGTTTTTTTATTGCCGGCTTATAAATAAGCTTTTAATTTTTCTGCAAGAAAGTCAATAAATAAGCGAATACGCTTTGGTACATAGTTTTGTTGATAGTAGACCGCATGTATTTTCTGCTCTTTGATCTGGATTTGATCTTCCAACAAAGCAATGAATTGCCCATCTTGAATATCTTGCTCGACCATAAAACGTGACAAACACGCAATCCCTGCCCCTTGCAATGCCAACTGACGAACCGTTTCACCGTTTGAACATTTAATTTTGGCCTGAATTGTTAAAGGTTCATCCTCCAACTGAATAGGCCACGTATTTAAATGTGCAGGCTGACTAAAACCAAGCAAAGTATGTGAGCTTAATTCTGCTGCATTTTTAGGTAGACCATGTTTTTGCGCATAAACAGGACTAGCCACAATATATAACCGACTTTTACAAAGCAGCTTGGCATGTAAGCTGGAATCCGCTAACTCACCAAATCGAATCGCGACATCGGTTTTATGTTCAAGTAAGTCTATAACCTGATCGTGATTGGTAATTTCTATATCAATTTTTGGGTAGCGCTGCATAAACTCTTCAATCAACGGCACTATTACATGCAGCACAAAAGGCGTTGCTGAATCAATCCGAATTAAACCAGATGCCTCAGCATCATTATTTTGCAGGCTTTCTTCAGCTTCGGTCAGGTCGAGTAAAATTTTACGTGCCTTTGTCAAAAACTGCTGCCCTTCATAGGTCAACTTGAGCTTCCGTGTCGTTCGCTCTAGCAAAGTCACATTCAACTTTGACTCTAGACGTTGCAAGGCTCGGCTGACACCCGATGTGGTTTGATCCAATTGCTGCGCAGCTTTGACGATAGAGCCACTATCAACAATGCTCACAAAAGCCGTTAATTCTTCTATGGTTGATTTCATGTGTAATTATTGATTAATAGTCAATAATATTTTGCAAATTACCCAGTTTTTAAGCAAGTCTTTTTTCTACAAAATAGCCTCATTCCATGAAACAAGTTATCGAGTAAAAAATGAATATCGTTCCTCAATTCGGCCTAGGTACTTTCCGTTTAACAGGTGACACTGTCATTGAGTCTGTGAAAACTGCACTAGAAGTCGGTTATCGTGCGGTCGATACTGCTCAAATCTATGGTAATGAAGCCGAAGTTGGTCAAGCCATTGAACTCTGTGGTATCAATCATCAAGATCTTTTTCTCACCACAAAAATTTGGACGGAAAATTTTTCAGCAGAAAAATTGATTCCAAGCTTAAAAGAAAGTTTGCATAAACTAAAAACCGATACCGTGAATCTAACCTTGATCCACTGGCCTGCCCCAAGTACAGATGTAAACATTACAGAACTCATGCAGAACTTATTGCAAGCGAAACAACAAGGTTTGACCGAACACATTGGTATTTCTAACTTCAATATTGAGCTGACTCAACAGGCGATTGAGAGTATTGGGCTAGAAAACATCGCAACCAACCAAATTGAACTCAGTCCTTACCTACAAAACCATCAACTGGTTGATTTCCTCCAAGCACAAAACATTGATGTCACTTCATATATGACACTGGCTTACGGTAAGGTTTTGAATGATCCTGTTTTAATGCACATCGCGCAGCAACATCAAGTATCGACTGCACAAATTAGCTTGGCTTGGGCATTACAACGTGGTTTTGCAGTCATACCTTCTTCAACCAAACGTGAACACTTGATGTCCAACTTAAAGGCGCAAGAGATTCAACTGTCGACTGAAGAAATGATGGCAATTACGCAATTAGACCGAAATCAACGTGAAGTTAGTCCTGAGGGATTAGCACCGATGTGGGATTGAGCATCGCTATGAAAATTAATTTTCCACTTTTGGCACTTGCAGTGGGTGCTTTTGCCATTGGAACCACCGAGTTTTCACCCATGGGCTTTTTGCCTGAAATTGCCAACGATTTGTCCGTTTCAATTCCACAAGCCGGACTTCTGATTAGTGCCTATGCAGTAGGTGTCATGATTGGGGCTCCGCTCATGACCTTATGGCTGGCACGCTTTCCTAAGAAAACCGCTTTAATCCTATTGATGGCTATTTTCACGATTGGGAATGTGTTGGCGACCGTTGCACCTGATTATATGAGCTTAATGGGTGCACGTTTAATTACAAGTTTAAACCATGGTGCATTCTTTGGCTTAGGTTCGGTGGTGGCGGCCAGTGTTGTGCCTAAAGACAAACAAGCCAGTGCAGTCGCCATGATGTTTATGGGTCTCACCATTGCCAATATTGGCGGTGTGCCACTTGCAACGTGGCTCAGTCAAAATACCAGTTGGCGCATGGCTTTTGCTGCGATTTCAATCTTAGGCATTATGACCATATTGGCACTATGGAAAGCACTCCCACAAGATCACGATGTGGTTAAACCGAATGTAGCAAAAGAATTACGTGTTTTAACACGTGCGCCTGTCGTCCTTGCTTTATTAACCACGGTCATGAGCGCGGGCGCAATGTTTGCGTTATATACCTACATTGCTCCGAGCCTACATGTATTTATGCAGGCATCACCGCAAACCATCACCTTAATGTTGGTTTTAATCGGGATTGGTTTCTCCATTGGTAATCATTTGGGTGGAAAGTTTGCCGATCTATCCCTAGAGAAAACCCTGATAGGCTTCCTTATACTTTTAATGGTGATGATGCTTGTTTTCCCAGTATTAGCGCAAACAACCGTTGGTGCAGCGATTGGCTTAGTGATTTGGGGTACGGCAGCATTTGCGGTAGTACCACCACTGCAAATGCGCGTCATGTCAGTCGCAGCAGATGCGCCTGGTCTTGCCTCTTCAGTCAACATTGGTGCGTTTAACTTAGGTAATGCCTTAGGTGCCTTTGCAGGTGCAACGGTACTGAGTATGCAACTCAGCTATGCAGCAGTTTCATATGCAGGTGCCGCACTCAGCTTTATGGCCTTGATCTTGGTCTTACTGCAAATGAAGTTCGGTCTTAGCAAGAAAGCCTGTGAAGCCGTTTAAGCCTTTACACTGCTGAACCAATCAAAAAAGACCTACACTGCTGTAGGTCTTTTTTTAGTGTTTTTTGATGTTCCAGTTTCAAAAAGTCCGCAATCAGCTTGGTTGCCCAAGACTCGGTATTGAGTACCCCTTCATAGAAGCCACAATGGCTGCCTTTTTTGGTGGTCACTACCGCAATATTCGGCATTTGACGGATCATGTCTTTATACGGTTCAAAATTTTTAATATGACAGACGGGATCATCCTCTGCATTTAAAATCAGCAATGGAATGGTGACATTTTCAAATACATAGATTGGGTTTGTGGCTTGTTTATAACTGTCATAGTTCACATAACCCGCCATTTCATAATAACTCGACTCAAACTCAGCCAAGGTTTTGGTCATTAAAACTTGCGACACAGACGCTGTTTGTTGCCACGTTTGCTGATAAGGAAAAATAAATTTCTTAAACAGTTTCTTGGTCATGACCTTACTGTAAAAGGGATGCACATTTACAAAACCCAACTCCGTGTTATAACCCGGACACAGGGCAAAGGCCGCCTTAAAAGGGGTTTGACTTCCTTCTTCGCCTAAGTAACGCACCAAAAGCCCCGTTCCCGCAGAAGAGCCTACCGCATACAACGTTGAACTTGGAAATGTGCTTTGAATAAAGGCAATTTGCTCACGTAAATCATCGGTTGAACCGAAAAGATTCATTTTGGGTACAGGCATTGGAAGGTCTGCATGTCCACGGCGTAAGCACAGTGCAACACGCCAACCCGTATAGCGATTTAAGTCACGCACCACCTCACGCATACTTTCAGGAGAGCCTGTAATCGTATGCATAACCACAACCGTTGGCGTCGCTTCAGGCAAGTCATAACCGAACCACATAATGCCAGTGACCCCACCGTCTTGCATCTCTAACTGATCAAAATGATCGTATTCCAATTGAATCCGACGCTTACGAATCACATCAAAATACAAAAGATGGGCATGCGTGTTGGATAACCACGGTGTTGGTCGGTACTTTTCTTGAAGCTGTGTAAGCGCCCCAACAGTCTCTTGAATTTGCCCTTTCGGATTAATATAGAGCTTCGGTTGTTCCGCACCAGTCACTCGATCCCACGCCGTTTGGCTTAATTGGTTTAGCAAACTGAACACAGCATTCATATCAGTACCTTCTTTTTTCCTATCTTTCTTGGTGATGCATCAATTTTCGTGCCTAACTATAAATAACAAGTCACACGTTTATCATCCAGCTTGAGGTGCAAAAGCTGCCATTCGCTGTCCCATTTGTACAGCCAAGGCCTCTAACCCCGATTTAGGACGGATCATCACTTCAAAATCTACAATTTGACCTTGCTCATTAAAACGAATCATGTCAATCCCTTTGAGTTTCTTTTCGCCGACATTGGCAGAAAACTCAAGGACGACACTTAAACCATCTTCTGTAAAAAATTCACGGTGGTAGGTAAAGTTTTCAAAAACCTGAATCACATTACTTAAAATAAAAAAACCACTTGCTTACCCGGATAAGGATTAAATGCCACAGGTGAACGGAACACGACATCTTCTGCTAAAAGCTCATTTAAGATGCTCATATCACGAGTCGTGGCCATATCATGCCAGCGTACCAATGCTTGTTTTGTTGTTGCTAAACTCATTCTTATGTCCTTATGAAAGTGAATCCACTCAAATCTGCAATAAAAGCACCTTCTCTTACACCACATACGTTTCATGGAAAAGGCTACACGAGGGAAAAGATAATATTTTAGAAAATATCTCTCCCAAACCCTCTCCGTATAGGAGAGGGAGCTTTATTACAAATTTTAAGCTGATAAATTATTGTTATCGATTAAATGGTCGCAGCCAGTTCAGCGCCTTGACGAATCGCACGCTTCGCATCCAACTCACCTGCTTCTTTCGCACCACCAATCAAATGCACATTTTTACCATCGGCTTTTAATTGGTCGTACATTGCAGTATAAGACTCTTGTCCTGCACAGATAATCACGTGATCTACCTCTAAAACCGTTGGCTGATCATTCACTGTAATGTGGAGACCTTGATCATCAATTTTGTCGTAGCTTGCACCTGCAATCATTTTTACATCGCGATGTTTTAGCCCTGTACGGTGAATCCAACCCGTGGTTTTACCTAAGCTTGCACCGACTGCCTTCGCTTTACGCTGTAGAAGGTAAATTTCACGATCCGATTGCTCCAAGACTGGCTGTTTTAAGCCACCGACATGTGCATAGCTGGTATCAATTCCCCACTCATCATAGAATTTTTGTGGGTTTAAACTACCGCTTTCATCTTCATGGCTTAAGTATTCTGCTGTATCGAAACCAATACCACCCGCACCAATAATCGCGACTTTTTTACCGACAGGCTTACGCTCACGTAGAACTTCGATATAACTCAACACTTTCGGGTGATCAATCCCTTCTATAGTTAGCTCACGTGGAGTAACGCCTGTTGCAACCACGATGTCATCATAGTTTTCAGCGCTCAGTTCTTCATAAGTTGCGGTATGATTCAGCACCAATTTGATATTCGGTTGTAATTCAATTTTACGTTTGAAATAACGCAGTGTTTCGTAAAACTCTTCTTTACCAGGAATAGTCTTCGCAATATTAAACTGACCACCAATCTGACTTGCTGCATCAAAAACAGTTACTTGATGTCCACGGTCAGCAGCATAAGTCGCAAAACTCAAACCTGCAGGCCCAGCACCAATCACCGCAATATTTTTCTTAGCCGCACTTTCTTTAAAAATCAGTTCAGTTTCATAGCATGCACGCGGGTTGACTAAACACGTCGCAATTTGCATGGAGAAAATTTGATCTAAACAGGCTTGGTTACAACCAATACACGTATTGATTTCATCACTACGGCCTTGTTCTGCTTTGAGTACAAACTCAGCATCTGCAAGCATTGGGCGTGCCATCGACACCATATCCGCATCACCCTGAGCCAAAACATGTTCAGCCATTTCAGGGGTATTAATACGGTTAGACGTCACCAAAGGAATTTGAACCGAACCTTTTAGCTTCTTGGTCACCCATGTAAATGCAGCACGTGGCACTTTGGTTGCAATCGTTGGAATACGCGCTTCATGCCAACCAATACCTGTATTGATAATGGTTGCACCCGCCTTTTCAATTTCTTTGGCAAGCTGAATCACTTCTTCTAAAGTCGAACCACCTTCAACCAAATCCAACATTGAAAGACGGTAAATAATAATAAAGTTTTCACCCACTTCTGCACGAGTTCGTTTTACGATTTCAATCGGGAAACGCATACGGTTTTCATAGCTTCCACCCCATTCATCATCACGATGATTGGTACGTGCCGCGATGAATTCATTGATTAAGTAGCCTTCTGAACCCATGATTTCAACGCCATCATAGCCAGCGATTTGCGACAATTTTGCACAATTGGCAAAATCAGCAATAGTCTGATTTACTTCAGCCGAAGTCAAAGCATGGGGTTTTACAGGGTTAATCGGTGCTTGAATTGCAGATGGTGCGACGTTTTCAGCCTGATAAGAATAACGCCCAGTATGTAAAATCTGTAATGCGATTTTACCACCCGCATCATGTACAGCTTGTGTGATGACTTTATGCTTTTCCGCTTCTTCTAAAGTATCTAACTTAGAACCACCGTGAAAAGTCACACCATGATCATTCGGTGAAATACCACCTGTTACGATTAGCCCTACACCGCCAGCGGCACGCTCTGCATAAAATGCCGCCATGCGATCATAACCACCTTCAACTTCTTCAAGTCCAACGTGCATAGATCCCATTAATACGCGGTTTTTTAATGTGGTAAAGCCTAAATCTAAAGGCGCAAGTAAATGCGGATAATTAGACATGTGTACTCCTTGGCGTGCTTTCGCTGGCTGGTATTTTAAATACAAGGTTAGATCAAATTATTTAATGCAACAAGTTGCATAATGTTTATCTTTATAATCGAGATTTGTTTTTTATGCAACATGTTGCATAATGACTCTACGTCCATTTTAATTGCGAAATATTACCGAAATGTCATTAGCTCATGTTTTATTGACCAGTTTGATTGAGAAACCAAGCACAGGTATTGAGTTAGCGCGTCGTTTTGACCGTTCAATGGGCTTCTTTTGGAATGCAACACATCAACAGATATATAGAGAACTCAGCGCTATGCAGAGCAAAGGCTGGATTTCAACGATAGAAGACGATGGTGCAACCTCGCGTAAAAAAACCTATCAGGCAGAACAGCTCGGACGTACAGAACTTGCAGACTGGCTCGTAAAGCAAAGCCCACCTGCCCAGCTCCGCGAAGAACTGATGGTGAGACTGCGTGTTGAGGCTCAACTTGGTGGCAATACAGTTTTGCCTGAACTGGAACGACATCTCATCCTACACAAAGAAAAACTACAAATTTACCAAAGCATTTTTGCCAAAGATTTTGGTCATGCTGAAGAAAATGATCGTACCTTATATATTCATAAGATGATTTTACAAATTGGAATTAATTTAGAAAGTGGTTGGATTGAGTGGCTAGAGACCATGATTCCAGCTCTTAAAAACTTCGAAAAATAATAAACAACGCAAAGGATTGACCATGTCACATTATTTAATGCCAGATGGCGAAAAACTCTATGTTCGAGAATTTGGACAAGGCACACCTGTACTGGTTTTATCTGGCTTAGGGATGCAAAGTTGGCAATGGCTACCTTTTTTATATCAACACCGTAAAAAGTACCGTTTTTACATTCCTGACTGGCGGGGTTTTGGTGGTTCAGCGCAGTGCAAAATTCCCACACTGGATGCGATTTCCAGCCACTGGCAAGATTTAAACTGCTTTCTAAAACAATATGCTGATACAGCATTCCATGTCATTGCCTATTCTATGGGCGCTACGACAGCCATGCATGGCATGCAATATGGTCGCTTTCAAAACCATATCCGCAGCTATTTACACATCGACCAAACACCCAAGATTAGCGTAGATGCAGACTGGCCACATGGTTTATTTGCTGAAAAGCATTCCGATTTCAAAGCCATCCTACAAAACATTGCAGACCTATTGGCCCAAAATGCACAGTACCGTTTGGTCTCAGACTTAACAGCGTCTATGCGTACAGAACTGGTTAACCAGTGGTTGGCTTTTATTCAACTGCAAGCCACACCATCTCGAACTGCGGCTTTATTTCAAAAAGCATTTCAACAGCCACACTTGCAAAAATTCATGCTCCCAATCCAGCGTTTAGACTATATGGCTTGGTATATTCAAAATTATCTTGACCATCAAGAAGACTATCGCAGTGCGCTCAGTCAGATTGACCGACCAGCTACATTTTTTATTGGTGAAGACTCAAAACTTTATCCTGCTCAAGGACAAAAACTGATTGCTTCAAGTGCGCCGCATGCGAAAACGGTGATCTTTAAAAAATCTGGGCATACGCCTTTATTGAGTGAACCGCGCAAATTCTCTCAAGAAATTACACGTTTCCTCAACGCTACGGATGTTTGAATGTGTGTCGTATTATCAACCAAATAATGAATATTTTTATAACAACTGAAGATAAATACACTTAATCATTCCATTGTAATGACAAAAAATCAGATCAGTCCGATAAAACATCAATGCTTAGGAATTAAAAAAGGCATCTCTAAGAGATGCCTTTTTCTTATGCTGCATAGGTCTGCTTGAGATAAGCAACAATATCTGCCGACTCAAACAAAGCTGTTTCAGTGTTCGGATCAACCAAATATGGCACTTGAATATCACGCCCCATCACCTGCATAACTTGCTCACGCTTTCCACCTGCCAAAGGTACATATTTGCCCGGCTTTAAACGCAGTACTGCTGGGCCTTGATCTTGCCAACGTTCTTTAGGCACATTATGAAACTTAAAAGGGAGCTCCAACTCGGTCAGCAAACCACGGACAATCCGAGTATAAGGACTGGCTTCAAATCCCCAAAGTTGTAACAGCTGTTCTGGCGCTACGCGATCTTTAATACTCTTGTTGATCCACACTCCACTCGCACCATTTACCAATGTCCCGACATAAGCAACATAAGGTGTTTTGGGATAATGTGCATACTTTTTCGGTGTTTTACCACTGCGGCCATACTGTTCAAATAAGTAGTGAATAATATCTTCAGATTCGTACAGCTTGGTGTCTGTATTTTCATCAAGTAAAAAAGGAAATTGGGTTTTCCCACCCAACTGTTTCACCAAAGGGCGATATTTAGTTCCACCCTTAGGACATGGATACACTTCATAATCTAAGTTCAACAAAGTCAATACTTCACGCACACGACGACAATATGGCGAGCCTTCAAACTCATAGAGCTTTAAAGGTTGCTCAGGTTGTTTAGGATGCGGCGTTCCTGTTACACCACGTCCACCTTGCGCAAGCCCAGAAAAAAGAGCCTGAATCACTTTAATTTGATGCTTCACCATATTACACGTCCATATCTTTTGTTGATGTTGTTATGAGTCTGGTTGGTGCTTATGCATCGACCAGTTTTTCTTTTGCAATGACAATGCCGTTATTATCCGCATAGAGATAATGACCTGATTGAATGGTGACACCACCAAAATGCAAGCTGATATCAACTTCCCCTACACCTTTACGGTTACTTTTTTGTGGAATAGCAGCTAAAGCATGCACACCTAAATCTAGTTCAGCAATCGCATCTACATCACGGACACAGCCATAAATCACCACACCATTCCAGTGATTTTTGACTGCTGACTCTGCAATTAAGTCTCCCATCAAGGCACAGCGCATCGAAGCGCCACCATCCACAACCAATACTTTACCCGTACCATCTGTTGCTAACAGCTCTTTCACCCGAGAGTTATCTTCAAAGCATTTAACCGTAACCACCTGACCACCAAAGGTTTTACGCGCACCATAGCTCTTAAAGAACTTACCATCCATTGATGGGCTGACCACTTGTAAATCAAGTTCAGGATGATCATCCAATAAATCGCATGTCACAAATGCTGTCGTCACTACACTTCCCCTCATTTTGTCTTTTGTATGCGTAAATTATCATATATTTCAAATTTTTCGGTCTGCGTTTGGGCAGCCTCGACCATAGTATGAGCCACTTGTTCTGCTGTCACTGGCTTATATTTAAAATGCTTTGGTATAAAATGCGATAGTTTGGTATAAGCCTTTTGGAAAATATCTTCCAACATGCGACCTTCATTACGCTGTCCGATCAGTAAGGATGGCTGCAGAATACTAACCTTATATAAATCGAGTCCTCGAATAGTCTCTTCAAGCTCACCTTTGACGCGATTATAGAAAATTTTTGAATTGGCTTGCGCCCCCAAGGCACTGATCAACACATAATGGGTTTTGGTCAAAACAAACAATTCAGCAAAATGTGCATTCACCACATAGTCGATGGCATAAAACTGCTCTTTTGAGCCAGCTTTCTTTAAAGTCGTCCCCAAACAACTAAAAGCATGACTGTAGCCCTGAACATCTTCATGGTTGAGTAATAAAAAATCATCCAACTCCAGTTGCTGAACTTTGTCATAGTGATCGAGCTGCACATTATGCTTTCTGACCACAGCCAAAATTTTGCTACAACTTGGCAGTTGTTGTAATTGTTGAATCAGGTTTAAGCCCACCAAACCGGTTGCTCCAATCACAATCGCTTGTTCTATATTTTGTTTCATTTTTATACAAACTCCCATGCAGATGGCTAATCTTACCTTTTCTTTAGAATTTTTATGTATCTTAAATATAGTCAAAGCATGTCAAGACTTGACTTCACTGCGTATATTAATCAAAATATGCCACTTGTTTACGGGCTGGTGATTGTTCTTCTGATGTGGTTTTCAGTTTGAATTTCAGCCCGCCCAGACCAATCTATTTCAAGGAGTGCACGAGTGGCAAACTCTGCTCAAGCTAAAAAACGTGCTCGTCAAAACGTTAAAGCACGCAAACACAACGCAAGCTTACGTTCTATGGTTCGTACTTACATCAAACGTACAGTAGCTGCTATCGCTGCTGGTGATTACGCAGTTGCTTCTGAAGCATACAAAACTGCTGTACCAGTAATCGACCGTATGGCTGATAAAGGCATCATCCATAAGAACAAAGCTGCTCGTCATAAGAGCCGTTTAAATGCACAAGTTAAAGCTTTAGCTAACTAATTTATGCATTAAAAAAAGCCCTTTTTAAAGGGCTTTTTTTGTATCTATTTTTTGAAATTTCACAGTGCGCACACCTTTTTAGCACATCTGTTCCTTAACAATACAGCTTAAAACCCAAATAAAATCTAGCAAGTGCTCTCTAGCACCTACGAGAACACCTACCTACAAAAAAAGCCCCCTTTTAGGGAGCTCGTTTTCATTTCATGTTAAAGCATTTGTCAGATGAGCAGTGGTTTAATTCAAAGATTGAGTTTTCAGGTTTTTCACTAAAATATCAATGTTTCTTGATGTTGCCCCAGCTAGAATCAAGCTTGTATTTTGGTTCAGCATTGTCCATCTTTGATTATTATTTCCAGAGCAACTATATCGAATTGCAATTTGACGGTTATTTACCAAATTACCCGAGTTTAAATCTAAGCACTGTCCTGATTGTTTAATGGCAGACGTCGTGGCATCCATTGACCACACTTGTGCTGCATTATTCGCCACACAGTCAGTCAAGGTGACTTTAGCACTTCCTCCATTACCCGTTAGACACTGCCCCATAGCCGCTTTGCTATGGATACGTCCTAAACTGTCATAAACCCACTGCTCAGTATCATCAGCAGTACAAGCCGATGGGCCACTAATGTAAACATCCATTTTTTGGTTAGATGCCAGCTCTGTTTTCAAGCAATTCTTGTTATTTTTCAACAATCCACTTTGTGCAAGTGGGTCATCTTGTTGTAAACCTAGCTGTTTGATAAAAGCATTGAGTGCATCAATCGCAGCAGGTACATCTTTGGCTAAATCATCATAATAAACATTTACCCAACGATTTAAACGCATCCACCTAGTTTCTTGCTCTTCATAACGCTCAATTACCTGCTGCGCAGCTAAACTCATCTCATTTTTATATGACTTATAAGCCTGATAAAGCATTGAACCATTTGGTGACAAAACAATAAGATTGTTCGCCGCTTGATTCAGTAGCTCTTGCTCAAGTAGGGGCAACTCTACATCGCGTAAGGCTTTATAACCCTGTGCTTTCCCAATCTTAACAGCAGGTGTAATAGCCGTAGTATATTGGGGAATCACTGTAGTCGATAATAATTTGGCAGCAGCATTGGCCTGCTTACAATATAAATCAACTTTTTGAGGGTGATCTGCAAGCGCTAAATTGACATGTAATTTATTGGCATTACTACCTAATCGTGTCGGAGCCAGTGCAATATTGGTTACTGTATTTGGATACTGTACATTTAACCAACATGCATCCTGATTTAACGCCGTATTTGCAGTGGGTAAATCATAGACATTGCCCCAGTTTGAACGTGCCGCAGGATATAGTAGCCCAACCTTTGCAACAGGGTCATAGCCACCCAAAATGGTCACTACAGGCTCACCAAAGACACGTGGGCGTAAATAGTTTTGCTTTGGTTGATACCAAACAGGTGCAGCAGAATCTGGCATAGTCGGCTGAACCACTTCCATCTGCCTTGTTACTTCATTCCATTTTTTATAGCCCGTAGGTGAAGTCTTATCCCACACATAGCGGTTAAAGTGCGGTTGAATTTTTAAATAAGTGCTATAACCCGTATAGTGGGTATAACGTGAAACTGAGCTTGATGCATAACCACCAGACATTGCATCTCGGCTATGTGGATATAAAGCTAAAAAATTTGCAATTCCTGTAGAAGAAGCCCATAAATCCTTATTATTCCAAATCAAATTTCCCCGCATCATATTGCGATACGGAATATAACCCCAACCACTATCCGCATGATGTGAAGTCCAAAACTGGTTATCACCTTCCTGCCCAGGATAATGCCCCAGTCCATAGTGATGTCCAATTTCATGACTAAACTCATTTCCAACCGAATCATACAACGTCAGCATGCCGTTACCACCACTTAAGCCATGATTACTTTCGCCATTGGCATATTTTCCACGACTATGGTGTGCAACTACGGTTTGGGTTAATTGTGGTTGATTCTGACTTGCCATCGAAGCACTGGTAATGCCCCAGTTTGCTAGGTTAATGCCCACGCTAAATGTCGACTTACCCACGTTTTCACGCATGTCACCCTCATAAACTCCGCCTTGGCTGGTGCTTGCCGTATCGTAAATCGTCCCGTCTGCAATCATGACGCGATCCAACTGAATATCATCATATTTTGCAACGGTCATTTCAGCAGCTGGAATCGTTTGAAAGTAATCTGAACCTGCCCGAACAGGATCATTCAGCATATAGTGACCATTGGAAACAGGAGGAGCCGTTAACATACCGATACGAATATTGTTTAAGACCAACTCTCCCGGAGAGGCAAAATCAATTTTATCTTCCGCGATTTGCCCCTGACGACCATGAGAATCTTTAAGCTGAATACGCAAACCCGGACGTATTTCATCCCAATTGAGTTGAGCACTCCACGCACGCTTACTATATTGCACACGTGCACGCTCATCGGTATTGGTTTGATCAGACTGAGGAATCTGAGTTGGATCGTTAAATGTAACTGTGCGGAGCAACTGATTATTCATGTAAATATCAGCACTCAGACCATCAACTTTCCCCATGCTATCAGTTGGCGTAACTAACAATAGCGCTTCTTTTTCCATCGTCAGACGTGGCATTTTTTTACTTTCATTACCATTTGGATCAACCACATGACTCTGACCAAATTGCAGCATTGCTTCGAAACTACCAGTTAAGTCATTTCGTATCACACGTGTTTTTGAGTTTGCATCGTAATCAAAATAACCCAATGTATTTACATCAGCCACATCCTGTGTAGGCTCCGCATAGGTTTTCACTACAGGCGTTGTAGAGTTTTCGGTTCCACTTTCTCCACCACCTCCACCACACGCAGCTAACATCAGTGTTACAACGCAAAGACTTAGCTTGCAATACAAGAACTCATTCACACTTTTCACATCTTCCCCCAAAATAGTCACAAATAAAAATTAAAAAATCATTAATAATTCATATAAATCAAAAGCTTAATTATTTAACACTATTTTCTATACATATTCAATTTACATAATTTGTCACTTCAGGACATATTTTTTATCGGTCTTGAAACTAATGTCCGAAAAATAAAAGTTCTGTGACAGGGCTTGAATTTATGAAAAATAATGATGAGTTATACATTTGAATTTGCACCAATATAGTGCCAATATTTGTCAGTTAATTTTTTAAAAAAAGATATTTCAATTAATTTTCTTTGTAAGCACGTAGCTTATTCTAATTTTTAAATCCAAAATGATTAAAATCCCATAAATAAATTATGGTATTCTGTTTTCTTATAATGAAACCACATAGAATGTTCTACTGGGGAATAGCATGATTAATAAATTTCTTCCAACACTTGAAAAATTCCAACCGACAGAACAACAATATATTGAGTATTTTCATGCCAAAGGTGAAAAAGACATACTCGCCAAAGTCATCTCAAATATGCGCGGAACCGCAGAAATTCAGGCCTCTCAGGGCGTTGACGCATGGTTAGGCTATGGCGTCTATTTACCTGCAATTGAACGTATTTTTGCACTGCACCAAGGGGAAACGGAAGCTGAGTTTTATGACCGTACTCAATATCCAGCCGATGTTGTCAATGCTTATACCCTTTCGAATCATGAGATTGCCACGCTCATTGCTGCAGATAAATACAATCGTATTCATCAGCACAGCGTAGCAGTGAATACCTCATTATGGCCTTTAAATGATGAAGGCCTAAGTATCGACTTGCTCGATTTTCCCAATCGACTCAAAGCAAAAAGTTAAACTTATGTGGTATATCATTCAATAACGGTGACAAATGATCGATCTATAAATCTCGTATATTCTTTTTTCGTTCAAACAACTGTCTAAATGAAGCAACGAGATTTATAGCTGATTTTTATTAATAAACAAATCACTTACAGATTTTGAAACTCATGAATATTCAGTTCATTCATTTCTCCGCGCCAAATCCATTTCAATTTTGATTCCAAAAACACATCTCCCTCAAACCACACAAAAAGACCTTCCATCATTTTCGGCCAGTCTTCTTTGGTCACAATCGTGCGCCCTGAAATAACCGCCAAAATCGCAGCTAAAATCGTGTCATGACTGACCGCAAGGCTCAAACCATAAGGGTTGTTCGGATGCGTGTTATATATAAGCTCCAATACATCTACGACGCCATGAATCGGATGCTTCATACCGGGTAAGGCATTATTCACAAAGCTATTAATAAATCCTAGAGCACCTTGACGCTGAAAATAAGGGCCGGCTTGCTTAATATCCAAAACAAAACTGCCTGGCTCAACCAATAAACCTTGTTCGATAATTTCAATACGGTGGGTATTCGGCTCAAGGGTTTGTCCATCTGCCCCTTGAATCATTAGTGCAGCGGTATCAATACAACGTTGAATTGGGCTAGAAATACAGTGTTGTATCACTCGATCTGTATTATCGATCAGATAGGAACCCCACGCCTCCGCCAAATCTCGCCCTTGATGCGTCAACTGTAAATCATAGCCTGCAAGCCCCTGACCCGTAACAACTTCACGAATGGAATGACGTGTAAATAACGTCACTGGCGTTTTTGCATCTGGCAATAAATCGATTGCCTTCAACATACTAGGCGGGAGTAACTCTAAGGCCATAATCACTAGCAACTCAATAATTCAAAAAACACTATAGCACGCTCAGTTTTTAGCTCAAGCCGACGAAGGCATTAGTTCAAGTGCTTGTAATGCCAGTTTTTTCATATCGTTATTTCGATATGCAATAAAACCGCCATTCAATAAACTCAATCTTTGGTTATATACGAATGGTCGTCCCTGAAAATCAACTAAACCACCACCGATTCGCTCTAATAAACACTGTCCAGCACTGGTATCCCACTCACTCGTTGGGTGAAAGCGTGGGTAAATATCGACTCGGTCTTCCAACACCATGCAGAACTTATATGCACTCCCTGCACGATACTCTTGAATAGGCGTAAGTTTTTCCAACTGCTCTAAATATACTTGATACTGCGGCTTACTCTGACTACTTTGACTTAAGCCGACTTGAACAGCACTGTGGTTTTCAACTGGAACATATTCAGACCATACGTCTTTTTCCATATTGTATTTTAACGGCTGACCGTGTAGTGGACAGAAGTAAACTTGCTGTTCACATGGAATAGCCAACACCGCAAAAGTTGTATGCGCACCTTCGATAAGACTGAGATTGATAGTGAATTCTGGACGTTGATGCAAAAATTCTTTCGTACCATCTAAGGGATCAAGCATCCAAAAAGACTGCCACTGCTGTCTATGCACATGCTGCCCTTCTTCAGAAAGAACAGGCAAATGAGGAAAGGCTTTGTTTAAAGCATCGGTAATAAATTGATTGACACGATAGTCAGCTTGCGTAACTGGTGAATGATCGGATTTTCGTTCAACTGTAAAATCACCACCTGCAACATAAGCTTGATACTCTGCTCGTAAAATCTCGCACGCTTGAGTCACAATCGGTACAAGTTGCAATATCAGCGCATCTTGAGGTGCAGTTGTGGGCTTAAACATGAGACCGCCTTTTATTCATTAAGTTATAGATTGAGAAGTTCATCTATTGGGATAGCAGCCTACTGATCGCCTCGTATTCAACGGTATACAGTCACCTCAGAGTGAGAACACGCGAACACTTTTTCAACACTGCCTTAAAAATATTATACGCCTAAGACACTCAGGAAATATCACTCAATTCCAATTCTTCTTTTGACTTTGGGTTGAGTAGTCCAATCAACCTGACTTTACCTTTACCCACACCTTAAATATTGAGACTAGAGAAAGTCACCAGCTGACCGTTTCTAATTTGTGCTTACTCTTAATTTCTTTTCAGCTTTATACATCCAATTGATTACTTTAGGAAAAATCATCGCGCAAAAAAATCCCACGCATGGGAGCGTGGGATATAAAACAAGAAAAGCTACAGCGCTTTAATTTGGAGTACAGTATAAACCTGTATTTTAAATACATCAATTAAAAAATGCGTTATACCTGCAGTTTTTTTAAATTACGGTACATCTACTCATTTTTATCTGAACACTTCACTTCTAATTGATACTCATCCTGCGTCACTTTGATCTTAATCCTTTGATACTTTCTTTTATTCGGATCCATAGCCGAACTAGCGACTTCATGCAAAAACTTTCGATCATTCATAAGCTCGCTATATGCTTTATAACCAATCAAAATCTTTTCAGGCTTTTTATTTTTGGAAATTAATTTTTTTAGAATATCGTCTAGTTCATTTGCAGTAACAATTGACATATCGAAGCAACTCAAAATAAAAAAGATTATCCATGAACAATATGATCAAAAGATGTCAGAAATCATCTTTCTCACTATTTTCATTTCAATAGCAAAATGAAAGCCCGATCAGTATCAAAACAAATCGGGCTTTTTGTCTGTAATCACTTAGACCAGAAAGTTATTATAATAAAAAACCTGTTTACCTCTCTCCAAATAAACAGGCTTAACTGCACAAACATCATCTAATCATTATATTTTCATTACTTTATGTCGCACACTTTACAGCCCAAATATTTCAAATAAATGAAACCTTAGGGTTTTTAACACAATTGAATACTTAATCATCATTACGTAAAAAGGTTAACTCATATTCATCATGCGTAATTTTAATCTTGGTATTGCGATAAGTCCGCTTATTTGGATCTAAAGATGAACTCATTACATTTTCTGCAAATTTTTTATTCGACATAAATTTTGCATAGAGCATATAACCAATACGGATTTTTTTAATGGCCTTTTTCTTACCTTTTGCTTCATATTTATCTAAGGTTTCATCTAAAAAATCTAAATTTAACTCACTCATCCATTCCTCTCTATTTTATTCTCATTCGCCACATCTTTTTTAACCGATTCTTGTGTAAATAACCAGCAAAACCACTTTATTTTTATTTTTGTCAAAAAACTTACTTTTATTGCATTATTGAGCTGGATACAACGAATCTTTCTCCGTCAGCTGAGGTGGTTTATATTTAGTTTCAAACATAAAAAATCACCCTCAGGTGGTGTTAATGGTATCGATGTAAAATGAACATTTGATGAAACAGATTAGATAGACATGAAAGCCGAATAGCTAAGTGGTACTGAAAAGCTGACAAAACCAATGATGCAGTCCGTTGTAATCCATGGCTGATTTAGGTCAGCAGCAACAGTAGCGGCTTTTGGAGAATAATGGCAGCTCTAAGCGTTCTCATCGAATATTTATAAAAGCGTTTCCTTCTTCATTAAAGTGAATCATTCCTAATGCTGAAATTTCAATATTGCAGTGGATCAATGTGCAGTTAACACATCTTATATGTTCTTACTTAAAAAATTGAGATCTCGTATTCTTCAATTTTTGACAATGGGCTATGCAAGCCCGTAATCTTATACAGCTATACGCTATAATTACGCCATATTTGCATAAAGCAAAACTGCTAAATCGGTTGCTAACTGTTTTCTATCGCGATTGCTGAACTTTGAAACCTTGGAGATTTTTTGAGTGGAAAAGCCAATTATCATTTTTGATATGGACGGTACATTACTGGATCTTGCCTATGATGATTTTATTTGGAATCATCAGCTTCCTATCCGTTATGCTGAACAACACCAGTGCTCTTTAGAACAAAGTACTCAAGCGCTATTTCAGTTTTATCAAACCCATAATCACACACTCAATTGGTATTCTACGCGCTTTTGGACAGCCAAAGTCGGCGTAGATACACTCGCCTTACAGCAGGAATTTAAGCATAAAGTTAGCCTGCGTGAAGGCTGTCTTGAACTTCTCGACTATTTAAAAAGTAACGGCTACCCTTGCTGGCTTGCCACCAATGCGGACTGTGAGGGACTCAAGTTCAAACTCGAACACACGAAACTAGCCTCATATTTCGATGTCATTATTAGCAGCGAAACCCTCGGTCATGCCAAAGAGTTTACTGAGTTTTGGCAACATCTCCATAAACGCCATCCTTTTGCAACCACACAGTGTTACTTTATCGATGACACTGAAAAAGTACTAAAGGGTGCTGAAAGTTATGGTATTCAAAACCTATTTACCATTGCTCAACCCTCATCACTAGGTCAAAGCAAGACATCCAGCCCTTATCCTATCTTAAATCAGCTCACCGATTTAATTCCGTATTTAGAGCAAGCTGAGGTCACGGCCAAATATGCGTAAATCCACTTTAGCGGAAGATACTGTCGGCATGCGCATTGACAAATGGTTATGGGCAGCACGTTTTTTTAAAACGCGCTCCATTGCTAAAAATGCAATTGAGGGGGGCAAAGTTCACCACAATGGCGAACGTGTCAAAGTGTCGAGAGAAGTTCGGGTTGGAATGGAACTCACCATACAACAAGGTATTGACAAGAAAACCGTAGTGATTAAAGAACTCTCTGACGTGCGTGGCCCCGCTCCTGTTGCACAAAAATTATATGAAGAAACTGAAGTCAGTATTACACGACGGGAATTGATTGCAAGCCAAAGAAAGTTGCATAATCTAGCTCGACCTGATCATCGTCCAAGTAAAAAAGACCGACGCGATATCAGTAAGTTTAGACAAGAAAATGATCAACAATTTGACCAATATTGGTCTTATAATGATGATGAATGACATGCGTCATATTGTGTCGCACACGATCTGACTTTTATAGAAGATACAGACTAAATCTGTCACTATACTGAGCATATTCAGTAAATATCCGTGACATCGTTTTGAGGTTGTAAGATGGATGATAATAAAAGCAAGGCGCTCAATGCTGCGCTAAGCCAAATTGAAAAGCAGTTTGGTAAAAACACAGTAATGCGTCTTGGCGATAACACCGTACAAGCTGTTGAAGCGGTATCAACGGGTTCTTTGACACTTGATATTGCACTAGGCATTGGCGGCTTACCGAAAGGTCGTATCGTTGAGATTTATGGTCCTGAATCTTCAGGTAAAACAACCATGACTTTACAAGCGATTGCCGAATGTCAAAAAGCAGGTGGTACATGTGCATTTATCGATGCAGAACACGCTTTAGACCCACAGTATGCGCGTAAACTTGGCGTAGATATTGACAACCTCTTGGTTTCTCAGCCTGACCATGGTGAACAAGCACTTGAAATTGCAGACATGCTGGTTCGCTCTGGTGCTATTGACCTCATCGTTGTCGATTCTGTTGCAGCATTGACACCACGTGCGGAAATTGAAGGTGAAATGGGCGACTCGCACATGGGGCTCCAAGCACGTTTAATGAGCCAAGCATTACGTAAAATTACAGGTAATGCAAAACGTTCAAACTGTATGGTGATTTTCATTAACCAAATTCGTATGAAAATTGGTGTAATGTTTGGTAGCCCTGAAACCACGACTGGTGGTAATGCGTTGAAATTCTATGCGTCTGTGCGTTTAGACATTCGTCGCGTAGGTCAGGTCAAAGAAGGCGATGAAATCGTTGGTTCTGAAACCAAAGTAAAAGTTGTCAAAAACAAAATGGCACCTCCATTCCGCGAAGCGCTTTTCCAAATCCTATATGGTAAAGGCGTCAACCACTTGGGCGAACTTGTAGACTTAGCTGTTCAACAAGAAATCGTACAAAAAGCAGGTGCTTGGTATTCATACCAAGGTGATAAAATTGGTCAAGGTAAAAACAATGTGATCCGTCACCTTGAAGAAAACCCTCAGTTGGCTGAAACCATTGAGAAAATCATTCGAGAAAAACTACTGACGACTGCAAACGCTGCGCCTGTAGAAGAGAATGAAGAAGAGCCAGACTTTTTAGATGCTTAATTAAAGGTATCGAAAAAGATTAAATGTTATTAGACGACATTTAGGCTTACACTAAGAAACGCCCTACGGGGCGTTTTGTTTATTCAGATCTATTTCATAGCCGATTATGCCTAATTCAAAATTCCCCAAACTTCTTGACTATGATGCTCTCAAACAACAATTTGGTGAGGATGAATCCCCTCCTACTCAATACGGCCACACGCAGGTAACACAAGAAACTGATGATGCTTTAGATTTTGATGAAGAGAATCAGCCCAAACCCACAGGTTTAACAGGTTCCCGTCTACGCTCTTATGCCTTTGCTGTATTAACACGTAAGGAATATTCAAAAGCAGAATTGATTGAAAAATTGGCTACATGGGCGATGCACCGTGAAGAAGTGATTAAACTGGTTGAAGAGCTTTCAGCACAAAACTATCAGAGTGATCAACGTGTGGCTGAGATCACTTTATCGAGCCAAAAGCGTAAAGGCAAAGGCCCTAATCGCATTAAACTGGCGCTTAAAACTAAAAAAATTGACACTGGTTTAATTTTAGAAGAACTGAAAGAAACAGATTGGGTCGAACAAGCCTATCAACTCAAAGTTAGAAAGTATGGAACTGAGGTCGCAACAGATCCAAAACTAAAAGCCAAACAAATCCGTTTTTTAATGTATCGTGGCTTTGAAATGGACGCGATTATGAAAGCGATTTCTAGAAAAGTGGAAGATTAAACGGCTATTTACCTGCACTAGCCTACACATGATTGATCTATCATCTAGCTATATCAAGAAAACGTAAACAGGCTTATGATCTATTAAATCTTAGATGCTAAAATCTAATTTACTGTAGCTCATAAGCTGACCAAGGGATGCCTAAGTTACCTTTATGTAGTGTCATCTTAAAACCACCATCAACACTCGTATTATAGTATTCACTAGATCTTACTTTGAGACGTCGCACCTCACCATCAAACATTCGAACATCCAAATAATAACTTGGATATCTATTTCTTCTCGTACCGCTCTCACTCTTCTCCTTATTTATGACCTGCACATCTTAAGAACTTAAAATACTGTTATCATTTATGTTATACACAATACCTACCAAACTCACAGAATAAATACCGACAATAGGTAGAGCAAGTGCGATCACCATGATCATTTGCCGCTTCATTTTTTGAGCAAACTTCTTTTTAAATACAACATATAGAGCTGATAGCAAAAAGCTCATACATATCAATGAATAAAATAAAAAAGCTAAATCGTGGTGCTGGATAATATCCCGTAAAAATAAAATATTGCATGCAAGCATAATTAGAAAAGCCAGCATCTCGGTAGAGATTTTAGCCTTTTGCATATAAACAATATAAAAATTACGATGCTTTGGATAACTAAGATATAGATAAACCAATGCCATACCATGAAATAAAAAATCTGACCAATCAAATATAGTAGCTAAAAAGAAAATAATAACCGTCAATGAATCTAAAATTTTTCTAATTCTTAATGCATATTTTAAATATTTTTGTTGCTGTTCACTGGAAATATTTTTTGTATGTTCTTGTATAAAATTTTGTTCTTGCTCTCGCTTATTGACGGCCTCAATATCTTCAAAATGCGCCATAAACATATTACAAATTCTTTTATATGACTCAAAATCTGAACTAATATTGACAACTTGATGATGCTGATCGACCAACAATAGACGACTTCTTTTTTAAAATGTAAGATTTGGTAGCCTTTTATTTCACTATAGAGTACTTTTTTGACTGAAAAAACTTTACGATAGAGAAGATGGTCTTCATTAAAAACAATTTCGGTATTTATACTTTCCAACAACAAATAAAAAATACAGAATAAAACACACAAGCAAGATAGAAAAATACCTACGACAATATAATTTGAGAATCCATTTGAAATAAAATATAGATTTGAGAAATAGATAAAAATAATGGTAATTGCAAAAAATAGAAGAATACTTTTCACTTTCTCAGAGGATTCAATACTTACGACTAGACCTGCATCAATGCCATAGTAATCTTTCATTTTTATTCTTATATATTTATAAATATGGTGGCAACCCTACCAGCAAGCCTTCGGCACATCATATTTCTACTACCGTTGCTACCTTCCGGTCCTGGCGGGGTTCGTAGAGTACAATTGCGAAGTAACCGGCAGGGCTACCATTGCAAGAACAGAGTATAGAGATTTTTCCCTAAGTTGCAAGCCTATAAACGACTTTTCAATAAGTATTTCATTCAATTGACTATTTATAAAACAAAATCAAGAAAAATCGCTCATTTTTTGGTAACGACTAGGCTACATTCATTTACCTAAATATACGACAACAATGTAAAAGGTTATTGCAATTCATAACGTTGCCGTTTTTAATGAGGGAAATGAATTTTGTTTGATGTGTCCCCCATCAAAGCCTTATAACACGGATATTTTATGATGCTAAAGAAGCATAGCCTATGTGCCCTCACCCTACTTTGCACAACGCCTGTTTTCGCCAATATTCCAATTGAATCTCGCGGCTTAAGCCAAGCAACGAACAATAGTGTCAATCCAACCAGCGTCGCAGTAGACACAGGTGCGAGTGCAACAGCAACCAATATTAATTGGCAAATCATGCAAAAGAACCAACAATTAGAAAGTGATTTGCGTAGCTTACGCGGTAAACTTGAAGAGCAAGACAACGAGATCGCTCAACTCAAACATGAGTTGGAAAATCGTTACGCTGACCTAGATCAACGCTTAGAGTTACTTCAGCAAAAAGTAGACCCTGAAGCGAGTACCACAACGGAGGATAACCAACAGGATACTCCTCCCAGTAACACCACAATCACCAACCCCAGCAGTAACACAACCGCAGCCGCAGTAAACAAAGCACCTGTAGTGGTCAGTACACAAAACACATCAGAGCCATCTGAGCTAGAAAAAGCCGCGTATACTGTCGCATTGGATGCCTATAAGCAAGGTGGTGCGAAGAAAGCGATTGCACCCATGCAAAATTTTATTAAAAACAATCCCAACAGTGTTTACATCAGCAATGCATATTTCTGGTTAGCGGAATTTAATTTAGCGATTGAACCTACCAACTATGCAGAAGCGAAAAAGAACTACGGGATTGTGGCAAACCAATACCCAAACTCTTCGCGCGCACCTCGAGCCGTCTATCAACTCTATAATATTACCAAAGAAGTGGATAAAAACTCGACTCAGGCCAACCAATACAAAGCCAAACTTCTTAAGCAATATCCCAAGTCTGAAGAAGCCTCTTTCTTTAAAAAATAATTTTCCTACAGATATAAAAAAAGACACGCGAAGTGTCTTTTTTTATCTTTGGATTAAACTTAACGCACAATGCCACGCTCTGACTGTTCTAAGGAGTCAATGAGCAATTGTACCTCAGCGACTTCAGGCAAAATTTCTGCACGGATACGTTCTAAAGCCTGCTCTGTCGTCAAACCTTCTTTATAGATCAGTTTAAATGCTGTACGTAAACCTTGAATCACATTTTTAGACCAACCTTTACGACGCATACCTTCAACATTCATCGCAAAAGCATGTGCAGGATTACCAGAAACCATCACATAAGCAGGTACATCTTTCACAATCAATGATGCACCACCAATCATGCTATAAGAATCAATCTTACAGAATTGGTGTATACCCGAGTTACCGCCGACAATCACATAGTCACCTACGTGAACATGGCCAGCCACGCCGACGTTGTTTGCAAAAATATTATGATCACCGACCACACAGTCGTGCGCAATATGCGTATTTACCATCAATAAATTATGGCTACCAATCTTGGTTATACCGTGATCCTGAACCGTGCCACGGTGTAAACTACAATGTTCACGAATTTTATTATGGTCACCAATTTCTAACCAGGTTTCTTCACCTGCATATTTTAGATCTTGGCAGACCTCTCCCACGCTTGCGAATTGGAAAATTTCATTGTGTTCTCCAATACGCGTATAACCACCGACCACTACGTGCGAATGTAACTGCGTACCTGCACCAATAGTGACATTTGGACCAATAATACAATACGGTCCAATCTTTGCATCTGCTGCAATCACGGCAGATGCATCGATGATTGCTGTTGGGTGAATAAATTCGTTATTGCTCATGATTGCTCTATTTTCTGATGCGAAACCATAATTTCCGCAGATGCTGCTACTACACCGTCAACGGTGGCAATACAATTATATTTGTAAATACCACGTTTCTGCATAACCAATTCTGATTTTAACACCAATTGGTCACCTGCAACGACTTGCTTTTTAAAGCGAACTTTCTCTGCCCCTGCGAACAAGAACAAAGAACCTTCACTTGGTTTCTCATTGTTCATGATGAAACCAAGAATACCTGAAACTTGCGCTAATGCTTCGACAATCAAAACACCAGGCATAATTGGATAATTAGGGAAATGGCCTTGAAGAAATTCTTCATTAATAGACACATTTTTATACGCCACAATTCCATTTTCAGTCACATCAACAACACGATCGACCAATAAAAAAGGATAGCGGTGTGGTAAGTACTCACGAATAGTTTGAATCGTCATTGGCAATTCAGGTTTCGTGAAACTAGTAGAATTCGACTCAGTCATCATATTTCTATTTACGCAATTTAATTGTTGATTCAAGGGACTCAATTTGAGCCTGCATATGATCAAGTTTTTTTACCAATTGGGTCAATGGCACATCTGCTAATTGTCTTAAACGAACAACGGTGCGTTTCCACTTTTGATTTTCAAACAGTCCAATTCCTGAAGAATATGTTCCAGCCACAGAAATATTATTTGTGACCATTGACATTCCAGTTAAAGTGACATTATCAACAATATTTAGGTGCCCTGCAATTGCAGACCCACCACCTACGATGCAATTTTTGCCAATAGTTGTACTACCCGCAATTGCCGTATTGGCAGCAAAAGCTGAATTGGCACCAATTTTAGCGTTATGGGCGATTTGCACAAGGTTATCAATAATGACACCATCTTCCAAAATTGTGTCATCCAATGCACCGCGATCAATACTACAATTTGAACCAATCCGTACATCATTTCCAATGATGACTGAACCCAATTGAGCAATTCGATGCCATTTCCCTTGATAAGGGGCAAAACCAAAACCCTCACTACCAATCACAGTATTGGCATGAATACGGACACGATCACCAATTTTGCATGACATCAAATTTACATGCGATTCAATTAAACCACCGCGGCCAATTTCAACCCCATCATGTATGCTGACATGTGAATGGATAATCGTGTCATCGCCAACAACGCAATTTTCACCGATGACCACATAATGACCAATATAAGCAGTATCTGAGATGATTGCTGATGGATGTATCTGTGCAGTGCTTTCTATACCCTGCTCAGTGTGTTTAACCTCAAAAGCATGGGTTAAAATGGCAAAGGCTAAATAAGGATTGGCAACAACAATAAAGTTTTGATGTTCAACCAAGTGATCCTTCAGATCAGCTGTAACAATAAATGCTCCAGCTTTAGACTGCTGTGCTTGCTCTAAGTACTTTTCACCATTTACAAATGCAAGATGTCTAGATTCTGCTGAATCTAGACTTGCTAATCCCTTAAGGATTAAATCAGCTTGACCTACACACTCACCTTGGACTAAACGAGCAAGATCTTCTAAGCGATACTGTTGAGGATTCATTGATTACTTAATTGCGTTAACCTTTTGAATCATTTTATCAGTTAAATCATACTTAGCGTCATAGGCAAGTGCTGAGTTTTTATTCAAAACAACATCTAATTGATTTTCTTTACGCAATTGTTCAGCAACTTGCTTCACTCGACCATCAAATACACTACGTACTTGCTGAATAGAGCTTTGCACACTGCTTTGCATGGTTTGCTGCAAAGTATTGAACTCGTTCATTTTGGTTTGATACTGAGTCACCATTTTTTGCTTATCCGTAGCGCTCAGCTTATCACCTGTTTGTAAACGCTGTTGTAAGTCTTGAAGCTCTTTACTAAGTTGATCAAGCTTCGTACTCTGCGGTTGAATTTTCTGTTGAAAACTCGAATTTTGCTGTTTTAAATAGATGCTATTTTCAACAACACGCTCAAGATCCACAACACCATAGCCAGCAGCATTCACCACTGTAGAGGTTAGCGCTGTAAGTGTTAAAGCTGTAAGAAGTTTTTTCATATTTATATCTTTCATGGAGAGAAAAGATCGACTTTAGAAGGTACGACCGATTTCAAATTGAATGTTCTTTGTTTCGTCGCCTTCTTTATCATTCAATGGATATGCATAGCTGAGAGACAATGGACCAATCATGGTAATCCAAGTAAAGCCAACGCCCACGCTATAACGCATGTTATCAACATCGAAACCGAAGTTGTCTTTACAATATTGCTTAGAGTCTACATCGGCACCATTCACATAAATGGTTGAACTCGATACATTACATTGAGTATCAAAAACTTGTGCACCTTCAGCAAACAGCACTGGACGGACTTGACGTGTCCAATCCCCTTTAAATGGTAAAGGCAAAGCCAATTCTGTACCAAATTGAATCAGCGCATTACCACCGACTTCTTCAGGGTCATAATCAACATCATCAGATTCACTGTACGTTACACCTGGATACTTTGGACCTAATGTGCTGTTGTCATAACCACGGACTGAACCAAAACCACCTGCATAGAAGTTTTTATAGAATGGTAAGTCATTACCATAGCCTAACTTACCATAACCGCGAAGTACGAAGTCTTTGCCTAATGGGAAGTACGCCTGAGCATCATAAGTCAGTTTTTGATATTCAACATCACTACCTGGTAAGGCAATTTCACCATTTACACGATGCGACATACCAGATGTAGGGAATACTGGACGGTTTAAGGTGTTATATGACCAACCTAAGTTTAAGTTATACGTTAAGAAATCACCCTTAAACTCGTTATCAAATGATTCTGTTGCAGAACACTCACTAGTTGTCTCATCCCAATTCGCATCTGGACAATATGACCCTTTACTACCCGTTGCCTTTCCACCATTTGCCAATAAATAATCACGTACATAGGTCGATACATACGGACCTGTAGTCACTTCAGTTTGGTCAATGTTTAAACCTGCACTGATGCTTTGGTTTTCATCAATTGGATAACCGAAATTGATACCACCACCAAAACTATCCGTCACATAGTTGTTGACGTTATAGTCTTCATCCAACTTGGTTTTACGGTAGTACATGTTATAACCACGACGTACACCATCAATCGTAAAGTACGGATCGGTCACACTTAGGTTGTAGTAATCTTGTGTTTCTGAGCGTGATAAATCAATAGCAACAGAGTTACCTGTACCCATGAAATTAGTTTGACTTAGACCCGCTTGGAAGGTTATACCGCCGCTTTGCGAGAAACCAACTGCTAAAGTACTGGTACCTGAGTGCTGTTCTTCAACATTAATATTTAAATCAACTTGGTCGGCTGTGTTCGGAACACGTGCAGGCTTGATATCTACAGTCTTAAAGAAGCCTGTACGCTCTAAACGAACTTTAGATAAATCAATTTTCTCATTACTTGCAAGTGCACCCTCCATTTGGCGCATTTCACGACGTAATACTTCATCCGCAGTTTTCGTGTTGCCGGTAAAGTTAATACGACGCACAGTTACTTGCTGACCTGGATTCACATAATAATTTAAATCCACCAGATGAGTTTCTTTATCGATCTGAGGTACGACGTTCACTTCTGCATAGTAATAACCTGCATTACCGTATTTACGTAGAAGCAACTGTTTAACCGCATTCACTTTTTCTTGCGAATAGATATCGCCATCTTTATATATTTGTAAAGCTTTCAGCTCTGCTGGGGTGTATAAAGCATCGCCCAAAAATTTGGTTTCGCCAAATTTAAACTGTTCGCCTTCATCCACTGAAACTTCAACAAAAATATTCTTTTTATCTTCACTTAAATTTAAGCTTGAGTGATTGATATTAAAGTTGATATAGCCTTTGTTTAAATAAAGTGCACGTAAAGACTCTAAACTTGCAGCCATCTTTTCACGTGCATAACGGTCATTACGTGAAATAATGGACGTCCAACCACTCTCTTTTACTGCAAACGCTTGTTCAATTTCGCTTTCTTTAAATACGGTATTACCAATAATATTGATATCTACAACTTTTGCAGCCTTACCTTCAACAAACTCGATAGTGAGGTCTACACGGTTATTCGGCTTCGCTGTTGTCACAACTTTTACATCAGCATCATAACGACCTTGCTGCATGTACTGTTGTTCAAGCTCAGACTCAACCGTCTGTAGCGCTGATTTTTTCAGCACTTCACCTTCGGTAATCCCCATCTTCTTCAAGCCTTCTTCCAAGGCCTCTTTAGGAATGAGTTTATTACCTTTAAATTCAACTTTAGAAATCAGTGGGCGTTCGACAACTTTGAAAACCAGCGTATCACCCTGCTTTTCTGTTTTAATGTCATCAAACAAACCTGTTGCATATAAACTACGAATGGCATTGGCAAGTGCTGCATCGCTCACACGATCCCCACTATTCAACGGAATCATTCCATAGACATTTGCTGGCGTTAAACGAACAAGTCCATCAACCTTAATATCACGTACTATATAATCTTCTGCTGCATATACTTGTTGTACTGTTGCCATAGCACTGATGAGCGCCAAAGGCATAAATAAATGTGTGTGCTGCATGCCAGTTTTTTCCGATGTAAAATTTAATTCCGTATCTACGCTTTTTTACAAACGCATAAAATCATTGAATAGTGCCAAAAGCATCATACTTCCGAGCAATACCATACCAATTTTTAAACCAACCAATTGTATTTGTTCAGAAACAGGTTTACCACGTATTAGTTCTATAAAATAATAGACCAAATGTCCACCATCAAGCATAGGAATAGGCAATAAATTTAATATCCCTAAACTTACACTCATCAATGCCATAAATGAGATAAAAGTTTGCCAACCCATTTCCGCACTTTGTCCTGCGACTTTGGCAATCGTGATCGGTCCTGATAGGTTGTCTAGACCAATCAAACCGCGCACCATTTTTACAATCGAGTTCAAAATCATACTCGACAGTTGACCGGTTTTATCTACCGCCATCATGAAGGCTTCGGCAGGATTATATTGTATCGTTTGTTTATATTCTGTAGGAATACTGATTTTCCCAGGGTCACTTTGTACACCTAAGACACCAGAAACCTTGCCCATATTGTCGCGTTTACCTTGTGGCATCACTTCAACTTGTACCAATTGATTTTGGCGAAGCACATCAATTTTTAACAATTTCTCAGGTGAAGCTTGAACCACTTGAACCACATCAAACCAATCATTCATCTTAATGCCATCAATCGCGACAATTTTGTCACCTTGTTGCATACCCTGACGAATGGCTGCACCATCTTCGCTCAACTTAGTCACGACCGCAGGAATTTTAGGTCGATAAGGCGTAAAACCCAGAACATCAAGCGGAGACTGTGTTTGATCTTTCAAGAAGTTTTGAATAGGCAAACTAAATGTCTTAACTTGTCCCGCACGTTCGGCCTGAATTTGGATTGATCCCGTTTCACCTACACGATCAACCAAGGCAAAATTCAACTTTTCCCAAGTGGGTGTCGTTAAGCCATCAACAGCGGTAATTTTATCGCCCACTTGCATTTGAACTTGTGCTGCAGGTGTATTAGGTAGCACTTTACCCACACGTGTATTCAACTGCTCTTGTGCAGGCAAAAACAAAATCCAAAACAGAAAGATTGCAAATACCAAGTTAATCAATGGGCCGGCTGCAACAATTGCGATACGCTTCCAAGGTGACTGACGATTAAATGCTTTGGGCGCATCCTCTTCAGCAACATCACCTTCACGCTCATCCAGCATTTTGACATAACCACCCAAGGGCAATGCCGAAAGCTGATATTGAATACCTGACTTTTTAGAAGTCCACTTTAAAACCGTTGGCCCAAAACCAATGGAATAAACTAAAACTTTTACGCCCAATTTACGCGCAACAAAATAGTGCCCAAACTCATGTATTGCAATAAGTGGGCCTAAAAGCAAAATTGCCGCAACAATCATAAACAAGGCGCTCATGCTTAAATTCCTATATTCACCACATATTGCTGAGCAACATGACGTGCGTTTTGATCGGCTTCTAAAATAACATCAAGTTGTGTTGCTGCTTGATGTGGGATGGTATTCAAAGTGTGTTCAACAATAGCAGGAATACCCATAAACCCCACCTGTTGATTTAAAAATGCAGCAACCGCAATTTCATTGGCTGCATTTAAAATCGCTGGGGCTGTGCCCCCAGTTTTCATCGCTTGACGTGCCAAGCTTAATGCAGGGAATCGATGCGTATCTGGCGCTTGAAAATCCAACTGATGATTTTTAAATAAATCTAAAGCTGGAACATGGGTTTGAATACGCTCAGGCCATGCCAACGCATGTGCAATCGGCGTACACATATCAGGATTTCCCATTTGCGCCAATGTTGAACCATCCACATATTGCACCATGGAATGAATAATACTCTGCGGATGCACAACTACTGTAACAAAATGTTCTTCGATTGAAAAAAGATGACAAGCTTCAATTAGCTCTAACCCTTTGTTCATGAGGGTCGCCGAATCAACCGAAATTTTCTGCCCCATGGACCAATTCGGGTGTTTGCACGCCTGTGCAGGCGTTACATTGTGTAATTCATCTAAACTATGTTTTAGAAATGGCCCGCCGGATGCAGTCAGAAGGATACCAGACACTCCAAGTTTCGGCTTTCCGTGACGCTCAGCTTGTAAATAGGTCTGGGGCAAGCATTGAAAGATTGCATTATGTTCAGAATCTACAGGAAGTAAAAGAGCCTGATGGTCATGAGCAGCTTGCATCATGATGTCACCCGACATCACCAGCGCTTCTTTATTTGCCAAAAGGACACGCTTTCCTGCTTTTACCGCTGCTAGCGTCGGCATTAAACCTGCCGCACCAACAATCGCCGCCATTACCACATCCACTTCTGGATGTTCAGCAACTGCGATGAGGCCTGCCTCATCCGCCAAAATTTCAATGTTTTGTAAATTAGCTGCGACTAGAAGCTGGCGCAGTTCATCTACTTTGGCTTGAGGTACAACTGCAATTTCAGGTTGAAACTGCTGACAAATATCGACAAGTTCTTGCATCCGACTATGTGCCGTAACAGCAAACACAGTGTAGTGTTCAGCATGTTGTTGCAATATTTTTAAGGTGCTCTGCCCAATCGAACCGGTAACACCCAAAATACAAACAGATTGAGACATTTACAAATCTACGCCAATAAGTTTTAACACATATACACCCGCAGCAAAGATAGGTGCCGCAGCCAGTAGCGAGTCAATACGATCCAATACCCCACCATGCCCTGGCAAAATACGACCTGAGTCTTTAATTCCAGCACGACGTTTAATCATAGACTCAAACAAATCACCGAGCACCGAGCTAAATACAGTCACTACAGATAAAATAAGAAATAATAAATGCTGTGCGTACGTTAGGTCTAAATAGAGGATTTCAACAGCGACCACAATGATCATGGCCGTAATCACACCACCATAGAGACCTTCCAACGATTTATTTGGACTCACTTCAGGTGCAAGTTTACGCTTACCCAGTTTACGCCCAACAAAGTATGCCCCGCTGTCAGCACCCCATACCAATAAAAACAGGTACATCAGCCACCATGGAGACATCTTCCAGAGTGCAAAAATAGCAGTCACAGCCGAAGATATCAGAACAATCCCAACCACTTTAAGGGTTGAATTATACCAAGCATCATAATTTGGATAGGATTTAACCCAATACAGACTGAGCAACCAGCATAGAATAGAGGCAGCCCAAAGTAGAAGTGCAATATCATTAAAGTATAAGGCAAGTGTAGCAAGGCCAGCACTTAGTAAACCAAAACCCCATGCTAGAGGTTTATTAACATTTTTTGTTGTACGGGGCATGAGTTTAAACCACTCATAGCCTGCAACCCCTGCCGCAATAATCATCAGCACAAACATTGGATAGTGTGACTGGGTTGCAAACATACAACTCAGTACAACGGCCACCAAAACCAATGCGGTTATAATCCGCTCTAACATTTATTAGTTCTCAATTTTATCTTGTAGAATTTGTTCCGTCGTTTTTCCGAAACGACGTTCACGCCCACCAAATACAGCCAAGGCGTCATCAAACTCTTCTACACTAAACTCTGGCCAAAGAGTCGGAGTGAAGTAAAGCTCTGCATAAGCTGCTTGCCACAACATAAAGTTCGATAAACGAAAATCCCCACCTGTACGAATCAATAGATCTACAGCGGGTAAATCACTCAAACTTACGTATTGGCCAAAAACATGTTCATCAATTTGCTCAGGATCTAACGCGTGAGATTGAACAGCAAGTGCAATCTGCTTAGCCGCATTCGCCATATCCCACATCCCACCGTAACTAATTGCGATGGTCAAAGTCATCTTGTCGAAATTAGCAGTGTCTTGTTCGGCATGCAACATTAAGTCACGCAATTGCGGAGATAATTTATAACGATCACCAATAAAACGTAAGGACATTTGATATTGATGCATACGAGGCAGCTGTTCATGAATCGTGTCTTCCAACAGTTTCATGAGCAAATCAACTTCAGCTTGAGGGCGCTTCCAATTTTCACTCGAAAAAGCAAAAACGGTTAATGCTTGAATATTTCTTTTTCGACAATGCTCTACAATCGGGTCAAGGACATTTTTTCCTTCACGGTGACCATCGCCCTTTTGCATTGCATTTTTTTTGGCAAAACGATTGTTGCCATCCATGATGATGGCAACATGTTTTGGAAGAGTAAGCTTATCTTCTGAATCGGTCATTATACAAGTTAGACCTTCAACAACTCAGCTTCTTTATTCGCAAGACGTTTGTCGATTTCAGCAACAAACTTATCTGTGATTTTTTGAATATCATCAGATGCACGACGCTCATCATCTTCAGAAATTTCTTTTTCTTTCAACAATGCTTTGATGTCGCCCAGTACATCACGGCGAATATTACGTACTGCAACTTTTGCATTTTCAGCTTCGTTACGCGCAACTTTTTGCATGTCACGACGTGTTTCTTCCGTCAATGCAGCCATTGGAACACGAATCGCATCAGCTGTAATTGGGTTTAAGCCCAAATCTGATTCACGGATGGCTTTATCAATTGCTGCAACCATCGTGCGCTCAAATGGCTGAATCAACAATGTACGCGAGTCTTCAACACCCACGTTTGCCACTTGGTTTAATGGCACATCTGAGCCATAGTAAGGAACCATTACCCCGTTTAAGATAGATGGATGCGCACGTCCTGTACGAACCTTGGCAAAACCGTGTTCTAACGAGTCAAGTGACTTGTTCATACGGTCTTCTGCGTCTTTTTTAAGATCGTTAATCATGTGATCTTCCTTACTTAATTCGAAAAGATATAAATTCTAAAATAGCGTGTAGTATAAAGAGCTTTCGAGGTCACGTACATTAGTTCGTTACGTGAGTACCCTCTTTTTCGCCCATAACCACTGAAAGCAATGAACCAGCTTTGTTCATGTCAAAGACTTGAAGCGGCACATTGTGGTCACGACACAAGCAAATCGCGGTTAAATCCATCACACCCAATTTCTCATCTAACACTTGGTCAAAAGTTAAGGTGTCATATTTAACGGCATCATCGTATTTGCTTGGGTCTTTGTTGTAGACACCATCAACTTTCGTTGCTTTTAGGATCAGGTTGGCTTCAATCTCGATACCACGTAAGCATGCTGCTGTATCTGTGGTAAAGAACGGGTTACCTGTACCTGCGACAAACACACAAACTTCACCTTGTGTTAGGTGACGAATCGCATCACGACTTGAGTATGATTCAACCACAGCACCAATTGGCAATGCTGACATCAAACGGGTTTTGATATTACGACGTACCAAAGCATCACGTAATGCCAAACCATTCATCACGGTTGCAAGCATACCCATTTGATCACCCGTTACACGACCAACCAAACCATCTTTTTGTAATTGACTACCGCGATATAAATTACCACCACCCACAACAATCCCGACTTGCACACCCAAACCCACCAAGTGCGCAATTGCCAAAGACATTTGATCAAGTACTTGAGCATCAATACCCATATCTTTATTTCCAGCCAATGCTTCGCCAGAAAGTTTCAGTAAGATGCGTTCAAAACGTGGTTTTTTAGAATCCAACATCGCAATAACTCCAATATCTAAATTTTAAAATTTTATTTGTGTCTTAATTCGATTTAATCGAAATCAATTGTGCATACAGATCATATTCATCTGCATCGGTAATTTCGACTTCTAACAAATCGCCTGATTTAATCTGGCTTTTATCAATATCTTCCACAAAGACATTGCCATCAATTTCAGGAGCATCTGCGTATGAACGTGCAATCGCAACTGGAAATTCTTCATCCAGCTCATCGACCAGCACCGTCATTTTCTGACCAACACGCTTTTGAAGTTTTGCAGCAGAAATCGCCTGTTGCACTTCCATAAAGCGTTCATAACGCTGTTGCTTAATCTCTTCTGGCACGTGATCTGGCAAGTCGTTTGCTGTTGCACCTTCAACAGGTGAATAGGTGAAGCAGCCTACGCGATCAAGTTGTGCTTCTTTCAACCACTCAAGTAAGATTTCAAAATCTTCTTCAGTTTCGCCAGGGAAACCCACAACGAAGGTTGAACGAATTACTAAGTCAGGACATTTTTCACGCCACAGCTTTAAACGCTCAAGTGTATTTTCACTATGCGCAGGTCGTTTCATCAGTTTTAGAACTTTTGGACTTGCATGTTGGAATGGAATATCCAAATAAGGCAAAATTTTGCCTTGTGCCATCAAGTCAATCACTGCATCCACATGTGGATATGGATAGACATAGTGCAAACGTACCCAAATACCGAGTTGACCTAAGGCCTCACACATGTCATAGAACTTTGTCTTAACAGGTTGACCATTCCAAAAGTCTAATTTGTATTTGGTATCGAGGCCGTAAGCAGAAGTATCTTGGGAGATAACGAGTACTTCTTTTACACCGGCACGTTTAAGCGCAGCCGCTTCTTCTAAAACAGAACCGACTGGGCGAGACACTAAGTCACCACGCATACTTGGAATAATGCAGAAGGTACAACGATGGTTGCACCCTTCTGAGATTTTTAAGTACGCATAATGCTTCGGCGTTAAACGAATCCCTTGTTCTGGAACAAGGTCAATAAATGGGTTGTGTTTTGGTGGCTCAGGCACGTATTGGTGCACGGCTTCCATCACTTCTTGATATGCAGCCGCCCCTGTCACTTTTAAGACATTTGGGTGCATTTGGCGAATTTTGTCTTCGTCTTTACCTAGGCAGCCCGTAACAATTACACGACCGTTCGCACTCATGGCTTCGCCAATGGCATCTAAAGACTCTTGCACTGCAGATTCAATAAAACCACAGGTATTTACAACAACTAAATCCGCACCATCATAATCTGATGCTACATCATAACCTTCAGTCTTCAACTGAGTTAAAATTCGTTCGGAATCAACCAATGCCTTAGGACAACCTAAAGAAACAAAACCGACTTTGGGGGATTTCATGAATCTGCGCTCCACTAGAATGCGCGTATTGTATGTCTTTTCTGTTTATAAAAACAGATCGATTCCACACTCTTTGTTTAATGCACCAAAATAAAACCAACACTGTAGTAGAATCAACGTAACGCACCATTTTAAGTCACTTTCAGTTTACTTGATTTTTAGAATCCGCTATATCTTTAGCTAATCGTTCATTTACAGCGCATTCCGCAAAAAAAGTGTGCTCATTTCACTATACAAAATCAAAGTTGGCGTGCATTTTGCTTTATTTGCATCAATTCAGTCCGCTATTTGGAACGATTAATGCTTTATCAAGATGCCATTGCGCTATTTTAATACAGGATACATTCGCTAATGGATCACCCTATTTCTATCGACTATCGCCTTTTAGTGGACAATTTGACCACTGCGATTTTATTGGTCGACAGTAAATTAAATATTTTTTACTTAAATTCCTCTTGCGAAGCATTATTTGATATCAGTCTTTTACGTGCCTCTGGCCAACCAGCGCTTAATTTACTCCATGCACCCAATGATGAGTTCAATACAGAAGAAGCTCTTCTCAATACTTTAAACTCGGGACAACACTACACCCGCCGTGAAGCCATCATTAAGGTCAACTTTAAAGATATTCATGTTGACTATACCGTGTCACAGCTAAATTCAAATAAACCCTACCATCCTTTGCTTTTAATTGAGATCAATCCGATTGATCGGATGCTCAAAATTTCCAAGGAAGAAAACTTCTTACAACAACATCAGGTTGCACGCCAACTGATTCGTGGTGTTGCACATGAAATTAAAAATCCGTTGGGCGGAATTCGCGGCGCTACACAACTGTTAGCGCGTAGCCTCAATGATCCGCAATATAGCGAGTTCACCGACATTATTATCAGTGAAGTCGATCGCTTACGTAATTTAGCAGACACCATGCTTGGTTCTCGTCAGCTCCCAAGTTATGAGTTGGTCAATGTACATGAACCTTTAGAGCGTGTCCGCTCACTCATTACCAATCAAACCAAAAAGAAAATTAAGATCACCCGTGATTATGATTTGTCGTTACCTGAAGTGATGGCTGATCGTGATCAACTGATCCAAGTCATGTTGAACATTAGCGTTAATGCAGTGCAAGCCATGACTGAAAATAAAGAGTTCTTTGTCGACCATCAACCTGAGCTAATGTTACGTACCCGTATTCAACGTTTAGTGACCATTAATGGTGTCCTGCAACGCTCCGTAGTGCGGATTGATATCGAAGACAATGGTCCAGGCGTTCCAGAAGAAATTTTAGAATCTGTGTTTTACCCGCTGGTCACGGGTCGTGCTAAAGGCACAGGACTAGGTTTAAGTATTGCGCAAAATATTATGCATCAACATAACGGAATGATTGAATGCCAATCTGTTCCCGGAAAAACAACTTTTAGCTTATATATACCTTGGGAGTTAAACCATGTCGCGAAATAAAATATGGGTAATTGATGACGATCGCGCCATGCGCTGGGTGCTGGAAAAAACATTCAAAGAAGAAGGTTTCGACGTCACAAGTTTTGAAGAAGCTCAATCTGCTTTAGACCAGCTCAGTTTAGATGCACCCGATGTAATTTTGACTGATATTCGTATGCCCGGCATTGATGGCTTAACTTTCTTAGCAAAAGTTAAAGCTAACTATCCTGACCTACCTGTCATTATTATGACGGCCCACTCCGACTTAGAGTCTGCTGTTTCAAGTTATCAAACAGGCGCATTTGAGTATTTACCCAAGCCTTTTGACATTGATGAAGCCTTAGCTTTAGTGAATCGTGCGATTTTGCACATTACCAAAATGCAGCAGCAAGAATCGGCAAAAACTGTACCACCGATTCAATCAACCGAAATCATTGGCGAGTCTCCTGCTATGCAGGAAGTCTTCCGCGCAATTGGTCGTTTGTCTCAATCGCACATTACAGTGCTGATTAATGGTGAATCTGGCACAGGTAAAGAGTTGGTTGCGCATGCTTTACACCGCCACTCACCACGGAGCAGTAAACCTTTTATTGCGCTCAACATGGCCGCGATTCCCAAAGACCTAATTGAAACAGAGCTTTTTGGTCATGAGAAAGGTGCCTTTACAGGGGCAAATACCCAACGCCAAGGTCGCTTTGAACAAGCCAATGGCGGAACACTGTTTTTAGATGAAATTGGCGATATGCCTTTCGAAACGCAAACACGTTTACTGCGTGTGCTGGCTGATGGCGAGTTCTATCGCGTCGGTGGGCATATCCCGGTAAAAGTGGATGTACGTATTGTCGCGGCAACGCACCAAGACTTAGAAAAATTGGTACATGATGGTCGCTTCCGTGAAGACTTATATCACCGTCTGAACGTGATTCGCATTCACATTCCAAAACTGGCGCATCGTAGCGAAGACATCCCAATGTTAGCGCAACACTTCTTGGCACGTGCAGGCAAAGAATTAGGCGTCAGCCCTAAAATCCTTCGCCCTGAAACGCAAGAATATATGCAACAGTTGCCTTGGCAAGGCAACGTACGTCAGCTCGAGAACACCTGCCGCTGGTTAACGGTCATGATTACAGGACGTGAAGTTTACCCTGAAGACCTACCGTCAGAGCTGAAGCAAATTCCAATTACCCGCTCAGGTGAAGATGCGCAAGCCGCGCAAAACTTAGATCGGATTGCAGTCCACCATTGGGATGAGTTGTTGGGTCAATGGGCTGTGCAGAAACTAAAAAATGGCGAGATGAAAATTCTCGATATCGCCACCCCAATGTTCGAACGTACATTGATCATTGCTGCGCTGCAACAAACCCGTGGCCGTAAACGGCATGCGGCTGAGTTACTCGGTTGGGGGCGCAACACCCTTACACGTAAACTCAAAGAACTAGGTATGGATACAGCGGATGATGAAAGTGAAGAAGAAGTTTTAGAAAACTAAAAGCAGATTCTACGTGATAGCCAACTCAAATTAAAAGCGCCGCAATGGCGCTTTTATTTATTAAGCCGTAAAACCCAAATAACGTGAATAGCCTTCAACACCAAGTGGTGCTTTTAACATGATAAATTTTGGGTAACTGGCTTGGGTTAACTCTTCAAACATAATCACTTGATCATCATGCGCATGGAGATCATCAACACTGCGCTGCATGGTCGCTTCAAATTCATCTGTGATATATTCGAAACCAATGTCCATTGCAATAAATAAGGTATGTTCACAAGGCTGAACGTATTGTTCCTGAGACCAATCAATTACCTGTTGTTGGCAGTGTGGGCACGCTACAGGATCTGTCGCTTCACAGTCTAGTGGGATCAATTGATAAGTCATAATTTAGCTTTTAAACAAAGATGCTGCGAAGTTTAGCATAGGATAAAGTGCCTAGAATAATCATGTCGACTTTAGAAAAAGCCATTGCACTGGCTGCAACCCAACATGCGGGGCAACTCGATAAGGGCGGACAACCTTACATCTTGCATCCATTACGCCTCATGTTGCAATTTTCCAATCCTACCCTACAAATCATTGCGGTGTTGCATGACATTTTGGAAGACACCGCAACGACTGCTGAAGACTTAGAAGCGCTTGGCTTTAGTGCCGAGATCATTAAATCCATACAAGCACTGACCAAACAAACAGGTGAATCACGTTTGGAAGCAGCTAAGCGCACTACATTAAACCCTCTTGCAACCCAAGTAAAATATGTCGATGTACTCGATAATATGAACCTTTCGCGCATAAACAACCCAACAGCACGCGACTTTGCACGACTTGAAGAATATAAAGAGGTGCTTGAAATACTCAAACAAGCGAAAACTCAGTGAAACCCTTAAAATAACTGAGTATTTTCAATTAAATCTCTACAATTTCAAAATTGACAAACTGCAACGATCACTTTTTAATTAAGCCTATCGTTGCACAAATGGACATGGTGAATGTTAAGCGATTTAGATGATTTTTATTGTTTTGCTCAAGTGGTTGAACATGGTGGTTTTAGCGCAGCCGAACGCGCAACAGATATTCCTAAATCCAAGCTCAGTCGACGCGTGTATAACCTCGAAGAACGATTGGGTGTACGCCTAATTCAACGCAGCTCTCGACACTTCGCAGTGACCGATATTGGCATGAACATTTACCGTCATGCGCAAGTGATGATGAATGCTGCACAAGCCGCACACGACTTGGTCGATCATCTCAGTTTACAACCGCGTGGTGTCATTAAACTCAGCTTGCCTGTATCGATTGCACAAAACGAAATTGCACGTATTTTACCTAACTTCTTAAAAACCTATCCCGAAATTAAAGTGCAAATGATGGTGACCAATCGCCGTGTGGATATTATTAACGAAGGTTTTGATATCGCGCTGCGGGTTCGCTCCAATCTAGACGATGATCCAAGTTTGGTAATTCGTAAATTTGAAAATATCGAGCAGCATTTATTTGCCAGCCAAGCTTACTTAAATGAATTTGGCGAACTGAAACAACCTGAAGATTTAAGCCAACATCATATACTGAGTATGGTTGATGAGCATTTAGATCAACATATCATCGTGCATAATGATGCACAGCAACAAAAGAAAATACGCGTCAATCCTGTAGTGATGGGCTCTGATTTGAGCATGTTGGCTCAACTGGTCCGTAAAAACTGCGGCATTGCCTTACTTCCAGACAGCATCGTACAAGATATGGTGAAAAGTGGTGAGCTGGTTCGTGTCCTACCCGACTGGAAAGCACCACACGGTATTTTTCATGCTGTGTATCCTTCACGTCGTGGTTTACTGCCTGCTGTCCGTGTGTTTATTGACTATTTAATTGAACACCTTAGCTCAAATAAATCACTTTAAACCCTACTCATGCTCAATGACATTGAGCCAATCCATGAGGCAAAAAAAAAGAGCTTAACCGAGGTGGATAAGCTCATAAACTTTCAAAATAAGAAACTACAGCGAGTATCTTGGAAACAATTTTAGTGACAAAATAAAGTCTAGGCCAATAGCTTACATGTATAAGTTTTAATCATATAATATCAAAAACCCGATAAATAAATGGTTTCAAAAATATCAGTTATTGATTTTAAGACTTAATTTAGTTTTTAAGCCACAAAACTAGACCAAAGTCTAAAATTTAATCACCTACAAAACATCAACTTAAATTTCTGGATAACTGCCCGTACCTTCAGGCCAAGGTGATAGTAACTCAAAACCTGTTTCAGTCACGAGTACCATATGCTCCCATTGCGCAGTTAAAGACTTATCTGCAGTCACGACTGTCCAACCATCCTTAAGTTCTTTGACATGCGCTTTGCCCATATTAATCATCGGTTCAATCGTGAACACCATGCCCGCTTTAAGCTGCATCCCCTTACCTGGTTGACCATAGTGCAATACGCTTGGCTGTTCGTGATAAACCTTGCCAATACCATGACCACAATACTCGCGTACCACACTATAACCTTCACGGTGCGCAACTGTTTGAATGGCATAACCAATATCACCAAGCGTTGCACCTTGCTTCACAGCATGAATACCTGCAACCATCGCCTCATAAGTCGTATCGACTAGCTTTTTGGCTTCTGGTTTCACTGTACCCACGTAATACATACGACTGGTATCACCAAAGTAGCCATCTTTAATAATCGCCACATCAATATTAATAATATCGCCATCTTTGAGTACAACATTCGGCGATGGAATACCGTGACAGACCACTTCATTTGGAGAAATACAGGTGGTTTTGGTATAGCCATGATAACCAATATTGGCAGGCGTCACTTTTAAGGTATTTACAATGAAGTCATGACAAATATCATCCAGATATTCAGTCGTAACACCCGGCCTTACATGTTCACCAATCATCGCTAAAACTTCGGCAGCCAAACGACCAGATATACGAAGTTTTTCTACATCTTGTTCAGTTTTTATGCTCACATTTAAGCCACGCATTGAAATATCCTCAATTATGAAGTCGCAAGTATAGACCTTTTCTCAATATTTTTGTTCAAACTTAAATCTTAGGGTAGCCTCCAACAACCGGCCTTTAAAAAATTTGTGTAATTTTAAAGCATTTGCACTACAACTTTTAATTTAGGAAAAATAGCGCCTCAAGCTTTTAATATTTATAATTTTTCTATTTTAAAATGGATAATCAATCACATATATCAACCTATTTTTTACAAGTTGATATATTCACTTTTCATCTTATAAAAAAATTTAATACTACCCATGAAATAAATTAGCCAAAAAAACACTTATGCACTAAAATCGTCCCCTTTGTTCAACTCGATCTCCCTTTTATGACAAGTCTGCGTACTCGGGATATTGTTGCTTTGGGTTTTATGACTTTCGCACTCTTCATTGGTGCGGGCAACATTATCTTTCCACCGATTGTGGCTCAACAAGCGGGTGAGCATGTATGGCTAGCAGCTTTTGGTTTCTTAATCACTGCTGTGGGCTTACCTGTAATCACCATTATTGCGCTGTCACGTGTCGAAGGTTCGATTCAAATTTTAAGTTCACCTTTGGGTAAAATAGCCAGCCTGATTTTAACCATTACGTGTTACCTAACTGTCGGGCCACTCTTTGCGACACCACGTACTGCAACCGTTTCTTATGAAATTGGTTTTTCATCTTATCTTGGAACATCAAGCAGTAGCTTGCTGATCTACAGTGCAATCTACTTTAGTGTAGTCACCCTCATTTCACTGTATCCAAACAAGATTTTAGACACGGTTGGTTATGTACTCTCGCCACTGAAGATTTTATCTTTAGCCATCCTTGGCATTGCGGCGATGATGATTCCAACGGGTTTCGTTCCGCCAGCCATCAATAATTATGTCGACAGCCCTGTTTCTGAAGGTTTTGTAAATGGTTATTTAACCATGGACACTTTAGGCGCTTTGGTTTTTGGTATTGTGATTATTCAAGCCATTCGTTCACGCGGTGTCAGCAACCCTAAACTGATCACGCGTTATGCGGTTATTGCGAGTATCATTTCTGGTATTGGTTTAACTGTAGTTTATCTCAGCTTATTTAAACTTGGCCTTGGAAGCCATGAAGTCGCAGCAAATGCGAGCAATGGTGCAGTGATCCTGCATGCATATGTTCAACATGCATTTGGTGACTTAGGTTCTATTTTCCTTTCTGCCATGATTTTTATTGCGTGTATGGTCACTGCGATTGGCCTGACCTGTGCTTGTGCTGAATATTTCAGTTCGATCACTAAAATTGGCTATAAAGTTTGGGTTTTCATTCTGATTGGTTTCTCTTTCATTATTTCAAACTTAGGTTTAACCAAACTCATCGCCTTTTCAGTGCCTGTTTTAAGTGCAATTTATCCACCTGCAATTGTGGTGATTATGCTGAGCTTTGGCTGGAAATTCTTTAATCATCCTCGACGAGTGATTGCACCTGTTACCGCAGTGTCTTTGGTCTTTGGTATTCTAGACGGTTTAAAAGTTGCAAACTTTGAACTACCTTATGCACTGACTCACTTACCTCTTGCAGAACAAAACCTTGCATGGCTTATTCCATCATTAGTGGTTTTTGCAATTGCCGTTGTAATCGACAAAGTGAAAAAGTAAGCAAAAACTGATGTTGTTAAAGTCTGGTTTTACCCAAACCTGATTTTAAGCATGATCAATATTTGTCACATTTTATCCAAATGGACACATATTGTTTCATTTCTTTATACATCAGTTTTGTACATACTGACACATTTCATATACACCGCTAAAGTCGTATATCAACACCTTCATATCTCTTATAAATTTAATATTAGAAAATAAAAAATTCTTTAAAGCCTGTCCTAGCAAGCCATTCATGGCATCAATATTGCTTTATACAATCTATGTATAAGCTTACATGCATCATTCATTTGTCACCTTATACGGTAACGAAATACTATTTATTCACTAAAAAAATGCTACACACATATTTTCTGATTGGTATAGCATAATTTCTCTGAAAATAGTTGTTTTTGCTCTTGATCAACGCAAGTTTTAGCAGTACAACATTAAGAACTAATCCGACTAAACACATTGGTTTTTAGTCAAAAACTCAAGGAGGGATGGAGATGTTATCATTACATTTCAACAAGCAAGTCTTCATTAACGCTCTGAAGGCAAACAAGAATATGGTGACGTATTTAAGTACCACCATTGCCCTAATGGTCATTATGATCATGCATGGCTTAATTCAAGGTAACCTTAAAGCTGAATATTTTGCTTACGCTATCGTCGTATCATTTGCCTTTTATTTATGGGCAGTCGTCGATCAAAAATTCCGAAAGGCCACACAGTCAATTGACTAGCAAACAGGTGGATGATTAGTCATCCACCTTTGTAAAAGTATAAAAATTAAAAAAACTATAAGAACAACTTAAAATAAACCTAAAAACATTCCCCACAACAAGCCTAACGTCGCCACAATTTCCCCCACAACCAATGCCATCATTGCCATTAGCATAATTGATTTGGGTAAAGTCCATTTGCCTAAAACATGCGGACTACGGAACTGGTTATTGGTGTCTTGCAATAACCCATGCACAATATAGCTCAGTATAGAGAAGCTAAAAAAGAATAAATTGATTCCCACAAACAGTATGTTCACAGGCTCTGTCCAGACTGAAATTGCGGCCATTAACGCAATAATTAAACTTGCAAGTGCATATAACAAACTGCTGCGGTGGGCGATATCAACATAATAGTGCGCGCGAAACTGCGGTGAATGGCGTATTTGTGCATATTTCCATACCCCTGTCAGCATCCCAACAAATAGAAAAATCCCACTAAATAAAAGTGCAAATTTTACCGACATATCTAATTCAACAAACTGCATGTGTTTTCCTTTTTTATTTTCACCCTATTCTATACAGATCTACTTGACTTCAAAGTCATAGATTAGACCAGTTTCTTTTTGGAACTTAGATAGAGTAGAAAAAAATTCAATGCTTAACCGATTATGCAAAATTACGAAACTTTAGCTATTACCTGCTCTGACCATTATTCACTCAGTGGACGCTTTTATGCAGCCCAAGGTACACAACAAGCCCTACCTGTTTTAATCTGCCCTGCCACAGGTATTACCCAGCAGTTTTACCACCATTTTGCATCATGGCTTACAGAACAAGGCTATGCCGTTTTGGTTTTTGACTTTCGCGGCATTGGTGAGTCTTTGCATGAACCACTGAAAAAGTCGAAAGCCAGCATCGTGCAATGGGGGCAATTGGATATCCCAGCGGCGATGGAGGTATTATTGAATAAGACCCAAGCGAAACAAGTGATTTTGCTAGGTCATAGTGCAGGCGGGCAACTTTTAGGCATTAACCCAAACTATGAAAAAGTCGCAAAAGTCGTTGCTGTTGCAGGATCAACAGGCCACGTAAAAGATTTGAAAGGTCGTACCAAACTCTTGGCTCCTGTGATGTTTAAACTGATCTTTCCTATTGCACGTTATACCTTAGGTTATGGGCCGACCAATGCCATTGGCATGGGCGAAAACCTACCCAAAGATGTGGCGCGTGATTGGGCACAGTTTTGCAGCAAACCAGGTTATGTAATTAATGCCTTAGGCAAAACAGTACAAGATGACTTCCACCGTGATATTCGCTGTCCAATCACAGCCATTTGGGCCTCGGATGATGAAATTGCCACGCAAGTGAATGTCAAAAGCTTACTCAGCCTTTACCCAAATGCACAAACAGATCAAATTGAACTCAAACCACAGGCTTATGGCCACAAAGCCATTGGTCATATGGCGATGTTTAAGCGTTCCCATCAAAACATATGGCCTGAAATTGCAGCACAGCTTTCATCTTAAGGCGGCACATATCAAGCCAAGCCTATCCGCCAGTTTAAGCAGCACTTGCTTGACTGGCTTTATTTTCACCGCAAAATTGCAGCTTTCAGATAAAAACCAACGCTATTGATAAATTTAATTTCATTAATCGATAAATAAATATTATATTTCCACCACGAATTTTTATTAAGTCATAGTTCATGTGATGTCTATCGCATGTGCTAGAGATGGATGAATCATGTCTGCACAACAGCAACCCCAGCTTAAGCATGGGCTGAGCAACCGTCATATTCAGCTGATTGCTTTAGGCGGCTCTATTGGTACAGGCCTATTTTTAGGCATTTCGCAAACCATTAAACTGGCTGGCCCTTCCGTTATTTTAGGCTACGCACTGGCGGGCTTAATTGCATTTTTCATGATGCGCCAGTTGGGTGAAATGGTGGTTGAAGAACCCGTGAGTGGCTCTTTTAGTTATTTTGCCTATAAGTTTTGGAGCCCTTTTGCCGGCTTTATGTCGGGTTGGAACTATTGGGTGCTCAATGTCTTGGTCTGCATGGCGGAACTAAGTGCCATAGGCCTCTATGTCCAGTATTGGTGGCCTGAAATTCCCACATGGATTTCAGCACTTGGTTTCTTTGTACTGATCAATGCCATCAATCTGTTACATGTCAAAGTCTTTGGTGAAACAGAATTTTTATTCTCCATGATTAAAATTCTCGCGATCATTGGCATGATTGGATATGGCGCTTGGTTACTGGCAAGTGGTCATGGTGGTGCACATGCCTCTATTTCCAACCTCTGGGCTCTAGGCGGTTTCTTTCCCAACGGGATTTCTGGCCTAATCATGGCGATGGCCATCATTATGTTTTCCTTTGGCGGGATTGAACTCGTTGGTATTGCTGCTGCGGAAACCAAAAATCCGACTACAACTATTCCTAAAGCAGTCAATCAAATTGTCTATCGTGTGTTGCTGTTTTACGTGCTTACGATCATCGTTCTGCTCTCATTGTTTCCATGGAATCAAATCGCAGAAGGCGGTAGTCCTTTTGTTTTGATTTTTGACTCCTTAGGTAGTCAAGGCGTTGCAACTGTGCTGAATTTTGTGGTCTTAACCGCAGCTATATCGGTGTATAACGGTACCAGCTATGGCACGAGTCGTATGCTGCTAGGTCTGGCAGAACAAGGCAATGCCCCACAGTTTTTAAAGAAAATTAACCAGCGTGGCATTCCTTATGCAGCCATTTTATGCTCTGCATTGGTGACCCTACTGTGTGTCGTCTTGAATTATATCTTTCCAGAAAAAGCCTTTAAACTACTGATGAGTCTTGTGGTTTCAGCCATTGTAATTAACTGGATGATGTTGGCATTGACCCACTTAAAATTCAAGCAACGTATGCTGGCATTGAAAAAATCAACCTTGTTTCCAACTTTGATTTACCCCATCAGCAACTATATCTGTATTGTATTTATGCTTGGTATTTTAGTGGTGATGTGGCTCACACCTGATATGCGAATTGCAGTGATGCTGATTCCACTTTGGATTGGCTGCTTAACCCTAACTTACTGGTTTAAACAAAGATCAAAAACACAAAAAGTACAATAAATAAGTCAGCAAACAGCGCCGTTAAAAGGCACCCTTCCCTTTAAGGGCGCTGTTTGCAAATCAAAGCCAATCTCCCAAATGACTTTGATTGAATCACTTTATTGTAGTCATGACCGATGCAGAGTGTTTCTCTTTTATTTGCTTATTTTGAGTATTTATTGAGAAATATTTTCACATAAAATAGTTTATAAAGAAAATTATACGCAGGAATACGTTATGAATGACGCTCACTACGTTTTAGATAAAATTGACCGTCGTATTTTGTCTGAACTTCGCCAAGATGGCCGTCTGACCGTTACCCAGTTGGCGGAGAAAGTTGGGCTGTCCTCTTCTCCTTGCTGGACACGTGTAAAACGCCTAGAAAATCTCAACATCATTGAAGGCTATACAGCAAAGATTAATTCAAAAGCCATTGGTATTAATGAGCTGTTTTTTATTGAAATTACGCTTGAACGCCATGATGATGAAATCTTAGAACAATTTAGTGAAGCACTGGCTTACATGCCTGAAGTGGTTGAAGCACATTTAGTGACTGGCGATTACGACTACTTACTCAAAGTTGCAGTGAAAAATGCGGAACACTATGAACGCTTTTTACGTAAGAACTTATACTCAATGAAAGGTGTACGACATACACGCTCCATTTTTGCCTTACGCCCTTTGAAGCTCGAAAATAAATCAGACCTCATTATGATTGAGTGATTGCTGCAAATATTGTGTAAATGTGGTTTAATACACTCAGTATGAGATGAGCCTCTTACAGTATGTGCCTTAGATGTGCATACGACTAGCCCCTAACCATGGGGCTTTTTAATGTCTATACGTTTTAGAATACTGATATTTTAAATAGTACACATTATTCAAATACAAAATGGTAGCCAATAAAAAAGCACCCCAAGGTGCTTTTTTATTAACGATATCATCTCTAAAAATATTAACCCAAAATACCAATTGAGAGCTGAATCACAAAAGCATTCACAATATCGACAAAGAATGCGCCCGTCAGCGGAATGATCAAAAAGGCTTTATGGGATGGTCCATAGGTATTGGTTACCGCTTGAATATTGGCAATTGCTGTCGGTGTCGCACCTAAATTGACACCACATTGACCTGCACACAGTACTGCAGCATCATAGTTCTTGCCCATTACACGGAAAGTTACAAAGTACAAATAAAGTGCTAAAAATATAGTTTGAACAATCAGGATAATCACCAGTGGACCAGCCAAATCTGCCAACAACCAAAGCTGTAAGGACATCAACGCCATGGCTAAAAACAGTGCCAGTGAAGCATTGCCAAATACATCGATGCAGCGGTCAAAGACCTGAACTTTCAAACCATGCTCTAAAATATTACGTAAAACCACACCACACATTAGCGCCCAAACAAAACTTGGTAGCTCAAACCACTGCCCTTTAGCTACCCCTGTCATGAAGTATGCAAAGCTGATGCAAATGGCAAACATCCCCATGGTTTTGACCGCATCATCTGCCGTAATTAGACGTGTTTTTTCAGGAAATTCAAATGGAGCCGTTTGTGCTGAAGGTGGCGCTTCATTACGCCCTGTTGCTGCTGGAATTTCTTCAGCCAACTGGTAGCGACGTATCAGAAATTTAGCGATAGGTCCACCTATTACCCCACCAATGATTAAACCAAATGTTGCACTTGCCATACCCAGCACAATCGCACCATGCACACCATGTTCTTGTTCAAATATCGTGCCCCATGCACCTGCTGTCCCATGACCACCTGTGAGTGTGACCGAGCCTGTAATTAAACCAATCAGCGGGTCTAGACCTAAAACTTTGGCAAGACTAATACCAACCACATTTTGCAACAGGACAAATACAATAACGCAGACTAAAAATATAAGCAGCGACTTCCCACCTTCTTTGAGCTTAACTAAGCTTGCACTTAACCCCACAGAGGTGAAGAACATCAGCATAAAAATTTGCTGAATATTGGTATCAAAGTTGACAGTTATGTTTGAACCTTTAAATAAGATATAAGTGATAACAGCTGCAACCAACCCACCCGCAACAGGTTCGGGAATGTTATATTTTTTTAAAATACTGACTTTATTCACAAATACATAACCGACCAATAGCACAGCAACTGCTGCAACAATTGTCATAAATGCATCGAATTGATAGTTCATGAGATATCCAATGATGCTTATTGCATTAATTCTAAAACAGATAAGTCAGTGATGAACAGGCTAAAGTTTCTCAATGTACAATTTCTATGCTTTAGATTACATGATGTTTTAAAACTGAGCTCAGTATTATAGGAATTCATCATCGTAAAATAAAAAGACCCCATTGGGTCTTTTTATTTTTATAGCAGCGTTACTTTAAAATTAGAATTTATAATTAAAGCTAAGTGTTGCATTACGCGGAGCACCCCACGCCATTGCACTCGTACCAATGCCTTCATAATATTTTTTGTCGAAGATATTATTCACGTTAACTTGCGTACTAAAGTTTTTATCAAACTTATAACCGAGCATTGCATTGGCAAGATATAAATCACCGCGGTCGATACGAGTTGCACCAGTACCTGTATAAATTTTGCTTAGGTAATTTACACCTGCACCTGCATACCATGCTTCATTTTTATATTTTACAAATAGATCTGCTGTGTTCCGTGAACTGGTCGTGTTGTAATCATTTCCTTCGGCATCTTCAGCATCAAAATTAGCCACACCAAAGCTCACACCCCAGTTATCATTGATTTCACCATCAACATTCAACTCAACCCCTTTACTCACAACACCATCAGTACCGTAATAAGCATTTTCAGCTAAGCCATCTACTTTAATATTTTCACCTTTTTCATTAAGTAAAAGCGCCGCAGCATTATCTTGTTCAATACGGAATATTGCCAATCCAGCATTCAAACGGCCATCAAACAGCTCGCCTTTAAAACCTGTCTCGTAACTTTTACCTTCAATCGGGTCTAAATAATCACCTGATTGTTCTTTTCTGCTCTGCGGTTTAAAAATACTGGTATAGCTTGCATACCATGAATAGTCTTTAGCAAAGTCAAAAATAATACCTGCATATGGCGTTAACTCATTTTCAAATTTACGATTACCTGCACCATTTTCGGACTCATATTCCCAACTCGATACGCGTAAGCCAGCAACTGCTTTTAATGGGTCTAGAATATGGAATTTCCCTGAGATATAACCCGAAGTTTGCGTGGTTTCATTCAGCGGATTGGTCTTATCCATTTCCAAGGAACCAACCAAATGGGTATTCATGTTATTAAAATCAATAACATCCTGTCCTAATAAATCAATATTATTCTGTTTAGTTAGCGCTGGATTATTTGAAACAAAGGTTTGACCATAGGTATTCTTTTTCAGCTCGGCTTTATTCCACGAACCACCAATGACAATTTCCTGATTCCTTCCTGCAACGGTAAAAGGTGCAGAAATATACACATCAACATTGTTTTCATCATTTTGTTTATGATCTTTATAAACTGATGCATTTTCAATACCGATGGTATTGGTTGCTTTATCAACTTGTCCTGAAGTGTAGAAAATAAAGCTATCAGTATCATCACGACGATAAGAATAAGCTACATTCAAATCAACATTCTTAAATAGATTTTGCTTCAAACTTGCAAAGAATGCAGCAGAGGTGACATCCCAATATGTCCAATCAGAACTCACCGTGAGAGAACGATCAAAATTGGTACGTGTGCCATCGGTGTAAAATGCTGGTAACCCGCCCCAACGTACACCATCCCGATTTAATTCTTGATAGGTCGCCCCAAACGATAATGCGGTTTTATCACTTAAGTCGTAGTCGATTGCACCATAAGCCACATTACGTTCTTTCTCATAAAAATCCATGTACGAATGTTCATCAGAATGTTTTACAAAAACGCGCCCACGAAGTGAACCATCACTGTTTAAAGGTGCTGACAAATCTGCCGAGCTTGAATAACTATCCCATGAGCCAACAGAAGCATCTACCTTACCTGTAAATTCTTTGGCATTGGCATGCTTACGAATCATGTTTAAGCCCATGGCTGGGTTACCTGCACCTGTCATTAACCCGTTCGCGCCTTTTACCACTTCGACACGGTCATAAATACTGAGGTCAGGGTCCCCCGCACCCAAAGTTAACGTACTTGGTAAACCATCTACTAAGTAATAATCAATTTGGAAACCACGCGCAAATGCACTTTGACGCTCATCAGTACGAACTGTAGAAACACCAGTAATGTTATTGAGTAAATCTTGAAAAGATTCGATATTACGGTCATCTAAATATTCACGGGTATAGACTTTGACTGTTTGTGGGGTTTCACGTAGGGATAAATTTAACTTGGTTGCGGTATTTGTGCTGCTGGTCGTATAGCTACCTGTATTTTCTGTGACGGCTGTTTTATCTTGGGCTGTAAGGGTAATGGTCGCCAACTGTGCATTTGGCTGAGACGTTGTATTTGACTCCTCCTCTTCCACGGTGTTTGCGTGTGTTATAGACAGCATGGCAGTTGAAGACAGGAAAATGATTTGCATCGCCAAATAGAGTGGCTTTTGTGTAGACAGAGGACGTTTAAACATATCAGGACATTCACAGCTAATGAGAAAAAATAAGACAATGAATTGATAATTTTAAAGTGCGCACCTACCTACTATGCTTAAGTAAAACAAGCACCTTTGTAGCATCACAAGTACTAAGATTCGTAAAATCCTTTTCGAACATCTCAGTGGTTTGAGTCATTACATATCAATCCATTTCGAAAAATTATAAACAAAAAATAACGCAAGTGATACTAATTATCATTAGCAAATACATCTTTAATTTAGATTTAAGATATTTGTATTGCCGATATACGTTCCTTTTCACAGAAAAACTGAGTGAAAAACAAACAATCGCTATTTATAATGCTCTAATTTTTTATAATTATAAATATGACAACAAAAAAATAGACCAAGTGTATTTTGGTCTATTTTTAACTCATGGTCTTATCGACGACTTACTCGATGTCATAGACCCAATTTTTGGCTTGTTGGTCTGTTGTCGTTTCACACACGTAGTAGTCTTGATCCCACGAGTCTTGATGGAAAATTTCCATTTTTCGATAGGTCACTTGTTTACCATTTTCCACACAGATAAAGCTATCGCCTTGGTCTTTGACTTGTGTCCCATTGAGGAAACCACCTATACAGAGAAATCGGGATTGTTTAGCCATTTGTGTACTTCAACTTTTTAAATCATTTAACAATTCGTGGATTAAACGATTTATTAGATGGACTGTAAAGTGGAACAAACAATATCTATAAAAAGAAATATCAATCTATCAAAGTGAATATTCAACTGAAAGATTGAAGTCATAAGCAATACACAAATGACCTCATGTTGTAATATCAAGAGATGCCTATTTCATTTAATCAACAAACTGTGCAGGACTTAAAGAATTAGTTTCAATAAATTGAGTGTACCTCTTCAGTTTCTCAAGAGTACTTTCGATATCTATTAATTCTGAACTTTCATCTCTAATAAGATACTTAGTTGTTAAAATCGTCATTGTTTCACCTTTACCAAATCGGGTTGGTTTTTCAAAACTTAAACCATCCTCCTTAGCTTTAGCTAAATAATGCTTGTAACAAATATTTCTAAATTTTTTGTCATTTTCTTCTTTGTTACTATTAATTTTTAACACTAGATCTTCTTCTTGAATTTGCAAATACTGTGTACAAAATTCATTTTTTTGAAATGCCCACCAATACCCCATGAACCCACCATTTTGATTAGGAACATATCCCCAATTACCTCGATTCAACTCTTTTTGCAAATACTTGAAAAATCCGATCCAATTTTTATGATTCCATTTCTCTTTATGAACAAATGCGTTAACTTCATTTTCAATTGAATTTATATAGTCTTTAAAATCATTAAAAATATCACTGAGCACATTCTCATAAATATTTAAAACTGAAATTAATTTATCTCTAGAAAAAATCTTAAACCCATCGTCTATTTCTTTTTTATAATTAGATTGATCGTGTGTTTTAAAAAATATAGCTAAAACATTTTCCTCACCTACCTCTGAGGCAATAATATTTCGATATCTAGTTAGCTGATCTCCATGTGATTGGGTTCCAGTTTTATCTTCAATAATAATAGAAAAATTGTTTATTTTAAGTAAGATATCAATATTTTTGTATTGTTTGGAAAGACTGAACTGTTCAATTTTTTCAGGTATTTTTTTATTTTCCAATTTAAAAAATTCTGATATTAAACTCAAAGCACAATTTTTTAAAGCTTGATTTACATTCTCATATTTAGGATTTGCATGATCTAATAGCCAAAAAATAAAAGCATCTTGCGATAATTCTTTTGTAGCATATTTAAAAATATTTGGTTTATCCATTTTATAATCCAAAAAATAAGGGCTGATAAATCAGCCCTTATTTTTAACTCATTTAAACTTAATTATCAATCAATTAAGTCAATTGAGCAGCAGCAATTTTCTTGGTATCAACATTCGCAGCAGCGTCAGTATAGTCGCCCATTTTGTCGAAGCTTAAGTATTGGTAGATGTCAGCAGACATGCTATCAATTTGAGCTGCATACTGTTGATATTCTTCTGGAGTTGGTAATTTACCAAGTACAGCAGCAACAGAAGCAAGTTCAGCAGAAGCTAAGTAAACGTTCGCACCTTGACCTAAACGGTTCGGGAAGTTACGAGTAGAAGTCGATACACAAGTAGTGTTCGGAGCTACACGTGCTTGGTTACCCATACATAATGAACAACCTGGCATTTCAGTACGTGCGCCAGCTTTACCATAAGTATTGTAGAAACCTTCTTCCATCAATTGACGTTCGTCCATACGCGTAGGTGGAGCAATCCACAAACGAGTTGAAAGTACGCCACCAGGAACTTTCTCAAGCAACTTACCAGTTGCGCGGAAGTGACCGATGTTTGTCATACATGAACCAACGAATACTTCGTCAATTTTCACGCCTTGAACATCAGAAAGCAATTTCGCATCATCTGGGTCATTCGGGCAGCAAAGAACTGGTTCAGTAATTGTCGCAAGGTCAATTTCATACACTTTCGTGTATTCAGCATCAGCATCAGCTTTAAGAAGTGATGGGTTCGCTAACCATTTTTCCATGTTCTCAACACGACGAGCCATAGTACGCGCATCGCCATAACCTTCAGAAATCATCCACTTCAACATTGTGATGTTTGATTTGAGGTATTCAGCAACTTTCTCTTCAGAAAGCGTAATAGAACAACCCGCAGCAGAACGTTCAGCAGATGCATCAGAAAGTTCGAATGCTTGCTCAACAGTAAGGTCTGTTTCCATTTCTGTTAAGTCGATCTCAAGGATACGACCAGAGAAGATGTTTTTCTTACCTTTCTTCTCTACAGTTAAGTCACCTTGCTGAATCGCAACGTAAGGAATTGCATGTACAAGGTCACGTAGTGTGATACCAGGTTGCATTTTACCTTTGAACTTAACAAGTACAGATTCAGGCATGTCTAATGGCATAACACCAGTCGCAGCAGCGAAGGCTACAAGACCAGAACCTGCTGGGAATGAAATACCAATTGGGAAACGCGTATGTGAGTCACCACCAGTACCAACTGTATCTGGAAGAAGCATACGGTTTAACCAAGAGTGAATAATACCGTCACCTGGACGTAAAGACACACCGCCACGGTTCATGATGAAATCAGGAAGCGAGTGTTGCATTTGAACGTCAACTGGTTTTGGATACGCAGCTGTGTGACAGAAAGATTGCATAACAAGGTCAGCAGAGAAACCTAGGCAAGCCAAGTCTTTCAATTCGTCACGCGTCATTGGACCAGTGGTATCTTGCGAACCAACAGTCGTCATTTTAGGTTCACAGTAAGTACCTGGAAGTACGCCTTGACCTTCAGGAAGACCACATGCGCGACCAACCATTTTCTGTGCTTGAGTAAAACCTTTGCCAGTAGCAGCAGGTTGAACTGGAGCACGGAATAAAGTCGATGGAGCAAGACCAAGAGCTTCACGCGCTTTAGTCGTCAAACCACGACCAACGATTAAGTTGATACGACCACCCGCACGTACTTCGTCTAGAAGCACTGGAGTTTTAAGTTCAGCTTCAGCAATGACTGCGCCGTCTTTAGTTGCAGTAACTTTTGCAGCAGCATGATCAATGTTAAGAACGATTTCATCGCCCATGTTCATGTTTGCAACATCAATCTCGATTGGCAACGCGCCAGCATCTTCCATTGTGTTGAAGAAAATCGGAGCAATTTTAGAACCTAAGCAGTAACCACCGTCTTTTTTGTTCGGGATGTGAGCAATTTCGTCACCGAAGAACCAAAGTACAGAGTTAGTTGCTGATTTACGGCTTGAACCTGTACCAACAACGTCACCTACGTAAGCAACTTGGTTGCCTTTCGCGATTAAGTCTTTGATTTGGTTTAATGGACCAACTTCACCAGGAACTTCTGGGTTGATACCGTCACGTACGTTTTTCAACATTGCATTTGCGTGCAATGGAATGTCTGGACGGCTCCATGCGTCTTGTGCAGGTGACAAGTCATCAGTGTTGGTTTCGCCAGTTACTTTGAAAACAGTCAGTTTGATTTCAGTTGGAACATCTTTACGGCTAGTGAACCATTCAGCATCAGCCCAAGATTGCATAACCGCTTGTGCATTCGCGTTACCCGCTTTTGCTTTATCTGCAACGTCATGGAACGCATCAAATACAAGAAGCGTTTTCTTCAATGCTTCAGCCGCTAATTCAGCAAGTGCAGCATCATCAAGAAGAGCAACTAAAGGAGCAACGTTATAACCACCAAGCATAGTGCCTAGTAAGTAAACCGCACGTTCTTTAGAAACTAATGGTGAAGTCGCCTCGCCTTTAGCCAAAGCAGCTAAGAATGCAGCTTTAACATATGCAGCTTGGTCAACACCCGCTGGAACACGGTTTTCTAGTAAATCAACTAAAAATGCTTCTTCGCCAGCTGGTGGGTTTTTTAATAATTCAACTAATGCAGCTGTTTGAGCATCGTCAAGTGGCTTCGGTGGGACTCCGAGTGCGGCACGTTCTGCAACGTGTTGGCGGTAAGCTTCTAGCACGGTGTTATTCCTCTTTTTTAAAAAATTATTTACGTATTCCTGCTTTAAATAAAGCTACGTAAATAATATGGACTGCTTAATTTTACTAAAATTCCAGTTAAAAGTTAATGCGCTACAAGTGTTTCTTCGTGATGCCCATTATTTTCTAACTAAATGATGTTCATATCGATTGGACATAAAAACAGCAATATAGTCAGATCGTTTGGAATTGTTTCACATTAACTTTGAACTGCCATTTAAAAACAAAAAAGGCAACCTATGTTGCCTCTTTTTACGCAATATCAATATTCAACCTTAGTGTACTGTTGTGGCTTGAATATATTGTTTGAAACTTTCACGACAGCCTTCAAATTTCATCTGAATTTCATCCTCATGCAAATTTTGATGTGCAGAGCTTGCAAAAGAAATTTGTACTGAAATTCGTGTAGGTTCATGGTCAAGTGCGTGTTTGAAGTATACATGGTCACCCAAGCTAAGGACATAATGACCACCGCCAATTACGGCCACACCATTTTCATCTTCCAAGAGTAAATCAGCGTGATTTAAATAGCCAACAACTTCCATTTTCTGCTCCTCTCATTTTTTATTCTATGTTCATTATTCTTTATTTTTATATGCTTTGCTATATATATGATTTAGAGTTTTGTCACAAAAAGTTCCATCCAAAAAATAAAAAAACCGTTCCTTAGAACGGTTTGTAATCTGGCATTTCGGTATGCGGTGTTGCAATACATTTTTCAGTATATTTCACACGAATTTTTTCACGCGCACCTTCAATATCGGATTTAATTTCAGCCTCAGGTAAAGCATAAACATCTTCAATAATTTCTAACGCAAATGCCTTGGTCATTTCGTCTTCAACTTTATTGGCATGCTCAATCGCTTTCTCTTTTTCAATGGCATTTTGGCGGTCTAACATAATTGAACGTGCCGCATTACCAATACTTTTACAATAGCCATGCCATTGCTCTTCTGGTGTTAGCGGTTTTTTTTCAGCACAACCCACCAGTGCAATCACAGCAGCCAAAGCGAATAACTTTTTCATTACAACTCTCCTATTCGCCCTATCATAATCAAACTTTTTCAAATGAAGAACCATTACCCACTTTAAATAGAATAAAAGCCCAAATTCGGGCTTTTATTCTTAGAAAAATTAACCGCAGCTTGCTTGAACCACTTTATTGGTTTTCGGATCGACTGTTACTGTCACACGGTCTTCGCGATAATCCATAGTCACAGGCTGCCCTGGTTGTACTAAGCGGACCATCTTCGCACTGGTTTTTTGCTTAATCTGTGCTTCAGTTAAATTTGACTGACCAATCAAGGATGTTGCTTGCTCAGCAACACATTTGCTTTGACTAGCACGGAAAAGTGCCCATTCTTCAATGATTTGACCATTCGGTAAATGGCAATAGCCTACTTCACCATTGGCCTCTTTTCGAATCTCTAATTTACCACCCTGTTCAACACAGTACGTACTGGCAGGATTAGCCATCCCCAAAGTTGGCTTTTCAGTTTCATTCTTTTGCACAGTACTACAACCCGAAATAGCAGCAACCATTAATCCAAGCATTAAGATTTTTTTCATAAAAAATATTTCTTTAAATAAAAGATCAACATAGCAAATATATTTTTAAAAAACTGTGCGAGTTTTGCAAAATTTAAGATTGCATAAAAAAGCCCATCACTTGACGGGCTTTTTTATATTGAAAAGCTGTATTTTTACGTCATTTTTAATTGACTGAGTGAATATCAAGCTCTTCATTTTTCGCTAAAACTACAGATGCTAAAATTGGAGTACCTAAAATAAACGGCATGGCAAAGATCCAAAAGACCACGGTATAGTGCGGATCAAAGAAGAACCGAATAGCAAGCGCCACTAAAATTAAAACTGAAAATAAAATCGCTGCAAAGCGTATTACAAAATTGATCGGCATAAGGATCATCACTCTAAATTTAGCAAGTCCATTTACTATACACCTACTTTCATTATGGTTTAATTGATTTTAAGTATCTAGTGTCTGTTATTCATAGGTTTTCTTCATCTATCAAATAAAGAGTTTTATCAAATGGCAGATTAAGCTTTTTTTAACCCCTAAAAATAAAGCCTACATGATGGAGGCTTTATTTAGCAGGAGGCTGGCTTTAGAACTTCCAGTTATAAAAGACGTCGATGGCACGCTCTAATGACTGACTCGCCTCTAAGTACATACGTTTGTTCATTTGATAACGCAGAGTCAGTTTATTGACTGGTGTAAAGACACCCACACCATAACGAATATATAAGTCAGGTGTAATATACCCCGTCAGACTGACTTGTGTGTCATCCCCTGTACCTTGCGCATCCAACGCCAAACCACTTAAGCCAAAAGTACGTCCAATTTGGTTCGTAAAAGCGCGTGTACCGCCTAAACCTAAACTGATCCCTGCGGCAGCAATGGTGTTGTTGACATCTGACTTAAAGCCTTCCGTTTGACTTAAACCCGTTGTACCTTCGTTAATACGACCTGTAATTAATGCATTCAAAGCCTCTTGCTCAGAAAGCCCTGCATCGTTATAGACTTGAATATTGGGTGATGTTGCTGTACCCGTTACACGGAAACCCACCGTACTGCCTTGTACATTTTTATTTGCATCAACATCCAGTGTTGGGTTGCTCAACACACCGTTAAAACGTGCAATGGCACGGTTTAAATCCAAACTCTGTCCATAAGCTTCAATTTTAACTTTCTGACTTACCCCAATTGCACCATTGGCACGCATTGCGGTTTCAGCACCACGCTGCGATAGATATAAACGCCCTAACAATGGAATACGGCTATTAAACCCTTGGAAGAAAACTTGATTACCTAATCCGACCATCACATCGGCACGAATATCCCAAGGTTTTGCGCTATTTAAAATCGCTAATTGGTTTTGACCTTCTCTGACCACGCGTACATCAGATGATACATTCACCACAGGTACAGATGCTTCAGGCATCGAAATCAAGGCACGAGGAACTTGAATTTCACCGTTTAAGGTCAACTTCTTACTCAATGGTAAAACATCCAGTGTGATTTTTGGTGTCACTAGCGCGGTAATTAATGGTGCTTGGCGAATCAGTAAATTTTCTCCATTCAACTGAAGCTGAATGCGTGGATCATTTTTCCAATCTACTACCCCTGTAAGTGTGCCTACACCACGACCACTGTTAAAAGCACCATTAATGGTGGCTTGGTCTTGGCGTATAGCGGAATACAACTGAATATTGGTCAAATTGACTGGCAGTGAGATCATACTAATTGAACCGTCTTTCAGACGAACATCGCCTGTAAGTAGTGGTGCTTTTAGCGTTCCATTAATTTTACCTGCATATGAAAGTGTTCCGCCCATCGAACGTACATCAGCAATGAACGGTTTAAAGACTTTGAGTTGCACCTGATCAAATGCAATTTCACCACGCATAGGCATGTTGTCTCGATACGGATCAATAACGACATTGGCATAGCCCACGCCAATTTCAGGCGTTTTGACATCCAAACGAATTTGTAACCCTTCTGCGATGCTTTTGGCAACCAAAGCCACTTGTTCGTATTTTAAGGTTGAACCCATGTCTTGTGGGTCATCAGCCGCCAAGCCAATCACACCATTTCGAGTAACTAAACGTGCATCAATTTTCGGTTTAGACCCTTGTGCCCAAACCGCTTTAGCATGACCATTTAACTTACCTGTAATTGCTAACCCTTCAGGCATAAAGGCAGCAAAGTCGTTTAGGTCGAGGTTTTGAGTCAAGAATGAAATATTGCCACGTGTTTTACTGACTCGAATCGGCTGGTCAAAACACAACTGACTTTGTTGACTCATCCAACAATGCGCACCAATCAACAAATCTGCTTTGGCACTGTTATAGACCACGGCTGCACTTTGGCGCTGTACCAACCGTGCACGCAAAGAGTCAAAATCACCTTTTTGGATCTGGCCTAACCAATCATTTTGCGCATTAAAACCACCTGCCAATTGCACATAAAATTTCGACTTTTCGTTTTGTGCAGAAACTTTTAATAAATGGGCTTTACGAATACCTGCCAGTGAAATTTCACCTTGTTGAATTTCACGATTACCACTTCTTAAGCTTTCCATTTTTGCAGTCAATAATGACGGCGTTGTTTCCGATGTCGGCAATTGCCCGACAATGCGTAATTTACGCATATCAATCAGATCTTTAAAGCCAAAATTATCCACTGCTAAGTTTGCGGTAGCCCTTAAACGCGGTTGAGATTGGATATTTAAATAGCCGTAAGCACGGCCACGTAAGCCCGCATAAATTTCATACAGTGCAGGCGCATTAATATTCAGTCTTAGGTTTTGTGCATTACCCGTTGCTTGCACTTGGTTTTTGGCATAAGCCAACAGTAGGTTATTCGCTTCAAACTGTTGCGGTAAAAAGCCCTTTTCACTGGAGTTGAGCACCAAAGCTAAATTACCTGTACCACGGACTGGCTTATTGTTCAGTGTACCCGCTAGGTTTAAGCTTTCAATGTTAATGCGTTTTAAAGCATCCGACCATGTGCCTTTGGTTTTCACTACACCAGACAATTCGCCTTTAACACTAGATGCAAAATATTGTGGTTTAAAACGAATGAATGCTGCATTCACATCCCAAGTGATACCGTGAATAAAATGTACCAAACCACTGGCATTAATTTGACCTGCCACACCATTGTGTTTCAGCTCAGTTACTTTAATAAACTCAGGCGTTCCTGAAAGTTTTAGGTTTAACGCACCCTGACTGGCTTCAAACTGGCTGGCTTTTAAAGCGCCATCGTAGTTCACTGCATAGCCTTTGAAAGCACCACCAGCTTTTTCATCATTAAACAGGAGTGCCGCGGTTGACTGACCAGTTAAGTGAACCGTTTCATTATTGCCCACCAGTTTTCCAGTCAGATCAATGCCCTGTAGCTGAATGATTTGCTGATTCGGTTTGGCATAGCCACTTGCTTGGAGCTTTCCATTCAATAGATTAACTGGTGAAGCTTCGGCAACCATTTGCGGGTTAAAATCTTTCGCATTTAAAGCGGCTTTCCACTTCAGTTGACGTTTCTCATCTGGCAGCTCAACCACAGCATTACCACTTAAGCTTCCCTTACCTGCTACATAACTAAAACTCGGCACATTTAAATTATTATTTTTAAAATTTAACTGTGCGAGGTAATTACCCGCAGGTAAAGTTGCGTTTTCGTGTTTACTCACAACAGTAGCAACATGAATATCTTGCTGACCTTCAACCAACGCCAGTTTTACATCCCCTGAAGCACTACTTAACCAACCGATATAAGGCATGGCGCGGTCAATATTTTTCCAAGAGACATCCATCAACATTGGCTGGACTTTGTTATTTTTCTCTGGGTTTTGGTCTAGTGCGAGATGCCATGCTTCATAACGATCAAAGTCTAAATTTGCGGTTAAGTATAAGCCTTTTTCAAGCGTGCCTTTAGATGCAATTTTTGCATCCAAACTTGGCGGTAGAAAGTCAGAAACCACTTGTGGCAGTACATCATCTTTAGGATTGATTTTATCTAAACGACCTTGTACATCCCATGTGACATGATCTTCCCAACTCACCACACCACCCAGATTGACCGAACCTTTCATTAACTGAGCATTTAGGTTATCAATATCAAGTTGATGAACCAAATCGGTATGCATCAAAGCAGTATATTGACCTTTTGGAATATCTTTACCACTCAGATCTGTATTTAAGTCAATATTTAAACGTTCGATATCACCTGAAAATTTAGCAACGCCTTTTTCAGCATAGAGTTTGTAATCGGTCAGGAGTGGTAAGTTGTAATGATTAAATTTAAGCTGACCTTGCATCGGTACATGCTTACGTACAGGGTGCAAAATGGCCCAACCTGTCAACAGGTCAGGCGTCCGCGTTGCAAAACCCGCTTGGATGGTGTCCAGTGTTCCTGTTGCATGTACAGCAATATCATGCACATTTAAACTATCACGCAGTGCCGGTAGGTTGGCTATAGCAGTCGCCTCAAGTGGATATTTCCCTGAGAATTTCATTTTCCCAGTTGCATTACGAACTGCTAAATAGCCCATGTCCATACGAGAGTCTTCAAACTCAAGTTCTGTCCCCGACCAGAGGGCATTATTTAAATGCACATCATAAAAATCTACTTGGGCATCGGATGCGGTACGGATATTTAAATGATCAACATCTGCTGTATCTAAACGTAAAACAAAGGGTAATTTAATTTCGCTGAACTTAAAGGGTTCATCACTCGGTTCACCTTTGGTAATGATGCGCAAATTGCGCACATCAGCTTCACGTAGATGAATCTCTTTATCTAAGATGGCGCGCCAGCCTAAAACCACATCGGCACGGTCAATTTTGACATCAACAGGTTTTAAGGTGACCACCACATTTTTAAGGATAATGCCTTTCCACAGATTACCGCCTTCATATTCATATTGGATAATCTGCTGGCGTTGTAAAACTTGGTCAAGTAAGAACTTACTGCCTTTATCGGTAGAAAACATGACTGCAAGCGATATCACCAACAAGATGAGCGTCAACAACAGCGTCAAAAGGACACTTCTAAAAATACGTCGCTGTTTGGCAAGCGGCGTAGGTGGTGTTGGTTCTTGCTGCTGTTCTACTTCAGCCATAGTCTTCCCAAAAAGTGTTAAATTTTATAATAATGAGCCAATAAAGAAATGCACACGTATCGGATGACTATCATCAGAAATTCCTGAAGCTACATCTATACGAATCGGGCCTATCGGCGATGCCCAGCGCACACCAAGACCGACACTGTATTCGGTGTCATTGCTAAAATCTGTATCATAAGCATTACCAAAGTCGCTGAATACTGCCGCACGCCAGCCTTCTTTAAATTGGTAATTGTATTCCATGGAGCCAACAGCCAAGGCCTGACCACCCACTTTAAAACCATCGACCACAGGTGACAAACTCTTGTAGTCAAAACCACGAATGCCTTGGTCTCCACCCGTGAAATAACGTAAGTTATAAGGAACTTTATTAAAGTCTTCAGTAAAGATATAACCGAGATCACCACGTCCGACAAACTGATGGTTGTCATTTTCACCCAATGAATAGATAAAGCGCCAACCCGCATTTACGATGGCCATATCTGCATCTGAAAGTAGGCTTTCGCTTCCAAGTTCAATTTTATAAGTTTGTTTAATTCCCTTACTTGGGTTTACACGTTTATCGCTATCGATTCTAGAAATTTCATAACCCAATAAAAGCGACTCTTGCTCAGGGTCATTATTTGCAATAAATGCATCCGGCAAATCATCTACATTCGCTGAACCCTTTTGCGTCAATCGATCTAAACGGTAACGTACACCATAAGTATGTTGCCAATTTCCCATTGGGTTTTTAATAACACGATCAGCCCCGGCAACAGCAGACTCCGTGAGTAAGTTTACGCCTTGTCCGATGTCATCTCGTTCTTCACGCTCATAGCCACCTACGAGACTGATATAATCATTTAGTGGATGCTTATAGGGAATATTATAGCGACCATCAATAGCCTGTCGAATTTCTGAAAGTTCTAAGTTGGCATCAAAAGAGTGACCACGTTGATTCACAATCGCACGGCGATACTGTGTACGTAAGCGTGCACCTGAGTCACTACCATAACCAGCACCGACTTCTACACTATTTAACTGGTCCGCGTTTAAAGTGACTTTGACAGGGATCACTTTTGTTTCTCGAGCTTCAAGTTTTAAACGTTCTTCTTCACTTTTTTTGGTTTCTTGTGCGCTGCGAAGCTCTAATTGTGCTTGATTTTGCTCGGCATCATTGACACCAGCAAACTGTGCTTCACTTACCACAGACTGCGTCACTTCACGGCTTGAAACAACTTCCTGTTTTTCTTGAACCAGAACATCCTGACGAGAAAGTTGTTGGTCATCGACCAACTGCTGTAAATCAGGGGGTAACTCACGAACCCTTTCTACAGGATCAGGTCGAACAGCATCTACCAAGCTGTAGTTAAAGTAACGTGAGTTGGTCAAATTATTAGCCAAACCATTAACACGCCAAAAAGTATAATCCGCCCCAGGCTCCCAAGTCACTAAACTTTGTAAAACATCTAAATCAATAGGCAGTGGTTTGCTTGGGTCGCTCATCACAAACTCAACACCGCCGAGTTTATAACGTTCACCTGTTTCATAACGTAAGTTAATGTCTGCCGTATTTTGCGGCTGTTCAACTTTCACATCATGTAAACGCCAGTAACTATCAAAGAAACCATTATTGCTAGCAGCTTCATTAATTCGTGCTTTGGTCGACTCATATAAACCATGGTGTAATACATCACCGACATCTTGCTCTGGTAAGACTTTAATCACTTGGAACTGCGGTAAGTACTGACCTGCACCACTAAACTCGATGTTTTGTTCTTCAATCCGCACAGGGTTATTCGGTACCACTTGAATGCGCACACGATTACTGCTGGTTTTTTCAAACTTAAACTCAGCATTATAAAACCCGACGGCTTGAGCAGCTTGGTTGGAAAGTGTCCGCAACTGTGGCAGTGCTGAAGGAAAGTCTTCAAAAGATTCTTCAGTAAAGCTCGAAACCTTGCCTTCAATATTTTCTTTTAAATTGACCAAAGCAGCCTGATACGCTTTATTGGATATCTCGCCTTCATATTTCGCATTGATGATTTCAACATCTGCATTGATTCGCGGCACTTTTGCAGTATCTAATGCTCTTGGTGGTCGAATTTTATAAAGCATGCGCTTAAAGAAATTGGGTTCTTTGGCAATTTGCTCTTCAGCACTCATGCCAAAATCTAAGGTATTCCCTTCAGTGTTGGCTTCTACTGAAATTTTACTGTCTGCTTGAATGCTTTGCATCAGTTGATCAACATTGACTGGAGCTTGATTAATTTCCGCCATTTCCTGTTGAGTTGCATCGCTTAGCACCAACTCTGTCGTTTGACCACTTCGGTAAGCTTGAGCTTCTGCTTTCGCTTGCTCAGCCACCTGATAAATATCATTGGCCATGCCTTGATCAACTTGTACAGTTGGCAAGTCCTCAAGATCATCAAACTCAATCGGTGCAAATTCAGGTAAATTTTTTAAAGCCGTCTGTTGCTGTTGCAACATTTGCATACTGTCTGGAACCGTGGGCTGAACTACAGAATTTTCAACTTTTTTTAATTCGTCCGCGCTACCCATACCTTGACGAATCGCTTCTTTTTTAATGTCTTCAGTGAATTCTGTAGAATTTTGTGGCTCGACTTGTACGTTACTTGGTTCAATCGCAACGGGGGTTTCAGCCAAAGCCGCTTGTGACAAAAGCGTTAAAAAGATACTCAGACACAAATATTTATTGTTATGATGCCACGGTATGAAAGAATTCATACTCAATGAAAGAGTCGACTTTTTAAATTGTGTTTTGGCAAGCATAGAAAACTCTAAATTTATTTAATCGTTATGGATTTGCTCTAATGAATTGTCACAAAAGAACTGAAATCTATTGATTATTTTACCCAATTTCAGGTTTTAAATATCTTACATGATTTTATTGAACGTTTGAGCAATTAGTCACATTTCTTAATAAAACTTAATACAGCGCAAAAAGCATGAAAAACAATGAACATCTATTAAGTACCCGTCGTTTTCTTCCCATGTTTATTACCCAATTTTTTGGTGCTTTAAACGACAATGTCTATAAACAAGCTTTGCTTTTAGTCATTACTTATGGATGGATTAATCAACAAGCTGCAGATGTAAGTACCTTAAATAATTTAGCCGCACTGTTATTTATTTTGCCTTACTTCATTTTTTCTGCAACCGCAGGACAAATTGCCGATAAGTTTGAGCGCTCACAACTTATTCGTGGCATCAAAGTTCTAGAAATTGTGATTATGCTCATCGGTTCCGCGGGTTTCTTGTTGGGCAATTTATGGCTACTGCTCTTGGCTCTATTTATGATGGGCACACACTCCACCTTCTTTGGCCCCATTAAATACGCCATTTTACCTGAGATTCTAAAACCGAATGAACTCATGTCAGGTAATGCACTATTTCAGTCGGGTACCTCCATTGCTATTTTAATCGGGATGATTTTGGGTGGCGCAGTCATTTCGGTTTCTCAAGGCAATCTTATTTGGATCAGCCTGACTGTCGTTATCATTGCCATTTTGGGTTATCTCTCCAGCCGATTTATCTTAAAACAGCAAGTCAGCTCACCCGACTTAAAAATTGATTGGAATTTCTTTAGAACCAGTTTTCAAACACTCAAATATGCCAAAAGCCTCCCCCTCATCTTTATGATTTTACTGGGGAATTCGTGGTATTGGTTTTACGGTGCAACCTATCTCACCCAAATTCCACAGCTGACTCAACAAAACTTACATGCATCAGAAAATGTCGTCAGTCTTTTACTCACGTTCTTTTCTGTCGGGATTGGGGTCGGCTCACTGCTATGTCGTAGAATTGGTGGCTCTGAAGTGAATATTAAAATGGTGCCAATCGGTGCGATTGGACTCACCCTATTTGCCTTTTACTTGGCTTTGAGTCTAGCTTTTGTACCTGAACGTACAGGCGCGATGATGAATGTTGCGGATATGTTTAACCACGGTGCAATTTACTACCATGTCATGCTTGCGGTGACCTTGCTCGGCATCAGTGGCGGTTTTTATATTGTGCCGCTATACGCCATGATGCAAGCCTATTCACCGCGTTCACACCGTGCACGTGTGGTTGCCGCAAACAATATATTAAATGCGGTGTTTATGGTGTCTTCTGCTATATTTTCGATTATCATTTTAAGTGTTTTGAAGATTGATATTAAAATACTTTTCAGCATTACTGCTGTATTAAGTGCGGGCTTTACGCTGTGGTTGTTATATCGACTCAAACCCATGCTAAAAACTGTACAACCTGAGTTAGAGGACTAAAGTTATGCGTCATTACACTGGCATCGATAAATTTATCAATTCTTTTGATCAAGCCCTGCGTAGCTTAGTTCCGGGCACAACGTCTGCTCAACGTGAAAACCCAGGCAAGGCGGTCGAAACCCGACTCGCCGTGAGTGAAGCGCGTCATGTTGCAGGTTTAATGCGGGTCAACCATAGTGGTGAAGTGTGCGCGCAAGCGCTTTATCATGGGCAAGCTTTAACAGCAAAACTGCCAAATGTACGCCGTGAAATGGAACAAGCTGCGATTGAAGAACAAGACCATCTTGCATGGTGTGAAGACCGCTTAAAAGAGCTAGACAGCCATACCAGTCTGCTCAATCCAATTTGGTACGGCTTATCCTTTGGTATGGGTGCAATTGCAGGCATTGCAGGTGATAAATATAGCTTAGGTTTTGTTGCAGAAACTGAACGCCAAGTGAGCCTACATTTACAGCATCACATCAGCCAACTCCCAGCTCAAGATGACCGTTCACGTAATATCCTTGTGCAAATGAATGAAGATGAATTACACCACCGTGATACAGCACTGAATGCTGGCGGTGTCGATTTACCGATTCCTGTCAAAATCACCATGACGGCTATTTCAAAACTCATGACCAAGACCAGTTATTTTATTTAAACAAACATGATGTAGCCCAATAAAAAAGCAGTGGAATAACCACTGCTTTTTTATTTACTCCAATTTGCTTATTCCGCTGCTATCGGCAGTAATAAGGTATTACCCGCTTGCTTTAAATTCGCCGTATATTTTGACGCCAGTGATGGGTTAGATGGATAGCTTTTCCCATTGTACTTCAGTATGACCTGTCCTAAACCACGGGTATAAACCGACAAATCACGCCAACCTTGGGTTTGGGTACTTAAGGCATAAATCGGTGTAGATGACACAGTCATTTTGCTATGCGGTTGAAAACTTCCATTTGCAAGACCTTTAAAGACCAACAACGTACAGCCACCTGAACCACACCACTCCATCCCACTTAACAACACCACGGCATCATCGATACCATCTTGATTTAAATCATATAGGCTAGTTTGATAATCCGATTGATCTTGGGTATAGGCATGAACAGCTAGTTTTAACCCTTGTTTTTCAGTCGTTTGAGATACACTCGTTATATCCATAGCAGGTGTCGCTGTCGTTTTGGACGGAGTTGAATGACAGCCCGCTAAAAACACTGCTAAAGAAAGAGCACTCAAAATTTGTATTTTCATGAAAATAGCTCTCTGCGAATTATATTTTATAAGTATGTTAAGCCAGTTCAAGTGTCAATCACACTTCGATATGTTACTTGGCTTCCAAGCAGCTCACCGTTGGAAATGCATGTGTTTGATGCTGAAATGCAGCATCCTTCCACACATCAAACATTGGAATTTTAACGTCTAAAGCTAAAGGTAATTTTTTGGGATTGAACTGCATATGTTCTAAGTCACTCCCCCATGCAATCAAATCGACATCTAGTGAAATCTGATGCGATGGGCGAATACGCCCAGATGTGGCTTCCATATTTTTCAGCAATACCGAAATATCGGCAACCGACAAAGACGATTTCAGCAAACAGGCTGCATTCCAATAATCTGCCCCAACCCCATCGCGGCATGGAATTAAATAAATATTCGAAAAATGTAGTTGCCCAATTTTAGCAAGTTGCTCAGAGGCATATAAAAAATGTTGCTTGGGATTATTATTACTCGCCAGAGCTAGGGCGAAAATTGTTTCGGTGGCGTTCAAGACGAATTCCTACAGAATTTGCTTGCGCGATAATGGCAGGCTTACGGATGGTAATATTAATCGATTCAATCGCATGAAAGGTAGAAAAAAGTGCGTTGATGACCAATTTTGCCGCATGTTCAATCAGCTCAGGCTTAGCATCTTGAATGACCTTTGCTGCAATTTCACAAATTTCAGCATAATTTAAGGTATGGTCTAAGTCATCTGAGTTTGAAGCTTGTTCCAAATCTGTTTGAATAATCATATCCAACATTAAAGGCTGAATAATCTGACGTTCCCAGTTAAAACAGCCAACCACTGTTTCAACTTTTAAGCCTTCAATGATAATTGCGTCCACATTATTACCTTTAACAGATTTTGACTTTTAATCCCTGCCTTGCGAAACCATGTTTCTCACCGCTTAAACAGGAAAGCGTTTTTCAGTCCCTCTTTTAAAAGAAGGACTGAAAGGTTTTTTTGGTGAGTGTGCTTCCAAAGAACTTAGTTTTTTAACAACACATTTGGATCCATAGTTTGCACCATTTGCAAACGCTGGTCAGCATAGATGTCGGTATACGGTGCAAGGATGCGCATGAAACGATCGAAATACAGCATCTGTTTAAATAACAGGGCAAAATCACGTGGGAAGCGAATACCGTGACGCTCACCTACTGCAACCATATCCATCATGATGTCATTCAAATCTGCTGGATTTGAACTCAGCAATTCTTGCGGATCTGCCAACAACACACCACTAAATAAACGCTCAAGATCTGCGGCCAACACCTGAGTATCAATCTGCACTGCGGTCATGCCCATTTTCAGCATGTTTTCCGCCATGAGTGCATAATCCGTTTTTTGTAAGGCATCCATAAAGGCGATACAAGCTGTCCATACTTCAGGTTTCAACTGTCCCACAATGCCGAAATCAATAAAACCCACACGACCATCATCAAGCAGCATTAGGTTTCCAGCATGTAAGTCAGCATGGAAGCTATTACACATCATTAGACTACCAAACCATGTATTCATGGCAGTTATCAGGACTTGTGAAGGATCTTTACAGCGCTTTTTAACCACTTCAAAATCAGTTAATGGCACGCCGTAAAGACGCTGCATGGTGAGCACACGGCGAGTCGAATATTGATGATAAACTTTAGGTGCCATCGCCTTATGGTTTTGCGTGATATTGAGATAGTTCACAAAGTCATCCAGATTACTGGCTTCTTCAATAAAATCGACTTCTCGAACCATGCGGGTTTTAATTTCTTCCACAATGTCTGCAAGCGATGCAAATTTGACTTTAGGCACTGCTTTTTCTAAAACCTTGGTTGCCCAGTGCAAAACATTTAAGTCGGTATAGAGAATGGTTTCTACACCCGGCTTTTGTACTTTAATCACTACATCTTCACCCGTCACCAGCTTTGCAGCATGGACTTGGGCAATAGACGCTGAAGCTAAAGGTGTTTCATCAATCGATGCAAAAATCTCAGACAGGTTTCGGCCTTCAAACTCAGACGCCAAAACCCCCTGTACATAACTAAACGGTAAAGATGGAGTTTGGTCTAAACAGCCCTGAAACTCTTCAACATATTCACGTGGAAAAAGTGAAGGTGTACTCGCAATAAACTGACCCAACTTGATATAGGTTGAGCCCAGAGACTCAAAGGTTTCACGCATCAATTTGGCATTACTTGGTTTTTCAGTGGCGTACTTAATACCCGCACGCGCTGCAATGACTGCTGTTTCCCCAACGCGGGCAACAGAACGCAGTCCATCTAAAAAGATATTGTTTTTCATAATATCGGTCAAAAATAAATTGTATTGAGTGTATCAAAGAATGAAAAAATTGTAGGCTTATCTTGCCTGACAAACGGGACAATCTGTATCTTTTTCGAAAGCAAGCAAACGTTGTTTCATACTTAAGCCATCCCAAAGTAACAAGCGTTGTTTGAGTGCAGTCACATTTAAACCCAAATATAAAAGTGTATGATGCGCTTGAAGACTGGCCATTACATTTGGGGTGGTAGCTAAAACGCCCGAATCTGCACAGCGTAGGCTTTCATTCGCATGTTCTTCTTTCGGGAACAGACATTCATAACAAGCAGACTCACCTTCCACCATAAACAGTTGCCCTTGAAAACCAATGGCAGATGCACTGATGAGTGGAACATTGCTCACTTTACACTGCTGATTGACCAAATACCGTGTCGTAAAATTATCACAACCATCAAGGACTAAGTCTTGACCTGCAATTAAACTGGCTGCATTGGCTGTATCAAGTTTTACAGTATGCGTATGGACTTGAATATAGGGATTGATCTGCTTTAAACGCTGGGCCAAAACCTCTGCTTTATAGAAACCGACATTGTTTTCTACATAGGCAATCTGTCTTTGTAGATTGCTTACTTCGATCGTATCTGCATCAATCAGAGTGATTTTCCCTACGCCAGCACGTGCCAGTAACTCCGCAGTCAAACAACCGATGCCTCCACAACCCACAATGAGGACGTTGGCCAACTTGAGTTTTTCTTGTGCCTCTATATCCCATCCGTCCAATAAAATTTGGCGGCTATAGAGATGCATTTCAGCATTACTGAGTTCTAGACTTTCATCTAACTCGTCCATGATTCAGCCTTTTGCTAAAGAAAATGTTGATGGCGAATTATACCCATGAAACCAAGGTTAGCTATGCACAAATTCAATAAATGCTATGTGCTTTAGATGACTCAACTTTATCATTTTTAAGTAATGGAGATTGAATCATACTAGTTGCCTATTTTAATTTACTTAGGCTATTTATATCTCTAGCTATATTTCGAGCGGTGTTCCACAAATCACATACCACTATAAACGGTTAAAAGAAAAAGCCAGTCTATTTAGAACTGACTGGCTTTTTCTTTAAGACCCTTTTATTTGTAAATTAAATGGCAGCTTGTAAAGTTTGCATCTTTGCCACTTCTTGCTGTTTCAGCAAATTACGTTGAATTTTTCCACTCGACGTTTTTGGCAAGCTTTCAACAAACTCAATTTCTTTCGGATACGCATGTTTAGATAAACGTGAACGCACATAGGCTTGGAGTTTGCTATCCAACTCTTTAGAGGCTTGGTACTGTGGCTTTAGTACCACAAAAGCTTTCACCACTTCAGTGCGCTCTGGATCAGGCTTACCAATCACAGCTGACTCGAGTACTTCCGCACACTCAAGTAAGGTACTTTCGACATCAAAAGGCCCGACTCGATAGCCTGACGTTGTAATGACATCGTCAGCACGACCTATAAAGTCGATACCTCCAATTTCATTCAGCTTGACCGTATCACCTGTTAAATAATACTGCCCCACAAAGGACTTACGATTATTGCCACCATAGCCCTTAAACCATGTCAGTGGTGACTGTCTAAAGTCTATCGCCAACGTTCCAATTTCGCCGTACTTCACTTCTTGGTGGTTCGCATCAAGTACAGCAAAGCGGTGTCCGGGGTTAGCAAAGCCTGCCGAGCCGACTTTTTTCTCATGCTCCAGTGCATGATGGTTGGCAATCACCATGCCCAACTCAGTTTGTCCATATTGGTCATAAATGTTGACATTCAGATCATTATTGAACCAATGAATCACTTCTGGGGTCAAAGGCTCACCCGCACTACTAACAGCACGTAGGTGGGTTTTAATGGAAGGATCAAACTTTTCTTTAAAACCAAAGAACATCCGAAAAGCTGTAGGCGAACCTGTTAAATTACTGATGCGATACTTTTTAATGACTTCAACCGCATGATCGACGCTAAATGCGCGCTCATCCATAATGATGCTATGCCCCAAGCTGAGCGGTCCTGTAATGCCATAGTACAACCCATAAGCCCAACCCGGATCAGCTAAATTCCAAAATGAATCGTCTTCTCTTAAATCGACTGCATGTTGCATATAGCCCTTAAAAGCCAAAACTGCTTTTAAAGGAACAGGCACGGATTTCGCCAAACCGGTGGTGCCTGAGGTAAACATCATCAGGAAATCATCATCAAAGCTACGTAAAACAGCTTCACATTGATCGGAATGTTGTTCTGCTTCCTGCCAAAAATCAGCTTCATTGCTAGTTAAGTTTGTTCCTGCATTCACAGTCAGGATATGTTTGACTTCAACATGATTTAGCTTTGGACGTTGCTCTGCATTGGTTACAATCAATTTGGTGTTTGCAGTTAACACTCGATGTTCAATCGCCTTCGACTCAAAAGCAGTAAACAAAGGCTGATAAATCGCACCGATCCGCCATGTGGCTAAAATCGTAATCAACAGCTCAGGCGTACGCGGTAACAGCCCTGCGATACAGTCACCCACTTGAATCCCACTACTTTTAAAATAATTTGCCAACTGAGCTGAGGCAACATCGAGCTGTTCAAAACTCCATTGCTCTGACTCGCCATTTTTTCCTTCCCAAATGAGTGCTGTTTTTTGCAGCCCGACATAGCGCTGACAGCACTCAATATAAGCATTCACTGCATTGGGTTGGCCTACCAGTTGTTCTTGAACCAGTTGATCATAGTTAAATTCTTGATGGGCTTGTTCTAATGTCTTCATCACGACAACCTCGCATTATCCATTTTTTAAGACCAAATCCACTTTGGCCGTCCATATTCTTTATCGTTTTAAGCATTGAACTGACCTCATTGTCAGTCCCATATTATTTGAAAACTTAGAGCGGTTCAGTTGCTCTATTTAATGACTGTACTTAACCGCTGTACCTAGATAACCATGTTTTAAATGCGCCTACAATTTCCAAATCCCTCAATGAAAATGCAGGCTTTGAACATCGACCAAGGTCTAAAACTAAGTCGACTTAAACCTTGGTGACTTCACGTGCAATGACAAGACGCTGGATATCAGACGCTCCTTCATAAATCTGGCTCACACGGACGTCCCGATAAATTCGTTCAACAGGAAAATCTGAAACATAGCCATAGCCACCATGAATTTGAATCGCATCAGAACAAACACGCTCCGCCATGGTTGAGGCAAACAGTTTGGCCATAGAGGCTTCTTTTAAACACGGCAATCCTGCATCCTTCAAAGTGGCTGCATGGAAAATTAACTGACGTGCAGCTTCAATTTGCGTCGCCATATCGGCTAAACGAAAAGCAACTGCCTGATGTTGTACAATTTCAACACCAAAGGCTTTACGGTCATTGGCATATTCAACCGCAGCATCTAAAGCGGCGCGAGCCATGCCCACTGATTGCGCAGCAATACCAATGCGTCCCGACTCCAAATTTGAAAGCGCAATTTTATAACCTTCGCCTTCAGCACCTAGCAAATGATCAGCAGGAATGCGGCAGTTCTCCAAAACAATGGTTGCCGTATCCGAACAGTGCTGCCCCATCTTTTCTTCTATACGAGAGACAATATAGCCTTCGGTATCGGTTGGGACTAAAAAGCAAGAAATGCCTTTCTTCCCCGCAGCTTTGTCTGTGACTGCGAAAACCAAAGCGACTTGAGCATGCTTACCTGTGGTAATGAATTGTTTAGTTCCATTCAGCACCCATTCATCGCCCTCACGAACGGCCTTGCATTCCAACGCTCCAGCATCTGAGCCTGCTTGTGGTTCAGTGAGACAAAAGCACCCTAACCACTCACCTGTGGCAAGCTTGCTTAAATATTTCTGCTTTTGCTCATCAGTTCCATAACGCTGGGTAATGCCACACGGCAGTGAGTTTTGCACACTGACAATGGTCGAAATAGCACCATCACCTGCTGCAATTTCCTCAAGTGCCACCACCAGTGAAATATAATCTAAGCCTGCACCACCCCACTCAGGTGAAACAGTTATACCCAAAGCACCTAACTCACCCAGCTCTTTAAGTTCTTGCGCAGGAAACTGTGCGGTTTTGTCACGTTCAGCTGCAGTTGGTTTCAGTTTTTCCTGCGAATAACTACGCAGCATATCCTGAACCATTTTTTGTTCTTCATTTAAAAGCATGGAGTATCCCTTCTCTATTCAGGTTATTAAATTTAATAAATATTTGATACACGGCGACCCATTCGCAACCTGAAAGCCTTTCAAAAGATAATGTTTCTGCGAGAAAGTAGTCTGTAAATTTAATAAAACAGGTTTTGCGAATGGAGATGGTTTTGCCTACTTTTCCCGAAAGAAAAGTAGGTCGAACCGAAGGTTATAAGAAGCCCTTACTTATCGAAGCAAAGACTCCGTCATAAACTCAAAGATCACAAGTCAAAATAGATTATTTAGGCTGCATACGAATCGCGCCATCTAAACGAATCACTTCACCATTCAAATAGCTATTTTCAAAAATATGCCCCACAAGCTGAGCAAACTCTTGAGGTTTTGCCAACCGCTTCGGAAATGGCACCATTTCACCCAACGCATCTTGTACATTTTGCGGCATCGCCTTCAACATTGGCGTTTCCATAATGCCTGGAGCAATGGTCATCACTCGAATTTTCTCACGTGCTAGTTCACGTGCCAGCGGTAAAGTCATTGAAACCACAGCGCCCTTAGAGGCTGCATAAGCGGTCTGGCCAATTTGTCCGTCATAGGCTGCAACCGAAGCTGTATTCACAATCACTCCGCGTTCTTCTTCACCGGCTTGAGGTTCATATTTCGCGATTAACTGCGCAGCAAAACGCAGCATATTAAAAGTACCTGAGACATTGATGTTTAATACTTTTTGGAATAACGCCAGCTCATGAATACCATCACGACCCAACACTTTGGCTGAAGGCGCTACACCTGCGCAGTTCACCAAACCATTCAATTGCCCATATTCAGCCTCGACTTCTTGGAAGAAACTTTGCACAGCGTGCTCATCAGTAACATCGAGGCTTTTAAACTGAGCATTTTCACCCAACTCACGCTGTAGCTCTTCACCTAAAGCTTGGTTCATATCCACCAAAATGACTTTCGCACCTTGTTCAATCAAATGACGTGCTGTTGCTGCACCTAAACCCGATGCTCCACCCGTGACGACAAAAACCTTCCCTTGAATCTTCATTTATTTTTCCTTGTATGATTGAATGCTACGACTTAAGAAGAAATGTAAACACAGAAGCACTTGAGTACAATTTCCAAATATTGCATCTTCCATGATGGTTTTGGACAATGCTCAAAATGCACAATAAAAATATGGAAGCCACTATGACTGCATCGGAACATGCAAACGCCCAGAAAGATTCCATTTCAATTGCTTTGGTACACGAAGCATTGTTTGAAGCTGAAAAGCAGGGATATGCAGTTGCTGATATTTTGAAAAATGCAGGCATCAATAGCGAATTGTTAAGTGCGACAAAAGCACGAGTCTCAGTCAATCAATATGCACAGCTCTGGACTGAACTGGCCAATGTGATGAATGATGAGTTCTTTGGGATGGATCGCCATGCTATGCGCCGTGGCAGTTTTCAGTTTTTATCTAAATCACTATTACACACCACCCAGTTGGACCAAGCCATTCAGCATATTTTGCAGTTTATGAATCTGGTACTAGACGACTTTAGCAGTCAACTCATGGTGCAAGAGCATTATGCCTATATTGTGATTTATGAACGACAACAGCCCAAGCGTATGTTTAGTTACGCAACTTACATCATGCTGATTCATGCCCTAATGTGTTGGCTAGTGGGTCAACGGGTGATTTTGAATCAAATTCAACTCAAATGTGATGCACCTACAGATGACATCGACTACAAAGTTCGTTTTTGTGAAAATATCCAGTATCAAATGGCTGAAAACTATATTCAGTTCGATGCCAATTATTTAAAAATGCCCATAAAACAGTACAGTAAATCGTGGTATCAATTTATTCAGCAAACCCCACATATTTTACTGACCCGTTATAAAAACCCACATTCAACCAGTGCCCAAATTCGTCGCTATTTAATGCAAGACCCCCCGATACAGTGGCTTGAACTGTCTGAAATTGCCCATCATTTCAATATGTCTGAGGCAACTATTCAGCGTCGACTGAAAAGTGAGGGTTTCAGTTATCAACAGCTCAAAAATGATATACGCCGTGATATGGCGATTGAGCTGCTCAGTAACAGCCAAGTATCATTACAAGACATTAGCACTGAACTCAATTTTCATGATCCGAGTGCTTTTCATCGTGCTTTTAAAAAGTGGACTGGGGTCAGCCCTGGCGCTTATCGTCAAAATAAGGATACTTAACTTCAGTCGATTGGTATAAGCAACTACGAAACGCTCTTGCTCTTTCTACATAACAAATAACCGACCCATAAAATTCTCTCGTTAAAGTAAAACCTTATCATTCTATTGTTCTAGCTTTGGTTTTGATTTTCCAAATAAAATGTCAACAGGGCTTATAAATTAAATTGATTTTTTGATGCTCATTCATCGGAAAATCAGGGCGCTGTCGCACTTTGTCACTGACTTAAAAAAATTACCTGCCATAGTGATCTCGTCATATTGTTTTACACAATATTGAATAAAAACATCATGGAGGGAACACATGAGCACCCAATTAAATAAAAACTTAATGAAAAATATCGGATGGTTATTATTATTGCTGTGCAGTCAGCCAGTGATAGCCGACTCATACGTTTATGTGACCAATACCACCCCTGAAACAGTCTCCGTTAATGTTAACCATCACGGTACACGCACCTTAACGCAAGGGAGTCAATGGGCCCAAGAAGCCACCCAAATTGCACCTTATGAAACCAAACGTGTACTGCGTTTTAACCGTTATACAGGGGTAAAGTCAGGTCAGACTTATAATTTTGATACCGTGATTACAGGCGGTGGTTCAAGCGTCACCCTGAAGCAATCCATGACCGGCACTTGGTCTGGCAGTGATATTAAACACTCTGCATCTGGCAGTGATTTTTCTGCACCATGGTTTAACGACCGTAACATTCAGCGCTTCAACACCAATTATGCAGGAAAAACGGCACAGACTGCGTTTAAAGCTGAGTACACTGGTGGTTATGACGACTTCCACTACACTATCCATCAAAATACCGTGCCAGAACCCGTCGCCAGCAGTGCTGATGAGTTTAAAGTTTTAACCTACAATATTTATGCGCTTCCTTTAGTAGGAAGTAAAATTGATTCGCGTTTAGAGCAACTGCCGCAAAACCTAAAAGGCTACGACGCGATCTTATTCCAAGAAACCTTTGCTTCTGGTCGTACCGCCATGTTGGCCAAATTAGCGCAGGAATATCCGTACCAAACCTATATTCCAATCGGTTCAGGTTTCAATATCTATGACAGCGGCATATTGGTTGCAAGTCGCCATCCAATTGTAAAAACGGATCATTTTATTTACCCGAGCTGTACAGGGATTGACTGTTTTGCCGATAAAGGCGTGATTTATGCTGAAATTCTCAAGAATGGCAAAGCCTATCATGTGACCTCCACACATACCGCATCGTTTGATACCGACGCGGCACGTGATATGTGCCAGCAACAATTTAAGCAAATCCGCGCTTTGGTCGATAAGCAAAATATTCCATCATTTGATGCAGTGCTCATGGGCGGTGACTTTAATGTCAACAAACTCCTGTGGCCGCAAGATTATGCGCAAATGCAAATTAACTTGAATTGTACAGTACCAGTCAGCACAGGATATACCGCATCGACCTTCGATCCACGAGTGAATAAACTCGCAGGTGCAGGACTCACGGGTGGCTCTACCGTAGAGTATTTAGACTACGTGGTGTCATCCAATAACCACCGTCAGCCTATGCAAGCACGTAATGATGTCCGCATTCTTCGCTCGGCTGCCGACCCTGTATTTATGACTTGGGACTTATCTGACCACTTCCCAGTAATGGGTCAATTCCAATACAACCCATAAGGAAGAACAATGAAGCGCTTTGGGCTTATCGCTTTGGTGCTGAGTGTATTGGTGATCGGTGTGGTGATATGGTTGGGCCTTGGCTCATCATATGCCACATCGGGTCAAACTCAGGCATCCTCACCGTCCCTTACAGAGACTGCTCAACCCAGCAGTTTGCAAGAGAAGCTTGCCGCTGCAAACAATGACGAGTCAAAAATGCAGCAACAACAGCAACAAGAATCCATCCAACAAATCATTCAACATTTTCAAAAAAATCCGGGCAATATCACACAATTCTTAAACCAGTTACAGCAAAACTGCCCTGATACCAACTGTCAGGCGTTATTAAAACAGGTACTGGCCGAATATCCAGATCAACAGTTTGCCCAGACTTTAAAACAATTGATAGAACGCCTACCACTGTACGAAAAAGAAATGCAAGCTAAAACCATGTCCACACAAATGACACCGCAACAGCGTTATCAGGAGATTTGGAACTTACGCGAACAGACTTTAGGTAAGCAAGAAACACAACTCGGCTTTGCTGAAGAAAAAGAGTTTGCCAGCTATCAGTTTGCTTATGGTGAGCTCTTGAGCCGCGCACTACACATGACCTTACAACAACGGCTGAGTGAACTTTCACAACTACAGCAACAATATAAAAACCCGAGCAAAAATATTGATGGTCAAAGTGGTAGTTATGATAAAGCCCTTAAATTGGCTTTAATTGGCGTCACCGACCCAATACAACAGCAAGAAATTACCCAACAAATTCGTAACAGCTACTTTTCAGGCAAAGAAGCGGCGCAGTTGGCTGAACGCGAACAACAAGTCGCTCGACAACAACAACAGATCGCCAGTTATCAATCTGAACTTGCTGCTCTCAACCAAGAAATGAACCAGCAAAAACAAAACTTAGCTGAAATTGCATGGCAGCAGCAATATCAACTCCGTCTAGAACAACTGAGGCAAAAGCACTTTAACTAGTGGCTTAAACGTTCATCATTCTCCACATCAAACAAAGACAGCTAAAGCAAGGTGATATACCTCATGTTGCTTTAGCATGTCCTTATAAATTGCAATTCCACAATGTTTTGAGTTCGCATCAGTGATGCGTAAAATAAAGACCATTGCAACAAAGATATTAACAAGTTATTACTTTTCAATACTTTAAAAATAATTCCAATAACTTTTCAATTGAAGTCCCTCGATAGTCCGCATTGAATACTTCTTTTGATCGATCCGAGACCATTGCAACAGTAGTGTAAAATGTAAACATGCTCTCAATTTAATAAATTTAATCTTTTCATTTACTTAACAAATCCATCTTTCATTTATCGGAATCTATTTGCAAAAAGTTCCAAAATGGATTATTTTTCAACCAATTTTAAAGCATTCTTTAATGCTTATTTTCTGGCTGTACTCCCCCTGTTTAATCACCTTATTTCTTTTAAAGGTTATGACATGCTTAAAATGATTGATGTTCTCGATCAACGTCTGGTGCAAAACTTTACTCAAGCTTTGCAGTCTCCTACCCCACAATTTGAAGAGCAACTGGATCAAGGTATTCTCAATGCATCAGACCTTGAATTAAATCATGCTGTTACTGCATTTTTTAATGAAGTTAATGCGATTGAAGCTGCTCAAGCGTTGGATATTAGCGCTGACCGTATTCAAGCCCTGCAGTTAGGTGCATCGTTTAAAGATGAACAATATTTAGCTGATCTAAAGAAAATTGTGACACTTTGTCTTGCACTTGAAACAGATGCTTTAGAGCAAGTTGAAGTGTTTGACAGCTTACAAGACTATCCTATGTAAACTTGCAAGCCCTTAAAAAAGCGACTATTACAGTCGCTTTTTTACATTCAAAATGAATGATTTAGTTATGCAATCTTCATATAAGAAGAAATTATTCTATGCTTTTTTAAAGTTATTCTATACTCCAAAAACTACACAAAGCTCAACATACTTATTAAAATTCAGACACTTAAATCAAGATTATCTACTTATTTCAATTTAGTATTTTGTTATCCATTTTTCTTTTTTTATTTTTCGCATACATCAGGTTAAAAGAACTCACAAATGAACTTATTTAAATGATGCAAAATGAAAAACTTTAAACTACTGAGCACTTCACTGATTTTAGGTTTGATCGGCACTTATACCCATGCCGCTGTTCCAAACACGCTCAAACTCGATTATGCCTACTACGCACCAACCAGCCTTGTGGTGAAAGAACAAAAACTGTTAGAAAAAGCCTTACCTAAAACTGAAATTAAATGGGTGTTTAGCCAAGGCAGTAACCGCTCGCTGGAATATTTAAATAGCGGCAGTGTCGATTTTGCTTCAACCGCTGGACTTGCAGCCGTACTCAGTCGTGCCAACGGCAGTCCAATCAAGACCGTTTATATCCAAAGCCAACCTGAATGGACTGCTTTGGTGGTTGCTAAAAACTCCCAAATTAAAAGCCTAAAAGACTTAAAAGGAAAAAAATTGCCGCAACCAAAGGCACAGATCCATTTCTATTTACCTTACAAGCGCTGGATACAGTGGGTCTAAATAAACGTGATGTTCAACTGGTTCATTTACAACATCCAGATGGAAAAACAGCTTTAGAACGTGGTCAAGTCGATGCTTGGGCAGGCTTAGATCCATTGATGGCATCGGCACAAGTGCAATCTGGCGCAAAACTGTTGTATCGAAATATTGGGTTTAACAGCTATAGCGTACTCAGTGTCAAAGAGTCTTTTACTCAGCAAAGTCCCGAAGCCATTGAAGCAGTGATTAAAGCTTATGAGCAAGCACGTAAATGGGCCAAAGCTAATCCAGAGAAATTGGCGGAGTTACTGGCACGTGAGTCCAAACTTCCGTTGAATGTCGCAAAATTACAATTAAGCCGTACCAACTTTGATCAAAACATTCCGTCAGCCAAACAGATTGCCGAATTACAAAAGTCTGGCGGCATTTTAAATGAAGAAGACTTAGTCCGTAAAGGCACCAATGTTAATCAAATCGTGACTCAGTTGTTTAAACCACAATATGCACAAAAGGTTGTAAGCAAATAATGACCAAGTCAGTCGCGAGCTCTTTCAGCCCTATTGTAGTGAAAAAGAGTTCCTCATTTCAGTTGAAATTGAAGAGTGTTCTCAAAGCGATCACCCTTCCAGTGCTCTTACTGATTGCTTGTGAATATCTGGTCCGTGCAGGTTTTATTGAACCTTATTTATTGCCTGCCCCCAGTAGTCTATGGCAAACCTTTCTAGATTTATGGCAGGCAGATTTATGGATGCATGTCTGGACCAGTACATGGAGAGTGTTTTTAGGCTTTTTTATTGGGAGTGCCCTGGCTTTAATATTTGCGATTTTGGTGGGACTCAATAAACAGGTTGAAGCGTTTTTAGAACCCAGTTTTTCAGCGATTAAATCCATCCCGAGTTTAGCTTGGATTCCTCTACTTTTACTGTGGCTGGGAATTGATGAAGCATCGAAGATTACCTTGATTGCGATTGGCGCATTTTTTCCGACTTATACCAACACGGTCGCGGCTATTAAAGGTGTCGATCGTAAGCTCATCGAAGTTGCACAAGTCTATCGGCTGAAATACTGGCAGCAAGTACAACAGATTATTTTGCCTGCAGCGTCTCCGGGGATCTTAACGGGACTGCGCAACAGTTTAAGTTTGGCATGGATGTTTATGATTGCCGCAGAGCTCATTGCAGCAACACAAGGCATTGGCTACTTACTGAGTGATGGCCGAGAAACTTCACGCCCCGATATTGTGATCTTAGCAATTATTCTTCTAGCCGTGCTCGGAAAACTCAGTGATAGCATCATGAAGGCCATTGAGACTTGGCTCCTGCGTTGGCGTGACGTATTTGGAACATAAGGTAGAAAAAATAAAAGCGCATCGAATGCGCTTTTATTTTGGAGGGAACAATGAAATTATTGTGTCCACTGCCCTAATGTAACGCGGTCATTCCCACCATAATCTTTCACAGTCCGGACTTGTTTATAGCCCGCCTCTTTAAAGATTTTCTGTACAGCGTCAGCTTGATCATAACCATGCTCAAGCACCACCCAACCATCGAGGGTTAAATGCTTTTTGCCTTGCTGGATAATGACTTTTAAATCAGCCAAACCATGATCCGCAGCAACTAGAGCACGTTCAGGCTCAGTTGCTAAGTCTTGCATGTGAGCATCATCGGCATCGATGTACGGCGGGTTCGAGACAATCACATCAAAAAACTTTCGATTTAGCGGTGCAAACCAACTGCCACACACAAAAGTCACATCATTTAAGTCATGCTTTTCTGCATTTTGCTGCGCAACGGCTAAAGTTGGCTCATAAATATCGGTCGCCGTGATGTCCCATGTGTCCCGTTCACAGGCCAACGAAAGCGCAACCGCACCCGTCCCCGTACCTAAATCGACAATTCGGGCATCTTCAGGTAAGTCTAAACGTAATACAGTTTCTACCAGTACCTCGGTATCTGGACGTGGTACTAAAGTGTCAGGAGTGACAATCAGATCCAATGTCCAAAACGGCTGTGAACCTGTCACATAGGCCAAAGGTTCACCTGCTTCGATTCGTGCCAAAGCAGTAACATATGCTTGCTCTTGTTCATCGGTCAGCACTTGATCTTTTTTCATAACCAAATCGAAAGAATCAATTTTGGTAATGTGTTCCAACAACCATGCGTTCTCTTGACGTTCGTAACTCTCGGCTTCACCACGTAAAGCCAAAGCTTGGGCAATATTCATTATCCACCATTCTGCTGTGCAAGCATCGCAAGCTGATCTGCTTGATATTCACGATGTAAGCTATCTAATAGTTCAGTTAAATCGCCTTCCATAACTGCGTCTAACTTGTATAAAGTTAAGTTAATACGGTGATCGGTCATACGACCTTGCGGGTAGTTATAGGTACGGATACGTTCTGAACGATCGCCCGAGCCAACCAAGTCACGGCGCATTTCAGAAGTTGCTGCATCAGCTGCTGCACGTTTTGCACTTTCCAAGCGTGAAGCAAGTAAAGCCATCGCTTTGGCTTTGTTCTTATGTTGTGAACGTTCTTCCTGACATTCCACCACGGTTCCTGTTGGAATGTGGGTAATACGCACAGCCGAATCGGTTTTGTTGATGTGCTGACCACCCGCACCTGAGGCACGGTAGGTATCAATACGTAAGTCTGATGCATTAATCTCGACCGTTGTATCGACATCAATTTCAGGCAAAATCGCAACGGTACACGCCGAAGTATGCACACGACCTTGAGACTCTGTTGCAGGTACACGTTGTACACGATGCGCGCCACTTTCAAACTTCAAGCGGCCGTAAACGCCTTCACCATTCACCAAGCAAATGATTTCTTTATAACCACCGTGTTCGCCTTCATTTTCAGACAACACTTCAATACGCCAGCCTTGTGATTCAGCGTACTTACTATACATGCGGTATAAGTCACCCGAGAAAATAGCGGCTTCATCACCACCTGTTCCCGCTCGAATTTCCAAATATGCAGAGTTCGCATCATTTGGATCTTTCGGAATCATTAAGATATTTAAATCAGCTTCTAAAGACGCAATAATAGCTTTATTTTCTTTAATTTCTTCAACAGCCATTTCCTTAAAATCAGGATCTGACAGCATCGCTTCAGCCGTTTCAATATCAGCTTCTGCTTGTTTGTACTTGGTCCACACTTCTGCGATTTCACTTAAATCACTATGTTCACGTGACAACTGACGAAAGCGTTTGTTATCCGAAATGACTTCTACATCTGCAAGTAATGCTGTTAATTCTTCGTGACGGTCAGAAAGTTGATCTAATCGTAAACGTAACGATTCTTTCATTAGGAAAATATCTCAATATAAAGGCTGCAATACAGTTTCACAGCACCAAAAAATTTGCGCTTAGTTTAACGGCTCTATCACGCAAAGAACATCTTTATTCAATCCTGAGCGACGTTTACTTTATACGCCTCAGTAGATTGATACACTTTTAAAGCGTGTTTATGCACTTACTAACGCTTAAAAAATGCAAAACAGCTTATTTCATATACATTTTTTAAATAGGTCATTTCAGCTCAAAATTCAGAGTGTGAACTGCATCACTCCTAGGTTTATCCACATTTGCACGGTTTTGGATAAATTTCATTCTGCTTATTCACATTTGTAATAAAACTGATACAAACAAGAAACCAACGGGTTTCAATTTAGTTTTAACTCTCCACAATTAACTGGAATCTTTTTGTTACATTAGCCACATCGAAAAAAGTAAGACAGTTCAACCAATGTTGGACATGGAGAAACACATGAAACTTAATACACTCTTAATTTCAGCAACATTAGCAACGGCATCTATGTTTACTGCAACTGCGTATGCAGACAGCACAACTCGCGTTGCAGCAGCCAGTGCTTTAGGTAGTGTTGCAGGGACAGCAATTGGTAAAAACATGGGCGGCACAACTGGTGCAACTATTGGCGCAGCACTTGGTGGTGCAGGTGGTGCAGCAGTTGCAAGTGACAAACGTCATCGTACTGAATCTGCTATTGGCGGTGCGATCGGTGGTGGTGCGGGCTATACCGTAGGTAAAAGCATGGGCGGAACCAATGGTGGCTACGTGGGTTCTGCATTAGGTGCAGCGGGCGGTGCAGCACTCGGCAACAAAATCTCAAAAGATAAACAGTATGACTCTTACCATGGTAAAAAATGGAAGAAAAAACATAAACACCATTAATTAGCTGCATCGTAAAGATGTCATTGAAAGCACCTTCGGGTGCTTTTTTATGGCACAGATTTAGACGCAACAACACATCAGCCAAACTGGTAGAAAATACGAAGAGTCGTTACACAGCACTTACCAAAGCAACGGTTTCGATAAAATTTCTCTTCATTATTCTTCCCACTTGTTTCGCTAAAGTGAAATCAAGACAAAATAGACATGCTCTTAGGAGTTTAAAAATGAAAATTAAATCAATTTTAATGAGTACCGTAATTGCAGCTTCAGCATTAACGATGACCACAACATATGCAGGTAATACAACCAATACTGCACTAACATCTGCATTAGGTGGTGTTGTCGGTGCCGCGATTGGTAACCAAATGGGTGGACAAACAGGCGCGATGATTGGTTCTGCCATTGGTGGTGGTGCAGGTGCAGCTGCTTCAGCCAACAAACGTGACCGTAATGGTGCAATCATTGGTGGAGCACTCGGTGGTGCTGGTGGTTATACCGTAGGTAAAAACATGGGCGGTACCAATGGTGGGTATATTGGCGCAGGTCTAGGTTCAGCGGGTGGTGCAGTTCTGGGTAAAAAAGTCTCTGAAGACCGTCGTTATGATGACGAATATGACCGCCGTTACGACGACCGTTATGATCGTCGTTATGACAGCCGTGGCTACCGTAATAGCAATTATAAATATAATGGTCGCAACTACCGTGGTGACAATGGCCGTCACTTGGGCTGGTACAAAAACGGGAAACGTTAAGCACCGCATAAAACATTTTCAAATAAAAGAGCACCTTCGGGTGCTTTTTATTTATCTGACAACTACACTCAAAAAAATACTACATTGTTATGCTAAATACAGTAATCCCCTTTTTTTGTTTTAAATGCATATGTGGCTAGTGCGGTTCAACGATATTGAATAGATATTTAGTTTCATTTTTAAATCAACACCTTATATAAAACAACTACAATATCGAATAAAATCGATATACAAAATAGCAGTTATATCGTATTATTTCGATATATGAAACGAAACTGAGAACTAGAATGCGCACGTTGTCCGAGACTCAATTTTCTATTTTAGAATTAGCTCCTGTCCGCGAAGATCAAACTGTACAACTCACTCTACAACATAGCTTAAAATTGGCTCAACAAGCTGAGCATTTAGGCTATAGCCGTCTTTGGCTTGCAGAACATCATAATATGGATGGTATTGCCAGCTCTGCAACTGCGGTACTACTTGGCTATTTACTCGCGAATACCTCAACCTTAAAAGTGGGTTCAGGCGGCATCATGCTCCCGAACCATGCCCCGCTGATCGTAGCGGAGCAATTCGGTACGCTTGCGACACTCTATCCAAACCGGATCGAATTAGGTTTAGGTCGAGCACCAGGTACAGACCAAGTGACCATGCGAGCACTTCGCCGTGGCCGTCAAGAAACTGAAGATCAGTTCCCACAAGATGTCTTAGAAATTCTGCATTACTTTAAAGACGCTGAGCCGAATCAGCGCATCATTGCAACTCCAGGGCAAGGGACACATGTGCCTGTATGGCTACTCGGTTCAAGTTTATTTAGTGCACAACTGGCTGCAAAACTCGGTCTTCCCTACTCTTTTGCATCACACTTTGCACCGCGTATGCTGAAACAAGCGATTCAGCTCTATCGTGAAAACTTTGAACCCTCCGAATACTTATCGAAACCTTATGTATCTATGGGTGTCCCGACGGTCGTTGCTGAAACCGATGCTGAAGCTGAATATCTAGCGACTAGTGCCTACCAACGTGTTTTAGGTCTCATGCGCGGTCAAAGTTTAAAGTTAAAAGCACCGATTGCCAGTATGGACGGTCTATGGTCACCTGCGGAAAAAATGTCAGTAGACAGTTTTTATGCCATGGCCCAAATCGGTTCCAATGGCACGGTGAAAGAAGGCTTAAAACAGCTTCTTTTAGAATATGATGTCGATGAATTTATTTTCACCTGTGACATCTATGACACGGACAAGCGTTTAGAAAACTTTGAACGTCTCATGCAGATCAAAAATAACTAAGTACAAATGAAGTGAATCGCCTTATGCGTATTAATGCATACCCATAAGGCGACGTGCATAAATGAATAACCAAAATCTTAGCCGATACTTAAAAAATCCTTAAAGCCCTGCAAAACTGCTGCTATGTCTAGACTAAAGTTAGCGTGACTGCTCAGACAATTTATCACTTTGCTTTTTTAGAGCAAAAGCACTAAAAATAATAAATTAAGGAAAGACGATAAAAAACAATTAAGGATCAAGCATGGTCAATTTGCATTCAACTGACAACGTATCTGGTTTATTTCAAAACCATCCCGAATATTTTCAGCATTTTAAAGGGCAATTGATTACTGCTTCAGAAATTAAACAACATGCTTTTACTGAACAACGTGTCGCAATTATTGGTACCAACCAGCATACAGTAACTGCCCTTGAATCGATTTGTCAGGTCGCTCAATCGGTCTATGTTTTTCAAAATGCGCCACAATTTATCTTGCCAAAAACAGAGCGTGGAATTCAGCGCTTAATTCAACATCCACTGGTTATTAAGAACCGACGCCTATTTAACACACGTATCAAATGCCTACTGGCTTTACGCTTCTTAGAAACCCAAGTTCAAGACCCATGGCTTAGACACCAACTCAAACCTAACTCCGCTGCCGATAAACTTAAATTTTTTAAGTCCGATCATTATTATCATGCCTTACAGCGCGACAACTGTAAGCTAATCACTTGGCCGATCGTCAAAATTCGAGAACATGATATTCAAAGTTTAGATGGAGCTGAATATCCCGTCGATGTGATCATTACCACCTATAGCCATTAACCATATAGGGTAAGTTTCCCTACTTACCCGTTGTTTATTTCGTCACACCTGTATACCGATAGCCTGTATTTGAACGCTGATAACGTAAGTACTTTCCAGTCGGTCGACTGTTTTGATCCAATAAAGTGATATCAAGCTTGTTTAAGTCTTTTGAAACACGAATATATGAACCGCGCTGCTCTTCGTCACAATGACAGTCATAATCTACTTCAATTGAACTTAACTGCTGTTTTTTGGTCTGAAAAACTGGTGTTGCTGTCAAAGCTTGGGCATGCATTTTAAAGGCTTGAATTTGATAGAGACCGTGACAACTATCGCCTTTGTAATAACTTTGAATCAGATAAATCGGCTGTGCACCCCATTTCACTTGATCAATCTTTAAAATATAGCCTGTTTCTAAAGGCTGAAGTTTAGTGGAATTGCTCGATTTCATCTGCACATAGGATGAAAATTCACCCATGGTACCGCCACCACCTACATCAAAGGTATAGAATTTAAGCAGTTGGTCCGGTGAGGCATTAATCTTTAGTCTAAGATTCTCAGTCAATTTGGGGAAAGAATAAGCATAACTTTCTGCATTTTCACGGATTAAATCAACCACATCACTTTCGATCTGTTGATTCACTGCATAAAAATCTAGCGCTGCATATTTTTGATCAATCACCTGCTCAGCCTGCTGAATTGATATATTTTGCGCATATACAGCCATATTAAAATGAGCAAAACAAAATACACCTAATAGGCATTTTGATATTATTTTCATTTGATCTAATCTGTATTTTTATATTGATCAACATTATAAAGCATCATCAATATGACGCTTTATAATGTAATGACAATATCAACCAATGCGACGTTTTAAACCCGTCATTTGGAGTACACGAGTTGAAATTTCTTCAATCGACATTTCCGAGACATTTAAGTATTTAATCCCTTCAGAGATATAAATCCCTTCAATTGCACGAAGCTCCATTTGGCACTGGCTGAAGCTTGCATAACGGCTATTGGCTTTACGTTCAGAGCGAATAGCAACAAGACGTTCAGCATCAATCATCAAACCAAAAAGCTTCTGTTTATGCGCGCGAAGTACCGCAGGTAAACGGTTGTCATCCAAGTCTTCTTCAGTCAATGGATAGTTTGCAACACGAATCCCAAACTGTAATGACAAATAAATTGACGTCGGTGTTTTACCCGAACGTGACACCCCAATCAGAATCAGATCGGCCTTGTCATAGTGGCGTGTACGTGCACCGTCATCGTTATCTAAAGCAAAATGCACCGCATCAATACGTGCTTTATAAGACTCCGAATCGGTCACCGCATGGGTCTGTCCGACTAAAGTTGTAGGCGGTGTTCCCAGCTCCTCAGACAATTTACTAATAAGCCCTTCAAATACATCAAGATTTATAGCATTTGCAGTATTAATAATGTCACGCACGTACGGGTCAACTAAAGTGTCAAAAACCAGTGGCTTTTGTCCGTCTTGTTGTGCCCTTAAATTGATCTCAGCAACCACATTTGTAGCAGCTTCTTCAGAGCTAATATAAGGAATAATATGAATGTCAAAGTCAACATTTGGAAACTGCGCCAATAGCGAGTGCCCAAGGGTTTCAGCGGTAATTGCAGTACCATCAGATACAAAAAAAACGCTCCGCTTAAATTGTTTACTTCCTGACATTAAAATTCTCCTCAAAAATTTGTCTTAGTGCTATATAATCTTTATAGTAAACCGATCTTACATGACTGTCGCTTAGTAAAATCAAAAAGCTAAGTAGATTTGTTATAATCTGATGCCAAGATAGTGATTAAATACTGCAAAAGTGGAGTAACAACTTTGGAAGCGCGCGTAATTGGTCTAGAAAAATTAGGGAAACACGACGTTGAACTTGTAGGTGGGAAAAACTCATCTTTAGGTGAAATGATCAGCCACCTATCAAATGCAGGTGTATCTGTACCAGGTGGCTTTGCTACTACAGCTCAAGCATATCGTGAATTTCTCGAGCAAAGTGGCCTAAACGCTAAAATCAATGCAGAGTTAAAAGTCCTCAATGTTGATGATGTAAATGCTCTTGCTGAAACAGGCGCGAAAATTCGCCAATGGATTGTAGATACTCCACTTACGGCAGAACTCGAACAAGAAGTTCGTAAAGCATTTGCAGAGCTTTCAAACGGCAACCCAGACATCGCGGTTGCCGTTCGTTCTTCTGCGACAGCAGAAGATTTACCAGATGCTTCTTTTGCAGGGCAACAAGAAACCTTCTTAAACATTCGCGGTATCGACAACGTATTGATCGCGATCAAAGAAGTATTTGCATCACTGTATAACGACCGTGCAATTTCTTACCGCGTACACCAAAACTTTGCGCATGATGTTGTGGCTTTATCTGCTGGTATTCAGCGTATGGTTCGCTCTGAAACTGGTGCAGCAGGTGTAATGTTTACACTCGACACTGAATCAGGTTTCCGTGACGTAGTCTTCATCACTGCATCTTATGGTTTGGGTGAAATGGTTGTTCAAGGTGCTGTAAACCCTGACGAATTCTACCTTTCTAAACCTCTTTTAAATGCAGGCAAGCACGCTGTACTCCGCCGTAATCTGGGTTCTAAACACCAAAAAATGATTTATGGTGAAGAAGCATCTGCAGGTAAATCAGTTGTTGTGGTTGATGTTGAAAAACAAGAGCGTCAACAATTCGCATTAAACGACCACGAACTACAAGAACTTGCAAAACAAGCGCTGATCATTGAAAACCATTATGGTTCTCCAATGGACATCGAGTGGGCAAAAGATGGCGATGACGGTCAAATTTATATCGTTCAAGCGCGCCCTGAAACTGTGAAGAGCCGTGAAAATGTCGGCACCATGGAACGCTACCTTTTAAAACAAAAAGGTACTGTGATTTGTGAAGGTCGTTCAATCGGTCAACGTATCGGTTCTGGTAAAGTCCGTATTGTTACATCTATTAAAGAAATGGACAAAGTACAAGATGGTGACGTGCTTGTATCTGACATGACTGACCCAGACTGGGAACCAGTAATGAAGCGTGCCGCTGCAATTGTCACTAACCGTGGTGGTCGTACTTGTCACGCAGCGATTATTGCGCGTGAATTGGGTGTTCCAGCAATCGTTGGTTGCGGTAATGCAACTGAAGTTCTAGTAGACGGTCAGGAAGTGACTGTTTCATGTGCAGAAGGTGATACAGGTTTCATCTACGAAGGCTCTTTAGATTTCGAGATTCAAACCAACTCTATCGAATCGATGCCAGAGCTTCCGTTCAAAGTTATGATGAACGTCGGTAACCCTGACCGCGCATTTGACTTTGCACAAATTCCAAATGAAGGGATTGGTCTTGCACGTCTTGAGTTCATCATTAACCGTATGATCGGTGTCCACCCTAAAGCATTGTTGAACATTGACAGCTTGCCACGTGAAACTCGTGCTGCGGTGATGGCACGTACAGCGGGTTATGCATCGCCAATCGAGTTCTATGTTGAAAAACTGGTTGAAGGTATTTCTACCCTTGCTGCAGCATTTGCAGACAAACCTGTGATCGTTCGTATGTCTGATTTTAAGTCAAATGAATACGCAAACTTGATCGGTGGTAAGTTATACGAACCTGAAGAAGAAAACCCAATGTTGGGCTTCCGTGGTGCAAGCCGTTATGTGTCTGACAACTTCCGTGACTGCTTCGAATTAGAATGCCGCGCGTTGAAAAAAGCACGTGACGAAATGGGCTTAACCAATATTCAAATCATGATTCCTTTCGTACGTACTGTACATGAAGCGAAACGTGTAATTGAATTATTGGCGTTAAACGGACTGAAACGTGGTGAAAATGGTCTGAAAGTGATCATGATGTGTGAGTTACCAACAAACGCATTATTGGCTGAACAGTTCCTGGAACACTTTGATGGCTTCTCTATCGGTTCGAACGATTTAACCCAGTTAACACTTGGTCTAGACCGCGACTCTGGTATTGTGTCTCACCTATTTGATGAGCGTGATCCAGCAGTAAAAGCGCTTCTTTCTATGGCAATTCATGCATGCCGTAAAGCAGGTAAATATGTGGGTATCTGTGGTCAAGGCCCATCAGATCACCCAGATCTTGCGCAATGGCTGATGGAACAAGGTATCGAATCTGTATCACTTAACCCTGACTCAGTATTAGACACTTGGTTCTTCCTTGCTGAAGAGAAAGTTCAAAAAGCTTAACTTTTTGATCCGATAAAAAAGACCCTTTCAAGGGTCTTTTTTTATATCCACTCTTTCAACGCATTCGCATTGAAACAAACGTTTTTATACAAAAACTTAGACTAAGTCTGGCATTCATGCACCAACATCTTGATTGAGAAGAGATCGCATTGCGATAAAGCTAGAAGAAGCAGCATAATCCTTGCTACACTGTCCTGCATTTTGTGTAGTTTTGGTTAATTTTAGCTTGAAATTCTCTAGACTATCCGCATGTTTTATCATAGATTTTTTATTTGTTTTTAATCTAAAAACAAATACATTTATTATTTTAATATCCCAATTTATATTTTGAGATTAAGTTTATATGCAGATTTACTTGGCACGAAATAATCAACAAGCCGGTCCATATACCTTAGAGCAATTGAATCAGATGCTCGCAAGCCAACAAGTTTTATTGACGGATTTAGTTTGGCATCAGGGTATGCCTGAATGGAAAGCTTTAGGTGAACTCACCCAAGGAAAACTGGCGTATGAACCTGTAGGTTATCTACCTCAGCCCCCTATTCCTGAGCCAATACATACGCCAAATCAATTTTCACAGCCAAACCACACAGCGGCGAAAGTTGCTCAACCTGAACTGGCATCAATAGGCACACGTGTCTTAGCCAAAGTCATTGATTTACTTCTTTGGCTCCCTGCCGCTGCGATTCCCTCGTTCTTTTTACAAGCAGATAAATTTGGTGAACTCACTGAAATTCAGCAAAAAATGCAAGCTGCCACCACAGCAACACAGGCCAGTGAACTGCAAGCACAACTGTTCAGTTTGATTCCAACTGAAGCATGGACCACCATGGGCATTTACCTGCTGATTATGCTCGGTATACAGGCCTTTTTCTTAGCAAAAAATGGTCAAAGTATTGGTAAAAAAATCACCAAAATTAAAATTGTAGACGTTGAAACCAACGAAAAAGTCAGCCTTTTACGTGTATTCACATTACGCAGTGTTGTCTTTATTGTACTCAATATGCTGTTCATGCCGTTTATTACCATCGCCGATCACGTCTTTGGTTTAACTGCAAAGCGTCAAACTTTGCACGATAAGCTGGCGAAAACTAAGGTCATTAAGCACTAATTTGAGCATATTTAAGCTGAGGTTTGGCTCACCTCAGTTTTCTGCAGTTTATTGATATTCAAAATAAATCCCTAAATAATTTATAAAATTCCGAGTGAAAAAATCGGTTTTTATAACAGTTATTTAAAGCACCTTTACGTATAGCTTAGTTTGTCGATATGAGGCATAATGCCCTACAACGTAGCGGTGTCTTATGATTGAGAAGTGTTTTAGACTTAAAAAGAAACTTTTCAACCATGCGACACTTTAATCGCTATCCCAATTTTATTAGGGAATGGGACTCTTCACCGAGGTTGTAAAATGAGACAAACGATTTTAGCTGTATTGTCTTTATCTGCGATCGCCGCGCTCTTAACTGGGTGTGGTGGTGATATGGTACTTCTAAACTCAAAAGGTCCAGTTGCACAAGGTCAATCTGACTTAATGATGACTGCGATCTATTTAATGCTATTGGTGGTTATTCCATCAGTCGTAATGGCATTATGGTTTGGTTGGAAATATCGCGCGTCGAATAAAGATGCAGACTATAAACCTACATGGGCACACTCTACTGCAATTGAAATTGTAGTTTGGGGTATTCCTGTCATTATTATTGGTATTCTGGCTTGGTTAACTTGGTGGGGTTCACACAAGTATGACCCTTACCGCCCGCTCGAATCTGATAAAGCACCTGTAAATATTCAAGTCATTGCAGAACAGTTTAAATGGATCTTCATTTACCCTGATCTTAACATTGCGACGGTTAACGAAATTCGTTTCCCTGAAAAAACTCCAGTTGCACTTAAAATTACCTCTAACTTCACGATGAACTCGTTCTTCATCCCTGCGTTAGGTGGTCAAATTTATGCAATGGCAGGTATGCAAACGCACTTGAATTTGTTAGCAGATGGAACTAGCCCAGCTGAAGGCTACCGCGGTTTCTCTTCGAACTATTCAGGCTACGGCTTCTCGCAAATGCGCTTCCGTGCTCACTCTGTAACTGACGCTCAATTCGCTGAATGGGTTGCTGCAGTTAAAGCAGGTAACGGTACAAGCATTAATCCTAAAGCTGTACAAAAAACAATTTTAGATCAAGCTGAATTTGAGTCTTTACGTGACGGTAACCGTGGTAAACACCAAATTGAAGTTTTGATTTCAAAAGCAAAAACTCCTGAAGAGAAGGCTGCTGCTGAGGCAATGAAGCCTTATCCAACTAAGCCACACCCTGTGACTTACTACTCTTCTGTAGAGGAAGGCTTGTTTAAGTCAGTCATCAGCAAATATATGAGCAACTATCACGGTGCTGATCACTCAGCGACTGCGGGTGCTCACGGGGCTGCTTCATCTGAAGCACATGCCGCTGTTGAACCTGCTTCATCAGTTGTAGGGGAATAAGACATGAGCTTCTTAGGTAAGTTAGGTCCGGACGTTATTCCGCACGATCCAATTGTACTGGTCACAGTTGCAATGATGATCTTAGGTGGTATCGCAGTTGTTGCTGGTATTACCTACTTTAAAAAATGGGGCTACTTGTGGAACGAATGGTTCACATCAGTCGACCATAAAAAAATTGGTATCATGTATCTTTTCGTATCGATCATCATGCTTTTGCGTGGTTTCGCCGATGCGATTATGATGCGTCTTCAACTGTTCCTTGCAAAAGGTGGCGGTGAAGGTTATTTACACCCAGAACACTACGATCAGATCTTCACCGCACACGGTGTAATCATGATCTTCTTCGTAGCAATGGGTCTAGTTGTTGGCTTAATGAACATCTCTGTACCACTTCAAATTGGTGCACGTGATGTTGCCTTCCCATTATTAAACTCTCTAAGCTTCTGGTTATTTGCTGGTGCTGCAGGCTTAATGATGGCATCTCTTGCAATTGGTGAATTCGCTGCAACAGGTTGGATGGCTTATCCTCCTCTTTCAGGTATCGAATACTCTCCAGGCGTGGGGGTGGATTACTATATCTGGGCACTTCAGATTTCAGGTTTAGGTACGCTATTAACGGGTGTTAACTTCTTCGTTACCATCATTAAAATGCGCGCGCCTGGTATGTCACTTATGGACATGCCGATCTTTACTTGGACATCTTTGTGTACAGCTGTATTGATCATTGCGTCATTCCCAGTGTTAACAGCAACAATTGCGATGTTAACGCTTGACCGTTACTTCGGTTTCCACTTCTTTACAAATGACATGGGTGGTAGCCCAATGTTGTATGTAAACTTGATTTGGACATGGGGTCACCCAGAAGTTTACATCTTAGTATTACCAGCATTTGGTATTTACTCTGAAGTTGTATCAACGTTCTCTCGTAAAACGTTGTTCGGTTACAAATCAATGGTGTATGCAACAATTGCGATCACAGTACTTGCGTTCGTAGTATGGCTTCACCACTTCTTCACCATGGGTGCTGGTGCGAACGTGAATGCGTTCTTCGGTATCATGACCATGGTTATTGCGATTCCTACTGGTGTGAAAATCTTCTCTTGGTTATTCACAATGTATAAGGGTCGTATCACCTTCACTACTCCTATGTTATGGACGCTTGGCTTCCTTGTAACATTCGGTATTGGCGGTTTAACTGGTGTATTAATGGCGGTTCCACCTGCGGACTTCCTTGTACACAACTCATTGTTCTTGATTGCTCACTTCCATAACGTAATTATCGGTGGTGTGGTGTTTGGTATGTTTGCCGGCATCATTTTCTACTGGCCGAAAATGTTTGGTTGGAAGCTCAATGAAGCATGGGGTAAAGCTGCGTTCTGGTTCTGGTTCTTCGGTTTCTACTTTGCATTCATGCCACTTTATATCCTTGGTTTCATGGGTATGACTCGTCGTTTGAATACATATGACAACCCTGAATGGGATCCGTACATTGCTATTGCATTCTTCGGTTCTGTGTTAGTCGCGATTGGTATTGCATGTTTCGTTATGCAGATTGTTGTTGGTTACTTACAACGCAACGACAACCTCGACCTTACAGGCGATCCATGGGATGGTCGTACACTTGAATGGGCGACTTCGTCTCCTGCTCCGTTCTACAACTTTGCTCACCTTCCAACAATCAATGGTATTGATACGTTCTGGAATGACAAAGAGAATGGCGTAGCGTATGCGAAACCTACTTCATACGAAGACATTCATATGCCAACGAATCGTGCTGCTGGTGTTGTGATTGCCATGTTCATTACTGTTATGGGCTTTGGTTTAATCTGGCATATCTGGTGGTTAGTTGTTGTGATGTTCATCGCTGCTATTATCAGCTTCATCGCATCTTCGTTTACGAAGAAAGTGGACTACTATGTTCCTGCTGCTGAAGTTGAGCGTATTGAAAATGAACGTTACGCGATTCTTGAAAAACATTTGAAGAAGGACTAAGACAATGGCTGACGTACTTCATCACGAAAACCACGGACACGATGAGCATCATCACCACGATGATACTGACATCACCGTCTTTGGTTTTTGGACTTATTTGATGAGTGACTTGATTCTATTCGGTACACTCTTCATTGCATTCGCTGTTTTAAGTAGCCATGTGCCTATGGGCACACCAAGTGCAAAAGAATTATTCGGTGAGTCTTTAGGTTTCGTTTTAACTGAAACTTTCGCTCTCTTGATCTCTTCTGTAACTTTTGGTTTTGCGGTTCTTGCTGCATACAAAAAGAACGTCAACCAAGTTTTAACTTGGTTAGCGATCACTTGGTTATTCGGTGCTTCATTCATCGGCATGGAACTATATGAGTTTAATCACTTAGTTCATGCTGGCCACGGTCCAAGCGTAAGTGCGTTTTTATCGTCGTTCTTTACTTTAGTAGGTACGCACGGTATTCACGTAACTTCAGGTTTGGTATGGATGATCATTTTGATGATTCAGATCAAGAAAAATGGTTTGACTCTTCCAAACACTCGTCGTCTTGCTTGCCTAAGCTTGTTCTGGCACTTCCTTGACATCGTTTGGATCTGTGTATTCAGCGTAGTTTACTTGATGGGAGTTCTATAATGAGTCACGATCATAACTCAGCTGGTGCTTCACACGGTAACACCAAGCAATACACGATCGGCTTTATCCTTTCAGTTATCCTGACCGTAATTCCATTCGGTATGGTAATGGCTGGTGGTTTTGGTCGCGGTATTGTTATGGCAGTTATCGCAATTACAGCGGTTGCTCAGGTTCTAGTTCAATTAGTTTACTTCTTGCACATGAACTCATCTTCAGAGCAACGTTGGAACGTGATTGCATTTATCTATACAGTACTTTGTATTGCTGTACTTCTAGTCGGCTCTGTATGGATTATGAACTACTTACACTACAACATGATGATCTAAACTGATCGTCATGTTGAAAAAGTATTTATTCCTGACTAAACCAGGAATTCTCTTTGGTAACTTCGTTACCACTCTGGGCGGCTTCTTTTTAGCCGCTCAGGGGTCTGTAGATTTCCTCCTTCTTCTCATCACTCTACTCGGTACAACACTGGTTGTTGCTTCTGGCTGTGTCGTCAATAACGTCATTGATCAAGATATTGATCAAAAGATGGAACGGACGATGAACCGTGCATTAGTTAAAAAAACCATCAGTCCTTCCGTAGCTTTGGCATTTTCTGCTGCGCTTGGAATATTAGGTTTCGCCCTACTCTGGTTCTTTGTTAATGCTTATGCCTTTGGCTTTGCTGTACTTGGTTTTGTGGTTTATGTGATTTTTTATAGTCTATGGAGCAAACGCACATCCATTCACCAAACCGTGATTGGAAGTATTTCTGGTGCTAGTCCACCAGTGATCGGCTATACAGCTGTGACCAATGAATTTGATGTTGCCGCATTGTTGCTTTTCTTAGCATATGCACTTTGGCAAATGCCTCATTCATGGGGAATTGCGGTATACCGCTTTGATGACTATAAAAATGCAGGCATTCCAATTTTACCTGTAGCACGTTCAATTTTCCGCACGAAAGTTGAAAGCTTGATTTATGTCTTGCTGTTTGCTGCGGTGTTAAATGGTTTGTATTGTTTTGGCTATACCAATATGTTTTTTCTTATCACCTTTAACGCACTCTGTGCTTATTGGGTATATTTATCAATCATTGGTTTTAAAGCTGAAAATGATCAGGTTTGGGCAAAACGCTATTTCTTATATTCAGTGATTTTAATTACTGCATTAAGTTTTAGTTTTAGTTTTAGCTATGTCTCACCTGCTCCACATTTGCCGCTGTTTTAAAAAAGATAGAGTTCTCTCTATCTTTTTTATTTCAACTTATTCAATATTTAAGTCTAGTCTTTAAGTTGTTACCATAGCAGACACAATAATAACTCATGCTCTGCAATGAAAATGCCATCACAATTTTTTAAAAAATCTATTTTTATTAGTCTGTTCCCTATCACTCTTGCTTATAGCACGCACAGTTTTTCTGGTTTCGATGTTTCTTGCTACCCATCGACCAACATTCAAACCAATGCCTATACAGCCTGTGACAATTTGCCTGCACTCACACCCGCCAATGACAATCAAACCAATATGCTCTTACTTCTGAGCGACATGGGTTTGGCCAAATTGAATTTTAATCAGCCAAATAATCCGCTTTGGGAAACTGAATATAGCAACGTACCATTTGCGGCTAAAACATTGTTTGAAGGCGTAACCAATAAACGACCGAATGCCCGATTAAAACCGAACAATGAAAAGACGCCTTACCAAGAACATTGTAGTAGCCTAGACAATGGTGCGGATCAATTTACCCAGCAGGTGAAAGCCGACAAAAATCTCAGCAAAGCGGAAAAAGATTTACTAATTCAAGAAAGACAAAATATCTCGGCCTGCGACCGTGATCTTGCCCTCATCCAAGTCAATCCGAACTGGTCTATACAAGCACGTCAGTATGCGTCTTATTTAAATGCAACCATTGCCTTTTATAATAGTAACTTTTCCATAGCTACTAAAATTTACTCAGTATTAACTACGGTTGATCAGCCTTGGATCAAAGAAACATCACAATATATGTTGATTCGTAGCAGCCTCAATGAAAGCTATCAGTCGGGTGTAGGTAAATATGGCGACTTAAAAATAGATAAAGTAGATCAGACTTTACTCAAAAACACCTATGAGCATATTACTACCTACTTCAAACGCTTTCCTGAGGGAAAATATGCTGCAAGTGCACGCGGTTTACTACGTCGTTGTTATTGGCTGAGTGGAAATACCGAACTCCTGACCAACGAACTCGCATGGCAAATCAATCATCCTGATTCCAAATACTATAATTTAGAGCTCGATAATCTAGCCTTCGAAATGGATCGCCATGTTTTTCAAAGCCGCTCATTCAATGCAAAAAATCTAAAAGATCCCTTCTTTCTGACCATTTCAGGTTTAATGCAAATGCGTCAGGTAACATCGGCAGAAGATAAAGTCTTAAGTTGGTCTGAACTCAACAACCAAAAAACACTATTTAAGAGTCAGCCAGAACTGTTCCAATACCTACAAGCCAATCACTTATTCTTTGTACAGAACAAACCAACTGAAGCTTTAAAATATTTGCCAGAACATTCCTCTAATTCAATTAATAGTTACCTTCAACTCAGTCAAATATTGTTAAAAGGGCGTATTTTAGAAAAACTGAGACAAACTCAAAATGCGCAGCAGTATTGGGAAGGCTGGCTGAGTCAATCAAAATCCATTGAACAGCGTGGCTTATTTGAGCTGATGCTGTATCCACATTATGCTCAGCAGCAAAGTGCAAACCTATTCATCGGTTCAAATGCTAAAATCAAACAAGCTTCATTGCAAAAAAGCTTTATTGAAAATCAAGCCAATGAAAAAAGCTTAATGCAAATTGTACAGAGCAAAGCATCAAGTACAGATCAAAAAAATTTAGCTTTATATAAAACTTTGCAAAAGTCATTGGTACATCAGAACTTTAAACTGTTTAATCAAGCCTTTGTACTGCTACCACAAGATGCCGCAAAGTATAAATATGACTCAGAAACATATCAAAACTATAAAAATCAACCGCCCCTTAGTGATTTCATTTGGGCAGGAACGCAAATTACGTCACAGATTCAATGCCCTGACTTATTCAGTCTGACTCAGAAACTTGAAAATTCACCTCAAGATTCAAAACTCCGACTTTGTTTGGGTTAATATGCGCGCTCGCCTCAAGGTTATAACATAAGCTATGTCACCACTTTAGAAAAAGAAACTGCTAGCTTCCAAGGTGCAATTTTTACCCGTGGCCAAGTGTATAAAGACATCATCAAATCCAGTTCTGTACCAGATTTAAAAGCATATGCTCTTTATCGCTCAATCATGTGTTATTCACCAAGCGGGATGAATGACTGTCAGGATGCAGAAGTTGAAAAATCCACCCGGAAACAATGGTTCGACCACATTAAACGCGACTATCCAAGTACCTCTTGGGCACAATCTTTAAAGTATTACTGGTAAGACTATATGTTGAAGCAGATTTTTTCCGTTGTTATGACGCTGATCTGTATGCTGAGCATCATATCTTGTCAGCCGAGTCAGTCAGCTTCAACATCTAGTCGGGTAAATGCCGAAGACTATGATGCATTTTGGATTTGGGGCAATATTTCATCTGCCCCTTATCTAAATGCGGCTAAAGAAATTTATGTTTTACAAGGTGAGATCCGTTTAGATTCCCAAACACATCACTCTAAGCTCATACCGCAAGGTGTAAGCGTTTTAACGATTCCTCAGCAAAAGGTGTGGCTGGTTTTTCGTAATTATCATTTAAACTGGAATGGCCAAGAGCTTACACACATTCTAAAACGCGTTCAGCAATGGGAAAATGCAGGGAATCATATTCAAGGCATACAAATTGATTTCGATGCCAAAACCAAACACATTCACCAATATGCCCTATTTTTAAGTCAATTAAGAAAACAATTGCCTCAACACTATCAACTCAGTATCACGGGCTTAATGGACTGGACCAATGTCACAAATCAGGAGACTTTAAACCTCCTGAATAACACCATCGACGAGTTGGTCATTCAAACTTATCAAGGTTCAACCACCATACCCAACTATGCAGCTTATCTAAAAAAAGTTTCAGCACTGAAACTGCCTTATAAAATTGGCATCGTTCAATACGGTGAGTGGCATAGACCGCCAAAGCTTGAAAATGATACGAACTTTAAAGGCTATGTTGTCTTCCTTTTACGCTCAAAACCTCAAAATAATTAGGGCTTTTTAAGAGAAGTTCTTGAATTTGGCGAGCAAAGTCTCTAAAATTCCCCCTTCGCATCTAATGCGACACAACCTAGGTTGTGACTCCTTGCTTCTAACAACTTTTTGTTAGGGGCTGTTTAAACCGTAAGGAGCTGACAATGCGTCATTACGAAATCGTACTTTTAGTACACCCTGATCAAAGCGATCAAGTCGTTGGTATGGTAGAACGCTACCTAACTCACATCAAAGAAGCTGAAGGTCAAATTCACCGTCTTGAAGACTGGGGCCGTCGTCAATTGGCTTACCCAATCAACAAGATCCACAAAGCTCACTACATTCTTATGAATGTTGAGTGTGGTCAAACTACTCTTGATGAGTTAGAAGAATTGTTCCGTTACAACGATGCAATTATTCGTAGCCTTATCATCCGTCGTGAGAACGCTATCACTGAAGAGTCACTATTGGCTAAGAGTGCTGAAGAAAAACGTGCGCGTAAAGCTCAACGTGAAGAAGCACAACAAGCTCAAGACTCTGCTGAAGCATAAGGAGAACATCAATGGCACGTTTTTACCGTCGTCGCAAGTTCTGCCGCTTTACAGCTGAGAACGTTACGTACATCGACTACAAAGATATCGACACTTTAAAACAGTACATCACTGAAAACGGCAAGATTGTTCCTAGCCGTATTACAGGTACTAAAGCTCGTTACCAACGTCAATTAGCGCTTGCTATTAAACAAGCTCGCTACTTGTCTTTGATCCCTTACACTGACAATCATAAGTGAGGTTGAGCTGTGGATATTATCTTATTACAACGCATTAAAAACCTTGGTAAATTAGGCGATAAAGTTTCAGTTAAAGCTGGTTACGGCCGCAACTACCTTATCCCTCAAGGTCAAGCAGTAGCTGCTACTGAAGCTAACACTGCTGCTTTTGAAGCTCGTCGCGCTGAACTTGAGAAAGCTGAAGCTGATGTTTTAGCTGCTGCTCAAGCACGTGCTAGCCAATTAGACGAAGTTAACATCGTAATCACTGCGAAAGCTGGTGACGAAGGTAAACTATTCGGTTCTATCGGTACTCGTGATATCGCTGACGCGTTAACAAATGCTGGTCTTGAAGTTGACCGTGCAGAAGTTCGTTTACCGAACGGTGCACTTCGTCACACTGGCGAATTCAACATCGCAATCCAATTGCACCATGATGTTGTTGCTGAAGTTCTCGTTACTATCGTATCTGAGTAATTTCTTGCAAAAAAAAGAGCATGCTTTTGCATGCTCTTTTTTTTATCTCTATGAAAAAGTAGTTTCATTGCTCAGCTTAAAACTTCATCAGTCTGCCCCACAAAATGCCAAATTTGAATATTATGGGTTTTATCCATAAGCCTTGAATTCAGCACACAGCAGCTGCATTTTTTGATAAAGTGCATAGAGTTAAATGACTGTATTTTTTCCCAAATTTACAGTGAAATTTATCTTAAGTTATCCCTCTTACTGTATTAAAAATCAGGGCGTTATATGTCACAGGCGAATGCCACTGCTCAAAAGAGCTCATCGAAACAAGACAATAAACCGAATGAGTCAGGGCAACTGAAAGAATTCCGTACACCTCCGCATAACTTAGCATTGGAACAAGCCGTACTTGCCGCTTTAATGACGGTTGCTGAATCCTTTGAACAAGTTGGCGATGTACTCACTGAAAATGACTTTTATGCGACGCGCCATAAATATATTTTTCGCGCGATTGCACAACTCTCCAAAGACAGCTCACCCTATGATGCGGTTTTAGTGCATGACTGGCTCACTACACAAAACCTACTCGATGCAGTTGGTGGTGAAGAGTACCTGATGCAATTGATGGCAGACTCCCCGTCTAGTTTCTATAACATGGAAACTTATGCCACCAAGATCAAAGAATTTTCGACTTTGCGCAGCATGATCAAGGTTAGTTCTGAAATTTTACAAAATGCCTATGACACCAAAGGTCGTAACGTCAGTGAAATTTTAGATTTGGCCGAAACTAATATTTTCTCTTTGGCTGAACAACACAATAACAATGCCAAAGCTCAAGGGCCTAAAGCCATCAATACAGTTGTAGCTGATGTATTTGATAAGCTTAATGAGCTGTCGCAAATGGAAGGCAGCATTACAGGCTTAACTACAGGCTTTCTTGAACTCGACAATAAAACCTCGGGCATGCAAGCAGGTGATTTGATTATTGTTGCAGCGCGTCCATCGATGGGTAAAACCACTTTTGCCATGAATTTAGTGGAAAGCGTGCTGTTTAATAATGACTTACCTGCCTTGGTTTACTCCATGGAGATGCCAGCCGACTCCATCGCCATGCGTTTAATTTCATCTTACGGGAAAGTCCATCAGGGACATTTACGTTCAGGTAAACTCGATGGTGATGAATGGTCAAAAGTGACCGGCACCATTTTGCAACTGCAAGAGAAAAAGCTCTATATCGACGACTCCTCTGCTCTTCCACCTACAGAAGTTCGTGCTCGCGCACGTCGTATTGCCAAACAGCACGATGGTAAACTCGGCTGCATCATGGTCGATTACTTACAGCTAATGAAAGTACCAGGCATGGGTGATAACCGTGTCGGTGAGATTTCGGAAATTTCACGAAGCTTAAAAGCTCTTGCCAAAGAAATGATGTGTCCTGTGATTGCACTATCGCAGCTTAACCGTTCCCTCGAGAACCGTCCCAACAAGCGTCCCGTGATGTCAGACTTACGTGAATCTGGTGCAATCGAGCAGGACGCCGACTTGATCATGTTTATTTACCGTGATGAAGTCTATAACAAAGAATCCAAAGAAGCAGGCACTGCCGAAATTATTATTGGTAAACAACGTAACGGCCCTATTGGTACCGTTCGACTTGCTTTTGAAGGCCAATATACCCGCTTTAGTAACTTATCCCCTGAGTTTTATGCTCAGTACGATGATGAGGAATAATTAAAAACTCATCGTCGCCCTTCCATGACCCTGTAGGAGTAATTAGGGTGCGTCAAGCAACAGTTTATATTGATAGCCAAGCGCTGCAATATAATTTAAACCGTGTCAAACAACTTGCCCCAAACGCGAAAATCGTCAGCATGGTCAAAGCCAATGCTTATGGACACGGAGTCAAAGACTGTTTAGCAGCCTTAAGTGAAACCGATGCCTTTGGCGTCGCCTGTTTAGAAGAAGCATTAGAGATTCGTGCACTCGGCTTTAAACAGCCTATTACCCTGATTGAAGGTGTTTTCTCAGCAGATGAAATGCAAACCGTCATTGAGCAAAATATCGAGTGCGTGATTCATCAGCAACAGCAAGTCGATTGGTTGATCGCACATAAAACCGCATATATCGCACAAAAGCTCAAAGTGTGGGTCAAACTCAACAGCGGTATGAACCGTTTAGGCTTTAAAATTGCTGAAATCATTGCTGTCATCAACACATTGAAAGCAGAAGGCTTTACATGTGTCCTAGCAATGCACTTTGCCAACGCCGATGCGGATCACCCACTCAATGAGCAGCAACGTGCGCAATTCCTACACATCAAAGAAGCCTGTTCACCCATCCTAGCCTCATGTTGTAACTCAGCTGCTATATTTAAATGGCCAGAACTTAATTTTGATTTTGTCCGCCCCGGTATCATGCTGTACGGTGCATCCCCTTTTGCCGATAAAAATGCACATGACTTAGACTTAAAGCCCGTTATGACCTTCACGGCGGAAATTATTGCATTAAATACCATTCAAGCAGGTGAAGGTGTGGGTTATGGTTCGCATTTTGTCGCGAACCAAGAAACTGAATTGGCGATTGTTGCGATTGGTTATGGAGATGGCTACCCACGTGCATTTCCAAAACAAAACCATGTTGCTATAAATGGTCAGGCTGCAGCTGTTGTGGGCCGAGTAGCAATGGACATGATTGCGATCGATGTGACGGGTTTAAACGCCAAACTCGGTACAAAGGTTGAACTCTGGGGTAAAAACCGCTTAGTTGACGATGTTGCGGAAGCCAATGGAACTATTGGTTATGAGCTACTTTGTCGGTTAAGCAATCGCCCTACACGTAAGCAAATTTAAACAAAAAAGCCCAAGTTATACTTGGGCTTTTTTCAACCTAGACTCTCATCAGACTGGGCATCATAAAGGTCTTGCAATAGTTGATCAATTTGTTGTTGACTCATGATCTGCGGTTCAAATGTTGCAAAACCCATTTCACGCATTTTGGTATGTACGCTACTCATACGTTGCACATACTTCATCCCCCAAGCTCTAAAATGTGCCGCGTTAATCGTTTTCACCTCAAAGACTTTGATATCTTTATGTCTAGGGTCTTTCAATAATTTCGACATTAATAATTCTAAAACCTCTTCACCCCCTTCTAAGCACTGGAAATAATGCTGATCTGCATAATAAAGAATGCCTGAAATATTATGCAATGCATTAAAATCACGTGCTTCCTTTAAAATGTCTCGAACATCTTGAAGAAGCTGTACATGATCCAAAGTTGAAGTACTTGCATAGCAAATTTGCTGCATAGACTTCCCCAATTTATTGATTTCATTATTTTTAGCATTTAGCACGTTTATACTAAATAGTCATCCGTCGGCTTTGCCAATTCTTGCAATCCTTTTCTTAAGGTATCTGACCATTGCTTGCTAATGCTTGAAAAATACGGATCCTCTTCATCAATCCGCTTACCCACTGGAATATGTAAACTATCTCTTGTATACACCAAAGCATCTAAAGGCAAACCTACAGAAACATTGGAACGTAAAGTTGAGTCAAAAGAAATCAAACTACACTTCACCGCTTCGTCTAAGGGCATGTCATACCGTAATGCACGATCTAGAATCGGCTTGCCATATTTACTTTCACCAATTTGAAAATACGGCGTATCTTTGGTCGCACAAATAAAATTCCCCTGCGGATAAATATTATAAAGTTGCATTTCTGCCCCTTTAATTTGTCCACCGACCAATAAGCTACAGTAGTAATTACTCTGTTCCTGCGTGTCCGGCGCCATATCCGCCAAGACTTTTTTCAAAGTATGTCCAACCAACTCAGCCGCTTCGAACATGGTATTGACACTATATAAATTCGGTTCTTGGCTTAACTCCAGATGATTTTTTAAATGTCCAATCACCGCTTGGGTCGTTGCTAAATTTCCTGAGGTTTGAATCGCAATAAAGCGTTCACCCTCCACACCGAAGGTATACAGTTTCCTAAACACGGATATATGGTCTACACCTGCGTTCGTACGTGTATCACTTATAAAAACCAAACCATCTTGCAGACGAAGTGCACAACAATAGGTCATAGAACATCCTTTTTCAGCTAAACCTTAACAACTTAAAACTTGTACCATGGAATGCATCGATTCCACCCCACCTTTTTCACGTACGCCACGAACGGGAGCCACATCCCAATAATCGCGCCCAATAGCTACATAGATATGTGACTGTGGTTTGAATAATTGATTACTGGTATCAAAACAATACCATGCATCATCAATATATACCTCGGCCCACGCGTGACTGGCGAGGTGTGAAGTTTCAGGCACATGCAAATACCCCGATACATAACGTACCGGTAAGCCCAGATGCTTGCACATAGCAATAAAAACATGACTATGGTCCTGACATACACCTTGTTGCCCATTGAATGCATCAATTGCCGAAGTTAACACCGAAGTTTCGGCAGGTACATAAGGAATATGCACTAAAACTGCTTCTGACAGTTTCATCAAATTTTCCCGATTCAACTCAGGCACATACTGATGTGCAAATGCCTTCATTTCAGCATTGCACTGGGTATTGAGCGTCGGCTGTAAAAATAAATTGGGATTCAGCCGATCTTGTATACCATGTTCTGCCAAGCTATTAATTTCAACAATGCCCTGTGCCATTATGGTCAGCTGTTGATAGGCTTCACGTTGCGAACTAGTAATCCAAATATTTTGGAAGGCATCCCGTTTTTCTTCACGCTCTCCTGGCACACTCACATGCCAGTGACATACCTTTTGGTGCGAATTATTCGTGGGTGTCATTTTGATATATTGAATGCTGTTCAGGGCCAATTCACTATATTGATAATGCGTTTGGTGATTGATCATAAGTTTCATACATCAACCTCAAACAATTGTTGAATATAATCACTAAAATGATAAAAACTCATCGCATCAGGTTGTGATTTGAGCTCTAGCCAAGCTTGTGCCAAATTTAGCCAGCCCATTTCTTTTAACAACATAACGATGTTTTCTATTTCAACTAAAGTATTTTGTGCATCTTGTTTCAGGCGGATTTGACGGTCGAGCTGCTCAATCATTTGCCCCAAACTAAAGAATAAAAAGACATCACTGGCTTCAGACTCAAGTACATCCTGACACTCTCCAACCACATCACAAATATAGGCGGTGTTTTCAGTGGCATTTTTGATAAATTGATTCAGTTCCGCGTAGGCCTTTGCAGATAAAATCCCGCGCAAGTCTTGTACATTACTCTTAGCACTTTGAAATTGCTGGTTAAATGAAGCAGGGTTGTTTGGGTTTAAAATCAGCTCATTCAGTGAGCACGCATCAAAAGCAGGCAAACAAAATGCATGCGCATAATCCATTGCAGGCTGGTCTTGGGTAAAAGGAAACTGAGCACACAAATATTGAGTACGTGTTAAATAACGCCCTAACCAAAAAATATTTTCAGCATTGGTGCTTAATAAAATCATAGTTCTACCCTCATATTTGTTTATTTTATGAATGTAAGTTTTCCACGACCCAAGTGTCTTTAATTCCTCCTCCTTGGGATGAGTTGACCACCAACGAACCTTCTTTCATCGCAACACGTGTTAAACCGCCAGGGACAATTTCGGTACGATACGGTGAACTGAGCACAAACGGTCTAAGGTCAATATGACGCTCAGACACACCCGATTCAGTCATGGTTGGACTGACAGAAAGTTCTAATGTGGGCTGGGCAATATATAAATGCGGCGTCGCCATGAGCTTATCTCTAAATTGCTCAATTTGGCTTTTACAGGCTTGCGGTCCAATCAGCATACCATACCCACCCGAACCTTGCGCCTCTTTGACCACTAACTGCTCAAGGTTCTCCAGTACATAAGCCAAATCTTGCTTGTTACGGCATTGATATGTCGGAACATTTTTTAAGATAGGTTTTTCACCTAAATAAAACTGAATCATTTTATCGACATAAGGATAAATCGATTTATCATCCGCAACCCCTGTGCCTGGTGCATTCGCAATAACCACGTTATGACTCAAATAAGCCGACATCAACCCTGCGACACCTAAAGTGCTATTCGGCATAAAGCACAGCGGGTCAAGGTATGCATCATCCAAACGGCGGTAAATTACATCTACTCGTTGACGGCCACGAATGGTTTTGACATAGACCTTATCATGTTCTACAAATAAATCGCGTGATGTCACCAAAGGCACATCCATTTCACGGGCTAAAAAAGCATGTTCATAATAGGCACTATTAAAACGTCCCGGTGTCAACACCACGATGAAAGGCTGATCGACATAAGCATTTTCAGCCAAGATTTCTTTTAGTAATTGTGGGTATTGTTCTATGCCTAAAATATGGTTCTTCTGCATCAAATCAGGCATAAGTTTTTCACTAATCTTACGACTTTCAAGCATATAAGATACGCCCGATGGCGTTCTTAAATTATCTTCGAGTACATAAAACTCACCCTGCCCATCACGGATAATATCAATTCCACTAATTTGGCTATAAATCTGACCTTTTAAACGGTGCTCATACATATGCGGTTGATAAGCCTCATGCGTCAACACTTGCAGTTCTGGAATAATTTTCGCTTTGAGAATGTCTTGTTGATGGTAAATATCATGTAAAAATAGATTTAAAGCTCGCACACGTTGTGCAGAGCCAAGGGAGATTTTATTCCATTGTTGTTTGGCGATCACACGTGGAATTAAATCATAAGGAATGGTGCGCTCAATGCCCTCAGATTCACCATATACAGTAAACGTAATACCTTCATATAAAAAATGCTGTTTGGCAATTTGGTTCAGTTCTTCGAGTTCTTCTACACTATGCTGTGACAACCAGTGCTCAATACGCGTACAAGCCTCACCAGACATCGCTTGGTCATCTGTCATTTCATTAAAGAAATTCGAGGTCATTTGATGAAACAATCCAGCAGACTGGCTCGATAGACGATCATGAGAGTGAATCGGATTTAATACAGGAGAGTTAAGCTTATATCCGTCCAACATCGTATTTACATTTGTATCTTTATCTTCTTTAAACATACAAACCTCTCAATTGTTATCGATATGTAACCCATACGTAGCAATATCTATGCCATGGATTTCTAAAGATGCTTTGTTTATTAATCGATAAAAAACGCATTGCTTCAATTCTATTTCGCATTAAGTTGTGTCAAAAAATATAACTGAAAAATTTCAAGCAAAGCTTGCTTAAACGAATGAGTTTTCTTATTGTGTTCACATTCAAGTAAGTAATTTCGACTCCTATATTTTATTAAACTATGTCTATACAAGAAAAAGAAACGTCCAATAGTCTCTATCGCCAATGGCAAATTTTGTCTCGCCTTTCCACTGGAAAATGGATGGGGACTCGAGAGCTGCAAGAGATTTTACAACGTGAAGGCATCGATATTACTTTGCGAACCATTCAACGTGATTTAAACCAAATCTCTCAACGCTTCCCGATTGAAAACAATGGGGCTGTGCCTCAAGGTTGGCGTTGGCGTTCTGATGCTCCAATTCAAAGCTTACCGCACATGACCAGCTCTCAAGCGGTGACGTTTATGATGGTTGAAGAACACCTTAAACATCTTCTTCCTCCAAGCTTAATTGAAGAAATGAATCCATGGTTTGACTTAGCACGTCGTAGCCTCTCTACCCAAAATAATGTGCGCCAATGGATTAACCGCGTACGCATTGTCCCTGCGACACAACCGCTGATTCCCCCGATTGTGGAGAAAACAGCACAACAAGCCATCTATGAAGGACTACTCCAAGACAAACAGCTGGAATGCGTTTATCAAGGCTTAAACCAAGCGGCTGAAGCAAAAACCTATACCCTCAACCCTCTGGCACTGGTTCAAAAAGGTGCAATTATTTATCTGATTTGTACCCGCCACGACAAAACTGATATTCAAACCTTTGCACTGCACCGTTTCAAATCAGCGACGGTTTTAAACACTCGTGCCTTACACCCAGTCAATTTTGATATCGATGAATACATCGAATCAGGTGCATTAGGTTTCCGTGTAGATTTTTCAAAACCTACAGAAACCGTTGCACTTACCCTGACCATGAATGAAATAGATGCGCTGTATTTGGAAGAAACCAAACTCAGTACCAATCAGGTTTTAGAACCGCTTGGAAATGGGCAAATCTTGGTTCATGCGACCGTCCCTTTTACCAATCAACTGGTGTGGTGGTTACGTAGTTTTGGTCATAAGATTAGCCACATTGAACCCAAAGAAGTTCGTGATGCAGTTAATCAGACCATCACCGACTAAAATAAAAAAAGCCCCAAGTATTCGGGGCTTTACAGTCTTTTTGGTATTAGATATTTGAATTGCTTGGGTTTGTCGTTTTCATTGCTCATCTTGGTTTAATGCCTCCCCTAAACCAAGATAAGTGTGCTGTTTTTGGTGATTGATACAAACTAGCATTGGCATGCAAGCTCTCCACTGTTAAAACGGATCGATTTCATCGTCATAGTGTTGACCTCATGTTAAGAACGTAGAATCAATTTAAAATATGGCGATACTTTTGTGAAATAACATGATTGGCTATTTTTATCTGTTTTTATCTTAAACAACTCTTTTGCTTTGTTTATCTTTCAAAACAAAAAGCCAGCCTTATGGTCAGCAGGCTTATGATTAGACCCTTGCATTTCCAATATGGATTGCAAGAACCTTTCGGCAGTAATCGTTACAAATCATCCGCTTTTATTTCTTCCAAAATTGCCACTTGCTACGTTTAGGCCGCTTTTCTTCAATACGCACCAATCCCTTGAGTGCTTCATTATTGATTCTGTCATACATTTTTAAATATTCAGGATTCAACTGCTCTCCGATATATTCAGGCGTATACGATGTACAAGGTTTTCGTAATGAGCGCTCATACCATTTTTGTGCAACGTCTAAATCGGCATTAAAATAGAGCCCTTTTTCATACAAATAGCCAATTTTACATTCCGCATGTTGGTCTTTCTGATCAGCCGCTTTTTGAATCCAATATACGGCTTCTTCCAAACTTTTCTCAGTGTACAAGCCATTTAAATACCAATATCCCACTTGATATTGTGAAGATGCCTCACCTTTTTGGGCATTCAGTAAAAATAGTTTGAAGAATAGTTGTTTGGCTTCATCCATATGCAGAAATGAATCAATCTTTCGGATTTGTTCATTAATCTGATCAATTGAGTAGTCCCGTGCATTTTTGAGAACATGTTGAGCCTGTTGCAGTGGACTTTCTTCGGTAAAGGATGCGATTAATTGCATTGCTTCTGCCTGCATCTCATCTATCCCACTGATACGCGCATCCAGTACGACATTTAAATGTTTTCGAGCCAATTCGAAGTCTTGCTCAACACCTCGCCCCTCTAAATACATACGGCCCAAACTTAAATCTGCCGCTATGACCTGACCTACTACTTGTTGATACAGTCCAATTGCCATATCTAGGTCCAGCGGTACACCTAAACCTTGCTCATACTTATCCGCTAAATTATTGATCGCAACGGGATTACCCAGATCAGCAGATTTTTGATACCAATAGACACATTGTTCGTAGTCTCGCTTTGTCCCGATACCATCTTGATACATCCAGCCTAAATGATAATAAGCATTTGCTAAAACAGCTTTTTCAGTTTCAGGCGCTTGTGATGAGATTCGATGATACAAATAGAATGCTCGTGCCGAGTGAATCACATGTTCGCTCACAACACCATAATTTGGATAAACTGAATTTACCAAGAAACAGGTTAACCAACCAAAACGATAATTAGCCGCCAACCCCAATGTGGCTGCCCAACAACCCTGTTCGGAGGACTGCTCCAAGAGCTGCAAACTTTTTTGTAAATCTTGTTCAGTGCCTTGACCTCGTGCATAACATCCCGCCAACTGATATAGCGCAATGCTATCCATTTTGGATGCGGCTTCTCGATACCAGTTAAAACTTCCTTCCAGACTTTTTTGTAAAATTCCACCAATGAATAATTACTGTGCTAACTGACACATCGCAGGGGTATAACCCGACTGAGCGGATTGACGTAGGAAATCAATATAGAGCTGAAACTCACGCTCTTGGTAGGCTTGATCTGCCAAATAATATTGATAAATACCCCGATATTGCTCGGCTTTACCTCTAATTAATTGAAGGATTAACGCTCCATGTCCAGTTTCATGCTCAGAGAAATACTCAATTCGTTCAATCAATCCCAAACTTTTAGACACTTGCTCCAAGGGTAGAAACCATCGTGTAATGGTATAGAGTCCCGGAACATCTTGCATTTTCACAATGTCAGAAGATGGCTCAGGATCTTCGGGTCGGACTAAAGCTCTCAGCATCTGCATAGGAGATTCAGCTTGTGGTGGCATTAAATTCACTCCAACCACCTCACCATTATTGGTTTTAGCAACCTCCCAAACTTTCATAATGGCTTGATCAAATTGATAAAACTCACCACTTTGATTGAGCCAGATAACCACATCACCCGCGCGAATCTCTTCTCCGCTTTTATAATGTAATGACATAATTCACCTTATTTTTTATTGTATATTACCCCTGCGCAGATTTTACCCAAAAAAAAAGCCCGCATAAAGCGGACTTTTTCAATAACTTTCAAAGATTAAGCAGATTTTTTCGCTTGTGTATTTTTACGGATCGTAATCATGATCAATTGCACTGCTGCAGGTGTTACCCCCGGAATACGATTTGCTTGAGCCAATGTCTCAGGACGTACATCTTTCAATTTTAAAGTAATTTCACGAGATAAACCTGAAACCACATCATAATTAAAATCGGCTGGAATTTTAGTTTCTTCCAAACGCTTCATTTGCGCAACGTCTTCATGCTGACGGTTAATATAACCTGCATATTTCACCGCGATTTCAATTTGATCGCCCACTTGTGCAGACACTTCTGAACCTGTGAGTTCCGCAATTTGAGCAAATGAAATATTCGGACGTTTTAACAAATCAATCGCAGAACACTCTTTCGATAAATCCGCACCTGTCATTTCGACAAACTTTTTACCCATCGGGTTATTTGGTGCAGCCCAAAGGTGTTGTAAGCGACCAGTTTCTTGTTCAACGGCTTCCATTTTTTCACAGTAAGCTGCCCAACGCACATCATCCACCAAGCCCATTTCACGACCCACTGGCGTTAAACGTTGATCCGCATTGTCTTCACGTAGCATCAAACGATATTCGGCACGTGAAGTAAACATACGGTACGGTTCTTTCGTACCGAGCGTAATCAAGTCATCTACCAATACACCCATATAGGCTTCATCACGTTTTGGTGTCCATTGCTCTTGATCCCACGCACGACGCGCAGCGTTTAAGCCTGCAAGCAAGCCTTGTGCACCTGCCTCTTCATAACCTGTCGTACCATTAATTTGACCAGCAAAGTACAAGTTATTAATGGCTTTGGTTTCTAAAGTAAACTTCAATGCTTGCGGGTTGAAATAATCGTACTCGATAGCATAGCCCGGACGTAAAATGTGCGCATTTTCCATCCCGCGAATTGAACGAACCAGCTCAAACTGCACATCAAACGGAAGTGAAGTTGAAATACCATTTGGATAAAGCTCATGTGTATCTAGACCTTCAGGCTCTAAGAATACTTGGTGTGAGTCTTTATCTGCAAAACGGTGAATTTTGTCTTCAATGGATGGGCAGTAACGTGGCCCCACACCTTCAATAACACCAGTGTACATCGGTGAACGGTCTAAACCGCCGCGGATGATGTCATGGGTTTTTTCATTGGTATGGGTAATATAACAATTCACTTGTTCAGGGTGCATAGATGCATCACCCATGAATGACATAGTCGGTGATGGGAAGTCACCCGGCTGTGGAATCATCACAGAAAAATCAACCGAACGCGCATCAATACGTGGTGGCGTACCTGTCTTTAAACGACCCACTGGCAAATTCAATTCACGTAAACGGTGTGCCAGTGAAATTGAAGGTGGATCACCTGCACGGCCGCCACTTGATTTTTCAAGACCAACGTGGATTACACCACCCAAGAACGTCCCTGCGGTGAGTACAACTGTTTTCGCATCAAAGCGAATACCCGTTTGAGTTACAACGCCCTTTACAGTATCACCCTCAACAATCAGGTCGTCTGCGGCTTGTTGGAAAATATCGAGATTTGCTTGGTTTTCTAAAGTGTCACGAATCGCGGCTTTATAGCGAATACGGTCTGCCTGTGCACGTGTTGCACGAACGGCTGCACCTTTACGTGAGTTTAGGATACGGAACTGAATACCACCTTTATCGGCAGCCAATGCCATTGCACCGCCCAAGGCATCAATTTCACGCACCAAATGCGATTTACCAATACCACCAATTGCTGGATTACAGCTCATCTGCCCTAAAGTCTCAATATTATGAGTTAAGAGTAAAGTCTGTCGCCCCATACGTGCCGCAGCCAATGCTGCTTCTGTACCTGCGTGACCGCCGCCGATAACAATGACATCGTAAACTTTAGGATAATGCATAGTGGTAAAGGAGATTAAAAAATGATAACGAAAGATTATAGCAAATTTTCGATTGTAAGTTGACAGATTCCGTGGAATTTATTGTATATACGGTGCTGTGCTTACTGCGCCAGCGCTAGGTTTATGTAATTTTACTTGCAGAGTAGTAGCAAAAACTCAACAAAGGATGCGTTTTGTTACCTGAAAAGCCTTGTATTAATTTGATCATTTTTTATCCTATAAGTTGATCATACAACAACCAAAGGTAAGCATTATGAATAAGAAGATTCTTTTTTCATCCATTCTCTGCGGTTTATTTTTTTCGCCTTTTGTATCAGCCAACGACAAAGTTGAAAAGGTCTATGATAGTCAACGTTATCAACAAGTCTGTAAAGGTAAGTCACAAGGAACAGCGGTTAGTTTTGCCTATCGAGGCATTATTTGGAATGGTACCTGTGAACCTCAATTTTTCCCAAGCTCAAAAAATGCCAATATTCATGGTGATGAAGCTGAGTTAGCCAGCATTTGCCAAGGCGACTCAAAAGCGACATCAATCAATATCGAAGGTAAAGAAATCAAAGGCAAATGTGCCCTTGGTTTTGTAGCACCTAAACCAAGAATGTAAGCAAAACAACTTAAAGTTCATGCTGTATTGAGGGTAAAAAATAGTCCATTTTTTGCCCTTTTTTCTACCTTGTAAATTATTGAATTCTGTATACACTCAAAAACACAAAAGATAAAAACGAATAAAAAAGGTATTCCATGGATTCGGAATTGTTTACAGTTTTTTTGCCTTTGACTTTGGCATTAATGATGATGGGTCTTGGTTTACACCTACGCCCAGCTGATTTTTATCGCCTCACACTACACCCCAAAGTCATTTTCATCGCGTTATTTTCACAGTTGGTACTGCTGGTGGGCATTGCGTTCCTGATTTGTCAATTTTTAAATTTAGCGCCTATTTTCGCGATTGGTTTGATGCTCGTTGCAGCCTCACCGGGCGGACCAACGTCAAATCTATTGACCTATTTATTTAAAGGTGATGTTGCGCTCAACATTACTCTTACAGCCACGAACTCCATCATTTCAACACTGACCCTTCCTTTTATTATTAATTTTTCACTGATGTACTTTCTACAAACATCACAACCCGTTGACATGCCGGCCATGAAAATGATGAAGGTATTTTTCATCACTCTACTTCCAGTCAGTATGGGCATGTTTTTACGTTATTACTTTCCAAAACTTGCCGACAAATTAAACCGCCCAATGCGTATTTTGTCTGCAAGCTGTCTTCTTTTTATCTTTTTTCTCGCACTGTACTTAGAGCGACATAATTTTGTTGAATATGTGTTTGAGATTGGGCCTGCCGTAGCCTTATTCTGCTTCTGTAGCATGTTTATTGGTTTTTTTGTGCCACATCTTGCCAATATTCCAGAAAAACAAGCCTTAACCTGCTCTTTTGAGATCACCATTCACAACACCGCACTTGCCATTACGGTTGCCCTGTCAGTCTTAGGCAACACCGCCATGGCTATTCCTGCCGGTATTTATTCTATTTTCATGTTTGTATTTGCTGCGTTATTGGGCCTATTAATCTCGCGAAGAAATGACAGTTTATTTTTGAAGAAAGAGACCGCAGCTGAATAATTTCACGGTCATGATTTATATAATTTTAAGGAGAATATACACCTATGGATTCAGGAATTATAACGATTATGTTACCCCTAGCTCTTGCCATCATCATGATTGGTTTGGGCTTAGAGTTAACCCCGAAGGATTTTGCACGCGTCAGCAAACATCCCAAAGCAGTATTGGTTGCTTTATTTTGTCAGTTGGTACTTCTTGTTGGGATTGCCTTTGTAATTTGCAAAGTACTCAACTTACCGCCACTGCTTGCCGTCGGCTTAATGCTCTTAGCAGCTTCTCCAGGTGGTAGTACTGCAAACTTATTTAGCTATTTGTTTAAAGGTGATATTGCGCTCAATATTACTTTAACCGCAATTAACTCCGTTATTGCAGCGTTTACCTTGCCGCTAATTGTCAACTTTGCCATTCAGTACTTTATGCAGGATGGACAACACGTCAGTATGCAGTTTAGTAAAATCTTGCAGGTATTCTCGATTATTCTTATCCCCGTCTGTATTGGTATGTTGATTCGCCACTATGCACCTTCTTTTACCAAGAAGCTGAATAAGCCATTGCGTATTTTTTCTGTTGTATTTTTGGTCTTAATCATTGTTGGAGCAATAGCCAAAGAACGCGCACATATTCTGGAGTATCTGACTCAGGTCGGTTTAGCCACCGTCATTTTCTGTATTTGTAGTTTAATGATTGGTTATTTTGTACCGAGACTACTGGGGATCAACAGTGCTCAAGCACGGGCTTGTGCCTTTGAAATTGGCATTCATAACAGCACCCTTGCCATGACCATTGCACTCACCGTGATGGCCAGTACCACCATTGCCATGCCTGCAGCGGTCTATTCTATTTTTATGTATATCTTTGCTGCCATCTTTGGGACATTACTCAACCGTTTTGCCCCATCGGTTCAAACCAGTACAGAACAAGCCTAGAACAGGTGTAGATCTAAGGATGCTTCGGCATCCTTTTTTATTTTGAGGAATGCTGTCGAACTGCCCCCTGTTCCGCTACAATATTTATTTATACATAAATATTAGGTTATTCCTGTGAAGTGGTTACAAATTCATATTACGGTTGATCAAGCGCAAGTCGATTTTACTGAAACCCTTTTAGAATCTTTGGGTGCAGTCAGTGTCACATTAGATGATGCAGAAAACCAAGACTTACTTGAACCACTTCCAGGTGAAACGCCACTTTGGAATAAAGTCATTGTGACAGGTATCTATGCGCAAGAAGACGACGAAGAAATTGATGTCAATGCATTAGAAACGTTTATTCGCACTCAAATGCCTGATGCACCGATGCGTAGCGAATTTCTTGAAGACCAAGAATGGGAACGCACATGGATGGATGCCTACGAACCAATTCAAATTGCAGACAAATACTGGATCGTTCCTGAATGGATGGAAGCACCAGAACCGGATGCAGTGAACATTAAACTTGATCCAGGCTTAGCGTTTGGTACGGGGAACCATGCATCTACTTTTCTTTGCCTGCAGTGGTTAGGTAAAACTGATGTTAAAGATAAAATCGTGATCGACTATGGTTGCGGTTCAGGTATTTTAGGGGTTGCTGCTCTACTCCTAGGTGCAAAAAAAGTCTATGCGACAGATATTGATCCACAAGCAATTTTAGCCACTGAACAAAATGCGGCACTCAATGGCGTGGCTGAGAACCTTTATGTCGGCTTACCAGACGAGTTCAATTTAGAGCTGGCTGACCAAAAAGCAGATGTCTTTGTTGCAAATATTTTGGCAGGCCCGCTTATGATGTTAGCGCCAGAATTCGCAACTTTGGTCAAATCTGAGGGAGAGTTCGCACTTGCAGGTGTAATTGAAGAGCAAGTTTCTGATGTTTCTAGTGTTTATTCTGAGTTTTTTGATATATTAGAGGTCGAGAAACGTGATGAAAACTGGTGCCGAATCTCGGGTAAACGCCACACCCTTTAAATGAACTCTTAATACACTATGAGCGACAAACAAACCTCTTGCCCTAAATGCCTAACCATCTACAAAGTAAGTGTTGCACAACTCACTGTTGCGCAAGGTATGGTTTGTTGCCCAAAGTGTTCGATGACCTTTAATGCGCTCTCGCATTTAACCACGGGTCATACTTTTGACACAGGTGAGGAAAGATCGTCGAATCAGAATGACATGAGCATGTCTTCAAATTCAGCATTTTCCTCTCCTCGTATAGACAGCATTCATTTTGATTTATCACAATCTGCTGCACTTTCAATGTCGACATCAAATTTGCTTGATATTTTCAACCTGAAAGTTGAGCACTCCAACATTGACCTCAAAACTTATTTAAACAATTTAAACTATTTTAGTACCGACCCGATTGGTAACTATCCTGCCATGAATTTGGCAGACAACAATCCAGCGAAACCGCAAAAAAGCCCGATGTACTATATGCTTTGGGGTATGATTAACTTCAGCTTATTGGCTTTATTGTGTTTCCAATACTTATGGTTTAACCCACATATCCTCAATAACAGCCCCGCATTAGGTGCAACCTATAATAAAATTTGTCTCGTACTGAACTGTAGCAGCCTACAAGAACGTTACAGTCTGATCAGCATTAATAAATTAAAAGTAAAACGTGTAGACGCACAGAAAACTCAATTTTCAGGTGAACTGATCAATTATCATGACACCAGTCTTCCCCTACCAGATCTTAAGGTCATTTTAAAAGTGGATGGTGAAGTCGATTCAACCTATCAACTACATGCAAATGAATATTTGATTGATAGTCTCGTTGGAATCAAACGAATTCCTAAAAATAGTCCGTTCAAATTCAAATTTAGCCTGCCAGTTAGCCGTAAAAGCTTCAATCATTACAGTTTAGAAATAGTCCAGCCCTAAAATTTAAAAAAAATGTAAAAAAAGTGAAAAAAAATGCAGTTTTCTTGCTCACTTTTTCTTAGACAATGGTATGATACGCGCCACAAAAGCTTAGTGCTGCAATCTCCTCAGTCTTTTAATACAAATAGAACATCAGCAAAAATGCGCGTTATCGAAATATCGCGTATTGAGCAGATTTTTTTGTTAAAAAAAGGTCGGTAACAAATATTTAACTATTGTTACGCTTATATTTCGACCAACTTAGCGATATTGTGGCATGCTAAATGTACAGTTTTAGAACTAGTCGTTTTAGGATCTAAAACGAAGTTCATTTTAATTTTAGACCACTTTATATATGTCACTTTACCCAAGTGATATTTAGATTTTTCGGATTACTTCGCATGAATAGCAAATCTCCTATTTTTACTGCACAGTCTGATGTCGCTCTTCGTATTCACGTAGATCGCGCAGTTCGCCACTATTTTGCACAACTGCAAGGCGAGCAACCATCTCAGGTCTACGACATGGTGCTGGCAGAAATGGAGAAACCTCTTCTATCTGTAGTTTTAGAATATACCCGCGGTAACCAAACACGTGCTGCGGAGATTCTAGGACTTAACCGTGGAACTTTACGTAAAAAGTTAAAAGCTCACGGTTTAATGAGTGAATAAATGATAAAATGCTTGCGGCTTCCGCGGGCATTTTTTTTACCTGCTATTTTTGACTTTTTGTTTTAATTCTTGATAACTGTGACGAAGATCATGACCATTAAACGCGCTTTAATCTCTGTTTCCGATAAAACTGGCATTGTAGAGTTCGCTCAAAACCTTGTTGCTCTAGGGGTAGAAATTTTATCTACTGGCGGTACATATAAGTTGTTAAAAGACAACAATATCGCTGTAGTTGAAGTTTCAGAGCATACGGGTTTCCCAGAAATGATGGATGGTCGTGTAAAAACGCTACACCCGAAAATTCATGGTGGTATCTTAGCTCGTCGCGGTCTAGACGAAGCTGTGATGGCTGAACACAATATTGATGCGATCGATCTTGTGGTTGTGAACCTTTATCCATTTGCTGCAACTGTCGCTAAACCGAACTGCTCACTTGCAGATGCGATTGAAAATATCGACATCGGCGGCCCAACCATGGTGCGTGCTGCTGCGAAAAACCATGCTTCTGTCGGTATTGTGGTCAATGCTACAGACTATGACACTGTTATTGCTGAGCTAAAAGCAAATGGTGCTTTGTCTTACGAAACTCGTTTTGACTTAGCCGTTAAAGCATTTGAACATACAGCACAATATGATGGCATGATTGCTTCTTACCTAGGCGCTCGCGTAGGCAAAGAAGAAGGTCAAGCAGACAAGTTCGCACGTACCTTTAATACACAATTAAATAAAGCTCAAGACTTGCGTTATGGTGAAAACCCGCATCAGTCAGCAGCATTCTATGTAGAAAGTACAGCAACTGAAGCATCTGTTTCAACAGCGAAACAACTTCAAGGTAAAGAACTTTCTTATAACAACATTGCAGACACAGATGCCGCACTTGAATGTGTGAAATCATTTGCAAAACCTGCTTGTGTCATCGTTAAACACGCAAACCCATGTGGCGTTGCTGTGTCTTTAGATGGTATTCAAGCGGCATATGACTTGGCTTATGCGACAGATCCTGAATCAGCTTTTGGCGGTATCATTGCATTCAACCGTGAATTAGATGTTGCAACTGCACAAGCGATTGTTGACCGCCAGTTTGTGGAAGTGATCATTGCACCAAGCATTGCTGAAGGCGTACTTGAAGTCACTGGCGCGAAGAAAAATGTTCGTGTTCTCGTTTGTGGTGAATTACCGGCACTTGATGAACGTGCGCCACAACTTGACTATAAACGCGTAAATGGCGGTTTATTGGTTCAAGACCAAGACTTAGGCATGATCACCAAAGATGATTTAAAAGTCGTGACGAAACGCGCACCAACGGATGCTGAGATTGATGATTTGATCTTTGCATGGAAAGTTGCGAAATACGTAAAATCAAATGCCATTGTTTATGCTAAAGGTCGTCAAACCATTGGTGTAGGCGCAGGTCAAATGAGCCGTGTTAACTCAGCGCGTATTGCTGCGATTAAAGCGGAGCACGCAGGCTTAGTGGTTGAAGGTGCTGTAATGGCATCTGATGCATTCTTCCCATTCCGCGATGGTATTGATAATGCAGCGAAAGCAGGCATTAAATGTATTATCCAACCAGGCGGTTCTATGCGTGACGAAGAAACCATTGCTGCTGCAGATGAAGCAGGTATTGCAATGGTCTTCACGGGCATGCGCCACTTCCGTCATTAATTTACAATAATTCATATTCAAAAATCCCCCTAAATCCCCCTTTTTAAAGGGGGACTTGTCATGAATTAAAGGACTCTTTAAATTCGTGATGCCCCTCCCTTTTCAAAGGGAGGTTGGGAGGGATTAAAAAAGGATAGTAAGATGAACATTTTAGTTTTGGGTAATGGCGGTCGTGAACATGCGTTGGCATGGAAAATCGCGCAAGATGAAAAAGTTGCAAAAGTTTTTGTTGCACCAGGTAATGCAGGAACTGCAACAGAAAACAAATGTGAAAATGTTGCACTCAACATTTTAGACAATGCTGCAATTATCGACTTTGCAAAAAATAATGCAGTAGATTTGATTATTGTGGGTCCAGAAGCACCGCTTGTAAATGGTGTAGTGGATGCTTGCCGCGCGGCAGAGCTTCAAATTTGGGGGCCAACTCAATTTGCTGCCCAGTTAGAAGGCTCAAAAGCCTTTGCTAAGCACTTCTTAAAACGCCACAACATTCCTACTGCGTTCTACGATGTATTTACTGAAGTCGATGCAGCGAAAGCATTTGTTGAAAAAAATGGCGCGCCAATCGTGATCAAGGCCGATGGTCTTGCTGCGGGTAAAGGCGTAATTGTAGCCATGACTAATCAAGAAGCTTTTGATGCGATTGATGACATGTTGGCGGGCAACAAGTTTGGTGATGCTGGTTCTCGTGTTGTGATCGAAGAATTCCTTGCTGGTGAAGAAGCGTCTTTCATTTGTATGATTGATGGCGACAACATCTTACCAATGGCAACATCTCAAGACCATAAGCGTATTTTTGAAGGCGACCAAGGTCCAAACACGGGTGGTATGGGTGCTTACTCTCCTGCTCCTGTGGTGACTGCAGACGTATTTGAAAAAACCATGAATGAAGTGATGCGTCCTACCGTTGAAGGTATAAAAAAAGACGGTCACGTTTATACAGGTTTCTTATATGCAGGCTTGATGATTGATGACAAAGGTCAACCAAAAGTGATCGAGTTCAACTGTCGTTTTGGTGACCCTGAAACTCAGCCGATTATGATGCGTTTAAAATCTTCTTTGGTTGATCTGGTTGAAGCTGGTATTGCAGGTAATCTTCCAGCAGAAGCTGAATGGGATGAACGCAAATCAATTGGTATTGTCCTAGCAGCAGAAGGTTACCCAGAAACCGTTCGTCAAGGTGACGTCATCTCTGGTCTTGGTCAATCTCCTGAAAACACAAAAATCTTCCATGCGGGCACTACAATGAGTGCCGACGGTCGCATCTTGACTGCAGGTGGTCGTGTTTTATGTGTGACAGCTCTTGGTGATACCGTACTTGAAGCGCAAGTCAATGCTTTAGAGGTTTGTGGTCAAGTCACATTTACGGGTATGCAATACCGTACAGATATTGGTTATCGTGCGATTGCGCGTGAAAATACTTAAAAACATTCATACCGTAAAAACCCGCTAAATGCGGGTTTTTTTATTGCAAACCGCTGCGAATTTTTTTTAATATATCCGTATGAATATAAATCAAGTTCTACAGATGTAGCTATATTCATCCTGTATTCTGAGACATACTTTTTGCACTTTATACTCGTTATATCTATTTTTTGTATTTAGTTTAGATAAAATCTTATAAAGAACAAAATTTATGCAAATTATTATTTTTTAAATAGATTAATTAAAAATAATATATTGTTTTCATTATAAAATTATAAACAAAATTCAAATTACTAATCTTTAAATAAGATAAGTATTGAACTTTTATACTCTATATCGAATATTACTTTGTTGATATGATGTGCAAAATTTAACGATTGAGCAAAGATGTTTCTAGTGAGTTGAAAAAGTTAATCTTTTCCAAAGTGAAAGTACATATTCGACTGATATCGAATTGCACACTTGCAAAACTCACATTACAGTCATATGCATCAAATCAGGAATACCTGATTTAAAATCAATCGATCTCTCTATTGTTCAGCTAAGTTAAGCCTCGTTTGGGTGCTTACTCGGGAAGAAAAAATGAAAAAAATTCTAGGAATTGCGCTGGGTTTATCTGTTGTTTTAACGGGTTGTAGCAAACCTGAAGCACCTGTAGCAGATGCGGCTAAAACGGATACTGCAGCAGCTGAGCAAACAGTAACCATCGCATCGACTGGGTCTGATGCAGACATTTGGCGCTATATTGCAACTTTGCCAGAAACTAAAGCAGCTGGCTTAAAGCTAGACATTAAAAACTTCACTGACTATGTTGCAATGAACACTGCTGTTGCAAACAATGAAGTCGATGTCAATGCATTCCAATCTTATGCTTACCTTGTAGCATATAACGAAGCGAACACAGCGAAGATTGCTCCACTTTCAACGACCTACCTAGAGCCAATGGGCATCTATTCAAGCAAAGTAAAAACTCTGGCTGAATTTAAAAATGGTGCTACGATTGCAATTCCAAATGATGGTGCGAACGAATCACGTGCATTGTTATTATTACAATCTGCGGGTCTAGTGAAGTTAAAAAATGACTTTGACTTCGTGAAAGGCACTTCGAAAGACATTGTTGAAAACAACAAAGCTCTCGTCATCAAGCCAATTCAAATGGCAACAGCTGTACGTGTGAAAGACGAAGTTGATGCAATTGTTTTGGGTAATACCCTTGCAATGGAAGGTGGTCTAAACGTATTGAAAGATGCGATTTATTATGAGCCAATCGACCAAACCACGAAAATGAACGTCAACGTTCTTGCTGTGGCTGAAGCGCGTCAAAACGACCCTGTACTGAAAAAAGTTGGTGAGCTTTACCATGTCGCTGCAGTAGGCAAATATGTTCAAGAACATTTTGGCGGCACAAAAATTGATGTGAACAAGCCAGTAAGCTACCTTACTCAAGCTAAATAGTAATATAATCAAATCAACGAAACAGGCAAAGTCTCTTTGCCTGTTTTTTCATTTTTGTGTAGTTTTTGACGATATGATTCAATTTAAAAACATTTCAAAGCACTATCAGCTGAAAGGCCAAACCATTCTTGCACTGGACCAAATCAATTTGGATATTCCAGAAGGTAGTATTTTTGGCGTTATTGGCTATAGTGGTGCAGGTAAAAGTACCCTCATTCGTTTGATCAATTTACTTGAACGTCCAACCGAAGGCCAAGTAATTATCAATCAGAAAGACTTTACTGCATTAGATGCAAAAGCATTACGTCAAGAACGTGCAAATATTGGCATGATTTTCCAGCATTTTAATTTACTGCAAACCAAAACCGTTGCAGCCAATATTGAAATGCCAATGAAACTTTTAGGTTATAGCAAAGCTGAACGTGAAAAACGTTTGAATGAGCTACTTGAGTTTATTGATCTCAAACACAAAAAAGAAGCTTATCCAGACGAGCTCTCGGGTGGTCAAAAACAACGTGTCGGTATTGCACGTGCGCTTGCCAACCATCCTAAAATATTACTTTGTGACGAAGCGACTTCTGCACTAGACCCACAAACCACCAAGTCAGTTTTAGACTTGCTCAAAAAAATCAATCAAGAGCAAGGTATTACCATCGTCATGGTGACGCATGAAATGGATGTGATCCAAAGCATCTGCTCACATGTAGCCGTGATGGAACTCGGTAAAGTGGTTGAAACTGGAAAAACAGTGGACCTGTTTAGTCGTCCACAACATGCAACGACACAGAATTTTATTCAAACGATTTTGCATCAACAACTACCTATTAAGCTTCTGAATAACCTCGAACATAAGCATCATCATAGTATTTACCGCTTACAATTTCTGGGTAACTCTGCCCACGAAACCGTAATTCAAAACTTAATTAAGCAGTTTGATATTAGTCTGAATATCCTATTTGCCAACATGATTGAAATTGATGGCAATGTGATTGGACAAATGTTTGTTCAGCTCTTGGGCGATGAAAGCCTGATCGCTGAAGCAGTTGAGTTTTTAAAACAACATGGTGTGGCTGTTGAACAATCAGGAGAGCTGGCATGAGAGATTTAATTGTCCAGTGGTTAACTCAAATCACAGCACCTTTTTGGAAAAGCTCTTTATCGATTGATCAGTTTATTACCGCTTTGCAAGAAACATTTCATATGGTGTTTTTTGCAATGCTGTTTGGCTGTATTTGGGGCTTTATTCAAGCTATCATTTTATTGGTCACACGTCCTGATGGTATTTTGCCAAATAAAGCGATTTATCACAGCCTCAACCCGATTGTGAATGCCCTGCGCTCTCTGCCCTTTATTATTTTGCTGATTGCGGTTTTACCTTTAACCAAACTCATCGTCGGTACATCGATTGGCACTTGGGCTGCAATTGTTCCGCTCACCATTTATGTTGGACCTTACATTGGTCGTTTGGTGGAAACTTCATTACTTGAAGTGAATGAAGGGATTATCGAATCTGCACAAGCCATGGGTGCAACTCCGCTACAAATCATCTTTAAGTTTATTTTACCTGAAGCACGCAGTTCACTGATTTTAAACTTAACCACAGCCACGATTAGCTTAATTGGTGCCACAGCGATGGCTGGTGCAGTGGGTGCAGGCGGTATTGGCGACCTTGCTATTTCTTATGGTTATCAACGTTTTGACACCAGTGTCGTGATCCTCACGGTGATTGTGCTGTTGATCATGGTGCAAATTGTACAATCCGTTGGCGATTGGCTGTCTAAACTACGCTAACAAAATTAAGCTCTCAATATTGGGAGCTTTTTTTCAGGTCTAAGTTTTATATAATCTGGCAAACAACACTTTTAAAAGCTATAACGATGAAAATAACAACTCTATTGATCAGTCTAAGTCTTTTGCCGATGCTCAGCCATGCAGCTTCAAATCCCTATAACTACGTCACCAGTGTAAAAGTGAATCAGGTTGAACTCAATGCACCTGTGACAGCACATCAAGTCAGTCAATTACTCGCTCCTCCGAATGGAAAAACCAGCAAACAATATGCCGAATGTACAGGCAACTATGAATACAGTATTACCAGTACCCAACCCAAAACCCTAAAATTTGAGATTTTTAGCGAAGATAATCCCAAGATTCAGGCTGAAAAATTCTATAAAGACAAAGCGAGTTTAAAACAACTCGGTCAAACCAAAGGCCGTGTTTGGCTTGACTGGAAAAGCACTCAAGCGATGGGCGAAAATATACGCGTGCAAAATACTCAGATCACACCGAATTATACTTTGCAGCAGTTTAAACAAGACTTTAAATACAGTGCACAAGGTATGGCAGCATCAGGTGAAGCCCAAGTTTTGCTCTTGCAGCCCAATGAAATCAAAGCCTTTCTAAAAAAACCCCAAGACTTTGCCCCACCCTACACAGCTTATCTCAACTTTGGTTTTAAAAATGGACGGTTAAGTAATTTTGCCCTTCAGCAAGCAGTGGCCTGATAAAGGCTTTTATTCCAAGAAACAATGCGACTGACATTGGCTTTTTTAAGTCGTTTAGAACTTACTGACAATAAAATAAACAGTCCAAACACTGTAGCCTATTAAATTTTGCCAATTCATTTGAATCGCACTCAGAATGAAGGCAGAGCATGTTAAACTATTCAGCGGTTTTTGCAGGGACTCACTTATGCACTTTGTACATCTTGGTATTCATACAGAATTTTCAATCACAGAATCAATTGTACGTATACCTGATTTAGTCAAAGCTGCTAAGGCAGAAGGTATGCCAGCCCTTGCCATTACTGACTTATCTAACTTACATGCTGCTGTAAAATTTTATGGTAAATGCTTAGATAATGGTATCAAACCGATTATGGGTTCAGAAGTTCGCTTGAACGATGCTGAACATCGCGTGACATTATTGGCGATGAGCAATGTTGGCTGGCGTAATCTAACCGAACTGGTTTCAGAAGGTTTTATCCGAGGTCAACAGCTTGATATTCCTTGCGTTGCAAAAGACTGGATTTTAGAACAAAACCATGACCTGATTGCGCTACTTGGCATGCGATCTGATGTCGGCAAAATGCTCTGTACATCGAATCCGCAAAAAGCCGAACCTTTACTCGAAGAATGGATTGCAAAGTTTGGCAATCGTGTTTATTTGGCTTTATGTCGAACAGAGCGTTCAGGTGAAGATGACTTCAACTATGAAGCCCTAAAACTGGCTAAAAAATACAATATTGGTGTAGTTGCGCACAACGATGTGCACTTCATGAAAGAAATAGACTTTGAAGCACACGAAGCCCGAGTCTGTATTGCCGATGGTTATGTATTAGGGGATAACCGCCGACCAAAAAATTACTCTCCAGAGCAATATTTTAAATCTGGCCAACAAATGGCGGAGTTATTTGCAGACATTCCCTCTGCAATTGAAAATACTTATCAGATCGCGAAGCGTTGTAACGTCACTCTGCAATTAGGTAAATACTTCCTGCCTGACTACCCTATTCCTGAAGGCCATACCATTGACACCTACTTTGCACATTTATCCAAAGAAGGTTTAGAAGAGCGTTTAGACTTTTTATATCCACCAGAAACGCGTGATGAATACTGGCCTCAAAAACGTAAAGAATACGATGATCGTTTAGAGTATGAAATCGGGACCATTCTTAAAATGGGTTTCCCAGGCTACTTCTTGATTGTCATGGACTTCATCCAATGGTCCAAAGGTAATGGCGTTCCCGTTGGTCCAGGTCGTGGTTCAGGTGCAGGTTCACTTGTTGCATACAGCTTAAAAATTACGGATCTTGATCCTCTCCCATACGGACTACTGTTCGAACGCTTCTTAAACCCAGAACGTGTTTCAATGCCCGATTTCGACGTCGATTTCTGTATTGCTGGTCGTGATCGTGTGATTGACTATGTTGCGCGTACATACGGACGCGATGCAGTATCACAAATTGCCACTTTCGGCACCATGGCAGCCAAAGGTGCTATTCGTGATGTGGCACGTGTCTTGGGTAAATCCTATGGTTTGGCAGACCGAATCTCAAAAATGATTCCGACTAAACCTTTAGGTTTAAGCCTCGAAGAATCCATTGAAGCAGAGCCACAACTTAAAGACATTGTCACCAACCCATCTAACCCAGACAATGACGATGCCGCTGAAATTTGGGAAATGGCATTAAAACTCGAAGGCATTACCCGTAACACAGGTAAACACGCAGGTGGCGTGGTCATTTCCCCAACTAAAATTACCGACTTTTCTGCCGTTCTATGTGACGCAGATGGTACAGGCCGTGTTGCGCAGTACGATAAAGACGACGTTGAATCTGCAGGTCTGGTGAAGTTCGACTTCTTGGGTCTACGTAACTTAACGGTCATTGAAGATGCCGTGAAGAATATCAATAAGCGCATTCAGTTAGATGTGCCTTTAGACATTGCGTTCATTCCGCTTGATGACAAAGATGCATACCTTATCTTTGCCAATGCCAACACCACAGCGGTCTTCCAGTTTGAATCCGTGGGCATGAAAAAAATGCTCAAGGAAGCACGTCCAAGCAAATTTGAAGAAATTATCGCCTTCGTATCCCTTTACCGTCCGGGTCCGATGGACCTGATTCCAGACTTTATCCACCGTATGCATGGTGGCGAGTTTGAATATCTTCACCCCCTACTTGAAGGTGTACTTGAGCCGACTTACGGCATTATGGTTTACCAAGAACAGGTAATGCAGGCAGCACAGTATTGTGCGGGCTATAGCTTGGGTGGTGCGGACTTACTTCGTCGTGCAATGGGTAAGAAAAAGCCCGAAGAAATGGTCAAACAGCGCCAAATTTTCACGGAAGGTGCAGCGAAAAAAGACATTGATGAAGCCACTGCCAACCATATTTTTGACTATATGGAAAAGTTCGCAGGTTATGGCTTTAACAAATCGCATGCCGCAGCTTATGCCTTAGTGGCCTATCAAACGGCATGGCTCAAAGCGCATTATCCAGCTGAATTCTTAGCAGCGGTGATGTCATCGGAAATGCAAAACACCGATAACGTGGTGTTCTTGATTGATGACTGTCGACACAACGATATAGAGGTATTGCCGCCTTCGGTCAATATGTCTATCTATCAATTCCATGCTTCGGACGATAAAACAATCGTCTATGGGCTCGGTGCGATTAAAGGCGTCGGTGAAGCGGCGATGCAGTCAGTCATTGACTCACGTATTCAAGATGGGCCATATCGTGATTTGTTTGATTTCTGCCACCGTATTGATCTGAAAAAAATTAATAAACGGACTTTAGAAGCGTTGATTCGATCAGGTGCTTTAGACTGCCTCGGCATTGAACGCTCAAGTCTAATGGCGCAACTACCTGAAGCGGTACAAGCGGCTGAACAAGCTCGCTCAAACCGTGAAACAGGTATCATGGACTTGTTTGGTGAAGTTGAAGAAGTACAACGTAAACCCGCTAAACCCGTTAAACCTTGGTCAGATGAAGTCCGTCTCAAAGGTGAAAAAGATACTCTAGGGTTGTATTTAACCGGCCACCCAATTGATGTCTATCGCACTGAGTTGAAAGCGTTTATTCCGAACAAAATCAATGAACTTACCCCAACCCGTCGTGGTGTTACTACGGTTTTTGCAGGTCTCGTGGTCGATGTAGCCAACTTCCCGAACCGAATGATGGTGACGTTGGATGATGGTACCTCACGAATTGAAGTCTCTGCGAATCATGAACGCTTTATGCGTTTTAAAGACATCATTCAAAATGAAAAAGTCGTGGTAATTGAAGGCGAAATTTACGAGCGTGAAGGTTTTGACCGTCCAATGGGACGCTTAACCAAAGCATTTACTCTGAATGAAATTCGTCAAAAACGCGCCAACTGTATTCAAATTCGTCTCGACCCAACACATAGTACAAAAACACTGAGTCAAGATTTAAAAAATATACTTGCACCCTTTTGTAATGTCGATATGTGTAATCACATCCCGCTGCAATTGCTATTGGACTACCCGTATGCCACGGCTGAATTGCACTTAGGGATCAATTGGAAAGTGGCACCGCTGGATGAACTACTTTCTAAACTGCGTGACTATTTTGGTAAAGAAAATCTTCATGTGGAATATCAAGTCAAATCCAAAGCAGCCAAAGCGGTGAGCTATGAAGAAGCCAAACCTGTAGATGTACCACCGCCCCCTGCGGATATGAGCATGGATGATGCCATTGACTTATATCAAGCTGAAGTCGGTCAGTTCTCTTAATTATTTAAATTTTAAAGATTCATTGGAAAAATCATGAGCCAATTTGACAATGCCGCTGTTTCAGCGCATCTCTCCCATGTGCGTATTGTCATGGTCAATACCACACTCCCTGCGAACATTGGTAGCGCACTGCGCGCCATGAAAACAATGGGACTCTCAAAGCTGGTGTTGGTTGCGCCAAAAACCTATCCACATCCCGATATTGATGCTTTGGCTGCGGGTGCAACTGATTTAATTGAGCAGATTGAAATCGTTGAAACCCTTGCCGATGCCATCAAAGACTGCCATTTAGTGTTTGGCACGAGTGCGCGTAGTCGTACCATTCCTTGGCCTTTGCTTGACGCACGCCCTGCGGCTGAAAAATCAATTTCAGCAGTGGTGAATGATCAGCAAGACGTTGCTGTTGTATTTGGCCGTGAAGACCGCGGACTGACCAACGAAGAACTGGCCATGGCTAACTATCATGTCACCATTCCTGTAAATACAGACTATGGTGTACTAAATGTGGCTCAAGCCATTCAAGTGATTTGTTATGAAATGCGTATGGCCACACTGGCTGCTGTGGAAAGCGGTGAAGATGAAGCTGCAACCATGCCTGTCACAGATACAGAGTCTATGCAATGGGATGAGCCTTTGGTCACCCATGAGCAAATGGAACAGTTCTACCCGCACATTGAAAAAATGTTGGCCGAGATTGAATTTTTAGACCCCAAAAATCCACGATTACTGCCTTTACGCTTGCGTCGTCTTTTTGGACGTATACAATTAGATCGTATGGAATATCATTTACTTCGTGGTATTTTTAGTCGTGTACAAGCCTTAAACAATGGCACATGGAAAAAGTCAAATACGGATCAAACAGAGGATCAATCTAATGCTTAAACAGCTCAAAGAAGATATACAAGCTGTATTCGCGCGCGATCCTGCGGCACGAAACACTTTAGAAGTTCTAACCACATATCCAGGCATTCATGCCTTGATCATGCACCGTATGGCGCATGAGTTATGGAAAAAAGAATGTAAAGGCTCAGCACGTTTATTGTCTTCTTTTAGCCGTTTTGCAACAGGTATTGAAATTCACCCGGGTGCTAAAATTGGTCGTCGTTTTTTTATTGACCATGGCATGGGCGTCGTGATTGGTGAAACCGCTGAAATTGGCGACGATGTGACCTTATATCACGGTGTCACTTTAGGTGGAACTACATGGAATAAAGGCAAACGTCACCCGACCTTAGAAGACGGCGTAGTGGTTGGTGCTGGTGCTAAAATTTTAGGCCCTTTTACTGTCGGTAAAAATGCGAAAGTCGGCTCAAATGCAGTCGTCACCAAAGCAGTTCCAGCCGACACGACCGCAGTTGGTAACCCTGCACGCTTTATTTCTAAAGATAAACCGAAAGATGAGGCAGAAACACGTCGTCGTGATTATGCAGAAAGTATTGGTTTCCAACCTTATGCTGCAACACAAGACCAGTCTGATCCAATTCTTGAAGGTATGCGTGTTCTACTTGACCGCATTCAGCTCAATGAAAAACGGATGAACACCTTATGCCAACGTTTGTCTTTGCTTGATCCAACCTTTAAAAAGCAACAACAAAATGAACAACCCTTTAGTGCTGAAGAATTGAAAATTTTGGAAGATGTACGCCGCGAATGTGAAGCTCAAAGCCTGCCATCCAATGACTAAACATGAAAAGTGTTAGTTTTTGAAAACCTGCCTATAGCAAACCTTGCATGTTCATCAGAGTTTTTTTAGACTGACGAACATGCCTTTTATACCACTTCTTAAAATAATGAATGGAAGAACCTTATGATGCTTAAACCCTTAGCGGTTGCTGTTCTTGCTGTCTCGTTTTTAACAGCGTGTAGCTCAAACCCAACGAAGAATAACAACGATACCATCGTTTTTACAGAGCCTGAATTAACTGCACCATTTTATGCACTCAATCCATTTAATTATGATGCGCCACCTCCATTTGAAATTAACTTAAAAAAAGCAGCGGCTCAGCCTGTAACAAAAATGGAAGTGACTCGCTCTGACGATCCATCTAAAAAAATGGTTTTAGACACCAATAAACTGATTATTCCAACCATAAACAGCAAAGACCGTCAATTAAAGTTTGCCGTACTGGCAGGCGACAATGAAGTCGACATTACTGAAATTGATGACTTCTTACAGTTGGCTGAAGGCAAAGCCCGTCACTACCCACCACGTTTTACAGAACGCCAAGAACGTAAAGGTTTTGAGTTAAAACTAAAAGAAGTGACACAACAGCTTGATACGTTAGCATCAAAAGACAATGCTTCATTTGATGTACTGGTCCGTGCATTCAAAGCCAGCGTTATGGCACGTAATTTAGACCTTGGTTCAGTCTATACCACCAAGTCTTTGGCTTATGCACAGCGTATTTTAAAAATTAACCAAGAAGACCCTGAAGCAAACTTCTGGTTCGGTTTTGCTTTGTCTGAAGGTGGTGGTCAACGCGAAGCAATGCCATACCTCGATAAAGCAATGAAAGCTGGTGTTCAAGAAGCATATTTAGCGACAGCAAATAACTACATCGCGATGGAACAAAAGAAAAATGCGGTGCAAACCTTGAAAAACTACAAATTGAAATATCCACAAGAAGCTGAAGTTGCGGATCGCTTGATTAATGAAATTGAAAAACAAGGTCGTTGGAATGTTTGGCAAGTTCTAAATACTGCAAAATAATTCCATCACTTCTGATGTACCTAAAAAATAGACCGAATTTTCGGTCTATTTTTATTTTAGGCGAATTGATAAATCCGAAAATTATCGTATGATTTAAAAAATTCAAAAGAATAAACGGTAGTCGATGCTTTTTATGCCTAAATACATCCGTAGCACCTTGATAGTAACTGCTCTATTTTCGCTCTTGAGTGGTTGCCAAGTGGTCAGTGTGAAAAATCAATCACTGAACGTCACGATTACCAATGAGCGTGAGAGTATTTTAACGCGAGATAAGCTCAGTGAAGCGAGTCTAAACGTGTTGTCCATGACAGGTCGAGAAGCCAAAATCTGTTCAGAGCAACCTGAAGAATGTGTCAGCGAACTCAGACAAATTCCACAAATTCAGGATGAACAACTCCTCTCTACTGCCAGCGAACTGTATCTCGCTAAAGCAATTTCCTTAGAAAAATCATCTACCTGTAAAGTGAGTATTTTAGCCAAGACTCAGTCCGAAGAAAAAAAAGCGCTACAAAAACAAAACTACCAAAGCTGCCTAGATGAGCAACTCGGCATGTTGGATAAAAGTATTCGCTATAGTTATGCCTACATGTTTAACACCAAACGTGGTCCCCAAGATCGTATTTTTGATAACCGACAAGTCCAACTGCGTGACTTTTATAACCAAGCTATCGCTAAACTTGTACATAGTTATGGACTACGCCATGAACCATCTGAAGTCGGTAATCAAATCAAAGTGGGACAAAGTATTTACCGCATAAATTACGATAACTACCCACTTTTAAAAAACCGTCAAGTTGAACAACTAATGTCAACTTACAATATGAACTTCTCAGGCCTCCGCTCTATCACGCGTCGCGATGGTTTTGGTTCAGAGTTTCTGATTGTTCTCCCACCTGAGCATAACGATACCTCACCTGAAAAAGCCAAATATATTGTCGATCCACTGCATTATCAGTACACCAATGGTCGTAATCCTAACATTCACAATGCCCGTTATTTAGCAGCGACTATTACCGCACAACCACGCTCTGCATCCAATATCGATGAGATCTTAAACAACCCTGAGTTTGAAATCTCAGCTTATGATCCCTATAAGTTTGAATCTGCGAAAATTGCAGGCAAAAGTTACCCTCTTGCTGCAAACTTTTCTGCGCCTTATGGCTTATGGTTGGCACAAAACAATTTAGGTAAAGCCGCGTATTTATCACTGATTGATCGTGATGCACGCCTCACTATGCCGCACCTATACATGCTTGAGCCGTACAACCCAAATAAAAAAGTGGTGGTGCTCGTTCACGGACTAGCCAGTAGTCCAGAGGCATGGATTCGTTTGACGAATGATGTCATGGGCGATCCCGTGCTACGTGAACACTATCAAGTCTGGCAAGTGTTCTACTCGACCAATATGCCAATTTTGGAAAGTCGTTTCCAAATCTATGCAATCATTCAACAAAGTTTTAATTTGGTCGATAGCAAAGCGCCTGCCAAAAAGGATGCCGTGCTAGTGGGTCATAGTATGGGCGGTATTATTGCGCGGCTTTTGGTAAGCGATGCTGACTTAACCCCTGCGGCAATGAAACTGCTACCCAATCGACGTGTGCAACAATTTAAAAATGATCCTCTGTTTAAATCGCGCCTCGACATTCAACCGATTCCAAATTTCAGTCGGGCCATTTTCTTAGCAGCGCCACATCGTGGGACAGAGTTTGCTGACCGCTGGTTTACCCTCGCGGCGCGTAAAGTCATTCGTCTACCAGGTGCATTTTTGGGGGCACTGACCGATGTTATACAAAGTAGTGACCCTGACCTACAAGAATTTATTAAAGATGTAGATAATGGACTCATACAAAATGGGCCAAGTGATCTCAGCAAGAACTCTAACTTCACTCGGTTAACTAAAAACGTCGTTCCATACAAAGGCATGAAATTCCACAGCATCATGGGGAATGCGACCAAAAGTGATGACATCAATATCATTACAGACGATGTCGTGCCTTATACGAGTGCCCATCTAGATGGTGCATTGTCTGAGAAGATTATTAAAGGTGGACATTCTATTCAAGAAACGCCTGAAGCTGTTCTTGAGATACGTCGTATCCTACGGTTGCAGCTGACTGAACTCGGTCTGTATAAGCCTTAAATCTTAAAAAGCCTAAACAGATGTTTAGGCTTTTTTATTTTTGCTTTACACCTAATGCCTACAGCAATAATCACTTGGCTGTTTAACAACTGTTCGCTTTATAGATGATTTATTGTTTAGTCGTTTTCAATTTTGCTAAGATATTGCCATTCATACAATAGCTGTTCATAGCGCATAAATACACACGGTAAGCGGTGTCGCTCGGTCTATTTTTATATTGTGCATTTTCAAAGATTTAAGGATTTCACCTACATGAGCAATTCGGGAATCATAACTGATTTGTCCACACTCACACCCATGATGCAACAGTACATGGGCGTCAAAATGCAACATCCGCACTCTTTGATGTTCTATCGTATGGGTGACTTCTACGAGCTGTTCTTTGAAGATGCACACAAGGCCGCTAAACTTCTCGGGATTACCCTGACCCATCGTGGCAAAGCCAATGGTGAACCCATCCCTATGGCAGGTGTTCCTTACCATGCAGCTGAAGGCTACCTTGCTCGCTTGGTGAAAAAAGGCGAAACCGTCGTTATTTGCGAGCAAATTGGTGAAGTCACAGGTAAGGCCCCTGTTGAACGTGGCGTTGTCCGGATTATTACCCCAGGTACACTGACAGATGATGCCTTACTGACTGCACATCAAAGTTCAAATCTTGTCGCGCTTTGCGTACAACAAAACGAAATTGGTATTGCGCTGTTAGATTTAAGTGCAGGTTTATTCAAAGTTCAGCAACAAGAGTTTCAGCTTGAGCAACTCGGTATTGAACTGTCTCGTCTGATGCCAAGTGAAATTTTGGTCGATGAAAATATTGTCGACCCCAATATCATTGAACACATTAAAAAACTGCTCGACTGCCCTGTAACACGCCGTCCCAATGTCGACTTTAATTTAAACAATGCACAAAAAACTTTATGTGATCAGTTTGCTGTATCGACTTTAGCTGGTTTCGGTATTGACCATTTGCCGCTTGCCAAAGCAGCAGCAGCATCGCTGATTCATTATGCCAAAGAAACGCAAAAAACAGCCTTACCGCATATTCGCTCTATTCAGCTTGAACAAAGCAGTGATTTCATTGCGCTTGACCCTGTGACACGTAGAAACTTAGAGCTAGTTGAGCCTCTGTTTGAACACGGCACGTCATTATTTCAACTCATCAATGACTGTCAAACGGCAATGGGTGGACGTTTACTTAGTCGTACACTGATGCAACCGTTACGTGATACCAAGCTCTTAGACGCACGTTTAGATGCCACTAAGAGTCTTGTGGATGGTTACCATGAATCACCAGTCCGTTTAGTATTAAAAGAGATTGGAGACATCGAACGTGTCCTCAGTCGGGTGGCTTTAGGTAGCGCCCGTCCGCGTGACTTAGTGCAACTGCGCCAAGCCTGTGCGCAAGTCCCTTATTTACGTCATGCCATTCAACCCGTGATTCAAAGTAAACAGTCCGCACTCATTACCCAATTGAATGAGGAATTGGGTGATTTCCATGGCTTACATCAACGTTTAATGTCTGCCATCGTTGAACATCCACCTGTGCTTTTACGAGATGGAAATGTGATAGCGGAAGGTTTTGATCATGAACTCGATGAACTCCGTAAAATCCGCGATCATGCAGGACAGTACTTGATCGACCTTGAAATTCAAGAACGTCAAAATACTGGAATTTCGACCTTAAAAATTGGTTATAACCGTGTCAGTGGGTATTATATTGAACTGACCCGTGCACAAGCCGAGCAAGCACCTGATCACTACATTCGTCGTCAAACCTTGAAAAATGCTGAGCGTTATATCACCCCTGAGCTAAAAACATTTGAAGACAAAGTGCTTTCGAGTGAATCCCGTGCATTAGCTCGCGAAAAAATGCTGTTCGAAATGCTTTTAGATGAACTGCGCGCCGAGATTGGGCATTTACAAATGATGAGCAGCGCTATTGCGCAGATCGACCTCTTAGCCAACTTTGCACATCAGGCTCGCTTACGCAATTGGTCACGTCCTGAGTATAGTCCAGAAATTGGGGTTAAAATTATTGCGGGACGTCATCCAGTGGTTGAGGCTTTGAACAAAGCCTCATTTACACCGAATGACACGACACTTGATTTTAACCACCGCATGGCCATTATTACGGGTCCTAACATGGGCGGTAAATCAACCTTTATGCGTCAAACGGCTTTAATTAGCCTATTGGCCTATTGTGGCTCATATGTACCAGCCCAATCAGCAGTCTTAGGTCCTATTGATCGAATCTTTACCCGTATTGGTTCTGCGGACGACCTATCTACAGGCAAATCGACCTTTATGGTGGAAATGACTGAGACCTCGCAAATCCTACATCATGCAACCAATCAGTCGCTGGTTCTGATGGATGAAGTTGGTCGTGGCACCAGTACCTATGATGGTTTATCCTTGGCATGGGCTTGCGTACTTGACTTAACCAAACGCATTAAATGCTTATGTTTATTTGCCACACATTACTTTGAACTAACCGAGCTAGCCAAAGAAACTGCTATTGATAACTACCATGTCACCGCAAAAGAACTCAATGGCAACCTCATTTTGTTACATAAAGTCCAACATGGGCCAGCGAGCCAAAGTCACGGCTTACAGGTAGCAAAATTGGCGGGTATTCCTGCCAGTGTGATCAAAGAAGCACAAAATCGTCTGAAAATTTTAGAGAAGCAACAGCTGCAAAAACCTAAAGTCGTTCAAAATGATTTGTTTGCCGCGATAGAAACACCTGAACTTGAAATCATTGAACGTGTGGTCGAAATTGAGAAGCCTTCTGCCGCACTTGAACTACTCAAGAGCATTGATGTCGATAACTTAAGTCCACGTGAAGCCTTACAGCAGCTTTATGCATTGAAAGATCAGCTACATTCATAGTAGTTTTCTATTTTTGTAAACCGTCTAGACCGTCAAAATGACGGTCTTTTTTATTGTAAAAAGCAATTTTCAGCAGAATGTTCAGTTTTTATCAAATTTAACAGCCGTGCATATAACAAATATCAATAAAAGCAATTGTTAGTTGGTGCTGTTTTTGCCTAAAATACACATTAGTTATTAGAACCATATTTTTAGGTAGCCTTCGCCATGACCTTTGTTGTCACTGAAAATTGTATTAAATGTAAATATCAAGACTGCGTAGAAGTTTGTCCAGTAGACTGTTTCTATGAAGGTCCAAACTTTCTAGTGATCAATCCTGATGAATGTATCGATTGCGCACTGTGTGAACCTGAATGTCCAGCAAATGCAATTTTCTCTGAAGATGAACTGCCAGAAGGTCAAGAAGTATTTATTGAACTAAATGCTGAGTTATCACAAACTTGGCCGAACATTACCCAGATTGGTGACCAACCTGCTGACCGTGAAGAATGGAACGGTAAAACAGATAAGTTACAATATTTAGAAAAGTAAGCCAGAAAAAGATCAGCATAAGCTGATCTTTTTTTATACCTAAAACACACATTTGATTGCAATATTTCCAATTTTTCCTCACAAATTTGGATTAAAATAATAGGCGTATTTTTTAAATATTTGATTTCTATAATGAAGAAATTTTTAAAGGGATTATTTGCGGTTAGCATAATCCCCTTGGTGATGATTGGCTGTACGACTTCATCCCACAAAGGCCAGACCATCACAACTCCTGATGGAAAACGTATTTTTATCCCACAAGAGAAAATTAGTTTTGACCGCCCTGCTCCACCTAAAATTATTCCTTATACCTACAATGCTTGGATGTCTGTCGGTGACACGCTAGCACGCGTACGTGAGTATGAAGTTTTTCTTGAACGCAATGGCGTGGGAAATATCATCCCAAGCTTTGAACTGCTCAGAACAGCACGTGACTGGCAAAAATGTGGTCGTTCACAATACATGATCCCGAACCGTGAACTTTGGAAAAACCAAATTGCGACCTTAAAAGTATTTAAATATTTAGTTGCAGCCAAAGTACTGACTGATTTTGAAGTCACTTCAGTTTATCGTGATCTACCTTTAAACCAATGTGCTGGCGGTGCAAACTCATCCCGCCACTTATTCAATTCTGCCATCGATTTTCGAATTGGGTCTGAAAACCCGCAACCCGAAGATTATGCTTATATTGAAAATACAAAATATCGTCTATGCCAATTTTGGACCCAACATGGTCAGAGCTTGAACATGGGCTTAGGTTTATATGCTTCTGGTCAGATTCACATTGATACCCAAGGATATCGTACATGGGGCCCAGACCTCAGTCGCAATTCTTCGATGTGTAGTTACTAGTTTTTAAAAATTAAAAGAGGTCAATATGACCTCTTTTTTTGAGCATTGATTTCAACAAATATGGTCGGAAAAATTGCACTCTGAAAATAAAAGTTTAAAATGCTCCACATCGCAACCAAGGTGAACATGCTATGCAACAAATGTGGACAGAGATTGATAACTATATCGATGCACATTTAATTCCTGAAGACCCCATTCTACTGCAAACTTTAGAAAATACAGAGAAGCATGGTTTTCCAGATCACTTAGCTGTTGCACCCAACCAAGGTATGCTTTTACAGATGTTGATTCAAATGAATCAGTGTAAACGTGTGCTAGAACTCGGCACTTTTGCTGCCTATAGCACCATGTGGTTAGCGCGTGCTTTACCTGAAGACGGCTATATTTTAACGATTGAAGGGCGTGATACGCATGCCGCGATGGGTCAAGAAAATATTGACAAAGCTCAGCTTAAACAAACCATTGAACTCAAATGTGGACGTGCAGCAGATATCCTTAAATCACTGCCTGCAGACATTGAACCTTTCGACTTTATTTTTATTGATGCCGATAAACAAAGCTACCCAGAGTATTTGGAATTAAGCCTGAACCTATCTCATTCAGGTACTTTGATTTTCCTCGATAACGTAATTCGTGCAGGCGATATTATCAATCCTGAAAATCATAAACCAAGTATTGAAGGGATTCGAGATATGTTCAAAGCGATGCAAAACCATCCGAAAATTTTGTCGTGCACCGCACTTCAAACGGTCGGTAGCAAAGGACATGATGGATTTGCCTTAGCCATTGTAAAATAAGCCAAAACTTAGATTAAAAAACAATCGATTAATTTAAGCTTATATAAATTATAAACTTACATTTACTGTCCATATAGTTATCCACAATTAATGAGGATAACTATGGATAAAACAGTTCCAATTCAGAGAAATCACTCTAAATTAACGGGCAACCAGTAAAGGAACTTTGGCATTCCTAAAAATAGTGGTTGCAATGCTGCCCAAGAAGAACTGATGAATTTTACTGTGGCTGAACGCACCGAGCACAATCAGTTGTATGCCATGCTCATTTTGGTATTCCAGAATATTTTCAGCCACGTCACCATAACGATATTCTGTAATCACATCCAAATTCGCATCTTTCAAATACTGTTCAGGTTCTCTTAAAATTTCAGGGTGGTCACCGACATAGACCAAATGGCATTGTAAGAGGTGCAGTAGATCACTTTGCGCAATCCGCTTCATCATCTTCACACACGTCGGTGAATACTCGTAGGCAAAGATAAAGCGCGTAGGTGGCTTAAAGCTATCACCTACCGTCATGACGGTACAATTTGCACCACGGATAAAGTTTTCAACATTACTGCCCAATGGTTTATTGCGTTCAGCCGATTTCTCACCCACACGGCCAATCACCACAATGTCATCTTCGTGCAATAAGTTAAAACTTTGCTCTAGAAAGTCACCCTTTTCTTGAATATGCGTTGTATGTAGGCCATGCGTTTCGAGAATGAGTTTCGAAATATGATCGAGTAAATTATTGCTATAACTGAGCGCAAGTTCACTTTGTTTTTGCTCTAATTCAGCCAGCTCTTTGAGCAACATTGCATTGCTTTCAAATCCAATTACCCCGCTAATTTCACCTAAGTGATAACTTGCAGGATAATAATCCAAAACTTGTAAAAGGACCAATTCCCGCCCAGTCTGCTTTGCGATCCACGCCGCAGCTTCTGCTAGGGCATTGATACAAGGGGAAGAATCGATACATGCAATGACTCGTTTCATTATCGCCTCTCATTACACCGCATTTGGTATAAGGTCTCATTGTTGTTCTAAACTTAGCATATCTTTTTTTTTGATGGCAGGTTTTTATGTAATTAAGTATTGATAAATGTTCAATATTCTTTGATATCTTAATCACGTAAACGAATAAACTGAGCAGGATTGCCAGCAACAATCGATTGCTCCGCGATATCTTTGGTTACCATACTATTCATTCCCACCACTGCATGTGCACCAATTTTCACTCCATCTTTCACGCCCACATGCGCACCCAACCAAACATCCCGTCCAATTTCTATCCCTTGTGAACGCACAGGTTGTTGATAAATCGGATTACTGAGTGCCATGCCATGATCAAAGGCATATAAGTGACAATAAGCCGCAATACGCACTTGATCATGTAACTTAATCCCCACACGACCACCATCTAAAATACAATGGTGGTTGATCGCGACTTCGCTGCCAATATCTAAAGGCCCATGCAAAGTACAATCGGCAGCAATAAACGTGTTGTCCCCAATGACAATTTTTCGACCAGGCTCTGCAAATATGTGTGCCAATGGAGAAATAAAACAGTTTTGACCAATTTCAACGGTTTCCATTTCCATTAGATAAGCTTGGTATTCTTGCTGCCACTCTTCCGCCCACACGCGGTTTTTAGGCTTGAGCGACCAATACAACCAGGGCATATAGTTTAAGCGGTGCTTATGCTGCTCACGATATTTTAATAAGGGATCAGTCATGATGGTCATCCACAATTTTTAACGCTTCACGTCCACGGGTTACATCTTGTATTTTAAGTGCGAGCGCTTCAATCTGATGCACTTGTAATAATGCCTCTACAAGCACGCCATCCGCAGTATATTGCTCATTAAATTCAATCTGCTGGCTATTCAGCTCGTACTGGAAAATCGCCCATTCATTAAATTGGCAGGCAAAATACACTTTTTTCTTCTCAATAAGCTCTATTTTTTCAGCCAACAGTAAACACTGTCCTGCTGTTCCACCATAAGCACGTACCAGCCCGCCTGTACCTAACTTGACACCACCATACCAACGATTGACTAAAACCAAAATATTGGTTAGTTCATTGCCTTCAATGGTCGCTAAAATAGGACGACCTGCAGTACCTGAGGGTTCACCGTCATCATTAAAACGAACATTGTGGCCAATTTTCCATGCCCAGCACTGATGCGTGGTACCGATATCTTTATATTGCTCTAGAAAATCTTTAACAGCTTGTTCATTTTCTACAGGCACAGCAAAAGCTTGAAAACGACTTTTTTTAATGTCTTCTTCATAGCTCACTAAACTAGAGATGGTAAATGGCATAGCGTAATTTTTAAAAATTTCACAAAAAATTATAACGTATTTTCAATCAGCTATCGTATGAAAATGGCTTTTCGCTTTAAGCCCACACAAAATAAATAGATATGCATCCTATGTAGCATGCTGAAAGAAGTGATTTCAAAAGGATGATAGAAAGGGAATGCCCTATTCTTAATTCAATACAAAGCGATGGATTAAAAATATGAGAGGGAAATCTGCGCCAATTATTTTCATTGGCGCAGAATAATCTTATACAGTGAAATCATCACCAAGATAAACTTGACGCACGGTTTCATTGGCTAAGATTTCATCTGGAGAGCCTTCAGCAATCACCGCACCCTCACTCACGATATAAGCACGTTCACAAATCGCCAAAGTCTCACGAACGTTATGATCTGTAATTAGAACGCCAATACCACGGTCTTTTAGAGTACGAATAATATCTTTAATGTCACCCACTGAAATTGGGTCAACCCCAGCAAAAGGCTCATCGAGTAACATAAATTTTGGATCGGCTGCAAGTGCACGTGCAATTTCAGCACGACGACGTTCACCACCAGATACACTCATACCCAATGAATCTTTAATATGGCTAATTTTGAAATCGGCCAGCAATTCATGCAGACGCTGTTTACGTTGTTCTTTGTTCAGGTCTTTACGCGTTTCCAAAATCGACATAATATTTTCAGAAATGGTGAGTTTTCTAAAAATTGATGCTTCTTGAGGTAAGTAACCAATGCCTTTACGCGCACGTTCATGCATGGCCAAATCAGACATGTCTAGGTCATCAAGATGAATTTCACCTTTGTCCATACGCACCAGTCCAACCACCATATAGAAACTGGTAGTTTTCCCTGCACCATTAGGGCCAAGTAAACCTACGATTTGTCCGCTTTGCATGCTAAACGATACATCTTTCACTACCCAACGCTTACTGTAGTTTTTCGCAAGATGCTTAATACATAGGGTTTGTGGCTGATTGAGAGTTTGCTCCATTAGTCACGCGCTCCTGGGAAGGATTGAGAACTTGAAGGTGGAATCACAATTTGAACACGACCACTCGACGAACCACTGTTATTTGGTGTACCAATCGCTTCGATGTCACCTTTGTTCATACTATAACGCAATGTATTACCGCGAATACTGGCACCATCTTGTTCTAGAAGTGCACTGCCCGATAAGGTAATAATGCCTGTTTCTGCATTATAAATAATTTTTTGCGCCTGACCTTTGGCAATACCTTTATTGGTACTGACTTGCTGCTGGAAACGTGCAGGCTTACCATTGGCCGTAATGGTGCTAATTTGACGGGTTTGATTTAAATTGGCAACAATTGAATCTGCTTGTAGTTTCATCGTACCCTGTTCAATGATGACATTGCCTGTGTACGTCGTAACACCAGTTTTTTCATTAAACGTTGCTCGATCTGCCACCAACGAAATCGCTTTACTACGGTCACTTGGTAGTGCTAAAGCAAAAGTTGAAACAGCCACACCTAAACTCAGTGCAAGTGTTTGCTTGAGGAAAGTTTTAGAAATAGAAAATTTTGGATTATGGTTCATACTTCCCTCGAATATGGAAAAAGTCATATTGACCCGTATTTAAATTCGCTTTTAAGCCCTGACTAACAAATTCGGCTTGTGGTGTCGTAACAACCACTTGATGCTGAGATTCAAGTTCACGCGTCTGTGGAAACGCAGTCAATTCTGCGGTCTCAAACTGCATCTGACCTTGATCCAACATTTTCTTTGCAACCACTTGGTTTGTCAGAACGACTTTTTCGTTGTCGTTGATGCCATTGGCTTGCTTGGCATAGAAAGTCGCATCCACTTTTCCATCTTTATACATCTCAGCATTTAAGTTCTCTAACTTAGAGGTCTTCTTTTGCATGTCCTGCTCAAGACGATCTACTTTTGCGCGGACGTATAAATTACCCTCCTCATCTGTTTGAGTCAGTTGGATCTGCTCAGCAGAATAGGTCATGCTTTGCGCACCATCGACCTCGAGCTTTTGCCCTTTTCCGCTGTAATAGTAATAACCACTACTGATAGCCGCAATGGCTACAGCAGTGATATATAAAACTTTAGTATCCATAAATGTTAACTAAACTCTCATGCATGCATACAGATTAATGCGGGACTGCGGTGTACTTTTCAAGTAAAGTTTCGTATACACCTTTGGCTTGTAAAATCATATCGCAGATTTCACGTACCGCGCCACGTCCACCCATCGCTTGAGTTACCAAATCGGCACGGCGACGTACTTCTAAATGACCATTTGGCACGGTCACTTTCATGCCTGCAATGGCAAATGCAGATAGGTCAGGCCAATCATCACCCATGTATAAACAATCTTCGGGTGAAATACCAAATTTTGCACAAGCCTCGCGCAATGCAACACCTTTGTCTTCACGGCCTTGATAAACAAGGTCCACGCCCAAATCAGACATCCGTTTTTCTACGATCTGACTTTTACGTCCTGTGATAATAATCACTTTCACACCAGCTTGCTGAACCAGTTTCATACCTAAGCCATCACGGATATCGAAAGATTTGATTTCGTCTCCCGAGTTAGTCAAAGTCACAAAACCATCACTTAAAATACCATCAACATCCAAAACTAGAGCTTCTACATAACGCGCTTGTTCTAACAAAATATAAGAAGCCATTTTTTAATTTACCCCAGCTTGAATCAGGTCATGCATACTCAAAACACCAATGACTTTATTGCTCTCATCAACAACGACAAATTGGTTAATTTTCTTTTCATTCATTCGCTCTAAGGCTTCAACAGCACGTGCTTCCGGTGAAATCGTCAGCGGGCTCTTAATCATCACATCAGACACCGCCAAGTTCACATCAAAACCTTGCTGTTTATCAATCAAACGGCGTAAGTCACCATCGGTAAAAATTCCTAATAGACGGTCATTTTCATCTACAATTGTGGTTAAACCTAGGCGTTTATTAGAGATTTCATACAGAACTTTGTTCATTGCTGTATCTGGAGACACTTTCGGTAGTTCGTCTCCAGTGTGCATTAAATGCTTCACATGTAATAACAAGCGTTTACCCAAAGCACCCGCAGGATGCGAGCGTGCAAAGTCATCTGAAGTAAACCCGCGTGCATCTAACAGTGCAACAGCCAATGCATCACCCAAGGCTAAAGTCGCCGTTGTACTCGATGTTGGTGCTAGACCTAATGGACAAGCTTCTTGAATATTGCCCAACGTCAGCGCCACATCAGCATTCTGTGGCATCGGCCCACGGTCATCCCCACTGATGGTAATTAAAGGCACACCCAAATATTTGATCAAAGGCATCAGCATCATGATTTCATCACTCTTGCCTGAGTTTGAAATCGCAATCAACACATCACCTGCAACCAACATCCCCAAATCACCATGCCCCGCTTCACCTGGGTGCATAAAGAATGATGGCGTACCTGTAGAGGCAAATGTGGCTGCCATTTTTCGGCCAATATGCCCTGATTTACCCATACCAGTAATGACTAAGCGACCTTTGCACTTTAAGATAATTTCACAAGCACGGCTAAAACGATCATCGATTTGCTGAGCAAGTACCGAGAGTGCCTGACGCTCTATCTCTAGTGTTTCTAAAGCAACTTTTTGGAAATCAATGGGATTTGACATATTTTCAGAATTCAACGTTGTTTTACCTGAACCGTGTGACGAAATGAAACGTCAGCACATAAAAAATAATTTTCGCAATTTTATCATATCTCTGTAGACAACTAGCGCGGAAATCTTTGGATTTTCACAACATATCTACAAATGTGTTTTGCTGATGATGAAAGACCTTTGTTTCAAATGCATATAGCTCGCTACCTTTTTATTCTTTTTTCTTTCGGCAACGCATGACTGCACAACTTTCACACTGAGAGGCTCTTATATATCCCCTAACTTAAGTGAAATAAAAAGTAGCCATCACAAAACTAAAGAGTGTCGCTAATTCAATCATTTCAATACTGGCACCAATGGTATCTCCCGTCACACCGCCAATACGCTGTATAAATTTATACCGCAAATACCACAGTACCAGATAAAAAGTGGCAATCACCACAGTACCAACCCATGCCCAATACAAAGCCACCAAAGGCATCAGCAGTAAAAGTGCCATTGCAATTGGTCGTGCTAAATGTTGGCTCAACTGACTGCCGAGTCCTTTATCGCGCACATAGTCTGTACTTAAAAAGAAGAATAGCGGTACGAGACGTCCTAAGACAGGAAATAAAATGAGTGCGCTATAACACTGCTGCTGCAATAACACACACAGTGCAGACCACTTTAATATGCATACCACAATAAGACTGAGTACACCTATCGGCCCACAACTCGGATCTTTCATGATCTCAAGTGTGCGTGCTTTATCACCAAAACCACCGATCCAAGCATCGGCAGTGTCGGCTAAACCATCCAGATGCAAACCACCCGTCAACCAAATCCATAACACCAGAATCACACTGCTTAACAGCACAAGTGGCAAAGCATGCAATAACAGGGCGATCCCATATAGAATTCCTCCCATAAGCAAACCCACTACAGGATAAAACAACAATGCCTGCGCATTTTGCTGAGGCGTTGGCATTACGCTTAGGCGAACTGGAAAGGTCGTTAAAAACTGTAATGCAATCCAAAACGGTGTCATTACACGTCCTCACTTTGAATAAACTGAAGCTGCCCTTGATCGAATACAAAGCAGTTCAACTGCCCTAACTCTGCTGACATTTTTAAAAGATCATTATCATGCTGTTTCAGCGCTTGGCATTTTAAGAGTTTAATCACTCCACCATGGGAAATAATCAATGCGCGTGTCCAGCCCTGCGCATACATTTGCTGAGTCAAGGTCTCTACTGACTCTAGAACACGACTTTTAAATGTCAATAAACTTTCCGCCTGAGGCGGGGTAAAGCTTAACGGTGTTTGCCAAAATTGAGCCAATTCATCTGGGTAGAGTTGATAGAGTCGCTCAGTCGACTGAGCCTCCCATTCCCCAAAATCCATTTCTTGCAAATTCGGTTCTATATACAAAGGAAGCTGTTTTTGCTCCGCCCACTGCTCTGAAAATAGACGGCAGCGCTGTAATGGTGAGCTATAAATGACATCCCACGCCTGACCAGTCTGCTCAGACTGTGTTATGGTAGATCGCATTTGCGCCCATCCTTTCGCAGTCAAAGCATCATCCGTTCTACCCCGTAGAGTATGGCTTAAATTAGTTTCGCCGTGGCGTAGGAAATCTAAATACAACATCCTTAAACTTTCTCACCAATCACGGCTGCTTCAGCAAATGTTGCCATCTCATTGTGTAAGCGACAGGCGAGTTTGATCAACCCCAGTGCAGCTCCTGCTCCACTGCCTTCACCCAAACGTAGGTTCAGCTTCAATAAAGGCATCGCTTTAAGTTCTTCTAATAAACGGACATGACCATATTCAGCCGACTGATGCCCAAAGAGCATCCAAGCACGAACCTGTGGATTTAAGCGTACTGCGAGCAATGCCGAAACGGTACTGATAAACCCATCTACCACCATTGGCAGCCTCAGTTGTGCACAGCGAATATACGCGCCTGTCATGGCTGCAATTTCAAGTCCACCCACTGCACATAAGGCTTTAAACGGATCGTTATCGACATATTGGGTATGCAATGCAAGTGCTTGATCAATCACTTGTTTTTTATGTATTAATTGTTCAGTACGGATACCTGTTCCAACACCCGTGAGCTTTTCAGCAGGTTCAGCCAATAAAAAACAAGCCACGGCTGAGGCTGAACAGGTATTTCCAATGCCCATCTCACCCGCGACATAGATATCTGCCCCATAAGCGATGGCATCTTCCACACTTTTTTGCCCCAAAGCAAAAGCTGCTTCACATTCAGCTTCAGTCATGGCTTGGGTTTGAGCAAAGTTAGCCGTCCCCGCGCGGATGCAGTGGCGTTCAACCCCGACATATTCATACGCTTCACCGACTGAACCACAGTCGATGACTTGTAACTTGGCTTGATACTCTTTGGCAATCACACTAATACACGCCCCGCCAGTTGCGAAGTTCTGCAACATTTGACGTGTCACCGCTTGTGGGTAGGCAGAAATATTTTCTTCCATCACCCCATGATCACCTGCAAAAATTGTAATCCATGGGCGGTCAATCTTGGGTTTTACAGTGTTTTGCAAACTAGCTAAGGTCACTGCAACCGATTCAAGCTCCGACAACGAGCCTGTCGGTTTGGTCAACTGTGACTGGCGTGCTAGGGCTTGAGGCAATACAGACTCACTCGGACTTTGACATGCTTCTAACCACCAACTCACACTTGCTCTCCTTTTAAAATCATTGGAAATCCTGCTACGCAGAACACCACTTTTGTTGCAATTTGACCTAACTGCTGATGCAATCGCCCTGTTTCATCAACAAAACGTCGGCTGATTTGTCCCATTGGAACCACACCTAAGCCTGTTTCATTGCTCACTAAAATCAGCTCGGACTGTAAATTTCCGACAACATCTAACAACTTCTGGCATTCTTGAACTTGCAAATCTGGGTCAGCATGCATCAGTAAATTACTCATCCATAAGGTCAGGCAATCAACCAAAATGGTTTGGTTTGGGCGATCTAATTTGAGCAACTGCTCTGCAAGATAAATGGGTTCTTCACACAGCCCCCAATCTTCGGGTCGTTGTTGCTGATGGTGTTGAATACGCGCTTGCATCTCCCCATCCAAGGCTTGTGCTGTGGCGACATAGATCACAGGCTGCGCCAGCTGTTGGGCAATCTGCTCCGCCAAGCGACTTTTCCCCGAACGTGCACCACCTAAAATCAGTTGCATTGCGCATTCCCCAACTCAATTTGTGTCTGTGAAAACAATGCCCCTTGTAGGACATGGGACTGATAAAAACCAAACGTGAGCTTTGAGACATTTAAGCTATACCTAATATCTTCAATTTCAGCCATACGTTCCAATACATGATCACTACCCACTGCTTCACGGTATAGACCTAATGTAATATGTGGACAATAACTTAATGCTGCGACTTCCTGCGAGGTTTGCAGCAATGTTTTTCTAATTTTATCCAATACGCCTGCGCTATCATCCACTTTTAAAAATAAGGCACTTTCAAAACTATTTAATCCACCTATCTGTAACTGAAAAGATTCTAGCTTTAATTTTTTAAGGCGTTCAAGCTGCTGATTCAGTTGCACTCGACTAAAGTCATCCGACTGTGTTGCCTGTTCTACCCAAAAACCTGCAACAAATAAAGTGATATGAAACTGCCGTTGATTTGATTGATAAAGCAAATCTGAAAACTGCTCACGAAGCTTTGTTAAATAGCTGATCAAAACGGGATCATCCACTTCAATATACCAAAGTGCATAGCGTTCTCGTCCCAAATGCCATTCAGGATAGTCTCGAGCTTCGGTCGGTACTACAGTACTATTGGGTTGAAGAAACACAATTTTATTCACAAATGAAGATGAATGATTTAAGCATATTTTTGTCAAAATTATGGGCTGAAACGCCGAGATAATTTCACATTTAAATGAATTATTTTCAATACACTCAAATTACAGACATAAAAAAACCCCAAGTTGAACTTGAGGCTTTTTAAATTTTGGAGCGGGAAACGAGACTCGAACTCGCGACCCCAACCTTGGCAAGGTTGTGCTCTACCAACTGAGCTATTCCCGCAATATGGATGTGCATTATAGAGAGTTTCATCAAACTGTCAACACTCTATAATGCAATTGCTGAATTAATCAGCGCGGCGCCAGATTGTCCCTTGGCGAGTGTCTTCCAAAACCACACCTTGATCCAACAAAGACTGACGAATTTCATCCGCTTTGGCAAATTCTTTGGCTTTTTTCGCATCTTGACGTTGTTGAATCAAATCTTCAATTTGCTCTTCAGACAAAGCCAAAGCCTCTTGCCCAATATCAGACTTCAGGAATTCTTCAACATTGTGCTGAACCAAACCTAGAATATTGGTTAAATGACGCAAAGTTGCATAGTAAATCGCAGCTTGCTCAGTTTGTTGCTCTTTTACGGCACGGTTCAATTCTTTGTTTACTTCAAACAATACCGCAATGGCTTCAGCGGTATTGAAGTCATCACGCATGGCACTATTGAAACGCTCAAGCAATGTTTCATCTAAGGTATCGACTTGTGTATCGCCATAGGCTTGTTGATAAGCTTTGAATGAATGATAGAAACGTGACAGCGCTGTTTTTGCTTCTTTTAAAGCAACATCAGAGAAATTCACAGGGCTACGATAGTGTGATGACACAATGAAGTAACGAATCACTTCAGGGTGGAACTTATCCATCACATCACGAATGGTAAAGAAATTGCCCAATGACTTCGACATTTTCTCACCATCAACGTTGATAAAACCGACATGCATCCAATAGTTGACATACTGCTCGCCAGTTGAAGCCTCAGACTGTGCAATTTCATTTTCATGGTGCGGGAACATGAGGTCCGAACCACCACCATGAATGTCAAAATGGTTCCCTAGGCAGCAAGTCGACATGGCAGAACATTCAATGTGCCAACCCGGACGACCTTTGCCCCATGGCGAAGCCCATGCAGGTTCATTTTCTTTGGCATGTTTCCAAAGTACAAAGTCAAAGGGATGTTTTTTCTCAACTTCAACATCAACACGTTCAGATGCACCCGCTTGCATATCTTCCAATTTACGTCCTGAAAGACGACCATATTTAGCGAATTTTTCCACTTGGAAATACACATCACCATTGGCAGATGGATAAGCTGTACCCTTTTCAACCAGATTACCAATCATGCTTTGCATTTGATCAATATAATCCGTCGCACGCGGTGCTTCATCTGGATGTAGGCACCCTAGATTTTCAGCATCTTCATTCATCGCTTGAATAAAGCGGTCTGTCAGCTGCGTAATCGACTCGCCATTTTCATTGGCACGTTTAATGATTTTGTCGTCAATGTCGGTAATGTTACGTACATATTTAACGCTCCAACCTTGGCTACGCAGGAAGCGAATAATATAGTCAAATGCAACCATCACGCGCGCATGTCCAATATGACAGTAGTCATATACCGTCATACCGCAAACATACATATCAATATGCCCCTCAACACGAGGTACGAATTCTACTTTTTTGCGTTGCTCTGAGTTATATAGAACAAATGGTTGCATAGCGATTCAAAAGACTTCAAATATAAGAATGGATCATCTTAACCTAAGCATTATTTTTCATAAAGTTTTCAGAAGATTTTTCTTTCAATTATCTCGCCGCTTTTCATTTATACGCAACTATTTCCAAATTTCCATTATCCAAATCTTAAACGGGTTACTGGTAAATATTGGCATTGCATGATGCATTTACTAGGGATGAACATGTACATGCTCGCAATGCTCATGGCTATGAGGTTTTGGCGCTTCATGATCTGTTCGAATACAGCAACCCTCGACATACTGACTGGTACCGTCCATATAAAATTCCTCTTTCCATACAGGAACTTCATGTTTCACCCGTTCCACCGCTTCCTCGCAGGCTTGGAAGGCTTCACGGCGGTGCGCGGCATAAGCCATCGCAATAATGGCAGTATCGCCAATATCTAAAGCGCCAATGCGATGCACCACCCGAACATAAGACACGCCATATTTTAATTGGATCTCTTGTTCAATTTGACGAATCATTTTTTCAGCGACAGGTGCATAAGCGGTATATTTCAATGCTTTTACAGCTTTACCTTGATGGTGATTTCGCACCGTACCAATGAATATGCCTATGCCGCCGCACTCAGGAAAATGCTGGATGCCATCAAAGTCATTTTGGCTAAAAGTCACGGTTTGAATCCGTGGAAATTGTTTTAATTCCATCTCAACCTCCTGCCACAGGGGACAACAACACCAAAGTACAATCTCGACTTAAAATAGTCTGCCTTGGAATAATGTCTTCACCGATTGCACAGGCACAGCGCTCCAATACTGTGTGGACATCTGGGTACTGAGTAACGAGATCCTTTAAAACCACCGTAACCGATGAATCAGGCTCGCATTGCAGCATTAAATTAGGGGGTAACTGGCGTTCAATCGCACCAAAAGCTTCAATCTTCACTTTAATCACGTTGTTTAATTCCTGAGTCATCCTAACCTCCAATCATATGCATACTGATTTTTCGCACGGGCTGATGCAACTGCTGTTTTTGAATAGCATGAAAGCCTTGCTCTTTATGCCAAACATAAGTTGAAAGTTTACTTTCTAAAACAAAGGGTTCATGCTGATTGAGCTGGGCAAGTTGCTGAATATCTGACTTTAAATTTAAGCCTTGCTTGGCAAAAAGACAATTATAAAACTCACCTTGCGCATTCAACCGTAGTCGATCACACTCCCCACAAAATGAGTTGCTAATGGTAGAAATAATCCCAACCTTCTCACCATCTACCCGATAACTACGTGCAGGATTGGCACCTTGTCCTTCAAGCACTTGCACCGTAAATTGCGAGCTGAGTTGGGACAAAATCTCTTGTTCAGTGACGACATCGGCTTGCGACCAATTTTGATCGCCATCCAAAGGCATAAACTCAATAAAACGCAGTTCTACCTTTTGCAGCTTTGCCCACTGAACCAAAGGAACAATTTGATCGTCATTGATGCCTTTCATCAGCACGGTATTGATTTTGATGTTAAAACCAACCTGCTGTGCGACCTGAATTCCTTCCAGCACTGTATGTAATTGTTTTTTAGTGAGGTGTTGAAATTGTTCGGCATCTAGACTGTCTAGACTAATATTTAAATCATCCAGCCCTGCTTGCTTTAAAGCAGCGGCATATTGTTTTAAATAGTGACCATTGGTGGTCATGGAAATACGCTTCAGCCCCTGTTTTTTTAGGCTTTGTAGCTGTTCGATAAAATGCACCACACCTTGGCGCATTAACGGTTCACCGCCCGTGATACGAATTTGCTCAATGCCATGCTGCACCATAAATTTGCAAAAATGGTAGAGTTCTTCAAAGCTGAGCAAGTCGTGCTTTTTCATCCATTCGGGATGTTCGGGCATGCAATAGACGCATTTAAAATTACAACGATCCGTCACAGAGATTCGTAGTTTGCGCTTTTCACGTCCAAACTGATCTTGGAATACTCTAACTGCGGATACATGGGTCATGCTGTTCATCTGTCTTACCTATGCGTCCTTTGAGCGGTGTCGGTGCAGTTCATATTTCACGCCCTATTTTCTAAAGTATAAATTGCAATAACTGTTCCAACTTTGTGCACTTTTTACATTTTGAGTATTTTCAGTTCACCGCCGTAATGAGTGATCACTGCTACATACGTTTATAATCTAAATAAAATAACGACTCCCATAAATATATTCTAATTTTTTGTTTTATAATAAATTTAATATAAACACGAATACTTATTTGGTTCTTTTATAGATTTTTATTTAAACAGTCAAATCGGTTTATGGCAACATCTTTTGCTCTCAACACACCTCCTCTCTTCAATATCTGAGGTATTTATAAAAAATTGAGTTGCCGATGCTGTTGTAACTCATCCAACGAGTTAATGCTGTGAAAAAACAGTGCATGATTTTTAAATCGTGCCACTTGTGGGTGCAAATCTGCAAAACACTGCCTTAAACTGCGCTGATTTTGCTCAAGGTGCTGAATCAATGTCGGTAAACTGCTCCGTTTTAACAAACAAAACGGATACAGTGCACGGTCATTGATTTCTACAATAACGACACCACAGTTCGGATCTTGTTGCATCGCTTGATGTAACCGTGAAAACACTTTTTTCGGAATAAAAGTTACATCACAGGGCACGAACAGCACATAGTCTGATTGCACATGTGTCCATGCACTTTTCATCCCCATCAAGGGCCCTTGAAAGCCTGTTGCCTCATCTTCAAAAAAGCCAATCGACGGAATCAACCGCTCATAAATGGAATGATCGCGATGGCTGTTGACCCATAACTTGGTTGCACGTGACTTTAACTGCTGATGAATTTTGATAAGTTGAATTTCATCATCAAATTTTTGCAAGAGTTTATTAATGCCATTCATACGGCGCGCCTGACCACCCGCCAAAATAACAACTTCAGTTTCTGGGTAGCTCACGGGTTTGAGTATTTTTCTTTTCATTCTACCTCCTCCGTTTGACACGCTTTGATCAGACCTCGAATTTCAGGTAAGCAAGAACCGCAATTGCCTCCTGCCTTTAAGCATGCAGTGACTTGTTTTTCATGGGTGATATTTTTTTCTTTAATGACATCGATAATACGATTTTTCCCAACTTTAAAACAGCTACAGACCAGTGGGCCATCGCTATTAGTCATTGACATGGCTTGCCCTGCTAATAAAGCCTTCCGATGCATCGCGCTTAAGCGTTCGCGCTTAAACAGACTTGCCACCCAGTCTCGATCTGGCAATAACGCTTTAGGTGCAATATACAGACTCGCAATGAGGTGTCCATCTTGTAACACCACACTATGACTGATATGGGCGGTTTGATCTTCTACATTGAGCCATTCAAAACTTTCATCATCAAAAGGCAATAAAGCTTTGAGTTGTTCCGTCGTTTCCGTAAAACGTCGACGGTCTGCCAGCTCATAACGAATAGCTTTGGACGTTTTGATTTTGGTCCACCAAATGCTTTGTTCAATACTTTGTTGTACCAAATGTTCAAAGCCCGTTCTGACATAAAATACGCCCTGCCATTGCGTATAAAACGGATGAATCATCACAGGGGTATGTTTGAACTCAGGTTCTCCTGAAATCGCATCCACCACAGGATTCACCACTTTTCCAATCCGTGCATCAGATGCGAATTGATCACTCCAGTGAATCGGTGCAAAAATCTGTCCACGGCGGATATTGTCACTGACTGTAGCTCGCAGTACGCAATTTCCCCAAGCCGATTTGATCTCCACCAGTTCGCCATCTTTTAAACCATATTTCAGGGCATCATTTGGGTGAATCTCACAATAGGGTTCTGCTTTATGTGTGCTTAAATTAGCTGATAAACCTGTACGTGTCATGGTATGCCATTGATCGCGGATGCGTCCTGTATTCAGCACCAATGGATACTCACTGCTAATTGGATTCACCGCACCAACTGCCGTTGTTGCAATAAACTTGGCTTTACCATCTGGATGACTAAACTGACCATCTTTAAATAATTGGGCAAAAATGTTTGGTTTGGTTTGGCCGTTTTTCAAAGGTACGAGCACAGGCCATTGCGTCGGTTCAAGCTCTTGGTAGTCATCAAATGAAAGATTCGTCAGACCTGCCAAATTGAAATAGCGAAATGTTTCAGTCGATGAACGTAAATCGATTTCTGCATTTTGATAAGCTGAAAGTTGTGCATGTTCTTTGAAAATGTCATGACTACTTTCAAAGTCAAAACCCTGAAATCCTAATTTTTTAGCAACTTGTGAAACTGACCACCAATCCGCTTGTGCTTGGGCTGGGCGTTCTAGAAAGGCACGCTGTCTAGAAATCCGGCGTTCAGAATTAGTCACCGTGCCGTCTTTTTCACCCCAACCCAATGCAGGCAGTAACACATCGGCATATTGAGTGGTATCGGTATCCAGACAAATGTCTGACACCACCACAAACTCACATTTCTCTAGTGCACGTTTCACCTGATCGGCATTGGGCAAACTCACCACAGGATTGGTCGCCATAATCCAAATGGCTTTAATTTTTCCGGCTTCGACCGCTTCAAAAAGGTCGACGGCTTTTAAACCCACTTGCTTTGCAATGGTTGGACTGTGCCAAAACTGCTGTACCAATTGTTGATGCTTTGGATTATCCAAATCCATATGGGCAGCCAACATATTGGCAAGTCCACCTACTTCACGCCCGCCCATCGCATTCGGCTGGCCCGTCATGGAAAAAGGCGCAGCGCCTAATTTTCCAATTTTGCCAGTTAACAAATGACAGTTGGTAATGCTATTGGCTTTGTCTACCCCACGTGAAGACTGATTCACCCCCATTGAAAATAAGCTCATCACTTTTTCTGTTTGAGCAAATTTTTCAAAAAAGAGTGCTAATTTTTCAACAGAAATCCCCGTCCGTTCGCTCACACTCGCTATTGATGCTTCCGATGCACTACTTGCCAACGCTTGTTCTAAGCCTTGAGTATGCTTTGCAATAAAATCGGTATCGGTACAATGATTGTTTGCTAAATACTGTAATAAACCATTGAACAGCGCGACATCTTGACCCGGTAAAATCGGTAAGTGTAAATCAGCCGCCTCACAGGTGGCAGTAAAACGCGGGTCAATCACGACGACGAAAATATCTCGCTCCTCTTTAGCTTTCATGATGCGTTGATACAGCACAGGATGACACCATGCAGTATTTGAACCCACCAAAACCACCATATCGGTATGTTCAAAATCACTATAACTGGCTGGAACTAAGTCTTCACCAAAAGCGCGTTTATGCGCAGCAACGGCTGAAGACATACACAACCGTGAATTGGTGTCGATATTGGCCGTACCTAAGTAGCCTTTAACAAATTTATTGACCACATAATAATCTTCAGTCAGCAGCTGACCTGACACATAAAAAGCAATACTTTCAGGCCCATATTGATCGATATAATGTTGAAATTTATTGGCGATTAAATTTGTTGCGGTATCCCATGAACTTACCTCACGTTGCGGTTTACGCCCTAACATGGGATGTAAGACACGTGTTTCTAAACCTACGGTATCGGCTAAATTACTGCCTTTAATGCACAACTTTCCAAAATTAGAAGGATGCTGAGCATCACCCTCCACAGAGACTTTTTGCCCTAAAGCCGTTTCTTCAACAGTTGCTGTTACCCCACATCCCACCCCACAATATGGGCAGGTGGTTTGTGTAGTTGTAATCATTTTTTCTGTGGAGCTATGCAGTTCCATTACAGGGATACTATTCATTTCTGCTTCGCTCCTTTATCTATGGCAAATACTTAAAATCACCCCTCCTTTTTAGAAGGGGTTAGTGGAAGGTTTTACCCTGCTTTTTTTAATGCAAAATCTTTACCAAATAACAATTTATTTCGAATTGAAGAAATTGGGGTTTGATCCGAAATAAGTTCTGCATACCAAACACCATCTTCGGTATCCCCAAACAACACCGCACCAACGACCTTATCCTTTTGAATAATAATACGTTTATAAATCTGACGTTTTTCATCATTTAAAATAATGTCTTCAAAGTCATCCTTCGGTTCAAAATTACCCGCTGAGAACACATCACAACCACTTACCTTTAACTGTGTTGGAACAGTTGGTGCTTTGAACGTTAAGCTGCCATGCTCCGCCAAATGTGAGGCACAAATGAACGCCTGCCCCCAAAGTGGCTCAACCAAGCCAAAAGTCTGGCTACGATGTTCAATACACTCTCCCACGGCGTAAATACTTGGGTCAAAAGTCTGCATGGTGTCATTCACCAACACACCACGGTTACAGCGCAGTCCTGCACTTTGTGCAAGTGCCATGTTCGGACGAATACCAACTGCAAAAACCACAAGATCCGCCTCTAAGACTGTACCGTCTTTCAAGCGAATTTGAGTGACATGACCATCTACACCCACCAATGCTTCAGTATTGGCCTCAGTAATAATGGAGATACCCTTTTGTTCAATACTATGGCGTAGCATTTGGCTGGCTTTACTGTCTAATTGGCGCTCCATAATACGATCCATCAGATGTAAAACCGTGACATTCATCCCGCGTTGTTTGAGGCCATATGCAGCTTCAAGTCCCAACAGTCCACCACCGATTACCACGGCATTTTTCTTGGTCTTGCAGTAATCCAGCATGGTGTTGATGTCGTAGATATCTCGGAAACTAATGACACCTTTCAAATCCGATCCAGCAATTGGAGGAATAAATGGTTTCGAGCCTGTCGCTAAAATTAAACGATCATAATCAACCACTTCACCTTTTTCGGTATAGACCTGCTTACGAGGACGGTCTATACGTACCGCAGGGTCACCCGCAATGAAACGAATCCCTTTGTCGCTATACCATGCATGTGGATGTAACATGATGTCGTCAATGGTTTTATCGCCTGACAATACAGGCGATAACATAATACGGTTGTAGTTTCCCCAAGGCTCTTCACCAATTACGGTCACTTCATAACGATCTGGTGCCATATCGAGCAAATCTTCCAAACAACGCATCCCCGCTAGGCCATTACCAACCAGCACCAACTTCATTTTTTCCTGAGATGCACCTGTGTTTGTGATGTAGGTTTTTTGTGGTGTCGGACTAATCCACACTCGGCCATTTTCAATTTTACTTGGAAAAACCAACAGTTTCTGATCTTTATCTTCCAAACAACGTCCTGTCGCCAAGCTAAAATGCTGTTTATAAATGGGCGATGCCACCACACGCTCACCTTGCAAATCACCAATAATGCCGCGCGACATTACAAAAGCTTGGCTAAATGGGTCTTGATTGCTCAAGGCATATACCCGCTTTTCAGCACCGACACGAAAAATAGCAATTTGCTGATGTTCAATAAGTGCACCTACGCCAGTGTTTGGCGTTACATCATCTAACGCACAGACATCAACCCAATTTAGCTCATTCATTTCTTTTAAAATTGTCATCATCTTGATCCTTTTTAAACTTATTCATTCATTTATTCCCTCTATCTTTGCTTTTGAGAGAGTGCTGAAGAAAGAAGTTTGAATACCCTAATTTGTTAAGCTTCAACCACTGGAATACGGCTACGATCTCGTTCAGCCTCAGTTTTAGGACGAATCTGGCCACGAACTTCTGCAAACTGAATATGCGGATCTTGTTGTTGCTCAGCTTTGGCATTGATGAAAGTCACGAAGCGTTTACGTACTTCTGGGTCTTCAACAGCCGTACGCCATTCATCTTGATAAGTCCCCACCACATAGCTCATACGACGTTCCAGTTCAGCCGCTAGACCTAAAGAATCATGCACAACCACATCTTTGAGATAATCTAAACCACCTTCCATGTTGTCGCGCCATACCGAAGTTCGTTGTAAACGGTCTGCGGTTTGCACATAGAACATAAAGAATCGGTCGATGTATTTAATTAGAGTTTGGGTATCGAGATCCGAAGCCAATAACTCGGCATGGCGAGGCTTCATCCCGCCATTACCGCAGACATACAGATTCCAGCCTTTTTCAGTGGCAATCACACCGACATCTTTACTTTGTGCTTCGGCACATTCACGGGTACAGCCTGAAACAGCCATTTTTAATTTGTGCGGTGAGCGCAGTCCTTTGTAGCGGTTTTCTAGGAAAATAGCTAAACCCACCGAGTCATCCACACCGTAGCGACACCATGTACTGCCGACACAAGACTTCACTGTACGCAACGATTTCCCATACGCATGGCCTGACTCAAAGCCGGCAGCGATGAGCTTTTCCCAAATTTCAGGAAGTTGGTGAATTTGCGCGCCAAACATATCGACACGTTGCCCACCAGTGAGCTTGGTATATAAGCCATATTCTTTAGCAATTTGCCCCACAGCAATTAAGCCGTCAGGCGTCACTTCACCGCCTGCCATCCGTGGGACGACAGAATAAGAACCATCTTTTTGAATATTTCCTAGGTAGTAGTCGTTACTGTCTTGTAGACCTGCATGGCTTGGTTTCAAAACAAAGTCATTCCAACACGACGCTAAAATATTGGCTGCAGTTGGCTTACAAATATCGCAGCCCAAACCATGACCATGTTGTTGAATCAGGTCATCAAAAGTTTTGATTTCATTAACCCGTACCAAGTGATACAACTCTTGACGTGAGTAGGCAAAGTGCTCACAAATATGGTTATTCACGGTCACGCCTTGGCGTTGTAATTCAGATTTTAAAACTTGGGTCACTAATGGTGCACATCCACCACATGCAGTAGCTGCTTTGGTACATTTTTTTAGGGCCCCTAGAGACGTTGAGCCCTCGGCGATTGCACTGCAAATATCGGCTTTAGAGACGTTATTACATGAGCAAATGGTTGCACTGTCTGGCAGTAAATCGACGCCACTACCGCCAGATTTAGCGGAAGATTGTGCATAACCCGGCATGATTAAACTTTCAGGATTTTCTGGAAGCGCTAAACCATTCAGCATCATTTGTAGTAAGTCGTTGTACTCTTTTGCACAGCCCACTAAAACCGCGCCAAGTAACTTGGTTTTTTCGCCGTTCACCACGATTTTTTTATAAACTTGTGTATCTTCATCGGCATAGAAATAACTGAGTGCATTCGGTGTCATCGCATGTGCATCACCGACAGAAGCCACATCAACGCCCATCAGTTTCAATTTGGTGCTCATGTCTGCACCCGCAAACTCAGCACAAGTTTGTTCAGTGACATGTTTTGCTGCAATACGTGCCATGTCATAGCCCGGTGCCACCAGACCATAAATTTTGTTTTGCCACAGCGCACATTCACCAATGGCATAAATATCTGGATTTGACGTTTGGCAATAATCATTAATCATGATCCCGCCACGCTCTCCAAGGGCTAAACCACTTTGACGTGCCAACTCATCACGTGGGCGAATACCCGCTGAGAACAAAATAATGTCTGTTTCAAGCTCAGAACCATCACCAAATTTCATCACATGCTTCGTCGTTGCACCTTCCTCAATTGATGAAGTCGCTTTTTGGGTATGGACTTTTACGCCTAAGTTTTCAATTTTTGCACGTAGAACCTTTCCGCCCAAGTCATCAATTTGAACCGCCATAAGACGCGGTGCAAACTCAACGACATGGGTTTCCAAGTTCAAATCACGTAGCGCCTTAGCGGCTTCTAGGCCCAATAAACCGCCGCCAATTACCACACCTGATTTCGCATTGAGACTTGCAGCACGAATCGCATCTAAGTCTTCAATGGTTCGGTAAACAAAGCAGTTTTCACGGTCATTACCCGAAATAGGCGGAACAAAAGCATATGAACCTGTTGCCAAGATTAATTTGTCAAAACTAAGAACATCACCATGATTCGTCGTCACCGTTTTATGGCTTTGATCAATTGCAACCGCTTTGGTATTCAAACGTAAATCTATGCCATAAGCATCAGCAAAATCTGCACGACAAAGGGTTAAATCCTTTGCTGATTTACCACTGAAATACTCAGTCAAATGTACGCGGTCATAAGCCAAGCGCGGTTCTTCGGCCAAGATGGTAATTTCAACATCATCACCCACATGTTCGAGTACTGATTCGATAAATTTGTGGCCAACCATGCCATGACCAATCATGATGATTTTCATATTCTTTCTCCGCAATATTTCATTTGTTCTGCCTGAGCCTTGAGGCTTGGGTTTAATCTCTTTATTTAGTTTTGCGCTTCAGCAATGCTACGATCATGTACTGCTTGTTCGAATAAGCGCTGTTCCTTTTCTTTATGCTCAACAGAGAACCGAATCATAAGGACAAAACTTGCAGCGATGACCACCAAGCCACCTAAAATCATCAGTGTGGTTTGAATATCCAACATACCTTTGAGTAGGAAACCTGCTGCCACTGCACCCACGTTACCCCCTGCGCCAATAATGCCTGCCACACCGCCCAAAGCATCACGATCAATAAAAGGTACCAAAGCATAAGTTGCACCACATGCCATGTGGGTGAACAATGCGAAGACTGTCATTGCGAGTATCGCAAAGATAGGGGTATTCATTTGAGAGAATAAGACGAGGAAGATACCTTCCAGCAGAATCATGCCAAACAACACTTTAGTACGACCATCAAGCCCTTTTTTAGTTGCGACTTTGTCTGACACAATGCCGCCCAGAGCACGAGCAAACAGTGCCAGTAAACCGAAAATACCAGCCGCCATCCCGGCTTCTTTTAAACCAAAGCTAAAGTGGTCAACGTAGTACATCGCGACAATGTTATGAATAAAAATTTCAATCCCGAAACACGCGGCATAGGCACCAAATAAAATCCAAACACGGTAGTTTTTCGCAGCATGCATCAGAATCGCTACACCACCTTTTTTATCTGAACCAACACTGACACCCTCTGCACGAAGTTCTTTGAAGTTGCCTTGTGGGCAGTCTTGGGTAAATTTCCAATACATCAACCCCACGATCAGCATCAGTACACCCGGAACAATCAGTGCAATTCTCCAGCCCATCGCTTGCTCTACACCAAACATCACTAAGGCACCAAGCATCAATGGCATGAGTACTTGTGTTGCACCACCGCCTGCATTACCCCAGCCTGCTGTCGCTGCGTTTGCAGTCCCGACTACGTTTGGCGCAAACATAATGCTGGTGTGATACTGAGTGATGACAAAGCTTGCCCCAATCGCACCAATCAATAGACGGAAGAACAAGAAGGATTCATAGCTATTTGCAGACGCTACTCCAAAGACTGGAATGCTGCCGAGTACAAGAAGTGCGGTATAGGTTTTACGCGGGCCGTATTTATCACACAATGGCCCCACAATAAGACGAACTAAAATGGTGATCGCGACAGCTGCAATATTGATATTGGCAATTTGATCTTTGGTTAAATGAAATTCACCCGCAATCACTGGCATCAGCGGAGCACAAGCGAACCAAGCAAAGAAGCAAACAAAAAAGGCGAGCCAACTCATGTGGAAGGCTCTCATTGCTGCGCCGTTAAAACTGAAAAGACTTATTTTTGTTGCTTTTTTAGCATGTAAATTTGAAGACATAACCTTCTCCAGACTGAACTGAGCGTATAGTTTTTCTACAGCACAAACACTTGGGATGTAGAAGCGATCAGAACGGACGTCGTTGGCCGTCTTACAAATTTGATTTAGAGTCGTCTTTGACTCATTAGGGATAATGCAACGAGTGTGCCAATATTTATAATTTAATTTTAATATTTTGTTTTTTAATGATTTATTTAAAATAAAATCTTATAATTCGATATAATCAGCTCTTTTTTTTTAAAGCACAACAGCTAGTTTTTCCGACTTTTTAAAACACTGCTACCTCTTGGTGCATTTTGCATTATCGATGAGCATCTGTTTTCTCAAATAAACGACATTGCTTTGTTCTAAGCACGACATCTAGAAATTCGCCCTTAGATGTACAAATCGACTGAGAACATCAACACTTCGATTTACTAAACCCATATCCGCAATCGTCTTCATGCCAACATGCATACTTGGTCTGTAATCGCGACCATAAAGATTGACTGCCTGATTCGAGATAAAGCTGGCATTTGTTAAGTTTGGCATTTAAATTGCTTGTATACTTTTAGATCTCATTTTCAGGTTTTCCTGAGCACTGTACAGTATGCCTAAACTGAAAATTGCATTGATTGATGACAATCAAGAACGTGCACAATATATTCGAAATTCCCTCATCGAACATGATTTCGATGTAGTTGCCTGCCTGATTATCGATCACATCAATATTAGCCGTCTTGAACAATTAAGTGCTGACGTCATTTTGTTAGATATGGACCACCCGCAACGTGACATCATTGAAAGCTGTGTAAGCCAATTTAATCTGCCCACTGTTTTATTTACTAAAAATAGCCATAAAGACACCATTAAAAGTGCCATAGATGCTGGGGTGACAGCTTATATTGTGGATGGGATCGATCCTTCAAAATTAGAAAATATTTTAGAAATCTCGATCGAACAGTTTCGTAAACACAAAAAATTGCTCACAGACTTACAAGACACTAAAAATAAACTGGCTGACCGTAAAGATGTGGAGCGTGCGAAAGTCTTGCTGATGCAATTACATGGACTATCTGAAGATGATGCCTTTCAATTGCTGCGTAAAAATGCCATGAGCCACCGTATGACCATCGGTGAAATGGCAAGACGTCTGTTGGATGCTCAACAGCTTTTACAATCTCAACTCAAGGACTAAGTCATGGCTCAACTCGAAAAGTCGCAACTTCATCTGGGCTATATTCCACTTTTAGACTGTGTTGCTTTACTGTGGGCTAAACAACGCGGTTTTTTTGAAGAAGTGGGCTTAGACGTGAGCTTAGTCAAAGAAGCATCTTGGGCAAGTTTAAGAGATCGTTTGGCTTTTGGTTTCCTAGACGCAGCACATTGCTTATCTGCTATGTTGCCTACTGCCGCACTCGCTCAAGATCAACTAGGTATTCCGCTACAAACCCCTCTCGTCTTAAGCTACAACAGTGCTTTTATCAGCTTAAGCCAAAAACTATGCTACGCGCTTGATATCAAAAAAACTGACGATGCAGCCACCACTGCACAGAAATTCTTTAGTGCCATGCAGCATGAACAGTATCTTCCGATTGCCCATGTGTTTAAGCAGTCTATTCATCATTATTGTTTACGCGAGTGGTTGGCGTTGGCCAATCCTGAGTTTGCCAAACGCGTACATTTACGCACTTTACCGCCGCCCTATATGGTGGAAGCCATTTCAAATCAATTGATCGATGGTTTTTGTGTTGGGGAACCTTGGAACACACAAGCGGAAATTCAAGGCTATAGCCAAATCATTGCGACTGGCTCAGACATTATTCCTCGCGTCGCAGACAAAGTACTGGCTGTGACTCAAGAATGGGCTATCTCCAATCCCAATACGCTTGCAGCCCTCGTCCAAGCCATCCAAAAAGCACAAGTTGAACTTAAACAAATGCAAGATCTTGAGCCTGTTTGGCAAGTCTTGGTCGATTACAACATCATTCGCTTTGCATGTTCAGCAAGTGTTCACGTCGAAAAATATCACCTGATTCAGAACATCATTCGTGGTTTTATTCCCAAACAAGCCCAGCCGCAAGTTTCGGATTTTGTTTGGCTCACACAGCAAATGCAAAAATGGGATGATGTAAATTTAGAGAGTGATGAAATTCACGGTATTAGTGAAAATTGCGTCATTCAAACAAAGACTTGATTTTTTAAATTATTACTACATGTTACTTAAGACGTAATTACGCACTATTTTGAAACATTTATTCTGAATAATATTTTGAAGTAAATCTGCGATCTAACTTTACTGCCACTTTATTGGGCATTTTTCTTTAGCTTCCATTTATCTGAGCGCACTATTTACTCATGCGAAAAGCACGCTAATATCTTTTAAAACATGAAAACAATAGATAAATAATCTTCATCACAACTTCTTTTTAAACGTCAAACCAACCCAAGGACAGCGGGGTGTATTATGTTTACCGAGGAAAATCGACATGTTTCTTTATTACATGCGATTAACAAAATACTGATTAAAGACTGGGATCCCCTGCGGATCTATCGTAATCCTGCACTACAAGATGAATATGAGGAATACTTACCCAGTTTATTTCGGTTCATTTGTGAACAAGCCAGTGAAACTGAAATTTTTGAATATTTATGGTGGGTGGAAAATAAGGTTATGGAAGTCAAAGGGAATAAGACCCATACTTTAAAAATTGCACATTTGTTGAAAGATTTACAGGAAGACTAAGCAGATTTTACGCATGTAAATGCTCAATCAAATCGGTCACCATGCTGCTGTTGACGCAATACTCTTAAGTCTTTAAGCCCAGTATAAATTTCTGCTGCAATCAGGTCTCGGAACTGCTGTAAGTGTTCTAGGTTTTCAATATGCATCAAACGTTGTCTGGGCATAAACTTAAAATAAAAAGGCAATCGTTTCGGAATCAAATGTTTCGGTAAAGATGGGATCACCTCCCCTTTACGCAGCAAGCGACTTAACTGCGGCACTTGTAGCAACTTTTGAAAATATTGGTGCTGAACCACTTTATTTGCATCAAAACCAATATCAAAGACTTCATCTCCGCCTAACGCGGCAAACGGCACGATGTCATAGCCAAATTCTTGAGCGAGCTTTAAAAAGCCGTAGCGCTGTTTCCAAATCAGTTGATACTGTTCGCCCTCACGTTTTAGAACTTCGCGTCCGCCACCAGGAAAAACCAAAATAGAATAGCCTTGTTGCATGGCTTCACGCACATAGGCTGGAACGCCATCGACCGCACCAAATTTTTTCACCACACTGCGCCACAGTGGCAAATAAAAATGGCTATGATCAGCAATACTGACCACAGCCACTTGATGCTCATTGTAGAGATAATCAATCAACATAGGTGAATCAAGCACACCATACATAGAATGATTTCCTACATACATTGCAGGTTGAGATGCATCTAACTGTTCAGCACCGATAAATGTCGGTGTGAAATAAACTTTGGATAAAGCACTCAGGCGTTTAATCCATTTTGCATCATGCTCAACCTGCAACATACGGGCTTATGCGACGTGTTTTTTCACAAGCACAGCACCAACAGAGTAACCTGCACCGAATGAACACAAGACACCGTATTCACCATCATTGACTTGGTCTGCTGTGCGGTGCAACGCAATAATGACACCTGCTGAAGAGGTATTTGCAAACTCATCTAAAATGATCGGTACTAAATCAGGCTGAGCATTTTCTTTGCCCACAACCAATTTCAAAATCAGCTCATTCATGCTGGCATTGGCTTGGTGTAACCAGAAACGCTTCACATCAGTCGGTGCAATGTTGTTTTTCTCAAGTTGCGCTGTAATCATTTTGGCAACCAGTGGGCAAACCTCTTTGAACACTTTACGACCGTCTTGAGCGAAACGATTATTTTCAATGTCTGCATCGACTTCACTTAAGTTTAGGAAACCAAAGTTATTGCGGATGTTGTTTGAGAACTGGGTAAATAAGTTAATGTCTTCAATTTCAAAACCAGTTTTGCTGTCGGTTTCTTCAATGATTGAAGCCGTTGCAACATCACCAAAGATAAAGTGGCAATCACGTGAACGGTAGTCGGTATGACCAGAGGTGATTTCTACATTCACCAATAATACACGGCGTCCGCCCGCTTTAATCGCATCATACGCTTGTTTAATGCCAAAGGTTGCGGCTGAACATGCCACGTTCATGTCGTAGGCATAGCCTTGAATACCCAATGCTGTTTGGATTTCAATTGCAACAGCAGGATAAGCACGCTGTAAATTAGAACACGATAAAATTACGACATCGATATCTTCTGCAGTCACGCCTGCATTTTCCATCGCTTGTTTTGCAGCGATTACGCCCCATTCGGCTTGAATCGAGAGTTCATCATTTGAACGCTCATGTAACAATGGACGTAAACGCTTCGGATCTAAGATCCCTGTTTTCTCAACCACATAACGACGTTTTACACCAGATGCTTTTTCAATAAACTCTGCGCTTGACCCACGACGGGCTTCCAACTCGCCCGAAGCAATTTTGTCAGCATTGTCTAGGTTATACTGTTCCACATAAGCATTTAAACTTTCAACTAACTCTTCATTGGTAATGATGTCTTCAGGATGATAAAGACCCGTACCTGTAATGCGGATGCCCATGTAAAACTCCTTCTTTAAATTACCTATATCTTAACTGATTCCAAGTTTTTCCCATACTTTTTGCAAGCGAGTCGGAGAAATGGGCATCTTTGTCTTCATCGGTTGAGAGAATAAAGAAATCCGAAACTCCTCAACCATGAAATACAATTCTTTAAGGCGAGTGTCATTTTTAAACTTAAATAATTTTTCCATCCACGGGTCAACTTGATCAATGGCAGAATTATCCCTCTGTAGGTTATTGGGCAGGCGCTCCAAACGCAAGACCAATGCTTTCAAATATCGAGGAAATTCAAGCCAGATGTCGGAAGATTTCACATAAACAAAGTTTGATAAGCACATCAAATCTAGCTGATCTTCAACATCATCAATATTTTTCCCAAACACTGCATCATCTAAGACCAACAACTTTCGACGTATATCCTGCCATTGAATATAGATCTCTGTCACATCTGCCAGTGCTTTTTGCCCATGGGTCAGAAAAGTTTTTTTGACATTTGTAACTAAGTTTTCAAATTCTTGTGCATTAACAGGCAGTTCATGAATCGACATTTGCAGTGTGGCATAAACTAACATTTGCTCCAGCTGCGCCTTATCGCCCAAAGGTGAATACGCCAATGCCAACGGTTTGGAAATTTGCTTTTTCAACTGACGGACCAAATCCCCTAGTTGTATATGCACCAAACGAAGTACACCCTCGCGGTGCTGTTTAATCGCCTCAGCTTGATCATTAAAAGTCTGAATCACGACACCGGACTCATCCTTTTGTTCCAATACTGCAAAGGCCTTGGTCGGGACTAAAGCTTGATACTGCTTCACCACCACGCCCGTCACTTTTTGTGATGCTTCAAACACAAAATTTTCAGGAAAAGCTTGAAACTCTCCTTTGAGCTGTTTGACTGGACTATGGGTTTCCGTTCGGCAGCGCGCTTTTAACTCAGACAAGTCACGACCTTGTTCAATCACACGGCCTTTGTCATCAATGACTTTAATCAGCGGCAATAAATATTGTTCAACCCGATCAAAGCTAAAGTCTTTCTCAGTGATTTGTTCACCACGTAGCTGGAAGGCTAAAAAACTAAAAATATGCTGCTGCAAATGCATCGCATCTACTTTCGCCATTAGCTTTGCAGCCGTATCAGGGATAGGCACCAAATGACGTCGTTTATCTTTAGGCAGCGCCTTGAGTAACGCCTCCATTAAATCCTGACGCCAACCGGGAATACCCCAAGACCACAAGTTTTCATCCACCTGAGGCAAAGCTTGCAACGGAATTTTTACTGTTGCACCATCTTCGTCATGGCTTGGATCAAAACGGTAACTGGCCGCAAGGCGCAGTTCGCCATTGCGTAAAAAATCAGGAAACTGCTGCGTGGTTGGACGGTCATTCATCCACAGCGCATCATCATCGATAAATAAATAACGTGGGTTTTGCGGTTCAACCGTTGCACGCCAGTCTTCAAAACTACGACGGCTTGCGACCTCTTCAGGAACTTTAGCCGCATAAAACTGGTAAATGGTTTCTTCATCTACCACCAAATCACGGCGGCGTAGCTTATCTTCGACCCGCTCTACTTCTTCAAGTTTAAGCAGGTTGTGTTTTAAAAATGGTGGCGTAAGGCCCAAATGCCCTGTCGTCAGTGCATCTCGAAGGAAAATTTCATGTGCTGCAACATGGTCGACTTTTTCATAGTTGATTTGACGTTTCGGCTCAATAATTAAGCCAAATAGTGAAATTTGGTCATAGGCATTGACCACACCTGCTTTTTTCGACCAGTGTGGCTCAAAATAGTGGTGCTTCAGCAAATCACCTGCTGCAAGCAAAATCCACTCAGGTTCAATTTTTGCCAGTGTACGAATGTAGACCTGTGAGGTTTCTACCATCTCAAAAGCCATGACCCAAGGCGTATTGGTCTTATGTAAGGTAGATGCTGGAAAAATGCGGGCCTTTTGCTGACGCACCGCCATAAACACATTGCGTTCATCGGTTTTATTGGCAATAAAAGACAACAAACCTGTTAAAAGTGCACGGTGTAAATTTTCATAACTGGCTTTTTTCTCATTAAAAGACAGCTTTAAGCCTTTTGCCAAATCAACCAATTGCTCATGAGTTTTCTTCCACTCACGTAGACGCAACCAACTTAAAAAGTGATTACGCGCAAAAGTACGGCGTTTGTTTTCACTCATGTCTCGGTTGGCAACCAGCGCTTCCCAAAGTTTGATATAAAATAAAAAGTCAGAATCGGCTTCACGGAACAACGCATGTTTTTGATCTGCCTGCATTTGTTTATCCGCAGGGCGTTCACGTGGGTCTTGTACGGCTAAAGCAGCAACAATCACCAAGACTTCATTCAACACACCAAAATGTGCTCCACCCAAAATCATACGGGCCAAACGTGGGTCAATTGGCATTTTGGCCATTTGTTGACCAATTTTGGTTAAATCTCCTTTACTTCCCCCTTTGGAAAAGGGGGACTGAGGGGGATTGACTTCAGATGAATCTCCCCCACCCCCTCTTTGCAAAAGAGGGGCTTTACTTTTCTCCGTCATAGCCCCAAGTTCAACCAACAACTTACGACCATCGTTGACTAAACGATGATCTGGCGGCTCAATAAAATCAAAATCTTCTAAAGCACCTAGCCCTAAACTTTGCATCTGCAAAATAACTGAAGCTAAGTTCGTTCGCTTAATTTCGGGTTCAGTAAACTCTGGGCGGCTTTGAAAGTCTTCCTCAGAATACAAACGAATACATACACCTGGGGCAATACGACCACAACGGCCTTTACGCTGATTTGCCGCTGCTTGCGAAACCGCTTCAATCGGTAAACGCTGTACGCGTGAACGATAGTTATAGCGAGAAATACGCGCAAAACCACTGTCAATCACATAACGAATATTGGGTACAGTCAACGCTGTTTCTGCAACGTTGGTGGCGATAATAATGCGTCGCCCACCACCCGATGGATTAAAGATTTTTTGTTGTTCAGCCAAGGCCAAGCGCGCATACAAAGGTAAAATTTCTGTATGTCGCGGCCCATGCTTTTGCAAAGTTTCTTGTAACTCACGGATCTCTTGTTCGGTACTGGCAAAAATTAAAGTATCGGCATATTCAGGATGGCCTTTTTCTTGTGCATCCCGAAAACATTCCTCTACAGCTTGCACGACAGCACGAGGTAGATTTTCTTCAAAGTCATCAAACTCATCATCATCACTACCGACAATGCTCATCTCAGATACAGGGCGATAACGTAGTTCGACTGGAAAGCTACGACCTTCTACTTCAAAAATAGGTGCATTATTAAAGTACTGACTAAAACGGTTTACATCTAAAGTTGCGGAGGTAATGATGACTTTTAAATCTTTACGGCGAGGCAAAAGCTGTTTGAGATACCCCATGATAAAGTCGATATTGAGCGAACGCTCATGCGCTTCATCGATAATAATGGTGTCGTATTTATTGAGATAACGGTCATTGGCCAGCTCTGCCAGCAAAATACCATCCGTCATTAAACGGACGATCGAATCCTGCGACCCTTGTTCATTAAAACGAACTTTAAAAGAAATTGACTCACCAAGTTTTTCACCAACTTCTTCCGAAATACGCTGAGACACACTACGTGCAGCCAAACGACGTGGCTGTGTGTGACCAATCAGACCGGTTAAACCACGACCCGCCAACATTGCAATTTGCGGTAGCTGTGTGGTTTTACCCGAACCCGTCTCCCCTGCAACGATAATCACTTGATGCTCTTGAATGGCATCAATTAACTTATCTGCATACTGCGTAACAGGCAGGTCTTGATTCAGTTTAATATTCGGAATGCGTTCAATACGCTCTAGAACTTTTAAATGCGACTGTTCAAATAATGCTTGATATTGCTTTTCGTTGGCATCTTTTCCTTTTTTGAGTCGGTTTAAACGATGACGGTCTTTGACCATCACCAATTGCTCTATATTTAAAGGACGCTGCACAGAAAAAATACCTACATCAAAAACATCAATCGCTTAGTTTACGTGGTAATACAGCGAAGCGAAAGTACAGCATAATTTTTTAATTTTAACTTTTTTTCAAATATCCCCTTGAATTTTAAGCCTAGGGGCATCATGTCTGTAGACGAGTTGCGGAATAGATGATTTTGTCATTTGGTCATCATATTTATCATGCTAAATGAACAGAATGATCACATTCGCTGAAATAGTCTGGAGCAAGATTCGGTTTTTCCGATTCTTGTAATGTAAAAATACTGTTTCAGCAATAACAAAAATTTCGATACCCTATTCAACATTAAATACAAACCCCAATCATGGAGACAATGATGAGCTTGATTAATACTGAAGTAAAACCATTCGCAGCTACTGCATATCACAACGGTCAATTTGTTGACGTAACTGAAGCAGATCTTAAAGGCAAATGGTCTGTAGTATTCTTCTACCCAGCTGACTTCACTTTCGTTTGCCCAACTGAACTTGGTGACCTTGCTGACAACTACGCTGAATTCCAAAAATTAGGCGTGGAAATCTACGGTGTTTCTACTGACACTCACTTCACTCACAAAGCTTGGCACGACACTTCTGAAGTTATTGGTAAAATCCAATACCCATTAATCGGCGACCCAACGTGGACTCTTTCTAAAAACTTCGACGTTCTAATCGAAGCTGCTGGTCTTGCTGACCGTGGTACTTTCGTAATCGATCCAGAAGGTAAAATCCAGATCGTTGAAATCAACGCTGGTGGTATTGGTCGTGATGCTCAAGAATTACTTCGTAAAGTTAAAGCAGCTCAATACGTTCACGCTCACCCAGGTGAAGTTTGCCCAGCTAAATGGAAAGAAGGCGAAGCAACTCTTGCTCCTTCAATCGACCTAGTAGGTAAAATCTAATCTAAATTAGATTGAACACATAAAAAACCACGCTTTTTAGCGTGGTTTTTTATGTCCAAGATAACAGTACAATATGACAAGAAAGAGAAAAATACAGAACAATAAACACCTGTCCTCTATGCGCTGTAAATGATTCATGACTGGAATTCAGTGCGTGTACCCGCTACAGTAGAATGAATACATGCAGCTCTTTGAAGAAGAAAGATGACTTATCAAGTTCATATGATTGATGTGAAAAACCAACTCCAAAACTATATTTGGCTGCTGGAACACAGCTCATCAAAACAAGTCGTGGTGGTTGATCCAACTGAGGCTGGATTAGTTGAAGATTATTGCACTGAACATGGCTTAAACATTGCTCAAATTTGGCTGACTCATTGGCATAAAGACCATATTGGCGGTGTCTCCGACCTGATTGCGAGTCGGAATATTCCTGTGTATGGGCCACGTGAGGAATTATCTAAAATTCCATTCATCACCCATGCATTGATGGATGATGACTATTTCTCATTTCATGATTTACATGTCGACGTTTTAGCAGTTCCTGGCCACACACTAGGCCATATTGTGTACTTTATCGAATCCATCCAGACTTTATTTTGCGGTGACACCCTGTTTGCTATGGGCTGTGGGCGAGTGTTTGAAGGTACACATGAGCAGATGTACCATTCGCTCAATCGTTTAGCGGCTTTACCTGCCGAAACCAAAGTCTATTGTACGCACGAATACACGCTCTCTAACGCGAAGTTTGCCATCCATGTTGAACCAGACAATATCGCCATTCAAGAACGTTTAGACCGTGTCGAAACCATGCGTTATTTGGGGCAATGTACCCTTCCAAGCAGTATTGAGATCGAACTCGAAACCAATCCTTTTTTACGTACAGAAAATGTTGAAGAGTTTAAACGACTGCGTGATCTGAAGGATCAATTTTAATTGGTCTCCGCCTTCTAGAGACTGCTGACTAACGCAGTCTCCTATTATGTATGTATGCTTCTATTGAGTTATAACGATCAGTTTGGGCTCCCACCCTTAACCTTTGAGCTCTCAAAATTTCAACCTACGCAGTTTCAAGCCACACGATGCCTGAATCGAATGATCACGAGCAAGGCTGTTTGAAAATACTGTCACAAAAAACCCAGCCTTTGAAAAAAATCATTACATTTCTATTTATGACAAAATACTTCTCTATCACGAACGCACATAATTCTATTGTATTGAGACTCATCTCAAAATATTATTATTTTCATCATGATAAAATTATTTTAAACAATGAAAGACTCTCGTTTATGCTTTCTATACGTTTTCGCCTTAGTTTAGATTGCTTTAAAAAGAGACAAAAACAAAAATATATAAAAAAATCCCCTTTAAAAAAGCGTGAAATATCCCTATTAATAATTTATCAGTGAAAAAGGAATATCCTCGTGAAAAAAGTAGTGAAAGCAAAAAACCTCATCGCCTTTCGTATTTGGCTAGAGAAATTAGGTTATTCAGTTAAAACTTTAGCAGACAACCGTGGCTTTACTTTTAGCTTTAAAAAAGAATATGGACTGGTGACTTGCGACCTAGCGGGCAATAACTTAGCCATGCAGCTCGGTGAAGAATTCGAAGACCATTTGAAAGCCTAAAATTGCTCCATACTTACTTCGCGTGATGAATCAAAATTTAGCCCCTTAAAGGGGCTTTTTTTATATATGAATCATCTATTAAATTTTAGGCAATAAAAAAGCAAGGTTTTATACCTTGCTTCATTACTGATGGTGGGGACGGAGAGACTCGAACTCTCACACCTTGCGGCGCTGGAACCTAAATCCAGTGCGTCTACCAATTTCGCCACGTCCCCATCAGGGTGCTAACTTTGCGTTAGACTTTAAGTTGGCAGAGGATCAAGGATTCGAACCTTGACGAACGGTTTTGGAGACCGTCATGCTACCATTACACCAATCCTCTATTGCCTTATAAACCATCTTAATTCAAATGATTTATGGTGGGGACGGAGAGGCTCGAACTCTCACACCTTGCGGCGCTGGAACCTAAATCCAGTGCGTCTACCAATTTCGCCACGTCCCCAATGGCTGTGTATATTATAGCGATAGACACTATATGACAAGCGCTTTTATAAGCAATCACCCGCTTTTCTGTCATAAAATCGGCAGTTGAATCTATTTTTATGCTCGATCTATATAAAAAGGCTATTCAGCTCTTCACTAAATTTTAGGCAATAAAAAAGCAAGGTTTTATACCTTGCTTCATTACTGATGGTGGGGACGGAGAGACTCGAACTCTCACACCTTGCGGCGCTGGAACCTAAATCCAGTGCGTCTACCAATTTCGCCACGTCCCCATCAGGGTGCTAACTTTGCGTTAGACTTTAAGTTGGCAGAGGATCAAGGATTCGAACCTTGACGAACGGTTTTGGAGACCGTCATGCTACCATTACACCAATCCTCTATTGCCTTATAAACCATCTTAATTCAAATGATTTATGGTGGGGACGGAGAGACTCGAACTCTCACACCTTGCGGCGCTGGAACCTAAATCCAGTGCGTCTACCAATTTCGCCACGTCCCCAATGGCTGTGTATACTATAGGGATCATTTTCGCATGACAAGCAATTTTTAAGAAAAACACACTCATTTGATTAAATAAGAAACAAAAACTTTATACTTGGCTTTTTCTCATTCAATTTCAGTCATTAAGCATCGTTTTGCAGCCATGGTATTTTGCCATCTTTGGCTTTTTTGCTTAGCTAAAAGTCCATGTAATAATGGACTAAAACCCTGAAAAGGTTCTGGAAGTGCTATCTTCAAAAACTGACAGTGTAAATACGCCCAATCTTGGTAGCTTGATGCCTGCAAACGTTGATCAGTCAACCACTCAAGTAGAATGATCCCGAGTGCATACAGGTCGGTTTGTACGGTCTTTGCTTTACCATGAAATAATTCTGGTGCCATATAGCGCGGTGTCGCCGTTAGAGCCTTTTGACAGCTTATTTCACCAATTCTTTGGCTCTGCTCAAAATCAATTAATTTACATGTAGAACCGTCTAACAAAAAATGCGAAGCTTTTAAATCAGCATGAATCCACCCCATCTGATGTAATTCTTCAACTGCATTCAGCATTTTAAAAATGATATGAATGACATGATCACGACTTAACTGATGGGGATTCGCCATAAGTAATGATGGAACATCTTTTAAGATGAGTGCGACTTTCACCTGCTCTGAGTGAAGCTCAAAATTTTCAAGGATTTGCACTTCAGGCAAGAACTTCGGCAGTTGCAGCATCGCAAGTGCATGTTGATAAAAACTAAGTTCAGTGTCAAAGCCGTTAATTAGCGCCACATGCTCTGATAGCGACTGATACTTTAACCAATACCCCTGCCCTGCAACTTCAAAGCGATAAAGCCTTCGCCCCCAGCCCAAACGCTGAGTCGGAGTATGAAGCGACATCGCGAGAGCATTTAATTCTTGACGATTAAACTGCCAAGAATTCGGATTCATTCATCTCTGCCGTATCCAATGCAGTTAAGACCTCTAAACAATGTTGTATAGTTTTCCCGACACGAGCATGTGTTTCAATCATTGAGATTTTTGGCCAAGTTGCACGTTCGCCTTCACGTTGTAAGAGTTTAAATAAGTGTGGTCTTGGATTTTGCAGCATATAGCTATAATGGCGCAGGCCATATTTCCCTACAATGTTTACATCGCCATAATAACGCTGATCGACCACGCCATAGCCATGATCCAGTAAACGACGAATCGGTGGAATCATACCCACACGCTCACGGGCAAAGTCCATCACCCCTTTACTAATCACTTTACCCTGTCTGCGTACAATCCGTTCAGGCCAGCTCAACATGTCTTTCCGAAACCGCGCTTCATCTGACTGCATAAACGGCACCACATGCGGGTTCACTTGACTGGCAATGGTGTAGTTTAAATTGTATAAACGCGCCATTTTTTCCTGCGGAAAATCGCTACGCACGCTGCCATCAACCCAGCGAGTAGAAGACATATAGGGGGTATATAAGCCATCATGTCGTTTACTGGTGAGCTTGACTGGCGGAAATAGAATCGGCACTGCACAAGACGCGAGTACCGCACTCCATACCAATAAGTCAGGTGAAGTAAAGGTATTCATAATGCGTGGATTTTGTGAGGCATCATAAGGCGCAACCGCGACATTGTTATACAAGCCTGACTGCTTAAATGCCTCTTCAAAGGTAACGTCACCCAAATTTGCAATTAAAAAGTTTTTTAAATGCTTTACATCCGCTAAGCCGCCATTGCCCTTTAAGACCTCACGAAAGCCTCGAAACTGAAATGCGTCGGTGAAAAAGTTTTCACCATTTAAGATGCTCAGCATTTCTGCAGGCGTTGCTCGCCCCAGCATCGCTGTCATAATGGCACCCGCACTTGAACCAGACAGTACTTTCGGCATCAGGTCTTGCTCAAGCAAAGCCTTGCACACACCTGTATGAAACAGTCCTAATGTTGCACCACCTGAAAACATCATGGCCGGTTGGCCAAAGGCCTTTTGGCAGTGCTGAAAAAATTCAATTTTTTGCTGTTTATCTAAACATTGGCAATCCGTAGATGCTACAAATGCTAAACCCAAACTGACTTCTTCAATATAGTCTTCAATAATTTTTTTGGTGCCGACATAGGTTGCGGTAAACAACATGGGATGAGCAATATTGGCAATGTCGTAACTCAAACCTTCTCGTAGCAGGTACATCAAATCAGTCGTACGCTTTTGTTGGCGATAACGCTTCAACAAACCCAAACGATGGGTAATCACTTCTGCATCGAAATAAGGTGAACAGTTGTCATACTTCCACTCTTGCGCCCCTGACTCTTCATCAATTCTAAGTGCAATGCTTTTCCACTCAGTATAGTTGTCTGCCTGAGCCAATTGGTTTTTCAGTTTTTTGATTCGATAGGCTTGGTGCGGGTTGATTTCCCGTGTGAAATCTTTAAACAACATATTCATCCTCACCCACTTTTTTTGTTTTCCTAAAATTTCACTGACACGTTCAACCGTCAGTCTAACTGACTATGTGCAAATTATGTGAGCATTACAATTGCCATTTCAACCCTAAAATTGGCAAATCTACTCCACGTTAAGGGTTTGATGCGACTAAATCGGATGTTAAGATCGACGACAAGTGTAATTATAAGCTGATTAATCATGGCGACCATTGACCTACCGAACAATATCTTAGAAGCACTATCGACTGTACTCCAACAACTACAGCAAAGCCTACCAGAAGTTAAACAAGCACCTGATTTTTCAGCGATTGCCTTTAAATGGGAAAATGGCGAGTTAAAAGCCATTCATCAACTCAAACGAATCGAATTAAATGACTTAAAAGGCATTGAGCGTCAAAAAGAAAAAGTACTGCAAAACACAGAACAGTTTCTCAATGGTTTACCTGCCAATGACGTCCTGCTTACTGGCTCTCGCGGGACAGGCAAGTCCTCTATTGTGCGTGCTTTATTAACGGAATACGCAGAGCAAGGCTTAAGGCTGATTGAAATTGAACGTGATGATTTATCCGAACTGCCTGAAATTCAAAAGCTAATTGCAGAGCGCCCTGAAAAGTTTATTGTGTATTGTGATGACTTGGCTTTTAACGCCGAAGATGAAAACTATCGCAGTTTAAAAAGTGTGCTAGATGGGTCTTTGCAGTCAGGTTCAAGTAATTTTATTATTTATGCCACCAGTAACCGTCGTCATTTGCTGCCTGAGTTTATGCATGAAAACACGCCTGTGACTCGAGTCGACGTACCGCAGTACACTGAACTACATCCACAAGAAGCGATTGAAGAAAAAATTTCACTCTCCGATCGTTTTGGATTATGGCTCTCTTTTTATCCAATGGATCAAAACTTATATTTGGACATTGTGCAGCACTACTTAGCAAAAGCTCAAATCGCCATGGACGATATGGTACGAGCCGAAGCGCTTCGTTGGTGTCAAGCACGTGGACAACGCTCTGGACGTGCCGCGTATCAATTTTCTAAACACTGGGTCGGTTCACAACAATTAAAGCAACTTTAGTATAAAAATACTAATAGGAACTTAAGTATATATTTTATCTAATTTTTTACGACTAACAGTTCAGTCTAATCAAAGAAATAACCCAAATTCCGCATTAGAATTTGGGTTATTTCTTTGAAAAAATGAGGGATGAATATCAGTTCAAATAGGTTTGATCTGATTATTGATATTTATCTAAGTTTGTTTCTGGCCCATCTTTGACCACAGCTTGCGCTTTTGCATAACTCTCCATTAAGCATTTATATTCTGGGCAGACATGATCTGAAAGAATTTCGGCAAAACGGGAGCCTTCAGGACGGTTCCAAGTACGCATTAACTCGGCCACAATCGCAAAAGTATCGGTTGGAATTGCGCCCGCTTGGGTCACACGAGCAATTGATGTATCTGTGGCTAATTTACTCCAGTTACCTGATGCATCCACAACACAATAGACGTTATAACCTTCTTTACGAGCGCTTACAGCAGGGAAAGTCATACATACACTGGTCAGCGTTCCAGCAATAATCAGTGTCTTTCTGCCCGTTTTTTTAACTTCATCTACAAATAATGGATTGTCCCAAGTATTAATTTGTCCAGTCCGTGGTACATAAACTGCATGCGGAGCAAAGTGGTGAATTTCAGGAATTAAAGGGCCATTGGGGCCATCAGGTACAGAAGCCGTAGTAATTACAGGTATATTTAATAAAGTTGCCGCTTTTGCAATTGCAATCACATAATTGCGTAAGTCGGGTACAGGTACATCGCGTACGGTATTAAAAAGTCCACTTTGATGATCAATCAGTAGAATTATCGAATCATCAGGGTCTAGCATTCCATTAGTAGCCGCCATGGGTAACACCTCTAAAATTTTCTTCTAATTATGTACTTCCATTGTTGTAATGAAAGTTCCTAAGACAGACCGTCATAGCTTTGTGATTTATACGACCAAGATATTTTTAACGAAATCTACATCTGCATTTCATATAAACTAAAGAATATCCTTAAGCTCAGGAAGCTAAATCATGTTACGTGTTGTAATTGGCCTTCGTGGCTTTGAGTTTTATCCCCGTATAGAAATAAAAACTTAAGAAAAATATAAATTCTCAATATTAATCAATATCTTAAAACCATATAAAATAGAATTTCAATTGAAGTCAAAATACTCAAAGTTTTAATCTTTTGAGATCAATCAAAAACTACGCTAGGCATACTTATCCCCAATTTCTATGGATAAACCTATGGGTAAATACTTTTAACTTGATGCTAAGCTACATTTAAATGAGTCAAAAAAATATTCTTAGAGTCTAAGCAGAGCATTTTTAACATCCCTTTGGTAAGACCTAAATGTAAAAAGCCCAACATTTCGTCGGGCTTTAGGCTTATCAAATGAAAGTCTTAGACTTCACTGGGATTGGTCAACTCAGTCATTGGCCAGCGAGGTGTTGTCGTTACAGCCAAACCGTCATGCTGCCCTGCTTTTAAGCGCTGATAACCAGCAAAAGCAATCATAGCGCCATTGTCCGTACAAAGTGCAGGTTCGGCATAGTAAACCTGAGCACGAATCTTGGTTAAATCTGCTTCCAAACGCTCACGTAAACGTTTATTTGCACTAACACCACCTGCAATCACTAAACGTTTCAAACCTGTTTGCTTCAACGCTTTCACAGATTTTTTAACTAAGGTATCCACGATGGCTTCTTGGAAACTCGCTGCAATATCCGCATCACGGTTTTCGTCACCGAGTTTTTTCATTTGCACAGATACGGCTGTTTTTAACCCACTGAATGAAAACTCCAAACCTTGATGCAGCATTGGGCGTGGGAAAGCAAAGGCATTCGGATCACCTTGCTCAGCCAGTTTTGAAATATTTGGGCCACCTGGATACGGTAATCCCATCATTTTCGCAACCTTATCAAAGGCTTCACCTGCAGCATCATCAATCGACTCCCCCAACAATTCATACTGTCCAATCCCATAGGCAGCCATCAATTGAGAATGTCCGCCTGAGACCAAAAGTGCTACAAAAGGAAATTCTGGCGGCGTTTCCGATAAAAGTGGTGCCAACATATGCCCTTCCATATGATGCACACCAATTGCAGGTTTATTTAAAGCAAAGGCCAAAGTTCGACCAAACAGCGCGCCTGTCATCAGCGCACCCATCAGACCAGGGCCACGCGTATATGCCACGGCATCAATTTCAGATTTTTTTACACCACTTTCTTCAAACAGTTGATTCATTAAAGGAATCAGCTTACGCACATGGTCACGCGATGCCAACTCCGGCACCACACCACCATACTCTGCATGCAGTTTAATTTGGCTGTACAGCACTTGCCCACGCAAACCCGACTCGCTGTCATAAAGGGCAAGTCCTGTTTCATCACAAGATGTTTCTAAGCCTAAAACGATCATTAAACTGCCTATAACCTGTATCAAATCTATTGCGTGAACCATTATAGACTTGTGGTATGAGATGTAAATGAGTAAAATACTGACCTTCACTTGTGATCAGGGCAATGTCGCCCAGATCTTATCCATAACTTAATGAGGATTCTTCATGCCACAAGTTAAATTGAAAGAAGGCGAACCAGTAGACGTAGCTATCCGTCGTTTCAAACGTTCATGCGAAAAAGCGGGCGTTTTAGCTGACGTTCGTAAGCGCGAATTCTACGAGAAACCAACTCAAGAACGTAAGCGCAAAAAAGCTGCTGCTGTTAAACGCTACCAAAAGAAATTGGCGCGTGAATCAGTACGTACTACTCGCCTTTACTAAGATTAATTTGTGATTGACTGCCTGGACTAAATAATGACTACTTTAAAAAGCCAAATAACTGAAGTTTTGAAAGCCACTATGCGTGCTAAAGAAATGGATAAGTTAACGGTAATTCGTGGTCTACAGGCAGCAATTAAGCAAATCGAAGTCGATGAGCGCAAAGAACTTGACGACGCTCAAGTTCTTGCGGTCATTGAAAAACAAATTAAACAACGTAAAGAATCGATCAAAGCCTTTGAAGGCGCTGGTCGAGAAGATTTAGCTAGTAAGGAACAAGCCGAACTTGAGGTTTTATCTCAATTTCTACCAGAAGCTATGACTGAGGAAGAACTTGATTCCATGATTGCGCAAACGATTGCAGCGCAAGAAGCTACTAGCATGAAAGATATGGGTAAGGTGATGAATTCTCTGCGTCCGCTCATAGCCGGGCGCGCCGATCCTTCTCAAGTTTCAGCAAAAATTAAAGCAAAACTGGCTTAATTTAAAAATCTTTAAATCGATTACGTTGAACTGACCTTAAAAAAGGCAGTTCAAAGTTTTACTTTATATAAAAATTATTATTCTTTTTATTTTATCTATTTATTCTCAGCTTCAAAACAGCTTCCGACTCATCTCTGTTTTATCCCTCTATTTGCAATACCACTTTTCTAAGCTCTAAATTGTCGATCCTTTTGCATTTGGGTTAAACGCGTTTTAATGGTCGCTGACATTGATTCATTATCTTTCGCTAAACGCTGAGCATGCAACAAAGATTTAATCGCTTCTTCTTCAAAGCCCGACCAGAACTGCACTTCAGCCCGATAGCGCAAAACATTAATGGTATGCATTGGCGACTTTTTATCTAAACTCGCAGCTTGCTGCATCAGTCTCCACGCATTCATATCACGCGGATTATTTTTCAAAAACCGATTGAGTACAGGCTGCGCAAGCTCAGGTCGATTCTGACGAATGTAAACTTCAGCCAATTTATAATTTAAAGCCCGATTTTCAGGCATGATGCTCGCAGGTGATTGAATCACGGTAAGAGCTTCATTCACCCGATTTTGTCCAAGTAAAATATCAGTTTGAATCAAGGTTTGTAGGTTATGTAATTTCTGATGTGACTTGGCCTGATCTAAGACTTGTTGAGCAAGTTTATAGTCACCTTGTTTAAGGTAAAAACTGGCCAAAGCCAGTTGTGCTGCATAACTGTTACGACTCACCAGCATCTGTAGTTGCTGTTCTGTCGCCTGATTCGAGATCACCATGGTATACAGCTTCAAGATTTCAAAGTCTTCATCACGCCAAGTAGATTTCACTTTAGGCAACTGATTCGCTCTAAGTCTTGCCTCACTCATCCGCTCAGTCGTGAGTGGGTGTGTGAACCAAAAGTCGGGTAAAAAACTCACTCGACTGGTTGCACGGTGCATCACTTCAAAAAAATCAGCCATACTTTGCGGGTTATAACCAGCGCTATACATATACTGCATCCCTATACGGTCAGCTTCACGCTCTTGGTTACGACTATAAGACAGCTGCTTGTCCATGAGTGCGGCTTGCGTACCAACCATGACCGCTGAACCGACATCACCATCGGCTTGAGACGCAACCAAAGCACCAACCAAAATCCCAGCCAGCGCGAGTAACCCCTGCCCCTTAAACGCCTCTTGCGAACGACTGTAGTGGCGCTGTGTGACGTGCGCAATTTCGTGCGCCATTACACCAGCAACTTCATCCATATTACTGGCATTGGTAATCAAACCAGCGTTTAATGCAAACAAACCACCCGGAACTGCAAAGGCATTAATTTGCGGGTCATTAATGACCACCAGACCTATGGGTTGACCAAGTTGGGTTTGACTCAAAATGCTTGAAAAAGCATTCATCAGTTGATCTTCTAGCCACGGATTTTGCGTAACAGGTAGCTGACGCTGTACTTCACGATAAACTTTTTCACCAATATAGCGCTCGTTATATTGATCAATAAAACCTATACCCGAACCAATCTCAGGCACATTAAACTGTGGGGCATTCGTAAGAAATTGACCTTCTGCAAAACCAACAGTCGAAATAAGACTTAAACTGCACGCACACAGAAAACGCTTCAACCCTCACCCCGACTTTATTTAAAGGAATCGAATGAATATAACATTGATAATTGAATGAAAATGCAATGAAGTGTTATCAAATTTTTATCTAAATTCAGGATTCACCACATATTGAGGTTGACCACCTTCCAATGCTTTCACCAAGTTTTGGTAAGCCAACTCAGCCATTTTTTTACGTGTTACAGACGTTGCAGAACCAATATGCGGCAACGTCACCACATTATGCAGCTGAAACAGCACTGAATCTTGCAAGGGTTCTTTCTCATAAACATCCAGCCCAGCTGCAAAAATTTGCTTTTGCTCCAGGGCCTGAATAAGTGCCTGCTCATCCACCACGGCACCACGCGAAATATTTACAAAAACAGCATGAGATTGCATTTTCTTAAAGGCTTCTGCATCAATCAAATGCTGCGTATGCGCGTTTAGATCAACCGCCACAACAATGAAGTCCGATTGCTGTAACAGCTCATCTAATTCGCAAAAACGTGCATTTAGGGGTTGTGCCAATTCTAATTTTTCTCGGCGCCCGTGATACAAAATATTCATATTGAAACCATGAAAACCCCGTCGCGCAATTGCCGCACCAATATTTCCTAAGCCTATAATACCCAATGTTTGACCAAATATTTCCTGACCAAATTGTGCCTGCCCGACAGTACGCGACCACTGACCTGTTTTGGTCCATTGATCTAAATAAGGCACTTGACGTGCCGCACTCATCAACAAAGTAAAGGCCAAATCGGCAGTCGTTTCAGTTAGCACATGAGGGGTGTGACTGAGCCAAATTTTTGCTTGGTTTAAGTAGTTCAAATCATAGTTGTCATAGCCAACACTGACACTAGATATAATTTTGAGCTGTTTCGCCGTTTCTAGGTTGTTTTGATTCAGTAAACGCCCTGCACCAATCATGGCATCCGCATCCGCAACTTGCTCGCGGATTTGCGTATTTACATCACCTGCTTTCGGGTTGATGACCACCACGTGATAACGCTGCTCTAGGCGCTGTAATACTTCTGCATCTATTTGACTAAAAACAACGACTTTCTGCTTCATACCTATTCCATATTTTGTTGTTTTGCTCGCATCATGTGCCACAGGGCTTTTTTAAGTAATGGCTGATCAAGCATTTCTTGTAAGCTTGCTGCTTGTGTGACTTTTATACCATTAGCATTTGGTATAGAGCCCAATGCAATAACAGTTTTACCCTGACTTAAACCATCAAAGAAACCTTGAATATAACTCTGGACACCGCGCCCATCTTGTAAGTTCAACAAAGGAAAAGGCCAAGTCAGCGCATACTTTTGCGCTGGTAAGGCTTGCACAATATTTTGCCACAGCTGCTGCTGCTCCAAGCTCAATTGTGTCGCTTCAATGACCAAGGCGCAGTGCTCCAAGGCAACAGCTTGCAACTGAAAAGCCTCAACATGGATGGCCTCTCGGACAATCTCTTCTTTTAATGCTGTAACAGTTTCTTGTTCAATCGGTTGTGTTGCAATTTCAGCAAGAGGCGCTGGATGTGGAAGCTTATTCTTTACAGGTGGATGTTCAGGAATGCTTTTGGCTTCGGGCTGAGACTGAGGTCGCACAATTTCAGAAATAATCTCAGTCGCGTTTTGATCTCGCCAGATCGATGTGGCTACATTTTGTTGAGACGGCAAAAAATCAGGAACCCACAAATCAATTCCTAAACTCGCCAAAACCTCACGCTGATGCCCGATCATCTTATACCTTCACACTTAATTCAGTGCATATTCTATCGAGAAATGCCTAGAGATGCTGTTCTTTTCACATTATATTCGCATAGACAGTATGCAAATACTAAGAACGCATTAAACCCTCAATTAAACAATCATCAAGCGATTCTTCTTTTGCATTTGTTCAACAATCTCTTCACTGTCAAAACCGAGACGCCAATAGAGCAACTCCAGAACATCCTGCTCATCTTGAGTAATAATGCGGTCATTCCATAAACAAATTTCAGCCACTCCCAAAATACTCAAACGATCTCGCAGCAGCAACCCTGCCATATCATTTAAAATTTCAGCCAAATCAATCGGCTCATCTGAAATTTCCGCATACTGCTCCAACTCTTGCACAGTTAAAACTCGACGCAAGATTTTCTCTCGTACTTCCAGCTGTGTTTCACTATTGATTTGTTGCACATGCAACAAAGCATCAATTAAACGCACAATCTGCGGTTTAACTTCATCTAGGGCCGCAGGTGTATGTACAGGCAACAAATTCAACTCAAACTTGACCCGTTCAAGTAGCAGTGCATCCAACAGTCCAATTTCACCGTCTTCTTGAATAATCCTCGCCAACTTTAATAAAAACTGGCGTGCAATTGTCGCTGGCATGCCACCAATATTTCGGCATGCCTCATGGAAAATTGAAATATGAACACGACCATCTAAGTTTAACAATGAATCAACAATGGCACGGCTGACTTCAGCCTCAGCAGGAATAAACTCACGGAATTGCCGAATCATCAAAATCGCGACCATCAGCTCGCGTGAACCTGTTGCGGTCTGTAAAGCACGCTGAATTAGCTCTGGACGTTCAATATGCGCACGTACTTCAGGGTTAAGCGGTTTAATTGCATCTTTAATGGCAAAACTAATCGGAGACAGTCGTAATAAGGGCAAAGGCTGCGGTGAAGTCCAAGGGGCTTGAAAATCCGCGTACTGCTCTTCTAAGGAACGAAACAAACCAAATAACGGACGGTTGCGCAGTTTTTGTAGATTTTCCAACTGTATCTCTTGAACCAAATTCGGATTCATTTCATAAATACGTTCTTCAATACTTGGATGAATATTCATCCAACTTTGTGCACTTAATGAGTTGGCAAAACACATGTGTGCAATCGACTCAGAATATTCACTGTGAATTTGCGAACCTGCGTGATGCACATAGATACGCATCAAGGTTTGAATATTGGCATCATTTTGCATCAGGCGACGTGTTTTCATATCATTTTTTAAAGTACGCCCCCCCAACGTCAGAAACTTAATGCAGCGGGTAACCAGCACCCCCAAACTACCAATCAGCCAAATCACACCACCTGTTGCGACAAAAGTGGTTTCAAAACTTTGCGATTTTTTATGATGAGTTGAAAATCCCAATTTAGCAATTTTACTGCCCCACTGACTAAAGGTGGTGAGAGCACTATATAGAATTTTTAACCGTGTGTTTTCAGCGGTCTCACCTGATAAAATTTGATTAAACTCATGATTCAATAACCCCGTCAGCTCAAGCTCATCAAGATTTTGCAGGGCGCCCCACGTTAAAATAATCGCAATATCTTTGGGATAAAAACCAGCGGTTAATGCATTCACCCCCACTTCATCGGGCAAAACGTACACAGCAGGCGTTTCAATTAAAAAAGTATCAGCTAGTTTTTCTGTAATTTTCAGTGCAATACTTTCTTCTGGTGTACTTTCAATCAAACTTAAACGTCGTGCACGCAGTTGCTTGGCAAGACTGTGTCCACCCGAACGGAACACATACAACTCATATACCACGGAATAACTCATCACCAAGAGCAATAAACCAATGATATAAATACTCAAGCTGTGCCAAAAAATGCTTTGACTCGAATCAAAATAAAAAACCAGCAGCCCAGCCACAGTATTTAAAATAAATAGCGACAAAAGTACCGCCAGCAAGCAGATACTGGCAGACCACAACATGTTTTTATTCTTTATGATTGAATAACTTACACCCTTCAATGTAAATCCCTTTTCTTACATTGTTTGAATCAAACCATCATAAATGAAAAAAGCGGGAAACTCCCGCTTTTCTCAAATCTAAATCAATTAGACTTCTTTCACACCTGTCAAATCAACGGAAGCTGCATCAATATTGACATCAATATAGCTGTCTTTCTTTTTCGATGTTTCACGACGTTTCGCTTGTAATTCATCTAAATAAGCTTCATCGATACCACCAGCAACATATTTACCATCAAATACCGAGCAATCAAACTCTTGTAAATCTGGCACTTTGCTGGTACGCACAGCTGCTTTTAAGTCTTCCAAATCTTGGAAAATTAGACGATCTGCACCAATAATTTCACGAATTTCTTCAACTGTACGCTCAGATGCAATCAGCTCTTCTTTTGCTGGCATATCAATGCCATACACATTTGGATATTTCACCATCGGCGCAGCAGAAGCAAAGAAGACTTTTTTCGCACCCGCATCACGTGCCATTTGGATAATTTCGTTACACGTAGTACCACGTACAATCGAGTCATCCACCAAAAGTACATTTTTACCTTGGAACTCAAGTTCAACAGGGTTCAACTTTTGACGTACTGATTTTTTACGCAATTGCTGACCCGGCATAATGAAGGTACGGCCAATGTAGCGGTTCTTCATAAAGCCTTCACGGAACTTCACGCCCAACATATTTGCCAGTTCAAGTGCAGAGGTACGCGATGTATCTGGAATTGGGATCACGACATCAATATCGTGCTCTTCACTCCACTCCGTCAGGATTTTCTGCGCAAGCTTTTCGCCCATTTTTAAACGTGCTTTGTAGACTGAAATGCCATCAATAATCGCATCTGGACGCGCAAAGTAAACATATTCAAAAATACATGGGCGGTATTCAGGCGCTTCAGCACACTGCTTGGTAAACATCTGCCCTTGTGAGTCGATAAAGATCGCTTCACCCGGCGCAATATCACGCTCAACTTTAAAGCCGAGTGCCGTAATAGCGACAGACTCAGATGCAATGATATATTCCATACCAGCATCAGTTTCACGCGAACCGTAAATCAGTGGACGAATACCATTTGGATCACGGAAGCCGACTAAGCCATACCCAGTAAGCATTGCAACTACAGCATAACCACCTTTACAGCGTTCATGTACTTTACTAACGACATGAAAAATGTCGTCTGCTGTAGGCATCAATTTGCCGCGTTTTTGCAACTCATGCGCAAACACGTTTAAAAGTACTTCTGAGTCTGAATCCGTATTCATATGACGTAAGTCTGTTTTAAACAGATCGTCATGAATTTCTTCAGCATTGGTTAAGTTACCATTATGCGCCAACGTGATCCCGTAAGGTGAGTTCACATAAAAGGGCTGCGCTTCAGCGCTGCTCGATGAACCCGCAGTAGGATAACGCACATGCCCAATACCATAGTTACCTTGTAATGCACGCATATGGCGAGTGTGGAACACATCACGAACCATGCCATTGTCTTTACGTAAGAATAAACGACCTTCGTGGCAGGTTACTATCCCAGCTGCATCTTGCCCACGATGTTGTAACATCGTTAATGCATCAAACAACATTTGGTTAACAGCTGATTTACCAGCTATACCAACTACTCCACACATAGCAACCTCGCAGACAAGCTAGGATTAATAAAAAGGATTATTTGTTGACTCACCCTGTCCCTCAGCATTTTTCGAGGAAATTTTCGGTGAAGAATCTGAAGATACATGTGTATCTTTAGACTTGATATGTGACATCGCCTCGCTTGCAGCCTCTTTAGAAAGCTCCATCGCCCAAGGCGCGTAAGGCAAAAGTGTTTGGACAAATTTGGATTGTCTCCAATATGGAGAGCTTTCAACCCAAGACCCGACACCTTGCATCGTAATCAGAACAATTAACAACCCTTTTAATGAACCAAAAGCACCTCCGGCTAATCGATTCAAAGGCCCGAGTTTTAAACTCTTCAATATGTTATTCAGTAATGCCGTGACTATCCACGTCAAAACCACAATAACCAATACAATAAATGCAAAAGCTGCAATTTTTTGAACCACTGGATCTTCACTGAGTGAGACCATCGAAGGTGCTAGGACACTTGCAAATTTAGCACCAACAATTAGCGCTAAAATCCATCCTATCAAGTTCGCAAAGGCTTTAACAAATCCTTGACGCAAACCGTTGAGCCCTCCAATGAGCAATACAATCAATATGAAGATATCAATGGCATTCATGTTGTTTTCATTGCAGAGACGCAGTCTTGAATTAAGGTTGGTCCTGTATAGATGAGGCCACTATAAACTTGTACAAGGTTTGCCCCTGCATTTTGTTTTGCAAGCGCCTGCTCACCCGACAAAATCCCACCCACACCAATCAAAGGAATCTGACCATTTAAAACCTCAGCAAAGGCTTTTAAACACGCTGTACTTTTCTCAAACACAGGCGCACCAGATAAACCACCCGCTTCATCACCAAAAGGTAAGTTTTCCACCCCTTCACGAGACAAAGTCGTATTGGTCACAATCAGACCATCAATTTTAAACTGAAGCAGTTGTTTCGCAATAAATTGAATATCTTCCGCTTCCAAATCTGGTGCAACTTTCAGCACCAAGGGTACATAGTGCTGCTGCTCTTCAGCCAACTCTAACTGACGTTTTTTCAGCGTCTCTAGCAGCTCGGTTAAAGCATCACCACTTTGCAAACTACGCAGGTTTTTAGTATTTGGAGAAGAAATGTTAACGGTAATATAAGACGCATAGTTATAGACTTTTTCTAAACAAATGAGATAGTCATCTACTGCTTTTTCGACTGGGGTATCCGCATTTTTGCCGATATTAATCCCCAAAACACCTTTAAATTTTGCCGCTTTGACATTTTCAATCAATTGATCCACACCAGCGTTGTTAAAACCCATACGGTTAATAATGGCTTTAGCTTGTGGGATACGGAATAAACGCGGTAAAGGATTGCCCTGCTGTGGACGCGGAGTAATGGTTCCAATTTCAATAAAACCAAACCCTAGACCTGCCAGTGCGTCAATATAAGCACCATTTTTATCTAGACCAGCAGCCAAACCTACAGGATTGGGGAACTCGATGCCCATACATGTCACCGGTTTAGCCGCTATATTTTGACGCATTAAGCCTAGCTTATGCGTTGATTTCAATAGCGATAGTGTTAGCTCATGTGCACGCTCTGGTGCTAAAGTAAACAACAAAGGGCGGGCAAGAGAATACAACATATCTGTAAAAGTCTACTGCTTTTTAAGTCGCCATATTATAGGCATAGCCTCGCTAAAACACCATGCTTCGTCTGGCTTTATTTTTAGCGATTATTTAACGCTAGCCGATAATTTAATCTGCCCTGCATCTGGGACCAACTCCATTTTTTCAATACTCAAACCATTTTGCGTCAGTTGGGTCAAAAAGTTGGCCAACACCACATAGTTTGCGTGGCTTACCACCAACTGAATTTGTTCAGCATTCTGCTGCGAAGCAACCGACAAACCTTGCTGCTGTGCAATACGTTGGATCTGCTCCATCGGAGTCAGTTGCCCATCTGAGCTCGATTTCATGGTGACTGCATTGCTCTGCATCCATGTCATGGTTTCTTTGAGCTGGTTCACGCGTTTTTGCTGTTTCTCTGCCGCAGCATGGGTATACCAAAGCGCAGTCCCTATCGAGGTCACCAAGACAAAAATGACCAAGAAGATGGCTAATACACGGTCGCGCGGTGTAAGACGATCAAAATAAGCACTGATCAGCTCTAAACGCTGATCCAAAACAGTTTGTAAATTTTGCATGGCTTTCATTATTGTATTTTCACCATTCCAATTGCCCCACCCGTGGTCGGCTGAATATTGCCTAATTCAACCTGAAAACCCTGTTGATTAAGCTGCTGAGTGAGTGTCTGTAAAGCCTCTGCCGAGTTGGCTTTAAGTTGCATATTTAGGCTATTCGCTTCATACACCACCTGATTCGCCACAATTTGCTGTTGCATGAGCACAGGCCCAACGCGACTCAATAAAGACAAAGCTTGAGCATCCGCTTGTTTATTCATATTCAGTTGATATTCAAACTGGCTGCGCAGGGTTTGCTCGCTCACAGGATAATTCGCACCAAACCAATATTTAAATTGGTCGACCGCCTGAGCAGCCACTTGCTCTGCAAGCTTCTGATTTTGATACCAACGGGTCGCATCGTAGGTCAGTTGCGTCACAATCAATGTAGCCAATACCGCTGCACAGGCTTTCCAATAGCCCGTTGAAACATGTTGCTCTTTCACCTTCGGCAAAAGATTCCATGGATGTTGTTTTGCTCTTGGCAATGCCGCCCATTCATAATGGAAAGACTCAAGCTGCTCCTGCGTCACACTGGCGTTTAAGCTATGCATGTGTGAAGCACTAAAGTTACAAATCTTATATTTTTGGTTGACTGCTTGATAATCTAAAAATACAGCAAGATCATCAATTGATCCGCCCAACCAAGTATTAGCGCGAAACAGAAGTCGCTCTTCAACATAGCCCAAGATTACCTGTTCTGCGTCAGGCACAGGCAAAATCAGAAAATCAGGCAATAGACTGACCAGCTTCACAGGAATCAAACTCAAGGCATGCTGCAAAGTCTCTAAACGATGCTTTGAAATACCCAAAACAGTGAGTTGCTCAGGCACTTGAAAGTGATGTAATACTTTCATCTGTTCGATTGAGCTCAATACATATTCTTCGAGCAAATACTTCACACCTTCAGCCCCCAACTGCTTGTATTGGGCCTTAGGCATATTTTGCTGAATAATTTGCACATCACGGCTTGGAAAGAAAACAGTTGCTTCCTCACCATGATGCGCTTGTATATCTTGGATCAATTGCTCAAGTGTATGAGCAGATTGCCATCTTTCCCCTATAGACCAGTGCCATGTTCCATCGGCTTCGGGCATCCAAATTTGCAACATGTATTATATTCTGCCGTTTTAATTGGTTTTTATATGCTAGGTATAAATGCTTTTGTTTGTGTCGACAAGCCTTCCGCGATAACTGCTTGCTCATAAATCCGCGCTTCAGCCAAAGCATAAGGATTGAAAGATTCTGTCACCAAAATCGAAGCCATATGCGCCACCACATTCATATGGCACACCACCACAATAGACTCATACGGCAAATGTGATAACCATTCCACAGCCGCTTTTGCATCATCATCTGGCTTAATGGTATTACAGATTACAACAGGTACATCCGCAAAGTGCTGTTTGATGTGTGCCAATGTTTCCTGCGCACGCAGCAATGGGCTAACCACAAAGACATCTGGTTGGATACGCGACTTTAAAAAGTCAGCAGTTTGCTCCGCTTGTGCATGCCCACGTTCGGTGAGTGGGCGTTTAGTGTCATTCCCCATGATCGGTGGCGCAGCTTCACCATGACGTACCAAAGTCAGTTGCATAAAAAATCCTTATTCAAATCCTGATTATTTTAATTAATTTTTATGACAATTCAGTCACTCTATCCACTTAAACGCTCATCTTATTTCGGTTTTTAAGTGACTTTAAACCTCATGATGCGGCAAGACAAACTCCACATCACTGCGGTGTCCATTTTTCATTAAGGATAATGCAATTGTCATTGGTGGCGCATTTTCAAAAATAACACTGTATAAAGCACTGGTAATCGGCATATACACATCTAGCTCTTCAGAACGTGCTTTGACTTGTACAATGGTGTTAATGCCTTCTGCTGTTTGTCCCAATTCAGTGGTCGCCTGTTCCAAACTCTTGCCTTGCCCCAGTGCAAAACCGACTTGATAGTTGCGACTCAGTGGACTGCTACACGTTGCAAATAAATCACCGACACCAGACAAACCTAAGAAGGTCAGTGGATTTGCTCCCAACTTCACAGCAAAACGACTCATTTCCGCCAAAGCACGAGTCAAAATCATACTCTTGGTATTTTCACCGACTTTGTATGCAGCAGCCATTCCCATCGCAACCGCATAAATGTTTTTAAGCGCACCGCCGAGTTCTACACCATGCACGTCATCACTGGCGAAAACACGGAACAAGGCACTATGCAAAGCTTGCTGTACCGCATAACGCACCAAGTCAGACTGGCTTGCAATGACCGTCCCAGCTGGTTGTCCTGCCACAATTTCCTTGGCCAAGTTTGGCCCAGATAACACGCCATAAGGCACTTCTGGTAGCTCTGAGCGAATAATGTCACTCATAAAACTAAAAGTATTCGCTTCAATACCCTTGGTCAAAGACACCACTGCTTGCGAAGTAATAAACGGTTTGATTTGTTTAAGGACATCACGGAAAGAATGACTCGGAATCGCCACCAAAATAATGTCGCGATCACGAACAGCCTCTTCTATATTTGAAACTGCACGTAAACCATCTTCAAGTTTAAAATCGGGCAAATAGCGTTTATTTACGTGCGTCGCATTGATATCAGCTGCAACGGCTTCATCACGAATCCAAATCATGGTATCGCAGCCATTACGAACCGCGGTATTCGCCATGGCCGTCCCAAAACTACCACCACCCAAAACTGTAATACGTAGTGCCGTTTTTTGATCTACTGCTACAGGTTCAACCAAATCTGAAAACTTTAACTCTGACATTATTTTTATATCCTAAAATGGAACTATTGATTCCAATAACTTACATAATCTTGGGTTTGAATTTCAGCACGTGGCGGAATCGCTTTAACTGCCGTACCAATATATAAAATACCTGAGATCAAATCATCTGCGCTGAGGCCTAGAACCTGTTTGAAATGCACCGATTCCACCACTGCCCCACTACGCCACATACTCGAAAAACCTTGAGCTTGTAAGGACAAAATAAAATTCTGAATAGCCGCCCCACTACTTAAAGTCTGCTCAAAATTAGGGACTTTCGGATGCGATTGAAATTTAGTCAGTGCCAAAACCAGTAATGGGGCACGAAAAGGATGATTTTTAACACGCTCTAATTGTGCTGATTCCGTTTCGCCCAAATCAGCCAAGGCTTGTGATAATAACTCACCAAATGCCTCACGTTGATCTTCAGCAATTACGATAAAACGTGTCGGCTTTAAACGATGATGATCTGGTGCAGTCAATGCGGCTTGAAATGCCCGCTCTAATTGTTCTGCATTGGGAGCAGGCTCGACCAAATGGCCAATCGATTGACGTTGATGCATATTCTGGTGAACGATATCTACCGCGAGTTCCGTCATTAGGCTCTTAATCTTTCAAATTAAACAATACGTTTTAGAGTAGCACACTCTGAAAAGTTTGCTCTAGGGCTTCAGTATGAAATACCGAGTTTCGGCAAAACTAATTTTAAAATTTTGAGCACTTTTCAAACTGTTCGATAAGACTGCATTTTTCATACATTTCTTACATGATTCATCCTACAAGCTATGTTCCAATAAACAATGATTTAATAAAACATGACTGGGGTATGAAATGAAAAAGAATATCGCTATTGCTGGAGCAGCAGCACTAACACTACTTCTAAGCGCTTGCGCATCGACACCAAGCAACTCTTTAGCGATCCAAAAAGCTGACAATCAATACGAAGTTACGGGTATTGGTAAAACTGCATTGATTGCAAAAAACAACGCCATTGAAGCAGCAGCTAAAACGTGTGGCTCTAAAGCAACGGCGATTGTGAGTGATGAAAAAACCGAATATCAAGGCGCTTTAAAAGGCGTGGTGAGCGATGAAACTGGAAAAATGATCCAAGCAGCTGCTTCAGTACTGGGTTCTATTTCGGGTACAAACTCAGGCATTAACCAAGACAGTGACTATCAAACAATCCTGACTTTTTCGTGTAAAGCAAAATAAAGATACCATCAAAAAAACCGCTCATCTGAGCGGTTTTTTTTACACCAATCACGTCAAACGATTAGCAATAACCTTCTAAACGTGTCAGTGGTAGTTTTTGCCCAATGGCTTTTTCAATTTCTGGTAGATAGAATGCATCATCTTCAGATAAGAAACTAATACTCACACCACGCGTACCTGCACGACCTGTACGACCAATACGGTGTACATAGTCATCCGACTGTTCAGGTAAGGTGAAATTCACCACATGCGATACACCATCCACATGGATACCACGACCTGCAACATCGGTTGCAATCATGATGTTATGTTGACCATTTTTAAATTGATCCAGCATTTTCAAACGTTTGTCTTGTGCGATTTCACCTGACAACATCACCACTTTATAGCCATCACGCTTTAAGTTGTCATAGAGTTTACGCACTTGATCGCGACGATTTGCGAAAATCATCACTTTTTCAATGGGCTCATCACGCAGAATGTCTTGTAGCAATTTATATTTATCAGACTTTGCGACCATGTAGACACGTTGTTCAACGTCCGCATTGGTCTTCTTCTCTGGCTCAATTTCAACAGTTACAGGTTCAAACAACCACTGCTGCGCAAGGTTTAAAACATCGTAACTAAACGTTGCAGAGAACATCAGAGTTTGACGCTGTTCCTTACGCGGTGAGAAACGAACAATGCGTTTGACTGAAGGAATAAAGCCCATATCCAATAAGCGATCGGCTTCATCAATCACTAAAAACTCAATCTGGTCGAGCCAAACTTCTTTTTGCTCAACAAAGTCAATCAGACGACCTGGCGTCGCCACCATAATATCGACAGGTTTTTTATCGAGTTGTGCTTTTTGTTTATCAAAGTCAACGCCGCCTAAAAGCGTCACGACATGTAAATCTGAGAATTTTGTGAGTTCTTTCGCATCGCTTTCAATTTGCATTGCAAGTTCTCGAGTCGGTGCTAAAATCAAGGCGCGAGGTTCACCGCGGTAGCGCTGCTCTTGAATTGGGTTGTTCAGCAAGTCGTTAATCACGCTCACCAAAAATGCCGCTGTTTTACCAGTCCCTGTTTGCGCACGACCAATTGCATCGTGTCCCGCCAAAGTGAATTTTAAAACCTTTTGCTGAATAGGCGTCATATCCTTAAAACCTAAAGCATCAATAGCTCGTTTAAGTTGAGGATGTAAATTTAAGGTTTCAAAACCTGATGACATATAAGTGCGCTCTGACGAAAAATCACGAAAATTGATCTGTAGTATAAACAAAAACGCCCCAATTTACATTGGGGCGTTTTAAAGTACGTTCAGACAATTAGTCTAAAGGTTGTACTTCTTCAGCTTGGAAGCCTTTTTGACCTTTTACAACGCTGAATTCAACGCGTTGGCCGTCACGTAGTGAACGGTGGCCGTCGCCTTGGATTGCACGGAAGTGAACGAATACATCGTCGCCGCCATTGCGTTGGATAAAGCCGAAGCCTTTAGTGTCGTTGAACCATTTAACTACGCCTTGTTCACGAGCTGTCATAAGTTAATCCTCATTGTATCTAAAAGAAGGACCACCCGGTGTTGCAAACAGCAGACCAAACAAGGTTTAAAAATATTTATTATTTCTAAGCTTGTAATCATTCTGTATAACTATTAACAAAATCCCGGTTACATCCATTTGTAAAATAGGATTTAAAACAATTTATGGTTGTGTTAAATCCCAGTACGCGACGAGCTTAACATGGGTTAAAAACAATTCATACCCTTTTTTTTGATTAATCGTCTTTTTAATTCAGCATATTTTTTAACTAGTTATTTGTAATTTTGGATATAGCGACTATAGGCCTATAACACATGAAATATTTGGGTTTTGGCACTGAATTTGCTAATATTTCTACCCACCTAAATGTTGTGAAGCCTTACTAAGCTATATGAGTGATATCGAACAAAATACCAACATTATTGATGCAATGGGGCAACCATGTCCTATGCCTCTGTTGTTGCTTAAACGCGCACTTAAGAAGAGTCCGGCGCAGCATTTTCTATTAAAATCGTCTGATCCGCACAGTCAGATCGATATCACGCGTTATTGCGAAATCCATCATTTAACTTGCGTTTTGAAACAAATTAATGAGCATGAATTTCACTACTTCATTGAATCTTAATTCTTTTCAATTACACTAAGTCTATTCACATTTGCATAAAAGTTTACATTTCTATACCCAATTTTCCGTTATTCAGTGGAAGATTGGATTAAGATAAATTCAATTGTTGGGTAAAAATGAAATCCCTAAGGAGAACACATGAGTGACAGCAGCAATCAATTGATGCCCCTGTCATTATCGGCACCAGGTGTAAACTTGGGCGCTTATATTAGTACTGTCAACCAAATCCCGATTTTGACAGCGGAACAAGAAAAAGAGTTAGCTGAACGCTACTATTATGACCAAGACCTCGATGCCGCTAAACTTTTAGTCATGTCGCATCTGCGTTTTGTGGTTCATATTGCCCGCAGTTATGCAGGCTACGGCTTACCTCAAGGTGACCTCATTCAAGAAGGTAACTTGGGCTTAATGAAAGCCGTTAAACGCTTCGACCCAAACATGGGCGTACGCTTGGTTTCTTTTGCGGTGCACTGGATTAAAGCAGAAATTCACGAATATGTGATTCGTAACTGGCGTATTGTCAAAATTGCGACGACTAAAGCACAGCGTAAACTGTTCTTTAATTTACGTAGTCTAAAAAAATCGTCTAAAAAGCTCACTCTAAAAGAAGCTCAATCGATTGCAAATGACCTCAATGTGACACCTGAACAGGTGTTAGAAATGGAAGGTCGTTTAACTGCTTATGATGCAGCGTTTGAAGCTCAGGGCGATGATGACGATGAAGGTTCAACCCATGTTGCACCTGCGCTTTACCTTGAAGATAACCGCTACGACCCAGCGCGTTTGGCTGAAGAAGAAGATTACGAAGAACAGAGCACCAATGCTTTGCATGATGCGATGGAACAGCTTGATGACCGTTCGCGTAATATTTTACAGCGCCGTTGGTTAGATGATGAAAAATCGACGCTGCACGAACTGGCTGCTGAATATAATGTTTCGGCCGAACGTATTCGTCAGCTTGAAAAAAATGCCATGGAAAAAATTAAAGTGGCGATGTCATCGAACTAAGATGATACCAATACAGAAAAGGGCGAAATGCCCTTTTCTTTTTACCAATAAATGAGGCTTTTTGTCTTTTAACCTTTCTTCAAAATATGCTATTTTGTTGCGCACAGTGATATAAGTAAAGCATTGCATATGTGGATTGCGATTTCAGCTCTGAATTTAGCGTTTGCCGTTATATTAGGTGCCTTTGGTGCACATGGTCTCAAAGCACGTGCTACTGAAGCCCAATTGGCTTGGTGGCAAACTGCAACTGATTACTTTTTTTATCATGCGCTTGGTTTACTGGCGCTTGGTATTTTGGCCAAAGTCATCCCGCAACTTCCCATCAAAACCAGCTTTTTAGTGATTCAAGTCGGCATCTTCTTTTTCTGTGGTTCCCTCTATGTTATGGCATTGGGCTTACCGCGTGGCCTAGGTGCGATTACCCCGATTGGTGGGGCATTGATGATTGCAGGTTGGTTGATTCTGGCATGGAATGCCATGAAATATGCCAAGTAAACAACTAGGGATGAGCACGATGCAGATTTATTTAAACGGCGAACTACAGCACACCGAATGTAAAAACCTGCTTGAACTGGTGCAAACCTTTGCACTTGAAGGCAAACGTTTTGCTGTTGAGCAAAATGAAAACATTATTAGTAAAAGTAAATTGGAATACACCCCAATTTGTGCAATGGATCGAATTGAAATTATTCATGCCGTCGGTGGCGGTTAATACGGAGTTCACATGCAAGACAGCCCTCTCATCATTGGTTCTAGATCATTTCAATCTCGTCTACTGGTGGGCACAGGTAAATATAAAGACCTGCAAGAAACCGATTTAGCCATCCAAGCCAGTGGCGCAGAAATCGTGACGGTTGCGATTCGTCGCGTCAATATTGGTCAACACCCCGACGAACCAAACTTATTGTCCGTGGTCCCACCTGAAAAATACACCATTCTCCCGAATACAGCAGGCTGCTTTGATGCCAATAGTGCCGTGCGTACCTGTATGTTGGCGCGTGAATTATTAGACGGTCATAACTTGGTCAAGCTTGAAGTATTAGGCGATGAAAAAACGCTATATCCAAACATTACCGAAACATTGAAAGCGGCACGTACCTTGATTGACGATGGTTTTGAAATCATGGTCTATACCTCGGATGACCCAATTGTGGCACAAGAACTTGAAAGCATGGGCTGCGTTGCCATCATGCCTTTAGGCAGTTTGATTGGTTCTGGTCTAGGAATTTTGAATCCACACACGATTTCTATTATTAAAGAAAATGCCAAAGTACCAGTATTGGTGGATGCTGGTGTGGGAACGGCAAGCGATGCAGCCATTGCCATGGAACTCGGCTGTGATGGCGTGTTGATGAATACCGCGATTGCTGTCGCTCAGCAGCCAATTTTAATGGCTTCTGCTATGAAAAAAGCAGTTGAAGCGGGTCGAGAAGCGTTCCTCGCAGGTCGTATGCCTCGCAAACGTATGGCCAATGCAAGCTCACCAGAAACAGGTTATTTCTTTAAATAATCTCTTAATCTGTTTTAAGCGATAAAAAGGATTCTTCGGAGTCCTTTTTTATTTATTTCAATATAAAGTCAGTATTTTATGCTGACTTAGCTTGTAGGGACATTCCGCCATACTCTTTGATACACTCAATAATATCCATCTTCAAATATCTATAACCATATAAAAATGAGAGGAAACGATGCCCATGCAAAAATGGATCAGACCAACACTCATACTCAACACCCTATTTTTCATAACACTCACAAGCAATGCTTGGGCCAAAGTAGAGGAAAAACCGACTCTCAAAACAAGCTACCAATCTTTTGTGCCAAAAAACTGGAAGATTTTAGAAAAAGTCCAAGGCGATTTAAACCAAGATGGTCAAGCGGATATTGCCCTGATTATTGAAGACACCAATCCTGAACATATTGTTAAAAATGATCGTTTAGGGAGTGATGTCCTCAATATCAATGAACGAAAGCTTTTGGTTTTATTGAAGCAAACGCATGGTTATCAACTTGCGGCGACTAATACTACTTTGCCGACAGAAGGTGACATAGAGTCCCCTTGCCTCGCTGATCCACTCGGTGAGACTGAAGCGTTAAGCATTCAAAAAGGTGTGCTCAAAATTCATCTGCACTACTGGTTAAGCTGTGGTTCGTGGTATGTGACCAATCACACGTATACCTTCCGATACCAAGACCGTGCATTTAAACTGATTGGTTATGATGTCGATGATTTCCACCGTGCATCAGGCGACATCACGGTGCGAAGTATCAACTTTATGACAGGCAAAGTAAAAAGTACGACAGGCCAAAATGAGTTTGCTGAAAGCACTCAACCTGTCAAAGTTCAATGGACAACACTCAAACAGCGCTACACATTGAAACTCGAACAGGTTCAGTTCAATGAGCCACTGGAGTTTAAATAAACAGAGCGAAGAAAAGCGCTGTCAAACTCATATGCATCACTTATTGCGCTTCTAAAATACGAATTTGTACATGAGCAACTGCACCTTCGGTTGCTTGAGCATGTTGCTGCATATTGACACTGTGCATATGTGTTTCTAAATGCTTCATGCTTTCCCATTTTTCATACATCATGATTGAAAACGGTACTTTGGTTTGTAATGCACTCTCAACAGCAGGATGGTCGATATACACATCATAGAGATGGCAACCGGGCTCTTGTAATACTTGCTCACGGATGTTGTTGAATGAATCAAGAACCGTTTTAAAATCTTGCTCTGAATGACAAATAATTTCAGCAATGACAGTTAACATACTCGCATCTCCCAATTAAGCAAAAACTTGCGTCAAATGGTCACGGTACTGTGCCATATAGGCTTCAACTTCAGGTGCTTTAATCACATCATTGACAATAAAAGTCGGTAAGGTTTGCATCCCTAAAAATTGATTGGCTTTGTGAAAAGGTAAATAAACCCCGTCGACCCCAACCCCATGAAAAAATTGTTCAGCGTCGTTAAATGCATCCATCGGCGCATTCCACGTCAACGACAGCATATAGTTTTTATCGTGAATCAGACCGCCTGAACCATACTTTTTTGAAGCATCTGCACGTGAGCGACCATCATTGGCATACAGACTACCGTGCCCTTCGGTAAAGACATCATCGATATACTTTTTCACAGTCCACGGCGCACCCATCCACCAACCCGGCATTTGGTAAATCACGGTGTCTGCCCACAGAAATTTCTCCACTTCAACTTTTGCATCATATTCGCTGTCGGCGCGTGTCACTTGAACCTGATGTCCTAAGTCTGACAACACCTCTTGTGCAAGTTCAGTTAAGGTATCGTTCAACTGACCATTTGAGTGTGCAAAAGTTTTCGCACCATTAATTAATAAAATATTTTTCATGGGAAGAGCCTAAAAGCCAAAATCTATGCACGCACTATAGAGACTCTGTTCAGCGCTAAAAAGTAGTGAATTTGCAAAATATTATTGACTAATTATCAACAATAAACTTTAAAGTATAAAAAAAGCGCCTTTCGGCGCTTCTTCAATGCATCAAAATTAAGGAATTAGACCTTCATCTCGCATTGCAATTTGTACTGACTGACGTTCAGCCACTTTATTACGAATAAAGATAATATTTTTATACGGTGATAAATCATGTTCGATGCCATTTGACCAATTGGTGAGGACAAATAAATATGCATCCGCAGGGCCAAAATTATCATCGACCAAATAGTCATGATCCGACTCACCAATTTGTTTATCGATATAACTGAGTAAACGATCAATCTCTGCATAAGCTTTTTCTTTGGCAGCTGTATCTAATGGCGCACCAAAGAAAACGGCATAAGCATCGTGCAATTCAGAGTTTAAATAACCTAACCATTCTAAAACTTTGGCACGCCCCAAACCCGATGGCGGAATAAGATCTTGTTTTGGATCATGTTGTGCTAAAAATGGCAAAATGGCTACATTTTCAGTCAGAATCAAACCTGGATTAATTTCTAAAGCGGGTACATATCCTTTTGGATTAATTTCGTAATAATCAGCACCTTTTTCTGTTTTATGTGTTTTTAAATCTACTCGGACTAAATCAAAGTCAACATTAATTTCATTGAGGATAATGTGCGCCGCAAGCGAGCACGCACCCGGTGCATAATAAAGCTTCATATCTGATCCTTGTTATAACTCTATTCTCTGTTTTAAATGGCTTCTAACAAACTTTCAAGTGATCAAAACCTGTAAATTGCAAAAAAGCGTAAACGAAAAATCATTCGTTCGCCTATTGAATATTGTCTAATTCACATTTTTTTTCAAGTACAACAACACTGCAATTTGCAACAGAGTTGTTTTAACATAGCCCCCTTGACCCTAAAATGAATTTGATCTGTGATTAGCCTTAAAAAAGATGAATGGTTTTCTAACATTCGTACCGATGTTCTAGCAGGTTTAGTGGTAGGACTTGCCCTGATTCCCGAATCTATTGCTTTTTCAGCAATTGCAGGTGTAGACCCTCAAGTCGGACTGTATGCCTCCTTTTGTATCGCAGTGAGCATTGCTTTTTTTGGCGGTCGTCCAGCCATGATTTCAGCAGCAACAGGTGCGATGGCCCTACTCATGATCACACTGGTCAAAGAGCATGGCCTACAGTATTTACTGGCGGCAACCATTCTCACAGGTGTCATTCAGATCGTTGCGGGTTATTTTAAAGTTGCCAAACTGATGCGTTTTGTGTCGCAGTCAGTGGTGTATGGTTTTTTAAATGCGCTAGCGATTTTAATCTTCGTGGCACAACTTCCAGAGCTCAGCCAAATGAATTACTGGGGCTATGCATTTGTCGCTCTTGGCCTCACGGTAATTTATCTGTTTCCCTATCTACCTAAAGTGGGAAAAAACATTCCCTCACCACTTATTTGTATTCTTGTCCTGACTGCTTTGGCGCTGTTTTTAGGCACGGATATGCGTATGGTCAGTGACTTAGGGCATTTTCCCGATACTTTACCTATTTTTCTACTTCCTGATATTCCACTAACCCTTGAAACGCTGCAAATTGTCTTCCCTTACGCCATCACATTAGCGACCGTCGGTTTGCTTGAAACAATGATGACCACCACGGTGGTAAATGAAGTTACAGGCACTGAAGGTGACCGTCATCAAGAATGTCGCGGACAAGGTATGGCCAATATTGTGAGCGGTTTTATGGGCGGTATGGCAGGCTGTGCCATGATTGGACAGTCTGTGATTAATGTCAGCTCAGGTGCACGTACTCGACTTTCAACCTTAGTGGCTGGTGTGTTTTTACTGTGTTTGGTGGTGTTTTTTAAAGACTGGCTGTCCTATATTCCAATTGCGGCGCTGGTTGCAATCATGATCATGGTGGCATTTACAACCTTCCAATGGGACTCAGTTAAAAACATCGCTAAACACCCGCTACAAAGTAATGTAGTGATGCTCAGTGTCGTGATCATTGTCTTAGCCACACATAATCTTGCCTTAGGTGTCTTTGTCGGAGTTTTACTGTCTGCATTATTTTTCATTAACAAGCTGGAAAGTACGGTTCATGTCCAGTCGGAACTACATAACCATACCCGTCGCTATCTAGTAAGCGGTCAAATTTTCTTTAGTAGTTCAGAGAAATTCTTTCAGTTTTTTGACTTTAATGAACATATTCAGAAGGTTGAAATTGAACTCAGCCATGCACATATTTGGGATATGACTTCAGTCCAAATGTTAAATGCTGTAATTGAAAAGTTTGAAGCCCACGGTGTAGTGGTCGAGGTGTTAGGCTTAAATGAAGCCAGCAGCACCCTCATTGACCGTATCAGCTCATAAAGTTCAAACCATAGACAAAACAAAAGGGCGATGACGCCCTTTTACTATTATCCATAAAGCGAGTTAAGACTGATTCTTGCGACGTCTTAGACTGCCATACAAGGCCAAACCAATTAACCCTAATGCAGACCACAGCCCTGTACTTCCGGCATGGGTTTTATCATCATCGTTAACCACTGCATCGTTTAAGTCTAAATCCACAATCACAGGGTCATGGTCAGAAGAGCGGTAAGCATCGTCTGCATAGAATGCAGCAATTTGCTCCTCCGTTTTATATTCTTCGTTATAGTCTAATGCGGTCGGCTCATCCGCATTGATATGCCATGCAAATGCTTTTTTCACCAAAGGATAAAGTGCTACATCAGCAATCGCATGATCTAAATTGCCTGCACCACCATAACCTTGAGCATTACTGGCTACGCCGAAAACATAGCTATAAGCTGCTTTCCCCTGACCAATTTTTTCATCATTCAACAATACTTTATAGTTGGCTTGTTCAAGCGCCAAAATGGGATCTTCTTTGGCATAACTGTTCAGATCACCTAACAGTAAGACATTCGGTTTACTCACCTGTGTTGGATTCTTCGCGACCCACTGCATTAACGCTTGTACCGCTTTAACGCGGGTTGGATTCCAGCAACCTTGACCATCGCCCTGATCTGCCTCTATTGAGGTTTTATCATCTGGACAGCTACCTTTAGACTTCAAATGGTTGGGAATAACCGTAAAAGTCTTCCCGCCTGATAAGGCTTGAAAGGTTTGCGCCATCGTGACTCGATTTTTCTGACTCTGGTCATCAAAGACCGCTGCAACATTGATTGGTTTGACGCGCTTAGCGTTATAAATAATGGCAACAGCAATCGCATCGGTTCCAAGTTTGTCAGCATTCGGAGGCGTTACATATTTCCAGTCACTCCCCAGCGCTTGGGCTAAATAAGCAACTGCACTACGCTCGCCATAACCATTGTTGGCAATTTCCATCAGACCATAAACATCCGCATCAATCGCTTTTAATGCACTGACAATTTTCTGATGTTGCTTTTTAAACTCAGCTTCGGAACTTGCACCACGTTCAGTTGGAAAACCTTGTGCCAAACCATTGTCATAATTCAGTACATTAAATGCTGCAACACGAACTTGCTGTGTAGCCTTTGCTGGAACGCTTGCACGTGGGTTTGTCGCGTCTAAGACTTGTGGCGCTGTTGCACCAAGCACAGGTTGAATTCGCCATTGGTTATAGCGGTATTCTAAAATGCCTTGTACATTTTGCAGTTGTGCACCTGTACGTAGGGTGTTTTTAGCACTAAAGGAAGTTGGCAACCACGGCGTTCTGTTCTGATTGTTATAGCCATCATCCAAAATAAGTTTAGAACGCAAATTCTGTTGTGCCAGTGCTTTGGCTTCGGTTGAATGGGCAGGATATAAATTGGTTGGAATATATAAACGCGCAGGGCTTAAAGCCAGTTCTCCAAAACGCCCATAGTTATAGTTTTCACTGACCGTGAGCGTTTGAGGGATGTTCACCAACATGCCCTGATAGCGTTTTGGTGCATGACCTGACATTTCAGTCAAACTATCAAAAGGCAAATTGATCGCCGTTGGTTTAACCCAATCACTTGCCGAAGGATTACAGACATTAATATCGCTACTTAAATCTTGAAGCTGTAATTGGTTTTGATAGGTTTTTAACTTGCCTTTGAAAATGACTTCCTGCCCCACTTGACCACCTGTCACACTACTTGAAGAAGGAACATAGACAAACACCGCATTACTGCTATTGGCTTTGGCTTGAGCATCTGGGGTTTGGACAAAGAAACCTGAGAAACCATTGTTATAACGATAATCTGCCGTAATTACGCCTTTCACCACATATTCCTCCTCTTGCGCTGCACTTTGCAATGTCGCAATTGGGGTCGCTGTCGTACTACAGCTCACGGAGCTTAGAGGGGGTGCCGTATTTCCAGCAAGATAACTGGAAAATGCATTTCGGTCTGACCATTTTTCCCATGCCGATGCCAAATCAAACGGTGCGCTAACGTCAATCCCTGCACTGGATACATTATTACTTAATAGTGTGCGTTTAAAACTATTCGCTGTTGCAACACTACCCCATCCAGTGCTTGGTCTTTCACCCACTGTGCCAAAGCGGTCAATCGCAACGCCATTATGATAAAGCACCAAAGCATCGTCACCATTGAAAGCTAAGTTCGCCTGCTGTTGCACCGTATCGCCTAGAGCTTCTTTTAAAGCAGAATGCCCGACTAGATAATGCCCCTTTGCTGCCAATTGCCCTGTCAAACTCACCGTCAAATTTGCACTGTTACTGCCATTTGCGTATTGCTTGATCTGATATTCTGCCAAGTTGACCGTCGTCGGATCTGGATTATAAATTTCCAATCCTTTCTTATTTGAAGTTCCATCTACATACTGACTAAACAATAACTGTGCATAGGCAGGAAAGGAACAACCCGCCAAAATCAGGCTCAGGCTTAATATCTGTGGCTTAAAATTTTTCATCATTTTTTTATCAGTTGGTTAAATCAGCTGGCAGGTTAATTTTTATTCGTTACATCATGATTAATAAATGATGACAATTTCTAGGCTGCGCAAACATGGTGGTGCTGAATTTAATAAATTCTGAGTAAAAAATTTGACTTGTCCTGCTCAGGACTTACAATACCGCTTTCGAATTTCTACATCTGCCAAAATTATGACGAATGATCAATTAGACCAGCAAGTCGTCGAGCTAGACAACTTAAATGAACACCGCGAAATTGTGACATTTATGCGTCGTTCATCTCCGCTGAATACCTCGCAACGTACTGCGCTTGAACAATATGGTCACATGATTTTGGAATACCCTGTAGGTGACCTACGCCAGCAGTTTGAACATCCAGAGCGTCCGCTCACGGTTGAAATTGGCTTTGGTATGGGACGTTCATTGGTCTTGATGGCGCAGGCCAACCCTGAACGTAACTACGTCGGGATTGAAGTGCATGTTCCAGGGATCGCGCAATGTGTGTATGAAGCTGGAATTGCAGGCTTAACCAATCTTCGTCTTTTAGATGCAGATGCTATTCAAGTCTTACGTGAAATGCCAGACAACAGCATCAATGCTGTGCAACTGTACTTCCCAGACCCATGGCAGAAAAAACGTCACTTCAAACGTCGCTTCGTGTCACATGACCGTATGCCACTGGTTGAGCAAAAGTTGGAAATGGGTGGCACATTCCACGCAGCAACTGACTGGGAGCCGTATGCAGAGTGGATGATTGATGTACTCGATAACCGTCCAAATCTTGAAAATATGGCAGGTAAAGGCAACAGCTACCCACGTCCAGACTGGCGTCCACAAACTAAATTTGAACGTCGTGGACTCGAAGAGGGTCATAAGATCAACGACTTCTTATTTAAGAAAATTAAATAAGTTTTGTGTTTAAAAAAATAGGGCTTAGTGCCCTATTTTTTATTTTGAAATGATTAAAACACATGTCGAATTTCAACCGTTGGATCATGTTCATCCAAGCGTTTTGCCAAAATATGTAAACGTCGTGTCGGCACTGCGGGAAACAAATGATGCTCCACATGATAAAACATGTTATAGGTCACGACCCGTTTAAACTCATTACGCACTGTACGCGCCATATACACATGATCTTCTGTATCATGATGTACCGTCCACACCGCAAAAAACGCCGTCATACATTGCCCAATTAACATGGCACTGACATGATATTTTAAAATACTGATATCCAAGATCACAAAAACCAAAAACAATACAATGACGTTGGCAACCAGTTCAGCAGACATCCATTTTTTCTGGGTTTTAGTCCCAACCTCAAAGGCTTTTTTATGCAACATCCATGGAAAAACTGGGCCAAAAAGCAAAGCTTGCCACCACTTCATGGTTGCACTTTTCGCTTCAATATCTTCTTCCTGCATGCAATGCTGATGGTGACGCAGGTGATTAATTTGTACAGCATGCATCGAGCCGAGCATGACGATGCTCAAAAAAAACATGACCCAATGAGTCGCAGGACGGCTAATACCTAGGGCAAAATGAAAAGCGTTATGCACCTGTCTGAGTCCTGTTAAGAAAAACATAAACGAGCAAAACAGCGCCAAGACATACCACTGTAAACTTGCAAAAATGAAAGAGACAATCAACCACGGTAAAGAAATAAATAACTCACTGACAACATCGGTACGGCCTAACTGTACGAGATCTTTCCACTGCACTTGTTCTAATAATGAATGTGAACGCATACGCCCTCTATTTGTTTGTATTTATTTTAAGCAATACTGTACCGAATCTTAGGACATAAAAAAAGCCACGTTTTCAGTGGCTTTGCTTGTTCTTTGTGGCTTGCATCATCGTTTCTTATTTTAAATGTTAACTGTGACGTTGACTGATTTGCTGACTCATTAAGGCATACACTTCGGCAAGATTTTCTCGTTGAACTTGTGCAAGCATCTGTTGATGCATCTGTAGAATATTCTGATCCTGACGCATCGCAGGGCCAGTTTGCATCTGCTTCGGGTCATTCTGTGTGACTTTCTGCGCGGTTTCTAAAATCAAGGGGTATAACAGACTAAAATCGACCTGCTCTGCATCCACCACTTGTTTCGCCATGTCATAACAATAATTACTAAAATTACAGGCAAAGACAGCCGCTAAATGCAAACTTAGACGCTGTGCAGAGCTGTAGCTATACACGCGTTGGCTCAGGCTTTCTGCCAGTGTATGTAGTCTTTGAAGATCCGTATTTTCAGTGGCTTCTACAAACAACGGTGTATTTGACCAATCAATTTCACGTTCTAAGCTAAAGGTCTGTAAGGGATAAAAAACTCCTGCACGTGCATGTTTCGTCGACAAAACTGAAAGAGCTGTACTCCCTGAAGTATGTACAATCAACACATTCGGCAGATATTCAGTCAATGCCGAAATCACATTCGGAATAGACTGATCACTTACTGCAATCATCACCAAATCCACATCAACATTTAACTGCTTAAAATGACTGACCGCCTTTGCATGTGCGACTTGCGCTAAATCCGCAGCTTTGTCGAAGCTTCGGCTATAAATATTGATGATTTCATGCTGAGACATCAGGGCTTTGGCCAAATGATGAGCCACCCGTCCCGCTCCAATTAAACTGATCCGCATCTTCATTTCACTATTTTAAAGTGCCTACAGCATGCCAATAAAAAAAGGATGAAGCAATTCATCCTTTTTTATTAAATTAACACTGACCCACTAAAACTTACGCAGGGTCAAAATCTGTTCACTACGACCAAATGGCCCTTGCTCATCGTGCAAAACCGCACTGGTTAAACCGATACCATCATCACCATATTGCTGCGTCGCTTCCAAACCTAACCATTTCCCTTGGGGTAAACGGTATAAATGCAGTTGTAGGTCTAAATTGGGAAAGCCCCATCCAGATGCTGGATTTTGACGTGGGACAATACCGTTGGCTGTATCGACCATGCCCAATAAGCGCACAAAACTCGATGTGTCCTGACCTTCCACCATGTCCAAATCATTATGTAACCAAACAATGCCTTTACCCGCACGGTGCCCTTCTGCTGCACGTGTCTCAATACTCTGGATATAACCACCCGGCCAACATTTCATCCCATCCCATACTGGCAAAGTTTCAGGATCTACAATCGGTTGATCTTCCAGCCCTGCAATTGCACTGGTATCTTGCTTCATCATTTTCCAAGCACGGGCCACAATACAAGTCTTCCCGTTTGCTTTCATTTCCGCCTCGATCAGTTCAATGGTTTTTCCAGCACGAATGACACGGGTATGCACGGTAAACTCACCAAAAGCGATCAGTCCAAAAATATCTAAACTCACGCGTCCAATGCGCATCTCATGGCGTGTTTGAAACTGCTCTAACTCCGCACACAAAACCCCTGTTGCAGGTGCCATGTGCTGTTCATGCGGATTCCATGCGCCTTGTGCATGAATATTGGACAGATAAGACGCCGTACAGCTCCCATCACTGTGCTGTTCACGATTTAAAAGTTGATAATAGGCTGCCATGTATATTCCTTCACTCTTATCTTTAAAATGTATCTTTTTACTGCCATTGGTTTTTACTTTTGTGAAAAAAAACCATAATAATTCAACAGTTGACTATAAATTCGCACTTCATTAAATCCAACTTTAGTCAGAAGCTCTCGCATCTGGCTGGCCGAAACCAAATAAAAATCTTGTTGCAGGCGCTCGAGCATCTTTTCACTTTGTACTACTGTCAGTCCAATGCGCTGACACAGGTTTTGTAGAACCACGAGTTCAGTTTCATGGCTTGAATGCATAAGATCATAGCTGAGTAATATCGCTTGCGTTTTCAAACAGCGCAAAATATCGGCAAAGAAAAAGGTCTTTTCTGGCAGTGGTATAAAGTGCGCCACCAATATAGCCAAAGCTGCATCAAACTGTGCATTTTCCGGTAATGCGGTTGTATCGCCATGCACAAAGCGAACCCGTGTTAAATCACCATGGGTCGTGTTCAATAACTGCTGCGCTTTTTCAATCATGGTCAAAGATGGGTCAACCGCGGTAAAACTCCAAGTTGGATGCTGCGCCAACAAATATGAAAGCTCATAACCTGTACCACACCCCACAATCAATACGTGCGCATGTTTTGGTAGATGTGTTTTTAAAATGGCTTGAATTTGCAGATGAACCAACTCATAACCTGGAATGAGCTTACGAATATGTTGATCATAACCATCCACTACAGTTTGACTCTGAAAGTCTTTCGCCATTTTATTGTTCACTCATCTACTTTTATTCACCGCCCTAAATCTACACGTTCATCACCGCATGTTCTAGCACTTAAGCCACAGCCATAGCATCGACCGTTAACTCAGCAAGTTGCGGTTTGGCTTTTTCTGCATGTAAACCCAGTTTTTGAAAGAGTTGTTGATCCTTGCCTTGTGCTGTATTTGGCGTAGTCAGCAATTTCTCACCAGAAAACAGCGAATTTGCACCTGCCATAAAAGCCAAAGCTTGGTCGGCATCGGACAACGATTCACGTCCCGCGGACAGACGAATATAGCTTTTCGGCATAATGATGCGCGCTACTGCAATAGTGCGAATCCACTCGGTCACATCTAACTTTTCAACTTCTGCCAAAGGCGTACCTTGCATTGGAACCAACATGTTGATCGGCACAGACTCAGGATGTATCGGTAAAGTCGCCAATTCAAACAGTAATCCAATTCGATCTTTGGTCTCTTCACCTAGGCCAACAATCCCGCCACTACACACTTTTAAGCCTGCTTCTCGAACATGACTTAAGGTATCTAGACGATCGTCAAAGCTGCGGGTACTAATCACATTTGGATAGTACTCACGAGACGTGTCTAAGTTATGGTTGTAATAATCGAGTCCTGCACCTTTTAAACGTTCGGCTTGGGAGATATTCAGCATGCCTAGGGTCATACAGGTTTCTAAACCCAATGCTTTGACTTCACGCACCATATCCAAGACATAAGGCATATCGCGTTCATGTGGATTTCGCCATGCTGCGCCCATACAAAACCGAGTAGAACCTGAGGCTTTCGCCTGCTGTGCTTCACTAATGACCTTTTCAACCGCAATTCTTTTTTCAGCTTCGAGCTTTGAGTCATAACGCGCAGACTGTGAACAGTATTTGCAGTCTTCAGGGCATTTGCCTGTTTTGATCGATAGTAAAGTACTGACTTGAATCGCATTCGCTTCAAAGTACTGACGATGAATTTGCTGTGCTTGAAAGACCAAATCTAAAAAAGGCTGTTGGTAGAGTGCTTGTATTTCAGCGCGAGTCCAATCATTTCTCAGGTGCATATGCTATTCCTTTTGCTTTTCACTTCGGACTTTCCTTTGGCTTTAACCCAGCAAAGGAAAGTCCGTCTTCAACCTTATGCGATTTCTTTCAAATCCAGTTCATTACGCATAAATTCCTGCAATTTAAACTTCTGCGCTTTGCCCGAAGCCGTCATTGGGAACTCATTAAAAAACCGGACATAACGTGGAACTTTATTGTGTGAAATATGTTCAGCACAGTACTGACGGATCGACTCTTCAGTAATTTCATGATGCTCATGTAAAATAATACAAGCACACAATTCTTCACCATAACGCGCATCTGGCAGACCTATGACTTGGACATCGCTGACATCAGGATGGGTATATAAAAAGTCTTCGATTTCTTTCGGGAATAGGTTTTCTCCACCACGTATGACCACATCCTTAATTCGGCCTTTAATTTTCACAAAGCCTGCTTCGTCCATTTCTGCGATGTCACCTGTATGCATCCAGCGTGCTGAATCAATCACTTCTTGCGATTTTTCATGGTCTTCCCAATACCCCAACATTACCGAATAGCCACGAACACACAGTTCACCCAACTGGCCGCGCGGCACAACTTTGCCTTGTTCATCTACAATTTTAATTTCAAGATGTGGATGGACGCGCCCAACGGTTCCGACTCGTTGTTCAACTGAATCTGAAGTTGAACTTTGTGCACTGACAGGTGCTGTTTCAGTCATACCATAGCAAATGGTAATTTCAGACATATGCATCCGATCAATAACACGTTGCATAATTTCACGTGGGCACGAACTACCCGCCATAATGCCTGTACGTAAACTAGAAAGATCAAAATCATCAAACTGTTCATGCTCTAAAATGGCAATGAACATGGTCGGTACACCGTATGCGGCCGTACATTTTTCTTGCTGAATGGCTTTTAACGTTTCTAAAGGATTAAACACCGCCGATGGATAGACCATGGTTGAACCATGCGTAATGCAGGCCAAATTACCCATCACCATACCGAAACAGTGAAAGAGCGGTACAGAAATACAGACTCGATCGGCAGGACTTAAGTGAATGGCTTCACCAACAAAATAACCATTATTTAAAATATTATTATGTGTCAGCATTGTGCCTTTCGGGTTACCTGTGGTGCCCGAAGTAAACTGGATATTGATGGTTTCATCAAACTGCGATTCGCTTGCAACGAGCTCTAATTGATTGAGCTGTCTCTTGCTGGGGGGAGTGAGCAAATCGCTAAAACGATGCAAACCCGTATGCTCTTCTTCATCAATTTTAATAATATATTTCAAATGTGGCAGTCGTTCTGCCTTTAACACTTTATTTTCAGCACCTTTAATTTCAGGTGCAATTTTCATTAGAATATCTTGATAATTCGTGCTTTTAAATTGCGATGCAATGACCAAGCCCTTACAAGAAACTTTATTCAACACATATTCGAGCTCATTACTTTTATAGGCAGGGTTCAAGTTGACTAAAATGATACCCGCTTTAAACGCAGCAAACTGGGTGATCGTCCATTCCACACAGTTCGGTGACCAAATCGCAAGTCGATCGCCTTTCTTCAAGCCCAGTTTTAGTAAACTACAGGCAAACGCATTGACCTGAGCTTGTAATTCCTTATACGTGAGTCTGACATTTTGATGCAGGCTGACAACAGCATCTTGTTCCGCATACTGCTGACAAGCCTGATCAAATTTCTCACCAATTGTCATGCCTAATAGGGGCTGACTGCTCGTTCCATAGGCATAACTTAACCGTTCTTGTGTCATCGAATCGATCTCCTTGATTCATTGTAATCTTGTTATTCAACTTTAATTGTTCTATGACTACTTCCCTTCAAACACCAAGCCTTTGTGTTCACACCTGCTACTATTTTTCCTCCTGAACCTGAACTGCATTGACACAAAATTCGGCAATTTGTTTCACAAAGTAGTCTTTATAGTTTTGATCAAACATCACATTTCGAGACGGATTTAAAGGCTCAATCACCACAAAAGTCATGGCGCCGACCACACAAAGTGCTGCGGTATTTAAATCTTCAAATCCAAACTCACCGTTAATTTTCCCTGCGGCCAGTATTTCTTTGATGCTCTGTTTAATCAGCTGTTTACTGCGAAAACGTTCATGTTCTAACTCAGCATCGACTGGCTCAAACATGAGTGAATACGCAAGTTGGGGGCTATTCATGGCACGTTTCACAAACGTGGTTACCGCCTTGTCCAATTTCTGTTTTGACGTAAGCTCACTTTCAGCAATGTGATTTAAAATTTTCACCTCATGCTGAATGGCCTCAGACAAAACCTCAATTAACACTTGGCTTTTGTTATCGAAGTATCGATACACCAAACCACTCGAAACACCCGCGCGTTCAGCAATTGCTTGAATTTGCGCGTCTTTAATCCCCCCTTGAGCAATAAGTTCACGAGCGGATTGCAAAATCGCTTCACGATTTTGTTCCATTCGCTCTTGCATCAACGATGATCTTTTATAACTCATAATTCTATTCTCAACCAGATAAAATGAATTGTAAATCAATTTGTGAATTTTAGTTCACTTTTTTAAAAATTCGATGTATTGTAAAAATCAAGCACAACAAAAATGCTTTATCAGGAACAATAAATACACTCATAGGACGAATGAAGAAATGACCCTACAAAGCTTAAATTTCGGTTTAGATGAAACACTCATTGCACTGCGTGATTCCGTTGCGGCTTTTTGTGCCAAAGAAATTACTCCTATTGCTCAACAAGTCGATCAGAACAACGAATTTCCGGCTCAGTTGTGGAAAAAATTTGGCGATATGGGCTTACTCGGTCTAACCGTCAGTGAAGAATATGGCGGTACAGGCCTAGGTTATTTAGCGCATATCATTGCCATGCAGGAAATCTCACGTGCTTCAGCTTCGATAGGTCTTTCTTATGGTGCACATTCTAACCTATGTGTGAATCAAATTAACCGAAATGGCAGCGAAGAACAAAAGCAGCGCTATTTACCTAAGCTGATTTCAGGTGAATATGTCGGTGCACTTGCCATGTCTGAACCAAACGCAGGCTCAGACGTAGTCAGCATGAAACTCAAAGCTGAAGATTGTGGCGATCACTTCCTGTTAAATGGTTCAAAAATGTGGATCACCAATGGTGGTGATGCTGATGTACTTGTGGTGTATGCCAAAACTGATCTGCATGCAGGTGCTAAAGGCATGACGGCTTTCCTTGTAGAAAAAGGCATGGAAGGTTTTAGCCACGGCACACATTTAGACAAGTTAGGTATGCGCGGTTCGAACACTTACCCCCTGTTCTTTGACAACGTGAAAGTGCCAAAAGAAAACGTGATGGGCGGTGTAGGAAACGGCACGAAAGTGCTCATGAGTGGTTTGGACTATGAGCGTGCGGTTTTAAGCGCAGGTCCTTTAGGCATTATGGATGCCTGCATGGACACCGTGATTCCGTATATCCATGACCGTAAACAATTCGGACAAGCGCTCGGTGAGTTCCAGTTGATGCAAGGCAAAATTGCCGATATGTATTCGACTTGGTTGGCATGTAAAGCGTTGGTTTATGCTGTGGGTGCTGAGTGCGACAAGGCTGACCATAGCCGTAGCCTACGTAAAGATGCAGCCAGTGCAATTTTATATGCCGCGGAAAAAGCCACATGGATGGCAGGTGAAACCATTCAGACCTTAGGTGGAAATGGTTATATCAATGAATTTTCTGCAGGCCGTCTATGGCGCGATGCAAAACTCTATGAAATTGGCGCGGGAACTTCTGAAATTCGCCGTATGTTGATTGGCCGTGAACTGTTTAATGAAACAGCTTAACCCTCCACAACAATAAAAATGACAAGGATGTTCGTGATGAATCAATTACATAGCAAGATCAATATTCGAAGTGAAGACTTCAAAACTAACCAAACCGCGATGCAAAGCTTGGTCGATGACTTAAAGCAAAAAGCAGAACAAATTGCTTTAGGCGGTGGTGAAGCGGCGCGACAAAAACATTTGGCACGCGGAAAACTATTAGCACGTGATCGTATTGATCAGTTAATTGATGTAGGCACCGCATTCCTTGAAATTGGTCAGTTGGCAGCACAAAACGTCTATGCAGACGATGTGCCTGCGGCTGGTGTCGTTGCTGGTGTAGGTCAGGTCAATGGTGTGACCTGCATGATCGTCGCCAACGATGCGACAGTGAAAGGCGGCACGTACTACCCATTGACGGTGAAAAAACACTTACGTGCTCAAGAAATTGCGGAGCAAAACCATCTGCCCTGTATTTATTTGGTGGACTCAGGCGGTGCATATTTGCCGATGCAGGATGAAGTTTTCCCTGACCGTGATCACTTTGGCCGTATTTTCTATAACCAAGCACGCATGTCAAGCATGGGAATTGCCCAAATTGCGGTGGTCATGGGGAGCTGTACAGCTGGGGGTGCTTACGTACCTGCCATGTCTGATGAAACCATTATTGTGCGTAATCAAGGGACGATTTTCTTAGGTGGCCCACCATTGGTGAAAGCAGCAACGGGTGAAGTGGTTAGCAGTGAAGACTTAGGTGGTGGTGATGTGCATACTCGCCTGTCTGGTGTGGCGGATCATTTGGCTGAGAACGACGAACATGCCATTGCCATTGCTCGTAACATCGTAGCCAACCTGAATAAAGCACCACATACGCGTGCAACAGAGATTGAAGAACCGTTATTTGATGCAACAGAACTATATGGTGTTGTGCCAAGTGATGCACGCAAGCCATTCGATATTCGTGAAGTGATTGCGCGCATTGTCGATGGTTCACGTTTTGATGAATTCAAAGCTCGCTTTGGCACCACCTTAGTCACAGGTTTTGCCAAAATATATGGCATGCCCGTTGGCATTATTGCCAACAACGGTATTTTATTTTCAGAGTCTGCACAAAAAGGGGCTCACTTTATTGAGCTCTGTACGCAGCGCAATATTCCCCTACTGTTCCTTCAAAACATTACTGGCTTTATGGTCGGTCGCCAATACGAAAATGAAGGCATTGCCAAAAATGGCGCCAAACTGGTCATGGCTGTTGCAACCGCAAATGTCCCGAAACTTACCCTTGTGATTGGTGGTTCATTTGGTGCAGGCAACTACGGTATGTGTGGTCGTGCCTATTCTCCACGCTTCATGTGGACATGGCCGAACTCGCGTATTTCGGTTATGGGTGGTGAACAAGCGGCAAGTGTATTGTCGACCTTAAAGCGTGATCAAATCGAAAAACGTGGCGAGTCTTGGTCTGCGGCAGAAGAAGATGATTTTAAACAGCCCTTCCGTGACCAATTTGAACGCCAAGGCCATCCATATTATGCATCGGCGCGTTTGTGGGATGACGGTGTGATTGATCCTGCACAAAGCCGTCAGGTGCTCGGTTTAAGTTTAGCCGCAGCCTTAAATGCACCCATCCAACCGACCAAATTCGGCGTGTTCCGCATGTAGGAGATGAGTGATGAGCTTTCAATATTTACAACTCGAACAACGCGACCAAGTGGCAACGGTATGGATTAATCGTGCAGAAATGCATAATGCCTTCAATACTCAAGTGATTGAAGAACTGCACCGCTGCTTTAGCGAACTCAACACACGTGATGATGTACGTGTGGTGATTTTAGCTGGACGTGGCAAAAGCTTCTCAGCGGGTGCTGACCTGAACTGGATGAAAGAAGCAGGACAAGCCTCACAGGCTGAAAATGAAGCCGATGCATTAAAACTGGCGAAAATGCTACAAAGTTTAGCAACATTAAAACAACCAACCATTGCCCGTGTGCAAGGCATTGCTTTTGGTGGTGGGATGGGCCTGGCTTCTGCCTGTGATATTTGTGTCGCAAGCAGTGATGCTAAGTTTGCAACCTCTGAAGTGCGCTTAGGTTTAGCCCCTTCAACCATTAGCCCTTATGTGATTCGTGCGATTGGTGCACGTCAGGCTTCACGCTACTTTTTAACCGCAGAGCGTATTTCTGCGGAGCAAGCCCTACACATTGGTCTGGCGCATGTAGTGGCCGATGCTGAACAGTTAGATGAAAAAGTCGCAGAAATGGTCGATGCCTTACTTTTGGGTGGGCCAGAAGCACAAACGTCTTCAAAACAACTCATCCAAATGGTCGACCAGCAAGTGTTAACCGAAGCATTATTGTTGCAAACAGCACAACATATTGCCCATGTACGCCAAGGATCAGAGGCGAAAAGTGGCTTAAATGCTTTTTTAAATAAACACAGTCCAGTCTGGATCAAGACGACGGCATAACAACAAGAAAGGATATCGATATGTTTAATAAAATCTTAATTGCGAACCGTGGTGAAATTGCTTGTCGTGTGATCCGAACTGCAAAAAAAATGGGCATTGCCACCGTTGCAGTCTATTCAGATGCTGACGCTCAGGCGCAGCACGTGCAACAAGCCAACGAAGCCATTTATATCGGCGAATCCCCTGCTGCACAAAGCTACCTACAAATTGAACGTATTATTCAAGCTGCCTTAGACACAGGTGCTGAAGCAATTCATCCAGGTTATGGCTTTTTATCTGAAAATGACCAATTTGCCAATGCCTGCCAAAAAAACAACATTGTCTTTATTGGTCCACCTGTAGATGCCATTTTAGCTATGGGCCTCAAAGCCACTTCTAAATCCTTAATGGAGAAAGCAGGTGTACCGCTGACACCGGGCTACCATGGCACCAACCAAGATCCTGATTTTTTAAAACAACAAGCCGATACCATTGGCTACCCTGTGCTGATTAAAGCCAGTGCTGGCGGTGGTGGTAAAGGCATGCGCTTAGTTGATCGCGGCGAAGACTTTTTAAGCCATCTAGCTTCATGTAAAAGTGAGGCGCGTTCAAGCTTTGGCAATGACGATGTTTTGGTTGAACGCTATGTGGTACAACCGCGCCATATTGAAGTACAAGTTTTTGGTGATACACATGGTAACTATGTGCACCTCTTTGAACGCGATTGTTCGGTACAACGTCGCCATCAAAAAGTACTAGAAGAAGCACCTGCACCCCAAATGGCAGAACCAAAACTCGAAGCCATGCGCCAAGCCGCTATTGATGCAGCACGTGCAGTGGATTATGTCGGTGCAGGGACAGTTGAGTTTATTGTGGAACAAGACGGCACGGCGTATTTCATGGAAATGAATACTCGCCTGCAAGTTGAGCATCCTGTAACAGAGATGATTACAGGGCAGGATTTGGTGGAATGGCAACTACGTGTAGCTTTTGGTGAACCGCTGCCTAAACAACAACATGAGCTCAGTATTCATGGTCATGCATTAGAAGCGCGTGTCTATGCTGAAGAGCCTGAAAAAGGTTTCTTACCTGCAATTGGTAAAATCCACTACCTGCACTACCCTCAGCAAAATGAGCATGTCCGCGTAGACAGTGGCATTGTTGAAGGGGATGAAATCACGACCTTTTACGACCCAATGATTGCCAAATTAATTGTTTGGGCAAAGAATCGTGAAGCCGCACTCACCCAAATGCACCACGCACTGAGTCAATTTCATGTCGATGGCTTGGGCAATAACATAGCATTCTTAGACCGTTTGGTCCGTTCAGAATCGTTCAAAACCGCCAACCTCGACACCAACTTAATTCAACGTGAAGAAGCATTTTTACTGCAACACAATGAAACAGCCTCTTCAGAACTCATCATCACGGCGGCATTGATTGAACTCTTGTCTCGCTTTGCCAGCAATAAAGCCGCTGTAAATCCTGTATGGCAAGCCAAGTCTCTATGGCGTTTAAATCTTAATGCCAGCTATGCCATTAAACTTGCACTAAACGATAAAGAACATAAAGTCTATTTCAGTCCAGCGGCAAAAGGCTTTACAGCAAAGTACAATGAACATAGCGTTTTCATTCAGGGTGAATTGTTAGAAGCACATTTAGCTAAAATTGAATGTGCAACAAACAAAAAGACCTATGCTTATAGTTCAAATGCGCAGGGCCTAACCCTGTATGCAGATGGTCAAAGCTATAAATTTTCACATATTCAGCCTAACTTTAATACTGAAGATGATGCTTCTGATGCCAACAACTTAAAAGCACCAATGCCAGGTGTGATCACACAAGTCTTGGTACAAAACAACAGCGCAGTGAAAAAAGATGATGTCCTCCTCACGCTTGAAGCGATGAAAATTGAATATTCAATTCGTGCTCCACATGATGGCATTGTCTCTGCGGCTTACTTCCAAGTCGGTGATCAGGTCAAAGCGGGTGATGAATTGGTTGAGTTTTCAAGCTTGGAAGGTGCCGCATGAATGAATTTGTCAAAATTGTCGAAGTCGGGCCGCGAGATGGTTTGCAAAATGAAAAGACACCGCTCACTTTGGATGACCGTCGCAAACTGATTTTAGATTTAATGCAAACAGGACTCAGTGCCATTGAAGTGGGTTCTTGCGTCTCTGCAAAGTGGGTTCCACAAATGGCACAGAGTGATGAACTCTTTGCCAGCTTACCCAAAGATCCGAATATCAGTTTTAGTTTACTGACTCCGAACTTGAAAGGGTTTGAGTCTGCTTTGGCAGTTGGCTGTCAGGAGGTTGCCGTTTTTACCGCAGCTTCCGAAAGCTTTACCCAAAAGAACATCAATTGCTCCATTGACGAAAGCTTTGAAAAATTTGCAGACATCATGGCTGCGGCGAAAGCCCATAACATCAAAGTGCGTGGTTATGTGTCTTGTATTGTCGACTGCCCCTATGAAGGTGCAATTGCACCGAGCAAAGTTGCACACGTCAGTCAACGTTTGCTGGACATGGGCTGTTATGAAGTGTCCTTAGGTGAAACGATTGGCACGGCGACACCAGACCGTGTGAAAAAAGTCTGGCAGGCGTGTTTAGCGGAAATGGATGCTGCGAGTCTAGCAGGACATTTTCATAATACCTATGGCATGGCGATTGCCAATATTTATCAGTCTTTAGAACAAGGCATTCGTGTATTTGATTCGTCCATTGCAGGTTTAGGCGGCTGCCCTTATGCCAAAGGCGCATCGGGCAATGTCTCCACAGAAGACCTTTACTACCTACTCTCCAACATGGGTTATATCACAGGGATTGATCTTGATGCACTGATGATTGCCAGCCAAAACATCAGCCAGATACTACAACGCACCAATCCATCTAATTATGCCAATGCCTACTGGCAAAAGCGCTGTGCCTAAGCCATTCAATTGATAACGAGAACACTATGGTCAATAAAGTTTATTCAAGTGCAAAGGATGCACTGCAAGATGTGGTTCAAGATGGTCAAACCCTAGCGGTTGGTGGCTTTGGTTTATGCGGTATTCCAGAAAGTCTGATTGCGGCCTTAAAACAAACGGGCGTGAAAAACCTCACCTGTATTTCAAATAATGCAGGCGTCGATGGTTTCGGCTTAGGGCTCTTATTAGAAAGTAAACAAATCAAAAAAATGATTGCTTCCTATGTAGGTGAAAACAAAGAATTTGAACGTCAGTTTTTAAGTGGTGAGCTTGAAGTGGAGCTCACCCCTCAAGGTACACTGGCAGAAAAACTCCGTGCTGGAGGTGCGGGTATCCCTGCCTTCTTTACCGCAACAGGTGTCGGCACACTCATTGCCGAAGGCAAAGAAGAGCGTGAGTTTAATGGCAAACCTTATATTCTAGAAAACTCGCTCACCGCTGACATTGCACTCGTGAAGGCTTACAAGGCCGATACTGCAGGTAACTTAATTTTCCGTAAAACCGCACAAAACTTTAACCCTGTATGTGCGATGGCTGGAAAAGTCTGCATTGTCGAAGTTGAGGAAATTGTTGAAATTGGCGCTTTAGATCCAGACCAGATTCACCTGCCAGGTATTTATGTCAATCGCATTGTGCTGAATGCAAACCCTGAAAAACGTATCGAACAACTCACATTAAAAGAGGAGGCTTAACCCATGGCTTGGTCTCGTAATGAAATGGCACAACGTGCAGCGCTTGAGCTGGAAGATGGTTTTTATGTCAATTTAGGCATTGGCTTACCCACACTGGTGGCCAACTATATTCCTGAAAACGTCAACGTCTGGTTGCAGTCTGAAAATGGATTGTTAGGTATTGGCGAGTTTCCAACAGCCGAAACAGTCGATGCCGATTTAATCAATGCTGGGAAACAAACTGTTACTGCACGTCAGGGCGCCGCATTTTTCTCTAGTGCAGATTCTTTTGCCATGATCCGTGGAGGTCATGTCAATATCGCCATTTTAGGGGCAATGGAAGTCTCACAAAATGGCGATTTGGCCAACTGGATGATTCCGGGTAAAAAAGTCAAAGGTATGGGAGGTGCAATGGATTTGGTTGCTGGAGTACAAAAAGTGGTGGTGCTCATGGAACACTCTGCAAAAGATGGTACACCGAAAATTGTCGAGCAGTGTAGCCTGCCTCTGACAGGTAAAAATGTCGTACATCGCGTGATTACTGACCTCGGTGTCATGGACATTACGCAGGAAGGTGTGAAATTAGTTGAACTGGCGAAAGATGTCAGTTTTGAAGATATTCAAAAAGTGACAGGTGTTCCCCTCATCCGCTAATTCGACATCATTTATACAATAGAAAAATAATCCAATGTCTTTAAAGCAGCGATCCTGTTTTAAAGGCATTTCTATCAGCACGGATAGGCTGAATCAAAAATTCATACCTTATAGATAAAAATGGAATCAATGCATGGAAAACTCTCAAAATATTTTGCAACGTTTTGCACTAAGTGTCAGTGATTGGTCGGAGAAATGGTTTCCAGACTCTTATATTTTTGCCCTATTGGGTGTCGTGATCGTCGCAATTGCTTCCATCAGCATTGGCGCACCTGCCAAAGATGTCGCAGTGTCCTTTGGTGATGGTTTTTGGAGTCTGATTCCTTTTACCTTACAAATGTGTATGCTGATTGTGGTTGGTTATGTGGTTTCTGTTTCAAAGCCTGTAGAGCTGCTGATTCAAAAAATGGCTCGAATTCCCCATAGTGGACGTGGTGCGATTGTACTTGTTGCGACGGTCAGTTTATTAATTTCGCTGATTAACTGGGCCATGAGTACAGTACTGACTGCCCTGCTGGTGATTGCTTTAGCTAAACGCAAAGAACTCAATATGGACTATCGTGCTGCCGCTGCCGCCGCGATTATTGGTATGGGAGCGACGTGGGCCTTAGGTATTAGTTCTTCTGCGGCACAACTGCAAGCCAACAAAGCCAGCCTGCCCGAATCAATTTACAATCTAACCGGCGTGATTCCCTTCACCGAAACCATTTTCTTACCTCAGTCGATGATCATGACGGCTGTGTTGATTATTGCATCGATTGCTATTGCATTTTGGTCTGCACCCAAAGGGCAAGACATTAAAACCATTGATCAATTCTCCATCCAGTTTGAGGAAGAAGCTAAACCAACACCAACCACAAAACGCCCAGGAGACTGGTTAGAGAACTCACCTTTATTGAGTATATTGATTGTGCTCTTGGGTCTAGTTTGGATGTTCAATGAGTTCAGCAAAAGTAATCCGATCTTGGCCATTTCAAGCCTAAATACCTACAACTTTATTTTCCTGATGCTGGGTATTGCACTGCATGGTACGCCACGAAATTTCCTCAATGCTGTCACTAAAGCCGTGCCAGCGGTCTCAGGTGTTCTTATTCAGTTTCCTCTGTATGGCAGTATCGCCTTTATGATGACGCAAGCCTTGAACAGTCATGATTTATCACTATCACATTATATTGCTGAGTTTTTTGTTTCGATTGCCTCCAAAGAAACCTTTGCCATTGTGATGGGCCTATATTCTGCCATTTTAGGCTTTTTCATTCCTTCTGGCGGCGGTAAATGGATTATTGAAGCACCCTATGTCATGCAAGCTGCACATGATTTGAAAGTGCATTTAGGCTGGTCGGTGCAAATCTATAATGCTGCTGAAGCCTTGCCGAATTTAATCAACCCATTTTTTATGCTGCCCATGCTCGGCATTCTCAAATTAAAAGCCAAAGATGTAATCGGCTTTACCGTCACTCAATTGGTTTTCCATCTGCCTTTGGTGCTGTTCCTGCTTTGGATTTTAGGCCGCAGCCTGACCTATATGCCACCTACCTTCTAAACAAGGACAAAAAACACAATCTAAATAAAAAAGGACGAATCATATTCGTCCTTTTCTCATTCTATAAAGCATATTTTCAATGTAGCCCAACTAATTAAACACATTATTTAAATACACAATGCGCTCATTAGTTTTTTGATTAAAGCACTTGGTATATTGCAATTGTTGATCTTGGGCACGTAAAGCATCATCCCAATATTGTGACTGCTTTTGATAGGTTTCTTTTTCACTATCCGTCATTTGGTAGACACTTTTTTGAGAAATCACTTTACAGTCCACATCACGTTTTTCAAACCAATCCGTTTGGTCTTGTTGTAGCTGCTGTTTTTGCTCCTCAGTGAAATTGTCCCAAGTTTGGTTCAGACGTTCCACCACTTTGACTTGGTCAGCGTCCAATTCCTTCTTACGAATATTCATGGCTTTTTGTGCCAGTTCCATCTGCGCAACTTCTTGCTCATTATATTGTTTTATATTCTTTTGTATTTCTGCATTTTCTTTTTCATATGCCGCAAACTGAACCGCATGCTGCGTCACCAACACTACACCATCAATCACGCCATTTTGATTGGGTACATTCAGGCTAATGCCTTCTTTATCCGTTTTAATGATGTTATAGCTAAATGCACCTTGTAGCTGATCATTGTCTAAGTTGAGTGAATATTCACCCTCTTCTAAGACATCACGCAAAGTACTTTGATAACCGTCCTCACACTCTTCACATGGACGCGCTAAAAACGCATTTTCAGCACGTTTCTGTAACCCTTTCGGGAAAATCACCACCAACTGGCTTTCGCAGTCCAATTGCTTCGCTGTATCAGGCTTTTCTGTGGTCGTTGAAATCCCTTTAATTTCAAAGCGAATACCGTTATTAATCTGCGTTAATAATTTTTCATCGGCCTCATATTCACGGCTATCACGCAAACGGCGGTCTAGGGCTTTTAAGTATTCAGCTTTTAAATGCGCTTGAATTTGTTCGACATTGGCAGGAGCCGTACAACTCCAATCTGACATTTCTTGCGGTTCAGCAACCGTTTCTGTTTTATTCTCTGTTCGGTTACAAGCACTTAAAAATAAACTGCTCAAGATTAGACTGGCAAAAATTGTTTTCTTCATCATTGTTATAAAACCATAAGGCTGTTGTTTTTCGCAGCGTATTTAACCAAAAAATAAGCTTTTATGCGAGTAGCTATATAAAAGAACCCTGCCGTAGCAGGGTTAAAACATCGCTTAGTTGACCTTTTCAACACCACGATCATCCACTTCACGCACCACACCAGAGTCTGTATTTAAAACCTCAAACTCGATACGGCGGTTTTTAAATTTACCTTCATCGGTTTGATTGTCTGCTATTGGCTTTTCTTGCCCATAACCAATCGCTCTCAACTGCGCAGGATCGACGCCTTTAAAAATTAAATAATCCACCACCGCTTGTGCTCGATTTTGTGACAAGGTTTTATTGACTGCCGCATCTCCCGTTGCATCTGTATGCCCCATCACGGTCAGTTTGACTTGAGGTGCTTTTTGCATCAGCGCCGCGGCCTGATCCAAAATCGACTTATTGACATCAGGTATCGCCAATGAAGCTGTATCAAAGTTAATAATTTGCAAATTCAATGCCGTAGCAACGTCTAGTGCTCGAATTTGCTCAGGATTAATTTCTGCCAGCGCACGCTCAGCATCACTAATACTGGTATCCACGGCACGGTTGACATCCAGTGGTTGCTGAGTCACAACTGTCATATTACGCAGTAAAGGTTTAATTTGATCTGCCACTTTAAGTGCATTGGCTGGATCTTGTGATTGAATCGATAACTGATTGCCAAACCATGTTAAATTTATATTTGGCACACCTTTCAATGCACTGATGACACTGGGTATCGCATCTTGGTCGATAAATTCAGTGTGATACATACTCTGCATATCTGCACCACAACCGATGCTGTTATTAAAAATTTGCTTTACTTCTTTTTGTAAAATTTCAACATAAGCCGCATTGGCTGAGAAAATTTGGCAAGTGACCAAGTCTCCTGTTGCCCCTGTGGTGATTTGAAATTTAGCGGGTTGGCTGGCATTCACATTTGCAGCAGGTACTGTTTCAGTCGTGATTTTGTCGGTACAAGCCCTAAAGATAAAAGCAAACAATGCCGCAAAAATAATTAAAGCCAAAACTGGCAGTAAAAATGACCGTTTTTCATCTACTTTTGTAGCATGTACGCTTGCAGGTGCAACATGTGTAGCTTGTCCTTGTAAGGTATTTGCCCCTAATCCGGCCAGTAATGCACCTGCCCACTCAGGTAACGCACGACTAATAGAATCTGTGTTGACCTGTAGTAAATGGGAAATCGCTTCAGGTTCTGAAGAGCCTGCCTCTGTGGCTAAAAATGCTAATGCAGGTGTAATTGAACGGCTCAAGGTACTTTCAATTTCATCTGCCGATACTGCCCCGCGGACATGCTCCAAGAACTGTTGCTTGAGACTGACATTCGATGCAAAAGCATCATTAAGACGTGGATTCAACTGCTGCTGAAATGCAGGAATCAGTTCAGATTTTGACTTTAATATAGACAGTAAAATTGGTAAAAAGGATTGAATTGCTTGATTTTTTTCAAGTAAATTTTGTGTATCACCCTCTAAAACAATTGCAGAGACATTTTGTTTTAGTAAATCCATAAAATCGACATTCATGAAGTCTTACCCCACTTTTTCTCATTGTTTTCATCGTCATTTTTCAGTTTATCTGTTCATTTTTTATACTTTGTAAAATATTGTATTTGCATCAGTTTTATCTAGGCCCAATAAAAAAGCCAGCCGAAGCTGACTTTTTAATCCACGTTTAAGGCAATATTTAAGCTGCAAAAGTTTTTAGAACTTTTCCTTTCACCACTTGATTGATCAAAGGTGTATTTTTACCTTGTGACAAAATATTGTCTTTATTCACAATCCAGTCTAACTCAGGATCAACCAATACCCAGCCTGCTTCAGCAGTCCAACGTTCAAGCATATTGGCCACAGTTGCTGGTGCAGTCGTGACTTTTTCAACCCATTCCAAAGGACTGAATAAACCTTCGCGCACCAATTGCACACCGAAAGCTACATAGGTATCAAAAGCGGTAATACCTGGCTGTGTTTCAGCAAATGGTGCTAGCTTTGCAGAGCTGCTCAGCGGTTCGTGATGCGTACAAATCGCATCGATCACTCCACTTTTCACACCTTGGCGAAGAAGCTCTTTATCCGACTCAGCACGTAAAGGCGGACGGACATGTGCAAGTGAGTTGAAGCCATCAATCAGCTGATCTGTTAAATGCAGCTGATGCATCGCCACATCGCATGTGACTGGTAGACCTTTATCTTTAGCGATTTTAATCAAATCGACAGAAGCACCTGTAGACAATAAGCCAAAGTGAGCACGAACACCCGTCGCTTCAATCATTAGCAAATACTTGGCAATCGCAATGGTTTCGGCAATCGCAGGGATGGTTGGTAAGCCCTGACGCGATGCCACAAAGCCCTCATGGACACAGCCATCTTTGGCAATTTGCGGTTCTTCGGCATAAAACACCACCGTCATACCAAGGCCAGCTGCGTATTCTAAAGTGCGCAGCACCACATCGTCATCTGCGAAAGGCGCATTGGCATTTGAAACGGCTGAACAACCGCCCTTTTTGAGACCCGCCATATTTGCAGGTTGCTTACCTTGTAAGCCTTGGGTTTGAGCACCAATCACTTCAAGATAAATACCACCATCCAGCATCGCTTTTTCCATCAGACCATGAATCAATGCACCATTGTCTTGCACAATCGGTTTGGAGTCTGGCGGTGTAAACACATGCAAAATACCATTTTCACGCGCAGCACGACCTTCTGATTTTAATGTCCCATGCTGCTGCTGACCCGGCTCACGTAGGCGTGCACATAAGTCCACCATGGTTGGCATCAACCACTTGCCTTGACCATCAATCGTTTCAGTGACATTGGCTGTTTCAGCAACCAACTTGCCATTTTCGATATATACCGTTTGAACCGCATCTGTTCGATGAATTGGGTCAAGAACACGTACATTTTCAATTTTTACAACAGTCATGACTTATTCCTTATCCCGCAATCGCGTCTAACAAACCTTGCTCTTGCAGTTGACCTTGCATTGCAAGCGCCAAAACTGCCATACGTACAGCAATTCCGTTGGTCACCTGATTTAAAATCACAGACTGTGGACCATCGGCAATACTGGAATCAATCTCTACACCACGGTTCATTGGCCCCGGATGCATCACGATGCAATCAGGTTTTGCCATCGCAAGACGTTCTTTGTTTAAACCGTACATTTTGTAGAATTCAGCTTGAGATGACAGCGCAGGCGAATCAATACGTTCATTTTGAATACGTAAGGTAATAATCACGTCGCAGTCTTGAATCCCTGCTTCCATGTTATTAAATAGACGTACACCTTCACCATATTCATCAAAGCCGTATGGCAGCAGCGTGTTTGGTGCAATTACACGAATGTCTTTACACCCCAGTGTTTGTAATGCAGCAACATCTGAACGCGCCACACGTGAATGTTTAATATCACCAATGATGGCAATTGAAATATCTTCAAATTTCTTTTTGGTTTCACGGCGAATGGTCAGCATGTCCAACATAGCTTGTGTTGGATGCGCATGACGGCCATCACCTGCATTGATAATTGCAACCTGTGGACAAACGGTTTGGGCAATAAAATGTGCCGCACCCGACGAAGAATGACGTACCACAAAAATATCCGCAGCCATCGCTTCTAAGTTCCATAAAGTGTCTCTGAGCGTCTCCCCTTTGGAAGTACTTGAACGTGCGATATCAATATTTAATACATTTGCAGAAAGGCGTTTTGCCGCTGCTTCAAAAGTGGTACGAGTACGGGTTGAGTTTTCAAAGAAAAGGTTCATTACCGTTCGACCTTCTAAGAGGTTGTTGGTAATCAGCTGATTTTGGTCATTAAAAAAGGACTGCGCGGTGTCCAATATTTTTGTAAGAGTTTCTTTAGAAAGACCTTCGATGGTGAGGAAGTGTTTGAGATGACCATCTTGGTTGAGTTGAATCTGACTCGGAGTATGCAATGCTGCCAAGTGCATGAGAGATTCCTTGTACGTTAAGTTAACGCATTATACAGATTTTCTTTTTGATTTGGACCTCAGTTTAAAACAATTGCCTTAATTATCATCGGCTTCAAAACTAAGATTATGAAATTCTTATCTATTATTTCAACCAGTTAAATTAAACCATCAAAGGCTAAATTAGCCAAATTCAGAGTTCATCAAATTGCTATAAATATCAATTCCATAGAGTTTCTTATCCCATTTATCCAAGCGGACATTTTAAAAAGCTCTCTTGCGAGAGCGATCCAACTTCAGCGATTCTTATCGTAAAGCGCCAATATAGTGATGTGACACTTGGGCACGGTAGATTTCTTCTTCAGTGGCTTCCAACTCATGTCGTTTCGTGTCGACCTGTTTAGGTTTTTCGATCACGGCTGTTTCTTCATAGTTAAAAACATCCATGACACTGTCTAAACGACTCACCAATCGAATCAGTTCAGCATCTTCTGTACTTAAAGCAAGCTCTGCCATTTGACGTGCATAACTTGGGTTTTCCACCAAATACATCACATCAATTACACGCCCCGATACACGGCGCAAACGTGCATAAAGTAAAGTTGCAATTGAAAAAGCATCAGCATGACTTACAACACCGCGATCTAACTTGGTCGACATATTCATCCCCTTTCAAGTGAAAAATATTTACTGACGATCTATCAAAAATCAGTCAGTAAATTAAACTTGCAAAGATTTAGCAAAATACGTACCAAAAACGTTATTGTTCACATGGTGATTCATTTATTTTAATATTTCCGCTGAGTAGAAGCATATTTAAAAAACCATTCAGAGGCAAAATACGTTAAACTTTAGCGAGTTTATTTTGTTTTATTTTGGTCTCTCAAATTTATGAAAACCGCTTCGCGTTTAAGCAGCTATTGGGTTACGTGTGCCGATGGCTTAGAAACCTTACTCCAAGAAGAATTAGAAGGTTTAGGTGTTCAAAACATTGAACGTTTTCCTGGGCGTTTAGTTTTCAAAGGTACACTGGAACATGCCTATCGCATTTGTATGTGGTCGCGTCTTGCTTCGCGTGTACTCACACCAATTCATGTCCATGAGCTGGAATTTAGCCATGATGCACGTGATGTCGCTGAAGAGCTCTACGAAGGTGCAATGAACTTTGATTGGTCGCTAATTTTTGCACCACAAAGCACCTTCGCCGTTCGTTTACATATTGAACGTGAAATTAAGGTGAACAGCCAGTTTGCAACTCTACGCGTAAAAGACGGTATCGTCGATTCATTCATGGAAGCTGTCGGTAAACGTCCAAGTATTGATATTAAGCAACCTGAAATTACCATTTATGCACTCGCAGGAAAAACTGAACACACATACTGTTTAGACTTATCTGGTGATTCATTGCATAAACGTGGCTACCGTCGTTATATGACCGATGCCCCAATTAAAGAAAATTTAGCTGCTGCGATTTTACAAAAAGCCAAGCTCCTTACAAAAAGACCCGATATTTTCCTTGACCCAATGTGTGGTTCTGGGACGTTCATTATTGAAGCATTAATGATGCTGACTGACCGCGCACCTGGTTTAGTTCGTCGTTTCGGTTTCAATGGCTGGAATGGCCATGACCATGATCTGTGGATGAGCATTAAAGCGGAAGCAGCTGAACGCCATCAAACAGCCTTGGAACAACCCCTTCCTAAGTTCTACGCATTTGATGCAGACTGGGAAGCAGTAAAAGCCACCAAGCAAAATATTATTGCTGCTGGTTTTGAACGTGTACTTGACCAGATCCAAATCGAAGAACGGACTTTAGCCGACTGGCCGAACTTTGAAGCCGAAGGAAAAACAGCCTTTATTGTGACCAACCCACCTTATGGTGAGCGTTTGGGTGATAAAGCCTCAAACCGTGCTTTATATTTAGGCTTATCTGCTTTACTGCAAAAGAACTTCCCAAATCAAACCGCAGCAGTTATCGCTGCAGCCGTTGAGCAAGCTGATGTATTGGCGCTGAATGACCCACAAACCATGCGTTTGATGAATGGTAAACTGCCAATTTACGTGCGTTCAGGTTCAGTTAAACCTGTTGCAGTGATCAAGCCGTTCTTGGAAACATGGCAACCGCAACAGTTTGAAGCAATTGAAGGCGCTGAAGACTTTGCTAACCGTTTACAAAAGAACATGCAGACCTTAAAGAAATGGGCAGTGAAAGAAAACATTCACTGTTTACGTTTATATGATGCCGATCTTCCAGACTTTAACGTTGCAGTCGATTTATATGGCGAACGCTTACATGTCCAAGAATATGCGCCACCGAAAAAAATCGATCCTGAAAAAGCCAAGAAACGCTTCAATCTTGCTTTACAGGCCATTCGTGCGGTGACAGGTTTAGGCCGTGATGCGATCTTTATCAAAACACGTGCTCGCCAAGAAGGTAAAACTCAATATACCAAGCAAAGTACTGCTTCTAAGCGTTTTATCGTGCAAGAAGGCAAAGCAAAAATCTTAGTGAACTTAACTGATTACTTAGATACTGGCTTGTTCTTAGACCACCGTCAAATCCGTCTACGCATCGCACAAGAAGCGCGTGGTAAGCACTTCTTGAACTTGTATAGCTATACCTCTACAGCCAGCTTACATGCAGCTTTAGGCGGTGCAGCAAGTACCACCAGCGTCGATCTTTCAAATACTTATTTGAACTGGTCTAAAGAGAACTTCGTCTTGAACGGCTTAACGGTCGATCATGCCGATGAACAACATCAGTTCTTTGCCAGCGACTGTTTTGAGTGGTTAAAAGAAGGTCATGAGCAATATGAGCTGATCTTTATTGACCCACCAACCTTCTCAAACTCGAAGAAGTTCTACGGTACCTTTGATGTACAACGCGACCATTTATCCTTGCTGAAACGTGCAATGAACCGTTTAACTACGGATGGTACCTTGTACTTCTCGAACAACTACCGTGGTTTTGAAATGGACGAAGAAATTTTAGCGTTCTTTGATGTCGAAGAAATTACCAGTGAAACCATTGGGCCAGATTTCAAGCGCAATCAAAAAATCCATCGTGCGTGGAAAATTACCCATCCAAAAAACTAATGCACTGAAGATGAAATACCCGCTGGCATTTCATCTTCACTAAATTATGTATTAGACAATGTTCAGATATAAAAAAGGGACGAAATACGTCCCTTTTATTATGTTAGATCATTATCTTTTACATTATTCAGTCAGGAAATTGGTTTGCCCATATTTGTAATCAACTGACATTTTCATGACATTCCCTTCACGTTTCACCTGCCCTGAACTCTGCATCGTCGAAAGCATGCTTTCGATCTCTTGATCAGACATGCTGATGCCTCCTTTTTGCAGATAATTATTCATGATGCGCGAGATCATATTTTTATCAAACTGAATATCTGCTCTGTATTCCATTAAACTCGGCATCATTTTCACCATACTCATCAGCGTCGATTGATGGCTCGGCATAATACGTCCCGTCACATTCGCTTGTGCAACCCCTTCCCCAATAGCAAATTGGTTCTCTTTGGATTCAAAACGGAAACCTTCATTGATCACTGCCAATAAAGCAGGCTCCATATCTTTTTCCATTGCCTCTTTTGCCAAACAACTGTTTTCACTTTTCGCCAAAATATCAAACAGCGTCTGTAATTTTTGTCGGTTTACATCGAGCACATTAAAATTAAACTGCACGTTTTGGACTGCGGGTGCTGAAGGCATTTTCATTTCATCTAGACGCAACAACATTTCAGTGTTTACAACTCGGTCTGTCAGTTCACTTTGCGTTTCTATACTAAAATTCTTCAGTTCGGCATTGGTAGGTTTATTGATATCACGATCTGACATTTTCAACAAATCCATCTGAATTTTGGTTTCACCCGCCTCAAGATATTCACCATTGAGCCCTTGGTTACTTTCTAGCTTTAGCCCCACCATTTGCAAATGTATATTTGGATCGGTGACTGTTAGATTCGGAATTTCAAGCTGTAAATCCAGTATCTTAAGCTGTTGTTCGATCGGTTTTGCCCGAAACTTTAATGTCATCGGGTCTAATCTAGACTGGAGTTGAGCCTCATTGCGGGTAATCACTGGCGTAGTCAAGGTACTATTCAAAGTACCCAACCAATTCACTTTGCTTTGTACTTTAAGTGGTTCCTTCAACAAAGACTGAAGTGCGCCAGGTGCTTGCGTAATATTAATATCTGAACGAATCGCATATCCATTCCAACTCCGTTGAATATGATCCTGCCCCTTCAATTGGATCACTTCTTTCGGTTTACATGGGTCTAGTACTAATTCAGCGGTCCAGTTCGCACTGCCATTTAAAGCCCCCATTTGAAATTGTTGATATTGCAAATTTAAATCATTCGACTGTTTGGTGCTGTGTTGATAATAAGCCTTCAAACTTTTATCTGCATAAAGATTACCCCCTACTGCGACCACAGCAAGCGTAAGTACGCCTCCAATACCCCACTTCAATTGAGTCATTTCTTCTATCTCAAGTTGTTTGTTTTTTATTAATATAAATTATAAAGAGAATCTTCAAATAAAGATAATTGTTTTGCGAATAAACCACTTAGATGCCACACCCATCACATAAATATGAAAACTTACGTCACATTTTGGCTTAAAAATGTCATCTTTTAACATTTCTGTCCCGCAATAAAAAACCCAGCCGAAGCTGGGTTTTTTAGTTTCAATGAACCATGTAAATGATTAACTCATTTTCACTTTATCAAAGCTCAACTGACCATCATGTGCAGTGATCATGATATTGTCTCCAGCCACATAGTAACCAGACAATATTTTTTGCGCTAAGTTGTTTTCAACCTGTTGCTGGATGGCACGTTTCAATGGACGTGCACCGTATACAGGGTCAAAACCAGCGTCAATCAATAAGTCAAAGGCTTGATCATCCACCGTTAAGCGCATATCTTTTTCAACCAAACGATCACGTAAACGATCCAATTGAATATTCGCAATACCACGAATTTGCGCCTTTTTGAGTGAATGGAAAACCACTAACTCATCAATACGGTTGATAAACTCTGGACGGAAATGTTGCGTCACGGCATTCATCACCACTGCTCGCACTTCTTCATCCAAAGGATTGTCACCCAACTCACGCACATCACTCGAACCTAAATTCGATGTCATGACGATCACGGTATTTTTAAAGTCAACCACGCGACCTTGTGAATCCGTTAGACGACCATCATCCAATACTTGGAGCAAGATGTTAAACACATCAGGATGTGCTTTTTCCACTTCATCGAATAGCACGACACTATACGGTTTACGACGTACAGCTTCGGTTAATACACCACCTTCTTCGTAGCCAACATAACCAGGAGGTGCACCCACCAAACGGCTGACAGAGTGTTTTTCCATAAACTCGGACATGTCGATACGAATCATGGCATCGTCACTATCAAACAAGAAGTTTGCCAGTGCTTTGGTCAACTCTGTTTTACCAACACCAGTTGGGCCCAAGAATAAGAACGAGCCGCTTGGTCGGTTCGGATCGGATAAGCCAGCACGCGAACGACGAACCGCATTAGATACTGCAACCACAGCATCATCCTGCCCGACGACACGGTTATGTAAGAACTCTTCCATATGGAGAAGTTTCTCACGTTCACCTTGCATCATTTTAGCCACTGGAATGCCCGTAGCAGCACTAACGACTTCTGCAATTTCATTGTCAGTGACTTTGTTGCGCAGTAGTTTTGGCTCTTCTTTTTCCTCAACGACTTCTTCTTCATTGAGACGTTTTTCCAGCTCTGGAATCACACCATACTGAAGACGCGACATTTCACCCAAGTCGTTTTCACGCTGCGCTTTTTGCAGCGCAATACGAGCCTGATCCAATTCAGCTTGAACTTGTTTGGTGCCTTCAACTAAGGTTTTTTCAGCTTTCCAAACCTCTTCTAGATCATTGTATTCGTGTTGAACTTCGCTAATTTGCTTTTCAAGATGAGCGACTTCCGCACGACTACCGGCATCTTCATCCTTTTTCACTGCTTCAAGTTGCAGTTTCAATTGAATCAAACGACGTTCAAGTTTATCCAAAGCTTCTGGCTTAGAGTCCAGCTCCATTTTGATACGAGAAGCCGCTTCATCAATCAAATCAATCGCTTTATCAGGCAATTGACGGTCGGTGATATAGCGATGTGACATTTTCGCTGCTGCAATAATGGCAGAGTCTAAAATTTTCACACCATGGTGCACTTCGTAACGCTCTTTCAGACCACGTAAAATCGCAATGGTGTCTTCCACACTTGGCTCATCGACCAACACTTTTTGGAAGCGACGCTCTAGCGCAGCATCTTTCTCAATGAATTGGCGATATTCATCTAATGTGGTTGCACCGACACAGCGTAACTCACCACGTGCCAGAGCAGGTTTGAGCATATTACCTGCATCCATCGCACCATCGCCTTTACCTGCGCCCACCAGCGTGTGTAATTCATCGATAAACAAAATGACTTCACCATCTTGTTTAGACAAATCTTTCAGTACTGCTTTTAAGCGCTCTTCAAACTCGCCGCGGTATTTAGCACCTGCAAGCAATGAACCTAAATCTAAGGATAAAACACGTTTACCTTGTAAGCTTTCAGGCACTTCACGGTTAATAATCCGCTGTGCTAAGCCCTCAACAATGGCTGTTTTACCCACCCCTGGTTCACCAATCAACACTGGGTTATTTTTGGTACGACGCGACAAAACTTGAATGGTACGACGAATTTCATCATCACGCCCAATCACAGGATCTAACTTACCTGCAAGTGCGCGTTCTGTTAAATCAATGGTGTATTTATTTAGAGAATCACGTTGATCTTCATGATTGTTGCTCATGACTTTCTCATCACCTCGAATTTTTAAAATGACTTTGCGTAAGCTTTCTGCTTGCACGCCCACACTGTTGAGTAGCGTTTTAGTTGCCCCCACTTCGGCCAAGGCTTGCATCACCCAATCGGTAGACAAAAACTCATCACCTGCTTTTTGCGCGAAGCTATCTGCCAAATTCAGCGCTTTGACTGCCTCTGAACTTAAGTTGACGTCTCCTGTGGGATTAGTCAGTGTTGGTGCATCAGCTAGTGCTTGTTTTAATTTGCTTTGTAAAGCAGGTAAATTGGCACCCGCTTGTTGCAACAAACTCAGATTAGAGGTTTCTTCTAACAATGTTGATAAGATATGAATACCTTCAATTGCGGTATGGTCTTTCCCCACTGCAAGTGATTGAGCATCTGAGAGAGCTTGCTGTAAGCGGTTTGTGAATTTTTCAAATCGCATTCTTGTTTTCCTCACAACAAATTTCGAACTTGATGGATATATGGGAACAATTGCTCAAAATTCAATTCAAATTTAATTAATTTTTCTACATTTTAACTTATTTTTCATTAGCTTATATTAACAATAAATTCATAAGACTCGGTTATAAGATGGGTCTTACCCGCCTTATTTTCAAGCGCCAACCTAGATTATTTATGTATTAAAGACCACGACGACCTATCAATCCGTGACAACCAAAATCATTTGATCAATTATTATTCAAACAAGCAACGCATTTTTCTATTTATTCGTGTGATGAATTGTGTCCCAGTTTACGGAATCAAAACAAAAGCGTGAAACATGAAAAAGGCCGATCACTAGATCAGCCTCAAATGACTTAAAAGTCAGCGTTTAATTTGCTTCAATAATCTCAAAATCATGGGTGATTTCAACCCCACCATCCATCAACATTTTGCTCGCAGAACAGTACTTTTCTGCCGATAATTCCACAGCTTTTGCGACTTGTTTTTCCTTCACCGCATGACCCGTAATCACGAAATGTAAGTGGATTTTTGTGAACACTGCAGGGATGCTATCTGCCCGCTCTGCCTTGAGTTCACAGCGTACATCGGTAATTTCTTGGCGTGATTTTTTAAGTATGGTCACGATGTCAAAAGAGGCACAACCACCCAGTCCCGTCAGGATCAATTCCATTGGTCTTGGACCACGGTTTTCACCACCATATTCTGGCGATCCATCCATGATAACACTGTGACCACTTTGAGTTTTTGCTTCGAAAGCAACATTCTCTAACCAATGAACAGTTGTTTGCATTGCAAGTACCTAAAAAAAGCTATAGATTGACGAAGTGACTGTACACTAACATAAATTGAGTTGATAAGGAATTTCAGCTCTGACTGTGTGACAAGTTCACCCTAGGTCTGTGCGATCTATATTTTATCCATTTTCGGAACCGTTAGCATGACTTCAAGCTTTTCACAATTAAGCACTGATGCGCTGTCTCCAGGTCAACTCCCCGAGTCAGTCAAAGCATTATTAAAACGCGCATATATTAATCGTTATCCTAAGCGTACCACCATCGTAGATGCAGGCTCAGAATCTAAATCTTTATATTTGATTTTAAAAGGTTCGGTCTCCATTATTCTGCGTGAAGACGATGAACGTGAAATCGTGGTCGCTTATTTAAATGCGGGTGATTTTTTTGGGGAAATGGGGCTATTCGAAGCAAACTCACAACGCACTGCTGAAGTGCGTACCCGTGATGTCTGCGAAATTGCTGAAGTAACTTATGAAAACTTCCATGAACTCAGCAAGCAATACCCTGACCTAAGCTATGCAGTATTTGCACAGCTGGTACGCCGTCTAAAAAATACCACACGTAAAGTGACTGACCTTGCATTTATCGATGTTTCAGGTCGTATTGCACGTTGCCTAATCGACTTATCGTCGCAACCTGAAGCGATGATTTTACCAAATGGCCGCCAAATTCGTATTACACGTCAAGAGATTGGACGTATTGTCGGTTGTTCACGTGAAATGGTTGGTCGTGTTTTGAAAACACTCGAAGAGCAAGGCATGATCGAAACTGATGGTAAAGCCATCTTAATTTTTGATGCCTCTTTAGAAGAGTCAAAAGCGAATGCTGATGACTATGAAGACGAAGAATAAGACTTTTCTTCGTAGCTGATACAGCCAAAAGCAAATCTTAGGATTTGCTTTTTTTATGTCTTTAAATCTATTGCTATTTTCACAAAATCCTACTTTGACAAAATCATGACAAACTTTGTAAAAATAGTGATTTAACCTACTGGGCATAACTGTGTAACCTAATTCGACCGAAAAAACGCAGTCCATAAAAGGAAATGTTGAATGCAATTTAAACCCTTAGCCAATACAGGCATTTTGGTTCCTGAAATTTGTCTCGGTACCATGACCTTTGGTGAACAAAACACTCAAGCTCAAGCCTTTGAACAACTTGATTATGCCTTAGCGCAAGGCATTAACTTTTGGGACACTGCTGAAATGTACCCTGTTCCTCCAAAACCTGAAACCCAAGGTGCAACCGAAAGTATTATTGGCCAATGGATTGCCCAGCGCGGCGGTCGAGACAAGCTATTTCTAGCCTCTAAAATTGCGGGGCCATCGCAAGGTGGTAGTCATATTCGTGATGGACAGACTCGTTTTAATGCAACCGATATTTCTTCTGCCCTAGATGGCAACCTAAAGCGTTTACAGACCGATTATATCGATTTATATCAGCTACACTGGCCACAGCGCCCAACCAACTTTTTCGGCAAATTAGGCTATGAAAACAGTGAAGTCCAGAGCACGCAAACCTTGACCTCTTTGCAAGAAACACTACAAGCATTAGAAGCAGAGATTCAAAAAGGGCGTATTCGTTATATTGGCTTATCTAATGAAACACCATGGGGCACCATGAAATTCCTGCAGATTGCAGAACAGCTTGGTCTATCTAAATTTGTCAGTGTGCAGAACCCATATAGCCTATTGAACCGTACTTATGAAATTGGTATGTCAGAAATTGCGAAATATGAAGGCGTTGGTTTACTCGCTTACTCCCCACTCGCTTTTGGCTATCTCACAGGTAAATTCCGTAATGGTGCACGCCCAGCGAATGCTCGCGTGACACTTTTCAGCCGCTTTAGTCGTTACAGCAACCTAGAGAGTGAATGGGCAACAGAACAGTATGCACAACTGGCTGAACGTCATGGTTTAATGCCGACACAACTGGCTTTAGCCTTTATCAAGCAGCAATTTTTTGTGACCAGTACGATTATTGGGGCGACCAACTTAGACCAGTTGAAAGAAAATATTCAAGCCTTTGAGATTGATTTATCCGAAGATGTTTTACAGGGTATTCAAGCTATTCATCAGCAACAACCTAATCCTGCGCCATAGATATTTCTTAGTTAGCTGTTCAGGTGAAACACGACTTCACCTGTCACAAATCATTTATGATTTTCAAAATCATAAGATGACATTAAAAAAGGACGCCTTTGCGTCCTTTTTTATTCAAAATAAATTAACGTCTTTGATTATAAACCGCTTGAGCAGCGGCTAAGTTCTTACGCATTGCTTCAATACGTTGGCTGTTTGACGGGTGAGTCGACAGGAATGAAGAACCGCCTGCTCCATCGAGCTTATTCATTTTTTCCCACAGACTAATTGCGGCTTGAGGGTTATAGCCTGCTTTAGCCATCAACATTAAACCACCTTGGTCTGCACGACTTTCTAGGCTACGTGAGTAAGGCAAACCAATACCAATTTGACTACCTAACTGCGCTGCTGCTGAACCCGTTTGACCTACACCTGCCGCACTTAGACCAATCCCCAAAGCCAAATCCGTTAATGCCTGCGCACCAACCTTACTCTTTGAGTGCTCTTCTAAAGCATGCACCATTTCATGTCCCATCACCGCTGCAATTTCAGCATCAGTTAGGTTCAATTTATCTACAATACCTGTGTAGAACACCACCTTACCACCAGGTGCAACATAGGCGTTGACCTGATTTGACTTAAGTACTGCCAACTGCCAGTCAAATTTCGTTCCAGTTTGATTCATTTGATCAGCATATGGCTTCAAGCGATTGAATACACCATAAATACGCTTATACGTTGTTGATGAGGTATCTAAGGTCTTTGTGCTTCGTGCTTCATTCACTGTTTTGTTGAAGCCTTGGGTTGCTGCTGCATTTAATGTTGCAGTATCTGCACCTGCCACTTCCGCAAAAGTTGCACAACCTGAAATTGTAACCACACTCGCTGCACACAAACTCATTAATATTTTATTTTTCATTATTGCTTAACTCCATCCATCTCAAAGCATTTTACATAATGTGCTGAATTATATTAAATAGATTTAAAGTGTTAAATATCATCACCACGTTTTATCATAGCAATTATGTAAAAATATCTTCACAATTAAGCACAATAAGCCAAATTTCCGCGCTAGAGCGATATCTCCGCCCCCTTAAACCCACTTACATAAACTGAATCAAAAGCCAATAAACCAAACACAGGATATTTAAACCCAAATAAAGATGGCTTAAAGGTTCAATTTTTTCCTCAAGGGTCGCACTTTTACGCTTCGCAAACAGAAATGCATTTTGGAGCAATATGATTGGCACCAAGATACAAGCAATAATCACAGACAATCCAATGAGCGCACTATAAATCACGTCTGGATCGGTGGTTTGCCCTTGAATAATCATCATCGCGATTGTTGGCGCACCACCCATAGCAAAAAGTAGTGAGTAAAAAATAGTTCCCGCGATATTCTTTTGCATCCTGCCTGCTCATCTGTTTATTGTGCATTTTATTCTATCAAGCACGTATACATTATGTCGTGCTTATTCATGCAACTTTAGTCGGGAAAATCATTCCAGCTCAGTAGCTTAAATCAATATCTGTCAAGCTCATGTACAGATCTATCGCACAAATAAAAAAAACCCTGTACGAGGCAGGGTTTTCACTCAATGCTTTATCGCTTAAGCGTCAAATGGATGACGTAAAACAATCGTTTCTTCACGGTCTGGACCTGTAGAAATGATATCGATTGGGCATTCGATTAATTGTTCAATGCGCTTTACATAGTTGATCGCTGCTTGTGGCAATTGATCCATTGATTTCGCACCAAAGGTAGACTCAGACCAACCTGGCATCGTTTCGTAAATTGGTTTTAAAGTTTCAAATGCAAGCGCATCAGAAGAACCAACACAACCAGAATCAGCAGCTTCGTAACCTACACAGATTTTCACTTCTTCTAAACCATCAAGAACGTCAAGTTTAGTTAAGCAAATACCTGAAAGTGAGTTTACATCTACAGAACGACGAAGGATTTCAGCATCGAACCAACCACAACGACGTTGACGACCCGTAGAAGCGCCAAATTCAGAACCTACAGTCCCTAAATGCTTACCAATAGCATCACCTACGTCATTTGCAGCGTCATAAACCAACTCAGTTGGGAACGGACCTGCACCTACACGTGTTGTATACGCTTTGGTAATACCCAAGACATAGTCAAGATGTAATGGACCCAAACCAGAACCTGAGCTTACGCCACCAGCAGTCGTGTTTGAAGACGTTACATACGGATATGTACCATGGTCAACATCTAGAAGTGAACCTTGAGCACCTTCAAACATGATGTTATCACCGTTTTTACGGTAATTATGCAGCTCTGTAGTGACATCAATCACAAGTGGTGCAACCACTTCACGCCATTGATCACACAGCGCAAGTACATCTTCTAATTTAACTGCTTCTACGCCGTAAAATTGTGTTAATTGGAAGTTATGATATTCAAGAAGTTCAGTTAATTGAGCTTTAAGATGCTCGCCACCACGAACCAAGTCTGCAACACGAATTGCACGGCGTGCGACTTTGTCTTCATACGCAGGGCCAATACCACGACCAGTGGTACCAATTTTCGCATTACCGCGCTTGATTTCACGCGCTTGGTCAAGTGCAATATGGTTTGGCAAAATCAGTGGACAGTTCGGAGAAATACGTAGACGTTCTTTAACTGGCACACCTTCTTTTTCAAGAATGTCCATCTCTTTGATGAGCGCCTCAGGAGAAAGCACCACACCATTACCAATTAAGCACAGTACGTTTTCACGTAAAATACCAGATGGAATGAGGTGTAATACAGTTTTCTTACCACCAACGACAAGTGTATGACCTGCGTTATGTCCGCCTTGATAACGAACGACCGCAGCCGCTTGATCTGTGAGCAGGTCGACGATTTTACCTTTACCTTCGTCGCCCCATTGGGTACCGAGTACCACAACATTCTTGCCCATAATAGCCTCATTGCATCATGCTGTTAAAATTGAAGAACTTCTCAGGTTTTAACTTACCTGAAGAAGTGATTAAATTTGTTCTACAGTCCATTGACCTGCAACATTCACCAACTGGTGCGTTGCATATGGAAGCGTAGTTAAATCATCCTGCCCCAAAAGTTGAATCACACTCATGCCTTGAGCACGCGTGTGTTCAATCGCTTGGATCAAATCTGTTTGGGTACCTTTGGGTGCAACCACAAGACTGTTTTGCTGAAAACGACCTGCACTAAGTGCATATAAGTCACAACTAAAGCCTGTTGCTGGGCGTGCACGCCCAAAGTGCTCACCAATTCCGTCATAGCGTCCACCTTGTGCCAATGGCGCAGCACGGTTTGGTGCATAAACAGCATACATTAAGCCCGTATGGTAGTGATACGAACGTAGCTCAACCACATCAATACCCATCTGAAGATTTGGCCAACGTGCTTGAATCTCAGATTGTGTGGTTTTTAATGCATCAAAAGCGTGCTTAAATTCTGCATCGGCAATAACTTCTGCACTTAAATGCGTTTGCAAGGCATCTAAGTCACTGGCATAACGACCTAAAGTATAAAAGTCAGCACCAAAGTTTAAATCTTGGGTAAATTCTGCCAATTCTGGTAGAGCTTTACGTTGGTATAAATCAGAGAGTTGACGTTCAGTCGCTTTGTTTAAACCTGCAACCTTCACCATACTACGAAATAAGCCCACATGGCCTAAATCCAAATGGATACCGTCTGCAAAACCTGTTTTTTCAAGCAGGCTGATCATCACATCAATCAGTTCAACATCGGCATCGATGCTGTCTGAACCGAATAGCTCAGCACCTAACTGCAAAGGTGTACGCGTGGTATTAAAGCCTTGTGGTTTGGTATGTAGGACTGTTCCTGCATAGCAATAACGAGCAACGCCTTCAACTGGATGTACATGCGCATCAATACGAGCCACTTGTGGTGTCATATCTGCACGTACACCAAGCAAACGACCAGAAAGCTGATCAATCACTTTAAAAGTGGCTAAGTCTAAATCTTGATTCGATTCTGAAAGAGAAGATAACGATTCGATGTATTCAATGAATGGCGTGTACACCAACTGATAACCTCGAGTTGCGAGGAAATCTAATGCTTGACGACGCAAAGTTTCAATCACTTGCGCCTGTTCTGGTAGTACATCAGCTACACCATCAGGTAATAACCATGTCTCTGAAATGGGCATGTTGTAAACCTAAAATCTTGTCTGCGCGGAACGAATCCGCATAAAAAAATCGGGGCACACCCGATTTCTCTTAGTCTATCACGATACAATGTGCTGTGCATTAGACAATTTCGGAAAATTTAATTTATCGTTTCGATGTCATCGTTAACAACTTTATAAATTCTTACCGATTTTGAGCGAGTCATTCAAAACATGGCTTTAGACAATGCCCAAGTATCAGAATAAATAATATTAACTCATCCTAGTGCTCTGTACAGATTGGAAAAATTCATATAAGACTTTGTTTTATCTTTTATTTCCAATTATACCTATGCTTGCACAAAAGACACATTATTTTATACTTCAGCTCAATTTAACAGCAACAATAAATACAACGGCGTTATACAGATAACACTTTTAATCACACCGTTTTTACTTGGGGAAAATTCGATGGAAATGCACAGCAACTTATATTACAAGCATCCAGATGCTCAAATCATGTCAAAATTAGACCGATTATTTCAAGAACATCGCGGCGATGCGAGTCAATTTACAGCTTTAGTCTGTGACATTAATCCAGACCATGGCGCTGAACTGGCCGAAGATATTTTAAATACCGTCGATAATATCGAGTTTGACTTAGGTCCTGAATCGCTATACTCCCTCGCGGGTTATTCCATCGCACACTTTGTCCATGGTTCATCAGGTGATGAGTTCATGGAAGCGATTTTGTTCTTCCTGAAAGCCTTGCTTCCAGACATCCATGCGCAAGCATGGGGTTGCGGTGATGATGATCCTTGGGAGTTTTGGTTCAAATTTGAAGGTGATGAACTGGTTCGTGAAGATGATGAACCCCTAAATGATCCTGAAGAAGATGAAGAAATTAAAGCCAGTATTTATGCATGGTGGCACGCAGATCTACCTAAAGAAATTAAAGAAGGCTTTTTAAACGAAGAGTCATAACATCCTAAGCAGCATGACTAGAGTGCAAGTCTATCACTTTGAGTCATGCTGTCACATTCACGGGCGATTTTGTTATCAACTTTTGAGCTACCAAATCGGCAGTTCTGTGGTTTGTTTGATATTTTGCAAAGGAATTTCTGTTTTAATACTTTGTATATTGGGGATTTTATTCAAGCGATGGATTTGAAACTGTCGATAGGCGTCTAAGTCTGCAACCACAATACGTAAAAAGAAATCACAATCCCCTGCCATTAAATGACACTCGACCACTTCAGAAACTTCACGAATCGATTCAACAAATTGGTTCACAGTTTGCGGATCCTGACTTTTTAGCCAAATGCGTGCAAACACGGTCAAACGCAGATTCACCTTAGCAGGATCAACCAAAGCCACATAAGCCCGAATAATCCCGTCTTCTTCTAGCTGTTTTACTCGCCTTAAACACGGTGAGGCAGACAGTCCGATACGCTGAGCCAACTCATTATTTTGAAGTTTTCCATCAACTTGTAGCACTTGCAATATACGTTTATCGGTTTGATCCATAAATTTCACCTCCTAAAGCATAATTTTGCTCATATTTAACCAATTACAGCATATTATTCCAAACAAGCCCTATATTAAGCTAAATAAAGCAAAAAATATCTTCGGAAAAAGCCTAAACTTATTCACCTACTGCACCAAAACCTAGCACGCATAGGCGATTTAAAATGTTCTCCCTTAGAAATACGACTCAAGAACTCAATGACTCTACAGATTACGTCGAGTTTAAACGTGGTATTAAAACATCTATCCCCATGCTGCTGGGCATTATTCCTTTTGCTTTGGTCCTAGGAACACAATGAACCGTACCGGGTTTGTCGGAGATTTTTTTATTTAAGTTAGGCCACCTGACCTAACGGGTTAATCTTATCATAGTACATTGCTTCAAACTCAAAAGGCGATACATAACCCAGTGCACTGTGTACACGCTTTTTATTGAACCAATCTACCCAGTTTAGTGTCGCAAGTTGTACATCTGCTAAACCTTGCCAATCTGCTTTTAAATATTCAATCACCTCTGTTTTGTATAAGCCATTCACCGTTTCAGCCAGAGCATTATCGTATGAATCACCAGTCGTACCGACTGATGCTCGTAAATTTGCTGCTTCTAAACGATTGGTATAGCGAATGGAAAGATATTGCACACCTCTGTCGGAATGATGAATCACATTCTTTGGCATGCCTCGATCGTGCAATGCTTGCTCAAGTGCATCGAGCACCATATCTGTATTCATCCGTGTAGATACTTTCCATCCAACAATTGCTCGTGAGAACACATCAATAATAAAGGCGGTATAGACCCAGCCTTAATTTGTTTGAATATAGGGGTGAGTAGACCAAGGGAATTTCACCCTTAGCCCCTCGCAGAACCGGACATGAACCTCTCAGCTCATCCGGCTCCCATTATCCAACCGATGGTAAACATCCCATTTTCCAGTGCACAAAGGCATTTGGAAAATCACGCGCAAGTCGCCCTAAGGCATATCTAGCCCGTCTTTTATGACGGGCCAAGTTTTTATACTTACGCCTCATCCAGCGTATAAGATAAGCATTCATGTGTTGCCAGATCGCTGACATTGCTGAACCATGGAATCGACCATAGTATTGCTGCCAACCTTGAAGAATTGGATTGAATATTGCAGATAAATCACTTAATTCGCGATTACACATCAGATGTAGATGCCATTTCCGAATAGTCTGTCGCATTGCTTTAAGTGCATCACGACTGACTGCAGGAGAGAAATTTACATAAACTCTTTTATACTTGTCCACAGCCTTACGGGGCCTAAACGTGTACCCGAGAAAAGTAAATTGAACATCGGGATATGCTTTACGACGATTAATATCTTGGCAATAAACAATCTTTGTCTTGTCTGGATGCAATTCGAGACCACATTCACGAAATCGTGCATCGATCTTTTGTAAAACAAGTTTGGCTTGAGATAAACTCCGACAATGAATTACGCCATCATCTGCATAACGGCAGAACCGTACACTTTGAAGATGTTTCGTAATCCACATATCAAAAGCATAATGCATAAATAAATTCGCCAATAAAGGACTCACAACACCACCTTGTGGTGTGCCGCGATTCCTTTCTAAAAGATGGCCATTTATGTGTTGCATTGGTGCTTTTAACCAACGTTGCACATATAAAAGAATCCATGGAATTTCACAGTGTTTCTTGAGTGCACGCATGAGTAAATCATGGTCGATGTTATCAAAGAGACCTTTGATATCAAATTCCACAACCCAGTCATAATCCCAACTTCGTCTCCTCACTATCGCAATTGCATCATGGGCAGAACGCCCCGGACGATATCCATATGAGTTTGGATGAAATAATGTATCAATTTTCGGCTCTAATAAGAGCTTAACTGCTGTTTGCGCGACTCGATCTGCAACTGTTGGAATACCTAGTATACGCACGCCACCTGACTTCTTTGGAATCGGAACAGCCTTAACTGGCGGTGGAAAATAACTGCCAGAACAAAGTCGATTCCATAGTTTGTATAGGTTGTTCTTTAAATGCTTTTCGAATTGCTCAATAGATTCATGATCAACGCCTGGAGCGCCACCATTCTCTTTGACTTTTTTAAATGCCTCCCAGATTAACGCTTTAGGAATGTTAAATGGTTTGGTCATAAAGTTTTGCTCCTCCTGCTTGCACAGTTGACAAATCCGTAGACCTGGATAATGCAACCCCTTCGCTCCATTACCATTACAGTAACTTCAACACTACTACGAGTTGCTCCGCCCCTTGGTGACGCATTGCTATTATCAGCCTTGCCTTTTGAGCTTGTGCCTTTCGCTTGACATCGCCACCGAAGGTTCCCGCAGTTCAACGTAAGAGCCTGAATTAGGATCGCGCTGCCTCTACGCCGGACACCGAATGGCCCGTAAGCAGGTAACGGCCAAACTAATCGCGGGGTAACTTCCATCCCCGGTTTTGATGTCATTTGAGTACTTTCGACACTTGAACGGCAGTTCACTGTTGTTCGCCTTCCTAATTCTTACCTGACATCTCTACGATGCCTTTTCCATAACGCTCACGACCGGGACTTTTGATCCAAGCCGCTTATGGTGGTTTGCTACCTGCTCCTGCAAGCCGATAGCGAGGGGCCATACCCTCATCTCTTACGCCGCTTGCTGCGGCACACTAAAGTCAGCAACCCACAAGTGATTAGGCTGATCAGCTCTAAAATTCCGTTTCACCAAGTCAGGTGCTCGTTTTTGGTCATCTCGGCTACGGGTGGTTTGTTTGTTCTTACCTCGCCAAACACCTTGTATACCTAGTTTTTTCATTAATCGAGCAACAGTACAGCGTGCAATAATATAGCCTTCACGTTTTAATTTTTGCCAGACTTTACGTACACCATATCGACCTGAACTTTCCTTCCAAATTCGTTTAATCTCCTCAGCATGATGCAAGTCATGTAAATCTCGCTTTGCTCGATGTTCCCTTGCGAAGCAATGCTTCTCATCGCAGAGATCTAGAGTCCGGTAATAGGTTGAAGGTGCGATCGGTAAAATTCTACAAATCGCATCAACACCATATAAGTCTTTATTGTTATGGATGAAATCCACCATTATTTGTGTGGGCGGTCGAGCTCCGCCTGGGCGAAAAAAGCGGCTGCTTTACGTAGAATTTCATTGGCACGCTTTAATTCTTTAATTTCACGTTCCATTTGCTTCATTTTTTCTTGATCAGATATCTGTTGTACTCTAATAGGATTTTGCTGATCTAAATGCTTTTGATGCCAGGCACGAAGTGTTTCAGGAGTACAACCAATCTTAGGCGCAATTGCTGTGATTGCAGCCCAAGTAGAAGGATAATCTTTTTCAGATTCAATCAATAATTGAACCGCTCTTTCTCTGATTTCAGGGGTATATTTTAATTTTGTCATCGGGGTAGTCTCTCAGAATATTGACTCTCCGACAAACCCGGTACGGTTCACAAGCCACTCAAAAAGGCTTTAGCCATTTAGAAGTTCCATTATTTACTGGCCTAAACTTTGCGGGCGGTTCCGAGTTTGCCGTGCTCGAGGTCTGGACCAATCCACCAAATTTTCTCGTTTTAATTTTCATTACTTTTTTAGTCAATAGCCGTCATTTGCTCATGGGTGCAAGTCTCGTGCCCTATTTACGCCATTTGCCTAATCGACAGGTTTTCCCTGCCCTGTTTTTCATGTGTGATGAAAGTTGGGCCGCAGCTCTTGCCGATGCAGAAAAGAAGAAAAGATTTGGGCTACAACAGGCCTTTAGCATGCCCTACTACGCAGGCATCTGTTTTGCTCTGTACTTGATGTGGGTCAGTTTTACCAGCTTAGGTGCCATTCTTGGTCCTTTGCTAGGCGATGTTCACCGTTATGGATTTAATATGGCCTTTGCTGCAGTATTTTTGGTTTTACTGCGTGGTATGTGGAAAGGCTTTAGCGCCGCACGCCCTTGGCTTATCAGTCTAATCAGTGCGGCCATTGCTTATTTATATTTACCGACGGGTTGGTATGTGCCTATTGGGGCAATCTGTGGCATCGCCTCTGCCTTCTTATTTATTCAGGAGGATGAGCTATGATCCACAGCACTACACTTGGCGCAATTTTATTGGTCGCAGCAACCACTTATCTGACGCGTATATTGGGCTATGTTTTGCTGAAAAATAAAGCTTTAAGCAACAAACAACGAAAGATTTTGGAAGTTGTTCCAGGCTGCGTACTTATTTCAGTAATTGCACCTTATTTTGTCAAAGACAATGTCGCAGATCTACTCGCCATTGCCATCACATTGATTGCAGCTTCACGCTTTTCACTTTTACCAACCGTTGTGATTAGTATGCTGAGCGCGGCATTATTACGTACCGTGCTCATCTAAACTGAATTTTTAGCGTTCAGGCTGTACAGCTTTAGCGAGAATATTCACCAATTCAGCGTTTTGTAACTCAACTTTTTGCAACTTAGACGTAGTCTGTTCGATCACTTCCTGTTGCACATGCATTTTTTTTGCAAGATCTTGCATAATTTCCAAGGTCTTTTTTAAATTTTCTTCAAGATGATGTACTTTTTCTTGCAGCTGATTTTGCTCTACGCTTGGATCGGTTTTATCTGCCTGATTTTTAAATTGAAACCAAATTAAAAAAATGACAGCGACCGCCAACAACAAAATAAATCCCCAAATTAAGATCAACATAAGCACCGCTCTACATTATTTTCGTTTATAAATTCATGATAACCACAAGTCTGTATTCGGTCTATGCCTATCATCTTGTTTTCAGAGTAAAAGATGCTTAAAAATAAAAACCTTTAGGTAGTTGACGCACTAAAAGATTCACACAAATCTAATAAGCGGTTTGCATAGCCCCACTCATTGTCATACCACGCAAAGACTTTAGCTTGATGCCCCACCACCATGGTTTGCGTTAAATCAACAATAAGTGAATAGGGTGAATGATTAAAATCTGAAGACACCAAAGGTTCATCCGTCACATCCATAATTTCACGGTAGTCTGACTTCGCCGCCTGAATCAGTACTTCATTAATTTTATGGTCGGTAATTGGTGTTTGCGAAATAAAAGTTAAATCAATTGCCGCCACATTAATCGTTGGCACACGAATCGAATAACCATCGATACGATCGGCCATTTTCGGCATGACTTGTTTTAAAGCACCTAAAGCAGACGATGTCGTTGGGATAATGTTTTGACCTGAAGCACGAGCACGTCTTAAATCACGATGCGCATGATCCAATACAGACTGATCGGCAGTCACTGCATGAATTTCCGTCATGAGTGCAGTATCAATCCCAAAAGCATCATCAATGATTTTAACCAAAGGCACTAAGGCCTGCGTAGTACATGACACACTGGAAATGATTTGGTCACTGACTTTGACCTCATGGTGATTCACCCCATACACAATTGCGGCATCAACCGAGTCAAAAGGTGCCGCACCGATAATGACCCGCTTTGCACCGGCACTGATATGCCCTGTTGCTGCTTCACGCGAGCGAAATAAACCTGTGCACTCTAGAACCACGTCTACATGGAGACTTGACCAAGGTAAATTCTGCGGGTTTGCCTGACACAATACTTCAACCTTGAGCTGCGATTGATCTTTAGAAAGATGTAAATAAATCCTTTCATTTTCATAACTTAAATCGACTTTTCCGGGAAAGCGCCCATGCGTGGTGTCATATTTAAATAAATGCAATAAGGTTTCTACATCTGCTACATCATTTACCGCGACGATTTCAAACTGAAAGTTCTTTGGATTTTCAAACCAAGCGCGAAGTACATTACGTCCGATTCGACCAAATCCATTTATCGCCACTCGTTGCATGACTTGCCCTTATGTATAAAATGATGAAAGATAAAGCAGGCTTATATTAATGGATTTATACAGATTTGGTTAAGCTTTCTTTTTCTATCATCCATCAGTGAAGATGATGAATATGAACCCTTAAGTGATAAATTGACCGGCCTGACCACCTCGCACTAATCAACTCATTTCCACGAAATGATATAAATATCCAACAATAACAAGCAAAATCTTAGAACTATCGAATACATAGAAATGTCATCAATTCGCCTTAAAGTGATTGGTGCAACATCCTTTTTCCGTTATAATTTGGCGTTTTAAAATTTTTAAGCCAGTATCTGAAGTCAGCGTATTTAGAATAAGACTTTCTTCAGCTACTATTAGCCAAATCGAAATTATGGAGTGACTTGGTTGTGAGTACTCGTTTTATGACATCAGCTGAAATTCGCGAAGCTTTTTTAAGCTACTTTGAATCGCAAGGGCATACACGTGTCGCGTCGAGTTCTCTAGTTCCCGCCAACGACCCTACTTTGTTGTTTACCAACGCGGGTATGAACCAATTTAAAGATTGTTTCTTAGGCCTAGAAAAACGTGATTATGTACGTGCAGTGTCTTCACAAAAATGTGTCCGCGCAGGTGGTAAACACAACGACTTAGACAATGTCGGTTATACCGCACGTCACCATACCTTCTTTGAAATGTTAGGTAACTTCTCATTTGGCGACTACTTCAAACGTGATGCGATCAAATTTGCATGGGATTTCCTCACTGGTGAAGCTTGGTTAGCACTGCCTAAAGACAAACTCTACGCAACGGTTTACCACACTGACGACGAAGCATTTGACATCTGGAACAAAGAAATTGGTTTAGATGCTAGCCGTATTATTCGTATTGGCGACAACAAAGGTGGTCAATACGCATCAGATAACTTCTGGGCAATGGGTGATACAGGTCCTTGTGGTCCATGTTCTGAAATCTTCTTTGACCATGGCGACCATATTTGGGGTGGCTTACCAGGCACACCTGAAGAAGACGGCGACCGTTTCATTGAAATTTGGAACAACGTTTTCATGCAGTTTAACCGTACTGCGGATGGCGTATTACACCCTCTTCCGGCGCCTTCTGTTGATACAGGTATGGGCTTAGAGCGTATTTCTGCTGTTTTACAACATGTTAACTCAAATTACGAAATTGACCTGTTCCAACACTTACTCAAAGCAGCCGCTGAAATTATTGGTTTAGATACCGCTGCACTTGAAGCAGAAGCTCGCGAAAAAGGTACACCAGTTCAATATCCTGCATCACTTAAAGTGGTTGCGGATCACGCACGTTCATGTTCATTCCTGATTGCTGATGGTGTAAACCCATCCAATGAAGGTCGTGGTTATGTACTACGTCGTATTATCCGTCGTGCAGTTCGTCATGGTAACAAGCTAGGTGCAACAGGTTCATTCTTCCATAAAATGTTGCAACCTTTAATTGAAGTGATGGGTCAAGCTTACCCAGAACTTGAAGCACAGAAAGTACGTATTGAAGCGCAATTGCTGAAAGAAGAAGAACAATTTGCTAAAACTCTAGAGCAAGGTTTGAAATTGCTTGAAGGTGAATTGGCTCAACTGAAAGGTTCAGTGATTCCAGGTGAAGTGGTGTTTAAACTGTATGATACTTACGGTTTCCCAACTGACCTGACTGCTGACATCGCACGTGAACGTGATTTAACCATTGATGAAGCAGGCTTTGAAGTTGAAATGGCTGCGCAACGTCAACGTGCACGTGATGCAGGTAAATTCGCGATTGACTACAACTCTGTTGTTAAAGTTGAAGGCGAAACTCAGTTTGATGGCTATGATGCAACGGTTGGCGAAGGTCAAATTATCGCAATCTACAAAGATGGAGAACAAGTTGATGAAGTGGTTGAAGGTGACGAAGCCCTCATCGTACTGAACCAAACTCCGTTCTATGCAGAAAGCGGCGGTCAAATTGGTGACACGGGTATTTTCAAAAACGACACGGGTATTTTTGAAGTCCAAGACACCAAGAAATCGGGCGGTGCTTTTGTCCACCAAGGGATTGTTACTGTAGGTAGCATTAAGGTTGCTCAAAATGTTGAAGCAACAGTCAAAGCAGACATCCGCGCTGCAACTGCACGCAACCACTCTGCAACTCACCTTTTGCATGCTGCACTACGTCAAATTTTAGGCGAACACGTACAACAAAAAGGCTCATTGGTTGCGTCAGACATCTTACGTTTTGACTTTGCCAACGATCAACCTGTGTCATTTGAACAGCTTCAAGAAATTGAACGTCTTGTAAACGCTGAAGTAATTGCCAACACTGCAGTTTCTACTGAGCTTTTAGACATCGAATCTGCGAAAGCAAAAGGCGCGATGATGTTGTTCGGTGAAAAATATGGCGATGAAGTTCGTGTACTTTCAATGGGTTCAATCATTGAAGAAAAGAACTTCTCAATTGAGCTGTGTGGTGGTATTCACGTTAAACGCACGGGCGACATCGGCTTGTTCAAAATCACTTCTGAAGGTGGTGTAGCTGCAGGTGTGCGTCGTATTGAAGCGGTAACAGGTACCAAAGCCATTGAAGTTGCTCAAAAAGCTGACCGTGATATCAACACCATCAATGGTTTATTGAAAGCTCAAAAAGACCAAACTTTAGAAAAAGTTGAAGCCTTAGTCGACACAGCATCAAGCTTGCAAAAACAGATTGAGCAACTCAATCAAAAACTTGCCAGCTTCCAAGCTGCTGAACTTCTTAGCCAAGTTCAAACGCTTGCGGGTCGTCAAACGCTGATCACGACTGTTCAAAACATGGATGCGAAATCACTTCGTAACCTACATGACGGTGTGAAATCAAAATTAGAAAATGCAGTCATCGTACTTGCTGGTGTTGAAGGTGACAAAGTTAGCCTGATTGCATCTGTAGCAAAAGACTTTACTGCTTCTATTAAAGCAGGTGACATCATCAAACATCTAGCAACTGAGCTTGGTGGTAAAGGTGGTGGCAAACCTGACTTAGCACAAGGTGGCGCGCCACTAAACGAGAAGTTTGCAACAGTGATGGCAGATTTAACTGCTTGGCTTGAAGCGAAATAAAACTTCACCTTTTGTGTAACTGACCCTGAATGATGCATTCAGGGTCATGGTTTATATGGAACAACTATGGCATTAATCGTTCAAAAATATGGCGGTACCTCTATGGGTACTCCAGAGCGCATTTTAAATGTTGCTCGTCGTGTAAAGCGTTGGCATGACCACGGCCACAAGGTTGTAGTGGTTGTATCAGCAATGAGTGGCGAAACCAATCGTCTACTTGCTTTAGCGAAAGCCATTACCGAAACCCCTGACCCACGAGAATTAGACCAAATGGTTTCTACGGGTGAACAGGTAACGATTTCAATGTTAGCAATGGCGCTCAATTCTATTGGCGTTGAAGCTAAGTCACTTACGGGTCGCCAAGTCGGTATCAAAACAGACAATGCGTTTACCAAAGCACGTATCGAGTCGATTGATACTGACACCATGACTGCGCATTTAGATGCTGGTCGTGTGATCGTGGTTGCTGGTTTCCAAGGCTTCGATGCCGATGGTAACACCACCACCCTCGGCCGTGGCGGTTCAGATACTTCTGGTGTAGCACTTGCTGCAGCATTAAAAGCAGATGAATGCCAAATCTATACAGATGTAGATGGCGTTTATACCACTGACCCACGCGTTGCACCAAAAGCGAAAAAAGTAGACCGTATTTCATTTGAAGAAATGCTGGAAATGGCATCACTTGGTTCTAAAGTTCTACAAATTCGTTCGGTTGAATTTGCAGGAAAATACCAAGTGCCTTTACGCGTATTATCAAGTTTTGATAATGACGATGATGGCGCATTCGACGAAGACTTTAAAAAGAACGTCGGAACACTAATCACCACTGAGGCGGAAGACAACATGGAACAACCAATTATCTCTGGTATCGCATTTAACCGTGACGAAGCTAAACTTACGATTCTAGGTGTTCCTGATGAACCAGGTATTGCATCTAAAATTTTATCGCCTATTGGTAATGCCAACATTGAAGTGGATATGATTATCCAAAATGTTGAAGAAGATGGTACAACTGACTTCACTTTCACGGTAAACCGTGGCGAACTTGCAAAAGCAACAAAAATTCTTCAAGAAACTGCTCAAGCTATTGGTGCGCGCGAAGTTGCTACACGTGACGACATTGTTAAAGTCTCAATCGTAGGTGTAGGTATGCGCTCACATGCAGGTGTTGCAAGTAAAATGTTTACTGCCTTGGCTGATGAAGGCATCAACATTTTGATGATCTCAACTTCAGAAATCAAAATTTCTGTGATTATTGAAGAAAACTACTTAGAACTTGCTGTACGTTCTTTACACACTGCTTTCGGTTTAGACCGTGAACATGGTGAATCAAGCGCACGTGCTTAAGCAATCTTGCGAAAAACTTGTCATTGTCTGACAGTTTTTGCAAAAGACTACAAAAATCAGGGGCCACTATAGTTTTTTCTATAGTGGCTCTGTTATATTAAGCCCGAGGCTTTCTTAAATTTAGATGAATGTTATACCTAATGTCACTAGATATCTAAAAATTCAAGTGTCATGCGGTTGTATTAAACATTTGTTTAAATTTTTTTAAATACAAAAAATTATGTATTTTACTTTAGTACAACTGCAGGTTTAGCGTTTTGCAAGGAGATAAACATGCTGATTTTGACCCGACGCGTCGGTGAAACATTAATGATTGGGGATCAAGTAAGTGTTACTGTACTTGGTGTCAAAGGCAACCAAGTTCGTATTGGTGTCAATGCTCCCAAAGAAGTATCTGTACATCGTGAAGAGATTTATCAACGCATTCAGCATGAACGTGCAATGCATGAACATCTTCAACATCTTGATCAGGACTACCAGCCTGCATTTGAAGATGAAGGTGCACAGCAGAATAATTTCAATCGTTAAGATTGAAACATTCAGATATAAAGCGGCCCGATTGGCCGCTTTAAATTTTTATACAGTCTCTTTTTGCTCAAATGCCTCAATTACTTTCTTTACAGGCCCAAAACTACGACGATGCTCGTCAATGACCCCATGTTCAGCAATCGCCTCAAAATGCGCTTTGGTTGGATAACCTTTGTGTTTGGCAAAACCAAACTGAGGATATTTTCGGTCCATCTCAATCATTTGATGGTCACGTGTCACTTTGGCCAAAATACTCGCCGCTGAGATTTCAGCATGTAAAGCATCCCCGCCCACAATTGCCTCACAGCTCATACTCAAGCCTTGTGGAATTTTATTACCATCAACCAAGACATGTTCAGGCTGTATTGCAAGCTGTTCAACCGCGCGGCGCATCGCAAGCAAAGATGCTTGTAAAATGTTGATCTCATCAATTTCAGCAGCACTCGCCTCAGCAATCGCCCATGCTAATGCTTTTTCCTGAATTTCGACAAAAAGTTTTTCACGTTTTTTTTCAGTCAATTTTTTGGAATCATTCAACCCTTGTATTGGGTTATTGGGGTCTAGAATTACCGCAGCAGCGACCACTGAACCCACCAAAGGGCCGCGCCCTGCCTCATCTGCACCTGCAATTTGCATTTTCTACTCTCATAAAAAATGGCTGATAACAGCCATTCTAAAAATTTAACAATTTATTCGGCTTAGTTTAGCATTTCGGAGGCGCATGTGGCTGTTGTTTTTGTTGCGGCTAAAGTACCATAGGTTGCCTTTGCTTTGGGATCAATTGCCGCCAAAGCCAACTGCTCTTTAGACAATACTTTGGGAGAGTTATCACCTACACAGTTACATACTTCACGTTTTTTCTTTTGTTTTTGGTCTTCTGATAACAGCTTACTGCCCATGATCCATGTCGGATTAGTTTCGATTTCATCCATACATTTTGCATGTGAGGCCATTTTAATAGCCGAGATTCCATCATCATCTGAGCTAGATAAAGGATTCGACACACACGCGGAAAGCATAAGCGAGCCAAACAAACAGAGAATTAACTTATCATTTTTCATACAGATACACCCTTTGTTGTAAAAGAAATCAGGCTTAAATTGTTATTATTCACATCAATATAAAAGATAAACACCAAAAAGTACAAAAAAACCGCAAAGAAGCGAAGCATGTCCCCCACTTCTTTGATATATCACAACTTAATTCACCGCTTCAGCCACACATGCATTGATAGTTTTCGTCACAGCATTGCTAATAATAGTTGTACGCGCCGCAGGGTCAATGGCCGCTGTTGCCAGGTCGACAGCCGTAATATTTTGTGGGGCTTTCTCACTGACACAACCACAAATTTCGGTTTGAATATCGGTTTTTTGGTCAGCCGTCATAAATTTGGTTGCTGTTTTCCATGCTGGTAGATTATTCAACTCAGTCGTACATTTTGCATTAATGGCAATTTTAAGCGCTGCTGTACCCAGTTGTTGCGTGGTGGTCGTCGTATTGGTCGTTGCCATATCAGTCGTTGTACAAGCCGAAAGGATCAAAGCCAAAGGAGCAAGCACTGCAATCATTTTTTTCACGGATATATCCATTTATAACAGTTAAAGTGCGCGTATTTTGCCGAATCTTTGCTATTTACGGAAACACTATTTCCATACCATTTTAATATCTTTCGCTTATTACACAGTTTTAGATCAGTCATGCGCCATTGGTCTGTGCAGCGTTGCAGAATATCAACGCTATGTTGCATCTACTACATTTTTGACATATCTATAGCTCTATAAAATAGCGCAACATAAAAATGGATGTGAATCTAATGAACTTGGCAAATACCCATTACACGCGTACTGCTCAAATCCTGCATTGGCTCATGGCAATTATCTTTATTGCTGCTTGGCTGATTGGTTTTTATAGCGGAAACTTCCTCAGCTATGATGCTGATGGTAGCTTTAAAGGGGATGTCATTACCTTACATAAGAACATTGCAACCACGATTATTTTTCTGGTGGTGATTCGTATCTTTTGGCGCTATACCCACCCTGCACCCAAACTTCCAGACAGTATGTCACCGTTCATGCAAAAAATGGCACACCTCGGTCATTTGGCTTTATATTTCATTTTGTTGGCTTTGCCAATTACTGGCTGTTTATTTAGCTGGAGTGCTGGGCACCCTGCGCCTGTATTGTACCTTTTTGAAATTCCCCGTTTAGTACAAGACACCCCTGAATTACTCGCAATCGTAAAACCTTTACATATCTGGATTTCATGGGCTGCAGGATTGCTGTTAGTGGGTCATATTGCAGCAGCACTGAAACACCACTTTATTGATAAAGATAATGTGTTAAATAGCATGACCAAACAAGCAAAGTAAGACCAAGTTGAATTAGCCTAAAAGCATCAATCTGTTGCTTTTAGGACTTCATCCACCACACATCCTTTCAGCGTATTCAACACACCCTGTTGGACCACCTGTTTTTTGACTTGTTCATCAACCACTGCGCGCAACAAAGTTATTGCTGGAATATCCTTTAACGCATTTTCACCCACGCAACCACAGATTTGCGTTTGGAGCTGATTCTTTTTCTCTTCACCAAGCAATGCTGTACTGACTTTCCACAGCCTTGTCGCTTCAAGCTCGACACCGCACTGATACACCACCACTGGCTTTAGTAGTTTTTGCGTTAACCCAATATCCGTTTTGAGCAAATAAACTGCAAAGAGCACAAAAATAACCACAAGCAATGCAATGATTTTTTTCATATCGACCTCACATAAAAAAGACAGAGCGAACTCTGTCTTTAAAAGGACATTAGATTAAGCAATGGCTACAATTTCAGCCGCCCATTTTTGCTTCTCTTCTGCCGAAATAAACGACGCTTCAAAAGAGTTCAACGCCAATTGTTTTAGCTCAGCTGCTGTTAAGTCTAACGCATCTGTAATGGCAATAAAGTTATCATTCATATAACCACCAAAGTACGATGGATCGTCTGAATTTACTGTTACTTGCACACCTTGTTGCAACAAACGGCGGATATTGTGCTGTGCCATATCGTCAACGACACATAACTTTAAGTTACTGAGCGGACAAACGGTCAGTGGCATTTTCTCTGCGATCAAACGCTGCATTAATACAGGATCTTCTTCAGAACGCACACCGTGGTCAATACGATTCACTTTAAGCAAATCTAAAGCTTCCCACACATATTCTGCTGGACCTTCTTCACCCGCATGCGCAACCACTAAAAAGCCTGCTTCACGTGCTTTAGCAAAGACACGTTCAAACTTTGAAGGAGGATGCCCAACTTCGCTTGAGTCCAAGCCTACACCAATGATTTGATCTTTATACGGCAATGCCTGTGCTAAAGTTTCAAGGGCTGCTTCTTCACTTAAATGACGCAAGAAACACATAATCAAATGCGAACTAATGCCAAATTTTGCCTTGGCATCATCACATGCGCGTTGCAGACCATTAATCACTGTTTCAAAAGCAATACCGCGGTCAGTATGCGTTTGTGGATCAAAGAACATTTCGGTATGCACTACACGATCTTCGGCACATTTTTCAAAGTATGCCCAAGCCAAGTCATAAAAGTCTTGCTCATGAATCAGTACATTTGCACCTGCATAATAAATGTCTAAAAATGATTGTAGATTGTGAAAATTATAAGCCTGTTTCACTTCTTCAACCGACATATAAGGAATGTCTATTTGATTACGCTGTGCGATTGCAAACATGAGTTCTGGCTCAAATGTCCCTTCAATATGCACATGCAATTCAGCTTTTGGTAAAGCACGAATGAGCTCCAATTGACTCATATCTTTTCCTCTTTAAAAATAAAAAAGGGCGTAAACTGAGTTTACACCCTTATCACTATTTGATGAATTAGCCACCAAATAACGCGAATTTTAATGCCCAAAGCACAGCCACGATCCACACCATGTAAGGTACAGTCGCCGCTTTACCGGTGAACAATTTAACCAATGCATAGCTAATAAAGCCCATCGCAATACCATCTGCAATTGAGTAGGTAAATGGCATAAATACAATGGTTAAGAACGCAGGTACAGCTTCAGTAATATCATCCCAATCAATATGGGTAATCCCCTGAATCATCAACACACCAACAAATAACAATGCTGGAGCTGTTGCAAAACCAGGTACAGATTGAGCTAGAGGTGCTAAAAACAAACATAAGATAAATAACACACCGACCACAACTGCGGTTAAACCTGTACGGCCACCAGCAGCAACACCCGCAGACGACTCAATATATGGTGTCGTCGAAGATGTACCTAATGCTGCACCAGCAACAATTGCGGTTGAGTCTGCAAATAATGCTTTTTTCAAACGTGGAAGCTTGCCATCTTTCAGTAAGCCTGCACGGTGTGACACGCCAACCAATGTACCTGTTGAGTCAAATAAATCGACCAAGAAAAATACAAAGATGACACCCACTAAGCTTGCCGTAAATAGACCTTCAAAGTCCATTTGCATGAAAGTTGGAGCAATTGATGGAATCTCACCAACAACACCTTTAAACTCGCTTAAGCCCATTGCTGTTGAAATTGCAGTTAAAGCCAAGATGCTGATAATAATAGCACCACGCACTTTAAAGTGATGCAGTACAACCACCATCAAGAAGCCAAATAAAGCCAAAAGAACCGTCGGTTGCTTTAAGTCGCCCAATCCAACCAAAGTCGCTGGATTGTCCACAATAACGCCTGCATTTTTTAAAGCAATCAGCGCAAGGAATAAACCAATTCCGCCGCCAATCGCAAGCTTAAGCGACATTGGGATTGCATTCACAATGGCTTCACGGATCTTAAACATACTGATCGCAATGAACACCAAACCTGATACAAACACTGCAGCTAAAGCAGTCTGCCAAGGCACACCCATACCCATACACACCGAATAGGTAAAGTAAGCGTTTAAGCCCATACCCGGTGCTAATGCAATTGGATAATTTGCAACAATACCCATAACCAAACAGCCAATTGCGGCTGCAAGACAAGTCGCTACAAAGACAGCACCATGATCCATCCCCGTTTCGGATAAAATCATTGGATTCACAATAATGATGTAACACATGGTTAAGAATGTGGTTACACCTGCAAGAAGCTCTGTACGAAAACTGGTTTTATTTTCACTCAGTTTGAACATACGCTCGAGCATATTTTCTGAAGATGGATTAGGAGTCGTCATGACCTAGCCCCTGTAAATAAACTTTTAAAACTGTATAACTGCCAAAAAATTTCGACACTCAGTACGATGAAAATCTGATTAAATTTCTGGAAGTTAAAGCAATGAATATGCCAAATTTCCTCAATTCAGGAAAAGTTTATTTAGCCATGAATGATTCAAACGTATGGTCGAACCATATATACCTAAACAAAAAAGCCGCATAAACCGTATGCAGCTTTCAACAAAAACGTCATTTTAGACTCAAAGTCTAAAATTCAATATATCTTGGCGCGAATTATAACACACTGATTTTTAATTGTTTTAAATTTATTTTTAATTAAAATTCAACACGATAAGTCATTTATACATGATTTTATTCTATCTTAAGCTTCAAATTACTTTAATGGAGACCTGATCGATTATTGCTTCAGCATCACTTTGAAAACGAGCTATTGACTTTTTCAGGCACGACGTTTGCCTTTGAGAGAGGACTCAACTTTTGCACTTTAGGCTCAGTACTGTTCATGAGTTGATTCAACTGTTGCTGTTTTTTCGTTTCTGTATCCTGAAAAACAACAAACCCAAGCAAACAAACAGCAGCCACAAAAATAGGGATTAGAATTTTTTTCATGACATTCACAATATCCACAACTGCTTTAGCATGATTACAAATCATAACAAATAATACAAAGGGCCACACATTTATCAGATAAAAAGTATCTTCACACTTTATAGTTTTTTCTGATTTAATTATTTCAATAACATAAGATTAAATTAAATGAGTGAGAAAAAAATATGATCAAAGTGCTCAATTTTGTAATATTTTATATTTCAAAAAATTACAGTTGATTAACCTTTTATGAACATAATTTGGTTTAGACAAGATCTTCGCATACACGACCATGCCGCACTTTGGCATGCAAGCCAACATGGACCTATGCTGGCTTTAGTGATCCTATCCCCACAACAGTGGCTATTACATCATGATGCAGCTGTAAAAATTGATTTATATGTCAGACAATTGCACGATTTAAAACAGAGCCTTGCTCAGCTGAATATTCCTTTGCTCATTCTAAATATTCCGCTGTGGCAAGATATTCCACGTCGGCTTTCATCTTTGTGTCATACACTGCAAGTACAACAGATTTTTGCAAATATCGAAATGGGCGTGAATGAGCTTAAGCGCGATGCCGAAGTTCAACAATGCTTAAATCAGCAACACATTGAATTTACGCTCTTCCAGGATCGAACCCTCTTTCCCTTAAACAGTATTCGTAACCAATCTGATAAGCCCTATCAAGTCTTTGGTGCTTTTAAAAAAACCTGTTATGAACGCTTAAATATTGGCTTACCGCAGTGCTATCCTCTCCCTTCTGCACAGCAACCTATACAGCTTCCTGCCGATTTAAATACAACCATTCCACACATTGAATCACTGATTGATGTGAATACGAATGAATTAAATCAAATTAAAGCCTATTGGCCTGAAACGGAAATATATGCACTTTCAGTGCTCGATGATTTTATTGATCACAAAGTTAGTGACTATCAAAAAGAGAGAGACTTTCCATTTTTAAATAGCACCAGCCAACTTTCAACCTATTTAAATCTCGGGATCGTGTCGATTCGCCAGTGTCTCAATGCCCTGTTTCGTGCTCAACACGGTCAATTTATGATTGATAACACAGGCCAGCAGACTTGGTTAGATGAATTACTTTGGCGAGAGTTTTATCAGCATATTTTATTTGATTTTCCACATGTCTCTAAACACCTGCCCTTTAAAGCCAGCACGCAGCGTATTGTATGGCGAGATTCGCCTGAAGATTTAAACGCATGGCAAAAAGGTCGTACTGGTATTCCAATTGTAGATGCAGGTATGCGGCAACTCCTTGCGACTGGTTGGATGCACAATCGTGTCCGTATGATTGTTGCAATGTTCTTAACTAAAAACTTGTTGATTGATTGGCGTTTGGGCGAGCAATGGTTTATGCAACATTTGGCTGATGGTGACTTAGCTGCCAATAATGGCGGATGGCAGTGGTGTGCCTCCACGGGCACCGATGCTGTACCTTACTTCCGAGTCTTTAACCCTGTGAGCCAATCTCAGAAATTTGATAGCAATGGTGACTATATTCGACAGTGGCTGCCAGAGCTTGCACATTTAGATGCCAAAAGCATTCATGAGCCTTATGCGAAGCAGCCGAATATGGATTTGGACTACCCCAAACCAATCGTCGATTTAAAATCCAGTCGTATTCGTGCCATCGAAGCATTTAAAGGGCTTTAAATACCTAAAGTTTGGGTTAAGTTCTGCTTAGCCAGAGGCTCATAGCGCTTTTGGAAAAGTGGCGTCTGGTACAGAGGGTGCATTTCTAAAAAGTGCCTTAACACTTGTTGACGCTTCTGCACATAAAGTGAGGGCTCAACCCAAGCATATTCTTGCTGAATTTGGCGTTCATATTCAGCAAAACGCATAGGATCGCTGGCTAAAATAGCCAGATCAATATCCAATAGATAAGCCAAATCAGTATCAGCTGTCGGTGCATGTGCTTGGGTTGCCAAAATCCATGCATAGATCTTTGCAATTTGCTCAGCTCCAAGCACATTTTTAAGCATCCGTTGCATATAATCAGCGCTTTGCTGCTCATTGTCATGTGCTTGCGGGTTATAAATGACATCATGAAACCAAATGACCAACTCAACAGATAAAGTATCGTCTAAGTAGGTTTTGATCTGATGAAAATGCTCTAAACATTCAACAATATGTTGAATGCTATGATAATGCCGCTGTACTTCACTATAGGCATCATATAGCATGGCATGGAACTTTTGAGTGGTATCGTCATCTAAACTCAATTGCCTTGCGGTGAGCGCCCAATAGTCCTGAAACTGTTTTGTATATTGCACCATTGGAATGCCCATGCATTATGCGGCCTGTTCGTCTCGTTTAAAGACCAACTCACCTTTTAATGAGCTGTCAGCATCAAAATAATAACCATCTGTCTGGAATGATTTTAACCCTTCAATTTGATCAATTTGGTTTTCAATCATATAACGCGCCATCAAACCACGCGCTTTTTTAGCATAGAAACTAATGACTTTATATTTGCCATTTTTCTGATCTAAAAACACAGGTTTAATAATCTCTGCTTGGATTTTGCTCTCTTTCACAGACTTATAGTATTCATCCGAAGCAATATTCAGCAAAATTTTCGAACCTGCCTGTTCTAAATCTTGGTTAATTAAATCGGTAATGTGATTGCCCCAAAACTCATACAGATTATGTCCGCGTGGGTTAGCCAGCTTGGTTCCCATCTCTAAACGATACGGCATCATCAAGTCCAATGGACGTAGCAAACCATATAAACCTGAGAGCATTCTTAAATGTTGCTGTGCATATTCAATGTTCGACTCTGACAAATGATAAGCATCTAAACCAGTATAGACATCGCCCTTAAAAGCAAACATGGCTTGTCGCGCATTGGCAAAGTTGAATTCTGGCTGCCAATCGCGAAAACGATCGACATTTAAGGTGGCAATTTTTTCACTGACGCTCATTAAGCTTGCAATTTCACTTGCTGACAGTTTGCGAGTAACTTCGATCAATTCTTGGGAATGTTGCAGCAATCTGGGTTGTGTATACGTATCGGTAGGTAAAGCAGTTTGGTAATCTAAAGTTTTGGCAGGAGAAACAAGGGCAAGCATAGATAACCTGATTAAAAAACAATTAAACAGACTATATCAGTAGACTTATTTTATTACCAATCTGTGTTTTTAATAAGCATAAACGGTTAAACTAGCCCATTCTCCTGTTATATGTATCGATTCTCTATGTCTGAGCAGATGTTCATTCAAGGTCCAGTTGGGCAAATTGAAGTTTTTGTAGATTATCCACAGGGTGAAGTGAAAGGATTCGCGGTAGTTACTCACCCCCATCCACTCCAAGGTGGTACACCTCAACACAAGGTTCCAGCATTGCTTGCGCAAATGTTCTTAGAACGCGGTTGTATTGTGTACCGTCCGAGTTTCCGTGGCTCAGGTCAAAGTGTTGGTCTACACGACGAAGGTCATGGCGAAACTGATGATGTTCTTGAAGTGATTAAGCATGCTCGTGCAGCACATACAACTTTACCCTTCTATGCAGGTGGCTTTAGTTTCGGTGCGCATGTCATGGCGAAATGCTATGACGCTTTACAAGAAGAAATTCGACCAAAACAAACCATTTTATGTGGTCTACCAACGGCAACGGTCGCTGGTGTACGCCACTATGTAACACCACAGCTTAAAGGTGACATCTTATTCATTCATGGCGAAGCCGATGAAGTAACCTTACTGTCTGACATGATTACGTGGGCTAAACCGCAGCGCCATTTAGTGACTGTATTACCTGGTGCAAACCATTTCTTTACCGGTTACTTAAAACAGTTACGTATTGCGATTACACGTTTCTTGTGGATTTAACGCATCACTCAGTTCAGGAAAGAAATGGCTGTCTAACATTAGTCCCTTTCTTTCTTGAACTTTTTATTTTTAATCTAGATGTATCTCTTTTTCTATTCCAACGCTTAATACGCCATTTCCAGCAGCTTCATTAGTCGTCCCTTATATATCTTCTGTTCCCAAAATAATTTTAAGTTTCCTTTTGAGCGCTAAACTCAATCAGCACTACCTCCATCAAATACCTGTTTTAAAAATAAGTAAGGATTTAATCCTGCTAATGGTACTTTATGCAACAATCTACGCTTGAACTTGATATATTCTGCACATCATTATTCAAATAATAAATTATACAATCAACATCTTAGCTCGTGAGAGCTATTCATTTAAATAATTTTTAAAATATTCAGGGATTTTATGAAAACAATTCTCGGGGCAGTTTTAGTCACTATAGCCACCACGTCAGCCTGTGCTCAGGACATTATAGGGACTTGGCGTTATATCGATGATAAAACTGGAGAACCCAAAGGTCTGGTGAAAATTGAAAAGCAAGCCAATGGGACTTATGCTGGAACTGCACTAAAAGCAACTCCTCGTCCAGGCTATACAGCTAAAGAATTCTGCACCAACTGCCCTGCACCCTACACCGATAAGCCTATTATTGGTATGCAAGTGATTACCGGTTTAAAGACCGAAAACAATATTAATTATACACATGGCAAAATCATTGATCCCGTTTCAGGCAAGCTGTATAGCCTAAAAGGTAAAATTAGCCCAAATGGGAAAAAGCTATTCTTAAGAGGATATTTAGGCGTTTCTGCTGTGGGACGTAGCCAAACTTGGTTACGTGTGGAATAAGTCTTATAGCACATCCAGTTATAAGCGCGTTGATCCATCAAAATATTAAACGTGTTCTGTTCTAAAAAAATGCTGAATTAGGAAAAACCAATTCAGCATTTTTTATCTATTCAATTGGCCTTTCCACTCAAACTCAGTAAAACTTTTATCTGTTTTTAGTGTGGTTTCAACCGCTTGTGCCAATTGATTTAACAAGCTTCGTTCAGCAATTCGGTCTAACCAGTCTTGCTCTTCATCTGGATAAGACGCAATTTCGCACACCAGATTTCCTTCGCTGTCATGACCTTGGCACGTAATAGACAGGGGCAAAGTATGATTATCAACACTCACAGCCACCTGATCACCACTTTGTGGCAAAGTTTCAAAACCAAATTGACCTAACTTTTGAACCAGCAAGTCTTGTACTTGCTTCTGTACTACACCGCTTTCATTTACATCCTGCTGCTGTCCATGCTGTGCTGTAAATTGTAATTTTCTCATTGATCATTCCAAAGGCTTTTTTGTTATATGGGTTTAGCATAATGACTTAACACAAAACAGCCAAGCAAAAGCTTGGCTGTTTTCACACAAAATCTCTAAGCTTTAGTCTTATTCAGTGACTTGGATCGCTAAACCAGCTTGATTACTTAATTGCGTGAAGGTCGGGAAACTCGTGGCAACCGTTTCAGTGCCAATGATTTTAATTTCACCAGAGGTGCGTAAGCCGGCCATTGAGAAACTCATCGCAATACGGTGATCATGATGTGATTCAATTTCGCCACCGGTGAAAATCGCACCCCATTCACCCGAATGACCTTTACCTTCAATGATGATGCCATCGTCAGTCGGCGTACAATCGATACCCATGGTTTTTAAACCATCTGCCATCACTTGAATACGGTCTGATTCTTTCACACGCAGCTCAGCAGCACCCGTTAATACTGTTTGCCCTTCAGCACATGCCGCAGCAATGAATAATGCAGGGAATTCATCAATCGCCAATGGCACTTGATCTTCAGGCATATGAATACCTTTGAGTGTACGTGTGCCTTGAATACGAATGTCTGCAATCGGCTCACCGCCTGCAATACGTTCATTTTCAACCGTAATGTCTGCACCCATTTGTTTCAAAATCTCGATCACACCTGTACGCGTTGGGTTAATGCCCACTGCTTCTAAAGTGACGTCTGAACCTTCAGTAATCGCAGCACCCACCATAAAGAAAGCAGCCGATGAAATATCTGATGGCACTTGAATCTCTGTACCAACTAACTTACCGCCACCTTGCAGTGAAATACGGTTGCCTTCTGTTTTCACGTCATAACCAAATGCACGTAGCATACGTTCAGTATGATCACGCGTAGGTTCTGGTTCGGTAACAGATGTTTCACCTGCTGCCCACAAACCTGCCAATAAAATCCCAGATTTCACCTGCGCAGATGCCATTGGCAAATCATAGTGAATGCCTTGCAAAGCTTGGTTTCCAGTGATCGAAACAGGAGGTGTACCACGCTCACCTGTGGTTTGAATCTGTGCGCCCATTTCGCGTAACGGTTTAGCAATACGTTCCATTGGACGCTTCGACAGTGATGCATCACCCGTCATGACAGAGTCAAATTTTTGTGCAGAAAGCATCCCTGAAAGCAGACGCATTGAAGTCCCTGAGTTACCCATGTAAAGCGCACTTGCTGGCGCTTTTAGGCCATTTACGCCCACACCATGAATCGTCACTTCACCATTTTTAGGACCTTCAATGCTGACGCCCATATCACGGAAGGCTTGTAAGGTTGCTAACGCGTCTTCACCTTCCAAGAAACCTGTCACATGCGTCGTTCCTTCCGCAATTGCACCAAACATGATTGAACGGTGTGACACAGATTTATCGCCTGGCACGCTAAACTTACCTTGGAAACTCTTTTTACCCGGTAATATGGTGAATTGCTGTGTCGTCACTTTATTGCTCTCCATGAAAGGTTTTTGAGCCAGCATATGGTTAAAATGCTGGCGTGCTGCTTGCGCATGTCCAAGCAAGCCCATTAAAGCATGTGAATCTTCATCTTCAATGAGTTTACGAATCGTAGCCAGTTGGTTTTCAAAACCATCTACGGCATTTAAAATGGCTTTTTTATTGGCAAAAAAGATGTCATGCCACATTTGTGGGTCACTTGCCGCAATTCGAGAAAAATCGCGGAATCCCCCCGCAGCATAGCGGAAAATGTCTAAATTATCTTCACGGTTTGCCAGTTGTTCAACTAAGTTAAAAGCCATCAAATGCGGAAGATGACTGGTATGTGCCAAGACTTCATCATGCTTGGCCACATCCATACAAATCACTTCTGCTTTCGCAGCTTGCCACAGTTGGATCAGTTTCTCTACAGCCCAATCAGCACTGGTTGGTAACGGTGTCAAAATCACTTTATGATTTGCAAATAAATCGACCTTACCTGCATACACACCTGTATGTTCTGCACCCGCAATTGGATGCCCCGGTACAAAGCCAGCAGGTAATGCTTCGCCGTACACGGCTTTGGCCGCGTCGACCACATTGCCTTTGGTACTGCCCACATCGGTAATAATCGTATGTTCTTGCAAATATGGTTTGATGGTTTCCAATACTTTTTGCGTTGCACGAACAGGCAAAGCTAAAACCACCAAGTCCGCACCTTGAACCGCCTGTACAGGATCGCTATACCCCTGTTGGATTAATCCCAAAGCTTTGGCATCCTGTAAGGTTTTTTCCGAACGTGTAGAGGCTACAATATTTTGGGTTAAACCTTCAGCAATCATCACCCGTGCAAGACTTGAACCAATCAGTCCAAGACCAATAAATGCAACTTTTTCAAATAGTGGCACAGACATAATTTAAACGTTCGCCTCTAAACCTAGTACGTTGGCCAAAGCCGTTAGAAATTTCGTATTTTCAGCTTCAGTTCCAATCGATACTCGTAAATGATTGGCGATGCCCACAGGACGAACAATCACCCCTTCTTTTAATAAAGCATTAAAAGTTTGTGCAGGATCGGCTTGTATATCGACCAAAATAAAGTTGGCACGAGAAGGCTCATAGTTTAGGCCTAGCGCTTTAAAACCTGTTTCAAGTTGCACCATGCCCGCTTTATTGACCACACGTGATTTCTCAATGAAATCTTCATCTTTTAGTGCAGCAACTGCTGCCACCATGGCTAAATGGTTGACGTTAAACGGCTGACGAATACGATTTAAGAAATCTGTCACTTCTGCCGATGCTAAAGCAAAGCCAACACGTAATGCCGCTAAACCAAAGCACTTTGACATGGTACGGCTAACAATCAGGTTCGGATACTGTGCTAAAAACTTTAAGCTATTAAAGTTTTCTGGGAAATATTCCACATAAGCCTCATCCAAAACCACGATCACATGACTCGGTACTTTTTGCATGAAGCGCTCAAATTCAGCCTCTTCAAACCAAGTTCCTGTCGGATTATTGGGATTCGCAATAAACACCAATTTGGTATTGTCTTTAATTGCCGCCGCCATCGCGTCAAGGTCATGCGAAAAACCTTGAGCAGGTACCTCAATCGCTTCAGCGTTGATGGCTTGCGTGACCAGAGCATAAACTGCAAATGCGTGTTGGCTATACACCACCGAGTCTTTATCTGAAACAAATGCACGGGCAAAAATTTTAAGTAGATCGTTTGAACCATTGCCTAAAGTAATACAATCATGTGCTACACCAAACTGCGCATGAATTTGATCCTTCAAAATAAAACCACCACCGTCTGGATATCGTCCAATTTCCGCCAATTCAGCAGCAACTGCTTCTTTTACTTTGTCCGAACAACCCAAAGGGTTTTCATTTGAAGCAAGCTTAACAATATCGGTCATTCCCAATTCACGCTCTAATTCGCTGATTGGCTTACCTGGTTGATATGGTTTTAACTTCGCAATACCTTCATTGGCTGGAGCAAACGACATGTGACCTTTCCATTCTTACAAGTGGTGTACATGGTTGAGTTTGGAACAAACCCAACCACCTTAGAGATTACAGTACTGCAATCGGGTATGAACCCAATACTCGAACTTCTTTCACAAGTGGACGAATCTCTTCAATCGCCGCTTTAACATTGTCTTGTTCCACATGACCTTCTAAGTCGATGAAGAAGACATAAGCCCATTTTTCAGGCAATGCAGGACGCGTTTCGATACTGGTCAAACTAATGTTGTGCTTTGCAAATGGTGCAAGGATTTCCAATAATGCACCTGCACGATCATGTGCAGAAATCAGCAATGACGTTTTATCATTACCGCTTTGCGGGATTCTTTCACGACCAATCACCAAGAAACGTGTAGTGTTCTCAGGATTATCTTCAATATTGCTGTGTAAAATTTCTAAGTCATAAATACTTGCTGCAACATCAGATGCAATAGCAGCCGAATGCCATTCAGTACTAATACGACGTGCCGCTTCAGCATTCGAGCTTAAAGCAACACGTTCCACACCTGGATAGTGTGCGTCCAACCATGCACGGCACTGCGCCAAAGTTTGCTGATGTGCATAAATTTGTTTAATACTGTCTTTACGCGTGTTTTCAGACACAAGAAACTGGTGATGAATACGCAATTCAACTTCACCAATCACATTTAAGTGTGAGGCTTTAAAACAATCTAAAGTATGGTTGACCACACCTTCTGACGAGTTTTCTACCGGCACCAAACCATAGTGGGCACTGCCTGCTTCCACTTCACGGAACACTTCATCAATGGTCGGTAAAGGACGAACTACAGCATCATGTCCAAAATGCTTCAACACCGCAGAGTGCGTATAAGTACCAACAGGACCTAAAAATGCAATACTTTGCGGTGCTTCTAGAGCCAAACATGCAGACATGATTTCACGGAACAAACGTGCCATGGTCACATCAGATAAAGGGCCTTCATTACGCTCCATAACATTCCGTAAAACTTGCGCTTCACGTTCTGGACGGTAAAACATTGGATTCTCTTCAGAAGCAAATTTTGCTTTTGCAACAGCTTCCGCCAGTTTCGCTCGACGGTTAATAAGTTGTTGAATCTGTTGATCAACAGAGTCGATATCCTGACGGATTTGGTTGAGGTCAAGAGAAGTCGTTGTGTTTTGATCGTCTTGGATCATTGTTATGTCGCCCTTCATATACATTGTGCAAACAGTATAACAATAGTTAGCTTTGAAATCTTGCGCAATAAGACTTTGCATGTTTCAGTGCTAAAAACATACAGTTGATTTAATCATCAAGTTTATCAATAAACTGCCCCAATAATAGACATCAATAAAACCACTGAGCCCTGCCTATTTTCTTCTTGCTGTTATGCATAGAACAACACTCAAGCAAAACACTAAGACGATGGTATTTGGGTCTTAACTCAACGCTTTTAAAGCTGTATCTAGATTTTGAAAATTTTTGCTACACCTTCACAAAAATCACCATTCATCCGTATTTCAGTGCGTTAGAATATCTTTTAAAATATGCTTTACTTAAGTTGACGTATTCATAACAAAGAGAGTATGCAGCAGCAGCGATTGCTCTATAGTCTCAATAAAACAAAACAATAATGAACTGTAGGTACTGTCATGCACAAAAAAATTGCAGTCTTGGTCACCTATGACTTTGAGGATGCCGAATATGCTGAACCCGTAGAAGCATTTCGAGCAGCTCGGCATAGTATTATTAACCTTGAAAGTCAGGCTGGCAAAATCATTTATGGCAAAAAGCGTAGAGCCTTTGTCACCATCGACCAAAGTATCGATGACGCCTCCGTACATGACTTCGATGCCTTACTCATTCCAGGCGGTTTTTCGCCAGACAACCTGTGCCAAGATGAACGCTATATCTTATTTGTCAGGCACTTTGCAAACACGCAAAAACCTATTTTATGCAGTGCTGATGCACCCAAAATTTTAATGCATGCTGGAGTTGTGAAAGGTAGACGCATGACGTGTATCCATCACCTTCATCAAGACTTAAAAGATGCAGGTGCCGTGCTGTATGACACAGGTGTTATGAATGACAATAATTTATACATTTCATCGCAAACCCAATATGACCTACCCGCCTTTATACAAGAAAGTTTATTGGTACTGAACCGATAAAAAAGAGCCTACTTGAGGCTCTTTTTAGACACATGTTTATATCAACACCTAAGGCTTAGCGGCCAAGTAAGCTACGTGCGACAATTTCTTTCATAATTTCATTGGTCCCGCCGTAGATGCGTTGAATACGTGCATCGACAAAGAAACGTGAAATTGGATATTCACTCATATAGCCATAGCCCCCAAAGAGCTGCAATAAATTATCTGCCACCTTCATTTGCATATCTGTTGAAAAACTTTTTAGCGCAGCTGCGGTTTCGACATCCAGCTTACCTTGCATATAAAGCTCAACGTTTTGATTATAAAAAGCAGCTGTAGCTTGTTCATCAATCTTAGCTTGAGCCAAAACAAAGCGTGTATTTTGAAACTGCGAAATATGTTGACCAAAGGCTTGACGCTCTTTGACGTATTGGATAGTGACATCTATCGAACCGCGAATTGCACCTATAGCCGTTGCTGCAATTGCTGTACGCTCTCGTGGTAGCTCTTGCATCAAATAAGCAAAACCTTGACCTGCTTGTCCCAATAATTGATCTTTCGGGACTTTCACATTGTCATAAAACAACTCAGAAGTATCTTGTGAATGCAGCCCAATTTTGTCGAGGTTGGTGCCTTTTTTAAACCCATCCAAATGGGTATCGACCAACATCAGCGAAACACCCTTTGCGCGGGCTTGCGGATCAGTTTTTACCGCCAACACCACAAGGTCGGCATGCTGCCCATTGGAAATAAAAGTTTTAGAGCCATTTAAAATATAATGCTCCCCTTGCAAAATGGCATTACTTCGCATGGCTTGCAAATCTGAACCCGCACCCGGTTCCGTCATTCCAATCGCACCGACCACTTCACCTGACACCATTTTAGGTAACCAGTACTGCTTCTGCGCTTCCGTTCCAATGTGCAAAATATAAGGCGCAGCAATTTCAGAGTGACAAGAAATACCTGTCGATAAAGCACTAAAACCCGCACGTGCCGACTCTTCCACCAACATCAGTGAATAATGCGTTGGAACACCATAACCGCCATATTCCTCAGGTACATCGACACATAAGAAACCATTTTCACCCAAGGCATTCCAGACTGAGCGCGGCATTAAGCCTTCTAGTTCCCACTGTTCATAGTGTGGAGCAATGTGTTCATTCATAAAACGGCGAAAGTTATCGCGAAATAGTTCTAGGTCTGCATCGTAATTCAACATGCTTCTTCCTTGTAGTGACGTTATTTTATTATTCAGCTCACATGCTAGCCATTTTTAAGGCAACTGTCATGAACGCATCAGGCCATTTTATATTCCAATAAAAAAGGAAGCCCTTGGGCCATTGCTGTCCCACAATTTTTCACAAGAGGAAGCTCAAATGAGCTTCCTCTTGTTTTATGGGTATTTTATCGGGTGAAAATAAAGCTTTTAAAGTTCTTCTTTCAAACAAATTCACTTGAATTATTCTGAGTAAACGTTGAACTGTCCAACCTGTTTTTCCTAAATGTTGAGCGAAACTCACCAATAAATAGGCGATCATCGCAATCCAGATTTGTGTCTGAATTGCGTTCCTGCTGCGGCCTAGAAACGCTTTTAATTTGAGATTCTGCTTAATCGCCTTAAAGAACAGCTCAACTTTCCAACGATCTTTATAAATCGCCGCAATGGTGGAGGCGGCTAAATGAAAGTTATTGCTGAGAAAGCTAAAGTGCTTGCCACTTTGCTGATCTCTATATTCAATTCTTCTTAACACTGGGGCTTTTCTTTTTAGGGCATGTGCGCTATTCAGCTGAATGGTTTCATCTTTTAGAATACCTTTGGATTCAAGCACTGGATGTTGCTGGATCACCTGATACACAGATTTAGGCCTAAAACGTGTGACAAATCCAATGTTTTGAGCAGTCAGATTTGCATACCATTGGTAATCGACATAGCCTTTATCAAAAACTACAATGCTGCCAGTAGGAAACTGGAATTTGCGGCCTTGTACCATGTCATTTCTTTGCCATTTTCAACTGCAACAAACTCAGGAATATCATTGCTGTGATTCAATCCTATACTGAGTTTCATGCTGGCTTTTGAGTCGTGAACTTTGGCCCATTCACATAGGGAAAGCGACAGGTCAATATGACTGGCATCCAAGGAATACAAGGGATTCTTAAAGCGAAATTTATGAGCTACTTTTGAGTGTTCATAGTATTTAAGCAACTTGTAAAATAGCTGTTGATACAAGGCAGCAGGCTGCTGCTCATTGATTCGTGCCAGCGTGCTTCGGGGAATAGACTTTGCTCCGAGATGACTTAGCTTTTCCTGTTGGCACTCCAAATTGGATTGAATATCTCTCAGACTTTGCCTACAAGAGAATTGAGACATCAATATGGCAATAAACTGATTCCACCGGGAAGCCGCTCTAAATTTCTGTCCAACATGGTGTACTTTAGCAAGTTGTTCAAAATCCTGTCGCACAACAGGTTTAATTAGCTCATGAAATACGGTATTCTGATGTGACAAAACCTGAATCCTGGTCGTTAAAGTGTTTGTTTGCACTCATATTTTAACTGTTAGGACTCAGGTTTTTTTATTTAAAGCAAACTATGGGACAGCAGTGGCCCTTGGGCTTCCTTTTTAAGATGAACTGAAATTATGCGTGAGCATTTTCTTCAACAGCCATCAAGCGGTCTACTTCTTCTGGATTTGCAAGTGCGAAGTTTAATTTTTCTTGGTCTAACTGACCGACCCATTTCGCAACAACAATCGTTGCCAATGAGTTACCCACCAAGTTGGTTAAGGCACGTGCTTCAGACATGAAACGATCAATACCTAAAATGAGCGCAAGACCCGCCACTGGAATATGGCCAACGGCTGACAAAGTCGCTGCCATCACAATAAAGCCCGAACCTGTTACACCTGCAGCACCTTTCGATGAAATCAATAACACACCCAATAAAGTCACTTGGTGCATAAGATCCAGCTGAGTATTGGTCGCTTGTGCAATGAAAATTGCAGCCATTGTCAGGTAGATTGAGGTACCGTCTAAGTTAAATGAATAACCTGTTGGAATAACCAAACCAACCACTGACTTTTCACAACCTGCAATTTCAAGCTTTTTCAGCATACGCGGTAAAACCGACTCTGAAGATGAGGTACCCAGTACGATCAACAACTCTTCGCGAATCATACGAATCATTTTCAAAATACTGAAGCCACAAAGACGTGAAATTGTGCCTAAAACCAAGAAAATGAAAAGTAAACAGGTAATGTAGAAACAGATGATCAACTGAGCAAGTTGCGCCAAGCTACCAATACCATATTTACCAATGGTATATGCCATTGCACCAAAAGCACCAATTGGAGCAAGTTTCATGATCATGTTTACAATGTTAAAGAACACATGAGAAATTTGATCGATGAACTTCAGTACAGGTTTACCTGCATCACCCAACTTATGTAATGCAAAACCAAACATCAAGGCAAAAAGTAGCACTTGCAGGATTTCACCTTCAGCAAATGCACCAACTACGGTGTTTGGAATAATATGCATAAAGAAATCGACAGTCGATTGCTGCTGACCAGATTCAACAAACTTTGAGATACCAGAAGTATCTAATGTTGAAGGGTCAACGTTCATGCCCACACCTGGCTTCCAGATGTTAATGACCAGTAAACCGATCAATAGTGCAATCGTCGATACAATTTCAAAGTAAAGTAGCGCAACACCGCCTGTTTTACCCACAGACTTCATACTTTCCATACCCGCGATACCACTCACGACGGTACAGAAAATTACTGGCGCAATAATCATCTTGATCAGCTTAATAAAGCCTTGACCTAGAGGATAAAAAAGCTCGCCCCAGCCAGGTACATATTTTTCAACGCCATTGATAACTTGCGTACCACTAGGGAAAAAATGTCCTACTAAGATACCCGCAATAATCGCGACAATAACTTGAAAATATAGTGACTTATAGATTGGTTTCTTAGTCATAACGAATACTTCTGTAAATCAAAAGACTGAAAAAAATCGGTATACCTATACTTCCTCATAGGTAGTTGGCTTTCTGATAAACACAAAAAAGCCCACAGTTTGGACCGCATCCAAACACCGGGTAAAAAATCATGGTGTACAAACAACAGCACTGTGACAAAAATCACAGTTCATTCACATTTACTGCAATGGGAGAGACTAAAAACTAGCGAGTCACAATTATTGGGTAAATTTTACCTAACATTCTTTAATCAAAGTAAACTGATTTCAATCATAATGTATAAAATCTAAACAATATGACTTATACTTTAGTCTAATAGTGGAAAATTTATTTAAAATTAAAAGTGCTGTTTTTTTTGATTGTTCCACTAAAATAGCACAACACAGCCTTCACTTACTTTGGTTTTTCCATGAACAACAAAAGAAATATTTATAAAGATGCTGAGCACCCTTTTGCCCAGTTTGTTCGCATTATTGGCAAAGGGAAAAATGGGGCACGCTCACTCAGTTATGAAGAAGCTTACCAAGCCTTTGATATGATCTTGAAAAATCAAGTGTTAGATGTACAGCTCGGTGCATTTCTGATGCTACTACGAGTTAAGGAAGAGTCTGTAGATGAACTGGCAGGCTTTGTTCAAGCCACACGAGATCAACTGCCGTTCACGCCTTTAGAGGTCGATTTAGACTGGTCTTCTTATGCAGGCAAGCGTAAACACTATCCATGGTTTCTCTTAGCGGCACTGACTTTAGCTAAAGCAGGTTATAAGGTCGTGATGCACGGAGCATCAGGTCATACCATTAACCGTATTTATACTGAACAGGTATTAGAATATCTCGATTTTAATATTTGCCAAACTCAAGCAGATGTGGAACAGGAATTAGCGAAGTGTAATTTTGCGTATTTACCGCTGCACGCCATCTCCCCGATTTTAAGTGACTTAATTTCACTACGAAATGTTATGGGTCTTCGTTCACCCATTCATACACTTGCGCGCTTGATCAATCCATTTAATGCTAAAGCGACCTTGCAAGCTATTTTCCACCCTGCCTATCGTGGTTCGCATCAGCAAGCAGCATTTAAACTGGGCTATCAAAATAGTGCGGTCATTAAAGGTGAAGGCGGCGAATTTGAACGTAACCCAGATGCCAAAACACTGATCTGCGGCATTAAAAATGGTGAACTCTACGAACATGAGCTACCTAAACTCACCGACAACCGAAGCCCAATTGAAGAAGAGTTAGATTTGGCTGAGTTTAAAGCAGTTTGGCTGGGTGAAAAACAGCATGAATATGGTGAAATGGCAGTGACTGAAACCATTGGCATTGCGCTCTATACCATGGGAGTGTGCGATACGTATGGCGATGCCATGCAACAAGCCAAGCAGCTTTGGCACACCCGTTTCTAAGCTGAGAGGACAAACAAAAGCGTGAACGTTATTCGTCACGCTTTTCGACCCAGTAAAAGTCGGCCCAGTAAGGATAATGCTTTCCTAAAGAATGAATATTTCTGAGATTCAACTGATCACCAATATGAATGTCGATTTTTTGAGATTCATGATGGCCAGATAAATAAACATCTTTTTGTTGTCCAATGAGGCTTGAACAATAGAGTTGATGTCTTTTTATCTTTTTCGATGCTTCGCCTGCATAGGCGTTATGGATCTTTATTCCAATCAATAACATCGGATAACCATCATTTTTCATTGATGTGTATTGTGTGACGGGATTTTGAAAATTTTGACTCGGTAAAACAAAAACATCTAATAAACATTCAATTTTGCTTGCATCACTTATTGGCTCTGCAAATACATTGCTCGAAATTACAGTAATGAAGAACAAACTGAGTCGAGTGAGCTTTATTATTTTTATAAGCATAATGATTGAAACAGTTTTGAAGGTTATTCTTTTAAATTGAGTTGTTGAATCACCAAGCATCTGTTGCTGAGCGATTCAACGTATTTTAATCAATTAAATAAAACGAATAGGTTTAAATTCTGGTTCAGGCTCATGAGAATCACACTCCTCTCCTTCTTCTTTATGCCCTTTATCGATATAACCCGTACGTTCTTTTTCAGGAGTATTCTGATGCTCCCAAGCAATAACGGCTTGCATACAAGTTTGACGTTGTTCAGCAGTCAACGCAACGCCATTTGGCCATTTACCAATTTCTACAGCTGTTTTTAAACGCTCAACAATATCGGCATCTAAAATAGAAAGCATCTGTTCAATATTCATGATTTAATCCTGTTGAAAAGAGTCAAAATCTTGGTTCCACCCAAGTTTAGTTCGGCATGACATATAAAAATCATAACCCGGTGGATGTAATAAATTCAGTTTAAAGGGGTGCTTACGAATATGTAAGCTATCACCCACATTGAGTGAAACACTGTGTTGACCATCGGCACTGACCATCGGCAAGACACGGTTTTCACGAATCAGAAGCTTAATTTCACTGTGTCCACCCACCACAATCGGGCGTGAAGACAAGGTATGTGGATGCATCGGTACCAAAGCAATCGCATCCATCCCCGGATGCACGATTGGGCCACCACCTGACAACGAATAGGCTGTTGAACCCGTAGGCGTCGATACAATCAAACCATCACTGTGTTGACGGTAGACATATTGACCATCGATATTCAGTTCGAAGTCAATCATATGCACCGACTTACCCGAGTGTAGTACCACATCGTTTAGGGCAATCGCATCATAAATCGTCTCGCCCTTTGAGCGAATTTCCATTTCCAATAAGAAACGACGATCTAACTGAAACTCACCTTTTAAAACTTGATCGAGCTTAAAAATCACTTCAGTCGGCTTGATGTCGGTTAAAAAACCCAAACGCCCTCGGTTTACACCCATTACAGGAGTATTAAATTTAACCAAGGCACGTGCAGCATGCAGAAGTGAGCCATCCCCGCCCACCACAATCACCAAATCGACCACTTCACCCAGAAGTGCACGACTCACCGTTTGTGTATTTTTATAAGGAACCAGTTCAGCGGTTTGCGCATCAAAAACGGGATGTAACCCTAAGCTGAGTAGATGATCATGAATAAGACATAAGGTTTCGACGACTGAAGACTTATCTGGACGTCCAATTAAGCCTATGTTTCGAAATGTTTTATGTGAAATTTGCACCTGCAACATCGCTCCGCTACGATTCCCGCCTATCATAACATTATTTATTTAAATTGATTCAAAAACTAAAGTGACTGCTCCTACTCGCGGAATTGTCTATATTTCAGTTTGTTCACAGTTTAATTATTGCAAATTAGCGAAAAGCTTCGCATGATTAGCACAATTTCTCAGGATCTTATTCGTATTTATGAAGTCAGAACGTGGCATAGGTTTAATTGCACTGATCTTCTGCATCTTAGTCATTGCAGCATTCTTGGTGTTTAGTATTTATTTAATAAGACTCGACTCCGTTGTACGTGACAAGTTTGAAGGCAAGCGCTGGGACATTCCTGCGAAGGTATTCGCACGCCCACTCGAAGTGTATACCAATGCCCCTGTCAATCAGGCTGACTTCACTCAAGAGTTAAAACTTTTGGGCTATAAGTCCTCGGAAAACTATACCAAATCAGGGAACTTTGTCAGTTCTGGCAATGAGCTATATGTACATACCCGTGGCTTTGACTTCGGTGATAGTGTCGAGCCTGAACAAGTGCTTAAAGTCACCTTTGCCAATGAGCAAGTGGCTGAAGTCAGTGCAACTAAACCCTCATCTACAGGGATTGCACGTTTAGAGCCGATGCTGATTGGCGGGATTTATCCGCAGCATAATGAAGACCGTGTCCTGATTAAACTCGACAAAGTCCCTAAGCCTTTAATTGAGGCTTTAATTGCAACAGAAGATCGTAATTTCTATAGTCACCACGGCGTTTCAATTCGTGGTACGGCACGTGCGATTGTGAGTAATGTAACGGGTGGAAAACGTCAAGGTGGTTCAACACTGACCCAACAGTTGGTGAAAAACTTCTACCTCACCCCTGAAAAAACCATTAAGCGTAAAGTCAATGAAGCATTTATGGCATTATTGGTTGAGTTTCACTATGACAAAGATGAAATTTTAGAAGCCTATCTCAATGAAGTGAACCTCGGGCAAAACGGCAACTATTCTATTAATGGTTATGGTTTGGCTTCACAGTTTTACTTCGGCATGCCTTTGCGTGAGCTAAATATTGCGCAACAAGCTTATTTGGTGGGTTTGGTACAAGGTCCAACCTTATATAACCCTTGGCGTAACCCAGAAGCTGCGAAAAAGCGCCGTAATATTGTTTTAAACAATATGTTGGTCATGGGCTATCTGACCCAAGAACAATATGAAACTGAAACAGCTCGCCCTTTAAATGTGATTGCCAAACCGACTCTCGGCCCTTCACGTTTCCCAGATTTCTTAGACATTGTACGCCGTCAGTTACGTACCGAATACCAAGAAGGTGATTTGACCAACCAAGGTCTACGCATCTTTACAACGCTCGATCCAATTGCACAAACCAAAATTCAAGATGCGTTTAAATCGACTGTTGGTCGCTTAAGCCGTGGTTCAAGTCGTCTAAAAGAGCTGCAAGGTGCGGTGTTGGTTGCTCATCCTGAAAATGGTGAATTGGTTGCAGCTGTTGGTTCAACCCAAGACTTTACTGGTTTTAACCGTGCACTCGATGCCAAACGTCAAGTCGGTTCACTACTTAAACCGGTGATTTACCTCAGTGCGATTCAGTCGGGACGTTACAACTGGGCCAGCCCAATTGAAGACAGTAGCATTAGTATTCAAGCCAATGGTAAAGCATGGACACCCAAGAACTATAGTGGTGGCGAACACGGCGTTGTACCAATGGTACAGGCACTGTCTAATTCATATAACTTGTCAGCAGTTCGCCTTGGTCAAGAGTTTGGTTTATCGACGTTTAGTAACCACCTAAAACGTTTTGGTGTGACCAGTAACATCCCAACCTATCCATCCATTTTCTTGGGTGCGGTAGACATGTCTCCGATGGAAATGCTCAGCATTTATGGCAACTTTGCCACAGGCGGTTTTAAGTATCCGACTAAATCCATTCGTACTGTTGTCGATCAAAATGGTCGCTTGCTGACCCGTTATGGTTTAAATGTCCAACAAACCATTGACCCTGCTTCTGCCTATGTCCTGAACTATGGTCTACAACAAGTGATGACCTCAGGTACAGGTCGTTCAGCTTATAACACTCTACCGAACTCGCTTCAGCTTGCAGGCAAATCTGGAACCACCAATGACACCCGTGACTCATGGTTTGCAGGTTACTCGGGCAATTATGTTTCTGTGGTTTGGCTAGGTTTAGATGACAATAAACAAACTGGCTTAACAGGTTCTTCAGGTGCGTTGCCAGTGTGGACAAGTGTAATGAGCCAGCTGCGTCAAAAACCAGTCAACTTACGCCAACCGGATGATGTGCAATGGCATTGGATTGATCGTGGCACGGGTTATCTTGCCGCGCAAGGTTGTGAGGGTGCAATGTATATTCCCCTCTTGCGAAACACCGTACCACGCAAAGCAACCACATGTGGCTTACCGCATTATCAAGTTGAACCCACTTACAATCCTGAAACAGATGGTTACCAAGCTACACCTGAACAAGGCGACAGCATAGACAACTATATTCGTGAAAGTGAATCGAACATGCAGCGTAACTTAGAAGATGAGACGCAAGTCATTTCGAGTGGTAGCTATCAACCTGAATAAATAGGACGGATTTAAATTTTGATGTGGTTTAAACGTTTAAGTATCTTAGCAACCATCGTGACTGTGGCAGGCTGTCAAAGCCTCCCACAGCCATCTGAAAAAAAGATACCTGAAAAGCCGACACAGGCGGATAAAGAGCAGAAAACACCCTCAGGAGTTACAATTCACCCTTATGACCGCGAAGAAATTCAACGTCAGAAGATTGTGATTCCTGAGCAGAAAAGCAAACAACAGTTTGATGATGGGCGACAGCTTCCTGCTTTTAAAAGTCTGATGCAAAAAACACAAACGGCCTATCGCCAAGGCCAGTGGAGTCAAGCACAAAGCTACGCCATGCAAGCACAGCGTTTAGCACCACAGTCGAGTGAGACCTTTTTGTATTTGGCTTTAATTGCTAATCAACAAAAACAACCTGCAAATGCGGAATCGCTTGCACGTCGCGGTTTGAGTTATGCCCAAAGCAATGCCATGAAAAAGCAGCTTTGGAGCGTTATCTTAAAAGCAGGTCAAATGCAGAAGAATCAGAAAACCATTCAACAAGCCCAAACAGCAATCAAAAGTCTGTCTTAAAAGCACGCTCCGTTAGATGGAGCGCTGCCCTGCTATACCATAAGCACCATAACTGTTTGCCTTGGCTAAATCGGCTAAATGTAAGCCGCCGAGAGCAAAAATCGGGATATGAATCTCTTCTGCAATCAAGCTTAACTTCTCCCAACCCAAAGTTTCACTATTGGGGTGGCTGAGTGTTTCAAGTACAGGGCTGAGTAAAAGAGCATCACAGCCAATTTCTTGTGCATGTTCAGCACTGCTACGGTCATGACAGGCCGCTATATAACGCTGCCCAACATTTAGCTCCCCTTTACTCAATTGCATCAGTTGAGATTGTTTCAGGTGTATGGCCGCAACTGCCTGCTGTTGTAGTGGATTTAAACCTTTCCATAGTTCTATATTTACAATCACCCGTGCCAATTGCTCTACACTCAGTTCTGCAATTTTTAAAATATGTTCAGGAGTCGCAGGCACTCGCCAATACAGCACTTGTTGTTCAGGCAAACCCTTCAACAGATCGATTTGATCTGAAATTTTAATCACGGGTGCAATATAAAGTCGCTTCAAAATGGCCTGATTAGCTTTTGGAAAGTTAAGATCTTGTAATTCGGCACGCTTGAACCACGCCCATGGTGAGTGAATGTCTGCCAATAGATGATTTGATACTGTGGTATGAAATAAATGCAAATTGACAATCACATCGTCATATTCAAACTGAATACAGTCAAAAGCATGCCAATCTTGTATATCAACTCCAACTTCCTCTAAGACTTCACGGCGACAGGCTTGTTCAGGCGTTTCACCTGCTTCCACCTTCCCTCCAGGAAATTCGTGCTTATTGCCCTGATGCTGTTCCGCCTGCCGCCAACCCACCAACACTTTGCCTTGATGTAAAAGGATGGCTATAGCGACTTGAACCAAAGGTTTTGACATAATCAGATTCCATTTCAGATGTGTGGTGTATTGAGTGACTGCATGTAACGATATTGAAGTTTTTTATATTTTCAGCGAGAAAATGTTGACAGCCTCATTCGATAATGATTATCATTTAAATCGTTCAACATATACCACGGAGTCGCCAGAATGAACGCACCATTTAGCTTATTTACTCGTAACGAAACAGCCCTTTCACTACCAATGCTACACTCAAACAACTTATTTGCCCTAGGCCGTGAAATTCGCATTATGCATGCTGGAGAAGAGTATCGTCTACGACTCACTCGCAATAATCGACTCATTCTTACCAAATAAGAACTATAAAAACCCAATAACAATAATCGTGGAAACAAGCAGTATGTCAGCGCGTACTGCTTTTTAATGTCTTTAAGTTTGATCATTTATGCTGTTTTTATCACAGATCACAATCTGCATATCTAAGCCTCAACCCTATTTAACAGCAGTTCCACTTTTAAACCGCCTAAGTCGGATGAACTAAATAACAACTGCCCTGCGTGTAAATCGACAATTTTCTGACAAATCGATAAGCCCAAACCTGAACCTTGTGTTTTTGTACCTAAAGCCCGATAGAAGCGTTCACCCAAACGCTGGATAACCGCTGTATCGACCCCATTTCCACTATTTTCAATCCTCAGTCTGAGCTGCTGTTTTTCGATCGTGAGATTGACAAAAACTTGTGCCTGCTCGGGGCTATAGCGAATGGCATTGTCGAGCAAATTGCGAAGTGCGCTAAATAAGAGCTGCTCATTGGCCAAGACACAGGCTTGCTCTGCAAGCACCACGTTAATTTTAATCTGTTTTGAGTCCGCAAACGGCTGTAAAGCTTTAATCACGTCCGGCATTAGCAGACTGAAGTCAAACTTAGTCTTCGCTAAGCTTTCCTTTTGCTCAGGGTCTAGACGTGCCAGCAACAACAAATTATCCAACACCTGCACCCCACGACTGACATCTTGTTGGATCTGTTTGAACTCACTTTCAAGTTCAGGAAACTTGCGCTTGAGCACCTGAAGTCGCATTTGTATCGCAGACAGTGGAGAACGTAACTCATGTGAAGCATCCGCGGTAAAGCGCTGCTCTGCCACTAAAGCTTGGTCTAAACGCTCCAATAAAGCATTCAGCTGCGATAGCATCGGTTGTAACTCAATCAGCTCAGGTTCTGGCATAGAAATAGGTGCTAAATCATTGACCGATTTATTTGAAATTTGCTCTGAAACTTGGTGTATCACCCGAAATTTACGTCGAATGGCAAAATGCATCAACAACCACTGTACACACCAGACTAAAAACAACACACCACTGAAAACTAGGATGCTTTGCCAAAAGGCATGGAAACGTTCGGACATCGACTGGGTCACTTGAACCTGCAAACCGTGATTATCCTGTGCAGTATAAATACGCCACAGTTTATGCTCTGACCAATAAAAACCATAAGGTGCATCTGAAACCAAACTCAAATGATCCACGGTAATTTTTTCAGGCACATCTTCGGATGCAGTCAAAAGTTGCTGTGCATTATCGAGTCGATAGCGAATATCAAACTCATCACTAAGCTCTGCCAAGGCTTGACCATTGCTGACCGTTAAATCATCTGCCAGCAACATATCGGCCATTTCATCCATGATTTCATCTTGCATAGACATAGTCTGATAAACCGACACCCCCATAAACATCAGCAATGCCAAAAGCCCCGCCAGTATCGAACTGAGGAGCGAACTTTTAACGAGCTGACGCTGCAGTGAAATTGGCTGAGCCATTATGTGTCCTGATTCATTCTGTAGCCCAAACCACGAATGGTTTTAATACACTGACTACCGAGTTTTTTTCGTAATTGATAAATAAAGACCTCAATTGCATTGCTTTCGATTTCATCACCCCATGCATAAAGACTTTCTTCGAGTTGTTCCCGCGTAACGACATATTCGGGTTTGAGCATCAATTTATGCAAAATTTGAAACTCTTTGGCGGTTAAATTAACAGCTTGACCATTTTGAGTCACACTTTTGGCCTGTGGGTCGAGTTGGATATTGGCATAGCTCAATACCTGCGAGCTACTATGCTGTTGCTGTCGAAGTTGTAAACGAATTCGAGCGGATAATTCCTCTAGACTAAAAGGTTTGACCAAATAATCATTGGCGCCCAAGTCTAGCCCTTCGACTCGATCTCGAATACTGTCACGCGCTGTTAAAAAAATCACAGGAGTCGATAGGTTCTTGCCACGGACTTTCAGCAAAATGTCATCACCTGTGGCATGTGGCAAACCACGATCTAAAAGCACACAGTCATACTGATGCTGTTCAATGGCTAAAATGGCATGGTCGCCCCGTTCCACCCAGTCGACACTGTAGCCATCCATTTCAAGCCAAGTTTTAATACTCTCAGCTTGAGAGGCATCATCTTCTGCTAATAATATCCGCACTGCTTAACCTGCCTAATCACTATTGTTTAGATCATGCCGTGAAATGGCTCAAAATACAAAAAACCACAGGGCTAATATCCATTCAAAGCCCTGTGGTTTTTTTAAGAATGCCCAATCAAAATTGAATTGAACTTGGGCAAGTGTGTTTAGAATTTCACTTGATCTACGTCAATTTCAACGCGTTTTGCTGGTTTGTAGTCAATATCTACTTCACCGATAATGGTTACAGGTGTTTTAGCCGAAATTGCTTTGCCACCCCATAACTCATCATCAATGTCGACAGTAATTGAACCAGTTTGGTCACGGAATTCATACTTCTCATCCCCAATGGCTTTGACCACATAACCTTTTAACTGGACGTGGCTGTCATCTTTTAATGTTAAGGCATGCTTAACTGTAGTTGGTGTTGAAGCAGCAACAGCCGCTTGGTTCACTGCAGTGTTTGCTACAGTTACAGTGGTTGAACCAATAACACCAGCAACCAATAACGCTTTCATCATCATATTCATATCCAGCACCTCTATTTAATTGTTCATCTATTCGATGAAGTCATTAAACCAAAGCTAGATGAGCTGAATCTTAAGAAAGCTTCAAGTAACGCATTAAACGCTTAGTTGAGTGGGACAACACGTAACACTTCTTCTAGCGTGGTGACACCTTCTAAAACTTTACGTGCACCCGCAATTCTTAAAGGCTCAATGCCTTCTTTTTTGGCTTGTTGACGCAGTGCAGTCAAGTCACCATTGGCACCAATCAGTTGCTTGGCCTCTAAACTCACAGGCATAAACTCATAAATACCGACTCGTCCTTTGTAGCCCGTTTGACGACACTCGTCACAACCTACTGCGGTAAAGACTTTTTCAGGCATTTCCATAATGTAATCAAAAGTCAGATGCTCCCATTCTTGGCTGTTGATTTGCTTTTCAACTTTACAATGTGGACATAAGTGGCGTACGAGACGCTGTGCCAATACCCCTAAAATGGTTGCCGCGGTTAAGAACGGCTGTACGCCTAAATCATGCAAACGCGTCAGACTGGAAGGTGCATCATTGGTGTGCAGAGTTGACAGCACTAAATGTCCTGTAAGTGCTGCTTGAATCGCCATATTGGCCGTATCATGGTCACGAATCTCCCCCACCATAATAATGTCAGGGTCTTGACGCATCAGTGCACGAACACCATCAGCAAAACCAAGATCAATACCTGTATTCACCTGCATTTGGTTAAAACTCGGCTCTAACATTTCAATCGGGTCTTCAATGGTACAGACGTTCACCTGTTCGGTAGCCAATTGTTTCAAAGAAGAATAAAGCGTGGTGGTTTTGCCTGAACCCGTTGGTCCTGTCACTAAAATAATGCCGTGACTATGCGACGTCAGCGCTTGCCAATCACTCAGCAAATGCCCTTCAAAACCCAACTGCTGAAAGCTGCGCACTAAAACTTCAGGGTCAAAAATACGCATCACCAACTTCTCACCAAAAGCAGTCGGTAAAGTCGAAAGACGCAGTTCTGTTTCTTGTCCTTTCGGTGTCCGTGTTTTTAACCGCCCATCTTGTGGTTTACGTTTTTCCGCCACATTCATTCGACCTAAAATTTTAATCCGCGAAATCACCGCGGTTAAAGTATTGGCAGGCATGTTATAAATGGTATGCAGCACTCCATCAATACGGAAACGCACTTTGCCGTTGTCTTTACGTGGTTCTAAGTGAATATCACTGGCACCTTGCTCAAAAGCAAACTGTAAAACCCAGTCGACTAATTTAACAATGTGTTGGTCATTGGCATCAGGGTTTTGACTATCCCCCAACTGTAAAAGTGCTTCAACACCTTTATTATCTCGCTCGTAACTCCCAGACTTCTGAGAGTTACTGACAGCACGGCTCACCTGATAATACTCGACCATATAGCGCTGTAATTGTTCAGGGCTGAGTAATACACGCTGGATTTTTTTCGGCGCAACATTGTGCTCCAAATTTGCGATCCAATCTTTCATATACGGCTGATCTGTTGCAATCAACACTTGATTTGCCTGAACTTCAACAGCCAAGATTTTATTGCGGAAGGCAAATTCTTGAGACATCACCGAAGTCAAAGCTTGCACATCGGCTTTGAGTGGATCAATCACATAAAACGGTAATTGGGTCTTTTCAGCTAACCACTGACAAAGCCGATTTAATGTCAGTCTCGACTGTGGATGCGACTGATCTACCAGATTAAAATGAGCAATCCACTGTAATGGATGCCACTTCAATTGATCGCGTTGACGGTGCGAGGTTTGTACTAGATTTTTTTCTTTTTCAGTAATTCTCCCATCTTTAAACAGTTGATCTAAGCACCAAGTGGTATCAATTTCAAAATTAAAATTCATTGTTATACGTCCCCAAACATAACCCCACTATAGCAAGATTTTCTGTATTCATTCGCACAAAGCATAAGCAAATCCTACAAATATCGAGAAGTAGCCAAGCTCATCAATAGAATCACGAATTTACTCACAAATCTTGCTCTTTTAACTTGAATCCACCTTCAGCATTCGCCTATATTTTAGACAGGTCATTAAATTTTGTGAGGTAGGCTTGGACTTCAGCGCAATTTCCATCAACAACTTGGCTTTATCTGAGGTCCTCATCACCTTGGCTTCGGCATTGGGCTGTGGCCTGTTGATTGGTCTAGAACGTGAAAGAAGCAAGCAACGTGAAAACCAACAGAGCTTTGCAGGACTACGCTCCTTTGCCATTTGTGCACTCCTCGGTGCTATTTGTTTTTTATTTGGTGTCAGTATTGGCATAGTCGGTGCGTTGATCATCGGCGGCATCGTTATATTCTCAATGAAAAACCAAACAGAAGATTTGGGTTCAACCACTGAACTTGCCTTTGTCATGACTTATTTTATCGGGGCGATGTGCTTATGGAATACACCTCTAGCAGCAGGTTTAGCCGTGCTCCTGACCATTATTTTAATGACCAAACATCCGATGCACAGCATTGCGGGGAAATGGATTACTGAGGCTGAGTTTAAAGACGGTATCTTTCTCCTAGCGCTGATTTTAATTGCCCTGCCCTTAACGCCGAATACGCCTTTATGGGGTGCTGTGTTGAATCCCTATATTATTTTAAAATTAGTTACACTCATTCTTGCTGTTCAAGCGCTTGCACATATTGCCAAACGACTGCTGAACACTAAAAATGCCATGATTTTATCGGCAATCGCCTCAGGTTTTGTATCCAGTACAGCGACTGTTGCTAGCTTAGGCATGGAAGTACGTGCAGGCCGAGCACTCGCCAAACCCAATGCAGGTGCAGCGCTCATGTCCTGTATTGCAACTTTATTACAACTGCTGATTATAGTCGCAGGTGTGAGTATACTTTGGCTCAAAACCATACTGCTTCCGACCCTTGTAGCAAGTGTCCTTTTAGGGATCTGTGCTTATGCGTTGGTACGATCTGCCCATGCACAAGAACAACATCAACCCACTGATTCACGCATGTTTAGCTTAAAAGAGGCTGGCATTATTGCCCTGACTTTGACGTTCATCCAAGCGGGTGTGTATGGACTTAACCTTTGGCTGGGAGATGCAGGTTTAATCGCTGGGACTTTACTGGCTTCTTTGTTTGAGATTCATGCAGCGATGGCAACAGTGGTCATGCAAGGAGCACCAGCAGACACGGCAGCAATGTCTGCATTTATCTTAGGTTTAGCTGCACACGCTGTTGCCAAATCCATTAATGCCGCCTTAACAGGTGGTAAGCAGTACTTTATTGCTTTTGCCCCGATTCAGATTTTGCATATGCTGGTATTGATTGGGCTATTGTATTGGAGCTTCTCTCTTTAAGTCTCTCATTCTACGGCCGTGATATTCACTGTAGTTTCACCCACTGTAAAAGCGATATCAACAGCAGCAAATTTCATTTTATATACCCGTGCTTCATCATCCTGATACGCCGGTCTGGGATCTAAAGATAAAACGGCTTCAAGCTCTTGTACGGTCTGTAGTGAAAGTTTTTCCCTCATCAAAAGCTGCTGCTTCTGCTCACTTGCCCGATCCGACCATATCACCGATTTACGTTTAGGTTCATCTTGCGCATAGCCACTTTCCGCATCTATAACTGCATCTGAGTAGTGTATATAAGGTTTAATATCGACAATCGGGGTGCCATCTAGCAAATCACTTCCTGTGACATACACTCGAACCGACCTCCCTTCTTTTTTGACACACTTGAGCCTTACCACCGATAGACCAATTCGTGAAGGACGATACATGCTGCGCGTAGCAAACACCCCTATTTTTTTATTCCCTCCTAAGCGTGGCGGACGAACTTGTGGCCGAAACTGGGTTTTCTCTGGATTTTTATTGTCATGAAACTGCCACACCAACCATAAATGACTAAATGCCTCAATCCCTTCAAAGGCTAGAACATCATTATAGGGTGCTGACATTTCAATATACGATTCCACTTGAACCAAATTAGGCTGACGAGGAATACCAAACTTTTCCTTATAAGAAGAGTGCATATAGCCAATAATCGGCAAGGTTAACTCAGTCATCATCACTTTTTCTAATAAGCTCAATTAAATATATTCAGTTTATCGAGAATGATTTTAGATTAGAATAGCAACCTGTTCTAATTTGATAATTTATTGAGACCTTTAATGGCTGCTTTCAACGTCGAAAAGATTACTCACGTCCACCATTGGAATGATACTTTATTCTCTTTTAAAACGACGCGCGACACTGCTCTACGTTTTAAAAACGGTCAATTTGTGATGATCGGCCTTGAAGTAAATGGCAAACCGTTAATGCGTGCTTATTCTATCGCTAGTGCAAACTACGAAGAAGAACTTGAGTTTTTCTCAATTAAAGTTCCTGATGGCCCGTTAACCTCTATTTTACAAAAAGTTAAAGTGGGCGACGAAATTTTGGTATCTAAAAAACCAACTGGAACTTTAGTGCTTGATGACTTAAACCCTGGTAAAAACTTATACCTGCTTTCTTCTGGTACAGGTCTTGCGCCGTTCTTGGCAACCATTCGTGACCCTGAAACCTATGAACGTTTTGAGAAAGTGATTGTGGTTCATGGTACACGCTTCATTTCTGAGTTGGCTTACCAAGACCTCATTTTAGACGAACTTCCGAACAATGAGTTCTTTGAAGAATTAGGCATTAAAGACAAATTGGTTTACTACCCAACGGTTACTCGTGAAGAGTATCCAAACCAAGGTCGTGTCACAACTGTGATTGAAACTGGCGAGATTTTTGAGAAGATCGGTTTACCACGTTTCAACCCAGAAACAGACCGTGCAATGCTTTGCGGTAGCCCTGCATTCCTCGATGACGTTGCTGCACTTCTAGACCAACATGGTTTAAAAGAATCGCCACGTATGGGTGTACTTGGTGACTACGTGATTGAACGTGCATTCGTTGAAAAATAAGATCATATAAAGATATTAAAAAACCGAAGCTTAGGCTTCGGTTTTTTATTTACTCTACGTATAGCTTTATCTAATATTAAAAAATAACAAAATCTAGAATTTAAACCAATGACCTTTCCAGAACTCAAATTTAAAGACTATTTACATCCGAAACCCAAGCCCAGCGGCCTCGATGTACAGTGTAAACTCCAGCATTTTGCCCTCATTACTTATGCCGTCGACCCAGCGCGGCTTAAAGAGATCATTCCAGCACGGTTTAAGTTAGACACGGTCCAGTACCAAGGCAAACAACACGCACTGATGTCGGTAGTACCCTTCATCGATGTCGATTTCAGCTCTGCGGTTTATCCTTTTCCAAAATTCACGATGGGACAAACCAATTATCGGGTCTACGTGATTGATCAGGAGACACAGGAACGTTGCGTTTGGTTTTTAGGAACGACCTTGGACTCTTGGACACTGATCGTTCCTCGTTATGTTTGGCAACTACCGTGGCATCCTGCACAGATTGAATTTGATTGTCAGCAAGATGCAGAGGGTCGATATACACAATATAAAATGCGTACCCAATCGGCATGGGCCACTGCAGATGTGCATTTGTCTCAGTCCGAACATGAGAGATGGCATTTTGAAGGCTTTCCCAATTTAGAAAGTTATCAGGTCTTATTGACTCATCCTTTGGCAGGATTTTACCATCGCCGCGATGGAAAACTCGGCAGCTATCGTGTGTGGCATGGTCGCTTAAATCCGAAACCTGCAACGCTGCATTACGCTCGCTTTGAACTTTTAGCAAAGCTCAATCTTGTATGCTATGAAGATCAGCTCAAGCCCTATAGTGTTCTGATTGAACCAATCAATGAATTTACCATTTATTTACCCCCAAAGTGCTTAAATCATTTGGGTAAATAACGCAACAAATAATAAATACCCTACATATTTTAAGGAATATTAAGCATAATGAATAAATTTCAGCCAAAATAATGAGAGATTGGTTGTTTTTCTCCACAAAGTCTCTATAATTCAACAAAACAGACAAGTCTGTCTATTTTTGCTGAAATACTGAATGACCGAAAACATTCAGAGGGTACAAAAAATATAAGAAGGCACATTAAGTTGCTCATATTCATATCATGCATTATTGTCAAATAATGTGCGATATGGAACATAATCATTATCAGCAAAGCGCGATAACTTAACCGTTATCGCGCTTATTTATTTGTACTTGATTTATTTTAAACTCATTTAAGCCAGCAATATAATGTGTATTGGGTTAAGTTTAAGATGAAATTTTATACATTAGACAGCTGAAAGTTCCATTTGGATTAAAGTATTCACACGCTTCCAATAATCTTCCAAATGCACTTGGTTCGGATCGATTTGCGCCTGTATGGTCATGCCATCCAAAATACTGGATAAAAAAGCCGCCAACTGTTCATCCTGCTTCACACCTAGACGATTCAAAGCCTGACATAACTTGCCTTTTAACCATTCTTTATAATCAATTGCAGGCTGTAGCGAAGAAGGATAAATTTTTGAAATTTCTTCAACTGCCTTTTGGAACATACAACCATTAAAATCCGCGCTATGAAACCAAGCATGGTACCATTCAAAAATTGCACGAATATGGGAGAGATAATCACTTGGGTCACATGCAGCAATCGTCGCTTCAAGCGACTGCTGTAAATTTTGGTTTCTTGTCACTAAGCATTCTTCAATTAATTTAGCTTTAGATGGGAAGTATTTGTAAAACGTCATTTTAGCAACGCCAGACTCGCTAATAATCCGATCCACACCGATAGAATTATAACTATGTGAGTTAAAGAGATTAAGCGCTGTGTTAATGATGTCTTCTTTTTTTGACATTTATTTTACCTGATGCACAAAACTTTAAAATTAAGCCATTAACCCAAAAGAACAGCACATGAAAACGAAATACATCGATTGAAGACGATATTATATATCAAATTTAGACCAACACCGTTTTTTTATAAGAAACAATATCAATATTAAAATAAGCATTTGAAATATATGGCTTTTAAGATAAATAAAACACTAGAAGAATCGAGTCTTTTTCACTATGATAAAAATGATGACAATTAAAATTTACCTCGTATATGAATGCTCTCTCCTTCACCCAGTCTGAACATACCCGCGCAGAAGTTTTGCGCTTTATTGAACAATCCTTAAACTCAGCGTCATGGGCAACCAACACTCAAGCGATCAGCCATTTAAAGCAAATGACAACCGAACATGTTTTATTTCAACATCCGATACTGACACGGCTGCATCAATGCCAACTGAGCCTTGAACAGCTGAAATTTATTCATCTGAATTATTTTACAGCCATTGTTAAAATTTTCACTGATGCTTTGAGTATGGTTATGTATCAAGCGCTGCAACTTGAGCACGACAGTAATATCGTGGAGCAAGACCGCATTGCAGCCAAGATATATGCACGTTATTTGTTGTCGCTAAATCTTCTAGATGAATTGGGTTTTAATACCCACCAACTTGAGAAAAGCTCACCCTCTAAATCGCATTTGGTCTATTTCCTTCAACTGATGCAGCAACTTGAACTCAATGTCACCGATCAAAAACAGACCGAGCCTGAAGCATTTGCAATCGCACAATTTATTCAAGAACATATTCATTCTTATGCAGACTTGCTACTCATTTTGGCTTGTACTGAACTACAAGTGATTAAGTTTAGTGAAGCACTCAGAACTAATCTCGCAGCCTATCATCCTTTATTTACCCAAGGCTACTATGCATGTCATGGCCTTGCAGAAACATGTGATACAACCCTTGCTAACGATGACAATCATGAAGACGATATTTGGGTGCTATTCACACAATGCTATAAACCTGAACAGGCTCTGTATTTCCAGCAACTTCAAACTGAATATTTAAGTCTATGGAATAATTTTTGGAGCAAGATGAATTTGGTATTAAGCTAAACTTAAATCTAAATTTAGTCCAAAATGGTATATTAAAGCTTGGAAAAATCATTCAATTCATACATGAAAAGCCATGCTGGAATAAGTATTGTAGTCAATAACATTGTGTGAAAAGTCTTCTCAACGCTTAATTCAAAGTTTCAACCGTTCTTTTTTTATCAAAATAATCTTCTGGATAAGGGTCTTGTCCTTTTAACTTATTACGATATTTCATTACACTAATCTGAACACCATCATCAGTTAAAAAATCATTATAAAAATCCTGTTCTTCTGGACATTCAAAACCAAGTTTTTTAAATATTTGCTCTGATAATGTTCCAAAATTTTCATATGACTTCTTATAGCCAAAATAGTTTACAAATCCCATTAAGGTACCCACTCCAAAAATCCCCCAAAATGTCCATATAATTAGGCGTAAAAAAGAATCCCAAGAATAAGAAAACTTAAATATATAAAACAGTAGCATTAAAATTGCTATTACTCCCCATGTAATTAAGGTGAAGTAATAAGTTTGTATCATAATAGCCTTATAACCCATTTTTATTGAACGGCCCATTTCATAGATCATATAAAGCAAACCAGATTTAGGATCCAGAATGGCATAAACTTGATGACGTCCATCTACAGGTTTTTCACTAATTACAGCAATAAGTTCATCATTTTCTTTAAAACGTGTCGTCGTAAATTGTCCTAGCAAGGAATATCCTTCTATTTCACCAGTAAACGTGATGCCATCTTTAGCTTTACCTGCCATCACTAGTATGGGAGCACTGGTAAGCAAAGAACTACTTTCAGCCAGTACACCTGCAAAAGCGGTGCCAGTTGCGATTCCTCCTACATTTTGATTTACTGGTATTTTGGACTTGACTTTTTCTAAAGAATGGATCGGGCCTTGAACAAGCTTTAAATTTAGTTTCAAATAATTTACCTTAAATAACCTTTTAATTTCTAGTTAGTTATACATTCCGTTCTTTTTGCTCTATATAATTTTCTGGATAGGGAGCACTTTCAATAAGCTTACGATACTCAAACACGGTTCAAAGTAATAAATGATCTTCTCACTTTAAAATTGACTTTCAAGACACTAAAAAAAATTCTACTTTAGCCGTATAAATAAAACCACTTTCCAAATGTAAATACGATTATTCTTTTTAGCAACTGCCTTAACAGGCTCATCGACCACCCATTTTTGACATAAACATATTAAAATAAATAAATTTTTAGGTTAGCTAAATTTAACTTTCCATAAAAAAACCATATACCAAGAATATAATCCCAAGAATAAATCCTAGATACATAGATGAAAGATTAATTAATAGCCACCCCTTATGTTTTTCTTCAAAGACTTTCAAATTTTCTCTATATGTATTTGGAATAATTGGTATTGGTTTATTTTTTTCATCATTTATAGATGGAAAGTGTAACTTTACAGACAAAGTTTTATAATTTGAGTAATATATTAAAAACCAATAAGCAACTACAACCAGATCTCCTCCAACTCTAGAAAACTCTTCTCCACCTCTCTCTCCAAAGAAAAAAACCAAAAAATCTCTCTTATTATTCTTTATATAGACTTTATTATACATATATGTAAATAACAGCAATAAAAGACCAAAAGGAATAATTAAAAAAACACAAATAAGAAATATATCATCAGTAACTATAATATCTCTAATTCTAATATTTTTTAAATCTTCAAACATAACTTATATTCCTAATTACATACACCTGTAATATTTCTTGCAACAGTTGTACCTACATAATTACCAGCAAAACCTAGACCAACTCCCCCAATTACAGCACCGATACCTGCCCCGATAACTCCACCTATACCGATAGATGTTCCCCCTGTTACAGGTGCTAATATCAAGCCAATCTCTGCTCCCGCCAACGCACCGAGCTTTGCACCACCAGTAGCACCTAGCCCTCCCATTAAGATTCCTCCTCCTATATTTGCTGTCTCTACTGTCGCTACTTTAATCGTATAGGCTGTATCCCCTGTCTGTGATGCTCCATAAACCTTCACTGCGGACTCTGCGATATAAAAATACAATACTAACTTCATACCAAGTTTAAGGCTTATGGTTGCCCGTCCAATCGTCTCCATCATTTTAACATTGAGCTTTAATCCCCCCATGAAATCTGGGGCTTTTACGCCTGATGTGTCTCTCACAATATTTTTTAGGGTTTTTGCAAACTCTTTATTATCTTGTAATCGAACAAAATTACCAGCAATCGTTTGTTCAATACGTTGATACAAATGATAATTTTTTCTTTTAAAATCAGCATTATGCTTTGGATTGCCAAGTTTGGTCTTTCCTTGTGCTTCAGTACTATAAGCTCTTTGAAGGGCAGTTATATCATTATTTAATTTAGCTAATAGTTCTTGATTCAGCCGTTGCAGCTTATGATCATCCATCTTATGTTTAGTTTGATCAGAATAAATAGCAGCAGCATTAGCAGATTCAACTTTTTGATTCAGGGCTACATCACCACAATAGCTTTCTTTATGTCCTTCCACAGTTTTAAGATAGTCAACTCTAGCAATCTGAACTTGCTGAGCTAAAGCTATATAATCCATTAAAAGTTCAAAATTATTTGCAAAGAATTTAGGATCAAATCCATTCTGCGTACATAGAAATTGAAATACTCTTTCAGCCTCTAATGCTAACTTTTTATACTCTGTTAGTTCAGGTGAACTCTTTTTATTTGTAATAAGAACAATCTGACCAGGTTTAATTTTTTTACTCAAATTTAAATCTTGTAGATCACTAAGGTGAGCATTAGCATGCCTGAAAATATCCCGTTCAGTATGATTTGGTACTTTTTTATAAATTTCTCTTAACAACTCATCAAACGTTTGTTCTTTCTTTATCAGCTTCCACCCAACTTCGGCACCTTCTTTTATATAAACTTTTTGGATTTTATTTTCATCAATAGGGGAACTTTTTGCTTGATGGTACTTAAACTTGACCTCTGTAAATTTTCCGCTTTCAGATTGTGCTAAGTGTGGGAGGATTGCCCCCTGATACCATTTACCATCTAAGAAAATATCAACTTGAACAACCGCAGTATCATAGTTAACCTCAATTTTATGGGTTTTCATAAACTTATTGAAATATGTCAGCTTAGATACATAGGTAGATTTGGCTTCTGATGTTTTAGCTGTAATCACATATTTCAAACGTGGCAAAGCAATATGTTTTGGAACATTCGTTAATGCAGCTTGTATAATCTTAGGTTGAGGATACTTTGCCATCTTAGTTATCCAATTTCTTTATTTTGTTATTGATTGCATGTAGATAGTAATTCTCTTGCTTGTCAGTGACAAATGCCTGTGTCAAACCATTTGCATCTGTTTTTCCATAGCTTATATGTCCATCATCATTCATTAACATGTAAAAAGTGAAAGGCAGCAACTCTTGGGTTTCAGTATCCCTCAATTCAAATTGTATTTTGTGTAACCCCGATTTAGGTATTAAGGGAATGGTTGCATGAACACTTTCCCCATCCAAAAACTGATGTTGCCCTGCTTTGACCTCAAACTTTCCAGCAGTGGTCGGTAATACCCCTGCACCACTAATCTCAATTTGACTACCACCAGCAGTTAGCACGATTTTCTTATTGGCCTTAATTTCAATTTGTTCTTCCGTGGAAATAATTTGAATGTCTTTCCGCGCAATGACATCGAGTGCATCACCTTGAGCCTGTATCTCAACCTTACCCTTGCCTGCATAGGCTCTTAGCCCGTCCTGTGCTGCAAAGAGACTGATTTTCTCACTGGCATGTGCAATCAACGATTTCTGTGTAGAAAGGTTAATACTCTCCCCTGCACTTTGGCTGATTTGACCATCAGCTGAGAGATAAAGGTCTTCATTACTGCTGACAGCAACTGAGTTCGGTGCAGAGAGAATCATGATGGCTTGTTTAAATGCATCTGCCTTGTTTTGATCATGTTGTTCAATCTGTTCTAAGAAGCCTTTTAAGTTCTCTAAAACTTCTAGTGGATCTGTCTGTTGATTCTTCGCCACTTCACTTAAAGCTTGGCTATTGTTTAAAGTTCTTTCAAGTTGTTGTTTGGCAGGTTGAGCATTCAGATGTGTACCTGCAGCTTGATCTTGTTTATGGCTACTGAGCAGTAATCCCTCGCCTGCTCGAATCGCGCCCCATTGATCAGTTCGAAGCTCGAAGCCTTCTCCTCGTCCTTCACTTGTCTCCGTTTCTTTGGGGTGGCTGAGGTTACCGAGGTTTAGCTGAGTTGCCCCATGACTACTTTGTAGTTGAGTCGAGATTTGACCTGTGGTGTCATCGAAGCGGAGTTGGTTATAGCCTTCACCCCCTATTTCTTTAGAGCGAATCCCTGCCAGTTTCTTGGTCTCTGGCAATTGACCTTTCTGATCAAATTTCGTTGGGCTGCGCTGCGCTTCATGAATCCGTCCAACCACAAAGGGACGGTCAAGATTGCCATCAAAGAAATCAATCACCACGATTTCACCAATGCGTGGTAAAAAGCGTGCGCCATAGCCCTCACCCGCCCATGGGGTCAAGACATCAACCCATGCCGAGTCTGTATCATTGTCATTGGCGCCTGCACCGCCATCATGGCTGTGGTCATCGTTGCGGGTAAAGAGGAAGCGAACTTTGATCCGTCCCCATTCATCCACATGAATTTCTTCGCCACTTGGTCCCACGACTTTGGCACGCTGTGGGTGTGTGGCTGGTCGGTGCTCTATCGGGTTATAAACTGGAACGGTCGTGATGTGACGACGCTGTAAACTTAGGTGGTTGGCTTGGCGTTCGCTTGGCACTGCGCTGGTTTTGAGTGACCATTGGCTTTGTTTCAGTAAATGCTGAATTTGCTCACTCAGATCTTTGGGCAAGTTGTTTTGATTATAGAAAGTCTTGGTCGTGATCAGAAATTCTTTGTCTGCGTCACTGTGTTGATCAAGTTCAGGATGTTCATGTAACTCAAACCAATACCCCACTTGGGCATCACGTACGGTGCTCTGTGCAGTGAATTGTTTCGCCTGTTGGTTGTAGACATTACTCAGGGTTTGATTGAGTTTTTCAATTTGGCTGTTTGATGCTGCTGTCGCCTGATCTTCTCCATTTAAATCTTGCATCCATGCAGGGCTAATATGCCACGCTTGTTCTAAGCTGAGGCTAGCATTGTCTTGCTGTGTACTGTGTTGATGTTGGCTTTGGACTGAACCTGCGCCTTCTTCTTGACTCAGGTGATCGGCTTGCCAACGTTGGATATGGACTGCAGTGGGTTGCAGGCTGCGCTGTGCACTCAGACTGATGATGCTATCCTGTTGTTCGGTAGCACTAGAACGATGAAAACGAATCTGTCGACGCTTTAAGGCTTGAAACTGACTGTTGTCATCCAAGAGTCTAAGTTTTTGGGCTTGAATCGGATGACGAGTATGAGGTACATAGAGTTCAGCTTCATCAATCAGCCAGTTGATGCCTTCACTGCGCCAGAGCCGTGTTAGAAAGTCATAATCGGTTTCATTTGACTGCATGATGAAGGGACGAACATCGGTCTCTGTATTTAAACCAGAAAGATCAAGACTGAGGCTAGCAGCAAATAGCGGACTTTTGCTCTGCCATTCCTTAAAGAGTATTTCACTGACATCTCGCACACTTTTATTCATAAACACTCGGCTGTTGCGACGTTTATGCCAAAGTGCCGTTGCGTCTTCTAAGCGAAGTTTGTACAGGGTCAGTGCACCATCACTTTGTCCTTGTTCGGCGTGGGTGATGATCCCTGTACTGCGAAATAATGTGCCTTGGTCTGTGACCTGATCGACCGCGACTTGTACCCCGATAAATTGTTTGAGTGGAATCAGGGCATTGGTTGAGAGGCAGATCAATTCAACGTTTAAACCTTGGTTTAATGCATGTGTGCCTTCAATATGCTGCAAAAAGGTGTCATGATTTAATGCAGCATGTGAAAATTGTGCATGAATGGCACGTTTTTGTGCGCTTAACCCCAATTGCTCAAGCACTTGAGTGATTGTATTTATCATCGTCTATATTTTTAAAAAGTAAGTTTCAGTCATCATTGATCGCAAACAGCGATCATAAATTAGGCGCCATTATAGCCAGATCAATCCGACAAATGAGCAGAGTTTTATTCTTATTATGTAAACAACATAATGCTCCGAGCAACTGCGGAGCATTTTTATGGAAAATAATTTCACTTTGATTAAGAAATTTAGCGTTTTTCTTAATTCTCGAGCTGTAATCTACGCTCAGATAATGCTTTGCTCACCACTTGATAACCTGCAGTCATACCTAAAGTCGCCATAATGCCTGCCACGATTATGTCTGGCCACAAACTACCTGTACCAAACACACCTATTGCAGCAAAAATAACCGCAACATTTCCAATCGCATCATTTCGGCTACAGAGCCAGACCGATTGCATATTAGAGTCACCTTCTCTAAAGGCATATAAAATGACGGCACAAACCACATTCGCAAGCAAAGCAATCACACCAATCACCCCCATGGTCATAGCTTCAGGTGGAATTCCCAAAGCATAGGCATAGATCACTTTACCAATCACCACCAAGCCAAACAACGCCATGGTCATGCCTTTGAGCAGTGCCACTGTCGCCCGCCAATACAAACTCGCACCAAGCACCGCAAGTGAAATACCATAGTTGACTGCATCACCAAAGAAATCTAAAGAATCGGCCCATAAGGATGATGAATGTGCATAAGCTCCACCAATAAGCTCCACCACAAACATGGCTAAATTGATCAATAAGGCAATCCACAATACCGTTCTAAACTTACTATTTGGCTTTTGCGGTGCGGGTGCACAACTGCAAGAAGAACATGCCATATACACAACCTCTATCCAGACCTAATCATTTTCTATTATGATTAAAAACTATGGAGTCGCTCTAAGGTCAAGCAAAATGAATCAACAAAACTCATCTCCTGTTTATTTGATGAAAGACTTAGTCCATAAAACAGGATTAAGTGCCGATACCATTCGTTTTTATGAAAAAAAGCATTTATTAGAGCCTTCTTTTCGCGGGGACAATAACTATCGCTATTATCAAGATGATGCACTTAAACGACTCATTTTTATCAAACGTTGCCGCGCGCTAGATATCTCACTCAAAGAAATTGAATACCTGATTGAACTGGAACAAAAGCCTCAACAAGACTGTAGTGCGGTCAATCAACTGATCGATGAACATTTAAAACAAGTCGAACGAAAAATCATTGAATTGCAAAAATTCCAGATACAGCTACAACAGCTTCGACAGTCCTGCTCAACTCAATCAACCATTGATGATTGTCAAATTCTAAGACATCTTGAAGCAGGACTTACAGATGCATAAAACACATCAACGTAGAATTTAGAATATGGGTATTACTCAGTTTTGCTACCTATTTACTTGAACCATTCGTGGGCAATGCAGGATTTTTATCCTTATTTTATTTAATTTTTTTATAAATTCACAAATAAAAGAATCTAGCTTCACATCAAATCTAATAAAATAATCCCTAATTATTTCGGATAAAAGGCCGCAAAGAACTCTAGCTTTTTGATGATTAGCGCCTCAGGTAATTTTTATATAACCGATCTTTTACTTTATAAAACAAGGATATTTAAATTTACTTCTATCCTTAGCCACATAAAACCATAGATCTAGATATTTATCATTAAGCACTCAAATCCAGCGTTTGAACATGTAATTTTCGCGTCTATAACCGTTTAAATTCCGAGTTGTTTACTAGGTTGAATCTATTTTTTAAAGCCCTACAATAAACCCATATTTTTTTTATGCCTTAGTTTAATCATGAGCATTCATCACGTTACTGAACTTCTTTCTCCTGCAGGTTCGCTTAAAAATATGCGTTATGCATTTGCCTATGGTGCAGATGCAGTCTATGCCGGACAACCTCGTTACAGTTTACGTGTGCGCAATAATGAATTTGATCATGACAATCTGGCTATCGGCATTCAAGAAGCGCATGACTTAGGAAAAAAGTTTTATGTGGTCGTCAACATTCAACCGCATAACTCGAAACTCAAAAACTTTATTCGCGACCTCACACCTGTGGTTGCGATGCAACCCGATGCCCTGATCATGTCGGATCCAGGCCTGATTATGATGGTACGCGAGCATTTTCCAGACATGGATGTGCATCTTTCCGTTCAGGCCAATCCAGTCAACTGGGCTACTGTGAAGTTTTGGAAAAATATGGGACTGACTCGTGTCATTTTGTCCCGTGAATTATCCATTGATGAAATTGAAGAAATTAAGCAACAAGTGCCTGACATGGAAATTGAGGTTTTTGTGCATGGTGCGTTATGCATGGCGTACTCAGGACGTTGCATGCTTTCAGGCTATATGAATAAGCGTGATGCCAATCAAGGGGCATGTACCAATGCTTGCCGTTGGGAATATAAAGTTCATGAGACTACGCAAGATGAAAATGGTGATGTGATCCCAGTCCAAAATCTGAATACAGACTCCAATTGCTGTTCAAGCCCTGATGCTGATGAACTGCATATGCAAGCACAGCATCAGTTCGATGAACCCGTATTACTACAACGTAATGAAGAAGACATGTTTGCTGCTGAAGAAGACGAACATGGCACTTACTTTATGAACTCAAAAGACTTGCGCGCGGTGCAGCATGTTGAGCGCTTAACCCAAATGGGGATACATTCTTTAAAAATTGAAGGACGTACCAAGTCTTATTTTTACTGTGCGCGTACAGCACAAATTTATCGCAAAGCCATAGATGATGCGCTCGCCGGTAAACCTTTCGATTCCTCACTCCTGACACAACTCGAAGGTCTGGCCAACCGTGGTTATACCGAAGGTTTTTTACGTCGCCACGTGCATAGCGAATATCAAAATTATGAAAATGGTTCATCCAGTTTTGACCATCAACAATACTGCGGTGAAATTTTGGAGCGCAATGGCGATTATCTGAAAGTCGATGTCAAAAACCGTTTTGTAGTGGGTGATGTGCTCGAACTCATGACCACTTCAGGCAACATCACTTTTGAACTAACAGAAATCCTCGATAAAAAAGGGAATCCAATACTTGAAGCGAAAGGCTCAGGTCATGTGGTTGAAATCCCAGTTCCTGCTGATGTCGACATGCACTATGCCCTGCTCATTCGCAACTTACCGCATTCAAGTACCGACATTTCAGCGCCTGCCTTGGCTTATGTTGCAAGCTGACTGGGGTTAATGCCATGGCACTACGAATAACGGATGCATGTATTAACTGCGATATGTGTCTTCCTGAATGTCCCAATACCGCTATTTTTGAAGGTGATAAAATTTATGAAATAGACGTCAACCGCTGCACCGAGTGTGTTGGTTTTTATGATACCCAAACCTGTGTGGATGTTTGCCCAATTGCTTGTATCGAGCAACATCCAGAACACGTTGAAACACAGCAACAATTGTTAGAAAAATTTAAAGGATTGAAATTATTTAACATCTAACCTTGGGGAAAGTAGAAAAGAAACCGAGTACTGACCACACTCAGAGTTTCAAAACAAAAACTGGGCAAAGAATAACAATAAACAAAAACTAAATGAAAAAGCCAAAGTGACTGGGGAGCACTTTGGCTTTTTCTTTGTACAAAATATTTGCTTTAAACGAAAAAAAAGGAACTGAGCTGTTAGCGACTCAGTTCCTATCAAGGGTAAAACCAAAGATCAGCGATACAACATAAAGGGAAAAAGCCAACGTATATTTTGGGAGAGCGTTGGCTTTTTCATTTCACACTTACAGCCCAGAACGAATAATATAATCAAAAGCAGATAGAGATGCTTTCGCGCCTTCACCTGTGGCAATGATGATTTGCTTGTATGGCACAGTCGTACAGTCACCTGCGGCAAATACACCTTTGACATTGGTTTCGTTGCGATCGTTAATCATAATCTCATTACGGTTTGAAAGCTCAACAGCAGTCTCTTTTAAGAAATCAGTGTTTGGTAATAAACCAATTTGCACAAAGATTCCTGCAAGCTCAACCGTATGTTCTACATCAGTTGCACGGTCTTTATATTTCAATGCCGTCACTTGTGAACCATCACCCACAACTTCAGTCGAGAGTGCATTTAGGATCACTGTGGTATTAGGCAAGCTATGTAACTTGTCTTGTAACACTTGGTCAGCACGTAGTTTGGTATCAAACTCAACCAAAGTCACATGTTCTACAATCCCCGCAAGATCAATCGCAGCTTCGACACCGGAGTTCCCCCCGCCAATTACTGCTACACGTTTGCCTTTAAACAGTGGACCATCACAGTGTGGGCAGTAGGCAACACCACGAGTACGGTATTCTGCTTCACCCGGCACATTCATTTCTCTCCAACGTGCGCCTGTTGAAAGGATTACCGTTTTAGATTCAAGCTTCGCACCATTTTCTAAGGTGACTTCAACCAAGCCATTTGCTGCCTCATCTGCACCTTTGATGTTAGAAACACGTTGTAAGTTCATGATGTCCACACCGTACTCACGTACATGTGCTTCCATTTCAGCAGCAAACTTCGGCCCTTGGGTCTTTTGAATCGAGGTGTAGTTTTCAATGTCCATGGTATCCATGACTTGACCACCCATACGTTCAGCCACAATCCCGGTTTTAATGCCTTTACGCGCAGCATAAATGGCTGAGGTATTTCCCGCAGGACCACCACCAATCACTAAAACATCAAAAGCATCTTTGGCATTGAGTTTTTCAGCTTCTTTGGCAGCGGAATTGGTATCCAGTTTGGCAACAATCTCTTCCAAGGTCATACGGCCTTGACCGATATGGTTATTGTCTTGGAACACCATTGGTACAGCCATGATTTTGCGTTCTTCAACTTCATCTTGGAAGAATGCACCATCAATCATGGTTGCTGTCGTGCCCGGATTGTAAATAGCAATCAGGTTCAACGCTTGCACCACGTCTGGACAGTTATGACAGCTTAAAGAGACAAATACGTCAAAGTTAGACTGGATGCCCAAAGCTTTGATTGAAGCCAAAACTTCATCCGATACTTTGGGTGCATAACCAGAGGTTTGTAACAATGCCAAGATCAAAGAGGTAAACTCATGTCCCATTGGTAAACCCGCAAAGAAGACACGCGGCTGTTCACCGGCTTTTGCTACACCAAAGCTAGGTGCACGTGAGTTTTGACCATCAAAACGTGCAGTCACCAGTGGAGACAGTGCTGCAACTTCTTCAACCAATTCTTTAATTTTGTCTGATTTCTCAGAACCGTTCAAAGTCGCAACCAATTCAATCGGACCTTCTAGGCGTTCAAGAAGTGTTTTTAATTGAGCTGAAGTATTTTGATCTAACATTGTTAAGCTCTCCAAAGCAGTCTATAAATTTATTTGATAGAAGAATCATAGAGTAAATCTAAAAATAGATAAAACAGTTTGTTTTTATTTTAATAATCGGTTTTATAGATTTAAAGATATTCATCATAAAAAGTCCCATTAAACGCAGGACTTTAAATGAAGTCAAAGCTTAGGATTCACTCTGCATCCGCTGTTCAATTCTTAAAGTTCTGGCTTTTAACTGACGCGTCAGACCAAACAACACAAGACTCAGCACTGCCATCAGTAGCATCAAGATAAGCGAGAAGAATTGCATGACCTTAGTGAACTGCGCTGCTTGCTGAACTTGTTTTTCTACACTTGCAGCCATCGGTGTGAGTGTTTTGCCATAGAGTTGATGCTGCATCGTCCATAACTGTTCAGGCTTAAACCCATATTCAATAAAATGTGAATCGTTTTTTTCTGCTTGGACCAGAGCAAGCACATGCGGAATGGCTGCATTTTTATCGACAGGTTGATGTAACAATGCCGTTTGCGCAAGCAAATAATGTTTTACGGGCATTTGAATTTGAGACTGCTGCAAATACTGCGCTATTTCACTTTGCTGAATATTTTTATCGTAGTGTACGATTTGCTGAAAAGCCTCGCTTTCATCATCTTTTAAATCATATTGCACATAAGTCAGCCCTGACCAAAGCAGAATAAAGGCAATCAGCCATGCCACAAACTTCAGTATAAAAGATTGAAAACGTACATAGAAAAAATGAATTTTCCGTGCATAGTGCACCAGTATGAATGCTCCAATAAAAGACACCATAATCTTGACTACAAGCCAACCAAACCATGACAGCAAATTCAGAAAATAATCTGGCTGTTGTCCAAGTGATGCTAAATTTGCATCGACACTCATGGGCATATGTAGTTGCTGTATTTCAGCGCTCAGTCCAAAAAAGCTATAGACAAAATCAGGTTGTAGAAAATAGCTAATGCTGGAGGCAATAAACAAGGCGGCACTCAACATACACCATAAACTCAGTTTACGTTGACGTTGTTTGAGTGCAACCACGCCTTGTTCAATGTGCTGAGGCTGAACAACATACTCATCTAAGGAAGGCAAATACTTCTCCTCTATCGACCACCCACCTTGGCATTAAGATGGTGTCGTACGATTAGAACTTGAGTCTAAAACCAGTTGATTCAAATTGTCCTGCAAACTACGCAAACGTGTGGTTGCTTCAGCACGTTTCTGCATCCCTTCTTTTTGTATTTGAATCACATCATTTACTGTTTTAATGAGGGTGTTTTGTACATGTTCAAGCGTCTCAATATCAATCACTGAACGTTGATTGGCTTTTGCTGTATCTACTGAGTTTTGATGTAACAAATCAGCATTGCGCTTCAACAAGTCATTGGTCACATCGTCAATGGTATTGGCCAACTGCACACTATTCTTCTGCTCATTTAAAGAAATCGCCAGACTAATTTGATTTTTCCATGCAGGCAATGTGATGTTTTTAATCGCATAAAACTTATCGACCAACATCAAATTATTAGACTGGATAATACGAATCATCGGTAATGTTTGCATGGCTGATTGTTGTAAAACCTGCAAATCACTTACACGTTTTTCCAAATTATTGGCTAAATGATTGAGGTCGTAAACTCTCTGCGTTGTGGTTTGGTCTTGCGCCTGTGCAGTCAGTGTTGAGATTTCCTGCTGAATTTCATCCTGTTTCAACTGACCCGCTGCGATATACACACCGAGCTGTTTATATTCACTTTGTACACCATGAAACATCCGATCGAGTGTATCAACGCGTGCTTTTAAACCAGACTGCGATTTTTCAATTTCTTTCACCAAAGTATCTATTTGTTCTTTGGTGGTATTAAAGTGCATATCAATATTATTCTTTGCCCCTTTAATTTTGCTCATCAAGCCACCGAAGAAACCTGAATTTTTCTTTTTATTTAAGATACTTGAGGTATTAAGCTGTTGTGCGACTTGTACCACCTGATTCAGCTTTTGCCCTGTTTCATCAAGGTCCTTGTTTTGCACTAAATTTAACAATTCATCGGTATATCCTGAAGTTTGTGTCGCAATATTTTTACCATACTCCGCCACGGCGTTATGGTTGATTTCTGCCAACTCTTTCCGTGCTGCCAAGACCGCATTGAAGTCATCTTGTTGCAAGCCAATTTCTTGCAAATTTAACTGTTGAAACTTATGTTCAATCACTTCGGTGGTTGGCTCTACCACAAGACTGTTTTGTTCTGAGTTGGTCATAATTCACCTAATCTATTTCTTAAAGTGTTGGTTTCTGTAGTGATTTTTTTAAGGTACGAATCAATTTTTCACGGCTATTATCGAGCTTTTCCAGTTCAATTGTCGAGCTTGATTGCTGCGATTGTTTGACATGATATTGCCATGCTGGGATCAAGACCTGCTGCGCTTCTTTAAAACGATCTAACAAACTCAATGAAAGCTGCTGAGACAACTGCATTTGTGTAATCGCAATATCATTACTGCTTTGCAAAGTTTGTAAACTATTTATTTTCTTGGATAAACGTTCTGCAAAATTATCTAAAGGATGTGCATTCTTCACAAATTTAGGATATTCCATTAAAAATGCTTCAGCCGCAGATACATATTTGGCCATTTGCTCACGTAAGCCTGTTAACTGCTGATAACGCGCCTGTGACTTTTGAATTTCAATTTGTAATTTTTGGCTGAGATGATTGGCTCGATCCAACAACTGATCCAGTTTTTTATAGTATTCAACTTGGGTTGAACCATATTCAATATCAATTCCCAGCCACTTTTGCAGCCCATTAAATTTGCGCTTCTTCAAGTATTTTTTTGAGTCAGCCAGTGACTGTATCAGTTGCTCAATGGTCTGACTCAACTGTAAAGTGAGCTGCGGGTCCACTCCATTTAACAGCACAGACTGTGCTTGAATGACACTATCTGCATAATGATTGAGACGATATTGATCGTTCAGCAACGGAACCAAATCATTACGCTGGATACTTAAAAGTTCATCTGAATTGACTGGTATATTCCTTAAAGGAACAAGAACGTCAATTTGTGCCATAGTGCTTTAACCCAATAAAGAAATTGAATAAAATCATTTTTATAGTACAGCTTTTATGTCAAATAACATGTAGATTTTTGCAAAAATGCTGTGACATCTTTTGTGCCGTAGAAATTATCACGAAGGTTATATCTGTTATTCAGTACTCTATTCGTACTAGGACTCAAACCTATTGAGTAGAAATAAAAGATCCAATCAATACATACTCTATTTTTATCTTCTGTGGAGTTACAATCCTTTATGAAACAAAACGCATATTTGAAGTCATAAAAAAGCCATGATCAACATGGCTTTAAAATGGGGTGTTTCGAAATTATAAATAATCTCCTTCACGCTCAGGTTGATAAACCACTTTTTCAATTTTGACTTTCATCATTTGACCATCTGGCTGCGGCCATTCAATTTCTTGACCTTCAGCTAAGCCAAGAATTGCTGCACCAATTGGGGCTACAACATTGACCTGTCCCTTCTCGCCTTTAAAATCATGCGGATAAACCAAAGTAATTTCAGATGCTTCTGTAGATGGCGCAATGGTCAGTAAAACTTTTGCATTCATCGTTACCACATTGGCAGGCATATCTTGTGGAGCAACAACATCGGCGCGTGCCAACTCTTCTTCAAGCAACTGCATGGTCGGTGTAAGTTTAGGCTGATGTTCTAACATCGTTTCTAAACGATGAAGATCCTGCTCAGAAATGATAATTGCTGGGTTTGCCATGTGCTGCATTCCTATTTGAATACGGTATGAATAAAATTCTTATTAAAAATAATTTATTAGCCTATAACTTCTGTTATATCAGAAATGCAGTCTAAATTACATTTCAACTGATTTTGATTTTTTAATGCTATAAAAAAAGCCCCCTTGAGGGGGCTTTCTCAAGTCAGAACTTAGTTTGCGTAAACAGGAAATTTCGCACAAACAGCTTCAACTTTCGCTTTAACAGCGTTAATCACAGCTTCGTCACCTTTGCTGTCTAAGATATCAGCGATCCAGCCAGCAAGTTCACGTACTTCAGCTTCGCCGAAACCACGAGTCGTCACAGCCGGTGTACCAATACGGATACCAGAAGTCACAAATGGTGAGCGTGGGTCATTTGGTACAGCATTTTTGTTCACAGTAATGTGAGCTGCACCTAACCATGCATCTGCTTCTTTACCTGTTACATCTTGCTTAATAAGAGATAACAAGAACAAGTGGTTTTCTGTCCCGCCAGAAACGATGTCATAACCACGAGCAATAAGAACTTCAGCCATTGCTTGAGCATTCTTCACTACTTGTTGTTGGTAAACTTTGTATTCAGGAGCCATTGCTTCTTTAAAGCAAATTGCTTTAGCCGCTACCGCATGAACCAATGGACCGCCTTGGTTACCAGGGAATACAGCTGATTGTAATTTTTTCTCAATTTCTTCGTTTGCTTTCGCAAGGATTAAACCTGAACGTGGGCCACGAAGTGTTTTGTGTGTAGTGGTTGTTGTTACGTCAGCAATTTGAACTGGGCTTGGGTAAACACCAGCAGCAACTAGACCAGCAACGTGAGCCATATCTACAAATAGGTAAGCGCCAACTTTATCCGCGATGTCACGGAAACGCTGCCAATCTACAATTTGGCTATAAGCAGAGAAACCAGCTACGATCATACGTGGCTTGTGCTCAACTGCTAAACGTTCAACTTCTTCGTAATCAATCTCGCCAGTTTCAGGGTTTAAACCGTACTGAATTGCGTTATATGTTTTACCAGAGAAGCTAACTTTTGCACCGTGAGTCAAGTGACCACCGTGAGCCAAGCTCATACCCAAAACAGTGTCGCCTGGGTTAAGAAGGGCTAAGTAAACAGCAGAGTTTGCTTGTGAACCTGCATGCGGTTGAACGTTTGCGTAATCTGCACCGAAAAGCTCTTTAGCACGGTCAATCGCTAATTGTTCAATCACGTCTACATATTCACAACCGCCGTAGTAGCGTTTGCCTGGGTAGCCTTCAGCATATTTGTTTGTAAGTTTTGAACCTTGCGCTTCCATTACTGCTGGAGAGCAATAGTTTTCAGAAGCAATCAGTTCGATGTGCGCTTCTTGGCGAGCATCTTCATTTGTGATTGCTTGCGCGATTTCTGGATCAAATTCAGCAATTGAGATATTGGCAAACATTAGCGAGGTCCTATGAAATTAGGGCTTTTAAGCCGTGCTAAGATTGGCGCGTATTGTAGCATGAAGTTTATAAATTTCGAGAACGAACTTTACGCAGTTTTAAATAAAAAATCGCTCACGAAGCAGAACTCCATGAGCGATTTGGGTCAAAGCAAATTACTGAATTGGCATGAGAGTTTTGACATCGTCAACAATATCATCGATATTTTCACTAAACGATGTGGTATGGGTCCATTTCGTCGTTTCACTGTCATCAGTCACATAACGAATATTGTTTCCAGCTTGAGAAGCTCCAGCATATAAAATATTCGTAATCGCTCTTGGAACAGTCGTGTCATTGGTGCCTTGATAAATAATAATTGGCGCTGTTTGTTTGACCTTCAAAGGCTGAGATGTGTTATCTAAAAAGTTTTTTATGACTGGCAAATCTAGAAATCCTGTTTTTGGGTAATATCCATTTAATGTGTTATAACCAGTCGCTAAAGCCCACATTTCCGTATAGTAATTTACAGAAACAGTCCCTGAACATGCCGATTCAGCTGTTCGTGCAATACGGGCTGCTTCAGACTCAAACACTTGCCCGTACAAAGTTATATTGGGTGGATTTTGCATACCTGCAGTGATGAGTGCAGCATAGGTATTCAGTGAAGTATAAGTAGCAACCTGTTGAGTTGCTGGCAAATTTGCAACACTTGCAGCCCCCACTTGAAAGATCGTTTTTAAATTAGACGCAGGTGCAATCGCAACTGTCCCTTTATAATCTAACTGCGCGCGACTTTGATATTCACCAGCACCTAAAGCAGCATGACCGCCCTGTGAATGCCCAACCGTCACCCAGTTTTTTGAAACCGATTTACCTTGCTTGGTTAAGTAGTCACGTGTTGCAACTACTGCATCTGTAATCGAAAAAGCTTCACTTTTTAAATTAAGATAAGGATGGGCTTCTGTACCACTTGGCTCTCCCAGTCCTTCGTAATCGGGAGCAACAACAACATATCCCGCGCTAAGTAACTCATTAATCATCGATTTTACATCAGGATCCATAGAAGATTTACTTGGCGCGCAAATATCAGCAACACCAGTAGTACCATGTGCCCACACCACTATTGGCCAACCTTTCGCCGGAGCTACTGTTTTAGGAGTAAAAAGCAATGCAGTTGCGCGAGTTTCTTTATTGTCCTGACCCAGCATTTTATAAGTCATGACCACACTTTCACCAGCCGTAGCTGACATATCTGTAGCTGTATATGCTGTTGGCGTAGTTACGACTGGATTAACAATATTATTTTTAGGAATCCCATCATCCACACCAACAGAAGTTGAATCGCCATCCCCTCCTCCACAGGCTGTTAAAACAAGCATAGAACTACTGACGAACACGGCCAATATATGTTTTTTCATCTTAAAATTCCTTAATGACATTTTTTCTTGTTGTAACGATTCAAATCACTTGAATAGATTAATGATTTACGCCTCAAAATGACGCATGGCAAGACCAGTTACGAGAATGATACAAAGTGAACATTGTCTGCAAATGCACACTCACCATTGTTATAAAAACTGGTCATTGGAATTTAAAATAAATCCTGATCCCACAACTGAATTCAGGCAGTGAGCTCTTCTCTAGTCTTTGTTTGAACCGAATCCCAAAGAATTATTTTAATTTTAAGCAATCATTTTCCTTTTCAACCCGCCTAAATAAATCGATAAGTAGCTTCCAACTTTTCCCTTGCTTAATAAAGCCTGATCTCTAATCACCTAGCTTCACCAGATGATTTAAACACCATCACTGCACAAAATCAGCGAATAAACCACAAATCTGGCAGTCATAGGCTGTCTTGATAGTCTTGAAAATGATAAATTTATTCAGCTTTTAATTTTCGGATATGCACATGCAAGCCATTATTCTCGACACAGAAACCCATACCCTAAATGGTCAACCCATTGAGATTGCATATGCACCGATTGAAATTACAAATGGCAAATTAAGCCTAGACAAAAGCCAAGTATTTGATCAGCTCTATACCGTCGATGAACCAATCTCATTCGCAGCGATGGCTGTGCATCATATTTTAGAGTCAGACCTCGTTGGGAAGCCCCTCTATACGACCTTTAAACTACCCGCCGAAACGCAATACATCATTGGTCATAATATTGATTATGATATTCGTGCTATCGAAAAATGTGGTGTCGATACTTCTCATATTAAAGCGATTTGTACACTCGCCCTTGCACGTTTGGTCTGGCCTGATGCTGAAGCCCACAATATTTCAGCACTCATTTATATGATTTCAAAAGGCAGTGAAAAAGCCCGTGAAATGATTAAAAAGGCCCATCGTGCCGATATGGATATTATTTTAACAGCCAATATTTTAATGCATGTGGTTCATCAATTAAAAATAAACAGCATGGAGCAGTTATTTGCTGTCTCTGAAGATGCTCGTATTCCGCGAGTCATTAATTTTGGCAAGCATCGCGGAACAGCGATTGCCGAACTCCCTGCTGACTATATTCAGTGGTTAATGCGTCAAGATGAACTCGATCCTTACTTACGTAAAGCTTTAGAGAATACGAGCATTAAAACGCTCTAAAATGTATTGTCATAAATTCTTAATATTGTTGTAATTTTCACCCTGTATGTTCAGCCTTAATTTATTTGTTCGGGGGAGTAAATTAAGGTATGAATCATTATCAAAAAACAGCATTAGGTTTAGATGCTTTACAACAACGTCATATCCCACTCAATGCGCGTCAAAGACGACTATTGGTTTTAATTGGTACAGAAGATTTTGAACAATTGGCTGATCAGTTCAAACAACGCATTGCAACGCCTGAAATCCTCGAACAATTAATTGAATTGGGTTTAATTCATTCCACACAAACATCTCGCGTCTCTAGCTCAATACAACCGTCATCGGAGGCTCAATCATCGACGTCTGTACTCGAAAATAGTCAGAATAACGTCAATCCAATAGATTTAGACAGCAAAGCGCAGACTCCTGCACCACCCGCTCCTACACAAAGCCCAGCCCCACCACTTAAAGCTTATAGCTTTGAAGAAACACGCGATTTGATGATGAGCTTATTACAATGTTATTGTGGCTTAATGGCAAAACAACTCATTCTTCAAATTCAATCGGCGACAGACTTACACAGTCTCAAACGCTGCCAAATGCAATGGATTACGACGTTACAGGAAAGTCGAATAGAACCCACAGTACTCAACCAACACTTACAACAGATCAATCATTCACTGTTGCGTTTGCAGGCAGCTTAAATAAATTCAACGAATAATTGAGTCTTAGTTAAGATTTAAAGACTACAAGTTTTATATTTTCTTCAAGCAATAAATCTTAACGTCTTTCATCGACTGTTTAAGACTTTGGCACAATGGTTACTCGAACCATTCATCAAATAGCTTGATAAATAGGAACTATGTGTGAAGTGATATCCTAATTTCACTTTATGATCTTCAATATAATCGCTCAAAAAATTTATCCCTTATCTTCTGCGATGGGATAACTTAACTTGATATAGATCGCCCATAAAAAAGCCCATGTAAACATGGGCTTTTTTCAATAGGGTTAATCAACAACTCGGTATATATTTTCCGTTTGCCGACTTTCAAATAACAGTTCAATACTAGGCAGAATCACTTCACCATCAACAACGATATGTTCAATTCGTTTAAACAAATCCAAACGTTCTGCTTCGGAGTTTTCAGGTACTTGTCTTAACTGGGCCTTCACATTATACGTTTGGCTGTATTGGTCCTTTACCTTTACATCTACAAGCTGAGTCATGGTCATTTTCCTTTTCTTTTTTTAGCTCTGTTTAATCTTATAGCACAAGTTTTTTCCAACACTGCCCTTAGAGTTGTTAGAATTTATCGCAATGTTAATTTATATAAATATTTTCAAAATCATAACTATAAATCATAAACTTAAATCAAATATGCTTAACAACCGAGATACATAGTCATATTTTTTCACATAAAAAAAGCTCGCATTGCTGCGAGCTTTTCTATGTTGGAAGGCTAGTGCTGATTTATTGTTTGAACATTTCGTATCAAACTCAACGAGCTGTCATTGATCCGTCCAACTACATCGTAGCGTCTTAGTTATCGACCTACTGTAAGTACAATATAAAAGCATTTTTTACTCTCGACAAGAGCCTATGACATTTCGAAACAACTGTACAAATAAAAGCCAGTTGATATTTTTTAAAAATAAGAGACCCTACTGAAAGGTAAAATCGAGATAACATCTCAGCGTCAAATCAAGTAAAATCGCGCATTCAACCTATGAGTTCTTTTCCATCTTAGTTCAATCCATTTTGAGTGATTTATATCGGTATTGTCCAATACAAAACTAAACTCATTTATCAAAACTGATTTGTTTAATTACAGTTTTGAACTTTAGCATTGGTTACATCTTTCGGCTTGCAAACAGCAGATCGGCAAACTGGCCTACTCTATTGTTTATTATAAGAAAAAATACGGGATCGATATCCACTGCACCACAAAAATGGGCTATGGCTTGTTCATCTGTTATGAGAGACCTTTGATAGTCAACGTAACTACTGTTCTTGGAAACAATGCAACCTATCGCAGTTTAAACGATTGGTGCCAATGGCGGTCATCAGGCCGCTGTAATTGGCAACAATGTATATATTGGCCCAAATGTCTGTATTATCGATCATGTTAAAATTGGCGATAATGCCACCATCGGTGCAGGTAGTGTGGTCACCAAAGATATTCCTGATAATGCAACAGCTGTAGGTAATTATGCAAAAGTCATTCACTATAATAATGCTGGAAATTCAGTAAATAAACGCTGGCTGAATTGCAACTAAAACAACATCAGCATAATTGAATCAATTTAGCACTCTATAAATAAAACACAGGCTGACAATTTTTATACTCCGTAAATTTTAAGACATAATATGTTGCTGTTGTATTTAAAAAGCTCATGACTACGAGAAATTAGCTTAGGGTAAATCTTCGTTTTTGTTCTATGAATAAGATAGAGGTATATCATGACCACGATTAATATTTCAGACATTAAAGAACATTCTAGTGTAATTGCCGTATGTGGAACGAAGATTGGAGATGTTGACCACATAGAAGGTAAAGAGATCAAACTCACCAAACATGGCGATGGGAAACACCATATTATCCCAAGTGCATGGGTAAGAGAAATTCGAGAGGATCAGGTCATGTTAAGCAAAGATGCCCAAGAAATTAAAGATAATTGGATTGAAGCATAGGTTCAAAAATTACAAATCTACCAGCCTTTGGGCTGGTAGTTCATATGATATACACACTGAGTAGATACAAAGAACATAATGCCTATCTAAGTTCGATGAATATTCACTTATAGCAAAGGTATAAAATTCACTCAATTACAACATTCTTAGTCTTTAAAAGGATTTGAAACTTTATCTTTAAGGCTTAACCAAACCAAAAAGGTCATAATAAATATAAGTAATCCAATCACAATAAAGAATGTTTCGCCCACAGCAAAACCTGTAATGAGTGCCCCTAAGCCGATTAATGATAATAAAATGATCAATCCGATGCCTAAGACATTCATGTTTGTTCTCCAATGACCGAAATAATAAAGAGCTCATTATTGCGTTTAGGCATGTCAATTTAATGTTGTTTTCATTAAACTTTAATAGTGCTTTTGATTGATTATGCGCTATTGTGTACTATTCATATTATCTTAATGAAAACTAATGTAATTTTTATATAAAAATTACATATATATTAATATGAAGTTTCTCTATACTTAGAAAAATACCAGCAAGCAAATTCGAGCAATTTTCACCCAGATTGATTTCAGTCATGAGAATTGAGCTTCTACAGGCGTCACAACAAAACTTTAAAAAATCTGTTCTTGTCTTGGGGGCATGAGTGATCAAGAAATCTGTTTTTCATAGTTTAGATTTACAAAAACTTATTTTGATTTTAATTATTGGTTGTGTCTCAAGCTTGTTTCTAATTTCAATTTTTGTTCTGAACTATGTCATCAAAGAGCAGTTAACCGAAAACTCTTTAGCTGCCAATCAACGCTATGCCTCAAAAATTGCATTTAGTACCGACAAATATTTTGAAAGTATGTTGAGTGAGCTCCGCTATAGTGCTCAAATTGTTGGTCAAGATTTTTCTAATCAACAGGTTTTAAAAGCTGAAGTTACACGTCTTAAAGGTCAATCACAAAAATTTAACTCAATCACGATTATCGATAAAAATGCTTTTATTTTGGAATACTCACCCGAGACCTTACATGTTAATCAAAAGAAGCAATATAAAACTCCAGGTATTACCGAAGCATTAAAACTCAAGAAAACCTATATTTCCTCTCCATACAAAGGCTTGTCAAACAATTTAATTGTGCTGATTGCTCAGCCTATTTTTAATCGTAAAAATGAGTTCCTCGGTATCGTCACGGGCTCGATTTATTTGAATAAAGAAAACTTGGTGAGTGAGCTGTTAGCTACCACTTATTCTTATAAGAAAAGTTATACTTATGTTGTTGATAATAAAAATAAGATCATCTTCCATCCAGATAAAGCTCGCATTGGAGATTCATTAAAAAATAACACAGGGATGCAATATATTACCTCCCACCCCACTGGAAAGATTGCACTGGTCAATAGTAAAGGGATCGAAAACCTTGCCGGGTTTGCGTCAATTCCAAGTGTGAATTGGGTTGTTGTGTCACAACAACCGACGTTAGAGTTATTAAGCCAAGCCAACTCGATCATCATTAAAGTAACACTGGCTATGCTCGGCTTCTATTTACTCTTGTTCATTTTTGTGTGGAAACTTTCTTACTGGATTTCGTCACCACTCAATAAGCTTGCACAAATGGCCAGCATGTTGACGCGCCCAAATATTGATCAAGACATTAAAAACATCGATCCTTGGTATTTTGAGGCTTTACGCTTTCGCACCGCTCTCTTGCTTAGCTCCAAACATTTTAAAGATGAAATTGCAGAGCTTAAACAACACGTGAATACCGATCCGCTGACGGGACTTTATAACCGCCGCGGTATGAAACTATTCTTAAATGAATTAGAAGCAACCAATACGCCTTTTTCGGTACTGACATTGGACATCGATCACTTTAAAGCAGTGAATGATAACTATGGGCATGATCAAGGTGATAACGTATTGAAAAAGTTAGCGTCTCATATGAAAAGCAACTTTCGTCAACATGATGTGTGCTGCCGTGTCGGTGGAGAAGAATTTATTGTCTTTGTGGTGCACGAAGATCCGAAAATTGCCTATATAGCGGCTGAACGACTTCGTAAAACAGTAGCACAAAGCTACATTGACCCAATTGGAACGATCACGGTTTCAATTGGTATCGCCTCTTGGCCTCAAGACTCAGAAAATATTCAAGAGGTGATTAAATTGGCAGATCAAAAACTCTATCAAGCCAAGAATGATGGTCGAAATTGTATCCGCTCGACATCATTGGACTGATATAACTTTCATTAAATATAAAATTAGGCCAAATCATGCAGTGCTTTTCAGATCCATCTGTTCAAAAATGAAAAGGCCTAAAATAGGCCTTTTCATGCAAGATGATTCAACTTATATTTTTAAGTTCTATCATCTACTTCGCTCGGTTTTTCTAGTTCTGCATCATTTAACAACTGCCCCGTATGTTGCGGCTTAATCAAGGGTGCAGTCGGACGTGGGTTACGCTGCGTATATTGTATACCTATGCCCGCTTTGACATCATCAGCTGCAACTTCGGTTTCAAAACGTTGATTATCTAAAGCTCGGATATCCTCACTCACCTGCTGAATTTCATCCTGACTTGCGCCCAGTTGCTGCAAGGCCATTTGACCTAAAGCCAATGCAGACTCAAAGGTTTCTCGAACCATCAGACTGACATTTTTCTTAGACAAATACAGCGCGTGTTCACGGTCATAGGAACGAACAATCAGCTTAGCCAAAGGAAATTCAGCATTCACCAACTCTACAATTTTATTAATCGTTTCTTTGTGGTCGACACAGACTAAAATTGCTTCTGCGGTATCTGCCCCTGACGCATGTAAAATATCTAAACGACATCCATCGCCATAGTAGACATCAAAACCAAACTTTTCCGCATTTTGGATCATGTTGACATCATTATCAATAATGGTCACATCCACACTACGCGCCAATAACAGCTGACTCGCCACTTGACCAAAGCGACCAAAACCAATCATCAATACTTTACCCGTTAAGCCATCGGCAACCCTGACCTGATCGAGTGAACTTTCATTCTGCTCAAGGGTAAAGCGTTTAAACAACACCCCAATGATTGGCGTCAACACCATAGACAATACGACAATCGCGGTTAAATTCGACTTGATGGTATTGTCAATAATTTGAGCTGTCGTCGCAGCACTAAACAATACAAAGGCAAACTCGCCCCCTTGTGCCATCAGTAAGGCACGATCTAAAGCCTCGGGATGATTACTCTTGGTCAAACGCGCGACCACATAAATCATCAGTGCTTTGGTCAACATCAATGCAATTACACCACTGACAATCAGCGGCCAATTTTGCCTGACCACTGCCAAGTCCAAAGACATTCCGACACCTAAGAAGAATAAGCCCAGTAATAGGCTTCGAAAGGGTTCAATATCCGCTTCAATTTGGTGACGGAAAGTCGACTCGGACAGTAACACTCCCGCTAAAAATGCGCCCAGTGCCATGGATAAACCACTGAGTTGCATCAGTAATGCCGCACCCAGTACTACCAATAACGCTGCAGCAGTCATCACTTCACGCGCTTTGGCAGCAGCTAGAATTTTAAATAATGGATTGAGTAACCAATGCCCTGCAACAATTAATCCAGCGATGGCCAACAGTCCGATGCCAATCCCTTGTAAATCGATAGATGAGCTTTCCGCCGCTTGATTAGGTGCCATAAATGCAACCAATGCTAATAAGGGAACGATCAATAAGTCTTCAAACAATAAGATCGCAACGATTTTTTGACCACGTCGTTGATGCAGCTCTCCGCGATCATTTAACAGTTGCATCACTATCGCAGTCGACGTCAGAACAAAGCCCGCAGCACCAATGAACGCTATTTTCCAGCTAAAGCCAAACAACATGCCCATACCCGTTAAGGCAATGACCGAAATAAGGATTTGCAAACTGCCCAATCCAAAAATCTCTTTCCGCAAACTCCATAAGTGCGAAGGCTGCATCTCCAATCCGATGATAAAGAGGTACATCACGATGCCGAGTTCAGCAATATGTAAGATAGCTGTGGGATTGTTAAAAAAGGCAAAACCAAACGGCCCAATAATCAATCCAGCAATTAAGTAGCCTAATATCGAACCTAGACCAATACGTTTAAAAATAGGGACGGCAATGACCGCTGCACTCAACAGTACAACAGGCCCAACCAGTCCTAGTGAATCTACTTCTGCACTCATTTTGTTCTCATCTTGGTTGTTGGCAATCCATGCCAATTTCACGCTATTTTAATTTTATTCACTAAAGTCTATGTCAGTACGGATAGGATGTCTCAGCGCTGATCTTTTCACTCTGCATGTCCGCAGACTTACCATCAACACTCAACATACTGCGAATTTAAGCATCGCTTGACCAGCCTATGTTTAAAACTATATACAGCATTGTTGCTATACAGCAAGATTTTATTCGAGGAATACAAAACACATCACTACATATGAACAGAAGATAATCAAGAGCAGATTTTTATAACAGATAGATACTTAAAAATTGTATTTAGTATGATTCCACCATCAAAGATAAATGACACCTTTGATGATAGGACTGACATTCGTAATTTTTACTCCATCCAGATAAAATTGGACGTCGTATGTTCAAGCATATTTTCTCGCCCCAGCCACACAAACAATGGCTGCCAAAGTGACGGCCAACATCATCCAACTCACGCTTTCATGTAGTAATAGAGCGGCAAGTGCAAGACCCATAAAGGGTTGAAATAATTGCAGTTGACCAACAGATGCAATGCCACCTTGTGCTAATCCTCGATACCAAAACACAAAACCTAGCAACATGCTAAAGACAGAAACATAAGCCAGTCCTATCCATGCGGCTGTACTGACATGCTGAAATGAAATAGGCATGCTCCATAATGCTATTGGCAACATCACTGGTAACGAGAGCACTAAAGCCCAACTAATGACTTGCCAACCGCCCAGTGTTCGCGAAAGTTTTGCCCCTTCTGCATAGCCCAGCCCACATAAAATAATTGCTGCCAGCATGTATAGGTCGCCTTTCCATGCAGTACTCGTTTCCCCAAGTGCAGCATAACCTGCTACAAAAATGGCTCCTAGCACTGAAAACAACCAAAAAAGTGGCTTGGGCCGTTCACCCCCGCGTAGAACTGCAAAAATCGCAGTACTAATAGGTAATAATCCTAAGAAAACGATGGAGTGTGCAGAACTTACATGCTGTAGGGCCAAAGCAGTTAAGAGTGGAAATCCGATGTCCACGCCCAATGCACTGACTGCAAGTGCAGATATGTTTGAAATGGTCGGGCGTGCTTGGCGAAGTAAAACCAGAAAAAACAATCCTAATAGCGCTGCAATTGTGGCCCGTGCACTGGTTAAAAAGATGGGGTTAAAATCGGCAACGGCGACCCGTGTTGCTGGTAAAGACCCCGCAAAAATAGCGACACCGATTAATCCGTTTACCCAGCCGCTGGTTGCCTGTTTCATGGCGTGATTCTCTTATCGTTAATCGCTCAATTTGAATATAGACCGCATGTTTGAATCGAGATACAATCCAATACAATAAATAAAAACTGTTATGTATAAAAAGCCCATACAGTTTAGGAGAAATGGAATGCGTAGCCAAACTCGAATTGATGCAGTTATGGATGAAATTAGACTCAAAATTAGCTCACGCACTTATCTCCCCAGTCATCGCCTTCCCTCTGTACGCCAACAAGCACGTACATTGCAGGTCTCTGTTTCAACCGTTGTCGAAGCCTATGAACGTTTAATGGCCGAAGGCATCATTCTGTCTAAACCCGGATCGGGCTTTTATGTGTCTGGCCCTGTCGCGCCACTGGCTTTAGCCCAAATAGGGCCTAAGCTCGATAGAGAGGTCGACCCTTTATGGGTCTCTCGACAAGCCTTAGATACAGATCACAGCACACTCAAACCAGGTTGCGGCTGGTTACCACCCGAATGGTTATATGAGACAGGTGTTCGACGTGCTCTGCGTAGCATGGCAAAAGCAGATAGCTTAGAACTGGTGGAGTATGCAACACCAGCAGGACATCCTGAACTGCGACAATTAATTTCTCGTCGTTTAATTCACATTGGCATTGAAGCTTCGCCTGAACACATCATGCTCACCGAGTCTGGCACGCAAGCAATTGATTTGATCTGTCGTTTTTTATTGGAAGCTGGGGATACTGTTATTGTCGATGACCCTTGTTATTTTAATTTTCATGCTCTCCTCAAAGCTCATCGCATTAATATTGTGAGTGTGCCGTATACTCCCCATGGCCCAGATTTGGAGATCTTTCAGTCTGTTTTAGCTGAACACTCACCACGGCTGTATATCACCAACTCAGGCATACACAACCCAACTGGTGCAGTGCTTTCCCCCGTCACGGCGCATCGCTTACTTAAATTGGTCGATCAAACCAATTTAGTCATTGTGGAAGATGATATTTTTGCCGACTTTGAACATACCCCTGCCCCACGACTGGCTGCTTTTGATGGACTCAATCGTGTCATTCAAGTTAGTAGTTTTTCAAAAACGATTTCAGCCTCTTTGCGCTGTGGCTATATCGTGGCCAAAAATGAATGGATTGAAAATCTAATCGATTTAAAGATCGCCACCTCTTTTGGTGGAGGCCGACTTGCCGCCGATATGGTGCTGATTGCCTTAAAAGACAGTGGATATCGTAAGCATATGGAAACGGTGCGCTTACGCCTAGCTCATGAAATGCAAAAAGTCATCACTCAGCTCGGGGCTTTAAATATTCACCCGTGGCTCGTCCCACAAGCGGGCATATTCCTGTGGTGTAAACTTCCCGACGGTTTCGATGCTGCGCTCATTGCGCGAGAGTGTTTAAAACACGGCGTTGTTTTAGCACCAGGAAATGCGTTTAGCCAATCCTTAAATGCACAGAATTTCTTACGCTTCAATGTCGCACAATCGGTAGATCCGCGTATTTTCGAAACGCTCAAAAATGTGTTAGCTCAACAGCAAAACTTAACATAATAAAAGCCTCTACTTAGAAATAGAGGCTTTTATTAAAATGGTTGAATGGCTTATGAACAATACTCGTTGCGTTGATGCTCAATTAAAGACAGCGCGGCATTCCATGCTTTCAGCATCACCATTTCAATCAATTCACTTTCAAACTGTTGAGCCGTATGTTGACGTACAGCTTCAGACGGAAGATGAAGCTCTGCTCCTCCCGCCATCGCCTTAATCTGCGCTTGGCATGCGCGTTCAAGGAAATAGATCTCGTGGAAAGCACGTTGAATCGAATCTCCTGTCGATAGCAAACCATGATTACGTAAAATCATGACTCGGTTTTGCCCCAAGTCTTTCACGAGACGCTCACGCTCTTCGGTCAATAACGCTACCCCTTCATACTCGTGATAACTGACTTTGTTATAAAACTTCAAAGCATGCTGAGACAAAGGCAATAAACCCTGTTTTTGTGCAGACACTGCAATGCCATCTGCGGTATGCGTATGAATCACACAGTGCACATCTTTACGTGCATCATGGATCGCGGAGTGAATCACAAAACCTGCGGTATTGACCAATTTGCCCTGATCATAATCCGCAATAATATTGCCTGCATAATCAATTTTAACCAAATGCGAAGCCGTCATTTTTTCAAAGGGAATGCCGTATTGATTAATCAGAAAATGACCATCTTCGTCGGGTACACGTAGACTAATATGTGTATCAATTAAATCGGTCATGCGGAAATGTGCAATTAGACGGTACAACCCCGCAAGCTGACAACGTGCATCCCATTCTTTTTCGGACACGACATCTTTTAGACTTTTCATCGCATGTAAACTGGTCATTTGTTATCCCTATTATCTCTATCCATTAAAGTTAACATTGAGCTTGAAGGAAAAAGCCCAACCCTGCTTAAGTCTTTCTCTCAACATAAACTGATTCTTCGTAAAATAGCGAAACCTGTCTTGAATGATTCTGCTATTTCCGTGTGCTATCAAGCAACTTAACACGCTATGACGTCGATGGTGTTTTAATGGAGTCATTCACGAAGATAGTTTTGCCTTTCAGCATCGAGGGTGCAAAATCAACCATGCTACGTAAAGTTCGGGTGAAATGTGCCTGATCGGCAAAACCTGCTTCCAAGGCAATATCAATCAAACTCCGACCTGCGGCCCAGAGTTTGATGGCATAGCGAATACGCAACCAAAGAATGTAGCGCCGCATTGAAATCCCCAGTTGCTGACTAAACAAGTGCATCAGCCTCGACTCAGACAGTCCCGTATATGCCGCGACTTGAGCTACTGTGGGAATCTGCTGAGGTACAAGTTGTTGAATATAATGACAAGCTTGTAAAACGCGGGCATCCCATGGCAATACCTGCAACGGATTTGGATTTAACGTCGACAGTAGCGTTAAAACCAATTGTTTGGCATCATCAGGACTGAGTTGCCCAGCGATCAACTTTTGAAACTGTGAATGAAACGTAGCAAGGCAAGCGGCAGGTAAAGAACAAATCTGTTCGCCATTCAGCAATGGATACAAGTGTCCATAAAGTGCATGATCAGGATCAATCATGAGCGCAAGATAAGGTTGATGTTCTGAATCGGTACTGTGCATCACATTGGGTGCCATCACCACAATATCGTGATAACGACGTACGTGGTCGTCTAAAGTGATTGCAAAAGGTATGCCCAAGCCAATTTGTAAAAGTGCTGGAAAATGGGCATGGGCATTATTCAACTGCTCATGAGTCACATACAAAATGACACCATCCCAAGTGTAAATTTTGCTTTGGAGCGCTAACCCTAAACTCGCATCCTTGCTTTGCGATAGCATATTCGTTCAAGACCATCTTTGGTTTACTGTTTAAAACTACGCCTAGTAAACACTAAAGTAGTAGGACATGTTACAGGATACCCAAACCCAAATTAAAAACAATATGCAAGATTTGGTGAATAACGCCCATCTCTCTGCTACACCGGTTGCAAGCCCTGCTGTGCAAATTAAAGGAAGTGATGGCCGTTATAAAACCTTAAAAGAATTCTATCCCTTCTATCTTTCTCAGCATGAAGATCCCACTTGCCGACGTTTACACTTTGTGGGAACCACCTGTGTGATCGGGATTACCGCGGCTGCGGCGATGACCAAAAATCCAAAACTACTCTGGGCTTTGCCTGTGGTGGGTTATGGGTTTGCGTGGGTCGGTCATTTCTTTTTTGAACATAACAAACCAGCCACATTTACATATCCTTTTTACAGTTTCGTTTGTGACTTTAAAATGTATAAAGACATTTTACTAAAGCGCGTAAACTGGTAAATAAAAATGCGACTGTCCTATCTATTTCTAGGGCAGTCGTTTAATCGAAATCTGACGATTATTGCTATTGTTAAGGTTACTCGCCCAAAATCCCTATAAGAGCGACACTCCTTAATTACATCCAACCACGCCATCTACTTAGGCTGCATCAACGTTCACTAAACGGCATCACCATCTGCTCTAATGAAAAGTAATCAACACTCGCCAATAGCTCAATCAAAGCATTCATTTCTCACAGGCTCAATTTATAAAATAAGTCCTTTATTTTGACCGATAATCCCCCCTTGAATGCTCAATTACAACCCTACTCTCCAATTCTTTTCAGTGATGCACAATATGCATATTTATTAGAACAGCTTATCGAGCAGCATCTTCCTGTGCGCTTTGATATGCAACTCGCATCAGACTATTTACAAATGAGTGAGCGTCATCTTCGACGCTCCTTATTGCTAGAAGGCATTAGTTTTCAGCAAATTCGACAAACCGTGTTAGAACGAAAAGCGAAACAGATGCTTGAAAATAATCTCTCCATTGGGGACATTAGCCAAGCTTTAGGTTTTAGAGAAGTACGTGAATTTCGTCGGGCATTTAAACGCTGGACAGGCCAAGCGCCGTCTGTTTATAAAAATGGTACCGAATGATCCTAAGCTGATACGGAGGCCCATTTTTTCTGTTTTTATTCGTTCCCTCTTTAAAAGTTGAAGTTGAAATGTGTTTAATTAAAGCAACCAAACTGTTTCGGTCAGCTGCTTAATTTCATCCATATCATGGCTGACATACAACATCGGGATATGGGTTTCATTTTGGACGGTTTGAAAAAAAGGAAGGATTTCCTGTTTATGTGCAGCGTCTAACGCAGACAAGGGTTCATCTAATAATAATAAATTTGGCGAATACAACAGTGCCCGACCCAATGCAACTCGCTGCTTTTCACCACCTGAAAGCTTCGTCGGCATACGACTGAGTAAATGATTAAGTTTAAGCAGTTCAATAATATAATCGGGATCAAAACGTCGGCTTTCAGGCGGAATTCGCTTATAGCCAAACAATAAATTTTGCATCACCGTCATATGTGGAAACAGTTGTGCATCCTGAAAAACCAAACCAACATGACGTTGCTGTACATTTAAATTAATCTTATTTTCAGCATCGAACCATGTCTGATGATTGATTTTAATCCAGCCCTTGACTGGAGTATTAAGTCCTGCAATGGCATGCAAAATACTGGTTTTTCCTGAACCTGAAGCCCCAAATAAACCAACGACAGGATGTTCAGATGAAAATGTCTGATCGAGTTTAAATTTGCCTAAATTTAACTGAATATGACAGTCGATCATCGTCTTAATGTCCTCGTTTGTTTTTCTGATAGCGATGGAACCACTGGGCAAACCATAACGCCAAAAATGCCACAGTTAATGACAGAATAATCAATCGCCAGACCGCCTGTTCTGTGTCAGGTTGCTGCATCAAGCTATACATGGCCAAGGGCAAAGTTCTGGTCTCCCCTGCAATATTACCGACAAAGGTAATGGTTGCGCCAAACTCGCCCAGACTGCGACAAAAACATAAAATCGCCCCCACCAATATGCCACTGCTGGCTAAAGGCAAAGTGACATAAAAAAAAGTGCCCAAGGAGGAAGCACCAAGCGTTTTCGCCGCCATTTCTAGCCGTTGATCCACCAACTCTATGGCCAAACGAATCGATTGAACCAAGAGTGGAAAGCCCATCACGGCTGAGGCCAAAACTGCGCCTTTCCAGTTAAATGCAAAATTGAGTCCAAAGGGCTCAAGATACTTACCCAGTATTCCGTTTCCTCCAAAAACCTGTAACAGCAAATATCCCGGCACCACAGGCGGCAGCACCAGCGGTAGAAAAATAAAGGTTTCAAATAAGGATTTGCCAAAAAACTCTTTACGTGCCAAAACCCAACCCACTACCAACGCAGGGATCAGGCTAAATGCCAAACAGGTTGCAGCCACTTGGCAGGATAACTTGAGTACCTCTATCTCTTCAGCCGATAAAGAAAACATCATCACTTAGCAGCAGATAAAACGGTAAAGCCATATTTTTTAAAGACTGCATGTGCTTGTTTACTTTGTACAAACTGATAAAACGCTAGCGCATCGGGATTATTTTTGACAAGAGCTAAGGGATAAACAATCGGGGTATGGGTATTAATAGGGAAAACACCAACGACGGTGACATCTTTACTGATAGCAGCGTCGGTTGCATAGACAATGCCAAGCTGACATTCACCACGTGCTACAAAGTTGAGCGCAGCTCTGACATCTTCAGTTTCAACCAATCTTGGTTCAAGTTTTGACCACCATCCCAATGCGGTCAGTGCCTGTTTACCATATTTTCCGACTGGGACACTTTTGGTGTCACCTGTACAAAGCTTGCCCTGAAAGGCAGTAGAAGGATCAAAACTTTTATCCATTTTTATTTTGACGGGCTTAGCTTTTGGCGAAATCAATACAAGACGATTGCCCAATAAATTCACACGTTTATTCGGCACAATTAACTTTTTATTTTGCAGATAATTCATCCACTGTTCATCTGCCGAAATAAAAACATCCGCAGGTGCACCCGCTTCAATTTGCTTGGCCAAAGTCGACGACCCTGCATAAGAGGTTTTCACGTGTACTCTTTTTTGTTGTTCAAATATTGCATCGACATCTGCTATAGCATTGGTCAAGCTGGCTGCTGCATAAACGGTAATAGCTTGCTCTGCATGTACCTGTACCCCAAGAGTCAAACCACAACATAACATCGCATATTGCATATACTTATTCTTAAAATTAAGCAGCACCATGTTCCCCTTAAGCGTTATAAATTGACCGATATGTTTTTAAAAATATATGGATACATAAGCAACGTCAATTCTAGAAACAGATTATTTATCGTTCAAGTTAAAGGATTTGTATCTTAATCACGTGACTGATACTACTCTTGCTATTTAGTCAGTAGAAATAAGAGCTTTTATCAAATAGAGGAAGCCTATTCGTGTATGTCATAAATGAATACGAGAGGAATCTAGCTGACCTGACTAGATTATGGTTTAAGGTGTTGAGCTATTTCTGCAAAATCCTGTTCAATCGCAAGGCGTGCTTTTATTTCCATTTGTCTAAATTGACTTAAAATACTGTCGCCCAAGTCCGTGAGTTTTGCCCCACCCCCATGCGTTCCACCTTTTTGAGTTTCGACTAATCCTGACTGAAAGCTATGATTCATGGTTTCAACCAACTGCCATGCACGGCGGTAACTCATATTCATACTTTTTGCAGCTTGAGAAATTGAGCCTGTACGTCGAATTTCTTCCAATAATTCTGCCTTACCCGGCCCAAATGCAATGTCTTGATTGAGAAGTATTCTGAGCTGTAATTTTAATTTGACGTCCTGCATACATTCACTCAAATAAAGACCTGTCATCAAAGCAGATGACCTAAAGAAAAACCTTTTACTTTTTATACAGCAAAATTTTGAATATCAAGTATATAAAACAAAACCATCGCCGCGACAAAAACTCGCTAAGGTCAAACCTGACTGCTTTGCCATATTAATCGCCATACTGGTTGGAGCTGAAATACACGCCAGCAAGGCAATATTCAGTTGAGCACACTTACGAATCAACTCATAACTAGCTCGGCTGGTCATCACCACAAAACCTTGATTTACATCATAATGATGTTCTGCACTATAACCCAATAGTTTATCTAAAGCATTGTGTCGGCCTACATCCTCAAACAAAGCCACTATTTCCCCCGCTTCAACCCATGCAGCCGCATGTGCACCGCCCGTCATTTGGGTGATTTTCTGTCGGGTATTGAGTTGAGCAATGGCTTGGGGAATTTGAACTAGCCATCCCTCACAAAGGGCTGTGGTAATTTGAGGTAAATCCAAATGAAGTTGCTGCAAGCTTTCAATCCCACAGAGACCACAACCCGTGCGTCCAACCATCATCCGTCGATGTTGTTTGAGCGCCATAAAGGCGCGGGTAGAAATCGTCATTTCGACTTGGATCCCAAATTCCGTTTCGTATATGTCTAAAGAGTAAAGCTCTTTCAAACTCGTCAAAATACCTTCAGACAAGCTAAAACCTTTCGCAAAGACTTCAATATCAGCTGGCGTTGCCATCATTACTGCATGCGAAATCCCATTATAAACCAAGGCAATAGGGTATTCTTGCACCACAAAATCAGATTGTTCAACAGCTCTATTTTCACTTAAACGCTGAATATTAACAGTTTCATAGCCGAGAGAATTCAACATCAACGCCCGAATATCCATAATAATTTTCCAATATTCCCTAAACACCAAACCCTTCAATCATGAAAAAAATGACACCTGCAAATCAGGCGTCATTTCAGCATTGAATCAACTAACCTCTCGATTCACGATCTGATTGGCATCTTCAGGATCAACCGCTTGTGCCAAGTTGAAATGTTCAGGCGCTTGGCCTGCATGCAAAATCACAGGCACGCTTTTCGAAGCTGGTATTTTGGCGTATTTATCATGGCTACTAAGTGCAACCAATGGATTGGTCTCCGGATAATAGGCTGCAAGGCTACCCCGTGGAATGTTATACGGTACGATACGGAAGCTTTGAACCACACGTTTAACACCATCCGAATAAATACTTTCGATATCCACCCATTGATCTGCAACAAAACCAGCCGCAGCGATATCTTCTGCATTCATAAACAAAACACGGCGCTGACCAAATACCCCACGATAACGGTCATCGAGTCCATACAAGGTTGTGTTGTATTGGTCATGAGAGCGTGTGGTCATTAGGGTATAGACTTTTGACCCAGTATATTGTTCAGCGTATTTATTCTCTTTATCGGCATACACTTCAGCCAACGGCGTAATTAAGAACTGTGCCTTGCCTACAGGCGTATTCCACACATGCTGATTGGCAGGATGCTCTAAGTGAAAACCACCCGGCTGATAGACACGTGTATTAAAATCATGGAATTCATCAAACACGTCTTCAATCGAATCTCGAATACGGTCATAACTTTCTACATACCATTTCCACTTGATATCACTGTCTGGCAAGACGGCTGCTGCCATACGCGCCACAATGTCAGGCTCTGAAAGTAAATTCTTAGAAGCAGGCTCATTACGCCCTGCTGAAAGATGCACATTACTCATGGAATCTTCAACACTGACTGCCTGTGGCCCATGCTGTTGCATATCAATTTCGGTACGCCCCAAACAGGGTAAAAGTAATGCCTCTTTACCACAAACCAAATGGCTACGATTCAACTTCGTTGCAATCTGTACCGTCAAATCACAACGACGTAAGCCTTCTTGTGTATACGGTGTATCTGGAGTGGCAACAGCAAAATTACCACCTAAACCAATAAAGACTTTTACACCACCTTCATACATCGCCTTAATGGTATCCACCACGCCAAAACCATGTTCACGTGGCGACTTAATACCAAATACTCGGTCCAGACTATCCAGCAATTTTGGGCTTGGTCGTTCATTGATCCCCATGGTTCGATCGCCCTGCACATTACTGTGCCCGCGAATCGGTGCTAAGCCTGCCCCTGGACGACCAATATGCCCTCTTGCCAACATTAAGTTCGCGAGCATATGTACATTTGCAGTCCCGTTTCGATGCTGTGTAATCCCCATGCCCCAACAGAAAATGGCCGTTTTGGCATCTAAATACATTTTAGCTAAAGATTCTAAATGCTCAGGGCTAAGTCCCGTATGTGCATGAATATCGGACCATGCAGTACGATCTATTTCTTCCATCATGGCATCGAAACCGACTGTATTTATTTCGATAAAAGATCGGTTAAACACGCTCTTTTTTCCTGCTGCCAGTGCTTGAATATCCCACTCACGTAAATGTTTCAGCATCCCGAACATGAGTGCATAGTCACCGCCCACGTTGGGTTGGAAATAATAACGACTAATAGGTGTACTGCCATTGGTCATCATCTCAACAGGTGCTTGAGGATCTTGGAAACGTTCTAAACCACGTTCTTTTAAGGGGTTAATGGCTACGATATTGCCACCACGGCGCGACACTTCACGTAAAGTCCCCAACATCCGCGGATGGTTGGTGCCCGGATTATGCCCAAAACTGAAAATCGCATCGGCGATATCAAAATCGTCTAAAGTCACCGTTCCCTTACCCAAACCAATTGAGTCACGTAGGCCAACACTGGTGGTCTCATGGCACATATTGGAACAGTCTGGAAAATTATTGGTACCAAAAGCGCGGACAAAAAGTTGATACAGAAATGCTGCTTCATTACTGGCACGACCCGAAGTATAAAATGCCGCTTGATCTGGATGATCCAAGGCATGTAAATGTTTTGCGATTAAGGCAAAAGCATCATCCCATGAGATAGGCACATATTTATCTGTCACGCTGTCATAGCGCATTGGGTCGGTTAGACGACCTGAATCTTCAAGCAAGAAATCACTTTGTTCAGACAGCCAACTGACCGTATGGGTCGCAAAAAATTCAGGTGTAACACGTTTTGAAGTGGCTTCAAAGGCAACGGCTTTCGCACCGTTTTCACAAAAGTTAAAGGCATGTGCATCTTTTTTTTCAGGCCATGCACATCCTGGACAGTCGAAACCTGTGGGTTGGTTAATATTGAGAAGCGTAATCGCACCTTTTTTGAAAACTTCCTGTCTCTTTAAATTTCTTGCAACACTTAACAACGCGCCCCATCCACCCGCAGGGTTGGTATAAGGCTCTATTCTCGCATAGCTGGTTTCTTCATCGTCATGCTTTTTATCTTCAGTGTTTTCCATCTCACCGCCCTCAATATTTATCTTCGGTAAAAAGTTCTGCAATGATCAATTCACTGTTCACTTTGCTCATAGCATTCGTAAGCTATTTGGATTTCTCATCTCTTTTTTGTTGTCTATTTCTTATTCATCATGCCCGCGTTTCTTGGCACCATTCCAAAACACTTCTGATCAAAAATATCGCCCTTTTGGCATGTAATTTCAATAGATGAATTATTACAAAGAGCAAAGACTTAATGGATCGCGTTCGAGGAACACCAACTCAATTTTTGAAAATGAATGAACGAACTAAGCGACTTCAAGACTCCGTTTGATCTTTGAAATAAAACATTTCATACTCTCGTTTATAAAAACTAAATCGTATGTAAATACGAGGTGGAGCGACTATGGACGGTTCGACTACTACACGCTTAGAACATAGGTCAGCACAACTGATCGATCAATTTGGCCGACATAAACATAAACTCCGAATCTCTCTGACAGATCGTTGTAACTTTCGTTGTAGTTATTGCATGCCCGATACGCCTGAATGGTTAGCCAAAAAAGACATCTTAAGCTTTGAAGAGCTGTTAACCTTTTGTGAAATGATGGTCAGTTTAGGCATTCGGCACATTCGTTTAACAGGTGGCGAGCCTTTAATGCGTCAAGGCGTGGTCAATTTTATTGATACTTTGAATCGGCTCAAGCCACACGGTTTAGAACGTATTTCCACGACCAGTAATGCTTTTTATTTAAACAAGTATGCACGAGCGCTAAGAGAGGCAGGACTAGATGATATTAATATCAGTCTCGATAGCATTCATGCAGACACCTTTATGAACATGACCAAGCGTCCGATAGCACCAGTCCTCGAAGGCATCGCTGCAGCTCAACAAGCCAATCTGCCGATAAAATTAAACTGTGTTTTAGTCGCAGGACAAAATGATCATGAAGTGCTTGAACTGACTCAATGGGCTTATCAGCAGAATATCGCATTACGTTTTATTGAATATATGCCTTTAGATCAACCTGAGCACTGGCAGCCTAAAAAAGTCATCACTGAAGATAACATTATCCGAATACTTGAACCCCATTTTCAAATTCAGAAACAAGCCAGACAACATGACCCAGCAACCATTTATCTGCTTAATGATCAGTACACATTAGGCATTATTTCCACCATCAGTAAACCGTTCTGTCAAAGCTGTGACCGTTTACGTATCACTGCAACGGGAGAGCTTTTTACCTGTTTATTTGCCAATACCGGAACACCGCTGCGTCATTTACTTCAACAAAAAGATCCCACTTTATTACAAGCTCAGATTCTGAAGGCGGTATGGCATAAAAAAGCGGGGTTTATTGAACATCAACATGCCCCAACACGCAAAATCAGTATGCATGCCATAGGGGGTTAATCAACTAGTTAATTTTGAGTTTGTCAGTCATTCGACTGTATCCGCTTTTATTTTTGTGTTATCTAAATACGTCATAAACTTTTTCTCTTGATCGAACAGTTTCACTTTAGATCAACACTTCAATGTTTCGGAATACTTTATGAAAAACGTTGGCATGAAGCCAGAAAGCTATCGCGTTGCAACTGCAAGCTCTGAACTGCTTGCCCCTGCACATTGTTTACAACTTCTTGCTGACGGCAATACCGAAAAAGGTGATGCCCTCAAAACAGCCCGCATTGCTGGGATTTTAGCCGCAAAACGTACCGATGAACTGATTCCGCTGTGCCACCCCCTGCCTATTTACCGCGCCGATGTCGATTTTGAACTGCTTGTCGACCGTGTAGTTATTCGTGCAACCGTTGAAACGATTGGGCCGACAGGTGTAGAAATGGAAGCGTTGACCGCTGCCAGTATTGCAGCTCTCACCATTTACGACATGCTCAAACCACATTGCGAACCGCATGAGTTGATCATTCAACAATGTAAACTCGATCTGAAAAAAGGCGGAAAATCACACTTTAAACGTCATTTGCGTCAGCCTGTTTCTGCGGCAGTATTGGTTCTATCAGATACCGTTGCCGCAGGGCGTAAACCCGATACTGCTGGCCGCTCTGTCGTCGAGACCTTAACCGAAGCTGGTTTTGATCCCATTCACTATCAAATTTTACCTGACGAAGCCGATCAGTTAAAAGGATTGGTCTTAGAGCTCACTCAATCTTATGCCTGCATTATTACTGTAGGCGGAACAGGCATCGGCAAACGTGACATTACAGTAGACACACTTGAGCCTTTACTTGAACGTGAACTCAATGGACTAATGGAAGCTGCACGTGCTTTCGGACAAAAACGTACCCCTTATGCTGCGATGTCACGTGGCGTTGCAGGTTTTATCGACCGTTCATTGGTGATTACCCTTCCGGGCAGCCGTGGTGGTGCAAGTGAATCTATGGCAGCCATTTTACCTGCTTTGGTTCATATTTTTGATGTCTGCCGTGATCTACCTCACCCGGGAGGTTATGAATGAGTTGCTCTGGCGTTGGTTTAATTACACTCGATCAAGCTCTTGAACACTATAGCGCCGTCCAAACATTGCCTGTCGTTACTTTGCCTTTAGTACAGGCGCATAGACATGTTTTAGCGGCAGATGTTTTATCAACAGTTGCCTTGCCTCTATTTACCCAAAGTGCGGTTGACGGCTATGCGCTGCGCTCTGAAGACTTGCAAGCAGGAATTACTCGCTTTGAATTGGTTGGTGAAATTCGTGCAGGTATTGAAGAACATATTGAGATTCAAGCAGGACAAACCGTTCGTATTTTTACTGGGGGCAAGCTGCCAAACTCAGCAGATACTGTGGCTCGGCAGGAAATTATCACGCGTAGCCATGATCAAGCGACTCTAACCCAAGCTTTGGACAAAGGCGCAGACATTCGTTATCAAGGTGAGGAGTTGTCCATCGGGACAACACTTGCGCAACAAGGCCAGCGTTTAGGCAGCGGTTTAATTGCGGCACTCAGTATGGCGGGTGTTCCGCATGTCGAGGTTTATCGCCAACCTAAAATTGCAGTGCTTATTACTGGTGATGAAGTCAATACGCAACTGGACAATGACTCTCAAGTGTTCGATGCCAATGCCCCAATGATCCGTACTTGGCTCAAAGAACACGATTTTGCTGAAGCCCATTTAGAGCATGTGATTGATGATGAGAAGATACTCACACAAGCGCTCTCGAATGCCATGAATCATTATGATGTAGTCATTACTACAGGCGGTGTTTCGGTAGGCGATTATGACTTGATTCGACCTGTTTCAATGGCTGTAGGTGCAACAGAGATTTTTTGGCAAGTTGCGCAAAAACCGGGTAAACCATTGTATTTTGCTGAATATCAGACAGACCATCATCATTCTTATTTGATTGGCTTGCCTGGGAACCCTGCTGCTGTACTCACCTGTCTTGCTGTACATGTATCGACACTATTGGCGGCTTTACAGGGAGTTACGTCTCCTGCACCCGCGTGGAAAAAAGCTCGCTTCAACGACAGCATTAAACAAGACAGCCGTGAGCAACTGGTTCGCATGGTATTAGATGTCAACGAGTTTGGACAATTAACCGTTTCCAAACTCGGTAAACAACAATCCCACATGCTCAGTAACTTAAATCGAGCCAATAGTATTGTTCGAATCCCTGCTCGATCTGATGTTCCTGTAACATTGGACTATGTCGATTTCATCTCGATCTAAGGACATCGATTGGATAGTGATACAAACCAAATGCTTTTTGCACACGGTCTAAGGCTTGGACAGCTTTGTCTTAGACCGTACCCTTGAATATTTAACGAGCATTATTATCCCTACATACGAATGTTAGATCAAAGGCATGCAAAACTACCCAGCAACAGCACTAGTGATTTTAGCGGGTGGTAAAGCCACACGAATGAATGAGCCAATAAGCTTTTACAAAGATTTTAGACTATTGTTTTGATGTACTGCTAAATATACCACTAAAAAAATGGATTATAGCGGTACAACATGGAACAAGTTGAAACAAGAGAGGCAGATAATACAGTATTTATAGGCATTTGAGGTTATTTTGGTATGTATTGAAATAGGTAAGTGGTGCGCTCAGCGGGACTCGAACCCACGCCACAGGCTTCGGAGACCTGTACTCTATCCAGTTGAGCTATGAGCGCGCGAGCACATCATATCAAAAAAAATCACAAGGTAAAGCATCTATCTAGCTTAGAGTGATTTTCCTGCTTATGCTTTATACAATGTTCCATATCTGCAACACAGAATTGCGAGTAGATTACTTGGTTTATTAGGCATAATCGCTCACAATAGTGCCACTATTAATCATTCGAGAATTTCATGACTGATGCATTGACGTTAAGGGATTTGTCCAAAACCTATAAAAATGGGTTTCAGGCTTTAAAAGGCATCGATTTAACTGTTCCTGAAGGCGAGTTCTATGCCCTTCTTGGACCAAATGGTGCAGGCAAATCTACAACGATTGGTATTATCAGCTCATTGACCAAGAAAACCTCAGGCACTGTCGAAATTTTTGGACATAATCTCGACACGCACCCCTCTCAAGCCAAACAGTGCTTAGGGGTTGTACCTCAAGAGTTTAACTTCGGTCAGTTTGAAAAAACCTTCGATATCTTAGTCACACAAGCAGGCTATTATGGTATTCCTAAAAAAATTGCGGAAGTTCGTGCCGAAGAATATTTAGAAAAACTCGGCTTATGGGAAAAACGCGGCATTCAAGCCCGTATGCTTTCAGGCGGTATGAAACGCCGCCTGATGATTGCCCGTGCCATGATGCATGAACCGAAACTCCTTATTTTAGATGAACCCACAGCAGGGGTTGATATTGAGCTACGTCGTTCGATGTGGGACTTCCTCACAGAAATGAACAATAAAGGCACATCGATCATTTTAACCACACATTATTTAGAAGAAGCAGAAATGCTGTGTCGTCGAATTGCCATTATTGACCGTGGTGTCATTAAAGAAGACACCAGCATGAAAAATTTCCTCAATCAACTCAATGAGGAAACCTTTATTTTTGATTTGGCAGCACCGATTGAACCGATTCATATCGACATCATTGGGGTTCGTTTCCATTTAGTCGACGCCGTGACTTTAGAGGTGACTATGGATAGAGCGCATACCCTCAATGACTTATTTCAATTGCTCGAATCGCAAGGGATCCAAGTTCGTAGTATGCGGAACAAATCCAACCGTTTAGAAGAACTGTTTGTGAAGATGGTCGAAAAAAATCTCGAAGGAACTACGCCATGAACTTAAATCAACTTAGCGTAGCTTTATATACTCTGGTGCATAAAGAAATTCGTCGCTTTATGCGCATCTGGCCACAAACCTTGCTTCCGCCTGCCATTACCATGAGTTTGTATTTCGTAATTTTTGGTAATTTGGTCGGTTCTCGTATTGGCGAGATGGGCGGATTTAGCTATATGCAGTTCATCGTGCCTGGGCTGATTATGATGGCGGTGATTACCAACAGTTATGCTAACGTTTCTTCGAGCTTTTTTAGTGCCAAATTTCAAAAAAGTATTGAAGAGCTGATCATGAGTCCTGTACCTTTGCATGCCATTTTATGGGGCTTTGTCTTAGGCGGTGTCTGTCGCGGGGTCTTGGTCGGTATCATTGTGACGGCCATGAGTTTATTTTTTACTGACCTTTATATTACCAATTGGTTTGTTACCATTTACACCGTCTTGGTCACCTCGTTCTTATTTTCACTGGGTGGTTTTATCAATGCGGTGTATGCCAAATCTTTTGATGACATCTCCATCATCCCAACCTTTGTGCTGACGCCTTTAACTTATTTAGGTGGCGTATTTTATGCCATTTCAGCACTCAGCCCTTTTTGGCAAAATTTATCGTTGATCAATCCGATTGTATATATGGTCAATGCTTTTCGTTTCGGTATCTTAGGTCATAGCGATGTTAACGTCGTCGTCTCCCTATCTGTTATGACCATATGCTGTGCAGTGCTTTATGGCATTGCTTACTATTTACTTTCTCGTGGTTCAGGAATGCGTGAATAATGAGTGTAGAACATTCTCTTTTGGGTAAAGACACCAATTACCCTCCAACTTATCAACCCGATATTCTTTTTCCTATAGCCCGTGCTACAGCACGTGAGCACTATGCACATGTTGAAGGTATTCAACAAGGTAAAGACTGGTGGCATGTTTTTGAAATTTCTTGGTTAAACACCCATGGTGTTCCGCAAGTTGCCATTGGTCGCATCAGCCTGCCGGCCACATCGCCCAACCTCATTGAGTCAAAGTCATTAAAACTCTACTTTAATAGCATGAACTTTACTCAGTTTGAGTCTAAAGCTACGTTTAAAGAAACAGTCGAACAGGATTTATCGGCAGCGGCTGGCGCAGATGTGAATATTGATCTTTTTCATGTCGATGATGTGGAAATTAGTCAACCTGAAGGTATCTGTATTGATGAACTGACTCCGACCCAATTGGAAAATCATCCCAATGCAAATCTATTGGCATTAGATGATACTGCGGAAGATGTTGAAGTACAGATTTACTCACATTTACTCAGAAGTAACTGCCCAGTCACTGGACAACCTGATTGGGGCACGGTATTTATCCGATATAAAGGTAAAAAGCCTTGTTATAACAGCATACTGGCTTATATTATCTCTTATCGTCAGCACAACGGTTTCCACGAACAATGTGTGGAACAAATATTTGCCGATATTTGGCAAAATTTGAAACCTGAAAAGCTGATGGTGTACGCAGCTTATACACGCCGTGGTGGTTTAGACATTAACCCTTGTCGTGTGTCAGATGTGTCATGGATGCCCCGCCCAATTCGATTGGCGCGACAATAAAATAAAGAACATTGAGGTTAATACACGATGCCATTTTTTGGTTTTATTCCATCGACTGAACTTTTACAGACTATTCAAACTGCTCAGCAGAAGAAAGACTCAAGTGAGCCTTTATATCCACTTCGAGATAAAACAGCACTACTCATCAATGATGAAATTATTGATGCCATTTTGACTGAGTTAGTTCGCCGTTTTCCACCGAGTGATAAACGTGACACAGCCGAGAAACTGGCTGGCTATATTAAGTCAACAGTTGCGGTTTTGTTGAAGCAGCTTTTAGGCAAATCATCGAATGATGTGGTTCAAGCATCGATTCAGTTTTCTGAAAAAAGCTTGTTTAAAGATGCTGAAGGTCAGTTCCGTGTGGGTGAAGCGTTAGATGCAAGCTTAGTGACCAGCCTCAAATATAACTATGCTGAAATTAAAGCAGGCAATGAAGTAGATAAAGCCGCGTTAACCGAACTGTATAAACAGTTTGCTGAAGCGACTGTACGTCACTTCATGAATGACTTTAATAAAACCCTCGATTTGGGCATGATTAAGCGTAAAGCGGCCGATATCGGTTCTGCAGCTGTCATTAAAGCAGTGCATATTGCTGCCAATAAAATCATCCCAAATTTAACCAAAGATGAACTTTTAGCTTTAGCTGAATATCACGACACCTTATTTCATGCTTAAGTACTAAAAGTCTTTCAATGCTTTTCAGATCAAAATGACTCTACTTGTGTAGGGTCATTTTGGTTTCTAAGCTGTAATTTCTTAGTCTTTATATAAAGCTATATAAAGGCGATATATAAGCTGAGACCAGATCTTTTTGTCATTGTCACTAGACTCTAAACACTACAGTTTTAATTGTTTCTATATATAGAAGACTTTTTTATATCAGTCAGTAAAACTTGACTTATATAGTCACGTAAATACTCTGCCCAAAAATCTGCGCCATTTTGAATAATCTGTCCTTTATATAGGCTGAGTTTGTCTTTTTTTGTATACCTATTTGCCCGCTTCAGTACAGACAATGTTATCTTAAAGCCTATTCACGCTAGACTCCGTTCACAAGAATTTCGACATAACAGAAACGCGAACTATGGGCATTCCCCTATTCGCTTTGCTCCACTGCCAATAACGACTCTGGAAATTAGACTTCTATGTTAAATTTAAACTTTTATAACAAAGTTAAACGTTTACCTTTATTGATTGGCGCTTTGTCGATCACCAGTTTTTGCCAAGCCAACGATTTCGCTTCTCATCCCGATTATCTTAGCTTTAAACAAAAAACCATGCAAAATTATGGCCTATCTTCCGAACAGGTCGATTGGGCCATGAATGGTTCTAAAAATTTGCCCAACATCATCAACATTATGAACCGCCCGGGTGAAAGTAAACCTTGGTACGAGTATAAAACCAACTTTATGGCAGCCAGCACCATTCAACGTGGTGTCCGTTTTAAAGCCCAGTATGCAGACACCTTAAACCGTGCAGAGCAACAATTCGGTGTTCCACAATCCATCATTCTCGGTATTTTAGGAGTGGAGACGGGTTTCGGCAGCAACAAAGGTAATTTTATCAGCCGTGATGCCCTAGCTACGCTAGGTTTTGGCTACGAACGTCGTAAGCAATATTTCCAAGACGAACTCAGTGCTTTAATCGCATGGAGCTATAAAGATGGCGTGCCAACCAACTCGGTTGTAGGTTCGTATGCAGGTGCGGTTGGCTATCCACAATTTATGCCAAGCAATATTCCAAAGTTTGGGGTGGATTATGACGGCAATGGTCATGTCGATTTACGAAATTCAGCAGTCGATGCCATCGGCTCGATTGCCAACTATTTAGCAAATCATGGTTGGCAACGTAATCAGCCAATTGGATTCGCAGCACGCTATAGTGGCTCAAATCCTGAAGCGGTCATTGCTAAAGATTTAACTTTACCGACACCTTATGGCGTTTTAAAAAATCAGGGCATTCAACCGACCAATCCGATTGTCAAAATCGATGATTTAGATATGGTGAATGTGATCCAACTACAGGAAAATTATGGGCAAAGTTATTACATCACTTACCCTAACTTTCAAGTGATTACGACCTATAACAAGAGCCGTATGTATGCGACTGCAGTTTGGCAATTAGGGGCTGAAATTGCTAGCCGATAGGGCTAGCTTTTTACTCAATCTTGAGATGTCAATAAAAAAATATTTAAAAATGATGTAAATTTCGGCTTTTTTCATACATTGTTACAATATTGGTTATTTTTTAATCAAAAAATGTTCGGTTTATGTAGTTTTTATCATTATTTTAATTAAACACTAGACATGCTTATGACTGCATGAATATTATCCATTTCGTCAAATGTTGTTGCAAAAGTGAATTAACAGGCAAGTTTTTTTATCTTTCAACCACTTAGTTTAAAGAAAAAAGTATTGTCTTTTGGAGTTTATAAATGCAGTCTTCACTTAAATATATACTGGCCATTGCCTCGACCATCGCGCTGAGCCAATCGCAAGCAGAGATGGTTCAGTCATCATTTACCAATGATAACGATAACTCTCGCCTAGCTGTGCGTGTCTTGAATAAAGATGCTGAAGGCTTCAACTCACACTTCTCAAATTTAAATAGCCTTTCAATCACTGAACGTTCAGGTGATAAAATTCGTCGCGAAACAATCGCTGCAAAAATTGAGATCCCTGAAGAAGAGCCTTCAGTGATTGAAAAGTTAAATACTGTTGCATCAAATACAGTCCGTAAGTTTAGTCAAACGGGTATGGCGTCTTGGTATGGTCGTCAGTTCCACGGTCGTAAAACAGCAAGCGGTGAAACATTCGATATGAATGCATTAACTGCAGCTCATCGTAGCTTGCCACTAAACTGCTTTATTCGTGTAACGAATAAAACCAATGGTAAAAGTGTTGTGGTTAAAGTAAATGACCGCGGCCCATTCCACGGTAACCGCGTGCTTGATCTTTCTTATGGTGCTGCTAAGCAACTGGGTATTACCAATGCAGGTACTGCAAAAGTCAGCATTGAACGTATTGATGGACCAAACTCTTAAGATTCTTTCCTACAGCATGCATTTGACAGCAAGGCCACAGTAATGTGGCTTTTTATTGTCCTATCTTTGCCTAATGTTTTACACAATCGTAAACAGCTCGATCTCCATCATTTGATCCCTCTCAGATACTTAGTTTGAATAAGATGCGAAATCTAATCGATCCGATTTTTTGAAGTGAGTGCGCTCACATTTTTACAGCGGTGGAAGACTAGCAGAATTAAATATTTTCTCAGCTCATTCTTATCTGATCAAAGCCAATTTTTCTGCCTACCCTGAACTGTAGTTTTATGCATTCGTCAAATTAGAATGATTTTATGAATTACCTAGTAAATTAAGCGCCATTTTTGCGATATTAGATTCACTATTGCCCTGCTTGTTTTATATAATTGAGTCAATTCTATGGACCAAAACGCAAAAGAAAACCTTCTTATTTCTTCAAAGTTCTCAAACCCCACCTCATTTGCTCTATTTTCAACTTTTTTAGTTCCCCAATCAAAGCTACGCCAATTTGATAGACATAGAAAAAATCGCAAATGGTGAGCATTTAGAGCAACACAAATTTAAAAGCAATGAAAAAGATCGGGCTCGCACACTTTTTTATCCTTTTTTCGGTATTTTATGGGCCTATTTGCTGATGAAATGCTAGAAATCGAATAATAGATTCAGACCATAAAAAAATCCTAAACTCAGCAAAATACTAAGCAATAATTTTCTCGTCAAAAGAGTGATTAACAACGTAAAAATTGCCCCATAAAAATAACTATTTTGAAGTATCCCTTTCCAGTGCCCGCCTTCGAAAAAAACCAGTGGCAAACAAATCGAAACCATCAGACAAGGCGCCGCATATTTCAGCATGCGTGTCGCAAATTTAGGCAGCCGAATTTGAGTTTTAGGCTCTAAAAATAAATACCGATTAAAAAAGGTGACACAGGTCAAACTCAAAACAAATAACCAGGTCATGTTTTAGTCCTCCGCTTGATCAAAGAGCGCAGCAACCCACATCCCACTAAATCCAGCCAGCAAAATAGCTGATCCTATTTCTAACCAACTCAAAATCAGCACCATGATCGATGAACTCACCACGCCATAAATTGCGGCCTTATTTTGAATCAACATCACCGCCATAACCAAGAACACCACCACAATTGAAAATTCTAAGTGGAGAGTTGAAAGATCAGGTACTTTATTTGCAAGCAAAATACCCATTAGACTAAACAACACCCAACTGACATAAAAGCTGAATCCTGCACCCAACATATAGGCATAAGACGGCTTTTCCTTTAGCATCGCGGTGGCGTAGAGTTCATCGGTCAGTAAAAAACCGATACTCAATCTTCTTTTGAGTGACCAAGGCTTCACCTCTTCTCTTAGACTCAGTGCATAAATAAAGTGCTGGCTGGTTAGAAAAAACACGGTGATCAGAATACTCAGTAAAGATGCACCCGTCATGAGCATACTCAAACTGACTAATTGTGCCGCACCTGCAAACACTAACGCCGAAATGCCTACAGCTTGCATGACACTCAGACCCGCATTAATCGCCGCTGAGCCAGCCAATATCCCCCATGGAATAACGGCGACTGAAAGCGGCAACATATCTTGCACACCACGGAAAAAACCTAAACTTTTTTGTTGGATCAATTGCGACTGCACAGCAGACTCCATTTTTCAACTCGCTAGAGTCAATATGCTGCATACCTTAGACGGCTTTCTTGTATGAAATTGCTGTTATTTTAAATTTTATGTGCCAGATATTGCGCAGGCGTACAGCCTAAAGACTTTTTAAAATGACGAGTGTAATGGCTTTGATCGGAGAAACCACAGAGTTGTGCGACTGTCGCAATCTCACAGCCTTGTTTGAGTAAATATAAAGATTTACGTAAACGAAACTGTACCAACCATGCATGAGGTGGAAGTCCAGTAAACTTTTTAAATTGACGCAGTAAATGCCATGGGCTCATCCCGACGACAGCAGCTAGCTCAGCCAGTTGATGCTCTCTTTCAGGTTCTGCAGCAAGTAGTTCTTGTACCAAGACCACTTTACGCTGTGCTTCGGGTAAGTCTTTTAATATTTTCTTAGATTGATTATAACGACTTAATAAATAGGCCAAAGTTGAAATATATAAGCTCTGTTTAAACAATGTATTTTTTGGCTGTAACAACAAATCGAACAGCAAATTCAATTGCTCGGCTAATCCTTCATCATGAACCACAGCTTGCGGAAACCACGGCATAGTACTGCTTCATGAAAAAAATCTTGGCTCACCTCTTGAATCATTTCAGGGGTCGGATAAATTGCCCGATAACACCAACCAGTTTCAACAGCAGAAGAACCCGTATGTACCTCATCAGCATTCACTAAAATAATGTCGCCTTGCGGTGCAATATGCTGATTCCCTGTGCGTAAAAAAGACTGCGCACCTTCATCAATTAAACCAATACAGTAGCCTTCATGGGTATGTTTTGAAAACTGCGTATGTTGATAGGAGGCTCTTAACATTTCAAGACCATCAAGTTCTTGAACATGATGGTAATTTAAAAATTCACTGGGTCTGATTTCGTGCATGAGTTAGCCTCTCCTGAACACTCAGCATACTGCGATTCAGCAAAACGTATAGAACAAAATTGCTCTACTACTGATAGGTTTTTCCTTGGTGCTTTAACCAACCACCTTCATGGCGCTGTTGTGGATCGTGATGTGTCCAGTGGATCACCCCGCCTTTTTCACTATATTCGTATTCACCATTGAAACCAACGATATCCCCTTTTTGTAAGCGTTCAATACGGGGTGCTAAATCAATATTATGTGCAATCAAAACCGTCATTGCATTAGGAAGTTCTACAATAAATTTTTGATGACGAGAACCGTCATTATCATCTTTAAGCACAGCCACAACACGCCCTTGTGATTGAACTTGAATATTACTTTTCCGGCTTTGAAACGCTTGGGCAATTTTTGCTGTGCCATCAAATACTTGATTTTGCGGTTTACTGGTCTGTGTAGAGGGCTCTACCGCGACTGATGGTGTTGATGTTTGTAATTGATTTTCTTGAAGATCGATTCCGAAATATGCAGCAATCAATAGTATGATCACCGCGCCAATACTCAGGTTGGTTTTGTTGGCCACTTATCTACTTCCTCGTTTTATTTTTATTAATTGTATAAAAAAAGCCCCAAAGGGGCTTTTTTACTCAAAATAATTTTTCAATTATTTTGCAGCAGCTTGAGCAGCAGCAACTTCTTCAGCGAAAGAAAGTTCAGCTTTTTTCTCAATACCTTCACCCACTTCAAAGCGAGCGAATTGAACAACTGTAGTACCAGTTGCTTTAAGAACGTCCGCAACTTTCTTGTCGTTGTCGATTACGTACATTTGACGATCAAGAGCAACTTCGTTCAAGTATTTCTCAACTGAACCAGTGACCATTTTCTCAACGATGTTTGCAGGCTTACCAGATTCGATTGCTTTAGCTTCAGCAATTTCTTTCTCTTTAGCGATAAGTTCAGCAGATACACCTTCAGCAGAGATAGCAACTGGGTTGAATGCAGCAACGTGCATTGCAATACCTTTACCAGTCGCAGCATCACCTGTGTAAGATACAACAACACCGATTTTTAAACCGTGTTTGTAAACTGCAAGGTTTTCGCCTTCAATGATTTGAGCACGACGAACTTGGATGTTTTCACCGATTTTTTGAACAAGTGCAATACGCGCTTCTTCTACAGTTGCACCATCTTCAAGTTTCAATTCAGCAATTTTAGCAGCATCAGTTTCGCCAGCAGCTAACGCAGCAGCAGCAACTTGAGCAGAGAAACCAGCAAAGTTTTCGTCTTTAGCAACGAAGTCAGTTTGGCAGTTTACTTCTAAAAGAAGAGCTTTGTTACCGTCTTGAGCGATAGTGATTGCGCCATCAGCTGCAATGTTACCCGCTTTTTTAGCCGCTTTAGCTTGACCAGATTTACGAAGGTTATCAATCGCTAATTCGATGTCACCATTCGCTTCTGTTAATGCTTTTTTACATTCCATCATTGCAAGACCAGTACGATCGCGCAATTCTTTAACCATGCTTGCTGTAACTGCAGTCATGTCAATCTCCTAAATACGGTAGAAAATGAATTCTTTTTAGAACAGAAACGGCCCAGAGCTGTCTCTTGGGCCGTCTGCATACATGACGCTTACTTTGCCACCATCACATGTCGCAAAAATGACAAGCTTACGTCAAACGCATTAAGCCTCAGGAGCTTCTTTAGCTTCTTCAACTTTAGCTTGTGCATTTGCTTGTGATTGAGCATATTCTTTACCAGCAAGAATCGCATCAGCCATAGCAGAAGCATACAAAGTAACTGCACGGATCGCATCGTCATTACCCGGAATAACGTAGTCTACGTTATCTGGGTTAGAGTTTGTATCAACGATACCGATTACAGGAATACCAAGGTTTTTAGCTTCTTTAATTGCAATTGCTTCGTGATCAACGTCGATTACGAATAATGCGTCAGGTAAACCACCCATGTTCTTAACGCCGCCTAAAGCGCGTTCAAGTTTTTCCATCTCACGAGTACGCTCTAAAGCTTCACGTTTAGTAAGCTTAGCGAAAGTACCATCTTGAGATTGAGTTTGAAGGTCTTTAAGACGGTTGATAGATTGGCGAAGTGTTTTCCAGTTCGTCAACATACCACCTAACCAACGGTGATCAACATATGGTTGACCAGCACGTTGTGCTTGTTCACGGATGATGTTAGAAGCAGCACGTTTCGTACCAACAAACAATACTTTATTCTTTTTGCTAGCAAGGTTGTTAACAAAGTTCAAAGCATCATTTAACGCAGGAACAGTGTGCTCAAGGTTGATGATGTGGATTTTGTTACGCGCACCAAAGATGTATTGACGCATCTTTGGGTTCCAGAAACGTGTTTGGTGACCGAAGTGTGCGCCTGCTTGAAGAAGGTCGCGCATGCTTACGTTGTAATCTGCCATTTTCTTTACCTTAAAGTTTGGGTTAGGCCTCCATATATCCGCATCCTCCACCCTAACGGGCACCCAGAGAAATGTGTCGATATATGTGCGGATTTTATTGCCCCATCGCACAAAGCCCGTGAAATTTATTCACGAAAAAGCATTTGATAAAATGGGCGGCTATTTATACCATAGTCACACACAAATTTCCAAAAGTTTTTAGAGATCATGAACAGTACTTACGAAGCACCCCGTCGACTCATCAAAAGCGCTGAAGACATCGAAAAGATGCGTGTGGCTGGACGACTGGCGGCTGAAGTCTTGGATATGATCAAGCCACATATTAAACCAGGTGTGACTACACTTGAGTTAGATACGATTTGTCACGATTATATTGTCAATAAACAAGACGCAATTCCAGCATGTTTAGGTTACGGTGCAGCACCGGGTCGCCCTGCTTTCCAACATGTGATTTGTACTTCTGTAAACCATGTGGTCTGTCACGGCATTCCTTCAGATGCAAAAGTGTTGAAAAAAGGCGATATTTTAAATATTGATGTGACGGTCATTAAAGATGGTTTCCACGGCGATACCAACATGATGTACATCGTGGGTGGCGAAACTTCTATTCTTGCGAATCGTTTATGTAAAGTGGCACAAGAAGCAATGTACCGTGGAATAGCAACAGTGAAGCCGGGTTCAACCATTGGCGACATTGGTCATGCCATTCAACAATATGTCGAATCGGAACGTTTTGGTGTCGTGCGTGAATATTGTGGTCACGGTATTGGGACTGTGTTCCATGACGAACCTCAAGTCTTACACTATGGTCAGCCAAACTCAGGCATGATTTTAGAAGAAGGCATGACCTTTACCATTGAGCCAATGGTCAATGGTGGTGACTGGAAAACTAAATTATTGGGGGATAAATGGACGGTAGTGACCAAAGACCATAGTTTGTCTGCACAGTATGAACATACGTTGTTGGTCACTAAAAACGGGGTTGAAGTGTTAACTGCACGTCCTGAAGAAGATTTATCACGTTTTCAGTCTTAAATAATGTCATTGGCATGAAATATGATGCCATCTGTCAAAAAGACCACCTACTGGTGGTCTTTTTTATGACTAAGCAAATATTGGATTTGAAATTTATTCTTTATTTTACAAATATATAGAATCAAAAAACACTCAACTGTAGCGATCTATTACATTCATTCATCTGTAACAAAGATTGCAAGCTAGTAACACGATCACACAAAACGGGTTTTGACATTCACAAATGTCAAAAACACATGTCCCTCAAAAACAACAGCTTTATCGTAGCAGCAACCTTAATAATACGCTCTATAAAAACGAATAGCTAATTTGGACATGGAGTCCCAGAATGAAAAAAACATTGCTTTGTGTAGCAACGTCTATTACTGCTTTACCTATGCTTACACATGCAGATTCACCTTATTTTAGTCTACAAGATGGTGATGGATTTAAACGCTTTTCTGTATCGGTCGGTGCTTTACACGTCATGCCACAAGGTAAAGCTCAACCCTTCCGAGTTAACACATCAGTTAAAGAAGGTGAAACTGCAAAAGTTGGAGATATCAAAGCACAAACGGTGCTCGACAATATCAAGCCAGGAAGTAGCGTCAATCCTCTCTTAAAAGCTACTCTTGATGGGCTAGCTTTAATTAATGCTGATGTCCCCTCAGCATTAAGTGGGACTGCTGAAATCCGTGGACTCAGTCAATGGGATAATCCAGGTACGGGTTTAGAAGCCGATGATGTCACCACATTGGGCATCATGACTAATTACTTTTTTACCGACAATATTTCTTTTGAAATGAAAGCAGGGATTCCACCGAAAGTCGACTTACAAGGTAAAGGCAAAATTTATGCGCCTTTTTCAGCAACTGCAACACCTATGGGCGGAGCTTTAGGCAATTTAGAACTTGAAAATGATATTTTCATTACCGATTTGGAAGCACACGGCCCTGCGGCATCTGCACGTGCATGGACACCTGCTTTCGAGTTCCAATATCACTTTGGTAAAACAGGGGTGAATAAATTCCGTCCGTATGTCGGTGTTGGAATGATGTATGCCTACTTTAATGAGCTGGAAATTAACCCACAAACTGAAAAAGACTTGATTGCAGCAGGCCATATGATTGCCAATATTAAAGAAGGCAATGCTGGCGCATCACTTGAAGGGAAAAAAAGTTCAGCCAATCCCAAAGTTAAGCTAGAAGCAACCGATGCCTTCGCCCCTATTGCAACCGTCGGTTTCACCTATGACTTTAATGATAAATGGTTTGCTGTCGGTTCCGTGTCCTATGCTCATCTTAAAAATGAAACCACGATCACCGTCAAAGATGCTACGCACGGTGAACTAATCAAATCTACAGCCGATATTGAAATTAACCCCATTCTGGCTTATGCAGGTGTCGGCTACCGGTTCTAAGCTTCAAACAACTACCAAAAAGACGACACCAAGTCGTCTTTTTTCATGAATATTCATTGTTTTTATTGATCAAAGAGTCAATTTTTTATCATCGCTTTCAGCAAATAATTCACTTAATATAGCGAACTCTAAGCTCATTTTTTGGTTGAAATATGTCAGAAACTCGTTTTTCCAAACCGCTGATTTATATGCTCATTGGAAGTGCAATAATTCTGGCATTATCACTGGGTGTCCGACATGGCTTTGGACTCTACCTTGTGCCTATGAGTGATGAGTTTAGCTGGGGACATAATGTTTTTAGTCTAGCGATTGCGATGCAAAACCTGATTTGGGGCGCTGCGCAGCCCTTTACAGGCGCATTAGCAGATAAATATGGCTCTAAAATTGTGGTTGCCGTCGGTGGTGTGTTGTATACCATTGGTTTGCTGCTCATGGCAGTCAGCTCTACGGGTTGGTTACTCAACTTAAGTGTCGGTCTTATTTTGGGCCTAGCATTATCTGCGACCTCTTTCTCTGTATTATTATCCGCGGTGGGTCGTGCTGCACCGCCTGAAAAACGTAGCCTTGCTATGGGTATTGCCAGTGCAGCGGGTTCTTTTGGGCAGTTCATTATGCTGCCGTCAACCTTACTGCTGTTACAAAACTTTGGCTGGTCTGCGGCGTTGGTCGTTAGTGCACTTTTAATTGCGATGATTGTTCCGCTGGCTTGGATGCTCAAAGCTCCCGCCTTTGTTATACCGAATGCTTCAACCAACCAAGTTCAGCTCAGTTTTAAAGATATCTTAGTGATTGCGAAAAACCATAAACCATTTTGGTTCCTATCACTCGGTTTTTTAGTCTGTGGCTTCCAAGTGGTCTTTATCGGTATCCATTTACCTGGCTATTTGATTGACCATGGTTTTAATGCAACCACAGGAACTGTTTTCTTAGCGTTGGTCGGTTTATTTAATATCGTTGGCACTTACACTGCGGGTTGGCTAGGTGGGAAATATTCTAAACCAAAGTTACTGATGGGCTCAGAGGCATTGCGATTATTGCCTTTTTGATGCTCCCACTCAGCACAGTCACCATCTATAGCTTTGGTGTGGTGATGGGTTTATTATGGTTATCTACAGTGCCTTTAACCAATGGTATTGTGGCCAATATGTTTGGTATTAAATACCTCAGCATGCTGAGTGGCATCGTGTTCTTTACCCATCAAGTTGGTTCATTTTTCGGTGGATGGCTGGGTGGTGTGAACCATGACGTGACAGGTAATTATGACTTGATTTGGCTGTTTTCCATTATTCTGAGTGTTTTTGGCGTACTGGTACATTTCTTTGTCGATGAAAAGGCGGTTGTCCATGACTAATTCATTTTTATGGCTCAAGTGTGGTATCGGCATTAGCGTCGTTGCTTTGTTTGTTCTGGCAATTAGCCTTTGGCTGAATACGCCTGATCTGTTTGAGTATTTTAATCAGGCATTTTGCGCACATTAAATCTGCATATTTTGAGCTCAATATTTCATTATAAAAGAAAAGCAATACAATCAATAAATTATTGTTTTTTTAAATTTTTTCATAATTTTAGAACTTCTTTTAATTTTAAGATTACACATATTTTGATTACATTTTCTCTAGACCCTATATCTAGAGAAAATAATCAAAATGACCGCACTAACCCAACTTTCACAAGCGATTTATGATGCTCCGCGTTGGCATCAGGCTAAACAATTTCAAAACCCAGAAGAAATACAAATTATCCCACTGGCGGAAGAAGCCTTAGGTGCTATGGTTTTTGGTTTAGATGCCCGTAAAGCCCAAGCAGGAGAGACCATCTATCGCTTAAAACAAGCTTTGGCTGAACATCTGATTTTAATTTTTAAAAACCAAACTTTGGATGATCTGCAATATTTAGCCTTTGCCAGCTATTTTGGTTCTATTTTCCGCCCAAGTGCAGACAATCCTGTGCTGGCTAGCCAGACTGACACTGGTGTTCCACCCGATGTGGTTCCTGTTTCCAATGCGGTCGGTCAAGGCAACTACACCGGCCATGGCGAACTCACCCCACATGCCGATCACCAGTGGACACCGCTTCCCTCTTTTGGCTCTCTGCTCTATGCCCTTGAGCTTCCTCAAGACGGCGGACAAACCTCTTGGTTCAATACCATCAAAGCTTATGATGCACTTCCCGATGACGTCAAAAAGCAGATCGACCAGCTACAGCTGATTACTTATAACCCATTCGTCCGTGCGCAAAGTAATACAGGCAATACGGGTTATGGAGACAGCCCTTATTATCGCTTTAAAGATCAACCCATTTTAGGTCATGCCTATCCTCATCCCTTAGTCCGCACACATCCAGAATCTGGGCGTAAAGCGCTTTGGCTCAATACCCGTTCGGAAGTTGAATTACTCAATGTCGATGATAGCGAAGGCAGTGAACTGATTGCTGCCCTCCGTGCGCACATCCTCAAACCTGAGTTTCGTTATGAACATCACTGGGAAACTGGAGATATTGTCTTTTGGGATAATCAGGTGACACTACATTCACGTCGTCCCTTTCCTGTCGATCAACGTCGCTTACTCAAACGTATTAGTCTTGCAGGTGGACGTCCTTACTAAGCGATAAATAAAATGAATAATTGATTGGTATGACACCAAAATGTCACGATTGTTTTAGATAATCTGTTAAAAAACCAATAAAAAAGCCCATCGTTTGATGGGCTTTTTTATTTCTATGACTTAAGCATTGCGTTTCGCAAAATCATCCATAAAATTCACTAGCGCTTGAACGCCTTCTAGTGGAACTGCGTTATAAATACTTGCGCGCATCCCACCAACTGAGCGGTGACCCGCAAGATTCAACAAATGGTTTTCTTCAGCTTCTTTAAGGAAAAGTTTTTCTAAGTCTGGATTCGCCAAAGTAAACGGCACATTCATAATTGAACGGTTTTGCACAGCAATTGGGTTTGCATAAAAATCACTTGCATCGATATAACCATAAAGCAGTTTTGCCTTTTCAAGGTTCACTTTATGGATCGCCTCAACACCACCTTGTTCAAGCAACCATTCAAACACTAAACCTGATAAGTACCAAGCATAGGTCGACGGTGTATTGACCATCGAATCATTCTTCGCTTGCGAAGCGTATTTCAAAATGCTTGGAATTTCAGGTTTGGCTTGATCTAGCAGATCTTCACGAACAATAACCAAGGTTAAACCCGCTGGGCCAATGTTCTTTTGCGCGCCTGCATAAATGATACCAAATTTAGTCACATCAACAGGTGCAGACAAAATACTTGAAGACAGGTCTGCAACCAATGGCGCATTGGTTTCTGGAATAGCCGAAAACTGAAGACCACCAATCGTTTCATTGTCTACATAATGCACATAAGCCGCATCTTGAGATAAGTTCCAAGTGCTTGAGTCTGCAATGGCAAGTTTTCCATCAATTTGCGTACCCGCTTCAATGACGTTGATATCGCCATAGCGCTGCGCTTCTTTCAGTGCTTTCTCAGACCAAATTCCAGTATGGATATAGTCCGCTTTGCTGTTTTTACCCAACAAATTTAAAGGAATCGCGGAGAACTGAAGTGAAGCACCACCTTGAAGGAACAAGACTTTATAGTTCTCTGGAATGTTCATGAGTTTACGTAAATCTGCTTCTGCTTTTTCAGCCACAGCAACATAGTCTTTACTACGGTGACTCATTTCCATGATGGAAAGACCCTTGCCTTGCCAATCAAGCATTTCAGCTTGTGCTTTTTCTAAAACGGCAGTAGGTAATGCAGCAGGACCAGCACAGAAGTTGTACGCGCGCATGATTTTTCCTTTCAAAGTGAAACACAATAAAATGATGGCATTTAACCACAGATAGCCAGTGCTTGCAGTAAATTCAACTGAAAATATTTCAATGTAATCTCACCTTTACAGTCAAAAACTCAATCAAGATCAACGATTCAGTTTTAACTCAGCACTGCTCAATCAATTACAGCAGCGCTGTCCCATTCACCTAAGCTCAAACGAAAGCATTTCCTTTGCTTAAAAATGTCGCTAATCTATTGATATACATTTGCAAATTAAACAATTCAGTAACTGAGTCAGCATTCAGAACAGTTAGATTATGCGTATAATGTGCAAAAACATAGAAAAGAGTCGTGCTCATGCTACAAAGACTATTCAACATGCTTAATACACCAGCCAACAAATACTTATTGCGTACATCACTGCCATCAATCTTGTCATTAAGCATGTTCGGTCTCAGTCTCGGAATCAGCTCGACAACTTTTGCTGCATCAATCAGCTATCAACAAGCTGAGCAAAGTGTGTTACAAGACTCGTTTAGCACACAGGCCTCCCAAGCCTTACAACAAGCCTCAAAACTAGAAGCTGAAGCTGTCAAAGGTTTGGGGCTACCCCGTATCGATCTGAACGTACGTGCCTATGCTTTTCATAATGAGCTCGATGTGCCTCTGGGTGCACTCAAAAATAATTTAGAACACACACTGACTGATGGTGTAGCCACGAAAATTGATGAGTGGCAAAACACCTATCCAAATTTGGGCGATTTAAGTGGTTTAGAGCAAGGTATTGATCAAACCATCCACAAAGGTGTGGGACTTATTCCGAATAGCTCGCAAATTACCTTAGAAGATCAAGTCATACGCCCAACCATTTCTGCAATGATGCCGCTTTATACAGGCGGATTAACCTCAAGTGCGAAACAAGTCGCCAAAATCAAAGCAAAACGTAGCGAACTCAATACAAAACAACAGCAAGACCTACAACGCTTTGAACTGATTCAAGCCTATTTCAATGTTCAACTGCAAAAACAGTTACTCGCGTCTAGCCAATATAATTGGCATGCGATGCAAAAACACTATGACAATGCACTTAAACTTGAACAACAGGGCTTTATTAGTAAAGGCCAGCGCATGCAATTTGAAGTGGCAAAAAACAATGCACAGCGCAGTGAACAAGCCAGTCAGGCCAATTTAAAAGCCAGTTTATTTCAACTGATTAACCTTTTGCAAAGCAGCCAAATTACTGAGCTCACCACACCACTCTTTATTAACAGTACCCAAAACCAAGATCTGAATACCCTACTCAGGTCATATGCAGATCAATCGGCTTTAATACAAAAACTGCAAATGGACACCCAACTGGCACAAGCCAATGTCACCGCACAAAACGCCGCCAAGAAACCACATATTTTTGCCTTTGGTGAATACAGTCTAGACGATAAAAATAACTGGATCGTTGGCTTAGCCGCACAGTACAATCTGTTCTCAGGCATTGATAAAAACAAAAATGTCCAAGCAGCAGAGTTACAACGCTACGCTTCTGAACTGATGACAGCACGGACTAAACAAGAAATTGAAAATGTGATTTATAAATCGTATAGCGAAGCCACCACAGCGCAGCAAAGTGATCAGTTATTACAGCAAAATATAAAAGCAGCGCAAGAAAATTTACGTATACAAGAACTGTCCTTTAAAGAAGATATGGGAACAGCGACCCAAGTGATCGATGCACAAAATATGCTCAGTGCTTTAAAAGCAGAAACCGCACTGAATGCCTATAAATATGTCATGTCACTGGCGACGTTTCTACAAAGTCATGGTTCGATCCATCAGTTCCAAACCTATCTTCTGCAACCCAATACGCGATTTATTCGTTAATTCTTTGATGAGAGCCATTTAATGAATCAAGATCAAAACCAATCTGATCCGCAAAAACCTGAAAAACAAGAAGATCAAGCGGTGCCATCAACAGAGGAATTAACCACAAATGATACTCAAGAGCAGGTACAAGCTGAGACCGAACAGACTAAGCCAGCATCAGCCAATACAAACACCGAGCAAAAGTCCAAAGCAATCAAGCTGATTGGGGGGCTTGCTCTCATCATTCTATTCATCGTGATTGCTTTTGGACTGTGGAAGGCCTATCAACCCAAAACGGTTGAAATCCAAGGTCGGGTTGAGGCAGAAACGATCCATGTTAGCACCAAAGTGCCCAGTCGAATTGATGAAATTTATGTACATGACGGACAAAAGATCAGTAAAAACCAAGAACTCGTTCGACTGTATAGCCCTGAAGTCGATGCCAAAAAACAGCAAGCATTGGCCAGCTTACAGGCTGCTTTAGCACTCCAGTCCACTGCTGACCGTGGCTCTCAGGAAGAAAATATTGCGAGTTTATACGCCAACTGGCAAGCACTGAAAGCACAGCAAACTTTGGCACAAACCACCTATCAACGTGGTGCAAACTTGTACCAACAAGGTGTCATCTCACGCCAACGTCGCGATGAAATGCAAGCCGCGGCACAATCAGCCGCTCAAATGACAGAAGCAGCATATCAACAATATGCTCGGGCTGAACGTGGCAGCACCCCACAGCAAAAAAGTTCAGCAGATGCGCAAGTGCAAATTGCAAAAGCAGCTGTTGCTGAAGTCAATGCGCTTGAAGCTGAAACCAAACTACTCTCACCCATTGACGGTACTGTCTCTAAAACTTATGGCAAACCCTCCGAATTGGTAGCGATGGGGGTGCCGATTGTGAGTATTATTCAAGATCGCGAGCTTTGGGTATCACTGAATATTCGTGAAGACCAATACGCCAACATCTATCAAGCAAAACAAATTGAAGGCTTTATTCCAGCCTTAAATCTACATACCAACTTTAATATTAAGAATATTGATGCCGAAGGCGAATTTGCCACCATTAAGACCACACGCCAAACAGGAGGCTATGACATTCGTAGCTTTAAAGTTCATTTGACGCCTGCGCAAGCCATTCCAGACCTAAAAGTTGGCATGAGTGTGTTGTTTAAAGTCAAAGAGATCAAATAATGCTAAGCGGGCTACTGCGGGAACTGAACTATTTACTGAAGCATAAGTGGGATCTATGTTTAGTCACGCTTGCCCCACTGTTTATTATCGTGCTGTTTTCCAGCATGTTTGCCCAAGGTAAACCCGAACATTTGCCTATTGCGATTATTGATCAGGACCAAAGCGAGCTCAGCCAAAACATACAGCGCTACTTAAAACTCAACCATACTTTAGATGTCGTCATCGTCAGTGATCAAAATACCGAAGTTGAAAAGTTGCTGAACCAAACCAAAGTTTGGGGTTACGTCAGTATTCCCAATGGCGCCGAACAACGTTTTGTTCAAGCTAAAGATGCTGAAATCAGCATCGCCTATAACCAAAGTTACTTTAGTGTGGGGAACACCATTTCATCAGCCATGTTACTCAGCACAGTTGAAGCAATGGCAGACTATGCTGGTGAAAGCTATTTAGAAAATACGATCCCTTATTTAGATGTACCTACACCACACGTTAAAATTTCGACCTTATACAACCCAAATTTGAGTTATGAGTTCTATTTAGAACCCTTTATGATTCCTGCAATTTTGCATTTACTACTCTGCTGCTGTGTCGCATTTTCAGTCGGTCAAGAATTTAAGTTTCATACAGCGCAAAATTGGCTAAACAACCAATCTGCTTTTAAAGCCATCCTCTCTAAGAATCTGACCTATGTACTAATTTTTAGCTTATGGACATGGGCGTGGATGTTTTGGCTGATTGAGATTCGCGGCTGGTTTGTTGCAGGTCAACTTTGGTTGATCATGTTGGCACAGCTTTTATTTTATAGTGCCTATGCCTTGATCAGTAGTACCATTGTTTTAGCCACCAATAACTTATCCAAAACCTTTGGTTTAATTGCTGTGTACGGCGGCTCATCACTCAGTTTTGCAGGAGTGACCCTCCCCTTAAATAACGCACCACTATTTACCAAATTTTGGGCCAATATTATCCCTTACACACCTTATGCCAAACTACAAACCGAACAATGGGTCATTGGTAGCCCAATCAGTTCATCGCTGTTGCCTTTACTCATACTTATCCTCTATGTGGTCTTTTACGTTGTGACCTCTGTCCTGCTGCTCAAAAAAAGAATCAAAGGAGCAGTATCATGAAGTCATTTTTGCACTATTACTTCAAGACATTTAAAGACATTATCGCCAATCAGTCGATTTTAACCACGCTCATCCTCTCGGTGATTTTCTATAGTGTTTTCTATCCGACTGCCTACAAAGCACAGCAAGCAGAAGCTTTGCCCATTGTGATTGTGGATGAAGAACAAAGTACCGTGACCAATAACATCATTCAGCAAGTTTCGCTCAGTCCAAATGTTGAAGTGAAGGCTGTGACGGGCAATTTCCTCGATGCTGAAAATATGATTAAACAACAGCAAGCCGATGGTATTTTGCTCTTACCCGAAAATCTTTCCAATAGTCTTCGGCATGGCGAAGTCGGTGGGATTGGGCTCTATCTCAGCGCGGCAAACTTTTTAAAAACCAAGCAAATTGGACTAGGTCTGGCCACCTCAATTGAAAATACTGTACGTGAGCATGTGGAAAAATTTGGCAATATTTCGCACTTTTCTCCAGCCATTTCCATTCATCAAACGCCGCTTTTTAACACCATGTCGGGTTATGGCAGTTATATTTTCCCCGCCATTGCTCCGCTGATTATTCATCAAACCATCGTGCTCGGTTTAGGAATGTTATTGGCCGGATACCGCGAACAGAAATGGCGACCAACGACGACAGAATTTTTTGCGATTTTTTGCGCCATTCTGACCATTGGTATGCTCGGTTGTTTATATTTATTTGGCTTTATTTATTGGTTAAATGACTACCCACATGGAGGAAATTTTAGTGGCATGTTACTGGCCGTGCCGATTTTTATAGGCTGTATCGTGGCTTTAGGCATGTTGATTTCAACATTTTTCGATATGCCTGAGCGTGCAGGACATGTCATTGTATTTACCTCTATTCCGCTATTTCTACTTTCAGGAACAGCATGGCCACACGCCGCAATGCCGGTTTGGATGCAACACTTGGGCAATGTTTTGCCATCGACCCAAGGGATTCAAATGTTTATTCAACTGAACCAAATGGGTGTACCAACTGCACTTATTCTGTCGAAACTACTCTATCTCTTTGTGTTTGGTATAGTTTGCGCAGCATTTGCTTATTGGCGTCTCAAGCATCGCTAAATTTTAGAACGTATTGATAGCAATCCTATCCATTTAATCCGTTGAAGCCCCATAAAGTTTGACATCAAAGCTGCGAATTTTTGTGCTTCCGCCGGCTTTGTCAAAACCAACATCATATTGAACTAGGTTTTTATTGCTATAAGCATACTCATAGGTAACTGCATACAAACTTGGTTTTTCTGTCGATTTTTCAATATGTTTCGATACAATTTTTTGAGTCGTTATGGCTTGTTTAGGAATCGATTTTGCAAATTTGCGCATGTCTTTTTCATGAGTTTTAAATTTACGCTGTAACTCTGGCTCAAAATAAGTATATAGCTGCGGAAAATCGCCCTGAGTAAAGGCTTGATAAGCCTGCTGAGCTGCTTTCTCTTGAGCAGGACTCGGATTTGGGATCGAATCCAATGCCTGTTGTCCCAATTTATCACACGCTGTTAAAGCCAACGCACAACTCAAAACCAGTAATTTTGCTTTCATAAAATCTTATCCACCACTCGGTCATCGCCAACACGAAAAAGGACGCCGAAGCGCCCTTTTCTTTTTCATTCAGTTAGTCTTCGTTCGATGTGTTGGTATCTGTTGTATTTTCAAATGCATCTACATTTACTTCGTCAACCACAGTTTCTTCAGTTGTTTCAATAGAAGCATCTAAAATATCATCTTCGACTTCAACTGCTTCAACAGCAACGACACCGACCAAGATTTCTTCATTACCTAAACGAATCAGACGTACACCTTGTGCATTACGACCCGTTCTAGCAACTTCAGAGGCACGAGTACGAACTAAAGTACCGCCATCAGAAATCAACATCAACTCTTTAGATTCATCAATGGCAACCGCACCAACCAACTCACCGTTACGTTCAGATGTTTTGATTGCAATGACGCCTTTACCACCACGTTTCTTGGTTGGGAAGTCATCAACTGGCGTACGTTTCCCATAACCATTTGCAGAAGCACACAGTACTTCGCCAGTTTCAGGCACAACAACCAATGAAACAATACGGCTCGCCACACTTAAATCAGAAGATTCTTCATCATCTGAATCTGTGTCGGTTTCACCATCATCTTCGGCCTGAGCTGCAGCTAAAGTGACGCGCATACCACGTACCCCTTTTGCAGTACGTCCCATCACACGTGCATCAGTTTCAGAGAAGCGAATTGCTTTACCTTCATTTGAGAACAACATGATTTGCTGTTCGCCATCGGTGATTGCAACACCAATCAAGGTATCTTCTTCTTTCAGCTCAATTGCACGTAAACCGTTTGAACGAACATTACTAAATTGCTCTAATTCAACACGCTTGACTGTACCAGATGCTGTTGCCATAAATACAAAGAAATTCTTACGCATTTTCTCTGCAAGATCAGCAAATTCAACAACGGTTTCATTGTCTAAATCAGTTGTTGAAAGCTCAACACCCAACTCTTTCAATTGCTTACGTAATGCATCAGAGAGTTCATCAGCATCTTCAGCCAACTCATCGAATGAAGCTTTTAACGCTTCATAATGCGCGTCGATAATACTATTTTCACGTAATGTCGCGACATTGCTACGCACAAAGTTTTTGAACTCAGCTAAGCGTTCTTTAAATTTCTTCGGCGCATCAATCACAGGAAGAATTGCTGTGATTGTCTCATCGGCATCTAGTGGCAATAAGTTCACCATTGGGCGACCTTTTGAACCACGCGATGCTTGAGGCACTTCAAACACTCTCAGGCGATAGACTTTACCAACATTGGTAAAGCACAACACTGTGGCATGGTTAGAGGTCACAATCAGATGCTGGATGTAGTCATCTTCTTTCATCGAGGTCGCAGATTTACCACGTCCACCACGACGCTGCGCAGCATAGTCTGAAAGTGGTTGAGTTTTCGCATAACCTGTTTTTGAAACAGTCAGTACCACTTGCTCTTCAGGAATTAAATCTTCACGCGAGAAGTCAATACGAGACTCAACAATTGCGGTACGACGAGCATCGCCGTATTGTTGCAAAATTAAAGCTAATTCTTCTTTAATCACTGCCATCAATAAATTGAAGTCATTTAAAATCGCTGTGAGTTCAGTAATTTGACCTAAAATTTCAGTATATTCAGCTTGTAACTTGTCTTGTTCAAGACCCGTTAAACGGTGCAAACGAAGCTCAAGAATCGCACCAACTTGCGCAGGCGATAAACGATAAATCTGACCATCTAAACCAAACGGACGACTTGGATCTTCACCTTCAATTTCGTCGGGACGTACAGAAACAGAACCTGCTTTTTCAAGCAATGCAATCACATTCCCTGCTGCCCACTCACCTGCTTGTAAACGCTCACGCGCCTCAGCTGGGTTTGCAGAAGTTTTAATGGTTTCAATGATCGCATCAATATTTGCTAATGCTACCGTCAAACCTTCTAAAATATGGCCGCGCTCACGTGCTTTGCGCAACTCAAACATAGTACGACGCGTCACTACTTCTTGGCGGTGACGAATAAATGCCGCAACAATGTCTTTCAAGTTCATTAACTTTGGCTGGCCGTTGTCTAAGCACACCATGTTAATGCTGAAAGAGTTTTCCAACTGCGTGTTTTGGAATAAGTTATTTACCACAACTTCAGCGTTTTCACCACGCTTTAAGTCAATGGCAATACGCATCCCGTCTTTGTCAGATTCATCACGTAGCTCAGAAATGCCTTCCAGTTTTTTCTCTTTCACCAACTCAGCAATACGTTCAATGGTTTTCGCTTTGTTGACTTGATATGGAATTTCTGTGAAAACGATCGTGGTACGACCTGTTTTTTGGTCTTCTTCAAAGTGGTATTTACCACGAATATGCAAACGACCTTTACCCGTACGGTAAGCATCAACAATGCCCGCTTTACCGTAAATAATGCCACCTGTAGGAAAGTCTGGACCCGAAATATATTCCATCAATCCTTCAATTGAAATATTTGGGTTTTCAGCATAGGCCAAACAAGCGTTCACTACTTCAGTCATGTTGTGCGGCGCCATATTGGTCGCCATACCCACAGCAATACCTGTAGTACCGTTAATCAGTAAGTTCGGAATACGCGTTGGCATCACTTGCGGAATACGTTCAGAGCCGTCGTAGTTGTCTTCCCAATCCACCGTATCTTTTTCAAGATCGGCAAGGATTTCATGAGTCAACTTACGCATACGAACTTCGGTATAACGCATCGCAGCTGCGCTATCACCATCGACCGAACCAAAGTTCCCCTGACCATCAACCAATTGATAACGCAAGCTAAAGTCTTGAGCCATACGAACAATGGTTTCATAAACAGCAGAATCACCGTGTGGGTGATATTTACCGATCACATCACCAACCACGCGGGCAGACTTTTTATAAGCTTTGTTGTAGTCATTACCCAATTCGTGCATTGCATAAAGCACACGACGATGAACAGGTTTTAGACCATCTCGAACATCTGGCAAAGCACGAGAAACAATCACGCTCATTGCATAGTCAAGATACGAGTTCTTGAGTTCATCCTCAATCGCAATCGGTCTGATTTCCGATACGCTCATGCATACTCCTTATTCTACAAACGTAAAACCGCTTGCATTTATATGTCGTAAAACTTGCAAAATTATTAGTTCAAAATACTGAACTAAAAACTGAAATATAGCCGCAAATTATAGCATAAACACTCTGATTTTTGTGTCACGTCACAACACTTAATCTCGTTAATTTTCTTTAATTTAGGGGTTATTTTTTACACATGTATAGGATACACATTTACAGCCGATCACATTCCCTATTAACGTTGCGTAAAATGCAAAAAAGCCCTCATTTTTGAGAGCTTTAAGCCATGTCTTGCCTATCTTTGAACTTACTGATCAATCCCTTGCTTATCGCGCTGCATAATATGAAATGCCACCATAAACAAGCCCAGTATTAAAGGAAACTCATATAGCTCCTCCATCAGGTCTTTATAAGCAATCTGATGTAAGAAAATTCCACCATAAATGCGACTGTGTTCAATGCCGTCAGAAATAATCAAACCCAACACCGTGAGCAGCATTGCCCAAGCAGGTATCGTAATGTTCTTCATTTTTATCGCAATCTCATGGCGCAATGGTTTAACCAACAACATAAATACGACTGAACCAATCAAAACCACCGAGATGCCACGAAAATATACTTTTGGGACTTCAGGGAAATAGTCCCTACCCCAACTGGTGCTACGTCCAAACAAAAGCAACCACCACAGCACAGCCCAGATCCAAAAATACTTTTTACCATCAGAAAGACGCATTGGCTGCATGTAAAAATAGCTAAATACAGCAAATATCAATAAAAGTAATGCTTGAATATTTTCGACGCCACGTACAACAGCACCACCTAAAAGTGGAAACTGCAGATCAGCTAAAAATGGAAAAATTAGACACAGAACAGCAAGGATCAGAACAGACCAAGATACACGCGTATCAATCAGCAAGATTACAACTCCCAACTTAACAAAAAATGTTTTGTGTAAGTTAAGCTTAAAAATGGATGGCAAATAGTATCATAAATCTGAATATTCAGATGCACACTCATCTTAAGAAATGCTTAAATTTTCATTATTATTTGCAAAATACAAGGACTTAAAATAACAAAATAAATATCGAGTGATTTTGATTTTTTATAATATTGAGATTGATTTACGCACATAAAAAAACGCTCCTGCACATGACAGCTAAGCATTGCTTAAACTGCTTGCACAAAAGCGTTTTTTGAAACGTTGTCAGGAATTAGATTTTAGATACTAACTCTGGAACAACGGTATTCAAATCACCTACTAACCAGTAATCTGCTACTGCATTGATAGGTGCTTCTTCGTCTTTGTTGATCGCAACGATCACTTTAGAGTCTTTCATACCTGCCAAGTGCTGGATTGCACCAGAGATACCTACAGCGATATACAGATCAGGCGCAACAATTTTACCTGTTTGACCTACTTGCATGTCGTTTGGAACGAAACCAGCGTCAACCGCAGCACGTGATGCACCTTGAGCAGCGCCCAATTTGTCAGCCAATGGATCAAGAACAGTATGGTAGTTCTCACCTGAACCCACACCACGACCACCTGAAACCACAATACGCGCAGCAGTTAATTCTGGGCGTTCAGATTTCACGATCTCTTCAGCAACAAACTTAGAGATACCCGCATCTTTTGCTTCGCTTACAGCTTCAACCGCAGCAGAACCACCTTCAGCAGCAACTGGGTCAAATGCTGTACCACGTACAGTACCAACAATGATTGCTTCATCAGACTGAACTGTTGCAATCGCGTTACCTGCATAGATTGGACGCTTGAACGTATTTGCAGATTCAACAGCAATGATGTCTGTAATCATGCTCACGTCAAGAAGAGCAGCAACACGTGGAAGAATATTCTTACCCGTTGTAGTTGATGCAGCCAATACGTGTTTGAAACCACCTTTAGCAATATCTGCAACCAAAGCTGCAACGTTTTCAGCCAATTGGTTTGCATAAACTGCGTTGTCAGCAAGTAATACTTTGCTTACACCCGCAACTTTTGCAGCAGCATCAGCAACAGCTTGAGCGCCAGAACCAGCAACTAATACAGTGATATCACCACCGATTTTTTGAGCTGCAGCAACAACGTTTAAAGTTACACCATTTAGTGCTTTGTTGTCGTGCTCAGCGATAACTAAAATACTCATGATTTTATCCTTCTGTATTAGATCACTTTCGCTTCATTTTTTAGTTTTTCTACAAGTTCGTCTACAGACTTCACTTGTACGCCAGCTTTACGTTCAGCAGGCGCTTCAACTTTAACTGTTTTAAGTTTAGTTGTTGTAGAAACACCAAAATCAGCAGGAGACTTCGTATCCAGCGGTTTTTTACGCGCTTTCATGATGTTTGGAAGAGCAGCATAACGTGGCTCGTTCAAACGTAAGTCAGTGGTGATGATCGCTGGAAGTGCAAGTTCAACAGTTTGTAAACCACCGTCGATTTCACGAGTTACTTGTACTTTGTCGCCATCAACTTTAACTTCAGAAGCAAAAGTACCTTGACCTGCACCTAAAAGCGCACCAAGCATCTGGCCGACTTGGTTAGAGTCATCATCAATTGCTTGCTTACCAAGAAGAATCAACTGAGGTTGTTCAGCGTCAACAACGCCTTTCAACACTTTCGCAATTTCTAAAGCACCCAGTTGGCTGTCATCAGCTTCAACTAAAATACCGCGGTCAGCACCAAGCGCCATAGCAGAACGGATTTGCTCTTGCGCTTCTTTAGGACCAATAGAAACAACGATGATTTCTGAAACAGTTCCTTTTTCTTTTAAGCGAACCGCTTCTTCCACTGCGATTTCACAGAATGGGTTAATTGACATTTTAACGTTGGTTAAGTCAACACCACTGTTGTCCGGCTTAACGCGAACTTTAACGTTGGCATCAACCACACGTTTTACAGCAACAAGAGCCTTCATGTAATCCTCGGCTGTTTTAGCAAATGTAAATGTTGAGAAAAGTTAGTTTAACTCTTCACTTAAATTTTTTTAGGTGCCCTATCTTGCAATGTGTACGGCATTTCGGTCAAGTCACAATTCACCAAAGAGCTGTAAAAATGCGTAAATTTAGCTGAACGACGCGTTCATACTTTTTTGTACGCACTATATTTGCACAAAATCGCACTCAGATTAAGTTATGATTTTTATTATATTTTTATCTGATTTACATTATTCAAAGATTTGATTTCTTTTCTCTAATATTCACCATCAAATAGATTATTGACTGTCTGTTCACATCTTTATCAGGCTTCACAAATCTGTCATTTAAGATAGATCACACAGCCTTAGATTCAAATACTCATTATTCTAGATATACGATGACACAATATTGCTGCTTTATTAACCATTCTAAAAAACTTCCTCAAAAAAAAAGCATGCCATTTTGACATGCTTCTCTGAGTTTAATTGGCAATCAGCCATGTCGCGGCCAATGCCAGCAAACCACCTGAAGTACCATCAATCCATTTTTGTTTACGTTCATCTATTGGGGACTTCTGTGTCAGTTTTGCAAAAACCAGACTCAAACTACAGTAGACCACAAAAATCATCGCGATAAAAAGTAAAGATAAAATCAAACCTTGACTGACAGTGTTGGCAGATTTGTCGATAAATTGCGGCAAGATCGCAAAATAGATAAGCATACCTTTGGGATTTAATAGTGCAGTAAAAAAGCCTTTTTTGATCAAGTTATTTTCCGTTTTTCGGTCTAGTTGCAATTTTTTAGTACTAAAAACCGACTTTAATAAACCAAAGGCCAAATACAACAAATATGCAATGCCTAACCAGCGGATGGTTTCAAATAAAAGCGGGAAAGACACAATAATGGCAGCAATACCCAAAGCCACTAAAATTGAATGTAGTAAATAGCCTGTACATACGCCGACAGTCGCCATCATGCCTGCTTTTGCATCTTTGCCCATAACTTGAGACAGAATAAATAACATATCTGGCCCAGGTGTAAAAATCAGCGGCAGCACGGTCAGTGCAAAGAGTACATATACAGACATTTCCTTTCCCCTTTCATCCATTAGAAAGTGAAAATTAGTATGTGCGAAATAATACAAAATTGGCTTTCAATTTATTCTATAATAAAACGTATTTTTCAAATTATATTCTAAGATATGAAACAATCACCAAAGTCTGTGCGCATAAAACTTGACCGTATTGATAAAAATATCATTCGCCACTTACAAGACAATGGTCGTATTCAAAATAATGACTTAGCACGAGAAATCGGTCTATCACCGTCTTCATGCCTAAGACGCGTCAAACTATTAGAAGAAGCAGGTGTTATTCAAAATTATACCACAGTGGTCGATCCACAAAAAATTGGCCTTCAACTGATTCTGTTCTCACGTATTTGGCTGGTCGGTCAAGATGCCGAAACCATCGACACCTTTATTGAAGCCATGAAAGAGCTCCCTCAAGTCATGGAATGCTACATTATTTTAGGGGAATGCGATGCAATGCTGAAAGTTGTAGTACCTGATTTAGAAAGTTATCGCGAGTTCCAATCCACACATTTGACCAAAAAGAATGGCATTACCAGTGTCAAAACAGACTTGCCAAGTCAAATCATTAAACAAAGTTTCCAACTCCCACTTGATGAAATCTAATGTCAACGCATTTAAAGTTTGCGATAGAAACGGCGCGTTTACGTCTAAGGGCTTGGCGCGCAGATGACTTTCCTGCATTTGCACAGTTAAATGCCAATGCTCAAGTGATGCGTTATTTTCCTAGTTCACTCACACAAACAGAAAGCGATGCCCTTGCGCAAACGTTTCAGCAATTCATCAATCAAAATGGTTGGGGCTTCTGGGCAGTTGAACTAAAGCATAGTCAGGAATTCATTGGATTTACAGGTTTACATGCTCAACCTGAACGCTTTGATTTTTCACCCTGTGTCGAAATCGGTTGGCGATTGGACTCGAAGTTTTGGCATCAGGGCTATGCTACAGAAGCTGCACGGGCTTGCCTATATTTCGCTTTTTCGGTTTTAGACTTGGATGAGGTTGTTGCTTTTACCGCAGTTCAAAATAGGGCTTCTGAAGCGGTAATGAAACGTCTCGGCATGCAACATCGGGGCTATTTTAATCATCCTAAACTTGATCAAAATAGCCCACTGCTTCGATATACGCTCTATGCCATTAAGCCAACTGACTTTCTAAAAAATCACGATGAATATGACTTAAATCAATCAATTCATATTGTCCAAGATTAAAAATTTTCCAGACTTCAAGAAAGTCGTCTTTTAAATCAATGCTATTTGAGGGTTGTGCAGTCGCTTGCCACTGTAAATCGGAAATCCATAAATAGTATTGCCCAGTCTCTGCATTAAAAGCCTGAACTTTACCTGCTGCATTGACACCTTGAACAAATGCATTTTCAGGCAGTACAGGCTCAATATTGGCTAAACTAATTTCAACAAAGTGTTTGACCTGACGCAAACCATAGCCCGCAAAAATATCTTTTTGCGCGGAGCTGAGTTGATCATACTTTGCTTGTATATCTGAAATCATATACTGACCTATTTTCACATTTGTCATCTTCAATATAAGCTTAAATCTACCGTTTCATTAAACTGGAACATTAAGCCCATCCTCTTTTAAGTTTATACTCTATTTTTTGCCGATTTATTATTCTACAAAAGTTCATAATCACACTTTTTCTAACAAAAGTGAGCGATCATTGCTACTTATTGATCTAGTTGATTCAAGCAAGAATAATGCCAAATCTCACAGTCCATCCTAGCGCTTTCATAGATATCCCCTAATGTGTTTACGCCGTTTGTTCTGACCTTTGGCATATAACCTAAAACACAGTGCTATAGTGCATGCATTCTGTGACACTATTTTTAAAGTATGAATGAACTAATTTTTCACCTTTTGCTGTGCTCGTGGATGTGTCTGATCATACACTTGAGCCAGTCTGTCAAAATCGACATGGGTATAAATTTGGGTGGTACTTAAGTTACTGTGGCCTAACATTTCCTGCACTGCGCGCAAATCACCACTGTTTGACAGCATGTGACTAGCAAAACAATGACGGAGTAAATGCGGATGCAGATCGATATTTACGCCTGCACGCTGTGCCTGAAACTTGACCCGATTTTCAATCTGGCGCATCCCCAAAGGATTGCCCTTTTGAGTAATAAAAACTTGTGCATCGGGCACAAAATCACCATTCCACAGCGGATAAATGCTCAGCCATTTCATTACTGCATCTTTGGCTTTAGAACCAAAAGGCACAACCCGAGTTTTATTACCCTTACCTGTAATACGCAGTAACTGTCGGTTAAAGTCGATATCTTTAATTCTTAAGCCTTGCACTTCCGCTAAGCGTAATCCACTGGAATAAAGCAGCTCAAGCAAAGCTTTGTCTCGATACCACATTTGCTGTTCGACTTCTTTCTCAGGCAAGGCCTGATCCAAAATTTGATTGATGGTTTCAATATCCACTAGACCTGGTAAAGGACGAGGTTTACGTTTAAGTTGAAAGTCATCGGCAGGATTAAAAGCCAAATGTTGCCCCTGCTCAGCCCATTTCATAAACTGACGAATAGAGGACAACATCCGCTGTAAACTACTAGAGCTCAACTGTTGATATTCAACTTTTTGTGCAATAAATTCTCGCAAATCAGTAGCTTCAACATCGCCCAACTCAAGCTTTTTCTGTTCGCAAAATAGCAGAAATTCAGACACATCTCGTTCATAAGCCTGCAAAGTATGGGTAGACTGATTTTGTATTTCTCGTTGTTTTAACCACATCGCGAGCAGTTGCATGGGCTCAAAAGTCACAAGTCAGCCTCTATAGTTCTATTCTGTGGAAGATTGATTTTCTTTTGCATAGTAGCACTGTCTCAGCTCTTTCTATACCTATGTACATTTTTCATAAAAAAAGCACTGATGAATCAGTGCTTCTTGTGTGACGCTAAACTTAGTTTTGATAGTAACTCAGATCGATACGTCCTTCGTAGACATTTGAGGTTGGTCCCGTCATCCAAACCACATCACCTTCACGCCATTCAATATGCAACTTACCACCTGCGAGCTCAATCTCAACAGATGAATCGAGTAAACCACGGCGCATACCTGAAATCGCAGCCGCACAAGCTCCAGTTCCACAGGCCAAGGTTTCGCCTACACCCCGTTCAAACACACGTAAGCGCGCATGCTTTTCATCAATGATTTGCATAAACCCAGCATTCACACGCTGCGGAAAACGCTCATGCGATTCAACCTGAGGCCCTAGACGTGCAACATCAGCTGTGATTACGTCGGGAACAATTGTAACTGCATGAGGGTTACCCATATTCACCACATCAATGGTCAATTGCTCATTGTTCGTCAAAGCAATGTCATACAAAGCTTCTGGTGCATCCGCAATAAATGGAATTTCCTGTGGCAAGAACTTTGGATAACCCATATTCACACGTACCCAGCCATTTTGACCGAGTTCAGGTTCTACAATTCCAGCCTTGGTTTGCACTTTAATCTTGGTCTTTGTAGTGAGCTGGCGCTCATGTACAAACCGTGCAAAGCAACGCACGCCATTACCACATTGTTCAACTTCAGAACCATCGGCATTGAAAATTCGGTATTTGAAATCGACATTAGGTAAATCGGGTGGCTCAACAATCAATAACTGATCAAAACCGATGCCGAAATGACGATCCGCCAAGCGCTGAATCGTAACAGTATCAAGGAATGCTCTTTGGCTGATTAAATCAACCACCATAAAGTCATTGCCTAGACCATGCATTTTGGTAAATTCTAATAACATCTTGAATTATCCTTCAGGCAATAAACGTTCTTTGTCCCAAAGCGACTCAATGGTTTCACGCTCACGAATCAAATGTGCGTTTTCACCATCCACCATTACTTCAGCGGCACGACCGCGACTGTTGTAATTTGAACTCATGACAAAACCATAAGCGCCAGCACCCAATACCGCCAGTACGTCATTTTCTTTGAGTGCAAGCAGACGCTCTTTACCCAAGAAATCACCTGTTTCACAAATCGCACCAACCACATCCCACTCTTTTGCCTCGACATCTGAACGCGGGGTAACGAGCTGAATATCCATCCATGCTTCATACAGTGCAGGACGAATCAAGTCGTTCATGGCTGCATCAATAATCGCAAAGTTACGGTGAATAGTCGGTTTGAGTAAATCAACTTTGGTCAGGAGGACCCCTGCATTTGCCGAAATACTACGTCCTGGTTCCATATACACTTTCAAACCCAATTTTTCTAAAGCGGGCTTCATTGCATTGGCATATTCAAAAACGGTAGGCGGTACTTCATCTTTATAGGTCACGCCTAAACCACCACCAATATCGATGTGTTTCAACTGAATACCCATGGTTTTCAGCTGATCGATCATCACAATCACACGATCTAGCGCATCCACAAAAGGCTGTGTTTCGGTCAACTGGGAACCAATATGGCAGTCAATACCAATAATATCTAAATTCGGCAGCGTTGCAGCATATTGATAGGTTTCAAACACCGTATCTGAAGGAATACCAAATTTATTTTCTTTTAAGCCTGTTGAAATATAAGGATGCGTTTTCGCATCTACATCTGGATTGACTCGCAGTGAAATGGGTGCTTTTTTGCCGAGCTTCGCTGCAACTTTTTGAATACGATCTAGCTCGGCATGAGACTCGACATTGAAGCATGCAATACCCACTTCTAATGCTTTTTGAACATCGATCTCAGTTTTACCTAAACCCGAAAAGACAATTTTAGAAGCATCGCCACCCGCTTTTAGTACACGAGCCAGTTCTCCGCCGGTCACAATATCAAAACCTGCACCGAGCTTCGCAAGGACATTCAATACCGCAATGTTTGAGTTCGACTTGACCGCAAAACAAATTTGATGATCGATAAAGTCAAAAGCACGATCCATCTCTGTAAAGTGTTTTTCAAAAGTCGCTTTTGAATAAACATACAGTGGTGTACCAAATTGCTGCGCAAGCTGTTGCAGCGAGCATTGCTCAGCGTGCAAAACCCCATGATTGCGGGTAAAACTCATGAATGTATCCTTTCTATGAAGCGTTTAAGGTATTAAGGCTGATTGGTTTCAACTGAAGGTGCAGCAAACTCTTGCTTAACGGGCGCTGTATCTTCCTTTTGTACAGACGGCTTAGATGCTGCGTCTTTATAAAGCAAATATTTCGCTCGCTTGTCGTAGTTTGGATCATTTGGCATATGTAATGTACCAGACTGACCACAACCGACGAATGCAGTACTCATCACCAAGACACTGATGCAGCAAATGACAGAACGCATCTGATCACCTATTTGATATTTTGAAGAAGTATAACCTGATCAACATACATGACCAAACCACTAAGCGCTAAAGATTATAGTGAGTTAAAAAAAAACGCCAGTTAAAGACTGGCGTTTTTCTCAATCGCATCGATTATTTATGTTTCGGTTTGTAGAAACCAAAATAACCAATAATCAAAATGATGAACCAAATCGGACTCACCATTAAAGCTTTCATGGTATCGGCTTCTAGTGATAACACATAGATCACACCAATAAAGAAAACAATCACAAACCAACAGGTAAACAGACCACCCGGTAGCTTAAAGGTCGATTTTACATGTAACTCTGGACGTGTTTTGTAATACACAATGTAGCTCCAGATAATCATAATCCAGACGCAGATAAACAAAATCGTCGACAGTGTAGTTGCCAAAGTAAAGGCTTCAACAGTATTTGGTACAAAGTACTGTAGTGCAGCACCTAACAGTAAACAAATGGCTGAAAAGTACAATGCATTTGCAGGAACAGCACGCTTGTTTAAGTGGCTAAATGCTTTTGGCCCTTGATCTTCACGAGACAAACCAAACAACATACGCGACGTTGAAAACACACCACTGTTCATTGATGACATCACAGAAGACAATACCACCAAGTTCATGATGATTGCTGCTGCTGCAATACCCGCATGACTAAACAAGTTCACAAAAGGCGAAACCGCTGGATCAATCACGTTCCATGGTGTCACTGACATCACAATCACTAAAGACAGTACATAGAAAACAATGATACGAATTGGAATCGAGTTCACCGCTTTAGGCAAATTTTTCTCTGGGTCTTTGGTTTCAGCAGCCGTGGTACCGACCAGCTCTACACCTACAAAGGCAAAGATCGCAATTTGGAAACCAGCAAGGAAGCCTGTCACGCCTGTTGGGAACATTCCTCCATGTGACCAAAGATGACTAAATGATGCAATTTCACCCGTCGTTGAAGTGAACCCTGTAAAGATCATCCATAGACCAACGGCAATCAACACCACAATGGCAATAATCTTAATCAGTGCAAACCAGAACTCCAGCTCACCAAACAGTTTCACCGTGACCAAGTTCAAGCCCATGATGAACACAATGGCCGCAACACTGATCATCACCCCTTCCCCAGGTGTGAACGGCATCCCTCCATTAAAGAACTGAAGGTAATAAATAATGGCTGATAAGTCCGCGATACCAATCGTGATCCAACATAGCCAATAGGTCCAGCCAACGAAATAGCCTGCCCACGGCCCAATCAAATCGGTAGAGAAATCGATAAACGATTTGTACTTCAAGTTAGACAGCAGTAATTCGCCAAGCGCGCGCATGACCAAAAACACCATAAAACCAATAATCATGTAAATGATTAAAATAGATGGCCCAGCGAGACTAATCGTCTTCCCCGACCCCATAAATAAACCTGTACCAATCGCACCGCCAATCGCAATGAGTTGTAAATGGCGGTTGGATAAACTCCGTTTTAAATCACCTTGTTCAGAGGTCGATTCTGTATTTTCTAAACTCATTCTTGATGTCGTCTTTTATTTCCAGTCGCCAAAATTACCCGAAAAGAACAAAAAAATAAAAATAAAATTGTATTAATCTATATTTTCAACATCTTTTGAAAAGTTAATTAATTTTTCTTATATTTAACACGACAAAGGACACGTAAAAGTTCCTGTTGAAAAAATCAGCAAAACACTTGTCAAAAATAAATTTCCGTGTAACAAATACAACAAGACTAAAAATCAATAAAAAATCGTGCAGGAAGCATGACTGTGGCATATCAATTGCTTAATAAAACTCAAAATTTTTCTAGAAATTTCAAGTTTTAAAACATAGAGGACTAAAAGAAAAATGAATACACAAAGTTTACAAACTTTTATGGAAACCATCAGTGGTTGGGTCTGGGGACCCTATATGTTGGTCCTCATTGTCGGAACAGGGATATTCCTCACATTACGCTTGTTCTTCTGGCAAATCCGCATGTTGCCTCTGGCCTTTAAACAAGTATTTGGCAAACATGACCAAGCACATTCTCATACTGGAGATATTTCCCACTTTGCATCCCTCATGACAGCACTCTCTGCCACCATTGGTACGGGTAATATCGCTGGTGTTGCAACCGCTTGTGTCCTTGGTGGCCCAGGTGCGGTGTTTTGGATGTGGATGACAGCCCTGTTCGGTATGGCAACCAAATATGGTGAAGGCGTACTGGCAGTTAAATACCGAATCAAAAATGAAAAAGGTGAAATGTCTGGCGGTCCAATGTACTACATTGAACGCGGCCTAAAATGGAAATGGTTAGCACTGATTTTTGCACTATTTGGCACCTTGGCGTCTTTTGGGATTGGTAGTTCAGTACAATCCAACACAGTTGCGCTCGCTGTTGAAAACAGTACGGGAGTTGCAACATGGATCACAGGTATCGTCATTACGGTATTTTCTGCTTTGGTTATTTTAGGCGGGATTAAATCTATTTCTAAAGCCGCTTCTTTCATCGTTCCGATTATGGCGATTGGCTATGTCCTCGGTGGCCTCATTATTATCTTCAACCATCTTGAACTCGTCATGCCTGCACTTGAACTGATCTTCCGTGATGCCTTTACGGGTGAAGCTGTAGCAGGTGGCGCAATTGGTGCTGTCATTCGTTACGGTGTCGCTCGTGGCGTCTTCTCAAATGAAGCAGGGATGGGTTCGGCGCCGATCGCCGCAGCTGCTGCAAAAACCGACCACCCTGCACGTCAAGGCTTAGTCTCAATGACAGGTACGTTTATCGATACCATTATCGTCTGTAGTATTACAGGGATCGTTTTGGTTATGGGCTTTATTATGGCGGGCAATAGTTTTGGTGGCGAAACAGGCGCGGTATTAACTACCCATACTTTTAACCAATTACTGCCGGGTGTTGGAGGCTGGATCGTGACTTTTGGTATTGTGTTCTTCGCTTATTCCACCATTTTAGGTTGGTGCTATTACGGCGAAAAATGCTGTACTTATTTACTCGGTGAAAAGTATGTGCTGTTGTACCGTCTCATTTACATCGCATCAGTCTTTATTGGTTGTGTAGCATCACTTGATTTAGTCTGGCTATTTGCTGACACCTTTAATGGTTTAATGGCGGTTCCAAACTTAATTGCCTTGTTATTGCTGTCGACGGTGATTGTGAAAGAGTCACGTGATTTTGTCGAAAAACGTAAATCAGGTGAGTTGTACTAAGGCTATTTTCAAAGCACATTTTTAAAATCTTCAATAGTTAAGCCACCTTCGGGTGGCTTTTTGATTCAGAGCATTCATTTCAAATGCAATCCTCTGTATGCTGTTGAACCATCGAATACTCCAAATAGTGCATCAAATAAAGCATGGCAAAAGCAAAAAGTGTTTACCGCTGTGAACAATGTGGCGCTGACCATTCAAAATGGGCGGGTCAATGTTCTGAATGTGGAGAATGGAATAGTCTAGTTGAAGTCAATATTGCACCTGCAGTCACACATCGTGCGCAGCCCAAAATGGGGGGCGGCTATGCAGGTCAAGCTGCTGCTATTAGCACCTTAAATCAAATTTCAGTTTCACATGAGACTCGACTGGCTACAGGAATTGGTGAGTTTGATCGTGTGCTTGGCGGTGGTCTCGTCACGGGTTCCGTGGTACTGATTGGCGGTGATCCGGGCATTGGGAAATCGACCATTTTATTGCAAACAGCAACGCATATGGCCGCGGCCAACAGTGCGGCATTGTATGTCACAGGTGAAGAATCACTTTCTCAAGTAGCTTTGCGTGCAAATCGTCTTGATCTACCCACAGATAAACTCAAAGTCATGGCTGAAACCTGTGTTGAGCGGATATGTGAAATGCTTGCCCACGAGCGTCCCGCCGTGGCAATTTTAGATTCCATTCAAACCCTATATACCGAAACACTCCAGTCAGCGCCGGGCGGCGTTTCTCAAATTCGCGAGTCCGCAGCTTTACTGACACGTTTTGCTAAAAATAGTGGTACAGCCTTGTTCATTGTCGGACACGTCACCAAAGAAGGTGCACTGGCTGGCCCGCGTGTGCTTGAACATATGGTGGACTGTGTTCTGTACTTTGAAGGTCAGTCCGACTCACGTTATCGGATGATTCGTGCCGTTAAAAATCGTTTTGGTGCAGTCAATGAACTCGGGGTTTTTGGCATGACCGATAAAGGATTAAGAGAAGTGGCGAATCCTTCAGCCATTTTCCTAAGTCGTTATGATGAAGCCATTGCAGGCTCAATCGTGATGATCAGCCGTGAAGGCACACGTCCTCTGTTGGTTGAGGTTCAAGCTTTGGTTGATGATGCACATGGTCAACCGCGCCGAGTCGCCTTAGGTTTAGAACAAAACCGTTTAAATATGCTCTTGGCGGTAATGCATCGCCATGGTGGCGTGCAAACATCTGGACAAGATGTCTATGTCAACGTTGTCGGTGGTTTAAAAATCACGGAAACAGGCTCTGACTTGGCTGTCTTATTGGCCTGTGCCTCTAGCCTGCGAGGTAAAGCGCTGCCACAACAACTGGCTGTTTTTGGTGAAGTAGGGCTCTCCGGGGAAATTCGCCCAGTCCCCAATGGACAGGAACGCTTAAAAGAAGCCATTAAACATGGTTTTAAGTACATTATTCTACCGCGAGGCAACGCACCGCAAAAAGACATTGCTGGGGTGAAGGTCATCGCTGTGGCGCGCTTACATGAGGCGCTCACTGAAGCCATGGGCTTAAGTGACGAACTCAACTAAGCTAAATTCCATTCGTTTGGATTTCTCATAAAATAAACACGTTTTTTATTGAAATTTAGGCTGAAAGACTGCATAAAGGTAGAGTTAAAATTTATTTTTTATAGAGTAGGAAAATTTGATGGAAGTTCGACAGCGTGGTTTGATTGCTGGTTTTTTAACAGCGGCTCTTTTAGTTGCACCCTTAGCCGCAGAAGCTAAACGTGCAGGTGGTGGTAAAAGCCACGGCATGAGCCGTCAAGCTGCACCAACTCAGTCTTATCAACAACCTCGTCAAGCAACTCCAGTTCAACAACCTAGCGCGCCTGCTACGGCTCCAGCTAAATCTGGTCCAGGCGTCGGCGGTATGGTTGCGGCTGGTGTAGCTGGTGCTGCAATTGGTGCTGTTGCTGCAAATGCATTGGCAGATGATAACTCTGCTTCTCAAGCGCAAGCACAGGAAGAAAAAGGTGGTATTCCGAGCTGGATTTGGATTCTTCTTGCCGCTGCTGTTGCCTTCTTCATTTTCCGTAAAATGGGCGCAAAAAAAAAAGTAGCAGCTAATCCATACGCGCCAAACAATGGTTCAACTCAAGCACCGTTTGGCCAACAAGCTGCACCACGTACATCAAATGACAATAGCAATATTTTTGGTCAGTCTGTAGGTGGTTCAGCTGCTACACCACAAAACAACGCACCTTTTGGCGCTGCCTATACCAATAGTGGTAGTCAGCTGCCAGACGGTACAGAACCTGCGGCTTTCTTACGTATTGCTCGTCAACGTTTCAATCATATTCAGTCGATGAACACTGCAAGTAACATTTCTGAAATTCAGCGTTACTTAACACCTGATCTTTACCAGTCTATGTATCAAGACATTATGGCGAATCAAGATCAAGATGTAGCTGAGTTTTCAAACCTTAATGCGATGGTTGCGGACTCTGCGACAGAAAATAGCCAATACGTGGTTAGCGTACGTTTTACTGGTACAGTAAGTGAAGATCTCAACAGCTTACCGCAACCTTTTGCTGAAGTTTGGCACTTTGTAAAACCAGCTGGTTCTACCCAAGACTGGCTCGTTGCGGGTATCCAACAAGAAGCATAATTTCTAGATATATAAAAACAGCGACTTCGGTTGCTGTTTTTTTGTGCCTTAATAAATCCTCCGATCGATTCAACCGAGTCATCAGCGCCTCGCTTAAACAAAAACACCATTCAAAACGATAACAGCAATGGTTTTTTAAAAGTTACGCTCAACATTTCCTAGAAGTAAAACTATCATCGATGTTAAATAAGAAGCGTAATGAGAGGCTGTACAATGCACCCTCAGCCACACACTTTCATTTTACTTAGACTTATATTTCCACTCCACATAAGTTAATCGCGTTATGAATGCTTGATGCCATTGGGCAATATGTAAAAATAAGTGAGCTTTGATTTTCGACTCAAACTAAGATCATCATTTACCAATCTTAGGCATTTAAAATGCACAAGGTTTTCTACTGATCATGCTCTGCATTTAATATTTACACTGTAAATCATCTACACATAAAAAATGCCTCTATAAAAGAGGCATTTTTATTTACGTTTTTTAGTCTTATTCAGGTAATGGGATAAATTGAGAGTCCTGATTTTGCTCTTTTCTTTCCCCAACAACCACAGCAACATCTAAAGGTTTGCCATCGCGCTCAAGTGAAATCTGAATGGTGCTATTCGGCGGTTGTAGAGCCACAAAATTAATCAAATGTGAGGTTGAAGTAATCACTTCATCATTCACTTTCACAATCTTGTCGCCTTTCTTTAAACCAGCTTTTGCAGCAGGTCCCGTTTTTAATACGTCCGCGACAACCACACCTGGCCCTTTAGGCTCTAGAATATTGACTTGTTCAACAGGCAATAAACTGATACCTAGCCAACCACGTACCACACGGCCGTCTTTAAGAATAGAGTTCAGTACTTGCTGGCAAATTCTTGCAGGAATGGCAAAACCAATACCTAAAGACCCACCTGACTGAGAGAAAATTGCTGTATTCACTCCAATCAAATTCCCCGCGACATCAATCAAAGCACCGCCAGAATTGCCGGGATTAATCGCAGCATCGGTTTGAATGAAGTCTTCATAAGTGTTAATACCCAGGTCAGAGCGTCCTGTAGCAGAGATAATACCCTGCGTAACGGTTTGACCTACGCCAAATGGGTTGCCAATAGCCAAGACCACATCACCCACTTCGTTGCCACTTAGCTTAAAGGGTAAAACAGGCAGATTTGCCAGCTCAATTTTAATCACAGCCAAATCGGTATCGGGGTCGGTACCAATCACTTTTGCCACTGCACGACGACCATCTTGCAATGCCACAACAATTTGATCAGCTTGAGCAATTACATGGTTGTTTGTCAAAATATAACCATCTGGGCGAACAATAACACCTGAACCCAAACTGTTTTCATTTTTATTTTGGCTAAACTGATCTGGAATTTGATTGCCAAAAAATTCACGGAACGCAGGATCATTGAGTAACGGATGGTCAAGCTGTTTGACTTTTTGCGTGGTAAAAATATTTACTACTGCTGGTGCAGCCACTTTCACTGCAGCGCTATAAGAAACTACACCACCGGTACGCGTGGTGTTAATTAAAGGCTCCACCTTTTCAGCAGGCATTTTAATCCCATCGGACGCCACAGGCGCTTTTGGCTTTTGATACTGCTGCCAAGCAAAAAATCCAGCAATGACTAAAATGAGTAATACCCAAGGTAACCAGGAAAAGGTCCTGCGCACGATTTCACCCTCTAAAATGTTTTAATTCATTGATGACTAAGTAATTTATGCCTATTGTAAAGCGAAATTCAAGCCGAAGCACAAAAATAAGCAAGAGTTTTGTCATGCTTTAGTTACAATAAACAATAGGTTCCGATGTAATCAATTTAAAAGAGTTTTTAAGTCGATATGGCAAAATTACAAGACATTATTCAGTGGTGTGATCAAACCCTCAAATCACCTGAGTTTAAGGACTATGCACCGAATGGCCTTCAAATTGAAGGTAAGACCGAAGTACGTAAAATTTTAGCTGCGGTGACAGCATCGCAAGATGCCATAGATGCCGCGATCCAAGAAAATGCAGATCTTTTACTGGTGCATCATGGTTATTTTTGGAAAGGTGAAGCCTCTCCCATCACAGGTATGCGCGGTAAACGGATCAAGAGTCTGATTCAACATGACATTTCTTTGTTGGCATATCACCTCCCCCTCGACAGCCATCCGAGTCTTGGAAATAATGCAGCGATTGCAGATTTGCTCGAACTAGAACGTATTGAAGCGCTTGACCCATCTGAGCGTCATCCTATTGGCAATATTGGTTATTTAAACCAGCCTATGCCTGTAGAAGAGTTTAAAAAGTTTGTGTCTGAGAAATTAAAGTTTGATGTCACCCATCTTCCTGCGGACAAGACCATGATTGAAAAAGTCGGTTTTTGTACCGGTGGTGCACAAGATTTTATTGTAAAAGCAGCTGAACAAGACTGTGATGCCTATATTTCAGGCGAAGTCAGTGAACGTACCTTCTATGAAGCCAAAGAATTAGGCGTACATTATTTTGCTTGCGGACATCATGCGACTGAACGCTATGGTGTGCAGCGATTAGGTCAAGCCATTTCAGAACAATTTGATATTGAATACGTTTATTTCGAGCTAAATAACCCGATTTAAGCAATCACTGGGATGAGACTTCTTTCATCCCAGTCCTTTCAATGCGCTTACATCGCATGGCATCCGATATCACTTCCATTTCAGCAAATTATTAATTTCTAAAATATTATTCCTAGCCTTTCATCTTTTTAAATCAAAACATAGCATCATTTCAAAAAAACGCTTTGCATCTCATTCTTGTTATACATACTGAACTTCCAACCCAATATGAACAATAAAACTTGCTACCTTCCACCCTAAAAATGCAAATAATAAACATATTGATTCTCATTAACTTTTAGGTGGATAATAAAACTGCTTTAAAAACTCCCAATAAAACAAACTTTGATGATTAAAGGAATCAAACACATGGCTTATTCTTTACCCGCTCTTCCATATGCCTATGATGCACTCGAACCCAATATTGATGCGAAAACGATGGAAATTCATCACAGTAAACACCATCAAACCTACATCAATAACATTAATGGCGCGATTGCAGGCACAGAATGGGAGAAACTGTCTGTGGAAGATTTGGTTGCCAAAGTCAATGAAGTCCCTACTGATCTTAAAAATATGGTGATCAATAATGCAGGTGGTCATGCCAACCACTCACTGTTTTGGACAGTTATGAGTCCACAAGGTGGTGGGCAACCGACTGGGGCTGTGGCAAAGGCTATTGATGAGCAACTCGGTGGTTTTGATGCTTTTAAAGATGCATTTACCAAAGCAGCGATTAGCCGTTTTGGCAGTGGTTGGGCATGGCTGAGCGTAACACCTGAACACCAGCTGATTGTTGAAAGCAGTGCAAATCAGGATTCACCACTGATGCACGGTCATACCCCTATTCTCGGTTTAGATGTATGGGAACATGCGTATTATCTAAAATACCAAAACCGCCGTCCTGAATATATCAATGCCTTTTATAATGTGGTCGATTGGGATGAAGTAAATCGCCGTTACCATGCTGCGTTGCAGACTAAAAATTAATCACCACCTCAATACATCTAGAGCTTAGAGTCTTTTAAAATGAATATATTCTGCACGAAAGACTCTAACGATATCTTGTGTATCGTATATGTCTCCATGCGAAGTTTTTTGCATATTTTGTGTATTAAAAGACTGCCCTATTGTCCATAGAATCATTTACAATAAATGCACTTAAAGTAAAACCCAGCAAATCTGCAAGGAATGAAACATGACAACCATTACTTTACCTGCACTTCCATATGGCTACGAAGATCTTGCTCCGCACATCAGCAAAGAAACTTTAGAATTCCACCACGACAAACACCACAATACTTATGTTGTTAACCTAAACAACCTAATCAAGGGTACTGACCTTGAAGGTAAAACTTTAGAAGAAATCATCACAGCTTCTGCTGGTGATGCATCTAAAGCAGGTATCTTCAATAACGCAGCACAAGTTTGGAACCACACATTCTACTGGAACTGTATGGCTAAAAACGGTGGTGGTAAAGCAACAGGTGCTTTAGCTGCTAAAATTGATGAAGCGTTCGGTTCTTACGAAAAATTCGCTGAAGAATTTGCTGCTGCGGCAACAACTCAATTCGGTTCAGGTTGGGCTTGGTTAGTTGCTGACGAAGTAAATGGCAACCTTTCTATCCTTAAAACTTCAAATGCAGACACTCCACTTGCACACGGTAAAGTTGCAGTGTTAACCATAGACGTTTGGGAACATGCTTACTACATCGACTTCCGTAATGCGCGTCCTGTTTACATCAAAACTTTCCTTGAAAGTCTTGTAAACTGGGATTATGCAAACGCGAAATATGCAGGCCAAGCTGCTGGCGTTGAAAAATAAGATTCGTCTTGTTTAAAAAACCGCTCTTTTTGAGCGGTTTTTTTGTTTTTGCTGCCTAAACGCATATTTATAAAGCAAACAATTCATTTCTCAATATTTTTTGCTTGACCCATTTTCCTTTCCTCCCTAAAATGCGCATCAGATTCTCCAATAGCTCAGTCGGTAGAGCGACGGACTGTTAATCCGCAGGTCCCTGGTTCGAGCCCAGGTTGGAGAGCCACTATTCTTCCATAGCTCAGTCGGTAGAGCGACGGACTGTTAATCCGCAGGTCCCTGGTTCGAGCCCAGGTGGAAGAGCCAAGATTCTAAAAAGCCCAAGCATCGTGACTTGGGCTTTTTTATCACTCATTGTTTTGATCCACACCCTATACCCTTCTGGTATACAGCTATGACATATCAAATTGTTTATAAAAAAAACATTTAATCTAAAATTCGACTTTTTTTAGAATTGTAACTTGACCGATGTGTAATTTTCTCTATACTGCATTTCAGATTCTCCAATAGCTCAGTCGGTAGAGCGACGGACTGTTAATCCGCAGGTCCCTGGTTCGAGCCCAGGTTGGAGAGCCAAATTTTAAAAAGCCCAAGCATTATGACTTGGGCTTTTTTCTGTCTATAAAAATGACATTCACCCATACGTAAAACCAATCTCTCAAAATCACTCCAAAGCAGCTTTCCATACAGGCTCTTCTCAGCTTGAATCTCCCAAATATCTCCATGGAAAACCAAAAAGATTGAATCAAATCGTATCAATAAAAGCTAAACCGTTTATTTTTAAATCATTTAAAGCAGATTATATAAAAATATCAGGCCAAGGACTTGACCCTTTGAGCTTTGCCACATAGAATGCGTGCAGATTCTCCAATAGCTCAGTCGGTAGAGCGACGGACTGTTAATCCGCAGGTCCCTGGTTCGAGCCCAGGTTGGAGAGCCAAAATTCTAAAAACCCACTCCATGCGAGTGGGTTTTTTCTTTGTGCTAGAAAATATTGTGTTCGATCTGAGTCAAATCATCTTTTTTATCATCGGCTGCTTTGCCACTATTACACTAGTGATGACGGTCTACCCTGACCTGTTTCGCCGTAAGCAAAAGTTTTATGCCAAACACGTCATTACGCCGTTTGAACGTAAAATGTTTATTCGCTTAAAAGAAGCCTTCCCACGCCATCATGTTCTAGCTCAAGTTTCATTTAGCTCACTGATTACCAGTGACCACTATAAAATACGGGCCAAATTTAACCGCAAAGTCACCGATTTCGTTTTATTAGATGAACAATTAGCGGTTGTGGTGATTATTGAACTCGATGATCATTCCCACATCGGCAAAAAACAAGAAGATGCAGAACGTGATGCCATGCTCAATGAAGCAGGTTACATTGTTCTGCGTTTTACAGAAATTCCAAGTATTCGCCAACTGCACAAACACATTGGTATCACGCCTGCAATGCGTGCTTAAATTACTTTGAGACCGCGCTGCTCGCTTCCTGCTGTGTGAATTGCTTTTCGGTAGCCAACTTTTCTTGAATACGCTGTTGTTGCTCTTCCTTAATACGCTGATACTCCGCTTGGTTTTTTGCATCGCTTTTTACCGCTAAAAAAGCAATCCCTAAAATAAGCAATGGAATCACAATACCAAGACTCGCCAAAAACATCACTTTTGGCGTTAGTTTTTGAGTTGATTTCGTCATAGCCAGCCTATTTCCAATATCTAGATTTTGATGGGCCAATACTATAACAAAAAAAGAGCCTCAATCATGAGGCTCTATCTTCAGTTTAAATGGTTAATTTTATGTCGGTGCTATACCTGTACAATTTTCATTGATGCTAGCATCTTTTTGTGCATCAGTTAGTACAATACCCGTACCCGCAGACATATGGGTCTGAATAAAGTCTACAGCCTCCGCATTCCGACAAATTATGGCTTGGGTATGAGATGCACCGATAACTGGATCAAGTGTCACATCTGGTGAACCCAATGTTTTCAAGTTTGCAACCAAAGCTTGGGTAATTGGATAGGGTACATTTGTATCTGCTGTGCCTTGTATTACATAAACTGGTTTATCAATTCGTTTAGTACCTGGCTGACTACTAATTAAGAAGTTTTTTACGGTTTCATTGGTCGCAAACACACTAGTATCTAAACCAGGATAATCCATGACTTTTTTATCAGGATTTGCAGTCATAAACTGAATAATATCATCTTTAAACTTATTAATTAGACTTAGACTTGGGTCATTATCATTATCTAAACACAGACCATTATCCCCTGTTGAACCTTCTGCAAACTCAGCCAAAGATTTGGCACGTGATTGGAAAATGTCCTGATAATTAAATCGCGGCTCATAAGCTTTAATACCAACGCCCGTTAATGCTGCATAAGCCAATAAGGTTGCATAAGAATCGACCGAAGTACGTGCAGCCAAAGGTACACCAAGTTTAATTTCTTGCTCTTCAATGCCAGCTAAAGCTGCTGGTGCAACCTCTAAAATAATTTTACCCAAACTCGAAGCTGGTGCACCCGCCACAGCACCTTTATAGGTTGCATCTGTATTTGCATATTCTGCGGTCGCTAATGAGGCATGACCCCCTTGAGATTGGCCCACAGACATCCACGCACCATTCAACTGCTTACCATAATGATCTTTTGCCGCTTGTACAGCAGAAAGCGCTGACTTCGCAGCACTAGATAAGTTTAAATATGGATGAATCCCTGGCGTGCCCAAACCTTCATAATCTGGCGCAACAACCACATAACCAGCAGCCAGTAGACTGTCTGCTAAAATTTTAAAACGTGGGTGAATCATATTATTACTTGGCGCACAACTATCACCAACCCCAACCGTGCCATGCTCCCAAACCACTACGCGATAACCATCTGTAGGTGGTGCTACTTTAGGGAACATCACCAGCGCCGTTGCTTTAGCGGTCTGACCTTGAACATTTTCCATGTTATACGTCATTACCTTAATAGAAGCTGCAGTGGTTAATGTGTCTTCTGAATAGGTACTTTCAGAAACATAGGTCTGTTTTTGATTTGAAGCGGGCGAATCATCATCGTCATTACAAGCAGTTAAAGACAGCATTGAAACGGCAACTGTAAGGGCTAATGCTATTTTCGAGCGTTTCATAAAATATCCTTTTATTCGTTGTTTTTTTAAGCATGAAACTACATGCCGTTTTATTAAGACATAAAAAAAGCGCCCTGTATAGGACGCTTTTCAACCAAACAATCACTTTAAATAATTAATTCTAAAAAGATTCCAGTAAAAATAATGAATCCCACCCAACGATTGTGACGGAATGCCCAAAAACAATACTGTGGATCTCTGTCTTTAGTTTTTGACCATTGATAAATAAAGTCAGCCACGACTACCAGCAATGCGATTAAACCCAATGGCATCAATAAATTTTCAAGGTAAAGCGCCATACCAATCAAAACCACACTCATCGCCTGTAAAAGTGCAATGATTTGAATATCAAAACGACCAAACAAAATGGCTGTAGACTTCACCCCAATTTTTAAATCATATTCACGGTCGGTAATCGCATATTGAGTATCGTACGCCACAGTCCAAGCCAGATTGCCAAAATACAGCAACCAACAGGTTAAATCTAATGGTTTACCCATGGCCGTAAATGACATCGGAATTCCCCACGAAAAAGCCATGCCTAAAACAACCTGAGGCAAATGGGTATAGCGCTTCATGAAAGGATATATAAATGCGAGAAAAAGCCCACCTAAAGCACAATAAAACGTTTCAATCGGTAGAAACAACAACATACAAGCACTGGCAAAGACTAAAGCTAAAAACACATAAATGGCTTCTTTAGCCGTAATAATCCCTGTTGCTAAAGGCCGCATTTTAGTGCGCTCTACATGCGCATCGACCTTACGATCAGCAAAATCATTAATTGCACACCCAGCCGCACGCATAAATATTGTGCCAAGTACCATCGGAATCAGAATACCAATTGGCGGTATGCCCTCTGCTGCAATCCATAGTGCCCACATGGTAGGCCAGAACACCAATTCTGTGCCAACAGGCTTATCAAAACGACATAAATAATAATAGGCTTCTAAACGTTCACGCCAAGTAATTTGATGCGCAGTTGTCATGACTGTCCTTCAGATGCTGAATTCTGCTTTTGCAAAAATTGCTCAAAACTCGCTAAAAAAGTTTCTTGAACAATAAACTTGCAGCCGTGCCAAGTATAACAGCTCTGTCTAGTCCAGCCATCTTCTAGCCAAATCACACGACGTTCACATGCTGGATTGGTGCGCTGAAACAAGAACCAGCCAATCGGTTTTTTACCAATATGTTTAAAAAGCCGTGCGCGACCTTGCAAACTCAAGATCGGGAAAATGCTTTTAGCTTTAACCCAAGGCTCTGCATCACTGCCATATAAAAAACTTTCTCGTACCCATGACGTATGCTGAAACGGCATGCCCATCCATTTTGCATCGATAAACTGAAGACGCTGAAAATGCTCTTTGGTTGGTTGAACCCTAAACGCTCCATCAGCCAAATCCGTCAGTTGCTGAGTAAGTGAACCTGAAGCATATAACCATGTTTTCAGTTCAGCTGGAATCTGCTGCATAAGCCTACCTGTACCATTGATTTACTGTGCGCTTAAACGCTTTTTGAGTTATGAAGAATGTCATTGATTCAATTCTAAGATCAATCTTTAGCAATTATCTGTTTTTGCAATGGTTTCAAATTTACCTTGCGGAGTTTTCACCAAAATAAAACCTTCAGCACTCAAATAAAAACTTTGAGGATAATCATAATCCAGTGCTAACTCTGGGCTTTTCAATGCAACAAATTCTGCCTGCTTGTAGCCTTCAGGGGTGCGACCAACTTCGATATAAGTCACCATCGAAAAATTTAGCTTAAAACCTTTGTCGTGATCTTTAGGGTCAATCCAAGGATAAAAACTGGTGTGCTTCTTACGCTGTGCCATTGCTCTCATCAATTTTTTTCAAGTTAAACAGATGATACAAAAAAACCCGCGACTAGCGCGGGTTTTTTACAGTGAAATTCAGTTCAGAATTACAAGCTGTAGTACATATCAAATTCAACTGGGTGAGTTGTCGTGTTCAAGCGACGCACTTCTTCAGTTTTAAGTTCAATATATGCATCAAGCATTTCTTTAGTGAATACACCACCTTTAAGAAGAAACTCATGATCCGCTTGAAGCGCTTCAAGAGCCATATCTAGGCTGTGCGCAACTGTAGGGATTTTCGCTTCTTCTTCAGGAGGAAGGTCGTATAAGTTTTTGTCAGCTGCTTCACCTGGGTGAATCTTGTTTTGGATACCATCAAGACCCGCCATTAACAATGCTGCGAAACCTAAGTACGGGTTCATCATTGGATCTGGGAAGCGAGCTTCGATACGTTTGCCTTTAGGGCTAGAAACGTAAGGAATACGGATAGAAGCAGAACGGTTACGTGCTGAGTATGCCAACATAATCGGCGCTTCGAAGTGTGGAACTAAACGCTTGTACGAGTTTGTAGAAGGGTTCGTAATTGCGTTCAATGCACGAGCGTGTTTGATTACACCACCGATGAAGTAAAGCGCCATTTCTGAAAGACCAGCGTATTCATCACCAGCAAACAAGTTCTTGCCATCTTTAGAGATAGACATGTGAACGTGCATACCAGAACCATTATCACCAACCATTGGCTTAGGCATGAAAGTCGCAGTTTTAGCATATTGGTGTGCAACGTTCCAAACCGCATATTTGAACTGTTGTACTTCGTCAGCTTTACGAACCATTGTGTTGAAGCTTACACCAATTTCTAATTGGCAAGATGCAACTTCGTGGTGGTGTACTTCTACACGACCTGGGCCCATGATGTCTTCAATACGCGCACACATATCAGCACGCATGTCATGTGAAGAATCAACTGGAGGAACTGGGAAGTAACCACCTTTAACACGTGGACGGTGACCAGAGTTTCCGCCTTCGTAATCTTTGTTTGTTGACCAAGCAGCTTCTTCAGCAATCAATGTATGGCGCGCGCCAGACATATCAATTTCCCATTTTACTTCGTCAAATACGAAGAATTCTGGTTCTGGACCAAAGAATGCAGTATCACCAATACCTGTCGATTTTAGGTATTCTTCAGCACGGCGAGCAATCGAACGCGGGTCACGGTCATAACCTTGACCTGTTGATGGCTCAATAACGTCACAAGTAACAACTACTGTAGGCTCAGCGAAGAACGGGTCGATAAAACCAGTTGCAGCATCTGGGCGTAAGATCATGTCAGATGCTTCAATGCCTTTCCAACCAGCAATTGAAGAACCATCAAACATTTTACCGTCTTCAAAAGTATCTTCGTCGATAGTATCTGCTGGGTAAGTTACGTGTTGTTCTTTACCCTTAGTATCCGTAAAACGGAAATCGACCCATTTTGCGCCACTTTCTTGGATGAGTTGTAGGACCTTGTTCGCCATGCTCATTTTGCTCCGATGAATTTTTGTTGCACTCTTTAGTGCGTGTTAGTAGTTGGTTGTTCTAAAGCAATTACCGTACCAACTTTAAAAAGCTTAGCTAAAATATTGAATTCATTATCAGAATAACAGTTTTAAGCTGTTTGCTTTGACTCTATTATACTGAGCTAAAAAGTAAATGCACCATATTCAAGCACGCTTCTTCACATTTAATCTAAAAGATTTTGAGTGTGGATCATAATGGTGCATTTTTAAATATCACGGGTCGATTTACACCCGTTTTTTATAAATTAGAGTGCTTTTTAAGCTGTTATTTTCGCCTTGATTTGACTTCAACACCTCATATCACGGCGAGCGATATACCTGAAATCAAATATAAGCGGTGTAATTAACTGTTTTTATTTGATTTTCAAAAAACAAAAAACCTCTCCTTTCAAACTAAATATAAAGCCGACATTTCAGATGTGAGCAAGCAAAAAAATATGCTCTGTTTTGGTGACATTAGGGGAGTTTTTGGCTCACTGCATTAAAAGATATTCTTTTATATTCCTTGAATGTACATACTTCATGATATTTACACATAGTCCACGAGGTTTCTCGTTAGGATTTGAATCTGAGATATTCATAAACTCTATATCAGTTAGTAACAAAACCCATTGTAATTTTTAGGTCCGGAAAAAAATGTCGCGCCCTAGCTGTGTATTTTTTGCTATGATAATTTCGGTTTTGTGCCTCCATTCAAGTCATTGAATGAGAAAAATAATTTACTTATAGCATTATAATGTAAACGCACGAATACCATAGGACTCTTCAAGCACATTTATATGCATAAATTTCAATAGGTTAAGCTCATGCTTTTAATGATCGACAACTATGACTCTTTTACCTACAACATCGTCCAGTATTTTGGCGAGTTAAATCAAGAAGTAAAAGTAGTACGTAATGATGCCGTGACATTGGAGGATATTGAGCGATGGCAACCTAAGTATCTTGTGATTGGCCCCGGTCCATGCTCACCTTCGGAAGCAGGAATTTCTATTCCAGCTATTCAGCATTTTGCTGGAAAAATTCCATTATTAGGGGTGTGCTTAGGACATCAGGCCATTGGTCAAGCATTTGGTGGCGAAATCATTCGTGCCAAAAAAGTGATGCATGGGCGTTTGTCTGACATGCATCACTCAAATCAAGGCATTTTTAGCAACCTCCCTTCCCCGTTTTCAGCAACGCGTTATCACTCACTGGTGATTGATCAAGAAAGCTTGCCTGAATGCTTAGAAGTGACCTGCTGGACCAATGAAGCAGATGGCTCAATTGAAGAAATCATGGGTGTAAAGCATAAGACGCTTGCCGTTGAAGGCGTGCAATTTCACCCAGAATCAATCTTGAGTCAGCATGGCCATCAAATCTTTAAGAACTTTTTAGAAATTTACGCATAAATGAGTGCAGTGAAAAATGAATATGCAACAAGCTTTAAATAACATCACTAAAAATATTGAGTTGACGCAGCCGCAAATGGAAGACGTCATGCGCACCATCATGAATGGTGAAGCAACAGATGCCCAAATTGGTGCGCTGATGATGGGTCTTCGCTTAAAAGGTGAAAGTATTGATGAAATTACCGCAGCGGCTCGTGTCATGCGCGAGTTTGCCATCAAAATTGATGTCAGTGATGTGCCTTATTTAGTCGACATCGTCGGTACAGGTGGTGATGGTCAGAACTTATTTAACGTCTCGACTGCATCTGCTTTTGTGATTGCAGCGGCAGGTGCAACCATTGCTAAACATGGTAACCGTGGTGTTTCAACCAAATCGGGTTCCTCGGACTTGTTAGAACAAGCGGGCATCCAACTTGACTTAAACATGCAACAAACTGAACGTTGTATTCGTGAAATGGGTGTCGGTTTCTTGTTTGCTCCAAATCATCATAAAGCGATGAAGTATGCGGTAGGCCCGCGTCGTGAATTAGGCATTCGCAGTATTTTCAATTTACTTGGCCCGCTTACGAATCCGGCTGGAGTAAAACGTCTAGTGATTGGGGTGTTTTCGACTGAATTATGCCGTCCTATTGCAGAAGTGATGAAACAACTGGGCGCAGAACATGTCATGGTGGTTCATTCGAAAGATGGTTTAGATGAAATTAGCCTTGCATCAAGCACCTATGTGGCTGAACTCAAAAATGGCGACGTCACCGAGTGGGAAATTCAACCTGAAGATGTCGGAATCGAATCGCAAACTTTAACAGGTTTAATCATTCAAGATTCTGCTGAAAGTTTAAGCCTAATTAAAGATGCCTTAGGTAAAAACAAATCCGATAAAGGTGAAAAAGCAGCCAATATGATTGCTTTAAATGCAGGTGCCGGTTTATATGTCTCTGGACTTTGTACCAGTTATAAGCAAGGCGTGGCTTTAGCACATGACATCATCTACGGCGGACAAGCCTTAGAAAAGATGAGCATCCTTGCTGAATTCAGCAAAACCCTTAAACAATACGACGCTTGATAGACAGGATTTTGTCATGGTAGATATCGCAAATACGATTTTAGGCAAAATTGTGGATCGTAAGCAGGAAGAGTTTGCTGCACGCCTCAAACAACGTAGCTATAAAGATGTTGAAGAATGGGCACTTGAGGCAACTCCTGTACGTGGTTTTGCAAAGTCTTTACTGAGCAAACAACCGGGTGTGATCGCTGAAATTAAGAAAGCATCACCATCTAAAGGCATCATTCGTGAAAACTTTGATCCTGCTGAAATCGCGCAGCAATACGAAGCTGCAGGTGCAGCATGTTTATCGGTTTTAACCGATGTCGATTTTTTCCAAGGTGCCGATGAGAATATTCAAATTGCACGTTCTCACTGTGCCCTGCCTGCATTACGCAAAGACTTTTTGATTGACCCTTATGGGGTGATTGAAGCACGTGCTTTACATGCCGACTGTATTCTTCTGATTGCGGCATGCTTGTCAGATCAACAACTCGAAGAAATGTCTAAAACGGCTTTTGAGCAGAATTTAGATGTCTTGGTTGAAGTACACGATGAAGCAGAACTTGAACGTGCTTTGCGTCTACCCGAGCGTTGCGTATTGGGTGTCAATAACCGCAACTTAAAAACCTTTGATGTGGACTTAAACACTTCGATTCGTCTGAAAAAACTACTTGAACCATCTCGTCTACTGGTGACGGAAAGCGGCATTGCGACCCCAGCGGATGTTGCGATGATGCAAGAGCATGACATTCATGCTTTCTTGGTCGGTGAAAGCTTTATGAAGCAGCCCCGTCCAGATCACGCCTTTACTGAGCTATTTGGAACACCTAAATCACTTTAATCGCATATTCAGGGTAAGGCATGCTCTTGCCCTGAATACTTTATGATTTGCACTTTCAAAAAGCTGTTGAAGATCTGCTTAAACAGTAACATATAAAAAATTGTTCAATTTTAAATTACTCAATGAAACCCTGCTTCTTGACTTCATTCACCGCTTCCATTCGAGAGCGGACCTGCAACTTGTTATAGATTTTACGCAGATGCCATTTCACCGTATTGATGGACAAAAAAATCGACTCAGATATTTCAGCATCGGTACAGCCACGGCTTAATTTTTCTAAAATTTGGATTTCACGTTTCTATAGCTAAATTCTAAAAACACTAGCACATGGAAACATCTGTAAAACCTCATTTTCTATGTTTTTAGGTGTGATAATAAATTAAGTATTCAGCTATATAAGGCCTCAAGCCCAGAACTGCCGATCAAAGCTTCAACACTGCTTTCAGTTTATACAACCCTCTATGCATGATGCAATTCAGTTCAAATATAGGGAAAATCAGACTATAATTATCGCCTAATTCCTTATTTTGCGTATTTTTCTGACACTATGAGCAAACATGATTCATCGCTTTCTAAAGAACAGTTTAATTTACTGAAAGACTTTAAAAAGCAAATCACCAATCCGCATTCGACTGCCATCAAACAGTCTGAGGCCCAAGCTCAAGTTGCTCCGCCCGAGCCAGAAGATGATTTCGCGTTGTTTCAAAAACAAATGCAAGGTGTCCAAAAGATGGAGACCGCGAACATTGCCAAAATAAAAAAAAATCCAAAGAAAAAAATCGATGCGCAAACTTTAGCAAAACGTGCAGCGGCTGAAGGCCCAATGCATACCGATGCAACTGAGCTGTCCGATACTCAAGCAATGCTCAACCCTGTAGCGAGCCAAGCCGCACTCAGTTATCGCATTGCTACACTACAACACAAAGTATTTGAAGATTTAAAAGCGGGTAACATTCGTTGGTTTGAAGCAGTCGACTTGCATGGTTGCACCGTTGAAGAAGCCCGTGTCGCAGTTTTACAAGTCATTCAAATGGCCAAAGATGAAAATCAAAATGTCATTAAAATTGTACATGGCAAAGGTCCGGAAGCCATTTTAAAAACCTATGTGAATGGTTGGCTGCGTCAACACCGCGATGTGCTGGCTTTTGTCAGTGCGCCGGAGAAGCAAGGTGGCACAGGTGCAGTTTTAGTGTTGCTAAAACGTGCTGAAAAGAACCCAAAGTTTAAACAGTAATCGGATTTTTGTCCAAAATAAGGCATTGGAATAGTTTTCTGCTACAATGCCGTCCTTGTTCAATATCAGTGTAAGTGAACACGTCTTATGTCTATGCAGCAATCCTACGCTAACATCTTAACTGCCGTTGGTGAAGACCTAACCCGTCCAGGTCTCCTCGATACGCCTATGCGTGCTGCTAAAGCTTTTTCGTATTTAACGTCTGGTTATAGCAAAAGCTTAGAAGAAGTGACCAATAATGCGGTGTTCCCATCGGACAACCGTGAAATGGTACTGGTTAAAAATATCGAGTTTTATTCACTCTGTGAACACCATTTATTGCCTTTTTATGGTCGCGTACATATTGCGTATTTACCTGAAGGCAATGTCCTTGGACTCTCTAAATTTGCACGCATCACCGAAATGTTTGCACGTCGTCTACAGATTCAAGAAAACCTGACGCAGCAGATTGCAGAAGCGGTTGCAGAAGTGACAGGTGCACGTGGCGTGGCTGTTATGATTGATTCAGCACATATGTGTATGATGATGCGCGGCGTCGGCAAGCAAGAATCGACTACACGTACCGTTTCCTTTATTGGTGACTTTAAAACCAATAAAGAAGAGCGTCGTGAGTTTTTAAGTGCAGTCCCTGAAAGCTATTAATTGAAACATAAAGCCTCAACCTCTGTTGGGGCTTTTTTTATGCATATATCATTGAACGATTCATTTTTTGTTTAGAGGAATACGCAATGTCAGCAATTTGGTTAGCAGGTCATGGTTTGACCCAAGGCGAACAGAGTATTGATTTTCCACGTCCAGACCGTTTGGTTCAAGGCAATCCACAGCGCCAGACCTATAGTCTATATGAACACCCACACATGGGCTGCGGGATTTGGCACTGTGAGGTTGGTTCATGGAATATTCAATTTGCCGACAATAAACAAGAATTCTTTCAAGTGATGGAAGGCAGCATCCGTATTCATGATGCCCACACTCAAGACTTCATTGAAGTCAAGGCCGGTCAGGCAGGAATTATTCCACCGAGTTTTATCGGCACATTTGAAGTGGTTGAAGCTGTTAAAAAATACTATGTGATTGTTGAGGTATAAGTACCTCAACAACCGATTGGAAACGTCTTAGAACAGCTCGTGTTTAAGTCTGAGATTTAAACACTTAGCACTTTTTCAGTCACATGAATACAGTTACGCCCTTTATTTTTGGCGGCATAGAGTGCCGAATCGGCAGTGTCTAAAAAGCGTTGATAGTCAGGATGACCATTATAAACCGTACAACCAATACTGACGGTAAAACTAAAACTTTGCCCATGAGCGGTACGAATTGGGGTTTCCTGTATCCGCATGCGAATCGTTTCAGCAATTTGTAAAGCACGTGTGAGATCACTGTCGACCAACAGCAATAAGAACTCTTCGCCACCGACACGGAAGGCATAGTCACTACCCTTCGCAACATCTAACAAGACTTCAGCAATAAAACGCAGTGCCAAGTCCCCTGCGGTATGCCCATATTTATCGTTGATACGTTTGAAATAATCCGCATCAATTGCTAGTAAGCTCAACGCAGCATCATTTTTACGGGAAAAATTAATTTCACGCGACACAATCGTACTTAAATATCGACGGTTTAACAGCTGAGTCAGCGAGTCATTGCCTGAATCTATATATTCGGTCACTTGAAACAGTTGATCGACCAAATGCTGAATCTGTCGATTCACATCACGAATTTCTTGAATGCGTTCTACCTTCTGAGTCTGATCCTGACAGTCGAGCACGTCAAAATTGAGGGTATCGACCTGTTGAATCAGCCTGATAATGGTCTCAACCTGCTCTGCACCCGTAAAGGCATACGCTGCTTTATGCACAAACCATAGACCAAATTCCGACTTAGACAAAGCAATGTGTTGTAACTGCGGATGCTCGGAGAAGACTTTGAACATCAACTCATTTTCCCAGTCAAGCAAAATACTGCGCTGCTTATCTTTTTGTACTGCGACATCTTGCATTGCAGAAAATAAACGATAGCTATGCTTAACTTCATGGCTTCGCTCTGTATTGGCTTCATAGGATCTACACATGATTTCTGTCGCAAAGCCCATAATTTGCAGCATATAACTCAGCATGTGGTGGTTATTTTCCAGCGGAAGTTCAGCCAAGAGTTCCAAGATCTTGTTTTCAATCTCGCGAATACCGCGCATGATCAACCAAGAAGGAATGCCCACCCGCGCATGTACCTGCCCAACTTTTTGTTGTTTTTCAACTGCTGCATAATAAGCTTCATTCACAGCCACGTCGAAACTTTCAATGAGCCATTGGTTTAAACTGTTTTTTAAACGTTGTTGAATGATGTCATCTTTAAAAAAATCTGCAGCCTCAGGCTCCAAGACAATATTGCTATAAAATTCATTAACCAATACAGACGAATGCTGCTGAATAAAATTTTGCGCTTTAACGTGATCATTCACTGAATAATGTTGGCAAATTTTCCCCCATTGCTCGGCCAATTTAGCCATGCATTAATCATTCATAAAACTTACCTATTTATATATTTTTGAGACTTACTAGACATTTATGTGATTAATATAACAAATTTCAATACTTATTTTCACCATCAGCTTTCATTTTCAGCACTTTATAAAAAGTAAGGCTCACGTTTGGTTGTTTTAACAGCAATGACTTTCATAAAAAAAGCCCCTTTATTGGAGCTTTGAAAAGAGGACCGAACTAAAAGAAATGGATATAACTCAAACCCGTCTGATCCCAATCCTTGCCTTTTTGCTGTTGATACTGCCAATGAAGCCTCAACGCATTTTGCTGATTGAATAAATATTGCAACTGAGTATTCAGTCTGACTTGCCATTGATGGCTATCTTCCCAATATGGCAGCTCGACCTGTACCAAACTATTGATATGTTCGCTCCAGATGTTCTGGCAGCCTACCGTTGGCCCAAGTCCCACGCGCCAACCTCGGTCTAAAGCTTTGCCTGCTTGAACATGATTTTGCAATTGTGCATAGCATAAATGTTGACGCTCTTGATCTGCCACACTATAGCCAAACTGACTGGATAGATTGAATACACCGTGTTGATCCTGTTCACTAAATGCACCATCTCGATTTAGTGCCTCTTGTTGCCAACCCATGTTAAAACCCCAGCTTAATGGTGTTTTAAAGGCAGTCAATGGACTGTAGGCATTGACCTCCAGCACATTTAGTTCTTGCAGTTTTAGTCGATCATCACGGTATTCGAGACTGCCGTCTAGAAACTTAAGCTGTGTACCCAAACGGAAACCGCCTTGCGGGTCTATCAAGTCATGATAGGCCTGACGATGGCTCAGTCGGAAATAAGTGTCACCTTGTATCTCACCTGCTTCAAGCTGAACGGTTCGCGCATGGTGGCCTTTTACTGGATCTACTTTTGGCGCTTCGACCACTTGACGTTGCTTTTCCAAGTCAATCTGACTCCGCAAACCCAGCAGTTGTCGAATACGCGGTTGGGCGTCTTCTGCCGCAATCTTTTGTGCAATTAACTGTAAATACACATGGTCATAGGCCATTTCTAAAATACGTGCCTGATCCACCAAGGCATAGCGACTCAAATAGTCTTGCATTTGAGCAGGTTCAAGTTGCGCAACCTGATGCGCAGCCGCTGCCAAGGCTTGTCCGTGTTGTTTGGCTTGTGCCAACAACTGAGTTTCTAAAGCTGGACGGTAAACACTTTCCGCAATTAGATGGTTTTCATCGACCGCCTTAATTGTCTCAACAGGAATCGCAGCGGTTTTAAATTGTTTTTGTAGGTTGACCTCTGGCCGTACCAAATCAATTAAACCCAGTAAACGATAGGCACAGTTATCACTGATAAAATAGTAAGGAAATTGCACATGCTTGAGTTCCCAAATATGCTCAACCATGGTTTTGGTTTCTTCTGGCGTCAGGGCTAACTCGTACTCCCACAAATCGCGGCTTTCCAAATCACCATATTCTTTCACTTTTCGATAGTACGGCATGAGTGAGTACTCACCTGGGTACTGCCCGGTTAAGCCCTTCCATGCAAAAGAAAAGCTGTCGCTATTGGCCACTGTCGCTGCGTAATTCACGGCATAAGAGACTAAGTTCAGCTGTTTTTGGTCTTTAGGATCGAGCCTTAACAGGGTATGCCCAAACATCGAACTGGGATTGCCCATAAAGTCCGTGGCGTAAATTAAAGTCGCCTTATACGGCTTAATTTGCCCAAGCCACTCATCCAGCTCAGGACATGAGGCTTTAGGCAGTTGGTTTGATGCAATATTCAGTTGTCCTATGAGCCATTTTGACCGGGCTGGAAAGCGACATTGAATCGATTGATTAGCTTCGGTTGGAATAAAGAGTGCTGCAATATTGGCATCAAGCTCTTGTTTGAGCTGAGTTTGTCCGTGCGCACTATAAAAGAACGGACGGTAACTGACTTCACTTTGTCCTGATGAAGTATTGGCATACATCAAACGTTGCCAAGTTACATTTGAGGCAAGCTTAAGCTGCTGTGCTTTTTCAATATAAAACTCTGCTGAGCTAGGTGCTTGAGCAAAGATGCTGGTGCTGAATAGCACACTAAAGAGGAGGACAACAGATTTCATGCAGTGTTAGCTATTCTTCTTTTTTAGATATGAAAAACCCTGCCTGAATGGCAGGGTTTTATGGTGCAATTAAACGTATGCTTTTAATACGCTATCCGTTGCCATGACTGCTTGTAAAGATGCTAATACTTGAAGCGCATCTTGGTTTTCAGCTGAATAGATTTTTGCGAAGTTTTGTTTAGACACTTCAAAGAAACGTGCTTTATCTTCAGACTGGATGTTCAGTAATTCAGCCAGTACATTTAGACTTTCGCCGTCACCAACTGCCATATCACGCGCCAATGCTTCCGCATTTTCGTTGGTAAATGTTACTGCCTGAGCAGTCACTGTACCTGTACCGCTACAACCTAAAGTACCAAAGGTAATACCGAAAAGTTGGTTAGCAAAAAGACCATTGGTTGTACCCGCTAAAATTTTAGCGACTTTACCAGACTGGCCAGCCCAAATTTGTGAACCAATACCACAACCGACGTCATTATCTGCAAATGTAGCGGTAGAACCAACAGCCAAAACCGCAGCCAATGCTATTTTTTTCAACATAAGGTTTCTCCAGACTCGATTATCTCCGAGTATTTTTATTGTTCCTATTGTGTGTATTTTGAGCTACACCCTTGTAAGATAGCGGTAACAAGCGCATAACGCAAAACAATTTATACTAAAGTGAAGTGAATATTTAAAAATGTGCTTTAGCGGTATAAGGACCAACTGCCACGTAGATCTCGTTTCCCTAAAATCTTTAGCACCAACACCAGACTGAGCAGTAGCAATAAATACCAAGAACCCAACTTGCCCCAACCGACCATATGCCATGCATCGACTTGACTTGGGTACAACCAGATTTGGTAAAACGTACTGATATTTTCCGCAATCCAAATAATAAAAGCCAACAGTAAAAGTACGGGTAACATCGGCAGTTGAAAACGGTGTTGCTGTAATTCAAAGCCAATCTTGGTTTTCCAAAACAGCACTATGCTCCACGCAAACAAAAGATAACGAATATCTGGAACAAAAAATTTGGACATAAAGTTGATATAAGACAACACCGCCAATGTCAGCATGGCGGAGAAACGGGGCAAGTGTTCAAAAGAAACATGATAAAGACGTAATGAACGCGCAAAAAAACTGCCCACAGCCGAATACATAAAACCTGCAAACAAAGGCACTGTTAAAATTTTAAACACGGCGGGATGCGGATACTGCCAAGATGCAATTTGCGGATGGGTCAAAAAGATTTCCATCACCATTGCCATCACATGAAATAATGCAATCACTTTGGCCTCGGCCCAAGACTCAAGTTTTAAGTACAACAGACAAACTTGAATCAGCACGGCATAAAACAATAGATAGTCATAACGGAAAAAGCCGAAATATTCCTGACTTCCCATACTGGCTGTGAAGGCAAAAGCCAATAACAGTAATATCCCAAATAAGGCAGCCGAAGCTGCCTTGGATGAGAACTCAAAACATGATTTTAAAATCGTGATCACGCATGAACCCTAATTGAATTGAAGCTGTGAAACTTAGAGATATTTGGCACTGTATTCATGCACAGTATCAATAAAGGCTTTCGGGTTTTCAGGGTCAACCCACTGAGTAATGCCATGACCTAAGTTTGCAACATAACCCGTTTTCTCACCGCCTGCATAAGCGTCATCTAGCATGGCCTTGGTGGCTTTCACAATGGTCTCATGCGAACCATATAATGTTGCAGGGTCTAAGTTGCCTTGCAGTGCCGCACGGCCAGCCACCGTTTGGCGAGCCACATTTAATGGCGTCGTCCAATCTAGACCAAAAGCATCCGCCCCTGTTGCCACCATTGGCTCTAACCATTGACCGCCACCTTTGGTGAATAAAATCACAGGCACTTTACGTCCTTCATTTTCACGTTGTAAACCTGCAACAATTTTTTGCATGTATTTTAAAGAAAATTCTAAATATTCACGGTGTGCTAGCGCCCCGCCCCAGCTGTCAAAAATCTGTATGGCTTGAGCACCTGCATCAATTTGCGCATTTAGATAGTCAATCACCGCATCAGCCAAACGATCGAGCAGTGCATGTAAAACTTCAGGTTGCGCATACATCATTTGCTTGGTGAAACGGAAATCTTTGCTCGAACCACCTTCAACCATATAAGTTGCCAGCGTCCAAGGACTACCTGAAAAGCCAATTAATGGCACTTGTCCACCAAGTGCTGAACGAATCGTCTTGACCGCATTCATCACATAATCAAGATCAGACGCGGCATTAAACTGAGGTAAATTCGCCACATCTTGTTCAGTACGAACCGCTTTGTGAAATTTAGGCCCTTCCCCAGCTTCAAAATAAAGCCCTAAACCCAAAGCATCGGGCACAGTTAAAATATCTGAAAATAAAATGGCAGCGTCTAGTTCATAACGACGTAAAGGCTGTAAAGTCACTTCACAAGCAAAATCGTTATTTTTACACAGCGAAAGGAAATCACCCGCTTGAGCACGGGTTGCACGATATTCAGGTAAATAACGCCCTGCTTGACGCATCATCCAGACGGGTGTGGTATCTACAGGTTCACGTAATAAAGCACGTAGAAAACGATCATTTTTAAGCGTCGTCATTTACTTTCCCATCTCAATTAAATTTGCTCACCATCATAACAAAAAGGTCGAATTTTTAATAACTTCTCATAACACTAAAATTCGATCAGGACAAAGATGCAAACGAATATTTACACAAAACAAATACTGCATCTCCATCTTTTTTCTGTAATACTTCACTAGTTTTTACTTTGTAAATGAATAATTCTTAAGGTTGAATTACATGTTCGTTCGCACAATACTCGCGATGAGTTTAAGTTGCATTCTTGCTGGTACAGCGTTTGCTGCATCTACTACTGAACAACCCTTGACGCCAAAAAAGATCATTGATACTTCAGTTCAAGACCCTATTGATCCTTTAGCAACAGATGTCGCTTCAGCTTCTACTGCGGTTGCAAACAGCCAAATTACAGCAAAAGAACAAGCAGACTTAAACCAAGCTTCGCAAACTTTAGATCAACTTGAACAATCTGAAGATAAAACCGCTGACGTTGGTGCTGCACCAAGCAAAACCACCACTGCACCGACCACCACGACGACCAATCCTGCTGCGGCTAAAGCATCGTGGACATTAAATGGTCTAAACAGTGCAGAATGGTTCGACAATATTGGTAAAGGCCAATTTCCTGTCTATGCACGTGCTCACGTGATGCTCAATAATGCGCATGCGTCTCCAGGTGCAATTGATGGCATGAGCGGTAAAAATACCCTCAAAGCCATTGCTTCGTTCCAGCAAATGAGCGGTTTAAAAGCAACAGGTACCTTAACCAAAGAAACTTGGGATGCTCTACTTGCAAGCCAAGGTTCTAAGCCTGCATTTATTGAATACACCATTACCGAAGCAGACCTAAAAGGTCCTTATGCTGCATCTATTCCACGCGATTATGCACTACAAGCCAAAATGAAAGGTTTGTATTACACCCGTGTGACTGAAATGTTGGGTGAAAAGTTCCATATGGATGAAGACTTCTTGCAGAAGTTAAATCCAAAAGCAACCTTCAAAAAAGCGGGCGAAAAAATTATTGTGGCCAATATCCGCAATGAAGTGCCAGAAGACATTCATTTGATCGTTGCGCACAAAGGTGCAAAACAGCTGTATTTATTTAACAGCCGCAACCAAATGATCGGTTCTTTCCCTGCAACTATTGGTAGCTCAGATACTCCGTCTCCAACGGGTACTTATAAAGTCACTGGTGTTGCGCCAAATCCTTGGTATAGCTACTCACCAAGTAACTTTGTACAGGGCAAAAACTTAAAACCACTTTCTCTACCACCGGGTCCGAATGGTCCTGTAGGGAATATCTGGATTGGTTTAAGCAAAAAATCATTTGGTATTCATGGCACACCAAACCCTTCTGCTATTTCTAAAACAGCATCACACGGTTGTATCCGTTTGACCAACTGGGATGCCAATGATCTTGGCAAAAAAGTGAAGTCAGGTGTTACGGTTAAATTCTTAGAATAATTGGCTTTCTAAGGTATTTACGCTATAAAAGGTGCTCTCTTGAGAGCACCTTTTTTAAATTATAACAACATAGAATGACGATGAACGCTTTAAAAATAATACTGCCCGTGGCCTGCTTACTGTTTTTCTCACCTTATAGCTTTGCCGAATTAGATCAAGAAATCGTGACCAGCGTGGATGCTTCTGCTTATGCGGTGGAATCTGACTATCCATTTGACAGTCTGAATGATCATGAAAAAATCCGCCATCCCCAATACATTCCAGAGGAAGACAGTCTCAGAGAGCCTCTTTTGAATGCACGCTATTACGTCATCGCAGGTAAATCTCCGATTCACTATTACGCGATTCGAACAGGAGCAAAGCCTAAACTACTTTATTTAAACCAGCCCCACTCGGCAGTTTTTTCAATAGGCGAGGCTTATGCTGAAAATCGAGAAAAAATCACCCTACAGCCTCAACTCGACAATACAGTCAAAAATCATGAGTTGTTTTCGATTATGCCCGTCGCGAAGCATCTCGCACTGATTTTTCGTACTCGCTATGCCTATACTCCTACAGAGTTAAAAGCCAATGCGGCCATGAACGCCACCTATGCCAACAATCGCTACCGATACAGCTATGAAATTATTGAAATCGACACGAAGGGCAAACAGCTCCACCGCGTGCAATTTGTGGCTCCAATCATTGAAGATGGAATGAGTTTTGGCCCCAAATGGGATGAAGACTTATCAGATTATAATCATGCAATACTTGAATACAGCACCAAGTCCCCGGGCGACTACCAAACCGTGCATCCTTATAACATTGAAACCCGTTATGAATACAAACAAGGTCAATTGAAGCACTTTGAACAAAAAATTCTGCTCACCGCCAGTGACAAAGTGTTCTTAAAGAATTCACCGAACTCGATTAATTATGAAAATTATCTCGATGATCAAGATGTACCACTCTCCGTTGAAAGCAGTACTTGCCTTGATGACTATTTTGTTTTTAAGGACAAAGCGGCTCCACTCGGTGTGAAATGGGGCAATGACTGGATGCAACAGCAGCCGAATCTACATCAACAATTTTTAGCTGAATATGCGCAAGGCAAAAACTACGTCTGGAAAGATTTCCGCGTACGGTATTGTGATTTAAACTAAGGCTGCAATGTTGTGTTTAATCATTCCAATATTGAAACGCAACATTGCAAATTCACTATTTTAGCGATAAATATAAAACGCTAAAATTACTCCATAGATTAAAAATAAGATTGGAGTTCAAAATGGATGCTTTCATTCATCGCAGTCAAGACCGTGGTCATGTCAATATCGGCTGGCTAGAGTCGAAACATAGCTTTTCTTTTGGTAGTTGGTATAACCCTAAATATATGGGCGTAAGTGCTTTACGTGTCATCAATGACGACGTGATCGCGGGTCATCAAGGTTTTGGGCAACACCCCCATGACAATATGGAAATCTTAACCTGTGTACTCAAAGGCACCATCACCCATAAAGACAGCATGGGCAACCATGGTGGTATTTCAGCAGGTGAATGGCAACTGATGAGTGCAGGTACGGGTGTGCAGCACAGCGAAATGAATCAGGGTGATGAGCCAGTACATTTGTACAAATTTGGATTACCCCAAATCAAAGAGATGCAGCGCCAAACTATCAACAGATTCGTCTTGATCCGCATGAGCAGCCAAATCAATGGCATGCGATTTGTGGCCCAAATGACAATGCTGCAATGCATATTCGTCAAAATGCCGAAGTCAAAACAGCTGTGATTGAAAAAGATCAAATGCTAGAAGTTAAAGCTACACAGCATATTAACTATGTGCATGTAATTTCAGGCTCAATCCAAATTGCAGAACATACTCTTCATGCAGGTGACGCAATTGCTTTCTTAGAAGCAAGCAATGTTAAAGCTGTGGAAGATGCACAAGTGATTTGGTTTGATTTGCCTGAAGGCAAATAAGTCATCACTCATATTAAAAAGCCAGCGTCTAGACGTTGGCTTTTTAATACAAAACTCAAGCAGCTTTTTTCCCTTGGCTTAGAGAAAATTCACCGCAAGTAATGCTACAGCAGCAGGTAAGGCTTGAATGTAGATAATTTTCTTACTGGCGGTCAGGCCACCATAAATACCAGCAACCAAAACGCAGCCTAAAAAGAAATTGGCCAGTGGTAGTGCGTAAGTTTCAGGTGCACATAGCGCCCAAAATAGACCTGCAGCCAAGAAACCATTATATAAGCCTTGATTTTTCGCCATGACTTTGGTCAGCTGTGCTTTTTCAGGCGTATTGCCAAAGGCTTTTAAACCATAGGGCTTATCCCATAAAAACATCTCTAAAACTAAAATATACACATGCAACAGTGCAATTAAAGCAATCAAAATTTGTCCCATCATACGCTTTATCCTTATTTTTGATGAATGATGCTAGATCAGCTTCACAGCTGATCTAGGTCGAAAACAGTTAAGGTTTCAAAAGTACTTTACCCTGACGTGCGCCTTGCGTCGCTTTCAGTGCAGCATCTTTAATTTGTGCAAAGCTGAAGATACCTTCAACAGGCAGCAGTAATTTTTTCTGTGCAGCAAGCGTCAATAACTCCACAATTAACGCCTTTTTGCGTTCAGCAGATAATTGCTTATTCACCACACTCGCCCAAAAACCTTTAACTGTAGCTTGTTTAAAAATCAGATCTCCCGAAGAAATCTGCATGGTCTCACCCGTCATGCTACCAAATGAAACCAATAGACTATTTTCACTCAGTAAAGCCAACATTTCACCACTGGCCTGACCACCAATGGAGTCTACACCCGCAATCAATGGCTGATCTGCATGAATCGCTTTGACTTGTTCTTTCCAATCGGCTTGGTCTGTTGCCACCACATTTTGAATGCCTAAAGCCTGCATTTCAGCTACAGCCTCAGTACGGCGAACCAAATGAATGACCTTTTGACCACGCGCTTTTGCAATCATTGCCACGGTTTTACCCACTGCACCATTGGCAGTGTTCTGAATCAACCAAGAATCTGCTGGCAAGTCGATAAAATCTAAAAGCATCAGTGCACTGATCGGCATCCCAATCAACTGAGCTGCCGTTTCATCATCAATCGCATCAGTTAAAGGCACGACACCATGCGCTGGTGCAATAAAATACTCAGCCCAACTGCCATGAATTCCTGCAACCGCTACACGCTGCCCTACCGATATGCCTTGTACACCCTCACCAAGCGCATCAATTACACCCACAGCTTCACTGCCACCAATTGCAGGCAGTGTCGGTTTATAACCATAACTGCCACGCACTGTCCACACATCATGGTTATGCATTGGCGATAGAATCATTTTAATACGCACTTCACCCGCTTTCGGTTCAGGTTGCGGCATATCCGCAGCTTCCAAGACTTCAACAGGTTCACCAAAATGGTGATGAATAATACTTTGCATTTGCTATTCCTTTATCGGTTGTAATAGTTGTTGGGTGGTTTCCAAAGCAAGGTAAAGGGGCTGCTTATTTCGGGCCAGTCTTGCCAATAAAGCTGCCCCCAACCACAGTTGATACATCGTCTGTGCCATTTTTTCAGCGTCAATATGCGCTGGAATTGAACCGTCTTGCTGCCCTGCTTGGATTAGACCCGAAATACGTTCTGTTAACTTACGCACCCCGAAGTTCAAAATCTGACGCATATCTTCAGACAAATCTGAGACTTCTGCTGCCAATTTGACGATCAAACAATTCTCCGCCCATCCCCCATCGCTATGATGTTCAACATCACTTTCAATATGTGATGGGTTATCAATCCATGCTTGCCAAAGTGCCACGAGGCTTGCATAGGCGCTTCGCTGTTCTTGCTGTATCAGCTGATCGATTTTGACCTTATAGTCGGCTAGATACTGCTGAAGTAGCGCACAGCCGAAAGCCTCTTTCGAAGCAAAGTAATAATAGAATGAACCTTTTGGTACATCACAATTCTTTAGAATTTCCTGTAAGCCCACTCCGACAAAACCTTTATGTAACACCAGTTGAAAACTGCTATTTAAAATGTGTAGTCGTGTTGCTTCACTTTTATCTGATCGTTTCATATCCACACTATAAATTAATAATAGACCAGTCGTCTATAAAATAATGCATCTTTTCGATACTTCATCTCGAACCATTGGATTGCATATAAATTTTACTGATTAAATTTTAGATATAAATGATTGAAATAGATGTTACATTATACCATAACATTAGTTTTTAATTCATCTTATGTCTACACCTTCACAACGTTTACAAGCGATTGACGCCCTCAGAGGATTGGTTATTCTGATTATGATGGTCGACCATGTCAGAGAAACTTTTTATCTGCACCAGCAAGTCCCCGACCCGATGCTGATTCCAGGAACCGAAGAATCCCTTTTCTTTAGCCGGATCTTGGCTCACTTATGTGCCCCTGTTTTTGTGGTTTTAACAGGCTTATCGGCTTATCTTTACCAAGCAAAAAACAACAGTGTTCAAATGACCCGTGAATTTTTACTCAAGCGCGGTCTATTTCTAATTTTTCTCGAACTGATCATTATCAATTTCGCTTGGACTGGACAGTTCCCGCCCGATGTCATCTATTTACAAGTGATTTGGGCCATTGGTCTCAGTATGGTGGTTTTAGCAGGCTTGATTGGGCTATCGCAAAAATGGCTCTGGGTGATCAGTCTCAGCATTATTTTTGGACATAATGCACTGGATCAAGTGTCATTTTCACAAATACCTATCCTGCAAAATCTGTGGTTTATTTTGCATGAACGTGGTTGGATCGAATTTGGAGATCTGATTCGCTTTAGAACCTCCTACCCAGTACTGCCTTGGATTGGGGTGATTACCCTCGGCTATTGCATCGGTCATACTGTATTTAACAGTACACATGATGTCGCGAAAAGAAATCAAATCTTGTTAGGCTTCGGGCTTGCCAGTATTAGTTTATTTATCGTTTTAAGAATGATCAATCTCTATGGCGACCAAGCATGGTCAGTCATGCCGACCAGCACTGAAACCGTTATGAGTTTTTTAAATCTGACCAAGTATCCGCCATCGCTGCTGTTTATTTTGTGGAATGTCGGACTAGGTTTAATCCTGTTAGTGTTACTTCAAAAGGTTGAAAGTAAACCTTGGATCAAGCCCTTGATTGTCTTTGGTTCCGTGCCGATGTTTTTCTATATCGTACACTTATATGTGCTGAAAGCCCTCTATCTCATTGCAGTCGCACTGTTTGGCACGACCCATGGCGAATACTTCGGCGTCGATCATGTCTCCACCCTCTGGCTCATTTCGATTATTTTAACTGTGGCTTTCTATCCGTTGATGTTGAAATTCTCAGCCTTTAAACATAAAAACAAACACATTCGCATTCTTAAATACCTCTAAGGATTTAAGGTGTATAGCCAATTTCACTGAAACAAGATTGATGCTTAGTCCAACTAGGCATCAGATTTCCCGACACCCAGCAATTATGCTTTATGCGCCAACGAATGTCTGAAGCAAAAAATTTACTTTGCTTTAGTCTGCAATGCTAAGCAGATTGAAATTAAAACCATCCCAATCCAGCCGATTGGTGCAAGTTGTTCTCCCACCAACAGGATTGCAAATACAGCGGCAATCAAAGGCTCAAACAAGGTCAAAGTAATAGCTTTACTGGCAGGCACGGTTTTTAAGCCATATCCAAATAAAACATAGCCTAAAAACATGGGGATCAACATCATATAACCTACGACATAAAGGTTGATGTTTTCTTCAAACAAGTTTGAACCCGTTATCCATAAAGTCGGAAGTAATAATAAAGAACCAAGTCCGAAGATGAGCCCCATAGACGCTTTTGCATCCATTCCTTGGTCAATCATTCGTTTTGCCGCCCAAGAATATAAAGCATAGGTCAATCCCGCAACCGCCCCTAAAGCAATACCCAACATTGGTCGATTTTGGGACAAATGCTCCATGGTTGCTACAGCATGTGATTCCCCGAGAGAAAGTAGCGCAACGCCCGTCACCCCCAATACAAAACTCATCAGCCATGTCATCGAAAGTTCTTTTCGATCAAATACCCTTTCTAAAAGTGCGGTAAATAAAGGCGCCGTACCAATCGACACGACCGTACCAATGGTGATGCCTGCATAGTGCATCGATGAATAAAAGGCCAAAGGATAAATAAAAACCGCAATTACGCCTACACCGAGCATCACAACATTGGCTTTGACATGTACCAGATGGTAGATAATACTTTTTCGCGCCAAAAGTGCCTGTAACAGTCCACCACCACCCATCGCAGCAGCGCCAATAGCCAAAGGACTCAAATTAGGTGCAAAAGATGCCACTGTGCCCGTCGTTCCCCATAGAAAAGCAGCGAACAGCACCGTGATAAAACCATAATTCGGTACCGCAGAAACAGACTGATTCACGTACTGATTTCCTGTGTTAAAAGTATTTTCACCATCGCTGTTGCAGCTTGTACTTTTTCACTCGAGCTTTCCAAGCCTGCTCGCGCAATCGATCCCTCTAGAATAAAAGACAACAACAAAGCCATTTGTTTGACCTTGTCTGCGTCCGAAATGATAAGGGCAAGCTGTGTAGAGATAATGTTTTCAATTTCATCCTTGTGCGCTTTCACAGCCAAGCGCTCGGCGCTGTGCGCTGGGAACTCAGCAGCAGCATTCAACAAACCACAGCCCCGAAAGCCTTTTTCATAGGCAAACTCGGCATGGTCTTGATAGGCTTCAAAAACCGCGACAATTTTATCAATAGGGGTATGGGCTTGTTGGTTTCGAAGCGCATACAAATCTAACCACTCTTGATGCCGTGCTTCTATATAAGAAGTGATCAAGTCAGCCTTAGTCGCGAAATTATTATATAAGGACATTTTAGCAACTTTGGCCTTATCGGTAATGCTATTAATCCCTGTACTGGTGATGCCATCGTTATAAAACAAAATCGCGGCTGCATCTAAAATTTTCTGTTTCGCAGTTTTGGTATTCATCACACTCAACTAAGTAGACCGATCTACCTAATCTATAGAATCTGTAAAAATATACAAGTCACCTTTGCTTATTTAATGGAGGAAATATCAGATGAATCAAATACGGGAGAATACCCTTCAATCACCCCATTACAATGGCGGTGGATAAAAAGCGAAACAGAACAATCGCTCTATACTTTTACACAGCATATGTAGTTCCAACTTATATACAATGAGTTGCTATATAGGCTGAACAACGCGTGCTCAAAACCGCTCAGATGAAATTAAAAAACTGATCTACAAAAATGACTGCTACACAGTACAACTGCATAGTCTCTATAATTGCTTGTCTGAAACGAATAGTGAATCTAAAAAAGGATCGAGTTGGACAACTCAAGCTATAGCTGAATACTATAAAAGAAGACTTCAATACCTTAAATAAAAAAAGCAGCAAGAAAAGGTCTGACTGCTTTTTTTAGAATTTGATCACTGCCGATTTATGTGGTGTTCCCCACACTACTTGACGTAATGGCCCAACTTAAACTTGGGTTATCGATTAATGATTCGTTTTAATTTGTATTTAAAAATAATTTGGCGGAAGCGGTGAGATTCGAACTCACGGAGGACTCACACCCTCGTCGGTTTTCAAGACCGGTGCATTAAACCGCTCTGCCACGCTTCCATGGGCGCTATCATATAAATAAAAATATTTTTTGGCAAATATTTTTCATCTCACGGCCTTCAAAAAGCCACTATTCAGCTAAAAAATGTTCAATCTCAATAAGATATTAACTTTACAGCCTGCATATCCCGGAAAAATGAGCGATAACTCTGGCATCTTTTAGAAATTAATTTAAAAAAGGCATAAAAAAACCCCGACTTAGTCAGGGTTTTTTGAATTTGGCGGAAGCGGTGAGATTCGAACTCACGGAGGACTCACACCCTCGTCGGTTTTCAAGACCGGTGCATTAAACCGCTCTGCCACGCTTCCATGGGCGACATCATATAAACATTCAATCTACTTGGCAAATACTTTTCTTCAAAAATCACACCAAGTGGCTAAAATTAAAACAAAATCTTTTAGTTCTCTGAACTTTCAGGTCTGTCATAACGAATTGAATTGACATACCAGTGTTTTTTTCCAGTTGGCGTCAACACTTCAATTTCATCATCGACTTGTTTGGACAGTAAAGCACGTGCCATCGGCGAGTCGATAGAGATGTGCTGCGGGTGATGATCATAAATTTCATCTACTCCGACGATGCGTAAGGTTTTTTGTTCCCCTGCGTCATTTTCAATTTCGACCCAAGCGCCAAAATAAATCTTGCCAGCCTGCTCTTCAGAAAAGTCGATAATACGAAGTTCTTCGAGGCGTTTTCCCAAGTAGCGAACCCGTCGATCAATCTTACGTAAGATCTGTTTGTTGTACTGATAATCCGCGTTTTCACTACGATCACCAAGGCTCGCCGCCCAGTTTACTTTCTTGGTAATTTCAGGGCGTTCTTCATGCCAAAGCTGCTTTAATTCCGCCACCAATTTGTCGTGACCTGCACGTGTAATTAAGTTTGATTTCATGATGAATGCCGTCTAAATCTGCTTATTGATTTACAACAAAGGATTATTTTATCCCTTATTTCTCCACAACAGAAGTTTATAAAATAAATTCCTGAATTAAATTAAATCGTTATGTTACATTTTTCTAAAAAATACTGCACAAAATTTGACACTTTTAAAATTGCTATATATTATGCGCACATCTTAAATTAGTTGCCTATTTTTTAATCTATGTAGTTTTTCTACATAATCTTCTTAATCCCATGTCATTTTGAATGACGTCATGAATGCCCAACCTCTTATTGAATTTAGACAACTTGAACTCGTTTTAAGGCATGTTTTTGCCTTTGCGTTCTAGGGCATAAATTACTTGTAGCGGAGACAACATGCACAGTAGTTCAACTTCTGGATCGAGGCTTTGCCTTAATTCATTAACTTTCTCTCTCCCGTTGAAAGCCCTTGCTTTAAGTACTTTGTTAATTCCATTTCATAGTATTAATGCAAGTAAGACCTACCAGTATGATAACGTCGTCAAACATAATAAATTGACTGTCGTTTCAGTGGAAAACCCAACGACCGTTTTTAAAGATGGTCAGCATTTGCATGGTTTTGGTTATGACCTTGCACGTAACTATGCAGACAGCTTAAATGTAAAGCTAGACTTCAAAACCGTCCCCGATAACGCTACAGCACTGAAATGGGTAGCACAGGGCAAAGCAAATTTTGCAATGACGACGGCAAGTGTTCAAACGATTGAACAAAAAAGTCTCGCAACCTTTTCTGCAACTTGTGGTGATTTAAACGTTTTACGTAAAAATGGCCTCAATACTGAACTGAACTGGGTGTTTAAACATGCGAATGATCCATTAACGCAAACGGCGAGCGGATTTGTCTGCCGTGGTAAACAATCTGGTTCAATTGGTCAATTGGCCTCTTTTTACAACCGTAATGTCGTGAAGCCTGAAAACTGGAATACGATTCAACGCGATTTGCGTCAGCGTATGCCAATCTATAAGGCCAGTTTTAAAAGCACAGCGCAAAAGTACGATTTAGATTGGCACTTATTGGCAGCGATTGGTTATCAAGAGTCTTATCTTAAACCGAACTCTGTTTCTCCCACGGGTGTTCGTGGTTTGATGATGTTGACCAATAGCACAGCCAAAGCCATGGGTGTGAGTAACCGTACCGATCCAGCGCAAAGCATTCAAGGTGGTGCCAAGTACTACGACCAAATGCTGAGTCGCTATGATGATATCCCCTTTCCTGACCGGAACTGGTATGCACTGGTTGCGTACAATATGGGACCGGGTGCGGTGAATCAGATTCAAAAACGCATTCAGGCACAAGGTCAAGACCCAAATAACTGGCTCAATTTGTATGCTTACTTACAACAGAACCAAGCGAAGAATGGCCGTTACCGTCAAGCACTACAGTATGTGACACGTATCCGTGCTTATCTTGAGCACATTAAAACCACGCCGCAGCTGGTCAATATCTAAAAGATCATCTCTATCGGCATAAAAAAAAGCTTACCTATAAAGGTAAGCTTTTTTTTATTTCAGAACACTTAAGCTGTTTGCTCAAGCACTTTCTTAAATAAATCTTTTTGCTCTTGGCTTGGTTTCGCTGTTTGCAATGCCATCAACTGTGACATATCGCCTTGAACTTTTATTTTACCCGTCATGAACGCTTGCATTGCTGCAGCCATATCAAACTCAAGGAACACTTTACGTAGTGTTTCAGCATCCATGTTCAAGGTTGTTTTCGCGTTTGAAGACAAGCCTTTTTTAATTGCGCCACCATCTAAAGATAATTCGGTATTACCCGCATTGTCAGCAACAACTAAGTTAATTGCAAGATTCGCAAGTGCTGGCGGCAGGTTCAAATTCCCCGCTTGAGCAGTTAATGTTTCTACAGTTGAAAACCAATCATCAGTTAAAAAAGCAGGCATGATGTTTCCTCAATTCTTTGTTCGTTGTGTGCTGCCTATCCAGACGGCATCATTGTGAAGCTAAATACGCTCGCAGATTGTTATAGCATGTATATCCTACATGTGCCTAAAGTTTTTTGTACGTACCGTTCATATTTTATATTTCTTATACAAAGTTTATCAAAATCATCCACATAAAAAAAACACCAATCATTGATTGGTGTTTTGCATTGGCCTAACTGACAAAATTAGTCTGCTGCAAAGCCAAGATTAACCATGTTAATACGTTTGTTCTCCGGTTCATCTTCTGTTGAACAACTTTCACCTTTAAAGTCGAATTCACGTTCGCTATCTAACGCTTCAAAGTCGAATAGCTCACGATCCGCCAGCTGCGATGGTGACACATTTTGCAAGGCACCAAAAATACTGTGTAGACGCTTTGGATGTGCTTTATCCCACTCACGCAACATGTCATTTAACATGGCACGTTGCAGATTTTCCTGAGAACCACACAAGTTACACGGAATAATCGGGAACTGACGCATTTCCGCATATTTAATGATGTCTTTTTCTTCCACATAAGCCAGTGGGCGAATCAAGATGTTCTTTTTATCTGACGATAACAATTTAGGAGGCATCGCCTTTAAGCTGCCGCCATGAAATAAGTTCAAGAAGAAAGTCGCCAAGATATCATCACGGTGATGGCCCAACGCCACTTTGGTCGCGCCAATTTCTTGCGCAAAGCCGTATAAAGAGCCACGGCGTAAGCGTGAACAAACTGCACAGTAAGTTTTGCCTTCAGGCGTTAAACGTTTGGTGATGCTGTAGGTGTCTTTTTCTAAGATATAGTAGGGAATATTATTCTCTTCTAAATAACGTGGTAATACGTCCTCAGGGAAGCCGGGTTGCTTCTGGTCCAAATTCACAGCCACCACATCAAAATTGATCGGTGCAATGCGTTTAAACTGCAACATAATATCGAGCAAGGTATAACTGTCCTTACCACCGGAAATGCAGACCATCACTTTATCGCCTTCTTCAATCATTTTAAAATCGCGAATAGCATGACCCACCTGACGGCGTAACTTTTTCAACAAACGATAATACGCAGAGCTAGTGGGTAGTTCTGGTTTAAAATTAAATCCCTGATTGGACTCAACTGGCGAGAACATAGACGAGTTAAACCTAAAAAAAAATACCGCGCAATTTTATCCGATTCACAGCCATCTCGCACCTAAAGAATGTAAATTCTCATGAATTGTCATTGCTGTCATATTCATGTATTGAAATCGGTTTAACTTTGAACGATTGCGTTCATATTTTAGCTGAACTGCTTATGTTTTGGACTTTTCCACATTTTTCCACAAAAGCTGGGGATAACTTTGTGGATTCTAATCGACTTGACAGGGTGTTCCCCCCACTCTTTAAGGCTTCTATTTAAATTGATCATTTTTTGATCAATTTATTTACTATTAAATTTCAATAACTTAACCCAGTCAAGCAATCCTCATTAAAAATAAATTAATTATTTTTTTTGATTACTTGCTCAACAATTTGACTTGATTTTTACAAAGACATGGATTTTTGAACTTAAAATAGTTTCAGACGGTTCTTTTTTTGCTAAACTCATTTCTAGTCACTGAAATCGATTTTTTTACGATTAATAATAGATAATGAAAAATAAGCTGCTTTTGAGTCGTTTTTACGTTTTGGGGTGTATGACGATTTCGTTCATGGCACTAGATTGTCACGCGGGTCAAACCATCTACCAATTGAGAGATTCCAACGGAACGACCTTGTTAACCAATAAACAAAGTCGTTATAGCAACTTAAAAGTCGAAAAGAAAACTTATTATCCAGACAGTAATATCCATAGTTATAGTAACTGGGGGGCTTCTGAATCTTCCGTGTTGCCCAGTTATAGTCGTAACAAAAATGCTTTTGACCACATTATTCGCCAAGCGGCTCAAACCCATGGCGTTTCTGAAGGCTTAATTAAAGCGGTTATGCATACCGAATCAGGCTTTAATGTCAACGCACGCTCACCTGTTGGGGCTCAGGGGCTTATGCAACTCATGCCTGCGACAGCACGGCGCTTTAATGTCTCTAATGCATATGATCCACAGCAGAACATAAATGCAGGTGCCAAGTATTTGGCTTGGCTGATGAAACGCTTTAACGGCAACACCAGTCTTGCGCTTGCAGGCTACAATGCTGGCGAAGGCAATGTACAAAAGTACGGCGGTATTCCACCCTTCCGTGAAACTCAAGACTATGTTCGCCGGGTGAGTAGCCGTTATAGCAATTTATATGCAGGGGGGATCAACATTTCTCCAGGCTCAAATAGCACACCGGCCAATGCTCAAGTCATTGCACAATCTGCACATTACGATGCAGACTCTTCTCCAAGCACGCAACTCAGTGTGAGTCGTAGCGCACCTTCACGTCAAATTATCCTCGCAGCCGATGGCAGTTTTACTGATGCGCCGGGTTCCTATGCCACAGCCAATGCAACCGCCTCTGCCCGCATTCAAATTTCAGAATAATTTTTATAGCAGTTTTATTATTTTTTCTTGAATTTTGAAGAGTTTCACCTCATATTGAGATCAATGATTTTCGATTTATAAATCAGATTATTTTTTTATTATAAGAGGATTTTCTCAATGATGCGGATTGGTTTGTTCTTGCTAACCAACCTCGCGGTACTGGTTGTAGCTGGCATTATCTTGTCACTCTTCGGTGTCGGTAGTTACCATGGCGCGGGTGGCTTAAATCTAGGTAACCTACTGGTTATCTGTTTTGTCTTTGGTATGGTTGGCTCAATGATTTCTCTATTCATGTCAAAATGGATGGCGAAAAAAACAACTGGTACAGAGTTAATTGACCCAAATGCCCCGCGCAACCAAGCTGAAGCATGGTTGTTACAAGAAGTCGCTCAATTGGCGCAACGTTCTGGTATTAAAATGCCAGAAGTCGGTATTTTCCCGTCTTACCAATCTAATGCTTTTGCTACAGGTTGGAACAAGAACGATGCATTAGTTGCAGTTTCTACCGGCTTACTTGAGCGTATGAATAAAGACGAGCTTCGTGCAGTTTTGGCTCACGAAATTGGTCACGTCGCCAATGGTGACATGGTGACTTTGGCGCTCGTTCAAGGTGTAGTGAACGCCTTTGTGATGTTCTTTGCACGTGTCGCAGGTGATTTTATTGACCGTAATGTTTTTGGTCGTGAAGACGGTGAAGCACCAGGTTTAGCTTATTTTGCCATTACCATCGTACTTGATATTGTCTTTGGTATTTTAGCTTCTGCAATCGTGATGTGGTTCTCCCGCTACCGCGAATATCGTGCAGATGAAGCAGGCGCGCGTCTTGCAGGCAAACAAGCAATGATTTCAGCCTTGTTACGCTTACAAGCGGAGTCACAACTTCCAGATGCGATGCCTAAAGAAATGAAAGCATTTGCAATCGCGGCAGGTCAAGAACAAGGCTTTAGTTTAGCCGCATTGTTCCAAACCCACCCGACGATTGAACAACGTGTTGCTGCTTTACAACAGCTCGATTGTCCATAAATAATTCGTTCACAAGATTTTAAAAAGCCTCCACTTGGAGGCTTTTTTGTGACTCGGCATAACAGAACATTTTTATTCAATCGTCACTTGGATACAGCGTAATAAACTGCCATTTGGGTCAATGATGCAAAACTGGCGGATCTCGTCAAAATCCTGAATATCGGTCATACGAGCTCTTTCCCACAACGACCAATTCACTTTAGACCAGTATTCATAATAGGGTTGAATCTCCGCTACGCGAATACAGGCACTATGCCATGAACTATTTGGGTCTAAATGCGGATGATGGAAAAATTCCAGTGTCATTTCGCCCAAACGCAGAATCATCCACTCTGCGGACTGATAAACCAGATTAAAGCCCAAGCCTTGGTAAAATGAAGCGGTGCGCGCTAAATCAATCGATGGCAAATTTGCCGTAATCTGACCTTCAAATTTCATGAGTGGCTATCCTAAGTTTAGTCCCTGTAACCAATGCCACATCACACTACCACCCCACCACAATAAGCCCATAAAACACACCAAAAAGATCAGGCCAAACAAATCGGGGATGTGTAGCCAAAGCCATGCCACTACTGGGTTTCGCCAAAATGCGGACTGTTGCTGTTTCTTTTCCAATTTTTCATGGAGAAAAGGATGAGTCACATGATGCTCTGAATGGATTTGGTATTCTTCCCGAATATGGTCATGAACCACATCCAGTGCTTTACGACTCGGACGTATAAAAATATCAAACAGTGTCCCTAGAACAGGGATAAAACCGACGACGGCATCAATCATAGCCAGCTTCAATACTGGACTCAATTTCTCTTGCGGTACACCAATTTGCTTGGCTTTATAAATGGCATAACACGTTAGGGCAAAACCTGCGATATCCCCAGCAATCGGAACAGTACTCAACGCAGCATCTGCACCGACCCCCTGCTTGGTGAACGGGATACGCACCACAGAATCCATCATATTGGCATATTTGGCCAAATCACGCTCTAAACGAATGACATCTTGCTGGCTCATTTTTTTTTGTTCTAAGGGTTCAGGCATGTTGTTACTGACCTCCATCATTTCAACCACATTAACATCATAAAACCACTGAATTATGCTGCTTTTCATGACTTTTTTCTGTGCTAACTTTGTGCTGAAACAATAGCTTATAAGCTTAAGACAAGGTCAGAATTTGCGATGCAATCAGCAGATATACCACCACGCCTGACGCATCACAAATTGAGGTGACCAAAGGTGCGGATGCACTGGCGGGGTCGAGTTTCATGCGGTTTAAGATAAACGGCAGACTCATACCAATCAAACAACCCATCAACACAATGCCCATCATACTCAGTGCCAATACTACAGCGACCAGAATATCCCCACGGAAATAGCCCAAAATGGAAACAGCTGTTGCCATAGTTCCGCCTAGACACAGCGCAACCAGACTTTCACGCCCTAGCAAATAAAACCAGTCTTTAAAATGTACGTCGCCAGTTGCCAGTGCACGTACCATTAAAGTGGCGGACTGTGACCCCGCATTTCCCCCACTTCCCACCAGTAAAGGAAGGAAAAATACCAAAACGATATGTGCCGCAATCAAGTCTTCAAAGTGTGCAATTCCTAGTCCCGAGAGTAAACTACCAAAAACCAGAAACACCAACCAAAACACCCGCTTCTGATACAGTAATAGGATTGGAGCCGTTTTAATACTCATCTGCGGACTGGCCGCAACCGCACTACTTTTTAGAATATCTTCTGTGGTTTCTTGTTGCACCACATCCATTGCATCGTCATAAGTCACAATCCCCAATAGACGCTGCTGCTCATCGACAATGGGCAAAGCCATAAAATCATAATGAGCCAGTTTCTGTGCAATACTTTCCTGATCCTCACTGACTAAACCCGTAATGACATGACTGGTCATAACCTGTCCAATCAATTGCTCAGGCGGAGACTGAATAATTTGCCGCAGCGAAATCACCCCGTGTAAATAACGCGAGGCATCGGTCACATAGATGAGATATAAAGTTTCACTTTCCGCTGCATGCTGTCGTATATGTTGAATCGACTGTTGCATGGTCATTTCGGCATGTACCGTAATGACTTCAGTGCTCATAATTGCACCCGCAGACTCAGCTGGATAGTGCATTAAATCATTCAGCTGGGCTTGAACATGCGCATCTAGCTGCGGAAAAATCTGACCTTGAACCTCTTGTGCCAAGCTTTGAAATAAATCAGTACGGTCATCCGAATGCATATGAGCCAGTAGCTTCACCAGCAAAGCCTGAGGCAATTGCGCTGCTAGCTGCTGCTGCTCGGTTAATGCTAAAAACTCAAAGACATAACTGGCTTGGGGTAATTGTTCCAATAGCCGAATTTGATCATTTATAGGCAGGCCCATTAAAATATCAGCCAAATCCGCAGTGCTGTACTGTTTCAAACTTTGGATAAAAGCATGGTTATCGGGCTGATTTAATTGCTCTTGGAAATCTTGCTGTGAAAATGACGGATTTGGCATACACCACTCAAATATTGTTTTTCTTTATCTGTCCGAGTATAGCAAAGGATCTTTAAATGTCAGGCCTTTCGGCCTACATGGCTTAAAGATTCGCTTTGCTTATTCATACTGCACACGAATGATTCAGATTCGATCTTAGACTTTGTCCTGAGGTGTTCGTCCATGAAACACACGGCGAACCAAGACATACATTAAAGGAATAAACAGCAACACCAATACTGTGCCAAAAATCACGCCACCGAGTACACTCACCCCAATTTCCTGACGACTTGCTGCCCCTGCCCCAAAGGCAAAGACCAGAGGTGTGACACCCGCGCCAAAAGCCAAAGACGTCATTAAAATCGGGCGTAACCGTAAGCTTGCTCCTTCCAACGCTGCTTCAATTGCGGTCTGGCCTTTTTGCTGCGCCAATGAAGCAAATTCCACAATTAAAATCGCATTTTTACAGGACAAACCAATCGTGGTCAGCAAGGCAATTTGAAAGTAAATATCATTCGGAAAACCCGTCAAATAACTGAACAGAATATTGCCACCGATACCGAGTGGAATCGCACTCATGACGGCTGTTGGAATACTCCAACTTTCATAAAGTGCAGCAAGGCATAAAAAGATAAAGCCTATGGAGACCAAATACAGCAGCAATGCTTGGTTATTGGACTTGTTTTCCTCGAACGATAACCCGCTCCATGCTAGATCAATACCATCATGCCCTCGTACCATGTTTTGTACGTCTTGCATGGCTTGTCCAGAACTAACATTTTGTACTGTATCCGCCTCCATTTCTAGTGCGGTATAGCCCATAAAGCGATTCACTACCTCAGGGCCTCCACTCCAAGATACTTGAGCAAAATTTGTAAAAGGAATCATTTGGTTCAGATCATTACGTACGGTCCATGCTTGAAGATCATCAGGTTTTGAACGAAACTCGGCATCCCCTTGCATGATTACCCGTTTAATCCGACCACGGTCAATAAAGTCATTGATATAACTTCCTCCCCAAGCACTGGATAAGGTGCTATTAATGGCGGTCTGACTCAGTCCATTGGCCAAAGCTTGTTTTTGGTTTACATCCACTTTGAGCTCGGCTTTATCTGGGTTAGAACGTTTATCTAAATTGCTAAAACTAGAGTACTGCTTGGATGCTTCCTGCAAAGTTTTAAACTGTGCTTCTAAATAGGCACGACCTTCGCCATTGATATCACGTATCCAAAACTCCATGCCGTCGGTTTGTCCTAAGCCACTGACTGAGGACGGCATATTTACATTAATTTGCGCATTTCGATGTGACCTAAAATGAGCAATTGCCCGTTCTCGAATCACCTGTGCAGAGTTCTCTTTCCCCTTACGTTCATCCCAATGTTTCAGCGCAATAAAACCTTGACCTAAATTTTGTCCTGTTCCTGAAAAATTACGCCCATAGCGGATCATCACTAAATCGATATTGGCCTGCTCTTTATCTAAAAAGTATTGGCGAATTTCTTCTCCCACCACACGGCTTTGACTCATTGGTGCACCATCGGCCAGTTTAAACTGAACACTTAAAATACCCTGATCTTCACTGGGAATAAAACTGGTCGGTAATGCCCGATAAAACAATGCAAAGACGGCAATTAACGCTACAAAAACCACCAGCATGATTTTACTGTGCTGAATGGTCTGCGTACTCAGTTTTAAATAACGCTGCTTTAGCTGATCTAACTTCAGATTAAACCAAGTTGCCCATCGTGCCGATTTATCATTGGGTTTTAAAATTAAGGCACATAGTGCAGGTGTCAGAATCAGTGCAACCAGCAGCGATAGCGCCATGGCAGCAACTAAGGTCATTGAAAACTGACGGTAGATCACTCCTGTCGAACCACCGAAAAATGCCATGGGAATAAACACTGCGGTTAACACCAACGTAATCCCAATCAATGCCCCACTGATTTCCTGCATTGATGCAATCGAAGCTTGTTGAGCACTCATCTGCTGTTCATGCATCAGCCGTTCAACGTTTTCCACCACCACAATCGCATCATCCACCAAAAGCCCAATGGCTAAGACCAATGCAAATAAGGTTAAGGTGTTGATACTCATCCCGAGCACATACAGAATGGCCAGCGTGCCTAAAATTACAACAGGTACTGTGATGGTCGGAATCAGCGTTGCACGCCAATTTTGCAAAAAGACAAACATGACCACAATCACCAAAAGCACTGCTTCAAACAGTGTTTTGACCACTTCCTTAATCGACTCTTGCACAAAAGGCGTGTTATCACGTGGATAAACAATTTGATAGCCTTCAGGAAGTTTAGAGGACAAACGGCTGACTTCTTGTTTGATCAATGCCGAAGTTGCTAATGCATTAGCTCCTGAAGACAATGAAATACCCATCCCCGCTGAAGGAAAGCCATTGATGGTATTAAATGACTGATAATTTTCCGCGCCTAGTTCCACCCGTGCGACGTCTTTTAAATAAATAAAACTGCCATCGCGGGTCGATTTAACAATGATGTTTTCGAATTCTTCAACGGTTTTTAGACGTGTACCGGAGGTGACTTTGGCATTTAAATATTGGTCTGACAGGCTGGGTAACTCGCCAATTGCCCCTGCGGCCACTTGCGTATTTTGCGCTTCAACCGATGCACGTATATCGCTTGGCATCAGTCCATATTGACGCAATTTGTGCGGATTCAGCCATAAGCGCATGGCATACTGCGCGCCAAAGACATCAACCTCACCAACTCCATCAATACGGGCTAAATCTTGCTCCAAATGCGTCATCATATAATCAGAGAGTGCAATATTGCTGCTTTTGCCTGTTTGGTCATATAGGCCTATCACCATATGCGTATCACCAAGCGATTTATAGACATTGACCCCTTGACGCTGTACATCTTCTGGTAAACGGTTAATCACCCCATTGATGGCATTTTGAACTTGCACCTGAGCGGTATCTGGGTCAGTTCCATTCTCAAAACTAATGCTGATTCGACTACGGCCATTCGAGTCACTGCTCGAACTAAAATACAGCAAATGATCAATCCCTTTAATTTGCTGTTCCAAAACCTGAGTAACGCTCTCCTCCGCCGTCTCTGCCGACGCGCCTGTATATGTTGCACTCACCGTAATTCGCGGAGGTGCAATATCTGGGTAGCGCTCTACAGGCAACTGAAAGGTGGCAAATAAACCAAATGCCATCACGATAATCGCCAGCACACCAGCAAAAATTGGACGATGAATAAAAAATTTAGACAGCATGGGTCTGCGGTACTCTTGGGTCTGAGGCTAGATCTAGAAACTGGGCATCACTTTATGCTTGATCTTCTATGACGAATCATTAAAAAACAAGACTTAACAACATGAAATAGAACATTAGAGCTAAATATGAAGAAACTATGAAGAAAGCTTTTTGACCAATTGATGACATCCTGTAATTTTTCGCAATTTGTCATTGATCTGAGATATTAAAATTGAACACTGAGTCCGCAACACCACAATAAAATGTTGAGGAACACATGTTAAAAAGAACATTATTGAGTTTTATTTTTTTAGGCTTATTGGGCTGTCATCATGATGAGAAAGACAATGCAACATCCCAGCCACCATCAAACAACGCCGAATACATTGAGCCTAAATTGCTTATTATTGGACATCGCGGCGCCAGCGCACTACGCCCTGAACACACCTTAGCCGCTTATCAAAAAGCGATTGATGATGGTGCGGATTTTATTGAGCCTGATTTGGTGCCAACTCTAGACGGTTATTTAGTCGCTCGCCATGAAAATGAAATCGGAGGAACCACCAATGTCAGCAGCTTACCGCAGTTTGCAGAACGGAAGACCAGTAAAGTCGTTGATGGTGTGACTTACACAGGTTGGTTTACTGAAGACTTTACTTTAAACGAGCTGAAGCAACTGAAGGCACGAGAACGTATTCCAGAGATTCGTCCAGCAAATGCCCAATATAATGATCAATTTGATCTTCCAACTTTAGATGAAATTATTGAACTCGTAGATGCGCACTATAAAAAGACAGGAAAAATTGTGGGCCTGTATATCGAAACCAAACATCCCAGCTATTTCCAAGGTCTCAATTTGGCCATGGAGCAACGCCTATTATCCACGCTGGCCAAACACACCTATAGTCGTGACATTGCACCGGTCTATATTCAGTCGTTTGAAGTCAGCAACTTAAAACAAATGCGTCAGCAGTTAGATCAATTAAAATCGATTCGACATGCCAAAATTATTCAACTCTATGGTGGCAAGTCCGAACAACCTGCCGATGCTGTGCTTGCCAAATCAACACTCCGCTATAGTGATATGGCAACACCTCAAGGACTGAAAGACGTCGCAAGCTATGCGCATGGTGTCGGACCAAGTAAAACCTATATCGTGCCGAATACTCAGCCAGCGACCCCGACCAGTTTTGTGAACGATGCACACGCAGTGGGCTTAAAAGTACATCCTTATACCCTACGCCCTGAAAACAATTTCTTACCAGACTATTTAGACTGTAGCGCGATTGCCTCTGAAAAGTGCGAAAAAGGCACGCTGGCAGAGTTTGAAATTTTCTTTAAAGCGGGAGTGGATGGTGTTTTTACCGATGATCCTGCTTTGGGACGTCAAGCCGCCGATGCTTTTTTGAAAAAATAGAATAAGTCACACAAAGTAAACAAGACATTAAAGCATCTTGTTGACGTCAAACCCATATCCATCCTTTAACCATAGAGATTAAAAAGCAGGCTTTTTAATCTCTTTTCTCTTATTTTAGGTGTACATAGATTAAGCACCTTTTGAATACTATAATTAAGTAACTTTTAATATAGATCATGTATTGTGGCTGAAATTTTAAAATGGTTGATGGTATGAACCAATATTCCCCACTCAAAGGCAAGTCAGGTTTTAAACGTATTTTTAATGCAACTCATTATTCTATTTCAGGTTTTAAGGCCGCATTTGCGCACGAAGCAGCTTTTCGACAAGTCCTGTTGATTAACCTGATTCTGATTCCAACAAGCTTTTTCTGTGATGTCAGTCGCTCAGAACAAGCCCTCATGGTAGCCGTTTGTTTACTTGCAATTATCGTTGAATTGTTCAATTCAGCGATTGAGGCGATTGTAGACCGTATTTCTCTGGAGCGGCATGAGCTTTCAAAAAATGCCAAAGACATGGGCAGTGCTGCACAGTTTGTTTCTTTAAGTATTATCTTTATTGTTTGGCTACTGATTCTGATGCCTTAATGTTTTTGTTCAATATTTCACGCGCAAGTTGTTCAACAAGCTCAAAATTAAGTCATAAAAAAAAACCCTGCTTTCGCAGGGTTTTTTTTGAATCAGTTCAGTGCTTAGTGAGCAGCGAATTGGTTCATTGTGTTTTTAGCATCATCGTGCGCTTTAAGAGCGTTGTCACCAGAGAAGATTTCTTTGTGATCATCACCGATGTCAGAACCCGCCATTGCTTGGTGTTTAACACAAGCGATACCACCACGGATTTCTTTACGTTGTACGCCAGCAACATAAGCCAACATACCTTCAGAACCGAAGTAACCTTGTGCAAGCTCATGAGTAGAAAGCGCAGCAGTGTGGTAAGTCGGAAGTGTGATCAAGTGATGGAACACACCCGCTTCACGAGAAGCATCTGCTTGGAACGTACGTACTTTCTCATCAGCATCAGCAGCTAATTCAGTTGCATCGTACTCAGCGCTCATTAATTTAGCACGGTCGTAAGCAGAAACGTCTTTACCTTCAGCAACCCAACGGTCGTAAGCTTGTTGACGGAAGTTCAACGTCCAGTTAAATGATGGAGAGTTGTTGTAAACAAGTTTCGCATTTGGAACTGTTTCTTTAACACGGTTAACCATGTGCGCGATTTCGTCAACGTTTGGAGTCGCAGTTTCGATCCAAAGAAGGTCAGCACCATTTTGAAGGCTAGATACACAGTCAAGAACAACACGGTCAATTTGAGTGTCTGGACGGAATTGGTATAAACCAGAAGCCAAACGCTTAGGACGGTGTAATTTACCATCACGCTTGATTAGGATTTCGTCTTCTTGAGCATCAGCGATGTCAATTTCAACAGTGTCTAGGAAACCGATGTATTGAGAAGCGATGTCGCCTGGCTCTTTAACCACTGGGATTTTTTGAGTCAAGTCAGCGCCTTCAGAGTCAGTACGCGCAACGATGATACCGTCATCAAGACCCATTTCTAAGAATGCATAACGTAATGCATGGATTTTAGAGATGAAATCTTCGTGTGGAACAGTTACTTTACCAGCTTGGTGACCACATTGTTTCGCGTCAGATACTTGGTTTTCGATTTGTAGTGCACAAGCACCAGCTTCGATCATTTTCTTAGCAAGTAAGTAAGTCGCTTCTTCGTTACCGAAACCAGCATCGATATCCGCAATAATTGGCACAACGTGAGTTTGGAAACCGTCGATTTGCGCAGTGATTTCAGCAGCTTTTGCAGTATCACCAGCTTCTTGAGCTTTTTTAAGCGCACGGAATAGGTCGTTTAATTCTTTAGCATCAGCTTGGCGTAAGAAAGTGTAGATTTCTTCGATCAATGCAGGTACTGAAGTTTTTTCATGCATAGATTGGTCAGGAAGTGGACCGAATTCTGAACGAAGTGCAGCAACCATCCAACCAGAAAGGTAGATGTAACGACGTTCAGTCGTACCGAAGTATTTTTTGTTCGCAATCATTTTTTGTTGTGCGATGAAACCGTGCCAGCAACCCAAAGACTGAGTGTATTTGCTAGAGTCAGCATCATAAGCAGCCATATCACGACGCATAATTGCAGCTGTGTATTTAGCGATATCTAAACCAGTTTTGAAACGGTTTTGGATTTGCATACGCGCAGCATCTTCAGGACTGATGTCTGCCCAAGTGCTACCGAATTTTGCTTTTAATTCGCGGATTGCATCAATCGCTGTTTGATATGTAGTCATGATATTTCCTGTAATAATATTAGGATTTTCTTCAACGAAAAGCTAAAATCAGACCCTCAAGCTTTTGCTTAGATTTAGAGCGCTTCGTTGCGATGAATACAGATTAGATTGACAGAATAAATTAATCCAATATTCTGCATTAATTTTCAGTATTTATTTAAAAAATATATAGATAAAAGTCTAATTATATTTCGATAAAACATAATTAAGTAATTGTTATTTTTAAACTTAAATAAAATAAGAAAACCGTGAAAAATACATCCTTTGTCGAATATTTCTTCATTAGACTTAAGTCTCGGCCGTTGGAAAAAAGAGTTCAAACCGAAAATCAATACTTAATTTGACCCAAATGACAAAAGTTCAATATTCAGCAAAAAGAGTATTTATCACGCTTTTATTCCACCAACAACAGGCCAGCTCAAGCCATTTTCTAGGCGATACTCTAAGCCTCAATTCACACATATTAAAACATTGCTTAGGACTAATATGCCCTCCGTTTTTAAGCATAAAAACCCATTTTCTGTGAAAATGAAGGGGGTATTCTTTATACAACCCGATGCTTTTTTTTTCGTCAGTTTATTACACAAGCCCGATGGCTTATGGCATAATGCAAATAATTTCATGATTTTATTCTCGGTATTTATTTTATGAATCTGGAGCGGGTTGATCTAAACCTCTTAATTTACTTGGACGTACTTTTACGCGAAAAAAATGTAACCCGAGCAGCTGAACAATTGGGTGTCACCCAACCAGCAATGAGTAATATTCTACGTCGTCTTCGTAACTTATTTAATGATCCCCTGCTAATTCGCTCTTCTGAAGGTATGACACCAACCGAACGGGCTTTAGAATTACAACCCCGCATACGTGACGCTCTTTCTGATCTCTCCATGATTTTGGAACCTCGTACCGAGTTCCGTCCTTATACCTCAAATCGTGTTTTTCGTATTATGACTTCGGACTATGCCGAAGCCACCTTAGTTCCCCGCCTCGTTAAAGCACTGCGTTCAGAAGCACCCAATGTGGTTTTAGACTTCTTAACCCCAAGTGATGTGTCATATCGTGATATGGAACAAGGTAAAGTTGATCTAGCCATTAACCGATTCAATGAAATTCCACAAAGCTTCCACCAAGTTTTGGTCTGGCGTGACAGTTTTTCATGTTTGCTCAATGGTAAACACCCTGCTGCCAGCAACTTAAACCTAAAAAGTTACCTCGATGCACAGCATATTTGGGTCTCTAAAACAGGTATGGGCGTTGGTTTCGGCGTTAACCCTGAAAAACAAGCAGGTCTAGGTTGGATTGATCAAGCTTTAGAGCGTATTGGCCAAAAACGTAAAATTTCGGTCTTCACTCGACATTATCAAATGCCTGCACTATTGGCTTCAAATGTAGATTTGATCGCGACTTTACCGACCCGTATTGCACGCTTACAAGCCAAAAGTCAAAATCTCTTGATTAAAGACCCACCTTTTTATATTCCAGAATTTGAGTTGAAAATGGCATGGTGTCCACTGTTGCATCACCATCCTGCACATCGCTGGCTCAGACAGCTGATTTTGTATGTGGCACGTCAAATGATTGAGGAAGAAAATCGTGAGTTTTTAGGCAATAACTCGCAATTCTCACATTATTAAGCACTCAAGCTCTAAATAATTCATTTTCATACCAATAACTCAGGTATGATAGAAGACAGTAAGTGATTACTGTCTTTATTTTTTTGTGTTAAAAATATTCATAATAACGATGAATCACAGGTGGATTCCGTGAGCCTTTTTCAAAACATAGTTATCATTCTAGTCCTGATTGCTGGGGCGGGTTTCTTGTCTCTGACAGAAATTGCACTGGCAGGAGCACGTAAGGTCAAGCTGAAAATCTTGGCTGAGTCGGGCGATGATCGCGCACAGAAAGTTTTGAATTTACAAGAAAATTCTGCTGACTTCTTTGCCGCTTCACAAATTGGCTTAAACGCAGTGGCGATCTTGGGCGGTATTTTAGGTGAAGGGGCTTTTCGTCCTTACTTCATGAGCTTTGTTTCTCGTTTTTATACTGGCCCCTGGTCTGAAACTATTAGCTTTGCGCTATCTTTCACTTTAGTCACCTCGCTATTTATTTTGTTTGCCGACCTCATGCCAAAACGTTTGGCCATGATTGCCCCAGAGAAAATCTCTATTGCGGTGATTAACCCCATTCAGGTGTTTATTAAGGTCTGCAAACCTTTGGCTTGGATTATTAATGCCCTTGCCAACTTGTTATTCCGCCTGTTTAAAGTGAATACCACACGTGATGACAACATTACCTTTGATGACATTTCTGCAGTGATGGATGCGGGTGCGCAAGCTGGGGTGCTACAAAAGCAAGAACATCATTTCATTGAAAACGTATTTGAGCTTGAAGAGCGGAACGTTCCTTCAAGTATGACTACGCGTGAAAATGTGGTGTATTTTACTTTAAATGAATCCGAAGCCAGTATTCGTCAAAAATTGGCTGAATATCCTTATTCTAAGTTCTTGGTGTGTAGTGAAAATATTGACGATGTAATTGGCTATGTCGATGCCAAAGACATTCTGGTCCGTATTCTGAATAATCAATCTTTACTACAACTCAATGAAAGCACTATTCGTAATGTTCTCACCATTCCAGACACATTAACCTTGTCTGAGTTATTAGACCGTTTCCGCTCCACCAAAGAAAAATTTGCCGTTGTGATTAACGAATATGCTTTGGTCGTGGGTGTCATCACCCTGTCGGACATTATGATTACGGTGATGGGCGATTGGGTGACTCCGATTGAAGCCGAACAACAGATTATTAAACGTGATAATAATTCATGGCTAATTGATGGCAGCACACCGATTGAAGACATGAAGCATGCACTGGCCATTGATGAAATGCCAGATGAAGAAAATTATGAAACTTTGGCTGGTTTTATGATGTACCGTCTGCGCAAAATTCCACGCCCTGCCGATACCGTAGAATACGCAGGCTTTAAATTTGAAGTGGTCGATGTCGATCATTTTAAGATTGACCAACTTTTAGTGACGCGCTTACTTGAAGAAACACTACAGCCTGCAACCCAAACAGTCGAGGAATAGAAACATCTCCTTAAATTAAAACCTTGCAACTGCAAGGTTTTTTTTGCTTCAGATTTAACCATATGAAGTTATACAAAATAAGTATCTTAACCATACTTTACAGATATATATTATTTATTAGAAAAATAGAATGAAAAATCACATATGTTTAAGAGCATTTAAAAATCATGCTGAATTGCATACTATCGCTGTCACTTGATGAATAAACAGACTTAACACGTTCAAAGGATTGATCCATGCTGACCATTTTAGGTTTAGGCATGATTATGTGCTTCATGTACTTAATCATGTCCAAACGACTGAGCGCTCTCGTTGCTTTAACTTTAATCCCTATCATTTTTGCATTACTTACTTATGTTTTAAGTCTCTTTGTTGACAACCTTGCTGGATTTGATATTGCTGAACTTGGCAATATGATGATGGAAGGCATTAAAAAGCTCGCTCCTACGGGCGTAATGCTTCTTTTCGCAATCCTTTATTTTGCAATTATGATCGACACGGGTTTATTCGACCCTTCAGTGAAGTGGATTTTAAAGCAGGTTAAAGGCGATCCTTTAAAAGTGACCCTCGGCACCATTACGCTGACTTTAATTGTTTCCTTGGATGGTGACGGTTCAACCACTTATATGATCTGTGTTGCCGCAATGCTACCGTTGTATAAACGTATTGGTATGAGTCCTTTAATTATGGCTTGTCTGATGATGCTTGCGAGCGGAATCATGAACTTAACCCCATGGGGTGGACCAACAGCACGTGCTGCAACGGCATTGCATGTCGATCCAAACGATGTCTTTGTTCCGATGATTTTACCAATGCTGGTTGCAATTGGTTGGTTATACTTCCTCGGCTTTATGTATGGCCGTATGGAGCGTAAGCGCATTGGTATTGTGGAATTAGATATTAGTCATGGTGACAGTATTCAAATTTCGCAAGAACCAGAAGCTAACCGTGCCCACTTAAGATGGTTTAACGCACTACTGACTTTGGTCTTGATGGTCTGCTTAGTGATGGGTGTTTTACCTGCGGCCATTCTGTTCATGGTGGCGCTGTGCATTGCATTGGTGGTGAACTATCCTGATTTAGACATGCAAAAGCGTTTGGTTGGTAACCACTCTGCTAGTGCCTTAGCTGTAGTCGGGATTATTTTCGCGGCAGGTATTTTTACTGGTATTTTGTCGGGCACAGGTATGGTTGAAGCTATGTCTCAAGAATTGGTTGCCATTATTCCAGAAAGTATGGGGCCATATTTAGCACCTATCACGGCTGTAATTAGTATGCCACTGACCTTCTTTATGTCGAATGATGCCTTCTACTTTGGTGTACTGCCTGTACTCTCTGAAGCTGCTGGACACTATGGTATCACTCCTGTGGAAATGGCTCGTGCATCGATTGTCGGTCAACCTGTACACTTGCTGTCTCCATTGGTTCCATCGACTTACTTACTCTGTGGATTGGCAGGAATTAACTTCGGTGAACACCAAGAATTTACCATCAAATGGGCAGTGATTACCTGTTTAGTGATGCTGGTTACAGCAATGGTCTTTGGTATTTTCCCACTTTACTCAACGCTGGGCTAATTAAATACCTACACTGAGTTATAACGAACCTTAAGCTCAACAACCGATAAATACCCGATGTGATACATCGGGTATTTTCATTTATAATGCCTTGATATAACAATACAATAGAGTCAAGATTATGTCTTTTTCATTGCCCGCTGTGTTGGCATGTACTTTCTTTTATTCTGCGCTGTATCTGATTTACTATTATTTTGCCCAATACAACCACACACTTCTGATCGTAAGTGCGATTGTTTTGCTGATTTTAGCATGGCGGATTACACCTTATGCTTATGAACGTGGGCAACGAAGCTTTAATGATACTCTGTCTTTTGGACAGTATTCTTGGGATCCACTGATTACATGGTGGCGACTGTTCATTTGGCCCATCAGCTTATTACTGGCTTGGATTTTTCATAGTTAAATAGAAGCCATAAAAAAGCACCCGAAGGTGCCTTTGATACTGCGATCTTAACGACCATACAATTCAAGTAATGTATCTAAAGTCGCTTGATAGTGAATGGTAATATCTTCAGATAAAATTTTATATGCGCTGTCAAACTGAACCATTGGCCAGCCTTCTTTCCAAAATGGGAAGATGTTGTGCAAATCATGGGTCACGGTCGCATCTTCACGTACAATTGCTTGCGCAACTTGTGACAAGACTTGTGCTGTTTCCGCACCATCAATCGCCATGTAATCAATCCCACGTACTTTTAAAATACGGATGCGGTCTTTCTTATAGCGAATTTTTTTGGCTTGACCTTCATTCAGGCCCAACGCCAAAGCTACAGCTTCAACAAACTTACTTTCAAAAGATTGGTTCAAAGCCACAATCGCAAGTTTATGTGCTTCTTGACGACCCGCTTTACCACCCTTAAGAATCTCTTCTTTTGCCTCTGTATCAAGCTCATCGTCTTTCATAGACTGCAAAATGTCTAAAATTTCGATATCACTTAAAGATTCAGGAGAATGATCAGTCATGAACTGCCCTTAGACAAAAAAATTGAATCCGACATTTTCGCATAATTCAGAGTGAAAAAGCGAAATTGTTGTGCTTTTCTCTGTGAATATTCTGTTTCACGTATTTTTTTGAGCCATCCCCTTCCAAATCTACTATAGTAAAGGCTATTTTTCTCATACGCTCTTTTTTGACGATGCAATCCAAACAAGTTCAACTGTTACTGCAACAATTAGAGACCCGCTACCCTGCCGCATTTAAACGTAATTACTTGCTTTATAGTCAAATCAAAACACGCGGTATTTTAGATGACCAGCGTGAAGTTATTCCGTGGGTTTTGGCGGTGATGATTTTTATTCCAATCAGCTTAATTCTAAAAAATTTTTACTTAACTCACTTGGAGAATATCGATCCTCTCCAAAGTCATAGTTACGCCATTATCACTATTTTATTGGTGCTGATGTGGGTCTTACCTTTTGTCATTAAGCAAATTAAACATTCATCAAACTCCTTGTATCAACTGCAACGCCATACACCCATCAAACTCGCGGCGGTGATTCTTTTAAGTGGACTAAATCTAATGTTCCTTGAAAGCAGTTTGCTGATGTGGATCTTGTTTTATTTTGGTGTGAACTTTGGTTTTGTGCGCTTCTATAAAGAAAATTTATTTCGAGACCACAGCCAGTCGGTTGAACATCACCAGTTACAACAACTCAGACGTGTCTGCTTTTGGGCCTATAAACAAACGCTCAAATCACGACTCCAATTACGCTTTAGCTCCCATCAATCTGAAGATTATCAGGCACGAAAACTTCAGCTGGGGCGTGAAGCAGATTTATACGTGCAACTGCTGAAGTATGAGCATGCTTACTGTAAGCAGATTAAGCACATCGATCTCGACAGTTATATCGATGAAAAATTATAAAAAACCGAGCAATGATGCTCGGTTTTTCTAAGGTCATTTTATGCCGTTTGTTTTAATGCACTGACTGGCAATAATGTCGAGTCTAATATCACTTGATGCGAGCGAGTTTCGTCAACGATGTATTCTTTGTGCTTAATACTATCTACGAAAATCCAATCCGCTTGCACCTGCTCTGCGGTAAAACGGACTTTCAAATAACCGCGCTGATTTAAATTGCAATAACTCAGCTCATCAATCAAGGTTGTAAAAGCAAACTCAAACTCTTGGAGTTGTTGCATTGGAATAGACAAATACTTTTCCATACCTGGCGAGGAAACTGAACTTGTCGCTAACTCCACACCCACAAATTGCCCTGTTAAATCGTGTAAGTCCGATGCCCATGCATTATGTGTATCACCAGCCAAGACCACGACTTTTTTATTTAAATACTGCAGTGTGCCGTACAGCGTCTCCCTTTCAACCGCATAACCATCCCATGCATCTAAATTGTAAGGAACCACAGTTTTAATACGAGACAACTGCTCTACTGTTAAAGATGGATCATGATTTAAGTAACGAAGTTTTATTTCCACCAATTCTTTAATGAGTTGATTCACCTGCGCCAAAACATCTGGAGTCACCGCGCCGCTACTGATTGCACTGAGCACTTGTAACATCTCGGCTGGAACAAGCATTTTGCTCATCAACACCTGCTGACCCAAAACTTGCCATGTGGCTTTAGAGCTCGCAAGTTGCTGTGTTAACCATGCGCGTTGATTCAACCCCAGTAACGTTCGATTTGGGTCTTGCATATCTGTAGTAAAGCGCACAGCATCCAAACCCGATGCGGTTAAATAATCTGCATAATCTAACTGTTTACTCCGCGCTAGAATACGCGTATCCAACATATTTAACTGCACTAAATTACCAAAGTTAAACTGGCGATAAATATTCAAATGATCTTTTTCAGAAAGCGGACGGATTGGCATCCACTCAAAATAGGCCGCCAGTGCCGCAAGTTTACGTTCAAGGAAATCGCCTTCAGTATCTGACTGATGATTTTCAGCACCCTTTTCCCATGTATCATTTGCGAGTTCATGGTCATCCCAAATCACAATAAAAGGATGACGTTGATGCGCGGCCTGCAAATCTGCATCTAGTCGGTATAAAGCATAACGTTTGCGATAGTCATCTAAGCGAATAATTTCTAAGCTATTATCATCCGCCAGTGCACGCCCCATCTCTACAGCCTCTTCCGTTGCATATCCGCCCATACCATATTCGTAAATGTAATCCCCCAAATGAATCACAACATCCACATCCTGTTTTGCAATTTCTTTATAAACATGGAAATAACCCGCTGGATAATTTGAACATGAGCATACGGCAAACTGTACCGACTGTACTTGCGTTGCCAAAGTTTTGGTTTGCCCTGTGGTTGAATATGTCGACGCCGATTTAAAACGGTAGAAATAAACTTGCCCCGCAGCAAGTCCCGTCACATCCACTTTCACAGTAAAATCTTGTGCAGCTGTAGTCAGCACCTTTCCTGTTGTTGTAATGTGTTTAAAGTCTGCATCTTTTGCCACTTCCCAGAGCACCTCTAAACGCGCACTGCTATCCGATGGTGTTACGCGTGTCCAAATGATAACTTGAGTTTGTAAAGGATCACCACTGGCAACCCCATGCAAAAACTGCACTTGCGTAGTGGGCTGTGTGTTTGAATCGGCGTCATCACCACAAGCGGTCAGTGAAATAGGTAAAGATAAAGCACCAAATCCTGCCAAAGTTTTTTGAATAAGTTCTCGGCGGTTCATTTTTTTTGTCATGTGGATTGCCTAAAGACGATATGGACTTGAAATTTATGCGAAAAATATGACATGCATATCTCAAGTCGATGACATTTTTATGACGCCTGAACAAGTGCAGACAGATAATTTTGCTATTTTTTAAACATAAACCGCTGAATTGTTTGAAAAGAAAGCAAATAATCACAAATAGACTTGCCAACTTTTATTTCGTCCTCTATTATTGCGCTCATGCCCGAGTGGTGAAATCGGTAGACACAGGGGATTTAAAATCCCCCGCCCACAAAGCGTGCCAGTTCGAGTCTGGCCTCGGGCACCATTATTAAGCTAATTAAGATGGTGCAATAAAAAATCCAGCAATATGCTGGTTTTTTTATGTCTATAATTTATGCATCGAAGCACATAACAATCACAATATGAAAAAGAACACTCTCATTATCATCTTATGCCTAATTTTTTCAAACATCAGCCATGCAAACCCCACCTCACAGCAAACAGATAGCGATACTTTTTATGACTTGTTTGCAGGCACAATTATTGAAAAAGACCGTCAACTCTATTTACATGCGTGTAAATCAGTAGATGCTCATTTTAAATTAAGCTTTAATCACACTAAAGATGAGCAACATATTCGTGAGGTCATGAAAAAGCATCCAAAATTTTGGCTGAATCTCAGTGCAAATGCTGAAATGGTCGAAGGTGAATATGTGATGACAGTCGATACGATTCAAGATGAACATTTGAACCAAAATTGTCATCTCACCGATCTTTTAGATGAGTTATAACAGCAATCTCAGCTTCTAAAGCAAAACCAACAGAACTTGAAATGAGAGAGTGGCTCACCACTCTCTGTTCACCACCAATTCTTCCATTTCAATATCCATAAACCCAGCATCTTGTACCACCATCATCATCGCTTCAGCAATAAAATCAGCAGCAGAGTCATCTAATGATGAATCTAGATCTTCAAAATGCGGCTTCATTTCATTAATTTCAGCCACTGCGGCATTGGCATATTGATAAATATCACCCTCAGATTTTGCTTTTACAATTTTTTTAGCAAAAGTCTCGACATGCTGCTTCACTTCAGCAACAAGAATATCGGGATAATATTCATCATCAAACATAGGGAGAAGTAAATCTGCAAACATACAGGCACTCAAAATGAGAAACTTAAAAAACGAGTCTGTATAACATAAACCAAACAAATCACCAAATAAAAAAGCAGCATCTGAAGATGCTGCCAGTCTAACAATCTGATATAGATCAAATTTTCAAATTAAATCATTACCTCGGCATTCCGCCGCCCCATTAAGCCATATTCATCGCTTGCCAAACCTTGATCGCATCACTCATGGCTTTAACATCATGGGCGCGCACCATACACGCGCCTTGTTGAATACTCAGCAAATGTCCCGCTACAGAACCCACGGCCCGCTGCCCTGCCTCTGCCCCGCCTAAAGCTTCTCCGATAAAGCGCTTTCGTGACAATGCGGACAAGATAGGATACCCGAGCTGATTTAGCTGATGGAATTCTTTTAAAAGCTTAAGGTTCTGCTTTGCATTTTTAGCAAAGCCAAAACCCGGATCAATCATGATATTTTCAGCTTTGACACCAGCCTTGAGTGCATCCGACACGCGCTGGGAAAGCTCAGTCATGACATCTAGAGTGACATTATCATATTGATCTAAACCATTCATGGTAGTCGGTTCACCACGCATATGCATGATAATCACTGGAATATTCAGTTTAGCTGCCGTCTCTAAAGCATTCGGGCGTGTTAATGCTCTCACATCATTCCAGATATGTGCGCCTGCTGCGACTGCAGCTTGAATCACTTCAGGTTGAGAGGTATCAATCGAAATGACTACATCAAGTTCAGCCAAAGCTTCCACCACTGGGACGACACGACGAATCTCTTCTTCAACCTCAACTACAGATGCACCTGGACGTGTAGATTCACCCCCAACATCGATGACTGTCGCCCCATCCGCAATCATTTGCTGAGCATGCGCAAGCGCTTGTGCTTTGCCATTATGTTTGCCGCCATCACTGAACGAGTCTGGCGTCACATTTAAAATACCCATCACATGCGGTACAGACAGATCCAGTGATAGCTCTCCACAACGTAGGATTTTCTTTGGCAAAGCCATCAATTGCATGTGATATTCTCCAGTCCAACTCGCGTTATCTTAACGCGTTCCCCACTTTTACGCGCTTATTTTTCTTCATCGGAAGTGTAAAATCGCGCAATAAAAAACCACCCGAAGGTGGCTTTTTATTTAACTTTTTAAAATTAAGTTGCAGATGGTAATGGTGGTGGTGTGCTTGGACCATCCGTTGGAGTTACATCCATCACAGGATTTTCTGCAACATATACTTTTGGTGGTTGTGGCTCACGACCTTCCATAATGTCACGAATTTGCTCGCGATCAATCGTTTCCCATTCCATCAAAGCTTTCACCATCGCATGAGCAATATCTTTATTGTTTTCTAAGATATTGCGTGCTACATGGTATTGCTCATCGATGATACGACGAACTTCAGCATCTACTTGTTGCTGTGTTGCTTCAGAAATCGTACGACTACCAATGCTACCCATGAATGATTGCTGAGAATCATCTTCATACACCATTACACCCAGTTTGTCAGACATACCGTACTTGGTCACCATCGCACGTGCCATTTTAGTTGCACGTTCAAAGTCGTTTGAAGCACCTGTCGACATTTGGTTGATAAAGATTTCTTCAGCAATACGACCACCAAACAAAATTGAAAGTTCATTCAACATTTTGTCTTTATAGTGGCTGGTTTGGTCATGTTCAGGTAACTGCCAAGTTACACCCAGCGCCCAACCACGCGGCATAATGGTCACTTTATGTACAGGGTCTGTACCCGGTAGAATTTCAGCCACAATCGCATGACCAGCTTCATGGTACGCGGTTGCACGACGTTCTTCTTCACGAATCACCATCGACTTACGTTCAGGGCCCATGTACAACTTGTCTTTTGCATCTTCAAAATCATGCATATCGACAGTGTTCTTGTTACGACGTGCAGCAAATAATGCAGCTTCGTTCACAAGGTTCGCCAATTGTGCACCCGAGAAGCCCGGCGTACCACGTGCAAGCACTTGTACATCGACACCAGTCACTGAAGGCAATTTCTTCATGTGAACATTTAAGATTTGCTCACGACCTTTAATGTCTGGTAAGCCAACCATTACTTGGCGGTCAAAACGACCTGGACGGAGTAAAGCTTTATCCAGTACATCGGCACGGTTTGTCGCAGCAATGACGATAATACCTTCATTGCCTTCAAAGCCATCCATTTCCACCAACATTTGGTTCAAGGTTTGCTCACGCTCATCGTGACCACCACCTGTACCTGAACCACGATGACGCCCCACAGCATCAATCTCATCAATAAAGATAATACATGGTGCATGACGTTTCGCTTGTTCAAACATGTCACGGACACGAGACGCACCCACACCCACGAACATTTCAACAAAGTCAGAACCAGAAATACTAAAAAATGGTACTTTCGCTTCGCCTGCAATTGCTTTTGCAAGTAAAGTTTTACCTGTACCCGGTGGACCCACCATTAGCACGCCTTTAGGAATTGTTGCACCTAAGCGTTTAAATTTTGAAGGGTCTTTTAAGAAATCAACAATTTCTACAACTTCTTGCTTTGCTTCATCACAGCCAGCGACATCGGTAAAAGTCACTTTAATTTGGTCTTCTGCCAACATTTTTGCTTTTGACTTACCAAAACTCATTGGACCGTTCTTACCACCTGCTCCGCCACCCATGTTGCGCATAAAGAACATGAATAACAAAATGATTAAAAGTACAGGGAAGCTTGCGATCAAAAGTTGCATCAATAAACCTTGACGTGCAGGTGCAGTACCTTCAACGACAACGTTATTTTTAATCAGATTAGGCATAAGCTCTGGGTCTTGAACCGCAGGACGAATACTTTCAAACTCTGAACCGTTTGATTTTTGGCCATGAATTCGTTCGCCATCAATTGTCACTTGCTTAATTTGACCAGCATTCACCGCAGCAACAAACTCTGAATAATTCATCGCTGTCGGCTTTTCATTGCTACTGACATTACTGAAAATAAGGATCAGTACGCCCAGTATCACTAGCCACAATATGGCATTCTTGAAGAGATCGCTCAAAGCTTTATTCCCATATCAATCTAATTTGATCATGCCCTATCGGGTGACCTTAAAGTTTCTGCTGAAGATCAGCTTCGCAAAATAATAAAAAGGTACAAAATGCACAATTTTTAACGACTTGGCAAGTAAACTTTATTTGAAAGCCTTCTTACGGCCTTGCCCAACTAAGAATACTTCCTTAGATCGGGCACGTGATGCAGCAGGTTTTACTGTCTTTAACACATCAAAGTTGTCGACTACTTGCTTACGGAACTCGTCAAAGCCTGTACCTTGGAATACCTTTACAACAAACTGACCATTTGGACCGAGCACTTTCGTAGCAAAATCGATGGCCAATTCACAGAGGTAAATCTGGCGAGGTTGATCTACAGCCTTGTTACCTGAAGTATTGGGGGCCATATCTGAAATTACAACGTCTACTTTACGTCCATCTAAAATATTTAACAATTTATCGAATACTTCTTGCTCACGGAAGTCACCTTGCAAGAAGGTCACATCTGGAAGTGCATCCATTTCCAAAATGTCAGATGCAACCACCAATCCTCGATCACCGACCAGCTTTCCTGCAATTTGTGACCAACTTCCAGGTGCAGCACCCAAGTCAACCACGGTCATGCCAGGACGAATGATGTTATATTTTTCTTGAATTTCAAGTAACTTATAAGCTGCACGTGCTCGATAACCTTCTTTTTGCGCTTTTTTCACAAAATGGTCATCAAGGTGCTCTCTCATCCACGCACGGCTACTTTTGGATAACTTTTGGTTGGTAATGCGTGTTGCCATATCTCTCTAAAACATTAAAATTTCTTAAACTTAATTGTACGTTAAATTCTCTAGGCTTGCAGTATACATCTGTATCCAAATCTTGGGTTTTAGTTGTTTTTTTCTATTATCTAAATCGATTATTTCCACAGAATATACAGCGTTTAATTTCGCAGTTTGTTATACTAAGCCGTTTTTAAAATTAGGTTATCTTTATGGCGACTTTATCCATTCAGGAACGCAAGCGTTTGCGTCAAATCGGTCATGCTTTAAACCCTGTGGTAATGCTTGGCGGTTCAGGTCTGACTGAAAATGTCGTTGAAGAAATTTTACGTGCTTTAAACGACCACGAATTGATTAAAGTCAAAATCGCGGGTGAAGACCGTGAAGAGCGCGCTGCAATCATTGCAGAAATTGCCTCAACTACAGGTGCAGAAATTGTACAGACCATTGGTAAAATTGCATTGCTTTACAAAAAAGCGGCGAAACAAAATGCCAAATTGTCTAATTTAGTCCGTTTCGCTCACGCAGCAAAATAATTGTAGTTTTTTATGGCAAGTTACGAACTCAGTGCATTTGATCGTCGCTTTCAAGCTATTTCGCTTGTTGGTGCGATTGAACAACAAAGCCCATATGCTCTCAATATCGGCTTTTGGTTACGCGATCCCAATTTGTACATGCACTGGCCCGAAGTCGTGAATGCAAATCCTCGTCAAGACTTTTTATGGGAAAACACCTGTTTTGAAGTCTTTATCGGGGTAAAAGGCGAAGATTATTATCGCGAAATCAATCTCTCCCCTTCGCAAGCTTGGCAGGCCTATCAGTTTGAGGAATATCGGTATCCTGAAGATATGCCGCCACAGGTCGCTTACGATATTGAACTCAATCAATTGAAGCGTACCCACTATGGTTTAAATGTCAGCATTGATCTGACTGAGTTTATGCTACAACACAAACTGAAATGGGCTGACCTATATCTGGGTTTATCCGCGGTGTTGAATACTTCACAAGGTCAACAGTTCTATGCCATGCAGCATAGTGGTCAACAAGCTGACTTTCACAATAAACGTGATTGGTTGCATCAGTTTTAATCCAGACAAATAAACCCGAGCAATAAAAAAGTGAGGCCATGACCTCACTTTTTTATGCACTTAATCTTGAGTCTCGTACAGCGAGATTACTTGCTTGAAACCTTATTCCACGCATCTAAGGTGTGTTCTTTTGAACGTTTAAACGTTTCAGTCAACTGATCTTTATGTTTTACTGAAATTTCGCTGACATCACCTTTTAACTCTTTACCTAGTTTGGTCAAGTCATCTAAAACGGCCGTAAACTCAGTTTTAACAAACTCTTTTAGTTCAGTTAAGTCTTTTTGAGAGTTCGATAGCTGCCCTTTAATGGTTTCTAAGCGCAGTAAAAGATCTTGTTTAAATTGTCGGAGTTGCTCTTGCACACTGGCATTCAACTGCTTCGCTTCAGCTTCAAGCTTTTCTTTGCTTTCAACTACCGCTTCCGTGACCTGCTCTGTTGCTTCTTTCGCCACTTGCTCAAGCTTTTCAGTGCTTTCTGCAACGACTTCTTTCAACGCTGGCTTTGGTTTGGTCACTTTGTCTTGTTCAGTCATGATGTTATTCCTGTTGTTATATACACAGCGACAGCTTAGCGTGATTCGATAAAATTTAGATTTTGATTTGTTAGACAATTATTTGTTGTTACATTTTTCTTTACAAAACTTAGAAACAGCTTCCGCTACAAAATAAAAGCACTTTATCTTGCTAATTCCATCTTATTGGCATGGACTTTGTTAGTGAAGTTGCGTATAGTGCCATGTTAAGTTCAAGCGAGCAGACATAGGGAGGGTAGGTTTTTAGATAGCCTTCCTTTTTTTTCGTCTACTCGCTTTTTTACAGCCTAAATTTCAGGAGCTTTGGTTTGAGCACCCCAGCAATTTTAGCCCTTGCCGATGGTACGATCTTTAAAGGAACGTCTATTGGTGCATCGGGTAGTACGACTGGTGAAGTCGTTTTCAACACTGCCATGACTGGCTATCAAGAAATTTTGACTGACCCGAGTTATGCACAGCAACTTGTGACTTTAACTTACCCTCATATCGGTAACACAGGTTGTAATGATGAAGACGCTGAGTCAGGTCGAATTCACAAAGTATGGGCCAACGGATTAATTATTCGTGACCTACCTTTATTGCATAGCAACTTCCGATCAACGCAATCTTTAGGCGAATACTTAAAAGAACATAATGTTGTCGCAATTGCAGATATTGATACGCGTAAATTAACCCGTATTTTGCGTGACAAAGGTGCGCAAAATGGTTGCATCCTTGCTGGTGAAAATATTACTGAAGAGCAGGCTTTAGAAAAAGCACGCGCATTTGGTGGTTTAAATGGTTTAGACCTAGCTAAAGAATGCTGTGACCCAACTGGTTTCGAATGGACAGAAGGTTCTTGGGTATTAGGCAAAGGCTTCACACAACCTGAACTTAAATTCCATGTTGTTGCATACGACTACGGTGTCAAAACCAACATCTTACGTATGCTTGCAGACCGCGGTTGTAAACTCACTGTCGTGCCTGCACAAACTCCTGCTGCTGACGTGCTTGCATTGAATCCGGATGGCGTGTTCTTATCGAACGGCCCTGGCGATCCAGCTGCATGTGACTACGCAATTGAAGCTGTAAAAACAATTGTAGAAGACGCTCGCAACCTACCCGTCTTTGGTATTTGCTTGGGTCACCAAATTCTTGCACTTGCCTCAGGTGCAAAAACAGTGAAAATGCCGCATGGTCACCACGGTGCTAACCACCCTGTTCAAAACATGGAAACAGGCACAGTGATGATTACTTCTCAAAACCACGGCTTCGCAGTGGATGCAGAAACACTTCCTGCAAACTTGAAAGCTACGCACAAGTCTTTGTTCGATCAAACTCTTCAAGGGATTCATCGTACAGACAAACCAGCGTTCAGCTTCCAAGGTCACCCTGAAGCAAGCCCTGGTCCGCATGACTGCGCACCATTGTTCGATCATTTCATCGAACTTATCGAAGCATCTAAGAAGTAATTAAGGAAGCGATCATGGCTAAACGTACAGACATTAAAAGTATCTTAATTATTGGTGCAGGTCCGATTGTCATCGGACAGGCATGTGAGTTTGACTACTCAGGTGCGCAAGCGTGTAAAGCTCTTCGTGAAGAAGGCTACCGTGTTATTTTGGTGAACTCTAACCCAGCTACCATTATGACCGACCCTGCGATGGCAGACGCAACATATATCGAGCCAATCACTTGGCAGACTGTTGCTCAAATCATTGAAAAAGAGCGTCCAGATGCTGTCCTTCCAACAATGGGTGGTCAAACAGCATTGAACTGTGCGCTTGCACTGGATGCCAACGGTATTTTAGAAAAATACAATGTTGAATTGATTGGTGCAACCAAAGAAGCGATTGAAAAAGCTGAAGACCGTAAACTGTTTGATGAAGCAATGCGTAAAATTGGTCTTGAATGTCCAAAAGCTGCGATTGCTGAAAACATGGAAGAAGCTTTAGAGATTCAAGCGCGCTTCGGCTTCCCTGTGATTATCCGTCCGTCATTCACGATGGGTGGTTCAGGTGGCGGTATCGCTTATAACAAAGAAGAATTCCTTGAAATCTGTGAACGCGGTTTCGATCTTTCTCCAACCAAACAATTATTGATTGATGAATCTTTAATTGGCTGGAAAGAATACGAGATGGAAGTTGTTCGTGACAAAAACGACAACTGTATTATCGTTTGTGCGATCGAAAACTTTGACCCAATGGGCGTGCACACAGGTGACTCAATCACTGTTGCGCCTGCGCAAACATTAACAGACAAAGAATATCAATTGATGCGTAATGCATCTTTAGCAGTTCTTCGTGAAATTGGTGTAGAAACAGGTGGTTCTAACGTTCAGTTCGGTATTTGCCCAGATACTGGCCGTATGGTGATCATCGAGATGAACCCGCGTGTATCGCGCTCATCTGCCCTTGCATCAAAAGCAACAGGTTTCCCGATTGCAAAAATCGCCGCGAAATTGGCTGTCGGTTATACCCTTGATGAATTAAAAAATGACATCACGGGCGGAACGACTCCTGCTTCGTTCGAACCTGCAATTGACTACGTGGTAACAAAAATTCCACGTTTCAACTTCGAAAAATTCCCACAAGCAGATGCAACACTGACCACACAGATGAAATCTGTGGGTGAAGTAATGGCCATTGGTCGTAACTTCCAAGAGTCTGTAAACAAAGCACTTCGTGGTCTTGAAGTGGGTGCGTGTGGTTTTGATGAAAAAATCGCAGTAGGAACTGAAGGCGCGAAAGAAAAGATCTTGGTTGAACTTAAAGTTCCGGGTCCAGAGCGTATTTGGTATGTGGCTGACGCATTCCGTCATGGTTTCACCTTAGAAGACGTGTTCCAAGCGACGAAAATCGATAAATGGTTCTTGATCCAAATCGAAGACATCATCAAAACTGAAAATGAAATCAAAACTTTAGGTTTTGGTGATCTAAACGCAGACAACATCCGTTCGTTCAAACGTAAAGGTTTATCTGACCTTCGCATCGCGAACTTGATGGGTATTTCACAAAAACAATTCCGTAAGCACCGTTGGAACTTGGGCGTAACGCCAGTTTACAAACGTGTGGATACCTGTGCAGCAGAGTTCGAATCTGACACTGCATACATGTATTCAACTTACGATGATGAGTGTGAATCAAACCCATCTGATAAAGATAAGATTATGGTGATCGGTGGTGGTCCTAACCGTATTGGTCAAGGGATCGAATTCGATTACTGCTGTGTACACGCTGCGCTTGCAATGCGTGAAGATGGTTACGAGACCATCATGGTGAACTGTAACCCTGAAACAGTTTCAACGGATTACGACACTTCTGATCGTTTGTACTTCGAACCAATCACATTGGAAGATGTACTTGAAATCGTTCGTACTGAAAAGCCAAAAGGCATTATCGTTCAGTATGGTGGTCAGACTCCGCTTAAATTGGCTCGTGCTTTAGAAGAAGCAGGTGCGCCAATTATCGGTACATCACCAGATGCGATTGACCGAGCAGAAGACCGTGAACGTTTCCAACAAATGATTCAACGTCTTCAACTTCGCCAGCCAAACAACAGCATTGTAAAATCTGCTGAAGAAGGTATGGCTGAAGCATCGAAAGTAGGCTACCCACTGGTGGTGCGTCCTTCTTATGTACTCGGTGGTCGTGCGATGGAAATCGTATACAACGACGAAGAGCTTAAACGCTACTTACGTGATGCGGTACAAGCATCAAATGAAGCGCCAGTTCTTCTTGACCGTTTCTTAGATGATGCGATCGAAGTTGACGTAGACTGTGTATCTGACGGTAAAGACGTTGTGATTGGCGGTATTATGCAGCACATTGAACAAGCAGGGATTCACTCAGGTGACTCAGCATGTTCGATTCCTCCATACTCACTCTCAGTTGAAATCCAAGACGAAATGCGTCGTCAAACTGTTGCTATGGCGAAAGAGCTTGGCGTTGTTGGTTTGATGAACGTACAGTTTGCTGTGAAAGGCGAAGACGTTTACATCCTAGAAGTGAACCCACGTGCGTCTCGTACTGTGCCATTCGTTTCTAAATGTATCGGTGAGTCTTTAGCGAAAGTGGCTGCGCGTTGTATGGCGGGTCAGTCTTTAGAATCTCAAGGATTCACTAAAGAAATCATCCCGACTCACTTCTCTGTAAAAGAAGCGGTGTTCCCGTTCAACAAGTTCCCGGGTGTTGACCCTATTCTTGGCCCTGAGATGAAATCTACAGGCGAAGTAATGGGTGTAGGTAAAACATTTGGTGAAGCATTCTACAAAGCTGTGTTAGGCTCGAATGAACGCGTACCAGGTCTTCCTACAGAAGGCGAAGTGAAGCATGCATTTATCTCTGTGCGTGATTCAGACAAACCTCGTGCTGTTGGTATTGCGAAGCAACTGGTAGGCTTTGGCTTCAAAGTACTTGCGACTGGCGGTACTTATGAGTTCATTAAAGCTGCAGGTATTGAGTGTGAACGTGTAAATAAAGTCACTGAAGGCCGTCCTAATATCGTGGACCGCTTGAAAAATGGCGAAGTTCACCTCATTATCAATACAACTGAAGGCAAACAAGCTCAACAAGATTCGTTCTCGATTCGTCGTTCAGCGCTTCAAGCGAAAGTGTATAACACTACGACCTTGAACGGTGCTGATGCTGTATGCCAAGCTTTTGCGATTCAATTGCCAATGGATGTATACCGTTTGCAAGATTTACAAACTGTAGGTTAATTCGTTTACCGAGAAGTCCCGTCACCTCTCGGTGGCGGGCTTTTTTCATTTATAAACCTATATTTTTTACACTCACAGACTTGAGGGACAACAATGCAACGTTATCCTATGACTCCCCAAGGCAAATTAGCCTTAGAGAAAGAATTACATCAATTAAAAAGTATTGAACGTCCACGTATTATTGCGGCAATTGCTGAAGCACGTGAGCACGGGGATTTAAAAGAAAATGCGGAATACCATGCTGCGCGTGAGCAACAAGGTTTCTGTGAAGGTCGTGTTCAAGACATCGAAGGTAAATTGGGTGCGGCTCAAGTGATTGATGTAAAAGAACTTGAACAGAACGGTCGCGTGGTTTTTGGGGTGACAGTCACTATCGAAAACTTAGACACCGAAGAACAAAAGACCTATATGATCGTTGGTGACGACGAAGCTGATTTTAAAATCAATAAAATTTCAGTGAACTCTCCTATCGCGCGCGGCCTTTTGGGCAAAAGTGAAGGGGACGAAGCAAAAATTCAAACCCCTCAGGGTGAAGTTGAATACGAAATTGTAAAAGTTGCATATATCTAAGTTTCTTTGATATTTACGGCTGTAGAAACCCCTCGATTGAGGGGTTTTTTGTTTTTGTATTTTACCAAATAGCTCTTCCTAGCCCTCTTCTTATGCACGTGGGAAATTTCACCCCAAGAATGAGATAGATTTAGGGTATTCATTTCCCCTCTTTATCAAAGCAAGACTTTTATTTGTTATAATTTCTCACACTCTTCAACGCTGTCTTTTTATGTCTGAGCCACTGATTAATTCTCCTGTCAAACACTGGTGTGAGTTTGAGTTCATCTCTAAAACGGTGAAGAATCCGAATATTCACATTAAAGGGAATTACTCTTACTATTCAGCGTATTGGGATCAAGGTTTTGAACGTTGTGTCGTGCGTTATTTGCATGATAAGCCCTCGACCATAGACAAACCAATTGATCAACTCTATATCGGCAACTTCGTCTGTTTTGGCGCAGAATGCGTCATTATGATGGGTGGTAACCAACTGCATCGTACTGACTGGATTTCGGCCTTTCCTTTTGATACACGTAGTTTTGTGCTCGCGGGTGATACCATCATTGGAGATGGATGCTGGATTGGTTCACGTGCCATGATTATGCAGGGTGTAACACTCGGTGAAGGTGCAGTGGTGGCAACGGGCGCTGTCGTGACCAAGGATGTTCCACCCTATACCGTTGTGGGTGGAGTACCTGCCAAGATTATTAAGTATCGCTTTCCCGAAGCAGATATAGAAAAACTGCTTGCACTGAAGCTCTATGACTTAGATGAAAAGCAGTTTTTAAAAATGCGTGAGCAGTTACAGACAGATGATATTAACTCTCTGCTTGAGTTTCTGAAATAAAACCAGATTCAATATAATTTTTCCAACTCGTGACAAGATCATCAGATTTACGCAATTTCGTCACGGAATAATCTGAATATAAATCTAAAAGAGCTCTTTCCTTCTCATCCATCTGTCCAGAAGTTGTGTAGTGTTTCATAAAATTTTCCAACTGATCAGCTAATTCCAGAATTCCCAAGCTAGTTAACTTATATTTTTGATTTAAATTATTTATTAAGTTTCTTGCTATATAACTTTCATTATCCCGTTGATGAGTATGATTAGTTATATATTCTAATAATCTCTTTAGAACTCTTCTAAAATACTGCACTGTAACTTGGAAATCCCTATCAAATATTATTGCTATTACAATCATATCCTTATTTAAATTATTTGTTCTTAATAGGGCATATTGATTGACTTTTCTAATAAGCTCTCGCGAATTGTAATTTTTATATAATTGCAATGCCAATACCCAAAAATAAAAAGTACTAAAATGCTCTTTATTTTCAATTTCACCTATTCTAAAAAGCTGCTCTTTTAAGAGCATTTCATAATTATTTATAGCATCCAACTGAGGAAATTTAATCGTGAAATCAATAAACTTTTCGAAGTAATCACCATTCGTTTCAATAGTATAGCCATATAAAGTGTGTACAGACTGTATAAGCTGAGTCTTATTCATCACCAAAACAAAAACAATTTTAGGAATATCAAAAAAGTGTTTAATACGCTCAATCAAACGAATTGCAAAATCAGGACGACAACGATCAAGTTCATCAATAATAAAAACTAGTGGTTTGTCTAACTTTTCAACTGTTTGAGCTAGATGTTTTTTGAATTCTTCTAAAGTTTTCTTTTCAGCTTCATGACCTGCAATTTTCTCTTGAATACTTTCTTTAATTCGATCACTCGTCTCATCTGATAATTTATCTATTTCATCCTGCGCATTTTCATAACCTTGCTGCAAGATTCCACCTAAAAATCCAGCTCCAACAAGATGAAGTCCAAGCGTTAATGCAATTTTCGGTAAAGATGGCAACAATGCTGTTCCTACAGATGCTGATAGATCTATTAGTTTTTTAACCTTACTTTTGGTCTTTTTGTCTTTACTTAAAGTATTTGTAATTTCTGAAGTCACAACTAAAAATGGATCATCTAAATAGTCATTTGCAAATGCATCTAAATAAATCACATTATGATTTTCATCTTCTAAATGTTTTTGCCAGTGTCGAACAAACCAAGTTTTACCCTCCCCCCAACGAGCATCTAAAGCGAGTACAGCTCCACACTGCAAACGATCAACATAATTCGTTAGTTGAATACCCAAACGCTTACGATCCCAAAGGTCACCTTCCCAAGCTGTTTCTATATTCTCTAAATTTGTTCGTTGCCAATTCAGTTGATTCGTATCTGTCATCGTATTTATAAAGTAGTAAGCCATTCATAAATATAAGCTATTTTTTAGACAAAGCCTATGTTTCTTAAACGCTACATATACATTCAACTTTAGTGTTAAATTGATTATTATTCACACGCTTTTGTGCTAATTTAGAAGTGAGAAATTAGCATTTCATATGCAAATATCCATATGAATTTACTAGGTTTTATTCTTTAAAAAATACAGCTAATATCAAGGCATAAGCTGTATTTAACCCGTGATACTTTAAAACAGAAATCTGCACGTATAATCAGTTGATAATAAGGAGAAACAACCATGGCATACCAAAACATTTTAGTCCCTGTAGACGGTTCAGAAACATCATATGCAGCAGTTGCGCAAGCGGCTGAACTTGCTAAAGCATTTGGCGGAAAAATTACAGTCGTTCAAGTACTTGCACTTGACCCTTACATTGCTGCCGAATACATTTCTGCAACTCAAACCAATGACTTAATTGAACGTGCGCGTACTTCAGTTTTGAAAACACTTGAGGAAGCAGCGGCTAAATTTAGCGATCTGGGCATTCCAGTTGAAGCAAAACTACTTGAAGGTCAGGTGGTGCACCGTGAAATTATCAAAGAAGCTGAAACATCTAAAGCAGACCTGATTGTGATCGGCTCTCATGGTCGTACAGGTTTAAAACGTTTATTCCTAGGCAGTGTTGCACAAAGTGTTTTAGGTGAAGCGCACATTCCTGTTTTAGTTGTTCGTCAGTAATACATCGAGTGCTCTACTTCCACGGAGGTAGAGCCTTGCTATTTTAAATATTCCACTGAAACTCTTTCATTTTCACTTTGTCCCCAATCACTAAAATACCTTCCGCCAGAAGTAACTGTGCTTGAATGTTTTGTCCCTGATCATTCAGTTTACTTAGGCTAATTTTTCCTTGGGAGTTGATTACACGATACCAAGGTAAACTACTGTCTGCATCCATATGTTTTAGCACATAGCCTACTAAACGTGCATGTTTGGGAATACCTGCTAAGCGTGCAATTTGTCCATAACTAGCTACCCGCCCATAAGGAATCTGGGCGATCACCTGAAAAATCATCGGTGCCAGTTCTTTGACTATCGATTCCGCCATTTCAAAGGTATCCTGTTCTAATTATTCCATAATGACATCGTTATATGATTCAAATAAACCAGCTCATTCATTCTAAAAAGCCCCAATACAGGGGCTTTTTAGTTGAGTAAATCACTAAAAGTTATCAGGACTTTCCAGACGTTTCACTTCCTGAACTCGCTCAGGGTTATGCACCGCAGCAATGCCATCATCTGCTTTAACATCAATCAATGCTTCAGGTTGATAGACGATAATGGTTTCATAGCCCTGTGCATCTTCACCAATAATATACTTGAAGCCTTTACGGTTCATTTTATTACACAGACGTTGATACCAACCTTTAAAACCTGTCTTTTCTTCATTCGGGTTGTAGTAGAACGCATTCATTACAGCAGGCAATCCTAGACCGCAGACCATACCTGAAAGCAACACGGTGATAAAAGTATAACCAATCAAGATACTGCTGTATTCACTTAGCTCAGGTACGTTAGCTACGGCTAAGATCAGTGCTAAGGAGATCCCTCCACGCACTCCGCCCCATGACAAAATCGCCAAACTTCCGTTATAACTTTTCTTACGGAAAGAGGGAAAAAAGGCAAAAGATAAATAGTTCGCTGCAAAACGTGAAGCATGCAGAATAATAAAAGCGACGATGCCGCCAAAAATTAGCCTAAAGCTGAGATCTAAAATAAACAGTTCCAAACCAATTAAGGTGAATAAGAACGAGTTAATAATTCCTTCAACCGTATGCCAAAAATGGTTCACTTCCCGTATTTCGCGTTCTTGTAAAATTTCTTTCCATTTATTCCCCACAATCAAACCACCGATGACACAAGCAATCGGTGCTGAAGCATGTGCAAACAGTGCAACCAAGTACGAACCGCAGGCCAAGAGTGCTGTGGTCAAAATGAGAGACTCCATTTCGTGCTTACCACGCAGCAGTCGCAAGATCCCTAAACCAAAGGCCCAACCAATAATGACGGCGACAAAAATTTCATAGAGTAAGGTTTGCAACACGCCCATGACGGTAAAGTTTTCACCTTGTAATACGTTTAAGAGCGTCATGAACAAGGCAATACACATAGCATCATTAAACAGTGATTCACCCTCAAGCTTGACCATTAAATGATGGGGCGCACGTACCGAACTAAGTACGCCTTTGATCCCAATCGGGTCCGTTGCACCCAATGCAGCCCCCAACAGCAAAAGCACCAATAAATCGACATGTTGTCCAATAATGAACTGATAACCGTAGAGCACCACCCCAAAGAACACGGCGCACAGTACCAACGCAATACTGGCTAAAATGCTGATCGGCTTCCAATAACTACGTAAATCTGAGACTTTGAACTTCAGTGCCGACGAGGTCAAAATGAAGCAAATCACGCCATTGATTAAAAAGTCATAAAAATCAATGTGACGAACCGCTTCTTCAATGTTATGAATATTGATGGTAATAAACTGATTACCACTCAGCAGGCTCGCGCCCCACTGTAAAATAAAGACAAAAATGGCAGAAACGATGGGTACGCCAATGGCTTGAGGAAAACCTAAAATACGTTTATTAAAAATAGTCGTTGCAATAGATAATGCAAAAATAACGGTAAAAACTTGTAGAAAAAAATAATTTCCCATTGAACTTCCAAATTGGGCGGTTGGGGAGACGGTGGCTTTCAGTGCTTATCTATGGAATAAAAGTTCATTTCATACACATTGATGCTCGAAATATTTTAATCATTTTTCACATCAACGCCCGAAAAAAATAATTTTTTTAACATTTCTCCTGATGATGAATTAACATAGCGCATATGCATGTTTTTTATGCGTGAACGTTCCCTTTGGCCAAGTTTGATCTCCTATGCAATTCACTTTTAAAACCATCTTTCGGATGTTCTTCGCACTGATTATTTTCCTAACCACCTTTGCGTTGTTTCTGACCTGCTTTGCAAAAACCAAAGAAATTTTACAAGCCGAGCAAACTTTTGCCTCAGCACAAAGTTTTAAAATGAACTCTCGTCCCGATCAAACTCTGGTTCTACTTTCAAACAATAAAGCACCCGATGATCATATTTATTTGCATGTGGCCAATCATGGTTATATCGCCAAACTCAGCTGTAATCATTATTTAACCGACATTTGTGTAGATGACTACAACGAACAACATACCCGCCAAATTCAGTCAATTGAACTACTCAAAGCAGGGCAATTTAATTACATTCAGCAAGTCAGTTATCTCGATACACGTACACAAGATGTTAAAACATTGCGTTATACGCCTGAGCAAATTCAGCAGTTTTACCGTGCGGATATGAGCAACTTAAAGTATGTGGTGTTTGGGGTGTTGTTATTTGCCTGTATTGCGTTATATGTGAGCGTCCGTATTGCTCGAAACTTTAAGCAGTTCTTAAACCGATAGAAATGAATTGGTTAAAATAAAAAGAGGTGATTAATCACCTCTTTTTTATGACTTAAATGGCTTGATTAAAAGTATCACAACTTTCAACTTGCCCCGACTTAAAGCCCGTGCCAAACCAAGTCATACGCTGCTGACTGGTTCCATGGGTAAAGCTATCAGGCACCACTTGCCCTGTTGCCCGCTTTTGTAGGTAATCATCACCAATCTTATGTGCAGCATCCATCGCTTCTTCAACATCGCCTTGCTCTAAGAACTGAGTTCGTTGATTGTTATGATGCGCCCATACTCCTGCTAAACAGTCAGCCTGTAACTCTTGGCGTACCGATAAAGCATTGCCTTGCGCTTTTGAGCCCTGTGCACGAGCTTTTTGCACTTGTTCAGAAATCCCTAAAATGGTCTGAATATGATGTCCAACCTCATGTGCCACAACATAAGCCTGAGCAAAGTCACCCGCTTGATCTTGGCGCGCCAACTCCGTTTGGTTTTGCTCACCGCCAATACCCATTTGAGTCCGCATGTCTTTAAAGAAAGCGGTGTCGATATACACCTTCTGATCTGCTGGACAGTAAAACGGCCCCATTGCAGACTGAGCAGTACCACAACCCGAATTGATCACTCCTGAAAACATCACCAACTTGGGCGGAACATATTGTTGTCCCAATTGCTGTTGGAAAATTTGACTCCATGTGTCTTCAGTATCGGCCAGTACAGTACCGACAAAGTCCATCGCTTCCTGCTGATCAGGCGTTGGGTTATCCAAACCTTGAGTTTCTGCCGCTCCAGTTTGTGCGGTCACTTGTTTAGTGGCTTGGTAGGCTTGCTGCGGATCGACTCCTAGAAATTTCCATGCCACAAAGGCTACGATCAGCCCTAAAATACTGATGCCACCCGCCTTGACACCGCCACCACCGCGGCGATCCTCGACATTGCTACTGACACGACGTCCCTTCCAACGCATAGCACTCTTCCTTCTTCTAATACATGCTGACCCGATCCAGTTTATGCCTTTTTTGAGCTCGGCCAAACTTTTTTAATCAAGCTCACAATAGCCAATACAATCAAACCAGCCACAAAACCAATCACTAAGTTAATCAGTGTTGGGGTTAATGCCCCCACAATGCTTCCCACAGTTGGAATATGTTCAGCATAATCCACTGAACCTTCAGTGAAATGATGCAATAAAGGCACGCCGTGGGAAATAATGCCACCACCCACTAAAAACATCGCGATAGTGCCCACGATGGTTAAGGTCTTCATTAGTTTTGGTGCAAAAGCCAATAAACCACGGCCAATAGTTTGCTTAAATGAAGAGGCTTGCTGAGCTAGATACAGCCCTAAATCATCAATTTTAACAATCATCGCCACAAAACCATACACACCGACGGTCATTAAAATGGCAATTACAGACAACACCATGACTTTGGTTGAAAAAGTTGCAGCAGCCACAGTCCCCAGTGAAATCACCACAATTTCTGCCGACAAAATAAAGTCGGTACGAATCGCCCCTTTAACTTTATCTTTTTCAAAAGTCGCCATATCGGTTTCAATCGCAGTTAATTCTTGGCTGGCTTCTTCTTCGGTTTTGGCTTTTTTGTGATGCAAACTATGTAGGACTTTTTCTACCCCTTCATAGCATAGAAATAAACCACCAATCATTAACAGTGGCGTGATCAGCCACGGTGCAACCACACTAATCAACAGCGCCGCAGGGACTAAAATTAATTTATTAACAAAAGAGCCTTTTGCCACAGCCCAAACCACAGGCAGCTCACGGTCAGTACGAACCCCGCTGACCTGTTGAGCATTGAGTGCTAAATCATCGCCCAAAACACCCGCCGTTTTTTTTGCCGCCATTTTACTCATGACCGCAACGTCATCTAATATCGTGGCAATATCATCTAGTAATATTAATAAGCTACTCGCCATTTATTTTTATCCATCTTGAGAATTCTGACATTTTAATCTGTGATCTAAGCTTTTGAATATTTGTTTTTTGAAATTTAACTGATTTTATAATTTTTTCACTGCAGTTTTTTTAAGACTGACATTGAAAAAGATTATGCCGTACAATGTCTGCATTCTTTGAAAATAGCATGTCGCTACGACGACTTTGGAAATAGATAATGAGTAATCAAGACAACCGTCCTGTTATTTTGACAGGCGACCGTCCAACGGGACAACTTCATTTAGGGCACTTTGTCGGATCTTTACGTTCACGTGTGGGGTTGCAGGATTCACACCATCAGCATTTATTATTGGCCGATGCGCAAGCCTTTACTGACAATGCCGATAACTTTGAAAAAGTTCGCCGCAATATTCTTGAAGTTGCCACAGATTACTTAGCAGTCGGGATCGACCCAACCAAAACCACCATTTGCGTGCAGTCGAGCTTATCCGCGCTAAATGAACTCACCATGTTGTATCTCAACTTTGTGACCGTGTCTCGTTTAGAACGTAACCCAACCATCAAGTCTGAAATTCAGATGCGTGGTTTCGAACGTGATATTCCAGCGGGTTTCTTATGCTACCCAGTTGCACAAGCAGCAGATATCACCGCATTTAAAGCAACGGTTGTACCTGTGGGTGAAGACCAGATTCCAATGATCGAACAGACCAATGAAATCGTACGCCGCTTAAACCGTCAGATTGGTCAGGAATTACTGCCTGAATGTAAGGCCCTGCTTTCTAATATGAGTCGTTTACCTGGCTTTGATGGTAAAGCCAAAATGTCGAAATCTTTGGGCAATACCATTGTGTTGGATGCAACCGATAAAGACATTAAAAAAGCTGTTAATGCGATGTACACCGACCCGAACCACCTGCGTGTTGAAGACCCAGGTCAGGTTGAAGGTAATATCGTATTTACGTATTTAGATGCGTTTGATCCAAACAAAGAAGAAGTTGAAGAACTGAAAGCACATTACCGCCGTGGCGGTTTAGGCGATGGTACGGTGAAAAAACGTCTTGAAGGCGTATTGAAAGAGCTGATCACGCCAATTCGTGAACGTCGTATGGAACTTGCGAAAGATCCTGATTACATCATGGATATTTTGAAGACTGGTACAGACAAATGTCGTGATATTACTCAACAGACTCTAGATGAAGTTAAATCGGGTTTAGGGGTGTTTCATTTCTAATCCGTTCTTAAACTAAAGCGCATATTTAAGCCTTTCTCACTGAGAAAGGCTTTTTTGATCACTAAACAAACAAAAATAAGCCACATGCATCTCAAAAACTGACATTTAGTGTCGTTTGTTAACCTAAATTTACAGTAATTAACGTGAATACTCATGAAATAAGAATGCACAGCCCTTATGATAAGTCCATAGCTTAGATTAACCCTGAGATATAACGTTTCTCCTTTTTACCGAAACTGTGTAACAACAGATTCGTAGTTCTACGCAATGAATACCCCAATCATTGCGTATTTTTTTGCCTAAAATTTGTCAAATCACAATTAAATCCGCTTTCTCATTACGTGCCAACAAACTTAGACATTCTGTTTTTTGAATGCTATGCTAAAGCCCAATTTCAATACAATTCTTTTTAAAAATTTACACTTAACTGATAACAGCATAAAAATAGAGAACCTTTAGAATGTGGGAATTATTTACTCACCCATCCAATTTAATTTTTAGTATTTGCCTCAGTCTGATGTTTTTATTGGGACTGCTCGAATTGATTCTATTGGTGTTAGGGGGCGGCTCACAAGGCCTACTTGACCAATTCCTACCTGATGACTTAGGCAGTACTAAAGACGTCGACATTGCACTAGATGCCGATCAAGGTTGGCTCAACGCCCTGCTGGATTGGTTGTTTATTGGCCGTGTTCCTCTCTTGGTTTGGCTGATTATCTTCCTCACTCTATATAGCTTAAGTGGCTTTATTCTACAGTCCATTCTTCAAACTTGGACGGGAAGCTATTGGAGTGCATGGATCATGGCACCACTTTGCCTCATACTTTCGATGCCTATGATTCGTTACAGCGCCATGCTGATTGCTAAAATTTTGCCACAAGATGAAACCACAGCAATTTACAGTGAAGAGCTGATTGGACGAACAGCACTGATTATTTTAGGTGAAGCTAAAGTCAACTCACCTGCTCAAGCACGAGTCCAAGATCAGTTTGGGCAAACGCATTATGTGCTGGTTGAACCTGAAACAGACCTTCATTTTTCTCAAGGTCAAGAAGTCATTTTGACTCAAAAAACCAAGATTGGCTTTAAAGCCATTTCACTTTAATTCTTTCATTTTGTACTTATAACTTTAAATAAAATCGGGACCCTTATGCTCAGCAACAATTTCTATAACATTCTTATTCTTGCAGGGATTATCTTTGCAGCTCTGGTTATTATCGGCATTATTATTGCCCGTCTGTACCGTCGTTCCAGCAAAGAAATCTCTTTCGTACGTACCGGTTTTGGCGGCGAAAAAGTCATTTTAGGTGGCGGTGCAATTGTACTGCCTGTATTACATGAAATTATCCCTGTCAACATGAACACGCTACGTTTAGAGGTTCGCCGTGCTGATGATCAAGCGCTCATTACCCGGGACCGTATGCGCGTCGATGTCATGGCTGAGTTCTATGTCCGTGTGAAGCCACTAGCAGAATCAATTGCAGTGGCCGCGCAGACTTTGGGACAGAAAACCATGTCTCCAAATGAGTTGAAGAACCTTGTAGAAGGTAAATTTGTCGATTCCTTGCGTGCTGTAGCAGCTGAAATGGCGATGGAAGAGTTGCATGAAAAACGCGTGGATTTCGTGCAAAAAGTACAACAAGTCGTGTCCGAAGACTTACATAAAAATGGTCTAGAGCTAGAAACTGTGTCATTAACAGGTTTAGACCAAACAGGTTTCAAATACTTTAACCCTCAAAATGCATTCGATGCCGAAGGTTTAACCAAGCTGACCGAAACAATTGAAGACCGTCGTCGTAAACGTAATCACATTGAGCAAGACGCTGACCTTGCCATTAAGACCAAAAACTTAGAAGCAGAACAAGCGCGCCTACAAATCATTCGTGAAGAAGAATACGCCAAACTACAGCAAGAGCGTGAAATTGCAATTCGCCGTGCAGAACAATTGGCTGAAATTGCCTCTCAAGAAGCAGAGAAAAAACGTGAAGCAGAAGAAGCACGTATTGCAGCTGAGCGTGAAGTAGAGTTAAAGCGTATTGGTGCAGCACGTGATGTGGAAAGCCAAAATATTCAAAAATCACAAATTATTGAACAAGCGCAGGTTGAACAAAAGAAAACCATCGAGCTGGCTGAACAGTCACGTGCCATTGCAATTGCTGAAAAGTCGCGTGAAGAGTCTGAAGCCAAAGCTTCTGCTGACCGTGCCCGTGCTGAAGCCGTTAAAGCCGAAGAAGAAGTGATTACCGTACGTGAAACCCAGCGTGCTGAGCGTCAAAAAGCAGTTGAGTTGGTTGCTGCGAAGCAAGCTGCAGAAAAAGATGCGATTGCGATTACGGTTGCAGCTGAAGCAGGCAAACAAGCCGCTGCCGATGATGCCGAAGCCGTTCGTATTGCAGCGGAAGCTCAAGCCGAACAAGCTCGCTTAAAAGCCAAAGGTGAAGCAGATGCCAAAATACTATTGGCTCAAGCAATGGAAAAACAATACCAAGTCGACGCGGATGGTACACGTGCGGTGAATGAGGCCAACAACGTCTTATCTCCTGAGCAAGTCGAAATGCAAATTCGGCTAGCTTTGTTAAAATACTTACCTGAAATCATTCGTGAAAGTGTTAAACCGATGGAAAATATTGATGACATCAAAATTTTACAGGTCAATGGTTTAGGCAATGTCGGTTCAGTAGCATCTGGGGTTGATGGTGCGGAATCTTCACAAGTTGCTTTGTCTGATCAAGTGGTAAATAGTGCGCTACGCTATCGTACTCAAGCACCACTAATTGATAGCTTGATGAATGAACTAGGGATTCAAGGCGGCGACATCAATGGTTTAACCCAAAGCTTAAAACCGCAAAGCAAAACTCAATAGCACTTATACTTACAAGCAAAAAACGCGACGATCTGTCGCGTTTTTTATCTACTTTAATATTTAACTTTCAATAAAATACACATTTAAGCTGTTAAAACGATAAACCTAAGAATTTGCCCAGCGCAGTAAGCCCATCATCTATTATAAAAATTTAAGTTATTTTAGCTTGATAATAGATTCGCCGACCATCAGAAAAGTCCAAAAAGTAATATGAACATCCTAGACGCTACAATTGAGTGAAAATATTCTAAACAGTAACGGAAAAAACTTTTTAATGAATAAATAGAATTAAGCTATTTAGTGCAAACGCACCCAAAAGAAACGAATCAATTGCCCACGATCATAAGGAAAATTTGAAAGGTACTCATATCCCACTTTATTTCTTTTGTTGACTTTAATTTCAATACCATACCCGAATGAAATACTGAGTACATCCAAGTCTGAACTGTGAAATTCCCCTGTCCCTAATTTATGGCTCAAACCATCCGAGTTGTAGGCCGAGTAGTTAAATATACGAATATATTCATTCTCATAAAAATCGTTATTGATCAATGTATAATCGTTTTCTTCTTCATCATGTTGTGCCGCTAACTGCTGATAATAGTGGAAAATATCATCACTCAAAGACTCAGCCAAGTAGACGTCTTCATTTTCAGCATAAGCGCTATTCATCGCTAGCCCGAACAAGAATAAGCAACGACAAAACAATAAATGAATAGGCTTTAACATCTGCAATACTATGTCTTCAAAAGAATTATTTTAATTATGAATATAGCATAGTCTCCTATATAAACAGTGTACACCAAATATTTATCAACTCTCAGATTGTTAAGTACATAGCAAATCTTGCACGTAAGCGTCCGCTGAACACACCTTATGAATTCATCCTATAAGCCTTAATTTAGTCCCCACTTAAAAACAAGTGGGGACTAAAATTTATGACTACAAATAACCAGACATCCATCGCATCTCTTGCGAAAAAACGAAGAACATACAGTGCTGAATTTAAACAGCAGATCGTTCAGGCTTGTAAAGCACCGGACGTTTCAATTGCTTCGGTCGCTTTGCAACATGGATTGAATACAAATCTTGTATCCAAATGGATTCGCTTAATTGATGCTAAGCCAGGGAATGATCGCTCACCACTACCGAATAAACCTGCATTTATTGCCTTATCCTGCTCTGCACCATTAGATCCTACTCCTACTGACATATTAACGGTTCAAATTACTTTACCCCACTCAAAAGCAGAAATTGGCTTGAAATGGCAAGTATCAAAAATATCTGCTTTAGCAGAATTACTCAAGGCACTGGCAACATGATCCGTATCGATGAAATCTGGTTGTCTACCCAGCCCATGGACATGCGAGCAGGAATGGATACGGCCATGGCTCAGGTGGTGAGAGCCTTTGGCTACATCAAACCGCATTGTGCTTACCTGTTCTGTAATAAACGTGGCCATCGCATGAAAGTACTGGTGCATGATGGACTGGGGATCTGGCTGTGTGCCCGGCGGCTGGAACAGGGCAAATTTCACTGGGCTAAAGTTCACCAGGGTGAAAGCGTAGCCCTCAGCCCGGAACAGTTACAGGCACTGATCCAGGGTTTGCCCTGGCAGCGCATTGGACAACAGCAGGTAGTGACGATGCTCTAAACCAGGCTGCTACATTCTGCTATTCTCCAAACGTTCTATTTCCTCTGCGTCATGACCTCAGGCATACTGCGGTCATGAATACGCTGCCTGACTTAAGCCAACTGACCCATGAACAACTGCTGGAATTTACCAGACAGTTGGCAATGCAGCATCAACAACTCGCAGAAGATAACCAACAATTAGATACCAAAGTTCAGCATCTTGAAGCATGCAACCAACATCTTTCCATTCTCAATCAAAAATACGAGCATGAACTGGCGCTGTTTAAAAAGCACAAATTCGGCAGTAAAAACGAACATCTCACCGCAAAACAAATCCATCTCTGGGATGAAGCGGTCGAAGAAGATATTGCAGCCGTTGATCTAGAATTAGAACGATTAAATGCAGATAAAACCGATGCAGCGACACAGAAAGCCACAGTCAACAAACCTAAACGTCGACTGCTACCCGATCATCTACACACCATCCGTATTGAGCATGAACCTGCATCAACCCAATGCAGTTGTGGCTGCCAGTTACGTCGTATCGGCGAAGATATCAGTGAAAAACTGCATTTCAGACCGGCACAGTTCTATAAGGAACAGCATGTACGTGGCAAATGGGTCTGTGATCAGTGTGACACCCTGACTCAGCAAGCGATGCCCGCCTATGTGATTGATAAAGGTATTGCCAGTCCTGAACTGCTCAGCCATGTGCTGGTATCGAAGTATGCCGATCATTTGCCGCTGTACCGTCAGCGCCTGATCTATCAGCGGGCGGGCATTGATCTGTCCAGATCCACGTTATCTGACTGGATTGGTCGCTGCGGTGTAGAACTGGAACCTCTGGCCAATGCCTTAAAACAGGTGATGCTGCAACAGCGGGTGATCCATGCCGATGAAACGCCGGTCACCATTATGCGGATGGGTGAGAATGAGAAAAAACCGAAGAAAGGTTATGTCTGGGCCTATGCCACCACACAGTACAATCCAGTTCAGGCAGTGATCTATGACTTTCAGGATAGTCGTTCAGGTCAGCATGCTGAAGCGTTCCTGAATGGCTGGCAGGGTCATCTGGTCTGTGACGATTACAGTGGTTATAAAGCACGCTTTAAATCAGGCCAGGTCATTGAGGTGGGCTGCATGGCGCATGCACGTCGTAAATTCCATGAGCTACATGTGACTGGGAAAAGTCAGATCGCTGAACAGGCATTACTGATGATTCAGAAACTGTATGCGATAGAAGCAGAACTCAGGAAAAAGACCGATAGTACAGCAGAACACCGCCGCGAATACCGACAACAGCACAGCCAACCGGTGATGCAACAACTGTATGAATGGCTCAACCAACATTATCTGACGGTGCCATCGAGTTCTCCAACCGCCAAGGCCATCAATTACAGTTTTAAGCGTTGGCCAGCTTTAAGCCGCTATCTGGATGATGGCAATCTACCCATTGACAATAACTGGGCAGAGAACTCAATGCGCCCCTGGGCCTTGGGACGAAAGAACTGGCTATTTGCAGGTTCGCTGCGCAGTGGTCAACGAGCAGCCAATATCATGACTTTAATCCAGTCAGCAAAGCTGAATGGGCTGGATCCGTATGCCTATTTAAGTGATGTGCTGAAAAGGCTGCCGACACATAAAGCGACCCAAATAGAAGAATTACTGCCACATCGCTGGAAATCCAACTCAAATTAAAAAATAGGCATGGGGTTCAGCGGACGCTTACTCTTGCACTAATTTACCCATTTTGTTTTTTGTCCAATATGGCTAAATATAGTTTTCAGCTAAGATTAAACACTCTAACCCCCATATTATTTTTATACAGAGAAATGTATTAGGGCAAACCAATATGCTCTCCACAAAAAAGCCGTATGTGCAATTAAGACATACGGCTTTTTCCTTTAAAATATAAAAGGCTTAAACTAAACCTTTGTCCTTTAAAAGTTGGAACATCGTTGAACCGAGTTCTGCTGGGCTACGCGTATAGGCCATCCCAGCCTTTTCAAATGCTGCAAACTTTTCTTCCGCAGTACCTTTACCACCAGAAATAATCGCTCCCGCATGCCCCATACGCTTGCCTTTCGGTGCTGTTACACCGGCAATATAACCCACCACAGGTTTAGTCACATGCGATTGAATATATTCCGCGGCTTCTTCTTCAGCCGTACCACCAATCTCACCAATCATGATAATCGCTTCAGTTTGTGGATCGTCTTGGAACAGTTTCAAACAATCAATTTGGTTCATGCCCGGAATTGGATCACCACCAATACCAATACAGGTCGATTGCCCTAAGCCTAGTTTCGTCGTTTGAGCAACTGCCTCATAAGTCAACGTGCCTGAACGCGAGATAATACCAATTTTACCCGGTTGGTGAATATGACCCGGCATAATCCCGATCTTACATTCATCTGGAGTAATAATACCCGGACAGTTTGGACCAATCAGACGTGTACCATTGCCATTGGTTTCAAGATAGCGCTTGGCTTTGAGCATGTCTAAAGTTGGCACGCCTTCTGTGATGACCACAATCAGTCCAACACCTGAGTCCACTGCTTCAATAATTGAATCTAATACAAACGGTGCTGGCACATAAATCACAGTCGCATCTGCGCCTGTGCCTGCAACTGCATCTTTCATGGTGTTAAATACAGGTAAATCTAGGTGGGTTGTGCCACCTTTACCAGGAGTTACCCCGCCAACGACTTTAGTTCCATAATCTAGTGCTTGTGCTGAGTGGAATGTACCGTTTTTACCTGTAAAACCTTGTACCAATACTTTGGTGTCTTTATTAATTAATACGCTCATATTGATACTCCTTACGCTTTTACTGCAGCAACAATTTTTTCTGCGGCATCCGACAAGCCATTTGCAGAAATAAGTTTTAAACCTGATTCGTCAAGTAATTTGGCACCCAATTCAGCATTGTTCCCTTCTAAACGAACAACTACAGGTACGGTCACATTTACTTCTTGAACCGCTGCAATAATTGCTTCAGCAATCATGTCACAACGTACAATTCCACCGAAGATATTAATCAATACCCCTTGTACAGAGGTATCTGCCAGAATAATTTTAAACGCTTCAATTACACGGTCTTTAGTTGCACCACCACCGACATCAAGGAAGTTCGCAGGTTGGCCGCCATAAAGTTTAATAATATCCATGGTTGCCATCGCAAGGCCTGCACCATTAACCATACACCCAATGTTGCCTTCAAGCGCGACGTAGTTGAGGTCAAATTCAGACGCTTTTAACTCACGTTCATTTTCCTGTGACTTATCGCGCAGCGCAGCAATTTCTGGTAAACGGTACAGCGCGTTTGAGTCAATCCCCACTTTGGCATCGACACATAGGATGTCACCATTTTCACGCACAGATAGTGGGTTAATCTCAAATAAAGCAAAGTCATTCTCGATGAATGCTTGATACGCAGCAGACATCACTTTCACAAATTGATTCACTTGACCATCTTTAAGGTTCAACTTAAATGCAACTTCGCGTGCTTGAAATGGCAATAAGCCAACCAAAGGATCGACTTCAACTTTGATAATTTTTTCAGGGGTTTCTTCAGCAACCTTTTCAATTTCAACGCCACCTTCGGTCGAAGCCATAAAGGTCACACGACGGCTTGAGCGGTCAACCACTGCACCTAAATACAGCTCACGCTCCACAGGATAAACATCTTCCGCGACAAGTACGCTGTTGACAGGTTGGCCATGACTATCGGTTTGATAGGTAACGAGGTTGGTCCCGATGATGCTTTTTGCATATTCAGCAGCTTCCATTGCTGACTTTACAACTTTTACGCCACCCGCCTTACCACGACCACCCGCATGCACCTGGGCTTTCATTACAGCAAATTTTCCGCCTATTTGATCAAAGGCTTTTACTGCTTCTTCTGGAGTGGTGGCAAGTACGCCCTCTTGGACAGGCATACCATATTTTTTTAATAGCGCTTTAGCTTGATATTCATGTAAATTCATCGACTAACCTTTTTATTACTGCTTATTTACTTTTTGTTGCACCGAAACTGTTTACTATCACAGTAACCATTTTGGATTTTTAAAACTTCTTGTCTTTATTTTTAGATGATTCTTCATGAGAAGACAACACCTGAAACAAAAAAGAGCGACCGTAGTCGCTCTTTTCGTTGTCTTATTTGCGTTTACGCTGGATTGCGTGAATCGCTCGACCATCCACTGCAAGTGCAGCTTCATGAACCACTTCTGAGAATGTTGGGTGACCGAAAGTCATCAACTGTAGATCTTCAACCGAAGATACAAACTCAAGTGCAATCATACCTTGGTGTACGATGTCAGATGCAGCAGGTCCAATCACGTGCATACCCAGTAAACGATCAGTTTTTGCATCAGCAACAAACTTCACGAAACCAGCACCTTCACCAGCTGCTAAAGCACGACCATTGACAGCAAAACCGAATTGACCTGTTTTAACTTCATGGCCTTTTTCTTTGGCTTGCTCTTCAGTTAAACCGACCCATGCTGCTTCTGGATGTGTGTAGATCACAGAAATGATCGTGTCATAGTTCACTTGAGCTGCATGACCGTGAATACGCTCAACAGCCATTACACCTTCTTCCATCGCTTTATGCGCAAGCATTGGGCCACGGACCAAGTCACCAATTGCATATACACCGTCAACAGACGTCGCACACCAATCGTTCACATCAACTAAACCGCGTTCAGTGAGTTTGATGCCGCAATCATCAGCCAATAGACCTTCAGCATATGCACGACGGCCTACACAAACGATCAACTTATCAAACGCTTGAGTTTTTTCTTCGCCGCCTTGAGTATATTTAACAGTGACTTCAGAACCATTAACTTCTGTGCCAGCAACTTTAGCACCAACACGGATATCAAGACCTTGTTTCGTCAAAAGTTTTTGGTAGTCTTTCGCCAAGGCTTTATCAGCCATTGGTAAGAATGCGTCCATCGCTTCAAATACAACAACTTCAGCACCTAGACGACGCCATACTGAACCAAGCTCTAGACCGATTACGCCCGCACCAATGACACCTAAACGCTTAGGTACTTCTTGGAATTCTAGTGCGCCTGTAGAGTCAACAATAATGTCTTGATCTACTGGAGCTACAGGAATGTTCACAGGCACAGAACCCGTCGCAAGAATCACATATTTAGGCTCTAAAATTTGAGTTTCACCTTCGTGAGATACAAACTCGACTTTTTTGCCTGCAAGTAATTTACCTGTACCTTTTAACCACTCGATACCATTACCTTTAAGTAATTGGTCGATACCGCCAGTTAATTGGTCAACGATTTTGTCTTTACGCGCAAGGAGTTTAGGCAAATCAAAGTTCACTTCACCTGTTGTAATACCGTGATCAGCTAAGTGATGCACTGTATCTTCGTAGCGGTGAGAAGAATCAAGCAATGCTTTAGACGGAATACAACCCACGTTTAAGCACGTCCCACCTAATGATGGTTTGCCTTTGTGAATACGTTTTTCAATACACGCAACTTTAAAACCAAGCTGCGCTGCACGAATCGCTGCTTCATAGCCACCTGGGCCACCGCCAATTACAACAAGATCAAATTGTTGAGACATTTTTATCTCCAAAAATGGGCTTAGAGGATCGCTCTAAGCCCATGTTTTATTCTTTAGAATTAAAGGTCAAGGATCAATTTAGCTGGTTCTTCTAACAATTCTTTGATTGTTACAAGGAAACCAACTGCTTCTTTACCATCGATTAGACGGTGGTCATAAGAAAGCGCTAAATACATCATCGGTAAGATTTCTACTTGACCGTTTACAGCCATTGGACGCTCTTGGATTTTATGCATACCCAAAATCGCAGTTTGTGGTGTATTCAAGATCGGAGTCGACAATAATGAACCGAAAGTACCACCGTTGGTGATTGTGAACGTACCGCCAGTCATGTCTTCGATGCCCAATTTGCCATCACGTGCTTTGTAAGCAAAGTCACGGATACCATTTTCAACTTCAGCATAGTTCATTCGGTCTGTATCACGAAGCACAGGTACAACTAGACCACGCTCAGAAGATACCGCTACACCGATGTCATAATAACCGTGGTAAACAATGTCATCACCATCAATTGAAGCGTTAACTGCTGGGTAGCGTTTAAGCGCTTCAGTTGCAGCTTTAACAAAGAAAGACATAAAGCCAAGACGCGCACCGTGACGCTTCTCAAATGCGTCTTTGTATTGAGCACGCATTTCCATGATTGGCTTCATGTTCACTTCGTTAAACGTCGTCAACATTGCAGTTTCTTGCGTTGCAGCAAGCAGACGCTCAGCAACACGCTTACGAAGACGTGTCATAGGAACACGCTTCTCAACACGCTCACCCACAGCAACACTTAATGGTGCTGCAGCTGGAGCTGCTGGTTTAGTTTGGTGATTTGCCACATCTTCTTTTGTGATACGACCACCACGGCCTGTACCTGCAACATCAGCAGCTGGAATACCAGACTCAGTCAATGCTTTACGCACAGCAGGCGCTTGATCAGCAACTTGAGCACGTTCAACGACTGGTGCAGCACCCGCTTCAGTTTGAACAACCGCTTGTTCTACTTTCGCTTCAGACTGAACTGCTTCAGTTTGCGCAGCGCCAGATACAGCACCTTCTTCAAACTGTGCAATCACTTCATTTGAAAGAACAGTGTCACCTTCACCTTTAATGATCGATGCAATTGTACCGTCAGCAGGAGCAACAACTTCTAAAACAACTTTATCTGTTTCAATATCACAGATCACTTCATCACGTGATACTGCTTCACCTGGTTGTTTGTGCCAAGTTGCGATTGTTCCGTCCGCAACTGACTCAGGGAATACCGGTGCTTTAATTTCGGTTGCCATTACTAAGAATCTCCTGTTATTCAGCTACGATCGCTAAAGCGTCATTTACGAGCTGAGCTTGTTGTTTTGCATGCAAATATGGTGAACCACAAGCCGGTGCAGCAGAAGCTTCACGACCTGCATAACTGATACGTACTGGTTTAGCCGACTTCATTACATCATCATATAAACGAGGGGCAATAAATAACCAAGCACCTTGGTTCTTCGGCTCTTCTTGCGTCCAAACAATGTCTTTCACATTTGGATATTGAGCAAGAACTTCAGCAATACGTTGTTCAGGGTATGGATACAATTGTTCAATACGAACGATTGCAGTGTTATTCAACTCTTGCTCACGACGTTTCTCAAGCAAGTCATAGTAAACCTTACCACCACAAAGCACTAAACGTGTTACGTCTGCTTTGTTGATGTTGTCGATTTCATCAATCACAGTTTGGAATGTACCATTTGCAAGTTCACTTAAAGTAGACGTTGCAAGCTTGTGACGAAGTAAAGACTTCGGTGACATGATGATCATTGGCTTACGAATTGGGCGAATCGCTTGACGACGTAAAGCATGGAAAATCTGTGCAGGCGTAGTCGGTGTCATCACTTGCATGTTGTCTTCAGCACATAGCTGCAAGAAACGCTCTAAACGTGCAGATGAGTGCTCTGGACCTTGACCTTCAAAACCGTGAGGAAGAAGTAAGGTTAAACCACACACACGCTCCCACTTGGTTTCACCTGATGCGATGAACTGATCGATTACCACCTGTGCACAGTTTGCGAAGTCACCAAATTGTGCTTCCCAAATGATCAAACTCTTAGGCAGAGTCGTTGCATAACCATACTCAAAACCTAACACCGCCATTTCAGACAACAATGAGTCATAAATAGCAGTACGTGGTTGATTTTCTTTGATATGGCAAAGTGGAATGTACGTTGAACCATCCACTTGGTTATGCAGTTTTGCATGACGGTGTGAGAAGGTACCACGACCAACGTCTTCACCAGTCAAACGAACCAAATAGCCATCATCTAAAATAGATGCATAAGCCAAAGTTTCTGCAGCACCCCAGTTCAATGGCATTTCGCCAGTTTGCATTTTTAAGCGATCATCAATCACTTTTGCAACTTGACGCTGCATCACGAAGCCTTCAGGAAGCTCGCGCATTTTGCGACCAAGCTCTTTTAAGCGATCCTCAGAACATGTTGTATCCCATACGTCTGTATAGTCATGTCCTAAGTACGGTGCCCAATCTACAAACATTTTTGTATTTGGTTCAAGTACCAATGCATTTGCAACGTGCTTACCTGCTTCTAAATCAGCACGGTAGTCTTCAACCATTTGATCTGCTTTAGCACGGTCTAATACGCTTTCTTGAACCAATTGGTCTGCATACAGCGCACGCGTTGTCGTTTTCTTGTTGATGACTTGATACATCATTGGCTGAGTTGCAGCTGGCTCGTCCGCTTCGTTGTGACCACGACGGCGGTAACAGAACATATCAATGACAACGTCTTTACGGAAAGTATGACGGAAGTCATGTGCCAATTGCGCAACAAACAATACTGATTCAGGATCATCACCGTTCACATGGAAGATCGGTGCTTGGATCATTTTCGCGATGTCCGTACAGTATTCTGTAGAACGCGCATCACGTGGATCAGACGTTGTGAAACCGACTTGGTTATTCACCACAATATGAACCGTACCACCCACTGTATAGCCACGTGTTTGTGACATTTGGAAGGTTTCTTGGTTAACACCTTGACCTGCAAATGCAGCATCACCGTGAACAATTACTGGCAATACGTCATCGCCACCAATGTCTTTACGACGAACTTGACGTGCACGCACTGAACCTTCAACCACAGGGCCGACGATTTCTAAGTGAGACGGGTTAAACGCCAATGCCAAGTGAACTTCGCCACCTGGAGTCATTACGTTTGAAGAGAAACCTTGGTGGTACTTAACGTCACCAGAACCTTTTTTATGTAAGCTCTTACCTTCGAACTCACCAAATAGGTCTGCTGGGTTTTTACCCATGATGTTTACAAGAAGGTTCAAACGACCACGGTGTGGCATACCAATGACCACTTCTTTACAACCTACAGAACCTGCACGCTGAATTAAAGCATCAACCATTGGAATGAAAGATTCACCACCTTCCACGCCGAAACGTTTTGCACCAACGTATTTATTACCTAGGAATTTTTCTAGGCCTTCAGCCGCAGTTAAACGCTCTAATACGTGTTTTTTCTGTTCTGCAGTGAAGTTGAATTGACCACGTGCACCTTCAAGGCGTTGTTGAATCCAACGTTTTTCTTTGGTATCAACAATGTGCATGTATTCTGCACCAATTGAAGCACAGTACGTTGCTTCCATGGCTTGAACCATTTCACCTAGAGTTGCTTCGTCTTTACCAATCAAAAGATTACCTGTATTGAATACAGTGTCTAAATCAGATTGGGTTAAGCCATGTGCAGCAAGGTCAAGATCTGGCACGATTTCACGTTTTGCCAAACCTAAAGGATCAAGCTTCGCTTTTTGGTGACCGCGGTTACGGTACGCTGCGATCAGTTGTAGTACGCCAATTTGACGACGCTCATGTTCTGTACTAACAGAACTCTGTACCACTGCTTGAACACGACTTGAATTACGACCTAGTAATAAGAATTGCTCACGTACATTGCTGTGTGGTTGATCACCTTTCGGGTATTTATCGAAGTATGCACGCCAGTCAGCTTCTACTGAGTCTGGTGCAGCCAAGTACTGCTCATAAAGTTCTTCAATATACGCTGCACTATCAGCGGAAAGTTCAGTGTCAAGACGCAATGCGTCAGCAACTTCTTGCATTTGTGGACCCATTTCCTATTGCAAAAACATTTCAGGATGCTTTTTAAGCGAACCCATGATTAGTAATGTCAAATTGGTAACATGACATTAGTCCCCATAAGGCGGATGCCATGAGGCGTTATCACTACATTAGAATTACCCAATGTGACAATGAATCATAACGCCCTCAGCGGCATCATCACTCATTCATACCCGGCCAAAACCGAGCAATTTTTTGCAAATCGACTTAGAAAAAATAAGGCGATGCATTATTTTTTCTAAAGCGACTAACCCTTCATTTATACTCGCTCTAATGCTGCTTAAATGTTGAATTAATGTACATATTTAGCGCGCATTTTTTAAATATAAACGTGCAAAAATTTTAACATACTCCCCATATTTCAATTGATTTTTTTGACACATACCTTTCATAAATTGGCGAAATACACATATCAAAATTTCATCTAATATATGGTGCTTTAAATAAAACCGAGTTTCAACGTAGACCAAAGTCTACTCCAAAAAACACATACGAAAAGAGAGCATCATCTTTCAATATGCCCTCCCCATCAACAACATCCATATTAACATCTTCATAACTTTTTTTGCAGACTCATACTTGCACTTATTTATGACATTTGTTTTAAATCGCCGCGCTTTTCACCAATCTGGTGCAATTTCCAAAAAAGCCACCTATCACAAACAAAAATAGTGCCAACCTCACACTCTCACTCAACTTTATTTCTACAGCAAAAATCTAGCTATAAAATAAAAAAGCACACCCTAAAGGTGTGCTTTTTCTAACTGAAGATCAGCCTACAGATTAACCCGCAGCATCTAAAAGCATGTTACGGATGTGACCGATTGCTTTAGTTGGATTCAAACCTTTAGGACACACTGATACACAGTTCATAATACCTTTACAACGGAATAGCGAGAATGGGTCGTCTAGACGAGCCAAACGCTCTTGAGTTGCTGTATCACGAGAGTCGATGATAAAACGGTATGCATTTAACAACGCTGAAGGACCCAAGAACTTGTCTGGGTTCCACCAGAATGATGGGCATGAAGTTGAACAACATGCACAAAGAATACATTCATATAAACCATCTAAGTGTTCACGCTCTTCAGGAGACTGTAAACGCTCTTTTGGTGGCGCAGGTTGGTTGTTGATCAAGAATGGATGAATTTTGTTGTACTGATCGTAGAACTGGTTCATATCCACAACTAAATCTTTAACCACAGGCAAACCAGGTAAAGGACGAACTGTAATCACTTCTGGTAAGTCGTTTAGGTTCCAAAGACATGCTAAACCATTTTTACCATTGATGTTCACACCATCCGAACCACAAATACCTTCACGGCATGAACGACGGAATGTTAATGATTCATCCTGTACTTTCAATGCAAGAAGTGCATCAAGCAACATACGGTGCTTATCAGTCAATTCTAACTTGAAAGTTTGCATGTACGGCGCTGCATCCTTATCAGGATCGTAGCGGTAGATATTAAATGTACGAGTACCTCTACTCATCTTACTTCTCCCAATTAGAATGTACGTGGTTTAGGTGGAATTGCAGCAACAGACAATGGCTTGTAACGTACTGGCTTGTACTCAAGACGGTTATCGCTAGAGAACCATAATGTGTGCTTCATCCACTCATCATCACGACGGCCATATGGGTAAGCTGGGTGATCAGGCGACTCTTCAAAATCTACAACCGTATGCGCACCACGGCACTCTTTACGAGCTGCTGCTGAGATCAATGTCGCTTTAGCCACTTCATACAAGTTTTCAACTTCTAAAGCTTCTACACGCGCAGTGTTAAATACTTTAGATTTGTCTTTCAAGTGAATGTTACGTACACGTGGTTCAATCGCAAGAATCTGCTTCACACCTTCTTCAAGAAGTGCAGTTGTACGGAATACACCAGCATGGTCTTGAACGATGTCACGAATTGCATCTGCAACCTCTTGAGCATTTTCACCAGTTGTTGAGTCATCCAATTTACGGATACGTGCAACAGTTTGCTCAAGTACAGTCGTAGGAAGCGGTTGGTATTCATCACCGTGATGTTTAGTCACGTAGTCAATGATGTGCTCACCCGCAGCTTTACCAAATACAACCAAGTCAAGTAATGAGTTCGTACCTAAACGGTTTGCACCATGTACAGACACGCAAGAACATTCACCAATTGCATAGAAGCCTTTAACAGGTTTCGTAAAGTTACGATCGCCCGCATTAGTCGAATAGATATCGCTATCTTTGTCATAATGTGCTGCAAATGCTTCAGTTTCAGAACCTTCAGGCACAACCACTTGACCGTGGATATTCGTTGGAATACCACCCATTTGGTAGTGAATTGTTGGTACAACTGGAATTGGTTCTTTGGTGATGTCAACGTTCGCGAATTTCTTACCAATCTCAAAAACAGATGGAAGACGTTTCATGATCGTTTCAGCACCCAAGTGCGTCATATCAAGCAAGATGTAGTCTTTCTTCGGACCACAACCACGACCTTCTTTAATTTCTTGGTCCATAGAACGTGATACGAAGTCACGTGGCGCCAAGTCTTTTAAAGTTGGTGCATAGCGCTCCATGAATGGCTCACCAGCATCATTACGAAGGATTGCACCTTCACCACGACAACCTTCAGTTAACAATACGCCTGCACCAGCAACACCCGTTGGGTGGAACTGCCAGAATTCCATATCTTGCAATGGAATACCTGCACGAGCCGCCATACCAAGGCCGTCACCAGTGTTGATATAAGCATTGGTTGATGCACGGTAAACACGACCCGCACCACCTGTAGCAAACAATGTCGCTTTGGCTTGGAATACTGCAATTTTACCCGTTTCTTGGTCAATTGCTGTTACACCTAGTACATCACCTGCTTCGTTACGAATCAGGTCAAGTGCGATCCATTCAACAAAAAATTGCGTACCCATTTTCACGTTGCTTTGATAAAGCGTGTGAAGAAGTGCGTGACCTGTACGGTCAGCAGCAGCACATGCACGTGGAACTGCTTTTTCACCGTAGTTTGCAGAGTGACCACCGAATGGACGTTGGTAAATCGTACCGTCTGCGTTACGGTCAAATGGCATACCCAAGTGTTCTAACTCATAAACCACTTGTGGCGCTTCACGCGTCATAAACTCGATCGCGTCTTGGTCGCCTAACCAGTCAGAACCTTTAACAGTGTCATAGAAGTGGTAGTGCCAGTTATCTTCTTGCATGTTACCAAGAGATGCACCAATACCACCCTGCGCTGCAACTGTGTGCGAACGAGTTGGGAATACTTTAGTTAAAACAGCAACTTTCAAACCAGCTTGAGCAAGTTGGTAAGACGCGCGCATACCAGAACCACCACCACCAACGATGACAGCATCGAAAGTTTCGTGTGGAATATTTGTGTAATCTTCTTTAGGGGTTATAGCGCCCATGATCTATTCCTATCAATTCGCCCAAAAAATCTGGATTGCCCAGATCGCATATGCAAATACAGCAATAATTACTGCTGAAGTCAGTACAAGGCGTAAACCTGAAGCTGAAGGACCCATTTGACGAGTAGTCACATAATCCGTGAATACCTGCCACATACCAATCCAAGCATGTGCAACAAGAGATAAGACGGCCAATAAAGATAAAATCTTCATTGGAGCTGTCATCATAAAGCCGTACCACTGTTCATAGCTAAAACCGCCATTGCATAGGATCCAACCTAAAACAACAACTGTATAAACCGCTAATACGACAGCACTTACACGTTGGATAAACCAATCGCGAGAACCTGAACCCGTTAAACCAGTAGCACTTTTCATTAGATAACAATCCATACAAATGCCGCAACGATACCGATTGCAGACAAGATCAATGAAATAGTAGCTGCGATACGACCACTTTGCAGTTCTTCAGCAATACCGATATCTGCAAGTAAGTGCTTAACGCCCGCAATAAAGTGGAAAATTAAGCCGGCTACAAATACCCATACGACAAAACGCACAATGAAGCTATTAAAAATAGCCTGAACTTGAGCAAATCCTTCAGGCGAAGACAATGACTTGTCTAAAATCCATAGAAGTACCGGTACGAGTAAAAATACGATGACACCTGATAGACGGTGTAAGATTGATGCAATAGCCACAGGGGATTTTAAGTTTACTTCTAAAACTTGACCCATGGACAAATTGACAGGTCTGTTGCTTTTCACAGCGGGCATCCTGTAAGTAAAAACTCCATCCGGAGTTTGTTGGAATTAATTCGAAGGAAAGCTGGCATTGTTCAGCAGCTACTTTAAAACTCTAAATTAAATAGCGTTTGAACTTAAAACGACACTGAATTATAAGACGTGAACTATCAAAATACAAACAATGCCCTTGGCCTTTTTGCATAAAAATTCTTTAAATAAGAATCATTAACACATAGATAAATGCCTTGCGCTACAATACTTTAGCTTCAAATCTCAGCTATATGGTTGGTTTTTATAAAATAAACACCAAATTCAAGCGCTAAAATTTATACAAAAACGGTAAAATTCGACTTTAGACTAAAGATGCACAAAAAAGTCTTGTTTTTAAAACTAGCTAATTTCACTGCTTTATTTTAATCATTTTTTATTTATATATAAAATGTTCATTATTTTATTTTAATATAGTGACATAAATATGCATGATGTTGGTGCAACAGATTAATCCCCTACAAGATTGAAATATCTCGTAATAAATTTTAATTAAAACAATTTTTTCACATCCATATAAATAAAAAAAGTGACTTATATATCGTTTTCGAAATACCAAATAAGCTATTTTTTATACAATTAAATCATTTTATTTGAGTCACTTATTGTTTTTAACAATGACTACGAAAGCAGCATTTTCTTTTTAAAATGATGCGTAAGTTACGAGAATCATAATAAATGTAAATATATGACGACTTGAATTCTGTTTCTTTTCAAGCGCTTTTTTCAATATAAAACTGCTTACAATTGCGCCAGCAACATTTTTTATTTATGCACTTGCTCCTTGAATTAACTTATTATAGTGTGTCAGTGCTGTGATTTTATGCAAATTTTAATGGATTAAATCTTAACTATAACTTCGGAAGTCATCATTTTATCCATAAGTATAATTGACAAAATTTCAGCACTCTCTACTCTTAGAGCAAATTTTTAATCCGTCTGATTCGTGCATTAAAAGATGAGTATTTCGAGTCAGATAAATCATTCACCAGGACAGGAGATCTATTGAATGTCTGAAGCAACTGGCAAAAAAGCCGTTTTACAGCTTGATGGCAAAGAAATTGAATTACCAATTTACAGCGGCACATTGGGCCCAGATGTAATCGACGTTAAGGATGTATTGGCCGCAGGTCACTTCACTTTTGATCCTGGTTTTATGGCTACTGCTGCATGCGAGTCTAAAATCACTTTCATCGACGGTAACAAAGGTGTGCTTTTACACCGTGGCTACCCAATCGACCAGTTAGCAACTAAAGCTGACTACTTAGAAACTTGCTACTTACTTCTCAATGGCGAGCTTCCAACAGCTGAACAAAAAGAAGTATTTGATGCTAAAGTTCGTAACCACACTATGGTTCACGATCAAGTTAGCCGCTTCTTCAATGGTTTCCGTCGCGATGCTCACCCTATGGCGATCATGGTTGGTGTAGTTGGTGCGCTTTCTGCGTTCTATCACAACAACTTAGACATCGAAAATGTTGATCACCGTGAAATTACAGCTATCCGCTTAATTGCTAAAGTACCTACTTTGGCTGCGTGGAGCTACAAGTACACTGTAGGTCAACCATTCGTTTACCCACGTAATGACTTAAGCTACGCTGAAAACTTCTTATACATGATGTTTGCTACTCCAGCAGACCGTGATTACAAAGTAGATCCTATCCTTGCTAAAGCAATGGACCGTATCTTCACGCTTCACGCAGACCACGAACAAAATGCTTCTACGTCTACAGTACGTTTAGCTGGTTCTACTGGCGCGAACCCATATGCATGTATCGCTGCGGGTATCTCTGCACTTTGGGGCCCTGCTCACGGCGGCGCGAATGAAGCTGTTCTTAAGATGCTTGATGAAATCGGCACTGTAGAGAACGTTGCTGACTTCATGGAAAAAGTGAAAACTAAAGAAGTTAAACTCATGGGCTTCGGTCACCGTGTGTACAAAAACTTCGATCCACGTGCGAAAGTAATGAAAGAAACTTGCGACGAAGTTCTTGGTGCGCTTGGCATCAACGATCCACAGCTTGCTCTTGCTATGGAACTTGAACGTATCGCGCTTTCTGATGAATACTTCATCAAACGTAACTTATACCCGAACGTAGACTTCTACTCAGGTATCATCCTTAAAGCGATTGGTATCCCGACAGAAATGTTTACAGTGATCTTCGCGCTTGCACGTACTGTTGGTTGGATCAGCCACTGGTTAGAAATGCACAGCGGTCCGTACAAGATCGGTCGTCCTCGTCAGCTTTACACTGGCGAAGTTCAACGCGACATCAACCGTTAATTCGGTCTGCGTTGATAGACAAAAAAAACCACCCGCATGGGTGGTTTTTTATATGTTGAACTTTAAATCTACCATTTATGAATGACACACTTAAAGTATTAAAAGGCCTGAACAGACTCAGGCTTTTTTAATACTTAATGTGACTACTTTAAGCTTCAACAACATCGTAGTGTTTTAGCTCAAGCGTAGATAAACGTTGCTTTAACTCGGCCAAGGACCACGGCCAAGCCGCGAAGTTACGCCCATTTTGATCTAAATAATAGCTTGAGCAGCCGCCTCGGTTAAATACGGTGGTTTTTAAATGAGTTTGTACCTTGGCATTGTGATAACGTAGAACATCTCGTTTCACCATCATACGTTTAAAGCCTTGCTGCTTCATTTTTAGTAGACCATCTACAATGTACTGAATCTGCGCTTCAGCAATGCCAATAAACGAGTCATAGACCAAGATATTTGGCCCCAGTACCAAAAATGCATTCGGCACATTTTCCAAACTTGTACCCAAGTACGCTTCTGGAGAACCGCTCTTCCAAAGGTCGGCCAGTCGCTCACCTTGGGCATTCCATACGCGTTGGCCAATTGGAGGATGTGCCACTTCAAAACTAGTTCCCCAGATAATGACATCAACCTCAAATCGTTCCCCATTTGCCGCAATGACACTCTGCCCATCAATCTCGACCAAACCTTGGGGTAACAGCGTGACATTGTCTTGTTGCAGTGCTGGATAATAATTGTTGGCAAATAAAAGTCGCTTACAGCCGATCGAAAAGTTAGGCGTTACGGCTTTACGTAAGGAGTCATCCTGTATTTGTAATTTTAATAATTGACGGCTTAAAATATTGACTGGTTCAAGCAGTGACGGGTGACGCAGCCCAAAGTTGATCCCATTTAAAATACTGGAAACACTGTTCCTCCAGCCTTGCTGAATCATCGGAAATTTGGCCACCAGCGACTTTACTGTAGCATTGAGCTGCATATCCGCTTTGGGCAAAACCCACGGCGCAGTCCGCTGAAATACGATCAACTCTTTCGCCAATGGCTGAATTTGTGGAATAAACTGAATGGCAGACGCACCTGTTCCAATCACTGCAACCCGCTTTCCCGTTAAGTCATAATCATGTTTCCAACGGGCTGAATGGAACATTTCTCCTTTAAATCCTTCTATCCCTTTAATCTTAGGTACAGATGGTTCTGTAATCGGCCCTGTGCCAAAGATCACGGTTCGTGCTTGATATGCCCCTTGAGAAGTTTCAAGTTGCCAAATATTCGCCTCTTCATTCCACTTTGCACTGAGCAACTCATGCTGAAAGCGGATTTTGTCTTGTAATTCAAACTGCTCAACCACCTGTTCCAAGTAACTTAAAATTTCAGGTTGTTTCGCAAATAAATGGCTCCATTGATGACTAGGTGCAAAGGAAAATGAATACAATGCCGAAGGTACATCACAGCCACAGCCGGGGTAATTATTATCACGCCACGTACCACCAACTCTCTCTGCCTTTTCTAAAACCAGATAGTCCTGATAGCCGACTTGTTTCATTTTATAAGCCGCAGCAATGCCCGAAATCCCAGCACCTACAACAATGGTATCGTAAGTATGTGCGGCTTTAGGACGAAGCACAGCCTTTTTACGGGTTTGCTTAGGTTGAGCTTCCGTACTTTTTGGCGTCGTAGTTTGATCTCGCATTTGATCAGACGGTGCTTGCACATCTGCTTGCTCTGTCTCTAATTGCGTTTCCATATTCATTTTTCTCTATTCTTATTTTGTGATTTGATTAAACAGTGGATAACCCAAACCTAAAAGCTTGACGTATAAGCTTGGTGATGCCCGCTTCATCCACCAAAACAATTTGGCATCGGGTTGCGGAATGGTATAAAGCTTGCCTGCATCTAAGCGATTTAATGTTTTTTTTACAACAGCATCACTGGTGGTAAACGCATGGTTCATTAGCAGTTTGTCAGCCAGTCCAGAATAGCGACTTGGCAAGCGACCATTCTTCATAATATTAGTGGGCACCAAGGTCGGACACAGCACATTGACTGCAATGTTATAAGCATGAAGCTCTGAAGCCAAGGTTTCTGATAGAGCCAAAACACTAGACTTGGTCACGTTGTACGCTGTCATCTCAGGGGCTGCGGTATAGCCCGCAGCCGATGCCACATTGATAATGGCACCAAAGCCTTGCTGTTTAAATTTGGGTACAAAGTAGTGGCAACCATGAATCACCCCCCACAGGTTGACATGCATACACCACCGCCAATCCTCCAGCGACACCTCATCAAACTTACTACCTAGCCCCACTCCCGCATTATTGATGAGCAAAGTAACAGGATGTCCCAAAAGCTGTTCCGCTTGCTCGGCCAAAGCGTGTACAGATTCTTTTAATCCAACATCACAATGCACGGCGTAGGCTGACGTAGATGTCATCGACTGAATCAAATCTACAGTCTCCTGTGCCGAGCTTAAATCAATATCTGCACAGATGACATCACCACCGCGCTTTGCCAGTTCCAGTGCAAAGCTACGACCAATTCCGCTACCTGCGCCCGTTACAACTGCGTAGGCCTTTTGACTTGGTTTATTTTTTTTACTCAACAGTCCCATGTCATAACCTCCTTCTTATGATTTAAGTATTGGAGTAAATTCTTTGGTGAAATAGGGGGTTAACACTCCTGTTTCAGGATGTAGTAAACGCTCTTTGTAATAATCTAAAAATGCAGAAGTGTCATAATCATTCGGGTGAAAACTCGGGCGTAAATAATCAAAAATATGCTTCCAACTACTGCCATAAACACCTCGTTTCAGCCCAAACAAGAGGCTGAAACTGCGCGGTACATCCTTCCAATAACTGAGACTCACCAAATTAGACGGTTTGCGATAAAACGGGACAAAAACTGACGCCACTGAAATCAATAGCAAAATGGTGATAAGGGCTGGAAAAAAGCCTGTAATACGTAAGGCATAGTTATTGGAAAGTGATTGAAACACATCATATGCAATGTCTTTGTGCTCAGATTCCTCTAGCATGTGCCACATCCAAATCGCCCGTTGCTTTTCGTCTTGAGAATCGAAAAAAATCTCTTCATGGTTCATCATGTATTCAGACAGCACTGCGGTAAAATGTTCAATGCCTGCCATCAAAGACAATTTCATCGGCTGCGGTAAGCGGTTAAAACCGTAGTCAAAAACGATTTCAGCTAAATAACGAAAAATACCAACGGGTAAATCAACCTGTTTAAAAGTATCGTTCAATTCTTCATGTAGCTTTGAATGCAGTGCCTCCTGTCCAATCAAAGACGTCACGCGTTGTTTTAATACAGGGTCTCTAAGGAAATCGCGGTGATAACGGGCGGTATCAATCACCAAGTCTTCACCATAGGTCAGAAAGATCGAGAGTGATGCAAAGTAAGCACTGGCCAACTCCGCATTTAGGTAGAATTTGGGATCAATTTTCTCAGCTTCAAAGTCAAATTTCATATGCCGAATCGGAATAATCGCAGACTGTTTTTCAGCATCGAATACGGGTCCCTTAAAAATTTGGCTGGCTTTGCCTTTCAATGGAAGAGCGATACGCATAGGACATTCCTTCTTATTTTTAGCTCGTTTTTCAGGCTCAATCTCACGATTTTCACCATCTCTTTGCATTCAAAATAAGAGGCCGTTTCCCCTATGCCACTGGCATTTTTCTTCAAATGATTTGCAATTTATGACTTTAAAATCTGTTGTCTAACAATCACTCCACAGATTTATCTATCGGGGTCAGAACGAGGCTTTGTGTGCCACAAAGGGAATACACTGCTCATAGGCTGAGCAATCTTCGCCATAGTGTTTTTTGAGAAAGTAGTCTTGCACCATTTGCGCCTGCTGTTCAATGCCATAGCTTAAAAACTGTTTTCCTTGTTTTAATGCATAACGATATTGACGGTTAAAAAGTGCCTTACGGACTACAGCGAGTCCCTGCTGAATTTGCCAAACATGTGTTAGCTCATGAATCAACCAAGCTTGTTGATGAATCGGTTGGTCGGCAAAATTTTCGCACCAGTCTTTGATATTAAAATAGACATGTCCATTGGGGCTAATCGCATAATGAGGCAGCACTGCCCGATGCGCGATAATTCGAACTGAATCCGTGTTCAGACTGTTCCCAAAAATGCTGCTGGCGAGCTTTTTCTCCGCTTCAGTCAAGGGCCGATTTTTAAGTTCAAACTTTTGCTGTATTTTTTGTAAAAGCGCTTGAAACCACACAATCACACTCCATAAAGACATTAGAATAATTTGTTCTTTTTAAGGACATTTACGGATTTTTTTTAGAATATCCCTTAAAAAAAATCGCATTTCGTATATAGTATTCGCACTTATTATTGATTAATACTTCTATTTGTTTATCGTCACTTACACCACGTAGAACTTATAGCTATAACAAACTCAATCGTCGTGTATATCCCTATAGGTATAGGATTTAGTTGGAAATGAAAAGTTTTAAAATTGCACTTGCACAGTTCTCTCCGCACATTGGCAACCTTGAAGCAAATGCCCAAAAAATGTTGGAGCAGGCCAATGAAGCAAAAAAACAAAATGCTGATTTAATTATTTTTCCAGAACTTTCGAGCATTGGTTACCCAGCAGAAGATTTACTTCTACGTCCTAGCCTAACCAAACGCACGCAACAAGTTTTTGAACAACTTAAAACAGTAAAAGACATTGTGATGGTCTTTGGTTTTGTCAATCAAACTGAAGACGGTCAACGCTACAACGCCGCTGCGGTCATGAAAGATGGGCAAGTTTTGGGTGTGTATAACAAACAAAACTTGCCAAACTATAGCGTGTTTGATGAAAAGCGCTACTTCACCGAAGGGCATCAACACCTTGTTTTTGAATATCTGGGGCATAAGTTTGGTGTGTTGATTTGTGAAGATGTTTGGTCACTTTCAACGGTACAACAACTAGCACAGCTCAATGTAGAAACAGCTTTAGTCTTAAATGCTTCACCATATGAAGTCGGTAAGCCACAGCACCGCGTTGAAACCATGTCTGCACTGGCAAAACAAATGAACCTCAACTTGGTTTATGCCAACCAAGTCGGCGGTCAAGACGACCTGATCTTTGATGGTACAAGCTTCGTGATTGCCAAAAATGGTTCAGTTGTACTTCAAGCTGAAAGCTTTAAAGAATCCCTGTATTTCGCTGAATACGAAGCAGAACAACAAGCCTTTAAGGCCAATGCGCTGCCGCCTGCTTTAGACACTATGGCAGAGATTTATCAAAGCTTAGTGATGGCGACTCGCGACTATGTACAGCGCTCAGGTTTCCCTGGGGTGATTTTGGGTTTATCAGGCGGGATCGACTCTGCTTTAACCCTTGCCATTGCAGCCGACGCGATTGGCGCCGACAAAGTCCAAGCCGTAATGATGCCATATACCTATACCGCCCAAATCAGTGTAGAAGATGCTGCTGAACAAGCGAAGAGTATGGGGGTGACTTTTGGGATTGCTGAAATCAACCCGATTGTGAACAGCTTTATGCAAACGCTTTATCCGTTCTTTGGCAACAGCCCTGCGGATGCAACTGAAGAAAACTTACAAGCGCGTGCCCGCGGTACACTGCTGATGGGTTTATCAAACAAATTTGGTAATTTAGTCCTGTCTACAGGCAACAAATCAGAATTGGCTGTGGGCTACTGCACGCTCTATGGTGACATGGTGGGTGGTTTTTCCGTACTAAAAGATGTGTATAAAACCATTGTGTTTGAACTTGCGAAATACCGAAACAGCATTTCAGACAAGCCTGTGATTCCTGAGCGTGTGATTACTCGCCCACCTTCAGCAGAGTTACGTCCAGATCAAAAGGACCAAGACTCTTTACCACCATATGATGTACTGGATGCCATTTTGTATGCTTATATTGAAGAAGATATGAGCCAAGATGACATCATTGCCAAAGGCTTTGATGCTGAAGTGGTTGCAAAAGTGATTCGTTTGGTCGATTTCAATGAATACAAACGTCGCCAAGGTGCAATTGGTCCGCGTATCAGCTCACGCGCATTTAGCCGTGAACGTCGTTACCCAATCATGAATGGCTGGAAAGCTGGCATATAAGCTGCTGTTCCAATAAAAAAGCCCAAACAGATGTTTGGGCTTTTTTATATCGACATATTCAAATCTATTTTTTACGCACAAAAAAAGAGACCAAGCTGAGAGCTTGGTCTTTAAAAATGGTGGCTATGACGAGACTTGAACTTGTGACCCCCGCATTATGAGTGCGGTGCTCTAACCAACTGAGCTACATAGCCGTAAACTGTGGGGGCATTATCTATACATATTAAACACCCGTCAAGCCCTACCCCATCCCAATGATCAGCATTTAAACAACTGATAATTAAATGTTTAAAATTAATACATATTTAGTAAAAAACATCGGGCACAATAGCTAAATATATAAAGGAAACTATCCTTAAGCAGATCAAATCCTTGCTTATTACTACACTCTTAACAGCACTAAGTGCATGCCAGCTCGTGAGTCCAGCCTTGGTCAATTATAATCACGCTTACATGAATGTTGCCAAATGAATCATCAATCAACACTTATAGAACATGTAACAAAAAACGATGCATGGCATAGCTCAGCAAAGCCCAACAACGCTTATATCATGTTCAAAAAGATCACCATATAAGCAACTTGAAATTGCAATGCTAAATGCTAAATGCTAAATGCTAAATGCTAAATGCTAAATGCTAAATGCTAAATGCTAAATGCTAAATGCTAAATGCTAAATGCTAAATGCTAAATGCTAAATGCTAAATGCTAAATGCTAAATGCTATGCGCAACTAAACTGAACAAAGAATAAAATTACAGGCTAAAAAAATAAATTTTTGCAGAATAATGTACTGCCTATATGCAGATCCAAAATAGCTTCCAAGGATTAAAATCACAGAAGTATCAACTCAATATAAATAAAAAGAATCTCTTCGAATTATTGATTTCATCTCTACAATTCTGTAAAACAGCTCACTATTTAATAAAGTGCTTAAAACTTTAATCACTGATTACTTTTAACATCAAAACCAATAATTTTATAACAGCATGAGTCATTATTTTGGATAATACAATTGAAAATGATGTATCACCTGATACACAACCTTATATTGCAGGCTTTTGGCGTAGGAGCTTCGCATTTATCATTGATGCTTTGCTCATCGGTGCTTTCTGTAACATTATCTCTAGCCTATTAGGTAAATTTCCTTATGAATACCCTATACTCATAACATTAATTGGTTATCTTTTCGTTATTCTATACTTTACTTATTGCAACAGCGTTAACAATAATGGACAAACAATCGGCAAAATTCTTCAATCCATTAAAGTCGTCAAACTAGATCAGCAGTATCTCAGCCTATCCGCCTCATTTCTACGCTCGGCAATTTTATATGCCCCTTTCTGCTTAATGTCTTTTACGCTACTTTTTCACCCAGTATTGAATAGCATCTTTACGATACTTTTAGGTAGCTTACTGATTTCTATAATTTATTTATATATTTTTAATCGGAAAAATCGCCGCTCTATTCACGACTATCTAGCACACACAATTGTCATAAAAAATGGGGTTGAACCTAAGACTATTTCTACAACATGGAATGTACATTTTTACATCGTAACTATTTTAGTTTTCATTTTTTCAGGGTTACAAGTTTGGAACAGTATTACAAGTGACCAAGACTATATTCCTATTTCTTTACAAAATCTAAAATTTAAGGAATTAAGCCAATTTGATTATGGTTATCTCATCCTTCCTAAAAATGAGGAAGGTATAAATCCAACTCAACATTATTATTTAGCCACGATTACCGATCCTAATTTACTCAATAATCCAAGTTATGCTGAAGAATTTGCACAATATATTTTCAAATTAGAACCACGTCATCGTGCAAAATATCTAGAAAATTATGTTCAACTCACCGCTCGCTATCAATTTGGGTTAATTTCAAAAAAACGTTCTTCCACCTATTTAATTGAAACAGATGATCAGCAGAAAATTACTGCTCAGGAAGTTTCTTCACAACAACAAACGCAAATTGGAGGTGGGTATTAAGCCCAAAATAAGGACAAAAAAAGACCACGTTTTGGAACGTGGTCTATAAAAATGGTGGCTATGACGAGACTTGAACTTGTGACCCCCGCATTATGAGTGCGGTGCTCTAACCAACTGAGCTACATAGCCGTAAACTGTGCGCGCATTATGTGGTTTTCTCACCAGTACGTCAAGTACCTTGCGCGCTTAATTGATCAAAATTTGTTGAAGTGAGCCGATAAGCCGGGTTCTGTCGAGAACGATCATTCCTCTAGGCGTACAATCACTCATACGCTCAAGCGACCTACCCGGATCCAGCATGGGCCATGCCTAAAGGATCCCTATTTGGTCTTGCTTCCGGTGGGGTTTACCATGCCATGAACTGTTACCAGCCATGCGGTGCGCTCTTACCGCACCCTTTCACCCTTACCTCCGATTTCGATTGCTCGAAACCATAATGAAGGCGGTCTACTCTCTGCTGCACTTTCCGTCGGCTCACGCCGCCCAGGCGTTACCTGGCACCTTGCCCTATGAAGCCCGGACTTTCCTCCCCTGCTTCAATCACGGAGATCTCCACAGCAGCGATCGTCTGGCTCACTTCGAGGCGCATAGTATCAAATTTTAGACTTAATTGCTTGCGCTTTTTTGAGCAATTAGTTTTTTATATTTATCCATGAGCTCATCCTCAGTTTCCGCATGATTAGGATCTAGCGGAATACAATCCACTGGACAGAACAATTGGCACTGGGGTTTATCATAATGTCCGATACACTCTGTGCATAAGTCTGGATTGATTTCATAAATCAATTCCCCCATGAAAATGGCTTCATTGGGGCACACAGGTTCACAAACATCACAATTGATGCATTCATCGGTTATATATAAAGACACATTACCAACCTTGTTGATGTTTACGTTCAAAAGCAGCAACCACCGCTTGTGGTACAAACTTCGTCACATCACCTTTTAAACGTGCTATTTCACGAATCAATGTCGATGAAATAAATGAATACTGTTCTGACGGCGTTAAAAATACCGCCTCAAAGTGTGAATCAAGTTGACGGTTCATATTGGCTAACTGGAACTCGTATTCAAAGTCAGACACTGCACGCAATCCTCGCAGTACAGCCGTTGCTTTTTGTTCACGGAAGAAGTTCACCAACAAACCATCAAAACCTACAAACTCAACATTATCAAGATGGCTTAATGATGCTTTGGCCAAGCTCACACGCTCTTCTAAACTAAAGAGAGGGTTTTTATGATGACCAATGGCAATGGCTACCACCACTTCATCAAACATACGTGATGCACGTGTAACCAAATCAATATGACCATTGGTAATTGGATCAAAAGTCCCCGGGTAAATGACGCGAGTTTTAGACATCCATTTTTACTCTGTTGATTTTGTAGAGCCATATTTTAGCAAAAACTTGTTTTATAGGTGAAGAAACTCTATAAATTTGAAAAAACTTCACCTTAACCATGCTTTAAGGCACAATAGGTACATTGTTGGAAGTAATTGATTATGGCGAAAGCAACTGTAGTTAAAAAAAATACCAGCGGGACGATTGCACAGAATAAACGTGCACGTCACGACTATTTTATTGAAGAAAAATTTGAAGCTGGCCTGTCACTGCAAGGCTGGGAAGTGAAATCATTACGTGCAGGTCGTATGACGCTGTCTGAGAGTTATATCACCTTTAAAAATGGTGAAGCTTTCCTGTTCGGTGCTCAAATTCAGCCTTTACTCAGTGCATCTACGCACATTGTTCCTGAAGCGACCCGTACCCGTAAGTTACTGTTGAACCGTCGTGAACTGGATAAGCTACTCGGCGCAGTGAATCAAAAAGGTTATTCGTGTGTTCCACTTGTTGCTTATTGGAAAGGACCACGTGCGAAATTAGAAATCGCTTTAGTGAAAGGCAAACAGCTGCATGACAAACGTGCCACGGAAAAAGACCGTGACTGGCAACGTGATAAAGCCCGTATTATGCATAAATAATAAAAAACCTCCCATGTGGAGGTTTTTTATTATCAGAACTGTTAATAGTCAGCTTTTAGCTCAACCAAATATTTTCCAAACTTTCGAGCAGTTTCCAAGTCACCTTCAGGTGGGGTTATTTCAATACTAGCGTTGTCTGACTGAGTCATCAAACCTAAAAAGCTCGACATCCGATTAATATCGTGTTGGCTACGTCCCGTCGGCATAAACGGTAAACCAGCCCACAACATACCATGCTGCATAGCAAATAAATTAATCTGCTGTAATACCGCCAGTTTATCGCCACTTAAGCCCCCACCATTGGTAAAGCCTGCAGCCAGTTTTCCTTGCCAAGCCCGTGCTAACCAGCGCTTAGAGGAATCTTCCATAAACTGCTTAAGCGCTGCTGTAAGACTGCCCATATACGTTGGGCAACCCATCACAATAATATCGGCCTGATCTAACAAGTCCCACTGCACTGCAGCAACAGAAATTAAATGCACATCAGCACCCGCCTGCTCTGCACCTTGTGCAATATACTGAGCGACTTTCGCCGTATGACCATAGGCGCTATGATAAACCACACACACATGAACAGGTGTAGCAGAAACAAGATCAGGTACAGACATGGAAATTTTTAAGACCAAAGAATTGAGTTAAGTTTAACACTTCCACTCGCTGAGTGGGGAGTAAGTGCAAGGATTAAAACAGCCAAGCACTTCATCAAAAGCCTAACTATTGCATAAACACGAATGTCCCCATACGCCCAGTTTTGGCATGACGTCGATAAGAGAAGTACTCATCCGACTGGCTAAATGAACACTGATCACCACCAGAGACTACCTCAACACCGTGCTGTTTTAGAATGAATTTTGCGATCGCATATAAGTCAGCATAATATTTTCCAGCTTGCGCACCAGTTTGAAATGCAGACTCAAGCTCAGCATACTTTGAACAAAAAGCTTCTTTTACTTCCGCCCCAATTTCAAAACAAGGTTGACTAATGGCCGCACCCAACCAAGCCCATGTCGGCTGAGTGTTCATGCTGGCAATGGTATTTTCAATAATGCCATGCGCCAACCCACGCCAACCTGCATGCAAATTGGCTACTTCAGTTCCATCTGCATTGCCTACAACCACTGGCAAACAATCGGCTGTCATCATCATCAGGGCATGCTTCGGGCGCTGCGTCACCAAACCATCCCCTTCTTGAGCATCAAAGTCAATTTGCTCATTCACTACACGGCAAATGGTGCTGTGGGTTTGCGTCATCCATGTGATTTTATCGACCCCATAGCCCGCAAACTCTTCGAGCAAGATCATGCGATGCTGTTGCACACGTGCGGCATCATCCTGTACGTGCAAAGCCAAATTAAAGCCTTGCAGTTCAGTTTGAGTGGTTTCTAAAGCACGATCATGATGCACACGGGTTTGCCCCACAAAAACACCTGCCGGAAGTCCTTGAACAAATTGCATATACTGTCCTTATGATGATTCAGCTATAACTTAGTAGGCTTTGTTTTCCGTACGGAGTACATCGACCAAGGTCGCCAAGTCTGCTGGCCACGGCGCTTTAAACAACATTTCATCACCTGTACGAGGGTGTTTCAAACCGAGCTCTGCTGCATGCAAGGCTTGGCGTCTGAAACCACGTAAAGTCTCATCTAAAAGTTCTGTTGCACCTACGGGCACGCGCACACGCGGCATATACACAGGATCGCCAACTAAACCAAAACCAATATAACTAAAATGCACACGAATCTGATGCGTACGTCCAGTTTCAAGACGAGCTTGGATGCGGGTGAAATGTTGGAAGCGTTCTTTCACGTTGTAGTGTGTTACAGCATCTTTACCGCCCGGCAATACCGCCATTTTGACACGATCTACAGGGTGACGTTTAATCGGTTCATCCACCGTGCCACCCGCAATCACATTGCCATACACAATCAGGTCATAAACACGGTAAACCGTTTTTTTCGCCAATTGCTTACTCAGTGAAAATTGCGCTTCTAAATTTTTCGCAACGACCAACAAGCCTGACGTATCTTTATCAATACGATGTACCAAACCCGCACGGGTCAGTTCTGCCGATTTTGGATAGTGATGCAATAATGCATTTACCAACGTACCCGATGAATTGCCCGCACCTGGGTGAACCACCATCCCAACAGGTTTATTAACGACAATAATGTCCTCATCTTCATAGACAATATCCAGCGGAATGTCTTCAGGCAGACTACGAGTTTGGGCTTCTAACTCAACTTCAAGGGTTAACAGTTCAAATCCTTCACATTTATATTTGGGTTTGACACTGTTACCATTTACCAACAAATGGCCTTCTTTTAGCCACTGTTTGAGTTTTTCACGCGAAAAGTCGCTCCAAATCGTTGCTGCAACTTGGTCTATACGTTGTCCGAGATAAGTTTCATCCAATTGAAATTGCAACGATAAACGTGTTGCAGTAGAGCTTGAAGTATGGTTATCTGCATCCTCAGAATCTTCAAGTAAATTGAAATCGGTTTCAGGGAAATTTGGATCGGAAGATTGTGCTTGAGCCATTTGATCATTCAAATAAAAGTGATTTAATAGCGCAATTGTAGCTCATTGCCCGTATTAACAGAGGAATTTTTATGTCGCTACCACATTATAAAATGACAATGCTTGCTCTAACGATTGGCATTGCATCTGCAATGGTAGGCTGTAGCAGCAATCCCAAGAAAGAAGTGGTAGATACCGGTCCACAATCGAGTGAACAGGTTTATATTCAAAAAGCAGAAAAAGCACTGCAAAGTGGTCAATATACCGACGCTGCAAAACACTTAGAAGCATTAGATACCTATTACCCTACAGGTGAATATGCGCAACAAGCTCAACTAGAGCTGCTCTATGTGAAGTTTCAGCAGAAAGATTATGAAGGTGCGATTGCACTGGCTGATCGTTTCATTCGTTTGAACCCTCAGCATCCAAACGTGGACTATGCCTACTATGTCCGTGGCGTAGCCAATATGGAACAAAACTATGATGGTTTGATTCGTTATACTTCTTTAAAGCAAGCACATCGCGATGTGAGCTATCTTAAAGTGGCATATCAAAACTTCGTAGACTTTATTCGTCGTTACCCTTCAAGCACTTATGCGGTTGATGCCGCACAGCGCATGAAGTTTATCAGCAATGAGTTGGCTGAAAGCGAAATGAATGCGGCACGTTTTAATATCAAACGTAAAGCATGGGTCGCAGCACTAGAGCGTGCGCAATGGGTGATTGAACATTATCCACAAAGCCCTCAAGTGCCTGAAGCTTTAGCAACTGTTGCTTATTCGTATGACCAATTGGGCGACAAGCAAACTGCGCAACAATATACCGATGTCTTGAAACTAAATTATCCAAATTTAGTGAAATCGAATGGTGAAGTGAACTTACGCGCTGCACGTAAAGAAGCAAGTTGGGTCAACCGCGCGACTTTAGGTGTGTTTGGTCGCGAAGAACAAAACAGTTCTGAAGAAACAATCGAACAGCCGAAACAAACAACAGAGCGCAGCTTTACCAACCGTATCAGTTTCGGTCTACTCGATCGTCCTGAAACACAGCAAAACATCAATACTGAAACCGAATAATTCCTCTGAAATATTCGCTATTTTAGAAAGGGCAAGTTATCATACTTGCCCTTTTGTTTTGTGCGATTTCCGCTTGATCAAAACGCTTAAAAGGTATACAAAACAATCTAGATTCGATGGTTTTTTGCATTTTAAAACCTCCATCTCTGCTTCTTTTCACGGTTCAAAACATCAGCGACTGACGATTCGACATGGCTATTCCTCAACACACCATTGACCAAATTTTAGATCGGACCGACATTGTCGACCTGATTGGTCAACGTGTGAAACTTAAAAAGTCAGGTCGCACCTATTCAGGCTGTTGTCCGTTCCATCAAGAAAAATCACCATCTTTTCACGTGTATCGTGACAAACAGTATTTCCACTGTTTTGGTTGTCAGGCCAATGGTAATGCCATTCGTTTTTTAATGGACATCGACAGTCGTAGCTTTATTGATGTGATGAAGGATTTGTCGAGTCAAACAGGCATCGAACTTCCAAAAGACAACCGTGACTCGAAAAAACTGGTGTATAAGCGAGAAGCTAAACCTGTCCAAAAACCACAGGTCGATGTCGCAGAAGCCAAGAAAACTGAGCCAGCTCTGGTACAACCTGAGTTTCAAATTGAGCATGATCCTTTTGCTGAATTTCAGTCCATGGACTACCAAGAGGGTTATGCTGATTTTGATACTTTCGAGGGCTTCAACACTGCCCCCGTTCAAGAAGGCAACTTATACGACCTGTTAGAAAATATTGCGCAATACTATGAGCAGCAACTACCGCATAGTCGCTCTGCTCAGCAGTACTTTAAGCAACGTGGACTCAGCCGAGATACCATTGCATATTGGCGTTTAGGTTATGCACCTGAGGACTGGCAACACTTAGAAAAAGCCTTCCCGCAAGATATCGAAGGCTTAAAGCTACTCGGATTGATTCGTACCAGCGACAACGGTCGTGACTTTGACTTGTTACGGGATCGCGTCATATTTCCGATTCGTGATGCCAAAGGTCGTGTGGTGGGATTCGGTGGTCGTGCTCTAAATGACGAAATTAAGCCCAAATACATCAACTCGCCAGACTCTGAGGTATTTCATAAAAACCAATTGCTTTATGGTTTATATGAAGGTCGTAAACAAAAAGCCCAAGACTGCCTAATGGTCGAAGGCTATATGGATGTGATTGCACTACAGCAGTATGGCATTGCAGGTGCTGTGGCGACCTTGGGAACTGCCAGTAACACCGAACACTTAAATATTCTGTTTAAACAAAACAACCGGATTACCATTGCCTTCGATGGTGACGTGGCTGGACAAAAAGCAGCACGCCGTACTTTAGAAATTGCATTACCGTTACTCAATGATGGTCGTGAGCTGAAGTTCTTTGTGCTGCCAAATGATCATGACCCTGACTCAATGATTCGTCGCGAAGGTATTGAAAACTTTAATAAACTGCTCCAACAGGCCCCACTACTGTCAGATTTTGTTTTTGCACATCTGACGCAGAACCATGACATTAGTAGCCCTGAAGGTAAAAGTCAGGTCATGAGTGAGTTGCGCCAACTGACGGACTTATTGCCGAAAACGGGCTCTTTCCGTTATTTGCTAAATCAATCCTTCAAAGAAAAGCTTGGTTTTGGTCGTCGCTGGACACCTCAAGTCAGCAACGATGCCTCGTTGTCTTTTAATATTCGCACCAAAGATGAAGACTTCGCCCTCGCCGTTCTGATCCATCATCCGTTTTTGTATATTCACTTTGAAACTCTACGCGCCTATTTACCTGAAGATGAACTTTTAGCGCATGTGCTACAAGTCTTAGATGGCATCTTTGATGATTTACCCGACGACCAAGAACTGGCAACCTATTATGTTTTGGGTGCATGTAGCCGTTATGCCAACGCGATTGCCGATATTATGCAGCGTACCAATATTGAAGAACTAACTAAAACACCAGAACTGGCGGATAAACTGGCCAGTGAATATGCTCTTTCGCTTGAAGAAAAATATTTAAAACTTAAACTTAAAGCCCCAAATTCATTAATTGAGACACGAAATTTAAAACATAAACTCTTTGAACTGACCAAAAAAATAGGCTTAAGACTGATTACTTAAACCTATTGCATTTTTGTATTTAGATTTACTTTTTAGTTTTACGACGTTTAGTAAAAGTCTCATTTAAACATGTTTGCATTTGTTCAAAATGACTCGGATCTTCTGATTTGGCTGCTTCACGCAGCATAATCGAGGTCGGATGTAGCAACTTCTGCGTCAAACGATGTGCAAACTCTTGCATCACCCGCTCCGGTTTTTCTCCTTTCGCAATCCGTGCCAGCGCTAGATCTAGTTCTTCTTGTCTTAAGTGTTCACCTTGCTGACGGTAAGCATGGATGGTTTCACCTGCGAGATTAACCTTCTGCTGGGTCACCAACTCCGTTGCTAGTTGGTTGACCATCACCTCAGCTTCAACCGCCGCCTGACGACGTTGAGCAAGGTTTTCATCAATCACCGACTGCAAGTCATCTACGCCATATAAATAGACGCCATCCAAACTTTCCACTTTCGGGTCGATATCACGCGGAACAGCCAAATCGACCATCAACATTTGTTGATAACGACGCTTTTTTAAGGCAGCTTTTACATCTGGATAATGAATCACTTGATGTAAACTACCGGTACAACTGGAAATGACATCTGCACGCGCTAAGTTATTAGCCAACTGATCAAACTCAATGATTTCCACATCTACACGATGGGCTATTTCTTGAGCCAAAGTTTCAGCCCGTTCACGGGTACGGTTACAAATGAGGATTTTTGCGACGCCCATTTCAGCCAAATGCTTCGCCACTAAGCTATTCATTTCGCCCGCAGCGACCACCATGACTGTCAACTTTTCAGGCTTACTAAACACTTGTAATGCAAGCTGAGCCACCGCGTAACCCATCGATACAGCATGACTACCCACAGCCGTTTCAGAGCGGACGCGTTTCGCCGCATAGAAAGCATATTCAAAAATTCGGTTTAAATGAGGAGAAACAGTATGAGCCGTCTTCGCTAGAGATAGTGCTGATTTAACCTGCCCCAAAATTTGCGGTTCACCAAGCATGAGTGAATCTAAACCGCTTGCAACACGCATTAAGTGAGTGACAGCCTGCGCATTTTCATAACGGTATACATGATTCAACAATTGTTTAACATCTATGCCATTTGCTTGGGCGAGCCAGTTTAATACCATATCTGAGTTTTCAGACATGGCATACACTTCTGTTCTGTTACACGTAGAGACCACTACCATTTCATTTAAGTCTTGGTTTTGGCCTTGTTGCTCAAGCAGTTGTGTTAACTTTTCAGGGTTAAATGCAATTTGCTCACGCAATTCTACGGAGGCGGTTTGATGGTTGACACCCAATGCAAAGAAAGACATATCAGATCATCATTTCGCTAAATTTATGCTATTGTGCAATAACGGTGTCATAAAAAGCATTACTTGGATCAAGAAAAATTGCGTCAAACACATTGCCGACTGAGCGGCGCGAGAATTAAGCAATATTCTACCACATTCTTACTCGTCGGTAGCATGGCATCTAGTGCTCATCTTAGAGCAGCTGGAGATTTTTCGCTATCTAATTATGATGCAATTCAACAAAGTATGATTGCCGAATTTGCACTGGCTTATCAAGACAGCGCGACTGCCCTGCATAACTATACTGTGTTGGCGATTAAAAGTAATTCCACCACCATTAAACAGCGCGCTTTAAATATTGCCCTTGAACAAAATGACTTGCATGCCGCACTCGACATTGCAACGCATTGGGTGGTGCAAGAGCCTACCGATGTTCCAGCCTTATTTTATTTATCTCACATTGCACTCAAAGCACATGAATATGAACTTGCAGCTGAAACACTCGATAAAATTCTCAACATTGATGCCAATGCTGATTTAGAGCAAATCCTTGCGGGGATTGCCCCTGAAGAACCTGAAGATCAAGAAATTCTCATCCAAGCACTACGTTCAAGTAAGGAGCGGAACAATCCCTCTATTTTGGCATTGATTGCAGGTTTAGAGGCGCAAAATGGCCAGCTTGACCAAGCCCTAACCACCATCAATAAAGCCCTAAAAAAGCGCGGAAAAGTCACAGGCTACATCCTGATGAAAGCCAACTTACTCAGCGCACTCGGTCAAGAAGAAGAAACCCGTAATTGGTATGCAAAATCGAGTCGTAAACACCGTGACAATGTCGATGTCCGTTTAGCCGAAGCCAAATATCTGATTAAAATTAATGCGTCGAATGAGGCCTTAACCAAGCTTGAGAGCCTGATTAAAAAATGGCCTAACCAAGAAGAAGCCTTGTTTATTGCGGGGTTAACCAGTATTGACTTAAAAAAGTACGAAAAAGCGGAAAAATATCTGGTTGAACTACGTAATTCAGCCGAATATCAAAATGAAGCCTATTACTATCTAGCAGTGAATGCTGAACGAAAACAGCATTTTGAAACAGCCAAGGCCTACTATCGTCTAGTCGATGGTAGTCTGTATACCGTATCACGTCGTAGCCTCATCAGTATCTATACTCAGCAAAACAAACCCAATGATGCTTTGCGCTTTTTAACCCAAGAACGGGTGAACTATCCACAACATGCAAGTTTTTTGTATCAGGCGCAAGCCGATATTTTAAAGCGCATGAATAACAAAGCCGCAGCCATGCGACTGTTAGATGAGGCGATTAAGAACTTACCGGATGATCCTGAACTGATCTATTCTGAAGTGCTAATGTTGGATCCACATACGGATAAAGACAAACTTGAAAAGTTGCTAAACCAACTGTTAAGTATCGAGCCCAATAGCCCAACCTATCTCAATGCTTATGCATATACTTTAGCCTTGCAAAACAGACGCTTAGATGATGCACGTAGATTTGTTGAACATGCTTTAGAATATGCCCCTGAACAAGCCTCCATCTTAGACACCTTGGGCTTTATTTGTTACTTACAAAATGACTTTAGCACGTCAGCCAAAGTCTTAGAAAAAGCCTACCTCATCAGTGGTAGTGTCAATATTGGCGTGCGTTATGCGCGTTCAGTTTATATGCTCGGTGATCTGCAAAAATTCTCCACTGTGTTACAACAACTCAAACAAAAACACCCAAATGATCCTCAATTGGATCAACTCAATACTTTATTGTTACCCCAACAACTGAAAAAGAGCTCATAGTTTTTATGCGTATTTTCTCAAATCTGAGCTTAAGCTTACTTGCTGCAAGTAGCTTAGCACTAACAGGCTGTCAACAATTTACTAAACCACAGCTTGATCCAAACACTATACAAACCGAATCTGATCAACAATTTAGCTTACAGGGTAAAATTGGGGTGCGTACGCCTGAACAGACAGGCAGTGCTTTTTTCACATGGGTACAACAGCAACAAGAGTTTGATATTGAGCTCAGTGGAATTTTAGGCGTTGGTAAAACGCAAATTACTGGTCGTCCAGGTGAAGTTAGCCTGAATAGTGCTAAAACTGGCCTCATCCAAGCTGAAACTCCTGAAGAACTTTTAAAAACAGCAACAGGTTGGCAGGCACCCATCACCCATTTAGTCAATTGGGTTCAAGCCAAACCTGCAACAGTTCAAGCACAAATCCAACGTGACAGTGCCAAACGAGCGGTAAAGATCATTGAAGATGGTTGGAGCGTTGAGCTGAGCTATAACGAACAAGCCCATATGCCAAATCGGTTGATTTTAAAACAAGCACTTGAAAATGGTGCAGAAAACCGTATTACAATGGTCATTCAAAACCGCTAGTTTATCTCGTTATGATCCGTGTCCCTGCCCCATCAAAACTGAATTTGTTTTTACACATTACGGGTCGTCGTGAAAACGGCTACCACGAACTGCAAAGTATTTTCCAGTTGATCGATCTGTGTGATTGGTTAGAGTTTGAGCTCCGTACAGATCAAGAAATTCATATTGAAGGCTTAAACAGTGTCGATTTGAGTCAAAATTTGATTTATAAGGCGACGCAGATACTTAAGCCGTATGCACAAACAGCCACCGGTTTATCCATTCGTCTTGAAAAAAATATTCCGATGGGTGCAGGCTTAGGTGGTGGTTCATCGGATGCTGCAACGACATTAATCGTAGTCAATCAACTGTGGCAGTGCGGGCTAAATACTGAGCAATTAGCAGACTTGGGTGTTCAGTTAGGCGCAGACGTTCCCATCTTTGTCCATGGTCGCAATGCTTGGGCTGAAGGCATAGGTGAGCACTTAACATTCATAGACTTAGATCAAAAACAATACATTGTGTTAAAACCTGATTGTTTTATCAGCACTCAATTGCTTTTTTCACAAAAAACATTGACAAGAAACACGAAGAGCTCTAAATTTTGCGCCTATCAGTTAAAGCCATCTGATTTTGGAAATAATTTTGAGCCTTTGGCAAGAAGTTTATATCCAGAAGTAGATGAAGCGATGCAATATCTCGACCAGTTCGGTGTTGCAAAACTTACAGGTACAGGTGCTTGTGTTTTTGCTGAAGTAACGAGTGATATGAACATTGATGATGTTCTTGCAAATGCACCATGTAAAGCTTACTTGGTCAACAGCTTGAATGAATCACCAATAAGACATTTCCACGTTACCTGATAGGGGTATCGCCAAGTGGTAAGGCACCGGTTTTTGATATCGGCATCCGTTGGTTCGAATCCAGCTACCCCTGCCATTTTATTTCACCTGTAGATGACTGTACTAGGGGTATCGCCAAGTGGTAAGGCACCGGTTTTTGATATCGGCATCCGTTGGTTCGAATCCAGCTACCCCTGCCATTTTACAGTAATCAAATTTAGGGGTATCGCCAAGTGGTAAGGCACCGGTTTTTGATATCGGCATCCGTTGGTTCGAATCCAGCTACCCCTGCCATTTTCCAAAAAAGACAGAGCAACACTTTGCTGTTCTACTGTTAATTTACCTTGACAGAATGACGCAAAAATATTAAAGTTCTGCCGCATTAGGGGTATCGCCAAGTGGTAAGGCACCGGTTTTTGATATCGGCATCCGTTGGTTCGAATCCAGCTACCCCTGCCATCTAATTCCTAAATTGCCAACCGCCAAGGGTGCTTCATGCCCAATCTTGTCGTTTTTAGTGGATCTGCACATCCACAATTCGCCCAAAAAGTCGTAAGCCACTTGCACATCCCTTTAGGTGCTGCATCTATTGGTCAATTTTCTGACGGTGAAATTGCTGTCGAAATTACTGAAAATGTTCGTGGTAAAGACGTATTTATCGTACAACCTACTTGTGCCCCAACGAATGATAACCTGATGGAAATCCTCGTTATGGCTGATGCTTTGCGTCGTGCAAGTGCTGGTCGTATTACCGCAGTGATTCCTTATTTCGGTTATGCGCGTCAAGACCGTCGTCCTCGTTCATCACGTGTTCCAATTACTGCAAAAGTTGTCGCAGATATGCTGACAACTGTAGGAATTGATCGTGTGGTAATGATCGACCTTCACGCTGACCAAATCCAAGGTTTCTTCGATATCCCTGTAGACAACATCTACGGTACACCAGCGCTTTTAGCTGACCTTCGTCAACAATCACATGATAACCTCATGGTGGTTTCTCCTGACGTTGGCGGTGTCGTTCGTGCACGTGCTGTTGCTAAACAAATGGGCGATATTGACCTTGCTATCATCGACAAACGTCGTCAAAAGGCAAACGAATCACAAGTCATGCACTTGATTGGTGATGTTAAAGGCCGTGACTGCGTCATCGTAGATGACATGGTGGATACTGCAGGTACGTTATGTAAAGCTGCTGATGCATTGAAAACATTTGGTGCGCGCAAAGTGGTTGCTTATGCAACTCACCCTGTTTTATCAGGTAAAGCTATCGAAAACTTGAAAAACTCTGTGATTGATGAATTGGTTGTTACAGACACCATTCCTCTTTCTGAAGAAGCTCAAGCTCTTGGTAAGATTCGCCAAGTTTCAGTTGCGAGTATGGTTGCTGAAACAATTCGTCGTATTAACAACGAAGAATCTATTAGTGCAATGTTTGATTCTTATCTATAATATAGCGCTGAATTTTAAAAGCCCTGCCCAGTGCAGGGCTTTGTCTCACTAGGTCGGTCGCAGATCTAGTTTATTTAAAACTTAAATTAAGGATGTCTATCATGGCAAACTTCGTATTAAACGCTCAAGCGCGTGAAGCAGCTAACCAAGGGAAAGGTGCGAGCCGCCGCCTTCGTCACGCTGCTCAAGTTCCAGCTATCATCTACGGTGGTGCTGCTGAACCTGTAGCTGTTACTTTAGAACTTCGTGAGCTTGTTAAAGCTTTAGAAAACAACGCTTTCTTCGAAGAAGTTGTTGAAATCAAAGTTGGCGACAAAGTTGAAAGCGTTAAAATCAAAGCGTTACAACGTCACCCAGCTAAAAACACGCCTATGCACGCTGACTTCGTTCGCGCATAAGTGTTATTGGTGTAATTAGTGTCAAATATTTCACTGATTGTTGGTTTGGGCAACCCAGGTTCTGAGTATGCCCAAACCCGCCATAATGCAGGCTTTTGGTTTGTTGAACGCCTTGCAGAACAATATGGCATTACGCTTAAAAAAGACCCAAAATTCAATGGAATGAGTGGGCGTGGTAATATCGAAGGTCAAGACGTCCGTCTGCTATTACCCACAACCTTTATGAACCTTGTTGGTAAAAGTGTTGTTCCCTTCGCAAAATTCTACAATATTGCTCCAGAAGCAATACTGATTGCTCACGATGAACTGGATATGAACCCTGGTGTCATTCGCCTAAAAACAGGTGGTGGTCATGGTGGTCATAATGGTTTACGTGACATAGTCCCTCATATCGGTCCAAACTTCCATCGCTTACGCATTGGTATTGGTCACCCCGGTTCAAAAGAACGTGTTTCAGGACATGTCTTAAGCAAAGCACCAAGCAATGAACAAAATTTAATGGATGACGCAATCCATCACGCATTGGCTCGCACTAAAATGCTGGTGAATGGTGAGATTCAGCCTGCCATGAATCAAATCAATGCTTACAAACCAAACTGATTAGTCAAAAAAATGTTGAACCATGCTGCTTGCCATACTGTCATTTTAAAGGCAAAATGCGCTTGCCTGATTGCTTATCCAGCAAGTTCAGATTGATTCAACCATAAGATAACGATCTTAGGTCCACTCAGGAGACGCTAGCCATGCTATCTCGTTTATTAAAAGCAAAAATCCACCGTTGTGTTGTTACCCAAGCTGAACTTCATTATGAAGGTTCATGTGCAATCGATGGTCTTTTATTGGATTTAGCCGGTATCCGCGAATATGAAGAAATTCACATGTGGAACGTGACTAATGGTAAGCGTTTCAGTACCTATGCAATTCGTGGCGAAGAAGGTTCTGGCATCATTTCAGTCAATGGTGGTGCAGCACATCAGGCCGATGTAGGCGATTTAATGATTATTGCGACATTTGGTGATTTTACAGAAGCTGAAGCAAATGCACATAAACCACGTTTAGTTTATGCAAATCCAGACAATACTGTAAGTCACATGGCAAACTGTATTCCAGTCCAAGTGGCTTAAGCCCAATAGATTAAAAAAATCCGCTGCGTGCGGATTTTTTTATGAGCAGAATAATGCAATTGTATCAATTCTGAGTAGCACGAAACCCGCTCAACCAATCTCGTTTGCTCTCACAGCCTAAATCTTGTAGCTGATCACCTTTCAATGCCGTGAGTATCGCACTGCCCTGCTCATCGACTTTAAACTCAGCATATTCTGCCTGCTGATAACAATCCGCTAAACCTTCTGCAAACAAAAAACTTCTCGACGCAGGATAAAGCTCGCTATATCGATTATTCGGGTTTTGTAAAATCAGTCGGGCTGTACGAACATTTTTCGGCAACTCAAAATAGCTATGTATCACGCGCCTCTGTGAATCGAGTTCAACATAAGTGAGCACCGAAGATTTGTTCTTAATCACTTCATCAAAATAATGACCTGAAAAAATCTGATCTTCTTGATTGATGTTTGCTTGGCTGGTGCTTTCTGGACTCAAATGTTGAGGCGCAAAATAAAGTTGATAATTCAGCGCCATATAATCCCCCTGAATAATCGAACGCGGGTCTACAGGTTGCAAACGCACATACATGGTTTGACTATTATTTAAGTGCCATTCATTTTTAAAAATTAAGCCTAGAAATACCGCGATGCTGAGTAATGCCAAAGCAAGAGGAGTCATTTTCTTCATATGCCGAACTCCTCTTTTTGCTTAAATAGCATCAAGCTCAAGGTCAGCAAGAGCAACATCAGACCTGACAGTAACATGCTTAAACTTTTAATCAAAAAAGTTACATCGAGGGAATAATATAAAAACCCTAAAATTACAGCGAAAGTTGCCAGCGCAAATCCATAGATCACTTTATCTTGTGTTTTTAATGCCCATGAAATGATGGCCAAACAAATAAAAATATCGAAATAACCATAATAAATTAGCCCAGTTGCAAAAGCAGTCAAAATAAAATGCGCAAATAAATGAAACTGGTTTTGAATATGTAAAAAGACAAACAGTACAAACCATAAAATCGGTAAGCCAAAAGTCAATATCGGAATGTGCTCAATTTTCGCTAATTCGTATTTCCCAAATAAAGTATAAAAACCCATAGAAAATAGAATAATGCCAAGTGCCGCAAGCAATAAACTGCGTTGATATTCAGTTGGCTGTATGAATTTTATGGCCAGAATTCCCAAATAAAAAACATAATTCCAAAGTGCTAAATAGACAAAATTTTCAACAATATTACGCCAACTGAGATATGCATTAATATCCCAAATACACGCTACACCTGCTGCATATAAACCCAAAACTTGAACAAAAACAAAGAACCAATGTGTTCGCATAAAATAAGCGAGTGCTAGCATCGCCAATTGTAAAAATAGAATAGGAAGAATGTGATTCATTAAATCAACGGTGTGAAAAATCACCGCAATTTGTCCTGCAACCCAGAGACAATAAGCAAATTGTCTTAAAAACAAACTTTGTTTAGCTTTCAATAAGTAAGCCGCCAAAGCCACAAAGACAACGCCCATAAGCAAAGAGAAATTTCCCCAAAAGGTCAGCATTAACGTAGCAAAGACGATGCCCGCAATCCAAGCTCCCACAGCAAGGGGAATAGCGTTGAACCGACTATGTGGAATAAATTTAATCAACATGTAAGTGATGAAAGCAAACCACGCAAAAATAATCAGTGCGATAAAAAATAATTCAACAATTTCATTCTGACCAAACCACTCCGTCACCGCCTTCACAATGATCAAGGTAAAGCTAATGCCCAAGCCAACGGCTGAAAGTGCACTACACAACTGATCTTTATTTTGATAATAGTAAACCAGTGAAATGCCCAACAAGATAAAAGACACGATGAAATAAAGAATGCTTTTATCCGCATAAAGATACATCGCCATATGCCAAATCGAGAGAACGGCAAACCACAGCAAGAATAAATAACGAAGTTTCGAATAATATTTATTGCAGAAATAGAATTGAATCAGCGCAAATACATGAATACTGATTAAAAAGAGATCTGGATATTGATCCCCCCAAAAGGTTTGGATAAAAAACAGAAACAACGCCAACTGGCTGGTAATACATAAAAGGAAAAACATCCCGATATTCGGGCGATATAACCACGGTAAAAGCAGCACAGACCAAAGTAAAAATAATAAATAGCTGTCAGCACCCGTTTGATAAATTTGACCAATCACAGCCAGAATTAAACCAATCATCAAACCACAGATACTATGTAAACACTGCACTAGAAAATCATGTTTTGTCAGCCACAAACTGCAAACCGCACTGAGGAATAATAACAACTGGGGAATAGCCAGCTGAATATTGTGTGGCAACATAAACCAATTGGCGGCAACCAAATACAATATACTGATCGCGATGAGGGTAAAACCAAAAACTTGCAGATGCTTTATGAAGGATTCAGCACTCCAAGGGTAATCATATTGTTGAATTTTGATCAATTCTAACTCCTCACTCTTATTTTTATCTTGATCATTTCAAACCATTCAAACTATAGAAAAACTTCTTATTCATGTTTATGGTTTTTCTCAGATATTCATTTTTGAACATTAAACTCATACTAAGTGAAATCATACATAGAGAGTGTTGGTCTTTAGCAAACCAATAACATAAACAACGCTATAGCAAAAATTGTTCTATGTATAAAACTGATCATTCTAAAACTCCCCCTGTTTTTCTAAATATTTAGCACTATAATGGGCTTACATCGCTTCAGGGCGGGGTGCAATTCCCCACCGGTGGTAAGTTCAGTTTGAATGACTCAGACTGAATCAGCCCACGAGCCAGCCAAGCAGAAATCATCTATTTGGCTCGCAGATTTGGTTCAATTCCAAAGCCGACGGTATAGTCCGGATGAAAGAAGACGACGTGACCAATAGAATCGCAGGTGCAAACCTATGAGGATTTATTGCTACGCCAATTTTTCAAAGTCCTGAAATGTTCAACCGTACTTCAATTTTACGCGAGCGTTTCAATGTCTAGTTTGATTCAACCCGAAATTTTCTTTTCAGCCCTTTCTCCAGCTGAACAACGTATTCAACAAGCTTTAGAAGATATCCGCCAAGGCAAACCCGTTTTGGTGATGGATGACTTTGACCGTGAAAACGAAGCCGACCTCATTGTGGCTGCTGAAACCCTCACCGTCGAAACAATGGCACGTATGATTCGTGATGGTTCTGGTATTGTATGTTTATGTCTGACCGATGAACTGGCCGATCACTTAGAGCTTGTGCCTATGGTGTCAGATAACTCAAGTCAGTTTAAAACTGCATTCACGGTGACCATTGAAGCTGCAACTGGCGTGACCACAGGTGTGTCTGCGCAAGATCGTACCACCACAGTCAAAGCAGCAATTAAAGATGGGGCTGTTGCCAGCGACTTAAATCGCCCTGGTCATGTCTTCCCTCTTCGTGCACGCCAAGGCGGTGTGCTCACCCGTCGCGGTCATACCGAAGGGACCATCGATTTAGCTCGTTTAGCAGGCTTGAAGCCGGCAGGTGTCTTGTGTGAACTGACTAATGCCGATGGGACTATGGCCTCTGGCATTCAAGTGTTGGCATATGCGCAAACGCATCAGTTGACGGTGATCACCATTGAAGAATTGGCGCAATATCGCATTAAACACGGAGTTTAATTTTCAGGCTCCCGATCAAAAAAGCCTCCATATTGGAGGCTTTTTTTATGCAATACCATCAGCATCAAACAAACACAGTATAAATACCATAGAGCGCAATACTGACCAATATCGCACCACAAACGCTTAATAACTTATTGTACAAAGCGGACTGCGATAGTTTATTAAAACCCAAATAAACCAAAGACAACGTGCTGAAGTCTAGAATAATCCAGAGAATGGTCAATAGTACAAGGCTGACATCAACATCACTGGTTACCCCAATGAATTGTGGGAAAAATGAAGCAAAGAAAATAATATCCTTCGGATTCGAAATACCCACCAAAAAACCTTGCTTAAAGCCCCCCTGCACCGCCTTTAGTTGCACAGGTGATGTTTCTGTTTCTTGTACAATGGCTTCTTTTAAAATTTGAAAGCCAAGATAAGCAATATATACGCAGCCTAAAATCTTAATCGCATTTAACCAATGCTCTGCAATGTTTAAAAAGCCTTTTAAGATGAGCACAGATAGTACAATGAGAACCAAAGAGGCTAAATTCGTCCCAAAAATGGTTTTTAAGGCTTGTTTATATCCACCTTTTAGACCTGCACTGGCAACCAACAACATCACTGGGCCAGGTGTTGCAATCATGACCACCACGGCCATGCAGTACAGCATCAGCTCAAATACATTGACCATCTAAAAAACCCTTTCCCCCAGTTACACTGGGCAACTATTGCAATAACCGCATATTATTTTTGACGCAAAAACAAAGAGAGCTTACTCATCTTCTACAGTCTGGATAAGATGTTGTCGAATCACGTCGGCGCGTAAAAATGCCAAGTCATAACTGGCGGTCGCCAGTGCAAGCACACGATGCTCAAATTCTTGCCAAATCGGTTTGACTTGTTCGGCTAGGATGCCTAAACCACTTTCTTCACTCAAGTTTTTATTCTTTTCACACACTTTTAATGCGTGGTATAGCTTGCGTCCTTTTGATGCATCTGAGCGTAAACGCACTCGTTTAGACAAAACAAACGCTTCCACCTGCTGTACATCTGCAAAAGGCAACATTGGGACTAAAATTTGATCGAGTTGCGCATCTAAACGCTGCCAGACTGAGCTATGCTGCTCAGCCGTGTAGGTATTCCACTGAATCACTTCATGATTAAAGCGACGACAACCACGACACACAGAATCACCAAATACCGTTGAACAACGCCCTGCACATGGGGTCAAAGAGGCAATTCGACGATCTGTACTCAAAACATACTCCTGTTAATAAACGCACCAAAACAAAACGGATTTTGTCTTTGGCAACTGAATATACACGCTCACCTACCACTTGAGAAGCCATTTAAAATGTTTACTTATCTCGCATCTTGATTCAATTCCATGTAAAATGTGCGCCTTAAAATTATCTATCAAAATACATTGGAGTACTCCATGAACGCTACTGTAGAACAGCTTGCACCTGTAGAACAGCAAGCGACGACTGGTTGGGTTGTTGCCGCACTTTATCAATTCAAAGAAGTTCAAGATCCTGCTGATCTTCAACAACGTCTTTTAGACTTGGTAAAAACCATCAACCTATGTGGTACTCTGATTGTAGCGGGCGAAGGCATTAATGGTACGGTTGCAGGCGATCGTGCCGCGATCGATATGATTCATCAATTCCTTCTGAATGAAGGTTTTAACGAAATGGAATACAAAGAGTCTGACAGTGCAGACAAACCATTTCGTAAAATGAAGATTAAACTTAAAAAAGAGATCGTGACTTTAGGCGTTGAAGTAAAGCCACGTGATTTAGTCGGTCACTACCTTGACCCGAAAGAATGGAATGACCTGATTGCTCGTGATGACGTCATTTTGATTGATACCCGTAATGACTATGAATACAAAGCTGGAACATTTAAAGGTGCTATTGACCCGAAAACAGAAAGCTTCCGCGAATTTCCAGAATACGTTAAACAAAACCTTGAACAGCACAAAGATAAAAAAATTGCGATGTTCTGTACAGGTGGTATCCGCTGTGAAAAATCGACCTCTCTTCTCCTTCAAGAAGGTTTCAACGAGGTTTATCACTTAAAAGGCGGCATCTTAAAATACTTAGAAGAAACCCCTGCTGAACAAAGTATGTGGGAAGGTGAATGTTTCGTTTTTGATGGCCGTACTGCAGTCACTCATGGTGTTGAAGAAGGCCTTAACATTAAGTGTCATGCTTGTGGTTGGCCACTTCTTCCTGCTGAAGCAGAAGAAGCTAGCTATGAACATGGTGTGTCATGCAAATACTGTATCGACAACACCACAGAAAAACAAAAAGAAGGCTTCCGTATGCGCCAGTCACAAATTGCTGCGGCTAAACGTAAACGCCTTTAAAATCATTCAGATGATTTAAGTCAAGAATAAGCCCTCATTTGAGGGCTTATTCTTTTATGCAGTTCGCATTTTTTAAAAATATTTAACAATTTTGTCACAACATTGAACTCAATCTGAGTCATACTGTATAAATAATAAGCTAAAGTGGTGTCCTGAAGGTCTCCACATAACAATAAAAATGACATGCCTAAACGACGAAAATAGGATGATTGCCATGCATAAAATAATCATGCCACGCCATCGCACACTGATTCGCAATGCCGCAGCAAACCGTATCGAGCAATATCACAGTACCAGCTTCAACCAAATCAAAGCCAAGCTTGAACAGCGCACGCATTTATTTATCGTGGTTTTGGGCATGTTGATTGGTTCAAGTATCGCGCTCGGCATTGGTTACCATCTAAGCTCAAATCTTTTAAATTATACATTGCTCAGCTTAATCCCAGTTGCGCTGGCCTATAGCTTACGTAAAGTCTATATTCACACGCTAACCCATACCCGTTTCGATGAATAGAAAACAATACATTTCAATTCTTTACCCACATGCGATAAGTCCTTAAGATAACTTATCGCATTTATTTTTATGGTCTATATGAACCTCACTGCATGGATCATCTCCGTCATGGAACAATTGGGTTATTGGGGAATAGCCTTACTCATGTTTCTTGATAATGTTTTTCCGCCCATTCCTTCTGAAATTATCATGCCTTCGGCAGGTTATGCCGCATCACAAGGCGAGTTGGTTTTAATTGGGGTCATTATTGCAGGATGTATTGGTTCACTCTTTGCCGCAGCAGTGCTGTATTGGATCGGCTATCAATTTAAACAAGAGTACATTTTCAGATGGGTCGACCGCTATGGTAAATATCTATTTATCAAATCCGCCGATGTGAAAAAATCCTTAGATTGGTTTGAGCAGTATGGTCACCGTATTGTATTTTTTGGTCGTATGATTCCTGCGGTACGTTCACTGATTAGCATCCCTGCGGGGATGAGCCGTATGCCCTTTTGGAAGTTCATGTTTTATAGTGGACTCGGCACAATTATTTGGACAACATTTTTAGCAACAGTCGGTTATTACTTTGGTGAAAACCAAGCACTGATGCATCAAATTTTTAGCAAAGTCGGTTATGTCATTATTGCCATTGTCGCTGTGATTATCCTTTGGTTTTTATATCGCAGGCATTTGCGTAAAACACGCAGCTAATTTATTTTGGGGAAATACATGAAACACTATTTACTGCATTTTGCGGCGGTATATAGCATTGCTTTGGTGCTGTTAATCACCGTACTGGTCTTTGGTTTAAACCTTGGCGGTTTAACCTTAATTCCGACCTTAGTGGCTTGTGCACTGATTAGTGTCAGACACTTCGTAAAAAAAGAACACCGTGTTCCAAATAATCATGAAAAAATACAACTGGTTTGGAGTTCAAGTGCTGTCGCAATTATCGTCGGTAGTTTCTTTGTGCTGTTTTTAGTGCTGATGAATCCCAATGCTGAAGCCATTATGAAATCAGTCGATAATGCCGGCATTGGACTTACCGCTGTCGTTATGCTGTGTATGGTCGCGATTCATGGCGCTATTTTTCATATTGCCTATGGTTGGTACGCAGACTATTGTTTTAAAAAGTTGCCATAAAAAAGCACCTCGTTTGAGGTGTTTTTTATGCTCGATAGATAGCGATCACATGCGCACGTGATTAGTGCTTTTGAGCGGAAAGTGCCATTAACTTTGTTTGGCTAGCTCTCATTTCTTCAATCAACCAATCCTTAAAAATGACTTTATGCGGATCATCCTCAAAAGGAGATGCGGAAAGTAAATAATAAGCGGAGCCATCTTGCACAATCGGGGTAAGCATATCTAACATTTGAAAATCGAGCTCTTTTTCAACCATATAAGCTGAAACCACTGTTGCCCCCAACCCTTCTAAAGAGGCCTCTATGCACAAAACAACTGAGTCATCGGCGCTAAATGCTTATGACGCGATACATATACCATATGCTCATCTGCTATTTTTTCGCTATAAATGGCCTTGCCCCAGTCAAAATCATTGCGCCTTAAGGCCAAGTCGATGTTTTGCGCTTTAAAATCCGCTTCTCCACCCGCTGTTAACAAACTGATGTCAATCTCAGGATAACGTAGCTTAAATTGAACTAAACGCGGAATCAGCCATTTCATGGCGATGGTCGGCTCACAGGATAAGATTAAGCTCTTCTTCTCATTCTTCTTTTCTTTTGCCATCTGTACGAGACATTGGTCAATCTGAGGAAAGACCTGCTCACAACAATCAAACAGTGTTAAGCCATCTCCCGTCAGCTGTAACTTTTTGCCGTCACGAATAAATAAACGATGCCCCAGTGCCTCTTCCAAATTTTTTAACTGCTTACTGACCGCCCCTTGAGTGACAAAGAGTTTTTCAGCAGCGATGGTGACACTGTCATAACGGGCGACATAATAAAAAAACTTAAGAGAATTCAGTGATAAGCGCTCAATCATTCCAAAAACTCATCAATAAGCAATAATTAAAATCGATTTTCACTATAGCAAATATATGAAAAATATATAAATCCTTTTAATTCAACCCGAACAAGGATCAATGAGTGAATGAAATTATAGCGATTGCAATCATCACCCTACTTGCAGTCATCAGTCCTGGTGCTGACTTCGCTTTGGTCAGCCGAAATAGTTATCTATATGGGCGTAAACAAGGGATCTATACCGCATATGGTATTGCTTGTGCTGTATGGATCCACATTAGCTATAGTGTACTAGGGCTCAGCTTCTTAAAGCACTACATTCCAAACCTATTGCATATCATTCAATATATTGGCGCACTGTATCTGATGTATATCGGGTACAAAACATTTACCCAACAGCAAATTAGTGACCATGCCACTCATACCTTGCTGCGCCCACGGCAAGCATTTATACAAGGTTTTCTAGGCAACAGCTTAAATCCCAAAACTACGCTTTTTGTGATGAGCATCTTTGCACAGTTACTGCGAGGCAATCATGGTCTGATGCATTTAATCGGTTATGGCATGTTTATCTCGGCCAGTCATCTGCTGTGGTTTTTGCTCATTTCACTATTCTGCTCTACCCCAGTGATCCGAAATAAAATTTTACGCAAACAAGTGAGTATTAACCGTTTCATCGGTACCGTACTCGCAACTTTAGGGTTTTGCTTATTACTCACAAACTAAGCATGAGTGGTACCTGCATTTAAACCCTACAATTTGGGCATAAAAAAACGTCCTCTAGGGACGTTTTTTTATTTGCTTGCTAATGCCTGCGTCGCTGATGTCACGACACAAGAACAATTATGCTGGCGTATGATACATGAGATAAAGTTCGTTTAAGTTCTCTGGAATTTCTTCTGCAAGCTCATCCATTAACTGACCGTTACGACGGAAAGTTTCCATTTGCGGATCTTCTTCATCAATCCCACTAAATACCATAATTGGTAAAGTAAGATCGACCAGTTGCTCTTCAAACTCAGGCGTGAACCATGCATCTTCATTGAGGAACATTGCATCGACAAAACCAACGCTCCAATCCCCTAGACTTGACTCAACATCTGCCTCTTCAATTTCAAAAGGAAATTCAATCCCTTCTTCATTGGCAAGGTTTTGACGAATAGACTCAAGCCAAGCTTTCACTTGCGCGATGATCTCGGCAGGCACTTTCTTTTGATTATTATCAAAAAGTTCATCCAACCATTTTGCAAAAGTAGGACCAACTGCAATTGCACACAAAAAACCATGAGTCGCTGCAAAATCTAGACCATACTCATTTTGGTCACCATCTAGATATTCACTCAATAAGTCTAAATCTAAAGCACTCATTTCAAATCCAAATTCAGAAACTGATTAGGGCATTAGCATAGCATTTTCAGACACGATGCTACATCTGATTTTAGTCTTCTTCGTCGTCAAAATCGTCGTCATCGTCGATGTCGTAATCAAAATCTTTAAGCTCACGTTCCAAACGGCGCTGTGCAAGAAGGTCATCAATCAGGCGACGTTTTTCTAATGATTCTTTCGCACTAATTTTACTTGATGACTCATCAAAATTAACATCATCATCAGCGTAGTTATCATCTAGTTCAAAATCTGTAGAAGACACTAAAACTACCTCATAGTGAAAAAATGTGAAGGGTCTTAGCCGCTATTTATATGGGTTCTAGAACCTTGTCAAGTTTTATTTGCATTTAGAGCAATTAATTTGATTTTTAGTCTTTATTTCTAACCAATTTTTATGGCATGATATAATCCACCCTGCGTCTTTGTAGTTTACGACTTTAAATGGTCACATAAAATCCAAATTGTTCAGATTTCAAATTTGGGTTTTGAACTTGAGTACGCTCGGGATGAACTTGAAAACAACAAATTCACCCCCATCTAAATCACTGAATTTATATTTTTAATATTTTATCAGGCAGCTTTTGGCTGACTATCCCTGATGGAATACGCAGTTATTTACAAATAAGTTTATGAAGCGAATTGTGCCCAGATGCACAGTTTTCCACTGCCACAGATTCAACGAAGAGTAAGCAAAGATGAGCGATATGACTTCCCCTACTTCACAAGTAGCGGCTCTGATTAGCCGAGGCAAAGAGCAAGGTTACCTAACTTACGCTGAGGTTAACGATCATCTCCCAGACTCGATCACTGAAAGCGAACAGATTGAAGACATTATTCAAATGCTTCAAGACGTCGGTATTCCTGTGCACGAACGTGCACCTGAATCTGATGATGCAATGTTTGAAGGTGGTAATGAAGCTGCCGATGAAGTTGCTGAAGAAGAAGCCGCTGCTGTTCTTGCCTCTGTAGAAAATGAGCCTGGTCGTACCACTGACCCTGTCCGCATGTATATGCGTGAAATGGGTACTGTTGAACTGTTGACGCGCGAAGGCGAAATCAGTATTGCAAAACGTATTGAAGAAGGGATTCGTGACGTTCTTCACTCGATTGCTTACTGGCCAAATGCGGTTGAAGTGGTATTACAAGAATACAAAGATTATGAAGCGGGCGAACGTCGTCTTGCGGACATCCTTTCAGGTTATTTAGACCCTGAAACCGATGAAGCTATTCCAGAAGTCCTCGAAGAAGAGTCTGAAATTGATGAAGAAGAAGACTCTTCAACCAAATCAACCAAAGATGTAAAATTGGATGATGATGAGGAAGAAGAAGAGTCTGAAAGTGATGATGATTCTGAAGGTGAATCTGGCCCAGATCCTGAAATTGCCAAAGCGCGTTTTGACGAACTAACTGCTGCTTGGAAAAACACCCGAACCATCATCGAAAAACATGGTCGTTCAAGCAAAGAAGCAGAAGACGCTTTAGAGTCACTTGCAACTGTGTTTATGATGTTCAAATTTACACCACGTTTATTTGACATCATTTCAGAAATGATTCGTGGTACACATGAACAAATCCGTACCTCTGAACGTGAAGTAATGCGCTATGCAGTACGTCGTGGTCGTATGGATCGTACTCAATTCCGTACCTCTTTCCCAGGTCAAGAGTCAAACTTTGCTTGGTTAGATGAACAAATTGCGAAAGCTTCGCCAGACCAAAAAGGCTATCTTGAAAAAGTACGCCCTGACGTTTTAGCGTTCCAACAAAAAATTGCAGACATTGAAAAAGATTTGGGCCTTGATGTTAAAGGCATCAAAGAGATTTCAAAACGTATGGCTGTAGGCGAGGCGAAAGCACGCCGCGCGAAAAAAGAAATGGTTGAAGCGAACTTACGTTTGGTCATCTCGATTGCGAAAAAATACACCAACCGTGGCTTACAATTCTTGGACTTGATCCAAGAAGGTAACATTGGTTTGATGAAAGCTGTAGACAAGTTTGAATACCGTCGTGGTTATAAGTTCTCGACTTATGCAACGTGGTGGATTCGTCAGGCCATTACTCGTTCGATTGCCGACCAAGCACGTACCATTCGTATTCCAGTACACATGATCGAAACCATTAATAAGATCAACCGTGTATCACGCCAACTTCTGCAAGAAATGGGACGTGAACCAACACCTGAAGAACTCGGTGAACGTTTGGAAATGGACGAAGTCAAAGTGCGTAAAGTGCTGAAAATCGCCAAAGAACCAATTTCGATGGAAACACCGATTGGCGATGATGAAGATTCGCATTTGGGTGACTTCATTGAAGACAGCAACATCACTTCACCTGTCGATGCTGCAACATCTGAAGGCTTAAAAGAAGCAACTCGTGAAGTGCTTGAAAACTTGACTGAACGTGAAGCGAAAGTCTTGAAAATGCGTTTTGGTATCGACATGCCAACGGACCATACTTTGGAAGAAGTAGGTAAACAGTTTGACGTGACGCGCGAACGTATTCGTCAGATTGAAGCGAAAGCACTACGTAAATTACGTCACCCTTCTCGTTCTGAACACTTACGTTCATTCCTAGAAAACGACTAATTCATACCGATACATTGGAGACTTGAAATTTAATCTCGAGTCTCCATTAAGTATTTAAGAGCAACACCTAACGCCTGCAGTTTCGCAGGCGTTTGAAATAAGGGGGACTGACGCTCATGACTATGTTAGACCGTACACCATCACGTGAATTACAAGAACATCTTTGGGTATTCCCTATGGACTACCCGATCAAACTCATTGGCTTTGCCAGCACTGAGTTACATGTTGCAGTGGTTGAAATTTTAGTCAAACATTTCCCAGAATTTGATGGTGAATCGATCCAAGTCCAGCCATCACGCACAGGTAAATACCATTCTTTAACTGCTCAATTGCGTTTTGAAGAATTAGAACAAGTTCATCAACTGTATGCAGACCTTGCGGCTTGTCCGTTAATTAAAACGGCGCTGTAATTCAAATGATGTATCAATGAGACACGCTTACGAGCGTGTTTTTTTGTGCCTAAATTTTTGATCTATTGAATTCAGCTTATTCACTGAAGAAATCCCCCTACGCTCTAGATCTTTTCTTTATAATTTCAGACATACTTTTTGTTTTATAAGGACGCAAGTGCCGTGTCAGATGCCGTTCTCAAACCACAACTCATTATTCGCCAGTTTGATAATTTAACTTCATATGCTGACCGCTTTGTAGAAATGAAAGCACTGACTGAACAACGAGATGCAGACACACCAGATGAACTTTGGATTTTGCAACATCATGACGTGCTCACCCAAGGTCAAGCTGGAAAACCTGAACACATCCTCATGAGCAGCAACATTCCCGTGGTACAAACGGATCGCGGGGGGCAAGTCACTTGGCATGGTCCTGGTCAGTTGGTTGCCTATTTTATGTTTGACCTCAACCGACTTGGTTGGAACGTCCGCACCTTGGTGTCTTATGCTGAAAACCTAATGATTGAGTTACTCAAAAAATATGAGATTGAAGCCTATGCCAAACCTGATGCACCCGGCGTGTATGTCGATGGACGCAAGATTGGCTCATTGGGTTTTAAAATTCGTAAAGGCCGCAGTTATCACGGTTTGTCCTTAAATATTGATTGTGACTTATTTGGGTTTCACACCATTAATCCATGCGGCTATGCGGGCTTAGAAATGGTGCGTATCTCAGACCTCAAACCAGACTACCCGCACTTTGAAAACTTATGTGCCGACATTATTGAAACTTTACAGCACAGCGGTTACTTTAAAGAAGTTCAAGTACAGCATATATAAAGGCTTTGCTTTTCATGGAAAAATAAATTAGAGTATTTACTCTAAACTAATAATTATTTTTAGAAAGGACAACAGCGAGTGATTAACGTAAATTCAGTGAAACCCGCTCTGCAATTGACCTATGTCAAACTTATGATGGATGTGATTGGCCGAGGATTGGTCATGGCCAGCCAAGTCGATAGTGAAATTCAGCAAGAAGTTGCAAAATTTCCAGCCAATTTCACCTTATCGATGAATGTTTTTCCAAACGGCCCGGCTTTTTTAGCCAAAGTGACCGAAAACCATCAACTCGAACTACTCACTCCGGGAAGTTTAAAGGCAGATTTAACCATCACCTTTAAACATCTAAGCCACGCCTTTTTGGTGTTTTCATTTCAAGAAAGTACAGCACAAGCTTTTGCACACGACCGTATGATTGCAGATGGCGATATTTCGTATGCGATTCGCCTCGTACGCTGTCTGAATAAAATGGAATCCTTGATTTTACCGAAAATGATCGCTGAACTTGCCGTCAAAGAATACCCAACTGAATTGGGCTTAAAAGAAAAACTCACTGGTGCTGCAAATATTTATCTCAAAGTAGCCCAATCATATTTAAAACGGAGTGCATAACATGGCGAAGCCTTATTACGAATTTTTCTGTCCTGTAAAAGTGATCGCTGGTCATGCTGCTTTAGAACACATTCCGTTTGAACTGGCAACATTAGGCGCAACCCGACCTTTAATCATTACCGACAAAGGTGTTCGTGCCAACAATTTACTTGCACCCATTGAAGCGGCTTTTGAGTCTACCGATGCGGTGATTGGTGCAATTTTTGATGATGTTCCACCCGATTCGAGCTTAGAGACGGTGCGTAAAGCGGCCAATTTATATCGTGAACATCAGTGCGATGCAATTATTGCTGTCGGTGGCGGATCGGTGATTGACACCTCGAAAGCCACCAATATTTTGGTATCTGAAGGTGGTGATGACTTACTCAAATACTCTGGGGCACACAACCTACCTAAACCACTCAAACCCTTTTTTGTGATCCCTACCACGTCAGGTACAGGTTCTGAAGTTACCATGGTTGCCGTGGTGTCTGATCCAGAGAAAAATGTCAAACTGCCATTCGCATCGTACTATCTAATGCCGCATGCTGCGATTCTCGATCCACGCATGACCCAAACCCTGCCACCGCACTTAACTGCGATGACCGCAATGGATGCCATGACCCATGCCATCGAAGCCTATACATGCATGGCACACAATCCGATTTCAGATGCCTATGCTACGGCAGCAATTAAAAAAGTCAGCAATCATTTGTTTAATGTGCTGGATAATCCAAGTGATGCCAACGGCCGCTTAGAATTGGCTCAAGCTTCGACCATGGCTGGCATTGCATTTTCAAACTCGATGGTGGGCCTTGTACACTCACTTGGACATGCCTTAGGTGCAGTTGCACACTTGCCGCATGGACTATGCATGAACCTGTTTCTCCCTTATGTCCTTGAATTTAACAAGGAAGTGAATGGTGACAAGATTGCAGAGCTCTTGTTACCGCTTGCAGGGCCAGACATTTATGCGCAGACCCCTGCTCACTTACGTGCAGACAAAGCTATCAGCACATTACTCACCATGCGTGATCGCTTATTTACCCTAACCAAGTTACCCCGTACCTTGAGTGAAACAGGAAAAGTAACCTTAGAACAACTCGATGAGGTCGCAGAAAAGGCCCTCAACGATGGTTCAATCATTTACAACCCGAAAGAAGCCAGCTTAAAAGATTTAAAAGCAATTTTAGAAAAAGCTTGGTAATTCATAAAAAATCAGCCAATATAGCGACAATCTTAGCCTGATGCTTTTTTAAACATCGGGCTTTTATTTGCCATAAGGAATAATGCTTTCCTTATACCTATTGGCATAAAAACTGCTAAAAAATCTGAAAAAGTTACTGACAAAAGCGGCCAAATTAATGTAGATTGGCGCACTTTTGAAATTAAACACAGGGGGGATCGTTCGTCTCAAACGATCCTTATTAAACATGACTGATCCTTGATCAACGATTAAGAGGATAACGCCGTTGACTAATATTTCTGGGACTCAATCGGCAGCTAAACTGCAAAAAACGCTAGGTCTCTGGCACATCATTATTATTGGTTTAGCTTATATTCAACCAATGACATTATTTGATACTTTCGGTTTAGTATCAGAAGAAAGTCATTATCATGTGCCAACGTCATATATCATTGCTTTAATTGCAATTTTATTCACGTCGATCAGTTATGGTCACATGATTCGTCGCTACCCTTCCTCGGGTTCAGCCTATACCTATGCGCAAAAGTCCATCCATCCGAATGTCGGATTTATGGTCGGTTGGTCATCATGGTTAGACTATTTATTGTCTCCAATGGTCAACATCATTCTTGCCGTGATTTACCTTGAAGCCTTATTCCCTGATGTAAACCATTGGGTCTGGGTGGTTGGTTTAACTGCATTTATGACCGCGGTCAACTTACGTGGTGCACGCTTCGTTGCAAACTTTAATGGTTTGATCGTTTTTGTACAGTTAGGTGTGATTGCTTACTTCACGTGGATGGTTTACAGCTTACTTGCTGGTGGCGTCAACGCAGATGGTACTTTGGTCAATGCAAAATATCAGTTATGGAGTTTAGAGCCATTCTGGAATGAGCTTACTTCACTGGGTGCCCTGATTACAGGTGCGACTTTGCTGTGCTTCTCATTCACAGGTTTTGACTCGCTCAGCTCGCTGGCAGAAGAAACAAAAGATACCGAGAAAACTCTACCTAAAGCGATTTTCTTAACGGCACTCTTGGCTGGTGTGATTTTTATTATCAGCACCTACTTCATGCAGATTTACTTCCCGAACGATCCAAAGACTTACTTTGAAGATGTTGCTGCAACACAGCCTGACATTTTACAAGCCGTCGGTGGTGTTGCGTTTAAAACGGTGGTGCTGTACTTCGCAATTGTAACTGTTATGGCATCGGGTATTTCGGCACATGCAGGCGTTTCACGCTTAATGTATGTGATGGGCCGCGATGGCGTGATTAACAAGAAGATTTTTGGTCACATTAGTCCGAAAAGCTTCACACCGTCTTATAACATTCTCATTGTAGGTGCTGTGGCATTAACCGCTGGCTTCATGGACTTAGACATCGTCATTTCGATGATCAGCTTCGGTGCATTAACTGCATTTACCTTTGTAAACTTATCGGTGATTTCAAGATATGCACTGCGTGATGGCCGCACAAAGAATATTAAAGATATCTTGAGCTTTGTGATAATTCCAATGTGTGGATTCCTCAGTATCTTTGCCATGTGGCTAGAGATTGAAGAAACCGCGTTGAAATTCGGTTTATGGTGGGCAATGTTTGGTATTTTATACTTAGGTTATAAAACCAAAGGCTTTAAGCAACCTGCACCACAACATAATGAATTTGACGATCCGCTCTAATCTTTCATTCAAAAAGAAAAAGACGCCAAGTGCGTCTTTTTCTTTTTTAAACTAGAGCTAAAAAACTAGCCCTTAAATTGTTTAGTCATTTTAGCAATACGTTGTGCATAGGCTTTTGTGGTTTCGAGATCCCCGGCTGGGATTTCATCCGTACTTGCATCCGATGGTGATTGAACCAACAAACCTACAGAACCACCCAAATTATTTACATCTTGACGGGTTGCCGCTTTACTGTTGGCAGGCAATAAGCCCAAGCTTACCCAAATACCGCCATGCTGCGATGCAAGTGTTTGCAGTTGAATTAAGGTCACTTGCTTATCACCATTTAAGCTTGCACTATTGGTAAAGCCACCGAAAATTTTATCTTGCCATGCACGAGTAAACCATTTTTTTGAAGATGCATCGGCAAACTTTTTAAATTGCCACGGTGCAGTACCCATATAAGTTGGTGCACCAAATACAATTGCATCAGATTGATCCAATGTCTGCCAATTTTGCTCTGAAATGTCGCCATTTGGGTCAATCTCCACCAAATTTGCACCAATTTCTTGCGCAAAAGTTTGTGCAATCACTTTGGTATGTCCATAGCCTGAATAAAAAACCACTGAAATATTCGACATTTTAGTTTCCTCTTTTGAATTAGTTGATTGGCATTGCTTCGTCAAGCATGACGCTGCGTAAACCATTAAAAATAAATAGTATGAAATATCTTAAACACTGGCCTGATCGGGCTTGAGCTTCACATAACTTGCAACTTCAGCGCTTAGACCCTGCTTCAACTGCTGGGTCTTTTCACCGACCAAAACTTCATAAGCATTTTGCTTGATGCCTTGAAAGACTTCTTGGGCTACTGTTTCTGACGCAATCTTTGGAATAGGTAATGAACGAGTCAGATCGGTGTCAATAAAACCCACATGCACCCCCATGACCTGAATATTAAATTGAGACAACCACTGACGACTTGAGTTGGTATAGGACCATGCTGCTGCCTTAGAAATGGCATAACTGGTCAAAACAGTGCTTGGCTCCCAAGATACATCCGAGAGAATATTGACCACATAAGCCTGTTGGTTCTTTTGCAAGATCGGAACAAAAATTTGCGTCACCCACATCAAACCCAATAAATTGGTTTCCAAAATCTTTTGCGTAGTCGTGATAATACTGGCATCGACAGGATGTTCATTCAAAAGCTCAATGCCCGCGTTATTCACAAGAATTGTGGTATCTGCGCATTGTTCTGCTGCCTGCTGAATAGATGCTTTGTCATTTACATCCAGTTGAATCGGGGTAAGACCTTCTTCCTGAAAGCTCCCAATCTGGCGCATACCCACATAGATCTTTTTAGCGCCCTGACGACGTGCCTCCCGAGCCATGGCAAGTCCTAAGCCACGATTCCCACCCGTAATAAAAACAACAGCCTCTGAAACTTTCATTATGTGATCCATCCAATTGCCAGTATCTTGCGAAAGCGTAGTCTGATGACAGCGCTGCATTAAGTCTGTATTCATGATACACTTATGAAACTTAGTATCAATTAGTTACCACTTAGTAACTGGTCTGTTTGATTGTTTCAAATGAAGATAGAACGTAAAAGGAGCATGATTAGAAATGAATAAGCCAATGAAATTTAATATTTTTCATCCAGATTGTCCTGCTCGTCTTTTTTTTGAAAAATTTGCAGACAAGTGGATTTTATTGATTGTGTATACGCTGGATCAAGAGTCACAGCACTTTAATGAGCTTAAGAAAAATGTTTTAGGTATTTCACCTAAAGTACTGTCACAAAAATTAAAGATCTTAGAGCGCGATGGTTTTTTGACGCGAACCATTCATGAAGACAATGTGATTCGAGTGGAATATGCGTTAACTGAAATTGGCAAAGACTTTGCTCAAAATGCCTATCAAATGAAAGATTGGGTCGAAGCCAATATGCTTAAAGTTTTAAAATCCAGAGCTGGATTCGATCAAAAGCTAGAAAAAACAGAGCCCGCTTAAGCGGGCTCTGTCACAGTAATTTGATTAGGCTAAAGGCTTAAAACCCTGCTGACGCCATGCTTCATACACAATCACGGCTGTCGCATTGGATAAGTTCAAACTGCGCGAGTTTTCAGCCATGGGCAAACGAATCCAATGCTCTTTTGGAAACAACATACGAACCTGTTCAGGCAGACCACGTGTCTCAGGTCCCATGAGTAAAGCCACAGGGCGATTCAAATCCGAAGTATGCGGTGTTTCCGTTCCTTTGGTGGTTAGAGGATAAATCGCGTTTATATCGACACCTTTTTCAGCTAAATTTGCTAAACACTCATCGAATGTTTCCCAAATTTGCATGCGCGCCCACTCGTGGTAGTCCAAACCTGCACGTTTGAGTTTTTTATCATCCAGCTCAAAGCCAAGTGGCTTAACCAAATGCAGCTGCGCTCCAGTATTGGCACATAAACGAATGATATTCCCTGTGTTTGCAGGAATTTCGGGCTCGTATAAAACAACATGGATCACAGCTTTTCTCTACTCTTTCAATATGGCAAAAGTTAATCTTGCCACTGTAATTGTTCACGCAAACTCACTACATCACCAATGATGGTCAATGTAGGCGCTTGAATATGATTTTCTTCAACTTTTGATGCGATATCCGCTAAGGTCCCGACCAACACTTTTTGTTCTAGCGTGGTACCTTTCGAGATCAAAGCAACGGGCATATCTGGACGCTGGCCATGCTCAATTAACTTTTCACAAATTTTTTCTAAACCAACCAAGCCCATGTACAGCACAAGCGTTTGATTCTGATAGACCAACTCATCCCACGGTAACTCAGGCGAACCTTCTTTTAAATGTCCGGTAAGGAAACGCACGCTTTGTGCATAATCGCGATGTGTCAGAGGAATGCCTGCATAAGCCGAACAACCCGAAGCGGCAGTAATCCCCGGCACTACTTGAAATGGTACACCTGCAGCAAAAAGCTCTTGGATTTCTTCACCACCACGACCAAAGATGAAAGGATCACCACCTTTTAAACGGCAAACACGTTGACCTTTTGAGGCATATTCCACTAGTAAGGCATTAATGCCTTCTTGCGGAACAGCATGGTTAGAACGGGCTTTACCCACATAAATTTTTGTTGCATCTCGGCGACAGAGTTCCATAATCGCAGGGGAAACCAAACGATCATAAATCACCACATCGGCTTGTTGCATCAAACGCAGTGCTTTAAGGGTCAGCAACTCAGGATCACCTGGACCTGCACCAACCAAATACACTTCACCTTTCGGGGTTTTCCACTCTGCCAGTGCTTGCTCGATTAAACTATCTGCTTCTGTCAGATTGTCATGAAAAACTTGTTCTTTCAGTGGACTTGCATATAGATCTTCCCAGAAAACACGGCGCTCGTCAGGATTAGAAATCTTCGCTTTCACCGCTGCACGCCATTTTCCTGAAAATTCAGCCAGCTTACCCATCCCATGTGGAATACTGGTTTCAAGCTGGGTTCGAATTTGGCGAGATAACACGGGGGATGTACCATTGCTGGCCACTGAAATCACCAAAGGCGAACGATCGACAATGGCAGGAACCATAAAACGACAATGTGGTGGATCATCAACACTGTTGACCAGTATTTTCAGCGCTTCACAGTCCTCAAAGACTTGAGTATTCACCGCATAATCATCTGTTGCAGCAATCACTAAACGGTAGTCATTGAGTTGAATCTGCGCAGGATATAGCGCTTGGATATATTGCCCTTGGCTTTCTTCAACCAGTTGCAATAAATTTGCATCAATATCAGGAGCAATGACATGAATCAGCGCTCCTGCTTTATGTAACAACACTGCCTTACGGTAAGCAATATGCCCACCACCGACAATCAGACAAGGTTGCTGTTGCAACTTTAAAGAGATTGGAAAAATATCCACACACGACCTCAATGAGTTTTATCTGACTGTCTTAAAGCAATTATTGTGCACAAAACTGTGCAGTACATCGACTTTATTAGTCAATGTACTCAGCGCCGCCCATATAAGGACGAAGCACGGTTGGGATTTCAATCGAACCATCAGCACGTTGGTAGTTTTCCATGACCGCAAGTAAAGTACGGCCCACAGCCAAACCTGAACCATTCAGCGTATGTACAAATTCAGTTTTCTTTTGATCTGCACGGTAACGTGCTTTCATACGACGCGCTTGGAAGTCACCCATGTTTGAACATGAAGAAATTTCGCGGTACGTATTTTGACTTGGTACCCAGACTTCAAGATCGTAAGTTTTAGTTGCACCGAAGCCCATATCACCACCACAAAGAATGATCTTACGGTACGGTAAACCAAGTGCTTTCAAGATCCCTTCAGCATGACCTGTAAGCTCTTCAAGCGCTTGCATTGAGTCTTCTGGTTTAACAATTTGCACCATTTCAACTTTGTCGAATTGGTGTTGACGAATCAAGCCACGCGTATCACGACCATATGAACCTGCTTCACTACGGAAACATGGCGTATGTGCTGCATATTTCAGTGGTAAACGGTCTGCATCAATAATTTCATCACGCACGAAGTTGGTTACAGGAACTTCCGCAGTTGGAATGAGGTAATACTCTTTTTCACCTTGTAATTTGAATAAATCTTCTTCAAATTTAGGCAATTGGCCTGTACCACGGAGTGAGTCAGCATTGACTAAATACGGCACATAAGCTTCGGTATAACCATTTTCCAAAGTATGCGTATTCAACATGAACTGGGTAATCGCACGTTGTAAACGAGCAAGTGGTCCTTTGAGCACGCTGAAACGAGAACCTGTCAATTTGGTCGCAGTTTCAAACTCAAGGCCACCCATCCACTCACCTAAGTCAGTGTGATCTTTAATTTCGAAGTCAAACGTACGCGGGGTACCCCATGTGAGGATTTCCACGTTATCGCTTTCGTCTTTTCCTTCAGGAACAGACTCATCTGGCAAGTTTGGAATGCTGAGTGATTTCGCTTCAAGTTCAGCTTGTAATTCAGACAAAGCGACTTCTGCAGCTTTGATTTCATCACCAATCGCTGACATACGCGTCATAATTTCAGATGCATCACCACCAGCTTTTTTAATTTGGCCAACTTGTTTTGCACCCGAATTACGTTCAGCCTGAAGAGATTCAGTTTTGGATTGAATCTCTTTACGGCGAGCTTCTAGTGATGCCCATTCTTCAACATTCAGTTGTACACCACGTTTTGCTAAGGCTAAATTTACAGCCTCAATATTATTTCTGAGTAATTTCGGGTCGATCATAGCCAATCTTTTGCAAAGAAAAAAACTGGCTATAGTGTAAGCGCTTCAAGCCGAAAAATACAGTCACGCGATCACTAGCTGTGGCTTATTACAGCAATTTTTATGGCTTTTCTTTGCTCGCTTTTTCTCGTTCAGCTGCATAATCGACAAAACTTGGCAAATATTCCGCCTTAATTAAGCCACTGGCTTGTTGATAAGGTAAAACCAATTCAGACATCCCTTCTGCATAAGATGCTAATTCGTATAAGGGATAGACGAACACCACACCTTTGGCACTCATATAATAATTATCGGTCAGCTTCAATTGCTCGCGTGAAATATTATGATCGGACAGCCACATGCTATTGGCACCATACAATGCATCTAATAATTGAGACTCTGTCTTGTCTACCACGATATCACTCAGCGCAACCCGTTTTTTCGTTGCCAAATCTAAGGTGATGTACTCGTTGTGATACATGCCATGTGCGGCACGCGCTGGGTAGTGATAATACATCAAGACAAAATCAGCATATTTTCCACGCTGCGCCACATAACGGACATCAGACAAAGTTTCACTGAGCATGTTTTCATCAATCTGTGGCTTTGACTGCTTCAAACTTTCAAATGCCACAGGATTGGCTTTTTTCATCCGTTCATCAAAATATTGATTGATCCATGGGACATTGGTTTCCAAGCTGTACAGCTGGTATTGGGTACATCCTTCCTCATCACAAGCAATAGAATGTGCCAATTGTAATGGTCGAACTTTTGCCTCAATCAGTGGCAAAGTCTGTGTGACTTGAGCTGGTTTAGTTGTCTCTTCACTTTTTGCAGCGTTACTGTCATTTTGTGGCTGACATGCACTCAGCAACCCCGTACACAACATCATTGCGAAGACAGATCCAATTTTATTGTTATGAAGTAATATCATGATTTACCCGCAGTTAAGTATTCAATAGCACAGACTATACAAAGCACAGCCATAACTTCCCACCACGTTATGTAACTGAACTTGATCTAATAAAAAACCACCCGAAGGTGGTTTTGAACAACAGACTCATATTATTGGTCAATAATGTCTGTGCCTTTAGGCGGAGTAAAATTAAAGGTTGAAGCTGGAATATTGGTATTTACCTTGGTGTTATTAAAACGCACATAGGTTGTTTGTCCCAAAGAATCTTCTAAGATCATTAGCGTCGGCGCATTTTTCGCACCAAAACTGATCGTCAAGCTTTGAAATGCACCATCATCGCTTTTTGGGTACAAGGTATAGTAGGTTTTGCTCTGATTTGGTTGCGTAATACGATATGACTTACGAATCTGTTCCGTATTCCCTGACAATAATAGTGCAGGGGTATTCGCCACCTGTTCATCTAAAGTCTGACGAACTGCTTGCTGTAAGTCTGGATCATAAATCCAAACCGTTTTGCCCGAAGTCACAATGGTTTGTTTTGCAGGGCTTGTAGTTTCCCAATAGAATTTCCCTGGACGCTCAACTTTCATCACCCCTTTAAAGGTCTGATTCATGTGCTGGGCAGATAAACCTTGTTTCTTCGGTGCTTTAGATGAATTTGTGACTTTGGTGGTTTGCTCAAAGTTAGAACTGATACTTTGGATACCACTCAACTGTTTCACTAAACTCGTCGTCGCTTGTTGCTCCGATGCTGCAACCGGAGCTGCAAATACTGTACTGCTCATAACAGGGCCAAGTGTTACTACACCTACTGTCATTGCACATAAAGTCTTACGAAGCATTTTCATAATCTCACCTTTTATAATTTGCGCAGTCGCAATTTGTTAGATGAGCTATCTTAAATCAAATTTTATGGCTAATAATTGAGAATATAAGAAGATTTGTATATTTATTGGTGCTTAATGTTGTGAAATATCCATCATGATGAAGATCAGATGTGCTCTTTACATATAGAAAAGCCTCTGAATGTGCAGAGGCTTTTCTAACTGAGGTTAAGAATTATCACTGTCATTTCCATTGCCAACCAATTGCTGCACCTGCACCGAAATCACCTTCGCTATTGGTTGTCACTGCGATTTTATACACATATTTGTTACTATCAGTCACACCACTGAGACCAAAAGCATAACCTTGCTCACCTTCCCATGTACCCACACCGGCACTAAACATGTTGTAGCCAGCATCTGTCGGTTGCGGTAAAGATGCTATCGCGATACTTGATGCTACTGCTGCATAGGTTCGATCTTCAAGTTTTCGCATGTCTCTGTTCAAGGCATTTATACGGCTATCGGTATAAGCATTTGCTTGGTTGAGAGTTTGTTGCCCAACTTGGTTCACATAAGTTTTTGCTTCATTCAGGATGTAGGTGTCAGCAGCATCCATCACTTCTTTAGAAATACCATTAGTACCGTTTGTACCTTTAAGGCTGGCCAACCATTGAGTAATGCTACCCTCAAAGCCATTACCAACTGCAACATCATAAGCACTAAAACCTGTTGCACCTGTCATCCCTGTATTACCCATATCGCCTTTTAAGCTCGCGAGCCATTCCGTAATGGTACCGTCAAAACCATTAACTTGCGCAACTTGATAAGCATTATATCCTGTCGCTCCCGTTTCACCTTGCACACCTTGGATACCTTGCTCACCCTGTAAGCCTTGGAGGCCTTGTTCACCTTGTGCTCCAGTATCTCCTTTCACACCATCAAGACCGTTAAGACCATCTACGCCATCTTTACCATCTTTACCATCCAGTCCGTTGGTTCCGTTAATGCCATCCACACCATCTGTTCCTTGCAAACTCTCTAACCATGCCTCCTCTGTACCTATAAAACCGTTGTTCACAGCTACCTGATAAGCACTATCACCATCAGCCCCTGCAGGTCCTGCGGGTCCTGGTATTCCACTTCCGGGACAACTATCTGTGTCTTGATTAGAATTACACGAACTTGCAAAAACATTTGTATTCGCTGTCATTAAAATCACACTTAAAACAAGCACGTTCATAGCAAACCTTTGTAGACAATGGTTTGGCTTAAGTGTTTGTAGATTCATTGCAGCAGAAACTGCAGTACTAATATGAGTATGTTCTTGTTTTAAGTTCTGACCAGAGACTTTCGTTATCTGGCTGTCTGAATTGCCCAAGACATTTGTATCTATTTTGTTCATATCTGTCTGCCTTTCTTTTAGTTTTGTTTTTTTATTACACTCCTATTTTTTTGTGATGCAAATCACTATTTATTAATATTTAGTGCTTTATCTCAAAATACAAAAAACACAAGAAAAATAAGCTAAAAATATGAATAGACGAAAAAAAACCCACAAAATGTGGGTTTTTCTTACTATTAAAACTTACGCTTCAACAGTTACGTAGCGACGGCCAAACTGACCTTTCACTTCGAATTTTACTACGCCGTCAGCGGTTGCAAACAAAGTATGGTCACGGCCCATACCAACGTTTTGACCTGCGTGGAATTCTGTACCACGTTGACGAACGATGATGTTACCAGCAGTCACAGATTGACCACCGTAAATTTTAACACCAAGCATTTTAGGGTTCGAATCACGACCGTTCTTAGTCGAACCACCGGCTTTTTTAGTTGCCATGTCTCATTACTCCTCGTGATTAGCCTGAAATAGCTGTAATTTTCAACTCAGTGAACCATTGACGGTGACCTTGTTGTTTACGGTAGTGTTTACGACGACGCATTTTTACAATACGGATTTTGTCGTGACGACCATGGCTAACTACTTCAGCAGTTACAGTAGCGCCAGCAACAACTGGAGCACCGATTTGAATGCTGTCACCATTTACTAGCATTAATACGTCATCAAACGTAATAGTTGCGCCAGTTTCAGCTTTCAACAATTCAACTTTAAGGGTTTCACCCTCTACAACACGGTGCTGTTTACCACCGCTTTGGATTACTGCGTACATAATGTACTCCAAACATGCCCGTGTCGTCGTGCCGATAAAGGAAGATATCGATCTTAATACGAACGCCACTGGGGTTAATCAAGGGCAAGGATTTTAAGTGATATTGACTCAAACAACAAGAGATTTGCCGAACTTATTAGACTAAATTAACGATTATTTAATAATCGAGAAAAACTCAATCAACAAATTACAGTTCAACTCTGGCTTGACTTTGCTTACAATGAAATAGATTTTTAAAATCAATCCGCTATAGTATGGATGAATTGATTTTTAAAATGTAAATAAGCCTACAAATGCAGTACGCTTATACATTGGGGAAATAAGGAACTGTCTTTCGTAAAATACAGCCTCGCACACTAGCGAGTCTTATTTATGATTGAAATGAATCATTTAGACAGGTATCCCTATTTACACAATACTGGTAATGCTGATTTTTATCACTTTATATAGATGAGGCCGCTCTTCAAATGACCATCGACTTTAAGCAAGATATTCTCGCCCCTGTAGCTCAAGACTTTGCCACGATGGACACATTTATTAATGAAGGCATTACCTCTAAAGTGGCATTAGTCATGGCGGTGAGTAAACATGTGGTTGAAGCAGGTGGTAAACGCATGCGTCCCATTATGTGTTTATTGGCCGCCAAAGCCTGTGGTGCAGAAGACCTTGAACGCCAACGTAAACTTGCTGCAATCATTGAAATGCTGCATACCGCAACTTTAGTCCATGATGATGTGGTCGATGAATCTGGCTTACGACGTGGTCGCCCAACGGCCAACGCGACTTGGAACAATCAGACCGCTGTACTGGTGGGTGACTTTCTGATTTCACGTGCTTTTGACCTGTTGGTCGATCTCGGTGATATGACCTTACTCAAAGATTTTTCTACAGGGACTTGTGAAATTGCCGAAGGTGAAGTGCTACAACTTCAAGCACAGCACCAACCTGAAACCACAGAACAAACTTATTTAGATATTATTCACGGTAAAACGTCACGTTTATTTGAACTGGCAACTGAAGGGGCTGCCATTCTTTCAGGCACACCGCAGTACCGTGAACCACTACGTTTATTTGCAGGCCACTTTGGCAATGCCTTTCAAATCATTGATGATATTTTGGATTACACCTCAGATGCTGAAACATTAGGTAAAAATATTGGCGATGATTTAATGGAAGGCAAACCGACTTTGCCGTTAATCTCAGCATTGAAAAATACAACGGGTGAAGAACATGACATTGTTCGTCGAAGTATTGCGACAGGTGGAACGGCAGATCTTGATCAAGTCATTGCTATCGTAAACAGTTCTGGCGCACTAGATTACTGCCGACAACGGGCGCATGAAGAAACCGAAGCCGCACTTCAAGCATTACAGGCTTTACCTGACAGCCAATATCGTCAAGCACTGGTCAATTTAACCCAACTGGCTTTACATCGAATTCAATAACAAATGATGCTTTAAAATGTTTTTAACTTGCCTATGCATATAAAATTTAATGATCTTTTCTCTCAAATGCAGCAACAGCTTGAGCAACCTCAAGCTGTTTTAAATGATCAACTTTTAATTGAGTTGGTGGAGCGTATTCGTCCAATAGATGCGTATCAAACCGATGAAATCCATCAAAAATTTCAAGCGCTCATTCAAGCATTACTCATCACACCCGATGCCGCATCGACCTTACAAAGCTTTGTGCTGCGGCTTATTTCCCAATATAAACAAACCAGTCTTTATGCCGACACAGGTATCTTGTCTTTAGATGGGTTTTGGAACCAATTGTCGCAGCGTTTAGGTGCACATTTTCTCCCACTGATTAATGACGAAACTCAACTGCAAGATTTAGTCCGTCGCGTTTTCCCCAACCGAAGTGATAAATATTGGCTCGATAACATCCGGGACAGTGACTGGCTACAACTACTGAACCTGCTCAATCACGGGCATGCCAATCAAAAAGAAAAAGTCAAAATTCGCAGTGAAGTGATTAAAGCCATTACGGTGTTGTCTTATCGGATTAGTGGTATTGGTTTATATCCAGAGTTTATTAATGCGCATCCTGAACTGACCGAATATGAATCGCCTTTTTTAGTTCAGAACCGCGAAATTATCGAGTTCATTCAACAGTATAAAAAAGCACATCAAGAGGCAGAAACCTCGAGTGTGGTTGCCCCACCCGACGCCTCTCAAGCACTGGTCATGATTGAGCAGTGTCGTGATGTGGTATTGAAAATTCGTCGTGCGACCAAACGTATTGGGGTCAGTGTCAGTTTAACTTATCTGATTTCCTTACTTGAGCAATGCTTAGACCGCGTCGAACTGTTGCTCAATTTAATTGTAGAAGAAGGCGAAGCACACTATGAAGCGGTGAGTCTGCTCTTGGTCGACATTACCGCTGCGATTTATAGTGAACGGAGTGTGCGCTCTTTACTGACGACCAATAGTGAATTGATTGCTTTACAGGTGACTGAAAATGCCAGTAAAACGGGCGAACACTATGTAAGTACAGACAAACAAGGCTTTTTAGCCATGTATAAGTCCGCAGCGGGTGCAGGTGTCATCATTGCAACCATGGCCACCCTGAAAATCTTGTCAGCACGGATGATCATGGCGCCGCTCATGCAAGCCTTTGTTTACAGCATGAACTACTCATTGGGGTTTATGCTGATTCATGTCTTGCACTTTACCGTGGCAACAAAGCAACCAGCAATGACAGCGGCGGCACTCGCGGCAACTGTACAACAGCGCAAAGGTTCAAAAACAGCGCAAATTGCTGAATTAGCAGCGCTGATTATTAATATTATTCGCACCCAATTTATTGCTATTTTGGGCAATATCTCAATTGCCATCCCTGTTGCCGCCTTTATTACATGGGCATGGGCAACTGGCATGCATGAACCGCTACTCAATCATGCAAAAGCGGCGAAAGTCTTACATGACTTAAACCCTTTTACCTCTTTGGCCATTCCGCACGCCGCGATTGCGGGTGTCTGTTTGTTTTTATCGGGACTTTTGGCGGGTTATTTTGACAATATGGCGGTTTATCGCAAAGTTGGCCCTCGTTTAAAAGCACACCCTCGTCTCAAAACCATCATGGGACAAGAACGGCTCGATAAATTTGCAGGTTATATAGAACGTAACTTAGGTGCGTTGGCGGGTAATTTTCTGTTCGGGATTATGTTAGGAAGTATGGGAACCATTGGTTATATTTTGGGTTTACCCCTAGATATTCGCCATATTGCCTTTGCTTCAGCAAACTTCATTCAAGGCCTGATGAATATTAATGGTAGTCCTGAGATTGGCTTGATTATTGTATCTTTCCTCGGAGTACTCGCTATTGGTCTGACGAACTTATTTGTTAGTTTTACTCTCACGATTATTGTGGCTTTACGTGCACGTCGGGTCCGTTTTGAACAGTGGAAACCGTTAGCAAAATTGGTTTTAACCCATTTTCTAACGCGACCAAGTGACTTCTTTTGGCCACCCAAAGTACCTCTTGAAGTTGATGAAAGTTCGAACAATACAAAACACCATACAAAATGATTTTGTACCCATTTTGAGCTCTTGTTACACTGTAAACAAAATTTTATACATGATTAATCAACACTTGAATTAAAGTGTACTGATGAGTACACTTTAACCCAGTAAATAACCGCGCTTAAATCGGTTGAAATGACACGAGTTCCAGCATGCCTTACTTGTTGCTTTTTATCGGTATTATTTTATTTATAATCAGTGTATTAGCTCTAAGCATTCAACCACTCACCGCTTTAGATCTGGCGATGGTCGAATGTTTCAGCACATTAAGAACTGAGCCTATAGATAAACTTGCAATACTTTTATCGGCACTCGGTGGCATGCCGTTTGTATTATTTCTAACCACTCTATGGTGTTTCCATCGTGCATGGTATAAAAAGTATAGAGATGTTGTTTTTATTGGTTTAGGCGTTGTTGGAAGTATTGCTTCTGCTTGGCTACTTAAATTTCTAATTTCAAGACCACGCCCACCAGAAATGTTTCACCTAGTGACGAGCTATGGTGCTTCCTTTCCGAGTGCGCACAGTATGTATGCTGCCACTTTGGCGTGTCTTGCCATTTTCTTAAGTCGACCATTTCCTGCACATCGTTATGTTGTATGCATTGCTATTTTATGGATGCTGATGATGGGAATTTCAAGAGTCTATCTTGGAGTACACTTCCCATCCGACGTTCTCGCAGGTTGGAGCATTAGTATTATCTGGATTTCACTGCTTTACATCTTGTGTGGCAGATATACCCAATTAAATACACATTATTTTTAGATAAGAATCTAATCGAGGTGGAACAATGATATCGGCAAAGCTTTGGGCCCCAGCCCTTACCGCTTGCGCATTAGCAACGAGTATTGCACTTGTTGGTTGTAGCAAAGATCCAAAGGATGCGCAGCAAGCTGGCGCTTCTCAACAAATGCCACCTACTGAAGTCGGTGTCATTGTTGCACAACCGCAAAATGTAGAACAATCTGTAGAGTTATCTGGCAGAACCACGGCATTTGAAATCTCTGAAGTTCGCCCACAAACGAGTGGAATCATTCTAAAACGTTTGTTTGCGGAAGGCAGTTATGTACGTGAAGGCCAGGCACTTTATGAACTTGACTCTCGTACTAACCGCGCAACATTTGATAATGCCAAAGCAGCATTATTACAACAAGAAGCGAATTTAAGCACACTCAGAACCAAATTGAATCGTTATCAGCAACTGGTTTCAAGCAACGCTGTTGCGAAGCAAGACTATGACGACTTAGTGGGTCAAGTAAATGTCGCTGAAGCACAAGTGGCAGCAGCACGTGCTCAAGTTAAAAATGCTGAAGTGGACTTAGGTTACTCAACCATCCGCTCTCCAATTTCAGGTCAAACCAACCGCTCTACAGTTACTGCTGGTGCTTTGGTGACTGCAAACCAAACAGAGCCATTGGTGACGATTCAACGTTTAGACCCGATCTATGTTGATATCAACCAATCAAGCTCTGAACTTCTTCGTTTACGTCAACAATTGAGTAAAGGTAGCTTAGACAGCAGTAACAACACGCGTGTGAAGCTGAAACTTGAAGATGGCAGTGACTATCCAATCGAAGGCCGCTTAGCGTTCTCTGATGCCAGTGTCAATCCAGATACAGGGACTGTGACGATTCGTGCGGTGTTCCCGAACCCGAATCACTTGCTGCTTCCAGGTATGTTTGCCAATGCACAAATCGTTCAAGGCGTAATCCCGAATGCGATGTTAGTGCCGCAAATTGCAGTGACTCGCACACCAACAGGTCAAGCGATGGCAATGATTGTGAATGACAAAGGCGTAGTAGAGCCTCGTCAAATCACCACAGTTGGTATTCAAGGCCAAGACTGGATTGTGACTGAAGGCCTTAAAACAGGTGAAAAAGTTATTGTTGACGGAATAGCAAAAGTTAAAGCTGAACAGAAAGTTGTTGCGAAACCGTATCAACCTAAAGCAACAGCACCTCAAGCTCCAACAACGGATGCTAAAAAGACAGAAGCTGGTGCAAAAACTGAACAAAAAGCTACTTCAAATACATAAGGGGTAGACGAATATGGCTCAATTTTTCATTCATCGCCCTATTTTTGCTTGGGTGATTGCACTGGTGGTTATGTTGGCGGGGGTTCTTTCGCTAACTACAATGCCTGTTGCTCAATATCCAACAATTGCACCACCAGTGGTGACAATTGCTGCAACTTATCCAGGTGCTTCTGCACAGACTGTTGAAAACACAGTCACTCAGATCATTGAACAACAAATGAATGGTCTGGATGGTCTACGTTATATCTCTTCAAACAGTGCGGGTAACGGTCAAGCATCTATTAACTTAAACTTTGAACAAGGCATCGATCCTGATATTGCTCAAGTTCAAGTACAGAACAAACTACAATCGGCAACGGCACTTTTACCTGAAGATGTACAACGTCAAGGTGTAAAAGTCACCAAGTCTGGCGCAAGTTTTATGCAAGTACTTGCATTTTACTCTCCAGATGGAAGTCTTTCTGGGGCGGACATTAATGACTATGTAAACTCAAACATCTCTGAACCGCTGAGCCGTGTTGCAGGTGTTGGTGAACTTCAAGTCTTTGGTGGTCAATATGCGATGCGTATTTGGCTAGATCCAGCGAAAATGAACAGTTTGCAAGTGACACCAAGTGACATTGCTGCTGCAATTCGTGCTCAAAACGCTCAAGTGGCTGTAGGTCAGTTAGGCGGTGCACCTTCTGTACAAGGTCAAGTGCTGAATGCGACTGTCAATGCGCAAAGTATGTTGCAAACACCTGAACAATTTAAGAATATATTTCTAAAAAATACATCTTCTGGTGCTCAAGTCCGTTTGAGTGATGTTGCGCGTGTTGAACTCGGGTCAGATAACTATCAGTTCGACTCTAAATTTAATGGTAAGGCTGCTGGCGGTGTTGCGATTAAACTGGCAACTGGTGCAAATGCACTAGATACAGCAGCGGCTGTAGAAAAGCGCCTCAGTGAACTTCGTAAAAACTACCCAAATGGTTTAAAAGATCAACTGGCTTATGACACCACACCGTTTATTGAACTTTCGATTAAGAGTGTTGTTAAAACCTTAATTGAAGCGATCATTTTGGTCTTTATTGTGATGTTCCTGTTCTTACAGAATTGGCGTGCCACAATTATTCCAACATTGGCTGTTCCAGTGGTTGTATTGGGCACATTTGCTGTCATTAACATCTTCGGTTTCTCAATCAACACGCTCACCATGTTTGCGATGGTCTTAGCGATTGGTTTATTGGTTGATGACGCAATTGTCGTGGTGGAAAACGTAGAACGTGTCATGGTCGAAGAACATCTTGACCCTGTAGCGGCAACTGAAAAGTCCATGAAACAGATTTCTGGTGCCTTGGTCGGTATTACGAGCGTGTTAACCGCAGTATTCGTACCGATGGCATTCTTTGCGGGGACAACAGGTGTTATTTACCGTCAGTTCTCGATTACGCTTGTTACCGCAATGATTTTGTCACTGATCGTGGCATTAACCTTCACCCCTGCCCTGTGTGCAACCTTGTTAAAACAACATGATGCAAACAAGCCAGAAAGTAATAATATTTTTGCGCGATTCTTCCGTTGGTTTAACAGTAGCTTTGAAAAAGTTGCCGTGAAATACCAAGGCGGTGTCAACCGCATGACGCACCATAAAATATTCTCTGGTGTGGTTTATCTACTGGTGCTTGCAGGTTTATTCGGTCTGTATAAAGCCTTACCTTCTTCATTCTTACCAGATGAAGACCAAGGCGTCGTCATGACTTTAGTTCAGCTTCCACCAAGTGCGAGCCTTGAACGAACGGATAAAGTCATCACAACTATGACTGATTACTTCTTGAACAAGGAAAAAGAAAATGTAGAGTCGATCTTTACTGTTTCTGGTTTCTCATTCACAGGGGTTGGCCAAAATGCTGGTCTTGCATTTATCAAATTGAAGGACTGGAGTGAGCGTACGACACCTGAGTCGCAAATTGGTGCCATCATCCAACGTGGTATGGCATTGAATATGATTGTGAAAGACGCCTCTTACATCATGCCATTGCAATTACCTGCAATGCCAGAATTAGGTGTTTCTTCAGGTTTTGACATCCAGTTAAAAGATGCTAGTGGTCAAGGTCACGATAAACTGATTGCAGCACGTAATGCTGTGTTAGGCATGGCTGCACAAGACAAACGTCTTGCTGGTGTTCGTCCAAATGGTCAAGAAGATACTCCGCAATATCAAATCAACATTGATCAAGCGCAAGCAGGAGCAATGGGTGTAAGTATTGCCGATATTAATTCAACCATGAACATGGCGTGGGGCGGTTCTTATATCAATGACTTCGTTGACCGTGGTCGTGTGAAAAAAGTTTATGTTCAAGGCGACTCAAATACACGTATGATGCCGGAAGACCTAAACAAATGGTATGTACGTAACAACGTAGGTACGATGGTTCCTTTCTCTGCATTTGCATCGGGTGAATGGACTTATGGTTCACCTCGTCTAGAGCGCTATAACGGTATTGCTTCGGCTAACATCCAAGGTACTCCAGCACCAGGCGTTAGTTCGGGTGATGCAATGCTCGCGATGGAAGAAATCATTGGCAAGTTACCATCTATGGGCTTAGATGGTTTCGACTATGAATGGACGGGTTTATCTTTAGAAGAACGTGATTCGGGCAATCAAACAGCTCCGCTGCTTGTTCTTTCAATGCTTATCGTCTTCTTATGTCTTGCCGCATTGTATGAAAGTTGGTCTATCCCTGTTTCAGTATTGCTGGTTGTACCACTTGGTATTATTGGTGCATTTACTTTAACGTGGTTAGGTATGATCATCAAAGGCGATCCAAATCTGTCATTTAACATCTACTTCCAAGTCGCAATTGTTGCCGTGATTGGTCTTTCTGCGAAAAATGCAATCTTGATCGTAGAGTTTGCAAAAGAGTTGCAAGAACAAGGTGAAGACTTGTTTGATGCAACCCTTCATGCTGCAAAAATGCGTTTACGCCCAATTATCATGACCACCCTTGCTTTCGGTTTTGGTGTCCTTCCGCTTGCCCTTTCAACAGGTGCTGGTGCAGGTAGTCAACACTCGGTAGGCTTTGGTGTCCTTGGTGGTGTAATTAGTTCTACACTGTTGGGTATTTTCTTCATTCCAGTATTCTTTGTTTGGATTCGTAGTATTTTCAAATACAAACCTAAGAAACAAAATAATCAGGAGCAAACATCGTGATGCAAAAAGTATGGTCTATTTCAGGTCGTAGCATTGCGGTATCTGCACTTGCGCTTGCTTTGACTGCATGTCAAAGCATGCGTGGTCCAGAACCCGTCGCTCAAGCGGATATCCCAACAGGATATATTGGTTCAACGACAGGTCCATCTGTTGCAGAACAAGGCTATAAAGACTTTTTTGCTGATCAGCGTTTAGTCCAAGTCATCGAGTTAGCACTAGCCAATAACCGTGACCTCCGTACGGCGACTTTAAATATTCAACGTGCTCAGCAAGCGTATCAAATTAGCGAAAACAACCAACTGCCAACCATTGGTGCAAGTGGTAGTGTGCTTCGCCAAGATACACTCAGCAGCAACAAACCCATGACAACCTATAATGTTGGCCTTGGCGTAACTGCGTATGAGTTAGACTTTTGGGGGCGTGTTCGTAGCTTAAAAGACAATGCTTTAGACAGCTATTTGGCGACTCAAAGTGCACGTGATGCAACACAAATTTCGTTGATTGGTCAGGTTGCACAAGCATGGCTGAGCTATTCGTTTGCTAATGCCAACTTAAAACTGGCAGACCAAACCTTAAAAGCACAGCTTGAGTCGTACAATCTAAACAAAAAACGTTTTGATGTAGGTATCGATAGCGAAGTCCCTGTGCGTCAAGCGCAAATTTCGGTTGAAACCGCACGTAATGACGTTGCGAACTACAAGACTCAACTTGCACAAGCACAGAACTTACTCAACCTGTTGGTGGGTCAGCCTGTTCCTGCAAACTTATTGTCTCCTCAACCTGTGAAACGTATTACCCAAAGTACGGCGTTGACAGCGGGCTTGCCAAGCGACTTGTTAAATAATCGTCCTGATGTCCGTGCTGCGGAATATCAATTGTCTGCTGCGGGTGCCAACATTGGTGCGGCAAAAGCACAGTTATACCCAACCATCAGCTTAACAGGCACAGCGGGTTATGCATCGACAGATTTAAGCGATTTGTTTAAATCAGGTGCCTTTGTATGGTCACTTGGCCCAAGCTTGGATATTCCAATCTTTGACTGGGGCACACGTCGTGCCAATGTGAAGATTTCAGAAACTGACCAAAAAATTGCGTTGTCAGATTATGAAAAAACCATTCAAACCGCTTTCCGTGAAGTGAATGATGCCTTGGCAGTACGTGAAAATATTGGTGACCGTCTAGCAGCGCAACGTCGTCTGGTAGATGCAACCAACACCACTTATAAACTTTCAACTGCTCGCTTCCGTGCAGGTATCGATAACTACCTGACTGTACTTGATGCACAGCGTACATCGTACTCAGCGGAACAAGGGTTGTTATTGCTTGAACAAGCAAACTTAAACAACCAAGTTGAAGTGTATAAAACCCTCGGTGGCGGTGTAAAAGCCAACACGACGGATCAAGTGGTGAAACAACCTTCATCTTCAGATGTGAAATACAACAAAACAGCAAACTAAGGTTTGCAACATCAAAAGCTCACTTCGGTGGGCTTTTTTATTGCTTTTTGCTGGGCTTTTTCCTATCTTCAAAGATAATCAAATCATTTGAATATTGAACATTATGCTTTTAAGTAACCTTGAGTCTGTTCCTGGACATCGCATTTCCCAACAACTGGATGTGGTCTATGGCAGTACGGTTCGAAGTAAACATGTCGGGCGCGACTTTTTGGCAGGGTTAAAAAATATTGTCGGTGGTGAACTCACTGCCTATACCGAGCTTTTAGAAGAATCACGCCAAGAAGCCATGAATCGTATGATTGCGAAAGCACAAGGCCTAGGGGCCAATGCCATTGTAGGTATTCGTTTTTCAACTTCTAATATTGCCCAAGGTGCATCTGAGTTATTTGTTTATGGCACTGCGGTCCGTGTTACACCATTAGACAACCATCTCCCCGATCCATTTCCAACACAGGCCTAAGCGATGGAAAGTTTAGTTTTCCAACTGCTGATCTTTGCGGTGCTCTTTAGCGTCGGTTTTGGCTTTGGTCGTTATAACGAACGCAAACATTTGGCAGAGCTTGAACAAAATGAGAAGCGTCTTGCTTACATTACTGTGGGTAATTTACGCAAAGTAAGCTTCGAACAGTCTGGGCAGATGATCAGCAGCAATGTTGTGATTTCTCATGACTACTTCAAATATGTATTGGCGACCGTGCAAAACTTTTTTGGGGGTAGACTCACCAGCTATGAAAGTGTTGTAGATCGTGCTCGTCGTGAAGCCATCGTCCGACTCAAACTTGAAGCGGAAAAACACGGCGCAACGCATATCGCTTGTATGCGATTGGCGACCACAGAAATGGGTATGCAAGGCGGTATGGTTGAAGTCTTTGCTTATGGGACTGCCATTCAAAATCCTTAAACAGCGACTATTGACCAATCATCCATTCACTAAACTCAAACAGCATGAGCGTTCAAAATAGCTCATGCTCGCTCACCTTCTATCGTACATTCGGATGGTAGATTGCTCACTAGAGCATAATTCTCTACACTGAACACAATAAAAATGGACATTACCTGCACTGTAAATAGGTCACAGATAATGAAATCTTTAGCACTAAAAATAAGTATGGCTGTACTCAGCATGATTCCACTTGTAGCCAAAGCTGAATTAATTGTACTGGCATCCCCTCAAAGTAATGATGCGTACTATGCAAAAATGATTGATGATATTTTTGATTTTCACGTCGATTATGCAAAAAAAAATTATTAAAAATGGAGACAATGTCGTTGTTCTGACGGACAAGGGCCTCTACCCCGACTATGTCAAAGCCTTGGGCAAAAAGCATGTGGCAATCGCACCGATGCATGACATTTGGATGCGCGACTTCACCAGCGCCAACCCAGCTCAACCCATCATGTTCCGCTACACGGCGGCAGGACAAGGTGGCGCTAAAAAAGGTCAGGCCATTTCAGATGAAGTGCAAGACGAGTTTAAATACTACAGCCAAAAGGCTGGCTTACAGTTTACGCAAAGCAAACTATTGAATGATGGCGGAAACTGGGTGGAAGGTGGTTATGGCAATGTCGTCCTCAGCACCAAATTCCTAGCGGATAACAAGCTCACCGAAAGTGAAGCCCGTAAGAAATTAATGGCGCTGACGGGTGCAAAACAGATTGCGTTCATTGAAGCCGATGAACAAGGGGGCTTGGAACATGCCGATGGCGTAGTCAGCTTTGTCGACCAAAATACCTTGGTAATTAACTCTTACCCTGAAGATCCCGACTATGCTAAGCAACTCAAAGCCGATTTAAAACGCGGTATTCCCAATGTTAAAATTCGTGAAATCATCACCCCTTATGATGGCAGTGAAATCTACGATGAAAAATTTGGTTCTGCATGTGGCCTATACACCAATATGCTGGTGACGCCTGAACGGATTTACTTCCCGCAATTTGGGATTAAAGAGGATACTGTCGCTTTACAACAAATTCGTAGCGTAACCAAACGTACTGTTGTCCCAATACAGTCTTCTAATGTCTGTCATATGGGCGGCGGTGTGCGCTGTTTGTCTTGGCAAGTGCGTGGGAAAAATGCGGAATTGTTTTTAAACTATTTAAATAAAATCAGTAAGTAGTACAACTCTATCTCCCCTATCAAAGTATAGGGAATATGGGAACAACATCCCCAAAAAGGCAGGTGGAAGTGACGTTCCTCCTGCCTTTTTCAATTTACTTCACTTTCATCTTACGAATCATTTTATACAACGTTGTAGGCGATAAACGAGACACCAGAACCCCCATTTTCTCCTTACGCCCACCGATTACGATGTATTCTTCACCTTTAAGCAAAGCACTCACCACCGTTTGCGCAAAAATATCAGGTTCTAAACCATTTTCAATCGCTTCGTCTTGATGACCCTGTGGTTTACCCTCGCCATTTAAAGCATTAAACGAGACATTGGTTTTAACAAAGCCCGGGAAAATCACCGATACGTCTACGCCCTCGTTTGCCACTTCGGCACGCAGGCTATTTGCCCACATATGAATGGCAGCCTTAGCTGCTGAATAGCTGGCACGGTACTGCGTCCCCAACAACCCCGCAACACTCGAAACAAAGGCAATACGGCCAGATTTTTGCGCTAAAAATGTCGGTAGAACGGTTTTGGTTAAAAACACCTGTGAAAAATAATCCACTTCCATAATCGCACGTTCAGTCTGCATGCTGGTGTCAGCAATCAAGGCACGCTGGCTTAAACCCGCATTATTAATCAGCCAATCAATTCGACCTTTTTTCTGTAGCACTTGCTCATAGGCATGACGAACTTGAGCTTCATCGGTAATGTCGGCACAAATGGAAATATGTTGATCTGGATTGAGCAGCCCGACACGAACTTTTTCGAGTTCGTCAAAACGTCTTGCCGTGAGGACCACCTCAGCACCCTGTAAAGCACATTCTTTAGCCAGTGCTTCTCCTAACCCTGAAGATGCCCCCGTAATCCACACCACCTTAGCGTCTAAACTGTTTAACTGTGCCATGTCCTTATTGCCTCATACCGAAGTTTTATTTGCAGATTGATCATTTAAAAAAGTCAGGAAATGATCGAAATATTGACTCATCATCTGCGCATCATAGATACGCCCTAACTTATCAAAACGTTTATAGCCCAACTGGGTCGTTAAGTTAATCACCCCATTTAGTGTTTTATCGACCACCAGATTAAATTTAAGCATTTTTTTGGGTTCACGGACCAGACTGGTCACCCCTTGATCGACAATTTGCGTAAATACCTTCAAAGCTGGAGCAACATAACTGTTATTGCCCTTTTCCATCTGTTCCGCACAACCCAAAAGTTCGGTAACTAAGGTTTTTTCGACTGGGTAGCTTAAAAAATGCATGTTCTCGGTGTCATACATCCTTTGCTCTAGATAATTCACCATTGGAATTAGACGGTCATTTGAAAAAAAAGACACAGACCACGGCATGTACTTACGCATAGTGTCCACAATGTGCTGAATAATTTTCTCAGACTCCCCATCGACTGAGGTAGACAAGCGTGCAAGATCGCCAAAGACTTGATCAATCACTTCACATGAAATATCCGCTAAAACCTCACCCAAAGGTTTGGCAAGGTTTTGGCTTTCGCCGGCATTAAGCTGTTGATGAATGTGGGCAAAGCGTTGGTGAGTTTCAGGTTTTAATTTTAATGATATTTGATAAGTCATAGTGATCCCCCCTTTTTTTGATTTTTTACTGCGAACAAAGCGCACTCTAGGTTTAGACACATCATAAAGCGCTCTGCATCATGTCGCAATTGCTAGATCAACGCATTTGCTTTACATGCCCCCATTTGCGATTTCTTTGCTACAATAGATGCAATTTTTTATCTACTTTTGAACTGTTTGAACTATGACTGATTCAGCGCAAAATATCGCTACAACTTACGATCCGACCGAGATCGAGAAAAAATGGTACCAAACTTGGGAAGAACGTGGCTATTTCAAGCCCTCTGAAAAAGGTGAGTCATTTTGTATCATGATTCCGCCACCAAACGTCACCGGTAGCTTGCACATGGGTCATGGTTTTAACAATGCCATTATGGATGCGTTAACCCGCTACAACCGTATGTCAGGTAAAAATACCTTATGGCAACCGGGTACAGACCATGCGGGTATTGCAACGCAAATGGTAGTTGAACGTCAATTGGGTGCTCAAGGTGTCAGCCGTCATGACCTTGGCCGTGAAAAATTCATCGAAAAAATCTGGGAATGGAAAGAGCAATCAGGCGACACCATCACCCGTCAGATCCGTCGTTTAGGTTCATCAGTCGATTGGTCGCGTGAACGCTTCACGATGGATGAAGGTCTATCCAATGCAGTAAAAGAAGTGTTCGTTAAACTGCACGAAGACGGCTTGATTTACCGTGGCAAACGTTTGGTGAACTGGGATCCAAAACTGCAAACTGCGCTTTCTGACCTCGAAGTTGAGTCAGATAAAGAAGAAGCAGGTTCACTGTGGCACTTCAAATATTTCTTTGAAGATAAAAACCTACGTACCCATGATGGTAAAGACCACATTGTTGTCGCGACCACACGTCCTGAAACATTGTTAGGTGATACTGCAGTTGCTGTGGCACTGGATGATGAACGCTATACACACCTTGTGGGTCAGAACATAATCCTGCCAATTACAGGTCGTGCCGTTCCAATCGTTAAAGATGAATATGTCGATAAAGAATTCGGTACAGGCTGTGTGAAAATTACGCCTGCACATGACTTTAACGACTATGAAGTTGGCAAGCGTTGTGAATTGCCTATCATCAATATCTTCAATAAAAATGCAGAAGTGTTGGCAGAGTTTGAATACATCGCGAAAGCGGGCGAACAAATCTCGAAAACCATTGCTGCCCCTGCGGACTATATTGGTTTAGAGCGTTTTGCAGCACGTAAAAAATTGGTTGAACAAGCTGAAGCTGAAGGCTGGTTAGACCAAATCCAACCCTACACCTTGAAACCACCTCGTGGTGATCGTTCAGGTGTGATCGTTGAACCATTATTGACAGACCAATGGTATGTAAAAATTGCACCATTGGCTCAACCTGCCATTGAAGCGGTTCAAGACGGTCGCATCAAGTTCGTGCCTGAACAGTACAGCAACATGTACATGGCGTGGATGAACAACATTCAAGACTGGTGTATCTCTCGTCAACTTTGGTGGGGTCACCGTATCCCAGCTTGGTACGATGCTGAAGGTAACATCTATGTGGGTCGTGACGAAGCTGAAGTCCGTGCCAAAAACAACATCCCTGCTGATGTTGCGCTTAGCCAAGATGAAGACGTACTGGACACATGGTTCTCTTCTGCACTGTGGACGTTCTCAACCCTTGGTTGGACTGGCGATGCTTCGATCGATGCGGAAAACTATTTCCTCAATACTTTCCACCCAACTGATGTGTTAGTGACTGGTTTTGACATCATCTTCTTCTGGGTTGCTCGTATGATTATGTTTACGATGCACTTCATGAAAAATGAAGATGGTACGCCACAAGTTCCGTTTAAAACGGTATACGTTCACGGTTTAGTTCGTGATGGCGAAGGTCAAAAAATGTCGAAGTCTAAGGGCAACGTGCTTGACCCACTGGATTTGATTGACGGTGTTGACCTTGAGACTTTGGTACAAAAACGTACTACAGGTCTAATGAACCCGAAACAAGCAGCGAAGATTGAAAAATCAACCCGTAAAGAGTTTCCAGAAGGCATTCAAGCTTATGGTACAGACGCAGTTCGTTTCACCTTCTGTGCACTGGCGAACACAGGTCGTGACATTAAGTTCGACATGAAACGTGTTGAAGGTTACCGTAACTTTGCCAACAAAATCTGGAACGCAACCCGTTTCGTAATGATGAACTGTGAAAATCAAGAAATTGGTAGCGAAGTTCGTCAAGACCTTTGGGAATTGCCTGAACAGTGGATCTTGAGCCGTCTGCAAAAAGCAGAAGCTGCGGTACAACAAGCCTTTGCAACTTACCGTTTAGACTTGGCTGCACAAGCAATTTACGAGTTCATTTGGAATGAATACTGTGACTGGTATGTCGAACTGACGAAACCTGTTCTGAATGATGAAAACGTATCGGTTGAGCGTAAAGCTGAAGTTCGTCGTGTACTTCTTGCGGTGATGGAAGCATCTTTACGTCTTGCACACCCAATCATGCCGTATTTGACTGAAGAAATTTGGCAAACACTTGCACCGAAACTCGGTATTTCTGGCGAAACCATTATGCTGGCGCAGTACCCTGTTGCTAACCCTGAGCGTGTAAACGAACAGGCTGAAGCAGACATGCAATGGCTTCAAGGTTTGATTGGTGCAGTACGTAACATCCGTGGTGAAATGGGCTTAGGTAATGCACGTCTATTACCAGTGCTTCTACAAAACACGACGGAAGCTGAGAAAGCACAGATCACACGTATTGAAGCGTTGTTTAAAGCCTTGGCGAAAGTGGAAAGCATTACTTTCTTGGCTGACGGTGAACAACCACCATTGTCTTCTTCATCTGTTGTAGGTCACGTGTCTGTCTTTGTTCCTATGAAAGGGTTAATTGACCCGAAAGCGGAATTGGGTCGTTTGCAAAAAGACTTAGACAAAGTGCAAAAGCAGCATGACGTCATTGCAGGCAAACTTTCTAATGAAGGTTTTGTCGCGAAAGCACCTGCGGCCGTAGTTGAAGGCGAGAAAGTTAAACTTGCTGAGTTTGCTGACCAATTAGTGAAGATTAAAGCGAATATGGAGCAGATTGCAGCGCTTTAAGGTGTTGTAATTAAAAATCTAATCTGTAATATAAAGGGCTGATTATTCAGCCCTTTATTTTTATGAAATATCATCGTGAAGAAGAACTTAAAAGTAGATTAAATAATTTTTTTATCACGCAATTTTCTCTTCCAGAAGATGATTATTATAGTCGTCTTGACAGTGATAAAATAATTTCTTTGAAAATGGCTCTCTCTGATATAAATAACCTATTAACCATGAAAATAACAATTTCATTTGTTAATTGGATTTCAAAAAAGTTTCATCTTTCTCAAGAGTCAAAACAAAAATTAACCGATGAAATTTTATCCATAAAACCTAGTACTAATGGTTATGATCTTGTTTCAAATGAAATTATAAAATTGATAGCTGAAGTTAAGTGTAATATTCCAATTAATGGTGGGACAAAATATGGGTCTGCTCAACGAAATGGTATAACTAAAGATTTAAATAACCTACTTTATGGTAAGACTAAGTCAAAATTAAATACGACAGAATATTTTAAATTTATGGTTTTTCTTGAAAATCAATCAGTAAGAGCAGCAAATCAACATTATATCAATCTATCAAAAGAACTAAAGGAGAATCTCATAATAGTTGATGAAACTACATCATTTGATAGAAAAGACTGTATTTATCTAATATATATTAATTTTTAATTAAAAACTGATCGTAAAAACTCATATAAAAGTAAAAGAAGCATGACCAAATTGCCACCAAACTTTCTAATGAAGGCTTTGTAGCGAAAGCTCCTGTGGCTGTGGTTGAAGGTGAAAAAGTAAAATTGGCTGAGTTTGCGGACCAGTTAACGAAAATTAAAGCGAATATGGAGCAGATTGCAGCGCTTTAATGTGTTGGTAGTTTGATTTAATTTGTAGTATAAAGAGCTGATTATTCATAACTTTTTTTATCAACTGAAAACTCCAAATTTTCAAATTTAACTATTTTAAATTCAGTTTTATTATTAACTTTTTTCAAATTTAACAGAATTACATTTTCATTTAGATAAGTTAAAATTCTCCAATCTTGATTTTTAGCATAATTTTCAACTTTGGCTAATTTACTTCTTGTAACATCTGAATCAACTTTTGCTTGATAATTCCCTATAGCAAAACATGAAATTAACAAACAAATAAGTACATTTATATCCTCTATTGAAAACTTATTGTTAATTTCTTTAAATATTAATGCAGTACAGCTAAAAAAAATCAATAGAATAAGTGATCTAAAATCTTCATATTGAAGACAATAAACTAAAAAAAACAATGAGGGAAGAGAGGCAACAAAAATCCAAAGTAAAGAAGAATGTTCTTTTATATTTTCAAAATTGAAAAAACTTAAAATTACATTTAATATAAATGCTAAAAGAACTCCTAATTGGAATATTATATATGCTATAACAAAGCATAATAAAAAGAATATGAATAGCTTAAAGGTGGACATTACTAATAAAGATATTGTTATATCTTTAATTAAAAATTCCACCCCCAAAGTACTAAAATATGCATAGAGGTTCGAACCTCCTAACATCACTAATAAAACCGTTATTAAAACCATCAACTCTGTGGGTTGAAGTTCCAAAATTTTCTTCTTAAAATCCAAAACACACCGCCAGTTTCTATAACAACTAGTTATTAATCAAAAATTTAAGATTAGATAGCATCATTTTTCCACTTAAGCAAGTAAGAAAGTGATTGAAAAACTTGTCATGTATATTTTAGTCCCATCCAAACTATTCATAGGCTATAACATTAGTACTCAAAGCATCATGATTCCAATAACGCACCACACTCAAATCCAAAGTCTCTAAAAAATTGCTACGTTCGGCATCATACTCAATCGCATCGTCTGTGCCATGCTGACTTCCATCTAACTCAATGACCAAACCAATTTCATGACAGTAAAAATCCACAATATAAGGTTTGATCACATGCTGACGGCGAAACTTAAGATTCATAAATCGTTTAGCACGAAGTAATTGCCATATTAAATGTTCTGCATCTGTGGCATTGCTTCGCATAGTTTTGGCGAATTCTAATAATTGTGGGTCTATCATTTTTATTATTACCTCTCCCTAGCCCTCTCCTAAAAGGAGAGGGAATTTTCATTATTAAATTCATGGTGCTATAAAATCACTTGCAGCTCCCTCTCCCTAAGGGAGAGGGAGAAAAGCATTAAAGCACCCCATGCTCCAACAACATCTCGACCCCACTCACCTTTTTCATATGCTTTAAACGTTCTTTTTCCCACTTCAACTGTTGCTTTAACTCAGCAACGTCCTTATCAACCACCTTATACACATCACTCATTTTGAGCTGTTTGGTATTGATATGACTGCTTAAGTGAAAAGACGCAAAAATCTCTTCTAACTGACTTTGCAAATTCTGACTCTGTGCTTCTAAAGACAACTGATAAAACTTCACTTGTTCAGAACTTAAAGCTTTTGAGCTTAAGCCTTTATTGGTCTCTAGCTGTAACTGAAGTTTTAGTAAATAAAATAAATCCTGCTCTGCATAAGCATCATTGACCTTCTGTAAAAGCTCAGTTTTTTCCAACTTCTTCGCTTCGTCAGGTTCACGGTCTGGGTGAATCATCGCGGTAATTTTTAAATACACCGTTTTCAGCGACTGCACTGCCATTTTGGCTGCTTGCTCACGTTTTTCTTGTTGTTTTAACTGCTTGGCACGTTCCCGCTCTGCGTCATACTGGGTAGAATCGTATTCATAATTTTCCCAGTCCACATCCACGTTTTGTACTACCGTTTCAGCGAGGTCATGATTTTGTATTGAGTTCGTTTTGGTTTTCTTCGCCCATACATGCTCTGCATGCTGCATATAGAAAGTATCCACTTTCTCTACCTGTTCTTTCTGCACGGAAGTTAGCATCTGAGATTTTTTTAGCATCTTGGCTAAAGCGGCTATTTTGGTGTCAATCTGCGCCAGATCAACTTTGCTAAAGGCGTCACTGGCTAAGTGCTTCCACAGGGTATCAAGCTGTGCAAATAAAACCGTGTGTAACTCGCTATACACAGGTAAAAGCTTACTGCGTGTATAGTTTCGAATGTCGGCTTGCGCATTTTTCCATGCTGCCAGCTCTTGTTTTTGCTGTTCAATCTGATCAATTAAACGATTTAATTTTTTCTGCTGCGGGGAGCGCTCAACCTTAGGCAGTTGGCTCATTTTTATATCGTAAGACATCACAACAATGCACAGTAAAGCAGAAGATACTTCAGTGTAGCAGATCACTCCAATCTGCCACAGTCAAAGCCTCAATGTTAAAGTGCAACCACACGGTTACGCCCTTGCGCTTTAGCTTGGTACAAATGCTGGTCTGCACGGCGCATGGCGGTCTGTGCATCGCTATCTGTAACCTGAACCACACTCACCCCGATACTAATACTGATGGGATGCTGATCCAAAATTGGGGCTTGTTCGACAGTTTGTCGTAGATTTTCAGCCAAAACCATTGCACCTTCAAGCGTGGTCGTGGGTAACAACACCACAAACTCTTCACCACCATAACGAGCAACAAAGTCCGACTCACGGATGTTCGAGGACAACACCTGCGCCACCCCTTTTAAGACTCGATCACCCACCTCGTGCCCATACTGATCATTCACTTTTTTAAAGTAATCCACATCCAACAACAGCACCGCATAGCCCACGTGACTACGTGTAAACTGAGCGTATAAATAATCCAGATAATCGGTCAAAGCACGGCGGTTATATAGTCCTGTCAGTGCATCATGCCGTGCCAACTTTTCTAATTCTATATTGGCCGCTTTAAGTTCCTTTGTGCGTTCCTGAACCTTTTGCTCAAGCGTTGTATTGGCATCCATTAGCTGATGTTTTTGTGTCAACAGTGTGTCGGTCATACTATTTAATGACTGTGACAAGCCTTTAATTTCTCGAATACTGGTATTCGCCTCAAAGTAAACATCTTCACGTCCCTGCTCGACTGCATGCGCACTTTTTGCCAAGTTTTCAATTGGACGGCTAAAACGATTCGCTAAGCGATAAGTCACAAAAAGTAGCAGTAATGAAATCACAAAACCAATAGCTAAGATTTGATGTTGCAGTGACCGAACTTCTACCAAGGCTATCGAAACTGGCTGGCGAATCATGACATGCCAACCTAAGTTCATCTGTGTTTTTGAAAATACAGGAACATCCGTGGTGAGGTAGTTTTGTCCTTCTCCCCAGTCATGCACAAAGTAATTGCCATGTTGTTTACTAAAACTCGGAGGGTTCACCTGACCAATACTTTTAAACGGATACAGAATTTCACCCGCTTGGTTCACAATAAAGACTTCAATCCCACGTTGTGCGGCATTTTCAGACAATGAACTTTTCAGCACATGGCTTGCCCAGCTCCAGTCTGCATGCGCAGCCAAAACGCCATTTATTTTATGCGTCGTAGGGTCATAAATGGGAGTCGCAAAATCAATAAAACGCATCGGTTCATTCGGGTTAATGGCTTTGATTTTTTTGGCGAGCAGAACAGCCTTGTGTACATCGCCCAAATATACTCGCTTGGAACCGTGAATAAACCAATCCCGCTCAGATACATCTGCACCTTGCAATAAATGGTTTGCCGCAACTTCGACTTTACCTTCGGGGTTAGCAATCCCAAGCCATGCATAATATTGATATGATTTTTTAACTTGATCGAGTTGCTGTTGAACACGTGGATTATTAAAGTCTGCCTCAGCAATAAACGGTGATTGACTCAAAAGCACCATTTCCCGTTCACGTTCTGTCAACGAATTTGCCAAAGTATTACTGATACTCTTCGCAGCAATATATAAGGTTTGACCGCTGGATTTACTCATTTGAGCCGAAGCAGTTTTACCGATATATAAGGTAATACAGAGCCCCAAAGTAAACGCCAAACCAGCAAATAACACCATCAATCGATTACGAAATGAATCCATTTTTAGCATTTACCCCACTGCTCCTCAGTTTAAAGTGTTTCAGTCAACAACAAAACCTGCGCGATATTTCGACTCTTTCTCTGTGCTAAAGCGATGTTTTAGCAATACTTTGATATCGCTATCCATGTGAGCTTTTGAATCTTACCAATAGTTTTCGACCGCAATATTTCCTTCACCACGGCGGTTCATCGTCAAACCACGTGCTTTTAGGGCTTCTTTGGTGTCTTCGACCATTTGCGGGTTACCACACAGCATCACATGACTGGTTTCAGGGTTCAGGCTCAAACCGACTGCTTTTTCCAAGTCACCATTTTCAATCAGTACAGGTAAGCGGTCATGCAGTGGCGCATGTGGATCACGTGTAATAATCGGCACAAATTTAAAGCCTGTATGTCCTTCACCAAAGGTCTCTGCAATTTCTTGAATACGTGTTGCATACGCTAATTCAGAGGCTGTACGTACGCTATAAACCAGCGTAATGCTCTCGTACTTCGACCACGTCTCAAAGTCTTGCAACATCGAAATAAAAGGTGCAAGCCCTGTCCCTGTACCAAGTAGCCATAAGTCTTTTGGTAACGGCAACTGATAACGCGCCAAAGTCAAAAAACCGTACGGGATCTTTTCAAGGTAGATGTCATCATCGACTTTTAAGTGTTGTAAGTTCGAAGTAAATGCACCTTCAGGCACCACAATCGAGAAAAACTCTAAAGTTTCATCAAAGGGAGAAGACACCACCGAATACGCTCGAACCACCAATTCATCACCCACTTTGATGCCAATACGGGCAAATTGTCCTGCGGTAAACTTAAAATGTGCAGGTCGCGTCATGGTGAAGCTAAAAAGTGTATTGGTCCAACGGTGTACGGATAAAACCTTTTCTAGGCTAAATTTTTCAATTGACATGATTTCAGCGTGGCATCAAAGACGTTGCTCATGTTAGCATGACCACATAATTTGTTAATATTTTTTAAATGTTAAGGCTATATTCATGCGCATGACTTTACGCCAGTTGGCGGTTTTTGTAGCAGTTGCTCAAGAAGGCACAGTAACCAAAGCCAGTGATGCGGTTCGACTCACCCAGAGTGCTGCGAGTATGGCTTTAGCAGATCTAGAGGACGGTTTAGGGGCTCCACTGTTTGACCGTCTAGGTAAGCGTCTTCAGCTCAATGATCTGGGTCGTTTCCTGCTGCCACAAGCTTTAGAAATTTTGGGTCGCTGTGATGCTTTCGAGCAAGCCGCTAAAGGTGAGTTACAAAGCATTGATTTACGTTTGGGTGCAACCCTGACCATCAGTGACTACCTCATGCCTGACCTGATGGCTGACTTCTTACAAATTCAACCTCAAGCCCATTTACAGCTGCAAGTTGGTAATACCCGTCAAATGATTGAGGCGGTGAATCAGTTCCAACTAGATTTGGCCCTGATTGAAGGCTCTTGTCACTTGCCGCAACTGCAATGTATTCACTGGCGTGACGATGAGTTAGCCGTCTGCTGTGCACCAGATCATCCTTTGGCGCAGTTAAATCGTACATTAACACCTGAAGACTTTAAATCGGTCGAGTGGATCTTGCGTGAAGAAGGTTCAGGTACGCGTGAAGTGTTTGATAATGCTATTTTAAAAGACTTGCCTGATGCCAATATCCGTCTGACCTTGGGTCATAATGAAGCAATTTTAAAAATCGTGGCAGGTGGTTTAGGGATGTCATGCATTTCAAAACTGGCAACGGAACCTTTGCGCGAAAAAGGCCAGTTGGTGGTGCTTGATACGCCGTTTTGGTCTCTCACACGTCCACTGTTCATGTTGGTGCATCGTCAGAAGTACCAAGGCCCAGGACTCAAAGCCTTTATGAAATTCTGCGAAAAATAAGTAAGTAAGTAAAAAGCACCCAAGGGTGCTTTTTTATTTCCCAAATTGGCGCTCACAAGGCTCACCATCATTGTTCCCATCCATTTGGGTATTTGGACAATTCCCTAAGAAGTAAACCGCTTCTTCATAAGAACGCATTTGGGAGCAATGGGTACGTCCATCGCATTTAAACTGTCCAGTGCTGACAGGTAAACGACCGTTTTGTTTATCAATACTTTCCGTTACGCGTTCAGAACGGGGTTGATTGGTCTGATGCAGACCTGCATCTAAATTACGCTTCCCTTGCTCAGATAGGATTTGATCGGGCAACTTTCCTAAAGCTTTACGCTGTTCTTCTACAATCTGTTGTTGCTCGAGCATCAACTGCTCAGCTTTACGCTGTTTTTCTGCACTATAATAACTTTGATATTTCCCATAGATCAAAAAGCCCAATGCCGCGACGATGATGATCCCAATCACGGTGATGATGGTACTTTTATGCCCTGCCTCATGGTAACGTGGTGAGGCTTGGGTACGTGCTTTTTTCTTATTTGGTGATGTCGTTGCTTTGCTTTCTGAGGACAGACCAAGCCGCTGGATATTGCCAGCCTTAAACTTGCCTTGGTCTTCTACAATCATAAACTGAAGTACTTCACCAATCTTGGGTTCAATGTTGTGCTGTGGCAAATCTTTGATATGAAAAAATACATCATCAATATCCCCTTCCACCTCAATGAAACCAAAACCACGGGAGGTACTAAAGCTTTTGATTTTTCCTTTCAGAAACATAATCTGCTCTATTCAACTGTATTTTTCGTATTGTAATCAATAAAAAAGAGGCTAAAAAGCCTCTTTGCTTCAAAATGCAAAGATTAATCTTTGCACGATTGAACTCTGAATCAACGCTGACTTAGCGTCTAAAATTAGACAATAAGTCTGTGGTAATCGATTTATTATGACTTGAGACTTTCGATTTCTTGGCTTTGGCAGAGTTGTCTTCAACCCGCTCAATTTTAATTGCTTTATAGCGATCGCCATTTTCAACCACATTAAACTTCACGCGTTCATTGCGTTTCGGCTCACCTGAGTCTGCAGGGAAATCCGAGATATGAAAAAATACGTCGCCTTCAGGTGAGGAAATAAAGCCAAAACCTTTGTCAGCGTTATATTGCTTAACTTTTCCTTGATATTGCTCGGCTTTCATAAACAGATCCTAATATGTACACGCTTTGTTGTAGTATATAAAAAAGAGGCTATAAAAGCCTCTTTTTGCTGGGGCTCAATCTTAATCTTTTTGAACTGAACCAAAGATTTTATCGCCCGCATCGCCTAGACCCGGCACGATATAACCATTGGCATTTAAGCCTTGGTCAATTGAAGCCGTGAAAATAGTGACATCTGGGTGCGCATCCAAAACACGTTTAATACCTTCAGGCGCCGCAACCAACACCATCACACGAATGTCTTTACAGCCACTTGCTTTCAATACATCAATCGCAGCAACCAATGAAGAACCCGTTGCAAGCATTGGGTCGATGATCATCGCTAAACGGTTTTGTACATCTGGAACTAATTTTTTGTAATAAGTACGTGCTTCAAGCGTTTCTTCATCACGCTCTAAACCCAGTACAGACACTTTTGCACTTGGAATCAGGTTTAAGAAACCATCTAACATGCCAATACCCGCACGTAAAATTGGCACAACCGTAATTTTTTTACCCACAATGCGATCTACCGTTACTTTACCATTCCAACCATCAATTTCATGGTCGCAAACAGGTAAATCTTTGGTCGCTTCATAGGTCAACAGCATGGTCACTTCTTGAGCCAACTCACGGAAGTTTTTAGTGCTGATATCTGCACGACGAAGAAGACCAAGCTTATGACGAATCAGTGGATGACGAATTTCATGGATAGCCACGGGAGAGCACCTAAAAGGTAAAATAAAATTCCTTACATTATAAAGCTTTTTATCGTGCGATAAAAACAAAAAAGCCCCCAATTGATGGAGGCTTTTTTGTTAAAACGAAACGTTTTTAAAAATTAGTGCTGTTGAGAAAGCATAAAGTGGATTGGAGATAGAATCTCTGACTGAAGTGCTAACTTGATAATTGGATCTGGATAGATACCAATCACAAGCACTGCTGCTGCAGCTAAAAGCACCATAATACCACCCACTTTTTGGCCCCAATGATCCACAGCGTCTACACGAGGTGCATCTGGTGGTGTCATGTACATAACAACCATCACACGGAGGTAGTAGTACAGACCAATACCAGAACCAACGATGATCATCGCAGCAAGGAACCAATGTTGAGTCGTTACTGCAGCCATGACCACAAGGAACTTACCAATGAAGCCCGCTGTCAAAGGAATACCCGCAAGCGATAGCATCATCACGGTTAACACCGCTGTCAACACTGGACGACGCCAGAATAAACCACGGTAGTCCGCTAGACTTTCTGCTTCGTCTACGTTGTTGTATGGGCTAGACATCAATGCAACCGCACCGAACGCACCAATCGTGGTTAACACATAAGTGATCACATAGACCGATACGTTACCAAGGCTTGCATAAGTCATGCTGATTAAACCAATCAACAAGTAACCAAAGTGCGCAATTGAAGAGTATGCCAAGATACGTTTCAAATTCACTTGTTTCACTGCAAGGAAGTTACCCACCAAGATCGATAACACCGCAATCACGGTTAAGATCGTCACGATTGAGTCAACAAGGATCGCACCTGAAGTAAGGATGTAACGTACAAACAGACCAATCGTTGCTACTTTTGCAGCTGTAGCAAGGAAAGTTGCGATCGGTGTTGGTGCACCTGCATAAACGTCTGGTGTCCATTTGTGGAATGGCGCTAAAGACAGTTTGAATGCCACAGCAAAAACGATCAGGCCTAAACCTAAAAGTACCATTGGCTGTTGGATATTTTGCATTAACGCTTGAACATTGTCATAGAACGACATTGATCCTGTGTACGCGTAAATATAAGCCATACCCATCAACAACATTGCTGAAGCTGTTGCTGAAAGCACCAAGTACTTCACCCCCGCTTCTAAAGACTTAGAACGTTGGTGTGTATAGGCCAATAAGCCATATACAGGAATCGACATCAACTCAAGGCTAATGAAGAACGATGCATAGTGAGAGCTTGCCACCATTAACATTGCACCAGTCACTGATGACAACATTAAGATATACAGTTCTTCACGGTTATCTTTATAGCTTTCAATATAGGCATGCGACAGAGTACAGCACGCCAAAGCAGCAATTAGAATAATTACTTGGTACAGCAAGGTGAACGCATCCACCATGAACATACCCATCACGTTCGCAGGTTTAAAAGCACCACCGAACATTGTGAATAGTACATATGCTGCTGCAAGGTTTAAGCCCACCACTGATGCTGTTGCAATTAAGTTATGGTTACGCTTAATTGCAGTAAGAATCATCACGACAATCGTTGTTAAAGCAACGATCATCACAGGAGCTAAAGGCATAAGCTCAGAAAATGACATTGTGAAGTTCATGACTTATTGCATCTCCACATTTTCGAGTTGAACAGTTGCTTGACTCGCAACGTCAACTACTTCTTGTACAGGAATGTAGCTGTTCGCTAACCACGCCATGCTTGAATTTGAAATATCAAGGAAGCTTTGTGGGTACAAACCAAGCCATAACAGACCGAAAGCACAGATTAACAAGATCACTACTTCACGTGCATTTAAGTCTTTCAATGGGTTGTTGTAGTGCTGCTGTTGTTCTTCGTTTGGCGTACCAAACAACGCTTTGTGGATCAGAATCAAGCCATAAAGACCTGCAAATACTAAGCTTACTGCTGCAAGAATAGTAAACACTGGGAATTTTGCATAAGAACCCATCAGGATCAGGAACTCACCAATGAAGTTACCTAGACCCGGAATACCTACAAGCGCCGCCACGAAGAACATGAGGAAGAATGCAAGATATGGGAACTGACCACGCATACCGCCCATCAAACGCATATCGCGCGTATGAACACGCTCGTACACTTGACCACACATAATGAACAATGCAGCAGATGATAGGCCATGTGCCAACATCATGATCATCAAACCTTGGAAGGTTAAGATGTTACCTGCGTAAATCGCAAGTAAAACAAAGCCCATGTGTGAAATTGACGTATACGCAAGTAAACGTTTCATATCGGTTTGCTGGAAAGCACACCAAGCACCGTAGAAGATACCGATTAAACCGAAAATGATCGCGATGTCTGCAAACTGTGCAGAAGCCGCTGGGAAGAATGGAATCACAAAACGTAGTAAACCATATGCAGCGGTCTTAATTAAGATACCTGCAAGGTCAACCGAACCTGCTGTAGGTGCTTGTGCATGCGCATCTGGTAACCAACCGTGTAATGGGAAAACTGGAAGTTTTACCGCAAAACCGACAAATAAACACAGCATGAATGCATAAGCAACGGTAGGTAATTCTTTGTCTAAAGTGTTGGCTACAGCTAATAAGTAGTTGTAATCAAAACCGATCATACCTGTCATCATGTAACCATAAACCACTAGGCCTAGGATACCGATCAACATAATAAGACCAGCGACTTGCGTATAGATAAAGAATTTGGTTGCAGCGTAAACACGTGATTTACCTTCTGCCCCTTTATGACCCCAAAGCGCGATCAAGAAGTAGATAGGTACAAGCATCATCTCCCAGAAGAAGAAGAACAAGAACATGTCAATCGCTAAGAATACACCGATCACACCACCCAAAGACCATAAAAGGTTTAAGTGGAAGAAACCAACATTCTTTTGAATTTCACCCCAAGAACAGCCGACAGCCAACACACCTAAAAGTGCCGTTAAGCCCACCATTAATAGAGATAGGCCATCCACCGCTAAATGGATGTTAATGCCTAAAGTTTGAATCCATGGCAACATGAATTCAGCAGACCACGATGGCACTTTCGCGCCAAGTTCGTAGTTAAATGTACCTGTTTGCCACAGCGCAAATGTTAAGCCCAAAGTAATGAGCATACCAATCAGCGCAATATAACGCGGCAGTTTGTCGTCGAGTTTGTCGACTAACCAACAAATAAAACCTGCAATGAACGGAACTAAGATCAGCGCGGGTAGAATCCAGTTGTTTGTGATTTCCATCTTATTTCCCCACGATCTGAGTTACGATCAAGACCATTAGTAATACAAAGATACCTAATGCCATGCTTGATGCGTAATCACGCAATGAACCCGTTTGACGTGAACTTGTGAAGCTATGACCACCTTTTACAAGTGCAGGCAAGACTAACCACAAACGATCAATTGGATCACGACCTAAAATCTTCGCAATAAGCAAATATGGTTTCACAAAAACGATGTCATAAAGCGCATCGAAGCCTAGTGCATTACGGCAAATGTTTGCAAGACCTGCACCCAATGACGTTTTAGCAAAGCCTTTCACTGCGCTATAAGCAAACGCAAACAAGACCACACCAATCACTAAACCAACCAATGCAATACCCACAGCAGTATATTCTGCGCTGTGCATACCATGTTCTAAAGCTTCAGGAATCACAAATGCTGGAATTTTTGCTGCATTTAAAATGCTTTCCACTGGTGCTTTAAGTGCCGCACCGACGAAAGTTGAAAGTACAGCAAGAATCGCCAAAGGACCCCAGAAAGTAATGCCTTTAATCGCATGATACGGTGTATTTTCTTTACCAAAGAACACAACCCAAATGAGACGGAATGTGTAAATCGACGTTAAGAATGCACCTGCTACACCCGCCCAGTACAATGAGTTATACACTGCGATTGATTCGCCTTGTACCCAAACTGCACCCAAGATCGCATCTTTCGAGAAGAAGCCCACGGTAATGAATGGAATCGCGGCCAATGCACCGCCACCAATGGCGAAACAAGCAAATAGGAATTTGTTCTTGTAGAACAAACCGCCCATCTTGAAGATGTTTTGTTCGTGGTGGTAAGCTAAAATCACGGCACCTGAAGACAAGAACAATAATGCCTTGAAGAATGCGTGAGTTAACATGTGGAACAAGCCTGCTTGGTAAGCTTCAGCACCCACTGCCATAAACATATAACCCAGCTGACTCATCGTTGAGTAAGCCAAAATACGTTTGATGTCGGTTTGAACCAATGCAGCAAAACCAGCCACTAACAACGTTACCGCACCTGTGATTGAGATAAACATCATCACTTCAGGTGCCATTTCAAACACGGTGTACATACGGCAGCACAGGTAAACACCTGCGGTTACCATCGTTGCAGCGTGGATCAATGCAGATACAGGTGTAGGACCTGCCATTGCATCGGCCAACCATGTTTGTAATGGGATCTGTGCAGATTTACCTGCTGCACCCAAGAACAACATCAGTGCTGTCCAAATGGTTAAAGATGAACTTTGTGTCATCACTGTTGGTGCAGCTGCAACCACTTCTGCAATGTTTAAAGTACCGAACTGTTGGTAAATTAAGAACAAAGCGATCAGTAAGAAAACATCACCAACACGTGTTACGGTAAATGCTTTAATTGCCGCAAAACCATTTGCAGGGTTTTGGTAGTAGTAACCAATCAGCAAGTAAGAGCATAGACCTACGCCTTCCCAACCTAAGAACAATAACGCTAAGTTATCGCCCAATACGAGCAGCAACATGCTAGCAACGAACAGGTTGAAATAAGAGAAGAAACGCGCGAAGTCTTCTTCACCACGCATATACCATGATGCAAAGATGTGAATAAGGAAACCGACACCCGTCACCATACCCATCATGAGCAGTGATAAACCGTCAAGATGTAAGCTAATGCCTGGGCTTAGATTGCCTACATTGAACCATGTCCAAAGATGTTGAACATAGGTCACTTTGCCGTTATTAACAAAGTCTAGACCAGCGATCAAAGCAACCAATGCAGAAAGGCCAACCGCCCCCACACCAATAATGGCAGCGACATTTTCAGGAAGTTTGTTACGACCTGCCGCTAAAAGGACAAAACCAATGAGCGGGAATAATACTGTTAAATATAAAAAACTCATCCGCGCATCTCACTAGCAGCATCCACATCCAAGTGATGGAAGCGATGGTAGAACTGAAGGACGATCGCAAGACCAATACAAGCCTCTGCCGCAGCAAGCGTTAAGATCAGAATAAACATGATTTGTCCGTCTGGTTGTACCCATGCACTACCAGCCAAAACAAACGCAAGCGCAGCTGCGTTCATCATGATTTCAAGGCTCATTAACATAAATAATAGATTGCGTCGCACCATCACACCGTAAAAACCCAGTGCAAAAAGAATGGTTGCAACAATCAAACCATGTTCTAAAGGGATGTTGCCCATTATTGTTTGTCCTCTTCTGCACCTGGTTCACGTTTGCCAAGATGGAATGCTGCAACCAACGCAGCAAGCAATAACATGGCAGCAACTTCAACCAATAATAAATAGTGAGTAAAGAGTGCTTGGCCAACGACTTTTGGACCCACAACTTCAGTACCCATAACAGGGCCAGCAGCTGTGTAGTCAGAGCCGAGCATCCACACCAACACCAAGCCCATTAAGAAGCTCATGAGTGCTGGATATGCCCAAGCAGACGATGTTAACCATTTACGTTCTTGTTCAACGGTGTGTTGACCAAGGTTTAACATCATCACTACGAATACGAATAACACCATGATCGCGCCTGCATAGACGATGATCTCAAGCGCGCCAGCAAATGGCGCACCTACGATCATAAACATGCCTGCAACCGCAAGAAGTGACACGATCAAGCTTAATAAAGCGTGTACAGGATTCGCGTTGGTCACAACACGAATCGTCGAAACGATGGCCACAAGTGCCATCAAATAAAATGGCCACATCATGGTAATAAGCTCCGTACATCAACTGGTGCGCTTTCACGCTGCGCTTGACCTTTGTCTTTTCCAGTTACAGCCATACCTGTTACACGGTAGAAGTTGTAATCTGGGTATTTACCAGGACCTGAAATGAGTAAATTTTCTTTCTCATATACCAAGTCTTGACGAACGTATTCACCCAACTCGAAATCTGGAGTCATTTGAATTGCAGTCGTCGGACATGCTTCTTCACACATACCGCAGAAAATACAACGTGAGAAGTTGATACGGAAAAACTCCGGATACCAACGACCATCTTCTTTTTCTGCTTTTTGTAGTGAAATACAGCCAACAGGACATGCAACTGCACATAAGTTACACGCAACACAACGTTCTTCACCATCTGGGTCACGTGTTAACACGATACGACCACGGAAACGTGGTGGAACAATTTGTTCGGCTGGCACTTCTGGGTAAAGAATGGTGTCACGTTTACGTGTCACGTGTGAGAAAACCATCCACAGTGAACGTACGATTGACCCGAACCCAGCTAGAATTTTATACATTTTATTCTCCCTGCCCTTACCACAGAATCACTGCGCCAGTAACTAATAAGTTAACTAACGCTAATGGTAAGCAAATCTTCCAACCAAAGTTCATCACTTGGTCATAACGCGGACGCATAAGTGAACCACGAGCCAAGACAAACATCATCACAAAGAATGCTGTTTTGATAATGAACCAGAATACTGGTGGAATGAACGGAATATCGATGTTAAATGGCGCTAACCAACCACCGAAGAATAGCGTGACGATCAATGCAGAGATCAGAACTACGTTGACATATTCTGCAACGAAGAACATCCCCCATTTCATACCGCCGTACTCGACGTGGTAACCTTCCGCCAATTCTTGTTCTGCTTCTGGTTGGTCAAATGGGTGACGGTGAGTTACCGCAACACCTGCAACCACGAAGATTAAGAAACCTAAGAACTGTGGGATGACAAACCATACATCTTTTTGTGCTTCTACAATTTCACGCATGTTGAATGAGCCTGCAATTGCAACCACACCCATCAATGAAATACCCAAGAACACTTCATACGAAATGGTTTGAGCTGCAGAGCGTAGACCACCAAGCAATGCATATTTGTTGTTTGATGACCAACCACCAAACAATACCGCATAGACTGCAATACCTGCCATTGCCATAAAGAACAATAGACCGATGCTCATGTCTGCAACACCTAAGTATGGTGATACAGGAATAACCATGAACGACATCACCGCTGTTGCCATGGCAACAGCAGGAGCTAAACGGAAAGTCAATTTGTCAGCAAACTTTGGTGTCCAGTCTTCTTTGAACATGATTTTCAACATGTCGGCAACGATCTGGAACATCCCCCCAGGACCTACACGGTTCGGACCATAACGGTCTTGCCATAAGCCCAGTAAACGACGCTCAATAAAAGACATCAACGCAGCGATGAGTACTACAACGAGTAAAATCACAATCGCTTGAATGACTGAGTAGGCAATTGGCCAGTTCTCAGCCCAAAGCGGCGTTTGACGGATTAATTCTTGTTGCATGAATTACGCTCCTACCGCGACTGATACAGGCTCAGCAAGTGAAACCGTAGGTGCAAGACCAACTGGATAACCAATATAACCTGTAGGTAAATAATCAATCACTTGAACTGGAAGTACGATCGAAGTCTCACCTGCTTTCACAGTGATTTTTTGACCATCTTGAACATTCAAACGAGTTGCATCTTGCTCACCCACTGCAAAGACCGCTTCAGGAATACGCGATTCCATAGCAGGTGTTTTCACAGTAAATTCACCAGAAGCAAAAATGTGATGCATCGGCACTAAACGGAAGCTTTCAGGGTTTGCAACGATAACTGCTGGAGCAACGAAAGTACGTGCTGGGCGCTTCGCTAAACGATCGAATAAACGCACACCCGAATCACCACCTTTTAAGTGACCACCCACGTTATCTTGGAATTTATTCCAAGCTTGCGGTGAGTTCCAACCTGCTGACCATGCAAATGGTACCAGTGGAGACGGAGTCTGGTTCCCGACATAACCTTCCATAGAGAATGTTAATGCCGAGTCGATATCTGTCGGTTGTTTCGGTTCATGCACGTTCAATGGTGCACGCATAGAGGTACGACCAGAGTAACGACGCGGTTCACGCGCAACTTTCAAACCATGGACACGGAAGCCCGCATCTGGAGCCACATCTTGAATCGCAGCAAGTGCAGGTACGTTTTTCGCAACTGACTCAATCACATCATCAAGCAAGGTCCAAGAAATCGCTTTGCCCTTCACGCCGGTTTCAATGGCATGTAACCAGCGCCAAGATTCTTTGATCGCCAGTTCAGGTTTGTAGTAGCTAGGGTCATACACTTGGTAGAACCGTTGTGCACGGCCTTCTTGAGAGACAACCGTACCATCACCTTCAGCAAATGACGCAGCAGAAAGTACGATATCCGCTTTCTTCACAGTTTCAGTTTCAGAGTGATCTAGAACAATCACGTCTTTACCAGAAAGTGCTGCTTCAACTTGTACCGCTGGCAAACGACGGAATAGATCATTTTCAACGATCACAACCGTGTCATAATCTTGTGCAAATGCTTGCTCTAAGCTTTGTCCACCGAAGATTGCTAAGCCCATAGAGTTCACTTCAGGAACCGTCAAGCTTAAGCCAGCATTTCCACCAAGGTTTTGCGCAACTTGTGCAGCAGCTTCCATGATTGATGCGTCTTGTAAACTTGTACCTGAAATGATCAGTGGTTTCTTCGCCGCTTTCAATGTATCTGCAATGTTCTGAGCAAATGCTTTCGCATCATCCGCTAGACCAAGAATTGCATCACCTTTTACTGCTGCAGCAACGGCAAAACCTAAACGAGCGATATCGTTTGGAGAAGCAACCACTTCACCTGCTGCAACATCAGCTAAGCGTGTTTGCGTTGCAGCGAGGATGAAAATCGGTGATTTCGCATCTTGAGCAATACGTTGTAGCGGCTCTGCTAACCAGTCTTGAGTACGACGTTCCGCAGCCATTTCTTTGGCTTTGTTTTTCGCCGCTTGACGAACAGACAACGCCATACGTGGCGCAGTTTGCGTTAAGTCTTCACCCAAAATAAGCACAGCATCATAGCTTTCGATTTCACGCATACCCGGGTTATATACACCTTCGGTTTGCATAATCGATGCAGCCAATTCAACCAAGTTTTGCTCTTTTTGAGACAGCCCCGTTGAATAGTTCTCTTGACCAACTAATTCGCGAAGCGCGAAGTTCGACTCAAGTGATGCACGTGGAGAACCAATACCCAAAACTTTTTTGCCTTGGATATTTGCAATAACGGTATCTAATGCCTGATCTACAGAAACTGTAGTTGCTTCAGCACCATCACGGAACTGCGGTTGACGTGGACGATCTGCACGGTTCACATAACCTGTACCAAAACGACCTTTATCACAAAGGAAGTATTGGTTCACTTCACCGTTGAAACGGTTTTCGACACGACGAAGTTCGCCATAACGCTCACCCGGAGAAATGTTACAACCCGAAGAACAGCCTTGGCATACGCTTGGCGCATACTGCATGTCCCACTTACGGTTATAGCGTTCTGAGTGAGTTTTGTCGGTGAATACACCTGTCGGACATACTTCAGTCAAGTTACCCGAGAATTCAGACTCTAAAGTGCCTGACTCAGGGCGACCAAAGTAAACACGTGACGCGCTTGCGTACACACCAAAGTCAGTACCACCCGCATAGTCGTTGTAGTAACGAACACAACGGTAACATGCGATACAACGGTTCATTTCGTGTGAAATGAATGAGCCCAGCTCTTGGTTGTAGTGTGTACGTTTAGTGAAACGGTAACGACGACGGTCGTGTTGAGTCATCACGGTCATATCTTGTAAATGACAGTGCCCACCTTCTTCACAGACTGGACAGTCGTGTGGGTGATTCGTCATCAAGAACTCAACAATTGACGCACGGAAGTCTTTCGCTTCTTTGTCTTCAATCGAGATGTAGGTATTGTCAGATGCAGGTGTCATACATGACATGACTAAACGGCCACGCGTATCTTCAGGATTCGCGTATTGAGTCACGGCACATTGACGGCAAGAACCGACAGAACCTAAGGATGGATGCCAACAAAAGTACGGGATATCAATACCCAAAGACAAACATGCTTGCAGCAAGTTCTCTGAGCCATTGACTTCGTACGATTTGCCATCGACATGAATTGTAGCCATAGTCGAATTCCTTAAGCTTGTTCTACGTTGCTAGTTTGCGCAGCAGCATTCACTACTTTTGCTTCAAACTCGCCACGGAAATATTTGAGTGCACCCATCAACGGTTCCATTGCACCTGGAGCATGCGCACAGAAAGTCTTACCAATCCAAAGCTTACGAGTAAGTTCTTGTAAGTGATCGATATCTTCTTTCTTACCTGTGCCATCTTCCAATGCTTTCAGTGCTTTCACCGCCCACGGTAAACCATCACGACAAGGCGTACAGAAACCACATGACTCACGTGCAAAGAATTCTTCTAAGTTACGAGTCGCTGAAACCATACATTGCGTTTCATCAACCACCATCAGCAAACACGTACCTAAACGTGAACCTGCTTTCATGATGCTCTCAGCATCCATCGGTAGATCAATGTGTTCAGCAGCCAAGAAGTCTGTAGACGCACCACCCGGTAACCATGCTTTAAGCTTCAAGCCATCACGCATACCGCCCGCATAGTCTTCAATGACTTCACGCGCAGTTGTACCAAATGGAAGCTCCCAAAGACCTGGGAATTTCACCTTGCCAGATGCACCATAGATTTTTGTGCCTGGATCTTTCGACTTACCCGCAGATAAACCGATATACCACTCAGGGCCACGCAACATGATTGCTGGTAAGTTGTTGTAGGTCTCTACATTGTTAACAATCGTAGGACGACCCCAAGCACCTGCAACTTGTGGGAATGGCGGTTTCGTACGTGGGTTTGCACGGCGACCTTCAAGCGAGTTAATCAATGCAGTTTCTTCACCACAGATATAACGACCCGCACCCGTGTGCACATGCAACTCGAAGTTCCAGCCAGTTCCAAGGATGTTTTCGCCCAAGTAACCTTTGGCACGAACTTGCTCAAGCGCTTCATTTAAGTAAGCAGCTGCTTCAATGTACTCGCCACGAATGAAGATATAACCATGGGTTGCTTCTAACGTATACGCTGCAATCAACATCCCTTCGATCAATTGGTGAGGAAGTTTTTCCATCAACAAACGGTCTTTAAAGGTCCCTGGTTCCATCTCATCGGCATTACAAATCAGGTAACGTGGACCTGAGTTGTCATTTGGCGCCATCAAAGACCATTTGATCCCTGCTGGGAAGCCTGCACCACCACGACCTTTTACGGTCGCAGCTTTAATCACTTCAAGCACATCTTTCGGCGGCATGGTGATTGCTTTTTTCAGACCCGCGTAACCTTCAAGCGCTTCGTAATCATCGGCATTACGAACGTGCTCTTGTTTACTCAAACGCCAAGTTAATGGATGCGTTTCTGGGTTACCTTCGCCATAAATTGGTTTTGGTTCGGTATTCATACATACTTCTCCAATAACTGTTTCACTGAAGAAACTTCAACCAAACCGTGAGTGTCTTCATTCACCATCAAGGTTGGGCCTTTGTCACAGTTACCTAAGCAGCAAATCGGCAGCAAAGTAAAACGACCATCAGCAGTCGTTTGACCAAACTGAATGCCTAGCTCGCGCTGAAAAGCTTCTGCTAAAGTTTCCGCACCCATCAAGAAACACGCAATCGAGTCACAAAGTAAAATGACGTTACGACCCACGGGTTGACGGTAAATACGGTTATAGAAAGTTGCAACACCTTCCAAATCAGCAACACTGATTGTCAATAACTGAGCAATGGCGTTTAGCTGCGCGTCATCTACCCAGCCATTACGGCGTTGTACACACTTCAAAGCATCCAAAGATGCTGCACGTGGGTACGGGTAGTGACCAATGTGATGTTCAATTTCGTGGATTTCGTCCGCAGTCAAAATCCCTTCAACATTCACGCGTGGCTTTTTATCAGTCAAAATCATCATAATGCGTTTACCCCTTAGCGATCCACGTCAGCCATAACGACGTCAATTGTCGCTAAATAAATGATCAAGTCAGATACCAGACTGCCATTAATCACAGAAGGCATTTGCTGTAAATGCGTGAAAGTCGGTGTACGAATACGGGTACGATAACTCATCGTTGACTTGTCTGAAGTCAAGTAGTAGTTCGACGCACCTTTGACCACTTCCGCCATTACAGATGCTTCACCTGCAGGCATTACAGGACCCCAAGATACGCTTAAGAAGTGCGTAATCAAGGTTTCAATATCTTGTAAAGTCTTGTCTTTTGGTGGTGGAACAGCCAATGGATGGTCTGCTTTGTATGCACCAGAAGGCATGTTGTCTAAACATTGCTTCACGATTTTGAGTGATTCTTCAATTTCACGGAAGTGAACAAGAACACGCGCATACGCATCGCCTTCGTACTCAAGTGGCACATCGAAGTCGTAGTTTTCATAGCCACTGTATGGGCGATATTTACGAACGTCGAAGTCAATACCTGTTGCACGTAGACCAGTACCAGTTACACCCCAAGCCAACGCAGATTTCGCGTCATATTGAGCCACGTTACGCGTACGACCTACAAATACAGAGTTTTTCAGCGCCGCTGTGTAGTATTCATTCATACGCTTCGGCATCCAATCTAGGATTTCACGTATCAGATGCTGCCAGTTGTTTGGTAAGTCATGCGCTGTACCACCGATACGGAACCATGCTGGATGCATACGGTAACCGGTGATTGCTTCAATCGCATCATAGATTTTTTGACGATCCGCAAACATGTAGAAGACTGGCGTCATACCGCCGGCATCTTGAATCGCAGTACCGATATACAATAAGTGGTTATTGATACGGAACAATTCAGACATCATGACACGGATACATTGCGCGCGGTCAGGTACAGTAATACCCGCCATTTGCTCCACACCCATCACATAAGGCATGTTTTGCGCACAACCACCTAAGTAGTCCACACGGTCGGTATAAGGAATGAATGAATGCCAAGTTTGACGTTCAGCCATCTTTTCCACACCACGGTGGTGATAACCGATATCAGGCACACAGTCTTTCACTTCTTCACCATCCAACTGCAAAATGACACGGAAAGCACCGTGCGCAGATGGGTGGTTCGGACCTAAGTTCAAGAACATGAAGTCTTCGTCGTCATTACCGCGCTTCATACCCCAATCTTCAGGTACGAAACGAAGGTGTTCCTGTTCGTAATCCTGCTTCGCTTGGTTCTGCATATACGGTGTATATTCAGTGGCACGTGCAGAGTATTCTTTACGAAGTGGGTGACCTTCCCAATAGGTTGGCAACAAAATACGACGGAGCATTGGATGCCCTTCGAAATTGATCCCGAACATATCGTAAGCTTCACGCTCGTACCAGTTGGCATTTGGCCAAATATTGGTTGCAGTTGGAAGATTTACATCATTTTCACTCAATGCAACTTTGATACGAATATCACTATTACGCTCAAGCGATAATAAGTGATAGAACACAGTAAAGTCAGACGCAGGCAAACCGTCGCGGTGTGTACGTAAACGTTCATCTACCGCAGACAAGTCAAACAACATCACGTATGGACGTGACACTGTACGCAAGAACATTAAAACTTCTTGTACGCGCGCGCGCTCAACCCAGACTGTTGGAAAGTCTTCAAAAGTCGTTTGCACATAGAAGTTCTCGCCAAATTTGGTTTTGAGCTCTTCTACAATTGCAAATGCTGGGCGTGAATCAACTTGCGCTGACTCTGGCATAGCGTTTTCAGTTTCAGCCATTGGCTTGGCTTCCTATTTAATACAAATTCATTCAACCTAAACGACAACTACACCCAGACCGGGTGCATCAAAACAACTGTCGTTTAAATTATTTAATTTCATCCATAGAGCGTAAGTTTTTCACTGCAATACGTTCAGCATTCTTACGGTCACGTTCTGGCATCATCTTTGGCTTATACACTGGCTTAAGATCATCACCAATCACGGCAGAAAGTGGACGGCGCTCTAATTGAATTTGGTCTTGTAACAACATTAATGCTTGGATTAATGCTTCTGGACGGGGTGGGCAACCTGGAATATAAACATCGACTGGGATGATTTTATCCACACCTTGTACAACTGAATAAATATCGTACATACCGCCAGAGTTTGCACATGCGCCCATTGAAATAACCCACTTCGGTTCCAACATTTGTTCATATAAACGTTGAATAACTGGAGCCATTTTGACGAAACATGTACCTGCAACAATCATCAAGTCAGCCTGACGAGGTGAAGCACGGATTACTTCGGCACCGAAACGCGACAAGTCATGCACGCCTGTTAAAGTCGTTGCATACTCTACGTAGCAGCAAGATGTACCAAAGTTAAACGGCCAAACTGAGTTCTTACGACCCCAATTCACTGCTGTATGTGCCACATCCTCTAAACGAGTCATGAACACATTTTTATTCACTTCTTCTTCAAGCGGATCCGTTACGATTTGACGCTCTTGAAGTGGATATTGATCAGCATCCGGATTCGCACGGGTTAATGTATATTTCATCCCGAGTTACTCCTTATCAGACGATTTAGCCGGTGACTTATCTTTCACACGACCAGATGATTGAGCTGGGATTTGACCTGTAGGGTCCATAACCAACTCTTCAATTGAATTAAAGCGAGTGATTTCTGCAAGATTCATATTTGGAGAACCAACTTTAGGTTTAATCCCTGCTGCTTTACGTTTGTCAGAAGGCGACCAGTTAAGCGCACCGGTAGACAACTCATAAACCAAACCAACGAGTAAAACTAAAATAAATACTGCTGCAGTGGTGAAACCCACCCAACCTACTTCACGAACCGATGTAGCCCATGCGTAAAGGTAAAGCGCCTCCAAGTCGAATACGACGAAGAAGATTGCAACTAAATAGAACTTTGCTGACAGGCGGATACGTGCACCACCAGCACCAACCACACCTGATTCAAATTGCTCTTGCTTTGCACGGCCCCATGACTTACCCCCAAGGAGTAATGGGACAGTGAGCATAAAGACGCAAAGAAATGTAACGCCGATCACGAAGGCAATAATTGCCCATTCGTATGGAGTAATGGCACTCATGCGGGGATAACTCCTGGCAGGCCTAATTTATTAACAAAGAATGCATGTATTGGCCTTCAAATACACCAAACACAAAATTAATCCCGCCAATTGTACCCGATTGCTGACGTAAGTTGCTAGCTTATAGACCTTCGTCTTTAGGATGATTTCTCTTCGTTTTTTGAGATTTTTTCGATGAAAGCCCTTTTATTTCGAAACCAATCGCTTTATCTAATAAAACACTACTATTCTATTATTTTTCCAAATTTTGACATTCAAACAAAGCCTATAAACCATTTTTCAACCTCATTCCGATAACAATCACACAATCAGCAGTTTAAAAAACTAAGCTCAACAACCGCTCCATTTTGTTTATTTAAAAAGTACAAAAGTAGATTAAGTCACTCATATTTTTTGTATTTTTTTGCAAATCACTCCAATCAATTAATGCACTTGGCTTTTTCTTGTGCTATTGATATAGACAACCAACAACAAAGAATAAGGAGCACCACATGAGTCTGGAATTCACCCATAAACCTAACTATTTTTTATTTGCCCAGTTGCTTATTCGCCATGTTGAAACTTATGTTCGTAAACACCCCGATGCCAATAATGCCATCTTTGATTTACGCGACATTTATGAGCTTTTTCGCCAAGACAAAGCTTCAGCCACCACCAACCTTGATGGCATTATGAATATTGTGGATGAATATAAAATTGAAACGATTAATGGTGATCAGAAGCTCATTAGCCGTTATGGCATAGACACCCAAAATAACTCATTATTGATTGACTTTAATGCAGATGCGCTTGAAAGCCTAAAACAAGGCAAGCAGATTATTTCTCCCGATGCCAGCATCCAAGAATAAGTCAGCATTGAAAATAAAAAAGCACCGAATTTCGGTGCTTTTTTATTTTCAATGCTTAGCTTTTTGAGTCTGTATTATCTTTAACACTATACTTCTTTTTAGACTTACTAAAGCGATGTGCCGGCCATGTCATGGTAAAACGTGCACCACCGAGGCTTGGACTCTGATCCACTTTAACGCTACCACCAAACCAATAGGCAATTCGGCTCACAATCGACAAACCCAAACCATAGCCACCCGATGCTCGAGTCCGGCTATCATCCAAACGTGCAAAGGCTTCAAAAACGCGCTCTCGCTCGTCTTCTGGAATACCGGGCCCATCATCTTCAACACAAACATAGGCCATACCGCTGTCATTAATACCACCACTGACCAGCACCTGATGGTCGCCATAACGAACTGCATTACCAACCAAATTCTGCACCACGCGGTGTAAATAACGACGTTCAGCCTCAACCGTTAAGGTTAAAGGAGGAGCATTTAAATGAATTTCTTTCTGGGTTTTTAGTGCTTCCGTCTCAACCACCACCTGATCTAAGACTTCAAACAATACAATGTTTTCAATATCAAGTGATGGTGTGCCCTGCTCCAACTTGGCGTAGGTCATGATTTCATCAATTAAGGTATTTAAAGCCTCAATGTCTTTATCAATCATATCGACTTGTTGAAGACGGTATTCATAATCATCTTCTTCAGCCAGCATTTCCATACCAAAACGAATCCGAGCAACGGGCGTACGAAGCTCATGCGATACCGCACGCATCAGCTCGCGCTGCGCCTCGATGAGTCGCTGAATATGGTCTGACATGCTGTTATAGCTATTGGCTAGACTGGCCATCTCATCCGTGCCGTCGACAGGCAAACGTAGGGTCATATCGCCTGCCTTCATACGATTTAAACCGTAATTGACCTCACGCAGTTTACGCTGCATCGGTACAAGCAAGCCATAGACCCCCAAACTGAGTACAAAAAGGCTCAACAAGGTAATCCCTGCTGCGAGCTGAAACGGCATCCAGTTGAAAATAGGCACAGGCCCCAATACCAAAACCTTGCTCGGTGAACTAGGTAAAGGTGGAGACACAATAGAAATGGTGGTACCACGCACAGAAGCACTATCACGATATAAGATCACGCTATGATCTAAACGCAAACGACCAATCTGCTCAGACTCTAAAGCCAGATTTTGTACTTCTTCAATCTGCACAGGATAAGAGAAATGTTTCTGTACTTTTTCCAAGTACTCTTCTTCTTGACCTGGGTAATACACCAAATAATCTAGGATAAAAATCGGGAGTGCTTTCATTTGCAGCTCACCAATTTTATCTACTTTAATATACAGTAAATGATTCGGATCATCTTTTAGACCAATGATCAAGTACGCCACTTGCGTTTGCGCATCATAACGCACAGCCGCTTTACGCTCACTGATCCGTTTTAACTCTGCACGACTCAAATCAACCTTATTGGCAGGGATCATATTAATCGGCAGCTCAAGCAAATCTGAAGCATCTGAAATCCAGTCTGCTTTTTGCTGTGCATTGGTCTGACGGGATACACCTTCACTAATAATAAAGGAAATCCCGTCCGTCAAAGACTCGCGATATTCTTGCACTCGCTGATAGTTAATAATTTGTACAAGCAAATATCCCATGAGGGCAACAATAGCGACTAGCACTACCAGCCCAGCATAGATACGCAAGAATATACTGTGTTTGAACACTAAAAATGTCCCGTTTTAACGAATCAAATAAACGGCTTAAAGACCATTGGTTTCTTTTACAAATAAGTAGCCTTTACTACGTACCGTTTTAATACGCTTTGGATTTTCAGGATCATCACCAATTTTTGGACGAATACGCGAAATACGCACATCAATTGAACGGTCTTGACCGTCATATTCAATACCACGTAAACGCTCGAAAATGTCTTCGCGAGAAAGAATGCGTCCTGCATTTGAAGCCAGCAACCACAATAAGTCATATTCAGCACTGGTAAAGTCAACCAACTCACCATTTAAAGTCACTGAACGACCACCGTTATCGATCACCAGATCATCAAATTCGATACGCTGTGCAACTTCATCTTCAGGCGCTTTGTCAGTACGACGTAATAAAGCACGAATACGTGCAAGTAAAACACGTGGCTGAACTGGTTTTGCCACATAGTCATCTGCACCCATTTCTAGACCAAGCACTTGATCCATATCTTCGGTACGTGCAGTCAACATCAAAATCGGTTGGTGATAATGTGGACGAACTTCACGGCAAATGGTTAAACCATCTGCACCAGGAAGCATCACATCTAACACCACCATATCAGGTTGTTCTGCAATAATACGGCGAATGGCACGGTTACCATCGGGTTCTACCCCAACCTCAAGACCATTACGGATTAGGTATTCTTGAGTTAAGCGAGCTAGACGCTCATCGTCTTCTACGATTAAAATTTTTGGTAACTTTTCTTCTTGGCTCATGGAGTGCCCCTTTATTTTGACGACTTAACGTATCCTTTAAAATCCAAGGGATACGCTCTGATATATTTTGCAATATACACACGTTTACATTGTAAACAAGATCTTGTTCACCAAACTGATACATCAAAGTAGCATTTTGTTATACATTTTTTTAGCCTCCAAATGAGCGCTTTCTCGCGTTTGCTGTATATCCAACCAAAGCAAAAGAAACGTTTCTTTACAAAATGGCTATTTTTCATACCAAGTCACTGTTTGAACAGTTTATAACTCACTCATTCGTCTGTTTTGAACTTATCCACAATGTTATCTATAAGCACTTAAACCGAGCTTTGTTATGCTATCGCCTTGTCTAATAAGGCTTAATACAAGAATCATAAAAAAGGGATCTTTTTGAGATCTTTTCGAGACCAGATCGATCAAAATATTTAATAAAATGTCAATATTGATCTACCCTGAATTTTCCCGTATCTTGTGTTCAATTAATTTTTAAACCACTAGGTCTTGTGTTTAAACCTCAAACACTGTGGCATAAAAACTGCCCAGTTCAAACGGTCCATAGACATAAAAATAGATGACAAAATGGAGCTATGCTAGCATGAGCGTATCGAATTCAACCCCTGGTCAAATTCAGGTGATTAAACGCACTGGAGATGTTGCCAGCTTTGACGCAGAAAAAATCTCTGTTGCCATTGGTAAGGCATTTTTGGCTGTTGAAGGCCAACAAAGTGCTGACTCAAGCCGCATCCACGATCGTATTTCTCAACTTACCGAGATGGTATTAAATACGTTCAGTCGCCGCCTACCTTCTGGCGGTACAATTCACATCGAAGAAATCCAAGACCAAGTTGAACTTGCGCTAATGCGTACAGGTGAACAGAAAGTTGCTCGTGCGTATGTCATCTACCGCGATCAACGTGCTGATGCACGTAAACAAGCAGGTGAAAACCATCACCCAACCTTACAAATCACTGACGCCAATGGTCAGCTTCAACCGCTTGACATGCGTAAGCTCGAAGCGACTGTAACAAAAGCGGCTGAAGGTTTAGAAGGCATCAATGTTCAAGCGATCATCGATGAAACCATTAAAAACCTTTACAACGGTGTAAAAGCGTCTGACATCGCAACCACGATGATGATGGCAACACGTACCCGTATCGAACAAGAACCAAACTATACCTACGTGACAGCTCGCCTACTTCGTGATGAATTGGTCGCAACTGGTTTAACTTTCCTTGGCTTGTCTGAAGACACAGCTGAAGGCGATGCTTTAGAAACTTTCCTGAAGAAAGGTATTGAGCTAGACCTACTTTCACCAGAGCTTCTTAACTTTGACCTTGCGAAATTGGCCGCAGCGATTCAACCAGAACGCTCAAACCAATTTACGTACTTAGGTCTACAAACATTATTTGACCGTTACTTCATCCACTCAGATGGCGTACGTTTCGAATTACCACAATTATTCTTCATGCGTGTTTCGATGGGTCTTTCACTCAACGAAGCAAACCGTGAAGAACGTGCAATCGAGTTCTACAACTTATTGTCGAGCTTCGATTACATGGCGTCTACGCCTACCCTGTTTAACTCAGGTACGCTACGTCCACAGTTGTCTAGTTGTTATTTAACGACCATTGATGATGACCTATATGACATTTATGGCGCTATGCGTGATAACGCAATGCTATCTAAATGGGCAGGCGGTTTAGGTAATGACTGGACGCCAGTTCGTGCCTTGAACTCATATATCAAAGGTACAAACGGTAAGTCACAAGGTGTAGTTCCATTCCTTAAAGTGGCGAACGATACTGCTGTTGCAGTTAACCAAGGTGGTAAGCGTAAAGGTGCTGTGTGTGCATACCTTGAAACTTGGCACTTGGACATCGAAGAGTTCCTAGAGCTACGTAAAAATACTGGTGATGACCGTCGCCGTACGCATGACATGAACACAGCAAACTGGGTTCCTGACTTATTTATGCAACGTGTTTTTGAAGATGCTGAATGGACCCTGTTCACGCCGTCTGAAACACCAGACCTACACGACTTAATGGGTGCAGAGTTCGCTGAGCGTTATGCACACTATGAAGCAATTGCGAAAGAAACAAACATGTTGCACAAGAAAATCCGTGCAAAAGATTTGTGGCGCAAAATGCTGTCGATGTTGTTTGAAACAGGTCACCCGTGGATCACATTCAAAGACGTATGTAACTTACGTTCACCACAACAACACGTTGGTGTAGTTCACTCATCTAACTTGTGTACAGAAATCACATTAAATACAAGCAAAGATGAAATTGCGGTATGTAACTTAGGTTCAATCAACCTTGTACAACACGTTCAAGGTGGTGTGTTAGACCGTGAAAAGCTTGCACGTACAGTAAAAACAGCGGTTCGTATGCTCGATAACGTAATCGACATTAACTACTATGCTGTGCCACAAGCGAAAAACTCGAACTTGAAACACCGCCCAGTGGGTATGGGTATCATGGGCTTCCAAGATGCGCTGTATGAAATGCAACTCGCTTATGGTTCTGATGCAGCAGTAGACTTTGCTGATGAATCGATGGAAGTGATCAGCTACTACGCAATTTCAACATCAAGTGATTTGGCTGTTGAACGTGGTACTTATGAGACATTCAAAGGTTCACTGTGGGATCAAGGTATCCTGCCAATTGACTCGCTAGACCTTGTTGCAAAAACACGTCCTGAACGTATGTTTGAAGTTGACCGCACTCAACGTTTGGACTGGGACACTTTACGTGCCAAAGTTCAAAAAGACGGTATGCGTAACTCAAACGTGATGGCCATTGCACCGACTGCAACCATTTCGAACATTTGTGGTGTGTCTCAATCGATTGAGCCAACATTCCAAAACTTATATGTAAAATCGAACCTATCAGGCGAATTCACAGTGATCAACCCGTACCTAGTACGTGCGTTGAAAGACCGTGGTCTGTGGGACTCTGTGATGGTGAATGATCTGAAACACTTCGAAGGTTCAGTTCAAAAGATTTCTCGTATTCCTGAAGAGCTTAAAGCAATCTTCGCGACGGCATTTGAAGTTGAGCCACGCTGGATTGTGGATGCTGCATCACGTCGTCAAAAATGGATCGATCAAGCGCAGTCTTTAAACCTTTACATCTCTGGTGCAAACGGTAAGAAACTGGACTTGACCTATAAAATGGCTTGGTTACGTGGTCTGAAAACGACGTATTACCTCCGAGCTTTAGGTGCAACTTCTGCTGAGAAATCAACCATTAACACGGGTGCATTGAATGCAGTAAAACCTGCAACTGTAACGGCAGCGCCTGTTGCAGCAGTTGCTCAGGAAGTTAAACCAGAAGTGGTTGCTGAAGATGAAGGCTTCGGTCAAGCAGCTCCAGTGCCAATGGCGTGTTCAATTGACAATCCAGACTGTGAGGCTTGTCAGTAATAACCTCCCCTAACCCCTCCTAAAAGGAGGGGAATTACACCAAACTTATTGAGGTGTGAAAGTCCCTCTTTTAAAAGAGGGATTTAGGGAGATTAAAAAATTAAAGACAACCTAGGAAATCACCATGCTTCATATGACTCATAACTATATGTTAGGTCTTGCGACCTTGGTGATTTCCTTTGTGGTTTTGTTTTATATGCCGATTGCCTACTTTTGGGTAAAAGCAAACCAAAACAAAAAGCGAAAGCAAAATAAGTCGTGAGAATCGCGTTCTATGCACAGTTTTAGAACAATGATTGGCAAAACTTAATTTTGCTTTCACAAATTAAGCGTATAGTAAGACATCTCAGCACTGCTGGATGTCGATAAAAGATATAAAGCAACGTAGAGAGAATTGATATGTCTATCCTAAGTTGGGACGATTTCGAAGATGATTCGCAAAAACCGGCTGCACCTGAACACAAGTCTGCGCCCGTCGAACCGCAAAAAGCGGCTAATCCGCAGATGGTATCTGCTGCAGAGCAACCACAGAAGAATGTGGCAACTGCACAACCCGCTTCAACCGCTCGAAGCCGATCAACAAATCCAGCCGATCCGTTGGCAAGAGCATCTAACGCCTTAGAAAGCTTAGATGTTGCTCCAGGTCTAGAAGAACTAGAAATGGGTGCACAACGTGTACAAGTTGACGACAAAGCCATGATTAACTGTCGTGCGGACTTAAACCAACTTGTACCGTTCAAATACGAATGGGCTTGGCAAAAATATCTAGACGGTTGTGCAAACCACTGGATGCCACAAGAAGTCAACATGAACCATGACATCGCGCTCTGGAAGTCTGAAAATGGCTTAACTGAAGACGAACGTACCATTGTTATGCGCTCTCTTGGTTTCTTCTCTACAGCAGATTCATTGGTTGCAAACAACTTGGTGTTGGCGATTTACCGTCACATTACCAACCCTGAATGCCGTCAGTACATTTTGCGTCAAGCGTTTGAAGAAGCTATTCATACTCACGCTTACCAATACTGTATCGAATCTTTAGGTATGGACGAAGGCGAAGTCTTCAACATGTATCGCGAAGTTCCATCAGTTGCGCGTAAAGCAGCTTGGGGCTTGAAATATACGCAGTCTTTAAGTGATCCTACTTTCCAAACTGGTACACCTGAAAACGACCAAATTTTGCTTCGCAACTTGATCGCGTTCTACTGTGTCCTTGAAGGGATCTTCTTCTACTGTGGTTTCAGCCAAATCTTGTCGATGGGCCGTCGTAATAAGATGAATGGTGTTGCTGAGCAATTCCAATACATTTTACGTGATGAGTCGATGCACTTGAACTTTGGTATCGACATGATTAACCAAATCAAGATCGAAAACCCAAGCTTATGGACTGCTGAATTCCAAGAAGAAATCGTTCAAATGATTCTTGAAGGTACGATGCTTGAAATCGAATATGCGCGTGACACTATGCCACGTGGTGTATTGGGTATGAATGCTGCGATGATGGAAGAATACTTGAAATTCATTTGTAACCGCCGTTTAGCTCAGTTAGGTTTGCCTGAGCAGTTTGCTGGTGTGAGCAACCCGTTCCAGTGGATGTCTGAAATGATGGACTTGCGTAAAGAGAAGAATTTCTTCGAAACACGTGTAACAGACTATCAAACTGGCGGTGCGTTGAGCTGGTAAGGTAAAACGTCACGCGACACATATGTTGTCATAGAAAAAGGCTGCTATTTGCAGCCTTTTTTTATTAGAAACAAATTATCGTAATTCTTTGATCATAGTATTACCTTGTTGATCTAAAGACGTATATTGAATTCGAGCATAATCAACCAAATCTTTAGGATAGTAAGGTTTATCTCGATAGCTACTATCATCTATTCTTGATATAACAGTAACCGCTGCTGCTTCCCATGACCAATAGCCATAGTAGCCTCTTCCAGATCTTAAGTCAGTTTGAGGATGTTGATCATAATAAGGCTCTCGACAGCTCGCCTCATACCAATCTTCTAAATATTGCAGCATTAAAGCTGGACGCTTTTCAGGTGAAGCATTAAACACTTTAATCAGCTTACGATAAGGCAAATGTCGTCTTGCTTCATCTGGTGGGGTTCCACGATCTGCAACAAAAGGAGCAACTAAACGTTCAATTAATCCATCTTTTTCCTGCCCTTCAGGTGTTGCTTCTACATAGTCAATGATTGGCATAATCCGATCCATCTGGTCTGCATAGCCAGTCAATAGCCCAAAACAAATCAGACGTAAAGCAATATACCAATAGTCTTCAGTTCCCAAACTGAAATGCCAAACAAATCGTCCATCAGCATCAGGACTTAAATTGTATAAATGGCTTGCTTCTGCGTACTCTTCTGTCCAATGAAGTAGATATGGATATATTTCTTTTAAAAACTCAAGACTTCCGCCTGCCGAATACTGTAAAGACATTAAATTTAAGACATCGTTTAAACGCTGATGACCTGCCGCAATATAGCCACCATATTTTTTTTCATTTTTATAATTACTAAAACCATCCGTTACGGAATATATCCCATTCACAAATGTATCAAATCTTTTGCTATACATTTTTTGTTCAAGCAAATTATCTCTAAATAAAGCAGGGTCTTTTATTTCTAAACTTAACCACTTTTGCCAATCTATTGTCTGCTCATTTACTTGTATGGACATTTATTAACGCTCCAGCATGTCATTCGGTAAAAGTAAAAAAACCATCCAAAAGAGGATGGCTTTTCTCAAATGATTAACTTATTTTTCACCATCCCAATACCAATATACTCCCCCCCAATCCAGCTCGATAAATGCAGGAACAATCTCACCCTGTTTAAAGTATTGTCGTAAATCTGGTTGTGCTGGTGTTCTCCAATAACCTGTTTTAATACAGGCTTCTCCACCCTTAACTTTCATTCGTTCTAATTGTTGATCATCTAAAACTACTTTTGACTGTGTTCGAGCAAAATTAACCAAATCTTTTGGATAGAACTGATGTTCACGATATGACGTATCATCTATATCCAGCAACCACGTTACCGCTGCTGCTTCCCATGACCAATACCCATAATAGCTAACTCCAGATCTTATGTCTGGTTGAGGATGTTGATCATAATAAGGTTCTCGGCGGCTCGCCTCATACCAGTCTTCTAGGTATTGCAGCATTAAAGCTGGACGCTGTTCAGGTGAAGCATTAAACACTTTAATGAGCTTACGATAAGGCAAATGTCGTCTTGCTTCATCTGGTGGAGTTCCACGATCTGCAACAAAAGGAGCAACTAAACGTTCAATTAATCCATCTTTTTCCTGTCCATCAGGCGTTGCTTCTACATAGTCAATGATTGGCATAATCCGATCCATCTGATCCGCATAACCAGTCAACAGTCCAAAACAAATCAGACGTAAAGCAATATACCAATAGTCTTCTGTTCCTAAACTGATATGCCAAACATATCGACCATCTGCCTCTGGGCTTTGATGATATTGACTGTGAATTTCGGCATATTCTTCTGTCCAGTTTAAAAGATATGGATAAAGTTCCTGAATAAATGCAATATCTCCACCAGCAGAGTACTGTAATGACATTAAATTTAAGACATCTTTTACTCTTTGATGTCCAGCAGCCATCATTTTACTGGATTTAGCATTTGCCTTATATTTTTGAAAACCGTCAGTTACTGAATAAACACCATTAAGAAAAGCATCAAACCGCCTTTGATACATATCTTCTTGTAAGAAACTATCTCTATATTTTCCATAATTTAGTATTTGTTGATTAAACCACTGTTCCCAATCAATATTTAAATCATTTATTTGGTTATTCAACTTTCTTACTCCGGCAACATATCATTTGGTAAAACAAATTCCAATTTAATACCATGTGCTGTCACTGTACGTGTACACTTCGGTTTATCAAGTCCTTTACATTTTTGATGATGATCAAATTTGTCCCCAGTAATAGTTACTAAACTACGATCATAAGGACAACGGACAGCCATTGTTTGTCTTTTACCATTTTTAAATACTCTTTCTGTTGATGGCTTAAAATCTACTCGTCTCCAAGCTTCAATAGCTTCAATTAAACTATCATGTGCAGGAATAATTCTTGCTGATTCGATTTTACTAGAAACCCAGAGATGTGACATTTGCACGCCATCTCCCACAGTCGTACCTACGGAACGCTTTACTTTATCGTCTTCGTCTGAAGCCATATAAACATCTAAGCCCATTCTCAAAGCCATCATCGCAGCTTTGGGGGTCATCAATGATCTATGACTTAAAGCATTGGTCGCCTTACTGTCGGTTACTCGGTATTTATGCCCTAATCTTGCACTATGCCATACATGATCAATCCCGTTGTGACCTTTATCATGATATTCATAAAGCACACCATTAAAATTGATTTTAGTCCTACTTTTCATGCGTTTAACATAGTAGTAATCCGTTATATGTTCACCACCAGAGCCTAACTCTTGATTTGAACGTCGTCTTCTCTTTCTTTGCTTTCTTTTGGTTGAATTATTTTGTGTGCCAGCATTTGCCGCATTTCCACCAGTATTTTTAGGTACACTACCATTTGGCGGTGTGTGAGGCGCAGGTTGTTGATTCGGTTGTCTAGGGGTCTTTGCCGCTGGTGTTGAGGGTGCTCTCGTCGTCACAACTGGAGCTCGTGCTGTAGTATTAGGGTAAGGTGTTCCTAACGCTTTTTGATGTGCAGCCTGTAATTCTTTCATTACCATATCAATTTTTTGATTGGCAACTTTTTTCATTTGCTTCAACTGAGTAACCAAAGTTTTTAATCTGGCTTGTCCCAATACAGCTCTGGTTAACCAGCTATCAAAAACATCAGTTAAACCATCAATAATCTTATTACAGGTCGTTTGCAGCTCTTTGGTATAAGTATTCCAGTTTACATTCCTAAACCACTTATCAACATTCCCTCGCATGGTTTTACTTGGAATCGCATCTAAAATAGCCCCCATCGCTTTACCTGAACGTAATTGCTTAAAGACAATTTTTAACCCATCTCCAGCTACAGGAATAAATGCCACAAGATTAAAAACCAAATCAAACCAGTTATCTTTCTCTTCTGGTTTTTCAGCTATCTTCACTACAGAAACAATGACATTCCCAACGTCTACCCCTTGACCGACAAAAGGAATACAACCAATCACAACAGCAACAATAATCTGTGCTGGGCTTGATCCACTACCATCAAGTACCCCTTTAATCCATTGAGCTGCCGACTCCTCACCTTTCTGGGTAACTCTCATTGTTTGAGATGTTGTTCTTGCTACAGCTGTATTCATTGTTTATCTCCTAGCCCTAACCCAGAAGTTGAATCCTCGCTGCTTAATAGAATTTCTTCTGCATCATCCTCCAGTACATCCTCTGTATTATTTTCTGATGCAATTAAATGTTCTTCATAATCACTAATATGATCATCATATTCGATATCATCTCCTTTAATCATATCTTCAATCTCATCAGGAAAATATTCATCTAATAAGGTTGCTAATTCTTGTTGATTATATTGTTCAATGAGTTGTTCTGCTTCTGTGACATTCATAACTTTCCTATCTTTAAAAGGATTAGCTACTTTTTCTTTATCAGGCTTTGCCTCTACATGACTAAATCCATAATAAACTTTGGATTGTGTTTTATCTCCAGGAATAGGAACCTTAGCATAGCCATTTGAATCAAGTATTCCTTCCTGAGAGGTACCATCAGAAAATATTAACTTATAAGGTGCTTGGATTACTGGCTTTAAATCATCATAGACATATTTTAACTCCAGCTCTTTAGGCAATAGATTTAGAGCTGGCAATGCTGGAAAATTAGGTGAAACACTCGCCCCACCCATAAACAAATGCTGCCCCGCCTTAACCTCAAACTTTCCACTAGTTGTTGCAAAGACTCCAGAACTATTAATCTTAAGTTCCGAACCATCAGCGATTAATTTAATTTCTTTAGGGCTGGTAATGTAAATAGCATCTTCAGTTGAAATGATCTGAACACCTTTACGTGCTATCAAATCAGCCCCATCTGCTTGAGCCTGTATTTCAACTTTGCCTTGACCTGCATAGAATTTCGCACCGTCCTGTGCTGCAAACAAACTGATTTTACTTTGTGCATGTGCAAGTAAATTCTTTTGGGTACTAAAATTAATACTGTCCCCTGCACTGTGACCAATTTGACCATCTGCTGAAAGGTGAACATCTTCATTTGTAGTCAGAGCAATCGAATGGGGGGAGGTCAATATCATTAAAGCTTGTTTAAATGCTTTTGCCTTCGCCTCACTTTCTTGTTCAATTTGTTCAATAAACTCTTTTAGATTATCCAGTATTTCTAATGGATCGGTTTGTTGATTTTTAGCAACTTCACTTAAAGCTTTTGACTTACTTAGACTAGATTCAAATTGTGATTTCGTTTCAGAAGCATCAAGATGATGCCCATTTGCTGAATCTTGTCGATAGGTAGAAAGTAATAAACCCTGTTTAGCTCTGAGTGCTCCCCACTGGTCAGTACGCAGTTCAAAACCTTCACCTCGCCTTTCACTCGTGTCCGTTTCTTTAGGATGGCTCAAATCCCCTAAATTCAGTTGTGTCGCACCATGACTGCTTTGTAGTTGGGTACTGATCTGACCCGTCGTGTCATCAAAGCGTAGTTGCCCAAAGCCCTCTCCTTGAACCTCTTTTGATCGGATCCCTGCCAGTTTTTTGGTATCTGGCAGTTTGCCTGTATTGTCAAACTTGCTTGGATGACGTTGTGCTTCATGGATGCGCCCCACAACAAAGGGTCTGTCGATATTGCCATCAAAGAAGTCGATAACCACGATTTCACCAATACGAGGTAAGAAGCGTGCGCCATAACCCTCACCAGCCCAAGGTGTGAGCACATCAACCCAAGCAGAATCTGTGTCATTGTCATTTGAACCTGCACCGCCATCGTGAGTATTGTCTTCACTACGGGTGAACAGGAAACGGACTTTAATACGCCCCCATTCATCCACGTGAATTTCTTCACCACTTGGTCCAACCACTTTCGCGCGTTGTGGTGATGCAATAGGCCGTTGTCGCAGCGGATTGTACTCTGGAACAATACTGATATTACGTCGTTGTAAAACGAGGTGATTGGCTTGGCGTTCTTCTTTATTATGTGTTGTAATTTCAGCCTGTTGCCAATTGGTTTGTTTCAGCAAAGCTGTGATTTGATCGGTCAAATCTTTAGGTAAATTATTCTGATTATAGAATTTTTTAGATGTGATTAAGAATTCTTTGTCTGAACCACTATGCTGATCAATTTCAGGGTGCTCGTTGAGTTCAAACCAGTAACCCACTTGTGCATCTCGTACGGTCGAGGTAGCCATAAATTGCTTGGCTTGTAGGTCGTAATAATGACCAAGATTTTGATTAAACTTTTCAATCTGACCATTGCCTGATTTGGTCGTTCCATCTTCACCTTTAAGGTCTTGTATCCATGCAGGTGAAAAATGCCATGCTTGCTCTAAACCTAGACTGGCGTTGTCTTGATTATCACTATGGCTATGTTTGCTTTGAACTGAACCCGCACCTTCTTCTATTTCTAAAGTATTCGCTTGCCAATGTTGAATATGGACAGATGTTGGTTGTATAGAACGCTGTCCGACAAAATTTGTAATCGAATCACTGCTTTCTACAGCACTGCTACGATGGAAGCGAATATTCTGTCGCTCTAAACTTTGATATTGGGCGTTGTCATCAATCAGTCTAAGTTTTTGCGGCTGAATGGGTTCACTTGAACTGGACACTTTGAGCTGAGACTCATCAATAAGCCAGTTAATCCCCTCTGAAGAGAGCAGCCTTTGAATAAATTCACTGTCCAACTCATTCGCTTGCATAATGAATGGGCGCACATCATATTCTTTGCTTAAACCACCTTTATCCAATGTCAGACTCGAAGCAAATAAGGGGCTACGTTGCTGCCACTCGGCAAAAATAGTTTGAACCACCTCAACAACAGACTTCGCCATGAAAACTCTAGAGTTGCGTCGATGCTTCCATAAAGCTGTCGGGTCTTCCACGGTTAAACGATATATGGTTAAAGCGCCATCACTTGCCCCCACATCCGCCTTGGTGATGATGCCTGAAATACGATTGAGTTCTGATTTTTCAGTGACAATATCGACAGCGACTTGACTACCGATGAATTGCTTTAACGGAATATGAGCGGAGGTAGATAAGCAAAGGAGCTGTAACTCTATACCTGCATTCAGTTCATGCGTTCCATCTATGCGCTGAAGGAATACTTGTTCGTTAAGCGAGGTATTGCTGAACTGAATATGAATAGCACGTTTTTGTGCAGTAAGTCCAAGTTGCTCTATTGCAGCATAAATATTATTGGGCATCGTTATTATTAAATTTTAAGTTGTGGCTGATTGTACAAAAGTCTCAAAAAATTTCTTTAATTTTTTGTAACTTTAATAGAATTTTTAAGTTTCAGAGCCTTTTTTCAATAAACGACCGATCCATCTGTAAGTTTCTATTTTTCTAGTTTTGATATTATCCCACCCATATTCAGCTTAACCCAATTCATTCCTTTATCCGCCATAGAAGTATTAAAATTTTATTTTCTTCAAACTGGTTTGCAATTTACTCAAACTTCGTTTAACCCGTTAACAATTACAGTATTCTACATAACCCGTAATTCTCGAAGCTGTTGCTTATCAGGATAATATAGGCCACTCCCCCATAGATACATAGCCTACTGCCAATAGCTTATACATAGTAGCAATTGATCTGCTAACGACAGACAGTTTAGATCATCACCTTATGCAGGATAAATGCAAGTTAAGTACATCAATTATTATTTGAAAAAAGACCCAGTTATTCACGTCAGATGTTTGAATTGAGATCCAGCCAACTTAGGTATATCACTCTATGTCATGAAGTTAAATACACAGAAAAGATTAAAAAAGATAAATGCAAAATTATAAAAAATAAGAGTTTTTATTATAAGTTATACGCGTTATTTATTGATTATCTCTGCACATTTCAACAGTTGTATTGGTCACGAATTAAATGAAGCTGCAACTTTCCAGATTTGGTATAGCTCAAATACATTAAGTTATACATAAAAATTAAAAACTGAGTGTGTATATTTTCTTTGAATCATCCTATTTTATAATATGTTTTAACCTCAATTCTTTTGGCTTTAATTCACATAAAAAACGAATATGATTTAAACCCTACTTTTAAATAGTTTAACGTCAAACTACCCAAGGCTTGATCATAAAAAGCACCATTAGCTCCCCTATGCGCTTGTTTTGGTGCAACTCTAAAAACACTTAGAATCACTCAATTAATCCAAAGATTTACTCTTAACCAATTGATTTATAAAAATTATAATCAAAGATAAATCAAATTGATTAGATTGGCATAGATTCTGCATTTTTGTATTCCATCATGTATACAAGTTGGAATGCAAAAAATGAGTCAGAACAAATGCATTGGCTGGACACTTCAAGAATGGCAAACCGCTTATCTCAACCAAGATATTCATCTTGAAGATTTAATCGACTATGTAGCGCAATTACCACAACCTGATCATGCATGGATTTCAATTGCTACGACAGAAATACTTTCCCAACAAATTGAAGCCTTAAAACAAAAAGCAGATCAAGCCACAGACCTCAGCAAAGAATTGCCTTTATATGGTATTCCATTTGCAGTGAAAGATAACATCGACGTTACTGGTTTTGTTACCACGGCCGCATGCAAAGCCCTGACAACTGTTGCTACACAAGATGCTGAAACCATTCGCCTGCTTAAAAATGCAGGGGCCATTGTTGTAGGAAAAACCAATTTAGACCAATTTGCAACTGGTCTCGTAGGGACACGCTCTCCCTTTGGTGCAGTCAGTAACACGTTTAATGCTGACTATGTCAGTGGTGGCTCTAGCTCTGGTTCAGCCAGTGTTGTTGCTCGTGGCTTGGTGCCCTTTGCACTCGGAACAGATACTGCAGGCTCTGGCCGTGTTCCTGCTGCATTTAACAATATTATTGGACTAAAACCGACTAAAGGTCGTTTTTCAAATCGTGGTCTACTCCCAGCCTGTAAAAGTTTGGACTGTATTTCGATTTTTGCTTTAACGGTAACAGACGCCGACACCATTGCCCAAATGGTAGAACACTACGATGCGTTAGATAGCTATTCACGCCAGCATCCAAAGACTGCACCTGTGAAACTCTCGGCTAAACCGTATTTTGCTATTCCTCAAAAACTGGAATTCTTTGGAGATGACCAAGCTAAGTATGCCTTTCAACTGGCTGTAGAACAATTAAAAGTTCTAGGTGCTGAAATTACTGAAATTGATTTTTCAGCATTTGAACTGTTAGCAGCCCAACTCTATCAAGGCTCATGGGTGGCAGAACGTACGGCGGCAGTTGCCAAGTTGTTGGCACAGCAACCCGATGTTTTCGATCCGACAGTGCGCACAATCATTCAAAAAGGTCATGATTTTAGTGCAGTTGATGCCTATAACGCAGAGTACTTAAAGCAAGACTTAAGCCGAAAAATTCAAGATATTTTATCCCAATTTGATGCATTGATTGTTCCTACCTCCCCAACCATTCATACCCTTGTAGAAATGGAGCAGTCACCGATCAGTCTGAACTCTGAGTTTGGGACTTATACCAATTTTACCAACCTCGCCGATTTAAGTGCCCTCGCTCTGCCCGCGGGTTTCCGCACCGACGGTTTACCTTTCGGTATCAGCCTAATTGCACCTGCATGGTATGACCAAGCCCTGATTGAATTTGGAAAAATTTGGCAGATGCATTTGAACCTAAAGCTGGGTGCCTTAGACCGATATGCATCTATTCCAAAGCTACAGAACACAGTCTCTCCACATCATATCCGTGTTGCGGTGGTTGGCGCACACCTGACAGGAATGCCGCTGAACTTCCAATTGCTCACCCGTGATGCTGTGCTTGTGGAAACCACGCATACCGCTGAACACTATGCCCTATTTGCCCTAAATGGCACGATCCCACCTAAACCCGGTCTAGCCCGAGTCAATGAACACGGTCAGCAGATCATTGTTGAACTGTGGGATGTACCGACCGCTCGCTTTGGAGAATTTGTCGCAGAGATTCCGACACCACTGGGCATGGGCAATGTCGAACTGGCAGACGGTCGATGGGTGAAAGGTTTCATTTGCGAACCTTATGGCTTAAACGATGCCGAAAACATCAGTCACTTTGGTGGTTGGCGCGCCTATATCCAGCACCGTAACAATTCAAAAGTAGAACAAGCTTAGTCAAATTTAGGAATTTTAAAATGTTTAAAACTGTATTGATTGCAAACCGTGGCGAAATTGCCGTACGTGCAATTCGCACTTTAAAAAAACTGGGGATGACTAGTGTAGCGGTATATTCAGACAGTGACCGTTACGCACAACATGTCAAAGACGCGGACATTGCCATTGCTTTAGACGGCTTAAAACCATCTGACACTTATTTAAGCATTGAAAAATTGATTCAAGCTGCACAAAAAACGGGGGCTGAAGCTATTTTCCCAGGCTATGGCTTTTTATCAGAAAGTGCTGAATTTGCAGAGGCTTGTGAGAAAAATAATATTGCTTTTATGGGGCCAACCGCGACACAAATTTTAGAGTTTGGTTTAAAACACCGTGCACGTGAACTGGCGGCGGCTGCACAGGTTCCTATGACACCGGGTACAGGCTTACTTGAAAGCTTAGATGAGGCAATTTCAGCAGCTACAGAGATTGGTTACCCCATCATGCTGAAAAGCACCGCAGGCGGTGGTGGTATAGGTCTTACCCGCTGTGATAATGAACAAGCCTTAGTTGAAGCTTATGAAAGCGTCAAACGTTTAGGCGCACAATTTTTTAAAGATTCGGGCGTATTTTTAGAACGTTTTATTGACCGTGCGCGTCATGTCGAAGTTCAGATTTTTGGTGATGGCCAAGGTCAAGTGGTTGCATTGGGCGAACGCGACTGTTCATTGCAACGTCGTAACCAAAAAGTGGTGGAAGAAACCCCAGCGGCTCATCTGCCCGAAGCCACACGTCAAAAACTACACCAAGCAGCAGTTGAACTCGGCAAATCGGTCAATTATCGCAGCGCAGGTACGGTCGAATTTATTTATGATGCTGCACGTGATGAATTTTACTTCCTTGAGGTTAATACGCGCCTACAAGTGGAACATCCTGTCACTGAGATGGTGACGGGTTTAGACCTGATTGAATGCATGCTTAAAGTCGCTGCGGGCGATACACTGGATTGGACTGCACTTAGCAACATCCAACCGCAAGGTGCGGCAATTGAAGTGCGTATTTATGCAGAAGATCCAGTTAAAAACTTCCAACCCAGCCCAGGTGTACTGACCGAAGTTGTATTTCCAGACAATTGTCGTGTTGATACATGGGTTTCAACAGGAACAGAAATTTCGCAATATTTTGACCCAATGATTGCCAAAATCATCGTACATGCGGACACCCGTGAACAAGCCATTGAGCAACTAAAAAGTGTGCTCTCTCAAACTCGTTTAAATGGCATCAGCACCAATTTAGACTATGCACATAGCGTGATCTCTGATGAACGCTTTGCACAAATGCAAATCTGGACACGCTTGCTAGATGACTTTGACTACGTACCGAATGTGATTGAAGTACTCCAAGCTGGCACGCAAAGCTCAATTCAGGACTTTCCGGGACGTGTTGGCTATTGGGATATCGGTGTACCACCATCGGGTCCTATGGATGACTATGCTTTTCAATTGGCCAATCAAATTGTAGGGAATGATGCTAGCGCTGCAGGTTTCGAGTTCACCCTGCAAGGCCCAAGCCTCAAGTTCCACCAAGACAGTATGATTGCACTGACAGGTGCGCCATGCCCTGCGCAACTGGATGATAAGCCCGTGACCTTTTGGCAGCCGATTCACATTCGCGCAGGTCAAGTACTCCGCTTAGGACAAGTCGAATCTGGTTGCCGTAGCTATTTAGCCGTTCGTCATGGACTCGATGTCCCCCTATATTTGGGCAGTCGTTCGACTTTTGCTTTAGGTAACTTTGGCGGGCATGCAGGACGCGTGCTTCGTGCAGGTGACATGATCAAACTCGTCAACACAACCCATCCAAATAGCGATACACCTTTAGCCACGCAAGAACCACAGGCTCTATCTCCTGCACTCATTCCAAGCTATGGCAAAGAGTGGAAAATTGGGGTGCTGTATGGACCACATGGCGCACCTGACTTTTTTAAACCCGAATATATTGAAGAGTTTTTTGCCTCCGAATGGACCGTACACTTCAACTCCAATCGTTTAGGCATCCGACTGTCAGGGCCAACACCAAGTTGGGCACGTGAAAATGGAGGTGAAGCAGGACTCCACCCATCCAATGTCCATGACTGTGAATATGCCATTGGTGCAATTAACTTCACAGGTGACTTCCCTGTCATTTTAGCCAAAGATGGGCCAAGTCTGGGGGGCTTCGTTTGCCCTGTAACTATTGCCAAAGCTGAACTTTGGAAAGTGGGTCAACTTAAAGCCGATGATAAAATCAGCTTTTATCCTTTAACCGTTGAACAAGCCAATACCTTAGAACAACAACAAATTGAACGGATCGAAAATTTTGCTCATGCAGCCCTTAATTCTGAGCCACCAAGCAGTGACATTCCACCATCCGCAATTCTTGCCAGCTTAGAGGCAACTGATGTGTCTCCACGCACGGTATACCGCCAAGCGGGTGACAGCTATATTCTACTGGAGTACGGTGACAACGTTTTAGACTTGGCGCTACGCTTACGCGTTCATCAGCTCATGCAACTCATTCGCGCAGCCAATATTAAAGGCATATTGGAGCTGTCTCCCGGTGTACGTTCGCTGCAAATCAAATACGATGGACTCACGCTTCCACAGCATCAATTGATCGAATTTCTACTCAAGCTTGAACAGCAAATGGGAGATTTAAGCCAAATCAAGATTCCGTCACGGATCATTCATCTCCCAATGGCATTTGAAGACAGTGCAACTTTAGGTGCTGTTGAACGCTATCAAGAAAGTGTCTGTGCCAAAGCACCTTGGCTACCGAACAATGTCGATTTTATTCAACGTATCAATGGTTTAAACAGCCGAGAGCAAGTCAAAGAAATTATTTTCAATGCCCATTACCTCATTTTAGGCCTTGGTGATGTTTATCTCACTGCGCCCTGTGCAGTACCGATTGACCCACGCCACCGCCTATTAAGCTCGAAATACAACCCTGCACGTACTTTTACCGCTGAAGGTACTGTAGGCATTGGCGGCATGTATATGTGTATCTACGGTATGGACTCTCCGGGAGGTTACCAACTGGTCGGACGCACCCTACCCATCTGGAATAAGTTTAAAAAGAACAAACAGTTTGGCGACAAACAATGGTTTCTAAAATTCTTTGATCAAATCAAATACTTCCCCGTATCTGAGTCAGAGTTAGAGCAATGGCGTGCCGACTTTGAAAATGGTCAAGCACAAATTCAAATTGAAGACACTGAATTTGACTATGCAGCGTATTTACAACTGCTTGAAGATGAAAAAGACAGCATTGCCGAGTTTAAAGCACAGCAACAACACGCTTTTAGTGCTGAAGTGGGCTTATGGAAAGAAAGCGTTGATCATCAAGAACATCTGGTTGCAGAAGCACCTGATGAGACCGACTACAGTGCCTATGCAGCGCTACATGCTTCGATGACCGGTAATATTTGGAAAATATTAGTGGAACAAGGTCAGATTGTGAAAAAAGGGGAAACCATTGCTATTATTGAAGCCATGAAAATGGAATTACCGGTGTACGCTGCGGATGATGGTACTGTCAAAGCCATTATTTGTCGGGCTGGACAAACCGTTCATAGCGGAGAGCCTTTGGTTTATATGGAATAACGCATGCCGAATATGACACGTGCAGGTTCAAGTTCAGACAATTTGTCTGAACTTGTTTACCAGCAAATAAAAAACGATATTTTTGATTTCAAATTGATGCCTGGTGAACGTTTTACCGAATCCGAAATCGCCTTGAGCTATCAGGTCAGCCGCACGCCTGCACGGCAAGCACTATATCGACTGCAACAAGAAGGCTATGTAGAGGTAGCATTTCGTAGTGGCTGGACTGTCCGTCCGTTGAACTTGCAATACTACGATGAGCTGTATGAGCTACGCATCATGATTGAGCAGTATGCAATTCGAAAGTTATGCAGCAGTGCATCTCAGCCCTCGAAGGAAATGAAACACCTACACAAAATTTGGATGGTTGCACCTGAGCAGTATCTGTCAAGTTTAAAAGCCATGGCGAAAATTGATGAAGATTTTCACTGCGCATTGGTTCGCGCCATTGGCAATCAAGAAATGATCAAAATTCACCAAGAAGTCAGTGAAAAAATTCGCATTATTCGTCGCCTCGATTTTTCAAAAACAGATCGGATTGAAGCCACCTATGCGGAGCATCAAGCCATTTTGAATTATATAGCACAGCAACAGACGGAGCTTGCCGTTGAAAAGATCAGCGCTCACATTCAACAAAGTCGAGATGAGGTAAAAAAAATTACCTTAGGTATGCTCAGTCAGCATGCTGTTGTGAAAGCAAGTCGCTAAGCACTCGATCAACATTCCACTCTCAAATAAAAAAGGCGCTTCATGCGCCTTTTTTAGCCTTTTAATTTAAGCAGGAATACGCAGGACCTGGCCTGGGAAAATATCATCTGCATCTTTCAATAGCGGACGGTTGGCCTCAAAAATTTTATTGTACTGGTTGGCATCACCATAAAATGCTTTGGAAATTTTTGATAGATTATCGCCCGATTTAACTGTGTAGAACTTACTTTCAGGTTCAGGGCTAGCCACAGTGAGTTGATCATCGACTTGTGCCACATGGTCAATATTACCGACGGCTAAAACAATCTTTTCTTTATCGGCTTGAGTCTGAACTTGCCCTTTCACTGTCGCCAAATCCGTGGTGGAGTTATAGCTAACTGAAAGTCCCGTCACAGGTAAGCCCAATGCTTTGATATGACCCAATAACTTGTTGGCAATTTCTTGAGCAGATGGCTCTGCTGGTGTGCTTGGTGCAGCTTGAGGCTCGGCTGCTGCTGTATTTTTCTTACCAATGCCTTTAACAAAATCAAAAAGACCCATGTTTATGCTCCATCTTGTTATATCAGTGTTGTTATATTGAATGCTCAAAAATGAGACACCCTTTTTTATACCCAAAAAAGACAACAGATTTGGTAGCGAATAGTCCTCTTAAGGTAAAGCTTTGTAAGTTACCCCAGTAAATAGCAGATTTTAAAGATGAGTTAGGCGCTTTGCGTTTTTGAAAGGCATAAAAAAGCCACCCAAGTGGGTGGCTTTTCCATTCAGCAAAGCTGAAACAATATGTATTAACCTAGTTTCTTAGAAACGTAGTCAATCGCAGATTGTACAGTTGTGATTTCGTTAGAATCTTCATCTGGGATTGTGATGTCAAAGTCGTTTTCGAAAGACATAACAAGCTCAACAAGGTCTAAAGAGTCAGCACCTAAGTCATCCATGAAAGATGCTTCGTTTTTGATTTCTTCAGCCTTAAGACCAAGTTGTTCTGCAACTGCTTGCTTGATGCGTTGTTCGATATCGCTCACAGGAATTCTCCTCATTGCTTGTGGCGTTTTTAATGCCGTTAGTTTAATTGAATCTTTAAAATTTTGAAAGTTTATCCATCAGCCAATTAGCTCATGTATAGACCACCATTTACATGCATTACCGTACCAGTAATGTAATTTGCTTTGTCTGATGCCAAGAAGCTCACCGCATTTGCAATATCTTGTGGATCACCTAAACGGTTCAAGGCCACTTGATCGCTCATTTTTTTACGGATATCTTCGCTTAATTGCTCAGTCATTTCTGTTGCAATAAAACCAGGCGCCACTGAGTTTACAGTGATTTGACGGCTACCCATTTCTTTTGCAAGGCTACGGCTAAATGCTTCAATACCAGCTTTCGCTGCTGAATAGTTGGCCTGACCTGGGTTAGCAAAATGTGCAACCACAGAACTAATATTAATAATTCGCCCAAAACGCGCTTTGGTCATACCTTTTAAAACGCGTTTCGACAAACGGTAAACTGCTTTTAAATGGATATTTAAAATGTCATCCCAGTCATCTTCTGACATACGTAGTAACAAATTATCTTTGGTAATCCCAGCATTGTTCACCAAAACCAACACAGGGCCATAGTTTTGTTCAATGTCAGTGACAAGCGCATCAATGGCAGCACCATCACGAACATCAAGCACTTTACCTGCACCGTGTTCACCGAAGCTTACAGCAAGTTTTTCTGCACCTGGCTCAGATGTCGCAGTACCCACAACAAAATAACCGTCTTGAATAAGTTGCTGAGCGATGGCAGCACCAATCCCTCGACTTGCACCTGTCACGAGTGCAATTTTGCGTTCCTGTGTCATGCAATTTTTCCTTCAGCCACTAAAATGGCATTTAGTGCATCTTCCAAGCGTGATTTACTATCGAGTGGAAATGCTTTTTCAATATTAGGTAGACGTTTTGCCAAGTTTGCCAAAACATTGCCTGGACCACACTCTGCAACATATTGGATCCCTTGATCCTGAATAAACTGCATTGTTTTGGTCCACTGTACAGACTCATATAACTGAGCTGTAAGTGCTTGGCGGACTTGTGCTACATCTGTAGCAATTTCCGCGCCCACATTTTGTATTACAGGTATGCTAGGCAGCTCAATGGCAGTTTGTTCCAAAGCTTGCGCGAACTGTTCTGCAGCAGGCTTCATCAATGAACAATGCGATGGAACAGAAACTGGTAATGCAATCGCTTTGCCGCTGTTTTCTTTGGCTAAAGCCATGACTGCTTCAACTGCTGCTTTTTCACCAGCAATCACCACTTGACCCTGAGCATTGTAGTTAGCCGCTTCAACTGAACCTTCAGCTTGACTCGAAACTTGTTGGCATAAAGCAACAACTTGCGCATCATCTAAACCTAAGATTGCTGCCATTGCACCCTTACCTTGAGGTACAGCACTTTGCATTAACTTGCCACGCAAGTTTACCAGCTTGACTGCATCGCCTAAGCTTAGACTTCCTGCTGCAACCAACGCACTGTATTCACCAAGTGAGTGTCCCGCCAAATACTTTGGTGCAACACCACCAAGTTCTAACCATACACGCCACAAAGCAATGCTGGCAGTTAACAATACCGGTTGGGTAAATTCAGTTTGGTCTAAACCTTCACCAGATTGTGCAATGTGCCACAAATCGAATCCAACCGCTTTAGAGGCTTCTGCAAATGTTGCTTCAACACTGGCAAATTGTTCTGCCAATTCAGCCAACATGCCAACCTTTTGTGAACCCTGACCGGGAAATACAAAAGCTGTTTTTGTTGCCTGAGCGACTTGATCAAGTTGTTTCGCAGACATAAAAAAGTCCTTTCTTGTCTTTGCTCTCGTTTATGGAGCGAAAATTTAACACTTAATTTAGGTCGATGTAATTGCCAAATACAACAAAAACAGCAGCGATAAAAATTCGACAACAAAAAAAGGGAGCTTTACGCTCCCCTTTTTTCGACTAAGCTTTAAGCTTAATGCTTCGACAATTATTCAGCAGATGCTTTAGCGAATAATTGACGACCACGGTAGATACCATCTTTAGATACGTGGTGACGACGGTGAGTCTCGCCAGTAGCTTGGTCTACAGTTAATGCATTCTCGGTTAAAGCGTCATGTGAACGGCGCATGTCACGGCGAGAGCGACTTTTACGGTTTTGCTGAACGGCCATGATGGCTCCTTACAAATCGAAAAATATGGATCAGAACAAATTCAGTTGTCTTATACGGAAGAGTATAACACAAAAATTAGTTAAGTTTACCCTTCAAACTTGCCAAAACATCAAACGGATTATCCCGCTTTTCTTCAACAAGTTCTTCAACGGCAGGTTGGTGCTTATGTTCACAAGCGTCATGCTTAGCAGACAAAGGCATCAACAATAACAATTCATCTTCTATCAGAGACAGTAAATCAGCCGTCGCAGGCGCATCATAGCTACCTTTCGTCGTTGCTTCACTTTCACCTAAGACGATGAAATCAGCATCCTCATCCAAGCGCTCTATCAGTGACTCATCATCCACTAGAGCTAGATGAAAATCTGAAACGAGTTCAATGTTTACCGTGCCTAAACAGCGCTGGCATTCCATTGGAACGTTCGTTTCAACGTGACCATCTAGCCATACAATACGATGATACGCATCCATTGATAGCTTACAGTCTATGTTAATCAATTGATCATCAATTGATCCAACAGCTTCACGGGCTATACGAGCAAAGCGAGACAATGGCAGTGTTCCTGACCATGTAAAGCCTTGTTCGGCCCATTTAAACGGCTCAATCTGTGCCGGAAAGGTATTTGCTGACATAATTAAGGCGGCAATTCTACAAATTCATCAGTACTCTGTCAAAGATTAAGATACAATTTTGTACTTATTTAGACAGACCATTTGGGTAACTTAAGTCATGCATCTGTTGCAGCCGCAAACAGAAGTGAGTATTTCATCACTTGTGAGCACAATTTCAACTGTCGATTCTGACATTTCAAACCGCCAAGTGCAACTCTCGACGTGGGAGAATTTGTGTACAGAAGCAGAACAAGTTGATTGGCTCATCTTACACTTTAATCGTTGGTTTTCCCACCTGAATGTCAACTTGGTTAAAGGTGACTTTGAACCTGAATATTTTCCCGCGATTGACAGCACCCCTGCACGCATCCAATTTGCCCATGGTTTTTTTAATAGTGCCTTACATGAAATCAGCCATTGGAGCATTGCAGGAGATAAACGCCGTCTACTCCCAGACTTAGGCTACTGGTATGCACCCGATGGTCGTACGGCTGAGCAACAAGCTTTATTTGAACAGGTTGAAATTAAACCACAAGCCATTGAATGGTTATTTGCCACAGCTTTTGGTCGGAAGTTCCGTGTTTCCTTAGACAATCTGACTGGTGAAGGTGGTGACGGCAACCGCTTCAAAGACCATGTTTTCGCTCAAGTTCAGGCTTATTTTTCAGGCCAAGCTCAATTACCACGTGATGCAAAACACTTCATTGACTGTATTTGCCTATGTACTCGTGCTGGCAAAACATTACAGAGCGATGAATTTCAAAGAGAAATGCTCGACTAAATTTAGCACGATTCACATTTTGGCCATTGAACAGCACCGAGATAAAGCGCGATAATGTTGAAAAAACCATCAGGAGATAAAAACGATGCTTCATTTAAGAGTCCATCCTGATAACCCTCAAGCACGCTCAATCAGCCAAGCAGTAGAACGGATTCGCGCAGGCGATGTGGTGGTGTACCCGACCGATGCCGCTTATGCCATTGGCTGCCAGATTGGGAATAAAAATGCCATGGAGCGGATTGCTCAAATTCGCGGCCTTGGGGCCAAACATCAATATGCCATCATTTGCGCGGATCTGTCCGATATTGCCACTTATGCCAAAGTCGACAATGCTATGTATCGTTTACTGAAAAACAATACACCAGCCGTGACCACGTTCATTTTGCCTGCAACCAGTGAAGTGCCTAAACGCTTGATGCATCCGAAGAAAAAAACCATTGGTTTACGTATTCCAAGTAACCCAGTGTGCCAAATGTTACTCAAAGAGTTGGGTGAACCACTACTAACCAGTACCTTAATCCTGCCGAATCAGGAAGAACCACTGGATGATCCCTATGATATAGAAATGCAACTATCAAAACGAATTGATGTGTTTATCGACAGCGGGCTGGGTACCTTGAGCACCACCAGTATTGTCGACTTATCAGGTGATCACCCTGAAGTGATTCGCCGTGGGCTTGGCGATGTCAGCGCATTTGAGTGATGCGCTGCATTTATTCGCTAGGGAAACTGAATCTCACATTCTCAAGAGATCAACATGACCCTGTTTATGGTTTTGCTCAATCTCAACCAATTTCCCGAGCAACATAATTTATATGTGCAGCGTCCTTGGACGCTTGAGTCCGAGACTTTGGTGCAACGCCATAGCTCAATCAACTGCATTATGTGGGAAAAGAATCTGTACAACTATTTCCTACCGATCTCGACCATCCAACAATATTTCAAATACCTCGAACCCAAAAATCTCTGCCTACAAGACAGCTGTCAGCGCATCATTGAATTTGCGCTACAAGCACCTGAGTAAATCTTTTCTTTGGCGTCAACTGACATTAACTTGAGCTTCAGCTACTCTCTTCACTCTTTCAAACCATTTATAAAATTAAAGCGTTGTCCATCACTAATCTAATCTCAATAAATCTGTATCACCCATCTAACTATCTGCAGCAAATCGATTATTTTGCAAACCACAGGACTAGGCCCTAAGTGTGCCAAGTTGTCTCAAACCCACCCCATTTCTGCAAATTTAGCTACGACATCAGTGGATAAAAAGCATCACACAAATAAATACTCTATATTTATTTACAGCTTTTTTTGTTATTTGGTCGGTGAAATCATGTATTCACACCGCAATTTGTTTTACACTAAGCCCTATTAAAATTATGTATTTTTTAAATCACCTCTACTTTTTCTCCTAAGTACTGATTCGAAAAAACATAATCATGCCTTTGAAAATTCGCGTGGCCAATAACTGTAATGAATCAATCCGTCCATAATGCCATGGAAGATCTCCCACAAATCCGTGTTATGGATGAGTGGCATGACTCCATCCCTGAGGATTTATATATTCCTCCCGCTGCATTTGAAATTCTTTTAGAGCATTTTGAAGGACCACTCGACTTTCTGATTTACCTGATTCAAAAAAATGGCTTTGACTTATTACAGTTAGATATTGCCCCGATTGCAGCGCAATACCTGTCTTATATGGATGCCATGAAGTCGCTTAACATTGAGCTGACAGCAGACTATATGGTGATGGCCGCGCTCTTGGCTGATTTAAAGTCACGTTTGCTATTGCCAAAAGCACCCAATGCAATCCAAATTGAAAAAGACCCAAAACAAGAGCTGATTGACCGTTTAGAAACTTACCTACGAATTAAACAAGCGGCTGAACGCTTGGGGCAAATGCCTATATTAGAGCGAGACACCTTCTCAACCAATGTCAGCTTAGGCCAAACTCTAGATAATAATGACGGTCATGATGTGCAACAGCTACGTGATGCACTGTTCTGTGTATTTAACCGACCTGAGCCGATTACCCATCAAATTGCACAAGAACCAGTTTTACTTGAAGAGCGCATGGCTTTTATTGAAAGCAAAGTCGCTTCAGGTGAAGTTTTAGTTTTTGAATCTTTACTGCGTCCCATCCAAGGTCGTATGGGCATGGTCGTGACGTTTATGGCCATTTTAGAGCTAACCCGTCAGCAACGTATTCAAATTGTGAGTTCAGGTGTTGAAGCACCGCTTTCGATACAAGGAGTCAAAAAATAATGTTAGAACAAACCGCTCCTGTAACAAATGAAGATAACTTGCATGAAGTGTTGATGCAGTTAGAAGCGATTATTTTTGCCAGTGATGCGCCTGTTTCACTTGCACGATTGAAAGAATCGTTCCAAAATCAATATAGCAAACAAGATTTACGCCAGTTTTTACAACAACTTGCCATGTTACAACATGGTCGTTCGATTGAACTGATTGAAACTGCTCAAGGTTTTCGTTTTCAAGTTCGAGCAAAATACCGTCAAATCGTTGCACAAACGTGGCCAGAGCGACCAACTCGTCTCTCGCCATCGCTACTCGAAATGTTGGCCGTGGTTGCCTATCATCAACCCGTCACTCGAGCAGATATAGAACAAATTCGAGGAGTCTCAAATAACAGTCAACTGTTACGCACGTTATTTGATTGGAACTGGATTAAAGAATCTGGTTTTCGTGAACTCCCAGGAAGACCTGCGTTGTTAGTTACGACGCCCCAATTTTTAAATGCATTTGGCCTAAATTCTTTAGGTCAGTTGCCTCCCCTGCAGGATGCCAAGGAAGCTTTTATGGCGCTCGATGCGAATGCACCGAAGTCGTAAATAGGTGAACTGTTGATGATAATTTCTAAGGTTATGCTGTCATGAGTGAAAAGTTGCAAAAGGTACTCGCACGAGTTGGTTTGGGTTCTCGCCGTTATATGGAAGAAGTCATTGCCGCTGGTCGTGTGAGTGTCAACGGCCAAGTTGCCCAAGTAGGCGAACGTATTGAACCAGGTGATGAGCTTCGCATCGATGGTCGTAAAGTATCGTTCCAAATTGAAGATGAAATTCGTCGTCGTGTTCTGATTTACTATAAACCAGAGGGCGAAATTTGTTCACGCAATGACCCTGAGTCACGTCCAACGGTATTTGATCAATTACCTGCAATCGCGAATGATCGCTGGGTGATGGTGGGTCGTCTGGATATTAACTCAACAGGTCTACTATTGTTCACAAATGATGGCGAACTCGCGAATCGCTTGATGCACCCATCAAATGAAGTTGAACGTGAGTATGCTGTACGTGTTATGGGTGAAGTGACGCCTCAAATTAAGAACAACATGCTCAAAGGTGTGGTGTTAGATGATGGCCCAGCGAAATTTGAGTCATTCTCTGAAATTGGCGGTGAAGGGATTAACCGTTGGTATCAAGTGGTGGTAAAAGAAGGTCGTAACCGCGAAGTACGTCGTATTTTTGAATCGCAAGGTTTAAAAGTCAGCCGTCTACTCCGCACACGTTATGGCACGGTTATTTTACCACGCGAACTACGTACCGGTCGTTGGATGGAGTTGGACAAAAACGACATCGACAACTTAACCAAAGCGGTTGAGCTAAAGCCGCGCCAAGGCACTGGTTTATACGGCATGGCAAAACGTCGTACTGAACGTATGCAAGAAAAACCAATGGCTGCGCGTCGTGGTGGTTTCTTACGCCAACAGCGCCGTGACAATGAAGATGAAGGCCAACAACAAGCGAAGCCAGCTTTCAATCGTGAACGCCGTGAAAATCCAAATGGACATAGCCAACGTCGTCAGGACAATGCACAAACTGGTTATGGTCAACGTGAACCACGCCAAAACTCAGGCTATGCACAACGTGACAGCCGTCCAGAGAACTTTGGCAACAAAGGCACTTATGGTCAACGCGACACGCGTGATGAAAATGCGCCACGTAAACCTTTTGGAAATAAAGGCTTTAAAAAGTTTTAATTTTTAAAGTCAAAATTTGAGCCACTTTCGAGTGGCTCTTTTTATATGTGTTTACGCTGCAATAATCACTTTCTATTCTGTAACACGAACAAGCTGCAAGCTCCTCATAAAAAACGCCCAACCTATTGAGCGTTTTTATTCTCCCGCCAACAGCCACCACCCATTCATGACACACTTTGTGGAATAGCACTGAGTAAGCGTTTGGTATATTCGTGCTGCGGTGACTGGTACAAATCATCTGAATTGGCTATTTCCACCAAATCACCATGGTTCATCACCATGATTTGATCTGAAATATATTTCACCACTGATAAATCATGTGAAATAAAGATATAACTCAGTCCAAATTCATCCTGTAAATCTTGTAGCAAATTCAGTACTTGGGCTTGTACCGAAACATCCAATGCTGATACCGACTCATCACAAATCAAAACCTCAGGTTTTAAAGTTAGACAGCGGGCAATAGCAATACGTTGACGCTGTCCGCCTGAAAACTCATGTGGATAACGATAAAAAGCCTGTGCAGGTAAGCTCACGCGTTCCAACAAGTCCAAAGCCATCTGTTTGCGTTCAGTATCATCCGCCCCGATACGATGCACTTGCATCGGCTCCATTAAAATCTGCCCTACAGTAAAACGAGGATTGAGTGATGCATAGGGATTTTGGAAAATGATTTGAATCTTGCGTTGATACCGAGCAAACTCTTTTTCTGACATGGCCAAAATATCTTGACCTTCAAACAGCGCTTTTCCTCCTGTCGCCTCCTGTAAACGCATCAGCAATAATCCAATGGTGGTTTTCCCCGAACCAGACTCACCCACCAAGCCCAAAGTCTTGCCTTTTGCCAGTTGGAAACTCACGCCTTTGACCGCTTGAAACTCCTCTTTGCCGAATAATCCTTTACGACTATAAAATGACTTTTTAAGGTCACGTACATCTAAAATGATCTCTTCTTGGCCAGTTAAGCCGCGAGATCTTTGTTGAAGTGACTCGACATCGACAGTATGCGTTTCAATATAGTCATCGCCCTTTTGTTGCATAAAGTCACTGATCATGGGCAAACGCATGGGACGTTTAGATAGTTGCGGACGGCAATGCAACAACGCTTTGGTATAGACATCTTGAGGGCGTTCAAGCACATCTTTAACCCTGCCTTGTTCACGAATTTGACCCTGCCGCATTACGATAACCTGATCGGCAATTTCCCCGACCAAAGCCAAATCATGGGTAATAAACAGCATCGACATTTGATGCTTCTTCCGCAACGACTCCAGCAAATTTAAAATTTGCTTTTGAATGGTGACATCCAGCGCTGTCGTCGGTTCATCGGCAATCAATAGTTTGGGTTTACACGCAATTGCCATGGCAATCATAACACGCTGCTGCTGCCCACCCGACAATTGCCCCGGATATGCATCAATCTTGGTTTCAGGAGATGGAATCCCAACTTCTATCAAGAGTTCCAAAGCACGTACACGCGCCTGCTTACGGCTCATGCCCAAATGTAACTGCAAAATTTCTGCAATTTGTGAACCTACCGTAAACACAGGATTCAGTGATGACATCGGCTCTTGAAAAATCATGGCAATATCTTTGCCGCACTTTTTCCGCATTTCACGGCGCGGTAAGTCGAGTAGGTTTTTCCCCTCAAACAGAATTTTACTGTCCAAAGCAATTTGACTACTTTCAGGAGGCAATAGTCCCATGGTCGCTAGCGATGTGACCGACTTCCCACTGCCTGACTCCCCAACCAAGGCCACAGTTGTATTCACTGGAATACTAAAACTGATGCCTTTGACTGTTTCAATGTACTGCTTTTCTTCATTTTTAAAGCTGACACGCAAGTTTTCCACCTGAAGTAAGGCTGGCGCTGTCATATGATTGAGTTCAGACATTCTCATGCTCCTATTTCAGTTTCGGGTCTAATGCATCTCGCAGTGCATCGGTAAACATTGAAAATGCAGTGACCAGAACAGCCATCGCCACAGATGCAGCCGCTAACTGCCACCACTTGCCTAAAATCAATTCACTTTGCGCCTCATTCAACATGCTGCCCCATGACACCACACCGACAGGGACACCAAAACCTAGGAAGCTCAAAATCACTTCTGACTTAATAAAGGCCACCACTAAAATTGACATTTGAACCAGTGCAATATGACTGACATTGGGAAATATATGCACAAAGATACGTCGGCTATGACTCACTCCAATCGCTTTTGCCGCCAGCACATATTCCCGCGAAGTATGCTTCATATATTCGGCACGAATTAAACGATATACTCCCGTCCACCCCGTTAAACCCAAAATCAAAACAATGGATAAGACGCCTTTTTGTTGTAGTACTGCAGCAATCGCTAAAACCAAGAGCAGATAAGGAATCGAAGTAAAAATGTTATAAAACCAGTTCAAGACATCATCGATCCAGCCACCAAAGTAGCCCGAAATTGCACCTAGAACGGTACCAATCACGACAGCAAGAAAAGCTGCGACTAAGCCCACAATAATTGATGTTTCTGCGCCTTTAATGGTTTTCAGTAAAACACTTTGTCCCCATTTGTCGGCACCTAAAATCAGGCTTTGCTTGAGTTCCGCTTGCTGATCTAGTAAATGACCATCCAGCGCTTGGTCAATCGCTTTCATGTCTTCAGCTAAAGGATCAACAACCCCATAGTAATCAATAGCACCACCTACACCCTGTTCAGCAGCAATTTCTGCGTTGAGCTCACGAATCACATCTTTTAAAGGATCGACAGGGTTTTCAGGCACAGCCGCTTCGACTTTTTGTGTTTCACTTTGCGTAGCAGGTATCGCTGCTGCACCGATAAACGTAGGCGGTGCATAACTCACCGCGACTTCTTTATTCCAGTCTTTTGCAATCAATCCTGTGGATGACAAAATTAACAGCACCAAATAAAACAGTACGATTAGGAGGGAAAACATGGCGATTCGATCGCGCTTTAAACGGCGCATGGCGAGTTGCCATAGCCCTGTAGATGCTGTTGTAGGTTCAGCAGTATCTGGTTTTCTTTTAGTGAGAACACTGAGCATAATTCACCTACTTCAACTGTACACGTGGATCGACCCATTTATAAATCAAATCGGCAATCAAGTTGAAAAACATCGTTGCGAGAGCAACGTACACAGTAATGGCTTTAATCACAGGAAAATCACTACGCTCTACCGCAATAATCACTTCACGACCAATGCCCGGAATACCAAAGAAACGCTCAATCAAAAATGCACCAATCAGCAAAGCAGGCAAACTTGCCATCACGTCTGTAATAATTGGAATCGAGGCATTGCGTAGCACATGCACACCTAAAATGCGCCGTTCGCCAATTCCTTTGGCACGTGCAGTACGAACATAGTCTTGATTGACTTCATCCAAAACAAAACTACGATACAACCGTAAAGTCGGGGCAATACTGACCACCAACATGATCAGAATAGGTAATAAAGCATACTTAAACAGGTTTTCGCTAAAGCTATCACTCCAGCCTTGGACTGGAAACCAGCTCAGCTGATAGGCAAAGACATACTGAAAAACAATGATATACACCAAGATACTGATCGACATGCCAATCGTACACAGCATCATCACCATACGATCCGTTAAACTGCCGCGTACCGCTGCTACCGCCAAAGCCAACACAATAGAAATGATGGTTTGTAAGATCGTCAGTGGAATGAGCAAAGTCAGTGAAGGCCCGAGTCGTGTCGTGATGATTTGCGATACTGACTCTCCTGTACTCCAACTTAACCCATAATCAAAAGTCAAAATCTGCTTAATGAAAATCCACAGTTGCACATAATAGGGCTGATCGACCCCAAGCTGCTGTCGGATATTTTCAATCTGTTCAGGGTTCGACATTTTCCCTGCCAAAATATAGGCAGGGTCGCCACCGACCCAGTTAAACAAGAAGAAAATCAGCAACACCACCCCAAGCATGGTCGGGATCATTTGCCAAATTCGACGAATAATATATGCCAGCATAAAAATGCCCCTTATTTCACCCGTTGACCGGTAATTTCATCGAAAAAGGCTTTGTTATCAGGTTCACGACCCAAAAAGTCTTTGACCAATGCTTTGGCAGGTTTTTGACCACCTTGGGACAAAATGGTTTGACGATAGTGCTGTCCCACTTCAGGGTTATTTAAGTTATCACCAAAGGCTGAAAGCATGTCCAACGCCATCACTTCTGACCACATATAACCGTAATACCCGACTTGATAACCGCCCATGATGTGACCAAACTGCCCCGGAAACTCGGTGGTTGGAACATAACCCAAAGCCGTTTCCCCTTCCATTTTTTCCCAAACCTTTAAGGGCTGAACCTCTCGTGCATCACTGCCATGTAGCGCCATGTCATACTGCGCATACAACGTCTGACGAGCATAATGCAAACCACGCCCATAACTATGCACGGCATTGAGTTTGGCAATCAGCGCATCATCCACACGTGGGCAGTCAGGTTTGCAGTAGTCCGCCACCTTTGACAAAGTCTCTTTGCGTCGTGCCCATTCCTCATACATTTGTGACGGGGCTTCGACAAAGTCTCGTTCAACTGAAGTTCCTGACTGAGATGAAAAACGTGTGTTAGATAAAATGCCATGCAACGCATGACCAAACTCATGTACAAAAGTTTCTAACTCATCGCTATTTAAACCATTGCGGTTAAAGTTAGTGACCAGTGCTGAAATTGGTTTGCGCCCTGTTAGGCTACTTCCGCCATAAACACCCCACACAGCAGCATGTCCATATTTGCCTTTACGTGGAAATTTATCCATATATAAACCACCGAGCAGTTGCCCTGTTTTGGCATCGGTCACATCGTAATATTCCACTTCATCTTGCCAAACCTCGACTTTGGCAGGCTTAAACTTGATGCCATACAGGTTTTCAGAAATGGCAAATAGCCAGTCTTGAGAGGCTTGCGTTGGAAAATACTGACGTAGCTGTTCTTGGTCGACCTGATACTTGGCTTTGCGTAATTTTTCACTCCAATATGCTTCGCTCCAACGCTCAATACTAGCTTGCTCAACAGGAATATTTAAACTTCGCGCTTTAAACTCACGTAGAGTTTGGACTTCCTTTTTCTCTAGGGGTGCTACGGTAGCATGTACCTCTGCCAAGAATTTATTCACGGTTTCAGGGGTTTTCGCCATACGACTTTTCAGTACCCACTCGGCATAACTGGACTTACCAAACAGTTTGGCTAACTCATAACGTAAGTCCATGGCTTGCTTCAGCAGCGCCAGATTTTTCTCACCGCCACGTCGGGTAAATGCAATTTGATAACGCTTACGTGCATCATCGTTATCTGCCAACTCCATAAAAGGACGATAATCGGGATACTCAAAACCGAGTAAATAATTGCCTTTGTCATTTTTCTTTAAGCCGTCGATATAACTTTGTGGCAGGCCTTTTAGCTCATCAAGGCTAAATTCGAGTTTTTCAGGATTATCACGTACATTACGCGCATACTCTTGTTCAATTTTTGCCAGTTCATCAAAAATCGCTTTTAAGCGTGCTTGTTTATCCGCTGAAAGCTGTATCCCAGTTTTTTCAAAGCCCTCCAAAATATCTTCACGGAACTTGGCTTCAATCGGATCAGCAATTTTAATTTTCTTAATTTGTTGATATAGCTTTGGATTCTGATACACATCGGTTTGGAATTGGCTAATTTTAATTTCACAGTCTTCAGCCGCTTTACGCAGTGCTTCATCAGGGTCAACATTGCTATACAGACCAATCGGGCCGTAAAAATCTTCAAATGATGCAAAAATACGATCCCATTCAGCCAATATAGGCGCTGCCGCCGTTTCGTTTTTAAGGGGCTTATTTTCAAACGTTTTAAGTTGCTTTTTCACATCCGCAATTTTGGCATTACACATTGTAGGGATGTCTTTGGCTTGAAAGCTGGGTAATGTTTGGCGCGGTGCTGTTTCCGCCAAAGCCATCTGACTCATCCCTAGGCCCAACATGCACAATGCAGTGAATTTAAAATGTTGCTTTTTCATCATGACTCCAGTTTTGTTTAATTTCTATTTCTTCAAATCAATATCGATATACATCCACTCTGCGGGCAGTATGGGATGCTTTTTAAAACCAATCACACGCGGTTGTGCCAAGATATTACGGTAACGCGCACCAATCACCTGCACAGGCATATACACCTCTAGCAGACGCGACATTTTGGCGTAGATTGCATCGCGCTCTGGGCTCGGTATCATCTTTTGGGCTTGTTCATATAGGTGGTCATATTCAGGAATTTTGACGCAGCCATTGTTGGTGATCTTGATGTTCTTGCCATAAAACAGCTGCATAAAGTTATCTGCATCTGGGTAGTCTGCAATCCATGCTGATGCTTTAAACATGGTTTTACATTGTTTTTCTAATTTCAAAGCCTCAGCAAAAGGCATCGACTTGGTGGTCATTCTGATTTGGATACTGTCTAAAGTTTTCTTCCAAAACTCGGCCTGTTGTTGACTGCGTAAATTATTACCCGAAAGCGTCATCTCAATCACCAAAGGTTTCCCATTCGGCTGAGTACGCCAACCATCCGCAGCTACTTTATAGTGATAACGATCTAACAATAAATTTGCCGCTTTGACTGAGTAAGGAATACTGCTTCGATAATTGGGATCGTAGCCCACCACACCACTTGGAATCGGTGCTTGCAGTTTTTGCGAATCGCCTTTTTGTAAAATATTGATGTAGTTATCGGCTGAAAATGCCATCGCCATGGCACGGCGCAGGGCAATTTTATCTTTACTTAAGCCGCCGACTATTGGGTTTTGCATATTCCAATAATGATAGTCAATCGAAGGATCGGTGATCCGTGACAGCTGTACGCCTTTCTTGACCAATTCCGGTTTTAGTTTTCCATTTTGCAAGGCTTGAACCGTCAACTCACCATCTAAGGCAAACAAATCCACTTCATCTTTAATAAAAGACAACCAGCGTGATTGCCCCTCTTCCATTACCTGAATATCAATCTCGCCAATTTGCGGCATCTTTTTGCCTTGCATGGCTTTGACGATCTTTTGGTCCTCAGGCGTACTGGCTTTAAAGTTCCAAACAAAACTTCGGAAATCAGGATTGGCCTTTAAAATAATCCGCGAACCCGGCGTCCAACGACTGAGCATATATGGCCCCGTTCCTATTGGATGCCCCATCACAAAACCCGCTTTGTCACGATATTTTTCGATAACTTCCCGTGCAACCGCGCCTGCAGGCTGATGCGCAAGCAACATTGGAAAGTTCTGATCTGGGCTGGTCAGGCGAATAACCAAGGTATAACGGTCTGGTGTTTGCAAGCCCGCGACAGATTGGTCGTAATTGAATTTTCCCGTTTTCTTCGCCTGTTTCAGCAAAGCCTCCATCCCTAAGATTCGCCCATCAAATAACCAACTGTTGGGTGAATGCAAACTCGGATCCAGTAAACGCTTAAAGGTATACACATAATCAGCCGAAGTCAGCTCACGCTTTTTACCTTTAAACACTGGGTCTGCAGCAAAATAAATCCCCTTTTGCAAACGAATGGTATAGGTCAATCCATCCGGGCTCACCTCGGGTAAAGCCGCAGCTGTTCGTGGTACCAATTTCGCAGGTGAGGCCAAATAATCATAGGTAAACAACGTTTCAAAAATCGATCCATTAACATGGGCCGAGTACAAGTCATGCACGCCCGCAGGGTCAAAGCCTGTTTCAGCCACAGGAAAAACATAACGTAAAACTTTTTTCGGGTCGGCAGGGCTTTGTGCAAAACTGGAAACTGAACTACTCAGCAGAATGCTGCCTGCCAAAATCCCCAAACCCCATCGTTTCAATTTCTGATTTAGATCTCTCATTATTTTCTACATCTCAATTATTTTTTTATGGGCTGAATATCCAAATACTGCCAATTGGTGTTCATCATCGGATGTGCTTTAAAACCCTGAACTTGTGGATGTAACAACCAATTTCGAATACGACTGTTATGAATAATCCATGGATTATCGGCCTCAATTTGACGACTGAGTTTTTCATAAAATGGCAAACGCTGAGGAGGTGGTAAGGCCATAGCCTGCGTATAAAGTGCATCATAGGCTTTGGACTGGTAGCAACTGAGATTGCCCTGAGCCGAATTGGGCCCATACAGCAGTTGGGCAAAGTTTTCCCCTTCAGGATAGTCCGCAATCCAAGCCCCGCCCCAGATCATGTATTTACATTGCATCGCTGCTTTTAAATTGTCAGCAAAGTTACTCACCACAAAGTCAGCACGCAGACCAATCGCATCTAAATTTTTCTTCCACAGTTCAGATTGAATCACCGAACTGGAACTGTTTTCAGTCATAAACTTGAGCGTTAAAGGCTGACCATTCGGTAGTCGACGGTAACCATCTGCTCCCTTCTTATAACCGAAACGATCCAGTAATTTATTCGCCAAGAGTGGGTTATAGGCCACGCTACTCCGATAATTCGGATTAAAGCCTTGTACCCCCTCAGGCACCAACATCTCCGACTTCACCGCCTGCCCTTTATACAGTTGTTTAATGGCTTCTGCTTGGTTATAAGCCAGACTAATCGCACGTCTTAATGCAACTTTTTCAAGCCCAAAACCACCCACTGTAGGGTCTTGCATATTAAACATGGTATAGGTGATTTCAGCGTCTTTATTGGGAAAATGTTGAATGCCTTGCTTGACCAGTTCAGGTTTGAGTTGCTTACCATTTAAAGCCTGTGGTACCGCATTGGAAGTCAGTTTGTCAAAATCGAGTTGTCCCGATTTGAACGCGAGCCAGCGAGACTGTTCTTCTTCAATAATACTGACGCTGACTTTGCCGATTTGCGGCATTTTTTTGCCTTGCATCTCCTTGACCAGACGATTGTCCCAACTCGAACCTGTAGATTTAAAGTTCCATGTAAAACCACGATATTTCGGGTTGGCCACCAGTTCAATACGACTCCGCGGTACATATCTGCTCAGTTGATAAGGCCCTGTCCCCACAGGATGTTGCGCGATTCGGTCCCCATAAAACTCCACCACTTCCCGCGCTGTTCCACTAAATGTGGCGTAAGCTAAGATATAGGGAAAATTATAGTCAGGACGAGTTAATGTGATTTGTAGTGTGTATTTATCGAGGGCTTTTAAACCCGGAATCGCGGCATCGTAATTAAACTGGCCTGTTTTCTTGGCTTGAGCAACAGCAGCATCGCCACCGACAATTTTGCCTTCAATAAATGAATAGGTCGGTGAGCGGTTTTTCGGATCCATAATCCGCATCATGGAATAAATATAATCCTGCGCCACCAACTCTCGCGGCTTGCCTTTGAAGGCCGCGTCATCGCTAAAATAAATCTTGGGCTGAATTTTAAAGATATAGACTTTGCCCTCTTGTTCTATTTTTGGCATCGCCACTGCTGTATTTGGAACCAATTGAGCGGGGCGCGCCAAATAATCGTATTTTAAAAGTGGTTCAAAAATGGCTTGGGCAATACTACCACTATAAAAATTATAGGTTTTAACCGTATCAAAACCATCATCAGGCGCTTCATAAGCAATATTTAATACTTTGTTTGGATCTGCAGGCGACTTTGCATAGGCAGAAAAGCCAAAACCCATCGCAAGGGATAAAGCAGCAAGCTTCAGTTTTTTTGAATTCAAGTTCATACCTATACACATCTTTTTTTTAAGCAAGGTGATCTCATGCCATCCATGTTCAATGTCAGTGTTTTATTTTTAAGACAACACTGACAAAAACTTAAAACATAAACCCATGTTTTATAAATTAAATTTTAATTATCAAAATTTAAAAAACGGTCATGGGCAAATATTCACCTCTGCAACAAAGCGAATATCATGCCACGCCTATTTTTTTATCATTCTAATTTAACATTTTGTAAGAAAAATATATGGATATTAATTAGTTATAAATCAGAGGCTCAACTCACACCGGAACATTTTGCCAATTAGTAGCTATTTTTAAACATTCAGTTTAAATAAACTATTGCACAGATTTAATACACCAATGATTCAAATTCGAACATCTCAAGAAATACAAAAAACCAAATAAAACATCGCAAATATTTATTTATTAAAGATAAATACTAATATTTCAGTATAATTACAAATAATATTTGTATTAAAAAGTCAAAAAATCACGACTCATTTTTGATCACTTATTATATGAATAATCATTTTATGATTATTTTTTAATCGATTTATAAGTAATTTTTTGCCATTTTAAATTTTTAAATTCTAGAAAAATGAAAACAAGTTACATAAATCCATACAAATAATAAAATAAAACAATATTTTCCAATAACTTAATTCACAGTCTTTTGTCTATCCCTGAAAGTTGGCATTTGCCTTGCACTCCCTCAGCACAGCAATACCGCTAAATATAGAAAAAGAAGGGTTGAATTTACGATGCAAAAAAACAAACTTGTTCGATCTATGGGGACCCCAACCATCAGCAAATCAATACTTAAACTAAGTACCCTGACTTTAAGTATGATGTGTTTGTCTTTAGCTCATGCAGAAGAAACAGAAAGCTCAGTCTCAGCAGAACCAACTAAAAAAGTTGCTAAAGTGACTGTCACAGGCTCCTCTATCAAAGGAGTTGCAGCTCAAAGTTCTTCACCCATTACCGTCATTAAAGTTGAAGAGCTTGCGCAACAAGGCGTCACAACTGCCGAAGAAGCTTTAACCAAAATCAGTGCCAACCAAGCGGGTTACACAACCGCGCAAAACGTGGGGGCAAGTAATACCTCTGGTTCAACAGCTAACTTGCGTGGCCTAGGCCCAGACAAAACCTTAGTATTATTAAACGGTCGTCGTTTGGCTTATAGCCCTTTTAGTACCTCTGAAACCAACCTCAATACGATTCCTCTAGCAATGGTTGAACGAATTGAAGTCCTTCGAGATGGTGCATCCGCGGTATATGGTGCGGATGCCATTGCTGGGGTGATCAACTTCATCACAAAAAAACAATATGAAGGTTTCGGTATCAGCAGCGGTGTACTCAAACCCGAAGAAAAAGGGGGGGAAGAATACGATGTCTCTATCTTTGGTGGCTATGGCGACTTAGACGAACAAGGTTTTAACGTATATGGCGCAATCAGCTACCAAAAGTCTAAAGAAATTATGGCCAAAGACCGTAAAGTTAGCCGTCGTGGTGGGCTTTTACCTGAATTAGGGATCGATGCTGGCTCTGCGAATGGTTTTCCTGCTAACTTCTATGACCCAACCAGTGGTGTATTAACCAATCCTTACGGTAATGCCAACTGTAATAACACTCCTAATGTCGTTGCGGAAGATGGTCTGTGTTTTTTAAACACTCAAGCCTTGATTGGTATTCAACCAGAAACAGAAGACTTATCGGCCCTAGGGCGTGCAACGTTCAAACTCAGTGACCAATTCAACGCCATTGCTGAATATGTATATGCAAAAAATGAAGTCACTACCTCAATCGCACCCGATGTCTATAGCCGATCTGTGACACTTCCCAAAGGAAGCCAATATTATCCAGGGGAAGGTATCACTCCTGCTGTTCCCGGTTTAAGTGGTGATCCTTTACAACTCTACCTACGCTCACAAGCAGGTAACCGTGTTTCTAAGACAACCAATGAATCACATCGTATTTTTGCAGGGATTGAAGGTGAAGCATATGGCTGGAACATCGACAGCGGCGTGACCTATGCAAAAGGTAAAGCAAAGGACAGTTTCGTTAGTGGCTATTTAAATCGTAGTCAACTGCAAGAAGGGCTAGATAACGGTACCATTAACCCCTTTGGTCCTTCAGCGGATTCAAGTGTTTGGAATTCATTAGAAGTCAGCGGTACGACCAATGATGCGACCTTAGACTCCACCACCTTTGACTTTACGATCAGCCGTCCAATTTTCACCCTTCCTGCGGGTGACGTGGGCTTTGCCTTCGGTGGTAGCTTTACCACACAAGACTGGGAAGCAAAGGTAAACTCAGACCTTGTTCGACTTGTCCCAGGTAGTGGCATTGACCCTGACAAACCTATCAGTAAGGGTGACCGCGACATTACAGCCGTTTTCTCAGAGCTACAAATTCCGATTACCTCAACTTTAGAAGCGCAACTTGCAGCACGTTATGATGACTACAGTGACTTTGGCGACACCTTCAACCCGAAAGTGGGTTTACGCTGGGAACCTTTAAAGCAATTAATGTTCCGAAGTACTTACAGTACAGGTTTCCGTGCACCAAGCTTATATGAAATTAATGCACCGCAAAGCCAAACTTACACGGGGGCAAAATACGATGACCCTGTGCTCTGTCCAGGTGGCGTAGCAACTTCACCGCAATATCAAACAGAATGTAATACCCAGTTTAAGCGTATGCAAGGTGGTAACTCTGAGCTTCAGCCCGAAGAATCAACCACATTTACAGCAGGCTTTGTTTTTGAGCCCCTTAAGAACCTAGTCTTAGCAGTCGATTACTACAATATCGAAATTGAGAATCTTATTGGCTTAACGGGTGAAACCTCCATTTTCGAAGATCCAACCAAATATGCAGATCGCTTTGTGCGAGATGCAGATGGTCGTATCCAATACATCAATACCACTTTAATGAATACAGGTGGCATCAAAACAGAAGGGATCGACATTAGCTTAGACTACCTGACTCCTATGACATCAACAGGTCGGTTTGGCTTTGGAATTAATGGAACCTATGTCATCAAAAATGACTACCAAGAAGAAAAAGATGGAGACTGGGAGGGCTTAGTGGGCGTTTATGATGACCCTGCAGTACTGCGCTGGAAACATACCGCAAACATCAACTGGAGCTATGAAGACTGGAAATTGGTCTTTGAACAGCAATTTTTCCGAGGCTATCACGACCAAAATGCAACAGGTGAAGAAGGCTTTGATAATCACAAAGTCCCCGACTATACCCTCTACAACATTGCAGGCACCTATAAAGGTTTCAAAAACTTAACCCTAACGGGTGGCATCAAAAACCTATTTGATGAAGAACCTGCTGCATCGAATGTTCTCGATAACTTCCAATACGGCTATGACCCACGTTACAGCGACCCAACAGGACGTACTTTCTATGTAAGAGGTACATATACGTTCTAAGCGGATCTGAGCCACAGATTGAAGTATTCAATCTGTGGTGATGTTTATACATGCTCAACTTTAACCAGATATATATGGATTTTCCCAAGTGCAATCCAATGCTTTTAAAAAGTAGATTTGGCTTAAATTTTAGGAGTAACTATGGGCACTACATTTGAAGATTTAGAAAAAAACTCCGCCAAAAAACTCACAGGTATTGGCGTTGTGATTTTCTTACATGTTCTTGTTGGCTTGGTGCTAATGGCAGGTTTGGCAAAAGATATTGTTAAACCCTCAACCGAACCTGTGGAATTGGTCATTCTGCAAGATATCAAGCCACCTGAGCCTGAACCACCTAAAGAAGTTCCACCAGAGCCACCGAAAATGGTGGAAAAAGTAGCGCAGCAGCCTGACCCCAAACCTGTAGAAAAAGTAGTCCCAGTGCAAAAAACAGTTGCTACACCCGTCACTAAACCGACGATAAGCACGCCGACGCCAGTTGCATCATCGCCTTCTCCAAGCCCATCTCCAATTCCGTCACCGACTGCCGCTACTCCATCACCTGCACCCAAACCCACAGGTGTTACACGTGGAGTATCGGAAGGTGAAGCTGGATGCAAAGCACCAAGCTATCCACGCGAAGCAGAGATGAGTGGCATTTCTGGCACCGTACTGATTTCGGTCTTTGTCGATACCAATGGTAAGGCGCAAGAAGTCAAAGTGAAACGCTCAACAGGTGACCGTACTTTAGACCGAGCAGCAACGAAAGCGTATAGCTTGTGCACATTTAAACCTGCAATGAAAGATGGCGTAGCTCAAAGCGCTTGGTTCGACATCCCATACGAATTTGTTCTCGAATAATTGAAAAAGATCAGCCGACATTAGGAGTTACACAATGCAAAATTTAAAAAACTTTACCGCAGCAAGCCTACTTGGAATGAGCACATTACTTCCTCTACAAGCTGTTTTCGCAGAGGAAACCGCTGCGCCCACTACAACAATGACTACACCAGTCACTGCGACTGAGAAAGCAGCAACACCTGTTCCCCCACCCTTAGCTGAGAAAGCACCTTCTGCTTCAGAAAAAGTACATAACCCTTATGGCTTAGAAGCAATGTGGAAAGAAGGTGATCTGGTGTCTAAAGTGACGCTGTTTATTTTGGTGATTATGTCGATTGGGACATGGTACATCATCATCACCAAGTGCTTACAGCAAGGCAAAATTCGCAAACAAGGCCAAAATGCCGATAAAAACTTTTGGGAAGCAACCTCTCTCGATACTGCAACTGAAGGTTTAGATGATGCCAGTGTGTATCGCTTTATCGCTGAAAAAGGTATTAAGTCGACAAAAAACCATGGTGGAACATTATTAGAGCGTATTGACTTTAATACTTGGGTCACTATCTCGATTCAACGTGCTATCGACAAAATTCACAGTCATTTAAGTGGTGGGCTGGCTTTTCTAGCAACTGTAGGTTCAACCGCACCTTTCGTGGGTTTATTCGGTACCGTTTGGGGCATTTACCATGCTTTAACCGCGATTGGGGTATCGGGTCAAGCATCTATTGATAAGGTCGCAGGCCCTGTGGGTGAAGCCTTAATTATGACTGCAATTGGTTTAGCCGTGGCTGTTCCAGCAGTGCTTGGTTACAACTGGTTAACTCGTCGGAATAAAGCCGTGATGGAAGAAGTTCGTACCTTCGGTTCAGACCTGCATGCGGTGTTGTTAAGTGGTGAAATCAGCACCAACAATCCTGTTAACCGTGACATGAAATAAGAACATGAGGAATCAGCCATGGGAATGACGGTAAATTCAAATGACAGCGATGATGATGTAATCGGAACCATTAATACCACCCCACTGGTTGATATTATGTTGGTTTTACTGATTATTTTCCTCATTACAGTGCCTGTTGCGATTCATACCGTGCCAGTCAATTTGCCTGAAGAAAGGAATGTGCCTTATGAAACCAAACCTGAAAATATTCAACTTGCAGTCAATAAAAATGGCGATATTTTTTGGAATGAAAGTTACATTGCCGATAAAGCAACATTACTCTCTCGGTTACAGACAGAGGCACAAAAGAGACCTCAGCCCGATGTCCACATTCGTGGTGACCAACTTACGCCATACGATGCGATTGACCAAGTCATTACAACCACGCAGCAAGCGGGGATTGGCAAAATTGCCTTTGTCACCACACCGCCCTCTTCACCTTAATCAAAGAAGGATTCAGCTATGGGTATGAATGTTGGTTCCAATCAAGATGATGAAGATGTCATGCTCGATGTCAACATGACGCCTTTGATTGATGTCATGTTGGTATTGCTGATTATGTTCATTATCACGATTCCATTGCCAAACAACGCCATTAATATCAACCTCCCGAATGGCACACCACCACCAGTTCAGGAAAAACCACCTGAAATCGTGGAACTACGCTTAGATGCTCAAGGCAAAATGTTTTGGAATGAACAAGCTGTGGAGTCCAAACAAGCGCTCGAAGCCTTGTTTCAAACCGTTGCTCAAAAAGCAGATCAAGACCAAATTAAACTCAAAGCTGACCGCGCAACGGAATATAAATACATTGCGATGGTCATGGCCGCAGCCCAACGCCTTAATGTGAAAAAAATTGGAGTCGTGAGTAATCAATAAATAAAACCGTCAAAAAAACCGCTGACAACTTTTGCTGTTAGCGGTTTTTTTCTTTTTTAATGACTCTACGAATTACTTCAATACGGGGATGTCGATCCACAATGCTTGCGGAAAATGTGTCGCCAAATAAGCTTTTAAATAGGTCGCAGTATCTTTAGAAATGAGTTCATCTTGAGATTCATCATTTAGGTTATAGGCTAAAGCGTAAAGCTCTAAACCACGACTTTTCAGTGCTTCTAAACTTAAAATAGTATGGTTAATACTGCCCAAACGCCCCGAACTCACCAAAATTACAGGCAGTTGCTTGGTTGCAATATAGTCAATGCTAAGCAAATCTGTGGTTAAAGGCACCATCAAACCACCCGCACCTTCTAACAACACCACCTCATATTTTTCAGCCAGCTGCTGAGTAGCACGCTCGATTTTTGCAAAATCAATCTCACGACCATCAATTTTAGTCGCTAAATGTGGCGATGCAGGATAACTAAAAATTTCAGGCATGGTCAGCTTACTGTCATCTTCTGGAAACCAGCCCATACCCATAATTTTACGATGCTGTTCAATGTCTTCAGAAACATCAACATTGCCCGTTTGCACTAGCTTTTGGGTAATGGTTTTTTGGCCTTGTTCATTCCAAAGCTTGGCTAAGTAGCCCGTGGTATAGGTTTTCCCAATGCCTGTATCGATTCCACTGATAAAGTAAACTGATCCAGTCATGGCATTCTCCGTGCAATACAATAAATAGGGTGATAACTCAGGCGATAATGAATCTGTCCTGATGTATCGAGTTGTGAAAATTGTCGATAATCTTGATAAAAGCGTTCAAGCGAGTGCTTGGTCCAACGAAAGCTCGATGCAGTTGCCGTGACACCTGTGGCTTTTAAATGTTGCAGTACCTGTTTCGGTGTCGCAAAGTCTAAGTACTCAATTTGTTCAGACAAATGCAGAACTTCAAAGCCTTGGTTTTGCAATTTTTCCCGTAGTTGATCGAGGTTGACATAATCTAAACCTTGCCCCGTTAAAGTCTTAATCTCTTGTAAGTTCCGCTCGCCAAAGGTGGAAAAACAAAATAGACCTTGTGGAAGCAGACTGTCATTCGCTTTCTGAAAAACAGCATCAAGATTCGTCATCCACTGCAGTGCAGAGGTCGATACAATCAGTTCTAAATGAGCTGGAAAAACAAGCTGTTCAATATCGCCCAATAACCAGTCTATATTTGAATAACCCTGAAAGTGCTGCTGCACCTCAGCATATAAGTCATTCAGTAAATAGTGCTGAATTTGGAAATCGTTCAGCAGAAGATGGCTTAAATTGCCTGAACCACAACCAATTTCAAACACCCGCTCAAATTGCGTTTTAGCAGCATGACGTTGGATTAAATTAAAAAGCCGGCGTGCAATTTGTTTTTGCACAACCGCATGTTCACTGTAGCTTTGCCCTGCCTGAGCAAAGCGCAATGCGACTTGTGCTTTATCAATCTCTAAATTCTTCACGACTCACTCACAACAACTGAATCAACTGATCTAAATCAGTATGGCGAACTTGAGCGGTCAAGGAAATACGTAGTCTAGAACTATGCTGCGGCACAGTCGGTGGTCGTACAGGCATAATATAAAAACCTGCTTGTTGCAAAGCTTTCGCCTTCTCTACCGTTTTGCTCGAATCACCGATGATCACAGGGACAATTTGAGACGTTGATGGACAATCAAAACCTTTGGCCTGAACTGCTTGCTGTAAGGTCTGACTGATACTATGCAAATGCTGTCGTGCAGTCTTTAACCGCAAGACTTGTTGCAAGATAAAGTTGCTCCACGCCATGCATATCGGCGGTTGTGCCGTACTAAAAATCAATGGGCGCATAGTATTGATGAGATAGTCTCGAATCACAGGGTGACAAATCAGATAGCCACCGATTGAAGCCATAGCCTTACCCAAAGCACCAACCAAAAAGTCAATGTCATCAATCACTTGATATTGCTCGGCACAGCCCAAACCTTGCTCACCACGCACACCAATACCATGTGCTTCATCGACATAGAGCATGACTTTTTCAAACTGTTTTTTGATGCGAACCAATTCAGCCAAATCGGTTTCGTCACCATCCATACTAAAAATGGACTCCGTCACCACAATGATTCGCTCAAAAGTATCATCGGTATGATACTTCTGTAAAAGTTGAGTCAAATGTGCCAAGTCATTATGGCGATAACGTACCAGCTTCGCAGTCGATAAACGAATACCATCAATCATGCTGGCATGAATTAATTTATCAGCCAGAATTAGGGTTTTACTGTCCGCTAGCGCAGGTAAAATACCAATATTCATGTGATAGCCGCTGTTGAATACCAAAGCAGCACGACCATGAAAAGCCCGACTTAGGCTTGCTTCAAACTGTTCATATTCCGGAAAATTACCCGTCAATAAACGTGAAGAGGCTGAACTCATCCAGCGCTGTGTATTCGGTGTTTCATCGAAAAACTGTTCACGTAATTCGATATTTGCAGCCAATCCTAGATAGTCATTCGATGCCAAATTCAACATCTCATGATCATGGATTCGAATCATCCGCCCTTGCTGCACATTAGACGTAAACTGGCGCAAATTGCCTTGCTGTTTAAGTACATCCAGTTGTGCTGCAAAATGTTCTACATGCTTCATACAACAGGCTCCTGCATCTGCACCACCACTTCAACCAATTGCTCAAGTAAGGTCTTGAGTTCCTGTGAGGTAATCACATAAGGAGGCATCACATAAACCAGTTTTCCAAAGGGTCGCACCCAAATACCACGGCGGACAAACTCCTGTTGCAAGGTTTTCATATCCACATTAAACGTCAGCTCAACCACACCGATGGCACCCAATACACGAACTTCATGAACATATTCAAGTGACTGCAACGGGGTCAAAGCGGTATGAAGTTGTGTTTCAATGCGTTGAATATTGCTTTGCCAATCTTGTGAGATCAGGAGTTCTGTACTTTTCGCCGCCACCGCACACGCCAAGGGGTTGGCCATAAACGTTGGGCCGTGCATAAACACACCCGCTTCGCCTCGACTGATGATTTCAGCAATATGCTTTGTGGTTAAGGTTGCAGACAAGGTCATATAGCCGCCTGTTAAACCTTTACCCATACACATAATGTCTGGTTCGACCTGTGCATGCTCCCAAGCAAAAAGTTTCCCCGTACGCCCAAAACCCGTCGCAATTTCATCAAAAATCAGTAAAACGCTGTATTTTTCACAGAGCAATTTGGCCTGCCGTAAATACTCAGGATGATAAAAACGCATCCCTCCTGCACCCTGAACAATCGGCTCAATAATCAGCGCGGCGATACTTTCATGCTGTGTTGCTAAGGTGTTTTCAAGTTCACGGATATCATCCTGATTCCATGCTGCATCAAAGGCAACTTGCGGTGCAGGAACAAAAATACGATTGGGTAAACTTGAACCAAAAATTTGATGCATCCCTGTGACAGGATCACAGACCGACATCGCATTCCATGTATCACCGTGGTAGCCCGAACGCGGGGTGACAAAATTAGTTTTGTCTTGTTTCCCAAGCGAAGTCCAATACTGAACTGCCATTTTTAACGCCACTTCAACCGCAACAGAACCCGAGTCTGCATAGAAAATTTTATCTAAACTTGGTGGGGTGATTTGCAACAGTAATTTGCCCAGTTGAATGGCAGGATCATGGCTAAAACCACCAAACATAATATGCGACATGTTTTGCAGCTGATCTGTCACGGCCTGATTCAGTTCAGGGTGGTTATAGCCGTGTATGGTGCACCACCACGAAGACATCCCATCAATCAGCTGACGACCATCATCTAACTCAATGGTTGAACCAAAGGCTTTTTTAACTTTAAACGTGGGGAGCGGATTGGTCATCGAGGTATAAGGATGCCAAATATGTTCCCGATCAAATGCTAAGTCATCCAACTCACCATCCAATTTGGCATTGATCTCAGTCATCCTTAACTCCATATCGACTACAGTTACAGCAAAATTTCAATTTGACTGATCTTAAACCTGCGCGCATCAAAAAGAAATTGCGATATTCGCCACTCAGCGAATTGTTTAATCCATTTTTTGTAAATATTGGCAGATTTTGTCAGTTACTTCATCGGCATGAAAAACTGGAAGTCCATGTGAACCACTTAAAAGCACCGCATCTAAAAAATTTGCACCCAAAGCTTTTAAATTATCCAAGACTTTGTAGCTAACTAAAAAATCTTGTTTAGCCAGCAGGTGGAGTTGATGCCCCGTATAATTGTGTAAGATCTCAACCGTATTTAAATGCTCTAAACAATTGAGTCCCTGTTTTAACAGATCTAAAGACTGAGGCTGAATCAAACTTTGCAACTGCAAAAAATCTTGCTTGGTGGTTGCCGTCCCTTGGCATACCATAAATCCAAATTTCTTTAAGGTTGCAATCGCATCTGCTTCGAAGGATTGTTTAAAGCTTTTAAATGTCGCTGGACTCATCGCGGTTGGCCAGTTTTCATGCGCCACAAAGCACGGATTTGAAGCCAGAGTAATTAATACTTTTTGCTGTTGATACTGCTGTTCAACAGCATCGATCAATAAAGTCGCCAGTTGCCCCCCCAAAGACCAACCGATAATGATATCAAAATCTTTGGCTTGTTCAGCATGTTGCTGCAACGCCTGTGTATCCAATCCATTAAAAATATTGATCAGCTCAACCGAATGGCCTTTATGCTGCAAAGCATGAGACAAAGGTTGCAGTAACTTGGTCCCACCACCCCAGCCCGTGATGAGTAAAATACGTTGATTCAATGCAGACTCTAAAACTGTAAATTTCAAACAGTATAAAACCTCAGACTCCGTTGCAAAGCAAGCCCTTTGAATGAACAGTAAATTTAAATAAATAATTCAGATTTAGACACCAGAATCTCAGCACTTTAGTGCCTTAAAATTTGCTAAGATCAATGAAATACATTTCTGGACAGCCTACACAATGAAAATAATGCAAATGGCAACGATTAGCTTAATTTCGCTAGGTAGTTTCTGTGCCATCAGTAGCGCCACTTATGCAGCACCAGCTTTTTCAAGCGCTTCATCAGACCAAAAACAATGGGTAGGCAAGCCCGCACCGAGTTTTAAGTTACAAGATCAAAATGCCAAATGGCATGAGCTCAAACAATATCAAGGCAAATGGGTGGTGTTATATTTTTATCCGAAGGATGACTCGCCGGGCTGCACCCAAGAAGCCAATCAGTTTAAAGCACTCTACCCACAATTTAGCAAAAATAATGCGGTGGTCTTAGGCGTGAGTTTGGACGATGTACAGTCGCATCAAAAATTTTCTAAAAAGTTGGGACTGAATTTCCCTATTTTGGCTGATAACAATCATCAACTGGCAAATCAACTCGGCATCGTGCGGAACTTGGGCATCGCGAAAATTGCGAAACGTGAAACCTTTCTGATTGACCCACAAGGTACGGTGGTCTATCACTACAGCAGTGTGAATACCCAAACCCATGCAGGACAAGTATTAGCAGATATTCAAAAGTTCTCTAAAAAATAACCCATACAAAAAAGCCTTCGGACATTGATTCGAAGGCTTTTTGATTACTCAGTATGTAAATACACATGCCACCTTTACATAAAACTGGTAGCTGGCATCTCTTACATTTGAGACTGAATGTAGTTTTGCAGACCAATCAATTCAATTAAACGTAATTGTTTTTCTAACCAATAAGTATGGTCTTCTTCGGTATCTGACATTTGCTGACGTAACATATCACGGGTAATGTAATCACCCTTTTCTTCACACAATTTTACGCCTTGCGCTAATTTTTCACGTACATGATATTCAAGCTTTAAATCGGCTTTTAAGCATGAAACCACATCTTCACCAATTTCAACGTCATCACGTTGCATATTTGGTGTGCCTTCCAAAAACAAAACACGGCGAATAATCGCATCTGCATGTTGTGCTTCTTCTTGCATTTCATGATCAATACGTTCAAAGATTTTGCTCAAACCCCAATCTTCATACATACGTGAATGAATGAGATATTGATCGCGTGCAGCCAATTCTCCACCGATCAACATATTTAAGTAGTCTACGACTTCAGGATTGCCACGCATTTTCAAAATCTCCATTCTCTAATGCAACTATTATGGACACATTTAATTCACTTTGCAAAAGATAAATTATGTAAGTTTATGATTTTTATAAAATTAAAATGAGAAACATACGCATTTGCAGTATGAGTCATCAAAATAATAGTTATAAAAGAAGCCTTTGCAAAACTTTATCCTTTTTGCAAAGGCTTTTTAGGCTTGAACCGCCCTGTGCTTCATTTTGTAACCATTAAAAATGCTTCTTATTTCAACCTTGGAACGGTGCACAATCTTTCATTTTTTCTGAGCAACGGACCAAAGAGACCCCACTTCTGCGGACTGGACTCGGGCCTGAGCTTGGCGATAAAAACAGAAAAATAACCCAGCAAAAATAATAGCAAAGACGTCAACCCACCATAAAGAGGAAGAAGATGACCATAATCCAATCTCAGGTAAGAGCAATGCGATAGCAGAAGTCAAAGGCATGAGCAGTAAAACAATCACAATCGACAGCAATAACGTTGGTAATGCCCGTGCTCCACCCAGTACGAAGCTCAGCATTAAGCTGAAAATAAAAATCGCATAATAGATATACATAAACCATGCGTTGATGCTGTGTAGTTCAGGACTGAGTACATAGGCCCAGCGCCCGATCAACATACTCATAACAATGCCAAAGACCGCTCCCAAACATGCGCCTATGGTTAAGTTTGCGATGAATTGCACATCCTTACGCTGTGCAGGTGGTGCTAAATTTGGATTTTTTTGTCGCTTTACACGCGATTCAATCCATAGAATATTGCCTGAGTAAAATAAAAATGCTCCGCCCAGCCCCAAGGCCAAATACAACCACCGGGTAAAATCTCCGCCATAGTTACCAAAGTGCAAACTGAACATCGATCGAATCAATTGATCTAGACCAGAACTTTGGGTATTTAAATTGTCTGTACTATAGGGTGCAGGCTGGTAAGGATTGAAAAACATCACGTCGAAGTTATCTCCACGTAACATCTGATCTGGACTATATAAACTGACGCGTGCCGATGCCTTGGCGGGTTGGTCTAGATTGTTAAAGCTTACAGACGAGACCTCATAGCCCTGTGCTTGTTGCTGTACCTGTAAGAGTATTTTTTCAACATCCAGTTGAGGAACTGGATCTACAATCTGCACCGCAGCGGGACGTTCAAACAGTGGTTTACCTTTGGTGACCAACTGCCCCAAGCCATCATAAAAGAGATCATGAAATGCAAAAACAATTACCGTCACACTAATCAAAATATGAAACGGTAAACTGGTAATGCCAATCACATTATGCGCATCGAGCCAAAAGCGTTTTTTGTTCTTACCTTGCCGTATCGCAAAATAGTCTTTGACCAACGTCGGCAAGAGGATGATCAAACCTGTCATTAGCGCTAAAAAGTATAAGACGGATACCACACCCATCACATAAACACCGAGTGTATGGTGCCCAAGCATCCCTGGAATGCCTGCCGTTTCGTGCAGTTGTTCAATCAACCAACCCAGTTTAGATAAGTTTTCTTGTTCAACCTGTAAAGTGCCATCTGGTTTCAGTGTCGCCAACATCGCGCTTTGATCGGTATCAAAGGCATGATCATCATGTGCTTGACTTTGCGCAGGTTGCCACTGAATCGGGGCATAATGAAACTCTTTGGAGTTTAAATTGATCTGGAAACTTTTTTGCGCTTCAGGATACTGCTGCTGTACCTGTGACACCAAATCGTTGTACTGATGGAGTTCAACCGTATTTAGACTTTGTTGCGGCGGCGTTGCCCACTTACTCAAATCATGCTGAAACATACTCAGCCCACCTGCAAAAAAGCAAATGAACAAGAGAATGCCTGCACAAATCCCCACCCATGTATGTAACTCTTTGGCCAGTCGGAGAATATCTGTACGTACCTTCATGCCCTATTCTCCTCTGAGCCAAAATATGAGTGTGTAAGCCACAACATTGAAAAACAGATAAATCACAATGGACTGCCATCCGCGTGGAATAAAATAGGCCACGAAAAAGAGTGGTAGCCAAATCCAAGGAATCGACCACATACCTAACTGTGGAGCAAGACTACGATACTCAGATTGCAGTCCCCACATTGTGATTAATGCAGCTAAAGCGAAAGCTAGGCTGAGTCCAAGAACTGCTCCTGCAAAGCTTTTCGTCCACCAGTCAGGTTGTATCTTTTGATCACGTAGTAACCTCATGCGTCAAAGCCCCATGTAATAAAGGAAGAAATGGTAGTGCTGACCACAACACCAATGGCATCAGTAACCACATCAACACCGCCACCAGTTTTGGTAATACCGCCAGTAAAAGAGTCAATGCCAAAACAAAACCAATCCACCCGACCCAACGATACTTTTTCGCCACAGTCTGTTTAAGAACCGTTTGGTTAGGATGGGTCAAATACAGCAGCACACAACCACCACAGCACAGGAGTAAACCGAGAAATTTCATCATTGCGTTCAACTTAAATGAGGCAGCATTCAGACATAAAAAAGCCCACTGCATCGCAATGGGCTGTTCAGTAAAATTAGAAATCGAAAGTGACGCCAAGTTTATAGGTACGTGCACCACCAACCGTTGCATAGTAAGAATTGAACACACCTTCCCAATATTTTTTATTTGTCACGTTATCTACATTGGCTAAGAAAGTCGTGTTTACACCACCCAGTTTTGTTTTATAGCGCGCACCAACATCGAGAATAGTATAGTCAGGAAGTTTATAGGTATTCAAACTATCTAAATATTGTTCACTAACATAGTTAGCCCGAGCATTAACATTTAAACCATCTATCACAGGTACGGCATAATCCAAGCCTAATGAGGCAGTAAAGTCGGGCACACCATAAATCGTATTGCCTGAAATATCAGTGGTGCTTGTAGAACCTTTTGTATATTCAGCATCAATATAAGCCATGCTTCCCAGTAGACTTAAGTCCTCAGTCACATTCCCTGAGAAGGACCATTCAATACCACGTGATCGACTTTCCCCACCATCTTCAGTGATCTGTGTATTACCATTAACCGCTGTCGCCAAAGCTGTTGTGATCAGAGTCGGTTTTTCAATTTGATAAAGTGCCAAGCTATTTAACCAAGAACCAGCTTGATACTTTGTCCCCACTTCATATTGCTTCGTTTCGTAAGGCTTAAATAGTTTTCCTTCATTCACATCCGCGGTAGAAGTTACTGAGTCTGCTTTTGATAAACCTTCAACATAACTTGCATAAAAAGATAAATTTTCTCCAAACGGTTTGATTACGATGCCTAAACTTGGTGAAAGCTTATTTTCATCGTATTTCACATCTGTAGTGAGACTTTCCAACTGCATATCTTGATAACGAGCACCCAAAATCAACTGAAATTTGTCATCCAACATTGAAATTTGATCCGTCAAGGTATAACTCATGAATTTATCATCTTCATAAGGTACAACTGTTGGATAGGTCGTTGGCATTGTCCCGTTCGAGTTAGGATTATAAAGATTCGTTGTAAATGATGAACTGGTCGCACGAGAGTGTTGATCGTATTCGCGATGCACATAATCTGCACGTAACCCAAGGGTATGTTTAATGGCGCCTGTATTGAATTTAGTTTCAATACCCGTATTACCACTTAGGTTATTTTCTTTAGATGCGACTCGATAGTACTGCGAAGTTGCATCACCTGCACTGTTCTGCAAGATCATACGCGTACCAAAAATATGACCCGAATAACCTTTTTCAACATAACCTACACCTGCAAAAACTTTGGTATCAGGGGTGAATTTATATTCTCCATTTAAGCCCGCATAACGGCTATAGGTTTCCCCATGAATTTGATCAAAGTAATTACTATCCCCCTTTGGTGCAGCAACTACGCCTGTTTTTTGCATAGAGACCATTGCAGGTGAACCATTATCACGGTTTTCACGAATGGCATAAGCATCAAAGTTTAGTTTTAATTTATCGGTCGTATAGTCCGCTGCAATCGAACCCAGTGCTAAACGGTCATCCATACCTTCAATAAGATGCTCACCGTCTCCATATGTGCCGTTTACACGAACTCCAAATTGGTTTTGGTCACCAAAACGACGAGAAACATCTACATTGGTTTTATAATAACTCTCATCTTCTAATGACGTCGAAATACGTGTTAGATCTTGATCGGCACGTTTAGAATTCGCAATCACTACTCCGCCAACGCTTCCTGCTGGTGCCATACCTGCAACCAAAGCATTCGGTCCTTTCAATACTGTTACCGATTCTAGTAAATCTGTTGGTATACGTCCCATAGGAGCTACAGCGTATAACCCGTTGTAAGCCATATCGTCATAGCCGACACTAAAACCACGAATTTGGAAGTTTTCGTTTAAATGACCTTGATTGGTCGTCGCACGAATACTGGCATCATTTTCTAAAACTTCCCCCACTGTAGATGCTTGTTGATCACGAATCAGTTGCTCTGTATAAGTAGAAACCGTAAATGGCGTATCAATCGTTGACTTATTCCCTAAAGCACCCAAGTCAGCTGCCTTCGCCAATTTACCATCGGCATAGCCTTGTTGTGATTGCGCTTCTGATTTTAAGGCAGGTAAAACTGAAACCTCCTCTGCAAAAGCAAGCTGTAAACAGCCTCCACCCATCATCAAAAGCCCAACAGAGCTTGCAAGAATTTTCTTAGAGAAGGATTTCATTTTAAACAACGCTTATTTTTAATGAGAATCATTATTATATGTAAAATAATTATCATTATTTATTGTATTTTATCATTTGACTTATCTATATGATCTAAAATACAAATTTAAGATTACTGCTAAAAAATACGTTTTACTCGCTCAATTTCAATACAGTTTGGTGCAGTATTATAAAATGACGCATAAGTCAGACACCTGTTCACCCCATAGGCAAAGACTTTCATGGCATTCACGTTTACACTAAGCCAATACTTAAAACAACAATGGGTAATCTATGACAAACTTAGCAACACAAGCACCGGTACTGGTTACAGGTGCATCGGGTTATATTGCCAGTTGGGTGATTCAAAAATTATTAACCCAAGGGTATACCGTTCATGCCACTGTACGTGACTTGAACAAAACCCAAAGCTTCGCGCATTTATCTAAAATTGCAGACAGCAGTGCTGGAACACTGAAACTCTTTAAAGCCAATTTGCTCGAGCCCAATTCCTTTAAAGAAGCGATGCAAGGCTGTGAAATTGTCTTTCATATGGCCTCTCCTTTCGTCGTTACTAACTATAAGGATGCGGTGAAAGACATCATTGAACCTGCTGTTTTGGGTACAGAAAATGTCTTAAACACCGTAAATGAAACCGAGTCCGTTAAACGCGTCATTGTCACTTCGAGTATTGCGTCGACCTATGGCGATGCCATTGATATTTTAAAAACAGACCATAATTCTTTCGATGAAAGTCACTGGAACACCAGCAGTTCTGAGACCCATCAGCCGTATCCATATTCTAAAGTGATGGCTGAGCGTAAAGCTTGGGAAATGGCTGAGGCACAAGATCGTTGGCAGTTGGTATGCATTAACCCTGCGTTGGTCTTTGGTCGTTCATTGACACCAAATACACAGTCAGGCTCAATTGAGGTCTTACAACAGTTTACCAATGGTTTGACTTTAGCGGGTGTCCCACCTATGTGGAATGGTGTGGTCGATGTTCAAGATGTTGCTGAAGCGCACTTACAAGCAGCATTCAACCCAGAAGCAACAGGTCGTTACATTGTAAGTGGTGGAACTTTAAGTCTGCTTGAAATCGGTCAATTGCTTAAAGCACATTTTGGTTGGAAGTTTCCATTTCCACGAAATGAACTTCCCAAAGCAGCTTTTAAGGTGATTGGCCCATTCATTGGTTTTAGCCGCGAGTTTGTTGAATTGAATATGGGTTATCCGATTTATTTTGATGCGAACAAGAGCCAAAAAGAATTGGGTTTAGAGTATCGAGATGTCAAAGAAAGCTTGGTTGAGCACTTTCAACAATTGCTCGATGACGGTGTCATTAAGCAATATATTCCTTAAAAATAAATAAAAAGCATAGTACTAGTCAATTTCATAACTGACGAGCATTATGCTTTTTCTAAATTTATGAAGGTATGGGATACACGAAATGTCATCAGCAACTGTTCGAGACAACACTACATTAGAAAAAAATTGTTTCTGCGACAATTTTATTCATTGATGGCAATGAACGAGTTTTGCTGATGACTAATGCCTTTGGTTACTTTGGGCTAATCCAAAGTAACATACGAACTTCAAGCATTTGATGCGAATACGTAAGACTCCGCTGTGAACCCCTCATCATTAAAAGTCGTTTTAGTCGTGCTTTAACTGAACGCAATTATCTGAACAGTATCTTTTTGATCCAAATCAAAAATCTAAGCCTCTAACTGGCCATAATCTTTCATCAGTTGAATAAACTCAGCTTCATTAATCACAGCAATCCCAAGCTTCTCTGCTTTATCCAGCTTTGAACCTGCTTTTTCACCTGCAACAACACACTTGGTCTTACTCGACACACTACCACTGACACGTGCGCCCAGTGCTTGTAGGAGCTGTGTTGCTTCATCACGCCCCATCGTACTGAGTGTACCCGTCACGACCCAACTTTCTCCATTTAGAGGCTGGCGACTTGGTGCCACAGGCGCGTCCCAGTGAATACCTGCCGCCAATAATCGGTCTAAAACTTCAAGATTATGCGGCGCTTGGAAAAAGTCGACAATCCACTCCGCCGTGATATCCCCTACATCTGGGGTTTTCTTTAAAGCTTCAATGTCTGCGACACGTAGCGCATCTAAAGTTTGGAAAGTATTGGCCAACATACGTGCTGTGGTTTCACCCACCCCACGAATCCCCAGTGCATAAATAAATGCAGCCAAAGTGGTTTTCTTGCTATTTTCAATCGAATCAATCAAGTTCTGAACGGACTTCTCACCCATTTTTTCAATGGTTAATAGCTTTTCTCGGTGCTCGTGTAGGTGATAAATATCAGCCACATCTTTAAGCAGATCAAGATGTAACAGTGATTCGACCCAACGATCTCCCAAACCTTCAATATCAAGAGCTTTACGTGACACGAAGTGGCGAATTGCCTCAATACGCTGTGCGGCACAATACAAACCACCTGAGCAACGTGCTAAAGCTTCACCTTCGGGCATCACCACTGGCGATTCACACACGGGACATTGGCTCGGGAGTTCAACTTCAATGGCATCGACAGGACGGAACTCAGGCCATACTTTTTCCACTTTGGGAATCACATCACCACTACGGTAAACACTGACAGTATCGCCAATTCGCACATCTAGGCGGTGGATTTCTCCAATATTATGCAAGGTCACATTTGAAACGGTCACGCCGCCGACAGCGACAGGATTCAACCGCGCTACAGGGGTCAATGTACCTGTACGTCCCACTTGCCAGTCAATATTTTCAACCGTGGTGAGCGCAGCCACCGCAGGGAATTTATAAGCCGTTGCCCAACGCGGTTCTCGGCTTAAAAAGCCGAGCTGTTGCTGTTGTTTGAGGCTGTTGACCTTAATCACCATGCCGTCAATTTCCACACTCAATTGTGGTCGTTCCGCATTGATTTGCTCATAAACAGCTTGGACTTCTTGAATACTATCGCAGACAAAATGACGCTCACCAACTGCAAAACCAAACTGTTGCAACCACTCTAGACTTTCCGACATGGTGCTTTGACCATGATTTGGTTCACACTGCGCAATACCATAAGCATAAAATGCAAGTGGACGCGAAGCCGCAATATTCGGGTCTAACTGACGTAGACTGCCAGCCGCGGCATTACGTGGGTTGGCAAAAGTCTTCTCACCTTTGGCTTCATTTTCTGCATTGAGCTTTTCAAATCCTGCTTTAGGCATCAAAACTTCGCCACGAACTTCCAGTAGCGTAGGTACTTCGCCCTGATTTGTGGTCAACACCTTCGGCAAGTTACGAATGGTTTTGACGTTTTGGGTAATGTCTTCCCCTGTCTCACCATCACCACGCGTCACTCCACGAACCAGCACACCCTGTTCATACCACAGTGAAATCGCAAGACCATCAAACTTCAGTTCGACATCATATTGAATCGTTTGATTCGGCAAACGTTCTTCTGCACGGCGTGCAAAGGCAAAAAGTTCTTCTTGATTAAACACATTGCCTAAAGACAGCATCGGTACCACATGGGTCACGCTCGTAAACTTCGCCAAAGGTTTAGCACCGACTTTATTGATCGGGCTATCTGGCTGAATACACTCAGGGTATTGTTCTTCTAAAGCTTTCAACTGATGAAAAAGCTGATCATATTCACTGTCTAAAATAGTCGGCTGATCCATCACATAATAAGCATGATTATGCTGTGCCAAAATTTGGATCAGTTGACGCATTTGCGCAACGACAGTCGAAGTTTGAGTCATAATTTCACCATAAAAAAGGGCGGTCTTTGTTCCGCCCTAAAAATTGTATTTCTACTGTCTATTATAGAAATCGTTACCACTGCTTTCAATCAGATTAAGCGTCGATTGCTTGTCCAGCACGGTAATCAATCGCCAAATGGCGCCAATGCTCTCGCAGTTGTGGCGTGAACTCTTGGTTGTTTTGGTCATAAACCGTTCCATCGATTTCACGAGCAATCAAACGTGAAATACTGTCCATGGTGTCGAAGGCATTTTGCACGTCACGGTGTGGTAAGGCCAAGAAAAATGCCAAGCCTTTAATTGGATCGGTCGACAGATTTTCCAAGTCAAAACCATCCATGCCTGTATCAGTAATTTGCAACACAGAGAACAGCAATTTGGTTCCATCTTCGTTATAACGATGGAAACAAGACATTTCGCCAAAACGTAAACCATACTTCATTAAAACTTTTAAGGTTTTCTCACCAGACAACGCGCGACGTTCAGGATAAACATTCAGGGCAATAAACGACTCTGCTGTGGCTAAGGCACTTTCATCATCGACAATTTTTTGCTCATACAAATGTGCATCTAAAATGCTGCTTTCATCGTCAAACTCTGAAATTTCGGCTTTTTCGACATTGGCATTTAAACTAAATTCAGCTTTATCCGCTTTTGCTTGGTCATCGACAAGCGAGGAGCTTGCGCTTTCAGTCGTTAATTCCGTTGCATCTGCTACTGCATTTTCAGGAGCGACTGAGTCTACTGCTTTATTTTCTACCTCAGCTGATGCATCCAAACTTGGTTCAGTACTGCTGCTTTCGAGCACACTGTCTGCATCCAAAGCTTTCGGTTCGGCTTTTTCAGGCAGTGTCTCTTCTACAGAGCTTTCGTTTAAAGTCGGCTCTTTACGTTCAGCCTCTTCAACTGATGCCGTTTGCAGTTGGTCACGTACGTGACGCGGGATAATCGGTTTTTGACTGTCAGCATCGATATGCAATGCGGACTCAAGTGAAGGCGCTGCATCTGCCGGCTTTCGAAAAATCATTCGAACCCCAAACAGCATAATGATCACTGCTATGACGATACCAATAATTGTTGTGTATTCCATCTTATTAGGCCTCCGCGACTAAACCGTATTCTTTTGCCTGTTCTAAATTTACAGTCACTAACTTTGATGTTCCCGGTTCAGGCATCGTAACACCTAACAAGTCGGTCGCCATCGTCATTGCGAGTTTATTATGGGTAATGTAAATGAATTGCACCTGTTCAGAAAGCTCTTTTACAAGATTACAAAATCTTCCCACGTTCGCATCATCCAAAGGCGCATCAACTTCATCCAAAACACAAAATGGCGATGGATTGAGACGGAAAATTGCAAACACCAAGGCCAATGCGGTCAGGGCTTTTTCTCCCCCTGAAAGTAGCGCCAAAGAGCTATTGCGTTTGCCTGGCGGACGGGCCATGAGTTTAACCCCAGACTGCCAGTCATCTTCTAAAGTCAGACTCGCTTCACCGCCATTGAAAACTTTCGGGAACAGATCTTGTAGTTCGGTATTGACCCGATCAAAAGTGCTCATGAACAATTTACGGGTTTCTTGGTCAATACTTTTCATTGCAGCACGCAACTGCTCAACGGTATTTTCCAAATCTTGAATTTGATGGCTCAACTCTTCAAAACGTTTAGACACGTCTTCATATTCTTCTGAAGCCGCCAAATTCACTGCACCCAATTTCTCAAACTGCTGCTGCGCTTTTTCCAAAATCTGTTGATGGCTGCTGATCTCAATGTTCAAACCCTCAATAGCTTCAACATTCATCTCTTTCAGCTGTTCAGAATAATGTTGTAAGTCTGACTTTGCAGCTTGCCACGCTAACCGTTTTTCTTCTAACTGAGTTCTCAGCTTTTCATCTTGTTGCTGATGCTGATGACGTTGTTCGGTTAAACTCTGCTGACGCTCTTGTACCGCATTCAGCTCAACTTGCCATTCAGACCATGTTTTTTGTAGCTTTTCAGTGATCTGTGCTTGTTCACTAAACTGGCTTTCTAAGGCGGGTAACTCAAGTTGTACAGGGTCAATAAACTTTTTGGCCTGCTCCATTTGTGACAATATTTGCTGATACTGTGCTTTTAAGAAAGTACTGTCTTTTTCTAACAGTTCAATCTGCTGTGTAGTTTGTACCGCCTGACGACGTACCATTTCAAGCGCTTGCCAAACCTGCTGTGCCTGCTGCTGGCTGTCATCCAGTTGCTCAGTCAAAGACTCCACTTGGAACTGCATGGTTTTGTAGTTAGGCAAGTTTTGTTCTAGCTTAATAGTCAATGCATGCAGATCAATCTCCAAATCATCTTTTTGCATGGCATCTTCTTCGAGTTGACTGTCTAACTGTGCCAGTTGATTGGCCAATTGTTGTTTTTGCACTTCAAAGGCTTGGTTGGTACTTTGTACTTTGGCGATATTCAAGTCAATCTGCTGGGTTGCCTGAACTTCTTTTTTCAATAGCTGTTGATCCGCTTTTAACTGCTCATCTACTGCTTGAACTTGAGTACGAAGTTCTGTGGTTTTCGTTTCAAGCTGAGTCAGAAGTCCTGTTTTTTCAGCAAGACTCTGTTCAATTTCATCTAAACGAATTCGATGACTGAGCGCCCCCTGTCCAGCTTGGCTCGCTTCGTCATAATCCAGACCAATCACCCAGTCCACGCCAACATGATAACCGTCTAAACTTAGAAGAGACTGACCATCTTTCAATTGCTTTTGCAAAGCGAGGGCTTGTTTTAAGTTGGTGGTCACTCCCACCTGTTGCCACAAAGAGGATTGTGGCGATTCAATCCAACTGGCTAGGCTATCGCAACCTGCAATTTCGATCAGCTCAACATGCGGCTGAGGCGTTAACTGACGTGCAACGGCATCGGTGAATGCATCGCTGTTGTCCAAACAATGCGCTGAAAGCCATTTGGCTAAGAATTTTTCGACCAGCGCGGCATGGGTTTTAGCCGCATCTTTAAGCTGCAGCACATGCATCAACTGTGGATGATCACTATTTTTTAAGGCACTGACTTTGACCAGAAGCTGTTTGAGGTGCTTCTGTTCGGCACTCAAAACCTGTATATCTGCTTTATGTTCATTCAGCTCAGTTTGAGCAGCTTGGTGTTGGATACGCAAATCATCCAGCTGCAACTGTACCTCAATGATACTTTGCTCACGTTGTAACTGCTGTGCCTCGGCGTTTTGCTTGGCATGTAACAGTTGATCAATCGCATCCAACTGGCTTTGGTTTTGAATTTGCGCCGCTTGCTGCTCTAAAATCTGCTTTTGCTGTTCAAAGCGTAAAATATTTTTGGCCAACTGTTCACTTTGCGCCAACATTTGCGTTTTTTGTTGCTGCTGTTTTTCAACCAAACTTTTGACTTGTTCAAACTGTTGAAGCAGCTGTTGCTGCTGTGCTTTTAAATCCGTTAAACCTTGGCTTTGCTGTTGGTTTTGACTTTCTTGCTGTTGTAACTGTTCGGTATGAAGCTCATTTTGTTCGTGCAAACTTTCCAGTTGCAGCTCGATCAGTTGCATACGTTCTTTAGTTTGCGCCTTCTGCTGTTCAAGCTGTGCCAAAGTGGTGGTGTTTTGCTGGAACAGTGTCTGCTTTTGTTCCAAAGTCATTTTCAGCTCAGCCAGCTTTTTCTCGGCCTGTTGCCACTCACTCTGTAGTGGCGTGGACTGCTGAATCAGGCGTTGAAATAGCTCACTGGTTGACGTCAAATCATGCTCTAAAGTGGTTAACTCTGAACGCACCAGTTTGAACTGCTCACCCAAATCATTCATGTGCAGCGTATATTCTTGCTGTAAACGGCTGCTTTGTTCACACTGAAAAGATAAAACTTCGACTTTAATGGTGCGAATTTGGCTTTCCAGTGTTTTGTATTGAATCGCGGTTTCAGCCTGACGTTTTAAAGTTTTTAGCTGTGATCTTAACTCGGAGGCAATATCTTCTAAACGCGATAAATTTTGCGTGGTGTGATCCAAATGCAATAAAGTTTCGCGGCGACGTGCTTGATAACGAGAAACCCCTGCGGCTTCCTCAATAAAAACTCGCATTTCTTCAGGTTTTGCATCGACCAAACGGTTGATCATGCCCTGTTCAATAATCGAATAAGAACGTGGCCCTAAACCTGTGCCCAAAAATATATCGGTAATATCCCGACGACGGCATTTGGTGCCATTTAAAAAGTATTCAGACTTGCCATCTCGGTTGACCTGACGTTTAACCGCCAGTTCGGTATAGGCATTATAGCTACCACCCAACTTGCCATAAGTGTTGTCAAAACGCAGTTCTACACTCGCGACACTCACGGGTTTGCGCTTTGCCGTACCGGTAAAAATGACATCCTGCATACTACCACCACGCAGTTGACGAGCACTGGATTCGCCCATGACCCAACGAATAGCATCGATCACATTGGATTTACCACAACCGTTCGGCCCAACCACTGCTGTGCGGTTATCTTTAAAGTGTAACGTGGTGCTGTCGGCAAAAGATTTGAAGCCGGAAAGTTTTAAACTGCTTAAACGCATAATGTCCTGACTAACGTCGTGAGCGTCTCGCCCACGCAAGTTCAATTTGTTTCATTCGGGTCAGAGATTCCAACACCAAGTTACGTAAGTGTCGACAAAAATCTTCCATAAATAAAGTAGCTTGTTGTGATTTTCTGATTAAAACCGCATCAGTCACCAGTTTAAATAAATCATAAGATTCTTGTAACTCTCTACGCGAAGTATTTAAGGTTAAAAAATAGCTCCGACGTATCGAGGGTAACAGTTCTTGGTAAAACTTCATCAAATAAGCATTGCCCACCATTTCATGCTGGCGCGCCAATCCTTCAAAAATCAAATCATAAAATTTTTCGATACTACCCTGTTTCAGTTGATTCCCCAACTCATCCAATAACAGCTGTAAACGTTCCGCTTCATAGCTACGCCATGTTTCCGCTATGCGTTGCACAATTTGCCCCAACAGTAGACTGCTGGTGTCAAACAAGGCGCGCACTTGCTGAGCGGACATTTCAGAAACGATGGCGCCGCGGCGCGGGTAGATTTCAATCAGATGTGTACGTTCAAGCAGTAACAAGGCCTCACGCACCGAGCCGCGACTCACATCCAGTTCAGCGGCAATACGTAATTCTTGTATGCGCTCACCTTCGACCAACTCACCGCGAATGATTTGTTCACTGATGTGCTTGGCAATTTGTTCGGACAAACTCTCTGTATCATGTGCTTGCATACTGTTCCTAACTTGTTTTTATAAGATGCAATCCATGGTCTTTAGTGACCTATTTTTAGGTTTTACCCGATCTTAAACGCTAAACACTATGTCATTGTCTAACAATTTTACCGTCTATAATGCCAATCAACAGCAACGCACACAACATTGTCAAAGAAATTAAGAACTAAAACCTTGATAAATAAAATATAAACCAACTACCACCAACAAACCAGCAAAACACTTTTTCAACATCGCAGGCGATAAAAGATGCGCCACTTTTGCCCCAAACTTGGCAGTGATAAAACTCATGACCGCAATCCCGAAAAATGCATAGACATGAATATAACCAATGGTATTCGGTACATTCACTTCAGCCCGATGCCCGAACCACATAAAACCTAAAGCTCCAGCCACTGCAATTGGTAAGCCACAAGCCGCAGACGTCGCCACCGCTTTTTGCATAACCACACCATGACGGTTTAAGTACGGCACCGTCAAACTTCCCCCACCAATGCCAAAGATCGCAGAAGCCACACCAATGCCTGCACCGACAAATAACTGTTTGCCTGTAGAGGGTAACTGACGCGAAGGATCGACCTCAACATGTGCGCCACTAAACATTTTGTACGCCACCCATACCGCAAAAAAACCGATCAGCAGTTGTAAGCCATGTCCCGACATATAGTCTGCAATGCCCGCACCTAAAAAAGCACCCATGACTAAACCTGGAGCCAAATTGCGAAACACAGACCATAACACTGCCCCGCGTTTATGATGCGCACTCACTGAACTCATTGACGTGACAATAATCGTAGCCAGTGATGTGCCAACCGCCATATGCATAATGACACTCGGGTCATAGTTCAGATGAGTAAACACCACATATAAAATCGGGATGATAATGAGTCCACCACCGACCCCAAATAGCCCCGCAGCAAAACCAGCGATTGCACCAATCAGTAAATATATGATTAACTCCATGATCATTTTTCACTTTTCTCAGATTCATATGGATTTAGAGACACGCCAATTACAACAGCTTCTCGCTGAAGCACAGCAACTTCCTGAAGTTTTATTGCTTAAGCCAGTTACCACATCCACCAATGACGATGTGCGTGAAATTGCGCAAAAAGGGATTCAGAGCGTTTTGGTCTGCAGTACACGACAAACTCAAGGTCGTGGACAGCGTCAACGACAATGGGTTTCTCCTGAAGGAAACATCTATTTAAGCACATTGCTACAGACCAAAACACCTATAGATGGGCGCTTGGCTTTAGAAATTGCGTTAAATATCTTGCAAATGCCGAGTTTGCAAGGCCTTGCTCTGCAAGTGAAATGGCCGAATGACCTTTATAGTGCTCAAGGTAAATGGGGCGGGATTTTAGTTGAACCACTGTCAAGCCACCAAGCGATTATTGGGGTGGGCATCAACATCAACCAAGTCGAAGATACCCAGCTTGATCAAGCCACCAGCTCACTTGAACAGCTGGGTTTAGCCCAAGCAGAGCGAATTCGCTTAATGGCGGAACTATATCTGGCAATTCAACAAGCAGGCCTATGGTTCACCCATAACAGTGCAAATCTGGCTTCTCGTTTCAATCATTACGCAGCCTTTATGCAGCAACCCGTTGAATTTGAACATATGAAGGGTCTGTCTCAAGGCCTATTCTTAGGCATTCAAGATGATGGTGCGGTACAAATTCAGACCGCCAATGGTGTTGAAAATTTTTATCAAGGCCGTTTACGCCCAGTGACCCCTGTTTAAATGATTGAGCATCATCATGAAAAATTTATGGTTAGATATTGGTAATACCCGCCTAAAATATTGGATTACGCAGGAAGATCAAATTTTAGAGCAAGGGGCTGAGTTACATTTACAGTCCCCTGCCGATTTGCTTTTAGGTCTAATTCAGCATTTTAAAAACTTAAACATCCAACAGATTGGTGTTTCTTCGGTTCAGGACAAAAAAAATAATGACCGAATCCGTAGACTTTTAAAAAGTTTAAATGTGCCGATCACCTTTGCTCAAGTGCAGGCCAACTATGCAGGCCTGCAGTGTGGTTACGAACAGCCTGAACAACTCGGAATTGACCGTTGGCTGCAAGTGTTGGCCGTCGCACGTAATCCAGAGCAGAACTATTGTGTGATTAGCTGTGGTACGGCGCTGACCATCGACTTGGCAGATGGTTTACAGCATTTGGGCGGCTATATTTTACCAAATCTCTACTTACAAAGAGACTCGCTGATCCAAAACACCAAAGGCATTAAAATTCCAGATGCGGCTTTTGATGAACTTGGGCCCGGTCGTAATACCATCGACGCAGTGCATCATGGGATTTTGCTCGGTTTGGTCAGTACCATTGAAAAAGTCTTGCAACAGTCTCCACGCCAACTGATTTTAACTGGCGGTGATGCGCCTGTATTTGCACGCTATTTGGCAGAGTATGCACCACGTATTGAAAATGATTTATTACTTAAAGGGCTACAATATTATATTCAGCATCAACCCTGAGCCACCGCCTGTTGTTGTAAAAGGGGTTTTAAGGTATTGAGCAGTAGCTCAAATTCAGCATAGCCATTTTCCCGCATAAAATTTCCTGCACGTTTCACTTCCAATACCTCTGCACTCAAAAAGTGTCCAAAGGTAAGCGCCAAAGGCGGTGGAACATAAGGGTCATTATTGGAAAACATCACCACACGTGAAGCGATGTGAGAGTGGAGTATACCGCTGTCCAGCTTCGCTTGCGCAATAAAACCACTTAACTCAGGTAAGCTTTTTAAAGCCGCTTTAAAGCCCGCAATACAGAAGATCGCTTTGATTCGACGTTCACGCAGTTTACTACTGAGATAATGTAAAGTCGCCAGACACCCCAAATTATGCGCAATAATGATGGTATTTTCATCCAAAGTGGTCATTTGCAGGGCCAAAGCCTGTTGCCATTCTTCGAAATGTGGTGCATCACTATGCGGAAGCACTAAGCGTTTTACTTCAGCATGCAGATCCATCTGACTGAGTTTTTGACTTAGCCACGGAAACCAATGGTCATTGGGCGATGCTTGATAGCCATGCACAATATAGATATGTTGTTTTGATCCATTCATTTTCAACTTCTTATTATAATGTTTGAAAAGAATAAATTTTACGCAACTTTCAAGCCATAAACAGTGCGTTTTTGTTATTAAGCGACGGTATTGAAAACGCACACAATAATTTCCATGACTTACAAAACAACAAAAAAAAGGCGCTCAACGCGCCTTTTTCTGAAATGGTAAGAAGCAGATTACTTCTTATCGTTCCCACCAAATAATGGTCCCATTCCGCCGCCACCACCAAACTGTTTTTGCATACCGCTTAATGATTTCATCATTTTTGCCATACCCGATGGATTGGCAAATTTCTTCATCATTTTCGCCATTTGCGCATGTTGTTTAATCAATTTATTGACTTCAACAACATCCATACCACAGCCTGCTGCAATGCGCTTTTTACGGCTTGGGTTCATCAGGTCCGGATTACGACGCTCTTTGATGGTCATCGATTGGATAATCGCTTCCATCTTTTTCACTTGCTTTTCAGGGTTCGCTTGCGCCAACGCATCTTGAATCCCTGCATTGCTCATGCCAGGCAACTTATCCAAGAAGCCCATCATGCCTCCCATTTTATTCATTTGCTCAAACTGCATTAGCATATCTTCAAAGTTGAAGCTGCCGCCTTTTTGCAGTTTTTTCGCCATTTTTTCGGCTTTTTCTTTGTCGACTTTACGTTCAAGCTCTTCGACCAAAGAAAGTACGTCACCCATACCCAAGATACGCTGTGCAACACGTTCAGGATGGAATGGCTCTAAGGCATCGAGCTTTTCACCCATGCCTAAGAATTTGATTGGCTTACCTGTGATTGCACGTACTGAAAGCGCCGCACCACCGCGCGCATCACCATCAGTTTTGGTCAGAATCACACCTGTTAATGGCAGTGCATCATTGAAGGCTTTGGCTGTATTTGCCGCATCCTGACCGGTCATTGCATCGACCACGAACAAAGTTTCAGTTGGCTTAATCGCCGCGTGAAGTTCTTTGATCTCGTCCATCATTTCATCGTCTACGTGTAGACGACCTGCTGTATCGACAATCAAGACATCCGCAAACTGAATTTTGGCTTGTTCAATTGCACGCGTTGCAATGGTAATCGGTTTTTCATCAGCACTCGATTCAAAGAAAATCGCGCCTACTTCACCTGCAACGGTTTGTAGCTGTTTAATTGCTGCTGGACGGTAAACATCGGCAGATACCATCGCTACTTTTTTCTTTTGGCGTTCTTGTAAGAAGCGAGCAAGTTTTGCAGCCGTTGTTGTTTTACCTGCACCTTGTAAGCCTGCAAGTAGAACCACAACAGGAGGTTTTGCTGCAAGATCAAGGCTTTCATTTGCCTCGCCCATCATTTTTGTTAATTCGTCATGCACGATTTTAACAAATGCTTGGCCCGGCGATAATTGAGTCATGACTTCTTGACCCAACGCCTCTTCCTTAACTTTCGCGATAAATTCACGAGTTACAGGAAGTGCAACATCGGCTTCAAGAAGTGCCATACGTACTTCACGTAGGGTATCTTTAATATTGTCTTCGGTTAGCTGCCCAGAGCCAGTAACATTTCTTAAACTCTGCGTGAGTCGTTCCGTTAAGGTATCAAACATTGCAAAATCCGCTTAAAATTGCTAGTTGCAAAAAAATCTTTCTTAAAATAGAAAATTTATGCATAGAATGCTATAGGATACTGTAGTTCGCACCGAATTTATATAAATGAATATTCATCATCCTGAAAAAGGTTTGACATGATTAGCCTGCCCTTGGTTTACACCATCTTAGCATTAGTCGCTTATACCACCTCTTTTTGGTATTTGTTTCTCAAATTAATGGCTAAACGTGATCCAAACCATTGGTTTATTGGCATTATTTTAGGCCTAGGCTTATTGCTACATGCCACTGTTTTGTACCATGACATGCTCACACCGATGGGAGTGAATTATGACGTTTTTGTCTTAATGTCATTTACATCGGGGCTCATGCTATTACTTAGTCTACTCTATAGCACTTATCGTCCAATTCTAGCTTTGAACCTGATTGGCATTCCTGTGGCCGCGACAGGACTCATTTTAGGTTTTGCCTTTAGTCAGTCCACTCAATTTATTGAACAGCGCTCATTGGGTTTAGATATTCATATTATTTTATCGCTGTCGGCCTATGCAGTGCTACTCATGGCGACCATACAAGCCGTGATTTTATGGTTCCAAGATCGAGAGTTAAAGAACAAACAAAAAAAACGCTTTTGGGTCAACTTACTGCCCTCTTTTCAAGCGATGGAATCTTTACTGTTTGACTTGATTAAAACGGGTTTTCTTTTACTGACTGTAGCATTGGTGTTTGGTTTCTTTACCATCGATAACTTTTTTGCCCAACATCTGGCACATAAAACCGCTTTTAGTATTATTTCTTGGTTTGTGTATGGGGCTTTGCTCATCGGACATTACCGTTTTGGTTGGCGCGGTCAAAAAGCGATTCGTTTTACCTTAATTGGATTCTTCTTGTTGGCTGTCGGTTTTATCGGATCTAAGTTTGTATTGGAAATGATTTTAGGTCGATAAAGTATTTTATGTTAACTTTAGGAAAATTAAACTTATAATGAAATTTTTCTTTGTAGTATTTGCATTCACTTTAATCACATGGGTTTGCAGCGATTTTTTTCATAAAAAACAATTAGATTCTGCAATAAACTCAACAAATAAAATTAAAAATTGTGGCTACTTGTTGGGCATTAAGTCAACAAAAGCTAGATTTAGTCAGGAGTATTTTGTAATACAGAATAATCAAAAGGAAATAGATAAATTTAATTTTGATCCTGAATTTGATGTGCATCAGAACATAAAATACTCTGGAGAAATAAAGCAAGGGGAAAAAATTTGTTATGAATATACTTACATTCACACTTATATGGATACTATAAAAATTCTAACAAATATGAACAAAATTAATAATTTTCCATAAAGTTTACAGAATAGAGCTTATGTAACATAACACTAAAAACTCCCCCAACCACCCTACAATATTTTAGTTATCTATTGCTTATCACCCCTACTAAAAACGTATAGCACCACTGTAAAACTCATCCACGCACTCACAAAAGCCTCACTTAACCAATCGTGCGGGTTGTACTTACATCTACAGAAAGCTTCGACTAGTGTATATGACAAACTCCCTAACCAATAGCATTGATCGATAAACCTTAAGTACATAAGAAAGACAATGAAATGGATCATTTTTTATCCACCTGTTATACTGGCTAAATATCCCCCCTTCTTCCAATTTAGAGTAACACCAATGAAGTAAGTCTTATTTTCCGTCAAATCTAATTTATGTGTTTTCTGACGTGCAAAATAAACTTATTTACTGCTCTATATCTCTATAAAAATTTATTTTGTATGTCCTGTATAAAGGAGTCTTCAATGATCCAACAGGCCTGTACTGTAAAAAATCTCAGCGTTCAATTTGCTCATGAACCACTGTTTCAGCATTTAAACTTTGAATTGCCCGCTGCCCAATGTTCAGCTCTGATTGGACGAAATGGTCAAGGCAAATCAATATTAATGTCCCTACTCACTCAGGCGCACATGCCCAATTATGCGAGTGGCGAAGTGATTTGGCATATGTCATTTTCCTACTTAAGTCAGCTCGAGCGTTTAAGCAACTGTACACTTGCCGAAGCCCTTAACATTGCTGACTTACATGCAAGTTTTCAACGTATTGAACAATCGACTGCGAGCTTTGAAGACTATGACCGCGTCGAACATGCATGGCATCAACCCACTGAATGGTTGAAATTGCTAGAAAGTGCAAACTTACCTACAAATCTATCTAGCTCAGTTTCTCAACTGAGTGAAGGTCAGAAAACTAAACTGGCACTGTGTCGCCTTTTTTTACAAACTGAGCATTATTTACTTCTTGATGAGCCCAGTAATCACTTAGACCATGCAAGTCGTGCATGGTTAAGTCAAAAAATCCTTCAGCATCCTGCGGGCTGTTTAGTCATTAGCCACGACCGCACATTGTTAAATCCAATCTCCAATACCTATGTTTTAAATGATTTTGGTTTACAACACTTCCGTTGCAACTATGCCGAGTATCAGTCACAAGCAGAGCAACAACAGCAGGCACTACAACACAATATCTCGCAAGAGAAACGCGAACTAAAACAATTACAAGTCCAACAGCATGAGCAGCGCATGAAAGCTCAGAAAAGGCAAAAGTCTGGGAAGAAATTACGAAGCTCTGGTTCTCAAGCCAAAATCCTACTCGACTTTAAAAAAGAACGTGCGAGTCAAACCTTATCGGGAGTCGCGCAGCAACAACTTCGCCAAAAGGAACAAGCGCAAGATGAGCTCAAAAACAAACAGCAGCAACTAGAACAGATTAAGTCACAAAAGTTTGATTTCCATTTTCAACCTAAACAAACAGGTGAAATTCTTCGTTTGAAAGAAGTGGGTTTAGCAGCACTTTCTATCTCGCCTATTTCTTTCGCCTTACACAACGGAGAAAAAATCCAACTGCGCGGCCAAAATGGTTCAGGTAAGTCGACCCTACTTCGTGCCATTCAAAATCATAGTCATGTTCAATCGGGAGACATTTTTAAGCGTGGAGCATCGTTATATTTAGATCAAAACTTTAGCCTACTGAATCCAGAACTGAATGCGGTACACAATTTACAATTATTGAATCCGTCTTTGTCCGATGAGGAGTGTCGGAATCAATTGGGGCAACTTCGAATTCGACGAGATAAGGCTCTGCTTCCCATCTCACTACTCAGTGGCGGTGAACAACTCAAAGTCGCTTTACTGTGTATCAGTCTCGCAGCACAGCCTGTGGACTTACTGTTACTGGACGAACCCGAAAATCATCTCGACATCAACTCAAGACAACTGTTGGCACAGGCTATACGCGATTTTACAGGGGCGGTTATTTTAGTTTCGCATGATGATGCCTTTATCGAGGAGACACAGATTGAAAACTATTTCGATTTAACCCAAACGGATTAGACTAGACAGCGTGATCGGATTTGCGTATAACACCGTTTTTCTATTTGACTGGTGACACCGCTGTGAAACTCATTCTTGCACCAATGGAAGGCTTAACCGACCCAATCATGCGTGATGTTCTCACGTCTGTAGGTAGCTTCGACTGGTGTGTGACCGAGTTTATCCGTGTGACCAATTCGGTCTTACCCGATCATATTTACCACCAGTATTGCCCAGAATTACTCAATGGCGGAAAAACGGCGGCAGGAACACCCGTGCATGTGCAGTTTTTGGGCAATGACCCTGAAATGCTGGCTGCCAATGCCATCCGTGCGGTGAAACTCGGTGCACCCGCCATTGATATGAACTTTGGCTGTCCAGCCAAAACCGTGAACCGTCACCGTGGTGGCTCTGTACTCTTAGATGAGCCAGAAGTAGTGCATGAACTGGTCAAAACCGTGCGTGATGCGGTTCCTGCACATATTCCTGTTTCTGCGAAAATGCGCTTAGGCTATATGGACCGACATTTTATGTTGGACAATGCTCATGCCATTGAAGATGCAGGTGCAGCATGGGTTACCGTGCATGCACGTACCAAAGCCGATGGTTATACCCCACCCGCTTTTTGGGATCAGCTCCGCCCGATTCGTGAAGCATTGAAGATCAATGTGATTGCCAATGGTGAAATTTGGAACAATGCAGACGCGAAACAGTGTCGCTTAGAGTCTGGCTGTGAAGATTTGATGATTGGACGTGGTGCCGTGACCATACCTGATTTGACCCAATGTATTCGTCAAAATATCGACACACCTTTGCTGACATGGAATGAGCTACTAACCTTACAAATCCGTTTCTTAAACGGCGGCTATAAAAAAGAAATGAATATGGTCGGACGTTATAAGCAATGGCTTGGCATGATGTCTAAACACTATCCAGAAGCCAAAGCCCTCTGGGATGAAGTCAAACGTATCAAGCCGCTGGATGACATTATTCTTAAACTAAACGCAAGCTCAACTTAATCCGTTCGCGCAACGATCGCGACATAAGTGGGTAAGTTCCACGCACCACCTGCAAAGCCTTTACATTGCTGCGATTGTGCCTGATAACTAAGGACAAAAGCCTTTCCATTCCAAGCCCACTCTGAACTAATACCACAGTCAGCAATACCCCGACCTTTTTGCTCTGAGAAAATCTGCGCCTCACTAAAACTTGAGCCTGATGTCGTGACTTGCTGCTGAATCTTTTGTAATGCTTTGTCCATAACCCAGTAGCCTAGACCTTCATTGTACGCTCCACGCCAACATGGCACTTGAACCACCACTTGCTCTGCATTCAGCGGATAGACTGAAACCCGATCTTCCTCAAAAAATCGTGCCTCATAGAGATTTGGACAGTCTTGTTCATCTGTTTTTGCTTTTAACTTTTTAAAGAGTTGATTGGCAATTTTACTGTCCACGGCAAAATGACTGGCAACTGCAGGTCGATATCCCGTAATACCAATTTTAGGGATGGCTTTGGGTTGTAAAACATTTTGCTCAGACTGATTGCCTTTTTGATATACCGCGTTCGGTGTATTTACACGTTTTTGTATATCATCCATTTTGAGCAAAACTGCATTTGCCCCAGCAGTTGAAATTTGCCATTGCTGTGCTTGGGTCGTGAGACGAATATCTTCTGCGCCTACCAAAGCCTTTAGCAACTGCGCACTTTGAGCACTGGACAGTTTCGCGGTACTTTTCTTGGCATCGATGGTTAGGTTCCCTAGAGATGTTCCTCCTACATTTAAACTGGCTTCAGTATCCTGCGTAAACTCCTCAACCACTTGAATTTGGCTGAGTACCGCACTGCCTGCACCTGCGGGACGAGAAATCAGTAATGAAACTGGATGACCAAACTGAGCATCACTTTGATAACCCACCGCGCGGCACATACCCGTATTATCACAGGCAAGCTCCCAGTCTTTATGCATAAAATAGTTACCCGTTTCAGCATGAGTCAACTGGCTCAAGGCACTCATCAGCAACACACCAATAATGGGACTATTTCGTTTTATGATCTTATTATTCAACATATGCACTCACTCCACTTTAGAGGAATATAATCTTGCACTCAAAAACTTCGGCTTTGCACGATACCTGTATAATTTAAACAATCTTCAACGCGAATCCGTTGTACTTTCGACAGCTGATCTAGATCAAACCAAGCATAGGCCGTATGTTCATCACTGAGCCTGATCTCAGCAGATGCAGCCAGATGGCATCTAAAAATAAAGGCATGCGAGGTCACTGCCGCATGAAAGTACACACCCGACAAATACTCTATCTGAACCTGACAACCGAGTTCTTCTTGGCACTCACGCAGCAAAGCCTGATGAATGGTTTCTCCCATATCCAAGGCTCCACCTGGCAGCCCCCAAGCCTGATCGGCATAATTGGCTTTCAGTAATAAAACCTGCCCTACAGCATTGGTTAGCACCGCATGAGAACTCAGTCGGTAAAAGTCTTGAAATGCCATAGATACCTTCTTCTTAAGTTGTTCATGTTGTCATTAAAACATAACTCACTAAAACTGAGGTGGCTCGATCTGTGCCAAAGCCAAAGCTTTAGTCGAACTCAGTCTGGAAAATAAATCGGCTTTGACATTTTAGTTTCAAAGTCCACAGGCACCGAAATATGCTGATGGGCAACCAACCACTCACCTGCCGTTTTTTGAAAACATAGGGTGATTCTGCACCAAGGAATCTCTGGAGTTGCAACACCACTGGCATGATCCAATTTAGAATAACAATGTAAAAAAGCTAAACCGTCACGACTAAAAATATTGATGTTACGCCTAAACACTTTGATTTCCCCCTGAAAAAATGGGGCATATCGTCTCCACAATTCTTGATAGGCTTGCACACCTTGCAGCTCAAACCCAATATCAAACAAGCTGACATCACTCTGACAAAGACGAATGATATTTTGTACATCCATTTTACAAATGGCATCATCCCATTGTTTGAGTTTGAAGATAATTTCATGCCCTGCATGCTCATCTCCAACTAATCGAAAATCCACATCGCCCTCCCACACTACAAATCAAACTGCATAAAAAAACGCGTGCGCCATCCATAGCAAACACGCGGTTTTCTTCAATTCTTAAAACAAGCAAAATATGTAATCTGATCTTAAGTCGTCAAATCCTTAATCGTGGTACTTGAACCATTGTTTTTGACCGATTCAATGCCTTTGTCTCGGGATTGCTCACTGGCATAAAACTGACTGGTACCAATAATCTGATGATTGGCAGCCTTTAAGTTAAAATAAGGTTTGCCATTTTTGGCTTCTAAGCGTTCATAACGCGTATCATCGGGGCTGTTTTTTTGCACCGACTCAATTCCATTATGTGCTGACGCTTTTGCTTTATACAGTTCACTGGTCAAAATGACCTCGCCATTTCCCGCTTTTAAAACAAAGCGGTATTGGCCATCATTTGCCTGACTTACTTCGTACCATCCTGACATAAGCTCACCTATTGTTATTTTAAAGTGATTGTAGATCCACCAAAACCGAATAAAAAATCATCCAATTTCATAAAATATAAATGACTTCTTTTATAAAAAAAAGTGCATTTACTACCAGCCCAATTTTTATTTTTTTAAAATAACAGCGCTATATGAATAACGCATGACAGCCTCAAACCGTTTAAATGACACTCGATATCGGCCCAATACGGCTTGGTACTCTTCCTAATTCTATGCTTTTAATACCAATTTGCTATAACTACTTTTTGGCATTTCAATAATTTCTACACAAATTTGTACCGTTAAATCCTGAGGAGCGGTAAAGTTTTGCTGCAAGGTTTTAAGCAATTGGCTCGAAATGGCACACTTGGTGGCTTCATCTCGTCCGCTTAATAAAGACACTTTGGCATGCAAATAAGCCTGTGCATCACCATCCACCCCAATCACAAAATCGGACTGTCGAATGGCACGACTTTTGATGTCATTACCCGATTGTACAAACTGACCATCCAGCAAAGCTTGGTTTAACGCCAATAACATCGGCTTAACTTCAAGGGTGTCGATATTGTCTGAATATTCAAGGTGGATATGTGGCATAGCGTATTCTTCAACAAGTTTTTATCTTTATAGCATGCTGTGCGGGTGTTTCAACGCTTAATGTCTTTTCAAAATGGCTGAAAAAACAAAAAACGGAGTCCAATTGACTCCGTTTTAATCTCGAACTGCAAACTCAGCGGATTAGGCTTTTTTCACATACTCAGATTTCAGTTTCATCGCACCGACACCGTCAATTTTACAGTCAATGTCATGACCATCTGCGGCATCTGGCAGTAAACGAATATTTTTCACTTTGGTTCCGACTTTCACCACCGATGACGAACCTTTAATTTTTAAATCTTTAATCACCGTTACCGTGTCACCGTCAGCAAGTAAGTTGCCGTTGGCATCTTTAATTGCTACCACTTCTTCAGTTGCTTCTCCCTCTTTCCATTCGTTTGAACATTCAGGGCAGATCAGCAAGTCACCATCTTCATAGGTATATTCGGACTGGCATTTTGGGCAGTTGGGTAAAGACATAAAAACCTCAAAAATAAAAAAATAAGCAATTCACATTGCTCAAAACGCCAATATAGCATTTTTCAGACAAAAACGATGCGAATCACCTATTTATTTTAAGGCTTTAGCCTTGTCACGGGATGAATAAAATAAAGCCTAGGAAAGTATAAATTTTCCCTGTAATAGCATCAGCTCAACACTTACTTTTGTTCCAAACACTGCTTCAAAATCACCACATGGTTATGCTGTTCTTCTTTGGCTGCGGTGAGTAACGTGATCTGCTCACGCACTGCCAGTTGGCGCAAATCATTCAACTCGGCGGGATGTGCTTCCAGTTCTTTCATATAACGGACTTTAAACTCATCCCAGTGTGCCACCATGTCTTGGTGATACCATTTCCGTAGTTCATTGGATGGTGTGAGAATTTTTGGCCATTCATCTATTTTGGCCTCAAGTTTTGAGACCCCTCGAGGCCACAACCGATCAACTAAAATCCGTTTGCCATCCTCTGCCTCGACAGGCGCATAAATTCGCTTCATGCGTATTGGCATGCAAAACTCCTTTTAAATCTATGGTGCAACTTGTTTTATTGTTCAACGATGACGAAGCACTATTCATCAGGAATGTCTGGATTCACTAAAAAAGCCAAGAGTTGCAACGACTCTTGCCAACCTAGATAACAGCCATCGACAGGAATCACATCGGGCAAACCAGACTGCGTAATATGAACCTCTGTACCGACAGATACTTCTTTAAATTCAACACGCACTTCAATTTTACCTGCAAGTTCAGGTACATCGAACTCATCGGTATAGCGTAATAAACTGTTTTCAACGATTTCATGATAAGTGCCATGAAATGAATGCTGCATGCCTGTACTGAAGTTGGTAAAGAACATACGATATTGACCACCTTCACGCAGATCGAACTGATCGACATGTGCGGTAAAGCCATGTGGTGCCATCCACTTGACTAAAGCATCTGCAGTGGTAAAAGCACGATAGACGCGCTCGACGGGCGCACTAAATACGCGGTGTAATTGGACGCTATTTGACATGATTTTTCTCGTTCTTTTCAAATATTCAGATTTAGTTTAGAACGCTCAACCCCACATACTGTATTTTTTTTGTGCATCTTTTTTAAATAGCCAAACGTGGCCAGCTGTCTTTTTCTACCCACCAACAAAAAAAGCATGTTTTTCAACATGCTTTAAATTTGACCATTTTTTAGGCTTGACCTTGCTCATAGTCCTCATCATCTTCGTCGTCATAGACATAGGCCATACAGCCCCAGCCATCATATTCACCACCAAACTGTTCTGCAATTTTAGTAAACCATTGTTCTAAGTCGACAATGTCTGAATACTCAGGTTCCATGTACACATAGATGGTAATAATCCACTCAGATACATCACTTTCTTCATCGACAAACAAAGTGATTTTTTGCTCTTCTTGTAATAAATACAACGCACACTTTTCTGCTTGTGACTGCTCTTGAAAGGCAATCGAATATTCTATTTCATGCGGTTCAGATAGGTCGTCGCCATCCTCAGCCATTTGCCAAAGTACATTTCCGTTATCATCATCTGGATATAATTCATAATCACGTGTCATGCGTATGTCCTTGTTATCTTTTTAGCCAATATATCGTTGGCAAGTGACAAAATAGTGACTTCAACATAGCATATTTTGCTCATTTTTATAGCAGTTACATCTGATTTTTCGAAGGTTGTTTGGACTTTATTTCACGCAGACTTTGCCAGATTATTGTAAAACCCGATGCTCAACTAAAATGTCCGCTTGAAACTGTAAATCACTGCTTTTTAGGCTTTCTAATAGAGCCGCAAATTTAAGTTCTTCTAAGCGTAAAGCCAGATAACTCTCTTGTATCTGAGTATGACCGAAAGCCACACCATAGTGATTAATGAGGGTAAAGTCATCCTGCAAAGCTTGAATCAAAAGGCCAAGATTGTCTTTGCTCACACGTTGTAAATAAAAGTCTGCTTTCGTATTAAATAACTGTGAAACCAACACCATCATCGATAGTCGTCGATGTTCATCCATAAAGGCGCAGGTCACAACGTCGTTTTGCTCAACCGCACGAATCACTTGTTGCCGGACTTTTTGTAAATGACCGGCCGCATCTGTTTTCCCATAGCCTTCGATGAGTTCATCTAATAACTGCTCCGAAGGCAGTTGATAACTCTGGCTGTAGGTTTCAATTTTATGATGTAAGGCCTTTGATATTTCAGCCAGATGTTGTCGTTCTTCAGCCATGTGAAAAAAAGCACCCAGTTTTTCTCTGGCGCGCAGCATGCTCATTTCTTTGGCTTTACGCTCATATTCCGTTAAAAAGTGATGTACTTTTTCGATGCGCTGCCGACATTGTTTAAGCATTTGTTCAGCATCAAATTTGACTGTTTCAGCAAACAATTCAACTTGGTTGTGTCGTTCAATGACATAGTGTTCGACATCAATAATTTCTTGGTAAGGACTCAAAGTTTCATTGCGTTGTCTGAGTGTTCCAAGCTCAATTCTTAAACTGGTCAGCCGGTGTTGTAATTCACTTTGCTGCTGTTCATAAACTTCTAAACTGTTTCGACTGCGCTCTAAATTACTTTCTAAGGATTCAATCTTCTTTTTTTGGGCAAGGCTGTGTATTATTTGCCCGCATATAACCGCACACAGCAGGACAAGAATGACAGCGAATACATAAAGCATGGTCTATCTCCCTACGGGAACGTCATTTTTCTTTTAAAGACTCCGCTGTAAGAACACATGAAATTCGAACAGTAAGCCTTGGAACAGACAAACATATTTTCATTCAATTTCAATCAATCGTGACTATGGCCAAAAAGTCAAACTCAAATGTTAATTTCCACAAAGATAAGCACACTGGATAAAACTGCACTTACACAACTTACGCTAACGGTTTTTTAAACTGCCCGATATCCCAAATTTTAAGTATTTCTCAAAATATAGGTAAAGTGTGACACAGTTAAAATGGCACACTTCCATGAATCGCAACCGCTTTTCCACTTAAAGGCTGCTGAAAGGCGAGAAAACTGGCATGTAAAGCCATACGTTTTAATGGACTTCGTGTCGGCTCAGGGTGATACAACTTATCCCCTGTAATTGGATGCCCAATATATTGCATATGTACACGGAGCTGATGCGAACGCCCCGTAATTGGGGTCAGTAAAACTCGCGTAATATCGGTCTCAGTATCATAGCTAAGTGCTTGATAAAGTGTTTTTGCAGGTTTGCCCAACTCAAAGTGCACGATCTGCCGTGGTCGATTTTCCCAGTCAGTAATCAGTGGTACTTCAACACTGCCTTCAGCATCCAACTGGCCTTGAACTAAAGCAATATAGTGTTTATCCACCGTGCGGGCTTGGAACATTTTGCTGACGGCAACTTCGGCATCGCGGTGCTTGGCAAACATTAAAATCCCCGAGGTCGCCATATCTAAACGATGGGTAATTTTGGCATGTGGATACTGGGCTAAAACCCGTAAATAGGCACTGTCTTGGTGTTCTGGTAAACGCCCTGGTACAGACAACAAGCCCGCAGGCTTTTCAATTACCACCAAATCATCGTCTTCATAAACGATCACCAAGTCTTCTTGGGGTGGTGCATAAATAAAGTTGTCATTTAGAGCCATAGGAATAACAGCATAAAAAAGCGAGCGCGAAAAATAGCAAGCCGTGTTTCTGCTGTCAATCATTCAAGAAATATGGAAAACAGCCTTAATCCTAGGCGTCCATCACTCCATATAAGCCAGCTTTTTAGCAGGGCTGATTGGATTGAAAGCTTAAAATAAAATGATGTAAGTGAAACTACAACAGCAGGATTTTTCGATTTTCGCGGGAAATATTAAAATTTATTTTTTTGATTTATCTTTTATTCGAGTTCAAATTTTTTAGGGTGTCTGGGAAAACATGTTGTTTACTTCAACTATCATAACTTTGTAAGTGATGATCTTATAGCCTATAAACTTTTGATTTATAGCGTCCTAAGCCGAATCAAGACCTTTTGGGTAAGTACTACTCACGCGTTTTGCGCCACTGGTAGCATGCTACTCTTTTCGATCCCGTCACACCCTTGAGATATAATTTAACAATCCAAGGGCGGGATTGTTTCCCGAAGATAAAGTCTTTTCGGCTATTTTTGGAAAAAAATCTTGGCTTTCAGGTTATCTAAAAAATATTTTCCCAAATGCAGAGTATTTATGATTTTTTTCTCACATAAAAGCACTTTTCTCAGGATTTTATTTCTTTGCTGCATCACAGATGAGAAATTCAACTTCCTGCACAGACCTGCATCAGCTGAATGAGATTCCCGCAGGTATCATCAAAGACTGCAACTTTAACTTTTCCTGCCCGCATCGGTTCACTGGTAAAGCGTACCCCTAAGTTTTTGAGTCGCTCATATTCCGCATCTAGGTCATCCACTTGAAAAGAAGTATAGGGAATCAGGTCTGCTTTAATTGCAGCTTTAAACGGCTGTGCCGCAGGATGTGCATCAGGCTCCAGTAGCAGTTCAACACCTTCAGGACTTTCGGGGGAAACCAAAGTCAGCCAACGATAATCCCCCACAGGTACATCATGTTTGACTTTAAAACCGAGTTTTTCTGTATAAAACTGACAGGCTTTTTCTTGGCTATCGACCATGATGCTGGTGACATATATTTTCATTGTTGTTCCATATTTTTTATCAGACTTTTAATGGTTATAGCAGAACTCTAAGCGTTCCAATGTTATCAAATCGCAATTTTTTTAAAGCCGTTTTCGCAAACCAAAGCGCCAATTTGTTTTGGCACAGTTAAAGCAAATATTTGGATAAATTCGGGGCAATATAGAAGTTTAAAATGGAAGAAAATATTTGAATGGACCTGTCTTTTATCGTGTTGTTTTTATCATGTAGTTTCTAGGGATCAGGAGATAACTTCAACGATTAAAACTGGGTAAGTTCTAAACTTTTGCCTATAAATGGATAATCTATAGCGTCCTAAGCTGAATCGAGACCTTGTGGGTAAGTACGACGCTGATCTGATAGATAACGAGTCGCAAACTACTCTTTTCGATTCCTGTGCCCTTAAACGTTATATTAAGCAAATTGGTACGGGATGAATTTTCGAAGATTGGCTAATTTCAAGCGATGATGAAAAATATTTCCATAAATAAAACTAAATTTGATAAAGATATTCATCATGACACTTAAATCATCTATTTCATCGCATAAAAATGAACTTGTATCATTTTTTACACCATCATTCCAGAACGTTTAAGTCGCCATATAGCCTTGCAACCATGTTGCAATAAACCACCACAAACTGATCGCAGACATACCACAGAGTAAATTGGCAAGCACCTTTTGCATATTGCTGAGCTGAGACAGATAGATTTTTCGGTTAATTACATACGCAACCACAGCTAAGGCTCCACCGATTGCACCACCAATCATCACTAAAAACAAAGGCCAACCTGCCATCAAATGAGCAGCCGTACTCAGCTTAGGTTTCTCTTCAACACTCAAGGCCAGTTCTTTATTTTCCATCTCTTTCCCCTATACATGATCAAGCAGTCATGTGACTGATGCCTCAGACTCACGTCACTTATAAAAGTGCATTTTGAGATATAAGTTAGCAAAAACTAAGCCAATACTATTCAAGACTCAGATCATCGATGTCTTGAATTTTGCTCAAATACAGTGGAGCAAAATTCACTTTGCTCCATGTTTCTTTAAATTTAGGGTCACTATCCGGGTCTTTATTGAGATTTTCTCTGACCAGCTTCTTAGCGGTGAGAAAATTGACACTGGTTTCGCTGTTCACATAAGGGCCGAAATTATCGGAGCTGTCATAGCCAATCAGACGCATATCACGCCCCTCTAAACGGAACTGATAGGCCCAATATCCATAACGGCCATGGGCATAATGTAGTTTTAACACGCCTTTTTCGATAGAGGGCACCAACTCAGGCGCAAAGTACACACCGCCATCTTCATTTTCTGAAGAAAACAGTGACAGGTTCTGAACGACTTTTTGGTAGTGCCCTTTGGTATTCAACAGCACAATCACACCACGGCGGTTGCGGTCTAGTTTTCCACGGTATTCATCGGTGACCCATTGTTTCGGATCTGTACCTTTGACGATTAAAACCACATCTTTTAAACCATCTTTGTTTAAGTCCCCTTGCACAACCTCATACACCGTATATTTTGCGGGAAGGTAAGCTTGGTATTGGTTGGTCGCTTTTTGCCGCTGAATGTTCTCAGCGCTTAAGTTTTCAGCACAGAGATTGGTGGATATACCCAACATTGCAGCGAACATTAGAGAAGTTTGAATGAACTGTTTTTTCATAGTTTTCTTAATTTTTAAAATAAAGTAGTTAAGCGAGCACGCTAATGAATGCCTCATTTTTGGCATCTGTACTACAGATTAGCATTTATCAGAAGCCTATTTATAGGATGCTCTACAATTAAAACAGATGACCGTATCAGTGTCATATTTTGATTGCTGCCGCTGAAAACTTTCGGCTAAAGTGACGGAAGACCATTCAAATACGTTTCATCATGAAAACTAAAACTGCCCTGCTGATGCTGTGCCTTGCGCTTTCCCTCAGTGCATGCAAAGTGTTAAAAACACATATCGTTAAAGTCACCAGCTCAACTGAAGCACAGCCAAATGAAGTGTTATTAAAAACCACCAAAGGCTATGTATATTTATCGACACAGAACATGACGGATAAACAAAAGCACATCCTAAAAAATCTGCGTCCTTTTCAGTGCTTAGAAATTAAAACACCTGAACAATTTGCTATGCAAAACCGAGTAGTGCGATTTTCTGACTTTAAAATTCGTGCTTTAGTCGAAGCTGACCGAGAGTGTCGAAAAATTAAGGTCACGACCCGAATTGAAATTCATTAATGTTGTAATGCTTAAAAAGTTGAACATCCATATCTAACAATGGAAAGCTCTGCATAATTTGCAGAGCTTTTTTGCTTTTGGCTATTTGAAACAACACTTGTCACAACCTTCGACTTTTTCTCTGGGCCAGTTCATTCTTGCCCGTTTATAAGCCAGCTCATAATTGGCAAAATAACCAATTAGAATTTGATCCTCCGAGCTGGGTAAGTCTGCACAGCCTAAGGACGCATTATGAATATGATGGATGCCTTTTTCACTAGGCTGTTCATTTACAATAAATTTTATCATTTACAGCTCCCCGAATAATTTTTATAAAGTTCAACCACAAACAAAACCATACAAAAAGTATGTATTTATAAAATTAAACGGATGCCGTATAAAAATCAATCATTATTTTAAAAGTGAAACTGACCTCTAAGTCATATCAAGTTAAAAGAATTGATGTCCATATAACCGAAAAATTAGCCATGCTATCTTTAAATTTAGAGGCCCAGCAACACCATAAGAAAACTGCTGAAACTATAAAGGTGTGCTGATACTTTGTTGTTTTTTACGTTTAAACCAACGTACGGCCCAAATCGCCAAAATAATGCCCACAATCACCACCAAGACTGGAACCAGTAGTGACAGCACGGACAGTAAAACGGCTCCGACCCATTCCACTGTAGACACCAGTGGGTTGGCGACCCCGCCCGTCGTCGCGGTTGAAACCCCTCGGACAGCAACGGTACTCATTTGCACGGCGCCTGCTGTTCCCCCACCGACAATAATTGCTGCGGCCCAACTGGCAAACTGCGACATTTCCCCGCTGCTGACCGCCATAGTGGTGAGTGTTCCTGCGACCATCGCGGCTGGCGTTGCAATGGTGTCTAAAGCGTTGTCTACCCATGGTATGTAATAAGCTGCGATTTCACAGACAGTTGCAATAGCTAAGGCAATGCATACCGATGGCATGCTTAACCATTCAAAACCTTGCATGGGCTCGAACCAACCCATAATAGATGCAAGGCTCATGACCAAGAGTGGGACAAAAACACGAAAGCCACAGGCCGCACTTAAGCCAATGCCGATACAAAGTCCTAATATGGTTTCCATGTGCTTTTCCTATGTGGCTTAAGTTGGGATACTTTTATCTTTTTTATAACTTAGCAAAAAGCCCTATCGGGTGATAGGGCTTTTCTTTTAAACAGTGGGTAACTGTTAAATCTTGGGCTTAGGCATTCTTATTGTTAAATTGATTGCCTTGGCATTTGGTACACGGGGGTAAACGATCTGTACCAATTTCTAAGTAGACGCGGTGTCCGCATTGAACACAAAAATAGAAGCCTGTTCCAGGTTTTTCGCCAGCAGTAACCATTTTTGTTCTCCATATGTTTAGAAAATGGTCTTACTAGTATATGCCTTTTATGATGAATGTCTATTGATCATTTCGACAAATGATGATGGCATTTGGGCAAGAAATAATTTCCCTAGAAAATCTAAACGCCTTACAAGGTGTTAGTCACCCAATTTTCGATCTGCAATCCATCGACACGCAAAAATTCTTTTTCATTATTGGTCACCATCACCCAATTATTCGCACGTGCATGCGCGGCAAGCCACAAATCATTCGCACCAATAATCTGCCCTTTAGATGAAAGGTCTTGACGTATTTGCGCATAGTGATCAGCGACATATTCATCTAACTCAACCACTTGAATCATTGAGGTTAATTCATCTATCACTTTAAGGGCTTTTTCTTTTTGCTGACTTTTCTCTGCACCAAAACGCAACTCCCCCAAAGTAATGACTGAAATTAAAATATTTCGATGTGGGAGATGTTTTTCAAAATGCTGACGGACAATTTCAGGTTGATGTTTGATGATGTAGATACAAATATTCGTATCCAATAAATATTGTGTCTGCATTAGAACTCTTCTCGTTCCTGTGGTGGTTCATCCACTCTTTCTTCTGCATAAAAGTCATTCGGCATTTGCGCTAATACTTTAAATAACCGATCTACGGTGACTGGCTTTTCACGCAGAATCACGTCATCGCCACGACGGAAAATTTCGACTTCTGTACCTTCAAAGCGAAATTCTTTGGGTAAGCGAACAGCTTGGCTTCGACCAGTCATAAAAACTTTTGCGGTAGTCATAAGGCTACTCCATCAGTTTTGATATATACCTTATGATAGGTATTTATTGAGTGTTTTTCAAGCGAATTAAATTTAATGAATTTGAGGTACTTCAATAACATTCACAGTAAATAAATTCAAAATATCATCTCTATCCATGAAAATAATTTGGCTTCTGCGATTTGCATCTAATTTATTACCTAACCAGTTTCTTGCTGCTTTTGTGATTTCACCGCCTGCAATGATATAAGCATGATCTACCAATACTCTTTTATTTGTTTCAGGATCGAAAATTTCATGCCCCAACATCATCGTTGTTTGGTTATAAATTTCAGCAATATTGTGGTTGCTAGCTTTGGAAACACCTGAAGAATCTAGTTTTCCTTTCTTTACCTGAATTCCAAAATAAATTATATGCTGTGTAGGCAGTGTATATTTCATCCAAATATCTTTTCCATATTCCAATGCTTTATCTTTGTGTCCTGCTACTGTGATTCGATGAAAACCTAATATTCGAAATAGTGGTAATAATATATTTTCAATTAGTTGATCCTCTGAGCATTTATCTAAATAATTGATTAACAAATCTCTTTTTTTGATTTCCTCTTCTGAGAATATTCGATGAGGATTTTCAGAAGGTTTTATAATCTGATTATTATTTAAGTTTTTAATATATAAATTATTATCATTACTATAAAAAGCCTCATATCCTTCTCTGCTTAAAGGCTTATTTAACTCAATTAAAGCATTGATACGTTGCGGATCATCCTCTGTTGCTTCAGATTTATGCATTAAGACCCTTAATACATGTACAAATCGTGGAGGCAACATATTTGGTGGGCAAGATTCGTCCAGTAATTCGGCTAATCTATCTGATGTCCAAGCCCAACGTGTTGAACCATCATGTTGAAATGGTAAATCACACTCCTCGAAAAACTCAGTAATATACGTGCTACTTCTATATTTAAAGGATTTATTATCACCAATAATGCACTCAGCAATCGCTCTTAGGTTTCTGCTTTTAAATTTCATATTCTTATTTTTCGTAAAGGCTATTTGCGTTTAATTTAATATATGCATTGAGACCATTTCCAACTTTAGCTAGCTGCTTCATACGTTCAACCTTCTCAATACCTGCACTTCGATAACTATAAGTATAAATTTTAGCTGTACCACTAAATTTAACCCTTATAAAAGTATCCCCAATTTCATATCCAACTACACCTGAATCATCATCTAAATCCAAATATCTTTCCATATCCATACTCAAAAAATAAAGCCATATATGAAATATGGCTTTATAAAATTATTTCAAGTATTAAAAAGACTTATTTAAACTACGCCACATTCCCTTCCAAAAAGTCCTGCGCAAAGCGTTGCAATACACCACCCGCTTCATATACAGACACTTCTTCTTCAGTATCTAGGCGACAGGTTACAGGCACTTCAACGATTTCACTCTTACCATCTTCCGTCGCACGTTCAATCACTAAAGTTAACGTCGAACGCGGTGCGATATTACCAATCACGCTATAAAGTTCAGTACCATCCAAACCTAAAGTTTTACGGTCAACACCCGCTTTAAACTCAAGCGGTAACACGCCCATACCGACCAAGTTAGTACGGTGAATACGCTCAAAACCTTCCGCCACAATCGCTTCAACACCAGCAAGGCGTACACCTTTTGCAGCCCAGTCACGGCTAGAACCCTGACCATAGTCCTTACCTGCAATGATGATGAGCGGTTGCTTACGATTCATATAAGTTTCAATCGCTTCCCACATACGCATCACTTCGCCTTGAGGCTCAACACGTGCTTTCGAACCTTGCTTAATGGTGCCATCCGCACGAACCACCATTTCATTAAACAGTTTCGGGTTAGCAAATGTTGCACGTTGCGCAGTCAAGTGGTCACCACGGTGCGTTGCATAGGAGTTAAAGTCTTCCTCAGGTACACCCATTTTGTGTAGGTACTCACCTGCTGCCGAATCCATCATAATTGCATTCGATGGTGACAAATGATCCGTGGTGATGTTGTCAGGCAAGATGGCAAGCGGACGCATATTTGCCAGTGTACGTGGTGCAGCTAATGCCCCTTCCCAATACGGCGGACGGCGGATATAAGTACTTTGCGGACGCCAGTCATACAAAGGACTTGCCGCTTTTTCAGTGACACCCAAATCAAACATTGGAATATACACTTTACGGAACTGTTCAGGCTTCACCGCTTCTTTGACCAGAGCATCAATTTCTTCATCCGAAGGCCAAATGTCTTTCAAATAAATTGGATGACCGTCTTTGTCGTTTCCTAATGCATCTTTTTCGATGTCAAAACGAATGGTTCCTGCAATCGCATACGCTACAACCAGCGGAGGTGATGCCAAGAACGCTTGTTTTGCATAAGGATGGATACGACCATCGAAGTTACGGTTACCCGAAAGTACCGCTGTTGCATACAAGTCACGGTCAATAATTTCTTGTTGTAGTTTAGGATCTAAAGCACCTGACATACCGTTACAGGTGGTACATGCATACGCCACGATACCAAAACCGAGTTTTTCTAAGTCGTCTAATACGCCTGCTTCTTCAAGATAAAGCGCAGCTGCTTTAGAACCCGGTGCAAATGATGATTTCACCCAAGGTTTACGGGTTAAGCCTAATTCATTGGCTTTACGTGCCAATAAACCTGCGGCAACGGTATTACGTGGGTTGGATGTATTGGTACACGAAGTAATTGCAGCGATGATGACAGCACCATCTGGCATTAAACCATCGGTGCGGTTTTCAACCACGCCTGCAATACCTTTTTCTTTTAAATCTGCTGTAGATACACGTGCATGTGGGTTTGATGGGCCTGCAATATTACGTGTTACTGTTGAAAGATCGAAACGAAGGACACGTGGATATTCCGCTTGTTTCATATCCAATGCCCAAAGACCAATTTCTTTGGCATAGTTTTCAACCAGTGCAACTTGCTCAGCTTCACGACCTGTCAGCGTTAAATAATCAATCGTGTTTTGGTCAATATAGAACATTGCCGCAGTTGCACCATATTCAGGGGTCATATTGGAAATCGTGGCACGATCCCCCACTGACATGCTGTCCGCGCCTTCGCCGAAGAACTCAAGGTACGCACCGACAACACGTTCTTTACGCAAGAATTCAGTCAGTGCTAAAACGATATCGGTTGCAGTAATACCCGCTTGACGTTGTCCAACAAATTCCACCCCGATAATGTCTGGAAGACGCATCCACGATGCACGACCGAGCATTACATTTTCAGCTTCGAGTCCACCCACACCAATCGAAATCACACCAAGCGCATCGGTATGTGGCGTGTGTGAGTCTGTACCGACACAAGTATCTGGGAATGCCACACCTTCACGACTTTGCACTACAGGAGACATTTTCTCCAAGTTGATTTGGTGCATGATGCCATTACCCGCAGGAATCACATCGACATTTTCAAAAGCAGTCTTGGTCCATTCAATGAAATGGAATCGGTCTTCATTACGACGGTCTTCAATAGCACGGTTTTTCTCAAAAGCATCTGGGTCAAAACCACCGAATTCCACAGCTAAAGAGTGATCGACAATCAACTGAGTCGGCACCACAGGATTCACTTTCGATGGGTCACCACCTTGGTCTGCAATCGCATCACGCAAACCTGCAAGGTCAACCAATGCCGTTTGTCCAAGAATGTCATGACAGACGACGCGAGCTGGATACCAAGGGAAATCGTGATCTTGTTTTGAGAAAATTAATTCTTTTAGTGACTGCTCCAAAATGGCAGGATCACAACGACGCACTAACTGTTCAGCCAATACTTTTGAGGTGTATGGAAGTTTTGCATAAGCGCCTGGCTGAATCTGTTCAACGGCTTCTCGCACATCAAAGTATTCTAGCTGGGTGCCTTGCAGTGGTTTGCGGTGATTATTGTTCATAGCGTTCCTGCCTTTGGTGTTTCATTTTTCTTCACTGTCTTTACTAGACAATTCATCTTTGTCTGCTAGGCATACTACACTGTCGAAAACCCATTTCCCAAATCGTTTATATTTCATAAACTTAGATATAAAAACAGGGATTTTTGAAATATTTAGTTACATTAACTTTTAAATATTTACTTTAAATATGATTTTTTCTGAAAAATAGCGGAAAATAGCCCTAATTCTTTAGTATTAGATTTTAAGGTAGGCGAGCAATTCATGAGCGATCTAGCTTTCTCCTCTTTCACTTTAATTGGTGTAGATGCACTCAAATTTTTACAAGGCCAAGTGACGGTCAACGTTGAAGCTTTAGCTGAAAATACAACGCAATACACCGCAATTTGTGACTTGAAAGGCCGTATCCACTTTGGTTTGTGGCTGACAAAACGCAACCCTGAGCATTTTGAAATTGTCACCACTCAAGACCAGTCGGAAGAATTTGCTAAGCACATTAAAAAGTTTGGTGCTTTCTCTAAAATGAAACTTGAACCTATGGGTTCAGTTTTCCCAACCTTTACGCAAGACCGCACCACCTTTTCTGCTGAGCCTACCGATATTGCTGCATGGCAAGTGCAAGCCATTACTCATGGTGAAGCGTTTATCGACCAAGCCATTGAGCATGTGTTTCAACCTCAAGAGCTACGTTTACACCAACGTGAAGGCGTGCACTATGACAAAGGCTGTTACTTGGGTCAGGAAGTGATTGCACGTTTATGGTTTAAAGCCAAACCAAAAGCATGGTTGCATTTAATTCAGGGTACAGGCAGTGCACCTGCACAAGCTGAACAGTTGAATAAAGGTATTCAAGTGGTGAATAGCGCTGCGATTGATGGCGGTTATGTCGCGTTAGTGGTGGCACGTCCTGAGTCTTTGAGCGAGCTTGATGTGACAGTTTTAGACTTACCAGAACACTTAAATAGTGATGTGGCACGACCTCAGTAAGACTTTAAATTTTATGCTGTTATGATAAATGAGCCTCTAAAACTTATTCTTGGTTTTGGGGGCTTTTTAAAACTTAGAGCGATGAGGACTCTTTCTTCCTCACAAAATAAACTACACCACTTCGATCATCTGAAAAATAAAAGGAATTTGCATCTATACGGTAAATATCCGCAGGTCGACCATTCACCTTATTCCCTACTAAAAAACCATCCATAAAGGTTTCAAGTTTTTGCCCTTTACGCATAATCACAATTTTATAACCATGACCAATCGTGGCATCCGTAGAACCATGTAAAGCAACTAAAAAAGAATTTTTAATGGTGTCATCCGTATTTGGATGATCAAAATAGTCAAAGCCTAGTGCAGATGAATGCGATGGGAAATAGGCATAAGGAGGCGGTACATTTTTACATCCTGTTGGACGTTTAAATTTTGGGTCTGCTAAAATTTTACCATTCGACGAATAACAAGATGGCCAACCATAATCTGCATCACGCTTGAGTGCATAAAACGTTTCATCAGGCTTATTTTTACCCAGATGGTCTGCACCTTGATTGGTGGCAAATAAAAATTTACCCACCCATTTCAAACCGACAGCATTGCGTAAACCTGTGGCATAAATCTTTTGTTCAGAACCATCGGGGTTCATTTCTAAAACTGTCGCTCTAACTTTCTCTTTCTCGGTACAAGCATTACAACTTGAGCCGACTGAAACATAAATTTTACCGTTCCCACCCACGGCAATGGTTCGTGTTAGATGCCAGCCACCATATTTATAGCTTAAACCATAATCAGGAAAAGTCGCTAAAACTTCGGTTTTGTCCGTGGGTTTAATTTCACCTTGGGTGAATTTTCGTCGGGTGAGCTGATGAGTTTCAGCCAAATATAACCAGTCTTGCCCAGAAGAGTCTGTATAAAACTGGACTGAATTTGGATTTTTCAAACCTGTCATATAAGGAATAATTTTGCCGAATTTTCCTGTCTCAGCATTCCATTCATCCAAAATATAAACGATGCCTTTTTTATTGTCGGTCAAATCGCGCATATCTGTGACAAACATTCTACCGTCAGGTGCTTTGCTAAAAAACGAACACGTTTTAAACCCTCAGCCGCAGGAATGATGTCGTAATTTGCTGGAAGGTTTAGAGAAAAGCGCTTCCCATTTTTCAAGTTGATTTGATGAGGAACAAGATTTGGCTGCCCAGCTAAAACTGCCATTGAACCAACTAAACATATGAATAAGATTGAGAATATTTTTATCATTTTAGAGACGTCTCGATTCATCTTATGAAAAGTAATCTTCTTTTTTATAGGATATAACTTGAATGATGAGTGCATAATCAAACGCTTTTGCTAGAAAAACGTATAGGCTCTTCTATACAAACTATTATTTTATATTATCTTTTAGCCTGACCACTGCAAGTATCTTTACAGTGGGTAAATCCATTCACACTCGTTCTGCGGCTATAAACAGAACATAGAAAATATTGCTTTAACTCTATAGCAAGCATCAGTCCTTGGATAAAAGGCTCATCCAAGGACTTAAACTATTTTTAGAGCCTTATTTAATAGTTCACTCATCTTCAATGAAGATTAAACATCAAAAATCATGAAACAGCTTATTCATGTCTTTGCAGAGATAGTCTTTAAATGAAAAATCTCGCGCATGTTTAGCATCAAATTTTGCAGTCACACCGTCTTTTTCAAAGATATATACACGGTCATCTTTGCTCACTAAAAACTCACCACCCAATTTCATCAATAAGGCATCAATTTTTTCGCCATCTGGAATCGACTCATCGGCCAAAACTTTTAAATAATTTCGCTTAATTGACTTAATAAACATGCTGAACTCGCTACTCATTTTCAGCGCTATTTAAACAGAATCTAAGCCAGAATTCTAATAAAACCCGAAGCCATCAGCTGCAAATACCAATAACCCATTGCACTCCTTTCCACTGTACATCACGCGGTTTGTATTGGAAAAATATATACCGATCAACACAATCAACGGAAATTTGTAAGACCAAGACACAATTCAGATATTTACATTCACACAATTCAACTTATGATGTGAAATGACTAAAAACAAATACACACATAGATGGACTTATGTGTAAGAAAAAGGTTTATAAAACATGAAGAAAATCGTACTTGCAAGCTTAATTGCACTCTCTAGCCAGCTTGCACTTGCAGCCTCCACTCAAGATACCATCAACCCCGAATTTGCCAAGATTGAGGAAATGGTTAAAGCCAACAATATGGCGGGGGCATATCAGGCTTTAGAAAAACTGGCAAAGTCTGGCAACCCACAAGCCATGTATAACTTGGCTTATTTGACTCAGACTGGCCAAGGCACAGCGAAGAATGAGAAGAAAGCCATTCAGCTCTATCAAGATGCTGCAAACAAAGGCTACCCCGTTGCGCATTATGTGCTTGCGAAAAACTATGTCACGGGTACTTTAGGCTTGCCTCAAGACATTAACAAAGCCAAACAACACTTTGAAGCCGCATCTAAACTAGGCTTTGATGATGCAACCGTTGAATATGCCGTGCTGTTATTTTCTGAAAATAAACCAGAGTCTGAAAAGTTAGCCCTTAAGAAACTTGAGCCTTTGGTGAAAAAAGGCAACTATCAAGCCATTCATGCACAAGCCCTGTACGACATCAGCACAGGCTTTAAAAACAAACAAGAAGCACCCATTCAAAAAGGTCTCAACAGCATTCAAGACTTAGCCAAAAAAGGTTACATTCCTGCCCTGATGGCCGTAGGCAATATGTTTGCCAATGGCAATATCATTCCGCAGAACTTGCCTGAAGCGAAGAAAATTTTCACCGCTTTAGCTAAAGAAAATGTACCGCAAGCCAAAGAATCTTTGGCGATGGTTGATAAAATGATTGCCGATCAAGCCAAAGCCCCTGCTGCAACAGCTGCGGTCAAAAAATAAATCTCTTCTTCAAAAAATACTCTCCTCGGAGAGTATTTTTTTACCACCAAATACCAATCAAGACACTGACCACCACAAAACTCAATAGCGTGCTGATCATCAGTGGAGTGAATGCTTTTTCATTCAAACCATACACTTGCCCAAAAATTCCAAACAAAGACGGCATCGGCAAAGCCGCAATCAAGGTCCCTGCATAAATCATCTTTGGGTCCAATTCAGTCAAATAGGTCAGCCCTAAATAAACCAAAAGTGGCATACAAATATTTTTAGACACCACCAGATAAACCGTTTGCAGGTTAAAAGACTGAATAGTGAGACCCACCATTCCCCCACCAATAATAAAGAGCGCTAAAGGTGCAGCGGTCTGACCTAACATCGCAAACACTTGGTCGATTAAATGTGGAATTTGAAGTTCAAAAATCGCACAACTCATGCCAAGCATTACCGATAAGAACAACGGATTTTTAAGTAGCGTAAGAAATGTGGTTTTTAAAATAGAGGCTAAATTGGCTTGTCTTTGTCGCCCTATTTCCGCCAGAGTGAGCATCAGCGGCACAAGAAATACACTTTCAATGATCACCACCAATGAAATATAAATCATCGCTTCACTCCCCATCAGCAGCGTCAAAATTGCTGCTCCCAATAACCCCGTATTGGACATGGATGCACCCAGTGAAAAGACTGCAGCATGGGTAAAGTGATTATTAAACAGCTTTTGACCTAAAATAAAAGCCGTAATAAATAAGCCAAAGGTCACAGCGGCATAAACATAAAAATAAGCGGGATACCAAATTTCATGCAAATCTTTTGAAGCTAAGGCGTGCAACAATAAAGCAGGTAACGCAATTTTGATGACAAAAGCACTGATTGCAGTCATTTGCTCTTTAGCGAGCAACTGGATTTTGACAGAAGCAAAACCGAGGAAGAGCAGGAAAAATACTGGAAAAATTACCGAAAAAATCATTCAAGTTGTTCCTTTTCCAGATGATGTAAGTAAAGACCTATCCTAGGATACACCTTTACTCAGTTGAAATATTTTATAATACCAATGGCGAAGCAAAACACTTATGAGATTAGAACGCAGAAAACAAATCTTTGATCCCATGTGGCTGACACCGTAAATACTGCGGTGCGATAGAGACTTTCCCACCCAGTTCTGCAGCGGCATGCCACGGCCATCGTGGGTCATACAACATGGCACGCGCCAGACCAATTGCATCGGCTTCTTGCGCTTCTAAAATATGTTCAGCCTGCTTAGCTTCTGTAATCAAGCCCACCGCAATGACTGGAATTTTCACCGCTTGTTTCACTGCATGGGCAAAAGGCACTTGATACTTGGGCTTAATCTGAATGTCTTGTTCCACATGCAAGCCACCACTTGAAACATGAATATAAGCCGCACCGAGTTGCTCTAACGCTTTCGATAGCCCAACCGTTGAATCAATATCCCAACTTTCTGTTGCAGTCGACTCCATCCAATCAGTTGCAGATAAACGTATACCTACGGGATAATTTTCAGGAATAGCTTGTTTAATGGCTTGGAAGACCTCTAAGGTAAATCGAATACGGTTTTCAAAACTTCCACCATATTCATCGGTACGTCGGTTCGACAGCGGTGACATGAACTGATGCAACAAATAGCCATGGGCTGCATGTAGTTCGATCAGCTCAAAACCTGCATCTACTGCGCGTACTGCAGCACTGGCAAAGTCTTCGATGATGTCTTGCATCTCCGTCACACTTAAAGCATGTGGTGCATGCTCTTCGGGCTTAAAGGGGACATCACTGGCAGAAACCGTTTGCCAACCATGCGGTTCATTCGGTTTGATCTGACCTTTTCCTGACCAAGGACGATCGGTCGATGCTTTACGCCCCGCATGTGCCAGTTGAATGGCAAAAGGCATTGGTGAAAGTGTTTTGACTTTTTGAAGCAAGGCCTTCATTTGTGCACGTTGCAAATCATTCCACAGCCCTAAATCCGCAAAACTGATTCGTCCTACAGCTTGTACGGCTGTTGCCTCAACAATACACAAGCCCGCACCTGACAAAGCATAATTGGCCCATTGTTGCTCATGCCAATAGCTCAGCTCACCCGCATCATTGGCTGAGTATTGGCACATCGGCGCAATCACGATTTTATTTGTTAAGTTTAAATCCCCAAATTGAATGGGTTGAAATAATAATGGCATCACAGCTCTCCCTGTACTCACTATGATCTATAACAAATAAAGTGCCTTGCATTCAACGCTAAAAGTGCAAATCTGCTGTCAAACCTTTGCACTTTTATGGCTATCCATTTAGAAAGTAATGCGGCTTCCAAGCCCCAAGACTAATGCATTATCCACCACATGGCTTGAACCTGAGTTGATCACATACTGAATGTTGGGACGTAACATTAACCACGGCGTAGCGTTATAGCTATAGTTCAGTTCAATATTGTATTCTGCGCTCGCATCATACTGTGCTTTACCCGCAGTAAATCGCTCATTCAGATGTACACGATTCACTCCCAAACCTAAAATATCCGTCGGATGCTGCTCAAATACCCCAATATATTTCAGCCCCACTTGCTGTGAGTTGTCTACTTTATTGGTGATGCGGTCATGCCATGTAAAGTTGGCAAAACTATGCAAACCTTGGCGCCCTGCACCCGTTGAAGTCAGTTGCTGTTCGATGGCAATCCATCCTGCAAATGTCCGGTCTTCGCCAACCACACCTTTGCCATAAGCCACATCATATTGGTTATTTGGATCATCTGCGGTGTTATATATCCCACCAACCCGATAGCTCCCCGCCAAACCATTCAATAGTGCTTTCGGTGTCCAAATCACTTCTACTGGAATAGTCACACCGTCGGCATGTTCTGTGTCTAGGCTCCAACCTTGTCCCTCGGCTTTGCCATTGCCATTATCTGGATTGAATTCATAAACACCCACTTGAGTTGTCACTTCAGGGGTCAGTTGATATTTAATGCGACCGCCCCATTGTGAAACCGGCGTATTCATCCAGATATTGCCCTGCCATTTCCCCATTTGTGCGGCACAAAAGGCATTACTAACAAAATCACACGCCATCACATCAAAATCAGAACCTAAACCCAGTCGCCCAACTTTGACACTGAGCCCTTGTTCTTTAAAACGCTTTTCAATCGAAAGCTCTGACAAACGGCTGTCTTGGTTTCCACGGCCATAGGTGGCTTGTACATTGGCTAATTGCGGTGCAGAAGGATCTTGCAAATCTCGAATTGAGGTACTTTGTCCTTGACGCGCAGTCGCAACAAAACGAATGGTGACCCCTTCCCAGCCGGCTAGCTTTTCTAAATCAAATTGTGTGCCTAACCAAAACTGCGAAGCGGTACTTGGGCTTGCACCTGCATTATGCCCGCCATCCGCCAAATAGTTGGTATCTGTTAAAGCATTGGCTTCAAACTTAATGCCTTTTTGCGCCAATTCAGTTCGTTTTCCCTGCCAGTCACCAAACAAATACTGACCCTGTACATCTAACATCTGCTCCGCATGACTCACTGTCGCCCAGGCACACATTGCTGTTGCAAATAAAGAAAAAGAAAACTGTCGCATAAAACCCAAGCCCCAAACTAAAATGAAGAACAATCCATTTCATTTAAATGAAAAATTTAATGAAAAGTACATAATTTTTAAATAAAGATCTCAGCAAAATTTTTATCATTAAGTCAAAAAAAAGTTATCAATATCGCCCACAGCTATAAATAGAAGATTTGATTTGAGTGATTCATGGCAGTTTTCACTCAATTCAAGAGTGTAATTTAAGGAGGATGATTCCTGATCACAGCAGACAATCCCGCACTTTAGCTTTCTAAAAATGTGCTAAAGCCAAGCCTCTCGCTGAAATCACTTGCAATCTCGCGTGTACACCGCAATATTAGCCTCAAGTTTTATCAGCTCATGTTGCCATGCCAGAATTACCCGAAGTTGAAACCACCAAAGCCAGTTTAGCTCCGTTATTAGATCAACAAGTGCTCAGTGTTGAAGTTCGCCAGTCGAGCCTGCGCTGGCCGATTCCCGCCGATCTCAGCAAACTGGTGGGTCAGCGTTTAATTCAACTCAAACGCCGTTCTAAATACATTTTGGCCATTTTTGAACAAGACACGATGCTTTGGCATTTGGGTATGTCTGGTAGTTTCCGTATTTGTGAGGTGGGTGAAACCCTGCGTAAACACGATCATTTGATTATTCGTTTTGAAGATGTCGAGCTACGCTACCATGATCCGCGCCGCTTCGGCTGTATTTTATGGTTGGATGAATATTCGCAAACCAAGTTAATCGATACCCTTGGGCCTGAACCACTGAGTGCTGATTTTAACGCTGAATATTTAAGCCAAAAGTTAAAAAGCAAACAGGTCGGCATAAAAGTTGCAATCATGGATAACCATGTGGTGGTTGGTGTCGGAAATATCTATGCCACAGAGAGTTTGTTTAATTTGAGCATACACCCTGCGCAAGTGGCGTCTAGTTTAACACCCAGCCAAATTGAAAAATTGGTGGTCGAGATTAAACGTATTTTGCAGCAGGCCATCGATTTAGGTGGGTCTACCCTGCGGGACTATTCCAACGCAATGGGTGAAAATGGTTACTTTCAACAAACTTTATTGGCTTATGGTCGAGCAGGTGAAATGTGTGTGAACTGCGAGACTACGCTTGAAAACATCAAACTGGGACAGCGTGCTTCTGTGTTTTGTCCCGAATGCCAACCGCTGAAAAAAGTGCAACCTAAGCCCAAAGCCACAGCTCGAGGAAAAACCAAATGAAAACTGCCATTGTTCGTCATATTTTGGTCAAAGACAAAGACCTCGCTGAACAACTGAAAAAGAAAATCCACGATGGCGCCGATTTCGCCAAAATTGCTAAGCAATACTCCACCTGTAATTCAGCTAAACGCGGTGGTGAACTAGGTGAAGTCAAAAAAGGCCAATTGGTGCCTGTGATTGATAAATTGGTCTTTAGTGCTGCTGAAAAAGTACTACATGGCCCCATCAAGAGCCAATTTGGTTTTCATTTACTAGAAATTAAATTCCGTATGGATTTTTAAATAGTTACCCAGTGTGTGATGTGTTTGAGTATAAGCACATCACGAACACTGTATCTGAGCCTCTTTCTTCTCATATGTCCAAGCATCAACGCGTTCGCCAGATTCCAGCGTCCCTTGTACTCTCACCCGTCGATACTGTATCCCTTCAAATTCATCCAATGCATCCCAATGTTCGGCCAATTTTTCACTGCTAAAAAAATATCCTTCAACCGCTGCTGCTTGTGGGTCTAAGACGATGGCGAATAAGCCTTTGTCGGGTCCCCAATCCAAAATATGCACCACGCCATGCACATAGCCTTTTTGCCATGTTCCACCTATGCGCTCTAAAAGATGGGCATTTTCATGATTTGGACGGAGCGTCCCATAGACAAATAATTGGTTCATTTGGCATCACCACAGCTATTCAATCAGCGCGCATCATAAAACCAAAACTGTATAAAAACCAGTCTTTGGATAAGATACAGACATAAAAAACGGCACTTAATGTGCCGTTTTATTTTAACCGTTCGATTACTGACGTTTTTTCAATTCATCACGAATTTCACGTAGTAACTCGATATCTTCTGGCGTTGCTGCTGGTTCTGGCGCTGCTTCTTCTTGTTTACGGCGCATACGATTAATCATTTTCACCATTAAGAACACCACCCATGCCAAAATGATGAAGTTAATTAAAATCGTAAGGAAGTTACCATAAGTCAGGACGTTCACCCCAGCTTTGGTCAACTCATCTAAAGACTGTAAATTATTTGGGTTGTCCCCCAAAACAAAGAATTTCTGTGTGAAATCTACACCACCACCAGTCACAACCGTGATCAATGGCATGATGATGTCTTTCACCAATGAATCGACAATTTTACCAAATGCACCACCGATGATTACACCGACAGCCAAATCAATCATGTTGCCTTTTACCGCAAATTCGCGGAATTCTTGAACAATACTCATCTAAATCTCCAGTTATTTTTTGACTTTAATTTATGTGACGAAGTATACATTAATTTTATAGCTTCATTTCCACGTAATTTACTCGGAAATCATCTGCTTTTATATATTGGTTTGCTAATTTTAAACAAAAAAATGCCATCAATAAATTGATGGCATTTTTAAATGTTGCGGCCCCGCATGGGGCAACATCATTTTTAAAACTTATTTACCAGAACGATTACGTTTACGTTCGTTTTCAGTCAAGTAGCGCTTACGGATACGGATTGACTTAGGTGTTACTTCAACTAATTCATCATCTTCAATGAATTCAAGCGCTTGTTCAAGCGTATATTCAACAGCAGGAACAAGAGTCAACGCATCATCAGTACCAGAAGCACGTACGTTTGTTAACTGTTTTGCTTTAGTTGGGTTAACTGTCATGTCATCTGAACGAGAGTTAATACCAATGATCATACCTTCGTAAACTTCTAACTGAGGTTTAGCAAATAGACGACCACGGTCTTGCAATGTGAACAATGCATAGCCAAGGCAAGTACCTTGAACCATAGAAATCAACACACCGTTTTGACGTTTCGCAACAGTACCTTGTTTCATTGGACCGTAGTGTGAGAAGCTTGAAGTCATGATTCCTGTACCAGAAGTCATGGTCAAGAATTCTGAACGGAAACCAATTAAGCCACGTGAAGGAACAGTTGCTTCAATACGGATACGGCCTTTACCGTCAACTTCCATATTCGTCATTTCGCCTTTACGGTGACCCATTTGTTCCATTACAGAACCTTGGTGCTGTTCTTCAACGTCAAATGTTACGTTTTCGTATGGCTCTTGCTTTTCGCCATCAACTTCTTTCAAGATTACTTGTGGACGTGATACGCCCATCTCGAAGCCTTCACGACGCATGTTTTCAATAAGAACTGAAAGGTGAAGTTCACCACGACCTGATACTTTAAAGCTATCAGGACTATCAGTATCTTCAACACGAAGCGCAACGTTGTGAATTAATTCGCGGTCAAGACGTTCACGGATATTACGTGAAGTAACAAATTTACCTTCTTTACCCGCAAACGGAGAGTTGTTTACTTGGAAAGTCATGGTTACTGTAGGTTCATCTACAGACAATGCTGGTAAAGCTTCAACATTTTTCGGATCACAAATGGTGTCAGAAATATGAAGTTCATCAATACCTGTGATACACACGATATCGCCTGCTTGAGCAGATTCAACATCAACACGCTCTAAACCATGGTAACCCATGATTTTTAAGATACGACCGTTACGTGTCTTACCGTCTTTATCAATCACAGTTACTGGTGTGTTTAATTTTACAGAACCACGTTGAATACGACCAACACCGATAACACCAACGAAGCTGTTATAGTCAAGTGATGAAATCTGCATTTGGAATGGACCATCAACATCGACTGCTGGTGGTTCAACAATGTCTACAATTGTTTGGAACAACGGCGTCATATCTTCCGCTAATTCTTCTGGAGATGGACCAGCAACACCACGAAGACCTGAAGCGTAAACAACTGGGAAGTCTAACTGTTCGTCAGAACCACCAAGGTTATCAAACAAATCAAATACTTGATCAATAACCCAATCTGGACGCGCGCTTGGCTTGTCGACTTTGTTGATAATTACGATTGGCTTCAAACCACGTGCGAACGCTTTTTGCGTTACGAAACGAGTTTGTGGCATTGGGCCTTCTTGAGAGTCGACAAGAAGAAGTACACAGTCAACCATCGACATTACACGTTCAACTTCACCACCGAAGTCTGCGTGTCCTGGGGTGTCGACGATGTTAATACGGTATTCTGTATTGGTACGTGCATCTAACCATTTGATTGCAGTGTTTTTTGCAAGAATGGTAATACCACGTTCACTTTCAATCGCGCCTGAATCCATGACACGCTCAATCTCGCCTGCACGATCGCCAAGTGCACCTGATTGCTGTAAAAGTTTGTCTACTAGAGTGGTTTTACCGTGGTCAACGTGCGCAATGATGGCAATGTTGCGGAGAGTTTTGATATCTGACATGTAAATTCGATACGCCTAAAGTTTGAGGGCAAATTATACAGAAAAATAATAGAATTTAGTAGTGACAGTTTATTGACAGACTCATTTTTTTTGATAAGTGGTGTGTAATTAATTTTGTAAAGCTGTGTAAAGCGATTAGAATAGCGCCACCTTGCTAACACCCTTTGACATATGTCTGATCAAAATCTCTCTCCCAATCAAACAGATCAACTCGATTTGGTCTATGGTTTAAACGACCGCCCTCGCCCAATCATTGCTTTTCTTGCTGCCTTTCAACATCTCCTTGCAATTATTGTCCCAATTGTTACTCCAGGCTTACTCATCTGCCTAGCGCTTGGTGTGTCGAAAGAAGACACTAACATGATTTTATCCATGTCTTTGGTCATCTCAGGGATTGCAACCTTCTTACAATGTAAAAAAGTTGGACCTTTTGGTGCAGGCTTATTGATTGTTCAGGGCACCAGTTTTAACTTTATCGGACCGATTATTGGAATTGGCTCTGCCATGGTTGCTGCTGGTACTCCTGTAGAATCCGTCATGGCTGCAATTTTTGGTGTGGTAATCGCAGGTTCATTTATTGAAATGGGCGTGTCACGTATTCTGCCTTGGGTGAAAATGCTCATTACCCCATTGGTCACAGGCATTGTGGTGTTATTGATTGGTTTGACCCTCATTAAAGAAGGTCTGATCAGCATGGGTGGTGGCTATCAAGCCATGTCAAACAATACCTTTGCCAATGCAGACAACCTAATCATGTCGTGTACGGTTTTAGGCTTAATTATCTTGCTGAATCGCATCCGTATTACATGGGTAAAAAGTTCTGCTATCTTAATTGCCTTAATTGCAGGGTACACTCTTGCAGGCTTTATGGGGCATCTGGATTTTTCTGGTCTTAAAGACGCACCTTTAATCCAAGTTCCGACGCCAATGCATTTTGGACTCAGCTTCTCTTGGAGCTTGTTTATTCCAATGGCCTTCATCTATTTAGTGACGTCTTTAGAAGCAATTGGTGATATCACCGCGACTTCAAAACTTTCCAACCAGCCTGTGGATGGTGCCACTTGGATGGAACGTATTAAAGGCGGTGTCTTGGTGAATGGTGCAAACTCTTTCCTTGCTGGTATTTTCAATACCTTTCCTAGTTCGGTCTTTGCACAAAATAATGGCGTGATTCAGCTTACTGGTGTTGCGAGCCGTTATGTCGGCATCTGGATTGCCGCATTATTGGTGATTCTAGGTTTACTCCCTGCTGTTGCAGGTGTGATTCAGGCAGTGCCTCAAGCTGTTTTAGGTGGCGCTGTAATGGTAATGTTTGGAGCTGTAGCAGCTTCTGGAATTAACATTCTGTCAGGTATTCATCTTGACCGCCGCGCACTACTGATTATTGCCATTTCATTGGCACTCGGTTTAGGTGTTGCACAAGTTCCACAAATTTTGGAACACTTACCTGAATTATTCCGTAACATCTTCAGTTCAGGTGTTGCGACAGGTGGTATTGCAGCCTTGTTATTAAATATTATTCTTCCTGAAACGAAGAAATAATTGTTCATTTCAGTATGCACTTTGCCCAGCACTGTCTGGGCATCGTTTTTACAATGGAGTATATAAAATGGATCCACGAAGTGAAGTTGTTCTTCGCCAGCAAGAATTTCTCTCTGGTTCAGTTTTACTGGTCAATGCACCGTGTGACGAATTAAACACACAGTTAATTGGTACTGTAGAACCACATTTTTGGACATGGAATTTTAACGAATTACAATATTTCCAAAACCAACAAAGTGATGTGCATTTTGATACAGATTTGCCTGATGTCGCTTTTGATCAAGCCATCGTGTTTGTTCCAAAGTCAAAAGAACTACTCAATTATGTGCTACACCAACTGGTGAGTCGTTTGGCCGTAGGCGCATCGATCTTTTTAGTTGGTGAAAAGAAAGGCGGTGTAGAACGCGCCTCTAAACAGCTGCAACCTTTTGGTAAAACCCTCAAATTAGACAGCGCTCGACATTGTCAAATGTGGCAACTGGTCACCGAAAAAACCGTAACGGCAAAACCTTTGGCCGATTGGGCACAACACTACACTGTACCAACCCCGAAAGGTGAATTACAGATTTGCGCATTACCGGGTGTATTTAGTCAAAATCGTCTGGACGTGGGTACAGCCGTGTTATTGCCTCATCTTTCACAGGTCACTTCTGGAAAAATTGCAGACTTTGGCTGTGGTGCAGGCGTGATCAGTGCTTATTTAGCCAAGTTAAATCCGAAAAATCGCATTTTTGCACTCGATGTCGATGCCTTTGCATTAGCTTCAACAAAAATGACTTTTGAGAAAAATAACCTTTTACCAGAACAACTTGAGATTAAAGCGGTACACGGAATTGAGGATGCTCCTCTGTTTTTACACGCAATCGTCAGTAACCCCCCATTCCATCAAGGCATTCATACAGATTACAATGCCAGCGAAAATTTATGCAAAACATCCCGTCGCCATCTTAAATCGGATGGCGAGTTGTGGATTGTTGCCAACCGCTTTCTGAATTATCCATTACTCATTGAGCAAAGTTTTGGCCAATGTACAACCAAAGCCGATCAACAAGGCTTTAAAGTGCTGTTTGCCAGCACACAAAAGAAATCTTAAGGAACAATGATGAGCGAAATGACTCAACCAGCTCAACTCAAGCGGAAGCTTGGAGCTCGCCATCTGAATATGATCGCCATTGGTGGCTCAATTGGTACAGGTTTATTCCTTGCCTCAGGTGCAACCATTGCAAATGCTGGCCCTGGCGGGGCGTTATTGGCCTACTGCTTAATTGGTGTGATGATTTACTTTCTCATGACCAGTCTGGGTGAGTTGGCAACACACAACCCAACATCCGGTGCATTTTTCACCTATGGCACCAAGTATGTTGAAGGTGGTTTTGGTTTCGCCCTTGGCTGGAACTATTGGTATAACTGGGCCATTACGGTTGCATTTGAATTGGTTGCAGTCCAATTCATTATGAAATTCTGGTTTCCCGATCTGCCCGGTTTCTACTGGAGTGCTCTCTTCTTAGCTGTTGTCTTTGGGATCAATGCACTGACAGTCAAAGGCTTTGGTGAAAGTGAGTTCTTCTTCTCCTTGGTTAAAGTCCTTGCCATCATTGTATTTATCATCATTGGTATTTTCATGATTGGTAAAATCATGATGACGCCAGGTGTCGCAACTTTTGCCAACTGGACCAAAGGTGAAGCACCCTTCGTTGGTGGCTTATCTGCACTGATTGGTGTCGCTATGATTGCAGGGTTCTCGTTCCAAGGTACCGAAATGGTCGGTGTTGCTGCAGGTGAATCGAAGGATCCACAAAAGACGATCCCGATTGCCATCAAACAGATTTTTTGGCGCATCCTACTGTTTTATGTGGTGTGTATTTTCATTATCGGTACACTCATTTCATATGATGATCCACTTTTGTTACAAGCGGCTTCATCAGAGAATATTGCACTCTCTCCATTTACCTTACTCTATGAAAAAGCTGGTTTTGCCTTTGCTGCCAGTGTTATGAATGCCGTGATTTTAACCGCGATTCTATCGGCAGGTAATTCAGGGATGTATTCATCGACGCGTATGCTGTTCAATATGGCCCAAAATGGCAGTGCACCTAAACTGTTTGCCAAATTAGACCCACGCGGCGTACCCATGAATGCACTTTATGCGACAACTGCAATTGCTGCACTTTGCTTCTTAACTACTTTCATTGGCGAAGAACAGGTCTTTAATTGGCTGCTCAACATGTCGGGTATGTGTGGCTTTATTGTTTGGTTAGGGATTGCTGTTTCACACTATCGTTTCCGTAAAGGATATGTTGCCCAAGGGCATAAGGTTGAAGACTTAGCTTATCGTGCAAAATTCTTCCCCTTTGCCCCTTGGTTTGCCTTTATCCTGTGCGCCATTGTTGTTTTAGGTCAAAACTACCAAGCGGTACTTGATGGCGAATGGCTCTCTGTTTTATCGACCTATATTGGTATTTTCTTATTCTTGGCGATTTGGCTAGGCTATAAATGGAAATACAAAACCAAACTGGTTTCTTACCAAGAAATGGATGTCAGTCCAATGAATCCTGATCGCGAATAAAATTCTTTCATAATAAAAAACAGCCTTCGGGCTGTTTTTTTATTATCATTTATTCATTTACTAAAGCCGTAAAGCATAAATTAATAACGCAATTTTCAATAAGACAGTTCAATTATTGAAGTTACATAGAATCGATAGTTATGACTCGGATCCATCCTAAACTTAGTTAATATTCTGTAACTAGCATCCGTTCACTTGCGCGATGAACAATTTACATATTTAGGTAGTAAAAATTTAGCCTCTCAATTCGCACCGCCATAACTAAATAAAACGGCTTATTGAGCACTGATCTCTCTCAAATTCCTAGCCCCTAAATATCAAGCCAGAAATATTATCTCGCTAGCAAACAAATCTTTATAAAAATCAATAACTAGAAATATCCATTCACTCTTAAGGCAAAATTATTATCGATGTAGTGAAGCATGAGTGACGGAAATCCACTTTTCATTCTTCTTATATTCATCCTCTAAAATTAAATACTTCTAACTATATTTAATATCCTATACGTAGCTAACCATGACCACCGTAAGCCTTAAAGGCTCTTGCATTGAGCTCGAGTTTATTTTCAACGATGTGAGTTAACATAAATTTCATTATTTTAGACATAAAAAAACGACTCCGAAGAGTCGTTTTTTAGTTAAAACTCAGATTATTGAGCTTGAACTGTACGGCTGCCAGAAATTGTCGCGAATACACGACGGTTCATAGCACGGCCTTCTTTAGTGTTGTTGTCAGCAATCGGTTGGTCCCAAGCGAAACCTTGAGTAGACAAACGAGCTGGATCAACGTTGTATTCGTTTACTAGAGACGATTTAACAGAGTTAGCACGAGCTAAAGATAAACGTTCGTTCAATGCACGTGGACCAGTGTTGTCTGTGTGACCTTCGATGCGAGCAGTAGCGTTTGGATATTCAACTAACTTCTCAGCAACTTTAGCGATTTCTGGCTTGTATTGGTCTTTGATGTTTGATTTGTTTGTATCAAAGAACACACGAAGTTCCATGTTAAGGTCTTCAGTTAACTCTTGTGGTTCAACTGGAGCAACTGGCTCAACTGGAGCAACTTCTACTACTGGAGCAGCAGGTTTCAAGTGACCACCAAGAACTACGTTAAGACCAGCAAGTGCTGTATAGTTCCAGAAATCTTCATCGATGTTGTAAGTAGCACGAGCTTCAGTACGTAGAGACAAAGCATCGTTCAAGCGCCAGAAAGCACCGAAACCAGCATTACCTAAAGTACCTTCTTCTTTAAGGCCACGACCAGCACGACCTAGATCGTTATCAAACTCGTATTTGTAGTGACCAGCACCTAAAAGTACATATGGCTTGATTTTGCTGTCGTAGTTTTTAGTAATCAAGTCAGAAGTAGCATAGAAATTACCGTTGATTTGCGTTTGCTTGTATTCAGCATTCGCTTGGTCAACCATGTCACCTTTAACTTGGTTGTATTCCGCTTCAAAACCTAACCAAGGAGTAAGCTCTACACCAAGTGCAGCACCAACAAATAGGTCATCATCCATTTGAGCTGAATCAGTCAAATGATCACCACCATTATTATGTTGAGTGTCTTGGAAAGTGTAACCAAGCATTAATGGAGTAACAGTTACGCCCGCGTTTGCAGCAGCTAAAGGAGCAGCTACGAGCATTGCTAATGCAATACGACTCATTTTCATGGATTTATCCTCCAGAGATAACAATTGTTTTTCAAGCTTAAGCTTAAAATTATTTAACAATTCTGAGATAGGCTTTTTTATACCCCAGTTTTATTTTTAAGCTATTCGCAATGAATCATACAAACACTTTATTTTTTTTCCAAGTGCTTGATAACTTTAATCAAGTAAATTATTGACAAAATTACTTACAATTTCCGTTGTAATTCGGTAATTTTTTACTCAATTTTTACTTGCGAATAGCTTATTTTCACTTGTATTACATTTTAACAGCTTTTTAAACAAGTTGAGTACTACTAATTATGTATAAAATTTGTTTGATAAACAAAGCTTTAATAAATAAAAAATAGCTCTATAACAACAAAACTGGATAACCATATGTTTTTTATCAATAAAAAAGGGTTCACTTTATTCGAACTCATGATCACTATTAGCATTATTCTGATCATTTGTACAATCGCACTTCCTCACTTTCATCAGTATATGGCCTCACAAGAGCGCAGCAAAACACTGAATACATTACGAAATAGTATTCAGGCAGCCAAAAATATGGCCAACCTGCAACGTCAAAATATCACCATTTGCCCAAGTCAAGACCTCGTTCAATGCCAAAATCATCAGTGGAACATGGGCTTTATTGTATTTATCGATAATAATAAAAACCGACGAGTAGATACCAGTGAAACGATTATTCGGACAGAACAACAGCAGCTCAAATATGGCAATCTTGATTGGCGTGGCACACTCAGTCTTCCATCGTTAAGCTTTAAAGCTGAAAATGGCCTCCCCCTTGGCTCAAATGGAACTTTCTATTATTGCTCTATGCAAAGTCAGGATCACTTTAAATTAGTCATGAGCAAAATGGGGCAGACCCGGACTGAACCCCTCGATGCCTGTAACTAGACCCATGAGTCCATAATCACGTTTTCAGCTTTTCTCGCTAGCAAATTTGCATATACTGCTTAAGTTTCCAACAAAACGTATAAGTGATTCGGAGAAGAAAATGACAGACATCGTAATTGTGAATGGTGCTCGTACAGCAATGGGCGGTTTTCAAGGCAGTTTAGCCAGTGTAACCGCTCCAGAGCTCGGTGCTGTAACGATTAAAGAAGCGATTGCTCGTGCTGGCCTACACGCAAACGATGTAGAAGAAGTAATCATGGGCTGTGTTCTACCTGCGGGATTAAAGCAAGGTCCAGCACGCCAAGCTATGCGCCAAGCAGGTTTACCTGATTCAACAGGTGCTGTGACCATCAATAAATTATGTGGTTCTGGCATGAAAGCGGTAATGCAAGCTGCGGATATGATCAAAGCAGGTTCAGCAAATATCGTGGTTGCAGGTGGCATGGAGTCGATGACCAATGCTCCTTATATTTTAACCAAAGCGCGTGCGGGCTACCGTATGGGGCATGGCGATGTTAAAGACCACATGTTCCTTGATGGCTTAGAAGATGCAGAAACAGGTCGATTGATGGGTTCTTTTGCACAAGATATGGCCAATACTCGTGGCTATACGCGTGAGCAAATGGATGCCTTCGCGATTCGCTCTTTAGAGCGCGCACAAACAGCGGTCAACGAAGGTTACTTTGCAGATGAAATCGTGCCTGTGACAGTTTCATCTCGCAAAGGTGATGTTGTCGTTGATAAAGATGAACAACCGTTCAATGCCAATATTGCAAAAATTCCAAGCCTTCGCCCTGCTTTTGCTAAAGATGGCACCATCACTGCAGCAAATGCAAGTTCAATCTCGGATGGTGCATCCGCACTAGTTTTAACTTCAGCAGAAAATGCATCGAGCAAAGGTTTAGCACCATTAGCCAAAATTGTGGCTTATGCATCGAACTCACAACATCCATCAGAGTTCACCATTGCACCAGTCGGTGCAATTGAAAAAGTGCTTAAGAAAACAGGTTGGAATGCACAGGACGTAGATCTTTGGGAAATCAATGAAGCTTTTGCGATGGTAACTATGTGTCCAATCGATGACTTCAAACTTGATCCAGCAAAAGTGAACATCAATGGTGGAGCTTGCGCATTGGGTCACCCTGTCGGTTCAACTGGTTCACGTATTATCCTGACTTTGATTCATGCGCTTAAACGTACAGGTGGTAAAAAAGGGATTGCGGCACTATGCATCGGCGGTGGTGAAGCGACTGCTGTAGCGATTGAATTACTTTAAGATGCAAGCAACCCTCTTTTATTGACATATTTTATACAATAAAACATTGGATAATTAGCTGATATAAAAGCGACATTTATGAAAATCCCTCGACTGCGAGGGATTTTTTATTACAAGATTGTATTAGGGCCGATCTCAACGACTTGTTAAAATAACGACGAAAAAAACAACAAGGATAAGACAATGCAACTGAATCACTACCTCAACTTTGATGGTCAAACTGAAGCCGCTTTTAATTTTTACAAGTCTGTCTTTGGTGGAGAGTTTGCAACGTTCATGCGTTATGGAGACTTACCTTCAGATGAAAGTTCATTCGCCCTTTCCGAAGCTGACCAACAAAAAATCATGCATGTTTCGCTTCCCATCAATGCCAGCACGATTCTGATGGCTTCGGATACCAATGATCAGTTTTGCGCTCAAAGCAATACCGTCTTTACTGTAGGCAACAACCACTATATTTCCATTAACTTAGATGCCCATGAACAAGCCGATGCAAAACGCTTATTTGATGCACTTTCAGTCAATGGAAAAATAGAAATGCCTCTAGAGAAAACGTTTTGGGGCGCACTCTATGGTGCATTTACCGATCAGTTTGGAATTAAATGGATGGTGAATTGCCAATTAGAAGAAGGATAAAAGCTTTTTTCTTTTTAAACATCAATATTTGAAAATTGCGCAATAATAGTGAGCCCCACGGTAATAAAACCTATACCGAGCCATCCAGCCAAATCGATGCTCTGTCCTAAAAATGCTTTAGCAAGAAGTGCTGTGGCAATGACACCAATGCCAGACCACAGCACATATAAAATTCCCGCTTGCATAAATTTTAAAGCATAGGCTGCACACGCAAAAGAAATCATATAAAGCACCAGTGCAATGCCTTGATCCAATTTATTGACCAAGCCATTACCTTTTGCGGAATAAAAAGTCGAAAGCACATCTGTAGCAATAGCAATAAGTAGCCAAATGACACCGGGATTAATTTTTGCAAAAAGTGCCATCATGTCCAATTTACCTGCTTCTTTTTCTTCAATTTATTCATCAAAAATGCTGCGTATAAATACAAAAAAGCTGAACCGAAGTCCAGCTTTTTATTCACTTGAAAATTTAAGCGCCCGTTTGATAACTGGCTTGTGCAACGGCTGTTGATGCTTGATACGGATTTCGAAAATCATTTAAACCCGCAGCAGCTTCAAGAATGTCTTTACCTTCTTTAATAACAAAGGTATCAAAGCCTGAACGTTTCATGTAGTTCAAGACATCTTTAAACACATCACCCGTTGCGCGTAGTTCGCCTTGGAAACCTTGACGGCGTAATAACGCTGCAAATGAATAGCCACGACCATCGTTAAAACCCGCAAAATCAATAAAGATGGCATCTAGCTGATCTAAAGGGAAATCATGCGTTTCAGGAGAGGCATCAACTGTAACAAGGAGTGCTTTTTTACCTGAAACTTCAGCCAATTGATCTAACTGCTCAACCGTTAAAACCACATCACCTTGCGGTAAAACACCATCTTCACCAATCACTTGATAAGTATTGTCTGCAATCGAGCCATCTTTAGAGAGGACTTGTAGTGCTAGATTAAGCATATGCACGCTCCTTAAAGGGTTGAATGCCCACACGGCGATAAGTATCGATGAATTCTTCACCCTCAGCACGAAGGTCAAGATAGGTATTTAAAATCTCTTCAACGATATCTGGCACAACTTCAGCTGCAAATGATGGGCCTAGAATGTCACCAATTGAAGCATCATGATCGGCATTACCACCCAAAGTGATTTGGTAGAACTCAGCGCCTTTTTTGTCCACACCTAAAATACCGATATTCCCCACATGGTGGTGACCACAGGCATTCATACAACCTGAAATATTCAGATCAAGTTTGCCAAGGTTATAAATGGTATCTAAGTCATCAAAACGACGTGAAATCGCTTCTGAAATAGGAATTGATTTCGCATTTGCCAGTGAACAGAAGTCACCGCCTGGGCAGCAAATAATGTCGGTTAAGAAACCAATGTGCGCACGAGCTAAATTGTTTTTCTCAAGAATAGTCCACAATTCAAATAAATCTTTCTGCGGAACATCCACCAAAGAAATATTTTGCTCATGCGTGGTCCGCAGTTCACCAAAGGTGTATTTGTCTGCAAGGTCTGCAATCAAATTCATCTCTTCCGTGGTCACGTCACCCGGTGCAATACCCGTACGTTTCAACGAAATCGTTACAATACGGTAGCCCTTCACTTTGTGAGCATTGGTGTTGATATTGAACCACTGTTTGAATTTTGGATGTGCAGCAAACTGTTCAGAAAAATCTTCGTCTGCATAATCTTGATAATCAAACGGTATAAATTCTTCGTCTAATTTCTGCAAAATTTCAGGCTGAATTTTTAAAGTTTTAATGGTATGCGCAAACTCAGCTTCGACTTTTTCAGCAAAGACTTGAGGCGTCAACGCTTTCACCAAAATCTTAATACGTGCTTTGTATTTATTATCACGGCGACCGTGCAAGTTATAAACACGCAGTACGGCTTCTAAATAGGCAATCAGGTCTTCACGTGGCAAGAAGTCACGAATGAAACTACCAATCACAGGGGTACGACCTAAGCCACCACCGACTTTAATTTTATAGCCGATCTCACCCGCTTCATTTTTAACGATATACACCCCAATATCATGGAATGAGGTCGCTGCACGATCAGTTTCTTCAAGTGCTGATACCGCAATCTTGAACTTACGTGGCAAGAAAGCAAATTCTGGGTGGAAGGTTGACCATTGACGGATCAATTCACACGTTGGACGTGGATCAGCCACTTCACCAGCAACCACACCTGCATATTGGTCTGTAGTCGTGTTACGAATACAGTTACCCGAAGTTTGGATTGCATGCATTTGTACAGAAGCTAGCTCTTGAAGCATGTCTGGAACATTTTCTAGCGCAGGCCAGTTAAACTGAATATTCTGACGGGTTGAAACGTGTGCATAACCACGGTCAAACTCAGTTGCAAGTTCTGCAACTTTGCGCAATTGCGTTGAGTTCATTAAGCCATAAGGCACAGCAATACGTAACATTGGCGCATAGCGTTGTACATAGAGACCGTTTTGAAGACGTAATGGGCGGTACTCATCTTCAGTGAGTTTTCCAGCTAAATAACGTTCCGTTTGGTCACGGAACTGTGCAACACGTTCATTGATCAGTTGCTGATCGAAATCAGTATATAAATACATGGCGTACAGCTAGTAGTTTCATTATAACGGCTGACAGCATAACGAGATTTAAACTATCAACAAAATGCGTTTTTTACATATTTCATAGCTGTTTTATTGATAAGGATAAGTAGATGTACTGTTTGTCCCTAATCCTAAAGGTTTTTTCTGATTAAAGTATTTTTTATTAGATACTTATACATTATTCAGCTAACTCCGTTCAGCCTATCACATACACACTAACCAATGCATTGCTACCGCATAAATTTTAAACCTGGCTTTCTGGGCAGATCTCAATTTTTCTATTGCTTCCTCGTTCTCACTTTACCCTTTTAAACCGATTGCACATAAAAATAGCCTGACGAATCAGGCTATTTGAAAGTTTAAATGACTACAAAAGATTATTTTGCATCGGGTAAGGCATATGCCACCAAAGCATCTCCCATCTTGGTCCCAAATGAACCATGACCACCCGCCATAATGACCACATACTGCTTACCATTGGCTTCATAGGTCATTGGTGTAGCTTGACCGCCCGCTGGTAGACGACCTTTCCAAAGTTCATCACCATTGGTCACATTGATGGCACGGATATAATTATCCTGCGTACCACCGACAAACATCACATTCCCCGCAGTTGAGATTGAACCACCAAGCATAGGCACCCCCATTTTAAATGGTGGTAATTGAATCCCCGGTAAGCTGTCACGGATTGTACCAATACGACGTTTCCATGCAACTTCGTGAGTATTTAAATCCACACCCGCCACAAAGCCCCAAGCAGGCTGTTTACATGGCAAACCAAATGGAGACAAGAACGCACTGATCTCTACACCGTAAGGCACACCATACATCGGTTGTACACCCGCTTCGGTGCCTGCACCTTTGGCTGTTTTCGGACGGTTTGGATCGGCTGGAATGAGTCGAGAAACAAACGGTAAACCGATTGGGTTCATCACCGCGATTTGACGATCAGGGTTAACGGACATACCGCCCCATTCAAATACACCCAAGTTGCCTGGGAAAACTAAAGTTCCATTTTCTGAAGGTGGGGTATAAATACCGTCATAGTTCAGTTTGTGGAAAGACACACGGCACATCAACTGGTCAAACATGGTTGCACCCCACATTTGCTTATCCGTCAGTTTCTCTTTTGGCGCAAGGTCAAAGTCAGAGAAAGGTTGTGTCGCAGAGTAACGCTCACCTTTGGTTTGCGGCCCACGTTTCACTGTTTGTGGTACAGGTTTTTCCGTAATTGGAACAATGGCTGCACCAGTACGACGGTCTAGAACAAAGGCATTGCCCGTTTTCGTTAATACGTAAATGGCAGGAACCATTTTGCCTGACTTATCTTTAATATCCGTCAATGTCGGCTGTGATGGTACATCCATATCCCACAAATCATGATGCGTGGTTTGGAAGTTCCACACCAACTTACCTGTTGAAGCATTCAGTGCCAGCATTGAGTTAGCATAACGCTCATGCAACTCAGTACGGTTACCGCCCCAAATATCTGGCGTACCCACACCCGTTGGAATGTAAACCATATCCAAGGCTGCATCATAGGCTAATGGTGCCCATGCATTCGGTGAGTTTTGAACATACTTTTGACCCGGAGCGGGAATCGCATTTGGATCTTCGGCACCTGTGTCAAAGACCCACAACAATGCGCCGGTATTCACATCATAACCACGAATCACACCTGAAGGTTCTTCAGTTGAATAGTTATCTGTGGTTGAACCCGCAATAATAATCGTCGTGCCTGTGACCACAGGTGGAGAAGTTGGGATATAACCACCCGGATAAGGGAATGGCATATCTTTTTGTAAGTCGACTTCACCATTTTTACCAAAGTCCGTACAACGCTCACCAGTATCAGCATTGATGGCAACCAAACGACCATCATTGACAGGTAAGATTACTTTACGTGGGCACAACTCAGACGATGACTTTTTATGTTGCAAGCTGGCTTCAAAACCAACTGTATTGTTCGCATCATAATAAGACACGCCACGACAGGTTAAATGCTGAAAAGTATTGTCCGATTTCAACTTCGGATCAAAAGTCCATTTCGCCTTACCTGTCGCTGGGTCGAGGGCAACCAGTTTTTGGTGCGTGGTACAGATATACATATTGTCCCCAACTTTAATTGGGGTGACCTGATTGGTGGTTTCACCAGAGTCATTTTCTGTTTTAAAGTCACCTGTGTTATAGGTCCAAGCCACTTTTAAATCTTTAACATTCTCAGAATTAATTTGCGTTAAAGGAGAATAGCGCAAACCAGACTGAGTACGACCATAAGCAGGCCAGTCGCCATCAGCAACACCCGGAATGGACTGTGCGGTTGCAGGTTGCTTGCTGCTCAGTTCACCTCGAATTTCTTGAGGATCATTAAACACAGCAAAAATCATCACGGCAATAGTCACCGCCAGTGAACCTGTTAAAACTAGTTTTGCACTTTTAGCATTGTCAAAACCGCGTGTGACCGCTGGAATGAGTAGCCATAAACCAAATAAACCAAGGATATCTAAGCGTGGCGCCAAGGCAAAGAAGTCTGAACCCACTTCCCATAAGCCCCAAATCACTGTACCCAAGACCAACAACGCATAAACGATTAATGCCGTACTTTTTAATTTTTGCAGTAGAACTGCAGTCGCGATGAAGAGTAAACCTGCAATGATGTAGTACCAAGACCCACCAAGCACTGCAAGATAAATCCCTCCTATCAGCAGGACTAAACCAAAGATCACAGCAATCACAGCTGTAAAAGTTTTAAGTCCTGAACCTGAAGACGGAGTACTCATATTGACCACCTTTTCCTTAGATTCTGTTAAAAGCTCGTATCGTTTTAATATCGATATGAACACCTAGACAGTTTTTAGATTTTAAGTATCTGTCCAAACGACTTATTTCGAACAGTTTTATGCTTTGAACAACCGTTAAAAGTTTTTATCAACCTTGCTGGACAAATACTTATCGATCTAGAAACTAAAATGCGGTCTGGAATTTAATTCCGCCGACCCATGCATTTTCACCATTTTTATATGCGCCTACATGGCGGATATATTGGATATTGGGACGAATGGTTAACCAGTTGGCTGCATGAATACCGTAGTAAATCTCGGCATCATACTCTTCACTTTGTAAACGGGCTTTGACGCTGTTATTGACAATATTCGCGTCATTGACATCATCATTGATATTAATACGGGCTAGGCCAATCGCGATTTCATCTTGAGGGCGGGTATCAAAAGCGCCTTTATAGACCAAACCAATGTTCTGCATGTCACGAACCTTATTGGTATCTGAATCATGTAGCGTGAGATTCACAAAACCTGTTAAACCGCGCGCGGCATTACCATGATGTGCTGTGAATTGTTGCTTGGCAACAACCCAGCCGCCTTGTTTATGTGAGGTTTGCTGTGGGTTTTGAATGTCTGTGGCATCTGCCGAACTGTAGTAATAACCCGCACGATATTCACCAGGTAACTTATTTACACCTACAGCAGGTTGCCACACCACTTCAGCAGGAATAATGGCTCCCTGCGAACCGTCAGTACTTAAGTTCCAGCCTTTGCCACGTTCTAAGTTTTCAGGGTTATATTCATACACCCCGACTTGTGCATACAGGTCTGGCCGAAGGTTATATTTGACTCGTGCAGCCCATTGGCTGACAGGCCAGTTGTACCACTGGTCACCGACCCAGTTACCAACTTGAGAGCCACAGAGCGCAAGGTTTTGGAAATCACAGTCGAAACTGTTGAAATCTTCCCCTTCACCAAAACGACCGACTTTGATGTCTAACTTTTGATCCATGAACTTTTTCTTAATCCACAAATCCGTTAAACGCCACGTCTGTCCACGTCCCCACACTTCTTGAGTGGAACTTAAATGTCCATCTAAAGCATCGGATGTTTGAGAAAGTGAACGCCCATTGCGTTCGGTAATGGTGATTTGAGCCTCAGTATCCTGCCAACCCAAAATCTTGTCTAAATCGAAGTGTGTACCAAATGCAAACTGGTCTGCATATTCGGTACCATGACTTGAAGAATGCGAGGCATCGAGCAACGTTGCCATTTCACCCGTATAACCAAAGCTAAAGTCGTAGCCTTTTTGCTGCAATGCGCTGCGCTGACCATTCCAGTCACCCAGCATCCAAGGGCTTTCTGCCTCAAAGGCATTTGCAGCATACACACTTTGAAAGCAGCAACTGAGCGCTAAGAGACTGAGGTTAAAACACCAACTTCTTTTACATTTATTCATAATTGGTGACCTTTCTTACAAAATTACAACTAATCGATATGATACGCTTTATTTGTATAAAAACCCATTTTATGACGTTTTTTTGTTTTAAATATATTCAAATTATCGCTATATGATATTTATAAAGAATCAAAACCGAGCGGTTTGCCTATAAATTCATATCTTATTTTTGAACGTGAAAACTTAATTGGACAAGCTAATTGTTGTTCGCTTTTTGTACTCCCCTCTTGTAAAGGTACAGAAACCACCCATGCACGATCTTTGGCTAACTGCGAATCGAGTGCTTCATCCAACTTTAATACGGGCTCAACGCAGACATCTTGCTGCTGAAAAATTGCATTCCACGTGGCAAAATCTTGGGTTTTAATTTTGTCTTTTATTGCTTGTTTCACCACCTGACGGTCATCAGTTGCCAATGAGGCTCCTTTTTCAGCCACAATCGGCAATTCTAAAATTTGTGCCAACCCATATAAAAACTGTGGCTCTAAACTCCCAATCGATAAATAACGTCCATCTTGCGTTTCATAATAGTCATAAAAAGTCGCACCATTGAGATAGCTTTGCTCGGGCCCTTGTTTTTCCTGCCCTGCTAAGCTCGCAGCTGCGGCCATGCTGCTGAGCCCTACTACACAGTCGGTCATGGAAATATCAATATACTGCCCCAAACCACTCCGCTGTCTTTCAATTACTGCGGCTAAAATTCCAATCACACTATGCAAAGAGCCACCTGCAATATCCGCAATTTGAATCCCCATTGGTGGTGGTCCACTGTGCTGTCGGCCACTATGTCCCGCGATCCCTGACAAAGCCACATAGTTGATATCGTGTCCTGCTTTATTTTGATACCCTCCTGTTTGCCCATAACCCGTAATGGAACAATAGATCAAGCGCGGATTAATTTCAGATAAGGTCTGATAATCGAGCCCTAATCTTTGCATCACACCTGGACGGAATTGTTCAATCACAATGTCATAGTCTGAAATTTTCGATTTGATCAGTTCAATATTGGCAGGATCTTTCAAATCCAGAGCGACAGCATGCTTATTTCGGTTGAGATAACTATGTGCAGTGGCCTGTCCATTGGCATAAGGTGGCATTAAACGGATCAGATCGGGGCGGGTTGGAGACTCGATGTGGATCACTTCTGCACCTAAGTCTGCTAAGTACATTGTTGCAAAAGGTCCGGGTAAAAGTGTAGAAAAATCGAGAACTTTCAATCCTTTCAATGCCATATCCATGTTTATTTTCTCTTTTTATGTTGATTTTTTAGCTATTTTAGAAATATAAAAGCAACAAAACAATGTCATGTTCAGCCATTTACCTTGATCATTTCGGCAATTTAACATGTAAAAAGGCAAAAAACTTTAGTGTAAATTGCCTAAAATACTTTTTTTAGCGTCATTTAGGTCAAACGCAAGTGAATATAAAAGAGACTGAAGGATTAAATATGAGCCGCGATACCATTAGTATCCATTTCGTCAATGCGGCTTTAACTGGCGTAAAACGTCTCGGCATGGATGTCGAAACATTACTTTCTCACGTAGGGATTGAGGCAGAACTGCTGCGTCAACCTAAAGCCCGTATTTCTCCAGAACAATATACTCGCTTCGTTAAAATGTTATGGATGGTGACCCAAGACGAACATGTTGGCTTCGATAAGCAACCACGTCGTTTAGGTACGTTTGCCATCATGTGTCAGCTGATTATTCATGCCAAAACCTTAGGTGATGCTTTAGAACTGTCTTCACAGTTTTATAAACTGTTTGGCGATGAGTGGTCGGTGACATTAGAGCGCGACAAGCATGAAGCTCGTCTTGTTCCTCAGATTCCGAAATCGATGGACCCAGATCACTTCATTACCGAAAGTATGCTGATGATTTGGCATGGTCTCGCATCTTGGTTGATTGAACGTCGTTTACCGCTAGAACGTGTGCACTTTGGGTATGAACGTCCAACCCATGCAGATGAGTACGATGCTCTGTTCTTCGCACCTGTGATGCAGTTCGACATGCCGCGTACCGAAATCACTTTTGCGGCAGATTATTTGGACTTACCAATTCGTCAAAATGAAGAAACGTTAGAAGAGTTTTTAAAAGCCGCGCCTGCACAGTTGTTGGTGAAATTTAAAAACACCAACTCACTCACTTCACGTATTCGTGATGTATTGAAGAGTCAAATTGGTGAGGAAATGCCAACCCTGAATGATGTGGCTTCTATGCTGTATTTATCTCCACAAACGCTGCGTCGCCGCTTAGCTGCTGAAGGTAAAAGTTACCAAGGTGTGAAAGATGCATTACGTCGTGATGCCGCAATCCACCTACTGTTAAATCCGGGTTTAACTTTAGAAGATGTAGCACAGCAAGTAGGCTTTAGTGAAACCAGTACCTTCCACCGTGCTTTTAAAAAATGGACTGGGGTTACACCCGGTTTATATCGCCAACTACACGGCTATCACTAATTTTTTAGTTTGACGACGGTTCGGCACATTGCTAAACCCAAGATTTCGATCTTGGGTTTTTTTATGCCCAAATCTTCAGTCTATTGGCAAAAAGACTCATCTGACCTGACCCGTTCTAGTCATTGCATCACGGCCATTAATTTGTACACTCAAATGCATAACAACTTAAAAGTCATAAAAAGGAACAGCTATGCGCGAGGCTTATATCATTGACGCCATTCGCACACCACGCGGAAAAGGAAAGAAAGATGGTTCACTGCATGAAGTGAAACCGATTACGCTATTGACCACATTGTTGAATGAATTGAAAGATCGTCATCATTTAGATACTTCTAAAGTAGATGATATTGTATTGGGTTGTGTCACGCCTATTGCAGACCAAGGTGGTGATATTGCTAAAACTGCGGCAATCGCAGCGGGTTGGGATAATGATGTTGCAGGTGTGCAAATTAACCGTTTTTGTGCATCAGGTTTAGAAGCCGTAAACATGGCTGCGCAAAAAGTACGTTCAGGTTGGGAAGACATTGTTGTTGCAGGTGGTGTTGAGTCAATGTCACGTATTGCAATGGGTTCAGATGGTGGCCCGTGGGCATTAGACCCTGAAACCAATTTAAAATCACACTTCGTTCCGCAAGGGATTGGTGCAGATTTAATTGCAACATTGGATGGTTATACACGTTCAGATGTCGACGCATTTGCTGCAAATTCGCAACGTAAAGCGGCAGCAGCACAAGCTGCGGGTTATTTCAATCAATCAGTGGTTGCGATCAAAGACAAAGCAGGCGTGACCATTTTAGATCAAGATGAATTTATTAAACCGTCAACAACAGCAGATGGTTTAGCAAAACTCAATCCAAGTTTTGAAATGATGGGTGCAATGGGTTTTGATGCGATTGCATTACAACAATATCCAGAAGCACAAAAAATTAACCATGTGCATCACGCAGGAAACTCATCGGGTATTGTCGATGGTGCGGCACTTGTATTACTTGCTTCCGAGAAAGCGGTCAAAGAACAAGGTTTAAAACCGCGTGCCAAAGTATTGGCGACTGCATTGGTGGGTTCGGATCCAACCATTATGCTGACAGGGCCTGCACCTGCTGCTCGTAAAGCATTGGCAAAAGCTGGTTTAACGATTGACGATATTGATCTATTTGAAGTCAATGAAGCCTTTGCATCTGTGGTGATGCGTTTTATGACAGAATTAAAAGTGCCTGCTGAAAAAATCAATGTGAATGGTGGTGCAATTGCGATGGGACATCCATTGGGGGCGACGGGCGCAATGATTCTCGGAACATTACTGGATGAATTAGAGCGTCAGGGCAAAAAGCGTGGCTTGGCAACATTATGTGTGGGTGGTGGCATGGGTATTGCGACCATTATTGAGTTGGTATAAGGAGAATAATAATGAGCGCAATTCAATATTTAAAAAATGACGATGGCATTATTATTCTAACTTTGGATTCTCCAAACCAATCTGTAAATACCATGAATGGTGATTTCCGTGTGGCTTTGGAAAATATTGTTTCTAAACTGAAATCTGAAACTTCTATTACGGGAATTATTTTCCGTTCAGCGAAAAAAACTTTTTTTGCAGGCGGTGATTTGGATGAGCTAATCCAAGCACGTTTGGAAGATGCCACACCTTTTTTTGAAATGATTCAGAAAATGAAAGCAGAGTTTCGTTATATCGAAACTTTAGGTGTTCCTGTGGTTGCAGCATTGAATGGTACGGCTTTAGGTGGCGGTTGGGAAATCGCTTTAGGCTGTCATGCACGTATTGCATTGAATGATCCTAAAACTAAATTTGGACTTCCAGAAGTAACTTTAGGTCTGCTGCCGGGTGGTGGTGGTATCGTGCGTATGGTACGCCTTTTAGGTCTACAAAATGCTTTTCCATTCTTAATGGAAGGTAAGCAGTTTGGTATAGATAAAGCAAAATCTCTTGGTTTAATCCAAGACACGGCGGAAACATCTGAAGAGTTGATGGATAAAGCCATCGCTTGGGTAAAAGAACATCCAAAGTCGCAACAACCGTTTGATGTAAAAGGTTATAAAATTCCGGGTGGTGATCCTAAAACACCTGTAGTTGCGCAAATGCTGGCGATTGCTCCTGCAATGCTCCGAGATAAAACCAAAGGTTGTTATCCTGCACCTGAAGCGATCATGGCAGCTGCGGTTGAAGGTACGCAAGTCGATGTGGATACGGCGCTGACTATTGAATCACGTTACTTTACTTATCTTGCCACAGGTCAAGTTTCAAAAAACATGATCGGTACTTTTTGGCATGGAATGAATGCAATTAAGGCAGGTGCGAGTCGTCCTAAAGACGTTGCAAAATGGCAAGCAAGCAAAGTCGGTGTACTTGGTGCAGGTATGATGGGGGCAGGTATTGCTTACTCTACAGCAATCAAAGGGGTTCCCGTTGTACTGAAAGATGTTTCTGTAGAAAATGCAGAAAAAGGTAAAGCCTATAGCCAAAAATTACTGGATAAAAAGGTCTCCCAAGGTCGTATGACCGCTGAAAAACGTGATCAGGTTTTAAGTTTAATTACTGCTACAGCATCTGTGGAAGATTTAAAAGGCTGTGATTTAATTATCGAAGCGGTATTTGAAAATCAAGAACTCAAAGCGAAAGTCACTCAAGAAGCCGAAGCATTCCTTGCAGAGGGCGGTGTGATGGCTTCAAATACTTCGACATTACCAATTACTGGTTTGGCAAATGCATCGAAAGATCAAGCAAACTTTATTGGTCTGCATTTCTTTAGTCCAGTCGATAAAATGCAATTGGTTGAAATCATTAAAGGTAAAAATACCTCTGCTGAAACTTTGGCAAAAGCATATGACTATGTACAGCAAATTGGCAAAATTCCGATTGTTGTGAATGACAGCCGTGGCTTCTTCACAAGTCGCGTATTTGGTACTTTTGTTCAGGAAGGTTTGCGTTTATTACATGAAGGTGTACACCCAGCTCGTATTGAAATGGCAGCACTTAAAGCAGGTATGCCCGTTGGCCCATTAGCCATTCAAGATGAAGTTGCATTAACACTTTCTGAACATGTTGCCAATGAAACCCGTAAGGCGCTTCAAGCTGAAGGTAAAGATTTACCGCGTTCAGGTGCAGATGATGTGATTCAAACCATGATTCATACTTTTGACCGTAAAGGTAAAGCTGCTGGTGCAGGTTTCTATGATTATCCAGAAGGTGGTAAAAAGCATCTTTGGGAAGGTTTGAAGCATTGGAAGCAAGATGTAGATATTTCTGAACAAGAAATGATAGACCGCTTCCTGTTTGTACAATCGCTAGATACCTTACGTTGTTATGAAGAAAATGTCCTTGAGTCTGTCATTGACGCCAATATCGGTTCGATCTTTGGGATTGGTTTTGCACCGTGGACAGGTGGTGCAATTCAGTTTTTAAATCAATATGGTTTAGACCAAGCTGTACAACGTGCCAGTGAACTTGAAGCGAAGTATGGTGAGCGTTTCAAAGCACCGCAACGTCTGGTTGAATCGGTGCCATCGGGTCAGATTCGCTAAAACTTCCACCTTAAAAAAGGGATCAGCAGATCCCTTTTTTGCACTCTCAGCACACAACAAAATTAACCTGCTGATTCAGCATCTAATTTTGACTTATTTTAGTGCATTCTTTTCAAGCCCGACACCGTTTTTTGTGTTATAAAGTTACATAGTTTTAGATTTATTTTTATTCAATTGGGCTGTTGCACATGACTGACAATACTTCTCCTGAAAAATCACCATGGGGTTGGAAAGCACTGATTATTGCTTTCATTTTAAGTGGAATTTTCTTAGGTATCTTCTACCTTGCGATCACCAATGAGCCTGACTATATGCCAAGTCAGCAAACGCAGCAAAACTCTCAGCAACATGCTTTTAAAAACGCGCCTGCAATGTCTGAAGAAGCGATGGCCAAAGCACAAGCGGATAAAGATGCGCGCGAAGCAAGAGCTCAAGCAGCTTCTGAAGATACCACAGAACATGCAACCGCTGATGAGTACGACATGAGTGCCGATGAACATGCGAAAATGTCATCTGAACATGGTCACTAATATGCTGTGACTAATAAAAAAGCCCTGAAAGATCAGGGCTTTTTTATGGATGATAAACGCATATGGATATGCGGAATGCCACAATCTAAATACTCCTCACCCTCTTGCATAAAGCCCAAAGCCTGATAGAACGCTTGCGCATGCACTTGAGAGGACAAGACTAAAAATGGACGCTGTTGCTGTTGGGCATATGCAATCACCGCCTGCATCAGGACTTTGCCCACGCCCAAACCACGATTTGACTTCAAAACTGCAACACGACCAATACTATGATTTTGCAAAAGTCGTGCGGTGGCGATGACTTGATCTTGCTCATAGACCACAAAATGAACTGCGATTTCATCTTGCTCATCCCATTCATATTCAGCAGCAATGTTTTGCTCTTGAATAAAGACCTGCTCACGAATCATTTTCGCAGCCCGTTGCGACTCTTCCCATGTTCCGTGCGTAATTCTCAAGCTTGGCATTTTCATTTCCCTATAAATCATCTCTATATTGGTCATTGCACTAAAAAGTGATGTTCAGATCAGCATTTGCAGCCTACATCTTGCTGATCCCATTGATTATTCAACAGCAATTCCAGTGAATGCTTTTGAATACCATACATCTCTTTCAAGGCTTGAATTTGTGCCAAGACAGCAACATCGGGCGCTTGATAATCCTTACGCTTGGTTGCCAAAATCATTTTATTTTTGCTGGTATGCTCAAGTGCTACAAACTCAAACACTTTGGTTTCATAGCCATAGGCTTTGAGTAACAAGGCACGAATAGTATCGGTCAGCATTTCAGCTTGCTGTCCTGCATGAATGCCAAACTGCAACATGGGTTGCAACACGAGCGGAGCTTTCAGTTGCGGGCGTAATTCTTTATGACAACACGGCGCGCACATGATCATTTCGGCATTTAAACGAATGCCGGTATGAATCGCAAAGTCCGTCGCGACATCACATGCATGCAGCGCAATCATCACATCGAGGCGTTCAGGTTGGTACGTCCGAACATCACCCTGAAAAAAATCAAGTTGCTGAAAATCTGACTTGTCCGCAACCTCCTGACAGAATTCCACCATTTTGCTGTTTAGCTCAACCCCAGTCACAAAAGGGTTCAAATCTTGCTTCAGCAAATAATCATATAAAGCAAAAGTTAAATAGCCTTTTCCTGAGCCAAAATCGACCACGCGCAGTTGTTCAGGCAGCTGAATATGACTTAGTGCCCCTGAGAAAATTTCGACAAACTTATTAATCTGCTTCCACTTACGCGCCATACTGGGAATGATGTGCGCTTTTGCATCGGTAATACCAAGCGGCTGTAAGAAATAACTGTCTTGATCGACAAAACGCTGTTTGACACGGTCATGACCTTTCTGCTCAACAGCTTTGGTTACCGTTTTATTTTTACTTTGCGTCAGTATGGCTTTCTTCTTGTTCTTCTTCAGTTGCCACTCTTGTTCAGTTGTCAGCAGATTGGCTTGTTTACACTGCGCCAAAAGTGCAGTTACCGTATCAAGTGCTGTGTCTAATGAATAATTTTTGGTGACATCTTGGGTTTTATGGCGATATAAACAGCTCAATACAGGCTGTCCTTGCAACATGACGACTCGAAAAGTCATCTTCTCGAGTTGCTCCAGTTCACCCTGATATTGACTCAGAATCATCCGATCAAAACTTTGAGATTCAAGCGCTTGCTGGAAGGCTTGAAGGAATTGCTGCTCTTGTGCAGAGGACGATACCGAAACGGTCATAATAGAAACCAAAAAAAGAATTGCGATTAAATTTTAAAGCGTCTTACGCTAAATGCAAACTTGAATTACGATACAGTTGTATATTTTATAAAAATGCACATGACTTATGAGCGCTCACCCTGTTGTAAACTACGATCCAGTTGAAGAAAGAATCAATTTTATTAGCCATGCTATTGGAGCAGGTCTTGCACTCATAGCCGGTATTTTATTGATTATCAAAGGGTCTTACTTAGAAACAGCACAATGGATCGGGCTGTGGGTCTATGCTTTGAGCCTATTTTTATTGTTCGCCGCATCAAGCTTGTATCATTTTGCGGAATCACCAGAGCTTCGCGGCTGGTATAAAAAATTAGATCACACTGCCATTTATTATCTGATTGCAGGCACCTACACTCCATTTTTGTCTATCGCACTGCCCACGCAAAAAGCCCATTACCTACTCATTGCACTTTGGGTGATTGCACTCATTGGTACACTATTCAAGTTAGTTTTCATTCATCGCTTTGAAAAAATCTCACTGATTGCTTATCTGCTCATGGGTTGGCTGGCTGTGCTGGTAATGGATGATATGCAACGCTTTTTATCTAAACCAGCTTTGACTTTTTTAATCATTGGTGGACTTTCCTATACCATCGGTGCATTGTTTTATGCGCTAAAAAAGGTAAGATATACGCACGCTATCTGGCATATTTTTGTATTGATTGGTGCAGGATCACATTTCCTGTCCATCTATCTTTACGTGATATAACCCGCGCACACTACATTTTTTAGCAACCCTAATTCCGTAGTCTGCCCGAGGAACATTCGTATTTTTTTAAAAAATTACGCCTTTTTTAAAAAGATGACGCTTTTAAAACTCAGTTCGACTATTTTTTAAGTGTAAGGTCTACCATGGCGTCATTAAATACTGCTGTTGCTGAACAGCAGCCTGTAAACTCAAAATTCCGCGTACTTACAGCCAGTCTGGTAGGTACAACTATCGAATTCTTCGATTTTTATATTTATGCCACTGCGGCTGTCATTATTTTTCCGTACCTGTTCTTTCCAGCAAGTACCGATCCAATGACTGCAACCATTCAGTCTTTGGCAACTTTCGCCATTGCCTTTATTGCACGCCCGATTGGCGCTGCACTCTTTGGACATTTAGGTGATCGTATCGGCCGAAAGGCGACCTTGGTTGCAGCTTTGCTGACCATGGGACTTTCAACCGTGTGTATCGGCTTATTACCCACCTATGCACAAATTGGAATTGCCGCACCATTACTGCTTGCGCTGTGTCGTTTAGGTCAAGGACTCGGCTTAGGTGGTGAATGGTCGGGTGCGGTATTGCTTGCCACAGAAAATGCACCTGAAGGTAAACGTGCTTGGTATGGCATGTTCCCCCAACTGGGCGCACCGATTGGCTTTATTTTAGCAACGGGTTCATTCTTGACGCTGGGTCATTTTATGACTGAAGAAGCGTTTATGACATGGGGCTGGCGTATTCCCTTTATCTCGAGTGCATTACTGGTGATTGTAGGCCTATGGATTCGTTTACAACTACATGAAACTCCTGCATTCCAGAAAGTTTTAGACAAGCAAAAAGAAGTTAACATTCCGTTTAAAGAAGTGATCACCAAACACTGGGGCATGTTGATTTTAGGTACCATTGCAGCCATTTGTACCTTTGTGGTGTTCTACCTCACGACGGTATTTGCTTTGCAATGGGGTACCAAACAGCTGGGTTACACCCGCGAACAGTTCTTACAACTTCAACTGGTCGCAACCCTGTGCTTTGCTGCATTCATCCCCTTGTCAGCAGTTTTAGCGGAAAAATTTGGTCGTAAAACCACATCTATTGCTGTCTGTGTTGCTGCGGCGTTATTTGGTTTAGTGTTCTCAAGCATGTTGGAATCAGGCAGTACCCTTGTTGTGTTCTTGTTCCTGTGTATTGGTTTATCCATCATGGGTTTAACCTATGGACCAATTGGTACTGTGCTCTCTGAAATTTTTCCAATATCCGTTCGTTATACAGGTTCAGCACTAACCTTTAACCTTGCGGGGATCTTTGGGGCATCATTTGCACCTCTCATTGCCACCAAGCTTGCAACCACCTACGGTTTACACGCAGTAGGTTACTACCTCACGGCGGCATCACTACTGTCTTTATGTGCGTTCTTAATGATCCGTGAAACCAAAAATGATGATGTAAATAATCAAATTTGACCCTGAATTTGATGTCTAAAAACCAGCACAGTGATGCTGGTTTTTTTATACCAATGCTTTAACAAACGCTACAAAAACCATATTTAAAATCTGTCGTTTTACTTCAAAAATAGAGAGAGATACAGATGAATAGGACCGAAAAATGGATGAAAAAATACAACAACTCACCAATGAACAACTCCTTGATGTCATCGTATTAGTTGAAGAAAATAAAATTATTCAAGCCATTCAATACATCGCCACACATACCGCTTTTCAATACGATGATGCACAAGAGATCGTGACTGAACTCACGAAGCGGCATGATGCTGCACTAAAAAGCATGTATCGCCATAAACGACATCAACAACAACGCATATCAACCGCTGAATTAAGACACCGCAGCTCCCTTGTGTCTGAAGGACAGAGCTTTACACAACAACAGCCACAAAGCCCGCATAGCACAGCAGTGAATAACCTCGATGCAATACAAGACCTACAAGCGCTTCATACAAAAAATCACAACCTTTGGATCGTCTTGGCTGTGGTCATTTTGGTTTTAAGCTTTATTTTTTATTGGTTCTAAACCCAACTTAAATCAGTTCAATAATATCGATCGTCGGTGGTACGCGAAAACGAAACGGCACACCCACCATACCTGTTCCAACCGTGACAAACACATCCGCATGTTCATGTCGGTACAAGCCTTTTTTGTGTCCTAATATAGATACTTTTTTCATTACATAGTCTGTGAGCCATGGCAGTTCAACTTGACCACCATGGGTATGACCCGAAAGCATTAAAGGACGGCTGGGTAAAGCGGGTATCATATCGACCGTGTCTGGATTGTGCGATAAGATGACCCATGGTTTGTCCTGCGGTAAATGCGGCATAAAACGCATATCCGCCTTACCTGCCCACAAATCTCCGACTCCAATCAAACGAAACTCTTCAAATTCAACAATCTGACCTTCAATATCAATCACATTATTCACCTTCAAAGCATGTCTTAACAAATTTTGAATCGGCGGACCAGGATACTGCTCATCATGATTACCATTGACCGAATAGACAGGGGCATTAATTTCTTGTAACACCTCTAATTCTTCTGCCAGTGTATTTTCAGGTTCATACGTCCAGTCCCCTGCAACCACCACCAAATCAGGTTTTTGTTCATTCAGTCGTTTGACGATGGTTTTCAGTTGTCGCTCATGCCCTGAAAATAGACCAATATGTAGATCGGCAATTAAGGCAATACGAACGGGTTTGAGTAATTTATAATCTTCTTGGATTTGATATTGAGTAGTTTTGACATGTACAAAATGCGGTTCAATGAAACGTGCATAACACAGCACACCACTAACCAAAAACACAAAAATAGCTTCATGCCATGAATAATAGCCCTGAAAACCGGCATATAAGCTAAAGAAAAACAAAGGAATGAGTAAATAAGAGAGATAAAAAGCCAACAAATGCACAAAGGCTTTAAACGGATGAATAGTCTCCGTATTGGTTTGACTGATCCATGCCTGATACACCGCCCACCCCGCAAGTAAGGCCATCGCAATATAAAAATAGAACACGACGGAGTGTATATTCATCATAGACTTTTACTCACAAACTGTTCATCAAGAACACATAATCTTCTGTTTATCTTTTCACAGCTCAGAATTATACTCAAACCAAATTTATAGACTTTATGACGATGGAAAAACCTCACGGCTTAGCGAAACAAACTTTATTCCGCTCATCTGCGACTCAGCAAGGTGCCAAACTGTTGTTGCTGAGCTGTATGGTTTTGACTGTCCCAGCGTGTAATACCTTACCCAAACAAATCCCACAGACGCCTGTCTATGCTTTTGATCTACCGACAGATCAAACCAGTTTAGGCAAAATCGTTCTGCCTTTACGTGAACAAAATCCAGGCCTTACAGGTTTCCATGTTCTCTATAATCCACTCGAAGCATTGGCCGCGCGTATCCATCTTATTGATAAGGCAGAAAAAACCTTAGATCTACAATACTATATTTGGGACAACGATCGTATTGGTTCTTTAGCGCTTTATTCTATTTTGAAAGCCGCTGATCGCGGGGTGAAGGTTCGATTACTAATCGATGATAACAATGCCAAGAAAATGGAAGGCATTTATTTGGCGCTCGATCAGCACGCCAATATTGACATCAAACTGTATAACCCCTACCGCTTCCGTCACTATCGTGCGATGGATATGGTCTTAAATCTAAAACGCATCAACCGCCGGATGCACAACAAAAGCTTCATTGCCGATAATCAAATTTCGTTGATTGGTGGGCGTAACATGAGCAATCAATATTATAACGTCAGCGACAGTTATCAGTTTTCAGATGTTGATGTGATGTTGGTCGGCTCTGCCTCAGATGAAATTGTGCATTCCTTCGATGAATACTGGAATGACGATTATGCCTTTCCAGTGCGTCAAATTGTCAACGCTAACCATTACAGCTTGCGTTATGAAGGTTTAAAAACCCAGTTAGAGCAGCACTATCAGGAAGTGACCGTCCAAAATTATTTGGATCTAGCCAATCGTTCGCAAGCCTTTGAACACTGGTTAAATGATAGTATCCAATTCGATTGGGTCAAAGCCGAAGTGGTGAAGGACTCACCGAGTAAAATCAAATCACGGGCAAAAAAAGAAGAACATTTAAACTTCCAGTTGCAAACCCATTTAGAAAAGCCAATGGAAAGCATCGACATTATTTCAGCCTATTTTGTACCTGAGCGTAAAGGCAAAAAACATCTGGCTAACCTAGCACAGAGTGACATTCAAGTCCGCGTATTGACCAACTCATTTAAAGCCAATGATGTACCGTTGGTGCATGCTTTCTATGGAAAATATCGTGAAGACTTGCTGGAAAGTGGTGTTCAACTCTATGAGTTTTTAGCCACGCCTGCGGCCGAAGCCCTAAACGAAAACAATGAAGAAATTTCCAAAAAAGCCAAAGTCAGCATCAAAGGATTAAGCCGCTCGAGTCTGCATGCCAAACTCATGGCCATTGATGAGAAACAGGTTTTTATTGGTTCATTTAATTTTGATCCCCGCTCTGCCAACTTAAATACAGAAATTGGGGTTTTACTGAACAGTCCACCGCTGGCTAAAGCGGTACACTACACCATGGACCAAAACCTCAGTAAATATGCCTATAAGCTGGTCCTAGATGCAAACAAAAACATTAACTGGCAAATCAAACAAGCTGATGGCTCTACCAAAACCTATACTACTGAACCCAAAATGAATTGGTTTAAACGCGCTGGTCTCAAAGTCGTTTCTTGGCTACCGATTGAAGGCTTTATGTAAGCCTTCAAGCTTGTTGCATGTTAGGTTGGGACTTCAAAACTTTGTGATGTAAATCAGCCAAACCTTGCACCATTTTTTGTTGGACCAGTGCCGTTAAACTCTCAACCGTATGTCCTGCTGTACAAATGGCTGGGAGCGCAACTAAATGTGCCGTGACTTGTGGCATTTCTAGTACTTTTTTAACATGCTCGGCAAAACTAATATTACCGATAAACGGAGAGACTTGGTCAAGTCCGCCCTGTTGATTCACATAGCAAATCAAACAAATTTGCACATCACGCTGGGCCTCAATTGCTGCGCCTAATATACGTCCATGAACCTTTTTCACTTTAGAACCATCGGTCGTGGTCGCTTCCGGGAAAAACAACACAGGAATATCTTGTTTTAAAAACGCTGTAATTTGCTCTCGAATTTTGATGGAATCGCCTGAACCACGTTGAATAAACAAAGTTCCACCACTTTTTGCCAGCTTGCCAAACACAGGCCATTTTTCAATTTCAGCCTTGGCCAAAAAGAAAACTCGTGCGCCTGAACCTAAAACCGCGACATCTAACCACGAAATATGATTGCTGACCCAAAGTGCAGGCTTACGTGGAATATCCCCGTGGACATGCACATCAATGTTAAAAACCTTGCACAGTCGACGACAGAAATACTGCACGTAACGGGTATTTTGTGGATTGTTAATGTCTTTATACAAGCCATGTCGATAGACCAAATAAAACCCTTCGGACACGGCGCCAAGCCCTGAAGCCAGCTTTTTACCATACAGAAAAAGCTTAGAGACACCTTTTATTGATGTTGTTTTTATTTCAGTATTCGATTGCATAGACGGTTCACTTGGCACAGCTTCATTCAACATTTAATCATTGATTTCGGCTCATTCTATACTGATCTTGAGCAACTTGCATTGATCATAAAAACCGAAGGCCCAGATGATTATTTTCAATTTTAATCGCTTAAACAAATTAATTAAAATAAATCAATCGAAATACTAAAACATGGTGTGTATATGAACGACCACGTAAATCCTCCAGCTCCGCCGTTAAATCCTGTTCAGGCACTGAAATTTATTATAGGGCTCAGTATTTTATACTTTGGCACCTTACTGCTTTTGGTTCACTTATTTCGCTCAATGTAAGGCAACGGCATAACTATTTCGCTCAATCTCAGCAAATTCATCTACACTAGAGTTTTCAATGTGAGATCGAATTTAGTGGAATATTTTGAGCAGAAGCAAGGTGGCGAAAAAACCATTTTAGTCAGTGTTGCCATCCATATTCTGGAAGACCTTGATGCAGAAGAATTTCGTTTGCTTGCTAAGTCGGCAGGTGCAGAAATTCTGGAGCATGTTCACGCTCAAAGATTCAAACCCGATGCTAAATATTTCATTGGTTCAGGCAAAGCAGAGGAAATTGCTGCTCGCGTTGAGGAGCTTGAAGCCACGCTGGTGATTATTGACCATGCCCTAACACCCAGTCAGGAACGTAACCTGAGTCGTATTATTAAGTGCCGGGTCATTGACCGTACACGCCTTATTTTGGATATCTTTGCACAACGTGCCCGTACCCATGAAGGTAAACTTCAAGTCGAATTGGCTCAATTGGATCACTTGTCTTCTCGACTGGTCGGTACAGGCATTAGCCTCGATAGCCAAAAAGGCGGGATTGGACTCCGTGGTCCAGGTGAAACGCAACTCGAAACTGACCGTCGTTTACTCCGTGTCCGTGTTGGACAACTTAAAGATAAATTAGAAAAAGTCCGTCAGACCCGTATCCAAGGCCGTGCTGCACGTCAAAAAGCCGCGATTCCAACCGTTTCTTTGGTTGGTTATACCAATGCGGGCAAATCGACCCTGTTTAACACCCTAGCCAAATCTGATGTTTATGCCGCAGATCAGTTATTTGCAACCTTAGATCCAACCTTAAGACGTTTGGAATGGGATGGTATTGGCCCACTGGTCCTAGCCGATACGGTTGGTTTTGTGCGTAATCTTGCGCATGCTTTAGTGGAATCGTTTAAAGCGACGCTAGAGGAAACATTAGAAGCCAGTTTGCTGTTGCATGTGATTGATTCGAGCAGTCCAGACCATATGGAACAAATTGAAGCTGTTGAAAAAGTGCTCAAAGAAATTGGCGCAGATATTCCAATCCTACGGGTGTATAACAAGATCGATCAAAGTGGCGAACAAGCCAAAATCATTTACGCTAAACCCAATGTACCTGAGCGTGTCTATGTCTCAGCACATACAGGCGAAGGATTTGATCTACTACGCCAAGCGGTCCAAGAGTGCTTGATGGGCCAAATTCAAAACTTTGACGTCCTACTCAAACCTGCCTATGGCAAATTGCGTAATCAACTGTACGCCCTAAATGTGATTCAATCTGAAAATTATGATGATGAGGGCAACCTACACCTACAAGTGTATATTGCGCCACATAAACTTGAACAATTGATCAAACAAGCACATTTACCGATTGATGAAATTTTAGGTTTGAAAGCAAAACAATTTCATCGTGAACTCGAAGAATTTGAAATCAAAAGCTAAATCGGTTAAAACGTGATAAGTAAAATGTTAATGACAGAACAAAATGGAATGGATAAAAACTGTTGATTGGAAAGCATGGATCGGCACGGTTGCCCTGATCATCATCTTTCGTGAGGCGGCTGTGTGGATCACTGGACGTTTTGGACATCCTGAACTGGGCAATTTAATTGGACTGATTAGTTTATTAATCGTCCTTTTGGGTTGGAGAAAATTTCATAAAATTCCAGCACGTTTGGTGGATACCAACAATAAAATCATGAAAGAAAGTGCCTTTGCTTTTCTACCTATCAGTGCAGGCTCCCTGTTAATGATGACGCATTTAGGCAGTGAAATCCCAATGTTTTTGGTGGTGCTGTTTGTCAGCACACTAATTCCACTGTGGGTTTACGCAAAAATGTCTAAGAAATGGCTTTAGGAGTGTGCACATGATTCCCATTATTTTCGGTTTTTTCCTAACCCTCGTTGCCTACTTACTGGCAAAGCCACTCAACAAAAAACTGCCACAAATTCCAGTGATTGTTTTTGGCATGTGCTTTGTGATTGCCCTGCTGTTGTTGTTAAACATTCCGTATGAGCAATATATGGCACAGGTAAATCCAGTGTTTAACCATCTGCTCGGTTATGTCACAGTCGCATTGGCTATTCCATTGGCTGCCATGCGCTATGACGACCTCCCCCTCAAAGCCGTGGTGGGCATTTTGGTCTTTGCCAGTATCAGTGCGGTCGGACTGCCGATGGGCCTGGCTTATCTATTACATTTGTCTGACCCTACCATTATGGCATTTGCCACACGCGCAGTCACAACGCCTATCGCAATTAACATTGCAACACTGCTACAAGCCCCTGTGAGTCTGGCCATTTTAATCGTGATTTTATCCGGTGTGATTGGTGCTGCATTTTCACCACTGATCCTCAAACACATTAATGACGAACGAGCATCGGGCTTAGCGCTAGGTCTTGCAGCTCATGCCATCGGTACAGCTCAAGCATGGCAACGGGGAAGTATTGCTGGACGTTACGCAGCCTTTGGAATGGCTGTCAATGCGGTATTTACAGCAATCTGGTTACCTTTGTTTATTCTATACTTGCAAAAAATGTGATATGTTCCTCACATAAACAATTGTATTGTTTAAAAAATCGACTTAAGATGAGTTTGTCGTTGATTAAATGATAAAAGGATTTTGTTCATGAGCAAATTGACACTTGCAATCGCATTCGCTACAACCGTTATGGGTAGTACAGCTTTCGCTGAAGATATTAGCGGCACTTGGAAAAATATTGATGACAAAACTGGGTCGTCAAAAGCCATCCTTGATATTCGCCAAGAATCAAATGGGACATATACCGCTAAGATCGTTAAAGTAACGCCTCGTCCGGGTTATACACCAAAAGAAACTTGTATTAATTGCCCTGCGCCGTATACCAATAAGCCTATTTTAGGCATGGATGTGATGAAAGGTTTGAAACACAGCGGTGATACCAATTACACGGGTGGAAAAATCATTGATCCACTGTCTGGTAATATTTATAGTTGTAAAGCAAAACTCAGTTCGAATGGCAAACGCTTAACCTTGCGAGGATACGTGGGCATATCGGCTCTAGGTCGCAGCCAAACTTGGATTCGAGAATAATCTAGGTTCTTATTACTGAACAGGCCTGGTCTACGCAATCACTTGATCGATTCATTTTAGATTTTGTAGACCACTACTGAGTCACTTATACATTGCTCCAAACTTAGTCTGATTGTTTCAAATTCAATGAATAAAAGTGTTTCAGCTAAGCGTGTATGATTTTTCATTTTTTAAAGGCAACTGCCTAATTCATATCTAAACACAAAACAGTTTGCCTTGTGCAAACTGTTTATTTTTCTGTGTCTTGGATATCTTTTTGTGAAACTATAGAGAACCTTATATGAAAAGTAAGTTTTTTATCGCGGGATTAACATTGTCCATGCTTTGCGGGGGAGCATTTGCACAGGACTTAACAGGGACATGGCAACAAATTGATGATAAATCAGGTTCACCAAAAGCCATTATCGAAATTCGTAAAGAATCGAATAATACTTACACTGGAAAAATTGTAAAAATTACACCACGCCCAGGTTATACGCCAAAAGAAACTTGTGTGAATTGCCCTACGCCATATACCAATAAACCAATTTTGGGTATGGACATTATTAAAGGCTTAAAACATGTCGACGGCACCAATAACTATGAAAAAGGTCGTGTGATTGATCCGCTGTCTGGCAAACTTTATGATGCGAAAATGAAACTGAATGCCACAGGAAAGCGTCTTTCGCTACGTGCTTACATCGGTGTTTCTGCTTTAGGTCGTAACCAAACCTGGTTAAGAATCGACTAAGAATAAAAAAGCCACGAAGTTCGTGGCTTTTTTAATGCATGTGCTATTGAACTGGATTATCAACGGCAAATAAGGTCTCATCTTCTAGACGATAAGCCATTAATTGATGTCCCCAAACACAACCGCCATCTACATTTTGAATCGAGTCCGAAATGGTTTTACCTTGTAAAGCTGCCCAGTGACCAAACACAACTTTATGGGTTTGTGCCGCTTGCGAAGCAAATTCAAACCATGGTTTGAAGCCTTCAGGCATCGGGTCGTTGAGCGAGTCTTTAAAACTAAACTCCAAACGCCCAGCACTATCGGTTAAACGCATACGAGTCAAATAATTTACGATACAACGTAAACGCGCATGCCCCGTCAGTTCATCCGACCATAAGGTGGGCTCTTTGCCATACATTTCTTTTAAAAAGGCATCGACAACATCAAAATCATCTGCTGCAATGACCGCCTCAACTTCTGCGGCTAAAGCAGCAGTTTGTTCTGCTGTCCAATTGGTTGGAATGCCTGCATGCGTCAGAACCGTGGTTGCGTTCGGAAACACACACAAGGGTTGTTTCCGTAGCCAATCAATCAAATCATCACTATCAATCGCATCAATCACATCACGAATGTTATCTTTGTCTTTGATTGCTTTAATGCCACGTGCAGCCGCCAGCAAAGTTAAATCATGATTGCCTAAAACTGTTGCAGCCGCATTACGCTCTACTAATTTTTTAATAAAGCGTAAAGCACCCAATGAGTTTTCACCACGGGCAACCAAATCCCCTGCAAACCAAATAAAATCTTGGTCAGGATCAAACTGTATGGTCTTTAACAAAGCTTTTAGTGCTTCAAAACAACCCTGCACATCACCAATGACATAATTGTATCGAATCTCTGCACCTGCCATCTTAAGCCACCATTTGATCTGCTAATGCCACAAATTGAGCCAGTGTTAAAGTCTCTGGACGCGCCATCGGATCAACACCTGCTTGTTCAAAACCATCTTCAACCAACATGCCTTTTAAGCTATTACGCAAAGTTTTACGACGCTGAGTAAAGACATGCGAGACCAAACGTGCCAAGGCTTTTTCATTTTTTGCCACAATCGGCTTAACCGCATACGGCTCTAAACGGAACACCGCAGAAGTCACTTTGGGTGGTGGGTTAAATGAACCCGGTGGCACTTCAAACAAGAACGTCGGTTTACAGAAATACTGAATCATCACCGACAAACGACCATACTCTTTGCTATTTGGAGAAGCCGTAATACGATCAACCACTTCTTTTTGTAGCATAAAGTGCATGTCTTTAACTTTGTCACCAAACTCCAAAAGGTGAAACAAAAGTGGCGTTGAGATGTTATACGGCAAATTACCCACAACCCGTAAAGGACGACCATCTTCAAATAAATTGGTGAAGTCGTACTTCAGTGCATCGGTTTCAATAATGGTTAAACGTTCAGGATGTGGCACACGCCCCGGCAAACCTGCCGCCAAATCACGGTCTAATTCGACCACCGTAAGTGCGTCACACTCACCAATCAACGGAGAAGTTAAGGCTGCCAAACCCGGCCCAATTTCCACAATGTTATCACCTGAACGTGGTGCAACTGAACGTACAATCTTGGCAATCACACGTTGGTCATGTAAGAAGTTTTGCCCAAAACGCTTCCGCGTATGGTGCCCTTCATCTTTAGGGTTTAAGGCATTAATTTGATACATAAAATTTTCCAACGTGAGTTAGTCACTGAACATTAGTGACGAGCTAATTCTAACGCTAAATCAACAGCGACCTGTAAGCTTGAGCTTTTCGCAAGACCTGTGCCTGCGAGGGAGAGAGCTGTGCCATGATCAACTGAGGTACGAATAAACGGTAAGCCCAAAGTAATATTAATGGCTTCACCAAACCCTTGCGATTTTAACACAGGTAAGCCCTGATCGTGATACATCGCCAAAACAGCATCGGCATCTTTTAAGTTTTCTGGGGTGAATAAGGTATCGGCAGGTAGGCTCAGACTCATATTTATGCCTTGAGCACGGTAGCTTTCCAGCACAGGGTTAATCACCTCAATTTCTTCCATGCCCAAATAACCATCCTCCCCAGCATGTGGATTTAGGCCACACACTAAAATGTGGGGATGCTCTTTTTTAAATTTGCTTTTTAAGTCCTGAGTTAAAATATCAATGACTTGATGCAATCGCTCTTTGGTAATCGCATCGGGTACTGCTCTTAATGGCAAATGTGTAGTAGCCAGCGCGACACGCAAGGTCTTGGTTGCGAGCATCATCACCACACATTCAACCCCAGCAAACTCTTGGTAGTATTCGGTATGTCCACTAAAGTGAATCCCAGCATCATTGATGACTGACTTTTGTACAGGAGCAGTTGCAACACCTACACTTTTACCGGACATAGCATAATCGGCCGAACGTCGTAGCTGCTCTAAGACATAAGGCGCATTTTCAGGATTGAGCTCACCCATTACAACAGCTTTGCTTAAAGGCACATGCTCAACATAAAGTTGACCCTGAGTTGATGATGCTTCTTGCCCTGAATATTCAATCAGTTCAATGTCCAATCCCAAACATGCTGCACGTGTACGTAGCAAGTTCATATCACCAAGGACCACGATCGGACGCTCATCTATACGAGCAGCAAGGCTTAAACAAATATCTGGACCAATCCCAGCAGGTTCACCACTGGTGACATATAAAGGCAGCATGATCAACTCAAATAAAATGCGTTTTGACTATTATACAACGTCTCACCCAGTATCTCCGCATTCACCGTACTCAACTTGAACCTATTCTTTTATATTTAAATCCTCACTTATCCTGTTTTCACATTCCATCAACTTTCAAAGAAAAAAATAAAGCCTCAAACACATCAAACATGAGCAAAGAAATTGCGAGTCGTAACTGCTGCACTGTCCGTTAATTTAAAATGGTTCTATGGTGATAATCCTGCATTTCATTCAGTGAAGTCATAAAGTTCAATATCGCTGTTCCCCATTTTTTTAAAGTTTGAACTCTTTTGTGGTTTTTTAAAAAGAATAAACTTTGATCTCTTCCTTTATGTAGGGAAATACCTTAAAATACGGCTCTTGAAATTTTATATTTTCATTTGTGATTCTGAGCAACTTCGTTTAGAATCGCGTCTCCTTTTGTTTGGACAGATTCCATAGTCCAAACCAACTATAATAGGTAGTGGTTTAATGAAAACTCTCAGCGCTAAGCCTGCTGAAGTTCAACACGACTGGTACGTTGTTGATGCTTCTGGCAAAACTTTAGGTCGCCTTGCGACTGAAATCGCTCGTCGTCTACGTGGTAAGCACAAGACTTCTTATACTCCTCACGTTGACACTGGCGATTATATCGTTGTAATCAATGCTGAAGAAATTCAAGTGACTGGTAAAAAAGCGCTTGATAAAAAATACTATCGCCACACTGGCTTCCCTGGTGGTATCCGTGAGACTAACTTTGAAAAGTTAATCGCTCACAAACCTGAAGCAGTTTTAGAAAAAGCTGTTAAAGGTATGTTACCAAAAGGTCCTCTTGGTTATGCAATGATCAAGAAAATGAAAGTGTATGCAGGTACAGAGCATCCACACGCTGCTCAACAGCCACAAGTTTTGGACATCTAAGGGATACAGCACATGGCTACTAATTATGGTACAGGTCGCCGTAAGACCGCAACTGCACGTGTTTTCTTGTCAGCTGGTACAGGCAAGCTCGTAATTAACAACCGTACTCTTGAGCAATACTTCGGTCGTGAAACTGCTCGTATGGTTGTTCGTCAACCTTTAGAGCTTCTTGAAGTTACTGAAAAGTATGACCTTTACATCACTGTTGCTGGTGGTGGTATCGGTGGTCAAGCTGGCGCTATCCGTCACGGTATTACTCGTGCGTTGATCGCTTCTGACGAAACACTTAAACCTGCTCTTCGTCAAGCTGGTTTCGTTACTCGTGATGCTCGTGAAGTTGAACGTAAGAAACTTGGTTTACGTAAAGCTCGTAAACGTCCTCAATTCTCTAAACGTTAATTCGTTTACCGAATCGGACAAAAAAGCCTTGGTTTATCCAAGGCTTTTTTATACGTGATTTTCAAGTTTTAAGTCTATGCTTCTGGCTTTATTCGCACTACATCCCTGTAGTTACATATTCCAGCTTATTTTGAAAATTGATGATCTTTGGGAAGTGGTGCATTACATGGCTCGTCGGTTTTCTCATCGACCATTTTCACAGGCCCATCATTATAAACAGTGACCTTACAGCCTTTTACTGTATATTCTTGCTGAATGCCGCCATACATCTCATCCTCAGATACAGAAGTAGCAACATCACAGGCTTCATCGGCAATACAAGCTGCATATTCAGCAGTCTGCTGCGCTACATCTACCTGTTCGGCTGCATCTTGATTTTGAGCATAACTACTTGAGATGGAAGTCATTAGTATAATAACTGCAATCGATTGGGTGATTCTGAGCCTAAGCTGCATAGTTCTATCCTTATTTTTCATTTATTCCAAGTTGTTCGATTGTATAAGCATATTAAAGTTAAGATGATTTTATTGGCTATTTTTAGTATTCTAACCGATTCACTTCACCTAGTTTCTTGAAATATGTCTGTCGAAACTACTCCGCTTCAAGGAATTACGCTGTATAGCCATGCAGATGATTTTCGCTCCCACTGGATTCGTTATGTACTTGCAGAGAAGCAAATCAAATACCATCTGGTTTTAAGTGATGCAGATGATGAAGATCTCGCCAGCTTAAACCCTTATAATCAACTGCCCATGTTGATTGAAAATGATTTAAAACTATTTAATGCCAATATCATCTCTGAGTATTTAGACGATCGTTATCGTCAAAACAAGCTCTATGCCGACGCGCCTATGCCTCGCGCGGAACAGCGTCAGTACATTTGGCGCTTTGAACAAGATTGGTTAAAACTTGCCGATATGATGTTACGCCATCCGGATACACTTGATGAACAAGCAAAACTGAAAGCACAAAAAAAACTGAAAGATACACTCATTTCCTTAACACCATTGTTCCAGCATTTCCCCTATTTCATGTCGGAAAGCTTTAGTATTTTAGATTGCATGCTTGCGCCTATCTTTCTACGCTTAAACAGCATGGGCGTGCATTTACCGAAACAGCAATGCCGCCCAATCTATTTATATTGTCAACGTATTTTTAGTCGTCCTGCATTTTTAAAGTCTTTAACTTTGCAGGAGAAAAACCATTATCAATCTGAATTTAAACAGCCGTAGAGAACATTATGTCTGATCAAGAATTAAACCTTACGCCGACTCGTCCATATTTAGCTCGCGCCATTTATGAATGGATTTGTGATAACCAACTGACACCGCATTTATTGGTCGATGCAACCCAGCCCAATACTCTCGTTCCTGAACAGTTTATTCAAGATGGCCAAATTGTCTTAAACATCGTCCCTCATGCCGTACATGCGCTACATATGAGCAACGATGCGATTACCTTCTCTGCACGTTTTGGTGGCGTATCTCGTGATATTTATGTCCCATTTAATGCTGTGATAGGCATTTATGCCCGTGAAAATGGACAGGGCTTGTTCTTCGATCCAAGTGAGTATGACAATCATACCCAAAGTGAGCAAAATGCTTTAAAATCAGACAATGAAGAAAAAACTGAACCCGCTAAGAAAAAACCAAGTTTAAGGTTATTAGATTAATAAAATGGAGTAATTATATGGCTTTTGATTTAGTACAATATTTTGCAGAGCAGATTAAAATTCAAAAGCCTGAGCTTCTGAGTCAATATTCAGATGAGGAGCGACTTCAATATCTGTCTGAGGCCAACACCCTCTCCCTTGGAAAACTCATCACTTTGATGCGTCAAGATGGCACCAAGCTCTATCAAGAGATTCAAACTCAGGATCATCTCTATATTCAAGAACTTGCAAGGCATCTCACCACGTCTCCGCAAAATGAATCACAGTTAGCGAAGGCAGACTTAGAACATAGCTTGACTACAATGTTGGGTCTTCAGTTTGCTGAACTCAAACAACTTGATGTCACGGGAAACTTTGGCGAACATGGAATTCGTGAGCTGCTTGTCGGTCAAATCGAGCACCTCTCTGGTCTGGCTGATGACTGGGTTTGGACAACAAGTGAGCTAACAGAACTGATTGGCTCTAAACCAAAGCCTGAAGAAGAGCTATCATTAGAAGAGACGATGAAGGAGTTTAATCAAATGGTAAATCAACACGCAACTGACCACTCAGATCAGCTACACACACAGGTAGTAGAGCAAAATCCAACGCCAACATGGGCAAAACTGATTGAGCCTGCTGTGGCTATTGTTATTTTATGGGGACTTTATTGCGCAGCAAGTCAAATGTTTGTCTAATTCCCAAGGGATGCACTCATTTTGCGCATCCCTTTATTTTTTAATGAAAAATAATTATATATCTCATCTTTAAAAATCAAAAAAATCGATTTCTTTTTTTGCTTTTATTTGTCCAAATGATAAAATTTACATTTTGTTGCAATAGCAAATAAATTAAACACTTTTTCAAATAACAATAAGCTTTCTCACACTCCTTTTCTAAATACGCAAACTTAATCACAGAATCTATAGCAAAAACTGACTAAAAGCCTCGGGTTTAATCGTACATTTATTCATCTTTTTTTTGTTACATTTATTTATATTAATAATTTTTTCACGCCGTCCATATAATTAAATCGAATTGTGAAACAACAAGTTAAAAGGATTTCAAAACTCATAAAATTAAAGAGAAAAACTATGGCTAAAGTGTCATTGGAAGCATTAGCAAATATCGATGGATTCTATGCAGCAGCATTGGTCGATGGGGAAAGCGGTTTGGCCCTAGCAACTCAAGGCGGTGGAAGCATCGATTTAGAACTCGCGGCTGCAGGTAATACTGAAGTCGTTCGCTCAAAACGACGTGTTGCACAAGCATTGAACTTGAATGACACCATCGAAGATATTTTAATTACACTAGGTAAGCAGTATCACCTTATTCGTCCTTTTGGGAAAGGGGTTGTATGCGTTGTCCTCTTCAACCTAATTAAATTAAAGAAACACTATGAATAAGCAATATATTAATATTGCGATTACTGGCCTGAGTTCAAACCATTCTGACGAACTTAAAACACAGCTACGTAATCTCATTCCTCAAGAGTATCAAATTAACTGGAGCTCCGCTGCTGACCCAACTATTGATCGTTTATTTATCCATGAAAGTTTTTATGAAACCGAAGGATCCAAAAGATCATTCGAAGTCGTCAGTTCCCATGGCTAAAAATTTCTAAGCAAACCCATAACGAAAACCGACTCCACGAAAACACAATTTCTTTACCAATTACTCATCTTGAAAGCTTCTCGAATTGGATTATTCAACATCTACTGCCCCCCTCTTTTGACAATCAACAAATCCTTCCTATCGAAACTCAGAATAAAAAAACACACTACAAATTAGAATATTTCAGCAAAATGCTGGATACCGAACGCAACTCAAAGCTACATCTTTTTGATACTTTGGGCACCATTGCCATTATTGATATTCAGAAAAATATCGCTTGGCTCAATACAGAACGAGAACAAGCCTTTACAGATTCTGGTTTTGATTATGACATTGCCAGCACCAGCAACTTCATGAAAGTCTCACGCAAGCAACCCCATATACTTAGCGACTGGTTATGGCAGTTTTTTTGGGATTCACCCATATTTTTGAAAAAAATTGCACCTGAAGATGGACATTTTAAGATCCATATGTGGCCTAAGCCAGCAAGTAATGTGGACAGGAAAACCATTTTTCAACTTTCCAGCTGCTTTATTCAAGGTGGTAAAATTTCAAAAATTGCAACGCAGTTGAATCTCCCTATTGAAACTGTGCAGCGCTTTATTGCAGCCAATATCGCGACCCATAATCTCTCAAAAATCAATATTTGGGATAAACACTTTAACCCACCAGAAATGCCTCAAGTTACAGAAGAAGCAGGATTAATTAAAAGCTTTTTTGGAAAACTAAGAAAAAAACTAGGCATATAGGATAATAATATGATTTTACAACGCTTTAAAATTGTTTTTGCTGGTGGTATGGGCGCGGGTAAGACAGAGGCGATTCGATCACTCTCAGAGATTCCTGTACTGCAAACGGAGGCTTTCAACACAGATGCACAGCGCCATACCAAATTGGAAACTACAGTTGGTATTGATTATGGTGAAATCACGCTTGATGAAAACCTGACCATTGGGCTATATGGTACACCTGGGCAAAGCCGCTTCGACTTTATTTGGTCTGCCATTACTAAAGGTGCTATTGGTGCTGTAATTTTGATTGACCATCATTCAGATAACCCTATTCAAGAATTAGAAAGTTATCTGGAAACCTTTCAAAACTTTACCGACAATATTGCGATCGGCATTACACATACCGATCTTCTTTCTGAGTCAACCAAATCAACCACTATCTATAAAGACTGGTTATTACAAAATGATCTCTTTTCTCCACTCTTCTTTATCGATGCAAGGAAGAAAGATGACGTTTTGTTATTATTAGAAGCGCTCATTACATCCATTGAGATCAACTCAAATATTGCCAATTAACCCTTAACGAGGTTCTATATGTTTACTTTAGCGCAAAGCCGCTCAGCACCAAAAGAGTTAATTGATTTTGCTAAGAATGAAATTCAAGATGTTCTCATGAATGTCCGCAGCGTCAATTATGTCATGCTGTGTAGCACAGATGGCTTCGATTTAGCACATGTTTATAAAAGAGATGGTTATAACAGTACTAAACTTGCGGCAGTTAGTAGCTCGATTTTAGCTATGGTTGCTGCTTTTATGAATGAAATTCATCTCGAAGGTTGTCAGTCGATTACTTTGGATGCGGACAATGGTAAAGCCATTTTAACCTCGATTCCTTTGTATACCCTAAAAAATGCAAGTAACAAAATTATGCAATACTGATATTTCTGATAAATGGTAGATATTTCACATAATTTTAATTTATATAAATGCATTTTTTTATAATTTAACACGCATTCTCCGCTCTATTCTTTTTATTTTTAATCTTTTCAGCATAAAAAAATCCCCCTCAGCGCTTAGCGGAGGGGGATTTAGAATTAATGAGCTGGCGATGACTTACTCTCACATGGATAACTCCACACTACCATCAGCGCTAAGAGGTTTCACTTCTGAGTTCGGGAAGGGATCAGGTGGTTCACTCTTGCTATTGTCGCCAGCACAACTGTTTATGACTATTCGTTGGGTCTAACCTCAGAGCAGTGCTCTTCGTGCCTAACTTTCATCAAATGAGTTATTAACAGGTATATTTGAGTTGATTTTAACATAAAGCATAGCTTTATGTCTTGCGCTCGGACAAACATAATTAATGTTTGTTTATTCCTCGCTCATGTATCTAGCTTTATAACTAAATCAAGTTGTTTGCAGTGATTTGAACCACAACACCAACTGTTTGGGTGTTGTATAGTCAAGCCTCACGAGCAATTAGTATTGGTCAGCTTCACATATCACTATGCTTCCACATCCAACCTATCAACGTCGTAGTCTTCAACGGCTCTTTAGAGGACATAAAGTCCTAGGGAAATCTTATCTTGAGGTAGGCTTCCCGCTTAGATGCTTTCAGCGGTTATCCCTTCCGAACATAGCTACCCGGCGATGCGACTGGCGTCACAACCGGTACACCAGAGGTTCGTCCACTCTGGTCCTCTCGTACTAGGAGCAGATCCTCTCAAATTTCCAACGCCCACGGTAGATAGGGACCGAACTGTCTCACGACGTTCTAAACCCAGCTCGCGTACCTCTTTAAATGGCGAACAGCCATACCCTTGGGACCTGCTTCAGCCCCAGGATGAGATGAGCCGACATCGAGGTGCCAAACACCGCCGTCGATATGAACTCTTGGGCGGTATCAGCCTGTTATCCCCAGAGTACCTTTTATCCGTTGAGCGATGGCCCTTCCATACAGAACCACCGGATCACTAAGACCTACTTTCGTACCTGCTCGACTTGTGGGTCTCGCAGTTAAGCGCGCTTTTGCCTTTATACTCTACGCGTGATTTCCGACCACGCTGAGCGCACCTTCGTACTCCTCCGTTACTCTTTAGGAGGAGACCGCCCCAGTCAAACTACCCACCAGACATGGTCCTCGCTCCAGATAATGGAGCAGAGTTAGAACCTCAATATTACCAGGGTGGTATTTCAAGATTGGCTCCACCGAAACTAGCGTCTCGGTTTCAAAGCCTCCCACCTATCCTACACAAGTAAGATCAAAGTTCAATGTCAAGCTGCAGTAAAGGTTCACGGGGTCTTTCCGTCTAGCCGCGGGTACACCGCATCTTCACGGCGAATTCGATTTCACTGAGTCTCTGCTGGAGACAGCGCCCCCATCATTATGCCATTCGTGCAGGTCGGAACTTACCCGACAAGGAATTTCGCTACCTTAGGACCGTTATAGTTACGGCCGCCGTTTACTGGGGCTTCGATCAAGAGCTTCGCTTACGCTAACCCCATCAATTAACCTTCCAGCACCGGGCAGGCATCACACCCTATACGTCCACTTTCGTGTTTGCAGAGTGCTATGTTTTTAATAAACAGTTGCAGGGGCCTGGTTTCTGTGGCTGCCAATAGCTCAAGGAGTAAATCCTATCACCGTCGGCAGCGTACCTTCTCCCGAAGTTACGGTACCATTTTGCCTAGTTCCTTCAGCAGAGTTCTCTCAAGCGCTTTGGTCTACTCGACCTGACCACCTGTGTCGGTTTCGGGTACGATTCCTATGTAACTGAAGCTTAGAGACTTTTCCTGGAAGCATGGTATCAGCCACTTCACTGTACAAGTACAGCTTGCTATCAGTTCTCAGCATAGAGTACCCCGGATTTGCCTAAGATACATGCCTACAACCTTCCACCTGGACAACCAACGCCAGGCTGACTTAACCTTCTCCGTCCTCTCATCGCATTACATAGAAGTATTGGAATATTAACCAATTTCCCATCGACTACGCCTCTCGGCCTCGCCTTAGGGGTCGACTCACCCAGCCCCGATTAACGTTGGACTGGAACCCTTGGTCTTTCAGCGTGCGAGTTTTTCACTCGCATTGTCGTTACTCACGTCAGCATTCGCACTTCTGATACCTCCAGCATACTTCTCAATACACCTTCATCGGCTTACAGAACGCTCCCCTACCACTTGCAATAAATTGCAAATCCGCAGCTTCGGCATATAGTTTTAGCCCCGTTACATCTTCCGCGCAGGCCGACTCGACTAGTGAGCTATTACGCTTTCTTTAAAGGGTGGCTGCTTCTAAGCCAACCTCCTAGCTGTCTATGCCTTCCCACATCGTTTCCCACTTAACTATAATTTTGGGGCCTTAGCTGGCGGTCTGGATTGTTTTCCTCTTGACTACGGACGTTAGCACCCGCAGTCTGTCTCCCGGATAGTACTCATTGGTATTCGGAGTTTGCATCGGTTTGGTAAGTCGGGATGACCCCCTAGCCGAAACAGTGCTCTACCCCCAATGGTATTCGTCCGAGGCGCTACCTAAATAGCTTTCGGGGAGAACCAGCTATCACCGAGTTTGATTAGCCTTTCACCCCTATCCACAAGTCATCCCCTGGCTTTTCAACGACAGTGGGTTCGGTCCTCCAGTTAGTGTTACCCAACCTTCAACCTGCTCATGGATAGATCACCCGGTTTCGGGTCTACACCCAGCAACTAAACGCCCTATTAAGACTCGATTTCTCTACGGCTCCCCTATGCGGTTAACCTCGCTACTGAATGTAAGTCGCTGACCCATTATACAAAAGGTACGCAGTCACCGAACAAGTCGGCTCCCACTGCTTGTATGCATGCGGTTTCAGGATCTATTTCACTCCCCTCACAGGGGTTCTTTTCGCCTTTCCCTCACGGTACTGGTTCACTATCGGTCAGTCAGGAGTATTTAGCCTTGGAGGATGGTCCCCCCATATTCAGACAAGGTTTCACGTGCCCCGCCCTACTCGACATCATCATATAAGCCCTTTCGTGTACAGGACTATCACCCACTATGGTTGCACTTCCCAGAGCATTCCACTAGAACTTATATGACTTAATGGGCTTTTCCCCGTTCGCTCGCCGCTACTGAGGGAATCTCAATTGATTTCTTTTCCTAAGGGTACTGAGATGTTTCACTTCCCCTCGTTCGCCTCGTATGACTATGTATTCATCATACGATACCTGCCTTATGACAGGTGGGTTTCCCCATTCAGAAATCTCCGGATCACAGGATATTTGCCGCCTCCCCGGAGCTTATCGCAGGCTATTACGTCTTTCATCGCCTCTGACTGCCAAGGCATCCACCACATGCACTTAATTACTTGACTATACAACCCCAAACAGTCGTAGCACCTACAAGTAGTACTAGGACAGATCGATTGCTCGATCATACAGTTTGTTGCTCTGTGTACTTAAACACCGTACAGCTTCAATTCAATTCACATACCAAAACGCTTGATTCAGTTAATTTCGCTAGTAACTCATTTCTTCAATCTTCATCAATCAGTAATAAATCACTGTTAATGTCGATCTTAAAAACGAGTATGAACAAATTATTTCAACTCAAATATATTCTGTTAATGATTTTTCCAGCCTTCGTCAGGTCAGGAAACTGTGATAAATCACAGAAGTTAATAAGCTTTAACTTACTAAATTCTATAATCTATGGTGGAGACTAGGAGAGTCGAACTCCTGACCTCCTGCGTGCAAAGCAGGCGCTCTACCAACTAAGCTAAGTCCCCAGCTTATCAATAAGTCAATGTCTCTGTTTTTCTGTATTCAGCATTTAACAATGCTTGTTAGTCAGATTTGGTGGGTCTGACAAGACTTGAACTTGTGACCCCACGCTTATCAAGCGTGTGCTCTAACCAACTGAGCTACAGACCCTCAGATACATCGTCATGAAGAACAACTTGTTGTGGATTCTTACCAATCGTCAATCTTTCGTTAAGGAGGTGATCCAGCCGCAGGTTCCCCTACGGCTACCTTGTTACGACTTCACCCCAGTCATCGGCCACACCGTGGTAAGCGTCCTCCTTGCGGTTAGACTACCTACTTCTGGTGCAACAAATTCCCATGGTGTGACGGGCGGTGTGTACAAGGCCCGGGAACGTATTCACCGCGGCATTCTGATCCGCGATTACTAGCGATTCCGACTTCATGGAGTCGAGTTGCAGACTCCAATCCGGACTACGATCGGCTTTTTGAGATTAGCATCCTATCGCTAGGTAGCAACCCTTTGTACCGACCATTGTAGCACGTGTGTAGCCCTGGTCGTAAGGGCCATGATGACTTGACGTCGTCCCCGCCTTCCTCCAGTTTGTCACTGGCAGTATCCTTAAAGTTCCCGGCTTAACCCGCTGGCAAATAAGGAAAAGGGTTGCGCTCGTTGCGGGACTTAACCCAACATCTCACGACACGAGCTGACGACAGCCATGCAGCACCTGTATGTAAGTTCCCGAAGGCACCAATCCATCTCTGGAAAGTTCTTACTATGTCAAGACCAGGTAAGGTTCTTCGCGTTGCATCGAATTAAACCACATGCTCCACCGCTTGTGCGGGCCCCCGTCAATTCATTTGAGTTTTAGTCTTGCGACCGTACTCCCCAGGCGGTCTACTTATCGCGTTAGCTGCGCCACTAAAGCCTCAAAGGCCCCAACGGCTAGTAGACATCGTTTACGGCATGGACTACCAGGGTATCTAATCCTGTTTGCTCCCCATGCTTTCGTACCTCAGCGTCAGTATTAGGCCAGATGGCTGCCTTCGCCATCGGTATTCCTCCAGATCTCTACGCATTTCACCGCTACACCTGGAATTCTACCATCCTCTCCCATACTCTAGCTTCCCAGTATCGAATGCAATTCCTAAGTTAAGCTCAGGGATTTCACATCCGACTTAAAAAGCCGCCTACGCACGCTTTACGCCCAGTAAATCCGATTAACGCTCGCACCCTCTGTATTACCGCGGCTGCTGGCACAGAGTTAGCCGGTGCTTATTCTGCGAGTAACGTCCACTATCCTAGAGTATTAATCCAAGTAGCCTCCTCCTCGCTTAAAGTGCTTTACAACCAAAAGGCCTTCTTCACACACGCGGCATGGCTGGATCAGGCTTTCGCCCATTGTCCAATATTCCCCACTGCTGCCTCCCGTAGGAGTCTGGGCCGTGTCTCAGTCCCAGTGTGGCGGATCATCCTCTCAGACCCGCTACAGATCGTCGCCTTGGTAGGCCTTTACCCCACCAACTAGCTAATCTGACTTAGGCTCATCTATTAGCGCAAGGTCCGAAGATCCCCTGCTTTCCCCCGTAGGGCGTATGCGGTATTAGCATTCCTTTCGGAATGTTGTCCCCCACTAATAGGCAGATTCCTAAGCATTACTCACCCGTCCGCCGCTAGGTCAGGTAGCAAGCTACCCTTCCCCGCTCGACTTGCATGTGTTAAGCCTGCCGCCAGCGTTCAATCTGAGCCATGATCAAACTCTTCAGTTAAAATCATTAGTAGCTTATGGCTACAAATCTTGGCTCATCAATTTTCTGACAAATATTTCTCAAATAAACTTCGAGTAATTTTTACCTTCAATCAATGAAATATTTTCGATCGATCAATCAGTAAAAATCCACACAAGTTGTTCTTCATAATCTCTTAATGATCTTCTTGCTGATTCGTCATCAGCAAGCTAGGTCGGCTATACTACTCTCTTTCAAGAAGAAGTCAACTGGTTTTGTTAATTATTTTCAAACTCATTCAAGACCTCCAGATTCTACCGCTTGGGCTAAATCCTTGTTTCTCAACAAGTTTTAATCAACATCACCGCCGATGGATGTGCATTCTACAGTATTTCTAATCCCTTGCAACACCTTTTTCGATTATTTCATTTCAAGCGCATATTTTTTGGTCAAAAATGTGATTTTTGTCGATTATTAAAGCAATTTTAACCATCACTGTTTATTTTTCGTTAAAATAGGCTCACTTTCGCTGCCAAGCAAAATGAATAATGACAGCTTTTAAATACAAAATTTATTTAACTCTCTTGTCCTGTTTAATGATTTCTCAGGTACAGGCACAGCCACAACTAAATCTCCCTGCAACCACGTTGACGATTTTGAGCTATGTACGTTGGAATACTCCCAATCCTATTTCTTTATGCATTTTAAATAACAGCCAATTATCCAATCAGTTCATTCAAGTCAATCAGCAACTCAAGAGTGCGTATCAAATTCAAGCGGTCAGTTTGTCTGAATTAAATAAGATTATGTGCAATGCTGTTTTTTTCTCAACCTACACACCACGTGAAGAGCAAAATATTATAAATAACCTAAAAGATGCTCCACTGACTTTTAGCTCTAACAATACTGAATGCAAATTAGGTAGCGCATTTTGCTTATATCAAAACAAAACGCGAACTTCCTTTAAGGTAAACTTGGCCAGCCTGTCCCAGTCCCAAGCACGTGTAGATCCACGTGTTTTATTATTAGCAAAATCTACGGAGCCTTAAGTCAATGTTTCGTAAAAGCTCTAATACTTCTCTACAAAAAATTTTTAGTCAGTCTCAATTGCTGATTTTTGCTCTTACTCTTGGAATTTGTAGTTTAATTTTCGTGGTGATTTCCATCTACACCATGAATACCTACGCCAAGCAAAGCCTTAATATTTTTAGCGCAACCTTAAGTGAGCAAATTCAACCTGCTGTCATTTTCAATGATCCTATTACACTACAGCAAACACTGAACAATCATATTCAGCAATATCCAATTCGCGCTATTCAAGTCATCAACCTACAAGGGAAACCACTGGCCGAAGCATACAAACCCACACCTGAGTTTGCATGGATGGAAAATCTGTTTGATAAGGTCTTCTTTAAACACCCTGTGACACGCACCATCAAACATCAAAATAACCAGTACGGGACATTGATCATTTACGGTAGTGCCACTCAACTCATGAGCTTTTTCTTTCAGCTCTTGATTTGTCTCTCCGCTGGGATTTTTATCATCCTGTTGATTATGTTGTGGTTGGTACATTCAACCTATCAAAAACTGATGCACTCGATTCAACCCATGGTCAATACCGTTGAAAGCCTTAATCTTGATCCTCAATATCAAGCACGTCTTCCATCATCCCCCATTTATGAGTTTCGCGTCATCAGTGGTGCATTTAATAATTTATTAGATAAAGTGCAGCGTACCAATGAAAAACTACAAAGCGAAAATTCTCAGTTATCACATCAAGCGTTGCATGATCAGTTAACCGAACTCCCGAATCGTCATTATTTTTACAATATTTTGTTCAATCAATTTGAGCACCCTGAGAAAAACCAGACAGCTCTCTTTTTTATTGACAACAATAACTTTAAAAACATTAATGATGTTTATGGGCACTTAGCAGGTGATGCCGTGCTCAAAGAAATGGCTCAACGCTTAAAAAAGAATGTCAGAAGCCACGATGTGGTAGCACGATTAGGTGGTGATGAGTTTGCAATTCTGCTCCGTAATATCAAACACTATGATCACCTAGAACTGATTTGTGAGCATTTAATCGAATGCAGTAAAGCACCATTATATTTTGATCAACATCAGATTCATTTTAGTTTCAGTATTGGCGTTACTTTCTCAAAATGTGCAACAACACCTGAAGATTTGATTGCTGAAGCAGACAATGCCATGTATAAAGCCAAAAACTTAGCTCAAGGGTGGTATATCACACCTTGCATAAATCCTAATCATGAACCCTCATGTTAAAACATGTTTGCAAATTTATGCTTATCACAGGTCTTATCACTGCTTTATCTGGCTGTCTCAGTTTAGGGCACCTCAACTATAAACAAGCGCGCATGCTGAAGAAACAAGGCTTTACCTTGACCGAAGAAGGCTGGACGCTGAGACTGCCTGAAAAATTATTGTTCGGCTTTGACCAATCAGATATTCAAGCCTCTCAAAAACCCGCACTCGAAGCGCTTTCTAAACAGCTACAGCAATACAATTTAAATAAAATTAAAGTGGTTGGACATACAGACAATATTGGTGACCCAAGCTACAACCAAACACTCTCGGAGAAACGCGCATCAACAGTTAGTCAGATTTTTATCGAAACAGGGTTTAAAACTCAAAATATTCAGAGCATGGGTCGCGGTGCATCACAACCTCTGGTAGAAAATAGCAGCGAGGAAAATCGAGCGCTGAATCGTCGTGTAAATATTATTATTATTCCTTAAGCATTTATGTTTTATCTTTAGCCTTCGTTACGAAGGCTTTTTTATGTACTTTACTAAATTTCAGGCATAAAAAAACCGCTTAACGCGGTATCTTTATCTCGACCATTTCAATAAATGGTCGGAGCAGTAGGATTCGAACCTACGACCCCCTGGTCCCAAACCAGGTGCACTACCAGGCTGTGCTATGCTCCGATTTCAACTTTTTAAAGTTGGGGTGAATGACGGGATTCGAACCCGCGACAACTGGAATCACAATCCAGGGCTCTACCAACTGAGCTACATCCACCATAACGTTTCGGTTCTTAATACCAAGCTACCTAATGGCGCGCCTGACAGGATTCGAACCTGTGACCATCCGCTTAGAAGGCGGATGCTCTATCCAACTGAGCTACAGGCGCATGACCAATAATACGAGGTATTATGGATAACCTTGCCTTGAAGAATTGGTCGGAGCAGTAGGATTCGAACCTACGACCCCCTGGTCCCAAACCAGGTGCACTACCAGGCTGTGCTATGCTCCGATTCATCTCAGCTTTTGTATCGAACATCTCGTTCGGTACGGTGTGCATTCTAGGCGCGACGCTTGATAACGTCAACACCTATATTTAAAAAAAATAAAAAAATCACGTCAAATGTATATTAATCAAGCGTTTCAGGCATTTTTTATACAAATTTTAACGTTTTAGCGATGCACTGAAATCCAACATGCGATCTAAAGGTAATTTCGCACGCTCAGCAAGTACTGGCTCTACAAATATTTCCTGATCGCCACGCTGTAATACCTCTAAAATACCATCCAGCTCATTCATTGCCATCCACGGACAATGTGCACAAGAACGACAGGTTGCACCCTCTCCGGCTGTTGGTGCTTCAACCAAAATTTTGTTGGGCACCGCTTGTTGCATTTTGTAGAAAATACCCCGATCAGTTGCCACAATCAGTCGCTCATTGGGTAAAGTTTGCGCAGCTTTGATTAGTTGTGACGTACTTCCAACAGCATCAGCAACATCCACCACCGACTCAGGTGACTCAGGATGTACCAGCACCGCAGCATCAGGATAAAGCTCCTTCATTTGTGCAATGCCACGTGCACGAAATTCTTCATGCACAATACATGCACCATCCCAAAGCAACATCTCTGCGCCCGTTTTCTTTTGGATATAACGGCCTAAATGCTGATCGGGCGCCCAAATAATTTTTTCACCCAAACTGTCTAGATGCTCAATAATTTCGACCGCACAACTTGAGGTCACCACCCAATCAGCACGGGCTTTAACGGCTGCTGAAGTGTTGGCATAGACCACTACTGTATGGTCTGGATGGGCATCACAAAACTGACTAAATTCTTCAACAGGACAACCCAAATCTAAAGAACATGTAGCCTCTAAAGTTGGCATCAGAATGGTTTTATTCGGTGATAAAATTTTTGAGGTTTCACCCATAAATTTAACGCCCGCCACCACCAAGGTCGATGCTGGATGATCACGACCAAAGCGGGCCATTTCCAATGAATCGGATACACAGCCACCACTTAACTCGGCCAATTCCTGCACTTCAGGATCGCAATAGTAGTGCGCTACCAATACCGCATCGCGCTTTTTCAACTCGGCCAAGATTAAAGCAAATTTTTCTTGCTTCACTTCTTCACTGAGCTTTGAGTCTTTGGTTTCACCCAAACGGTCCAAATGCGCCTGCACAATTGATTTTGCGTCATTGGCAATTAAATTGGTCGCATTGTTCATCATTCATTCATCCCTTCTGCTTGTCGGCAAGCAAGTCCCGCACTTAATTTATTGGCCAAATGGCTTCTCGGCTTTTGACCAATCATTCAAAAGTTCTTATGGTAAAAAAGCCTCCAAAGGAGGCTTTTTTAAACTCGTTAAGATTAAGAGCGATAATCCGCATTAATCTTCACATAGTCATAAGATAAGTCACAGGTATACACTGTGTCTTTCGCTGCCCCACGTCCTAGATCTACACGAATGGTCATTTCAGCCTGTGACATCACACGAGCACCTTCGGCTTCAGTGTAATCAGCAGCAGCTCCGCCATCCTTACAGATTTGCACATCATCTAACCAAACTTGAATTTTTTCAACATCTAAATTTTTAACCCCAGCATAACCAATCGCAGCTAGGATACGTCCCCAGTTTGGATCTGATGCGAAAATAGCCGTTTTCACTAACGGTGAATGGGCAATACTATAGGCAATATCACAGCACTCTTGCGTATCATAACCGCCTTCAACAGCAACGGTAATAAACTTAGTTGCACCTTCACCATCACGCACAATCAGTTGTGCAAGGCGCTTCATCATACGCGTCAATACATCTAACACTACAGCATAACGCGCATCGTCTGCTGAACTAATTTCAGTACCACCCGCTTGACCTGTTGCAGCAAAGATACAAGAGTCATTGGTTGATGTATCACCATCAATGGTAATCCGGTTAAATGATACATTCACCGTTTCACTCAACAGTTGCTGAACCAATTCACGACTGATCGGTGCATCGGTTGCAACATAGCCCAACATGGTCGCCATATTTGGACGAATCATGCCTGCACCCTTAGAAATACCCGTCATGGTATACGTGACGCCATCCAATTCGAATTGCTCAGATGCTCCTTTCGGTGTGGTGTCTGTGGTCATAATCCCAGTAGCAGCAGCATCCCAAGCATCAGCACTCAAACTATTTAATGCAGGCTGTAAACCATTTAACAAACGCTCCAACGGCAATTGTTCACCAATCACCCCTGTTGAAAACGGTAACACTTCCGTTGCTTTCACACCAGCAAGCTCAGCCAATTTTGCACAAGTACGCTCAGCATTCAGCATGCCCATCTTGCCTGTACCAGCATTGGCATTACCGGTGTTAATAATGAGGTAGCGCGGATTCGCCACTTGTAAGTGCGCTTTAGACACATGCACGGGCGCTGCACAGAACGCATTTTGAGTGAAAACACCTGCAACATTCGTTCCTTCAGCAAATTCGAAAATGACAAGATCACGTCGGTTCTGATAGCGCACATAAGCTTCAGCCGTTCCGATTCTCACCCCTTTCACCACGTGCATTTGTGGCATTGACACGTCACCTACTGGCATTTTAAACGTCCAATTCATTTGTTAGAAAAAACACAGCTTATTAGAATTTTCAGAAAAAATCGAGCAGAAGACTTTGTTTGCTTTAACTTTTCAATGCACACTCATTTTTGACATAAAAAAACCAATCCGAAGATTGGTTTTATGTAGCAGCATTTGATTAATTTGAAGCAAGCTGTGCTGAGCTAGACAAAAGCACTTGTTTAGCATTTTCTTGACTTACAGGAGAAAGTGCTGGGTTTGAAGCCACAATACGGTTCACCGTTGCTGCATTTGCAGGAGCAATAGCAGCCGTTTGCAGAACTACTGGACGTTGATTTGGGTTGGCAAAGGTATAGCGAATCCCTGTACGCGGACTTTGTACCGTAATATTACCATTGGCTTGTGCCGCAGGTGCTGTGGTTGCACCGCGTGCTTGTTGAACTTTAGCTGCGGTAGTGGTATCTGCAAATGCAAAAGTTGGAAGCGCTAAAGCTACAATCATGATTGGTTTTAATACTTTTTTCATTGTCTTTCCACTTTAGAGGTTTAGATGATGAGCAACTAAATAGCATTTAATGCCTAACACTGCAAATGCTATTCACATTATGCAACGCTTTAGCTGTAATCAGAATCGTATTTGGATTGATCTTAATGTCAATTTTTCAGCCATGCCAATAAAAAGCAGAACCGAAGTTCTGCTTTTTCACTCGTTCACAGTTTAGATTTTACCGTGACACTGTTTGTATTTTAAGCCTGAACCACATGGGCAAGGCGCGTTACGACTCGCAGGTGCCGCAAACTCTTCTACAGGCTCGTACTGTGCATCTACTTCTGCGAATTGGCTTTGATCATCGGCCAACAAACCATCAAAGTCTGCATGCGACAAGTTCAATTGCATCGCTTCAGCTTGAGCTTGCTTTTGAGCTTCCATTTCAGCCAGCTCTTCAGCCGTTGGTACATGTACGCGAGATAAATCGGTCACAACATCTGATTTAATAATCGCCAACATATTTACAAATAAGTTATACGCTTCTTTTTTGTATTCTTGCTCAGGATTTTTCTGTGCATAGCCACGCAAGTGAATGCCTTGACGTAAATAATCCATCGCCGCCAAGTGATCTTTCCAGTGGCGATCCAGCGAGTTCAACATGAAGTGACGCTCCAGCATAACTGCTGTTTCATCCCCCATTTGCTCACGGCGGCTACGGTAGCGCTGTACCACTTCATCAGTAATACGCTCAACCAAAGACTCTTCATCTAAACGACGGTCATCTTCCAACCATTGGTTGATTGGCAAATCAATCGCAAGGTCTTCACGTAACGCTTTTTCAAGCCCATCAATATCCCATTGGTCATGAATTGACTCAGGTGGGATATAGTTAGAAATCACGCCTTTCATCACATCACGTTGCATCTCTTCGATGTAATCTTGCAATGTGCTTTCCGCCAAAACCTCATCACGTTGCGAGTAAATAATTTTACGCTGTTCGTTGTTGACGTCATCGTATTTCAATAAGTTCTTACGAATATCGAAGTTACGTGCTTCAACTTTACGCTGCGCATTTTCAATCGAACGTGACACCATTTTATGCTCAATGGCTTCATCTTCTTGTAAGCCCATCGCGCGCATCATGCCCACAACACGATCACCCGCAAAGATACGCATTAAGTCATCTTCAAGTGATAAGTAGAAACGTGATACACCAGGGTCACCCTGACGACCTGCACGACCACGGAGCTGGTTATCAATACGACGTGATTCGTGACGCTCAGAACCAATGATGTGTAAGCCACCAGAACTCAATACCATTTCATGGTTTTGTTCCCATTCGGCTTTTAAGCGCGCTTCATCTTCAGGGGTTGGGTTTTCAATTTTTGCCAGTAAAGCTTTCCAGTTACCACCGAGCAGAATGTCTGTACCACGACCTGCCATGTTGGTTGCAATAGTTACTGCTCGCGGTGCACCCGCTTGCGCAATAATATCCGCTTCACGTTCGTGTTGTTTCGCGTTCAACACTTCGTGCTGAATACCAGCATCACGTAATTTATCAGAAAGAATCTCAGAAGCTTCAATGGTTGCTGTACCAATCAAAATTGGGGCTACACCAGACTCATGTACGCGTTGAATTTCTTGAATAATTGCATTGTATTTACCATTACGATTTAAATAGATTAAATCGTTTTGGTCGAGACGAATCATTGGACGGTGCGTTGGAATGATCACCACGTCTAGACCATAAATTTCTTTCATTTCCGCAGCTTCAGTATCGGCAGTACCAGTCATACCCGAAAGCTTTTTGTATAGACGGAAATAGTTCTGGAAGGTCGTAGTTGCAAGCGTTTGGTTTTCAGGCTGGATTTCTAAGCCTTCTTTTGCTTCAACTGCTTGGTGTAAACCTTCTGACCAGCGACGACCTGGCATGGTACGTCCTGTGTTTTCATCGACAATGATCACTTCACCATCATTGATGATGTAATGCACATTGCGTTGATACAAGTAATGCGCACGAATGGCAGCAGTAACATGATGAACTAGGTTTAGGTTAGTCGATGAATACAGGCTTTCACCTTCAGCCAACAAGCCCATTTCAATCAGTTCATTTTCAACCGTTTCAAAACCAATTTCTGTCATTTCAACACAACGTTGTTTTTCATCAATCCAGAAATGACCACCATCCGCCACTTTTTCTTCTTTCTGCGCATGCAGTTTGGGTGGAATGCTATTGATTGCAGCATACAACTGTGAAGAGTCATCACTTTGACCTGAAATAATCAAAGGCGTACGCGCTTCATCAATTAAGATCGAATCAACTTCATCGATGATGGCATAGATCAAACCACGTTGTTTTTTCTCAGCAAGCGAGAACACCATGTTGTCACGTAGATAGTCAAAGCCAAATTCGTTGTTGGTACCGTAGGTAATATCAGCACGATAGGCTTCAGCTTTCTCTGTTGGATCTTGCATGGAATAGATAATCCCGATGCTTAAACCCAAGAATTCAAACAGCGGACGGTTTAATTCAGCATCACGCTGTGCCAAGTAGTCATTCACAGTAATGACGTGAACACCTTGAGCACTAATCGCGTTTAAATAACACGCCAAGGTACCCATCAGGGTTTTACCTTCACCTGTACGCATCTCTGCAATTTTACCTTCGTGTAAGGTAATACCACCGATCAACTGTACATCATAATGACGCATGCCCATTACACGCTTAGCTGCTTCACGGCAGACGGCAAATGCTTCCGGGAGTAATTTATCGAGGCTTTCGCCCTTGTTATAACGTTGTTTAAATTCTTCAGTTTTTGCAGATAAGTCTGCATCGCCAAGAGCGGATATCGTCGGCTCGAGCGCATTAATCTTGTCTACGATTTTACGCATGCGTTTGAGTTCGCGCTCATTTTTGGTACCGAAGATTCCTCCGATCAGACTTGCCAACATGAATAGACTCTCTAAATCTTGCTTGTCAAATGAATATGTTTTCTTAGTCGTTATTATGGTGCTAGAAATTTGAAGTACAAGGGCTTTACACAAAACCATTTAAAAAATCTATTCATTGTTTCTAGCCCGTCGAATCTAAGGCAAACTAATGTAACAAATTTTAAACAGCCGACATAGAGATTTCATCCGAACTCATCAGGATTCAAGGTCTTTTTTAAAGTAGTGACTTTAATTGTTCGCAGTTATTCAAGGTTTTGCTTTCAAGTGCTTGATTTTGCCGCAGCAAGGCTTTCACCCCATTATTGGACTGACTTGGATTCATGCTCTGTAGGAAACCCAAGAGTTGTTCATCATTGACCCGCATTGCGGTAAGAATCGGAACAAGCTGTACGCAGGTAATATTATAGACATTACTCGCATTCGTATTCTGACCTTGAGCCAACTCACGCTCGAGAGCCTGAGACAGTGCCACTTTCCGCTGTGTAAGGCTTTTTTGAGACGCTAGATATTGATCTGTAATTTGTTGTGGCGTTTGGCAAGCAGTACTGACTTGGGCTTGTTTCAATTGCCCACCATTCTGCGCATGGGTTACTTCCAGTCCCCATAACACTAAAGTCAGGGCGATACCTATTTTTTTCATTGTTCTAATACTCAAGTTTTTATACTTTGTGAAATTGCTTTAAAAAACAAATATAAATCAATAATGAAAAGAATTGTAGCCAATCATATACGCGATCAATTCTATAGAGCGATACACTTCAGAAGCAGAAATAATCTCGTCTAAACACCGTTACCAAATATGCAAATAAGCGGTCTCTAGAGCAACAATGAGGTCATCTTTGGTATACCCAAATACAGAACACCTATCCGACTAATTATGAATATTTTGTATAAATAAATAATAAAACACTATTTTTCATGCAAAAGAAATTGCGCCATAGTGATGTTCATTCCATAGACATAAAGATAATTTGAGGTTCAACATGAGTTTACGTTTAGGCGACATCGCACCCAACTTTCAACAGGCTTCGAGCGAAGGCGAAATCGATTTTTATCAATTTTTAGGCGATAGCTGGGGAGTACTATTTTCACATCCTGCTGACTACACGCCAGTATGTACCACCGAGCTTGGCTTTACCGCAAAACTCAAAGATGAATTTGAAAAACGTGGCGTAAAAGCCATTGCCCTCTCAGTCGATGATGTCGAGTCACATCAGGGTTGGATTAAAGACATCAATGCAACCCAAAACACCACGGTGAACTTCCCGATCATTGCCGACCAAGACCGTAAAGTGTCTGAGTTATATGGTTTTATCCATCCCAATGCCAGTGAAACATTAACGGTTCGCTCTTTAGTGATTATCGACCCAAACAAAAAAGTCCGTTTGATTATTACCTACCCTGCATCAACTGGTCGTAATTTCCATGAAATCTTACGCGTGATTGACTCACTGCAACTGACCGATCACTACAAAGTTGCAACTCCTGCGAACTGGCAACAAGGCGAAGATGTGGTGATTGTGCCATCACTCAAAGATGAAGCTGAAATCGCACAGCGCTTTCCGAAAGGTTATAAAGCAGTCACCCCGTATTTACGCCTGACTCCACAGCCTGAGCAAGGATAAAATACTCTACTCTTGCACTAGACAAGCGAAGCCCGAAGTTTTAACCGAGCAGCCCTATTGAAAACAAAAATGGGACACTGAGCTCCAAGCAATCCAAAGAGGAAACTAACCCATAAAAATACGTTCAGAGTCACCTTGTATGATCGTTTCAAACTCCAATGACGAGCCGAGTTTGAACTTTTGAAAGCCTGTCAATCGACAGGCTTTTTTCCGCTTAAAGCAGATACACATGACTCTTTAACAAAATCAAACTGTTAAAACTCACATCTTCCGCTATAACAATCAAAACAATACGATAAAAACGACTTTATGATTTATAACATTCACCATTTACATTGCGGCACCATGTGTCCAGTGTGTGCCCCTCTCTTTGGTCAAAAAGGTTTTCAAGCTAAGGTTGTGTGCCATTGTCTTTTGGTTGAAACAGATCAAGGGCTGGTGCTGATTGATACGGGCTTAGGCATACAGGACTATCTACACACCAAGCAGCGTTTGGGGCAGTTGGTGGCTCGAATTGGAAAAATTGAACAAAACTTAGAATTAACCGCAATTGCACAAATCCAAAAACTTGGCTTTAGCCCAAAGGATGTCAAACATATTTTGGTTTCACATCTGGATTTTGACCATGCGGGGGGTATTTCTGACTTTCCCAATGCAACCGTACATATTCTGTCTAACGAATATAATGCAGCACAAAACCTGAAATCATTTAAAAATAAAGCCCGTTATAAAACACAACAATTTCAGCAGCATCGCCATTGGCACTTTATTGAGCCGATCCACGGTGACGCATGGTTTAATTTGACTCAAGTGCAAGGGTTTGACTTATTTCATAATGAGATTCTTTTGATTCCACTGTTTGGGCATACTGAAGGTCACTGTGGCATTGCCATTAAAACCCAACAGGGTTGGACACTCTTCTGCGGGGATGCCTACTACTCCCACCTAGAACTCAATCCCCAAAACAGACTTCGCAGCTTAAATGCCTTGGAAGTATTTTTTGCCGAAGATAATGCACAGCGTTTAAGCAACCTGCATAAAATTCAACAATTGGCACAGTCGGAACCACGTATCGAAATCTTTTGCGCGCATGATCCGGTTGAACTTTCACACCATCAGAGCCTGATCCTATGACCAAATATCTTGTTATTCTTTCTCTGTGTATCAGTGTTTCTGGCTGTATGACTACGCCTGCGCTGCCCGAGACAGAGCGTCCACAACACTGGGGACAGTCTATCCAACCTGCGCATAATTTCTATCAAATCAGTGAAACTGTTTTTCGTAGTGAGCAACCCGATCAAGATTTAGTTCAGAGTTTAAAGGCGCAAGAAATTGATGTGATTATTAATTTACGCTCACGCAATCAAGACCTTAAAAAACTGTCCAACCAAGGGTTTGAACTGGTACATATCCCGATTCATACATGGGCGATTGACCGAGAAGACTTGTTAAAGGTGATGCAGCAAATTCAACATGCGGAGCAAAACCAGCAAAAAGTTTTACTGCATTGCTACCATGGCTCAGACCGTACAGGTGCGAGTGTAGCTATGTACCGCATTATCTTTCAAAACTGGCCTACCGCTGATGCCTTGGCTGCGATGAAATATGGCGGTTATGGTTTTCATCCGATTTGGCAAAATATCGAACCGTTATTTAGTCCCGAAAATATAAAATGGATTCAACAGCAACTGTTGAATCCATCTTAGTGAAGGCAATTAGGTTGAATCCGATCTTAGCGTTTGTCGAGTGGCACCCAGTCAATCACCCATGCGGACTTCATGCCGAGGCTCGCATCTGAAGTAATCTTCTTGCGGGCTGCATCGGCAGTATCACGGTCTTTGGATGGCCCCACCATAATCCGTACGCCTTTAGAGGTTGGACTTTTAGTGACCTTATAACCCTTGGCACGAAGCTTAGCAGCCAGTGCATCCGCATTGGCTTCATTGGCAGCCAATGCCACCTGTACCATCCATTGCTTATCGCCATGTTCAAGCAAATCACGCGCTTTCTCAGCTTCCGCCTTTTTCTTGGCTTCATCAGCTTTACGCTTTTCATCTGCCTTACGTTTGTCTTCCGCTTTTTTATCAGCATCTGCTTTACGTTCAGCTTCTTTTTTCGCTTCAGCCTTACGCTCATCTTCTGCTTTACGTTTAGCCTCTGCTTCTCGCTTAGCTTTATCTTCAAGTGCTTGCTTTTCTGCTAAGGCTTTTTGCTCAGCCAGTTTTTTTGCAGCCACTGCTTTTTCAGCTTCAGTACGCGCTTGCAGCTTTTGCTGTTCCAACTTCTTTACTTCAGCCGCTTTGTCCGTAGCAATTCGCTGTTGCTTGGCTTTTTCATCTTCAACCAATTCTGGTGGAATGTTGTCCGAGCTTTGCTGTGCAGCATTACGGTGCGCATTCAACGCGGCATATTCTTCCGCTGCTTTACGTGCAGCATCTGCTTCGGCTTGCTGTTGCATTGCTAAAAATTCGGCCGCACGAGCTTCTTGTTCAGCAACCGATTTTTCACGTGCTACACGTTGTTGTTCCAGCAAACGCTTTTCTGTTTCGACATCAACCGTTAACGGCTGAAGTTGAACCAACTCACCTTCGGCATTACGTTGCACATTTTGTGTGACTAGCTCTGGTGTTTTAATATTATTTTGATGTATTTCTTCTTTGCCTTTAAGCAGTAATGCCGCCAAAAGGACACCACCACCTAATAAAACAACGCCACCCATCCAACGTTGTTTGCTATTCATTGACATTCTTCCAAATACTCCCATACCGCTTCTAAGGTATGAAATGAACCACATACCAAAATCAGCTGATTATTCTTTGTTTCGTCGAGCGCTGATTTAAAAGCCAATTTCACACTGTCAAAGTGCTGCACATGTTGCCCTTGCAGCGCTTGATCCAATTGTTCAATTGGAGCTGCACGCGGGACCGTTAATGCCGCAATTTTCCACGTTTGTATGGAGTCTTTCAATAACTCTGTGACAGATTTCACATCTTTATCTGCCAACATCGAGAAAACACTGACTACTTCAGTGTACTGTTTATTGTATTTTAGGAAATTTCGCAATTGATTTAATAAAAAAGCAACACCATGCGGGTTATGCCCTGCATCAAAAATCACTGTTTTGTTCTGTATTTGGCGAATTTCAAAACGACCTTGCAATTTTGCGTTTTGAATTCCTTCAGAAATAGCCACTTGAGTAACCGTTAAACCACTCAATAAAACAGCAGCAACGGCTGTTGAAATATTTTCAACAGCGAGTGCACCCTGCGGTAATTTTAAGGTTGTACCAGAGGATGCAAACATCCACGACTGACCATGCTCACTGCGTTGATAAAAATAGTCACGATTCACTGCATAAAGTTTTGCAGCACAAGCATCCGCTTTATCGATAATCGCTTGAGGGATTTGTTGTAAGCCGCCAAACACCACAGGAATATTGGGACGGATAATACCTGCCTTTTCAAAAGCAATCTTTTCAATGGTATCGCCCAACCAGTCGGTATGGTCTAAACCAATATTGGTAATCACCGCAACATCGGGTTCAATTACATTGACCACATCTAAGCGACCACCTAGACCCACTTCAAGCACCCAAACATCACATGCTTGGTCTTTAAAAATGACAAAAGCCGCGAGTGTAGTCGCCTCAAAAAACGAGAGGCTTAAATCACAATCACGGCGCGCTTGATCCACTTGTACAAAAGCATTGACCAAGCTTTGGTTATCGACCTCTACACCACGCAATTTAACCCGTTCATTAAAACGGTAAATATGTGGTGACTGATACAGTCCCACCTTATAGCCTTGCGCATTTAAAATGGCAGCCAGTGTGGTGGTGGTCGAACCTTTTCCATTGGTTCCCGCTACGGTTAAAACTTTAGCATCGGGACGCGTCACACCGAGCTTTTCAGCTACAGGAATGACCCGTTCCAATCCTAAATCAATCCCCGTAACGTGAACATGGCCCCAATAATCGAGCCATGTTTCTAAAGAGTCTGTTGCAAGTGGTGCTGTGTTCAAGACAAATTCATCAGTTTCGCGACAATACGATAAACTGTATCACGTAATGCGTGACGGTGAACAATTTGATCGATTACACCATGATCAAGCAAGTATTCCGCACGCTGGAACGGCTCTTCTAGCTTTTCACGTACCGTTTGTTCAATCACGCGTTTACCAGCAAAACCAATCATCGCTTTCGGCTCTGCAATATGTACATCACCGAGCATCGCTAAAGATGCCGTTACACCACCATAAACAGGATGCGTCAACACCACCAAATATGGCAGACCCGCGTCTTTCATTTTTTGGATGGCTGCTGATGTACGCGCCATTTGCATCAAAGACAACATGCCTTCTTGCATACGTGCACCGCCCGAAGCAGCAAAGCAAATCAGAGGTTGTTTGTCCGCAATGGCTTTTTCAGCCGCTTGCACAAAACGGTCACCAACAACCGTACCCATTGAACCACCCATGAAGTCAAATTCAAAGGCACAGGCAACCAAAGGAATACCTTTAAGTAAACCTTGCATCACCACCAAGGCTTCAGTTTCACCTGTTTTGGTCTGTGCTTCACTCATACGCGCTGGATATGGCTTTGAGTCGACAAATTTCAACGGATCTTTGGCTTTAAATTCTTGTCCCAACTCTGTTTGCACTTGGTCAAAGAACCAATTCAAACGATCACGGGCTTTCATACGCAAATGTTCATCACACTGAGGGCAAACATACGCGTTAAATGACATTGCAGTACGTGTAACAAGTGCATGGCACTCAGGGCATTCAATCGTTGGTTCTGTAAACGTCGCCTTGAGTGAGGTTTGCTCATCAGGTACTTGAATACCGGGTACACCACGTTCAGTCCATGGCGTCGATGGGCTTAGGATTTTCCCTGATTTAACATCTTGACTCATACTAACTCATCGAGCGCTGCTCGAAGCTCCTTGACTTTATTAACCGTTTCAACCACGGCTTGTTCTGGTGCTAAGCTTGCAAATTGCTTAACAAAAGCACTACCAACAATCACAGCATCAGCCACTCCGCCCATTGCTTTGGCAGATGTCGCATCACTGATCCCAAAACCAACACCGACAGGAATATCTGTTTCTGCTTTAATTTTCGCAATTCGGTTTGCAGCTTCAGCAACGTCTAAAGTTGCTGCACCTGTGACCCCTTTTAAAGACACGTAATAGATGAAACCACTCGCCTGTTTCACCACATGTTTAATGCGTTCGTCCGTTGAGGTTGGCGCTAGTAAAAAGATTTGATCCATATCAAATTGCTTCAATACAACATCAAGCTCTGCTGCTTCTTCTGGTGGTAAGTCCACCAGTAGAATGCCATCGACACCACATGCATGCGCAGTCGATACAAACTTTTCATAACCAATGACTTCAACTGGATTCAGATAGCCCATCAATACGACTGGGGTCTCTTGATCCTTTTGACGGAACTCTTTGACCATATTCAAAGCATCTAAGGTATTGGTGCCACCTGCCAATGCACGTTCTGCTGCAAGGGCAATCACAGGACCATCTGCCATAGGGTCTGAAAATGGAAGACCGAGTTCAATCACATCCACACCCGCCTCGACCATCTGATGTAACAAAGGAACTGTTACCTGTGGATGAGGGTCACCAGCCATAACATAAGAAACCAAAGCTTTACGCTGTTGAGATTTAAGCTGTCCAAAACGAGTGGCTAAACGTGACATAGGGTTGTGCTTTCCTTAACTTGTTTAAAATTAAAACTACTGAGGAGTTGGCTTTGTAAAAATACAAGACGCTGCATTGTAACGCTATTTTTTACTCATTGAATAGAGCACATCGCGTTCGCGTTCCAATTCATTTTTCGTCAAATATTTTCAGAACAACCGTAAAGCACCATTTACTGATATTTCGGTTTTTTTCTCAATGATCAAAGATGCCTAATTTTAGGAAATACCAAAATGTCTAAGTTTTAGATAAACTTATTTTTATTTGCAAAAAAATGATAAAAATAGATGGCTTAGCTTTTACATTTAAAGTTTTATGAAATAGCAAAACCTGCATTATACTACGCACATTCTTTCATTTCCCTATCTCCTATGACCACCGATAACTCAGGTTTAGTGCAAGCACGTGCGCTTGCGCTGTTACCGCTTATTGTTTTTTTAGCCATTTTCTTAGGCAGTGGTATTTACCATTCTGTGATTGGAACCGAGTTTGCGTTCTATCAAACGAAAGCGCCTGTTGCGGCCATTCCTGCCATTATTTTGGCGGTATTGATTTATCGCGGTGAGCTGAATCAAGGCATCGAAACCTTTCTGCGCGGTGCAAGTCATCCAAACCTCATCTTGATGTTCATGGTGTTCATGCTGGCAGGCGCATTTGCCAGTACCACCAGCGCCATTGGTAGTGTCGATGCCACAGTACAAATGGGCTTGTCTGCGATTCCACCAGCCTTTGTGTTACCAATGCTATTTATTATTTCAGCGTTCATTGCAACAGCAATGGGCACCTCAATGGGCACCATTGCAGCCTGCGCCCCCATTGCCTTTGGTTTCTCTCAAGCCACCGATATTGCCGCAGTCTATGCCATAGGTGCGGTCGTAGGCGGTGCGATGTTTGGTGACAATCTTTCAATGATTTCGGATACCACCATTGCAGCTACCACCAGTCAAAACGTTCAGCTTCGAGACAAGTTTCGCGTCAATGTCTGGATTGCAGTACCTGCGGCTTTAATCACAATCGCGATTTATGTCTTTAGTATTCACCAAACCGAAACCATTCAATCCAAAGACTTTACCCCTTGGCTAGTATTGCCCTATGTGGTGGTGTTTTTCCTCGCATTCAGTCGTTTACACGTGCTTGCGGTACTTACAGTCGGTGTAGTGCTCTCTGGGGTGATGGGACTGATTACACAGCCAGAATTTACGGTCATTCAACTCAACACAGCCATCTACGATGGTTTTGTCGGTATGTTTGAAGTCGCGTTACTGTCGATGTTCTTGGGCGGTCTTTCGACCATTATGCAAAAAGAAGGTGGACTCGACTGGCTTATTCAACGTATTTACAGCCTAACCCGTTTATTTAAAGTTGGTCGTGAGCGCGCAGGTGAAATCGGATTGAGCTTTTTAGTGGTGTTTTCCAACATTTTTGTGGCCAACAACACTGTAGCGATTATTTTATCGGGCGATATGGCGCGTGAAGTCGCTAAAGAATATGGCGTAGACCCCAAACGTGCAGCCGCTTTGCTCGACATCTTTTCATGTGTTGTACAAGGACTTATTCCCTATGGAGCACAGCTTCTATTGGCCTGCTCAATTGCAAAGCTTTCGCCAGTTGAACTCATCGGCAGCATTTACTACTGTTGGATACTGGCGATCTTTGCCATCCTTGCGATTGCATTCCGTTTTCCACGACTGAAATCAGCCTGATCATTACATACATTTCAGCGCCTTCCAAAAGGCGCTTTTTTATGCCTGCTGTTATTTCAGTTGTCGTTTCAACTGCAATAAGGTCTGTCCACTGTGCTGTTTATAGGCACGCGCTAAAGCAGACTGTCCCGAATAGCCGAGTTGTAAGGCGATTTCAGTTAAACTCAAACCTTGTTGTAAGAGATATTCACATCGCTTCATGCGCTCTGACTCAAGTACTCGCTGAAATGAACTATCCCAGTCTTGCAACTGGCGTTGTAAGGTCCGCGTTGACAAGTGTAATTCATTAGCAATCTGTTCAATTTTAGGGGCTTCTGCATGCGCTTTAAGATAATCGGCCACGGCGCTATGAATCTGTTGTAATACGCTTTCATAACGAGGCTTGAGTGCGATTGCAACTTCTGCTTGTTTCAGTAAAAGCTGCGTTAAAGAAGGATCAGCAAAGCCCGATTTTAACGCCAGACTGTCCGCACTCATCACATAGGCATAGAAGCCTTGATTAAAGCTCACTTCACAGCCATAAAATTTTTGATAATGATACTGTGCCATCTGGGCTGGATGCGCCATTTGGATTTTTAAGAATTGTAATTGATCGGGGAAAATTTTCTTGGCCAAATACACAATGGATGCCATGGTCATTTCATTCAGTGAAGCATATTTATCATTGAGAAAAGGCCAAGTCAGCCAAATCTCATTGCCCCTTTGCTGCATCTGCATGGGACTAACTTCTGCACCATCAATCACCAAACGACTAAAACGCATCACATAACTCAATGCTTCAGCCACGCTATTACTGCGTGTGGCCATATAGCCCAAAACACCAAAATGCTCAGGTTGAATAAATTTTGCCATCTCCATAATCAACTGAGGGCAATCCAACTGTTCTCGCGTCAGTTGTAAAATCGTTTGAAAGAACGAAAATGGCGATTGGGTATCTATTGGCAGTTGTAATACATGCTCCAGTTCATACTGATATTGCTCTAAAAAACCGAGTTGATGAAAATCAATTCCTTGCTCTATGAGGTACATGTTCCAGAGCTGAAAATAACCATTGGGGATTTGTAATTCTTGCATGACGGCCAACCCGCTATTTGACATGCGATATTTTCACATTGGCGTAAAATGTATAAAAAATGGCAATATCTGTCAAAACAAACTGCATTTTCTCCGACATACTGCAATCATCCAAGGCAAATGAAGTAAAACAAAATGAATGCCATTGTTAAAGCGCCTGTTGAACCGATTGTGCGAACCCAACTTAATTTTAAGCTCGATGAAGTGCCCTGTTTTTGGTTTGGCGGTGACCCATTTCGGACGCGCATGTTCGATGCACTCAGCCTCACTTTCCCCGATGGAGAACGCTATTTTATTCAAAGCGTGCGTTTGTTTAGGGACCAAATTACAGAACCAAGCTTAGCGGCTCGTGTCAGTGATTTTATTAAACAGGAAGCACAGCATGGCATTGCCCACGACAAAATGAATCAGGTCATGCGAGAACAAGGCATGCCTGTCGATCAGTTTATTCAGCGTTTAAATAAAATCTTCAAGTTCGAATTAAGCAAACGCTCGCCGCAGTACAACATTGCCATGACGGCTGCGGCAGAGCATTTAACTGCACTGATGGCCGAGACTTTTTATAGCCATAAAGCCACGTTGGCTGAGGCTCATCCTTATGTGCGTGCTTTATTTGCATGGCATGCCATTGAAGAAATGGAACACCGTGATGTGGCGTTTGATGTGATGAAACAAGTCGGACATGTACCCGAAACAACGCGTCTATTTGCATTGGCCTTTACCACGGTGATGATGTTTGGTTTCACCACCTATCGTGCAGATGTCATGCTCAAGCATGATGGCTTTAGCCGTATTCAACGCTTGCAAATGATGCGTAAAGGACTGCCCTGGTTCTTTGGGAAAAAAGGGATACTGTCTCGGATGCGTGGTCAATATCTCGATTGGTTTAAGAAAGACTTTCATCCCAATCAACATCCTGTGATTGCACAGTACGATGTTTGGATGGACACCCTAGCAGAAAGTCATGACCCAATTTTAGCAGGTGAAGCTTTTTGGCAAGCTGGGAAATAATTCAGTAAGCGCAACAAATATACACTTTGGATGAGTTTAGGTATCATACGCCCATCTTAAAACATGGGCATATGAAGTTGAATTTGTATGTCCAATTACATCCGAAGTTAAAAATGTCGTTTAAATTCAAACTCCGCGTTCTTGGTTATCTGATCATGGTCAATGCAGTGATTTCGATGCTCATTGCTTGCAGATATTTCCTGTATTTATCTGAGTTTCCAACAGATTTACTGGGATTCAGTTTCTTATTTACTGGAACATTCTCGCACATGACTGTGCTTGCGTCCCTGATTGGCTTGATCTTGATTCCGAGCTTATTTCTACCCAATACGCTACGTCATATTACGCAAGCAAGTATTGCTAGCTTGGCACTCATTGCACTGATCATAGATACCTTTGTTTATGCACAGTACCGTTTCCACATCAATACTGTCATGTTGGAACTGGTGATGTCAGGTCAGGTTGTGAGTTTCTCACTCTCAACATGGCTGATGGTCATTGCTGCGATTACCTGTATTTTTGCGGCACAATTTTACTTCATTCGATTCTTAGAGAAAAAATTACCCACGTTTTCATGGAGCATTGGTAAAAAGTTTACAGGCTTAGTGTTTGTCACGTTACTTTTAAGTAATGGTATCCATGTTTGGGCAGCGGCACATGTGTATCAGCCTGTGACCATGACACAACGCTATTTACCAATGTTTTATCCGATGACCTCGAATAAAACCATGAAAAAATACGGCTGGATTGATGAAGAAGCTTTAGAAAAACAAAAGGCTATGTCTTTAGAACGTAAAAGTGACCTGAATTATCCGCTGACGCCGATTGTTGGAGAAGCTCCAAAGCAACCCACCAATATTATGTTTATCGTGATTGATTCTTGGCGTGCAGATACATTTAATGCAGATAACTCACCAAACTTGTGGAGTTATGCGCAGAACGGAAAGATTTTTAATCAACACTATTCAACAGGAAATGCCACACGCACAGGTATTTTCGGCATGTTTTATGGTATTCCTGGTACTTACTGGCATGGCATGATTGTGAACCGCCAAAGTCCAGTATTTATTGACCGTTTGCAAGCACTGAATTATCAACTCGGTTTATTTGCTGCTGCCAAATTAACCAACCCTGAATTCCACGAAACCGCGTTTTCAAAAGTGCCAAATTTACGTATTGGTTCTTCTGGCAAAGTGGCGGGGGGTATAGATGAAGAACTAACGCAGGATTGGTTAAAGTGGTATGAAAAAAGAGATCGAAACAAACCGACCTTTTCATTTTTATTTTACGACTCCCCACACGGATACAGCTTCCCTAAAGACTATCCACACCAGTACAAACCTATGCTGGATGAGGTTAATTATCTCAAGTTAAGTAATGATTCTGATCGTTCATTAATGATGAATCGTTATAAAACCAGTGTGCATTATGTCGACAGCATTGTGAAACAGGTTTTAGATAAACTAAAAGAAACGGGTGATGCAGAAAACACATTGGTCATCATTACCGGCGACCACGGACAAGAGGTGAATGATAATCTTCAAAACTTCTGGGGACATAATGGTAACTTTACCGACCCTCAAGTCAAAGTTCCCTTTGCAATCATTGGTCCGAAGATTCAAGCTGATAAACTATGGAATAACCAAGTTTTAACTAGCCATCAAGATATTATTCCAACCCTCATGAAGAACTATTTGGGTGTGACCACAAAAATTCACGACTATTCAGTGGGTGAAGATTTGTTGGGACCACAAATTCAACGTAATTGGATTTTAACCTCAAGCTATAGTAAATATGGCATTGTTACCCCTAAAAACATCTTAGAAGTAGGGGCTGTTGGGCAGTTCGAAATCTTAGACAAAAAGAATCAGCCAATGTCAGATCAAGAGCCAAACTATGCTCATGTTCAAGCAGCATTGGAGCAAATTAGTCGCTTTAATAAATAAAGGCAAAAGAAAAACCGGCATGATGCCGGTTTTTTTTATCACAGGTCTTTTTACCACTTTGCATAGTGCTGTTCGAGCAGTCCATATTCATTTAGCAATACAATCTCTTGATCACCCTGCTGAATCGTACCGCTAATTTTGGCTTGCCACTGACTAAACTGACTGCCCACGAGACGCAAATTTAGATTTTCAAAACGGCACCACCCCGTGGTCACTGTTAAATTTAAGCGTTCATCTAGCGAGCGAATGCTCCAACGCCCTTCTTCTTCCATTTGGAACAGAACATCACTCACGGTATAGAGCTTTCCATTCACCCACAGACAGTTTTCATTACCAAAACTTTCATTCACACCAGAGGCTAAGTTCAGACCAATACGCTTACCCTGTGCATCCCAAAAACTACAAGAAAGCCAAAACCAAGCTGTTTCCGGTCGGAGGAAACCACAGGTATCATCTAGCGCAGCCAAGGTCCGCTCATTAAACTGAATGATCTGCCCTGCTTTGTTGGTAAAAAAACCCTCACACGCTAAGGTGGTCAATTTTTGAGTATAAGTCCAACCATTAATCCCTGTTGGACTACACATACTCAATGGATCAGTACCTGCGCAGAAAATACGGGCGCTCAGCTTAATTTCACCATACTTGGTGACTTGAACATAGCGCACACCATTGGCATGCTGAATTTCAATTTGAAACGGTGAATTTGCAAACACACTTTGGTTATACAAAGGCTGTTCATCTAATACGGTTTTACGCGCTAGAAAATTCACGGCGTTCCATTCAAGTACTTCTTTTTTGAGATGATCGTAAATATAAACGAAACCATGCCCAGCCCAAGCAATATCAGCAATCGCTAAGCCAATGGTGTAATGCTCATGTTGAATGCTACAAAACTTAAATTTCTTATATTTCAGCTTTTTCCGCCATCCCGTAAGTACTTCACCATATGGGGTTTTATACTGATACTTATTTAAATCAATGGTTTTTGGAAGTTCGCTAAACCGACCATAATGTGGTTGTCCGTTGGACTGAATCAAATCCATTGATGCTTTATCCTTAAGCAAAAGTTAATTAATATCCCTAAGCCTATTATGCCTATAATTTTAAAGGTGAAAAGTCTTTAGTTTGTTTTTTCATCAAATTGTTCGCTAAACCTACTCTCTTTCATTTGAAGACACCACTTAAAAATTAAGAATGATCCAACCTTAATTTAACATCAGATATGTATTTTCCCAGATGTTTGCATCAAACTCAGCTTCAACCAAAACCACATAACGCCCATATACACAATCAATCGCAATACAGTCATCAACGTCTAAAACACGGTCAGTATGTTGCTTTTGCCATTTTTGATCAAAATATTGTTTGCCAAGTTGTTTAGCTTCCGCGGCATGCGGCGCAACGACGAGTACATAACGATGTAACTCCCCAAATTCACGTGCGTCATAACCACCTAAATTGATGAGCCACAGTTTTGCATCTGTGACTTGAGGCTGGGCATCACTAAACTGTATTTGGTATTTTTTCCCTCGACATTCAATACCATTCACTTGCATCCAAGCATCAATATGTAAGCCTTTTTGTTCACCAAACCATGCATTTTTAAGTTGCGGGTAACTCTCTTCTAAACTGTCAGCGACTGCAAATACAACATCATGAACTTCGGTATTGGCGCGGGCATGACGACCACCAAGCATGACCATAAATAGGCTGGGCATTCTATTTCCTTTCTTTTGAGACATTATTAAAGCTAACATGCGATTCACGGAAACGACATTCGCAATTGTTCGAGGTAGACCACACTTCGAGAGAATTTTTTTTGCAACGATATTAATCACATGAAAGTATAGGACGAGTTTTGCGAATGACAATGCCTTTGGTTACTTTGGGCTTATCCAAAGTAACACTATGAACTCATTACATTTGAGGTTTAAACAGCAAGACTCCGTCAAAATGTAAATAACGTTACAACCAATAAGATAGATTTGACCAGAGTTTTTATTGCTAGGAAATATCTTACTTTTGTTTCGGCAAAAGTAACAAAATCATCTTATTGAGCAGACATTACATCCCTGTAAGGCTGCTCAACAGGCGACATCCATGTCGCCTTTCCTTATTCATGTTTTGGATAAACTTCTATTTCAAAAAAAATCGTGCTGAAGTAATTCAGCACGATTTTAATATTGTATAACCTTCTCCACAGAGAGAGGTTTCACATCAGAGGAAAATTACATCTCAACCATTTCCACGCCATCAATACGTGCCACAGTCATTAAGTCCTTATCACCACGGCCTGAAACCGTCGCAATAATAATTTGGTCTTTAGACATCGTTGGCGCAAGTTTAGTGACATAAGCCATCGCATGAGAACTTTCCAATGCCGGAATAATCCCTTCAATATGAGTCAAATCACGGAAACCTTGTAAAGCTTCATTGTCATTGATTGGCACATAATCCACGCGGTGCATATCTTTTAAGAAGCTATGTTCAGGGCCTACACCTGGATAATCTAAACCCGCGGAAATTGAATGAGTTTCAATGATTTGACCTTGTTCATCCGACATTAAATACGTACGGTTACCATGTAATACACCGACATGACCTGCATTTAACGGTGCAGAATGTTTGCCCGTTTCAATGCCATAACCTGCGGCTTCAACACCATACATTTTGACATCGGCATCATTTAAGAATGGATAGAACAAGCCCATTGCATTTGAACCACCACCCACACATGCCACTAAAGCATCAGGTAAACGCCCTGCTTGCTCTTGAATTTGTTTACGTGCTTCACGACCAATAATCGATTGGAAGTCACGAACCAATTGTGGATATGGATGTGGCCCTGCAACAGTACCAATCACATAGTAAGTTGAATCAACATTGGTCACCCAATCACGCATGGCTTCGTTCATGGCATCTTTCAATGTTTTAGAGCCACTTTCCACAGGCACAACCGTAGCACCCAATAAACGCATACGATACACGTTCATAGCTTGACGTTTTACATCTTCCGCACCCATGAACACCACACACTCAAGACCTAAACGTGCTGCAATTGTCGCTGTTGCAACACCATGTTGTCCTGCGCCAGTTTCAGCGATAATTCGTTTTTTACCTGACAGTTTTGCCAATAAAGCCTGACCAATGGTGTTATTCACTTTATGCGAACCTGTATGATTCAGGTCTTCACGTTTTAAGTAAATTTGCGCACCACCCAACTCTTTCGACCATCGCTCAGCATAATATAAAGGACTAGGACGACCTACATAGTAGGCGAGGTCACGGTCGAATTCTGCCAGAAACTGCTCATCATCCTTCATACGGAAATAGAGCTTTTCTAAGTCTTCTAATGCTGCCATTAGAGTTTCTGACACAAAACGTCCGCCATGGATACCGAAATGCCCACGTTCATCTGGGTATTGGGTATAGTCAATCACATTACTTTGCTGATCCACGATGGACTCCTTGCATGAAGTTTTCTATAAGTTGTTGGTCTTTTATACCTTTAGCGGATTCGACGCCTCCGCTGACATCTACAGCATAAGCCCCAGTCGTCTTTATAGCGTCTTCAACATTAGTTGGGGTTAAACCACCCGCTAAAATTAAAGGAATATCGAGCTTAGGGAATTGTGACCAGTCAAAACTATGTCCTGTTCCCCCTTTTAATTCAGGATGCCATGCATCTAAGAGTACTGCACTTGCCCCTGCCTGTTGATAGCGTTTCACTTCTGTGACCACATCCAGTTCAGGTTTCACTTGAATGGCTTTATACCAACGACGCCCGACTTGTGTAGCAATCATCTGACAGTCCGCTGGTGTTTCATCACCATGAAACTGAATGATATCCAGTGCAACTTGTTTTAGCACATCCGCAATCTCATCCGCAGTCGCATTTACAAACAATCCCACCGTTTGAACATAAGCAGGAACATGTTGAATGAGTTCTTTGGCTTGATCCACACTAACATAACGTGGACTAGGTGGGAAAAATACAAAACCAATTGCATCTGCCCCTGCTTTGACCACAGCATCAATATCTTGGCTACGGGTAATTCCACAAATTTTGGCACGGGTTCGCATATTTATGACTCTGGCTCAGCCCTATTTATAGATGATCTATAAATATCTGGGCGAATCATTGTAATGCAATTTTTTCACCTTGCGTAAAGTTCATCCTGAAAAATCTTTACATCGATTGTTTAATTCGCATACAAACCGTATACTGCGCCCAAATGCAATAAGTCTGAGCATTTATGCTTTAGGGAAGTTGGTGCAAATCCAACACTGCCCCCGCAACGGTAAAACGAAACGTATATCTTTATAAGTGTTTGCACTTACATCACTGCACTCGTGTGGGAAGATGGATATACCAATATTGTTCGCAATATTTATATTTAAGTCCGGAGACCTGCTTATTGCGCCATTTAACTCAATCATTCACGGGGGGTGAATGTATGGAGCCAGCATGCCAAATTTATTTCAGCCTACAGCTTTAGTGGGCGCAATCGCTATTGCGATGGGTTTCTCCGTTTCTGCATCTGCACAAGACAGCATTAATGCGTCTTTAGATACACTAGTTGTCACTGCAACACGTTCTGAAGAAAAGATTAAAGACGTACCAGCACGTATCTCAATTATTGAACCACAGATTGTAGAACAATCGCCAATTGCATCTTTACCTGATCTATTAAAAACAGATGCCGCGATCAATATGGTGCAAAGCGGTGGTATGGGGCAGCTTGCAGATATCTACTTACGTGGAACTGAATCAGATCACACCTTAATTTTACGTGATGGTGTTCGTTTAAATAATGCTTCTTCAGGTACTGCAAGTCTTGCATTTTTAGATACTACTGACATTAAACAAATTGAAGTTCTCAAAGGTCCAGCATCCGTCTTATATGGTACCGATGCGATTGGCGGTGTAATTCAACTTGTATCTAAAACACCAGAAAAAACAGGCGCTTTTATTACAGGAGAAATGGGTGAGCACAGCACTTATAAATCTGTAATAGGTGCAGACTTAGCAGAAAATGGTTTTTATGCACAAGTTCGTGGTCAACGCCTTGAATCAGATGCAACTAAAGTGACGAATCAAAAAACCAATAAAACTGATACTGCATCTTTCGATCAAAAAGGCTTTAGTACCAAATTAGGCGTCGAAAAAGAAGACTATGCTGTATCAGTAGATTACAGCAGTAATAAAGGTACAAGTTTATACGATGCTTATACCTTTGATGGTACGTTACTAAAACAAGATTTTGAAAATGAGATCATCAATCTGCGTAGCCGTTTAAATGTAACGGATCAATTTGAACTCAACACACGTTTATCTCAATTTAATGATGAAGTTGATCAAAAAGATTCAACAGACTACGTCCATAGTAAGACACAAGAAGCTGAACTTTATGGCAAATGGAACTTCACTCCTAGCCAATCTATTATTTCTGGGATTACCCATCGCAAACTTGAAGGCGACATCTTATCTTATGGTACGCCTTATAATGAAGATGTAGATTCAACTGGTTACTATGCTCAACATCAATACAACGGCTCAAAACTAAATACTCAAGTCGGTATTCGCCTTGAAGATAACGAAAAATATGGTTCACATACAGTAGGCCAAATGGCGGCACGTTATCAATTACTCACCAACACAAGTATTTATGCAAATATTGGCACTGCTTTTAAATCACCAACGTTAAATGAACTCTATAATTCATGGAATGGTAATCCTAACCTAGATCCTGAAGAAAGCACCTCCTATGAAATTGGTCTTGATCAGGTTTTGGCTTACGGTTTCCAAACAGGTTTATCTACTTATTACACTAAAGTAGATGACTTAATTGCATCTGGTTCAAATGGTTTACTAACCAATATTCAAGAGGCAACTTATCAAGGTGGCGAGCTATATCTAGGTTGGCAACAAGATGATTTGTTTACGAAAGCAACCTATAGCTATGTTAAAGCTCAAAATGAAGAAACCAATGAAGACCTAAAACGTCGACCTCGCCAAGGATTCACCTTAACGACTGGTTTACAAAACGAAGTTTATGGCATTAGTGCTTCATTAGTTGCTAAATCTAAAGCCAAAGAATGGAATAAGAACTATAGCACTCCAGGTTATGCAACCATTGATATCAACGCATTTTGGAATGTAAATCCATATGTAAAACTCTTCACGAATATTCAAAATATTGGTGATGTTGAATATAAAACTGCATATCAAGACCGTGGTTATTACTATATGAATGGCGGCCGTCAAGCCTCTGTAGGAGTCACTTTCCGTTATTAATTTAATGTAAAGACTCAAAAAACAATTTAAAACAGCGCAGTTTATGGATAATGTTTTGACCGGCATTATCCTTTTTTTCATTCTTTAGGCAGGACAAATTATGGGCCACCGTTTAAGTAAAATTTATACCCGTACTGGCGACTCAGGCACCACAGGTCTGGGTGATGGATCACGTGTCACTAAAGATGATCTAAGAATTACCGCACTTGGTGATGTGGATGAACTCAATTCAACCATTGGTGTACTTCGTGCTCAAATTACTGCAAGTCAAATCACAGACAAAGCAACATGGGATAAAAGCTTAAGCCTGATTCAGCACTGGCTTTTCGACTTAGGCGGTGAAGTCTGTATTCCAAACTATCATTTGCTCCAACCAGTTTGTATTGAGTTTCTTGAACAAGAAATTGACCGTATGAATGAAGACTTACCCATGCTGAAAGAATTTATCTTACCTTCGGGTTCTTTAGCATGTAGCTATGCACACCAAGCACGCGCGGTATGTCGCCGAGCTGAACGTAGCTTAATGTCAGTGCACACGCGTGATCAAAATATTCAAAGCACCGCACTACAGTTGCTCAACCGCTTATCGGATTGGCTTTTTGTCACATCGCGTGCTTTACAGCGTGCTGAAGGTGGCTCGGAAGTACTTTGGCAAAAAAATATCAATGAAACTATTTAAACAATTCTAAGTATTTAGAACGAAATAGATTTTTTTCAGAGTCTTCCTGTGATCAATTCACTGGAAGACATTGTTAATGTTACTTTTCTTTTGGGAAAAGAAACCAAAACCATTTGCTAATTGTAAAACTCATCAAATACGATCAGTTATAGTGAATATCACAGAAAAATTTTATTCAAATTCAATTCTGCCGAAAACCATTACGAATCGCATTTACGTATATCTGATATCTCCACCTTAGAATCGATCCCAATCCGATGTTTTTAGCGCTACAATCACGCGAAAGGCGTATATAAATCAGGTTCAATATGAGAATCATCGGACATCGTGGTGCACGTGGCGAAGCCCCAGAAAATACACTCGGTGGTTTTCAATATATTCATGATCTAGGCATACGTGCGGTCGAATTTGATGTTCGTCAGCTCAACGACCATGAGCTGATCATTATGCATGATGACAACATGCTCCGAACCACCGGTATCGACCAAGCACTCTACCCATTAAACAGCACACAACTCGATAGCTATAACCAAGCACATATTTGGCTAGACTGGGAAAAGCAAAGTACCCCAACACTACGACAAGCACTCCAGATTATGCAGGACTTTGAACACCTTGAAGTTGAAGTCAAAGCTGTAGAAACACAAGCTGAAGCTGAGCGACTGACGCAACATTTAACACATCAACTTAGAGGCTTTGAACGTACTGCGGTCATCACTAGTTTTGATCTTAAAATCCTACAAGCACTCCTAGATCAACATTCAACATTTAAACGTGGCTTATTGATTGAAGACGATATTCAACAACTTGCGATTGAACAAGCGCTCAAATACGACTGTTGCCAAATCGGCTGGATGAACCAACTGGCAACCGATGACTTGTTAAAAGCCACACAACTAGCGAATTTAGCCATTAGTGTTTGGACAGTGAATGACATCGAACGCGCCAAACATTTACGTGACTGTGGCATTGATGGATTAATTACCGATTTTCCTAAAATGATGCTACAACATTTGGCAGATGCACATTGAACAAGCCAACGACTGACTTGAGTTTTACATGAGTAGTGACACTGAAAATATTGATTTTTCATATTGATCGCTCTGCTACGATAAAGCCTAGAAATGCTTCGGTAATTTCGATATCTAAACATTCGTATTCTGTTACTGTTTAGTACAATACATCTGTACAATAATGCTAGTGAACCAAGGTTCGCTCATGCTAATATGCTGTAGCTTAATCCATGCAAAAAGTAATGGATTGACCTTCCATTTATACCTCCCAAGGTTTCAGGAGTGCTGTTGGAGATGAATGCTCCCCTACCCAAAGCCCCATTTAACTGGGTTGCAATTTTTGCATTGGTTTTTCTTCCCATTGTGGCTGTGATTGCAATTCCCTTATATGCCTTTCAGCATGATTTCAGCTTAGCCGCTTGGATCAGTATGTTTGTATTACTGGGTGTTAGTAGCTTAGGTATTACCGCTGGCTATCACCGCTTATGGGCACACCGTGCTTATGAAGCAAGCTTACCTTTAAAAATCATTTTGATGATTATGGGTACCTTTGCCGTGCAAAACAGTATTTTATTTTGGAGTTCAGGTCACCGTACCCACCACCGCCATGTCGATGATATCGAGAAAGATCCATACTCGATTAACAATGGTTTTTGGTATGCGCACATGGGGTGGATGCTTCGTGACTATCCATCAGCAGAACCTGATTTTAAAAATGCACCCGATTTACTGAATGACAAATTGGTGATGTTCCAACACAAATACTATGTTCCTTTAGTGATCATCGTCCACACTGGTATTTTATTACCGATTGGTTGGGCTGTAGGCGACTTATGGGGCGTGTTATTGTTGGGCGGATTAATGCGTTTAATCCTCAGCCACCACGTCACGTTCTTCATTAACTCTTTATGCCACATGTGGGGCAAACGTCCATATACAGACGAAAATACCGCACGTGACAACTTCTGGTTAGCTATTGCCACTTGGGGTGAGGGTTATCATAACTACCACCACATTTTCCAATACGACTATCGTAACGGGGTGAAATGGTGGCAGTATGACCCAACCAAATGGTTGATTTGGTCATGCTCAAAACTTGGTTTAGCTAAAAACTTACGTCGTATTCCGAGCTTTAATATTAAAAAAGCTGAACTTGCGATGAAGTTTAAATACGCAGAACAAGACTTAGAAGTTCATGGTCTCAATGTCAGTGATGACATCAGCTCGGCGAAAGCTCGTATTGCGCAAGAGTATGATGCATTCACCCAAACCTTGAATGACTGGGCAAAATTGAAAGAGCAAGAAATTCAAGCCAAGAAAACGGCTGTGGCTGAAAAAATCCATCAAATGGATGAAAAGCTCAAAATTGAGTTTCAGTTAGTCGAACAGCGCTTAGGTCATCACCGTCAAACCTTGACCACCTTGATGCGTAGCATTAAAAAAGCGCCTGTTTCACAATAATTGATCTCTGATTCACCATTTCAAAAGAAAGCTCCGCAAGGGGCTTTTTTTAGCAGTTCATAAAGGATAACAACATGGATATTAAGAATATTCCTTTCGGGATCACCAACTGGGCCGAGATACCAACCACCCGCCATACAGGTGATCAAGGTTATGCACTATGGCGTACTCAACAATTTGACGCGATTCGCGTGCGTATGGTGGAGTATTCTGAGAACTATCTGGCCGACCATTGGTGTTCTAAAGGGCATATTCTGTTGTGCTTAGAAGGCGAACTACACACCGAACTAGATGATGGTCGTAGCTTTACCCTCACGGCTGGCATGAGTTACCAAGTTGCAGATCAAGCTGAAGCCCATCGCTCGTCCACCTCAAAGCGTGCCAAGCTGTTTATAGTTGACTAAAACAGTTGGATATATGTCTTAACACTAAAACTTTGCTATATTGATGGGGTCATGGCTTATCCCTTGTGATCCTTCACTATGCAGTTCAATTCACGCTACTCCCTCCTTCCTTCAAAACTTTATCACCATCAACAGCCCTTGCCACTAAAAGGGGCAAAAGCAGGTCATTTCAATGCCGCTTTAGCAGAACAGTTGCAATGGTCTGAAGCCGACAAACAGTCTTGGATAGAGATTTGTAGCGGACAAAAAACCTTTAGTGAATTTGAACCATTGGCAATGGTCTATGCTGGGCATCAATTTGGTCAGTGGGCAGGACAGCTCGGTGATGGTCGAGGTTTATTGATTGTGCAAATTCTCGATCAACATGGGCAAACCGTTGACCTGCATTTAAAGGGCGCAGGTTCTACTCCTTATTCGCGTATGGGAGATGGTCGTGCGGTACTTCGCTCCGTCATTCGTGAGTATTTGGCTGGACATGCGCTGAATAATTTAGGCGTCGCATCGAGTAATGCCGTAGGCTTTACCTCGTCGGCTCAAGGCGTGCAACGGGAGAAATTGGAACTCGGTGCAATGATGTTACGTACATCAGACTGTCATATTCGCTTGGGACATTTTGAGTGGATCAACCAGTACCAACCTGATTTACTCGACGAATTTACCCAAAAATGCATCGAATGGCATTACCCCGAGTGTTTAGAGGCAGAGCAACCCATTTTGGCATTTGCAACCCAAGTGATTCAACGGACTGCGATAATGGTTGCCAAATGGCAACTGGTCGGTTTCGCACATGGAGTAATGAATACCGATAATTTAAACATTACAGGTTCAACCCTCGATTTTGGCCCTTATGGCTTTATGGAACGCTTTCGTCCGAATTGGATTAACAATCATTCCGACTACCAAGGCCGCTATACCTATCAGCAGCAGCCAAGCATTGGACATTGGAACTTATGGACATGGTTGAATAACCTGATTCCGCTTTGTCCGCAAGATTATGACAAAGAACAATGGAAGCAAGACCTTGCCAATTGCCTAGAGCACTATGAACCCACGTTCTTGGAGCACTATAAACAAGGTTTAAGCCAGAAAATGGGCTTACCTCATTTCCACACGGACAGTTTTGACTGTGCCATGACCTTCTTACGGATTCTACAAACTGAACAGCTCGACTACACACAAAGCTTTACGCGTTTGCAAGAGCAGCAATATGAAATGATTAAAGATGACTGCCTTGACCGTCGTCAATTTGAAAGTTTCCTCGCGCAATATGAACAGATTCGTGCAAATCAAGACACAGCAGCACTCAATGCAGCCATGCAACAAGCCAACCCTGTTTATATCCTACGCAATCACATGGCGCAAAAAGCGATTGAACTGGCTGAACGAAATGATTTCTCAGAAGTCGAACGCTTATTTGACCTGCTTAGCCAACCGTTTGAGCGGAATGTAGCACTAGAGAAAGCGGAAGATTTAGCACCTTTGCCAACGGATGTTCCTGAGGTGATGGTGAGTTGTTCCTCTTAAGCATTTGGCTTAAACTGTGGATAAATTAAACAATATCCACAAGGCTTTCCACTAGAGTGATGATCACCATGTCCTTACACCTTATTGCTGCAAAAGCTGCACTTGCCCTACCAGAAGTGACGTGTAGTCAGCCCTTTGGTGAAGGCTGTGATGTCTATAAAATCATGGATAAAATGTTTTTGCTCAATTCATCTTTAAGTGGCGCGGCTTTAAGTAATTTAAAAGTCACGCCTGACCACGGCGCGATGCTACGTGATATTTATCCATATATTCATGCAGGTTGGCATATGAATAAAAAACATTGGATTTCAATTTATGAGGATGAAGACTTAGATTCAGATTTAGTCATAGATCTAGTACACAGCTCTTATGAGCTCGTGGTATCCAAGCTGAATAAACTACAAAGACAGCGAATCGCTGCGCTTAAAGCCATCACCTAAATATGTATTGAATGAAAAAGATTTTTAAATTATTCCTATTAGATTTCCTAAAGCGCAACCCTATCACTGCATCAAACAGGTCATGGATTTGAACGTATATTGTTTCGGCTAAACAGTTTTTCAACGTTTTCTACGTATTGCCCACTTTGGAACCCAAAATTCGAAACGAAAAGTGAAATGAGACATTTATAGATGATAAAAAAAAGCCCGACATCCTGTCGGGCTTTTTCGTATTGGTTAGCTAGGTATAACTCCTGTTGTACCTCACATCCTAGTGTTGAACTTATCATTTTTGTTTTATGTTTTGGAACTTCCTGTTCTCTATGACTGCATCATATAAAAAATCTTGGGACTGACCTAGACGCAATCGACTTGAATAGTTGTAAGCCAAAACGTACATGGAAAAATAAGCTTAATTAGACTTACCCCCAAAATTATCCGCAGAAATTGTGGATAGTTTTCAGGATGACCTAAGCTGAACCTGACTCCTTAAAATGAATTTTTGCGTGATTTAAAAGCAGCTTTATAGCTCACTGCTTCAATCTGTTGGAAATACAACCTCTCTTTTCTCAATTTTGCCTATTTAATTATCTATACATATCAATCCGAAAAGATGAAGTATGAGAGTAGCTCACTCTCCACTCAAGTTAATCAGAAAGCCATGCTGAACTCGTACAAAGACAGACTGAGAATCAGTAAAGTCTTAGTCATTTTCATATTCAGTTGCTTATTTGATTCCATTATTGAAAAGTTAGAATGCCATCTCACAATCCAACCCTAAGTGGTATGCAAATGGCTAGAAGAATACTTCGCTGATTTGAATACAGACTCATCGACCTTGTCTAAAACAAATGTAAAAGTAAAAAGACAAACTGACACATGATTTGAAATATCTATAATTTATATACCGATCAAAAGCCCAATAAAAAAGGACTCATATTAAGTCCTTTTCAACATCATCACCTAAGCTTTAGCTTTTCTTCGGCTTCAATGTTTTAAATAAAACAAATAACACGAGGATCCACACAGGAAGCATCAACACGGAAAGCATAAAACCCTGATTCCACATGATATATAAAATCATCAGCATAAACACTAAAACAAAATAATTGCTAAACGGTGCAAATAACGCTGGAAACTTGGTTTGAATGCCCTGTTTTTTCATACTCTGTCTAAATTTAAGATGGATCAAACTGATCATCATCCAATTCAGCACAGCCGCACTGACCACAATATAAATCAGATAACTGAGCGCTTTTTCAGGCAAGAAGTAATTCAACAGCACACACCCAAAAATCAGTAATGCTGAAAATAAAACCGCCGCAATCGGTGTCCCTTGCCGATTCACCTGCTTAAAAACTTGCGGGGCATTGCCCTGTTCCGCTAAACCTAAAAGCATGCGGCTATTGGCATACATCCCACTATTACAAACAGAAACCGATGCAGTCAGAATAATAAAATTCAGTAAATGCGCTGCCCAATCAATGCCCATTTGCTTAAAAATAAGCACAAATGGACTTTTATCTAAGCCACCCAAATCCAATTGATTCCAAGGCACCAGAGACAAAAGAATCGCCAGTGAGCAAATATAGAACAGGAAAACCCGAATCACCGTTTGATTGACTGCTTTTGGAATGTTCTTTTCAGGATCTTCGGTTTCCGCAGCCGCCATACTGATCAGCTCAATGCCGCCAAAGGCAAACATCATAAAGGCCAGCATATAAAACAAGCCTTCAAAACCATGTGGGAAAAACCCGCCATGTGCCCATAAGTTCGTGACAGATGCGGTTGAACCGACATCAGCCGTCAACAACAGATAAACCCCGAAGATGATCATGGCGATAATCGCCACAACTTTAATCATCGACAGCCAAAACTCAGACTCCGCATACAGTTTGACATTGGCAAGATTGGCCAGTGTGATCACCACAAAAAACACCAGCACCGAGACCCAAGCAGAAATATGTGGCCACCAGTAATTGACGTATTTACCAATCGCGGTCAGCTCAGTCATCACCACCAAGATGTACAATACCCAGTAGTTCCAGCCCGTTAAAAAGCCTGAAAACCGCCCCCAATATTTAAAGGCAAAGTAGCTGAATGAACCCGTCACTGGCTCATGCACAATCATTTCACCGAGCTGACGCATAATTAAAAATGCAATCAAACCGCCAATCATATAACCCAAAATAATAGATGGGCCAGCAGATTCAATAATATGTGCTGAACCTAAGAACAACCCTGTGCCAATTGCACCGCCCATGGCAATCAATTGAATATGGCGGTTCTTTAAACGGCGCTGAAGTTTAGGCGTCTCGCTGCTCAAAACACATGCTCATCTGATAAAAAAATGAATTGTACCGCTTGCACAGACGATCAACCAGTCTTGTCCTTTAAAATCGCCGATTGCTCAGTTTCATTTCACCAGTTGGAGATTTAAGCGAACTGCTGATTTTGATTGCCATCTTTGCTTGAACCCCATAAAAAAAGCGGATAACCCAAGGCTTATCCGCTTCTACTTTTAATCAAAAAATGAATTAATCTTCAGGATATTCAAAACGGTAACCTACCCCATATACCGCCTGAACCCATTCATGACGGTTGCCTGTTTCAGCCGCGTCCGAAATCTTACGACGTAAATTCTTAATATGGCTATCAATCACACGGTCAGCTACTTCAAAGCTGTCTGGGTTGATATGATCTAGCAACTGCGCACGTGAATAGACTTGACCCACATGCTCTAAAAACAACTCCAGTAAACGAAACTCGGTCGGCGTTAGGTTTAAAGGCTTTTGTTGATACCAAATGCGTTGCTGTGCTTTATCCATACGGAACAAAGACTGATCTTCGGGCTCAGCCTTACGCTCTAAACGACGTAACACGGCTTGCACACGTGCCACCAATTCTTTCGGGCTAAAGGGTTTACACACGTAGTCGTCTGCCCCCATGTTCAAGCCAAGCACGCGGACGATTTCTTCCGTACGTGCAGTGACCATAATAATCGGCAAATCCGACTGTTCACGAACTTTACGGCAAATGGTCAAACCATCCATACGAGGCACCATTAAGTCTAAAATCATCAGACTCGGTTTACGCTGCGTAAAGCTATCGTAAGCTTCCTGACCATCATGAAACATACTGACTTCAAAGCCCGCTGCTTCAAGATAATCGCGGACCAATTGTGCAAGTTCTACTTCATCTTCAACTAGCATAATATGTTTCATACATACTTCCTTTTGTGTTTCATTTTTTTGGGAACGTTAACTTGCAACGTAAACCACCCAAAGGCGAATGATCAAAACTCAATTCGCCGCCCAAAGCCTGAGCCAGTTTAGCCGATAAAGCCAAACCTAAACCTGTACCACCTGTGCTACGCGTACGCGAGTCATCTACTCGGTAGAAACGCTCACCGAGTCGTGCCAGTTGCTCATCACTTAAACCATAAGGACTGTCATCAATATAGACCGTCCAAGATGTTGTGGACTGTTCCGTATGAACTCGAACCTGACCACCTGCTTCGGTATAACGAATGCTATTACCCAACAAATTGACCATGATTTGCTTAAAGCGGTCAATATCAAGTTGTAACTCAGCGCCCTCACCTTCGACACTAATGCTTAAATGGGCCTGTTCAAATTTAGGCTTAAAGTTTTCCACTTCTTGCTCAATCACCGCCCACGGGTTCACGGTTGCAAAGTAACAGTTTAATTGCTGTGCTTCCGCTTGTGCCAAATCAGCCAAGTCATGTGTGAGTTTTTTCAAGCTGGTGACTTGGCGTAACATCGATTCAAAATGCTCAGGCGTTGGTTTTCGAATTCCGTCTTGCATCGCTTCGATCTGCGCTTGTAACACTGCCAGCGGTGTTTTCAACTCGTGCGAAGTATCTGACACCCACTGACGACGCGAAATTTCATGCTGATCTAAAATCACAGCCAGTTGGTTCAGTTCATTGGATAAATCACCCAGCTCATCGTTTCGATTCACTTTAACTTGATGCTGAAAATTACCCTTTGTTAATTCACGCGTACCATTCAACAAGCGTTGAATCGGTGTCTTAAAATAAGTCGCAAGCAACAACGCAGCAATTAAACTAGCAAAAACGGTTAAACCATAGACCAGCAATAAATAACGTTTTTGGTTACTAAAGAAGTTGATACTCAATGCATCATCTTGATCAAGGACTGGTTTCAGCCCCAAATACCCCACCACTTGGTTATTCACCACAATAGGACGGAAAGAAACTTGATCATCCGAGGGTTCACCGACCACAAACTGACGCTGCGTATCGTATAAAGACAAACGCGAGCTCAGACCCAAACGGTCAGGCGTGGAAATAAACTGTTTTTTGCCTGTGTTTTGTTTGCTCTCTTGTTCAATCTCTTCTTTTTTACGATCTGGGCGGAACACATTTTGATTGGCGCTGAGTGGAAACTTTAAACCTTCGAAGGGTTGAAACTCCGAAGGTAAGTTTTCCTCCAAAGCTTGCAATTCTTGTTCGGTTAAAATCTGTTTTTCATGTTTGACTTCAGTGGTAGAGACATCACTGAGTAAGGTTTTGGTATTTTCTTTAAAATAACGCTGTTGCAGAGCAATATCGTACTGGCGGCGCAACCACCAACGAGAGAGACGGTCATAATCATCTGGCGCGGCATGTCCTTCAATCTGCAAAATTTGCGCTTGAATGGCATTGCCCCAGTCATGATAGGTACTATAAACGCCAGCCAAGTTATCAATCAGATGATCGAGCTTTTGCATTTCCACGTCCGCCACATATTTGGCAAAATTCTTTTGCATCGTCCAATGCAGCACACCTAAACTCACCGTGGTAATCACCAAAGTGGTCAGCAATACAGTGAGGAATAAGCGTAAAGCAATCGGTACGCGGCGAATCTTCAAAAGCAGTCTCTCGGTCATTCTTTTGCCTTGTTATTGTATAGAACACTGCATCAAAAAACTCTCCATTGTTTCTACATCTTTATTATTTAATCTTTAATCATCCAAAATCACATGCTCTTGTATGGGGGAGTTGTAGAATGAATAAGATGACAAAAATTGCTTTAGCCACTGCCAGCGTTTTATCTGTAGGTGCGTTGACTGCCTGTCAATCCACCCAAGCATCGAAAGATATGGAGCAGTCGCAACATATGCATGGTCATTATCAAAAAGACCGTCACATGACACCTGAACAACGCGAACAGTTTGAAAAAATGCGTACTGAACGTAAACAAGTCATGCAAGACATTAAAAAAGCCTGCGATGGCAAAGCGGTGGGTTCAGCAGTCCAAATTAAAGCAGGTGAACAAACACTAGAAGGCACATGTGCGATTTCGTTTAAACCGAACCGTGATGAAATGAAACGTGGTGAACATCGACCAATGCATGGTGATCAAGCCGATCGTGGTGAATTCCGTGGCATGCATATGCAACGCGGCGAACCACTAACCGATGCGAAACGTGCTGAGTTAACCCAGCAATACGATCAACGTTTAGCTGAACATCAAGCGCGTCAACAAGCTGCGGCCAAAGCCTGCCAAGGTCAAACCAATGGTAAAGCCGTGCAGTTAAAAATTGGCACACAAACAGTAGATGGCAAGTGTATGGTTCACTTCCAGCCTAAAGCCCCTGTTTCAGCACCGAATAAGGCCGCTTAAACCACTCTAAAAAGCATAAATAGATAAAAAAGGCGCAAATTGCGCCTTTTTTATTGGACATAACTTTTTACGCTTTTTGACTATTTATGTCATGCCAAAAGCAGCAAAACTGTTTACACTCAGTGCACTTAGCGATTTTGAATAATATTTATTTGACTTTACAGTCACCAAGAAAAGCACCTGAACCGCTTGTACCAAATTAGAAGATGTTGCACGATTAAGTTATTCCAATCCGTGTCAAAGAAGACACGTTTTTATGTTTATTAGGATTATAAGCTGGTTAAACCAGTATTGAGGAAACCGATATGCCACAATACAAAGCGCCCTTACGTGATATGCAATTCGTACTGCATGAGCTATTGAATGCAGAAGAACACTATTTTAAATTGCCTGCATTTCAGGAAACCGTAAGCCGTGAATTGGTTGACCAATATTTAGAAGCTGCTGCAGATTTCTGTGAAAACGAATTGTCTCCAATCAACCAAAGTGGCGACCGCGAAGGTTGTACTTGGAATGATGGCGTTGTTACAACTCCAACAGGCTTTAAAGAAGCGTATCAAAAATATATCGAACTAGGCTTCCCGTCTCTTTCTGCTGAAGAGCAATACGGTGGTCAAGCATTACCTGTTTCTTTGGGTAACGTGATTTCAGAAATGGTGGGTACTGCGAACTGGGCATGGGGTATGTACCCAGGTCTTTCTCACGGTGCAGTTCGTACTTTAGAACATCACGGTTCAGCTGAACAAAAAAATGCTTACTTACCAAACCTTGTTTCAGGTGTTTGGACAGGTACGATGTGCTTAACAGAATCTCATGCAGGTTCTGACTTGGGTATTATCCGTACTAAAGCTGAGCCACAAGCTGACGGTAGCTATGCAATCACTGGTGAGAAAATCTTTATCTCAGCGGGTGAACATGACATGGCTGAGAACATTGTTCACATCGTACTTGCTCGTCTTCCTGGCGCACCTAAAGGCACCAAAGGTATTTCTTTATTCATCGTGCCGAAGTTTAACTTAAACGCAGACGGTACTGTGGGTGAGCGTAACGCGGTGCGTTGTGGTTCTATCGAACACAAAATGGGGATCCACGGGAACTCAACTTGCGTGATCAACTTTGATAACGCAAAAGGCTTCCTGATTGGACCTGAAAACCGTGGCTTAAACTGCATGTTTACCTTCATGAACACTGCTCGTATTGGTACAGCAGTTCAAGGTTTATCGGCATCTGAAGGTGCATTCCAAGGTGCATTAACCTATGCGAAAGACCGTTTAGCAATGCGTTCTTTAACAGGTCCTAAAGCACCAGAAAAAGAAGCCGATCCAATTATTGTTCACCCTGCTGTTCGTAACATGCTGTTAACTCAAAAAGCATTTGCAGAAGGTGGTCGTGCTCTGGTTTACTTATTGTCTCTACATGCAGACGTGGTTGAGCAAGGTGCGACAGAAGAAGAGCGTAAATCTTCTGACAACATTTTGTCACTCCTTACCCCAATTGCAAAAGCATTCTTGACTGAAACAGGTTCTGAGTCTGCAAAACACGGCGTTCAAGTATTTGGTGGTCACGGCTTTATTTCAGAGCATGGCATGGAACAAATCGTTCGTGATACACGTATTGCGTGTTTATACGAAGGGACAACTGAAATCCAAGCGCTTGACTTGTTAGGTCGTAAAGTTTTGGGTACTCAAGGTGCAATGTTGAAAGACTTCACCAAAATCATCCATAAGTTTGTTGAAGCAAACAAAGACAATGCTGCAATAAAAGAGTTTGTTGAACCTCTTGCTGCTCTAAACAAAGAGTGGGGCGACTTAACCATGCAAATTGGTATGCGCGCAATGCAAAACCCTGATGAAGTGGGTGCAGCTGCAGTTGATTACATGTATTTCTCTGGCTATGTAACGCTTGCTTACCTATGGGCACGTATGGCTTTGGTTGCACAAGACAAGCTTGCAGCGGGCAGCAGTGATGTAGACTTCTACAATGCGAAAGTAACGACAGCGCGCTTCTACTTTAAGAAGATTCTGCCACGTGTTCGTTCACATGTAGATGTGATTGCAGGCGGCGTAGAACCGTTACTTGCATTAGATGCAGAACACTTTGCATTCTAATCTGAATCTCTAAATGATATTCAAAATGTTGTACTCTTGAGTACAGAAATGAAAAAGGACGGTCATAGCTTTGATGGTCCTTTTTCTTTATAAATAAAGCGTTATTTCCCTTGGGTCATCTAACAACCTCTGCAGTTGTTTACTAAGCTGCCCTAAGTCTACCCGGATTCAAACAATAAACAGGTGAACCAACATGCCCATTTATAATGCTCCCCTTGCGGATATGAAGTTTATCCTCAATGACGTTTTTAACGCTGAACAGTTCTGGCAGTCTAATGAAAATCTAGCTCATGTAGACAGTGCGACGGCTGAAGCGATCCTCGAAGAAATGGCTAAATTTTCGCAAAACGTCACCCTACCCATCAACCGCACCGGTGATGAAGAAGGCGCAACTTTTAGCAACGGTGCAGTGACTACACCTGCTGGTTTTAAAGAAGCGTTTAAGCAATATGCTGAAGGTGGCTGGATTGGTCTAGGCGCAGATGAAGAATGGGGCGGTCAAGGCATGCCGAAAATGCTGACTGTTCTGTCTGATGAAATGCTGTTTGCAACTAACCCATCATTCATGCTCTACCCGCTTCTTTCTGTAGGTGCAGGCATGGCGTTAAACAGCTATGCATCACAAGAGCAAAAAGAAACTTATTTGCCAAAAATGTACACAGGTGAATGGTCAGGCACGATGTGCTTAACTGAGCCGCATGCAGGTACAGATTTAGGTATTATCAAAACTAAAGCCGAACGTAATGAAGACGGTACTTATAACATTACAGGTACGAAAATCTTCATCACTGGCGGTGACCACGACCTGTCTGAAAACATCATTCACTTAGTATTGGCGAAAACGCCGGATGCGCCTGCGGGCTCACGCGGTATTTCACTATTCATCGTACCTAAATTCTTAGTGAATGCAGATGGTTCTGTAGGCGAGCGTAATGCGGCAGGTCCAGGTTCAATTGAACACAAAATGGGGATCAAAGCGTCTGCGACTTGTGTAATGAACTTTGATGGTGCCAAAGGTTACTTGGTGGGTAAAGAAAATGAAGGCCTTGCTGCAATGTTCGTGATGATGAACTACGAACGTTTATCGATGGGTATTCAAGGTTTAGGCGCATCTGAATTTGCCTACCAAAATGCGGCACAGTACGCAACAGATCGTCTACAGGGTCGTAGCGCTTCTGGTGTTCAATCGCCTGCTAAACCTGCAGACAGCATTTTAGTTCATGGTGATGTGCGTCGTATGTTGCTGAATGCACGTGCCAATAATGAAGCATCTCGCGCATTTGCAGTTTACGTGGGTCAGCAACTGGATATCACCAAGTTCTCAACAGACCCTGAAGCGGTGAAAGCAGCCAATGACCGTGTTGCATTGTTAACCCCTATTGCAAAAGCGTATTTAACCGACACAGCATTCCAAGCAACTTTAGATGCACAAATGGTCTTCGGTGGTCATGGTTATATTCGTGAATGGGGCATGGAGCAATGTGTACGTGACTTACGTATTGCACAAATCTATGAAGGCACCAACGGTGTTCAGTCTCAAGATTTAATCGGTCGTAAGACCATTAAATGTGGTGGTGCATTCATCGCAGACTACATTACTGAAATCCGTGACTTTGCTAACGGCTTAGACGCTGACCTAAACTTCATTAAAGATGCAACACTCGATGCAGCAACTGAAGTGGAAGAAGTGACCAAGTATATCCTTGAACGTGCTGCTGAAAGTGCAGAGTTCCCGAATGCTGCAGCAGTAGATTACTTACATGCAGTCGGCCTACTCAGCTTTGCCTATATGTTTGCAAGAATTGCCAATGCTGCAAAAGCTAAAGATGGTGACTTCTATCAAAACAAACTGGCGCTTGCAGCTTATTTCGCTCAACGTATTTTGCCTGAAATCGACTTACGTATTGCAAAAGTAAAAGCAGGTGCAGAAGTCATCATGAATTTCTCTGAAGACTATTTCACTAGCCAAGCTTAATCGCCTAAAGACTGAATAAAAAAACGCCTGCTTCGTCAGGCGTTTTTTTATGGCTCAGCTTTATTTTTGCTTTTATACGTCATGTGCATGAAATTTGCTTATGATGCAATAAACCACCATCAACATATCAGGAGGCAGCCATGACTAACCGTGACCCTAAAATAGAGAAAATACAAACCCTCCTCGATAAGCTGGGCAATACTGCAGTAGAAAGCTTTCACTATGTGGCTTTATTTATTATTGGCTGTATGGTGATTTGGTCGGCAGGACATACCGTCTATGAGATTCTGACCATTAAACAATATGCCTCGATTGATGATATTTTATTATTATTCATCTACCTCGAACTGGGCGCAATGGTCGGTATCTATTTTAAAACCAACCACATGCCTGTCCGCTTTTTAATTTATATCGCCATCACTGCCCTCACCCGACTTTTAATTTCCGATATCCAGCATGACCACAAAGCGGATATGGATTTGGTGATTATTACGGGTTCAATTTTAATTATGGCGATTGCAATTTTGGTGGTGCGTTATGCATCGTGGAATTATCCTTCAGTAATTCGGGATAAACATGCCGACAAGCCTTTAGCTGAAGGGAAAACACCAAGCCCACAAGATGATGAACTCGCTTAATTCTTTATTGACCACTAAAAAACCCTCAGTCTAAGCAACGGAGGGTTTTCTTTATCGATCAAAGATTCATTTATTTTGAATCTGGTTCTAAAGCGTAGCGTCCATTTTCGTAGATCCAGTGCATACCTTCAGGTGGGTCTGGCAGTCCCAAACGTCGCCAATCGGTAATCAACACATAATCACGGCTTTCAATACTAGAGTCGCCATCCCCATACACATAGCTATTGGTTTTCTGACTATAGGTTGAATAGCTGGGAGCTCGGTAAATAATACTCACACCCGGTCGCATTGGATATCCTCCATGTGGTGGATGGTGCGGAGGTGGTCTGTGGTGAGGGGGTTCAATTTGAGGCGGTGATGTAGGTCTGGGCATTGCACCTTGATACGGCCCAGCATAGGTTGGGAAACGCTGGGTTTGCGAAGTCAGCGGTTTTCCATAATAACGCGTCGCTGGTTGAGCAAAACTCAGTGCAGGACATAAGCTGAGTAAACTTATTCCATAGATTATTTTTAAATATTTCATCATCTTCCTCCACTGAGGTGAATACTATTATTTTAAACCTATTTTATGGATAAAAAATGCACAAGTTGTCAATTTTAGATCACTGCCCATTATCACCGCTATAAGGTTTGAAGCAGGATTTCTTTGAAAAGCAAAAAATCGTATATGTTTTCAGTTTATACTTAATCTTTGTTTATAAATGTAGTGGATGAACAATCGTGGCTGAATTAAGTTTTGATCGACTCTATGAATATTTTACAAAAGTGCCCAGTATTCAAAAAAATCTGATTGATGCTTATGGCACAGATGGAAAAAGTGCATGGTGGTTTAAGTTTCAAATTGATGTAGATCATCCTTTGGCATGGCAAACGGTACAAGAGCTGGGACATGTACTGAACTATATTTCTAAAAATGAGCGCCTACCGACGCAGTTTTTACCTGTGTCACCGCCGCCGTATATGAATGGTGAAGCCAAGCAATTCTTGGCATGGGTCATTCAGTGTAACCATCCTGACTTTCCACCCGATGTCATTTGCGACTGGTTAGAGGCACGCCTACCAAGCCCTGTAGAAGATGCCGAAAAATGGAAAATCAAAACCGATCTGCATGAACTCGATAAGATGACCGATAAAGATTTGGATCAAATCATCCCGCCAAATCCTGAGCAATAAAATCTTAAAAATTAAATCTCCCTAAATCCCTCTTTAAAAAGAGGGACTTTTCATCTTGCACAGCGTAGGAAGTGCCGCTTTTCATGAAATGGCAAAAGGAATTCGAAATTAAAATGTCGACAAACCACTCCACTCCATAAAGCGGTATAGCCCATATTTGAGTTTTGACTCATCTTTATATTGCTCATAGCCCACACTCATTTGACGACCATTTAAGTTCGACCATGCCCCATCAAAATATTGCTGTGCATCTGTAAACACCGCTACATTAGACTGGCCTATCACACGTAAATTGGTCTCTAAGTTATAATTCTTCAAATTTCGTGCGGTAAAATTCGCTGAACCCAAAATGAGCTCTGCTTCTTGTGCATGGCGTTTTAAAATCATTTTGCTATGACACTGCTCTCCTTGAGTATTACACCACCGCACTGTAATACCTGCATCGTTAAGCTCAGACGCAACTTGACGGTTCGGAATTCCATTCTTTTGACGACCAAATGCATCTTTATTTGGGTCGAGTAAAATCCGAAGTTTAACTCCACGATTCTGCGCATCTTTTAAAGCATTGATAATTTGACGCTCAGACAAATAGAACATCGCCAAATCAATCTGATCATTGGCCTTTGCGCTATTCAACATATTGAGTGTTGCGTCTAGGATTGCTTTTTCCGTCAACACCTGTACCTGAGGCTGCAATGGATTTCCTGCAATTTCGCCCAGAATCACCATTGGTACATCGCCCTGAGACATGTGAGCCACAGTTTGCTCTGTTTTCAACACATCTATTGCGGTATTGCCTGTCACCAACAGCGCTACATTGGAATGTCGTGAACTGCCATCATGCGGATTCGCCGATGTGACCAAGGTTTTCCAACCTTCCGCGGTATCGACCACCAATGTTTTGCGATGATTGGCTTTAAAATTAAATAAGTTTAAATAACTACGTAGGGTAATTTTTTCATCCCCAAACGGGTTTCTTAACCAACCACCGTCGGGATTATTGCCTGCATTTTGACAACAGATATACCAAAAACCAGACCAAACAGGATTCGAGGCACGAAGCGGACGTAAATCCGTTTCAATCACATCCACACCCGCCTGACGCAATTTACGGTAATGCTCAGGTAAGAGCCCGCCATACACTGAGTTAATCGGGTCAGTGATGACTTTGATTTCAATATTCGGATGCAAGCTTCGCTTGACAATCAACGCATCGGTCAGCTGCCGAGTCAACGCCCGTTGTGATGCTTGAGATGTCCCCACTTCATCATTAAACAAGAACATATCCAACACAATCGTGGTTTGTGCATCTTCAATCAGTTTAAACACTGCATTGAAAATATGATGATCTTGTTGCTGCTTGCCTTGTGCATCGATATAGGTTTGATCTGCAATAAATTTGACATCGGCATGACGTAACTTGCCCGTATAGTCCAGCCCATCAGGCAGTGGTTTAACGCTATGGTAAACTGCGGAGGTTAAATAAGTCAGAGCCAATAAACCCACCACGACACCGACATAACGCGTCGATGTCCAGTTGAGCTTTTGATGTAATTTTCGAAAGATACGCATAACAAAAAACCTAATCCAATATACTCAGACTAGGTTTTATTGTTTGATTTTTCAAGAGGATTTCTGTTGTCAATGTTTTGGCAACCTCTCCCTAACCCTCTCCTTTAAGAAGAGGGAGCACTTCCTCTTTACGGAAAAGGTGGGGTTGAGTCTTGAAATAGCACTTAGAAACTAAAGTCCAGTCCAACTGTGAAGTTACGCCCAACTTGTGGAATGGTCGATAAGAAAGAGGTATGCGAATAAACCGTCTCATCTAAGAGGTTATTGGCTTTGAAATACACGCGATAATCATTGCCCTGCATATACTGACCATTATACGCCAAGCCCAGATTCACCATGTTATAGCCCTCGGTTTCGGTCTCATAGCTTGCAATTCGATCTTGCTCAAACACATGGTAGTACTCTGCTGTTCCTGACCACGTGTCACTAAAGTTCGCATTCACTTTTGTTCCTAAACGGCCAGTAGGCACCCGTGGTGCATTTTCATTGTCAATTTTGCCACGTACATAGTCACCAAAGACACTCATTTTATAAACATCATTGATGGCATAAGAGGCTTCTGCTTCAGTCCCATAAAAACGCGCTTTGTCTTGAGTGTAGTCTACTAGGCGGAAGTTTTCGTAACGGTCTGCGGTTTGAGCATAAATGTAGTTATCATACCAGTTGTGGTAAACATGAACGTGATAATCAATTTTATCCGTATCGTAATGGAAACCTAACTCTAGGTTATTTGACTTTTCGACATCGAGATTTTCATTGCCACGTTCATAAGTATTGGTTGCAAGATGCTTACCATCAGCATAAAGCTCTTGTGCCAAAGGTAAACGCTCTTGATGTGACCCGACCAAAGATAGTTTATAGTTCGGTGCAAACATCCAATTCACAGCACCCGAATAAGACACGGCATAATCATCATAGTCTTTTCGATCTGACTCAATATCAATGGTCTGCTGATCGACACGTGCCCCTAACTCAAAATGGAAGTCATTCCACTGCTTGTGTTCTAAACCAAATACGCTCCACTTTTGCGTCTTGGTCGGTTCTAAAATAGACTCTTCACCCGTGATATCTAATTTTTGTTGATTGTACTGTACGCCAACCACACCTTCCCAATCCGCAATCGGCTGATGCACCATTTCTAGACGCGCATCATAACTCTTACTTTTAAAGGTAGTTGCAACACTATCGCCTTCAATTTCATCATGTTGGTAGTCGGTATAACTGGCATGTGCTCGTAACTTCTCAAACCCTGCAAGCGGATTTAAGATTTCTGCACGGAAATCATAACGTTCCGACTTCAAGTCAACCCAAGGCCCTGTCTCATGTTCGTCTCCATAATCTTTCTCACCACATCCAATTAATAAATTACCTGATACAGTGCAACTTTCATATTCATGGCTGTGCCCAGGTAAACCGTACTGATCTTGACGGTTGGTATAGGCAATACCCGCAAAACCACGCTCACCAATCCATGAACCGCCAACACTGACTGTTTCACCTTTGGCAAAGGTATTTCCAACACGACGTTCTTTTTCGAGTTCACCTTCATGCTCATGGAAATAGTTCGGCGCAATATAGTCATTTGCTTCACGCTTTGAACCTTCAACTCGAAGAGCAAACTGACTCCCCAAAGCAACCGTCGCCCCAGCACTGGCCAATTTTTCATCACTACCAGAGTTGTAGCGTAATCCAGCCGTACCTTCTAAACCTTTTTCAGGCATGCTGGTTGGAATTTTTTGATCGGTGACATTCACCAAACCGCCCACGGCACCTGCACTATATAACAGGGTTGAAGGGCCACGGATGATTTCAATTTGCTTGGCCAAAATCGGATCAACAGTCACGGCATGGTCTGGCGATAAAGTCGAGACATCAGCAGTTTCTGAAGCATGTTGTAAGACTTTCACGCGAGGGCCATCTTGACCACGAATCACAGGTCGGCTTGAACCTGAACCATATTGATTTGAATATACGCCTAGCTCATCGGCCAAAGCATCCCCAATGGTCGGTGCACGTTCTTTTAAGCTTTTTTGATCAATCACCTGATCAGCGACTGCAAAATCAGCAGCGGTCTGAACGAGTGGATGTGCTTGGCTGATCAACGTTTCAAGTTGTTGTGTTGTTGTGTCATCTGCAAAAACGGCAGGTGCGACCACCGCCAAAATAGAGAGCGTTATCAAATTTTTATGGAAAGACATGGAACTCACTCAAGCGTACAATTTTTGAATATTGTTATAATATAACATTTCAAATTCATTGCAATAAAAAACATTCCAATCGTAGAAAAAAGATAAACTGCCCTATCCATCTAAGTCGATGCCAACGCCAACAGATCAATGCCCTTTACCATTTCACATGCCGTTCTCGCGCCTCCTTTAGCCAAACTCAGTGGTGACCGTCTACCGATTGCTGCCATTGCCATTGGTTGTATGACCCCCGATCTTTATCGACTGTTTACACAAGCCAATTCAAATACCACCCACTATTGGACTTCACTGATTCACCCTGATCTTTGGATTGGACTCAGTTTTTGTGTTTTGTGGTACGCGCTATTGCGGCCCTGTTTTTATCGTTTTTTAGGTATTCAGCATGAATTAAGGCTGAGCAGTATGCTACGTTTTTTTAAATTTTCTGTGGCCGTTATTCTAGCAATACTGCTCGGCACAGCTACGCATCTGTTATGGGATGGACTCACCCATGCTGACTTCCGCACCTTGTTCGGACATGAATTTTTAAGCCAGAGGTTCTCTTTGTTAGGGCACGGCTATCCGCTACACCGCATTTTACAAATTGGCACATCGGCACTGGCCCTCCCCTTGTTGGCGTGGATGAGTTGGTGTTATTACCAAACACATCAGCAACATTTTCCTGTCAGTCTAAAAATCAAACGCTTTGCGATGGGACTGTTCATACTGAGCCTTTTGGGCGGTTTAGTCAGTGTTTGGGACTATGCACGTTATATCCCCACGCAAGTGTGGCAGTCAGACCTGTATTATTTTACGGGGCGAAGTATTAATGAGTTTAGCCAAGTCGCTTTGCTGATTTTAATCTTTGGCTGCATTCTGTTTTTATTTTTAGATCGAGACTATCGTTTAGGCTGAATTTAGACCAACGCTTAAATGCTATTTCATGCCTTTTTTAAGCTATACCTTGAGAGTCAATGCCCAAAGAGGCATAATCCTACCTTTATTTCTGGCGGTACGCTGTTTACGTATTCGCTACCTTTAGCCATATAGTTGGATTTTTAACGCCATGATGCGAACTCATTACTGCGGTTCTTTAACCGAAGCTCAAATTGATGAAACAGTAACCCTCTGCGGTTGGGTACACCGTCGCCGTGACCACGGTGGTGTCATCTTCCTTGATATGCGTGACCGTGATGGTCTTGTGCAAGTGGTTATTGACCCAGACACTCCTGAAGCATTCGCAACTGCAGACAAAGTACGTTCAGAATTCGTATTAAAAATTACAGGTCGTGTACGTCGCCGCTATGCAGGCACAGAAAATGCCAATATGGTGAGCGGTCAAATCGAAGTTTTAGGTAAAGAAATCGAAGTTCTTGCTGCATCAGAAACTCCGCCGTTCCCATTGAATGACGACAACACTAATATTTCTGAAGAAATCCGTTTGAAATACCGTTTCTTGGACATCCGTCGTCCTGAAATGTTAGATCGTTTACGTTTCCGTTCTAAACTAACCAACCTAATTCGTAACTATTTCGAAGACAATGGTTTCTTAGACGTCGAAACTCCGATTTTAACCCGTGCAACGCCTGAAGGTGCACGTGACTACTTAGTGCCAAGCCGTGTTTCAAATGGTAGCTTCTACGCACTTCCACAATCACCACAATTATTCAAACAATTGTTGATGGTGGGTGGTATCGATCGTTACTACCAAATCGCAAAATGTTTCCGTGATGAAGACTTACGTGCAGATCGTCAGCCTGAATTCACCCAAATCGACGTTGAAACATCGTTCATGAGTGACGATGACATCATGGATTTGATGGAAACTTTAACCGTGAAGATGTTCAAAGAACTTCTAAATGTTGAGTTTGATAAATTCCCACGCATGACATACAACGATGCAATGCGTGACTATGCATCGGACAAACCAGACTTACGTATTCCTTTAAAATTGGTTGACGTCGCAGACCTAATGCAAGAAGTTGAATTCAAAGTATTCGCAGGTCCAGCGAAAGATCCTAAAGGCCGTATCGTTGCATTACGTGTTCCAGGTGCAGGCTCTTTACCACGTAGCCAAATTGATGAGTACACGAAATTTGTCGGCATCTACGGTGCAAAAGGTTTAGCGTACATTAAAGTAAACGAGCTTGAAAAAGGCATCGAAGGCTTACAATCTCCAATCGTGAAATTCATCGAGCCGATCGTGCTTGATCTATTGAAACGTGTTGGCGCAGAAAATGGGGATATCGTGTTCTTCGGTGCAGACAAAGCTAAAGTTGTGAACGATGCCATGGGTGCTTTACGTATTAAAGTCGGTCATGACTTAAAAATGTCGACTTGCGAGTGGGCACCGCTTTGGGTGGTTGACTTCCCAATGTTTGAAGAAACAGATGATGGCAAATGGACTTCTGTTCACCATCCATTCACACTGCCTAAATCAAGCGTTGAAGATGTGAAAAATAACCCAGGTGCTGCGCTTTCTGTGGCTTATGACATGGTGTTAAACGGTACCGAAATTGGTGGTGGTTCACTGCGTATTCATAACCTAGAAATGCAAAAAGCAATTTTTGAAGCATTAGGTATTGGTGAAGAAGAAGCTGAAGAGAAATTCAGCTTCTTACTCAACGCATTACGTTACGGTGCTCCTCCGCATGGTGGTTTAGCATTCGGTCTAGACCGTTTAGTCATGCTCATGACGGGTGGTGCGTCTATTCGTGATGTGATTGCATTCCCGAAAACCAAAACTGCTGAATGTCCATTAACGCAAGCACCTGCACCAGTTGAATCAAATCAACTACGTGATTTAGGTATTCGCTTACGCGAAAAACCAAAAGCTGAAGAAACCAAATAATCTTTAGATTTTGATTAAAGAAACCCTGCCATGCGCAGGGTTTTTTCATTCACGGCAACACCATCCATTTCATAGATATTATTTTCGCTTCAAATTTTCCAAAATTTCTTTTGAACTTTTAATCTATCCCCCTTACAGTGATTCACGATAGTCTATATTTTATTGCAGCAGTTCTTGCACTGAATCACTCTATTGATTTATTCATTTATTTTGTTCTTAAGACGCTCATCTTTTTTTGATTTTATCTATCTTAGATTTTTAAGTCTCTTTGCAAAATTTTCTCTCATCTCATCTTTTAAAAAGATTTCTGAGTCAAAATATGGCTATTTATTATCTACTTAAAATCATCTCACTTTTTCCCTTGTCCTTTTTACAATACATCGCACGCGGAATTGCGCACCTGCTTCACTATAGTGACTCTTCAATCAAGCGTATCACCACTATTAATCTGCAATTGGCCTACCCTGAGCTCGACCCAATAGCACTCCAGAAACGCGTTCATCTCAGCATTCAAAGCCAATGCCAAACCTATATTGAATTTTTAAAATGTTGGGGAATGCCTCCACAATACAACCTAGATTTATTGAAAAACATTCATGGTGAATCTGTTCTAACCGAGGCTTTAGCCAATAAAAAAGGCGTGATTGTGGTCATTCCGCATTTTGGTTGTTGGGAGCTGTTAAATGCATGGTTAAATGTCTATACGCAACCCATGATTATGTATAAACCCTATAAAATTAAAGGGATTAACCGCTATATTCTAGCTGCACGGCAAAAGTTTAATGCAACCCTTGTTCCTACTGATGAAACAGGGATTCGTCAGATTTTTAAACACCTCAAGCAAGGTGGGTTAACTGTTGTTTTACCAGATCATCTGCCAAAACCGAGTGGCGGTATTTATTCATATTTTTTCCAGCAGAATACTTTGTCCACGACACTGGTCTCTAAAATGGCGGCAAAAACACAATGCAATGTGATCGGATTAAGTTGTATTCGTAATACTGACGCAGCAGGTTTTGATGTGTACTGTACTGAGCTATCTCAAGATATTTTATCGAAAGATCTACAGCTATCTGTAGACAGTTTAAATCTTGCCATGCAAGACATAATTAACCAAGCACCTGAACAGTATATTTGGTCCTATAAACGTTTTAGAAATTGTTATGGCAATATCAATGCTTATCGGATACAGCCACCAATGTAGGCTCCACAAACCAACACGTGATCTCAAGTAATTCGAAAACAATAATGTATGTTATTTCCTAGAGGCCTGAATAGAATACTTTTATTCATTTGAGATCAATTCTCAGCAGTGGCATAATAGCGCACTGTTTTAGATAAGTTGTGAGCAACCAAATGGCTATGCGTCCTGAAGTCCGTCGTCGCGGTATTGTGCTAATTGTGTTTGCAATCGTACAATGGTTTTTCATGCGCTATATTTTAGACAATCAATTATTTAATTTAACCACCTATGACCGTATTGTCTTTTTCTGTGTAAGTAGCTTGGCAGGTGCTTTTGTCATTTTTGTCGGTTTGATTTATATGGTGCTGAAAGGCAACGCGAATAAACAAGATTAATCGCAATGTCGTTTTATACCACTTTACTCCGTATCCTACCTTTAGCATTTTTGCGCAGTATTGCAAAAGTGGCGGCTTACTTTATTAATCAAAACTCAGATAAAAGTATGCTTTGGAAAACACGGGTAAATCTAAGTCTTACTTATCCAGATATTCCTGAGAGTGAGCGTGAAAAGCTTGCTAAAGAAAGCGTAACGAAGCAATGTCTAAGTTATATCGAATCTGGGAAATGCTGGGCAATGCCTCCCGAATGGAGTATCCAGCAAATAAAGACGGTTCATAACTTAGATGTACTAACAAATGCATTAAATGATCACCGCGGTGCTTTAATTATTACCCCTCACCTCGGTACATGGGAAATGATGAATGCGTGGGTACACCAATATGGTATTCCTACCATTATGTATAAACCCATGAAAGACTCAGGATTTAATGCTTTTGCTTTACATGCTCGCCAACGGTTAAACGCGACATTAGTTCCAACTGATGCCAACGGTGTTAAAGCATTATTCAAAAACCTCAAACAAGGTGGTTTCAGTGTAATTCTGCCAGATCATGTCCCTCAACCCTCTGGTGGTGTCGTGGTTCCTTTTTTTTGAATTCCTTGCTTAACCAGTATTTTAGCCAGCAAAATGGTACAAAAAACTCAATGCCGCTTAGTGGGATTAAGTTGTTTCCGTAGAGAGGATGGTGAAGGTTTTGAGGTCTACTGTGATGATCTCAATGATCCTGAACTCTATGATCGAGTTATAGAAGTTGCGACAACTGCATTAAATAAAGCGGTAGAGCAAATGATCAACCGCTTTCCTGCTGAATATATGTGGGGATATAAGCGGTTTAAGGGAAATCCTAATTTTGAAAATTACTACCAACCATCATCTCAATAATAATCATTCCTTCCTAAATTTAACTAAGCAAATAATCGACTCAGAAGTCTGTTCATCACTCATAACCGCCGCCGTATTACTTAAATTTTATTTTAATCAAAGCCTTACCCTTGATAGATTGAATTCTTTCTTGGAAAAATACATGAACTTGCAAGATTAAACGACTCATTTCACGTTTCATTTTGCCCAATAAAGTTAATTTCTTCTTACTTTTATCCTCACCCTTTCGCGCATTTCTCACGTTTTCAAGTGAACTTGGAAAGTTTGTCTTGCCTTTGGTTAAAATCACATCTTGAATACATATTGCTGGGGACAATTGAAAAATCTTTTCGCCTGAGGACTCAGGGAATTCTCTAAAAAGAATATGATCAATTGGTATTAGTTTTGGACTTCGCAATACATACTCCAATAATTCCTTCGCGACATTTAATGAAAGTATATAACCACCTGCACCCATATGTGGCTCGCCCAATAACATGAGTTTTCTATTCAAATGCAAAGGAATAATTGATTGCATCTTAGGAAGTTGAATCTTTTTATTTAAGGTTTCTAATTTAATGATGCCGCAGAAAGATGGTATCCACGCAACATTGGTAAGAAACGAAACAGCCTGTTTACCCAAATAAATATCATCTTCAAAAATAGCAATATAGTCTAACTGTTCATCTACTGCTTTTTTCCACAACACCACATGACTCAATAGACAAGCAACTTCATTCTGATGTAAATCAGTTTGCTTAGTTACTAAGCCTATTGCAGATGAAGTTGCTTGTAATGTCACAGGGGTAATTGCATCAAAAAACTCGAAATCGACCTTTTCTTTAGCAAACTCCGAACTTATATGCGCTCGTCGAAGAGTCGCGCTAGACAAACTAATAACAAAATTTCTCATAAACTAAGGCTAAATTTATTCTTAAATTCAATAATAACAATTTTCTATAAAATTAAACTAGACATTATTTGAATTCATTTTAACAAAGGGTTTTGTATTATTTGCTTTCAGATTATACTTATCAAACTGCTTGCTATCTTCTGCGTGACGAGAATCAGAATGCCCAAAGAAACAATTAAAATTTTTGTTGGCTGTGATCCAAATAACTGTGATTTAGAACAAATGATGGTGCTTGATTATAGCATCCGTAAAAATACACAGCACCCAATTGAAATTACATGGATGCAGTTGAGCCATGATCCTACTAGTCCGTGGTATAGCAATCAAGAAACGCATGAAGGATGGCATACTGAGAAATGGGCAACCCCATTTTCTGGTTTCCGTTGGGCAATTCCTGAATCATCCAACTTTGAAGGGCGTTCGATCTATATGGATGCTGATGTCATCGTTTTATGTGATATCGCAGAGTTATGGTCGCATCCGATGAAAGATGATGCAATCGTCATCGCCAAAGGTGGCAAAAGTTCAGCTCGTTTATGTACTTGTGTTTGGGATTGTAAAAAAGCTAAACAATATTTACCTTCACTTAAAACGTTGCAATCGGATCCAGATGGTCACAAGAAGTTAATGCAACTAATCAAAGACCAACCTCATTTAGTCCAAAACTACAATAATTCATATAACTGTATTGATGGTGAAGGCTTAAAAATAGAAGACATCAAAATTCTACATTACTCCGACATGGGTACTCAGTTTAGCCATAAATACTCGTTACCGCGCCTAGAAAAAAACAATCAAAAACATTGGTTTGATGGAAAAATCATGCCTCATCCAAGACAAGACTTAGTTGAGTTATTTGATCAATATTATCAAGAAGCATTGGATAATGGTTATAAACCTGAAGACTATTTAGTAAAAGCTTATGGTCCATTTCAAAAAGCGACTCAAATCAATTATCAAGGCAATAAAGTTACACGCCCTGTCAAAGGGACAACTTGGCTTACAGCTAGCATCAAAGCCATAAAATCAAAGTTTAGTAAAAAACCTAATTTTACTTTAGATGACTAAAATTGGTAGCAGGCTACGTTGTATCCTGTTTCATATTTTCTTACATAGAATTTGATCTTTATGTCTCAACCAATAATCTCAGCCCAACGTTTTTTTTCAAATTATATCCTTAGAAATCTGTATAAATTTATTTACAAGTATAGTCATCCAAAATCATATAAACACAATCGTCGCTATTGGCCATACTATCAAGTAGAACGTAGTCCCGATGGTGATTTGCAAAAAATTTATTTTAAAAAACAACTTATTGTCGATAATTCCCAATTAAATTTTAGTCCCAATCGAAAATGTATGCTAATTGCAACAGGTCCATCTGTGCATCAACTAGAAACGTCATATTTACAGCGATCGGATATTGATTATATTGGTGTAAATGGTGCAATTGCCTTAAGTGGTGTCAAATTTAAATATTATGTGATCATTGATCACAATTTCACCAACAATCGTTTTGATCTAATTGAAAATGTACTTAAAACTTCCTTTTGTACACTATTTACAACACCACGTTGTTTAGACCTGATTTTAAGAAAAATAAAATTAGAAAATATTCTTTGCGACATTAAAGTTGTTGAGCCTATAACTGAAGGTGAAATTGAGCGATTTTTAGGTGAGCGGATACGCGTGACTGAAACTCCAAATTATTTTCATATCTATGACCGCTTAGGGTTTTCTAGTCACATTTTTAATGCTGTTTTTGACTATTTTACAGTGGCTTATGTTGCACTTCAAATCACTTATCATTTGAAATATAAAGACATTTATATTGCAGGTTTGGATATGAATAATTTTTCCCAACCCAGATTCTATGAAAATAAAGAAAATAAACAACCCACTATGTTGAATCAGTATTTAGATGTAACATTGCCTGCATTCGATGCCGCTGCCCGCTTTCTAAAATCTCAGCAAATAAATGTCTATAATTTATCTCAGAACAGTGCAGTAAAAGCTTTTGAAAAAATACCTCCTGAACAATTACAAAATACTCTATTGACACAAAGTGGTGAGTAGAACTTACAATTCACCTGTAATTTCCTTCCATCCTTATGTGAACGCTCAATTCTTTCTGTAGTCATCCCAAATATATGAATAATCATCAATTTAGAACTGATATTAATGGACTTCGAGCATATGCTGTAGTTTTTGTTGTTCTTTTCCATTTCAATGTATTCGGTTTCTCTGCTGGGTACTTGGGCGTTGATGTTTTCTTCGTGATATCAGGCTATCTGATGACAAAAATCATTGTGGAAAAGCTTGAACACAATAATTTTTCTTTTGTTGATTTTTACTTATCTCGAATTATTCGTATATATCCCGCACTATTATTCTTAGTCTTAGTTTTAACGGCTTTGGGGCTATTTGTGTTTATCCCAGAAGATCTAAAAAACTTTGCTAAAGATGCGAGATACAGTCTCACTTTCTTATCAAATAATCTCTTCTATGAACAATCAGGAGACTATTTTGCAACTAGTTCACATGATAAAGCATTACTGCATACCTGGTCTTTAGCTGTTGAATGGCAGTTCTACATCCTTTTTCCCATCATTTTGTACACATTTAAAAAGCTTACAAAACAAACTAAATATATAGGCATATTACTTCTAATATTATTTTCTTGCTCATTTTTGTTGTCTGTAAAACTTACACCAGAAAATCCGATATATGCTTTCTTTAAACTCTCAACACGTGCATGGGAGTTAATTGCAGGTGGACTGGTGTACTTTTATTTTAACCAATATTCTTTATCATCGATTAAGCAAAAAATTATTGAATATACAGGTTTTGGACTTTTAGCGCTAAGCTTGATTTTTTTAACCAAAGATACGCCTTGGCCTGGTTATGCTGCATCCCTTCCTGTTTTGGGTACAGTTTTAATTCTAATCGCCAACCGTCAAAACTCTATACTAACGAAACCCAAGTTTATACAGAGTTTAGGCAGTGCTTCATATTCTATTTATTTGTGGCATTGGCCGATCTCATTTTTATTGAGCTATTTCCTAATTCAAAAAAATATTATCAATATCAGTTTTGCTCTTTTATTATCTTTTATTTTAGGATGGTTGAGTTACAAACATATTGAACCCTGTCGTATTCATCTGAATAAAATCAATAAAAAGTATGTTTATCTACTTTTTATCTTAAGTATTGCGATTCTCTATCCATTTTATAAGTTTCTAGGTAAGGATGGGTTAGAAAATCGAGCCGATGCAGAATACCTAAAGCGTATTGAGAAAATACAGATGCCTATGGTCTCGAATGGTTGGTGTTTCTATAACATTAAAGATGATCATAGTCTGACTGTTGGAGAAAATGGATTAAAATGTCATATAGCATCTAACTCAACAAATGCTAAATCAGCTCTTTTGTTTGGAGATTCATTTGCAGGTCACAATATTCCATTTTGGGATCATCTAGGCAAAAAGCTAAACTTGAACATCCATACGATCAGTACGAATTGGTGCTATCCAAGTCTTGATAAAGAATTTACAGGTGACAAGTCATCTACCGCTTATCAGCAGTGCTTAATCAACCGAAACTATCTGAAGAATCATATAGCTCAGTATGACGTTCTTATTTTTGCTGGTCGTTGGACTGATATTGTTCGTCAAAATCAGCAGAATTCATTTAGTGAGCTACTCAAAGTTGCACAAATGAATAATAAGAAAGTGATTGTAATGTCTGAACCATATACTTTTGATCAAAACATCAGCTCAATTTTCAAACGTGCAATATGGTTAGAGCGAAACTTTAATCTAAATGAGTATATGAACAATCCACTCGCTACAAAGCAAAAATATGCAACGAGTGTGATTAATAAAATCGTTTCAGAACATCCGAATACACTCTTGTTAAGCCAAGCAGATCTATTTAAATCAGATCATATGGCAACCAAAAACACACCGTATTCATTTGATGGACGTCATATCTCAATTGTTGGGTCATTAGCATCTGAACAATACTTTGAAACACGACCAAAATTTAAAGTATTAGAAAACTTTATTGCTAAAAAGTAGTGATTAGATATCAATAAACGAGTCGTTAAAATACATTTTTTTACTGTAATAACGACTTAATATTCCCCTTTCTTTTCCTGCCAGTTTGATCAGCTTAGGCTTTTCAACTGGCGGATAATTGAGGGCAAGATCAATCAACACTTTTTCTTTCATCCATTTATTTTTTACTTGATAGAAAAAAGCATTCCGATCACAGTTAATCAAGGTCATACTCGGTAAAGTTGTACGCATAATTTTTTGGCAGGCAACATAAGCAACCAAATATTCTAAACGGCCTATCTCTTGAAAATAGTCCTGATAATTTTCGTTATTTTCTTTAATCTGCTGAATATAAACCTTTGGTGTTAATTCTATAGCTTTTATTAACTCCTCAAACCAAGACTTAAAAAACATATTTTTGGCAGAACTTGCCAATAACCAATTCTCTAAAACAGGAAAGTCTGGGCAAGTCGTATTTTTCTTTCGATAATAGGCAAAACTGTTAGTTTGATGTTGAGTAACTAACCTTTCAATCCAATCTAGATTTTCATAAACAATTGTACTGGCATCTAACCATATCCCACCGTGTTGATAAATTAATTCAAATCGAATGAGATCAGCTTTCTGTTGTGGTGTCGCATGCTTTAAACGACCATAATCAATATCACAAAACTCTTTGACATTATTAGGTGTTAGAAAGTTTACAACATAGTTTGGATTGTTCTTTTTTATATTATCAACGCACTTCTGCACAAACTCAGGGAGTGAGCCTTCCCAATACATCCAGATAATTTTGGGAATAACTGCATTTTTCTGACCAGGATTGAGAACGATCAGGTCCGCGTAGTTATCTATTGACTCATTGATTTCTCTTTTTTGGTTTGAATACATTGTATAAAATTTCAAAAGATAGAAGAGCTTCTTAAAAAACTTCATAAAATGTACTCAACAAAATAAAGAAAATTATTTATTACAGTCTATAACTAGGACTCAAGACATTAAATGTTTAATTGCATAAAAGCGATCACGCCACATACGCTTCTGTTTCTTAAATCCATGAGAAGCACTTCGATTCTCAAGTTGCTTCCGTTTGATACCTTGAGCAGCAACAGTACCTAAAATATCACTATCCAGACCTGCTGGCTGCACAAATGGCTGCCAAACGCCAAGCCCTTTTCCTGTTTTACTTAACCAACTTTGGAAGAAAATATCGACTGGAACGGTCATGATTTTACCCAGTTGTACAAACTGTTCAGCTCCTTTTCGAGACCAAACCAAGCCTACACCACGTATTGGGAAATAATATGCATGCCACAAGGTATAATGATCAAACTCAACAATGTCTTTTGCTAATTTTTTCTTTTTAGCAGCAATATTGACGGTATACCAATCCAACTCTTTATGTTGATCTAAATAACTTAATAAAGATTCAAGCTTCTGTTTAAAGTTAGGCAACACTTCAATGTCATCTTCTAAGACAACTAAATAATCGGCATCCGTTTCTAGAAATTTTTCAGCACAACCGTAGTGACTTAGATAACAACCCAACTCAGAATTCATTAAACTACGCCCTAATATTTTCTGAGCAGCAAGATCATCGTAGTTTTCAAATTCAGATAAGGCTTTACCTCGCCCATCATAAGCAGAGAATCGGCTAAAATCCCATCCCGCTTGATTGAGCTGAGCTGTCGCACTTGCTAAACGTTGATCACTGCCGTCTAAATTAATAAGATAAGTCACAACTTTCATTTGCTTTCCTTCGTTTAGACCACAGTAGTCGGTTGAATTTGGCTGGGTAAAAACCCTGTAAATTTTTGAATCAGTGCGGCTCGGATGCGTCCTTCAGCTAATGATTCCAATTGATCTAGACTTTGTATACAGCCAAATTTAATCTCAGAATTAGATAAAGCTAATATAAATTTTTCCAAATCACGACCATCTTTTAAATAAGCAATATCAATATCATCTTTTAAAATGGCTTGATCAGATTGAATTGCTAAATGATTAGACAATCCCACTGGTAACAGTTGATCAATGTTCCTAAATTTGAACTGAATTTGCTGCTCTAAAAGCTCTTTATTATTCTTAAAGTAAGTACTGAGCAAATCACGACTGAGAATATGAGGGCGATGATGAATTTCGTAATATCTAGTCATTCCCACACGATCTGCACTCAGCATTTGAGCCGTTGAATATTTCGCTTCAGCTACCATTCCAAAATTCTGCTGTAAGAATTTTCGGAAAATATATTTCATTTTCTTGATGAGTGTTGCTTGCCAATGTCCATATATCACCATCTGACCATCAATAAGAAAATCACTTAAATCAGACTGTTGATTGAGAAAGAAATCATCATTCAGATAAATAAAATGATTTGAAATCCCTTTAATATTCCACAACATACTTTCAATACTTAATGAATTGAAAGTAGGTAAATACTGTTGGTAATTTCTAAATATTTCTTGATGATCAACCACTTGAATTTGACCAGAGCGACATAGCCCCTGCGCTTCAAACTCCCCAACAAAACTCGGCTGTTGGTGATCAGTTATAATGTAAATCGTTCCACAATACGGAACATATTTCAGAATTGAAGCAATCGAAAAATAGATTTCATCATTATGGGCAAATCGAGTGTCTTCCGCTGCACCTTTTACAACATTTTCAGGTTGAAATTGTTGACGTTTCAATCGATGATTTTCATCACTTCCATCAACCCAAGCAATAACAAAATCTAGTTTTTTCATAATTTTCTAATCAAAAGTAAACCAACATTGGGTTTTTAATGCCAAGCCTCTTTAATCCAATCTGATGGCAACACATAGCGATACCATTTACCACCACCACCATTTACTGCATCAGGTGGATTAATTTCCCCATGGAAAACAATAATTTTTGCACCTTCGGGTTTTACTGGTGCTTTAAAGTACGCCAAAGGTATTTTTTGCAAGCAATGATACTTATAACTTTTACACCAACTGTCAGGCCAGTAAGAGAGCTTTTTCTCTTGATCGACATACCAAGACAAATAGGCTTGCTCATTACGGAATTTTTTACGGATTTCATCAAAGTTTTCACGGAAATAAGGCAAAAGCCCCGGGAAAGCACCCAGCTTAAAACGGTAAACCGAACTGTTACCGGTAATACGCCACGGCCGTTTCCAGTCATGAATAATCAGAAAGTCGCCCGGATAGGTAAAGAACTCATCGATATTATCGACAATCACCACGTCAAGATCGAGGAAGAGTGCATTGCCTTCCAAACCATACAGATCAGGCTCAAAAGTGGACAATTTATTCCAGCCACGTTCAGGGCTTCCCTCTGGAAGTGCTAATGGAGGAATAGGAAAACACTGTACCGCAGGATCAATGCCATCGGTACGGTCCGTTAAACACACCATTTTAAAGTCAATAGTAGTGTGGCGTTTTACCATGTTATACAAACGATTAACGTAGTCCGAACCATATTTGGTTCCCCACTTCATACACAGCACAATATTCTGATTTTGTTGCTCTGTCGTATTTAAAACGTCATCATTTTCATGTACAGACATCTTTGAAACTACCGATCTACATAGTATTTTGCATCATAACATAGTCTAGGTTTGATTGAAGATTAGAGCCATAAAATCCCAAGTAATTACACGGTAATTAAACTGAAATGTATTGTTCATTTACATGACATCTTGTTCCTGCACCGTAATAAAAAATAATTCAGAATCAACAGAATGAAAATTACAGTGGTCGGTTTAGGCTATGTTGGACTCTCTAATGCTTTGATTTTAGCGCAGCAGCACTGTGTCACTGCATTTGATATCGATGAAAATCGTATTCACCAGTTAAATCAAAAAATCTCCCCAATTCAAGATAAAGACATCTCATTATTCCTAGAAAATGACAAGCTTCATTTTAAAGCAACGTCAAATAAAATAGACAGTTACATCAATGCTGAGGTTATTCTGATTGCAACGTCCACCAATTACGACCCCATCACCAATCAATTTGATACTTCAAGTGTGGAGCAAGTCATTCACGACATCCAACTCACTAACCCGATTGCGACCATAATAATTAAATCGACTGTACCTGTCGGCTTTACACAAAGAATGCGACAGCGATTTAACACAAACAATATTATTTTTTCACCTGAATTCTTACGTGAAGGCAAAGCACTTCAGGATAATCTTTACCCTTCTCGAATTATTATAGGTGAGCAATCGGAACGTGCTGAAACATTGGCACAACTCTTTCTTAATAGTGCCATTAAAAAAGACTGCCCTGTACTATTTACTGACTCCACTGAAGCAGAGGCTATCAAATTATTTGCCAATACTTATCTTGCCATGCGTGTCGCTTATTTCAATGAACTTGACACCTATGCTCAAGTTTTTGATTTAAATACTCGTCAAATTATTGATGGCGTGTGTCTTGATCCGCGTATTGGAAAGTTTTACAACAACCCTTCTTTTGGCTATGGAGGATATTGTCTCCCTAAAGACACTAAACAACTTTTAGCAAATTATGAGCAAGTCCCAAGTAACTTAATTCAAGCAGTTGTAGATGCAAATAGAACCCGCAAGGATTTCATTGCTGAAACAATTATTCATAAAAATCCCAAAGTGGTTGGCATCTACCGTTTAGTCATGAAATCAGGATCTGATAATTTCCGCTCATCCGCAATTTTAGGGATTATGCGCCGAATTAAGGCGCAAGGCATTAAGGTGATTATTTATGAGCCAAATATTTCAGAAAAAAAATTTGCCAATAGTAAAGTTATTCGCGATCTAAAAAAATTTAAGCAACTAGCTGACTTAATTATTAGCAATCGTCAAACATCAGAACTAAATGACGTCCAAAATAAACTCTACACTCGAGATATTTTCGGTATCGATGACTAAACTACAGAGCAACAAAAAAGAGCTCCGAAGAGCCCTTTTCCACCTAATTACTTATTTTACATAAGTTAACCAGTGTGCGTATTTCGGGTCTTTCCCCTTAACCGCATTAAAGAATGTGGTTTGAATTTGTTCAGTGATTGGACCACGCGTACCTGAACCGATTTCACGGTCATCATATTCACGAATAGGCGTAACTTCAGCAGCAGTACCCGTAAAGAATGCTTCATCTGCAATGTAGAATTCATCACGTGTAATACGACGCTCAACCACGTCATATCCCAAGTCTTTTGCGATGGTAATAATAGTTTGACGCGTAATACCATCAAGTGCACCACCTGCGATATCTGGCGTATGTAAAACACCATCTTTCACCAAGAATACGTTTTCGCCAGAACCTTGGCATACATAACCTTGAGGGTCGAGCAACATTGCTTCGTCATAACCTGAGTGCGCTACTTCTTGGTGAGCCAAAATCGACAAGGTATAGTTACCTGACGCTTTCGCTTTACACATCGTCACGTTTGGATGGTGATGGGTAAACGATGAGGTTTTCACACGAATACCTTTCGCCATTGCTTCATCACCGAGGTACGCACCCCAGCTCCATGCCGCTACTACTGCATGAATCGTATTGTCTGTTGCAGCAATACCTAATTTTTCCGATCCAATAAAAATAATTGGACGCAAGTAGCAAGACGCTAATTTATTTTCACGAACCACATCAATTTGAGCTTGCTCTAGTGTTGCTTGATCAAATGGGACTTTCATTTGATAAATTTTTGCAGAGTTCAATAAACGCTTAGTGTGTTCTTTTAGACGGAAAATAGCCGTGCCATTCGGTGTTTCATAGGCACGGACACCTTCAAACACACCCATGCTGTAGTGCAAGGTATGTGTTAATACGTGAGTTTTTGCCTCACGCCAGTCAACCAATTGTCCATCTTGCCAAATAAAACCATCACGATCAGCCAAATTCATGACACACACTCCAAATTTATATACACAGTCATGTTACCCAATGCTCACGATTGAGCTTGGATCAATTAATCTTTGCCATAATTTGCAAACGATCACTCGGGTATCGCGCCAGTCCGCAGCATTTACTTGCATGGATTGATTCGCAAGGGCTAAACGGTGGCTCTCGGCTCGTTCACTGAGATAAGCTTGAATCAATGCAGTCGCATCGTCACTGGATAAGCAACTGGCTTTTGCGGCGTCTTCAAGGATTCGTACATTGTCGGAATAATGGGCAAGATCTGGATGAGATCCGCTCCATGCCAACACAGCATACTGTGCCATAAATTCGATATCGACGATACCACCTGCGTCTTGTTTTAAATGAAAAATTCCATCTTTTTGTTGTTCTTTAGAAGAACCCAAATGGTCTTTCATTTTTTGACGCATCTTCAGCACTTCTGCGCGTACATTTTCTTCCTCTCGCGGCTGCATCAAAATCCGACAACGTAATGCTTCAAATTTATCACGCAAACTTGGCTCACCCGCAATCGAGCGAGCACGCACCAATGCTTGATGCTCCCAGACCCATGCATTTTTCAGTTGATATTGCTCAAAAGCTTTTAAACTGGTGACCAAGACCCCAGCTTCACCCGATGGGCGTAAGCGCGTATCGATTTCATAAACCCGACCATCGAGGGTCTGCGTGGTCATCAACGACATAAATTTCTGCGCAACACGCATTGCAAACTCAAATCCACTGATCGACTTCAGCCCATCGGTATCGGCTTGCTCATCCATATAATGAATAAAGACCAGATCTAAGTCCGAGCCATAACCCAACTCAATCCCACCAACTTTTCCATAGCCCACCACAGCAAATGCCAAATGATCAATCGAACAACGCTGCCCTTCTACATCGAGCGGATAACCATGTTTCTTTGCCGTCATTTGATAGGCTAAATTTAAAGTCGTACTGACCGAAACTTCTGCAATATCGGTCAAGGCATCGGATACTTTCATCAACGGACTTTCAGCCAAGACATCACTAGCCGCAACTGCCAAAACATTGGATTTTTTAAATAGGCGCAGCACACGCATCAAATCCTCAACGTCATCAAGCTCAATGCGAAGCAACTGTTGACGCAGTGAATCTTCCAAATCTTGACGGCGCGGCAGCTCAAAGTCCATGGACAAAAATTCATCCAAGAGCACTGGATAATGGGTCAATTCTTCACAAATCCATGGACTTACGGTTGCCATTTTCACTAAGCGCTGTAAAGCCCCTTTACTCTCAATCAACATAACCAAATATACGGTGCGTCGCATCACCGACTCAACCAAAGGCATGAGGCGAAGCAGCGCGGCTTGCGGCTTATCTGACTGTAAAATCGCTTCAATCAAATGCGGCCAAAACATTTTTAAACGCTGCACCGCTTTTGCAGGCAGTTTTTTCAGCGCATGACCATTCCAAAATTCATGAATGAGGTTTTTTGCATTCGCATCCAACACCTCATTTAAACGCGCTTCTAACTGACTAAAGCTTTCTACGAAAGGGTCATGTTCTTTTTCTTTAATTAAATGCTCAAACTGGTAAATGACTTTGGCGCGCTTTTGATTTAAATGTTCAATAAATGCATCCCAGCTTACAAAACCCAAGGTGTCAATCATCCTTTGTCTAAGTTCTGGTTCCGTTGGCAAAGACTGGGTTTGTTGATCATTCAGAGCTTGAATGGCATGCTCTACACGGCGCAGAAATAAGTAGGCATCTTCCAGCTCACTGACCGCTTGCCCATCCAGCAAACCCACTTCGCCCAAATGATGTAAGCTCACTAAACATTGACGGTCTTGTAATTCTAATTTTGCCCCACCATAAATTAGCTGAAAAACCTGCACAATAAATTCGACTTCACGAATACCGCCCGCACCCAGCTTAATATCATCTTCGATATTGCGGCGTAATACTTCACGCTCAATCATGGCTTTCATTTCGCGCATGGCTTCAAAAGCGGTGTAATCGACATACTTACGGAACACGAAAGGACGAGTCATGTCCAACAACTCATACCCCTCTTTGCCCCCTGTTACAATCCGCGCCTTGATCCACGCATAGCGCTCCCACTCGCGACCATGCTGGCTTAAATACTTCTCCAGCGCCGCATGACTAATCGCCAGTGCAGAACCATCACCCCAAGGGCGTAAGCGCATATCCACACGGAAGACAAAACCATCAGCCGTGATATGGTCCAACAAGTAAATGAGCTTCTGCCCCCACAAAATACAGAACTGTTGTACATCGATGCATTTACGACCATCGGTTTCACCTTGCTCATCAAAAGCAAAAATCAAGTCGATATCACTGGACAGGTTCAGCTCTTGCGCACCGAGCTTCCCCATTGCGACCACAATTAAATCTTGAATTTTATGGTTATAACCCACAGGCTGACCATGTTTAGCCACCAATGGCGCCAAGGCAAATGCTTTTGCCACACAAATGGCCGCATCGGCAAAATCAGATAACTCCCGCGTTAGCGTCATCACATCGATCAATTGATTGGCATCCTGCCAAATCCAGCGAAACATTAAACGCGCACGTAAAATTCGGATGGTGCGCATCCACGTGATTTCATCACTGATGTCTTTTAAGGTGTTTTGAACGACATCGAAAATTTGTTCGGTGGTCAATGGCTGAGAAAATTGATCAATTGCATAATCTTGTTCAAGATAAACCTGATGTATAGATAGGACTTGTTCCGCATATTGACTTGCGCGCAATGTCTTTTGCAATTGCTCAGCATTCATGATCGACTCTTTCGCATTGTTTTGGTTATTTATAACAGCAGATCATGAGATTAGGTGAATTATTTTATAAGAAAAGTATGATTATTCACTAAATTCTTGCTGGGATGTCTCGAGTGACAATGCTTAATGTGCGCTGTTCGAACGGGGCAGGCTGACGATAAAAGTTGAACCTACACCTTCTTTCGATGTGACTGAAATTTCACCTTTATTCAAATCAACAAAACGCTTACACAACACCAGACCTAGCCCCGTACCTTTCTCCCCAGCTGTCCCCTTAAAACTAACGGTTAGTTTCGGTTCAAACAAAGATTCAATTTGCCCTAAGGTCATACCTAAACCTGTATCTTGAATGTAGATATCGATAAAATCATCACGCTGTTTGGCATCAATCGTCACAACACCTTCGCCATGCATATGGGTAAATTTCAGTGCATTTGAGACCAAGTTTTGGATCACTGAGGTCACCATATTGATATCTGCAAAAATTTTTAAATCATCGGGGACACGGTCAATCAGTTGAATATTTTTATTGATAGCCAACGCATGCAACACATCAAAAACAATTTGAGAGGAGTGCTTAAGTTTGTAATGGATGGGGTGATAAACAAAACGTCCGCCCTCTGCCATCGCCCAATTCAGTAGGCTCTCTAACAAGCTATAAGTCGATTGCGCGGTATCATGCAAATAATCTGCAATGCTTTGCACACCAGACTCATCCAAACTTTCGCGCTCTTCAGCCAACACTTCTGAGAAACCAATTAAGCCATGAAAAGGCGCCCTTAAGTCATGTGCAATAATTTGGAAAAATTTGGTTTTACTGACATTCATAGCCACCTGTTGTTCATATAACTCTTTGAGCTCCGCATTTTCCATGCGTAAATGCAGCAGATTAAGAAACCCAGAGGCCAGTTCATAGACATTTTCTATAGCATCTTGCGTAAAAGCGTCCAACTGTTCATCAAAGAAAATCACTTGCCCTACAGATTTATCCGATACCTTTAAATCCAATGCGATGATCCGCTGATGTTTAAACCCTAAAGCACTCACCTGCTGAGAAAGATGATGATAATGGGAATGCAGGCTATCAATCGCAATCTCCCCTTCAAAATGAGTAGCAAAATTGGCTGCAGCGGGTAACTGAAAAGCATTGAATGCGTGTTTGCCCGCATACCAACTATAAGGTTCATTGCTAAACGTTAAAATTGCGGCATCTGCACCTAAAATTTTTCGCGCAAATTTGAGAAAGCTCTTAATTTTATTGTCATTACTGTTCACGCCCAACAATAAAGATAAGTGACAAGCACTTAACTGTTCTGTATCAGACCCGATATCTAGCAATTGAATACCCATTTCTGCCTCATCTTTTGTGATTTTCGGCACAAACCTATTATTTACTTGTATTTATTAGCAAATTTTCAACATTAAAACAATATAAAAATACAACAATACAAGCGTGGCATTTAAAAAAAAAATTAATTATTTCAGAATTTTATATTGTGACTACTTTCTCTTTTTAGAAAACTCGTTATTTATCAGAAGGATTAAAACAAAATTGTGAGTCCATCATATGAGGACATAATTAAGCAAACCCGCAACAAACATTCAATTGCTTTAAGTCATCTGTAATGTTTTATGGCGATTTGATTCAAATCTTAAATTTCAGGCAATAAAAAACCCAAGACTGAATATGCTTGGGTTTTTTAATATCTTGGTCCCGAGGGTCGGACTCGAACCGACACGTCATCTCTGACAGCGGATTTTGAGTCCGCCGCGTCTACCAATTTCACCACCTCGGGAAGGTGTTGATGCGTATATTAAACTTTTTGAAAAACTTGTCAACGCAAGTTGATAGTGATTGGCTATTTTTAAGTCATATTTGATTTTTTAGCTTTATATTTGTGCAATTTCAGCGTTTTTCTGCAAAAACGCATATACTAAGCGCAATTTTGACCTCCCTTATTTTGACGCTGCTTTCCGATCATGCAACTTTCTGATTTTAATTTCGACCTCCCTGATGAACTCATTGCCCGTTACCCTTTAGACACGCGTAGTGCTTCTCGACTGTTACACCTCGATGCTCAAGGTCAGCATCATGACTTTCAATTCACCGACATTTTAGATTTGCTCAATGCAGGTGATTTACTGGTCTTAAATGACACCAAAGTGATGAAAGCACGCCTCAAAGGCAAACGTGCCAGCGGTGGAGCTGTCGAGGTTCTGGTAGAACGCATGCAAGATGCATTTATTGCACACTGCCACATCAAAGCTAGTAACACACCCAAAGCAGGCGCTGAGCTCTTTATTGGCCCAGATGCCGTTAAAATCACTATACTAGGTCGTCATGAAAATTTATTTATTGTGGAGTTTTCCCAGCCAATTTTAACGGTGCTGGAATTATACGGACAACTTCCGATCCCTCCCTACTTCAACCGTGAAGCTGAAGCCATTGATACCGAGCGTTATCAAACAGTATTTAATGATCCAACCAAGTTAGCCAGTGTCGCTGCACCTACCGCAAGCTTACACTTCGACCAAAAGCTGTTGGATCAACTTGAAGCCAAAGGTATTCAGAAAACCTTTGTCACTTTACACGTGGGTGCTGGTACCTTTCTGCCTGTACGTACCGATGACATTGCCAATCACATTATGCACAGTGAATGGTGTGATGTTCCTGAGCATTCAGTTGAGCTTATTCGTCAAACCAAAGCGCGTGGTAATAAAGTCATTTCTGTCGGAACGACAGCGACACGTGCGGTTGAAAGTGCAGCGCAGGCACATGATGGTGAACTAAAAGCTTGGACTGGAGATACCCAAATTTTTATCTACCCAGGTTATGAGTTCAAAGTGGTGGATCGTCTTATCACCAACTTCCATCTGCCTGAATCGACTCTCTTGATGTTGGTTTCAGCGCTATCAAATCGTGATAATATTTTGATGGCTTATCAACATGCAGTTGCAAACCAGTACCGCTTCTTTAGTTATGGCGATGCCATGTTAGTTGACCAACTTCAACCCAAATAAGAACCTCACATGCCTCTCGATACGATCAAACATTCTATTCATATTCGACGTAAAAAGAATCAGGTCGTGTTTGATAATATCGACAAGCTTTGGGGCATTGCTCGGAGTGCGGACACTGCCCAAGAAATCTTGGATCGGTTGCATCCATGGAAAGCACCGATTACCCTTAAATTTGAACAAGTTTAGTGGCGCATTCTCGCTTCTTTAGGGGCGAGTCAAGCCACTTTTAGCACTCAGGTTTTTTGAGCGTTTAACTGCTATTTCAGATGGTGGTTGTCTTTGGTTTTCAATGTACTGTTTAACCGTTTCAAGGCTTGCACCACCACACGAAACTACACAGTAACTAGGCGACCAAAAATGATTACCCCATAGCTTTGTTTTAATTGAGTCCCAAAAGCTTTTTCGTAGCAAATAAGAACTTTTCCCTTTTAGTTTTCCAGCTAGATTAGAGATAGCAATTTTAGGGTGAACATTAACCATCATGTGAACATGGTCATCCTCGCCATTAAACTCCATCAACTCACAATCCATTTGTTCGCAGGTTTCCTTCATTATTTCTTTTAATGAATCTAACATTTCTTGGGTTAGCACATCTCTACGGTATTTAGTTACAAATACTAGATGAACATAATTCTTAAAAATACAGCTTCTACCTGTTCTCCACTCATACATTTTTATCACATACTAGATTTACTTAAGATAAAAGATAGTATAAAATTCCAGCATATAAATAGCAAGAACACTTCACTTAGTAATGATTTCAGGCATTAAATTTCGAGCATACCCAACGGAGGAACAGAAGTTAATTCTGAGCCAATGGATGGGCTGTGCGAGATTTGCTTGGAATGCTAAATGTGATGAGGATAAGTATTTCCGAGGTTTTGCTCGTAAGTTCACACCGTTTAAGCAGTATTTTGATACTCAAGATCAGAAATACGCTCAGTTTAAGTCAGAAGAACTGACCCCATGGCTTGATAAATGTCCAAGTACCATTCTCAAGAACTCGACTGTGAATTGGTACAACACCCTCAAAAAATCAACCAAGGGGATTTGTGGCCGACCAAAGCGCAAAGCCAAAACCGATAAAGGTAGCATCTACCTGACTCGTGACCTGTTCTCTTTCGAGAAAGATCAATTTGGTAAAACACGACTTCAAATTGGTGGTCGTAAATACAATATTGGCTATCTGAGCTTCAATAAACATGCCGATTTTAATGAGCCAAAATCTCTTTATATCCGTAAAGAGCGTGGTCAATACTTTGTTTCATTCTGCTATGAAGATGGAATTGAGATGGAGGATTTTGATGGCAAAAAATTCAATGAAGATAAGTACCTGGAAAAGCAATTAGCATTATTAAGTGATACTGATGCCAATGAACTAAATAAGCACGTTGTTGGTATTGATCGTGGCGTGGCAATCCCTGTTTGTACACCAGCGCAAGAATTTGATTTTACCAGGGAACAAAAGAACCATCTAACCAAAGCTGAGCGCTACATTAAACGATTACAGCGCAAGTTAGCCAAACAGCAAAAAGGGTCAAACCGTAGAGCTAAAACCAAGCACCGTATTGCGATCCATCACGCTAAGAAAGCCAATATCCGAAAGGATTTCAATCACAAGACTAGCCATAGCCTAGTAAGCAATGAGCGAAATAAAGTATTCATTTTTGAGAAGTTAAATACTCAAAAAATGACGAAAAAGCCAAACCCTAAAAAGGATGAATTAGGTCGATTTATCCCCAACAAGGCAAAGGCAAAAGCAGGTTTAAATAAAGCAATTCTAAATGTTGGTTGGTATATGCTTGAGGCATATGTTAAATACAAAGCCATTCGTTTAGGAAAAGCTGTATTTAAGGTTCAGGCAGCTTACACAAGTCAGGAGTGTGCTTCATGCGGTCACACTCATCCCGACAATCGCAAAACTCAAGAAAAGTTTAAATGCGTGAGTTGTGGTCACACTGATAATGCGGATAAAAACGCATCCAAAGTGATAAAAAGCCGAGCAATAAAATTAATTTTAGACACTGGAACGGTGTTGGAGAAAGGCTTAATGTCTTCCTCTAGTGGGCGTGGAGGTAGTCGTAAGACGAAAAAGAGTGTTAAAACTCTTTCTCGCATTGCCGATGAAACGTCAAAAGAGATGATTGCAGCTTAAGTTGCTTTCAGAAACTCGTTGCTTTAGCTGCGAGTAGTTCATGAGCAAAACGAAAATGTCGGTGCTGCGATCAGCATCTTTAACCGCAATGTCGAACTGTTTAACAACCACATTCAAATCTTTCCCAACAACATTGTAAACACCATGACTGTCGGTAAAAAAGCTGTGCGTCCATTCCGTGACGCTGCTGCGCTGCAAAATTTTGATTACCGTCCCAATTTCAACTAAAAAGATCGCGCTAACACAAAGAACACATCCAAGGCACTCATTTTGATTGCCTTTTTTAATATCTACATTTACTTCACTTCTGGCAGCTATCGCTTGCTATGCCACGGCAATTCATCTCCCACTCTCCCCAACATACTCAAATCAAAACCGTTGTCACCGCACACAATTTCGTACAGAAAAGCTTTGCGTTAAAAGTGTTACAACACTGGTGTTTATTTGCATAATCAAGGAAAATAGCCTCCTTTTAGCGGCGAACTGTTTTTTCGCTCTTGCACTGCAAGCAGAGCAGTGCTTTGCTCTTGTTCAGGATATTTTATGAAGTTTGAAAAATTAGGTCAGTCGGGTCGCGCCCGTCGTGGTCGTTTAACTTTAGAGCATGGTGTGGTTGAAACCCCTGTGTTCATGCCTGTCGGTACTTATGGTACGGTGAAAGGCATGCTCCCGCGTGATATTGAAGACATCAAAGCGCAAATTATTTTAGGCAACACCTTCCATCTATACCTACGCCCTGGCCTTGAAGTGATTAAAGAGCACGGCGGTCTGCATAAATTCATGAAGTGGGATAAACCCATTCTAACCGATTCAGGCGGCTTCCAAGTCTTCAGTTTGGGCGCGATGCGTAAAATTAAAGAAGATGGCGTAACGTTCCGCTCTCCAATTGACGGTTCTAAAGTATTTTTGTCTCCTGAAATCTCAATGGACATCCAACATACATTGAACTCTGACATCGTGATGATTTTTGACGAATGTACGCCTTATCCTGCAACGCATGAAGAAGCGCAAAAGTCTCTACAATTGTCATTGCGTTGGGCAAAGCGTTGTAAGACTCAGCATCATGATGTGCTTGAAAATAAAAATGCGCTATTCGGCATTATTCAAGGTGGTATGTATGAAGACTTACGTGATGAGTCTTTAAAAGGCTTGCTTGAAGTTGGTTTTGACGGTTATGCCATTGGTGGTCTGTCCGTCGGCGAACCGAAAGAAGAAATGATTAAAGTGCTGGATTATCTTCCAGAAAAAATGCCAGCAGACAAACCGCGCTACCTGATGGGCGTGGGTAAACCTGAGGACATCGTAGAAGGCATCCGCCGTGGCGTCGATATGTTTGACTGTGTCATGCCTACACGTAATGCCCGAAATGGACATTATTTTGTGACCGACGGTTTAGTACGTATCCGTAACAGTAAATACCGTCATGATCAAAGTCCGCTGGATCCACACTGTGACTGTTATACCTGTACCAACTTTACTCGCGCGTACTTATTCCATTTGGAAAAATGTGGCGAGATGCTGGGTTCAATGCTCGGTACTATTCACAACTTACGTTACTACCAACGCTTCACTCAAGACATTCGTGATGCATTGGATAATGATCGCTTTGATGCCTTTGTTGAAGATTTTTATGCACGTCGTGGTTTAGAAGTTCCACCTTGCCCCCAAGATTAATTGTTGTGAGCATTTGCGCTTGGTAAAAAGACAAGGTAAATTGCAGAACAAGTCTATTTATGATCAATTCGTTGGTCACCGTTTTTTTAGTTTAGGAATTTGAAATGAGCCTTTTTATTTCTACAGCTCACGCAGCGGGTGAAGCTGCACAACAACCAAGTATGGTCGCAAACTTATTGATGATTGCTGTTTTTATTGCAATCTTCTATTTCTTAATTTGGCGCCCTCAAGCAAAACGTGCCAAAGAGCACCGCTCTTTGGTTGAAAGTCTTGGCGTAGGCAGCGAAGTGGTATTTGCTGGTGGCTTAATGGGTAAAATCACTAAACTCGAAGGTGACTTTGCAGTGGTTGAACTGAGCCGCGGTGTAGACGTAAAAATTCAACGCGCAAGTGTGATTTCAGTTCTTCCTGAAGGCACATTAAATAACCTTTAATCAAAAAAATTAGTCGTGCATCCGCACGACTTTTTTCATTTTAAGAAGAAAACAAATGCGTTACCCAGCATGGAAATATCTACTGATTCTCGTGGTTTTGACGATCAGTACATTATATGCCCTGCCTAGTTTGTATCCGGATGAGCCTGCGGTTCAAATTTCTGGTGCCAAAGCTGGTACCCAAATTGACCAAAGCATCGTACAAAAAGCAGAGCAGATTTTAAAATCTGAAAGTATTTCAAGCCATGACAACAGTTTTAGCAATAATGCTGCACTGTTGCGTCTTGACTCTAGCGAAGCACAATTAAAAGCTAAAGAAGCGTTACGTCGTGGCCTTGGTGATGACTATGTTGTCGCGTTGAACTTGGCACCAACCACGCCAGAGTGGCTACAAAAAATTGGTGCAAAACCAATGAAGCTCGGTCTGGACTTACGTGGTGGTGTTCACTTCTTATTAGAAGTGGATATGGATAAAGCGATTGCTCAGCGCATGGAAACCTCTGCGACAGATTTACGTCGTCAGTTCCGTGACAACAAAATTAAATTTAACAGCCTTGCATTAAACAACAACACCATTACCGTTCAGTTCGCCAACAATGATGATCGTACTGCGGCTCAAGACTACTTACGTAGTAATGGTAATGAGTTTAATCAGCAAGCAGTCGCAACTGCGACAGGTTCAACCTTACGCTTAACCTATACCGATGTTCGCCGCCAAGAAATTCAATCTTATGCCGTGAACCAAAACTTAACCACTTTACGTAACCGTATTAACGAGTTAGGTGTGGCAGAAGCCTTGGTACAAACACAAGGTAGTAACCGCATCGTGGTTGAGCTTCCAGGTGTTCAAGACACTGCTGAGGCAAAACGTGTCTTGGGTCGTACAGCAAACCTAGAGTTTCGTTTGGTCTCTGACCAAAATGACCAAGTGATTGACCCTTATACGGGCAAGAGCAATGGTCAACCGCTTCCACCAGGAACCGAACTTTTTGCATATCAGTCTTTAGACAGCGGACGTGAATTACTTTTAAACCGTAACCGTATTTTAACGGGTGAACGTGTTCAAAACGCATCAAGTGGCTTTAGCCAAGACACTGGCGGTGCTGAGGTAAACATTACCTTAGACACAGCAGGTGGCAAACTGATGGCCGATGCAACCCGTAATGCTGTGGGCAAGCGTATGGCTGTGTTGTTTATTGAAAATAAACAACGTATTAGCTATATCACCGATCCTGCAACTGGTGCGCAAACTGAAGTCCGTACCCCCTATGCAGAGTCTGTCGTGATTAACGCTGCAACCATTCAAGCAGTACTCGGCTCTCAATTCCGTATTACGGGTCTAGACTCACCTCAAGAAGCGTCTGAACTCGCACTAATGCTACGTGCCGGTGCACTTGCTGCGCCAATGTACTTTGTTGAAGAACGTGTTGTTGGTCCAAGCCTCGGTCAAGAAAACATTGATAAAGGTGTGCTATCGACTCAAATCGGTTTCTTACTGGTAGCAATCTGGATGGTCGTCTTCTTCCGTCTCTTTGGTTTAATTGCTAACTTTGCCTTGGTCTTCAACTTAGCCATGATTCTAACGGTCATGTCTTGGATTGGTGCTTCCCTTACCCTGCCGGGTATTGCGGGTATCGTGATTACCATTGGTATGGCGGTCGATGCCAACGTCTTGATCTGTGAGCGAATACGTGAAGAAATAAAGTGGGGAGCATCGCCCAAACAAGCCATTGTGGCGGGTTATGACCGTGCTTATAACACCATTTTCGACTCAAACTTAACCACGTTCTTGGTTGCGTTTATCCTATTTGCTATCGGTACAGGCCCAATTAAAGGCTTCGCTGTGACCTTAATGATCGGTATTATCTGCTCTATGTTTACTGCTATTACAGTAACACGTGCGATTGTACAGCTCATTTATGGAAAAAAACGTAACTTGAAAAAGTTGAGCATATAAGGAGATCGATGATGACTGATGTGACTCAACAAGATTCAAAAAAATACGGCCGTCCAGATGATGAACGTGTGATTGATTTTATGAAGATTGCGCTGCCTGCAGCCATTCTTTCTATTGTCTTAACCATCGGCAGCCTATTCTTTATTTTCACCAAGGGTCTCAACTTAGGTTTGGACTTTACTGGTGGTATTTCTGCCGAACTAAACTATAGCAAACCAGTGAAATCGGCCGATGTCTCTGCCGCACTGACCAAAGCAGGTTTTCATGACCCTGTGGTACAAACCATTGGTTCAGATCGTGATTTGATTGTACGTATGCCTGTACAAGAAGACACAGCGGCAGAAGACTTAACCAAAACCATTACCCAAGCTGTACAGCTACCGGGTAACTCAGCCTCAGTTAACAAAGTTGATGTGGTGGGTGGACAAGTCGGCAATGAACTCTACATTCGCTCAGCGGGTGCTGTGGCTTTAGCATTACTGCTGATGTTGGTCTACGTAACGATTCGCTTTGAATTCAAACTGGCGATGGGTGCGGTACTGTCTTTGTTCCATGACGTGGTGGTCACCATTGGTATTTTTGCCATGATGCAGTGGCCATTTGACTTAACTGTATTGGCTGCAATTCTGGCTCTGATTGGTTTCTCACTGAATGACAACATTGTCGTTTCGGATCGTATTCGTGAAAACTTCCGTAAGATTCGTGGCGCTTCGCCTTTAGAGATCGTTAACATCGCTTTAACTGAGACCCTACGTCGTACCATTCACACCTCAATGACTTTATTGTTGGTGGTGATCTCAATGATGATCCTCGGTGGTGATGGCCTTAAATGGTTCTCTGTTGCAATGTTTGTGGGCGTCTTTGTGGGTACCTACTCTTCAATCTACATCGGTACAGCTTTTGCTTTATGGCGTGGCTTAAACCGTCAAGACTTCATTGTTCAAGTGAAGCCTGAGTTTGAAGAAGAAAATGAAATTCCATAAATACTTACCATAGTATGAAAAAAGAAAGCCTCTCAATCGAGAGGCTTTTTTATGTCGGTGAGAAGGTGTTGTACCAGCTCAATCTGAGGCAACGCATAGCCACGGCAGGACTGTTCTGCCCGCCAAGCCACGGTCAACATCACATCTCCCAACTCAAAATTTTGATAGGCAAAACTCCCAATCAGCGGATGACTACACATGCCGCCATTATGCGTTGGATGTGCTTGAGTGTTCAGTTCATTTAAGTTTAAACGAATGCCTAAACCCGAGGCTTTAAGCACCGCTTCTTTGGTGGTCCAGACCTTAAACCAGTATGCTTTGTCCTGATCAAACTCGTGCCACACGCGAAGTTCCTCTACGTGAAAAGCATGTTTAGCCAAAGCCTCAAAGCGTACTTTTCGGCTTAATTCTTCCACGTCCACGCCTAAATCTTGCATCCACTCACTGGTAGCTAAAGCATAGTAATCTTGGCTGTGACTATGATTAAAATGAAAGGAGGGCTGATCAAGCAAATAAGGTTTACCTGTCTCACTCAACGCAATGGAGTGATCATCCACAATCATCTGCCGTTGTTCGGATAAGCATTGATTGCGATATTGATAAATGGCTTGTTTTCGCTGTGCAATTTGCTCAACACGTGACAGGTTGTGATCCACCAGCACAATGTCCTCAATCTTTTTCAGCTCAACACGTATTGTCCTTGCCACTTTGCCTTCCTATCATAGTTTCATGCATCATAAAATAAAAAAGCCCAAAGATCACTTTGGGCTTTTCAGCATCAAAACCTTAATGCCTGATTAGCGTTTGAATTTCTTCTCAGCTTTCTTAAATTTCTGAACATAACGACGCTTACGCGCTGCTGTACGTTCATCCACCTGTGATTTACGTCCTTCAAATGGGTTTTCAGAGGTTTTAAACTCAATACGTACTGGCGTACCTTCAAGTTTGTACACTTTACGGAATACGTTTTCTAAATAACGACGATAATCCGCAGGCGTTTTATCAACTTTGTTACCATGCACCACAATCGTAGGTGGATTTTGTCCACCCATATGGGCATAACGCATTTTAATACGGCGACCACCGACCATTGGCGGTTGGTGCGCATCCGTAGCATCACTTAAAATTTGTGTGATTTTTGCAGGTGAAACTTTCAAATGTGACGAATCATAAGCACGGTGAATCGATGGATATAGATCCCCCACACCCGTACCATGCAATGCAGAAATCAAATGCACTTTCGCCCAAGGAATAAAGTCAAAGCGACGATCAACATCCAACTTACATTGTTTGCGATCATACTCAGACATATTGTCCCATTTGTTAATCGCGATCACCATCGCACGGCCCGCTTCAAGCGCGTAACCAATCAAATGTAGATCTTGCTCAACCACACCTTCACGTGCATCAAGAACAACCACAATGACATGGGCATCTTTAATGGCCTGTAGCGTTTTCACAATTGAGAACTTCTCAATCATTTCATCGACTTTACCTTTACGACGCACACCTGCAGTATCGATTAAGGTGTAATGACGGCCATCACGTTCATACGGGATATAGATCGAGTCGCGGGTTGTCCCCGGTTGGTCAAATGCAACTACACGCTCTTCACCCAACAAACGGTTCACTAGCGTCGATTTACCGACGTTTGGACGACCAATAATCGCTAAACGTAAGCCTGTGTTCTTGTCGTGCTCATCTGCATCTTCATCTTCAGGCACACTTGAAAGCACATCTTCAAGCATTTGCTGTACACCACGACCATGGCTCGCAGCCACTTGCATAGGTTCGCCCATACCCAACTTGTAAAATTCAACAAGTGCAGCTTCGGCATGTACACCATCAACTTTATTCGCCACAAGGTAAACTTTCTTACCGAGTGTACGTAGCTCACGCGCAATTTGCTCATCCGATGCGAGCAGGCCTGCGCGTGCATCAACTACGAATACAATAATATCGGCTTCATTGATGGCAGTTTTAGACTGTTCTGCCATGTAAGAGTCGATACCGCCTTCATTTTCGCCAATACCACCAGTATCAACCACAATGAAAGACTTATTTTGAAATACAGCATCACCATATTTACGGTCACGAGTCAGACCGGCAAAGTCAGCAACAAGCGCGTCTCGGCTTTTGGTGATCTGGTTAAATAGCGTTGATTTTCCGACGTTCGGACGACCAATGAGCGCAATTACGGGTTTCATAGATTAACCTTTATTCAAGATCAGCCAGTGAGACTGGTCTGAACATCAGAAACTGGAAGAAAATTAGGTGAAAAACCTGAATAAAAACTCGGGGTTTTGACTAAGCAAACACCCCGAGGAATTTAAAAAATACGAATTTCGACTAGTTTAACATAAGTCGAACAGAATTAACGATTCTGCCAAATGCTTAATGCACCCTTTCGTGTCGCAACATAGAGCTGATCATCAATCACACGTAACGTACGCACTTCGCCAGACGTCTTCGCACGACCGATCAGTTCACCTGTCGCAGGGTTCAACATGTGCAATACGCCATCTAGATCACCGACAATCAGGTCTTGACCTAACATCACAGGATTACTCAATTGACGGTTCAGCAGGCTGTCATTTTCCCAAAGCTTTTGACCCGTGCTAATTTCATAAGCCACTAATTTGCCGTCAGTTTGCGCCACAAATACACCATTACCCACCACTTCAGGGCGCTGCGTACTGCTTGAGTCTTCACTCCACACCACTTGCTGTGAAGCCAAATCTGTCATGGTCACTTGACCTTGATAGCTGGTCGTAATCAAGTACTGACCTGCTACTACAGGATCACCATCGACATCATTCAAACGTTGAATATCCGAACGACCATCCGACACAGCTACACGACGCTGCATACGTGGCACACCTGTGAGCACATCTAAAGCATAAACATAGGCATTAGCTGAAGAAATCAGCACTGTACGCGCATCGACAGGAACAGGCGCAGCATTGCCGCGCAAACTAAGTTGTACATTCGGTAAGTTATAGGTCCACACTTGCTGACCTGTTGCCAAATCATGCGCAAAAACAGTGCCATCATTACTTACAGAAATTACACGACCAGCTTGAATCAACGATGGCGCAAGAAGTGCACCCGTTAATTGTGCGGTCCATTTTTGCTCGCCAGTTGCCTGATCTAAAGCAAACAATTGACCTTTGGCGTTGCCTACAATGACATGACCATCAGCAGCTTCAACACCTGAACTCAAACCGGCTTTAGATACTTCTTTCTGCCATAGTTTTTGTTTGCCTTGATATGCCGTCACGACACCTTTAGGGTCAAGCGCAAAAACTACACCGTTGTCTGCATCTAAGCGTAAACGTAAAGGATCAGCTGTCGAAGTTGAAGACACACTTTGAGAAAATACAGGAGTCAGAGTTTTCGCCTGAGTCAGTTTTGGAAGTGGATTCGGCTTAACTTCTTCTACTTTTCCGCTACTTGCACAACCTGCAAGCGCTAAAGTCAATACAGTTAATGCGCACGAAATTTTGTATTTTCTATTCATTCAGTTTCTTCCGCTGCTGTTTCTATAAGTGGACGTTCGATTTCAGGATCATCAACTAAAATACCAACACTTTCGAGTTTAATTTGTAAAATTTGGCGTTCTTGTTTACGTTCAACCAACTGATCCCATGCACTTTGGTAGGCTTTTTTCGCATTTTCGATGTCATTTTTAGCCACATAGACATCGCCCAAAGCTTCATCGGCTGTCGCTTTAAAAGCAGGATCTTTTACCAATGCGAGGTTTTTAATCGCATCATCAAACTTCTTTTGCGCCAATTGCGAATACGCTAAACGCAATTTCACAATTTGCACTAAGCCGTCGTCATCCACTTTAGAGTTTTCAACTTTCTTCAATGCTTTTTCAGCACTTGCATAATCCGCTTTATCATAGGCCAATTTTGCCATCAACAATTGCGTTTGAATGGCCTGCGCCGAATCTGGTGCTTCTTTCACAATTTTGTCCGCAGTTGCAGACAAGGCTGTAAATGCATCACCTTGCGTTGCACGCGCTTCATCCATCAATTGCTGAACTTTAGCCGTGTTCATTTGGTTCTCGGCTAAAGTCTTCTTCTGCCAGTATTGCCATCCAAAAAAGGCAATCAGCGCAATTAAAATCCCACTAATAATGGCTGAACCATATTTCTTAGTGAAAGACTTTAAACTATCAAGTTGTTCTTCATCACTTAATGCGCTCATGTGACTACCCTTTCCTTATATTTTGGCTTATTTTGAAGAAAATTTTTCAATCATAAATGGTACGATGTCATCCACCGCAACCAAAGTTTGTTCAGCTGTTGCCAACTCTTTTACGGCAAACTGTGCAGCTTCCACCTCGCGCTCACCCAAAATCAGCGCGAAAAGAGCACCCGATTGATCCGCTTTTTTCATTTGTGACTTCATTGAACCATGTGAACCCACTTTTAAACGAAGCGTGCTTGATGCTGCATCTAACTGGTTACGAATCTGTTCTGCAAGCACCAAAGCTTTGCCCTGTGACGCTGGATCAGCCAATAAAAACATTTCACAGTCACGTATAGGCGTAGCGTCTTCGACTTGCTCAAGCAACAACAACAGACGCTCCATACCCATCGCAAAGCCAACTGCAGGTACAGACTGATCAGCCTTGCCTTTAAGCTGACCCACTAAGCCATCGTAACGACCGCCCGCACAGACTGTACCTTGTGAGCCCAAATGCGTGGTGGTCCACTCAAAAACTGTCTTGTTGTAATAATCTAAGCCACGCACCAGTTTTTGGTTAATCACGAAGCTCACACCTGCATCAGTTAAATACTGCTGCAAAGTTGCAAAGTGCTGTAGCGTCTCTTCCCCCATAAAGTCATGCAACTTCGGCGCATTTTCTAAAATGGCTTGGGTTTTTGCATCTTTAGAGTCAAGGATACGTAGTGGGTTGGTGGTTAAACGACGCTGTGAATCTTCATCCAAATCATTTTTATGTGATTCTAAGAACTCCACCAATGCCGCACGATAAGCTGCACGCTCATCAGACTCACCCAAAGTATTCAACTCAAGTTGAACTTTATCTGCCACACCCATGCGTTTCCACAGACGTGCCGTCATCAAAATCAGCTCAGCATCCATATCTGGGGTTGCAACACCAAAGGTTTCCACGCCAAATTGGTGGAACTGACGGTAACGACCCTTTTGTGGCTTTTCATAACGGAACATCGGCCCGATATACCAAACACGAGGCGTCGCACCGCGAAGCAAGTTATGCTCCAGCATGGCACGTACACAGCCCGCTGTTCCTTCAGGACGCAAAGTCAAAGACTCAGGCGGATTACCTTTGTCCAAGAAGGTGTACATTTCTTTTTCAACGATATCCGTTGCATCACCAATCGAACGTTTGAACAAATTGGTTTGCTCAACAATAGGCAAACGAATTTGCTGGTAGCCATACGCATCCATCAATGATGCGAGATGCTGTTCAAGACGTCTCCACGCTGGTGTTTGCGTAGGAAGAATGTCATTAAAACCTTTGATTGCGACAATTGAACTCATGATGAACTACGGATGATCTCTTTAGATTTAGCTTCTTCAAGCTCTGAAACACGCTGACGAACCATCGTTTCGATTTCGTCAACCAACTGATTTGTGTCAATTAAATGGCTCTTTTCACCATTACGATACACCAGTGAACGTGGACTTGCACCAACTACACCAATATCGGCTTCTTTGGCTTCACCTGGACCATTCACTTTACACCCAATCACCGACACATCCATTGGGGTACGAATATCCTCTAAACGCTCTTCTAAGGCTTGCATCACTGAAATCACGTTAAACTCTTGACGTGAACAGCTTGGACAAGCAATGAAGTTGATTCCATTTGAGCGAAGACTGAGTGATTTTAAAATATCAAAACCAATCTTAATCTCTTCTTCAGGTTCCGCTGCCAAGGAAATACGCATGGTGTCACCAATGCCATCCAATAACAAACCGCCCAATGCAATCGCAGACTTCACTGAACCTGTACGGTAAATCCCAGCTTCCGTTACACCCAGGTGTAACGGATTATCAATTTGCTGTGAAAGTAGGCGATAAGCGTCCATGGTTAAAAACACATTGGATGCTTTCACTGAGACTTTGAATTCGTGGAAATCTAAACGGTCTAGAATATCAATATGACGCATCGCCGATTCAAGCAAAGCCTGACCAGTTGGCTCACCATATTTCTTTTGAATATCTTTTTCCAGTGAACCTGCATTCACCCCAATACGCATAGAAATATCGTTATGGCGCGCTGCAGCTACCACTTCACGGATTTTAGCTTCAGAGCCAATATTCCCGGGATTAATCCTTAAACAGTCCGCACCCAAGTCTGCAACACGCAGTGCAATCTTGTAATCAAAATGAATATCTGCAACCAACGGCACTGATGAACGCTTGCGAATTTCACCAAAAGCCTCTGCCGCTTCCATCGTCGGTACAGAAACACGCATGATGTCCGCACCCACATCTGCACAACGCTGAATTTGCGCCAGCGTTGCTTCCACATCACAAGTTTCAGTATTGGTCATACTTTGAATGCTGATAGGTGCATCACCACCGACATAGACCGAACCTACACGAATCTTGCGAGTAGGCTTGCGTTTAATTGGATTTACAATCATTGCTTTTCCTTGATCCCATTAACGTGACAAGCGGAAATCTGCTTTTCCACCGACGGTATATGGTGACAATGAAATACTTTCATTATTTAAGCTGAGTGACACAGCAGCGGCATCATCGATACGAATTTGAAAAGGTGTCTCGCCAGCAAGCTCAAGTGTAGAGGCTTGACGCCCTGTTGCCAGTACTTTCCCAGTTGAATCGACAATATGTACAGACGTAGGACGATTGAACTCAAGTTTCAACTGATCCCCTGTAGTTGCAGCAGCCCCATTCATATTGATGATTTGTACATCAGATTCAGTCTGCGGAGTCGTAGCCTCATCTGTACTGCCTGACCAATTCTGAATCATGCCGAACAACGCTGCCAAAATCGCAATTACAATAATCGCAATCAGTCCACGTTTCAACCATTTACGGTTACGGTCACGGTTAGAGCCAGGTAATTTACCCATGATTTTAATCGGTGAATTATTCAATGCATGATTTGGCAATAGCCCCGTATCATTGGCATAGATATCATCAAAACGCTGAATAATCGTAGTAGCATCCACTTTTAGGAACTTCGCATAAGTACGATAGTAACCCTTAATAAAAGTTGCTTCTGGAAGCGCCGTATATTCATCCTGCTCAAGCGCAGTTAAAGTCTTGAGTGGAATATTCAACTCTTTGGCAACGTCGCTTAATTCACGTTTTTGCGTAATACGAATTTGACGAAGATAATCACCCGGACGTTGGATATTTCCTAAAGCATTGCTAGAACCATTCGATTGTGGTGAATTAGGATTTACTTCCATACGGCCTCAGTAGTGTACTGTAATTGCAAATAACGTTTGTATTCTTGACTGTCTGGATACAATGCACGTAACTGGTTGACCAGTACTTGCGAACCCATCGTGTCATGATTTGCTCGCGCAATTCGGATCCCAATCCAAAGCGCACGTGCATCTAAGTTTTTCTCGCCAACCGCTCGCACAAACTGTTCATAGTACTGCGTAGCTTCAGCATTTTGCTGACGTAAATATGAAATTTCCGCCATTTCGATCATGGCAAGATAGGCACCTGAGTTTACCTGTAGGGCTTGTTTAAAAGCTGCTTCTGCTTCCGCCACTCGACCTACTTGTAGATACGCACGACCTAAATTTTCCAATGCTCGATAACGTTGATCATACCCTAAAGTTGAACCTGCAACTTGAAGTTGATCAATCGCGTCATTATAACGCCCAATTTGATATAAATACGTACCGTAGTTGTTACGAGCCTGTGCATTTTTTGGCTCAGCCGCAATTGCATGCTTAAAATAACGCTCTGCCTTTTCCACATTTTGTGGACTGCCTTCACGCTGTAACAATACGCCCATCATCATATTTGCAGATGCATCACGAGAGTCGATGTCTAATGCTTGATCCAATGTACGTTTCGCAGCATCGTAATCATTCGACTTAATATATTCAGCCGCCAACTGCGTTCTAACTTGTACTGCTTTACTTGGATCACCTTTCGTATTCACGGTTTGGCAACCCACCAAGTACCACACTGACACACCCAGTGTCAGCGCAAGGCAAAGTTTAGAAACGGGTTTTTTCAATTGGCATCCCCTTATATTATCCTTGTGAACGTAGAATCTCGTTTTTCTCTGCTACTTTCTTTTTCCACTGCTCAGCACGACGTGTTCGATCGGCCACTTGACCGACCAATTGTCCGCAGGCAGCATCAATGTCATCGCCACGCGTTTGACGAATCGTACACACAAATCCAGCGTCAGACAAAGTTTTTTGGAAAGAAATAATGCGGTTGCGACTTGAACGACCATAAGGCGCATGTGGAAATGGATTAAACGGAATTAAATTAATTTTACTTGGTAAGTTCTTCAACAACTTAATCATCTGCTGCGCATGCTCAGGATGATCGTTCACCCCATCCAACATCACATATTCAATTGTGACATGCTTACGCGCACTTTCATTACCGTCTTTAGCGATATAACGCTGACATGCTGCAATCAATTGTGCCAATGGATATTTTTTATTGATTGGAACCAATTCATTCCGTAGTTCGTCATTTGGCGCGTGTAGGGAGATTGCCAATGCAACATCAATATCTTGTGCCAATTGATCAATTTTCGGCACTACACCTGAAGTCGACAAGGTCACACGGCGCTTAGACATACCATAAGCAAAGTCATCTAGCATAATACGCATTGAACTCAATACGGCATCATAGTTGAGTAATGGCTCGCCCATCCCCATCATTACGACGTTGGTCACCGAACGCTCACGCTCAGCTACAGGCACATCTTCCATATAAGAATAGTTTGCGACCCATAACTGACCAATAATTTCATCTGGGTTTAAGTCGCGCTGAAAGCCTTGTTTACCGGTTGAACAGAATGAACAATCCAGTGCACAGCCCACTTGAGATGAAATACATAAAGTACGGCGCAAACCACTGCGATGTTCAGCAGGAATCAATACGGTTTCAACCAAAGAGCCTTCGCCCTCACCGACACGAAAGACCCACTTACGCGTACCATCTTTAGAATAATTTTTATGCACCACTTCTGGCGCTTTAATTTCACAAAGTTTTTCAAGTTTTTCACGCAACTTGCCTGAGATATTGGTCATCTCAGCAAAATCAGTCACAAAAAACTGGTGAATCCATTTCATCACCTGTCCTGCGCGAAACTTTTTTTCTCCCATATCTTCGAAGAATTTTTCAAGCTGCGGACGTGACATGCCAAGTAAGTTCACTTTCGCAACAGAGTTTTGCTGTGCAGGAGCGGATGGAGATTGTTGCTGTTCAGCCGAAACTGTAGAGACAGCGACCACTTCAGTACTCATGTGTATTACCTAAACCATGTCTAACGATGAAAGGAGAAGCTCAATAAACGAGCAGAAATTTATTCAGGGAATAAAAAAACCAGATAAGTATAATAACACTTATCTGGTTTGAATACTTCGAATTAACGAGTACGTGGAGCAATCTCAGTTTGAGCGAAGAAGTAGTTAACTTCACGATCAGCAGATGCTACAGAGTCAGAACCGTGAGCAGCATTTTCGTCGATGCTTACAGCGAAGTCAGCGCGGATAGTACCTGGAGCAGCTTCTTTAGGGTTAGTTGCGCCAAGGATTTCGCGGTGAGCAAGAACTGCGTTTTCGCCTTCAAGAACTGAAACAACAACTGGACCAGAAGTCATGAACGCAACTAGGTCAGCAAAGAAACCACGTTCTTTGTGCTCTGCGTAGAAACCTTCAGCTTCAGCTTGAGTCAAGTGTTTCATTTTAGTTGCAACGATTTGAAGACCAGCTTTTTCAAAACGAGCAAAAATGTCACCGATGTGGTTTTTAGCAACTGCGTCTGGTTTTACGATAGATAAAGTACGTTCAATAGCCATGATTGGCTCCTTAAGTCAATGTAGACATGAAAATTTTGGCGCATTATACCGACATAATGCACAATTTTCTGCTTTTACTCTGTAAAAAGTTGCTTTTTTCGATACAAGGATTATCGCGCTTCGTCAATCCATGCCATTTGAATTGCTTCAAGCAAACCTTCAGTCGACTTGGTCGGATCATCACTAAAGTCTGGTAAGGCACACACCCAAGCATGTAAGTCTGTAAAGCGAATCCACTGCGGATCGACATCTGGATGAGCTTCATACAACTCAATAGCAATATCAATAGTGTCTGACCAACGTAAGCCCATGGTGGAGTCTCATCACAATGTAGAAGATGCTGTACTGTAGCAAACTCTGAAATTTAAGCGCTAGTTTGTTTGGGATAAAATTGGGCTTTTTTACAACACGATATTTAAAAATGGTGCACTACAAATTAAAGCGACGGCTACAACCACACCTATAGCCGCTCCGACCAACACATCACTTGGATAATGTAGCCCTAAAATCATGCGTGACGCGGCAACCAAAACAGTAAAAGGCAACATGAGCACCAATAAAATTGGCTGTACAAAGCCTAATAACGTACTGACCATCACTGCATGTAAAGTATGACCCGAAGGAAAACTAAAGTGATCGAGAGGTCGCTCACCCATTCGAATCACTTGATGTACTTGATAGGGTCTTGGGCGAATAGTTTTGATTTTTAAGACTTTATAAATTAAAGTCCCGCACAATGAACCGAGAACCAAATACAGGATTTGCAAACTGTAGACCAATCCTTGCAACAACCAAGTTAAAGCCAACATCGTGTACCAAAAGATGCCATCTCCCAATCGACTGATCCGCTTAAAAAAATTAGCTACAGCATGCGAATGGGAGAAATGATTGAGATAGACACAGCCTTTTAAATCTAAATCTAATATTCTTATTTTTGCAGTTTTAAGATTCATACCACTTCTCCTTAACAACAATGTTGAAAGTTCAGCTGGAAAATCATTGTTATATGACGATTTAATTCATCAAAATCGCTTCTCTTTAGGCTCATATTAAAGGGTATTTTTGACAGTTTGATGATTTAAGTTAAAACCCATCAAAATTACCCAACTCATCTTTATCACCGACGCTTTTAATATAGCTATTGGTTAAGGTGCTGCCTTAATCTTTGCCGCGTGATATAAGGCTTGCTCAAACTGTTTTACAGGATACTGCCAGCCCACACTTTCAATGTCTTGACGTGCTTGAGTTCCCATACATCTAAGCACCTTTTGCTCTGGCAACTGAATAATAGTTTGCATAAAGTGTGCCACTTGTCCAAAAGGACTCAACCACCCTGTTATACCTTGCTTGATATAACGCTGCGGACTGGCATAGTTATAGGCCACCACAGGTAAGCCACTGGCCATGGCTTCGAGTACCACATTACCAAAAGTCTCTATTTGACTAGCAAAAACAAAAGCATCTGCACTGGCGTAGGTTTGAGCAAGTGACTGCCCTGTTAAGCTTCCCGTAAAAATAACATCTGAGCCATTTGCCATGTCAGTTAAACGCTTACGATCCGGGCCATCCCCCACAATCACCATTTTCAACTTGCGTGATTGCTGCTTCTTGATATTCAAATAGCTTTCAATGAGCACATCGACTTCTTTTTCTGGAGATAAACGCCCCACATATAACAGCACCGTAGTATTTGCATCTGCTTGCCAACGCTGACGCAATTGTTCTGAGCGGTGCTCTGGATGGAAGCGAGTTGTATCGACCCCTCGCCCAACCTCAACCAAAGGACAAGTCACCCCAAAGGCCTGGAGTTGATTTAACGTCGTTTGACTCGGCACACAGGTGAGTACCGTATGGTTATGAAACCAGCGAAGATAACTTTCAATCGGTTTGACCAGCAAAGCCAAATCAAAGAAGCGGCTAAAATCATGAAAAGTTGAATGAAAACCACTCGACACTGGAATTTGATGTGCTTGAGCAGCATACAGTGCCGTCAACCCCAACGGTCCTTCCGTCACAATATGGACCACATCTGGTGCGAAGCATTCAATCGCTTTGCTGACTTTGACATACTGTGGCATACCAAACTGCATGTCGGCATATTTAGGAATGCTTTTTGCCCAAACCAAACACTCCTGTTCCGCCTGAAAGTCGGTACATATGTTTTTTTGTATTGGGCGGATGAGCTGAATACGATGTCCCAGTGTCTGCAAACCTTTACACAGTTGTAATAAAGAGTTCGCCACACCATTAATTTCTGGTGACCATGTTTCCGTCACGATGGTTATTTTTAACTTGGGTTTGAGGGTTTCTTCAAGGATAGAGAGTTCTTGCTGAATATTATGCTGATGTTGTTGCTTGAGATAAAACCGCTGAGGTTCTGGGAAATTGTGCTGTTTGAATAATTTTGTTGTAATTGAACCGATCATACTATTCCAAACTTTTCTTATTTTCCTCCAAGTTTAGGCAAACTATTTGACAGTTTTATGATAATGAATGCAATCAAATAAAAAGATACCTATGATTAGTAGGTATCTTTTTACATATTAATAGTTTAAAGACCTAAAATTTAAAACATCAAATTAATATACAAGCTATCTTTATACACACCTGCTGGGGTTAAGGCAGTTGGGCGCTCCATCAATTGCACCAAGACTACAAACTTATTTTGCTCAGTTGCTGGTTGAGCAATAGGGCTATTCCAACGTGATGCACTTGCTCCTGAAATATTCATTTGAGTTCTCAATTTATAGTTTTTCTCATTGACTAAATAACTACTCCCTGTTGCATTAGTTAAATTACGCGAATTGAATTTAATCGCGTAATTACTATCACAAGCCACTGAGAAAGAAGTTGCAGCTTGACTAAGATACGATGAACTTAGATTCAACTGGCTTGAAGTTAAACGCTCAATTTGACACTGTTTTGCATAAGCTATTGGGGTGGCCGCTACACAAAACAGCAGTATAATAATGTTCAGTTTCATGGCTCTACTCCATTTATTTACACTGAAGATCCAGTACTGATGAGTTGTCATCATTCTTAGTATCTGTAATTGTAAGTTCTGCCGAACAACTGCGTGCTTCTTTAGTTTTAATTTGTATCTTATATATTCCCGGAATCAAACCAGAAAGCGTTACGCTACCATCGGTAGAAATCGGATAAACCTCTCCTTCACCATTATTATCAATATAAAGCTCCGAACCAGCAGCAAAAGACCGATTGTTACTGTCTACTGGTTTAACAGTGACTTGTTTCGCATGGAATACTGGGAAATTGATGATATAACCGCGTTGATTTAAAGCTGTTAATTGTTTGCTTGAATACTGTATTTTATCTTCGATAGGTAGTTGATTTTGATCAAATGCAATGTCGTATTTAACATAAGGAATAACATCATGAATAAAGGCATACCCCTTTTTATTGGTTTTATCAACATAGGTCAGCGATCTTAAAATATCAATATCTTGATAATCCCCTACTTTGACTAGAGTAAATGCGTTATCAACCATTTTAGTAAAACTGATTTTATTACCCAACCAAACAACTGCTCCTCGATAATTTAACTGTGATTCACGATCTTTACGACCCTGCACATGATAGAAATCTAAATCTCCTACATCTGTTTTAACAACACCATTAAAGTTAAACATCGTATCTTCACTACGACGGTTTACGCCAAGAGAATAATCGAAACCGACTTGATTGGAATCATATTTCACCAACTGGAGATTTGTATTTTGGTCAGCTGATTGACTAAAGTAAACGGACTTATTATCAAAACTGTAGCTAAGTGAAAGAATGCCGCCTGAGTCTTTCCTGTCACCAAAAGAGTTGAAATAGCTTAAACCAAATGAAATTCGACGACCAAAATTCCGATTAAACCCAACATTTATTACCTTTTGGTTACTATTAGGAAACTCAGGATTTTCATAGTATTTTTGTTCTGCATAGTTAATATTTAGATTATGTAAATAGGGCACATTACTCATACCAAAATATGCAAGATTTTCAAACTTCGGATAGTTAGAATTGGCACCTAACTCATCTCCTAAAAATTTAAAATCTTTTTCTGTATATTTTGAACTCGCCCCCATTGAAAATCGACCAAAGTCTTTACTTGCGGATAACCCATAGGAATAATTAAATTGGTTTTCATCATCATGAGAAGCAAGAACAACACTATCGAGAACAAAAATATTACTAATCGCTTGTGTCCACATGAAGCCTATATTTTGTATATCTTTACTGTAAGATAAATTGCTTCCTAACGTAGTTGAGTTTGACATACCTCTGCGAAAATAAGTATTCACAAAGAAGTCCCTATAATCACTGCTATCCAAATTATAGTTATAACGAAGTTTACCTGCTGCAACACTATATTCATGCAAACCAGATCGTAATAGTCTATTGGTCACCATAATAGGAAAGCTTTGTACACTTCGATTCCCGAGTACATCCTCAACTACAATTTGCGCATTACCTGCCTGTTGGATTTGTGCCCCCATCAGTAAGTTATAATCACCAGGGCTCACCTTTTGATTATAAATATTTACGCCATTTATATATAAGTCAACAGTAGAAGGAACGCGCGCACTCCCTTGTAAGCTTGGCATATTCCAGTACACAAAATTTGGTCTTTCAGTGTAATTCGTCCCCCAATTTAAACCTGCAAAACGTAAAGAATTAATCAAAGGGTTATATGTAGTTGTAGTATCCCCTATCGTTAAGCGGGTCATATGTTTAGGAAATTCAAAATCGACACTACTACTTAGGCGAACCACCCGCTCATCAGTGGGGGTATTCTGATACAACATCGAGTTTTTCATGATCCAATAATCTTTGAAAACCCCTAGCTCCATAAGTCCACTATATGAGTTATTAGAATTACTATTTGCATAAAGAAAATCATAATTTATGAAACCACCAAAACTGGCTTTTTCTGGAATAACACTTGCATTTAAGTTATTAAAATCAGATTCAAAAGAGTCTGTAGGAATAGTCAATTTAATGGATTGTGATGAGTCATCAAACGCTGACTGAATTACTCCTGATGACACTGAACAAAACTCTGGCCGAGAGGAGAGCGTTTTTAATTGGCTCGTTGTAATTTGACGTTCTGCCAGTATATTACATTCAATATAGTATTGATCGCCTTCTTTTAATAAGGCAACATCCGTATGATGATCTAAATCATTAATCCATAAATTTGCAATATTTTCTTCCAGCACAGCTTCACTGGCATTCACATTTAGTGCAAAAAAAATATGAATAACGATAAGTATTCTTATTTTCGTATTCATCATAAACTCCCCACCTCAGACTAATCCGAGAATTTGAGTTCCACCATTTTATCGTTCTTATCAGTAAACAATTGAACATAATAGTTTTTAGGATTTGATATTCGTGTATTGTTTAAATCATAGGACGTGCTTTTATTTGCAAGCAAATAACTCATAGTTTCCGTTTTAAAAACTTCTTTTTTATTAGCATCGACAATCTTCAAATTTGCAATTTGAATATGCGAATTCGCGTTATTTTTAACAACGAGTTTATTATTTTCAACGTTGAAATTTAGTTTAACATCTTCCTGCTTACCAACAAAGAGGGGTAAATTAAAGCTAACCAGAAAATTTACTGAAGATTCTTTTACAGCCTGTGGAATTTCATCAACCATCACACGCCATGTCCCTTCTTGTTGCCCTTCTAAAACCGACTCTACCGGACGATTAAAACCGATACGAATGGTTTGCTTGCCATTGGCTTGTAAAATAAAATTCTTAGGGTTAATAATTAAACTATTGTCAGGCTCAAGCACATTTTCACCATTATCTTTTTGAGTCCACTTAAATGCTTTAACTTCAAAAATTCGCTTTTCTGTCTCATCTTTAGATTCTAGGGTTAATGTTGTTGTTCTTTGCTTTGCGGGATTTTGAATATACATTTGGACTGGGTCAACTGAAACACCAGCATGTGTTCCCGACATATACAGCATCGAAGACACCAGAATTGGTATTATTCTTTTCATGTTACGCCCCTTATTATAATTTTAAAAAACCTAACCTGATACTGTGATCAAGTTAGGCTTAGTTTAACCAGATTAGTAGTAAACTTTAATTTTATAAGTATCGTTGTATGTACCCGCACGTTGGAAGGCACTTACTGCTGCATTTGTAACAGATACAGAATATACATCATCAGCTAGACCATTGTGATTTGAGTTACCAAATGGAATTACACCGCCACCTGTTTTATTTGTAACAATTGTTGTTGGTACACGAACACTGCCATCGTCCTCATGTTTAACATAAGTACTTGCACTTGTACCTGTGTTCGCTGTTTGAATGTTAAGTGTATAGTGCGTATTACTACGTACAGTGTAATTTGAACTTTGTGTTCCACCATTTTTATTCAGCGTAATGGCACTACCGCCAAGCACTTCACATTTTTTAGGGATTTCTAATTTAATAGGAATATCTTTTTCACAACCTAGAGAAGTACAGTTCCCCCAGTTATAACTAGGGCGTGATGCTGTATCATCATCTGCATAAAGGGCTGTAGAACCTGCACCTAATAGTGTTGCAACTAATGATGCTTGAAGTATTTTATTCATAGCTATTCTCCGAGATTTTTCTTCTAAACCAAATTAATTGTTATGGTGTTTACCCTTAATCAAACTGGGCCTTGCATGGCTACCAAGCTTTTCTTAAGTGTGTGTTTATTCTAATTGTTCTGTACAAAAAACCACCTATGCACCCTTTTTCACTCAAATAGAGGACCAACTTTAAAACTCCAAAAAAATAAAATTAAAATAATGTTTTTATTTCTATTTTATTTATTTATTAACTTTATAAATCCCTAAAAACAGTTACACCACTTTCAGTGATACACAATTTTAGTCCTTTTTTATATTTTAAATAGATCTCTGTTTTATATTAGAAATTCACTTTTACATTTCATTACATCTTCAGTTGAATAATTTCTTAAATCGCTAAAAAATTCATTTTTCATCTTTTTTTTACTTTACATTTCCATAAATTTTTCAATTCAGGTCGATCATCTTGCTAAAATCCAAAGTTTATTCACATGCTATTTACCCAATTTCAGTGATTGAACAATATGACTAAAATCACATAATCAAGCCTTAAATTTACATGACCTACTATTTTAGAAATCAAAAACTCACACTAAAAACCCAAACGTAATGATAGGTACACTTTTTTGAGAGTTTCATTTATTGCAATAAAGCCCATGGATACGTTATTAATCCAATAGTTTTTTGACGATATATGGTGCCCATATATCTAGCACTGAAATGAAATAAACGTGGACTCCATATAACGATTTTGAACACGGGTAAGATCAACTTATAGCTGTGTACCGATAGCCATATCATGGCCCTATTTATACTCACATTTTTTTAATTAATAGCTTTGCCCTACATAAAACATGATAGTAGATCAATAAAAAACCCTACCGAAGCAGGGTTTTATTACTTAAAATAAGCTAGATTAGAAACTTAGTTCTTTTTTATCTACAATTTTGTTTGCTTAAATCTAAGGTACGAAAAAAAAGGGAAAGCATTGTTTTCCCTTTTTTAAAGGCACGTAACGTAACCTTAGTTCTTTTCTTTATCGACGATCTTGTTTGCCTGAATCCAAGGCATCATCGCGCGTAACTTACCACCTGTTACCTCAATACCATGCGCTGCGTTTTGACGACGACGCGCAGTCATTGATGGGTAGTTCAACGCACCTTCGTTAATGAACATTTTTGCATATTCACCAGATTGAATACGTTTAAGTGCATTGCGCATCGCTTCACGAGACTGTTCGTTGATTACTTCAACGCCAGTTACGTACTCACCATATTCAGCGTTGTTTGACACTGAATAGTTCATATCCGCGATACCACCTTCAAACATTAAGTCAACGATTAACTTAAGTTCGTGTAAGCATTCAAAGTAAGCCATTTCAGGCGCATAACCTGCTTCAACCAAAGTTTCGAAGCCCATTTTCACAAGTTCTACTGCACCACCACAAAGAACTGCTTGCTCACCAAATAAGTCAGTTTCAGTTTCTTCACGGAAAGAAGTCTCGATAATACCTGTACGACCACCACCTACGCCTGAAGCATAAGAAAGTGCTAGGTTACGTGCATTACCAGACGCATCTTGATGAATCGCGATTAAGTCAGGAACGCCTGAACCACGTTGGTATTCAGAACGTACAGTATGGCCTGGTGCTTTTGGTGCAACCATGATTACGTCAAGGTCAGCACGTGGAACTACTTGGTTGTAAAGAACAGAGAAACCATGAGCAAATGCTAAAGTCGCGCCTTCTTTAATGTTTGGCTCGATCACGTCACGGTAAAGTTGTGATTGGAACTCATCTGGAGTCAAGATCATGACTACGTCAGCTTGTGCTACAGCAGCAGGAACTTCAGCAACTTTAAGACCTGAATTTTCAGCTTTTTTCCAAGAAGTAGAACCAGCGCGTAAACCTACAGTTACGTCTACACCAGAATCTTTAAGGTTAAGCGCGTGTGCGTGACCTTGTGAACCGTAACCAATGATCGCTACTTTCTTAGATTGGATGATAGATAAGTCGCAGTCTTTATCGTAAAAAATTTGCATTGCTGTCTCCGCTAAAATGCTTGGTATTCTGTAATTCCATCAAGGGGTTTATTGTTTGATGAAATCCTCCTCTTTCTCAAAAGGAGGTTGAATCGTGTTAATTAATTAAATGGTTAAAACTTTTTCGCCACGCGCGATGCCTGAAACACCTGAGCGCACAACTTCCAGAATGGTGTTCTCTGCGAGTGCATCAATAAAACCATCAATTTTTTCAGTCGTACCCGCGATTTGAATGGTGTAGGTCGTTGGGGTGACATCAACAATTTGCGCACGGAAAATGTCCGCAGTTCGTTTAATTTCAGCACGTGCTGAGCCAAGTGATTTGACTTTAATCAACATCAACTCACGCTCAATGTGCGCACCTTCAGACAGATCAACCACTTTCACCACTTCAACCAATTTGTTGAGCTGTTTGGTGATTTGTTCAATTTTATGGTCATCGCCATAAGTCGTTAATGTCAAACGAGATAAGGTCGGATCTTCGGTTGGCGCAACGTTTAAGGTCTCAATGTTATAACCACGTTGAGAAAATAAACCCACCAAACGAGAAAGCGCACCAGCTTCGTTTTCTACAAGTACAGAGATAATGTGTCTCATGACGTGCGCTCCCCTTTACCTAACCACATATCTTGCATTGACTGACCTGCAATAAGCATTGGATAAACATGCTCGGTACGGTCAACCATAACGTTGATGAATACACATTTATCGTTGATTGCCATTGCTTCTGCAAGCTTAGACTCAAGCTCATCGGCATGGTTAATCTGAATACCTACATGACCATACGCTTCCATCAATTTAGGGAAGTCAGGCAATGAATCGATATAAGAACTTGAGTGACGTCCTTCATAGTTCATATCTTGCCACTGCTTCACCATGCCTAAGGCTTGGTTATTCAAGCAAAGAATTTTCACATTTAAGCCATATTGCTTACATGTTGATAATTCTTGGATACACATCTGGATGGATGCTTCACCCGTGATACAAACCACTTGTTGATCAGGGAAAGCCAATTTCGCCGCCATTGCATAGGGTAAACCCACACCCATGGTGCCTAGGCCACCTGAGTTAATCCATTGGCGTGGACGTTTATACTTGTAATAGTTCGCACCAAACATTTGATGCTGACCTACGTCAGAAGTAATGATCGCTTCACCATTGGTGATTTTATCCAGAGCTTCCACCACTTGTTGTGGTTTCATTACGCCATTTGTACCTGACTCATAACGCATGCCGTGAACTTTACGCCATTCATTGATTTGCGCCCACCAAGCAGCCATGTCTTCAGGATTTGGTTTAGACACATTCATTTGTTTCAACTGTGTCAACATTTCTTGAAGGACAGGTTCTACCGCACCCACGATCGGGATATGTGCCATGATGGTTTTTGAAATCGTCGCAGGGTCGATATCAATATGAATCACTTTGGCATTTGGACAGAATTTTGCTGGATTATTGGTTACACGGTCATCGAAACGCGCACCGATACACAAAATAACATCAGCATTGTGCATAGTCATATTGGCTTCATACGTACCATGCATACCCAACATGCCAATAAACTGTGGATCATTGCCTGGGAATGCACCAAGCCCCATCAAGGTATTGGTGACTGGGAAGCCCAAAATGTGCGCCAGTTCAGTTAACTGTGCAGAAGCATTACCTTGAACCACACCACCGCCAGTATAAATCACAGGACGTTTAGCGTGAATCAGCTCTTCAATCGCTTTACGAATTTGACCTGAGTGACCACGATGCGGCGGTTGATACGAACGCATCTTCACTTTTTCTGGGTATTCGTAAGCAAATTTCTCAGCAGGATTGGTTGCATCTTTTGGAATATCGACCACAACTGGACCCGGACGACCAGAAGCTGCAATATAAAATGCCTTCTTAATAATCGAAGGAATTTCGCTGGCATGGCGCACTTGGAAACTATGTTTTACGATCGGACGAGAAATACCGACCATATCTGTTTCTTGGAATGCATCTTCACCAATTAAATGTGACGCAACCTGACCTGACAAAATCACCATTGGGATTGAGTCCATATAAGCCGTTGCAATTGGAGTCACAGTATTGGTTGCACCCGGACCTGAAGTCACGAGGACCACACCCGTCTTACCTGTTACGCGTGAGTAAGCATCTGCCATATGACCAGCAGCTTGTTCATGGCGCACGAGGTAATGATTGATTTTGTCTTGTTGAAAGAACGCGTCGTAGATATGTAAAACTGCGCCGCCTGGATATCCAAATACATGTTCAACGCCTTCGTCCGCCAATGCGCGAACGAGCATTTCACCACCAGATAAAAGTTCCAACGTGATTCACCCTAATCTTTATCACTGCAATGGTGGAAGGCACCAGCAGTGTTTCATTCATTGATTGTCTGCACTGTTATAGCACACATATTTCTTAGTTTTCATAGCAATAGGAAAAAATTCTGATCTGTATGCTGTTTGAGCAATATGAGATCTAAAACGTGTTGGGATAAACACATTTTTTTACTTTGTTCACGGTCTCGGCTAGAAAGCGTGTCCATTGCATGAAATGACACTTTATCGAAGGGTGATCGAGTAAAGGCATATAAAACTAAAGACAGCATTTTTAGGAGTTTCGTGACTAAAGTCAAGTTTAAAAATTAGCTTTTTTTTGTTTATTTACAGAGCGTTTGTTTTTTATTCATCGCGGACAAAGAAAACTGAGCTGCTTTTTCTTGGTTTTTAGTGCAAAAACAAATAGATTTCTATTTCACTGAATTTATTAATAAAAAAACATAATAAAACCCATAAATAAGTTTAATAAGATATTCACCCAAATTTAAATCCAACATCTATCTCAGATTTTTTCAGTTTTAAATATAGATCAGCATTTGTTCATCAAGTTTTAGCATAACCATCTTATTTTCATACTGTGTCATAACGCATATTTCACGTATTAAACTGAGGATTTGGCCTGCAAAATATTTCAAAAAACTCAGATGAAAAATGCATCAAATAATGCTTATTGCTCTAAAATTGGCATAAAATAACGACAACGATAAACCCGATAAAATCCAATGATTACGGATATAAAAAGGACAATGGTAGATGAGTATTCAGTTTGCAAAAATGGCAGCATGTTTGGTGGGGATGGGGCTTGCAATGGGCAGTACACAAAGCTTTGCCAAGACGTATTATAAGTGGGTTGATAGCCAAGGCTCGACACATTACACCACGACACCTCCACCCAAAACAGCAAAGAAAAAAGGCAAAGTCGATACCTATGGTTGGAAAAATTCGCCACAAGCTGCTTCACCGGAAGCACCCCCACCTGCCAATATGCCAAATACCGTACCAGCTCCCCCCAATGCTGTACCAAGCGCAGCCCCAGCACCAGCGGTTGATTTAGAAAATCAACGACGTGAAGCGAATGAAGCACTTCAACAAGGCCAACAAGTCCGCCCTGCGGTTTAATCATTCCGTACGGTTCCAGATATATTTTCAGCTTGTTTAATTTCCTGCACAAAACATAGCGCAAAATTCACTTTTAGGTGCATTTTGCGCTATGCTGTGCAACAAACTTTTTAACCATTGTTCTACATACGTATATGACTACTCACATTGACCCTGAATATCAAGCGAGCGCGATTGAACCTACCGTCCAACAAGACTGGGAAGCTCGTAAAGCCTTTAAAGTTGCCGACTCTGTAGAAGGTCCACGTCGTTATATCCTCTCGATGTTCCCTTATCCAAGTGGCAAACTGCATATGGGTCATGTGCGTAACTACACCATTGGTGATGTCATCAGTCGTTTCCACCGTCTCAAAGGGGAAACCGTCCTGCAACCAATGGGTTGGGATGCTTTTGGTTTACCTGCTGAAAACGCTGCGATTGCACACCAAGTTGCACCTGCAAAATGGACCTTTGAAAACATCGCATATATGCGTGACCAATTAAAAAAATTAGGTCTATCCGTCGATTGGGATCGTGAATTTGCAACGTGTACCCCTGAATACTACCGCTGGGAACAGTGGTTGTTCGTGCAACTTTATAAAAAAGGCCTTATTTACCGTAAATTATCTACCGTAAATTGGGATCCTGTGGATCAGACTGTACTTGCCAATGAACAAGTTGAAAATGGTCGTGGCTGGCGTTCAGGTGCATTGGTTGAAAAACGTGATATTCCAATGTATTACTTCCGCATTACCGACTATGCACAAGAATTATTAGACGATTTAGATACCTTAAAAGACGGTTGGCCACAACAAGTCTTGACCATGCAACGTAACTGGATTGGTCGCTCACAAGGAATGGATATCACCTTCCCTTCAGCGAATCCTGAAATTTACGCAGACGGCCTTACTGTATTCACCACACGTGCTGACACCTTAATGGGTGTGACTTATGTTGCAGTTGCAGCAGAACATCCAATGGCGCTGAAAGCTGCGGAAAATAATGCTGAACTTAAAGCATTTATTGAAGAATGCCGTATGGGTTCTGTGGCTGAAGCTGACCTTGCCACTGCTGAAAAGAAAGGCATGGCAACAGGTCTGTCTGTGAAGCATCCTGTCACTGGCGAAGAAATTCCTGTTTGGATTGCCAACTACGTGTTGATGTCTTATGGCTCTGGCGCAGTGATGGCTGTACCTGCACACGACGAACGTGATTTTGAATTTGCTAATAAATACGGCTTAACCATTAAACAAGTGATTGATGCTCAAGGTGCAGACGATGCAGACTTTGATGCTGCGCAATGGCAAGAATGGTACGGCTCTAAAGAAGGTAAATTGGTCAATTCAGCAGAATTTGACGGTTTAGACTTCCAAGCTGCTTATGATGCGTTCCTTGCGAAATTAGAACCAACAACTCTTGCAAGCACGAAAGTTCAGTTCCGTTTACGTGACTGGGGTGTATCGCGTCAGCGTTATTGGGGTTGCCCAATTCCAATGATCAACTGTGAAAAATGTGGTCAGGTTCCTGTACCTGAAGAGCAACTTCCAGTGGTCTTACCGACTGATGTCGTACCTGATGGCTCGGGTAACCCATTGAACAAGATGCCTGAGTTTTATCAAACCTCTTGCCCAAGCTGTGGTGGCGAAGCACGTCGTGAAACTGATACTTTAGATACCTTTGTAGAATCATCTTGGTACTATGCACGTTATGCATCTCCTGATTTTACTGATGGTTTAGTTAAACCCGAAGCTGCTCAAACATGGCTTCCAGTAAATCAATACATCGGTGGTGTTGAACACGCGATTCTGCACTTACTTTATGCACGTTTCTTCCACAAGCTAATGCGTGATGAAGGTGTAGTGCAAGGCAATGAACCATTTACCAACCTGTTAACTCAAGGTATGGTTTTGGCAGACACTTATTACCGTGAAGCTGAATCAGGCAAGAAAACTTGGTTTAACCCCGCGGATATCAACCTCGAACGTGATGAAAAAGGTCGTATTCTGTCTGCAAAATACCAAGGTGATGGTCAAGACGTGATTGTTGGCGGCCAAGAGAAAATGTCGAAATCGAAAAATAACGGTATCGACCCACAAGCCATTATTGATCAGTACGGTGCAGATACGGCACGTGTGTTCATGATGTTTGCAGCGCCACCAGATCAATCTCTTGAATGGTCTGATGCAGGTGTGGAAGGCGCAAACCGTTTCTTGAAACGTGTATGGCGTTTGGTTGCAAGTTTCCTTGAAAAAGGCAATACAGCCTCTGTTATTGATACCGCTCAATTGTCTACAGAAGCACAAGACTTACGTCGTAAAACGCATGAAACCATTCAAAAAGTGGGTGATGACATCGAACGCCGCCATGCCTTTAACACGGCTATTGCAGCGATGATGGAACTGTTGAATGCGAACAACAAATTTGAAGCGAAAAATGATAACGATGTTGCGGTTGCTCGCGAATCGATTACGACACTTTTAACTTTACTTGCACCATTTGCACCACATTTAAGCCAAACTTTATTGGCTGAATTTGGACTGGACTTAACCAGCGTGTTGTTCCCAACTGTGGACGCATCTGCACTCACACGTAATACGCAAACGATTGTGGTTCAAGTGAATGGTAAACTGCGTGGCAAATTAGAAGTGTCTGTCGATACATCGAAAGATGAATTGCTTGCACTGGCTAAAGCATTGCCAGAAGTTCAACAATTCTTGACTGGTCCAACCAAGAAAGAAATTGTGGTGCCAAATAAATTAGTGAATTTGGTGGTTTAAAAAGCTTTAAAACTCCTTCTTAAGTTCCCTCTCCTTCAAGGAGAGGGCTAGGGAGAGGTAAACTCCCCTCATCCTAACCTTCTCCCTAAGGGAGAAGGAACTGAAAACGATAAACAAAACCCAAACAAAGCCCGTTGCCAGTCAACGGGCTTTGCACATACAATCACGACATATTATTTTTCTTTTATCAAAAAGAGCAAACAGAGGACAACACATGCATTTAGGCAAACGTTTGGCAGCTATTGTTTTAACTTGTGGCCTAAGTGCTGGCTTGGTCGGGTGTGGCTTTCATTTAAAAGGCACCAATCCAAGCGCAACACCGATTGCTTATTCAAAAATGAATTTGGTGCTTCCGAAGAACTCCGATGAATTGCATGAAAAATTGGCCATTTATTTAGGTGCGTCGGGTGTACAGCTGAGCAGTGGTTCAGATGCCTATGTGCTTCGCGTGCTAGATTATAAACCGCAGCGTTTAGAGTTGAACGGCAAACTGATTGAAGTGTTATTGCGCCTCAATGTCACCTTCCGTATTGAAGATGCCCAAGGCCGTCCAATCACTGAACCACGAACCGTAGTTGCAACGCGTAGTTATCAATACAACGTTGAAACCGTCAACACCGATGACCAAGAGAAATACTACTTGAATCAAGTCATCGTAGATGATGTCGCTCAGCAAATTGTGCGTCAGATTTCTTCGAACCGCCTACCACCAGCACAGCAGTAAGGTTTAACAATGAAACTTGACTATTTGCAGGCCCTAAAACGTGTCGATGAAGCTCGCGGCGCGTGGATTATGCAAGGTCAAGAACCATTGCTTGAGCAAAATTTACTGGATGCCTTTCGAGCAAGTTGGCAAAAGCAAGAGATTGAACGACAACGGCATGACATCAACAATGTCAATGACTGGAAAAATGTCTTTAATGCACTCAATAGTTTGTCCTTATTTTCAAGTCAGCTTGCCATTGAGGTTCATGGTAATATTAAGCCCGATGCTAATGCTTTAAAGTTGCTAAAAAGCTATATCCAAAGCAATGAACAGAATTTGCTTTTGGTGGTGATGCCAAAACAGGACAGCGCCAGCCTAAAAACGGGATTTTTTCAAACGGTTGAAGCCAATGGTGTGCATGTTGCCCTGACCGCGAATTATCCGCGTGACCGTCAGCAGATTTTAAGCATTGAAGCAGATAAGCTTGGGGTTAAACTGAGTCAGGATGCATGGCAGTGGTTAGAACAACACCATGAACACAACTTACTCGCAGCTAAAAATAGCTTAATGCGTGTCAGCGACACCTTTGCCGAGGTTGAGCTGATTCAGATTGATCATTTACATGCCTGCTTACAAGATCAGTCCCGCTATAGTACTTTCGATTTAAGTGATGCTCTGCTCGAAGGCAATCTGGCGCAATCGATTAAAATTTACCAATACCTGATTGCCTCAGGTGAACCCCTCAGTTTGATTTTGTGGAGCATCAGTAAAGAAATGCGTTTACTCATGCAACTGTTTGAGCAACCGCAAAATGCACTGCAACTGGGGATTTGGAAGAATAAAGTCAGCGTCTATCAACACGCCTTACGTCGGCTGAATCCGCAGTGCTTTTTAACGTGGCCCAGTCTCCTGCTTCGCATCGATGCTTCGATCAAAGGTTTGGGGCATGAAAATGCGGAACATATCGTGATGCAAGCCATTGCAACGCTGTGTGGAAAGTCACTCTTTCCCGCTTAAATTACCGCAACGAGTCTTTTTAAAATAATAATCATTTCTATTTGTTCAAAAAATTCACGATTTATCCGTATTTCGCTTTTATACTATCTGCAATTTGTTTACTCCCTGATTCCAATGCAAAAAATAAAAGCTGTCAAAATGGTTATCGCGGTACTGTGTGTTGCCGTACTTGCTTATGTCGCGTGGACATATTTCAAACCAAAACAAGAACAACCACAGTATATTAGCGAATCCGTCACTCGTGGTGATCTTGAAAATACGGTATTGGCGACAGGTACTTTAGATGCAACCAAACTGGTGAGTGTCGGCGCACAGGTCTCAGGTCAAGTACAGAAAATGTATGTGCAACTGGGCGATGAAGTTAAACAAGGTCAATTGATTGCACAGATTGATTCAACCACCCAAGAAAACAGCTTTAAAACAGCAGAAGCCAATATTAAAAATTTGCAGGCGCAGCGTCTACAACAAGAAGCCAGTCTTAATGAGGCGCAACTGGCATATAAGCGTCAACAACAAATGTATGCACAAGATGCTACATCAAAAGCAGAATTAGAATCGGCTGAGGCCAGCTATAAAACAGCACAAGCACAGATTAAAGCCATTGATGCACAGATTGAATCTGCAAAAGTAACCAAGTCGACAGCACAAACCAATATCGGTTATACCCGCATTGTGGCACCTACTGATGGTACTGTGGTGGCGATCGTGACTGAGGAAGGTCAAACTGTAAACGCCAATCAAAGTGCGCCGACTATTGTTAAAATTGCAAAATTGCAAAACATGACCATTAAGGCGCAGGTCAGTGAAGCGGACATCATGAAAGTTGAAAAAGGCCAACAGGTGTATTTCACCACTTTAGGTGATGACAGCAAGCGTTATGCTAGCTTACGTCAAGTTGAGCCCGCGCCAGACTCGATTACCGATGAAAGTACCACCAGCACATCAACCAGCACCGCAATTTACTACAATGCTCTATTTGATGTACCCAACCATGATGGCAAGCTACGTATTGATATGACTGCACAAGTCTACATCGTGCTCGATTCTGCAAAAAATGCGTTATTAGTCCCTTCTTCTGCAATTTCCATTCGTCCTGCAAATGCAAAGCGGAACAGCGGTTCAAATACGCAAGCAGCGTCATCGACACAAAGCAAATCGGACTCAGACCGACCTCAAGGTCCGCGACTTGAACGTCTAAATTTAAATGCAGCGCAACAACAATTGGTCAAAGAAGGTAAAGCTACGCTGAGCGTAGTCCGTGTCTTACAAGCGGATGGCTCAGCTCAACCCAAACAAATTTTGGTGGGTATCAATAACCGCGTCAATGCACAGGTGCTTGCAGGCTTAAAAGAAGGTGATCAAGTGGTGATTGCAGACAGTTCGGAGAATACTGCCGCTTCTGCCAATAGCAGCAACCGCCGTCGTAACAGTCCACCAATGGGAATGTAAGCATGACCAAAAAAGCCTTGCTTGAAGTCAGCAATTTGGTGCGAGAGTTTCCAGCTGGCGAAAGTACTGTCCAAATTCTCAAAGGCATTGATCTGACCATTTACGAAGGTGAATTGGTTGCCATTGTCGGCCAGTCGGGTTCAGGTAAATCGACCCTGATGAATATTTTGGGTTGTCTCGACCGCCCGACCTCTGGGAGTTATCAGGTCAATGGTCGCGAAACTGGCAAACTCGAACCGGATCAATTGGCCGAATTACGTCGTGAGTATTTTGGTTTTATTTTCCAGCGTTACCACCTTTTAGGCGACTTAACCGCAGAAGGTAATGTTGAAGTCCCTGCGGTTTATGCAGGGGCAACACCGTATGCACGTAAACAACGTGCCACTGCTTTACTGACAGAATTAGGGCTGGGCAATAAAACTCAAAACCGTCCAAGTCAACTTTCTGGGGGGCAGCAACAACGTGTCTCGATTGCACGTGCCTTGATGAATGGCGGTGATGTCATTCTCGCTGACGAACCGACAGGTGCCCTAGACTCGCATAGTGGCGTGGAAGTGATGCGGATTTTGCGTGAGTTAAATGCCGCAGGCCATACCATTATTTTGGTCACTCATGATATGCAAGTGGCAAAAAATGCCTCGCGGATTATCGAGATCAGCGATGGGCAAATCATTGCAGACCGTGTCAATCAACCTGAGCACGACACTGAACTACACAGTGACCCTGATGCAGAAACTGCGATTTCTGCCCAGCAAGAAAAAAATAAAAGTGTTTCCGCATGGCGTTCCTTACTCGACCGTTTAGGTGAAGCCTTTCGTATGGCAATTTTGTCCATGAATGCACACCGCATGCGAACCTTTTTGACCATGCTCGGCATTATTATCGGGATTGCCTCCGTCGTGACAGTAGTGGCTTTAGGAAATGGATCACAACAACAGATTTTAAGTAACATCAGTAGTTTAGGAACCAACACCATTACGGTGTTCCAAGGTCGTGGTTTTGGTGACAACTCCAAAACGGCCAACTTTAAAACTCTTGTTCCTGCCGATGCTGAAGCGCTCGCCACCCAACCGTATGTGAGTGCGGTCAGTCCAATGGTGAGTTCATCTAAAACCATTCGCTATCAACAAAGTGAAGCCAATGCCACCATTAATGGTGTCGGTGGCGATTATTTCACAGTGAAAGGCCTGACCTTCAAAAATGGACAAACCTTTGACCAGCGAAGTGTCCGCGACCGTACTCAAGACGTGGTCATTGACACCAACACACAAAAACAGTTTTTTAGTGATGGTAGCAGTCCGATTGGGCAGGTCGTACTTTTAGGAAGTGTCCCTGCACGAATTATTGGTGTAGTCGAACCACAAACCAGTGCCATGGGTTCCGATGATACTTTGAATGTCTATATGCCCTATACCACGGTCATGAGTCGTATGCTCGGTCAAAGTAATGTGCGCAATATCGTGGTGCAAATCAATGATAAGTACTCCACTAGCGCGGCTGAAAACGCAATTGTGAACTTACTCACCTTGCGCCATGGTCAACAAGATGTGTTCACCATGAACAGCGACAGTATTCGCCAAACCATTGAAAAGACCACCAGTACCATGACTCTGCTGGTTTCTGCGATTGCCGTGATTTCTTTGGTGGTGGGCGGTATTGGTGTAATGAATATTATGTTGGTTTCAGTGACCGAACGCACGCAAGAAATTGGAGTTCGGATGGCAGTGGGTGCGCGTCAAAGTGATATTTTGCAGCAGTTCCTAATTGAAGCCATTTTAGTCTGCCTGATTGGTGGGGTTTTAGGCGTGTTGCTCTCGCTGGGTCTAGGACAAATCATTCAAAAATTTGCTGGGGGCAATTTCGGGGTTGCTTACTCAACCACGTCTATTATCGCCGCATTTGTATGCTCGACTTTAATTGGTGTGGTGTTTGGTTTCTTGCCTGCAAAAAATGCAGCCAAACTCGACCCTGTTGCAGCACTTGCCAGAGAATAAGGAAAAAATATGCCTTTTTTATTAACGCGCCTTTGTACCGCGATGCTGCTTGGCAGCACTTTGGTTGGCTGTATAGCTGTGGTTAAAACCCCTTATCAAGCACCAGCAGTACAGACGCCGACTCAGTTTCAATACGACAAAGCAACATCACAACAACGTCAACAAGCCCTCTATGCCGATCAATGGTGGACGTTATTTGGCGATGCACAACTCAATCAACTGGTCGATGCTGTGCTCGCAAAAAATGCTGATTTGGCCGTTGCAGGGATGACCTTAAAACAAGCGCGCTTACAAGCAGAACTGGCTGAGAATCAGCAAAAGCCACGGGTGAACTCTACGGTGTCTACAGGCCATCAGTTTGACTTAAACTCAGGCAATGACAGCTCAAGTGGTCTGTCTTTGGGTGCTGGCTTAAGTTATGAAGTCGATTTATTTGGTAAATTGGCCCGCCAAACTGAAGCAAAGAGATGGGAAGCACTGGCAACTGAGCAAGATTTGCAAGCCACTGCTCAAAGTTTAATTGGCACCACGGCGAAATTATATTGGCAGTTGGCCTATTATAATGAAAGCCGTACAACGGCCGAGCAAAGCCTTGCGACCTCACAAAAACTGTATGACTTGGTTAAAGTTCAGTATCAAGCTGGGGCTGTATCAGGACTGGACTTAACCCAAGCTGAACAGTCAGTACAAAGTCAAAAAGCCAGTCTGAGTCAAATTCAGCAAAGTTTGGTCGAGACCCGTACCGCAATTGCAGTGTTACTGCATATGCCTGTACAGCAGTTGAATATTGATGAACCTCAGCGTTTACCACGCTTAGCTTTGCCAAGTATCGCAGCGGGCTTACCTGCCGACATTTTGTCGCGCCGCCCAGACTTAAAAGCGGCTGAGCTACGTTTACGTGAGAGTTTAGCGACCAAAGATGCCACCACGGCGAGCTATTATCCTTCGATCAGTTTGACTGGAAATCTTGGTTCAAGCAGTACCTCACTAACGCAATTGCTCAAGAACCCAGCCCTAACCTTAGGCGCAAGTTTAAGTCTGCCGTTCTTGCAATATAACGACATGAAACGCGACCTTGCGATTAGCCAATTGGACTATGAAAAAGCCATCGTGCAATATCGTCAGACCTTGTACCAAGCCTTTGCCGATGTGGAAAATGCATTGTCAGCACGTACTGAACTCAGTCAACAGGTACAATTGCAACAGCGTAATTTAGAACTGGCTGAAAAAGTGGAACGGTTGACCCAAGTGCGTTATCGCTATGGTGCCGTGGCTTTAAAAACCTTGTTGGATCAACAGGAAACCACGCGCACTGCGCGCTTAACTTTGGTCAATACCAAACAAAGCCAATACAACGCTTATGTGACGTTGATGCAAGCCTTGGGTGGAAGTCCTGTAAAAGAACTAGTAAAACAATAGTCCTAGCGCTATGGTTTTGCTCTGTTATTCTTTCACCAGATCTGGATTATTCTGGATCTGGTGAATACGTTTAATATTGTCCTGATCATCAAAAACAACTTCATACGAAAGTTGCTGACCATCGAAATACATCTCGGCTGGAGAGCCAATCACTTCCCATAGACCAATCGAGACAATATCCGCAGTCGTGTGCCATAACGTACGACTGATTCTGGCTGCTTTTGAGTAGCCTTGTTGGAAAGTATAAATCTCTTTACGCTCTCCATTGACGGTTTCTGAAGTAACTGGTGCACCCAATTCAGAAATCACATAATTACGATGTTTTCCAACCTCTAAAACCGTCAAATTCTTTTTATGTGGCTGGTTACTCGCCATCACTGCGGCACAACCTTGAAGTGAAAGAAGAGTGACTAATCCAAAAACAACAGTTATCTTTTTCACGCTTTTTCCCTACCCCGAAAGCTAAAAATTATATTTTTATCGACATTATCTTTAGAATTTTAATTCAACAAAAACTAGGATTTATTAGCATATAAAATATTCGATGACAAATGATTAGTTATTCTTGTCGAATAGATAGATAAATACTAAATTGAAAATCGTTTATGTATTGACGTAAATAGCACGGTTTTATATTCTGATTAAAATAAACCCAAATAACATAGAAAATCCAATTGGTTATATGATGTCATACCGTATAACTATAATTATTCATTATAGGGGAAATATGCCAGATCAAAAACTATATAGATACCTAAACACCTTGCTAGCAAAAGCTGAATATGGAGCAACTGATTTCAGAGAGTTTCTTAGCGAAGATGCAGACGTTACTCAGTTGGATATTTTGGAACAGCACGGCTTTGAAGGTGTTCTTTACATAAAAAACTCCCAAGAAAAGCGACCGCGCTGGGCGCAGCTGACAGATGCAATCGTCGGTAGGGAAATAGGTCAGCTTTCGAATAAGTCTAGTTCTGCGGTTCTACTGATTCGTGTTAATGGCAAAGTGCTCGCATTTACTTTTGGATATGGTCGATTTCTTCTTAACATAGGGTATTTCGAACAGGATTTTGGGCTAAAAACAGCGTTAAATACGCTTAATCATCAGAGCTTACGTAGTGTTGATCTTCACACACTTGAAGATCAACCAATTCAAAAGAAATCCCAAGCAACTCGAGGTTCAGAAGCCAGCGTATTTGGCATTGATATATTTCGAGATGTACTTCGCGCAGTCACTGGTTCCCCTAGAGCAGATGTCAGGTACAACAATATTTCTGGTGGCGATGCGATCTATTCATTTGGCCTAGAAATGTTGGTGGAAGAGATTCCGCAGATTGCAGCACAAATTCTTGAATACTATGAGTTAGAGCTTTATAAAGATTCGTTTGGCTGGGTGGACAACATCAGGCGTGTGAAAGATACAGCATCAATTTCGGCTTTGGATGAGTTATTACTTGAAGCGGTGAAGGCTAAAGATACTTCTATCGTTATCACATTGCCCGAGTTCATCGAATGGGACTCAGTGCTTGGTTTCAGCTTCACCCGATCCAAGCGAGAGCTATCACCGACCATCGACACTAGCACATATCTTGAGAACATTAATCCCGATTCACTATCTATCAAATCCATTTGCACAGACCGACTTTACATCACAGATATACACGATAACGAGTCCAATTATTCGGTCTATAACTGTCTATATTTCGAGTTGGATGGCGGTAATACTAAAAATGTAATTTTCGGTGGCAATTGGTACGAAATTGATAAGTCTTTCATGAGCGGCATTGATTCCACGTTAGCCTTGATTAATCTGAGTGATATTGCATTTCCATGTATTGAAGTTTGGGAGGAAGAGGAAAAGAATAAGATAGAGACGGAAGGCTCTTATAATGAGCGGGTAGCTGGTCACTTGGACTGTTATTTATTAGATAAGAGGCTTGTGAAATGTTCAAAAACTACATCACCTATCGAGCTATGTGACCTTTTGACGAAAGACAAACAACTTATTCACGTCAAACACAGAAAAGGTGGATCAGCAGGTTTAAGCCACCTCTTCGCGCAAGGTAGTGTATCGGCAGAAGTCATGCTCGGCGACAGAGTATTTAGAAAGGAAGCACGGAAGGTATTGTACCGTGTTGCTCCTGATGCTCGTGAGCTCGTTCCACTCGACGGATTGAAAAGCACGGACTATGAAATTGTATTTTTGATCTTGGGTGACACTAATGTCAGTGTCAAAGAGAACCTTCCTTTTTTCAGTAAAGTTAATTTGACTCGTGTATTCGACAATCTTTCACAGAGAGGCTATACAGTCAAAATTGCTGGAGCCGAAAAGGTAGTACGTAATAGCATATAATCTGAATGTAATAGTTTTTTATAGTTTCATCCATCTCCTAAAAAAACAAAGCCGCTATAAAAGCGGCTTTATCAAATAATTTAGATAAATCTAATTAGTCATCGAGCATCAAGTCTGGGCTCATGCCTACAGTGTTGAAACCTGCATCAACATACATGATTTCACCCGTAATACCATTTGCCCAAGGTGAGCAAAGGAATAATGCAGCATTACCCACATCTTCAATGGTCACATTACGTTTAAGTGGTGAAATTTTTTCGTTTACATCTAACATTTTGCGGAACGACTTAATACCTGATGCCGCCAAAGTACGGATTGGACCTGCTGAAATCGCATTTACACGAATCCCTTCTGCACCCAAGCTTGATGCCAAATAACGTACGCCCGCTTCTAGCGACGCCTTCGCCATACCCATCACGTTGTAGTTTGGCATCACACGCTCAGAACCTTGGTAAGTCAAGGTCAACAAGCAACCTTGACGAACTAAAAGTAATGGCTTCGCAGCACGCGCCATAGCGATAAAGCTATATGCACTGATGTCATGTGCCACTTTAAAACCATCACGATCCGTTACATCGGTAAAGTCACCATCCAAGGTATGCGCAGGCGCAAAACCAATCGAATGCACCACACCGTCTAAACCATCCCAGTGTTTTGCCAATTCAACAAAAGTTTGTTCAATTTCAGCATCGACAGCCACATCACATGGTAGAACAATCGTTGAGCCAAATTGTGCTGCAAATTCATCTACACGTTTTTTCAGTTTTTCATTTGGATATGTAAACGCAAGTTCCGCACCTTCACGGTGAAGTGCTTGAGCAATACCAAATGCGATTGATAATTTACTTGCAATACCCGCTACTAAAAAACGCTTTCCAGCCAATAGTCCTTGTGCCATGTGACTCTCACTCAAAATAATTTATCTGCATAATGCCAAGTTTAAGTTGAAACCGAAATTGCATAATGCGCCTTTTTTCAATTCATCAACATTCAATAACAAATACGCCCCAATGAAGGGGCGTATTTGTTAAAACTAAGGAGATTAGTCGTCGCCACGCAGCATACTGAGTAGACGTAGGAATGAATAGTACATCCACACCAAAGTTGCTAGTAGCGCAATACCACACAGCCACTCCATCGCTTTCGGAGCGTGTTGTGCCGCAGCACTTTCAATCAAATCAAAATCTAGAATTAAGTTCAGTGATGCAATCACTGCAACAAAAGCGGCAAAACCTAGACCTAATAAGTTGTTTTCAAATAAAAATGGAATGCTTGAACCAAAAGCCAAACGCATAACCATCTGCACCACAAACACAATCGCGATGGCAATCGATGCTGACATCACTACCGATTTGAATTTTTCAGTGGCACGAATAATTTGAAAACGATACAGGCCAAACATCACTAAAGTGGTGACAAAAGTTGCCAACAACGCTTGTAAAGGTACACCCGGATATTTCAATTGGAAAATGACCGATACCCCACCTAAAAAAGCACCTTCAAACAAGGCATACGGAATGGCAAGGGTACGTGCGGTATTTGGTTTAAAAGTTGCAATCAGGCCTAAAATTAGACCACCAATCGCACCGACTAAGGTTGCAGCATAAGCCAGTGAAATATTTAAGGTCATGAAACAGTATAAAAACAGTGCCATACCGACCACAGCTGCAATCACTGTAAGTAATACAGACTTTTGAATGGCACCTTGAACAGTCATCGGTTGACTATAGTCCGCATGTGTTTCCACGCGATTCAAAATAGGGTTATTACTTTGCATAACTCAACTCTTTGTTATAATTTAATTAATTTACTTTATCATAAAGCTTGTTTTAAACTTGTATAGCAAAAAAGTGTTTCTTTTTTCTATACAAATACCCTCAGCTCTATTCTATTCGATTTCAATAAAAAAGAGGCTAGCGCCTCTTTCTTTACTACTTATTTATTCATAATAAAAAAGTATTCACGATAATACTTCAGTTCCGCAATCGAATCACGAATGTCATCCATCGCTAAGTGTGAAGCATTCTTTTTCAAGCCACTCATAATTTCTGGACGCCAGCGTTTAGCCAACTCTTTTACCGAAGACACATCTAAATTACGATAATGGAAATATTGTTCCATTTCAGGCATTAAACGGTGTAAAAAACGGCGGTCTTGGCAAATTGAATTGCCACACATCGGTGAGCTTTTTGGATTGACCCATTTTTTTAGAAATTCTAAAGTTTGCTGCTCCGCATCTTGCGCAGTCAATTTACTGCGACGTACACGTTCAATTAAGCCTGATTGACCATGTTGGCGAGTGTTCCACTCATCCATTGCATTCAGCACACGGTCTGGCTGATGAACAGCAAGCACAGGCCCTTCAGCTAAAATATTTAAGTTATCATCCGTCACAATTGTAGCAACTTCAATAATTTGGTCATTATCAGTATCGAGACCTGTCATTTCAAGGTCAATCCAAATCAAACGCGTATCAGCGGTGCTGCTCATAAATGTGCAATCTTATTCGGCTTAAAAACGATGATAGTAGCAAATTAATTGCTTCGATGCTGTAACTGATACCCTGCTTCGTGCTATTTTTGCCATCTTGAATTCATGGTTTTTTAGGATATGAATGGCTTTAATTCGTAAACGTCGTTTAACTGAACAGCAACAACGTCGCATTCAGAAACAACAGCAAACACGTCAAGAAGATATCGACACTTCAAATGATTTAGAAGGCTTGGTGGTACAACACTACGGCCGTCAGCTTGAAGTGCAAGCCCTTACGACTCCAGATCCACATCCCATTAAACCAACGGTACAAGCAGGCGAACCTGAACCGTTTTGGAAACCGATTGAACTCGGCAGCATTTGGCGCTGTCATACACGCACCAACCTCGAACTACTGGTCACAGGTGATCGTGTTAAATGGCAAGCCGACCCAAATACGGGGCTCGGGATCATCAATGCCATACAGCCACGTCAGTCGCTACTGACTCGTCCAGACCGTTACCATAAAGTAAAACCTGTCGCTGCCAATATCAGCCTGATTGTAATTGTGTTTGCGCCACTGCCTGAGCCTGCACCAGGTCTGATTGACCGTTATTTGGTAGCCTGTGCCGATGCCAACATTCCAGCACTTTTGGTACTGAACAAAACCGATTTGCTCAAAGACAATGACCCGATTTTAGCGTTGATTGCGGAATATCAAGCCTTAGGCTATGAAGTGATGCAAACACAAGCCGATGGTGACTTAACAGCACTGACCCAGCGTTTAAAAAATGAAACTGTGGCCTTTGTCGGTCAGTCTGGCGTTGGTAAAAGCACGCTGATTAATGCCATCGTGCCAGACGCTGCACAGAAAACCAATGTGATTTCTGAAAACTCAGCCTTAGGGCAGCACACCACGACCTCTACCCGTTTGATTGGTTTTGGCGAAGGCGCCTCGCTGATTGACTCACCGGGAATTCGTGAGTTTGGTTTATGGCATTTAGATACCGACAAAGTGCAACGTGGCTTTCCTGAAATTGAAAACTTATTGGGCTACTGTCAGTTCCGTAACTGTACCCATAAACATGAAAAACAATGCGCTTTACGCTTAGCTGCGGCAAATGGTGAAATTTTAACGCGCCGTTTAGACAGCTATTTACGTCTGATTGATGAAATTGCTGAAGCTCAGCAAAAAAATTAATTTTTATTCAACCTTAGCCCTTGAAGCGGTGATTTTGATCACCATATTTTATGAGCTATACTCTCTAGCAATTTTTGAATTGTAATTTAGGTGACTTGTGGAACGTTGGTTCGAGTTTATGGGGAATCACCCCTTCTTATTTGGAACACTTGCGGTATTGGTTGTTTTGTTTTTCGTACTTGAAGGACAACGCAATGGTCGCAAAATTTCACCACAATCTTTAGGTATTTTAGTGAAAGCTAAAAATGCCATGTTGATTGACTTACGTGATGCCAAAGATTTCCGTGAAGGTCATATTAGTGGAAGTCGCAACATTCCCTACAGCCAAATTACAAAACATGCTGAAGAGTTAAAAGCTGCAGATCGTCCACTCGTGTTCATCTGTAACTTAGGCCAAGTGGCAGGTACCGCTTTACAACAAGTTGCACATACTGACAGCTATCGTTTAGATGGCGGGATTAGCAACTGGAAGGCTCAAGGCTTACCACTGGTTAAAGCTAAATAATTCGCACAAGGAGAAACTCATGGCTCAAGTCACTATTTACTCAACGACTGTATGTCCATATTGCGTTCGCGCAAAGCAGCTCCTTGAGCGTAAAGGCGTCGAATATAAAGAAATTAATTTATCTAAAGAAGCGCCAGAAGTCCGCATTGAATTGATGCAACGCACCAATCACCGTACGGTTCCACAAATTTTTATTGATGACCAATTTATTGGTGGTTTTGATCAACTTTATGCTTTAGAGCGTGAAGGCAAACTCGACCAACTATTGGCATAATTAGCTCAGCATATTAAGGATTAGAAAATGAGTGAAGCTCAACCACAACTTGCTTTAGAACGTATTTACACAAAAGATATTTCTTTTGAAGTCCCTGGGGCGCAAGTTTTTACCAAAGAATGGCAACCAGAGTTGAACATCAACTTGTCATCTTCTGCTGAAAAAGTTGATCCAACTCACTATGAAGTTTCACTTAAAGTGGTTGTACAAGCAAACAATGCAGGCGACACGGCATTTATTGTCGATGTTACTCAAGCGGGTATTTTCCTTGTAGATGGTGTTGAAGAAGAACGTCTTCCGTACATCTTAGGTGCATATTGCCCGAACATCTTGTTCCCGTTCCTTCGTGAAGCGGTGAATGATATGGTGACTAAAGGCAGTTTCCCACAATTGTTGCTTACACCAATTAACTTTGATGCTGAGTTCGAAGCAAATATGCAGCGTGCTCAAGCAGCTGCTGTTGAAGGTCAAGCTTAAAACTTTAAGCCCTTCAAACATAAAAAAAGACCGCTTTTGCGGTCTTTTTTATTGTACTGAATTATTTAAATGCTTTATGGCCTTGCTGCTTAATGGCCTCAAACTTGGCTGAACTTTGTTTGGCTTCCGCAAGTTTCCCTACCTGTACCAAATGTTGAGCATGTTCAATTTCTTGAGTTAATGCATCAAACTTTTGTTCATATTGTTTCACTTTAACACTGTCTTTTGGTTGTTTCACCAAACTGTCAGGCTTGTTTTGTTTGGCAGTTGCCGCGGCTTTTTGCATTTCAGTTAATGCGGTATTCGCCTCTGTGGCAGTCTTGGCTTGAGCAAAAGCTTTTGAGTTCTTCGCCAAAGATTTCATCGCACCTTCTAGCACTTCCGACGCTTGTGCAAGTCCTGCCAAACATAAACCACTGCTCAACAGCACAACCTTTAATAATGTTTTCATTCTTATTCCTATGAGTTTGCAAAAAAATGCAGCCTAAGGCTGCATTGAATATCGCAAAAATGAAGACCGATGTAAATTAAAAATCATCATCACTTTCAGGTTCTCGATGTAAAGCATCGTGAATCGCTTCAACCAACTGTAAAGCAATTTCTTGTTTCGACGCTTTTTCCAAATCGCGCTTTTCCATTTTATAGCTTTCTGCAAAAAAGACCGTCATCGCATTTTCATCAGAAGCAAAACCAATATCAGGACGTGACACATCATTACAGGCAATCATATCGAGCTTTTTCGCCACCAATTTACCTGCGGCATATTCCTCGACATTGCGTGTTTCTGCTGCAAAACCCACCATGAATGGGCGTTTATCTTGCTGTGCAATTGTCGCCACAATATCAGGGTTTTTGATTAAAGAAACATTGAGCTCGTCCCCTGCTTTCTTAATCTTATGCTCTGCGACTTCTGCAACACGATAGTCCGCAACAGCAGCCGTAGCGATAAACACATCACAGCCTTCATCTAACATTTGCATGCTGGTATCCAGCATTTTCATGGCAGATGAAACATTGATTCGGCGTACACCGTTCGGTGTGTCTAAGCTGACGGGACCTGCAATTAAAGTCACTTTGGCTCCTGCCGCATAACAGGCAGCAGCAATAGCAAAGCCCATTTTTCCGGTACTGTGGTTGGAAATATAACGCACAGGATCAATTGCTTCACGCGTTGGCCCAGCAGTAATGGTGACTTTTTTACCCGCCAACATCCCAAATTTTTCAGCCATGGCACGCTGCGCTTTATGGAAGTATTCTGTCACTTGATGTGCCAAATCCTCAGGCTCAGGCATACGGCCTAAACCGACATCACCACAAGCTTGTGCACCTGCATCTGGCATGATCACATGCACGCCATCTTCCACCAAAGTCGCTAAATTACGCTGCGTTGCTTTTGCTGCCCACATTTGTTGGTTCATGGCTGGTGCGACCCATACAAGGGCTTTGGTGGCTAAATATAAAGTAGAAAGCAGATCATCGGCTAAACCCGCAGCAAACTTTGCAATGGTGTTGCAACTGGCAGGCGCAACCAAGAGCAAGTCTGCCCAACGTGCTAGCTCAATATGCCCCATGCCCGCTTCGGCTTCAGGGTCGAGAAGTGCAGTATGGACGGGGTTACCCGACAAAGCTTGAAAAGTTAGCGGCGTAATAAAAGCCTGCGCACCTTCGGTCATCACCACACGGACTTGAAAACCCGCATCTTTTAAACGGCGAACCAAAATGGCACTTTTATAGGCAGCAATACCGCCCGTAACAGCTAAAAGGATATTTTTATTTGGAATTACACTGAGATCAAAGCTCACGAACAGGCTACCTTTCTGTTGCAGTGGCGCTCACAATAGCATTAAATAGTCTCGTACCCAATCATCGATTGGACCCTGTTTCTCAAATTAAGAATAAAAAAGTATAAAATAATGCACTTATCCATAAAAAAATGGCCTGAACAAGAACGGCCACGTGAACGCTTATTACAACAAGGACCAGCCAGCCTCTCCGATGCAGAACTGCTGGCTATTTTCATCCGCTCGGGTTCAACACAACATTCTGCAGTCGAATTGGCACGTCTTTTGTTGCAACATTTTGGTAGTCTGAATGCGGTTTTTGATGCTGAACTGCCCGAGCTCAGCCAATTTCACGGCATTGGCCCGACCAAGTATTCACAATTAATGGCCGTCAAAGAATTGGGGCGACGCTACAGTAGCCAGCAGCTCAAGCAACACAAGTTGGAACTCAATCATTCAGCTCAACTGCTCAAATTTTTACAGTATGAGTTTTCAGGCGAAAACCAAGAAGTCTTTGCGGTGCTCTGCTTGGATGCACATTTAAGAAAAATAAACTTTAAAAAATTGTTCTTTGGTGCAGTAAATTCTTGTGAAATTTCGATCAATCAATTGCTACGTTATTGTATTGCTCAACATGCTACCTTTATCGTGATTGCCCATAATCATCCACTTGGGAAAGCTCAGCCCTCCACAGCGGACATCGAACTGACCGAGCGCATTCTTCAAGCCAGTCAGCTCGTGGATATTCAACTGATTGATCATTTCATTTTATCGCCCGAAGGTGCTTTTTCTTTTGCTGAACACAGCCTGATCCAATCCGTTTAAATATGCAGACAAATGATTGACAAATACCGCGACAAATATGAAGATCAAGCAAAATTTTAAAAGAATTCTAATCACATGATTGTGCGTGATCAGCCAAGTATTTTTAAGGTGCTTTTTTCATGGCGTGGCACCATTCTTCCCAAAGTTTTACCCCCTTTGGGTGTGGTCATGTTGGTCTCTGCCATTATTGGCATTTTGTCCTATGTCGGCTATTTCCACTTCCCTGAACTGCCCTTGGTCGGCTTCACCCTCATTGGGGTGGTACTTTCTATTTTCCTCGGCTTTAAAAATAGTGCCTGCTATGACCGTTGGTGGGAAGCGCGAAAGTTATGGGGCATTTTAATTGCTAACTCGCGGCACTTTGACCGTGACTGTCGTATCTTGACCCAAGGTCGTCGTGAACGTGTAATTCAACATGTGATTGTCTTTGCCAATGTCTTACGTGACCGTTTACGCCATCAAACAGCCAATCCAACAGAATTGGTGCAGACCAGTGGCTTAAGTCAAAATGCGCTGACTCAACTGTATCAACAAGCCAATGCCCCGCAGTATACGCTCAGCTTGATTCAATGGGAATTAATGCAGGCATTAAAAGAAGGTGAAATTAGTGACATTGTCTATGCGCAGTTGAACCAGCACGTTGCTGACTTGAGTGTGGTGCAAACTGGTTGTGACCGTATTGCGACAACGCCGCTACCTTTTGCCTACTCGGTATTACTCAATCGTACGGTGTATTTTTTCTGTCTCATTTTACCGTTTAGCTTGGGTTCAACTTTGGGTATTTTCACCCCACTATTAGTTGGTGTGTTAGCCTATACTTTCTTAGGACTCGATGCTTTGAGCTCGGAAATTGAAGAACCTTTCGGAACGCAAAGTAATGACTTGCCGCTGGACTCGATGGTACGTACCATCGAAATTGAACTGCTTGGCACTTTAGGTAAACCGACTCCCCCTCCCATTCAAGCACAAGACAATAATCTACTCTAATCGAGCGCACGCTTACCTTCTCTTAGGCTATATAGCTCATGGAGAAGGTGGAAATGACCAGTGCTCTTTAGACAAAACTTTCCCAAATCCCCACTTGCCCGTCTTTGACTCTGGGAATATTGCCCAACTTAATCCACGGCATATTATCACCATGGAAGTCACTCCCGACCGATACTTTCAAACCATTCTCGGCAATCATCCGGTCCACCATTTGACGGGTAGATGTCGGTTCAACATTGGGCGGCAATTCAACCGCATCCCCACCAAACTGCGCAAATATTTCAATCAGATAACGAATGTTAGTCGCAGATAAGTCATATCGTGTCGGATGCGCCAATACGGCAAAACCACCACTGGCATGAATCACTTGAATGGTTTCTTCTAAGCCCAGCCCATCAAATTTCACGTAGGCTTTCTTACCTTCCTTAATATATTTATCAAACGCTTGTTGCGCACGACTCACATACTTTTTTTCAACCAAGGTCTTGGCAATATGGGTTCGAGTCACACGGTCAGGCATCTGTTCAACTTTCGCCAAAACATCGAGATAAATATCTTCACCAATCAGTGGAATCAACAAATCACAGATTTGCTTAGCCCGTCGCGCACGGATTTGTTTTTGCTGTTCAAGGCATTTTTGCAGTGGTTCTAAGTCTTGCATATTCAATGCAACCACATGTACACCATAGTTTTTCTGGGTTGAGGGTCTCGACCACTGACTCGAAATTTCTACCCCCGAAATAATACGCATCGCATGCGACTTTGCAGCCGACTCTGCCAACGCAAGACCATCCATGGTGTCATGGTCTGTCAAAGCCAAGGTGTGGATGCCTTTTTCCGCGGCAGCATCAACCAATTGCTTCGGTGTGAAAGTACCATCAGAAATATTGCTGTGAGTATGTAAATCTACGCCTTCCATCACTTATACTAGCTATTTATTTGAACAGATTTAGATACTCTAACATGAAAGCACTTTTAGACTTTGTGCCGCTGATAATTTTCTTTTATTTATATAAAACTGTAGATCCTAAAAATACTGATCACCCATTGCTCCAATTGATTGGTTCTGCTGGGGGTGTCGATAATAATAATATTCTTGTAGCGACCACAGGTTTGATTATTTCGATGCTAGTAGTTTACGGCGCACTGTTCTTCATGCAAAAGTTCCGTTTAGACAAACAACAGTGGATTGTGTTGTTTATGACGGTTATTTTCGGCGGTGTCACCTTAATGCTGTCGGATGACTTTTACATCAAACTCAAAGCGGCCTTACTGAATATTATTTTCTCAGGCGCTTTCTTACTTTCTCCTTATTTTGGCAAAGAACGCAAACCGCTGATCAAACGCTTGTTCGGCCCAATCTTCAATTTATCCGACTCGGGTTGGATAAATTTAAACTTTGCATGGGCTGCTATGTTTGCCCTCATGTCTTTTTTACACGTATTTTTCGCATTTTTATTTATGGACGGAAAATATTGGGGAGAATTCACGGCTTTTGGTGACATGATCGTGATGTTTTCCTTTATCATTATTCAGTTTATTGTATTGCGTAAATACTTTAAATCTTCTGAAGAGTAATTTAGCCAGAATATACATCGAGAACTCATATGCCGCTATTCGTCGTCACATGTACCGATCAAGAAGGTACAGTCGAAAAACGTCTTGCTACACGTCCAGAACATCTTGCTCGTTTACAAAAGCTCAATGATGAAGGTCGTTTAATTGTTGCAGGAGCGATGCCGAAAGATCCAAGTAATCCGCAAGCAGGCTTTTACGGTAGTACGATCATTGTTGATTTTGACTCACGTGAAGCACTCGATGTCTGGTTACAGGAAGAGCCATTCTTAAAAGCAGGGGTTTATCGTCAGATTGATGTTAAACCATTTAATAAAGCATTCCCTCAAGGATAAGGTCATGCGCGTTGTTGTCACAAGCTTATTGGGCTTATCTCTTCTTTCTTCTATGGCGTGGGCCGTTGAAACCGCTCCTGTCCCGAGTGTAGCCTCTGCTGTACCAGCAACGACTGCCGCACCTGTTCTGGTGCAAGGCAGTACGACTCAACCGAAAATCATTCCTGCAGTGGCCACAGTTAGCCCAACAGGTCAACCGCAAGAAGCCAAACCACTCACCGCTGAACAACTTGCTAAGAACAAAGCATTGCAAGATGCAAAAGTCAAAGCACTGGTCAAAGACCAAGCTTCACGTCTTGCACAATTGGAAAAAGCTAATCTTGATGCTTTAGCGCAAAACCAAGAGCTACAACTCAAAAATGACAGCCTCGGTGTACAAGTGCAAGTCTTACAAAGCGAACGCAGTGCGCAAATGTTCCTCTACGGCGCAGCGACCATCGCTGTTGGTGTATTACTAGGTTTCTTAATTGCCAGTTACGTTTATACCAAACGTCGTCGTCAGTGGTAAGCTAAGCCCTATTGAAAACAATAGGGTGCTGTGGTTGTGTCGCGTGCAATTCAAACTGCCGATTTAGAGTGGCAACAGATTGATGGCATAGATGTGCCAGTCTCAAAACAATTTGGCGATGTCTATTTTTCCAAAGACAATGGTCTACTCGAAACTCGCCATGTGTTTTTAAATGGCAATGATTTACCTGAGCGTCTGTCCAATCTTCAGCCCTTTGAATATTTTAGTGTTGGTGAAACAGGCTTTGGCACAGGGCTCAACATCTTGGCGCTTTGGCAACTTTGGCAACAGGTTCGCCCAAATAACCACAGCCACCTTCATGCCATTTCAGTTGAAAAATTTCCGCTGTCTAAAACGGATCTGATACGTGCACTCAATGTCTGGCCTGACCTCAAACCGATCGCCGATCAACTGATCGCACAGTACCCGCACCCAATTGCGGGTTGTCATCGCCTGAACTTCCCTGAGGAACGTTTTAGCCTTGACCTTTGGTTAGGCGATGCCCACGATGTTTTCCCCAGTATGGCAAAAACCAATAGCGTTAACGCATGGTTCCTCGATGGTTTCGCGCCTGCCTGTAACCCAGACATATGGGAAGAGCAAGTGCTGAATCACATCGTTCGCTTATCTGGTATTGGAACGACATTTTCTTCGTTTAGTGTCGCAGGCGTGCTCAAACGTGGTTTAACACAGCATGGTATTTCTATTTCACGTCCGCGCGGCTATAGGCATAAACGCGAAATGCTCAAAGCCATCTGGTTAGCTGCTGAGCCTAAAAACATATCAAACGCTGTCGATACCAAATCAATTTTGAATCAAAATCAACCTGATCAAGTACTACACGCTTTTAAGCAACGCCAAATTGCTATCATTGGCGCAGGGATTGCAGGTTTAACTAGCGCATGGGCCTTTGCTGAGCGCGGACACCAAGTCACGCTCTACGACCAATCTGAGCCACTTGCAGGAGGTTCAGGCAATCCGCTCGCCTTACTCAACCCAAAACTTTGTCCGATTGAACAAAGTCATGAACATTTAATGACTTTAGCTTGGCAACATGCTTTACAGCACTATCCCAAGTTTCAGGCTTTTCGCCCCATTCAAGTACATCAACTGGCGCTGAAAAAAGCCGAAGACTTACTCGATCTCGAACAACAATATCCTGCAGGTCTTATGACAGCCGAAACCGCTGCTGATTCTGCGTTAATTACTGAATATCCAAGTCTGAATCTAACTGAAGCTGGCGCTGTCTCACCACATCAACTCAAAGATCAAATCTTAGCGCATCCGCTCATTCAGTTCGTACAAGCCAACATTACTCAAATCCATCCAGAGCACAATGAACTTTTCAATGAGCAAACCCAATCTCTCGGTCAGTTTGATCACGTGATTGTCTGTTGTGCACGCCACACGGCTGCTTTCTTTGAGCAGTACCCTGTGCTGAAGCCCATTCGCGGACAAGTCAGTTGGGTGGAGAATACTGCACAACCTTTGGCCCTCGATCAAGCCTATAGCTATGGCGGCTACTGTATGCAGCTTGATGCTCAACAGTTCATTTTAGGTGCATCCTTCTATCCCAATCGGGATGACAACGATGTTTTGCTTGAAGACCATGTGCATAACTACGAGCTTATCCACAGTGTCTTTCCAGATTATGCACAATCGCTTCCTGATGTGAGGACTTGGCAAGGCCGTGCATCCGTTCGTGCGCAAAGTTTGGACTATTTTCCAGTCCTTGGAAAAATGTCTGAACAGACTGAAATTTATAGCTTTGCGGGCTTGGGCTCTAAAGGCTTTTTGTTTGCACCTTTATGTAGTGAAATTTTAGCGGCGCAGATACTGAAAGAGGCCTGCCCCGTTCCTGAGTCACTGCTACAAAAGCTCAGTCCGACCCGATTCCATAGAAAGCTCAAAGCCAAAAAGCCTTATTTTAAAGCGCAGTCTTAGTTCTGCTTATGACTCAAGTACAGCATATAGAGCTATAAATAGAGAAATGTAAATTTCTAAGACATTAAAAAAGCGCCTGACGGCGCTTTTTTTGCTTCTGCTTAATTACTTTGTTCTAAGGCTAAACCAGCATCACGAGCAGCACGGGTACCACCCATTAAAATCACATACTCACGCGCACTGTCAAAACCTTCGAGTAACTCTGCAGCACGTGGCGCTTTACTACCGCCACCACATAAAATGTAAATCGGTTGATCCGTCGACACTTGAGTAAGGCTCTGTGCTGAAAGTTCTGTGATTGGCTGATTAATCGCCCCTTTCACGTGTGCTTCAGCATAAGCACTTGAATCGCGTACATCCCAGATGATCGCATCCTCTGGGAACTCAAATGTTGTAATTTCTTGTTTACGGATCATTGCGCACTCCTTTGATGTAAACAACACTTGGCAAATGAAGAAAACATCCCTAGCATCTCAGATATTCTTTCCATTTGTAAAGGTTTAATCCATGCCATCTTTTGATATTGTTTCAGAATTAGAAATTTTTGAAGTAAATCATGCCGTTCAGAACACCCAAAAGGAAATCGCAACCCGTTTCGACTTCCGTGGTCAGGACGTTTCAATTGAACTCAATGAAAAAAACAAAGAAATCAAAATCTCAACTGAAAGTGATTTCCAGTGTGAACAAGTTTATACCATGTTAGAGAACCATTTCTTTAAGCGTAAAGTCGATATTCAAGCGCTTGATCCACAAAAAATGACTGCTTCAGGTAAAAATGTACTTCAAGTGGTGAAATTAAAAGACGGACTTGACTCAGATACCGCAAAAAAAATTAACAAGGCCATTAAAGAAAGCGGCATTAAAGTGCAATCTTCAATTCAAGGCGACAAAATTCGTGTGACTGATAAAAAGCGCGATACATTACAGCAAGTAATGACCTTTTTAAAAGAACAACAATTTGGTCTGCCTTTACAGTTCAATAACTTTAAAGACTAATACTCTTGTTTGATCATTTGAGGTAACTATGCCAAAGGCCAATCGCTTATCAAAACTTGTAAAAACCACGTCACGCTTGCCGAAAGCATTACGTACGCGATTATGGAGTCAAGCTTTTGGTCGCATAGTTCCCATGGTCGGCAGTGCCAATATTCGTTATTTGCAAGTCAGTCACAGCGAAGTCGTAGTCAAAATCGAAAATCACCGTGCCATGCAAAACCATATTGGTCAACTGCATGCCTGTGCCATGGCCTTAATTGCTGAAACGGCAACGGGTTTTGTAACAGGAATGAATGTACCTGATCATTGCATCGTTCTGATTAAAAGCATGCACGTTGACTTTAAACGTCCGAGTAAAGGTGCCATGACAGCGACAGCCACCTTAACACCAGAACAACAGCAACTGATGCAAACCACCGCCAAGGGTGAAACTTTAGTTTCTGTGACAGTGATGGATGAGTCTGGTGAAGCACCCGTTCAATGTGAAATGTTATGGGCGTGGCTCGACAAAGCATCATTAAAAAAGTAAAAATGTAAATATAACTTACTGTTTGGTAAGTAAAATTTACAACATTACACTAAAGCTGCGACTAAAACTTACTATATCTGTACTTCGACTCGGCTCAAAATTATGCTACATAATATGAATATTTGAGCTGACTTGATGAAAAAAAGACTAATTTTAGCGACTGCCTTATTTTCTTTAGGGCTGGTGGCTTGCCAACAGCACAACCCAGCCAACTCATCGATTTCAACAACGCCGAATGACCATTCGACCTCTACCCTAACCGAACAAAATAAAAAGCTTGTAGTGGACTTTTATGAAGGCGTTTTTAGCAAGCATCAGGTTCAAATCTATTCTGACCGCTATATTGGTACACAATACATTCAACATAATCCCTATGTTGCAGACGGCAAAGCGCCTTTTGTAAACTACTTCACCCAGTACTTTAAAGAACATCCAAATGCAAAAAACACCATCAAGCGTGTCATAGCCGAAGGTGATTTGGTGGTGCTCCATGTACATTCCACTCAAAATGCACAAGATTGTGGTGAAGCCGTTGTCGATATTTTCCGCGTCGAACAAGACAAAATTGTAGAACATTGGGATGTGATACAAAGTATTCCCGCGGAGTCCGCCAACCGCAATACTATGTTTTAATCCATCGGACTGTATTTAATAGCAATAAAAAAGCCAGTGATTACACTGGCTTTTTTTGCAGACTGGCTCAAACCTTAGTTGGATTGGCTCGCAAGGAACTTTTCTTTAACATCCGCTGGAATCTGACGCTTATTGCCTTTGACATCAACCGCAACAAAGGTAAATACACCTTCAGTCACACGTACAGGCGGACGTGAACTGTCATGACTATCCCATACTTCAATTTCCATCTGAATAGACGTATTGCCCACTTTTAACAGTTTAGTATAACAACTAATGACATCGCCGACTTTCACTGGAACTAAGAACGTCATCTGATTAATTGAAATCGTTGCACAGCGTCCCTTACTAAAACGCTCTGCGTGAATTGCACCCGCCAAATCCATTTGTGACACAATCCAACCACCAAAAACATCTCCACTCCAGTTGGTATCGGCTGGCATTGCAATTGTCTGAAGAGACAACATCCCTTCTGGTTTCACATGAATCTCTGACACGTTGACTCCAATTTTCATTATGACTGGGCTTGCAACTGTTGATCTAACCATTGTTGCAATTGTGGCGCACGGAGCGCACCGCTTATTCTAGCAATTTCGGTGGTTTTATTCATTAAAACTAGGGTCGGAATGCTACGTATGTTAAACGCACTGCTCAATCGCGGAGACTCTTCGGTATTAATTTTAGCAAAAATAACCTGCGGATTTTGCTTGGCCACTTCAGCAAAGTGCGGAGCCATCATTTTACATGGACCACACCACTCTGCCCATAAATCAATAAACACAGGCAAATCGCTATGGCTAATGAACTGGCTAAAATTCTGCTCATTCAACTCAATCGGCGCCGCAGGTAAAAGCGCTGCATGGCACTGACCGCAGCTCGGATTGGCACTCAATTTCTCTTCAGGCACACGATTTTTGGCTAAACAAGTAGGACAGACGATAATCATTTAGTTGACTCCAATATGTTGATGTAAGAATTCTAATTGGGTCGAAATGGCTTTTTCAAACCAACTGGCATGATAAATATCAAAATGCTGCATCTCCCATTCATGATATTGAACAAAAGGGGCAATATTGGTCGCTGCTTCACGACTGGATTCAATCGGAATTAAACTATCATGCTTGGCTGCAATGAACAGTACAGGAATATTAATTTGCCTAACATTTTGAATCGGACGATAACGAATTAAATTAAAAAATAATCGGGCAGGTATCTCACCACTCCAATAATAATCAGGATTAAGAATCGAACGATACCCCAAATAGGCATCTTGCGTTGGCAAAAAACATAATTCTCGTGGATCAACCACAGGTAAAGTGGTTGGGGACATCCCCACTTTTCCCCCCATATAATCTTGGCTGGATAGTTTTAAGGCTTTGGGGAATTGTTGCAAAGGATATAACTTCGCACTGGCTGCCCCATCCACAAAAGGCACTTGCGCCATCACGGCCTGTACATTTTTGAACTCTGCTGCGATATCGAGTACATAACCACCACTGAGCGCCGTCCCCCACAACACGATCCGTCGACTATCGATCGACTTACGTTCTTTGAGGTGGTTAATCATGGTCCGCCAATCTTCAAGCTGCTTCTTAATCGAGACCAACTCTCGTGGACGTCCGGTACTCCCGCCCCAATAACGGTAGTCAAATAACACGACTGCATAGCCCGCTTGTGCAAAACGCTGCGCAGATTGGATCAGTTTGAATTGGCGAAGCCCAGCCAAACCATGGGCCATCACAATCACTGCTGGTTTTTCTTCGGTTTTCGGACGATAGAAATCCGCAGCAATGACCTCTTGGCCACTTTTGACATATAGCGGTTCAACGGTATAGGCGTGCATACCTGCTCCATTGCGTTATTTTATGGTTGTAATCGCTTATAAATATTTCAACAGCATAGGCTGAACTTTCAGCTTAATGCTATCATAAAGCATATCTTGATTAGTTTAATTTTGGAGTGACAGCATGAGCGAAAATGTAGGCTTTGCAGGTCAAATTGGCCCAGAACATTTGGTTCAAGTGGTTGAAAAAGGGTTTAAATCTGTGATCAATAACCGCCCAGATATGGAAGGTGGTCCAGAACAACCAACTAGCGCTCAAATTGAAGAAGCAGCTCGTGTTGCAGGTCTAGATTATGTCTATCAACCTGTAGTTGCAGGACAAATCACAGAAGTTGATGTACGCACTTTTGCTAATCATTTCAATGAGCTACCAAAACCTGTTTTAATGTTCTGCCGTACCGGTAATCGCTCAAACAACTTATATCAACTTGCGAAACAAATGGACCTGTTAGATGACTAAACGGTTGTTTAAAAGTGTCATCTGCACTGCTCTAATTTTAACGAGCAGTGCATTGTGGGCGACAACGAACAACCTGAGTCAAGCACTCAGCCCACAGCTCAGCGTTTCAGGGGAAATGACCCAAGACAAGTTTCAACAGTTGATAAAACAAGGTTTTAAGTCGGTCATTGTCAACCGACCAGATCAAGAACAAGGTAATACCGTTCGCGTTGATCAACTTCGTAATATCGCGGAACAGTCCAAAGTCAGCGTAATTTACCAACCAGTTACCAGCAATAAAATTTCAGAAACAGACGTGGTCGAATTTGCTAAATATTATAATGAATTGCCCAAGCCTATTTTAATGGTCTGTAAGAGTGGTGCTCGCTCTAGTCTGCTGTTCAATCAGGCAAAACAACGAGGATTACTCCATGAATAAACTGTTGCTGCTTTTACTCTGCTGTACATTAATGACAGCATGTAGTTCAATGAATGTACGTCCTACTGTTGGGGTAAGCGTTGGTACTGGCTTATAAGTCAAATGAAAGTAAAGACGGCATCTAGTGCCGTTTTTTTTACAAAATATAATCATCTACAGTCCTGAATATGTTAACTATAGAGTATGTCTCGCTTAGATAAACGTTAGCTTATGTATGATCTGATTATTATTGGGGCTGGAACTGCGGGTATCGCAGCCTACCAACAAGCCGTGAAGTCCACACAAAATCTATTAATCATTAATGATGGGCCATGGGACACCACTTGTGCACGTGTCGGCTGCATGCCGTCAAAAGTGCTGATTTCTACAGCAAATCGCATGCATGATATTCAACATGCGGATCGTGTCGGATTGCAAGTAGAGTCAAAAATAGACCGCAGTCAGGTAATGCAACACGTACAAAAACTCCGTGATCGCTTTACTCATAGTACCCTTAAAACCGTAGAGAGCTGGCCTGAGTCTCATAAAATACAGGGCCGTGCTCGCTTTGTCGATGAAAAAACGGTCGAAGTTAATGGGCAACACTACCAAGCCAAAAGCTTTATTTTAGCTGTAGGCTCCACACCTAGCTTTGACCCAGCATGGAAGAATGAACTCGGTGATCGACTCATCACCTCCGATCAAATCTTTGAACTTGATGCTTTGCCTAACTCCTTAGCCGTTATTGGAAGCGGCGTCATCGCGATTGAACTTGCGCAAGCCATGCAACGACTTGGCGTCAATACCACAGTCTTTGCACGTAGTCGTAAAGTCGGGATTCTGACTAGTCCAAAATTGCAACAGTTGGCACAAACAGAGATTAGCGCTGAACTTGAGATCAAATTCGAAGTTTTACCCACTGAAGTTAATTATACAAATGATCAAGTTGAAATTAGTTTTACTGAAAATAGTCAACCTAAAACACTCAATGTCGATTATTTACTGGTTGCCACTGGCCGAAGCAGCCTTTTAAATACTCTTCAACTCGAAAATATCAACACCTCATTCACAGACTTAAAACATTTACCTGTTGATTCTGATAGCAAACAACTTGCAGACTACCCGATTTTTATCATTGGCGATGCATATACTGATACTCCACTACAACATGAAGCCGCACACGAAGGTAAAGTTTCGGTCAAAAATGCATTGAACTTTCCCACTATAGAATCATGTAAAACCCTAACGCCTTTAGGTATCGTGTTTAGTAGCCCAGAAATGGCAATGGTTGGACAAAACTTTAAGCAACTACAAAGTGTACCTATCGATTTTGTCATCGGCGAAGTCTCTTATTCTAAACAAGGACGTGCATTAGTTCTGGGTAAAAACCATGGGGCCATCGAGGTATATGTGGATAAAAGCAGCCGAAAGTTGCTGGGTGCTGAATTACTCACAGACTCTACTGAACATTTGGCCCATTTACTGGCATGGATGATTTCAGAGCAACTGACCATCGATGAGATTTTGGAAAAACCATTTTATCACCCAACCCTTGAAGAAGGTTTAAGAACAGCATTAAAGCATGCACGCCGACAGTTGGATACGTAGGCTGCGAAATTTATGATTCATATTCTTTTAATAAGGTTTGCTGTGTGCAATTAAACGATTTCATCAACACTGTGCAGTGAACTATAAATCATTCGCGGCATACGTTGATTTAATTACAAGACACACACCTTATTAGATTAGCGGTAAAGTTCTTATTTTAGTGCGTAACTTAACTGATCTAAAACACATTAATAACCGTAATAAACCATGTGTTGTAATACATAAGTCAGTCATTCCTGATCCATTTTGGTTCATAAATGGCTATTCTCTTCAAATAATTGTTTACTTGGCAAATAATTCCATCATATTCTTGCTTTTGTTTAGAGAATAAATTTATTAAGATTATAGAAAGCATGCCAACAAAACAAGTTAAAGCACATCAAGAAAACTTAAAAGATGCTCTATAATCTCTTGTAAATAAGACATAAAAGCCAGCAAATACTGGCTTTTTAGCATTTAGACCCTTATAGATAGCTTATTTTCGGCTCTTTTCATCTGTTTACTTCTTCTTATTTTTCCCTATTAAATTTTAAAGGCTATGTTTTAGCCGCGTCTTCTTATTCTTCCCTAGTATTTCAGCATAAAAAAATCCCCCTAACTATTAAGTTAGGGGGATTTAGAATTAATGAGCTGGCGATGACTTACTCTCACATGGATAACTCCACACTACCATCAGCGCTAAGAGGTTTCACTTCTGAGTTCGGGAAGGGATCAGGTGGTTCACTCTTGCTATTGTCGCCAGCACAACTGTTTATGACTATTCGTTGGGTCTTATTTACACATTGTGTATGCCTAACTTTCATCAAATGAGTTATTAACAGGTATACTTGAGTTGATTTTAACATAAAGCATAGCTTTATGTCTTGCGCTCGGACAAACATAATTAATGTTTGTTTATTCCTCGCTCATGTATCTAGCTTTATAACTAAATCAAGTTGTTTGCAGTGATTTGAACCACAACACCAACTGTTTGGGTGTTGTATAGTCAAGCCTCACGAGCAATTAGTATTGGTCAGCTTCACATATCACTATGCTTCCACATCCAACCTATCAACGTCGTAGTCTTCAACGGCTCTTTAGAGGACATAAAGTCCTAGGGAAATCTTATCTTGAGGTAGGCTTCCCGCTTAGATGCTTTCAGCGGTTATCCCTTCCGAACATAGCTACCCGGCGATGCGACTGGCGTCACAACCGGTACACCAGAGGTTCGTCCACTCTGGTCCTCTCGTACTAGGAGCAGATCCTCTCAAATTTCCAACGCCCACGGTAGATAGGGACCGAACTGTCTCACGACGTTCTAAACCCAGCTCGCGTACCTCTTTAAATGGCGAACAGCCATACCCTTGGGACCTGCTTCAGCCCCAGGATGAGATGAGCCGACATCGAGGTGCCAAACACCGCCGTCGATATGAACTCTTGGGCGGTATCAGCCTGTTATCCCCAGAGTACCTTTTATCCGTTGAGCGATGGCCCTTCCATACAGAACCACCGGATCACTAAGACCTACTTTCGTACCTGCTCGACTTGTGGGTCTCGCAGTTAAGCGCGCTTTTGCCTTTATACTCTACGCGTGATTTCCGACCACGCTGAGCGCACCTTCGTACTCCTCCGTTACTCTTTAGGAGGAGACCGCCCCAGTCAAACTACCCACCAGACATGGTCCTCGTCCCGGATAACGGGACAGAGTTAGAACCTCAATATTACCAGGGTGGTATTTCAAGATTGGCTCCACCGAAACTAGCGTCTCGGTTTCAAAGCCTCCCACCTATCCTACACAAGTAAGATCAAAGTTCAATGTCAAGCTGCAGTAAAGGTTCACGGGGTCTTTCCGTCTAGCCGCGGGTACACCGCATCTTCACGGCGAATTCGATTTCACTGAGTCTCTGCTGGAGACAGCGCCCCCATCATTATGCCATTCGTGCAGGTCGGAACTTACCCGACAAGGAATTTCGCTACCTTAGGACCGTTATAGTTACGGCCGCCGTTTACTGGGGCTTCGATCAAGAGCTTCGCTTACGCTAACCCCATCAATTAACCTTCCAGCACCGGGCAGGCATCACACCCTATACGTCCACTTTCGTGTTTGCAGAGTGCTATGTTTTTAATAAACAGTTGCAGGGGCCTGGTTTCTGTGGCTGCCAATAGCTCAAGGAGTAAATCCTATCACCGTCGGCAGCGTACCTTCTCCCGAAGTTACGGTACCATTTTGCCTAGTTCCTTCAGCAGAGTTCTCTCAAGCGCTTTGGTCTACTCGACCTGACCACCTGTGTCGGTTTCGGGTACGATTCCTATGTAACTGAAGCTTAGAGACTTTTCCTGGAAGCATGGTATCAGCCACTTCACTGTACAAGTACAGCTTGCTATCAGTTCTCAGCATACAGTACCCCGGATTTGCCTAAGATACATGCCTACAACCTTCCACCTGGACAACCAACGCCAGGCTGACTTAACCTTCTCCGTCCTCTCATCGCATTACATAGAAGTATTGGAATATTAACCAATTTCCCATCGACTACGCCTCTCGGCCTCGCCTTAGGGGTCGACTCACCCAGCCCCGATTAACGTTGGACTGGAACCCTTGGTCTTTCAGCGTGCGAGTTTTTCACTCGCATTGTCGTTACTCACGTCAGCATTCGCACTTCTGATACCTCCAGCATACTTCTCAATACACCTTCATCGGCTTACAGAACGCTCCCCTACCACTTGCAATAAATTGCAAATCCGCAGCTTCGGCATATAGTTTTAGCCCCGTTACATCTTCCGCGCAGGCCGACTCGACTAGTGAGCTATTACGCTTTCTTTAAAGGGTGGCTGCTTCTAAGCCAACCTCCTAGCTGTCTATGCCTTCCCACATCGTTTCCCACTTAACTATAATTTTGGGGCCTTAGCTGGCGGTCTGGATTGTTTTCCTCTTGACTACGGACGTTAGCACCCGCAGTCTGTCTCCCGGATAGTACTCATTGGTATTCGGAGTTTGCATCGGTTTGGTAAGTCGGGATGACCCCCTAGCCGAAACAGTGCTCTACCCCCAATGGTATTCGTCCGAGGCGCTACCTAAATAGCTTTCGGGGAGAACCAGCTATCACCGAGTTTGATTAGCCTTTCACCCCTATCCACAAGTCATCCCCTGGCTTTTCAACGACAGTGGGTTCGGTCCTCCAGTTAGTGTTACCCAACCTTCAACCTGCTCATGGATAGATCACCCGGTTTCGGGTCTACACCCAGCAACTAAACGCCCTATTAAGACTCGATTTCTCTACGGCTCCCCTATGCGGTTAACCTTGCTACTGAATGTAAGTCGCTGACCCATTATACAAAAGGTACGCAGTCACCGAACAAGTCGGCTCCCACTGCTTGTATGCATGCGGTTTCAGGATCTATTTCACTCCCCTCACAGGGGTTCTTTTCGCCTTTCCCTCACGGTACTGGTTCACTATCGGTCAGTCAGGAGTATTTAGCCTTGGAGGATGGTCCCCCCATATTCAGACAAGGTTTCACGTGCCCCGCCCTACTCGACATCATCATATAAGCCCTTTCGTGTACAGGACTATCACCCACTATGGTTGCACTTCCCAGAGCATTCCACTAGAACTTATATGACTTAATGGGCTTTTCCCCGTTCGCTCGCCGCTACTGAGGGAATCTCAATTGATTTCTTTTCCTAAGGGTACTGAGATGTTTCACTTCCCCTCGTTCGCCTCGTATGACTATGTATTCATCATACGATACCTGCCTTATGACAGGTGGGTTTCCCCATTCAGAAATCTCCGGATCACAGGATATTTGCCGCCTCCCCGGAGCTTATCGCAGGCTATTACGTCTTTCATCGCCTCTGACTGCCAAGGCATCCACCACATGCACTTAATTACTTGACTATACAACCCCAAACAGTCGTTAATCCCTACAAGTAGGATTAAGACAGTCTATGATGATTTCTCATCACTTCCTTACAGTTTGTTGTTCTGTGCACTTAAACACTGTACAGCTTCAATTCAATTCACATACCAAAACGCTTGATTCAGTTAATTTCGCTAGTAACTCATTTCTTCAATCTTCATCAATCAGTAATAAATCACTGTTAATGTCAATCTTAAAAACGAGTATGAACAAATTATTTCAACTCAAATATATTCTGTTAATGATTTTTCCAGCCTTCGTCAGGTCAGGAAACTGTGATAAATCACAGAAGTTAATAAAATGCAAACTAATGTCTACTTCTTACTAATTTCTATAATCTAACTACTTAACTTATATATTGATGAACAATATATGGTGGAGACTAGGAGAGTCGAACTCCTGACCTCCTGCGTGCAAAGCAGGCGCTCTACCAACTAAGCTAAGTCCCCAGCTTATCAATAAGTCAATGTTTCTGTTTTCTGTATTCAGCATTTAACAATGCTTGTTAGTCAGATTTGGTGGGTCTGACAAGACTTGAACTTGTGACCCCACGCTTATCAAGCGTGTGCTCTAACCAACTGAGCTACAGACCCTCAGATACATCGTCATGAAGAACAACTTGTTGTGGATTCTTACCAATCGTCAATCTTTCGTTAAGGAGGTGATCCAGCCGCAGGTTCCCCTACGGCTACCTTGTTACGACTTCACCCCAGTCATCGGCCACACCGTGGTAAGCGTCCTCCTTGCGGTTAGACTACCTACTTCTGGTGCAACAAATTCCCATGGTGTGACGGGCGGTGTGTACAAGGCCCGGGAACGTATTCACCGCGGCATTCTGATCCGCGATTACTAGCGATTCCGACTTCATGGAGTCGAGTTGCAGACTCCAATCCGGACTACGATCGGCTTTTTGAGATTAGCATCCTATCGCTAGGTAGCAACCCTTTGTACCGACCATTGTAGCACGTGTGTAGCCCTGGTCGTAAGGGCCATGATGACTTGACGTCGTCCCCGCCTTCCTCCAGTTTGTCACTGGCAGTATCCTTAAAGTTCCCGGCTTAACCCGCTGGCAAATAAGGAAAAGGGTTGCGCTCGTTGCGGGACTTAACCCAACATCTCACGACACGAGCTGACGACAGCCATGCAGCACCTGTATGTAAGTTCCCGAAGGCACCAATCCATCTCTGGAAAGTTCTTACTATGTCAAGACCAGGTAAGGTTCTTCGCGTTGCATCGAATTAAACCACATGCTCCACCGCTTGTGCGGGCCCCCGTCAATTCATTTGAGTTTTAGTCTTGCGACCGTACTCCCCAGGCGGTCTACTTATCGCGTTAGCTGCGCCACTAAAGCCTCAAAGGCCCCAACGGCTAGTAGACATCGTTTACGGCATGGACTACCAGGGTATCTAATCCTGTTTGCTCCCCATGCTTTCGTACCTCAGCGTCAGTATTAGGCCAGATGGCTGCCTTCGCCATCGGTATTCCTCCAGATCTCTACGCATTTCACCGCTACACCTGGAATTCTACCATCCTCTCCCATACTCTAGCTTCCCAGTATCGAATGCAATTCCTAAGTTAAGCTCAGGGATTTCACATCCGACTTAAAAAGCCGCCTACGCACGCTTTACGCCCAGTAAATCCGATTAACGCTCGCACCCTCTGTATTACCGCGGCTGCTGGCACAGAGTTAGCCGGTGCTTATTCTGCGAGTAACGTCCACTATCCTAGAGTATTAATCCAAGTAGCCTCCTCCTCGCTTAAAGTGCTTTACAACCAAAAGGCCTTCTTCACACACGCGGCATGGCTGGATCAGGCTTTCGCCCATTGTCCAATATTCCCCACTGCTGCCTCCCGTAGGAGTCTGGGCCGTGTCTCAGTCCCAGTGTGGCGGATCATCCTCTCAGACCCGCTACAGATCGTCGCCTTGGTAGGCCTTTACCCCACCAACTAGCTAATCTGACTTAGGCTCATCTATTAGCGCAAGGTCCGAAGATCCCCTGCTTTCCCCCGTAGGGCGTATGCGGTATTAGCATTCCTTTCGGAATGTTGTCCCCCACTAATAGGCAGATTCCTAAGCATTACTCACCCGTCCGCCGCTAGGTAATGTAGCAAGCTACATCACCCCGCTCGACTTGCATGTGTTAAGCCTGCCGCCAGCGTTCAATCTGAGCCATGATCAAACTCTTCAGTTAAAAATCATTAGTAGCTTATGGCTACAAATCTTGGCTCATCAATTTTCTGACAAATATTTCTCAAATAAACTTCGAGTAATTCTTACCATCAATCAATGAAATATTTTCGATCGATCAATCAGTAAAAATCCACACAAGTTGTTCTTCATAATCTCTTAATGATCTTCTTGCTGATTCGTCATCAGCAAGCTAGGTCGGCTATACTACTCTCTTTCAAGAAGAAGTCAACTGGTTTTGTTAATTATTTTTAAACCTATTCAAGACTTCCAGATTCTACCGCTTGGGCTAAATCCTTGTTTCTCAACAAGTTTTAATCAATATCACCACCGATGGATGTGCATTCTACAGTATTTCCAAACCAACACAACCCCCTTTACTCAATTATTTATAAAAAAACCTCCAACTGTTTACTTATTCGGCAAAATGTCGCTTTTTTCTTATTTTTTGAGTGAAAAGGGAACAATTTCTCCAATTTCATTTCGATTTTTTTCTTGTGATTTTTTTTCTTGCCACTTTAATGCACGACAATCCACATATTCACAATAACCACTTTCGCCTTGTTCCTCATAATTATCCATTTTGAGTTGATATTTAAAGCTACCTACATAACCCGCAGCCAAACCAAATTTAAAATCACCACGACTTTGAGCGTAAAGATGAATGTGATGTCCCTGCTCATCTTGATAATGCCATTCAAACTCTCGCGGTAAATACATTTTTTGCCCATTGGGAGTTTTCACAGCAGGATAAACACGATGAACTTGAAAGCGCACCATCCGATCAAACATATGGGTTTGTTGTTTTTGTAAATCACGTATATAGATACGTGACTGTACAATTCGATTAAACGAATCTCGAATTTGTTCTAACAATAACTGACGCTGATCTACTAGATTAATGACTTGATATGTGAAAAACGCTAAGGGTAAATAACTAAAGTCGATACTGCGCGCGTATTCAAAAGCTCCCAACTGGTCAATGTCAAAGCACTGTTCTTTATATTTAACTTCTCCCTGACATCGACACAATACAGACCAATGCTCAGCAAGACCAAAACGCAATTTGGTGAAATGTGAAATCAGCGGCGTTGTTGTAATTTCAATCTCAAAACTCAATTCTGTGTCTTTTCTTTGAATTTGAAATTTTGGGAACGCTCCCATGAGTTGTTCTTTGTTGGCAAATTTAAATGTTTTTTCTTGAAATGAACATTCCACAGAAATTGAATAGCGGTTCAGTTGCCCAGCCATATGTGGGCTACTGCTGGCCAATACCGTAGCAGTATCTAAAGGTGTAGTTCTGATTGCACTATTATTGCGAAACATAGGCGTATTGGGCTGACCAATCATGCTCAAAAAATTTAAATAATGCAGTGGTGCAGGAAGATTGGGAATGGTTAAAGCTTGATGAATAATTTTATATTTTTTATTGGGCGGATGATAAGCAGGGAGTGACCCTGAAGGAGCCTGATTAAGTTGTTTAGACTGATCGAGAAAATCTTGAAACAACCACATATCATACTCCTTCTACATATCATTAACTCATGATGGGCTGTGCTGACGTCGTGCTAAAAACGTAGTAATAAAGCCAGATAATGCATAAATCAAGGAAATGACCAAAATACCGACAGGAATATTGTAAGTTATTGCAGCAAAAATAAAGACCGCGATAGGAAGGACAAAAAATGGTACTCGTTTACGATCTACCGTTTTAAATGAATAATATTTAATATTCGAAATCATGAGGAGCCCCACAGACACAATCACTGCTGCACTGATGGCTTGAATACCCCGCTCACGAATATCAAAAATTTCGGGGAAATCGAGTCCGACCCAAACCAATGAAATAATAATAATGGCAGCAAGTGGACTAGCTACACCAATAAAGTAACGCTTATCGACCACACCAATTTGCACATTAAAACGAGCTAGACGGAACGCAGCACAGGCAGTGTAGACAAAACAACACGCCAAACCTATGCGACCGAGCGAATCCAAACTCCAGCTATACATCAAAATAGCGGGTGCAACACCGAACGCCAATAGATCAGATAAAGAATCATACTGTTCACCAAAAGCACTCTGCGCACCAATGGCTCGTGCAACACGGCCATCTAAGCCATCCAACAACGCTGCCAAGAAAATGGCATAAATCGCTTGCTGGAAGTTGCCATTCATACTGGCAATGATGGAATAAAAGCCTGACAACAACGCTGCCGTTGTAATCAGGTTCGGCCACAAATAAATACCTCGACGTTTTACTTTTTGACCTTCCTGTGTGTGCTCTTCTTCTTCTACCTCAAAAGTAATCCCATCAAAAGTAGGCGTACTGCGGGGTGAAGATTCGCTTTCAGGTTTATTTATATTTGTCATTCTCTGTCGATCCTAATGTAGCCTTTTCTCTTATAGTCTATCTTTATTCGCCAACTAACCAACGAACAGCAGCATGACCACCATTTTCACTCATACGCAAATGTGGGAATAACCATTGTAGCGCTTCATCTGCATCTTCAGAAAACTTCCAAGGTGGGTTAATCACCAATAGACCACAACCGTTTAAGCCCACTGGAGTGTCATCTGGCCAAACACATACTTCACAGATCAACTGACGGCGAATACCGGTTTTAATCATTTTCTTTTCAAAACGATCAATCATGGCACGGTCTTTGATTGGATACCAAATTGCAAACACACCCGTTGGCCATTTTTTATATGCAGTCGCTATGAGATCAACCAATTGAGGGAAATCTTTACGCTCCACTTCGTAAGGTGGATCAATCATCACCAAACCGCGTTTTTCTTTGGGTGGAATAACGCCAAATAGCCCTTCATACGCATCGCGCTCATGTAAGCCCGCGCGTTTGTCACGAACGTTGTAATACAACTGTTGGAATACATCACGCTGCATTTCAAAAATGGTGGCTTTATCGATTTCGCGCATACCTTCCAATGCAAACCACGGCGAACCTGGATAAGCGCCCTTACCTGAACCTTCACGCATTTTTTCAACAATTTTTAAATACTGCTGAACACCTTCAGGCGCATTACGCTTAATCGAGTCATCAAGTTTTACTAAACGGTGAATACCATTTAAGAACTCACCCGACTTTTGTGCTTCTGAAGTCGATAAATCATATTTACCAGCACCGCCATGCGTATCAATATAACGATACGGTTTATCTTTTTGATTGAGGCGAGTCAAAATCTGAAGCAAAAGGACATGCTTCATGACATCTGCAAAGTTACCTGCATGGAAGTGGTGACGGTAATTCATGTTTCTATCATTCCTAAAATCAATGAGTATTTTAGCATGAAAAATAGTTTCGTTCAGATTGCTTTCATACACTAGAATAACCGTGGCTTTTCTTTGTCTTTTTTAGGTTAATGTAATGGAAGCAGTTCTTCTCCCAAAGTCTTGGAATGTTGATCAAATCCTAGATGATTTAGATCAACATGGTTTTGCCATCATTGATGACGCCTATTCTAATGACTATGTACATCAACTCATTGAAGAATGTACTTCGAACTTAAACCGCTTTCGTGAAGCCGCTATTCAAAACGGTGTCATCAGCAAGATCCGTAGTGATCACATTTTATGGCTCAATCCCGAGCTCGTTATTTCCAATCAACATGTTCAAGCCCTTTATAGTTTGGGTCAGGAACTAAATCGTGCCTTTTATCTCGGTATTCGAGACGTCGAAGCGCATTTTGCTTGCTATAACGCTGGCGAGTTTTATGCCCTACACCGTGATAATCCTCAAGGCAAAAATGGCCGCATGATTTCTACGGTCTATTATTTACACGAAGATTGGCAAGACGATTGGGGCGGTGAACTTCATCTGCAAGATAAAAATGACATTTGGCATGTACTACAGCCTAAACCGAATCGTATTGCGCTGTTTCAAAGTGACTTACTGCATGAGGTCTTAGAAGCTAAACATCAGCGTTTATCGATTACTGGATGGTTACGGAGTGACAGTACAATCCTGTGATTCAAGCAAAAAGACTTTAAATTGTAAGAAGTATCCTCATATACTGAACATCAATTGATGAGGATGTAACCGATGCGTGCCAGCAGTCAACAAATTATTCAGCGTATTGGTGAAACAGATCAACTCTACCTACAAGGCAATAGCCCTGAATTAGCCCTTGAGCGTGCTGATTTGCGCTTACAGTTAGTCACACTAAGCCAGCTGCGCCAAGAGCAAGTCCACTTTTTACAAGAAGCGGTGGTATTACTTGAGCAAGGTCGAATTGAGTTTGAGGAAATGCCTCTGTCTTTGTACCTCAATTTGTCTTTGCACCTTGCCAAGGCTTATATGCTGTACTTTGAAATCACCAAAGAAGATCGCTTTGCTTTGATTACACAGCAAATTTTAAAACCATTGACCAGCTATGGTCAGGGCGATATTTACCTGTTTTTGGCCTATGCCTCGGTCAGTCGAAAAGAGTTGGCATTGGCACGACACTGGCTTGGCAAATATACGAAAAGTAACGAGTTTGATTTCGTTTTACTACGTGAACATGCCGCTTTTGTTGACCTTCATCAAGAAGATTGGTTTATCAAGCTGATGCAAAGTAAATTGCACTAAAATGTACAAATAAAAAAACGCCTGAAATCAGGCGTTTTCTTATGGGTCAATTCTACTATTCAAATGACAACGGCATAAAATCAATTTAGGCAGTTTGAAGTTTATAAGCATCGAGATGTAGCTGTTGATTAAGTTCATCAACCATAATCGCCCAATCATCATCTTGAACCAAATGACTGATTAATAGCGCACGTTGAGCGGAATTCCAAAACGGTGCATCGTGTAAAGACTGATGAGCAGGAAGTTGATGCGTACGAATATATAATTCGATGGCAGCCGCACTATTGGCGAGTCCCAGTTGCGAAAATAAAAGCTCTAAGGATGGTTTATGTTGACTGAGCATCTCGGCCTCCTTATCAATACTACTGTCAATTATTATTAAATTAACTTATATGTATTTTCTAAAAAAACCTAGTCATAAAACTAGGTTTGTTGTTTCAATTTGTGATTATAAATGACACGATCCTGAAAGCGTATGTTCTGTATGCAATTGTTCATTTAACAGGTCGACCACCATTGCCCATTCATCATCTTTTTTCCAATTACTGATAATGAAGTCATGCTGTGCTTTTGACCAAAAGGGTGCTTTATGCAATGGAACGTCTGAAGTAAGTTGGTGTGTTTCAATAAACTGATCGATTGCTTCTGCACTCGCATCAAGCCCCAATTGTTCAAATAAAAGTTCTAAAGTCGGTTGTTGGTCAAACATCATTGTTCTCCTCAAGCCCTGATCATGCCCTTTTAGAATAAACCTTTGCCCATCTATGCTCAGTTGTATCTACATCACAGCATGTTATTTTTTGTTCAATACGGGCCCCATATAAAAAAAGCACCCCAAATGGAGTGCTTTTTCAAAACAGATCTTGAACCGATCGGTTTTTAATTATTTAAGCATGTCAGCAATTGCTGCGCGCTCTTCTTCAAGTTCTTGAAGAGTTTTGTCCATACGCTCACGGCTGAACGCATCGATTTCTAAGCCTTCAACACGTGTGTATTCGCCATTTTCGCAAGTTACAGGAACGCCGTACATTACGCCTTCAGGAATACCATAAGAACCGTCAGAAGGAATACCCATCGTTACCCATTCGCCATTTGTGCCAAGAGCCCAATCGCGCATATGGTCGATCGCAGCGTTCGCAGCTGAAGCTGCTGAAGACAAACCACGCGCTTCGATAATCGCAGCACCACGTTTACCAACAGTTGGAAGGAATACATTCGCGTTCCAGTCAGCATCGTTGATTTTGTCTTTTAAGCTTTCGCCGTTTACAGTTGCAAAACGGTAGTCAGCATACATTGTTGGAGAGTGGTTACCCCAAACAGTCATGTTTTTGATGTCTGCTACAGCAACACCCGCTTTTTGAGCAATTTGAGTCAACGCACGGTTGTGGTCAAGACGTAACATTGCTGTAAAGTTTTTCGCTGGAAGATCTGGAGCAGATTTCATTGCGATGTAAGCATTTGTATTTGCAGGGTTACCTACAACAAGTACTTTAACGTCACGGCTAGCAACTTCGTTTAGTGCTTGACCTTGACCGATGAAGATTTCACCGTTCACTTTCAATAAGTCAGCACGTTCCATACCAGGACCACGTGGACGTGAACCAACCAATAACGCGTAGTCAGCATCTTTAAATGCAACTTTTGGATCATCAGTACCGATCATGCCAGCCAATAATGGGAAAGCACAGTCGTCTAATTCCATCATTACGCCTTTAAGCGCAGCTTGAGCTTTCTCAAAAGGAACTTCTAACAATTGCAGAATAACTGGTTGGTCTTTACCTAACATTTCGCCACTAGCGATACGGAATAATAGGCTATAACCGATTTGACCAGCAGCGCCAGTAACGGCAACGCGAACAGGTTGCTTCATGTACTTATCTCCATTTGAGGAACGTTATATGATTAAATAGCTGTTCTATCTAATCTTAATAATCATAAACGGCAAAGATTGTACTCCAATACTTTGGCAGATGCATGTAAAAGAGAATGAATTCCAACAAAAGTATGATAGGAAATATAAATTAATTTAGGGAAAGAGATTAGTAAGAACCCTTGATCGCAAAAGAATTTGGGCAGTTTTCTTGTATATTCTCTGCACAACCTTTGTACTGACCATTGGGTTTATAACAAACTTTGACTTCGGTCAAAATATTGGTTTGACGGTGAGTACGGCAGCTAAAACGTAACCCGCTTGCAGGCAGTCCAGGATTCAAACGTTGGAACTGTCCACGTAAGCTATGCAGTTGCGCGGTTTTATTTTCAGATGAAGTCAAATCTGCGGGGATTTTTAAACGTTCTGCATAATTAATCACGTTACGGAAATATTGACTGGCACTCATCGGCACACACCCCCCAATCTCTGCCCACAACTGACGACGTGCATGCTCATCGGGCATGACCCTAGCCACCACTTTAGTTTGAAGCGGAGACAATACAGCTGAAGACTTGGTCTGACACTCTCGTGTCGTGGTTTCAGGGTACAAGCCTGTAATATTGAGTGAATAGCCTTCCAAACATTTCCGTTTCTTTGAGCCTTGGTTATCGAACAAACACACGGCGGGTGTCATTTGAACTTCCATCACATAGCCAAACACGGTCGGTGTTGCATGGGCTGATGTCGCAAAAAACCCCATAGCAATGCCGCTGCTGATCAACAGCAGAAGCTTTTGCGTTAAGACTGATTGGGATGACATCAAAACCATAAAATGCCTAGGCCTTTATTATTGACTTCTAAATGGAATATTTTGCATGCGCTGGGTGATTGACTGTGGGCCCTGTCCAAGCAGAACACCATAATGTGTCGCATTACTCATGACATGCTTAACGTAATCGCGAGTTTCAGTCAGAGGAATACTTTCTGTGTATTGATCCGCCGCAATCGGCTGATTATCAGGCTGCCAACGGCGCGCACGATTTGGCCCTGCGTTATAACCTGCTGTGGCAAGTACAGGACTGTTGCTTAATTGGCTTTGAATCATGGACAAGTAGAATGTGCCATAACGAACATTGGTATTCATATCACTCAGTGCAGCAGGATTATAGGTTTCACCCATTTGTCTAGCGACTAGTTTTGCCGTATCTGGCATGATTTGCATCAAACCACCTGCCCCCACATGCGAGCGAGCATGGGTAACAAATCGGCTTTCTTGGCGCATTAATCCATACGCCCATGCAGGATCTATGCCTGCATTGCGACTATGGCTGACCACATAGCTTTGATGCGGCATGGCATAACGATAACTGTAGTTATGTTGCTTGACGGTTCGATCGGCTGCATAGATCGCGCGGTCATACCATCCCATTTCGGTTGCACGTTTGGCAGCAGCCAAAATTAAGCCATCATCTTGTTTTAAATACGCTTGTCGAACTGCCCAATTCCATTCACGGTTGACATAATTGTCTGGCGCATTGACGTTGCGCAGTGCAAAAGCGCGGCTAAAGTGAATATCTTGACTCAAACGCTGCGCATCCGCATTGCTCGGTTGGGTATTTGCTGGAATCGTTTGATAACGCTGACCAATACGATCTTTTGCCAATAAGTTATGATAATCGTCACCTACTGACAATTTTTTGAAGATCTCGCGCGCCAGTGCTTTTGATTTTGCATCACCACGTTGTTCTGAAGCACGGGCTAACCAATACTGCCAGCGATCTTCTTGTTTCTGCGTCACACTCATGCCATCAATGGCACGAATGACACTCTCCCATGCGCCGAAACGAATGGCTTGGCGTGCATAAATTTCAGCTTCTTCTTCACTCAGTGCTAAACCATAGCTCCGATCGAAAGCTTGCAACACTTCGACATTAAAATTATTTTTCATGACGGTTGTGCCACCGATATACCCCACAGCACGGTACAACGCTTTTTGCACCGACTCTGGTGTTCCCTCTGCAGCACGCTTGACCGACGCCAGTGCAGTATTTAGATCACTGTCGGCTAAACGGCCAATGGCATAAATTAAATATGCTTGATCTGCCGCCGACGCTTTCGGTGCGGACCAGAGATAGTTCAGTGGATCGGCTTGAATACTATTCAGCTGCGCCAAAGACAGATTCATGCCAATGGTTTGTGCGGTTGCAACCGCTTGACCTGACTGCCCTGCACGCAGCTGCGCCCATAAACGTTGTTGTTTGTCTTGTTCCGTCATCAGTGGACTAGACAACATCATGCGCCCCAGCCCTGTACAAGACTCAGGTTGTGAGTTGGTGGTGAGCCAAACATCTTTATATTCGGCAAAAACCAAAGGATCGCCTGACTTGGCACGGACTTGCGCCATGGCGCAGCTTTCTGCGCGATCTGCATTGGACACATAGGCCAATACCGGCTGCGCGGAAGCAAAATCGGCCATTTTGACTTTTTCTTCGATGTAATCTGCTGCTAACTTCTCAGCCATGGCAGATTGCGGATAGCGCTGTGCAAATCCAACAATATTCGCCGCAGGTTGCAACGCCAAATTACTGTTAAGCACCCAGTATTCAGGATAATAGCCCAGCACATCACCCTGCATACTGCTTTGATATTGCTGTAATAAACCAACATTACCTGTATTTGTTGCACGCAAGGCATCATTAAATTGTTCATCTGCGGCATGTGTCGCTGCAGATAGACCCAAGGCAGCCACACCCAACGCAAACACTTGATAATATTTATTCTGTAATCGTTTTAACATGGGTTTGCCTTCAGTCATCTTTGGATTGCCTAGTCTCGTCTCATCATTTTCATTAGTTTAATAACTCATAACAGACTCTATTGTTCTCTTATGTAACCTTATGATTAGACAATATTAATTTTCCTGCATTTTCACTTCACAAATCAATCTTTTTAGCTTCAGATTTAAAGCTATAAGTTTATTCAGATTTCCTGCTAAAATATGCGCCTTTCGTAGATTTCACATGGTGTTTGATCGCCCTTTTTTGTCGCCAGCCAAGCTCTGCTTTCGCCGCCACAGATACCGATCAGACACAAAAACCTAGATTTATCCCCCCTTAGGAGCCTACATGACGGTTCAAACCTTCATTCCAAATGGTGCCCAAGCTGCCTCAGAAAACACTGTTACCCAGCCACAGCACACCCCAGCCATCGATGGATCAGTTAAAAAACTGTATATCGAAACGCAAGGGTGTCAGATGAATGAGTATGACAGTCACCGTATGGCAGACTTACTTGGCGACTCGCACGGTTATGTGCTGACCCAAGACCCGAAAGAAGCCGATATTCTACTCATGAATACCTGCTCGATTCGTGAAAAAGCCCAAGAAAAAGTGTTCTCTGAATTGGGTCGCTGGCGCAAGCTGAAAGACAAAAATCCGGATCTCATCATTGGTGTCGGTGGTTGTGTGGCCTCGCAAGAAGGCGACAACATTCAAAAACGTGCCAATTATGTCGACATGATTTTTGGCCCGCAAACCTTGCACCGTTTGCCACAAATGCTGGATCAGCACTTTGATCAAATCGAAAAACCCAAGAAAGAAAAAATCAAATTGGTCGATATTTCTTTCCCTGACATTGAAAAATTCGACTTTTTACCTGAACCGCGTGTGGAAGGTTACAAGGCTTTTGTTTCAATTATGGAAGGTTGTTCAAAATATTGTTCATTCTGTGTAGTGCCCTACACCCGTGGTGAAGAAGTTTCTCGCCCATTGGATGATGTTTTAGCAGAAATTGCGACATTAGCCGAAAAAGGCGTACGTGAGATTTCTTTATTGGGTCAAAACGTGAATGGTTACCGCGGTGAAACGTTCGAAGGCAATATCTGTACTTTTGCAGACTTGTTACGTCTTGTTGCAGAAATCCCGGGGATTGGGCGTTTACGCTACACCACTTCACATCCGCTTGAATTTAATGATGACTTGATTGAATGTTACCGTGACCTACCGCAAATGGTGTCGCATCTGCATTTGCCTGTACAAAGTGGCTCAAACGATGTATTGCAAGCCATGAAGCGTAACCACACCATTGATGTGTATATCGACAAAATTGCCAAATTACGTAAAGTCCGTCCTGATATGCATTTATCCAGTGACTTCATCATTGGCTTCCCGGGTGAAACCGATGCTCACTTTGAAGAAACCTATCAATTCATCAAAGATATGGACTTCGACCATTCCTACAGTTTTGTCTATTCAAAACGTCCAGGTACACCTGCATCTGATCTTGAAGACACTACCTCTGAAGAGGTAAAAAAAGAGCGTCTCAGTAAAGTTCAAAAATGGATCAAACGCTCGAGTATTGACAAGACCGATGCCATGCTCGGCACCATTCAACGTGTTTTGGTCGAGAAAGTTTCAGACAAAGATTCAAACTTACTGATTGGTACGGCGGATAACACTCGTTATGTGAGTTTTATTGGTGATGCAGCATGGATCGGACGTTTCGCCGAAATCGAAGTGACCGAGATTAAAACTTTGAATTTTGTTTATGGTGAACTCTTGAATCTTGAGCCTGACGTGGCGTAATGTAAGGGAATAGATTCTGACTACTTAAAGGAATTCTCTTGACTGCAGCGATTCGACGTACAGTAACTTTTCCTGGGGTTTCAATAGAACGTTTAAAGAGCATGCTCGGTGCTTATAACGGTCATTTGAAACAAATCGAACAGCGTTTAGATGTCACTATTTCCCATCGAGGTGATGCATTTTATGTCGATGGTGAAATGGATGCAGTTGAGAGAGCAGAAGGTCTGCTCCATCGCCTGCATGAAGAAGCAGAAAATACAGCACAAATCAGTGCCGATACCTTACACCTCATGATTCAAGGCAGTCAGACTGACCGTGAATTGCAAGAAGACCTCGACGGACAAGAGCACACTGGTTTAGATGAAGTGTGGCTCCAAACCCGTAAAGGTCGTATCAATCCACGCGGTGCCAACCAAAAGCGTTATGTGCAGCGTATTCTACAAAGCGATATTTCTTTTGGTATTGGACCTGCGGGTACAGGTAAAACCTATCTCGCAGTTGCAGCCGCAGTTGACATGCTAGAACGTAATGAAATTCAACGAATTTTATTGGTTCGCCCTGCCGTTGAAGCAGGTGAAAAACTTGGTTTTCTGCCGGGTGATTTAAGCCAAAAAATCGACCCCTATTTGCGCCCACTCTACGATGCCTTGTATGAAATGCTTGGTTTTGAAAAAGTAGCCAAACTGATTGAACGTCAAGTGATTGAAGTCGCACCACTGGCTTATATGCGTGGTCGAACTTTAAACCACTCTTTCGTGATTTTAGACGAAGCACAAAACACAACGCCTGAACAAATGAAAATGTTCCTCACACGCTTAGGCTTTGGTTCGCGCGCAGTGATTACAGGCGATATCACACAGGTCGACTTACCGCGTGGTCAGCAATCTGGTCTGGCGCATGCTTTACGCATCATCGACAAAATCAAAGAAATTCACATTACCCGCTTCCACTCTCGTGATGTGGTACGCCACCAATTAGTGCAAAAAATTGTTGAAGCTTATGAGGGATGGGATGCAGAACAACATCGCTTAACGGCTGAAGCGCGTGCTGAACGCAAAGCGCGTCAAGAGGCCTTAGTGGCTGAAAATGATGCCGCTGCCGATGCTCAGCATTAAGTTAAAGCCTGCGGGCATTTTAAAATGCCCGCAGATGTCATTATTTAAGGATCTATTTTGAAACTGAGTCTTTCTCTACAACAGGACTTTCAAGCACCTGAATTGGTCTTGAAACGTGGTTATATCAAAAAAGTTGTAGAAACTGTTTTACGCCATATTGACACACAGAGTAACTGTGAAATTGGCATTGCTTGTGTCGACCATGATGAAAGTCATAAATTGAATTTGGAATATCGCGGCAAAGATAAATCAACCAATGTGTTATCTTTCCCGAGTGACTTGCCCGATGAAATGGCGCAAATTCTTGACTCATTTCCTATTGGCGATTTAGTCATTTGCATTCCTGTGGTGCTGTTGGAAGCGAAAGAACAAAACAAAGCGCCACTGACGCATTTCACTCATATGTTGGTACATGGCACTTTGCACCTCATGGGCTATGACCATGAAACGTCAGAAGCAGATGCTGAAGAAATGGAAGGTATCGAAATTGAAATTTTGGCTAAACTCGGTTTTGAAAACCCTTATTTAGAACAATAGCTATTAGATCTGAAACAACTCACCTGATTCATCTCGATGTGTCGGGTTTATTTATGTTAAAAATAATGCAAGATGAAAAAATAAATGAAGAGATTATAAAAATGCATACATCGATTTCAAAACTACTCTGCGTTATTACCCTATTCTGCACCACGCCACTTTATGCCAAGAGCAATGATGAAAATCAAACATCCTGTCAGAAAGTAAAGTTTCAAGACACAGCTCAGGCGTGGGCTGGACATTATTATTTGCAGGGTGTTATGGAGGTCGGTTCCGAGCTTTTACTAGAGACCAACGGTAAATTTAAATGGTACTTAGCTGTCGGCTCTTTAGATCAATATGCTGAGGGGACATGGTGGAAAAATGGCAACTGCATTGGTTTAAAGGCATTGCCGAAATATAGCAAGCATTTAGAAATCTTTCCTAGCCGCCTAGATGTGGAAGAGTCTCATTTAACTGTGACTTGGATCGGTGGACGTCAAGACGGGGCCTATGTCCGCGCAACCCAATAAATCGAAGTAAGCAAAATCATCAGAGTATACTTAAAAGTGCACAGCTCAGTGCACTTCAAACTCCGCCTCTGCTGGGTCAAAACGCCATGTACGCACAATGCGTAACTCAGAAATATCCTTCATTTTGGCATCAAATCCACCGAATGGTGCGGCCTTACGCACCGACGCTTTTGCAGCCTCATCAAGCATCTCATGGCCTGAACTATCAATCAGGCGAATAGCGCGGATGCCTCCTGATGCATTTAGAATCACCATTAAACGCACTTCACCCGCCAGCCGCTGCTGTTTAGCTGCTTCTGGATAGTAACGGTTGCCATAAAATTCAACTTTCTGACGGAACTTTTCAAGATAGGCGGCCGAAATATCTTGCTTGGCTTGAATACCATCGACTGTTTTAATTTTTTGCTGACGGCTAAAGTTTTGTTGGCGTTGTAAATATTGCGCTTCAAGGCTGGCCACCATTGCTGCTTTGGCTTGAAACTGACTGTTCATTTCTTCCATGGCTTTTTTGCGCTGATTATCCTCAGCTTGTTTTTGCCAGCTTAAAGTCGTCATCAACAGTTTTTCTTCAAAATTCAGCTCACGTTTTTGTTGAATCTGCTCTAAAGTCTCGCGCTGCTGCTCACCTGTACTTTGCTCAAGCATCGGTGCAGGCATGTCACTCGACATGCGATGTGATTCACGAAAGGTCCCTGAACCTTGTTGATCGGCTTGCGCTAAAAAATCTGCATTTTCAATTTTTTGATCAGAAGGACGCAAGGTAACGGCAATTTCTTTCACTGCCGCATCATTTTCTTGAGGCATCGCAAATTGCAAAGTCAAAATCACGAGATGCAAAAATACCGCCAGTACGACGGTCGCTGTAAAAATTGGGTCTTTCCACCAATCATGAGCCAAAGGCATTACATTTATTTTTCTAAGCATCACACCAAACCGACAATTTGTCTTGTTCCCCAAAGCGCATGCGCGCAGTATAAAATAGACACAGTCTTCATTTTATTGCGTAGAATGAGACCTTGTGCCCTTTAGATTCACTGTTTCGTAAAATCATGAAAATGGTGCAATTAATTTTGCTAAACTGCAAGGTTCATGAACAGTATTTTTTAAACATTTCGACCAGAGATCTGATCGCTCAAACACGTTGATTAGCTAGGACGCCTCTTATGCAAACGCTTATTTCCAACATTTCAAATCGTTTACGCCAAGTTTATCAAAAGGCGGAAGGATTTATTGAGGATGAGCGCGAGTTTCCAATGTCTCAAGTCTTTTTAAATGCCACTTTTCAACGTTTTGTGACCGATAACGTGAGAATGTTGAAAGACCTGCATGCCGACTTACATGATGATTGGTTACGCTTATATGCCACACTCGACTATAACGGGCTCAAACTCACGCTTTCGGTAGATTTGAAACTGGCACAAATGGAGTTAAATAAAAAAACGCAGTTGATTGTATTTGAGCAAATCAGTGACACCAGTGTTCTGGATGCTGAATACCCAACGGTATTTCATAAAATTGGCGTGCGCTGTGCCCTATTCTTTTATCAAAAAGTCCTGAATCAAGACCCCTTAGGCATGATTTTAGAAAAACTGAATGTGATTAAAGTCAAAGATGATCTGCTGCATTTGGATCTGAATCGCTGGTTAGGGAAAAACCGTTCCATTATCGATACTTTAGGTAAAGTCCATGTCAATCATGCCGTATTGCGTGAAGCAGAATTGGTGGTGATCGGTAATGTCAACTTAACAGCGTTATTTAATAAGTTTTCGCAAACCTCTATCCATGACTTGATTGAACCCAATCTAGACGAAAGCACGGTCTCGCCAATTCGACAAAAATAACTCGGGATGCTGCGACTAAAATGTGACTTAAGGTGGGTAAAAGAAACATAAAACTACAGTTTGCCCTATGTTTCGAATTTTTTCTTCATAATCAACGTGCATAATATTTCTATGCAAAAAATTTGTGCCTACAACTGAATAGGAAACTTTTTCTTATGGCTAAATCAATGTTGAAAACAGTCGCAATGGCAACAGGTGTCAGCACCTTGCTATTTGTCGGTTTCTCAAGTCAAACCTTTGCCATGAGTCCATTCCAAGCCAGTTATCAATTTAACTATAATGGCAAAAACATGGGCTCAGCGTCACGTACGTTATCGAAATCGGGCAACAACTGGAACTATGTCTTTGCAGCCAAAGCTGGTGGTATCGCCTCTGCAACCGAAAGCAGTCGCTTTAGTTTCAACGGTAAGCAAATTCAGTCCAGCAGTTTTAGTCGTAGCAGTAAAATTTTGGTGCATAACAACACCATGAGTATTAACTTCAATCCAGCGGCAAAAACCATCAACACCAAGAAAGACAAAGAAGCGCGTTCTTTCGCTTGGAAAGCTGGCGTACTGGATGAACTGAATGCTGAATTACAACTTCGGGAAGACATCAAAAATGGCGGTTTAAAATCGACTTATTATTTGGCCGATGCCAAAGAAGTCGAAGCACGTAAATTTGTGAAGCAAGGCTCTGAGTCAATCAAAACCGATTATGGCACCTTTGACACGATTAAAGTAGTCATGAAACATGACAAACCTGGCCGCGAAACCATTTTCTGGTTAGCACCTAAATTGGACTACCTTCCAGTCAAAGTCAGCCATGTTGATAAGAAAACATCCTATGGATTGCTATTAACGGGTTATAAAGGTGCAAGCAATTAGTCATTTTGACGAATTTTACTTGCATTTTTTCAGGTGCTTCCTAAAATACGCTTTTGCTTGAAAAAGCACCTGCCCCTAGAGGATTCTCCCGTGTACGCACTAGAACAGAAAATCTTAAGCGAAGGTATCGTTCTATCTGATGAAGTTCTGAAAGTTGATGCTTTCTTAAACCACCAAATCGATCCGGTTATGATGCAATTAATCGGTAAAGAATTTGCTGCTCGTTTTAAAGATGCAGGCATCACTAAAATCATCACGATTGAAGCATCAGGTATCGCACCTGCAATCATGGCAGGTTTAGAACTGGGCGTGCCCGTTATTTTTGCGCGTAAATACCAATCTTTAACCTTAAAAGATGACCTTTACCGCTCAAAAGTCTTTTCGTTTACCAAACAAACGGAAAGCACGATTGCAATTTCAAATAAGCACATCAGCTCAGCAGATAAAGCCCTCGTGATTGATGACTTCTTGGCTAACGGTCAAGCAGCATTGGGGCTGATTGACCTAATTCACCAAGCGAAAGCAGAAGTTGTCGGTGTCGGTATTGTGATTGAAAAATCATTCCAACCTGGTCGTGACATTTTGCTTGAAAAAGGCTACCGCGTTGAATCTTTGGCACGCGTAAAGTCTTTGGCAAATGGTACTGTTGAATTTGTTCGTGACTAATCACGGCGTTTAACTTCAAAAAAGAGCACTTCAGGTGCTCTTTTTTTGTCACTCAGATGACCCGCGGGTCATCCACATGTAAATGCCACATTTGCGCTGTAGGTTATTTTTAATTTAAAGTAAAAATATATCGTTTTTTTTCAATTTAATTACACACTGAAGTTGGAGAAACGCGATTTATATAGCATGATCAAATCTAAAAGGTAATGTCCACTTTCTAAGAGCAAAACCAATAAAGACTAAACTGGATACTATTTTATAGAGATACCGTATTGAATGATAAATAAGAAACAATTAACTGAACGATCATTTACCCCAAGCCAATTATCTGGATTTGATGGCGTACACTCCATTCAACTCCCTGTAGACTTCATTCACGACTTGAGTAAAGCAGACTCCTTACAAGCTGTTTTAGATACCATTGCTTACTGGATTTCTCACGTGTTTGATGCGGATCGGGCCAGTATTACCCTGCAAGATACTGAAGAATATCTCAAGCTGTATTCGATCTCAGGCAATCATGCGATTCTGATGGATTTTAAAATTCCGATTGAGCAGACTTTTGTCGGACGAGTCTTTGCTCAGTCTCAACTGATCATTTGCGATGACCTCGCTCAGTCGGATGAGCTGGATTGTAAAATGCTTTCCGAGCATGGCATGGGCACCTGTATGGATGCGCCTATGATTCACAATGGCGTGTGTATTGGCACCTTAAATGTGGCAGATCAACGTAAATATCACTACACCCTACAACAAGCGATTCTTTTATAGAGCCTCGCCACATGGTTAGCTTTAAATATTAAACTGCATTTACAAGTGCAAGAAATGGCGGTCTTAACATCTACAGATGAACTCACAGCAACCTTTAATCGTCGAGTATTTCTGCAAGAAAGTAATCAAACCATGTAGCACTTCAGCCATACTCGCGTGCCATTTACGATAGGTATCTTAGATATTGATCACTTTAAACAGCTGAATGACTGTTATGGGCATACCGCAGGTGACCATGTGCTGAAAAAGATGACCAAAAAAATCCGCAGCGTACTGCGTGACGAAGACTTTTTAGCCCGTATCGGTGGTGAGGAGTTTGCGATTATTTTACCCGCCTGCTTGGGTGATGAAGCCATGCGGGTCTTTAAACGCATTTGTTCAACGATTGAAGCCATGGAAGTGCATTATGAGCAAGAAGTGCTGTGTTTCACAGTCAGTATAGGGGTTGCTGAAGTCGGCAAACATGACGCAGATGCAGAGGATGTCTTTAAACGTGCAGATAAAGCCTTGTACTGTGCCAAGCAAGCAGGAAGAAACCGAATTCACTTTGCCAACTAAACCATATTTAAAAACACAGCATAAACTACTCAAGAAAATTACAAGTTTAATAAATATTATTGCTGCAAGTTCAACTAAGATTTACTCTAGATTCAGTTGTTTAGATCTTTCAAATTCAAGCGCAAAACACGGTTGTTTTGCGCAACGTGTCATCCACACCGTAAAACGGCTGCCAGCTTCAATCACTGGTATCCCAATAGGCCAATAGACTATGGAAAATACAATTCTCTGCCCAAAATGTGGCTCTAGTGATGTTGAAAAACGCAATCACGAGCAACAACTGACTAAAATTGGGGGCGTATTGCTCAGTTCGGCAGGTGCAACTGCTGGTACCGTCGGTGGTGCAGCATCTGGAGCCTCTATTGGTGCGGCGATCGGTGCAGCGGCTGGACCTCTTGGGGTGATTATGGGTGGTACCATTGGCACTTTTGTCGGTGCAGTCAGTATTGGTGTGACAGGTGGTTTTTTAGGACATCGTTTTGGTAAAAAAGCGGGTGTGATTGTCGATAAAAATGTATTTCTTGACTATAAATGTCTCAAGTGCGGTACAAAGTTCAAAGAACAGCATCTGAAGCCAGCCCAATAATAAGAAGCCCATCATTGATGGGCTTTTTTCATGTCTAAATATTCTAGGCTTGTAGTTTCTTCACAACTTCCCCAAGACGCTTACCTTGAGCTTCGCACAGCACTTTTTCATCTTGGCTTAAGCGCTGATCATGTCGAGGCCCGCTGACATGGCTAGCGCCATAAGGTGTTCCACCTGTTTTAGTATGTGACAATGCGGGAATGGCATTGTTCAATCCTAAAATCATCATGCCATGATGAAACAATGGTGGCAGCATGGTCAATAAAGTACTTTCTTGGCCACCATGCATCGAACCTGATGAGGTAAACACACAAGCCGGCTTGCCATGCAAAGCTCCATTGAGCCAAAGACTGGTGGTTTGATCGAGGAAATATTTCATTTCAGAAGCCATGTTACCAAAGCGAGTGGGTGAGCCTAGCGCCAAACCCGCACAGTTTTCCAAGTCCGCTAAACTACAATAAATATCGCCTTCTGCAGGAATACTCGGCTCTGCTTCCTTCACCACAGCCGCAATATTTGGCACCGTTCGAATTTTAACTGCAACACCACTGGCTTCAATTCCATTTGCAATCAGATGCGCCATTTCACGGGTACTGCCGTATTTGCTGTAATATAAAACTAAAACATAGGTTTGCATGAATAGAGTTCGGTAACAGAAAAAATAAAACTATACGGTATTTTTCCTATTTTTTGGTTAAGCTTAGGGTGAAAAATGTAGAAAAGATGAAGAAAACAAAAGAGATACTTTGCCTATGTTAGAACAGTACTTAAGAAAACTTCCTTTCTATGAGAAAACTTGGTTTCAGTTCGTTTTATTTGTACTGCGACGCTTTGAGGCCGATCGATGTCGTGAACAAGCAGGTTCACTGACCTATACCACCTTATTTGCCGTCGTTCCGATGCTAACCGTTTTTTTGGTGATCATTTCCTCAATCAAAGCACTTGAACCTGCACGGCAGCAATTACAACAACTGATCTATAGTAATTTTTTACCGAAAACCACGATTGCTTTTGATAAGGCCTTAAATGCGTTTACCGATAAATCCAGTAATTTAACCATTATTGGGATCTTATTTTTATTCGTCACCACCGTCATGATGCTAACCAGTATTGAAACAGTCTTTAACCGAATTTGGCGCGTTCGTGAAACCCGCGGCGGCATTATTGGCTTTATGCGCTATTGGACCATTATTTCTTTAGGCCCCATTCTACTTGGTAGTGCCTTTGTTATTTCGTCGACAATGGCTTCCCTCAACGTTCTGAGTAATAATTTTGCAGGCTATGAGCTTAATGGCGCATTTGTCCTGTGGCTAATTTCATTCTGCTTAACTGTCGTCGGCTTTTTTATTCTGAATTGGACCATTCCAAACCGCAGTGTCCCAATGAAATCCGCTTTGATTGCAGGTTTATTTAGTGCCGTCGTGTTTGAACTCCTAAAAAACTTATTCGGCTTCGTTATGTCGAACTTTACCAGTTATGAAATTATCTATGGTGCATTTGCCGCGATTCCAATTTTCCTGTTATGGATTTTTCTGTCTTGGAATATTGTCCTGATTGGGGTCGAAATTAGTTATGCACTGACCGCATTTACCTCCCATAAAGAGCAAAAACGACACCCTGTCATTATGCTACTAGATTTGCTGGAGCTGTTTTATAAAAAGCAACAGCAAGGACTCAGTGTCTCTGATGATGAAGCTTTAGATGTATTAGGGCGAGATGAATTGGGGCGTTGGCCGAGTTACGTGTTTATGCTTGAACAGCAAAACTTAGTCAAACGTACCGATGACAACCAATATGTGCTGGTACGTAATTTATCTCAAGTCGATTTTTGGAGTTTTTACAGCAAACTTCCTTACCCTTTACCAAAGCGTAAAGATTTGGGTAATGTCCATCCTGATGATGTCTGGATGCAGAAAATTGGCCCAGCGTTAGTAGAATCGGATGATTACTTGGCGGCTAAACTCGCCATTCCGCTGTCTACAATTTTTGATGATAAATCTTAAGCCTTCTATAAAAAAAAACGTGTCTATGACACGTTTTTTTATCCGCTAACTCAAATCAATTTAAGTTCAACCTTCACCCTGAATTGAGATAGATTCGAGCCTACCCAGTATTTACTGCAAAGCCATTTTAAAGGCCTGTACATACTGCTTAATTTTGTGATGCAAACTCACCACCATCACCCCCATCAACACAAAACATGTTCCCACCAAAAAGTTGAGTTCCAGCTGCTCATTGAGTAATATCACACCAAAACACATCCCAAAGATTGGGGTCAAAAAAGAAAAGACCCCCAACTGGGATGCCAAGTATTTTTTCAACAGCCAAAACCAAATCAAATAACTGGCAAATGACACGACAACGGTATGGAAAAGCAAACTTGTAAGAGATAATACAGACCAGTGAATCGTCGCTTGTCCCATGAAGAAAGCCACAGGCAATAACACTAAAAATGCGATAAAGAGCTGATAAAACAAAGTTTGGGTGGCAGGTGCTTCTGCTAGTTTAGTCAACCGAACTGCAATAGTTGTGGCTGCCCACAATACCCCTGCCAAAAGTGCTAAAGCATCACCCCAAAGTGCCGAACTCGCAGCCGCTTGTGAAGCTGTAGGGCGAAATAAAAATGCAATCACGATCCCGAAAAATGCACATGCAATGCCCAACCACTGGATGAGTGATAAGCGTTCAGAGGGTAATTTCCAATGCAAACCCAATGCTACAAAAATAGGCGCGGTATAAAGCAAAACTACAGTATGCGCCGCTGAGGTAAAGCGTAAAGCTTGCGCGACCAGAAAAAATTCAGCTGCAAACAAAAGCCCGACTAAAATTCCTGCAAGTAAATAGTCTCGCCCCCATAAAGATGTACCCTTTGCCAACTTGATCATGGGGTAAACCATCAACGCAGAGAGGCCTGAGCGAAGTGCAATTTGCATCACTGCAGAAATATCGGGGGCAGCAAGCTTTAACACCACTTGTTGTAATCCCCACAAAATACACAGCCCAAACATAATCCCTGAAGCTTTACTGTCCAGCGCTTGACGACTACTCACGACCTGCTCCACTGAAAAAGATCAAAGCTCACTATAGATTTGTCTGAAATAAAACATATAATTTAAAACAGACAAGAGATCTTCTTATTCAGGCAATTTCAGCCATGCCCCAACGACAACAAAAAAAGAGCGCGCAACTCAAACAATTACCGACCAATGATCATATTGATAAATTATTATGGATCAGCTTTCGCGAAGATCCCGCGCAGTCGGTTTATCCCGTGCATGGACATGCATGGGGCGAATTTGTATACGCCTTTAATGGTGTGATGGAAGTGAATATCAACCAGATTGACTACCTTACCCCGCCACCTTATGGCATTTGGCTTCCACCCAATGTAGCCCATAGTAGCTTAAATCGTACCGATGTTTCGCATGGTACCTTGTATATCCATGAAAGCTTATGCACTCATCTGCCTCAACAAGCCGGTATTATGCTCAGCTCACCTTTGGTCACGGCACTATTTAAGCATTTGAGACAACACAGCCTGCCAGATGATGCACCTGAACACATGCGCTTACTCTATGTCTTGCTTGATCAATTACACCATGCAGAATTGGTCAGTAGCTATTTACCGCACTCTGAACACCCGACCCTGAAAAGTATTTTAGATTTTTTACATCTGCACCCTGCGGACAACAGTTCTTTGCAACAACTGGCGGTACAGCACAATATGACTGAACGCACACTCGCACGTTATAGTCAAAAAGAACTTGGCATGTCCTTGAATGAATGGCGACAGCGCTTAAAAGTCATGAAAGCCATGAGCATGCTGACAGAGGGAAAAAAGGTCGAAAGTATCGCGCTGGATTTGGGCTATGCCAATGCATCGGCCTTTATTAATATGTTTAAACGCTGGATGGTATATATCCCCGATCAGTTCCGTAAACTGTACCATAGCCACCAATAACGCTAAAAAAAATCACCGAAGTGATCTTTTTGAATGATGGGGTTTGAAAGCCTGTAAATTAAGCTTTAACAAAGGTATTCCAAGAATAGTCTTGTTTTTTGCCTTTTAGGGTCATTTTCAACTGCTCACCCGCCTGTAATGCAGCGACCCCAGCAGGTGTGCCTGTCATGACCACATCGCCTGCTTCCAAAGTAAAGACTTGGCTAATGTCGGCCAACAAGGTACCAATGTCAAAAATTAAGTGTGCAGTGTTGCCCGCTTGGCGCAGCTCATCATTGACATGAAAACTGTAATGCACATCATCCCAGTCCTGTACCACATCGGAAACAGCAACCCAGTCTGCCAGTACACACGAACCATCAAAGGCTTTAGCACGTTCCCAAGGCTGGCCTTTGGTTTTCAAGTCATCTTGCAAGTCACGCAAGGTTAAGTCCAAACCTAAAGTCACAGCCCCCACTGCTTGCAGGGCTTGAGCTGGATCGGTTGCTTTGCTTAGGCGATGGTCAATGCGTAAAACCAGTTCACATTCATAGTGGCAGCTGCCCCATGCAGGATTCCAAGAGATGCCCGCATCTAAACTGAGCAAACTGCTCGGTGGTTTAATAAATAAAACCGGACGATCAGGAATCGCATTGCCTAATTCTTTGGCATGGTCTGCATAACTACGACCGACACAGACAATTTTAGATGGACGTGTACTCATGATCTTCCTCTGATTTGTTGATGGTGTTATGGAGCAAAATGTTTATTTTTTGAAAGTATTTTCAAATTTTGCTTGATCCGCACTATCGGCCAACGCACGCTTAGGCACAATCACCACAGTACGGTTTTTCAGCTCAAGCATATAGGTCAACTTGCCACTGGCAAACTTTTGCACTTCATTATAATGGACCACTTGCTTGCGACCATTGGCATAAATTTCCGCATAATCTTGGTATAAATCGATGCCTTGCTCACTTTTACCAAACTGATATTTCACAAATTGGCGCTTAAACATCATCGGCAGAAACCAATAGCGCATGAGAATTTGTAAAACCAAGAAAAATATACCCAATGCCACATAGTAGCGACCGACGCCTGAAAAGCCGAGCATAAAGCCCCACACAATAATCCCGACACTAATCAACGGCGTGATAAAACGCGTCATTTGCTTTTTACCAAAGGTCGCTAAGGCAAAACCATCTTGGGACTCTTCTAAAGTGAGGAAATAACGTGTCGATAATGCAGGCTTGTTCTCTGACATAGGGTCATATCAAATAGCTAAAAATATTGTGCTCAATACTACAACACAATCGGTCATTTTTTTAGGACTTTAGCAGATCGATGTTGATTAGCGGCGATCCACTCAAGCCGAGGCCATACCGATATCAGAACCGCATGATAAAACTAAGATGTAAGAAACAACTGAATAACTACGGCAAAAAATCCATCCCTGCTATGGATTTCTACTGAACAGAAAGTGCAGGCACAAAAAAAACCGCAACATGTGCGATTTTTTCAATATTTATCAAATTGGTGCGCTCAGAGAGATTCGAACTCCCGACCCCTTAGTTCGTAGCCAAGTGCTCTATCCAGCTGAGCTATGAGCGCGACGTCTTGATGGGGTGAATTATACGTGAATCTTATTTTTTGTTAAGTCTTATTTTCATAAAAGCCGATCAACTGCCCAGTTATTAAGCATAGTGGGTATAAAACGCTGCATAAACCAACATATTGATCGTTGCATATGAAAATAGCTGGGGAATCACGCAAGAGTAGAGCTTTATTTATATCGAATCTTTCTTGATAAATCACTTTCTCAAGCGAAACACTTCATTTTTACGGACACAAAAAAACCGCAACATGTGCGGTTAATTGTTCAAGTTGGTGCGCTCAGAGAGATTCGAACTCCCGACCCCTTAGTTCGTAGCCAAGTGCTCTATCCAGCTGAGCTATGAGCGCATTACTTGTGTGCCAATTCAGGCGATACGTTACATACAGTTTACTTATTGGTGCGCTCAGAGAGATTCGAACTCCCGACCCCTTAGTTCGTAGCCAAGTGCTCTATCCAGCTGAGCTATGAGCGCGACATAAGTAAAGTTGGCGGTGAGAGAGGGATTCGAACCCTCGGTACAGTTACCCGTACGCATCCTTAGCAGGGATGTGGTTTCAGCCACTCACCCATCTCACCGTAACGTGCGGCCATAATACAAACTTCATGCTAGCACTGCAAGCACAGACACTCAATTTTTTGCATATTTCTGTTCAATTAAATACTTTTTAAACAATTTAGGGCGGATTCAGCTAAATTTATTCTTTTATCTAGATCTGCATGTTGAATAAAACAGCAGATATTCTAAATTGCCGACATAAAACACAATATTGCAATCATTTGCGTGCAGTCTGTCTTCGCATGACTTATGCTAATCCTATCTACTGACATACAGCCAAAGACATTATGAAAAATTGGGTCGATCCTGAAGCAAAAGCTGAAGCTGAACGTTATGACAACCCTATTCCGAGCCGCACGCTCATTTTAGAAACCATCGAAGAAAAAAAGACGGCTTTATCGCATGCGGACTTGGTCGAAATTTTTGAAATTGCAGACCAAAAAAGCATTGAAGCGCTCAGCCATCGCTTAATTGCGATGGTTCGTGATGGTCAACTGATGAAAGATGGCTTCAAATTTCAAATTGCCGAAGAGCAACCTGAACATGAAGCAACGGTTTACATCAATAGTAAAGGCTTTGGCACGGCCAATATTGCAGGTCATGAAGACTTACTTCTGCCTGAACGTGAACTACGCCAAGTATTTAATGGTGACCGTGTTAAAGTGCGTCAAACCTCAGTAGACCGCAAAGGTAAAGCTTGGGGCTTTATTACCGAGGTAGTGCAACATCGTGTGAAGCAAATCATTGGTAAAGTATCAATACATGATGGTGAATACTTTATTCAACCAGCAAATCCGAATGCGCACCAACCGATTACTTTAGAAAAAGAGTTAATCGAACACGCACAAGTCAAAGTGGGCGATTCGGTTCGTGTCGCAATTGATGACTACCCAACCAAAGATGAGTTGGCGACAGGTCATATTGTGCAATCGATGGCAGACAAGGCCGATACTGAAATTATTATTCCGCAAACCATTTTAGAGTTTGGTTTGCCGTATGAGTTCCCAGAAGAAGTCATAAAAGAAGCAGAGAGCTTTAAAGAGCCGTCAGCGCAAGACCGTGAAGGTCGTATTGACCTACGTGATTTAGCCTTAGTCACTATTGATGGTGAAGATGCACGCGACTTCGATGACGCGGTCTATGCAGAAAAACGTCCAGGTGGCGGTTATCGTGTGGTGGTGGCGATTGCAGATGTGAGTCACTATGTCCGTTCTGGCAAACCACTGGATGATGAAGCTCAAGAACGGGGTACATCGGTGTATTTCCCGCACTTTGTTTTACCGATGTTGCCTGAAGCTCTTTCGAATGGCTTATGTTCACTCAATCCGCATGTAGACCGTCTATGTATGGTCTGTGATTTAAACCTGTCACGTGCAGGTCGGGTCACCAAGTTTGAGTTCTACCCATCTGTGATGCACTCAAAAGCACGTTTAACCTATACCAATGTTGCCCAATACTTTGACGGCGACAGCAGTGCCATTCCTGAAGACCGTGATGTTCGCAAATCCTTGAACACCCTGTTCCAACTCTATCAAGTCCTCAAAGGTTTACGTGCTGAACGTCATGCCATGGAATTTGAAACTGTTGAAACTTACATGACCTTTGATGAGCTGGGCGGCATTAAGGAAATTTTACCGCGTACGCGTAATGATGCGCATAAACTGATTGAAGAATGTATGTTGTTGGCAAACGTGGCAGCGGCTGAATATGCGCTACAACATGATGTGCCAATGTTATACCGTATTCATGAACCACCTGAGTTTTCACGTATTCAAAAAGTACGCGACTTTGTCAAACTGCTCGGTCTACCGTTCCCAGAACAGCCGACTCAGAAAGACTACCAAGCCGTGATTGATGCAACCAAAGACCGTATTGATGCCCCAAGTATCCATGCCGTGCTGTTACGTTCGATGATGCAAGCCTACTACGGCGCGAATAACGCAGGTCACTTTGGTTTGGCATATGAAGCCTATACGCACTTCACTTCTCCAATTCGTCGTTACCCAGACTTGTTATTACACCGTGCCATTAAAGCCAAGTTAAAACATAAACCGGCACCTCTTTCAGGGGCTGCGCTAGATGATGCTGGTCAACATTTCTCAGCGACTGAACGTCGTGCAGATGAAGCATCTCGCTCTGTCACCACATGGTTGAAATGTCATTATATGCAGCAGCATTTGGGTGAAGAGTTTGTCGGCACCATTTCTGCAGTAGCAGAATTTGGTCTGTTTGTGACACTCAAAGACTTATATGTTGACGGCATGATCCATGTCAGCCAACTGGGCGATGATTACTTTGTCTATGACCAACCAAGTCAGAGCTTGATTGGGCAAGCACGTGGTCAAAGCTTTAGCTTGGGCGATGAAGTGAAAATCAAAGTTGCAGCAGTGAATTTAGAAGACCGCAAAATTGATTTTGAATTATTGCAGCAACTCTCACATGGTGGTCGGCCCATACGTAGTCGAGCACCCCGTGTTGGTAAAGCCAAAACAGCACGAAGCGAAAGTAAAGAAGAAGTCTTCAGCGAGTCGACAAACGCCTCTCCCAGTAACAGCGGAGACCAGCCCATACGACGCAAAAAAGATAAATCCCAACCTAGCTCCTACAGCAAAAAGCCTGGTAAAAAATCTTCATCAAAGTCTGAAACAAAGGTTAAAGATAAAGTGAAGAAAAAGGCTAAACTTAAAAAGAAAAAATCAAACGCAAAAGCGAAAACTGAGTAAATGATGAAAAAGGTGCTAGGGCTTAATGTGTCCTAGCACCTTTTTTCATAGGGCCAACATGAATTTTTTGCGTTTATTTTTAAGCAAACCCATCAGCCAATATCATCCCTTGCTTTACTTCATGGCCACGCGTAGCCGACGTATGATGCGCTATTGGCAATGGAAAACAGATGGGAAAGACTACGCACATTCATTTTCTAACGCTCCTTTGGCTTTTCGCGTCAAAAAGCATCAGTCCGTTCTGTTTCGTAAATTAGGCGACATCGATCAGCACTGGCAACACAATAAAGTCATCAATCTCAAAATTGCCAGTCCGTGTATTTCTGGGATTTTAATCCACCCACAACAGACTTTTTCTTTTTGTCAGTTGGTAGGACAACCAACAGCTCAAAAAGGCTATGTTGAGGGAATGGAACTCAGCTTTGGTCAAGCACGCGGTGGTATTGGCGGCGGTATTTGCCAAATTGCCAATCTCATTCACTGGCTTGTCTTGCATAGCCCATTGCAAGTGGTACAGCGTTCACAGCACTCCTTTGACCCTTTTCCAGATCATGGTCGTGTACTTCCATTTGGTAGTGGCGCTGCAATTTTTTATAACTATATTGATTATCAAATTTACAACCCCACCCCGCATAGCTTTCAAATTCGGCTGTGGTTTAGTGAGAAATGTTTAGAAGGTGAACTGCGTTGCTCCGCCGATTTAGGCTATGTCTACCATGTATTTGAACAACAGCATGCCTTCCTAAAAATCGGGACGGACTACTACCGACAAAACGAAATTTGGCGACACCGCAAAGAAAAATATAAAAGCGGTGAAATCTTAGCCACTGAATGCATGACCCGTAACTTTGCCAAAGTGCTTTATCAGCCCTCACGCATTGATCAGCACTACCCATCATGGGCTGAATTTCAAGCAGCGCAAAACATCAAAACCAATTAAAACTTGATTTCCCACGGCATCACCCTTACATCTAGTGATAACTGAACATTTAATTTGGCTTAAACGCATGACATTAGAAAAAGCAACCTTGCCTGTTCCACAGTTTGATCAAATCACCTTAGTACAACTCCAACAGCAGATCGAACAGGCAATTCAACAGGGCCAAAGTTTTTTAAAAGACCTGAGCGAAGTCCCTGAATCAATTCAGGGACAGCTTGCGGTCTTAGAACAAGTCGATCATTTAGAAAATAATATGAGTGAAGCATGGGGCGTGCTGTCCCACCTCAATGCGGTCATGAACAATGCTGAAACTCGTGAGGTGTACCAGTCACTATTACCAAGCTTAAGTGAATACTATACCGAGTTAGGTCAACACACAGCGCTGTATCAAACCTATCAACACATTCATGATGCTGCGCAATTTGATCACCTCCCTGAAGCCCAACAAAGTGCGATTAAACTTGCACTGCGCGACTTCAAACTGTCTGGGGTGGCTTTAGAAGGTGAAGCCAAAAAACGTTATGCAGAAATCTCCGCACGTTTATCACAACTATCGTCCGACTTTTCCAACCATGTTCTGGATGCCACCCAAGCCTATTTCAAACCTTTAGCGGAACACGAACTGGCAGGCTTACCACAAAGCAGTATTGAGCTGTTAAAACAATATGGTCAGCAGCGCGAACTTGATCAACCCGTTGCCACTTTAGACTTCCCATCGTATCTGGCAATTATGACCTACGCGGAAAACCGTCCTTTACGCGAAGAACTGTATCGTGCCTATACCACACGTGCATCTGATCAGTCTGAACACGCTGAGTTTGATAACACCGCGGCGATGGAAGAAATCTTAAGCCTGCGTCAGGAAATGGCTGCACTGTTAGGTTTCAACAACTACGCCGAGCTTTCATTGGCCAGCAAAATGGCACCAAATGTAGCAACGGTGGATCAATTCTTACGTGATTTAGCTGAACATTCACGTGCCCCTGCGCTCAAAGAAGTGGCGGAGCTGAAAGCTATTGCTGCTGAAGATGGCATTGAGGATTTAAAACCGTGGGACAGCACGTATTATTCGGAAAAATTGAAAGTCCAGCAGTTCAATTTATCTCAAGAAGCACTCAAGCCCTACTTCCCTGCACCCAAGATTTTGCAGGGCTTATTTAGCATTGTGAATCGTCTTTATGGGATTCAAATTGTGGAGCGTGAAGCCCCAGTTTGGCACTCAGATGCACGCTATTTTGAACTAGAAGATCAAGGTGCAGTGGTCGGTGGATTCTACTTTGACCTCTATGCGCGTCAGGGCAAACGTGGTGGCGCATGGATGAGTGGTTTCCGCTCTCGCACCAAAACAACGCAAGGCCTACAAAAACCGATTTGCTATATGGTGTGTAACTTTACGCCACCTGTGGGGGATCAAGCAGCGTTGCTGACTCATGATGAAGTGATCACCTTGTTCCATGAATTTGGACATGGTTTACATCATATGTTGACAGAAGTCGACAATATTGCAGTTGCGGGGACACACGGCGTGGCATGGGATGCGGTGGAGTTGCCAAGTCAATTCATGGAATTTTGGGCATGGGATACTGAAAGCTTAGACCTGCTCAGTGCACATATTGACACCCAAGAAACCTTACCAGAAAGTCTACTCAAAGCCTTGCTGGACGCGCGTTTCTTCCAATCTGGCATGCAAAGTTTACGTCAAATTGAGTTTGCCCTATTCGATCTCAGCATTCATAAAGCAGCCCCTGCTTTGAAAGCAGATCAGATCCAAGCCACCTTAAATGAGATCCGTGCACAATATGCTGTTTTAGAAACCACATCTTATAACCGCTTCCAACATAGCTTCAGTCATATTTTCGCAGGCGGCTATGCAGCAGGTTATTATTCTTATAAATGGGCGGAAGTTTTGGCCAGTGATGCCTTCGATCGTTTCGAAAATGAAGGGATTTTTAATACTGTCACTGGAAAAGAATTTCGTCAGTTTATTCTAGCAGTTGGCGGAAAAGATACAGCGCTTGATGCATTTATCAATTTCCGTGGACGCGAGCCAAAAATAGATGCTTTACTTCGTCATCAAGGTTGGACGAACCGCTAAAAAAGTGAGTAAACTAGGCGCCTAAATTGTTCAGAAGGTAAGTCTAATGACTATTAAACGTCGTTTCATTGCAGGTGCAAAATGTCCTAAATGTCAGGCGATGGATCGAGTTGTTATGCTTACCTCGAATGACGATGAATGGATTGAATGTATCGACTGTGGTTATTCTGAGAATCGTCCAACTCATGTAGACAAGCCTCAGATCCCTGCTATCCCTGACGAGGTTGGGGTCATTCAATTTAAACCACGTCAATCCAAAGAATAAAGGTTGAATCGAATGTCGTCCGTACAACACAACAACCCTAAATTACTCTGGGGTATTACAGCAGGTTTGGTCGCAATCATTGCGATTTTCGCACTTTATCAGTGGTTGTTTGCTGCACAAGAGCCTATAACACCGATGCACCAAGCGGAGTTGATCCAACCGACCGTGAAGACGCTTCCAGAAGCTGAAAAAGCAGTTTCGACCGCCATGGCTGACAACACCATTAAATTGGTCGAAGAAGATATTTTAAAAGCACCTGTACCTGAAAATGCCTCACTTGCCAAAGAAGAAGTGGCGAAACTGGACGATATTCAAAGCCAGTTGAAGGAACAGGAAAAGAGCTTGCAAGCACAGCACAAAGATGCCGATGAGCTGGTAAAACTCAAAGAAGAACAAATTAAACTGTTAGAAGCCCAATTGGCTGCTCGGTAAAATACGGTTGTTATTTTTAAAGACGTTAGCTTATCGACTGATACGCTAACGTCTTTTTTTGCCCTGCTGCTTCACCCACCTATTCAATCAGCGCAAAGCCATTACACAACTCATCATTCTTGCCCACCTAGTTCCATGAATGACATTGCATTCGTTATGCCCCCTCCTAGACATGCAAAGGGTTTCTTTTAGAGGGACTTTATGGATCGATTGATTCTTTTCATTGAGCTTAAGTGCGGGCTGATTTTTTAAGATGGGACGCTTAGCAATATCCTTGTACTTTGTTTTGATTTGAGTGGTAGTCGCTGCAAAGAAACCATTTTCCTGACCAGCATCGTCAATAAAGCTAAAGCATTAAAAAAAGCATCCGAAGATGCTTATTTATGGTCTAACTCAAGTTCACAACTTAGTGATACCAGCCAAATAACTTAAAGAAGTATGGAACATAAGCAATGATCAGCATCGCTGGGAACAACACGATCAAAGGTAAAATCCAACGTTCATAACGATAATAGAAAGATAAATGACGCACTTCCTCATCGGCCTCATTTACCTCGGCATCACCAATGGATTGTCTTGCTAAAAGGTGATTAAGGGCCACAGGTGGTGTCACATAGCCCAACTCAAAGCCAATCAAGGTGATCATCCAAAAATGGACAGGATGAATACCATATTGATAGGCCACAGGTGCAACCGTCGCAGAAATCAAGATCACGGCGCCAAACGGATCCATAATCATCCCAACAAAGACCATCAATCCCAAAATCAGAGTAATGACCAAAAACGTACTGCTAATATCAGTCGGGAAGAAACTCATTACCTCCGTACGTTCAAGCAATCCGCCCACGCTCACCGACAGTGCCATTAAAATGACCAAAGCACCAATGTGCCCAACGGTTTCACTGGTCGAGATATGCATCGACTTCCAAAAACCGACTTGGCGTAACACGTCCATGGAACTAGATTGAACCACCCCATGATTCACCACTTGTCCATCATCTGCGGCATTACCATGTAGCCCTTCACGGTATTCTGCATGGGCAACTTGAGCCCCAGCCAATGCAGGTTCACCACCCGAGCTATAATTTGCGCTGAGTGTCTCATCCCAATGCCCCACAGCAGGCAAAGGCGCAGGCTGATGACGTAATTTATCAAACAACACGATCATCAATAAAATCACAGGCATCATCACGGGTGCAGTAAATTCATTTAGGTCAGTGTCTAATAAGAATTTATAGAACATCCACGTGAGGACAAAAATCACGATATAAGGCACAACTGCTAAGAAAGCACGCCCTGATTTCGGTGCGGCCAAACTCGGTGCCGCGATGCGGAATTTACTCTCTGCAAAGAAGAGTGAAACCACTAAAAACAGTGTTGATGTCAGTAGGAAAGTATAAACACCATATTGATAAAGCAGATCCGTCGTGACTTCTTTATTTAAGGATGCCACTACTACAATCAATAAGCATGGACGCAAAACTACACCCAGCGAACCTGACATTGCCGTTGCAGCCAAAGCAAACTGACGACGTCCACCTGCATTCCAGACTTCTTTATAAATAATCGCCCCTGCTGCAATCACAAAGATCCCTGATGCACCCGTATATGCGGTCGGTAAAGCCGCAGCGATTAAAATCAACCAAGTTAAAGTTTCAGGCGCCAAATTCCATGGACGCAAAATATTTAAGAACAGATCCACGACACGGGTTTGTTTCAACAACATACCCGCCCAAATAAATAGGGCTAAATTCAGGAAAATACTGGAGAATTCAACCAGCTGTCCCAAGTAAATCCCTTGGCCCATTGGGTAGTCCATGAAGAAGATAAATGCTACGCCGGTAATCACCGCCATGTAGGCATACAGAGGCACACTCAGGAAAGCAAAGCCAAGACGTCCACCAGCTTTAGCATCTTTCGGTGGGCTAAACAGCTGCCAAACACTTATCAATGTCAGTACGCCAAATAGAACCATCCACAGCCAATAAATCAGCTGGGTTTCGCCATTCATCGGCACACCTGAGTCTTTGACTGAGTTAAATTGACTAATGCTCGAGTAAGCTAATAGACCATTACCGAATGTCATCAGGAGGCTATAAACCCGATAATCTAGCTTAGTCGCAGGGCCACGCAAACCAATATGATGGATTTTTAAGGTGGCACTAATCGCAGCTAAGACCACCATAAAAATTAATAGAATGGCGCGATTTTCTGTTCCGAATTTAAAAATACCGAAAAAGGTGGTTTCAAAATTACGATAGGCACGGATACTTGGATGTGCCTCCATATGTTGCATGGCTTTATCATAAAACTGATACTTTTCTTCACACTGCTGCACACCCGCCAAGATGGACGCACGCACATCCGCTTCCGAAGCCGTACCAAAAAAGTCTGCGAACTCATCTGCGGCGTTGGTTTGCATTTGGGTTTTCACCAAAGCATCCACATTCGGCTGACGATTACACTCTGGTTTGGCAGGCTCTGCCCTTAAAAAAGAGTACTGCATACCCGTGGCTGGATCGCCATATAAGCGCTCACCCATACGCAGTAATTGGCCATGAATCATTTCACCTGTACCAATTAACAGCGTAAGTAACAGTAAAATCAGAATGACAAAAGTAGAAATCCACTCGGTCCATATATACTTCAGCAGATCGAGTCCTGATCTGCGCTGTCCATGATTTTGCATGTTGTTTCCTATTTTTATTACCGTTCTGTCCAGCGCAATACACTGTAGAACCAGTCATTTTAGTCGGCTCGAGCTTGTCCTTTCTCTCTGCCTTTAGATTTTTGTTTTGTTTATCTTTGCATCAAATTTATATTTTTGAATATGACAATCTGGATTTTCTTTTTAGAATTTAGGTCAATCCTCTATTCATCAAATAGATTCACCCCGATTATATACAAAGCTGCAATCACAATTCCCCAGATCACGCCCAATAAATGTGCTTCGACCAAAACTGGACTCCCGATCAGTTCGGCCGTAGTACTCCCACCAAAGGTATTTTCCCAAATCAGTTTGCCTAAAATGAGAAACAACACCAAACTCGCAAACATCCGTTCTTTACGGTATAGCAAATGGACAATGGCTATGGCAGTGAACATTCCATGCAGCACACCAGACAGCCCTGCATAGGCTTCAATATCCGCCAGAAAATAATAAAAACTCAGACTAATCAGCGGCGGTAAAATCAGCAATAACGCCACAAAATGCCAGACACGGGTGCGTGGAAAAATAAAAGGCAAACACATAAAAGCCAGCATATTGAGTGCAAAATGAATCCATCCCACATGCACCCAGTGCGCGGTCCACAAGCGCCAAATTTCAGGAAAAATATCCACTCGCCAATAAATAAATTGATCTTTAAAAATCTGTAGGCATGCCGAGATCGACACGACAAACGCAATCAAAATGATTTTTCGATTCAGAAATTGATCATGCATCACATGTCCTTATCGTGTTGCTCATTTATTTATTGTTATTTTTTCTGCGCTTCGGCTCAGTTTAAAATTGGTTAACTTTCACTAAACAACTCATCTAGCTCAGAACGGTCTTCTTTTTCATCCCAGAAATGCGCCATACCACCATCCCCAGTTCGTGTCCCAGTATGTTCAGTCCAATAACGATCCGAAATCCCTTGAACCATACTCGAGGCCATACTATCAATCAGTTTAAATTGTGGATTGCTCTGTTTTTCATCACTATAAGAAGCCGCATAACTTTTCAATGCATCACGAATCTTGGCATCGTCACCACTGGCTTGAGCCGCTATAGCATACATTGCATGAGATAAACGAACCCCTTTTTGCTCCCCAATTTGCATCGATTGTTTCAAGGTCTGATATGGATCAGGTTTACCTTCACCCGCACCTGGCAATAAGGTCCAAATCACCGCACGTGTTGCATTCGGCGCACCCCAAAACTTTTCATTGTCTAGACATACCATCCCACGTTCAACAATAGCGGCAATGTCTTTAGGAACATTGACTGCGCCACCAGAGTTAATATCATTGGTCATGGCTTGTAGCCCACTCAACATTCCCAGCAGATACACAGTTTGATCCAAATCGCTGTTCATTTTTGGACAGCCTTCACCCAATGGTTTCTTATATTTCTTTTCCCAGCGGTTTTGAAAAAGTTGATAACCAGTATATTGGCGTTGTGCTGCAGTCGCCGCCCAACGCTTTTGTTCAATTCGAGCATCCTGTGCTTCAGAGACATTGCCTGCTTTCGAGGCACGCAAATAACGTAACTCAGCCTCAAGTGCCTGATTTTCCGCACAAATACCCGATGCTGAATAAAGTAGAACCGCCACACGGGTTGGATCTGCCCCCATGTCTTTGGTCGACATAATCGCTGGAGTCAAAGCATTGCCTGAGTTACACACCATCTCAGCGTCTTCCATGGCTAAAATAGGCGGTACTATATGTTTTTCACTAAACCCAAGCGCAACATTGGCACCTGTTTTAACCACTTGTGAACAACCCGAAAATAATAAACTCGTAAGCGCTACAACAGCCACACCCTGGCCTATTTTTTGGACTTGCGACATTTTCCTGTCCTCTATTTGTATAATTGTATGTGTCCATGCTGACAAACATAGCAGAAGCATTTTCCGAAGAAAAGAGTATTTACTCTAAATCAGACCACTACTCTGCCATGAAATAAAAAGCGGAAAATTGACTAAAATGACGCCTCAACTTTTTTTTAGGCAAAAAAAAGTAGCATAGCGACGGTTCGGCACATGCTACTTATCAACTGGGAAGCCTAGCTAGGCTTTGTTTGGTGCAAATCGTTCCTTCAGCACAGTTCCTAATCGTCCTATAACAATCGCTAACACAATTGCTACCACTAGAAACATCCAAGTTGGGATCATCATACGATTTTCCTTGTTTGCTGTTGGTGATTTGAATGTACATTTTAAGATCAAAAAACTGTAGGAAAGTTGTCTGACAATCCAAAAAAGCACATCAGTTTCTTCAGATATGTCAGACAACAGAAAATGAGATATGGTTATATTTATTATTTTTCAATAGCTTAGATGGATATTACGAATTAAAATTGTCCAACAATTATTGCATTTTAGTGAGTATTTTCAGGGCTTTCCATTGCGTGATGGGTAACTGATCACACCAAACCAACATCGGTTTTGCTCTAAAGTGTTGAAAATAAATCACAATATAAGCACGATGATCCACAATATGGCTGATTTGCACTCGTTGCACATTGGTTTGTTTCTGAAGTGACAAAGACCAATCACGGCCATCTAAATGCTGAAGCTGAAAATGTTGCGGCCCACGTAGAAAAAACAAATACAGCACAAAGCCTGCAACCAAAGCAATCAGCCACACTCCTAAAGGAAGTAGCTGATACAAGACCAGCATCAGAACGGCATAAATCGACAACTGAAACACATAAGCCAGACGGCTGGGTTTAAGTTGAAAATGACGATGTTCCATTGCACTTATCCGTGTACATAATGCTTTAATTTTTGAATCAAGGTTTTCATTTCAGGGCGGGGCGGCTCAGAGACTTCCATAAACCAATCCAACAAATCTGGATCTTCTTGTTCAACCAAGGCCGCAAACATGGCCTTTTCCGCAGGATCTGCCTGAAGATAATAATTTTTCACATAAGGGTCAAAATACACATCAATTTCTTTTAAACCACGACGTGCACGGTAGATTACTTTACGTTCTTCCAAGCTCATTTCTTCAGTCATTACATTCCCCAAATTAATTGAAACGGCTTAGTTTAACCGATCACACCGCCCTCGCCACTAGTTAAATATCGCAATTTTAACAACTGGCAAAACTCATCAAAAAATCAAATAGATTTGAGCATTCAGTCCATTGTCGCATGTCCTACTTTTCACTACTCTCTTAGCAAAATAACAACATCAGGATGAGCTTCCATGCAATCAGGCGCAATTCGCCCGTTAAACAATATGCTGCCGCGCAACTTATTTAATGCTGAACATGAGGCATTTCGAGAAACTGTTCGAAAATTTTACGCCAAAGAAGTCGTTCCGAATATTGAAAAATATGAACAACAACAACATGTCGATCGTGAACTATGGAATAAAGCAGGCGCCATGGGACTACTGTGTGCCACTATGCCTGAGGCTTATGGTGGCTCGGGTGTAGACCGCTTGTACAGTATGATTTTGATTGAGGAGCAAGCCTATGCCATGGATTCCTCGACAGGGTTTTCACTACACTCCGACATTGTCGCCAATTATATCAATAACTTTGGCAGTGAAGCACAAAAACACTATTGGTTAACGCGGATGGCTTCGGGTGAAACTGTCACAGCCATTGCGATGACTGAACCTGGCACAGGCTCAGACTTACAAGCGGTACGAACAACGGCTGTTTTAGACGGTGATGACTACATTATCAATGGCTCCAAAATCTTCATTACCAACGGCTATCTCTGCGATATGGCAATTGTGGTTTGTAAGACAGGCAATAACGAAAAAGGTTCAGCCAATCTCTCATTAATCATCGTTGAAGCTGATCGTGTAGGTTTCAGTAAAGGAAAGCCGCTCAATAAAATTGGAATGAAAGGACAAGACACCTGCGAATTGTTTTTTGATCATGTGCGTGTGCCTAAAGAAAACTTGCTTGGTATGGAAGGCATGGGCTTTATGATGCTGATGAAAGAACTGGCATGGGAGCGCATGTTAGTGGCAATTATTTGCCAAGCAGGGGCTGAAGCAGCGCTAGCACATACAGTCCAATATACCAAAGCGCGTAAAGCTTTTGGAAAAACAGTTTCAAGCTTTCAAAATACCCGTTTTAAACTGGCAGAGTTACGTACAGAAATCGATTTTTGCCGTGCTTACCTCGACCGTTGTATGCAATTGCAACTGGAAGAGAGTCTCGGCATTGATGCCGCTGCAGCAGCTAAATATAAAATTTCCGAGATGTTTTCTAAAGTTGTCGATGAATGCCTACAACTGCATGGCGGTTATGGCTATATGCTGGAATACCCGATTGCACGAGCTTATCTAGATAATCGTGCCAATCGCATTTATGCAGGAACCAATGAAATTATGAAAGAGCTCATTTCGCGTTCTCTTTAACTCAAATAGCCCATCTTTGGATGGGCTTTTAGTTTTAACAATGTGCTTGGTGAAACTCCGCAATCAAAGCAACCACCAACTCTGGCTGCTCTTTATGTGGCATATGATGTAGACCTTCTAAAATATGCAGTTCAGCCTGTCCAGACACCCCTTCAAAAATCTGCTGAGGTTGTGCCGTACTGCCATATTCATCCAGTTCACCATGAATAACCAACGTTGGACAACACACACCATCAATCACTCTGGCCAAATTCCAATCTTGAAAAATGGGCGATAGCCATGTTTCAGTCCATGCATCAAGTACCCACTGCGCCTTTTCAGGGTGATATTTCTCCAAACGTTCCATTTGTCCCGCTTGTTGAAAGCCAACTTTCGCTTCACTTATCCCCTTTAGTGTCAGTGCTTCAACCGCATACTGTGCAGAGATTGAAATTAATCCTTGGCAACGCTCTGGATACGCCGCAGCAATCGCAACAGACATCCCCCCGCCCACGCTATGCCCTAGGATGATAAAGTTCTGTATCGAAAAATAATCCAATACAGCTTTAAAGGTTTGTTCTGCTTCAGTGATGACAAAACTATGTGCCAAGGGCTGCGTACTCGGATCGGATAAACCAAAACCTAAACGATCATAGGCATAAACCACCCGCGCGGTCGCTTGTGCCAGTTGAGCAGGAAAATCCCGCCACAAAGCCACACAACCTAATGAATCGTGCATTAAAATAATTGGAGCTAATGCATGATCTACTACATCAGTGTGCCATTTTTTGGCATGAATCATATTTGATGCAAATGGGACTTGGTAACTTTGTTCTAAGATATTCAAAATATTCCCTATTCATTATCTTTTAAGTTTTTAAAATCATCCAACACTCCAACAGTTTAAGAAAGTAAAAACATAACCCCCTAAAGTCATTTCCTTAAAAAAAGGAGCATTACGCTCCTTTTAAATCCACTACTCAGCTTAAGAAACTAGTTTAGGTTTCTGGTTCAATGCTGCATCACGTTTAGCAAATTTCAGTACTCCATCCTCAAAAGAAGCACTTTTCAATGTCTTACGATCCGCAAGATAATTATTGCTGACTTTCCATGGTGCATGTTTACCCTGTTTTGGCATTACATTAGCAGCACGTGCAATATAACCCGAACTCAAACTACCCATGACCGTATCGTCCATCAGCTCTGTGGCATCCCCTTGCGGGATCACTTCAGCCCACTGCTTTTGATCCATATAGTTGAGTAAGCGGCAAATATATTCAGCTGCAATATCCACTTTCAAAGTCCATGACGCATTAATATAGCCAATAATCATCGCCATATTCGGTACATCACTCACCATCACGCCCTGATACAACATATGTTTAGAGGTATCTAACGGTTTGCCATCAATAGTTGCTTGTATACCACCCAAGATTTGAATTTCTAGACCTGTAGCTGAGACGACAATATCTGCCTCTAAATGCTGGCCAGACTTTAATTGAAGGCCCGTTTCAGTAAAGCGTTCAATCTGATCTGTTTCAACACTGGCTTGGCCTGAACGAAGAATTTTAAATAAATCACCGTCTGGCACCACACATAAACGTTGATCCCAAGGATTATATTCTGGGGTGAAGTGTTTCATATCCACTTTACCTTTGAGCTGCATCTTAATCGACTGGAGCAGCAGTCGGCGTAGCAATTTCGGTTGCTTCTGCGCAAGTGCATAAATCCCACGTTGCATCCCAATATTACGTGCCCGAGTCACTTTATAAGCCACATCTTCAGGCAACACTTTACGCATTTTGTCATACACAAAATCGATCGATGGCACCGAAGCAATATAAGTTGGAGAGCGTTGTAGCATAGTGACATGCGCCGCCCCACCTTTGGCCATCGCAGGCACCAGTGTAATCGCTGTCGCTCCACTCCCAATAATGACGACTTTTTTACCTGTATAATCTAATTTTTCAGGCCAAAACTGTGGATTTACAAACTCGCCTTTAAATACTTCTTTATTTGGAAAATCAGGTTGGTAACCTTGGTCGTAGTTATAATAGCCGGTACAACCAAACACAAAATTTGCAATCCAGTTTTCTTTTTTGCCTTTTGCATTCTCAATCACTACCTGCCACTTTTTCTGAGCAGAATCATAATTGGCGCTGAGTACGCGATGCTTAAAATGAATTTTTTCTTTGAGTTTCTGTTCATCAATGACTTCCGCCAAATAGCCCTTAATCGAAGAACCATCTGCCAAAACGCTGGCTTGTTGCCACGGTTTAAAATTAAAACCAAAGGTCGACATATCTGAATCAGAACGAATACCTGGGTATTTAAACAAATCCCATGTTCCACCAAAGCTGTCACGACGTTCAATAATTTCAAACGAACGTTGTGGACAATGCTTGGTTAAATGTGCCGCAAGACCAATGCCTGAAATACCAGCACCTACAATGAGCAGATCGACGTGCTTATCCATGTTGTTTTTATCCTGTCTTATATTCTGTTCTTATTAAACCATAAAACTGACAATACACAATGTCAAGTTTAAGCAGATCTTTCGTAAAATATGTCACTACAGGCCAAAATACAAAGATTGTCGAACAAAAACCCATAAAAAAAGACCAGTGAAACACTGGTCTTTTTCTAAGAACAACTGAATAGTTCTACGAAATTATTTAACTTCGCGATCTACTAGTTCAACGTAAGCCATCGGCGCAGCATCACCTGCACGGAAGCCCGCTTTAAGAACACGTAGATAACCGCCGTTACGTTCTTTGTAACGAGGGCCAAGAACGGTAAATAATTTACCAACAGTTGCTGCTGAACGAGTACGAGCAAACGCTAAGCGACGGTTTGCAACAGTATCGTTTTTAGCTAAAGTGATTAAAGGCTCAGCTACACGACGTAACTCTTTTGCTTTAGGCACAGTTGTTTTGATCAACTCGTGCTCAAACAAAGAGTTAGCCATGTTTTGAAACATCGCTTTACGATGGCTGCTTGTACGGCCTAATTTCACACCACTATTACGATGACGCATGGTGATAGTCCTACTTAATTAACGGCTACGATAGGCGAAACGATCGTCCATACGGAGACTAGCTGGTGGCCAGTTCTCTAAACGCATGCCGAGTTGTAAGCCTTTTGAAGCCAGAACATCTTTGATCTCAGTAAGCGATTTTTTACCAAGGTTAGGAGTTTTGAGTAACTCAACCTCAGTGCGCTGTACAAGATCACCAATGTAGTAAATGTTTTCTGCTTTCAAACAGTTAGCAGAACGAACAGTAAGCTCTAGATCATCTACTGGACGAAGCAAAATCGGATCAACTTCTTCACGAGGTTCTTGAGCAACAGGAGCTTGATCTTTCTGAAGGTCAACAAAAATTGCAATTTGTTGTTGCAAGATTGTTGCCGCTTTGCGGATCGCTTCTTCAGGATCAACTGTACCGTTGGTCTCAAGATCAATGACCAATTTATCAAGGTCTGTACGTTGTTCTACACGAGCGTTTTCCACTGTGTAAGACACACGTTTGATTGGGCTATAAGAAGCATCTAACTGTAAGCGACCTACAGGGCGAGTTTCGCCTTCTGGGAAACGCGAGTCAGAAGTTTCATAACCACGACCTTGAGAAACTTTCAAGCGCATTTTTAATGAGCCTGAAGCACTTAAAGTACCGATCAAATGTTCAGGGTTAACCACTTCAACATTATGAGGTAAACGAAGGTCAGCGGCAGTTACGTCGCCAGGACCTTGTTTCTCTAATGTCAAATAAGCTTCATTTTGATCGAACAGCTTAATAGACAATCCTTTTAGGTTCAGCAAGAGCTCGACGATGTCCTGCTGCAAGCCTTCCAAAGTACTGTACTCGTGCTCGACACCTTCAATCTCAACTTCAACCACAGCAGCGCCAGGCAAAGAAGAAAGAAGGATGCGACGTAAAGCATTGCCCAGAGTATGACCAAAGCCACGCTCTAAGGGTTCTAGAATAACTTTTGCCGAGGTCCCGCTAACCGCTTCGACCTTGATCGCTTGCGGAGTTAGAAACTCATTTGCAGTACGCGTCATATTGCTACCTCAAGGATTATTTAGAATACAATTCTACAATCAAGCTTTCGTTGATTTCAGCAGGTAAATCTGAACGATCTGGTGCAGCTTTAAACGTACCTTCCAACTTAGAATGGTCAATTTCCATCCAAGAAGGAATACCACGTTGTGCAGCTAATTCAATTGCGTTTTTGATACGCAATTGTTGTTTAGCACCTTCATGCACAGCAATTACATCACCAGCTTTAACTTGGATAGACGCGATGTTAACACGACGGCCATTCAAAGTGATCGAGCGGTGAGATACAAGCTGACGAGCTTCTGCACGTGTAGAACCAAAACCCATGCGATAAACGACGTTATCAAGACGGCTTTCAAGCAGTTTCAACAAGTTTTCACCAGTTGCGCCTTTCACACGAGCAGCTTCTTTATAGTAATTACTAAATTGACGCTCTAAAACACCGTACATACGACGTACTTTTTGTTTTTCACGTAATTGTAGTGAGTACTCAGATTGTTTGCCACCACGCGCTCCGCCATGTTGGCCAGGAGCTTTAGCAGCTTTTTTAGTTTTGACGTCAAATGGTTTAACGCCAGATTTTAATTGCAGGTCTGTCCCTTCGCGGCGAGAGAGTTTGCATTTTGGACCAATATAACGAGCCATGAATGTTTCTCCTTACACGCGACGTTTTTTAGGTGGACGGCAACCGTTGTGCGGGATTGGCGTCACATCGGTAATGCTGTTAATTTTATAACCCACTGCACCTAAAGCACGAACCGCAGATTCACGACCAGGACCAGGACCTTTTACAAGGACGTCCAAGTTTTTCAAACCGTAGTCTAAAGCAGCTTTACCAGCAACTTCAGCAGCTACCTGAGCAGCAAACGGAGTTGATTTACGTGATCCACGGAAGCCTTGTCCACCAGAGGTAGCCCAAGCCAGTGCATTACCTTGACGATCGGTAATAGTCACAATGGTGTTATTAAAAGAAGCGTGAATGTGTGCAACACCTTCAGAGACGGTACGAGTGACCTTCTTGCGTGTGCGAGTATCTTTAGCCATCTTTTAGCTTCCAGAAATCTTATTTCTTAATAGGTTTGCGCGGACCTTTACGGGTACGTGCGTTAGTTTTGGTGCGTTGTCCACGGACAGGCAAGCTGCGACGATGACGAAGACCGCGGTAGCAGCCTAAATCCATTAAACGTTTAATGTTCATGGAAATTTCGCGACGTAAATCACCTTCGGTTGGAACCTTAGCAACTTCTGCACGAATCGCATCAAGCTGAGCGTCATCTAATTCACGGATCTTTGTAGTCGGCGCGATACCAACAGCAGCCAAGATATTCTTAGCAGTGTGGCGACCTACACCAAAGATGTACGTTAGAGAGATAACAGCATGCTTGTTATCCGGAATGTTTACACCGGCAATACGAGCCATTCAATTTTCTCCAAAAAGGCAGTTAAGACAATCAACCGCCCCACAAAAATCTTGAGGGGCGGATAATAACCTAATTAGCCTACTGAAATCAACAGGTCTTGATCAGATTAACCTTGACGCTGCTTATGACGAGGTTCTGCGCTACAAATTACGCGAATAACCCCATTACGACGGATAACTTTACAGCTACCACAAATTTTCTTTACAGAAGCTTGTACTTTCATGATGAAACCTCAAGTGCGCTTATCCCTTAGGATGAGCAGTCGTTTTTCTCATTAACGTTTGATTATCGTACTGATGCGAGGTGAGATGTGCTTGCAGCTGAGCCATAAAGTCCATCACTACCACCACAACAATAAGCAAAGATGTCCCACCTAAAGAGAATGGAATACCAAATGAGCTTTGTAAAATCATCGGCATTAAGCAAATGATGGTGATATAAATCGCGCCAATAAATGTCAAACGGTTAAGAATATGATCTAAGTAACGAGCAGTTTGCTCACCTGGACGAATACCAGGTACATAAGCCCCGCTGCGTTTCAAGTTTTCCGATACTTCTTTCGGGCTAAATACAAGCGCTGTATAAAAGTAACAGAAAAAGATAATTAACGCACCAAAGAGCACCAAATACAACGGCTGACCAGGCGAAAGCACTAATGCCAAATCTTGCAAACTACGTTTGATAATACCCGCATTCGGATCTGCACTACCCACCCATTGCCCTAAGCTCGCAGGGAACAAAAGCAATGAACTTGCGAAAATCGCTGGGATCACACCCGCCATATTAATTTTTAATGGCAAATGCGACTGTTGTGCAGTAAATACACGACGTCCTTGTTGTTTTTGAGCATAGTTTACTGGAATACGACGTTGCGCCTTCTCAATAAACACAATTGCAGCTAATACAGCCAGTGACAACACGCCAAAAATTACCAAGCCGATTAGACTGGTTTGACCATTATCTACTGATGATATTGATTGCAGAATTAAATTCGGCAAACCTGCAACAATACCGGCGAAGATGATCATGGAAATACCATTACCCACCCCACGTTCGGTAATTTGCTCACCTAACCACATCAAGAACATTGTACCTGCAACCAAAGAGGTTACAGCTGGTACGTAGAAAGCCAGACCTGCAGTTAAGGTAATCCCTTGACTGATCAGACCAGCACACATCCCAATTGCCTGCACGAGTGCAAGGAACAATGTACCCTGTCGCGTATATTGATTAATCTTACGCTTGCCTTGTTCGCCTTCTTTCTTTAAAGCTTCCAGCGAAGGAATAACTGTAGACATTAACTGCACGATAATCGATGCAGAAATGTACGGCATAATCCCAAGAGCAAGAATGGACATACGCTCTAATGCACCACCTGAAAACATGTTAAACAAACCAAGGATCGTGCCTTGGTTTGCATTAAAAAGATTTTCAAGTGCGGCATTATTAATGCCTGGTACTGGAATATGTGCTCCTAGTCGAAAAACCAATAATGCACCGATGAGAAACATCATGCGGCGAATAATTTCACGGTATTTCACATGAAATGGCTGGCCTTTCATCATATTGACATGACCTGAAGAACTAGGAGACATAGACACTAGCGATTACTCCTCGACTTTACCGCCAGCAGCTTCAACAGCAGCTTTAGCGCCTTTAGTCACAGCAACACCTTGAACAGTGAATGCACGAGTAATTTCACCAGAAAGTACGATACGAGCACGTAACATATCTTTACGTACAACGTTTGCAGCTTTTAAAGTTTCTAGGCTAACGATGTCGCCTTCCACTTTAGTAAGCTCAGATAAACGTACTTCAGCAGTTTTCAAAGCGATTTGGCTAGTGAAACCGAATTTAGGTAAACGACGATATAACGCAGTTTGACCGCCTTCAAAGCCTGGACGAGTACCACCGCTCTTACGTGAATTCTGACCTTTGACACCACGGCCACCAGTCTTACCAACGCCAGAACCGATACCACGGCCTAGACGACGATTTTCACGTTTTGCACCTTCAGCAGGTGCAAGCTCATTTAAACGCAGAGTCATGGCTTATTCCTCTACACTAACCATATAGTAGACTTGGTTGATCATACCACGGTTAGAAGGCGTATCTTGCACTTCTACAGTATGACCAATACGACGCAGACCTAAACCTTGTAGGCTAAGCTTGTGATTTTTCAAGCGATGCGCAGAAGATTTAGTCTGGGTAACTTTAATCGTTTTCATGATTGATTACCCTTGAATTTGTTCTACTGTAAGACCACGTTTCGCAGCAACCTTCTCAGGAGAAGTCATATCACGCAGACCGTTAAAAGTCGCGTTTACTACGTTTGCAGCGTTAGTAGAACCATAACATTTTGTTAATACGTTACGTACGCCTACAGCTTCTAAAACTGCACGCATAGCACCACCAGCGATTACACCAGTACCTTCAGAAGCAGGCTGCATGTAAACACGGCTTGCACCGTGACGCGCGTTAATAGGGTGCTGTACAGTACCGTTAACAAGGTCAACAGTAATCATGTTGCGACGAGCAGCTTCAAGTGCTTTAGAAATAGCAGCTGGAACTTCACGTGCTTTACCACGACCAAAACCTACACGACCATTACCATCACCAACCACAGTCAATGCTGTGAAAGAGAAGATACGACCACCCTTAACAACTTTGGCTACACGATCAACGGCAACCAGCTTTTCAACAAGACCTTCGTTTTGTTCAACTTTAGCCATGATTAGAACTCCAAGCCGTTTTCACGAGCAGCATCAGCCAAGGCTTTGATACGACCATGATATTTGAAACCAGAACGGTCAAATGCAACTTTAGTAACACCAGCTGCTTTAGCGCGTTCTGCGATTAAAGCACCTACTTTAGTAGCTGCTTCAACGTTACCAGTTGTACCAGCACGTAAAGTAGCATCTAAAGTTGAAGCTTGCGCTAAAACTTTGCCACCATCTGCTGAAATAACTTGAGCGTAGATGTGACGCGGAGTGCGGTTTACACACAAACGAGTCGCACCCAACGCACGGATGTGCAAGCGTGTGCTTTTCGCACGACGCAAACGGGATTGTTTCTTTTCGTTCATAAGAACCTCGCGCCTTATTTCTTCTTAGCTTCTTTACGAAGTACAACTTCGTCAGAATAACGAACACCTTTACCTTTATAAGGCTCTGGTGGACGGTAACCACGGATATCTGCAGCAACCTGACCTAAACGTGCTTTATCAGCAGATTTAAGAACAATTTCAGTTGCTGTAGGAGTTTCAGCAGTTACACCTTCAGGAAGCGTATAGTCGATCGGGTGAGAGAAACCAAGGTTAAGGTTAACAATGTTACCTTTAACCGCAGCTTTATAACCAACACCGATAAGTTGTAACTTACGTTCGAAGCCTTCGCTCACACCTTTTACAAGGTTGTTAAGCACAGCGCGAGCAGTACCAGCTTGCATCCAAGCGTCTTTCGACTCAGCTTTTGGAGCAATCGCTAAAATACCGTCTTCCTGTTTAAGCTCGACCAGCGCATGCAGGGTGAAAGACAAAGTACCTTTGCTACCTTTCACTTCGACCTGCCGGCCGTTCTGAGTAACTGTTACACCGTTAGGTACAGTTACTGGGGCTTTAGCCACACGAGACATGAGGAATCACCTATTAAGAAACAAAAGCAATAACTTCACCACCGATACCTGCAGCACGTGCAGCGCGATCAGTCATGATGCCTTTGCTTGTAGAAACAATTGCAATACCTAAACCTTGCTTAACGCTCGGAAGTGCATCTTTACCGCGATACTGACGTAGACCTGGACGGCTTACGCGTTTCACAGTTTCGATAACTGGTTTGCCTTCGAAATACTTTAAAGTCAAAGTAAGAGTTGCTTTGCCTTCAGCATCAGCAACTTCTACGTTTGAAATGTAACCTTCTTGTTGAAGAACGTTTGCAATAGCAACCTTCAACTTAGAGTTAGGCATAGAAACGGTTTGTTTCTTTGCCATTTGCGCGTTACGAACACGAGTTAACATGTCGGCAACGGTATCTTGCATACTCATCTATAGCGCTCCTTACCAGCTTGCCTTAACAACGCCCGGTACATCACCTTGCATTACTGTATCGCGTAATTTGTTACGGCTTAAACCGAACTTACGGAAGTAACCATGAGGACGACCAGTTAAACCACAACGGTTACGTAAACGTACTGGAGACGCATTACGTGGTAATGCTTGGAATTTCATCATCGCTTCGAAACGCTCTTCGTCGCTAGCATTTACGTTTGCAATAACAGCTTTTAATTCAGCACGTTTTGCAGCGTATTTAGCAACAGTAGCTTCGCGTTTCAATTCGCGATTAATCATACTTTTCTTAGCCATATCGACCTCTTATTTGAACGGGAAGCCGAATGCACGCATAAGCGCACGGCCTTCGTCATCGGTGCGAGCAGTCGTAGTGATGGTAATATCCATACCACGAATACGATCAATCTTATCAAAATCGATTTCAGGGAACATGATTTGTTCCTTAAGACCCATTGAGTAGTTGCCGCGACCGTCAAATGATTTCGCAGAGAAACCACGGAAGTCACGGATACGAGGGATCGCAATCGAGATTAGACGGTCTAAGAATTCGTACATACGTTCGCCGCGTAAAGTAACTTTACAACCAATCGGCCAACCATCACGGATTTTGAAACCAGCGATTGATTTGCGAGCTAACGTAAGAACTGGTTTTTGACCAGCGATAGCTTGCATATCAGCAAGAGCACCATCAAGGAGTTTTTTGTCAGCAGCAGCTGCGCCAACACCCATGTTGATCGTGATTTTAGTAATGCGAGGAATATCCATCACATTTTTAACGGCTAAAGTCTCTTGTAATTGAGCCTTAAGTTCGTCGTTGTAACGCGTTTTAAGTCTGGCCATTGCCTTTTCAACCTATTACTTCGCTACCGCCACTGATTCACCATTTGACTTGTAAACGCGAGTTTTCACGCCTTCAGTCACTTGGTAACCAACACGGTCAGCCTTTTGGGTTGTAGCATTAAAAATTGCCACGTTAGAGATATGAAGCGAAGCTTCTTGTGTAACTACAGCGCCTTCAGCACCTGTTGCACGGTTCGGCTTTTGATGCTTCTTAACCAAGTTAAGGCCTTCAACCATAACACGGTCATTTGAAACAGACAGAACAGTACCCTGTTTGCCTTTTTCTTTACCTGCGATCACAATAACTTGATCGCCTTTTTTAATCTTAGCCATGATTGCCTCTTATAGAACTTCAGGAGCCAGTGAAATAATTTTCATGAACTGTTCAGTACGAAGTTCACGAGTCACTGGTCCGAAAATACGAGTTGCAATCGGCGCTTTGTTGTTGTTCAAAATAACAGCAGCGTTATCGTCGAAACGAATCACTGAACCGTCTGGACGACGGATACCGAATTTTGTACGAACTACAACAGCATTCATCACGTCACCTTTTTTAACACGTGCGCGTGGAATAGCTTCTTTTACAGTAACTTTAATAATGTCGCCAACAGAAGCATAACGACGGTGTGAACCACCAAGTACTTTAATACATTGTACGCGGCGAGCACCACTATTGTCTGCTACGTCTAGCATACTTTCGGTTTGAATCATTGCCCTACTCCAAAACCGAGCATCACCGGTCACAATTTCGAAAGGCTCAAAGAGTACTCGAAATTAACCGATGATGCAACAGATACGTCTAATTACTCAGCAGCAGCTTCAACAACTTCAACTAGAGTCCAAGACTTAGTTTTAGAAATTGGGCGGCTTTCTTTGATAGTCACAACGTCGCCAGTTTTAGCTGTGTTGTTCTCATCGTGAGCATGTAATTTAGTTGAACGGCGGATTGATTTGCCATACAACGGGTGTTGAACGCGGCGTTCGATAAGTACAACAATAGACTTGTCCATTTTGTCGCTTACTACTTTGCCGGTTAACGTGCGAACTGTTTGTTCACTCATTGTCCGTTCCCCTGTTTTTCGGTAAGGAGTGTCTTAATACGAGCAATTGTCTTACGAGTAAGTGCAACTTCGTGCGATTTACCCAATTGACCAGTTGCTTTTGCCATACGAAGACGGAATTGGTTAAGCTGTTGCTCATCAAGCAAAGCTGTCAACTCTTCTACCGACTTTTCACGTAGATCTTTAGTTTTCATTACATTACCGTCCGAGTCACGATAGTGGTTTTAAACGGAAGTTTAGCAGCTGCAAGCGTAAACGCTTCGCGAGCCAATTCTTCGTTAACACCATCAATTTCGTACAAGACTTTACCTGGTTTGATTTGACAAACCCAGTATTCCACAGAACCTTTACCTTTACCCATACGCACTTCAAGAGGCTTAGAAGTAATCGGCTTGTCTGGGAAAACACGGATAAAGATCTTACCACCACGTTTAATACGACGGCTGATTGTACGACGCGCTGCTTCAATTTGACGAGCAGTCATTTGACCACGCTCAACAGATTTAAGTGCGATTGTACCAAAAGATACCGAGCTACCGCGGTGAGCTAGACCAGTGTTACGGCCTTTCTGCACTTTACGGAATTTAGTACGTTTAGGTTGTAACATGGATTATTCTCCTTTTTCAGCAGAACGATCATTGCGACGACCACGACGCTCTTGACCTTCACCACGACCACGACCGCGTTTAGCTGGACGTTCTTCAGCTGGAGCTGGGTTCATGACTTGTTTCATGCCACCCAAGATCTCACCACGGAAGATCCAAACTTTAACACCAATCGTACCGTAAGTCGTTTCAGCACGCATAGTTGAATAATCGATGTCTGCACGAAGTGTATGCAAAGGTACGCGACCTTCACGATACCACTCAGTACGAGCAATCTCAGCACCACCTAAACGGCCTGATACTTCAACTTTGATACCTTTAGCACCAGCACGCATTGTGTTTTGAACTGCACGCTTCATAGCACGACGGAACATTACACGTTTTTCTAATTGAGAAGCGATAGCTTCAGCAACTAAACGAGCGTCTAAGTCTGGGCGATCGATTTCATTGATACTTACTTGCGCTGGAATACCCATAATTTGAGTAAGTTCACGCTGTAGTTTCTCAATGTCTTCGCCTTTTTTACCGATAACGATACCAGGACGTGCAGTACTAATAGTTACTTTAGCAGCGCCCGTAGGACGTTCGATAAGAATATTGCTGATCATTGCATTCTTAAGTTTTTTAGTTAAAAACTCACGAACTTGAAGATCTTTAAGCAAGTATTCAGCGTATTGTTTCGGACTCGCATACCAGTTGGCGTTATGACGTTTTACAACACCAAGGCGGATACCGATTGGATGAACCTTCTGACCCATATCAAACCCCTACCTTAACGGTAATGTGACAAGTACGCTTAGTAATACGATCTGCACGGCCTTTAGCACGTGGCATAATACGTTTAAGGCTAGTGCCTTCGTCAACGTAAATCGTAGTAACCTTAAGGTCGTCTACATCTAAACTGTTATTGTGTTCAGCGTTTGCAATTGCAGATTCCAATGCTTTTTTAACCAAAACTGCAGCTTTTTTGTTGCTGAAGTTGAGAATATTAAGCGCGTGAGCAACAGATTTGCCACGGATTAGGTCTGCAACCAAACGAGTTTTTTGTGCCGAGATAGCGGCACCGCGTAATTTAGCAGTAACTTCCATCATAGCACCTTAACGTTTAGATTTCTTGTCAACACCGTGACCACGATAGGTACGAGTTGGCGCGAATTCACCAAGTTTGTGACCAACCATATGTTCAGATACGATCACTGGAACATGGTTACGGCCATTATGTACAGAAATTGTTAAACCAACAAAATCTGGGAGGATCATCGAACGACGCGACCAAGTTTTGATCGGCTTACGGTTATTAGCCGCGATAGCCGCTTCAACCTTAGCGAACAAGTGCGCATCGACGAATGGGCCTTTTTTCAGAGAACGAGGCATTGTCAGATTCCTTTACTTGTTACTTAACGCGACGGTCGCGAATAATCATCTTAGTCGTACGCTTATTGGTACGTGTCTTGTACCCTTTAGCTTTTTGACCCCATGGGCTTACAGGTTGAATACCTTTGCTACGACCTTCACCACCACCGTGCGGGTGATCTACTGGGTTCATCGCCATACCACGAACGGTAGGACGAACGCCACGCCAGCGTGCTGCACCTGCTTTACCAAGTGAACGAAGGTTGCTTTCTTGGTTAGAAACTTCACCAAGAACTGCACGGCACTCAACGTGAATTTTACGCATTTCACCAGAACGTAAACGAACGATAGCGTAAGAACCGTCACGACCCAACAACTGAACTGAAGTACCAGCTGAACGAGCTAATTGCGCGCCCTTACCGATTTTAAGTTCGATGTTGTGAAGAGTAGAACCGATAGGCATGTTGCGAAGCGGTAAACAGTTACCTGGACGAATTGGAGCATCGTTACCAGATTGAACTTTATCGCCAGCGCGAAGGCCTTTAGGCGCGATGATGTAGCGACGCTCACCATCAGCATACAATACTAGTGCAATGTGTGCTGTACGGTTAGGATCGTATTCAATACGCTCTACAGTTGCAGGAATACCATCTTTGTTACGTTTAAAGTCAACTAGACGGTAGTGCTGCTTGTGACCGCCACCAACGTGACGAGTCGTGATGTGACCGTTGTTATTACGACCACCAGTACGTTTTTTAGCTTCAACCAACGGAGCATAAGGCGCACCTTTGTGAAGATGGTCGTGAACGACTTTCTCTACAAAGCGACGTCCAGGAGACGTTGGCTTACATTTTTGAATTGGCATAATTCTCGTCCTTATTCCGCTGCGCTTTCAGCGGTATCGCCCAAGTCAGCCATCTCAACATCTTGGCCAGCTTTCAGGGTGACGTATGCTTTTTTAACATCAGAACGACGTCCTAATGTTTTACCAAAGCGTTTAGTCTTACCTTTAGTGATCGTTGTGTTAACTTTAACAACTTGAACACCAAACAATTGCTCAACAGCTTTCTTGATTTCAAGTTTGTTTGCATCAAGTGCAACTTTGAAAACTTGAACACCAGCAGTTTCGCCTAAAACTTGTGCTTTTTCTGAGAATACAGGTCCTTGTAGGACTTGATAGATACGTTCGTTGTTCATCCGAGTTCTACCTCAATTTTCTTAGCAGCAGCTACAGACATAACAACTTTATCGAACGCAATCAAGCTAACAGGATCGATAGCAGCAGCATCAACCACATCAACGTGTGGAATGTTGCGCGCTGCAAGGTATAGATTCTCATCTACAGATTCTGTAACGATCAATGCACGAGTAGCATTCAAGTCGTTAAGTTTTGCAAGCAACTCTTTAGTTTTTGGAGCAGCAACAGCAAACTCTTCAACCAATACAAGACGATCTTGGCGAACAAGTTCAGCTAAGATACATTGCATTGCACCGCGATACATTTTGCGGTTAACTTTTTGAGACCAATCTTGTGGGCGAGCAGCAAAAGTTTTACCACCACCTACCCAGATTGGGCTACGAATAGAACCAGCACGAGCGCGACCAGTACCTTTTTGACGGAATGGCTTTTTGCCACCGCCAGAAACGTCTGCACGTGATTTCTGAGCTTTTGAACCTTGACGGCCACCAGCTAAATAAGCTGTAACAACCTGGTGTACAAGAGCTTCATTGAATTCACGACCGAACGCAACTTCTGATAATTCAACAGCAGAGCCGGAAACAGTATTTAAATTCACGTTATTTCCCCTCAGGCCTTGATCGTAGGACGAACAGTTACGTCACCACCAGTAGCGCCAGGAATTGCACCTTTCACTACTAAAACTGAACGTTCTGCGTCGATAGATACAATTTCTAGACCCTGTACAGTTACGCGTTCAGCACCTAAATGGCCAGCCATTTTTTTGCCTTTGAATACGCGACCAGGAGTCTGGTTTTGACCTGTAGAACCCAGAACACGGTGAGAAAGTGAGTTACCGTGAGTAGCATCTTGCGTACGGAAGTTCCAACGCTTAACACCACCTTGGAAACCTTTACCTTTCGACTGACCAGTTACGTCAACAACTTGACCAACTGTGAACATGTCTACACCGATAGTTCCACCAACTTCACGACCTTCAAGATCAGCTTCTGTTGCACGGAATTCTTGAACTAGACGACCAGCAGCAACACCCGCTTTCGCGAAGTGACCTTTCTGAGCGTTAGTTACGCGAGATTCGCGACGTTCACCAGTAGTGATTTGAATCGCTTGATAACCATCAGTTTCAAGCGTTTTGATTTGAGTGATGCGGTTAGGATCAACCTCAATCACTGTAACAGGCACAGAAACACCAGCATCTGTAAAGATACGTGTCATACCGCACTTGCGACCGACTAAACCAATAGCCATGTGCATAAACCTCTAAAAAAGCGGCCTAATTAACTTAGAGCGTTAATTAACCCGAAAGCCTTAACCCAATGCGATCTGAACATCAACACCAGCTGCAAGATCTAACTTCATCAATGCATCTACAGTTTTGTCTGTAGGTTGAACGATGTCGATCAAACGTTTATAAGTGCGGATCTCGTATTGGTCACGCGCATCTTTGTTAACGTGTGGTGATGTTAAAACGTTAAAACGTTCAATGCGTGTAGGCATTGGAATTGGACCACAAACTTGTGCGCCAGTACGTTTTGCTGTTTCTACGATTTCTTGAGCTGATTGATCAATTAAACGGTGATCAAAAGACTTCAAACGGATACGAATTCTCTGGTTAGACATACCAGTAAACTCCAAGCCAAATATATAAAGAATCACTCCTGACGCATCTCACCCCACTAAAAGGTAAGTGTCAAGAGCAGTGAAATATCACTAAGGTCATGATCGATGCCACGACTGTCACGATGTTAACTACTTTATTCGCAGTTAACCCCCTTTCATTAAAGGGTCGCTCATTATAGCCATTGTTTAATGCATAAGCAAATCCATTTTTGATTTTTTACAATATATTCAATTTGTTTGGATTATCAGTAGCTTAAAAAATCATCAATAGACTGTTTGCCGCAACACATAATCAATTGCGCTATTAAGGATTTGATTTCCCTCAATAAAATTTAATTTTGGCGATTTTTTCAATTCAGTTTCAGTTGCCACGTATTGCCCCGAAAACTTATTCAGCTCGTCATCATTTTCTAAAAAAAGTGCTAAGGTTTCTGGCACGATCTCTGGGTGAAATTGAAAACCCAATACATTCTTTCCAATTTGGTACATTTGATTGCGACAGACTGTATTTTCAGCCAAATGTACAGCACCTTTTGGAATTTCAAAGGTCTCGCTATGCCATTGCATCACATTAAACTGTTCAGGCAATTCAAAGCATTCTGTTGGGACGTGCTGGATTTTGCGTACTGTCGCCCAACCCAACTCCTGTTGTTCATTGCGACTGACCGCAGCACCGAGAGCATTCGCAATCAATTGCCCACCCAAGCATAAACCAATCGCGGGTTTTCCTGCGGCCAAGTAACGCCTTAACCAACGCTTCTCGATCTTTAACCATGGAAAATTCACTTCATCATTCACACTCATAGTGCCCCCCATAATGATGAGTAAGTCAACATCCTCAATACTCGGTAAGGCCTCTATCTCTAAGGCTTGATCCACAGGTAAAGCAAAAAACTCAGTTGCACTGATTACTGCACCCTGTTGTTTTAAATACGTATAGCAACTGCCGAACCCTTCACCAGCAATATGCTGAAAATAATGTACTTTTAAATGCGACGTCATGCGCTTATGCCTTCTTTTTACTATCCTTATCGATGATTTAGCAAAATTGAAGCCAACTTTGTATTTTGTTTACCTTTATTCACATTTGTTCAATTTTCTCGCCTATTTAGAAACTTTCTCTTAAGCTAAAAACAATTTATCGCTTTATGATGAGTCGATTCGTGAAAAAAAAACCGCAAACCGCATTGGTTCATGCACCAAGACAAGCTCCTCAGTACATCTCAACGGTCCAACCTCCCCTGTATCGTGCATCGACGATTATTTTTAAAGATACAGATGCACTGTTTAATCGCCATTGGACCGATGACTATGACTATAGTTATGGCACCCATGGCACCCCCAGCACATTTACACTGGGCGATAACATTGCACAAATTGAGGGTGGAACCTACTGCTTATTGGCACCGAGTGGTTTATCTGCCATCAACCTAGTGAACTCATGTTTTTTAAGTCATGGTGATGAAGTTTGGGTGGCAGATAATATTTACGGGCCAAACATGGAGCATCTTCGTAATCTAGAAAAACGCTATGGCATTGATGTTCGTGTTTATAACCCTATTGATGTGTCTTCTTTCCAACCGACGGGAAAATCAAAACTGATTTGGCTAGAAGCCGCAGGGTCAGTCACACTGGAGTTTCCAGATTTGGTCGGACTGGTGAAAAAAGCACAAACGCATCATGTGCTCACTGCTTTAGACAACACATGGGGCGCAGGTCTTGCCTTTAATGCTTTTGATTTTAGTGATGCGCACTTAAGTGTAGATGTGACGGTACATGCTTTGACCAAATACCCAAGTGGCGGCGGAGACATTTTAATGGGCTCAGTCGTGACACGCGAGCGAGCTTTACATCATCAACTCTTTCGCACGCATGCCATTCAAGGCATTAGCGTCTCTGGGGATGATGTTGCTCAAGTCCAACGCAGTCTAGCATCAATGCGCATTCGTTATGCCGCACAGTCTGAAAGTGCGCTGCAACTCCTAGCATGGCTAAAACAACAACCGGCATTTGTGCAGGTCTTACACCCTGCTGACTCGAGTGCTGCAGGTCATTCATATTGGAAAGACATTTGTGTCGATCAACACAGTGCAGGTTTGGTCAGTGTCATTTTCAAGCCCGAATTTGATCTGCAAGATATTCGTCAGTTTTGTGATGCCCTGTCGCTCTTCAAACTCGGCTTTAGTTGGGGCGGTCCTGTGAGTTTGGTGATGCTGTATGACCTCAAAGACATGCGTGCACTTGAGCATACACATTTACAACAAGGTTTATTGGTTCGCTTTTGTATAGGACTAGAACATCCTGCCGATTTAATTCAAGATATAGAAAACGCACTAAAACGACTGAATAACCATCACAAAAAAATTGAATAGGAAGAAGTATGAGCACCCCGATCATCATTGCCAAGAAAACCACGAATACCCAACAAGATGTTGTTCTACACTCGAAGTTTGCCAACCGTCATGGCTTAATTGCAGGGGCAACAGGGACAGGTAAAACCGTAACCCTGAAGGTGTTGGCTGAAAGTTTTTCCAGACTCGGGGTGCCCGTATTTTTAGCCGATGCCAAAGGCGATGTTTCCAGCTTAGCGCAGGCAGGTGCATCCAACCCCAAATTTGATGAACGCATTAAAAGTTTAGGCATCGACAGCATTCCCTTTGCTGCATCACCCGTGATGTTTTGGGATTTATTTGCTGAACAAGGTCATCCTATTCGTACCACGATTACTGAAATTGGCCCGCTGTTGCTGGCACGTATGCTGAATTTGAATGATACCCAAGAAGGGGTACTTTCTGCGGTATTTCGTATTGCAGATGATCAAGGCATGTTACTGATCGACTTTAAAGACTTAAAAGCCATGATTGGTTATGTCAGTGAACATGCCGCAGAGTTTAAAGCCGAATATGGCAACCTATCTCCTGCCAGCCTTGGCGCAATTCAACGGAATTTATTGGCACTGGCCGATCAAGGCGGTGATCAATTTTTCGGGGAGCCCAGCTTAAATATTCTCGACTTTATTCAGACCGACAGTAATGGTCATGGCTATATCAATATTCTAGCCGCAGACAAGCTCATGAATACCCCAAAGCTCTATGCCACTTTTCTGCTCTGGATGCTTTCAGAGTTATTTGAACAGCTGCCTGAGGTTGGTGATATGGACAAGCCCAAGCTGGTGTTCTTCTTTGATGAAGCACATTTGCTGTTTGATAATGCCAGTGCAGCACTGCAAGAAAAAATTGAACAAGTGGTGCGCCTAATCCGCTCCAAAGGGGTGGGTATTTACTTTGTCACGCAAAACCCACTGGATTTGCCTGAAAGCGTCCTAGGACAGCTCGGCAATCGCGTACAACATGCCTTACGTGCTTTTACCCCGAAAGATCAAAAAGCGGTTAAAACAGCTGCAGACACCTTCCGTGCCAACCCTGAATTTAAGGTTGAGCAAGCCATCACCGAGCTAGCTGTGGGTGAAGCTTTGATTAGTTGCCTCGATGAACAAGGCACGCCGCAAGTCGTAGAGCGTGCATGGGTGATGCCACCCTACTCGTCTTTCAGTCCTATTAGCCCAGAGCAACGTCAAGCATTGATTTCACAAAGTATCGTGGCAGGCATTTATGAAAAACGCCTAGACCGTGAAAGTGCTTTTGAACTTCTACAAAATAAAGTGGTTGAACGCCAACAACAAGCGATACAGATAGAGCAAGAGAAACAACAAGCCAAAGAACAGGAGCTGCTCGCAAAACAGCAGGCCAAAGAAGCTGAAAAACTGGCTAAGCAACAAGCACGTGAGCAAGAGCGTATCGCAAAAGAACAGCAGAAAGAAGCTGAACGTGAAGCGAAACAGCGTGAGAAGCTAATTCAAGACACGGTCGGAACCTTTGCTAAAAGTGCCGCACGTAGCCTTGGGGGCAGTACAGGACAAAAAATCGTCCGTGGTTTACTCGGCTCTTTGTTTGGGCGTAAGTGATCTACTTTTTAAATCTAAAAATCAAAATTTATGGGATATTATTATATTCCATAAAAAAATTAAGCTTTTCTTTAAAAGATGTATTTACATTACATCTTTAAAGGTATATTTTAAATACATCTTATAAATGATAGCCAAGAGAGATCAAACATGACTCCGCAGCAAATTGACCTTGTAAAAGCAACTGTTCCTGTCCTTCGTGAAAATGGTGTCGCACTCACGGGTTATTTTTATAACCGCATGTTAGGCAACAATCCTAATTTAAAAGAAACCTTTAATATGGGGCATCAACGCAGTGGTGCTCAAGCCCAAGCTTTGGCGGGTGCTGTGTTGGCCTATGCAGAAAACATTGAAGATCCTTCAGTATTACTCCCTGTGGTTGAGCTGATTGCCCACAAACATGTCAGCTTGAATATTCAAGCACCCGACTACAATATTGTTGGGGAAAACCTCCTCCATTCGATTAGTGAAGTTTTAAGTATTTCAATGGAGGATCCATTGATTGATGCTTGGGCTGCGGCGTATGGTCAATTGGCTGATTTATTCATTAGCACTGAAAAAGCGATTTATGAGCAACATCAACAAACCAAAGGGAGCTGGTTAGGCTGGCGCAACTTTAAAATCGCGAAGAAAGTGGTTGAAAGCGATGAAATCACGTCTTTCTATCTTGCCCCTGTGGACGGTGGTGATTTACCAAAATATGAAGCAGGTCAGTACATTTCAGTACGTGTATTTGTTGAGGAACTTGGTCTAAAACAACCTCGCCAATACACCCTTTCAACTAGCCCTCAAGCTGACTATTTACGTATCTCGGTTAAACGCGAAGATGAAAAAGGTGATTTGGCGGGAGGCTGGGTGTCAAATACTCTGCATGGTTTAGCCGAAGGTGCTGAAATTGAAGTGTCTGCACCAACAGGTAACTTCTACCTGATTGACCCAAATAAACGCAATGTCTTTATTAGTGGTGGTGTAGGCCTCACGCCAATGGTGGCGATGCTGAATCAATTGGTGACTTTGGATATGCCAGAGCCTGTGACTTTTGTGCACGCCTGCCGTAGCAAACAAGTGCATGCCATGAAACAACATATTCATGACTTAAAAGCCAAATACCCACGCTTAAGCACCTTTACTGCATATGAGTTCCCACATCAAAGCGATGTTTTGGGTCAAGATTATGATGCGAAGGGTCGCCTTGATTTGAATACTATCGATAGCGCGATTCTACCAGTACAAGCAGACTACTACTTATGCGGCCCAATGCCATTTATGGCTGAACAACAAAAAGCCCTAATTGCCCGTGGTGTTCCTGCCGAAAATATTCACAGTGAAGCTTTTGGTACAGGTGGTGTTCACCACTAACCCATGCCATCGGCATAAAATAGAGAGGGTTAGTCAGGTTATGCTAGACTAGCCCTTTGTTTTTTTGCTTATCAACGATCAGTAACCTCATGCAGCTCAATAAATTTACCGATTACGCTTTGCGAATTCTGATGTATGTTTCACAGCCGAAAGCGCTACCACATACCATTGCAGAACTGGCACAAGCACTACAAGTGTCTGAAAACCACTTGATGAAAATCGTACACTTTATGGCGAAACAGCAGTGGATTATTACTGCACGCGGTCGTGGCGGTGGGATTCGACTCAATCCAGAAACCCTACATTTAAGACTGGGCGAGATTGTGCGGGTCTTACAAGCGGATCAGAACATTGTGGAATGTAACACCCCGCCTTGCGTACTCCGCTCGAATTGCGGACTGAAAGGGATCTTAGATCAAGCGCTGGATCAGTTCTATCACAGCTTAGACCAATATACCTTAGCAGATGTACTGGGCACTGAAGCTCAAAATAAGTTCACAACCCACTCGCCGATTAACCTGATCAATCTTGCCGATTAAGGTCTTTTATAGACAAGATTACGGACTTTACGCTGCAAAGGTCGATTGCCTGCTCGACTTCCATTATAATGGCTGATTGTAGATCATAAATTGAAGTTGAGTTATGCACCACAGCCGAGGAAAATCCAAAAACAGTAAAATTGCTGCTGCCCCAAAGCAAAAAATTAGCTATGAAAAAAAGGTAGATTCTGCAGTTACTGAATATGCTGTGCGCGCTCTCAACTGGCTGCGTAAAGCAGAGTTTTTAATGAGTGCCCCGAAGCTCAATCTGTGTGTAGAAGATACAGGCTATGAAATTGCCTTTGCGGGTCGTTCAAATGCAGGAAAGTCCAGTGCGATCAATGCCTTAACCAACCAAAAGCAATTGGCTCGTGCCTCGAAAAGACCGGGTCGTACGCAGATGATTAACTTTTTCAGTCTGGGTAATCCTGATCAACGTCTCGTCGACTTACCCGGTTATGGTTATGCAGCCGTGCCTGAAGCGATGAAAATCGTGTGGCAAAAAGAGTTAGAAAATTACCTGATTCAGCGTAAAAGCTTACAAGGCTTAGTCTTGTTGATGGATATTCGTCATCCGCTACAGCACTTTGACGTGATGATGTTGGAATGGGCGTATTCACGTAAATTGTTTGTGCATGTACTGCTAACCAAGTCCGATAAACTCAACCGTGGCCCTGCTTCTAAAGCATTGCAAGAAGTGAAAGCCCAATTGAAAAAGATGAAACTGGATTTCTCAATTCAATTGTTCTCTTCTCTCAACAAACAAGGCCTAGAAGAACTGGCAAGTGTGATGGGCGGACGACTCAATTTTACTTTAGACCAAGCCCAACACTTTGACTTAAGCAGTATTCCAGATGCAACAGCCGATGAGCTGGATGCAGACGAGTTCGATGAAGATCCTGAAGCCGCGATAGATCTTGACGCTGAAGACGATGTGGAAACCAAACCACAGTCTGAGGCTTAAGTTTTAAACGCCAACCTATAAAAGCATCATCTATTGCTGTATCTGTGTCCCCTATTGCTAATCGCAATCGGGGACTTTTTTTTATACTGACTTTATTCAGCTCGTGAAAAAGTTCAACACATATAAAAATAGGTCAGCATATGAAATTATGGTCTCGATTGAAAAAAAACAAAATTCGTTCCTCTATTGCCTACACAATTAAGCCTCGCAAAGTTAAATTTGTGTGGCAAGACAGTCCGATTGATTGGATTCCCAACCACCCTTTTGCCAGCTATTTCATCAATGAAATTAATATGATTCTGCCCGCAGGTGAGTTCTGGTTCTGCCGCCTCTATAACAAAGTCTTACCGCAAATTAGCGATGAAAAGCTGAAACAGGATGTACAAGCCTTTATCCGCCAAGAAGCCATGCATGCGCAGGCACACAACTCAGCCAATAAAGAGTATCTCAGCCAAAGAAAGATTGATGTCTCCCGTAATCTAGAGTTGATGAATTTCTTATTTGGAAAATTACTGGCCGATAAACCACTTGATCTCACTGTACCCAAAGCACTTGAGCACCAGTGGGATCTGTTTCGACTCGGTATTATTGCCACGGTGGAACACATGACCTGTGTCCTTGGCAAATATGCACTGGACAACACCGAATGGGAAAAAATGGGCGCTGACCCTGCGATGCTAGACTTAATCAAATGGCACGGCGCAGAAGAAATTGAACACCGTACCGTCGCATTTGATTTGTACCGACATTTAGGTGGAGGCTATATTGCGCGCTATTATTTGAGTCTGGTGGTGATTGCTGCCGTGCTGGGTTTATGGGTTGATGGTGCAGCCCATATTATGAAACAAGATGACCGTTTTAAGTCGATTCAACCCAGTCTGTTTAAACCTTGGATTTGGCGTGAGTGGCTGTCTATTTCTAAACGGAATCATCAAGTTTTACCAAGTCCACTCTGGTTAATCTCACAGCAATTTGGCTATTTGGTACCATGGTATGACCCTGTACACGAAGCCAAAACAGAAGATGCTATTGCCTACTTAGACCAATCCCCAGCGGCTAAACGTGCCATGCTCAAAGTCGCTTAAATCCTAAAATAAAAAAGCAGCTCAATCGGCTGCTTTTTTTATTTTAGAGCAAAACTTAAGACGGATTCGATAAATTGGGCAAAGGTGCATCCAGATCCTTGGTATGTCGATCCACCACCACACTAATCATCATGTCACCTTGTACATTCACCACAGTACGCACGGTATCCAGCAAGCGATCAATCGGCAATAAAATCGCAATTGCTTCAGCAGGAAGCCCGACAGACTGCAATACCATAATCATGGTGACCATGCCCGCACTCGGAATCCCCGGAGCACCTAAAGAGGCAATCATTGCCGTCAGACACACCACCAGCTGCTGACTCAAGGTCAAATCTAGTCCCATCAAGTTGGCAATAAACAAAGCCGCCGCTGCCTCATACAGCGCAGTACCATCCATATTGAGCTGCGTCCCCAACGGAATCACAAAGCCTGCCGTTTGCGGACGTACACCAAGATTTTCTTGCGCACACTTGAGGGATAAAGGCATGGTCGCTGAGCTTGAACTGGTGGCAAAAGCCGTAATTAACGCCACACGTGTACCTTTAAAAAAGGTCATCGGATTCATCTTGCCAAAAATCCACAGTAATAGCGGCAAGACCACCAGACCATGAAAAATGGTAGTGCCCGTTACCACAGCCGCAAACTCAGCCAAACGACTCAATACCGAAATGTCTTCAGTGGCAATCAACTTAGCAAGTAAGGCAAAAATTCCTAGCGGGGCTAGCTTCATCACCCAACCAATCATCAACATCATGATGTCAAAGAACTGTTGACTCAGCTTACGTACCGTACGGAATTTTTCTCCGCCTTTAACCAGTGCCACTCCAATGAACAGAGCAAAAACCACCACCGCTAAAACATTGCCTTCGGCAAAAGCTTTGAACGGGTTAATCAGCGTATTTTGAATAAAGTTGGTGAAGAACGAAGATGGCGTGAGCGTATCTGGAGTTTGATGAGAGGCCATGGCGTCTTGGAACATAGCTATATCGACACCTTTGCCAACTTCAAATAAATGCGCGCAGCTTAAACCCAATATCAAGGCCAAAGTCGTGGTGGTGACACAACATGCCAGCGTAATTTTCCAAACACGGGAGAGTTGTCCGCCCGCTTGTAAGTTGGATACCCCCACCACAATTGAGCTAAAAATGAGGGGAATCAAGAGCATTTTTAACAGACCAATAAAAACACTGCTGACCACCCCGATTCCATACAAACTCATGTCTAAAAAAGCGGTACCCGGGAAAAGATTGAGAATAAATCCGAAGATGACCCCAAAGATCGCTGCAATTAGAATTTGCGTGTTTAAGCTCATAGCTTCATGCTTTTCAAAGATTTCTTTGGGAAACTATGCCATGTGAACAGGTGAGAATCGAGCATTTTTTTGTCACAAGTACTGCACACTTCCCCATATACCTCTCCCAAAAAGATGAGACCACTACAATTCAAGCTCAACGCCTAGCTCAGCTCTGACCACCTTTCAGTCATAAAATCAGTCATAAAAAAAGCTGAGTCATATCACTCAGCTTTTTCTGTACTTAGGCTTTATTGGGCTTCGATTTCACGGAGCCGAATCAAACCTTCTTGCGTAGTACTACACACCAACTCACCGTTTTGCCACATTCGTCCAAAGTTTAAACCACGTGAACTGGCACTGACTGTGGCGTCCATGTCATACAGCATCCAGTCATCCACGCGAAAGGGCTTATGGAAATACATAGCATGGTCGATACTCGCACACTGCAAACTTGGCGAAAGATAACTTAAACCATGCGGGCGCAGTGCCGTGGTCATTAAAGTGAAATCTGAATAGAATGCCGCAATTGCTTGATGCAACGAAATCTCATCCACTTCTATTGCAATGCGGTCATGTGTGCGAATGTAGTGCGCATATACAGGCGCTTCAGGCTGCGGTTGATACGGGTTCTGTGGATTGATGGGACGAATTTCCACATGACGATCCCGCATGAAACTTGCACGCACATTTTCAGGCACAAATTCCACCATCATTTTTTTCAGTTCAGCCTCAGACTTTAAAGACTCTGGTGCTGGATACTCAGGCTCACCGATTTGGTAATTCAGCCCTTCTTCATTGTCAGCAAAAGACACCATGCACATAAAGATGGTTTTACCGTGCTGAATAGCGCGCACTTGGCGACTGACAAAACTACGACCATCACGAATTCGATCAACTTCATAGATAATCGGTGCGTTCACATCGCCACCAAATAAAAAGTATGCATGTAAAGAATGAGCTGGACGATCCGTCGTATATGACGCCGCACGTAGGGCCTGACCTAAGACTTGTCCGCCAAAAACACGCTTCCCAACCAAATTACGGCTTTGTCCACGAAAGATATTTTCCTCAATTTTTTCGAGGCTCAGTAATTCAACCAACTCTTGGGTTAAAGCATTCATAAACAACCTACTTAATGGTGAGATACCCAATATTTATGTAAAGTGACAGATATCATATATAGAGCATAAATTCTATTTTGCCATAAATTCAGACTAAAACCCTATAGATTGCTTGACTGAGTTGTCATAAGTTTTTTTCGTTATTTCCGACTAAAAATACGATTTTTAACGATAAAATTCACCATATAAAACAAATTTGTCAGGAAATGACATACGGTTTATGTTTACAATTACGCAAAATAAATACCCCTTCAGACAAACTGCGGGATTGGTCATTTAAGCAGGAGTGTATATGTCCAAAAGTGGCTTTGGTCAAATGTATAGAAAGCTTTCAGGTAAGCTTCTTGACCTAATAGTAACCCCACATGTATTGGGTGAGGTTCCAACAGAACCGACAGCAACAGATGCTGACCCAGCAGCTTCAGGCCATCCCAAAAAAATTGTCTGTTATGTGCTTCAAAATCACTCACGCAGTAATGCGTTGTTGGTGGATGGTGAAACACGTCGTTTAAAGCTTGCTCCTGCACTCGACCCTTTGGTCGTGGGGACACATCAAGAAAAAGCATCGATCGTTTTTTTACAGCATAACGATGAAAATAATTTACTTAACCCTTCACCACACACCTTTCCACCGCGCTTATTACGTCTCGTTGAAGCTTTAGAACAACAACCCGATTTAGACGTAGAGTTGGTACCTGTGACGGTACTGTGGGGACGTTCACCAGATAAAGAAGACTCTTGGTTTAAATTGTTATTTACCGACACTTGGGCAACTCCAAGTACGGTGAAACAGCTGATGAATATCGGTTTACATGGTCGTCAGTCATTTTTAGAGTTTCATGAAAGTCAGTCTTTACGTGCTTTGGTTGACTTTGCAAAAACCACCTATCCGAATTTATCCCCTGCGACCTACATTCTAAACACCTTAAATAATCAGCTCGATGCACACCGTGAAGCGGTACTCGGTCCCGATCTTTCGGACCGCCGCAACGTGATGCATTCATTGATTAAAGCCAGTGATGTACAAGATGCGATTCGCCGTGAAAGTATCCGCGGCAAAATTAGCATGTTAGACGCAGAACGTCGTGCCATTGGTTATGTCAATGAAATCGTATCGGATTACTCACATTCAACCATCCGTTTTGCGGAAATGGCGCTGGCACGTTTATGGACGCAACTCTATGACGGAGTTGAAGTACATAACTTCAATACGGTTCGTGAGCTGGCTAAAGACTACGAAATTGTGTATACCCCATGTCACCGTAGTCATATCGACTATTTACTGTTGTCTTATGTGGTGTATAACCGTGGTTTGATGGTGCCTTATATTGCTGCAGGCGATAACCTGAATATGCCATTTGTTGGGCAAATTTTACGTGGTGGCGGTGCATTCTTTATTCGCCGTACTTTCCGCGGTAACGCGCTCTACACTTCGGTCTTTAAAGAATACCTATACAGCATTTTGTCGCGTAACACGCCTTTAGAATACTTCATCGAAGGTGGTCGTTCACGTACAGGTCGTCTGCTACCACCGAAGACAGGTATGTTAGCCATGACGGTACACAGTCACTTGCGTGGTCGTGCCAAACCGATAGTCTTTGTTCCGACCTATATTGGCTATGAACGCTTGATGGAAGGTGCAACCTACGTCGGCGAGATGAACGGTAAACCCAAAGAAGCCGAGTCTGTCTTTGGGATTCTGCAAACTTTACGCAAAATTGAACGTATTTTCGGGAAAGTCCATCTCAACTTTGGTGAGCCCGTTTTCCTCGATGACATGCTGAAAAAGCATGGCGCTGAGAATGTACAAATTGCTAAAAATGATGATCCAATTCCGCAAGAAGTCTCTGATGCAGTCAACAGTTCAGCGCATGCGATTTTAGAAAATATTAACCGTGCGGCTGTGGTGAATCCTGTTTCACTCTTGTCTTTGGTTCTGTTGGCCACTGAGAAGCATACCCTTGATGAAGAAATCTGTATTAAACAGCTCGATACCTATCGCAAGCTTTTGACGACACTTCCTTATGATGAGCGCCTCTTGGTCACGCCATTATCAGGTAAAGAAATCATTGCTTATGGTTTAAAGCTAAAACTGATCAAGCGTGTCAATCACGTTCTTGGTGACATTATTGCGATTGCGGACAATCAAGCGGTACTGCTGACCTACTTCCGTAATAACATTTTGCATGCCTTTGTATTGCCATCTCTTGTTGCCGCTTTGGTTGAACATAATGGAACCATTGGTCGTAGTGATTTAATCAATGTAATTCGCACGCTATATCCATTCTTAAAAGCAGAACTGTTTTTAAAATGGGAAGATGCTGAACTCAAAGATCAAATCTGTGCCTATGTAGATGGTTTAATTCAAGCCAAACTGATTTCTGAAGATGCCGAAGGCCACTTGATTTCTCCTGCTCCAAACAGTGAAGATCATAACCAATTGGTGGTCTTGGCAGCGCCAGTAATGCAAAGTCTCGAACGTTACTATATGACGCTTGCGCTGATTACACAGCGCGGCTCTGGGAACATTTCAGCACGTCAGGTTGAAGAACTCAGTCATTTGGTCGGTCAGCGTCTATCTGTCCTGTATGAGTTCAATTCACCTGAATTCTTTGATAAAGCCCTGTTCCAAAGCTTTATTAAAGTGCTGACGCAACAGGGTTATATCAGCACCAACTCAGACAACGCGATTGTGTTTGATGAGAACTTCCAAAACGTTGCGCAATATGCCAACTTGGTGTTGGATGATGTCACACTACAAATGTTGCAACACATCACCACTTTCAGCGATGAAGAACTGAAAGACACGCTAGACAAAGTCGCTGCTGAACAAGCGAAGAAGCGTTTGAAACGTAAGAAGAAGTAATTTCTTTTTAAAAGCATAGGTATCTACAAAATGTAGGTGCCTATGCTTTAAGTCTATGAATAAAAATTAAAATCTATTTAGAATAAGAGATTTATGTTAAATAAGCTAATTTTTAGTAAAGATTGGTGAGAGGAAAGAAATCATTTTTATCTTTCGATATCGTTGCATATTGGAAGCAAATAGACTGTTGTGGTTGTAATGTATTAAGTCTAGGTAAGTGCTTGATGACTTGTTTACTACCACTAAAACTGAATAAATTGCCTTGTGAGTTCTTGAAGGTATAGATCGGTTCAATACTATCCGATCGTCCAAAGCGCTCTTTGACGATTTCTGTTTTTTCAATAAATTCACCACACTCACGAATTTGATTACCAGATTTTAACGCCTGTTTGTATTTCCAATTATGGTAAGTGGTAACCCCGAAATAAAGTGTAAAACCTAATATAGTAAGTATAGAAAACTCGACTATTTTTTTTGAACTTAATGACATATCAATCACAATATATTAATTTTATTATCCCTATTATAAACATATACTTATTGTACTTAAATGGATTTTATTGATTACTAATATAACGATAGTAAAAGTATGTACAACGAGTAGAAGAAAAAATAGATCCAAATTTTAAAACTACGATCTGGATCTAGGCTTCTTGCTGTTCGTATAACAGCCATTATGTTAAGTTAGGCGAAGACTCACTTAAAACAAGAGCTTTAATTTTTACAGCTTTTTCGAAATGATCTAATTTATGTTGCATGATCCACCAATTGGCTGCCTCCATTAAAAGCTCAGGATTATCATTTTTACTCTTGAAAAAAGCATAGAAAGATAAACCTACGCTATCTCCTTTTTTCTCAATTTTCTCATTACATCCATGAATAAATATTTCTCTTAACTCTTTTCTCATATTTTTAACTTTCTCTAAAATTAACATAATACACCTTATACGAAATTCTTAAAATTTTCCTATAAGCATCAATATCTTAATAAAAGCCGTTCTAGGGTTAAGCGCACTGGAACGGATTTGTCATGATTCTTCACGTTCCACAGCCATTTTCCAAACGATGCTTCACATTTTTTATGAGTAAAAATAAAAAATTATTTTGACTCACGCTCTGCTAACAACGCCAAATAATCATCAAAGCAATGTGGATGCTGTAATTCAAAATTCATCTGTTGCATACGCGTAGCATGAATTTGTTTGCCTGATGACACAGCACTTTCCAGAACCAAAACTGGCAGTCCTAACTGCTGTTGAAACCATTGAATAATTTCATGTAAGGGCAATGGTTGGCTATTGCTGCAAATGTAAGACTTTTCAGTATGTTCCACGTGAAGCAAGTGTGCTAGAAAAGCAACCAAATCATCAATATGAATTCGGTTCGACCAATGCAGTTTGGGATAAGTTTTTATGGTTTCTGCAAGTTTAATCATACGTGCAACTGAAGTCCCATAAATTCCTGTTGGACGTACAATCACACATTCAGATGGATAAGCCTGTTGCCACAAAGTTTCCATGTTCAATAGCACCTGCCCTTGCACATCGCTCGGTTGGGGACTAGTGTCATCATCAACCCGCTCCCCTGCACTTTCACCATAGACACGTGTAGAAGAAACTACGATCACTTTTTTTAAAGGATGACTTTTTAAGGCATGTAGCATGGGTGCAATCGAGTCTACAAAAGTTCGCTGATACGCCTCCACCGTACTGCTCTCAGGCGAGAGTAAGACATATACCGCATCAATCGGTGCGACTTGAGACAAATCCAGCTGATGAATATCTTGAATCAAATGCTCAGCCCAATCATCTGATTTCGGACTTCGGCTAATTGTGGTAATTTGGTGGCCTTGCTGAAATAACTGTTTAGCAACACGCTGAGATGTTTTACCATAACCTATAAATAAAATATGCATTTAGCACCAAATCACAGACAAAGTTGAGGGGACATGGCTGCAGTCCATCAGTTGCAGGGGGTCGGAGCTGCCTCTGCTGCACTACTTGAAAAGTTGAATCTCTTCACTACAGATGATCTGCTGTTTCATCTGCCACGAGACTATGAAGATCGTAGCACGATCATACCGATGAACCAATTAACGGTTGGGCGTAGCTACCTACTCGAAGGAACGATTCAAGGCGTGGACTTTCCGCCGGGTAAACGTAAATCGATGGCGATTGGACTGCAAGACGACTTTGGCAAAGTGACTTTGCGCTTTTATCATATTTATAAAGGCTTAACGGATCGTGCAAAGATCGGTAATCGTCTGCGTATTTTTGGTGAAGTCCGTGTGGGTGCACGTGGCTTGGAAATGTATCATCCCGAAATTCAGCTCATTACAGAACATACGCCGCTTCCACAAACCCAACTGACTGCGATTTACCCCAGCACAGAAGGTCTGACGCAACCTAAGTTTCGTGAATACATCAAACAGGCTTTAGCCAAGCACAGTGATGATTTACCTGAACTGCTACCTGCAAAATTTACCAATGGCTATGCACTTAAACAGGCGTTGGATTACATCCATCATCCTCCTGTAGATGCCAATATGCTGCAACTGAGCCAAGGCTCACACCCTGCCCAGCAACGTTTGATTTTTGAAGAGTTGGTTGCGCATCAGGTCAGTCTATTAAGCCGTCGCGCCTATATCCAACAAATTGAAGCGCCACGTATTTCTGCCAGTCGTCAGTTTGCCAAACAACTGCTCAGCAGCCTACCTTTTGAAATGACCAATGCACAAAAGCGTGTCTCCAAAGAAATAGTACAAGACTTAAAACTCAATAAACCAATGTTACGTTTGGTTCAAGGCGATGTCGGCGCAGGCAAAACCTTGGTCGCTGGAGTCGCAGCCTGCCATGCTTTAGAAGAAGGTTGGCAAGTGGCGTTAATGGCACCGACTGAAATATTGGCGGAACAACACTATCTCAATTTTAAAAAATGGTTTGAGCCTTTGGGACTCAGTGTATCTTGGCTTTCAGGTAAACAAAAAGGCAAAGCCCGTGCTGCAGCCGAACAAGCCATTGTCGATGGCACAGCGCATCTGGTGGTGGGTACACACGCCCTGTTTCAAGACAATATCCACTTTGCCAAACTCGGGTTAGTGATTATCGATGAGCAGCACCGCTTCGGGGTCGATCAGCGCTTAGCCCTCCGCAATAAAGGCGCACAGAATATGACCCCACATCAATTGGTCATGACTGCAACCCCTATTCCACGGACTTTAGCCATGTCCGCCTATGGAGACTTGGACACGTCCGTGATCGATGAACTTCCACCCGGACGAACCCCGATTCAAACCGTGACCATTCCACTCGACCGCCGAGAAGAAGTCCTACAACGTATTGCCAGCAACTGTCTAGAAGGTAAACAAGCTTACTGGGTCTGCACCTTGGTTGAAGAGTCTGAAACCTTAGATGCTCAAGCTGCTGAAGCGACCTATTTAGAAATTAAAGAACGCTTCCCAGAGCTCAACATTGGCCTTGTACATGGCAAAATGAAAGCCGACGAAAAACAAGCAGTGATGCAACAGTTTAAAGCCAATGAATTACAGCTCTTGATTGCGACCACAGTGATTGAAGTGGGGGTCGATGTACCAAATGCCTCGATCATGGTGATTGAAAATGCGGAGCGTTTAGGACTCTCTCAATTACACCAATTACGTGGCCGTGTTGGTCGAGGCGCCAAGGCCAGCTTTTGCGCCCTGCTATATAAAAGCCCGCTGTCTCAAAATGGACAAGAACGCCTACGCATCATGCGTGAAACCAATGATGGCTTTTTAATTGCCGAAAAAGATTTGGAAATCCGCGGTCCCGGTGAATTGCTCGGTACCAAACAAACAGGCGATATGGGCTTTCGTGTAGCGAAACTGGAACGCGATGATCATTTGCTCAATCAAGCACATTTTGTCGCAGCGCAGATTTTAAAGGACTATCCTAAAAACGCTGAAGCCTTACTGAAACGCTGGCTACCTGAAGCACCACGCTATGCCTATGTTTAGTCATTTACTGCACACTGCCAAACAGTTGCTACACAAAGCACAGCCTTGTCAGTTGTGTGGCATTGTACGCGCAGATCTGCATTCGGTCTGTCTGGACTGCTGGCAACAACTTCCACTGCATCCACAGACCGTTGAAAAACAAGAGCTGAGCATTCATGTCGCAGGACAGTATCAATATCCTTTAGATCATCTTATTCAGCAGTTCAAATATGAACAACAACTGCATTGGCAGCCTCTACTGTCAGGCATTCTTCAGCAAATTCGCTTACCTAAAGTACAAGCAATTGTTCCGATGCCGATTTCGACCCAGCGTTTAGCGGAACGTGGCTATAACCAATCAATGATCCTCGCCAAAGACTTAGCCAAGCAGTTCAATGTTCCCATTTGGCAACCTGTGATACGACTGCATCAACATTCGCAAAAAGGACTCAGTCGACTAGAACGCTTAGATCAAATTCAACAACAGTTTAAAATCGATCCTCAGCAGCGCCAGTACGCAAAACTCTACCGGCGTGTTTTGATATTAGATGATGTCGTGACCACAGGCAGCTCGATTCAGGCACTGACTTTACAGCTTGAACAATTGGGTTGTCATAAAGTCAGCGCCGCGTGTATTGCCTATGCACTAAAATAATTAGACTACGTCAATCAGCAAATGTTCACGTACCCATGGCATGACCACTTCGGTGGTTAGCGGTGCAAGTGCAGTCTGCTGATCATTCAAACTGACCCATTTCATTTCTGCAATTTCAGCCGCAATTTGTGGCGCTTGCTGAAGCTGAACATGGTAAACATAGCTCACCAATTTAAAATCAGGTTCATTGGCGGTGGCTGTTTCAAAACGACCAACAAACTGTTCAATCGTTGCAGCACTTCCAATTTCCTCCCGAATCTCACGCAGCATGGTTTGCTCAGGTGCTTCATTGGGCTCAAGCTTACCGCCCACTTGCATAAAACACGCGGTGTTCTGCTTACGCACCAATAAAAGCTGCTGCTGTTCATTCACAATAATAGCAGCAGCGACCGTAATCACCTTCATGCTTTGACATCCAACAACTCAGGATCAACCATGCCCCACTTCGGTTCAGGCGCTTGGAACTGATCCATCTGCTTTAAAATGGCTTTCACCGAATCCGATACAATCAGGCTGTCGGTAAAACGCGCATGGGTAAAGCCTTTGTTGGTGGTCATCTTCAGAAATTTAAGTAAATCATCATAAAAGCCATTTACATTTAAAAAGGCATTCGGCTTAAGGTGAATGCCGAGCTGCGCCCACGTCCATTGTTCAAAGATTTCTTCTAAAGTCCCTGCACCGCCTGGCATTGCAATAAATCCATCCGACAAGGCTGACATTTTCAGTTTACGCTCTTGCATGTCTTTGACAACATGTAACTCAGTCAAGCCTTGATGCGCCAACTCACGATCCACCAACACATGTGGAATCACGCCAATCACTTGACCGCCTGCCTCTAAAGCACTGTCTGCCACAATACCCATTAAGCCTGAACGACCACCACCATAGACCAAGGTTTTGCCTTGTTCTGCAATGGTGTGTCCAACCTGACGTGCTGTTTCGGAAAAGATTTGATCTGAACCTAATGCGGAACCACAAAAGATCGCAATTGAATTTGTCATTTTTTACTCTGATATTTAATTGTCATGCAACTTCACTAAAATGAATGGATATTTTTTAGCAATTTAACCATTCGATCAGTGTTTTTATTGCAATCCTTGTCTAAAATACACCCATCCACTTCAACCATTACTGCGCAAAGGAGAAAGACGGCATGCTTGAAGCCTTTTACGCCACAGAGCGCGGTAGCTTAGAAGACATCACCATTAATGGCGATTTCGATCTTCAGCCCGATTTGGTCTGGCTTGACCTCATTGCTCCCTCCCAAGAAGAACAACAGTGGATTTTAGATGCATATGAACAAAATTTACCTACGCTAAAATCACTCGAAGACATTTCATCTTCAGCTCGATTCTACCGTGATGACGACGGTATTTTGCATATCAGTACGTATTTTTTAACGAAAAATAAAAACTATCAAGTCGATGGTGAGCCTGAAGAAAGCAGCGGTGCCCTTGCCACGGTACAAACTGTCGCTTTCATTTTACATAAAGAACGTCTCTTTACCCTTCGCGGGGAAAAACTGGTAGCGTTCCGTGCCTTTCGTGCGCGTGCGCGCCGCAATGACTATGAAATCGACTATAAAGATCCAACGTGGATCTTACTCGGTTTACTCGAGGCTAAGCTGGACGAGCTTGCGGATATCTTAGAAGATATCCACAAGGACTTGGAAAAGTATTCCACAGAAGTGCTGAATAACCGTCACCGCGAGATGATTCTCGACTTAGATGACATGATTACCCGTCTGGCCCACTTGGAAGATATGCTTGGAAAAGCACAGCTGTGTTTGATTGACTTACGTCGTGTACTGACCTTTCTATCACGCCCGCGTGCTTTAGGCAGTCATATTTATGATGCAGACATTCGAGAGCTCAGTGAAGACGTTCGCTCACTAGTTGAGCACGATGCCTTCTTGTTCCAAAAAGTACGATTCTTACTGGATACCACCTCAGGCTTCATTAACACCGAGCAGAATGACACGATTCGTCGCTTCTCTATCTTACCCAGTATGCTCGCTCCACCAATGCTGATTGCCAGTATTTACGGCATGAACACCGATGTGTTGCCTTTTGCCAAAGGCGGCACCAGTTTTATTGTGGTGAGCCTGATCTTAATGGCGTTCCTGATTGGTCCGCTCATTTACTTCCGCTGGAAAAAATGGATTTGAGTACACGTTAAGATATTACTTTTCAAAATAGATTTAAGAAACGCAACATATAAAAAAAGCACCGTAGGGTGCTTTTTTTATTTAAGGGATTAACTTTAAGTCATCCTGTAAATGACAGGCTTGAATCACTTTCATCATTTTTTCAGGTACAGCTTTAAAATGTAAACTATGTGCATCGGGTGTTTGACGCAACCAACGCACCAATACTGCCAGTGCTAGTGTACTACCATGCTCAAGCTGGGCCAGATTCACCACCACAGGATAAGACTGTGACTGAATCACCTTCAGACCTTGTTGATAGTAGCTTTCAGCATTGTCATATGTAATCTGACCTGAAAGCTGCATTTCCTGATTGCTAAAGTTAATCACCTTTCACCTACTTATTTTTTCTTTTCAACCGCTGCTTCTGCATCAGGTTGGAAATTTGCAATCGCTTTATCTAGGTCGCCGCCATTACGTTTAACCGTTGCCGCGAACTGATTACGGAACTGTAAGCCAAGGTCGATACCCGACACATTGATATTACGGATTTTCCATTGGTTACCTTTATCCGCCAACTGGAAAGACACTGGGATTTTTTCGCCTTTGTTATTAAAGTCGATCGTCACCACAGGGTTTTTGCTATTGGTTTCTTTATACGGACGGATGGTATACGTCTGATTGCTGAATTTCGCGAATGCAGAACCGTAGTTTTCAATCAGTGTTTCACGGAAATTATTTTCAAACTTCGCGCGTTGTGCAGCAGTACTGTATTGATTGGTTGCATAAGTCCCCATCACAATACGTGAAAATGCTTGTGAATCCACATATGGGTCTAAGTTTTGACGAACAATCGTTTTCACCGCAGCAGGGTTGTTTTGGAGCTTGGCATGATCCGCTTTTAAACGCGCAATCAAGCCATCCGCCACTTTTTTAACAAAAGCAGGTGGTGCTTCACTTGGTGCTGCAAAAGCAGTACCCGCAAACATTGTAGTTAAAATGCTAGCTGTCAGTGTTTGTTTCAATAAAGTATTCACTACAATTGGTCCTCTTCAAATCATTCAACAAATGACACGTTGGCATCTGCTGTTTCAGCGGTTTCAGGTTGCTCAACTGTTGCTGAAGCATCTTTCGATTTACCTGCACCACCCGTAATAAATTTAGTAATTAAGTCTTCTAGGTCCATTGTGCCTTGGGTATTGCCAATGCTTTCACCACGTTTCACGTAGTTCAAACCGCCCCCTGGAACAATTTTCAAGTACTTCTCACCTAGCAGACCATTGGTTGCCACCATAATATAAGCATCTTCATCAATGCTGGTGATGGACTTCATGTTCGCAATAAGTTGCTTTTCCATTTCTTTTTGTTGCGCAGCATCCGCAGCGGTATAGTCGCTACTGTAACGAAGCTCTTCAAGTGCATTCTTTTCAACTTCTTTGAGTTGTGCTGCATTAAAGGTCGTTAATTTACCATCCAAAGAAAAAGAAACCGTCGCTAAACGTGTCACAGGGTCTAAGCTAATTTGATCAACTTGACCAATTTTCACCCCACTCATCGTCACTTTCGCACGTGGTTTTAAACCATTTACGTTATCGAAGGTTGCACTCATTTCATAGCGATCACTGAGATTTGATCCCACCAAGCCACTCACTCGCATCGCAATAAAAAACAAAGCAATACCGAATAAAATGACAAATATGCCGACTGCCAGCTCACTTGCACGTGATTTCATTAAACACCTCCAAACATGACCGCAGTCAACACAAAATCAAAACCTAAAACACAGAGCGATGAATACACCACAGTGCGTGTGGTTGATGTCGCAATACCTTCAGATGTCGGTTCACAGGCATAGCCTTGATACACCGCAATCCATGTACAAATTAAAGCAAAAACAAAACTTTTAATGATGGTGCCATTCAGGACATCTTTATAGAACTCTACGCTACTTTGAATGCCACTCCAGTAAGAGCCTTCATCTGCACCCAAGAAGTCTACACCCACCATTTTACCGCCCATAATCCCCACCGCAGCGAAGATGACAGACAACATCGGCAAACTAAAAATACCGGCCCAAAGTCGCGGCGAAATCACACGTTTAAGTGGATCAACCCCGATCATTTCCATACTGGACAGCTGCTCTGTGGCTTTCATTAAACCAATCTCAGCCGTCAATGCAGAACCCGCACGACCTGCAAACAGCAATGCCGCAACTACAGGTGCTAATTCACGGAGTAAGGTCAATGCAACCGCTGTACCCAGCATCGCTTCACTACCAAAGGTCACCAAGATGCTATACATCTGTAAGCCCAGTACCGCACCAATAAATAGCCCTGACACCACAATAATGAGCAGCGACAACACCCCAACGCGGTACATTTGGTAAACAAATAACCGAACACCTAAAGCAGTGGGCATCGAAAATAAAATTTGTAATAACATCAGGCTGGCAACACCAATGCCGCGAACCCGTTCAATCACGCGTCGACCTAAGAGTGCTATCGCATTCATGCTTGCACCTCAGTATTTAGATATGCCTTATGGCTGAATTGATAATCGACAGGCCCTTCAACTGCACCTGTTAAAAACTGTTTAACAAATGGAGAGGCATTCGCCTGTAACTGTTCAGGCGTGCCTTCACCTTGCACCTTACCTTCAGCAACAACATAGATATAGTCTGCGATCGATAAGGTTTCAGCCACGTCATGTGAGACAATAATTGTCGTTAAATCAAGAGCTTCTCGCAATGATCGAATCAGACGTGTCAGTACACCCTTCACAATTGGATCTTGCCCTGCAAATGGCTCATCGTACATGATCAGCTCAGGATCCAGTGCAATTGCACGTGCCAAAGCCACACGACGGTTCATCCCGCCTGAGAGCTCAGAAGGCATCATCTGTTCTGCGCCACGTAAACCGACAGACTCTAGTTTTAAAGATATAATTTCTGACAGTAAATGTTCTGGCAACTTGGTATGTGCTCTTATCGGAAAGGCCACATTTTCATATACCGACATATCGGTAAACAATGCGCCACTTTGAAAAAGCATGCCCATACGCGCACGCGCAGCGAATAACTCTTTGCGTGACATTTTCGCAATATTTTGCCCATCAAAAAGCACTTCACCTTGATCTGGGGTCAATTGACCGCCAATTAAACGTAGTAAAGTGGTTTTACCTGTACCCGATGGTCCCATAATGCCCGTAATTTGACCCTGTCGAATTTTTAAATTGACCTGATCATAAATGACACGTTCCCCTCGCTTAAAGCTCAGGTCTTTGACCTCAATGAGGGCTTGAGCAGTCAGAGGCGCTTGATTATTCATAGCTGTGCGTTTTCCTGCATTTTTTCAGCATGCATACTATAAAGGATTAAAAAACGATATGTTAGCGTATTCCGTGTCTAATTTTGTGCACGAATTGATTTCAGTTGGTTGTATTTATATTTATTTGAACTGCGCAAACAAGCGACATAAGATGAATTGCTTCATCCATAATGACTATAGACAAAGAAAAGAATGTTGCAAATCAACAAAAAGAGTCCGAGATAATGTGCCATATTGACCTCTTTCACGTCAGAGAGTGTGGCGATTGATTCAACCTCATTATTGTGCATCATTATTATCAATACAATTAAAATATGACTCAGTATACATTTTAATTTATTTTTTTACAGCCGTAGACAAAAAAAAACCAGTGTTTCCACTGGTTTTTTTTATTCATTCAGAATTAGTCGTTAAACTTACGACGTGGGCGGTCAAAACCACCTTCAGTACGTGGACGATCTGAATTAAATTCACGCTTCGGACGGTCTTCGCCACCAAAAGTACGCTTAGGACGGTCTTCACCACCGAAAGTACGTTTTGGACGGTCATCACCAAAAGAACGTTGTGGACGGTCGCCAAAACCACCTTCACGACGTGGCGCTGGTCGATCACCAAAATCACGTTTTGGACGGTCACCAAAAGAACCTTCACGACGTGGTTTATAGTCTACACGGTTACCGCGGTTGTCATCATTCGAGTCAAAACGTGGCTTATCGTTGAAACCACCTTCGCGACGTGGACGATCAGAGTTGAATTCACGCTTTGGACGATCATCAAAAGAACGTTGCGGACGATCACCGAAACCGCCTTCACGACGTGGCGCTGGACGATCACCAAAATCACGTTTTGGACGGTCATCAAAAGAACGTTGTGGACGATCACCGAAACCGCCTTCACGACGTGGACGATCATTATTAAACTCACGACGTGGACGATCTTCACCACCAAATGATGGACGATCACCACGAGGTTTGTCATCGTAGCTACGACGTGGACGGTCATCACCACCTTCACGACGTTTAAAGTTAGACTCACCTTCGAAACGAGCACGACCGCCGCCATCGCGACCACCGAAACCACCTCGACCACGACCGCCGCCATCACGACCACGACCATCACGACCACGACCGCCGCCATCACGACTACCGCGTGCAGGAGGTGGAGACGGCTCAAGGCCTTCAATTTCAGATACATTCAAACGCGCATCTAAGAAATCTTCTAAAGCACGGATTTTACCGCGTTCACGGTAAGTTGCTAAAGTGATTGCTTTACCAGTACGACCCGCACGACCTGTACGACCAATACGGTGTACATAGTCTTCGTTCTTCATTGGAAGACCGAAGTTGATTACGTGTGAAATGGTTGGTACGTCAAGACCACGTGCAGCAACGTCGGTTGCAACTAAAATTTTTGCACGACCTTCACGGATGCTACGTAAACGACGGTTACGCACAGTTTGTGGCATAGCACCATGAAGTGCTACAACTGATAAACCTGCTTCAGCAAGTTCTTCAGCCAACATATCGGTATCTTCTTGAGTAGAAGCAAATACAACAGCTTGATCTAAGTCTTCAGCACTTAACCAATGCGTTAGTAATTTTTTCTTGTGCTCAAAGCCATCAGTCCAGTGTAAAGTCTGAGTGATGTCAGTATTCGTAGAGTGACCAGTTTCGATTGCAATACGTTGTGGATCATTCATCATGCGTTCAGCAAGTGTAATGATACGACCAGCAAATGTTGCAGAGAACATTAACGTCTGTTTACGGTTTGCAGCAAGATCGCTAATTGCTTCCAAGTCTTCAGAGAAACCTAGATCAAGCATACGGTCTGCTTCGTCAACAATAAGCGCATCAACTTGGTCTAATTTAATTTGACGACGGTTTACAAGGTCAAGTAAACGACCTGGTGTTGCAACAACAACTTGTGCACCTTTTAACTGCTGGATTTGCTTACCAAACGGCATACCACCCATGATCGCTGCAATACGTGCACCTTTCATGTGACGGACAAACCCAATCGCGTCTTGGCTTACTTGCTGCGCTAACTCACGAGTTGGGCAAAGAACCAAGATATTCGGTTGTGTAATTGCTTTCATACGTTCTTTGAACGGAACGAAAGTCTCTTGGGCTGCAAGTGCGTTTAACGTTGGAAGTAAGAACGCTGCAGTTTTACCTGAACCTGTTTGGCTAGATACTAAAAGGTCTTTACCTTCTAAAGCTGCAGGAATCGATTGTTCCTGTACAGGCGTAGGAGAAGTAAAACCTAAGCTTTGTAAAGCTTGTTGTAACGATTCATGTAAAGGAAAATCAGCAAAAGTTTTGCTCATAGAGTATTTCACCCGAAAAATGGGTGCTCCATTAAATATATGGTCTGATGGACATCGGCAAAAAGCGGCACAGCAATAATCGCTGAAAATATAGAATCAGCGGCGATCCGAGAACGACGATGCGTATAACGCACATTTGATTACAGCCGCAACCTGAAGGAATCGCTTAAGCGATTGGGTGGGGCGCGAAATAATGTCCTCTCTTTGGACCGGACGCGCATACACAATGATAGAAGAGAATGTTCAGGTAATGAACGAAATTTAGTGCGTGGACGGAGTATAGCAGGATATTTTTAAAAGTCACCTCTTTTCGTGAAATTGATACAATATTTTCCTCAAAGATTGAATAAATGCAGGTTTTCATTTAATTTTTTTGACCATCTAGAAAAATATTGAATAGTACTCTACGTTCTATTCCTCAGCTATCAGCCATAAAACGCAATTAATTGTACTAGCTCTTGCTCTACTCTAATGCTGCCGTGATTTGACATGGTATCTGACCTGTAATGAACATTACACACAGCAAGCTTAAATAGGTGTCTATACGCTGTCTAATTTCAACCTACTTTATTTCTGCATAGCGCGATCTTCATTAAGAGGTGATCAGAATCTGGCACAGCCTATGTTTTACAATCGAATAGAGGTCAAAGCCATAAAGTAAATCACCACAAAGGTCTTTACTTTTTTTCATCCTCATCAAAGAAAAAGCCCTCTTATGAGGGCTTTTTCAATGTCTTAAAACACGATCTGCATGCTATTACTTAGCCGCTTCACCCCAAGCAGGTACAACTGCTTTCATCAGAGGTTTCAACATTTTCATAGAACATGCCAGTACTTGGCCATTTTCCATAGATTCGCTACCACCACGTGCATCAACCACTGTACCGCCCGCTTCTTTCACGATCAACTCGCCAGCTGCGATATCCCAAGGCTTTAAGCCGAGTTCGAAGTACGCGTCGAAACGACCTGCTGCCACATACGCCAAATCTAATGCTGCAGAACCTGTACGACGGTATTGTGCGCCAGCTTCAGTCACATTTAACAATGAATCAAAATGATTTTTTGCATAAGAAATCACTTCACCATTACGTTTTGCACGGTAAGCATGACCCACAGACATGAATGTATTTTCAAGGCTGTCTTTCACATTTACACGAATACGGCGTTGGTTCATCATGGCACCACGACCACGACTTGCAGAGAACAACTCATCTTTCACAGGGTCGTAAATCACGCCGTGTTGAGTAATGCCTTTATGTTGAACTGCAATAGAGATACAGAAGTGAGGAACACCGTTAATGAAGTTTAGAGTGCCATCAAGTGGGTCGATGATCCAACACCAATCTGCGTCGTGACCTTTACCTTCTTGAAAACCAAACTCTTCACCAAGGAAGCTGTGATTTTTATAGCTTTTACGTAGGGTATCGATAGCCAATTGTTCCAAATAACGGTCTACACGCGTTACAGGACCATCAATTCCTTTTTCTTCGACTTGTAGATCGAGCTTATGACGATTTTGATGCGCTTTTAAAAGCTCTTGACCGACTAATTGAGCCGCACGCGCAGCCATCACCACCATAGGTTCCATTGAACACCCACTACAATTTGAAGATATTGATAAAGAATAATGCATAAAAGCCCGCGCATCTTATCAAAGATCGGGGCTTTTAGGGAAAAAATGTTTCTAAAATTTAAAAACGGTGCTTAAACCATGTGTACAAGTTTTGACCACGCTTGGCGCACCGAGCTTTCAATGCCTTCTGCATCTAGTCCCGCCTGATGCAACATTTGCGCATGCGTGGCTTGATGCATGAAGGTATCAGCTAAACCGAGATTTAACATCGGTTTCACGATTTGAGCTTGTGCCAAATATTCATTGACTGCACTGCCCGCACCCGCCATTACCGCATGTTCTTCAACCGTAACAAATAAAGCCGTTGATGGTGCTAAAGTCGCTATCATCTTTTCATCAAGCGGTTTAACAAAGCGCATATTCACCACACGAACCGCTAAATCTTGTTCAGCTAATTTCTGTGCTGCCTCTACTGCGGCCTGAACACGACTACCAAAGGCAAGAATGCTAATAACGTCGTCTTGGGCATCATTAAAGCTCGCTACAATTTCAGCCTGACCAATTTCCATCGGGGTCATCTGTTGTTGAATTTCAACACCGAGACCATTGCCACGCGGGTAACGCACTGCGGCAGGACCATTGAATAAATAAGCGGTATGCAACATTTGACGACATTCATTTTCGTCTTTTGGCGCCATAATCACTAAATTCGGTACGGTGCGCATAAAGGCATAGTCATAGGCCCCAGCATGAGTCGGCCCATCTTCACCCACTAAACCTGCACGGTCGATACCAAAGGTAACATCCAGATTTTGCAGGGCCACATCATGAATCAATTGATCATAGCCACGCTGCAAGAAGGTCGAGTAAATTGCAACCACAGGTTTTAAGCCTTCACATGCCATACCCGCCGCCAAAGTTACAGCATGCTGTTCTGCAATCGCGACATCAAAAAAGCGCTGTGGATACTGTTTAGCAAAATCCACCATACCTGAGCCTTCGCACATGGCAGGGGTAATCGCCAGTAAGCGCTCATCTTGTGCGGCTTCATCACATAACCATTGACCAAAGACATCTGAATATTTGGGCGCCGTTTGCGGAGCAGACTTGGCATTTATTTTTGTAATCGCGTGATATTTGATTTGGTCTGCTTCAGCAGGGGCGAAGCCTTTGCCTTTTTTGGTATAGACATGAATTAAACGTGGCCCTTTACGTTTTTTCAATGCGGTAAAGACTTGTGTCAGCTGTTCGACATCGTGCCCATCAAAAGGCCCAAAGTAATCAAAACCAATCGCTTTAAATACGTTGTCGGCCGCATCTGTCGCTGCGCTATGTAAGCGCGAGTTATAGGTCCATTCAGGATGTGGCTGTACATAAGCTTCGCCATCCGCTGAAATATTAATGGACTGACCACTTTCCCAAATCGAAGCCAAATGTTTAGCAAAACCACCTGTGCTGCATGAAATCGACATATCATTGTCATTCAACACCACCATCAGGTCCGCATCATGTGCGACTGCATCGTTCATGGCTTCAAAGGCCATCCCCGCTGTCATCGCCCCATCACCAATGATCGCAACCACTTCACATGGATCGTTTTGATAGCGACGTGCCAGCGCCATACCTAGACCTGCTGAAATCGCAGTCGAAGAATGTCCAACTCCAAAGGTATCAAACACCGATTCATCACGCGCAGGAAAGGCAGCTAAACCATCTTTGGCACGAATAGTTATGAGCTGTTCACGGCGCCCAGTCAAGGCTTTATGCGGATAAGCTTGATGACCAACATCCCAAATTAAGCGGTCATTCGGCGTGTTGAAGCAATAATGTAATGCCACGGTGAGCTCGACTACACCGAGGTTTGCACCAAAGTGTCCCCCACTTTGTCCTGCGGCATACAGAATAAATTGACGTAGCTCGTCTGCCACTTGTGCTAATTGACTTTGCTCAAGCGAGCGAAGTTGTTGAGGATGATCAATCGTATCCAACAACGGTGTTACAGGGCGATGAGCTGGTATTTCTGTATACAACATATATGGCAAAGCCTTCTAAAGCCTGGCAAATCTAGCTAGGTCAAATGGGTAATTCGATCATATCGTCGAATGCTATCACCTTCAATCAGCCATATTTCTAGCGATGCAGTTTTGAGCAGTGCTCTCACTGGGTGTTCGTTTAGTGCAGGTGATTATCCTGAATAATCTTACTATTTATCAACTATTATCGTTCGCTTTATACAAAAAAGAAAATCTTCTGCATAAATTCGTGGATGCAATTCTACCAATGTCGATGCATTACGCTATACTTTAGCCAATTTCTGAACTATTTACAGGTTTAGCTGTGCCTATTGAATTTGTTGCCACATCCCGTTTACCGACTGCTTTTGGTGAATTTAACATCACCGTATTTCAAGATCCTAAGACCGGTGAAGAACATGTTGCACTCTCAAAAGGTTTGGATCAGCCGATCACAGAACCCGTTTTAGTCCGGGTTCATTCCGAATGTCTCACGGGCGATGCCTTTGCGTCCTTGAAGTGTGACTGTGGTCCACAATTGCAAGCCACACAAAAACTGATCAATGAAGCTGGGCAAGGCGTGATTCTGTATTTGCGTCAAGAAGGTCGTGGTATTGGGCTGACCAATAAAATTCGTGCTTATGCGCTACAAGATCAAGGGCATGACACAGTTGATGCCAACTTAATGCTCAATCTCCCTGCCGATGCACGTCGTTATGACATGGTCAGTATTATGTTGGAGCATTTAAATATTCAACAAGTCCGTTTGATTACTAACAATCCGTTAAAGATTGCAGCACTGCAAGAGCAAGGGATCAATGTGGTGGATCGTGTACCATTGACGGTCGGTTTAAATCCTTTCAATGAAGAATATTTAAAAACCAAACATGAACGCATGGCGCACTTGTACAAGAAAGATGATTTTTAAAATTTGAAAACATACTCTAAGCCTGCTTGAATAGGCTGGCTTAGAGCGCTTTAATGACATTAGATGGTCATTGAGAAAATACGACTCTCGGGTTGACGGCGTTTTAAATGCAAATCGAACGCCATACAAATATTGCGTACAAAGGCTTTGCCCTGCTCAGTCACCCGTATACTGTGTGGCCCAATCTCCAATAAACCATCGTCCTGCATTTCTTCCAGTTGTCCCAAGACTTCAGCCAACTCAGGAAATTGCATATCTAGTTCTGCCCACGACGTCTGAAAGCTACACATCAGATTTAAAATGTGACGACGAATCATCAGATCTTCAGCACTCAAAATATGCCCGCGATAGACGGGAAGTTCATTGTTTTCGAGTCGCGCATAATAATCTTCGAGTTTTTTTTCATTTTGCGCAAAGCTATACCAGCTGTCGCTGATGGATGAAATACCTAAACCTATCATCACTTGGGTTTTTGATGCGGTGTAGCCCATAAAATTGCGATGCAAAGTGCCTGCCTGAAATGATTGATACATCGCATCATTTTCTAAAGCAAAATGATCCATACCAATTTCATGATAACCCTGTGCCAGTAATTTATTCTTCCCTTCTTCATAGCACTGGCGTTTTACTTCATCTTTCGGCACATCATGGTCTTTAAAACCACGTTGCCCATTGCCTTTGATCCATGGCACATGCGCATAACTATAAAATGCCAAACGGTCTGGACGTAAACGATTGGTTTGATCAATGGTGTTGAGCACATCATCTAGGTTTTGAAAAGGCAGACCAAAGACCAAATCATGTGAAATTGAGCTATAGCCTATTTCACGCGCCCACTGCGTCACTTGCTCGACATGTTCAAAAGGCTGTATCCGATGAATGGCTTTTTGTACGGTTTCATTATAATCCTGCACCCCATAACTGACACGGCGAAAGCCCAAGTCATACAAGGCTTGCAAATGCTCCCGTGTGGTATTGTTCGGATGCCCTTCAAAGCTAAACTCATACTGCTCGGCAATCTCTGCTTGCGCAAGGATACTTTCAATCAGTTGAGTTAAATGCGCTGGAGAAAAGAAAGTCGGCGTTCCGCCACCCAAATGAATTTCTTTAATGCACGGCTTTTCTTCAAGCAAGTCACAATAAAGAGACCACTCTTTTAAAATCGCCTGAATATAAGGCTGCTCCATCTCATGCTTTTTGGTCACGCGTTTGTGACAGCCACAAAAAGTACAGAGACTTTCACAAAAAGGCAGATGAATATACAAACTTATGCCTTCAGTCGAATTCGATTCAGCAAACGATGTTTTCAGCGTCTGTTTCCATTGCTCTAAAGAAAACTGTGGCTCTTCCCAATACGGCACCGTTGGGTAACTGGTATAACGTGGACCAGGAACATTGTATTTTTGAATCAATGAATCGCGCATATTTACCATCAGCTCTTCCACATTCAGAAAATGCAGCCTATTCTGCATCGCCAAACTCGGGTCTGTACTGTGGTTATTCTGCTGAGCTTAGGATCAGAATTCAACCTAGCGAATTGGTCAGGTTATTTTGCACATAGCAGCATTTCATTTTTGAATTGTCTCACAACATCGAATGCTGCTGTAGGACTCTTCGGAAAATATTCTTAATCTTTTTGCTGTTTTATGTTTTGATGTAGGCAGTTTTCATCTTTTCCCATGAGGCTTTTCATGCAGCACCCAACGTCTGCGGATATCCAACGCGTTCGCGAATTTCTCCTCGACTTACAGGCTCGTATTTGTGCCGCACTTGAACAACAAGAGTGTGCTGGTGGCGGGACTGCGCAGTTTGAAATAGATGATTGGGAGCGTCCTGAAGGCGGTGGGGGTCGTTCACGCGTACTGCAAAATGGCACAGTGATCGAAAAAGGTGGAGTGATGTTCTCACACATCAACATATCTAAACTCCCTGCTTCAGCGACTGAACGCCATCCGCAAATTGCAGGTGCCAAAGCACAGGCCATGGGTGTGTCCTTAGTGATCCATCCGAAAAATCCAAATGTCCCGACTTCACATGCCAATGTGCGCTTATTCGTGGCGGAAAAAGAAGGTCAAGATCCAATTTGGTGGTTTGGGGGGGGCTTCGATCTCACTCCATTTTACCCAAATGATGAAGATGTGCTGTCATGGCATCAGACAGCGCATGACTTATGTGCGCCCTTTGGCGCTGAAGTCTATGCCGAACATAAACAATGGTGTGATGACTACTTCTATTTAAAACACCGTGACGAACAACGTGGTGTCGGTGGATTATTCTTTGATGATCTCAATCAATGGGACTTTGAAACCTGTTTTCAATATATTCAAGCAGTCGGCAATGGCTACCTAGAAGCTATTCTTCCAATCTTCCAGCGTAACCAAGACAAGCCATTTAGCGAGGCGCAACGCGACTTTCAAATCTATCGTCGTGGTCGTTATGTCGAATATAACTTAGTTTATGACCGCGGCACGCTCTTTGGTTTACAAACAGGTGGGCGGATTGAGTCGATTTTAGTGAGCTTGCCGAATTTGGCGGGTTGGTCATATCGACCTGAATGGGAGGCCGATTCTGCTGAGAAAAAATTGACCGACTTTTACCTGAAACCCCAAGATTGGCTCAACCTGCTCAAATAGACACACAGTCTTACAATTCTATATCCCCCACGCATGCCCTTTTCACTAGATTAGGGCAGCTTATATATTAAATTTTATATATTTCCCGATCAATTCCTCGTAGAATGGCCACTACACAAAGCGTCATTTCTTTGCATTTATTAAAGCATTGTCACAGGTTTAAAACAGCAATTGGGTTCTTTTAAGTTCGCAAAAACCGTAAGCTAAATTAAGTCATTTTCAATGTATTCATTTTAATGACATCAACATTTAGTATCCTCCTTTGCTGTTCTCTCTGAGGTCCCAAACATGTTCGCAAAAAGAGTTAGCTCGACCACCATGGTTCTTTTCTGCTTTGCTATTGTGTTGCTAAGCTCGATCAGTACCACTATTTTTTCTGAAAGTGCGTTTAATGACAATGCATCCATCAGCATCACCGTATTTGCAGGTATCGGCTTAACCCTGACCGCAGCAAAATTATTGTTTGATGCGATTCACAGCATCTGTAACCCATAAGTCGCCTTTCTTTTTTCTGTTGATAAAAAACCACTGAACGCTTTAGCCTGTGTGTAATTTGCCGTATATTGAACGGCATTTCTCACATGGATTTGGTGCGATGAACAAACAATTCGCTGTCATTGGCAACCCGATTGAGCAGTCTCGCTCACCTGAACTTCACCATGCGTTTGCACAAAAAATGGGGCTCGACCTCAACTATAGTAAACGTCTTGTGCCACTCGATGGCTTCCTCGCCAACATCCAAGAATTCTTCTCACAGGGTGGCATGGGTCTTAATGTCACTGTGCCGTTTAAAGAACAAGCCTTTGCCGCCTGCGCAGTCCTCACTGAACGCGCTAAAATCGCAAAAGCAGTCAATACGTTGTGGATGATCGATGGTCAATTACATGGTGACAACACCGATGGACAAGGCTTAGTCGATGCCATTCATGCGTTGGACTGGAACTTAGACCAGACAGATGTACTGATCATCGGTGCAGGTGGTGCAACTCGTGGCGTCATTTATCCACTGGTACAAGCAGGGGTGAAAAAAATTGTGATTGCCAATCGTACCCTTGCCCGTGCTGAGCAACTGGTTGCCGATTTGAAAACAGCTGTACCGCAAGCCGAATTACAAGCCATCGGCTTAGATGCACTCGAAGGTCAGTTTGACTTGGTGATTAACGCAACTTCTGCCAGCCTAAGTGGCGATGCCCTCATTCTGCCAGAAACACTCCAGTTTCAACATGCCTATGAAATGGCCTATGGCAAACCCTCAACCTTTTTAGATCAAGCCAAAGCTCGCGGCGTACCCACCTCGGAAGGCTATGGCATGCTGGTTGGTCAGGCGATTGAATCTTTTTCGATTTGGAATGGCATCAAACCCAACCTGAAAGATTTTTTATAAGCACAAATAAAAAAGAACCTCCGCAGAGGTTCTTTTTTTCAGATTAGTTCATGTGTTTCTGTACGGCTTTATAGGTCTCGTAATAGGTCGAATCGCTAAAGAAGTCGATATGTTCAAGCGTCATACCCTGAAGTGACTTTTCGGATTGCTGACCTTTTAAATCATCGGCAAATGCTTTAGCAAAGATTTGTGCAGCCTGAGCTAACTTTACAGTTTGCTCTGAATCTACACTATACATGTCCTTAAATTCATCTTGGTAAACCTGTGCAAATACAGCTTGTTTGGTCTTGTATTTCTTCACCAAATTTTTCCAGTGCTGGTTTTCTTTTGCATCTTCCAACGCATCATCAACTATATTCGCTACAGATTTGCCCAGCGCATCAAAATCTTGCACCTGCTCTAAGGCATGTTTTTGACGTAGTTTCTGCAAACGTTTAAGTGCTGCACCCTTTGGTTCCTCAATATCGAGGAACTCATAAGCATAGACTTCTGAAATTTCATTGATAGTCGCTGAGCTATAGTAACGAATATACTCTGGACGCTGAGCGGCAAATACCAAAGCAAATACCGTTTGGTACGCTTTGACTTCAGAATGGTAACGTGCATAACTTTTCTGTGCAACCTGCTGATAATATTCAGAAATATCTTGAGATAAAGCTGTCGAGCCTGATGATGCGCTCTCTACACTTGATGAATCTGTACCTAACGGGCCCAGCATGCCTTTCACTACATTTTCCAACAGTGAACCTTTAGACACTTCCTCAATCGATTTGGCATTTCTTAAAGCTTGACGGTCAATGGCGCTCGCACTGCCATAATTAAACACCTGATTGGTGCTCTTAATTTGTAGCTTACCAATTTGCTCATCGCTAATCACAATGTTGTAATCCATGTTTTGCGCACGGCCTTTTTGGTCCAGTCCAACATCCATCACAAACGGTGAACGCTCACTACCTAGCTGTGCCATGATTGGTGTAATTTCAGCCTGATGTTTTTGCCAAAGTTGTTTAAAGCTTTGTGCATCTACCAGTTGTTCTGTTTGATACGCGCTAAAGAGTGGTTTCAACTCTTCCAAAACATTGGTCGCTGCTTGTCCAAAAGTCTCTTCATCTACAGATTCATTGGCTGCTTTAGGCGCAAGTACATCAATCTCTTGATAGTCACGACAAACTGTTACTTTACCAATTGGAATATTTTTATTGTTTATCAGCGCATCGCAAGCTTCTTCAGACAGGGTATTTGATGTTACAGCATCAGATTCTTCAGTTTCTGTTTCTTCTGTCTCAGCTTCGGCATATTCATCCACTTCTTCATCATATTCATCATCAGCCTCACCATGAGTATGAGCATCCGCCTCAGCTTCTGGTACATCTTCATACACATACAAATTAAGTGAATGTGCCTTTTGATTAATCAACTGAGTCACACGCCCTAGTGATTCATGAGCTAGATCTTCACTAGTGCTAGTCGCAGTACCCTCTGCTTCTTGTTCCGCCTGCATTGCTTCATTCGCGGCACTTGATGATTCTTCCGATGCTTCAATCAGACGCTCAGCATCAAAAGCTTGTATCTGCTGGGTATAGTGCAGTTTATTGACGTATTCAAACAAGCCCAATTGTACTTGTGCTGTTTCTAAGTCACCCATATAGCGAATTTTTTTGCTTAGCCCTGCTTCTTTTTCTGACTTGCTTAAATCAACACTATGCACCTGATTTGGCTCTGCCAAAGCATATGGCAGTGCATTCATCTGCTTCAAATATTCAGCAAACTTTTTAAAATCGATATTACTGAATGCTTCTTTATGCTTAGAAAAGTCGATATAGGCAAAGCGATCCTGACTTTCACGATTCACCATAAACGGCATAAAGGCAAAGTAGTTGGTGTAAAATTTATAATCATTAAAATCAACCACCATCGGCAACTGTGCTTGCACTTGTAGGGTTGGTTTTTGATAACTTAACTGCAAAGTCAATGCTGCCAATTTTTGACGGAAATGCACAGAACCTTGATAACTAAACTGTAAGTCATTGAGTAAATTTACCAAAGACTCTGCGATTTGAACCTTAGCAGAACGTGATTCTCCACTGCCATACAACGATGCATACGGATTTTGTTCACGCGCAAGTGCATCATATAAGGCTTGTTTTTCTTTGGTGGTAAAGGAAATCTTTTGATTTTTTAATAACTGATCTAATTGTTTTTTCAGCTCTGGATCTAAATTCGTCCCATTTGACTGAGCATTGGACTTGGAATTTGGCTTGGACTCATTAAAATTAAAGTCAGATTGAATAGAGAACTGACCTTTAAAATCATAGCTGGCATTTTCAAACATGGCATTAAGACCATGCGTGGCTTGTTGCCCGAGCTGCTGATCTGAAGAGGCATTGGATTTAATGACATGCTGAGTACACCCACTGATACTCAAACCCAATAAACAAAGTGTTATATATTTTAAGCGCATAATACTTGCTGAAAACCTGAGTTAATTATAGTTTATTAAAAAAGTACATGATCAAAAGACCACCGAGTCAGTGTAACAGAACTGTCTTTTTAGATTGATGATTTTATCTACCAATTCGCCTTTCTGACATTTTCTCAAGTCGGATCTATCAATGTATTTTGATACGATGTATGAATAATGAAATGATCGATTTAAATAATCCAATACTATTTCTAAATTAGGATTACACACATGCCTGCATATAAAGCTCCCTTACATGATATTCGCTTCTTAATGAATGAAGTGCTGGACTATCCTGCACATTATCAAACCCTATCGAATGGTGAAGCTGCCGACGCTGATACGGTAGATATGATCTTAGAAGGCGCAGCAGATTTTTGTGAAAATATTTTATCTCCTTTAAACCAATCGGGCGATGAAGAAGGTTGTACCTTCGACAATGGTGAAGTGAAAACTCCAAAAGGCTTCAAAGATGCTTATGACCAGTTTGTCCAAGGTGGCTGGCAAGGTTTGTCTTTCCCTGAAGAGTTTGGCGGTCAGAACCTGCCTCAATCTTTAAATCTGATTAAATCGGAAATGATGGGCACAGCAAACTGGTCTTTCCAAATGTACCCAGGTTTAAGCATCGGCTGTATGAACACCATTTTACAGTTTGGTACAGACGAACAGAAAAATCTGTATATGCCGAACTTAGTGGCAGGTACATGGTCAGGTACCATGTGTTTAACTGAACCTCAGTGTGGTACCGACTTAGGTCAAGTAAAGACCAAAGCAGAATTAAATGCCGATGGCACTTATAACATCTCAGGCACCAAAATCTTCATCTCTGCAGGTGAGCAAGATTTAACTGAAAACATCATTCACATCGTACTTGCTCGTCTTCCAGATGCACCTGCAGGCACCAAAGGCATTTCACTGTTCATTGTGCCTAAATTCTTGGTCAATGCAGACAGTAGCCTTGGTGAACGTAACCCTGTGACCTGTGGTTCAATTGAACATAAGATGGGGATTCGTGCTTCTGCAACCGCAGTGTTGAACTTTGATAATGCTGTCGGTTACTTGATTGGTGAGCCAAACAAAGGCTTACATGCCATGTTCACCTTCATGAACACCGCACGTATCGGTACAGCAATTCAAGGTATTGCACATGCTGAGCTTTCATTCCAAGGCGCACTTCCATATGCCAAAGAACGTATGTCGATGCGTGCACTTTCTGGCAAGAAAGACCCTGAAAAAGTCGCTGATGCCATTATTCATCACGCTGACGTTCGCCGTATGTTGCTGACACAAAAAGCGATTGCTGAAGGCGGTCGTTCAATGATTTATTATGCAGCACAAATTGCAGACAAAATGGCAGATGCACTTGAGCGTGGCGATACTGCTGCATTTGAAGCACATGATGATCACTTAGGTTTCTATACCCCAATTTTAAAAGGGTTCTTAACTGAATTGGGCTTGGAAGCTGCAAACCACGGTATGCAAGTCTATGGCGGTCATGGCTACATTAAAGAATGGGGTATGGAGCAAATTGCACGTGATGCACGCATTGCGACATTGTATGAAGGCACAACAGGTGTTCAAGCACTTGACTTAATTGGTCGTAAAGTACTTCTGACCTCTAAAGGTAAAGTGATTCGCGACTACACCACTGAAATTTTAAAATTCTGTGGTCAACAGGCACGCAACAAATACATGCGTCGTTTTGCATGGGACTTAACCAAAGTATGTGCGCAGTGGAATGCCTTAACTGTTCGCATTATGCTGGCAGCCCGTAAAGACCGTGACGTGGTATCTTCAGCTTCTGTCGATTTCTTGATGTTCTCTGGCTATGTGATGATGGCGTATTTCTGGGCGCAACAAGCGGCTGTCGCTTCAGAAAAATTGGCTTCTGGTGATGGCAAAGAATCTGCTGAATTCTATAAAGCGAAAATTAAAGTTGCAGACTTCTATTTCGAACGTTTATTACCACGTACCCAAGGTCATGCCGAAGCAATGGTCAATCCTTCAAAAACCATGACTTCTTTAGCACCTGAACACTTTAGCTTTGATTACTAATTAATAGTGTCAAAATAATAAAAAGAGCGCCTAGGCGCTCTTTTTATTTCTTGTCCGACCTTACAATCCAACTCCCCCAGCAACTTAGCTGTCGCTCCAATTTTCTGGCCTCATCTTTAGACTTTGGTAAAAGCGTCCCCTACACAGTTAAAAAGAGTTCTCTACGCTCCCTGATAGTTTTTTAGAGTTAGCGCGTTAAAAATTTTGTCATGGCTCTGTCTTTCTACAACTTAAATTTAAGTAAGAAAATGGCGTTTATATTTAAAAAATCATTTAATAGAAAAAATAATATAAAGATTCAAATACATCAGAAAAACAAATATCAATAAAGGGAATAACAATGTCAAAAAACTATAAGTTCAGCCACTATATATTTCCGCTCATGCTGAGCTTTTTATCAATGAATACTATAGCTGCAATCAATGTTTATGGCCCAGGTGGGCCAGCACCAGCGATGCATGAAGCAGCTAAACAATTTCAAAATAAGACAGGAGTTGATGTCCATGTAACCGCTGGCCCTACGCCACAATGGGCAGACAAAGCCAAACTCGATGCCGACGTCATCTATAGCGGTTCTGAAGCCATGATGTCTGATTTAGAAAGCGTATTTACTGACAAAATCGTAAAGGACTCAATTGAGCCACTCTACTTACGCCCTGCTGCCATTTTAGTCAGAAAAGGCAATCCCAAACATATTCAAGGGTTTAAAGACCTAAGCAAACCAAACACTAAAGTTTTGGTCACACATGGCGCAGGCCAAGTGGGCATGTGGGAAGATATTGCAGGTAGAACAGGTAACATTCAGCTCACAAAATCATTCCGTAAAAATATCGCCATGTATGCACCCAATACAGGCGCAGCGAAAAAAGCATGGGAAGCGGACAGCAGCTATGATGCATGGTTGGTGTTTAATATTTGGGGAGTCAGTAATCCAGACATTGGGCAAATTATTCCGATCGAACCTGAACTGGTGATTTACCGCGATGCAGGTGTTGCACTGACTCAGCACAGTCTAAAAAATCCTGAAACAAAAAGTTTTGTTACGTTTTTAAGTTCTCCACAAGGCCATGCGATTTTTAAACAGTTTGGTTGGAACAAATAAGTGCTTAATTTTAATCTTTGATCCACATTCAAGATCAGTTTCCAAGCTTAAAAAATCGAACTTTTAATAAGCAAATTGGACATAAAAAAGAGCGCCTCGGCGCTCTTGATTGAAGAAAATATAACTACTGAACCTCGGCCAAAAGCGCTTGTGCTGCCATTTTACCCAAGGTATTCGATGCCAAAGGACTATCTCCTGTAATTAACTTACGGTCTTGAATACACTGTCCCGACATCTCTTTATTGACCACTTCGACACTCAACTTTTCTAAGCGATCTGCCAGCAACCATGGTAATTCCCCCGGCATATAACCAATGTCTAAGTTTGCCCCTTGGTCGAGTGCGTCGGGGAACACACACATTTTATAGCCTTTAAAAATATAGTTTTCAGGGGCTTCATTAACCGCGGCAGCCAATAAGCCTGCTGGCCCATGACACAGCGAAATGACAAATTTATCTTTTGCCACCGCCCACTTCAGTAAGGTTTTTAAGTCTTCACTGTCAGGTAGACCAATTAAAGCACCATGCCCACCGGGAATAAGGACAGCCAAATAGGGAGAGTCATCACCTAAACTGTTTTTCAGTACATCTGCCAGTTTTAAAGGTTTCTTAAATTGGGCTAAGTATTTTTGGAATGTTGCAGGCACAACAGCATCTTCATGGGGCATCGCCCACATTTCAAGTTTAACTGGATTGCCGGATAACGTAGCAATATCAATGTCAAAGCCCGCGCGGTCTAAATGATACATAGGCAGTAAAGTTTCTACTGGGTGGTTGCCTGTGGAGAAGAACTTGCCATTTTTCATCAGTAGATAACGCTCATCGCTTGCGACCATCAAAACTTTTTTATGCCCAATATAGGGTGTTGGATAGTCAGTTCCATCGAAGTCGGTTTTACTGGCGGTATATTGGGAAAGTGAATAAGGTGATGGAAAAAACGCATTATCTTCAGCTAAATCAGGGCTTGGATTACGGTCTTGGCTGGTCTGTGCCATGCTGATTCTCCTTTATTATTGCTTGGTTATTTTCAGTTTTACGAAACCTAGAGTTCTGTACCACAGCTCATTTATTCAGCATAACAAAGTTTCAACGTGGCTCTGTTTTAAGATGTAAATATAAGCTTGCCTGTATGACAAGATAAAAAATTGAACAATAAAAAACCCCGACATCCTGTCGGTGTTTTTCGTATTAAGTGCTGAGGTATGACTCCTGTCGTACCTTCGTCCTTGAGCTGATCTTTATTGTTATTCTATTGGAGCATCCTGCTCTCTATGATTCTATATTAAAAAAACTTACAGGCAGGCGTATAGGCGCAAAAAGCGGGAATTGATGTAAGCTAATTCGTACAAATTAAATAGAATTCATCTTATTATAAATTTTAAGACTTCCATAAAAATCTAAAAATACTCAGGATTAATCAATGATCACTTATGGCATCTACGGATATGAAATTACAAAAACTGCTGAATTATAGGGTTTCAAACTGATCCCACGCTCTCAAAACCATAGAGAAGTTAAAAAATTAGCCGCAGATCGAGATCATTATCATTTAACGGGATTTCTTGAAATAGATGAAAATCAAATTTTAAATCAACACATTTTAATTTTTGATTTACAGGGTATCTTATCTTTTATTGATCAAAAAGAATGTGATTATTACCCATCCCTTACGCCCGCATGAAACCGATCAAACATTAGATCAAGACTATCCCTTAAAAATTACTTTTATTGGACGATTAAATGGTATTGGGTCTCTGATTTTAAGAGATACAGTTAGCCCTGAATCTAGAAAAGATTGTATACAAAAAGCTCTCAATAAATTGAAAGAGTATGACCAAAACCAAGGAGTTTTTCGTAGTGCTTTTTTTAAATCTATAGAGCCGTTTAGAGGCAGTGAGAGCTTCATTGATGTAAATTATTATCTGCTTTTTTCTGCATTAGAATCATTAAGTCGATATCATCTTGATGATTATGATTCAAAGAATGTCTCCACTCCTATTGCAAAATTTCTTAAGCCATATAACTTTGATATATCTCAAGACAATGTCAAAAATTTAACACAATCCGTTTCCACATATACCCATTTACGCAATGCTTTATTTCATAATGGAAAATTGGAATGTGAGCCAAATATAAATGGAACATATATAAAACTCGAAATGTCAGAATATTATGCTAATTTCAGTATGCTAGTCCCACTGGTGATGTTGAAATATATCGGCTTTGATGATGGTTATACTAATTGGAATTCTTGGCTTGATCGAATGCCATTTAAGTAATCATCCAAGTTAAAAAATTGGCTTGAGATCTTCACTCAAGCCATGATGGTAATTCATACAATCATGGCTTTATAAAACTTAGATAAACTCTTCCAACACTGAGTTTAAAAATATATGCCCCTGCTCGGTACATGCTAAGCGCGTGGCATCATCCACCATTAATTTTCGACTGCGTAGTGAGTCTAACGCTTCAGCCAAACTATCCAGATTCAAACCTGTCCGCTGCGCATAATATTCAGCAGACACACCCGTATTTAAACGCAAAGCATTCATCATAAATTCAAATGGAAGTTCGTCGGCTTCAATCCGCTTAAACTGCACATGCTCCGCAGGAACTTTAGCCAAATAGTCTTTGGGTAAACGAGTTTTCTGGAAACGATAGACTCCATCTGGCTGTGTAACTTTGGCATGTGCACCAGCCCCTATCGCTAAATAGTCGCCAAACTGCCAATAATTCAAATTATGCGCAGAAGGCTGCTCTTTACGCCATGCCGAAACTTCATAATTGATAAAACCCTGCGCTTTTAAATAAGCTTCACCTTGGGCTTGAATCTCTTCAAGCACATCGTCCACAGGTAAGATAGGCTTGGTTCTAAAGAACACGGTATTCGGTTCAATCGTGAGTTGATACCATGAAATATGCGTTGCACCATTGTCTACGGCCAGCTTTAAATCCAGTAAAGCTTGTTCTAAAGTTTGCTCAGGTAAACCATGCATGAGGTCGACATTAATTCGCTGAAAGCCTGCATCACGCGCAAGACCAATCGCAGAAATCGCATCGGCGTTACTGTGAATTCGTCCCAACTTGGTCAAATGTTCAGTATTAAAACTTTGAACCCCTATCGACAACCGATTGATACCTGCCGCTAAATAATCGGCAAAAGGGTCATGTTCGACTGTACCTGGATTGGCTTCTAAGGTAATTTCACAATCGGTCTCAAAGGGCAGTAGTGCTTTTAACTGGGCAAATAACCATTGATACCCTTGTGCTGAAATCAAAGACGGCGTTCCGCCGCCAATAAACACACTATGAATATGACGCCCTTGAGCAAACTCGAGTTGAGTTTTAAAGTCTTCCACCAAAGCATGTAAATATTCTTGCTCTAGATCTAAAGACAGTTTGCCATCTGGCACCGCATGTGAGTTGAAGTCGCAATAGGGACACTTACGCACACACCACGGCATGTGAATATATAAAGACAACGGAATATTTGCAGGATGTAAATCAGTCAAGGAAGAGACTCTTAAGCACAGCGGTAATCTTGCATATTTTAACATGACTGCATCAAGACACTTATGAAATCTGTGTCTATTTGGATTAGACTGATAAAAAGACAAGAAGAATGAATGGTTTAAAATGATGAAAATATCGAGCCACTTGCTGTTTATGCTACCACTGGCCTTTGGTATTGGCATTGCTATGACTTTTCAAACGGCGCTGAATACACAGCTCAGAGAATATTTTTACTCTCCACTACAAGCCGCATTGTTATCCTTCTTCATTGGTACCTGCGTTTTAGTACTTTTGGTTGTACTCCAACCCGTCGACAAACCGCAGTTACATGATTTTTCCAATATTCCATGGTACTTATGGCTCGGTGGTTGCTTAGGGGTTTATGCCATCAGTATAAGCATCTATACTGCGCCTAAATTAGGCTTTCTCACGTTTTCAGGTTTGGTTATTTTTGGACAAATCCTGACCTCGATGATTTTTGACCACTATGGTCTACTTGGTACCGAAAAAACCCCTGTCAATTGGCAGCGTTTACTTGGTGGCGTCGTAATTTTTATTGGTGTGCTTCTCACTTTACAACGCTGAATTTATTTAGACCAAGCACATGATGAATATGAGTAATTTTTGTGTCGACTACAAATAAAATCACGTCCCATCGTTTCGAATTAAAAAAGTTATTGGTGTTAATGCTGCCCATCCTGATCACGCAGTTTTCTCAAGCGGGTCTCGGGTTAATTGATACCATCATGGCGGGGCATTTATCCCCTACCGATTTAGCCTCGATTGCCGTCGGTGTTGGTTTATGGATACCAGTGATGTTGCTGTTCAGCGGCATCATGATTGCGACAACACCGTTGGTGGCAGAAGCCAATGGTGCACGCACCCCTGAAAAAATCGCCACTATTGCTCGTCAATCCCTGTGGGTGGCCTTTATTTTGGGGAGCATTGCGGGTTTAATTTTACAAGCCATGCCGCTGTTATTGTCCCTCATGGGTGTTCCTGCAAACTTACTACCTAAAGCCAGCCTATTTTTACATGCCATTGGCTTTGGCATGCCTGCGGTGACTATGTATGCAGCACTGCGTGGATATTCTGAAGCACTTGGTCACCCACGTCCTGTGACCGTCATTAGCTTAGCGGCCTTGGTTCTTTTGGTTCCACTGAACTTTGTCTTTATGTATGGTTTCGGCCCGATTCCAGCACTCGGTTCGGCAGGCTGCGGATTTGCCACTGCTATTTTACAATGGATCATGTTTTTCACCTTAGCCACTTATATTTTTAAAGCCTCGGCATATCAAAAAACTCAAGTGTTTAGCACTTGGGAGAAGATGGATCGCTACTGGATCGAGCGTATTTTAAAACTTGGTTTACCTATTGGCTTAGCTATTTTCTTCGAAGTCAGTATTTTTAGTACCGCTGCGATTATTCTCAGCCCATTGGGTGAAACCATTGTGGCAGCTCATCAGATTGCAATGTCGGTCACCTCTCAGTTGTTTATGATTCCGATGTCCCTTGCCATCGCCCTGACTATTCGTGTCGGGACTTACTATGGTGAAAAAAACTGGATCGCGATGCGCAAGGTACAAAAGCTTGGACTGGCTACAGGCACGGTTTTGGCGCTGATGACCATGCTGCTGATTGCACTGTTTCGTCCTGAAATTGTGGCGATTTATACCTCTGATCATGAAGTATCGGAAGTTGCGATGTATTTACTGCTGTTCGCACTCGCCTACCAGCTGATGGATGCTTGGCAAATTAGTGCCGCAGGCTGCTTACGCGGCATGCAAGACACCAAAGGCCCGATGTGGATCACAATGGTTGCCTATTGGATCGTGGCCTTTCCTGTCAGCATTTATTTGGCGCGCTACACCAACATAGGTGCAGCAGGTGTTTGGATTGGACTGATTATCGGTTTAAGCGTGGCATGTGTCCTGCTCTTGCTCCGACTTTATAACAACAATAAACGCCTCAGTCAGGACTATCCATAAGTCATGCATGGCATAGAATAGGAAGGAGCCAGACTCTTCTCCTATTCCAGCTATTTTACTGTTGTGCCAAAGCGTCTTTCAGACCTTGTGGCACTTCACTCTCATCCTCAACGTCTTTAACCACCACCTGCCCCACGATCACCTCACTGCCATTAAAGGTCATGGTGGGTGAACCATACAGGCTATAACCTTCATTGAGTGCTTTGGTGACACGCGCACAAAAATGCACATCGTCCTTGCCTGTAAAATAACGATAAACTTTCATTTATTTCATACTCAAAATTTTTCGCACAGTGTAACGCGATTTTTCAATACAAAAGCATCTTGTGTGCAATTCACTCAACTGACCACTATTATTTAAATAGAAACATCAGCTTAACAATTTAAAGTAGGCAGTTTTGCATTTGTCGCCTATGATCAAATCTGAGATGTAATGAAAATTCCCCGAGGAATATCGCATGGCAAATACGACTCGTACGCCCGGTCGTCGCTTTATGAAACTTGCCAGCATGACAGCAAGTATCGCAACCAAAACTGTGACCAATTCAATTAAAAACTTCAATGCCGATGAAGATAAAAAAAATGCGGCGCGCAGTCAGCTTTTTCAGGACATTGGACTTCAAATTGCAGATACCTTAGGTGAAATGAAAGGTGCCGTGATGAAAGTCGGGCAAATTGCATCTCAATACAAAGACATTTTCCCGCCTGAAGTGGCACGTGCAATTAGTAAATTACAACGTCAAGCGCCTGCGATGCCTTTTCAAGAGATCAAAGCTCAAGTTGAAAAAGAACTCGGCAAGCCGCTCAATCAAATTTTTACAGCCTTTGATGAACAACCCTTTGCCGCAGCCTCCATTGGTCAAGTACATAAAGCCACTTTACCGAGTGGTGAGCAAGTTGTGGTTAAAGTTCAATATCCGGGTGTAGAAGAAGCCTGTGAAAGCGACTTAAAACAAGTCCGTTTAGCGCTACGCCTAATGGGTGTACTTAAAATTGACCGTAAGCTGCAAGATCAACTCTTTAAAGAAATTCAGGACAGTTTAGACAACGAGCTAAACTATCAAATAGAAGCCCAAAACTTAGAGGTCGCAAGAACCTTTCATCAAGCTTTAGACTCTAAAATTATTATTCCTCAAGTCTACAAAGACTATTCAAGCCGTCATATTTTGACCTTAAGCTTGGAGCACGGCGAAAGCATTGAAACGGCCAGTACATGGTCACAAGAGACGCGAAATGAACTGGGGCGTCGTTTATTTCGTGCCATTGGCCGTGAAATTTTCTTCTTAAAGCGCTTCCACTGCGACCCACATCCGGGCAACTTTGCTTTCCGAGAAGATGGTAGCGTGATCGTGTATGACTACGGCGGTGTAAAAACCCTATCGACTGAAATCGTGATGCATTTTAAGCAGCTGATTCAAGCAGCGCGCGACAGTGATATCTTGGCCATGGAACAGCAACTGACTGCTTTGCACTCGATGTCTGAGCAAGGCAAGTTCCCTGCCGAACTGTATGAAGCATGGTTAGAAGTGCTCATGCGTCCACTGACCACTTTGTATGACTTTGCTGAGAACTCAGCGCATCATGATGGTATTGAACTGGTCAAACCATCGCTAAAATACTGGGATGTATTTAAACCCTCACCCGATACACTAATGGTCAATCGCACAGTCTCAGGACATTATTGGAACCTGATTCATCTCAAAGTGCACGACAACCTCAATGATCTATTTGAAGAGTTGGTGCCACCGCCTGCCTAAATAAAGACTGCGAGCACGATAAAATCGCTGCAACTCAATAAACCCAGTTACATAAAGTCACTGGGTTTATTTTGACTTCCTTATTGTTACATTATAACATTTCAAAATAATACATTTAAGGAGAAGTCTATGCGTGCCAATATTCATCCAGAGTATCGTGAAGTTCTGTTCCACGACACCAATGCCGACGCGTTTTTCGTGATCGGCAGTACCTTACAAAGTCATCAAACTCGTGAGTATGAAGGCAAGACTTATCCTTACGTCAGTTTAGATATCTCAAGTGCTTCACATCCGTTTTATACCGGTGAACAACGTCAAACCAGTAATGAAGGTCGTGTTGCAAGCTTCAATAAACGTTTCGCGCGTTTCAAACGCTCACAATAATTTCATTTTTCTTTAAGCTATACGCGTTATAGTAAAGATATCAAGAAGCCTAAGACCTCCTCCAGCTTAGGCTTCTTTTTTATGCGTTCTTTTCTGGTTCCTATTTTGACCAACTTTTTTCTTAATGTTTAAGCACACTATCCAACAGATAAAATCCGATCCCAAGCACGATGACACCCACCACTAAGCTCGACAGGGCGTAACTCAAAGCCAGTACAGTTTGTCCCTGTCTAAATAACTGAAAAGTTTCGAGGCCAAAACTCGAAAATGTCGTAAAACCGCCCAATATGCCCACCATCAAAAATAAACGTGCTTCTTGTTGCAGTACTGGAAACTTCTGGCTAAAAGCAAAGAAAATACCCGCAGCAAAACAACCGATGATGTTGATCCACCATGTCGGCCATGGAAAACTCATACTCGGTTTAAACAACCACAATCCTGCACCGTAGCGTAAACAGGCACCTATTCCGCCCCCCATTGCCACCAAGATCCAATTCATTGACCTATCCTATTCTTTACAAAATGCGGTATGGATAAGTCCAAAGTTATCCACAGTTCATCAACTATAACGCTATTAAACCTGAATCAATCCTCGCACTTCAAGGTTTTTCAACATCGGTTGTTGATCCTTATATATCTTCTTGTCTCACTATCAATAGTGAACATTAGCATTCAAACTAACACATGCTTTACATTGGATATTGAACCCAACATCACCAGATATCCTCACTTCACCCCTGCTGTGTTCTATTACCAATACAACATAGATTCCCAAAATTACTAGCACTCGTTCTTCATGCAAAACAGACGGTTTTCTCTCAGGCAAAAACTCCCAAACATACAATTTTTGGGTATGATGTGGATATAAATTTAGTCGGAAATAGACGCATGGCACAGGTATTATTGGCTCAGCTTGCAGCGGGCGAAGCAAAATTTTCAGATGTATTGGCTTTTATTGAAGCAGCCTATACATATACACCAACCGCATTTAAAAATGGTTTGCAGCACAATGCGGCAACTGAAAACCAAGGCAGCGCAAAAGTGTTTTCGTTTGCACAACTTCAAGGTCTCAATCAAACGCAAACTTTAAGCCTATTTGCAGAACACTATGCTTCTGTTTTAGCCACACCTGATGCAACAGATCATCAAAATATTCGTCAGTTCATGTTGAATGGATGGGATGGTATTGAATTTGATGGTACGGCATTAACTGCAAAATAAAGATAAAAAAACCACGTTCAAGCAACTTGAACGTGGTTTTAAACAAATACAATATTAATTTTATTATCAGACATTTATAAACACTATTAACATTGATACACCTATAAGCATCCACAGATTTGACAAGTAGGTTTCACGTGGAGCAAGACTTCATATGGGTGTTAATCAGCTATAAAACATTAAAACAGCACGCTGAAGTAACTCAGCGCTACTTCCACATTACCCCTTTACCCGTTCGATCCATTGGATTGAGCTGACCCGAAATACTTCACATGCTCCATCGCCCGTATCGGTCGGGGTTAAGGATGAGGTCCAGACCATATCTTTGTCTTTAATTTCAACCAACTCACCTTTTAAACGGACCAAATCACCACGTTTCACGTGTTTAATTTGTTTAGCAATTTCAGGGTTGGCTGGAATGATGTGCATATTTGACACCATTTGCATGGCTTGCTCGGCAGGCACAGGCAAACGATCAATTTTCCAGTTGAGATAACGGTCGTATTGATTCACGGTAATATGGCGTGCAATTTCAGGTTCAGCAAACAAGCCCCAACTCACGGCGTAGTCAATCGGAGAGAATTTAGCTTGTGCATCATCCGAATACATTTTAGAACCTAAAATTCGAAAATCACCTTTAAACGGTTTCAATACCGAAATCGATTGATCTTTAGAGGTCGGCGCTAAACCTTTGGCAATGTTGTAATCTACCGTGGCACTTGCACTGATGGGCAACAGCAAACTGCTGAGTAAACTAAGCAGGATAAATTTAGATTTCATTGCAAACCTCATTCCCATCGACCTAGGAAAATATCAACCAATTTTCATCTTAGTCCAGTTTCCTGAAAAGAAGCTTATGAACTTAGTAACATTGTGAACGAATTATGCAGTCTACTTTTAGCCACAGAACTTTTCAGTTAGGCTAGAGCTGAAGAACAGAGACCCAAAAACAATCATGCTTTATAAATACTATCAACAACACATCTTTCCACATGTCCTGAATCAGGTCATGCAAGTACCAAGCTTAATGGACAAACGCCGCGAACTGCTTTTGCCAATTCAGGGAGAGGTATTAGAAATTGGTTTTGGTACAGGGCTGAATCTACCCTTTTATCAAAATGTCGATACTGTCTTTGCCCTTGAACCCAGTCCTGAAATTTATCATTTAGCTTTAGAGCGAGTACAAGCAGCAGCATTTGAAGTGCATCATGTACAAGCCCGTGCGGAAAAGCTGCCTTTTGCTGACCAGAGCCTTGAGCATGTGGTCAGTACATGGACACTGTGTAGTATTGCTGAGCTAGAACTGGCTTTGGCGGAAATATTACGCGTGCTCAAACCGGGTGGCACCTTACATGTGGTCGAACATGTATTAAATACAAATAACCTTTATATTCAGCGTCTACAACACTTACTCACACCTGTACAAAAACGTTTAGCCGATGGTTGCCATCTCAATCGAAACATTGAACAGGCCTTAAAAGCAACAGGTTTTAATTTGATAGAACAACACTACTTTTATGCCGAAGGTATTCCAAAACTCGGACAACTGATGTTTTTTGCACGTGCTCAAAAGCTACATTCAAGCGATGGGTCATGATAGTCATGTAGAAGACATCTGCTCTATATCAAGCAAGATGCTTTCATGGGTAGACATTATCAAGCTTATTCAATCGTATCGAAGTCGATGCGGACCGTTTCAAAACGAACCCGCCCTGCTTGAATCGCTTGTGCAATGGCAACTTGTCCTTTGGTTAACCTCGCCCCACCGCTTTTAATATCAATGAGAACAATTTCAATATCTTCTGCTCTCCCCTCACCATCACGCAGGTCGGTATAACCATCAAAGACCACATAGTCGACAGGATCACCCAAAAACTTGGCATCGCTGGGTAAGTATTCAAACTGCGGCATAATCGGTGCCAGTTGCTCCGCCATTTTACCTTTGAGCACTGCACGACTGGTATTGACACTGCGCTTTTGTGCTTGAGCCAAAGCCTGCTGATGCTCTAGTTCTAATTCGGCAATGTAGCGCTCATATTCTGCTTTGATGCGTCCATTTCGGCTGTGACTTAAAATAAGGGTGGTCAATACCACACCAATTGCTGCACCGATCAACATTGCCATCCATATGGACATGGTTCTTTCCTAATTTTGTGCTACAGGTAGCAAGATTTAAACTTACAACTTTGGTTTGGTGTCATATGCGACACACAAAAGAATGATATGCTAGGGGTGAGCAGAATAAAATCATTTAAGGTCATGAAAACGATATTAATCGCCAACCAAAAAGGTGGCTGTGGCAAAACGATAACCGCAATCAATCTAGCTTCGGCACTCGCACAAAAAGGTTATAAAGTGGCTTTGGCCGATGCCGATAATCAAAAATCTGCTCGTCAGTGGTTAAAACAGCGTCCAGAGCAAGTGGTGCATATTCAAAGTTTAGATTGGCGCCATGAGAAATCGATTGGTGAAGTACCTAAAAACATTGAATATTTAATTATCGATGCGCCGGGTGCGCTGTCTGGTGAACATGCTGAACAACTGGTCAGTGAAGCACACGCGATTGTGACCCCACTACAACCCTCGTTTTTTGATATTGACAGTACCCGTCGTTTTTTAAAGCATTTACAAGACATTAAACGTATTCGTAAAGGCAAAGTGCAAATTTTGCTTTTGGCCAATCGGGTCAAAGCCAACAGCGCCAGTGCCAAAGACATCCAAGATTTTTTTGCGAAAATTGAACAACAACCTGTAGCATGGATTTCAGAACGTACTGCGTATGGCCAATTGGCAATGCAAGGTTTAAGTATATTTGATAAAACACAAAAGAATTACCTCTCCATTCAAAGCCAATGGCAACCGCTGCTGAACGCCATTGTCGATGACCCAAGTGCTTGGTTCTAAAATATTTTGCTATAGATAAAATGGGGCTATTCCCTATTTATAGTCGGTTATTCACGAGAACTTACCAAGGGTACGTTCTCGTGCGCATTTTTTTCAGTTAATATGACTTTGACCTTAGAGATATAGCAGTGAATACCGTGCAACGATACGCACCAGCCTTACAAAAAGTATTGTTATTTGGACTGATTTTTATTCTGTTCTATTTGAGCTTTCAAGTCCTGAAATACTTTATTGTACCTGTGCTTTGGGCTGCGATTATTGCCTACATCACATGGCCTCTATATCACTCAGTGCAGAAACTCTGTGGACCGCGTCCAACCTTAAGCGCCACCATCATGATCAGTATGGTGGTGTTAGTTGTCGGCATCCCGCTGACCTTTGCCATCTTTATGCTGCAGCATGAGGGCCGTAATCTGTTTTATGAACTGCAAAGACAAGTGTTCTCAGGTCATTTAGATGTACCTCAATTTATTCGGGACTTGCCCATTATTGGTAAAGAAGTCACCCGTACTTTAAAAGAAATCAACACCGATCCGAACAGTATTGTACAAAATGTCTCAGGCTGGTTTCAAAGCCACTTAAATTATGGTCGTTTGGTGCTGAGTGAAATCAGTAAAAATATTTTTAAACTCTGTTTTGCGGTGATGTCGTTATTCTTCTTCTATCGTGACGGACAAACCATTTTAAATCAGGTCAGTAAAGCGCTGGAAATGGTAATTGGCCCACGTATCCACCACTATTTAGACACCATTTCAGAAACAACGCGTGCTGTGGTCTATGGAGTTGGCCTAACTGCAATTGCGCAAGCACTCTTGGCAGGCCTGAGCTATTTTGTTGCTGGTGTCCCAAACCCAATGGTACTGACCATTGTGACCTTTATCTTTGCACTCATTCCTTTTGGCCCACCTGTGGCATATAGCGCCGTGTCTTTATGGTTATTCTCTCAAGGGCAGACTATTGAAGCGATTGGAGTGATGGTATGGGGGGTTTGTGTGGTCAGCACAGCAGACAATGTGATTCGCCCATTGGTGATCTCAGGTGCAACGCAAATTCCATTCTTACTCATCATGTTTGGTGTATTGGGTGGTTTAGCCAGCTTTGGTATGGTCGGCTTATTTGTCGGCCCCGTGATTCTAGCGGTACTGTTAGCCATTTGGCGCGAATGGCTACATGAACAAGTCAATGAACCCCTAATGATGCCGAAAGCGACATTGGCTTATGATCCACCTGAAGAGCCTTTAGATACGCCCAAAAAATAAGTTCAGTGAAATGACTTGAGCGCATGCTTTCCTCGAAAGTATGCTTTTTTTTATGTCAGATACAAAAACGCTGTACGGACAACATTGAACCGAAGCCTTGGCTTTGTTTGAATGGTTCTGAATTTTAAGGAAAAAAGGATCCAAAATGTTGTCTTCTGCTTTCAAACTAAGCGCACTTGTGATTTTAATCGGTTTAGGGACTGTGGCATGTACCACTACACCCACTGAAACCAATACGATGGTCAAAGACGTCGATGTACACGCTGTTTCTACTGCAGGTGTAGGACAAAAAATTGGCACCATTCGTTTTATTGATAGCCCTGTTGGTTTAGCGATTCAAACCAATTTGACTCAACTTCCACCCGGCCCACACGGTTTTCATATCCATGAAAAAGGTTCGTGTGATGTGGCTGAAAAAGAAGGAAAACCTGTGGCTGCTTTAGCGGCTGGGGGACACTTTAACCCAGAAAAAGCACCAAACCACGGCACACCACTGAATGGCCATATGGGTGATTTACCGATCTTGAATGTCGACTCGGCAGGTAATGCAAAAGTCAATTTACTCGCTCCTCGCTTAAGTTTAGCTGACGTTGAGGGCTTAGCGGTGATGGTACATGCAGGTGGTGATAACTATTCAGACACCCCTAAACCACTTGGCGGTGGCGGTGACCGTATCGCGTGTGGCGTGATTAAATAAGGCTATCGCCTTTGCACTGTGAATAAAGCAGTGTTTTCCCCTCGCACCTGTGGATAAGTTTCGACTTATACACACAATGCAGCGGAGCCATGCTCTGCTGCATTTTTATTGTCATAGGTGAATTTTTCATGCAAAGGACCACAGCATTAAATTGACAGTGCCCTGAAAAAAGTTCAGGCTAAAACCAAAATAAAACTAAGCCTAGACTATTACATCGTGAACAATTTTCGTCAGTGGTTTCAGTCCTTTCAGTCCAATGCAATTTTTATGTATTGCTTGCAAATTTTGATTGTGCTGAGTGGTACAACCTTAGGTTTATATTTCTTAGGACTGCAACAGCTCATCGTTCCGACCACATTAGGTGCAATTGCAACAGCCCTGACCGACTTCGACGATAGGCTCAGTATTCGTCTCAGAAACCTTGCCTATGTCTGTGTCTTGTTCTTTAGCGTCAGTAGCATCTTAGATTTTTTGCATCCTTATAAATTCTTCTTCATCTTATATTTATCACTGTCTAGTGCTTGTTTTATTTTACTGGGGGCACTGGGGCAACGCTATGCAGCGATGAGCTTTGGCACCATTCTACTTTCCCTATACAGTATGTTTGGCCTAGGTGAATATTCGGTTTGGTACTTTCAACCCAGTTGTTTTGTCTTGGGAGCATTATGGTATGGCTGTACCGCCATTGTGTTTTATATCCTTAAACCCACCTTGGCCGTTCAGGACAACTTAGCCCGCTGTTTTAATCAAGTTGCCGATTTGCTCAACGCAAAAGCACGTCTATTCGACCCAGACAATCGAGACAATGTAGAAGCGCTGCTCTACGATTTATCCCTACAAAACAGTACTGTGGTGCAAAGTTTTAACCACACTAAAAGTTCACTACTGACGCGACTAAAAGCGTCTCGCGCCAACCAAAATACGATTTATTGGCTCAATCTCTACTTTCTCGTTCAAGACATTCATGAACAAGCCAGCTCTAATTATTTGCACTATGAGCAGTTACATCAAAACTTTAGCCGAACTGATCTCATTTTTCGTATTCAAAAAAATATTCGACTGCAAGCCCTTGCCTGTCAGGCTTTGGCACGGTGTATTTTGAACAATCAAACCTATGTATCAGATCCAACGACCACTCAGGCGTTGCTGAATTTACACAGTTCCATGCAGGACTGGATTCGAGATCATCCACACAATATTGAAGTCAAAAATCTACAACTGATTTTAAATAATTTGGACAGTGTTCATGAACATTTTCAGCACCTCAACGAACTACAATCGCGCCAAGAACAGCGTTATCAACAGCATATTGATAACCTCAACTTATATGATGATGATATCCATGATTGGCATGATCTGTGGCTCAAACTCAGTCAACATCTCACCCCCCAATCCGCACTGTTTCGCCATGCTGTACGCATCGCCTTTGTCTTTACTGTAGGTTATGGCATCTCACTTCTGCCCTTTGCGCAACATGGCTATTGGATTTTGCTCACCAGTTTATTTGTTTGCCAAATGCGTTATTTCGCCACCAAAAGCCGCTTAAAAATGCGAACCTTGGGCACTATTTTGGGCGTTGTTTTAGGGGTTCCGCTGCTGTATTTTGTGCCGAGTATTGAAGGACAACTGCTACTAACCATTATTTTTGGCGTGTGTTTTTTCTATCTCAGTTCCAAGAAATATGCCATGGCGACCCTGATGGCAACACTCATGGTGCTGCTGATTTTTAATTTAAAAGGTGCAGGCTATGCCATTATTTTACCGCGAATTATAGACACCCTCATTGGTTGTGCCATTGCTTGGTTCGCAGTGAGTTTTATTTGGCCGGATTGGGACTTCCGCAATATTTCCAACACCATTAAAAAAGCATCAGATGCAACCCTCAACTATTTCAATGCCATTTGTGAACAGTACCAACAGGGCAAAAATAATAGTCTGAGTTACCGCAGTGCGCGTCGTACTGCGCATAATGCTCAAACTGAACTTGCAAGCATGATTTCTAGTCTCAGTACCGAGCCCAATCCCAACCCAGAACTGGTACATCATGCTTTTCGCTACTTGGTATATAGCCACAGTCAACTCAGTTATATTTCTGCTTTGGGAAGTCACCGAGAATTGGTGCAGGATACACAAGTGCTGGAACTCATGCTGTGGTGTCAAAATACGCTAAATCATGTACTGCTCCATCAGCAGGCATTAGCTGAACTCGACATCCAGCAAAAACTGGCAGAGATTAAAAGCCTAAATGCGCAAGAAACAATGAGTCCGAATTTACACTTGGTCCTCAAACAAATCAGTCTACTACTGGAAACTCTGCCCGAATTGCTGAAGTTAAAAACTGAACTGCTGGCCCGAGACATTAAATAAAACGGACGACACAACGAAGATCTTTAAAAGCGTCATGATGTACGAGTGTATTGTGGTTCATTTTTATCTGGTTCTTGCGTACACTCGAGCTTCATTCTCATAGATTTTTTGACCATGAACATTCAGACATTACGTGTTGTAGGATTTTTAGAAGGGATTTCTTTTTTACTGTTGTTATTCGTTGCGATGCCAATGAAATACATCTTTGATAACCCGATCCTAGTCAAATACGTGGGTATGGGGCATGGCGTATTATTTATCTTGTTTCTCATCGTGCTGTTTGTGGTCTGTGAAAAGCAAAAATGGTCTTTGAAGATGTTTATTTTAGGTTTGATCGCGTCCATTCTACCCTTTGGGCCTTTTGTGTTTGATGCCAAAATTAAAAAATTAGAACCTGAGCAAGCCGAAGCCTAAGTTTAAAAAAACTGACTTTAAAACGGATTTTTTAAAGCCGTAATAAAAAAGCGCCCATTCAAATGAATGCGCGCTTTTTAATGATGTGAACTTCGCTGAATCCAGCAAATAAAATCTTAGTAAACACCACTTTCAAGACGTTTTTGCATCACTTTTTTTACGGTCGAGCGTGGAAAGCTAAACCAAAGTGCAATTAAAATGAGGCAGACCAAACTATAGGCCCAGAGGCCAAATGCCACATAAGCCATACGCACCAGTTCAATCACGAAGAAGAACGTAAACATCATCAATACCGAAACGGCTGCGGCAACCGTCCCTTTGGACACTTCCGATGACATCAAAGCAAAGCGATATAACACAGAAAAACTGATACCTTCACCAAAGCTCACCAAAGTCATCCCCACAATCAGTAACGGCAAGAAATAACTTTGGAAAATGGTGCCGAGCACCACCAACAGCGTACCGACGAACATCAAAGGCAAACCGAGTAACACGGTTTTACCCAGTGCCATTTTGTCGATGACTTTAATCAGTACTATGTTGCCCAGAATGAGACCACCCAAGACGGGGAACTGTGCCAAGCCGTATTGCATACTGCTCAAGCCAAGTTCTTCCACCAAAATCACGGGTGACAGCGCAATCCACAGCATCAAAGGCATGGCGACCATCGGTAGGCCAAAGGTGAGCGCCAAAAAGGTCTTATTTTTATAGACCGTTTTATAGTCATCCCAAATATAGCGCAGCGGCTTTTTAGAATGACGTTGTTGTGTCGCAGGCATTTTGGCTTTTAAACCAAACCAACTTAAAAAAGCCAAAAAGGCGATGCCAATAAAGCCCCAATGCCATGACACATGGTCAATCATAAATGCGCCCACTACAGGGCCAAGCAGCGGTGCCAACAAAGAAATATTGGCCATGAGTGCCATGACTTTAATGGCATCACGTTCTTCAAAACTTTCCTGTACTGCGGCATAACCTACCGCAGAAATCATCGACAACCCCACGCCTTGTAAAAAGCGGAGCGCCAAAAAAGACTCAATGTTTTGAGTGAGTAAAATCGCGAGGCAAGTCAGCACGAAAAATGCCACACCTGCGAGCAACACTTTTTTACGGCCTAAACGGTCTGAGAGTGGTCCAAGTAGCCACGCGACACAAGCACCGCCCAGTAAATAAAAGGACATAGAGGATGGTGCCCACGCACTGCTTACCCCAAAGTCTTGGGTAATCGCGAGCATAGCAGGCTGGACTAAATCGTTACCGATATAGACCGAAAATTCGAATAAAACCAATGCCAAAGGAAACATCAATGTGGCACGGCTTAACTTTAAAGTTTGTACGTTTTGCATTGTTATCTACATATAAAATGCGTACACGCTTGAGCGAAGTCCATTAGAGGGAGAGACGACTAAGCCCAATGGCAAGCACTGTAAAATTGAATAAAAATGTAATGGGTGCGAGAAATGCACACTGGTTTTACGCTGTATTCACAAAGCGTTTTTAGAAAAGGTGTTATTAAAATAGACTGAGCGGTGACACCGACAAAGCTCAGTTAAGCTATTTTAGCAGTGTTGCATCTGTTTGTATTGTTACTTTTTTAAGTTTCATCTGTCGCATTTGGTTTTGTATTAGGCGCAATAAAATGCCCTTGTTTTAAGTCCTCATACGCCTGTAAAACTTCGGTGAAGGTGTTCATGACAAAATAGCCACGTCCATAAATGGGTTCATTTAAAGGCTGCCCACTGAGTAATAAAAAAGCGCTGTCTTGTATCGCTTGTATTTCAAGGTGCTCGCCATGATTGGACATGACTGCCATCTGCTGTGCTTCAACAGTTTCTCTGCTATTGAGCTGAAGACGCCCCCTACGGATATACAGCAGTGTCGTCTCACCTTCCAATGCAGGTAAAACTGTTTTCGTACTCGCTATAAGTTGAACATCCAACACGGTCATAGGGCTATGGGTTTGAGCGGGCCCTGTCTGGTTTTCATAAGCCCCTGCAATCACCCTAACTGTTCCTTGAGCTTGCGCCAACTCAACTTCTGGAATAGCTTCATGACTTAAGTGTTGGTAACGTGCAGGATTCATTTTATCTTTGGCAGGCAAATTGACCCACAGCTGGATCATTTCAAATGCCCCGCCTGTTTTGGAAAATGCCTCACTAAACACTTCTTCGTGCAGTACCCCAGCCCCTGCTGTCATCCACTGTACATCCCCTGCGCCAATCACACCTCCACCACCTGTAGAATCCTGATGGGCAAGCTCACCTTGGTAGACAATAGTCACTGTTTCAAAGCCACGATGCGGATGTTCACTCACGCCCTTTTTTAAGCGAGTTGGCTGTAAATAACTCGGGCCTATATGATCCAGCAATAGAAAAGGTGAAACCGAGTTCCCTAGTTCATAGTGTGAAAACACAGAGACGACTGGGGCGAAGTCGCCTACAGCCGTTCGTGTACTTTCTGAGTGAATAAAGACAAGGGTTTTCATGATTTACAATTTTTAGGTATTGTGACCCATATTTTATCAAGAGTTACAACGAGTAACTCTTTTATTATCAGAAGAACTACCTTCATTCTTAGATGAAATAAATAAGTTTGAGAATACAGAAATATATTTATGACCTTTTGCTACATCATGTTCTGAATGAGTTGTTTTCTCTGAAACTATAACTCTAACATTGTTACATGTATTATTGCTTTTAGATGTGCTCATTTTACCCTCCTATCATTTAGCTTGATGCTGTCGCATTGCTAAGAGATAAAGTTCTAATTCCACCCTATCACCAATTTCATCCAACAATGTTGCTATTTGGTTAGCTTCATCTACATTATTTGGCGAACATAAATAAGTGCCATATGTTACTAGAGTGAAAATATAGTTGTAAGTGATTTCTTGAATTTTTATTGTTACTGGTTTGCAATAAATAGAACCTATACAATTCACTTTAACAGAACGCTCAGATTTGTAAAATATTTTCTCTGAGTCTCTCGTACCTTCCTCACTTAAATCAGCAAAAAAAATAGGCTCTCCAGTTTGTAAAGCTTGGGTCGCAACTGATCTGTTCTGCATTAAAACATTAGCATCAGTATGATTTTTTTGCCTATCTAGGGCTTTGTTGCACAAAGATTGGAAATGCAAAGCGCCCCTAATTGAGCTAAATTTAAGGCGTAACTTGGGTAAGTGGTCGACCTAATTCCGTAAATCTGTTAAGGACTGCTACACGTGCATGGATTTCATTCACTTGGCTATCAAAACTCCTTGCACTGAGTTTATCTCCTAATAATTTGATGCAATGCATCTTAGTTTCAACCAAACTTCGCCGATGATAGCCTGACCATTTTTTCCATAGTGTCCTGCCTAAACGTTTAATTGTTCTAAGTAATTCATTTCGCTCTAGCGAGCTACTCTTTGTATCTTTCCATTGTTTCGCATTTTTTCTAGGTGGAATCACCGCATGCCCTTGCCGATCTGCAATGACCTGACGGTATTGCTTGGTGTCATAAGCTCCATCGGTATAAACAGAGTCAATCCGCTCATCTTGTGGAATCTGATTAAGTAAATCACCAAGCACCTGTGAATCACTGACATTATTGGTTGTAAGCTGAACTGCTCGTATTTGTAGGGTTTTAGCATCTATACCAATATGAAGTTTACGCCATTGGCGACGATATTCAGGCCCATGTTTCTTGCGTTTCCATTCGCCCTCACCTAGAAACTTCATGCCTGTAGAGTCCATGAGTAGATGCAGCCCATCGCTACTTTTTTGGTAGCTGATTACAATATCAATATGCTTTTGTCTTCTACAAAGCGTGGTGTAATCTGGAGCTATCCAATTTAATCCGCAAAGTTTAATCAGACTTTGCACAAAGCCAGTGACCATACGTAAAGACAGACGGAATAAGGATTTAATCATTAAGCAGCATTGGATGGCTGCGTCGGAGTAGGTTTGATTTCGCCCTTGTTTGCCTTTTGATGGCGCATACCATTGCGTAGCAGGATCAAACCAAATGGCAATATTTCCGCGACTCATAAGTGCTCGGTTATATGCGGGCCAATTGGTTGTGCGGTAGATTTTGTGTGTAGGCTTCTTCATTTGAAAATTATATCGCTGAAAAAGCCTTTACAGATAGGTTTGTGCAACAAAGCCCCTATCTAGTGTCTCTTCATAAACCCATTCATTAGTATTTGAATTAGAACTTAATATGGTGATTTGCAAATTAGATCGTGGAACACCATAAAATTCAAAAAAGATTATTGCATTCTGCATTATCGATCTTAGTTGTTCTTTTGGATGAGTAATAATTTCAAAGAAATTAGCCCTCTTTCCTATATCCAACTTTGTCACTTTATCGTAAAAGCGAGTTCTTTTCGCTTGTACAATATTTTTTATAAATAATAAAAATTGATTTTGGAGTTTATCGTGAACAGCTTTATTCTTCACATCTTGCCAATCATAATATGCTCTTAGGCTTACACTGATTATAGTAAGTCCCATCAAAATTGAATATATTCTACTGTGTAAAGGCTTATAATCTACGATCCACCCCCAATCATCTCCCCAAATATCCAAAGTTCCATAATATAATCCCAATAAAACAGCAAAGGCTGAACTAAGCCACTTTTGACCAAAAATCTTTTTTAACATCAATACATCCAAGAATTTATTATTCTTTTCACAAACATAATATTACCAATAACCAGTAATACTTTAAAAGTACTTTTATTGAATCAATTTCTTAAATAAGTCACTTTCAACAATCAAAATATTCATTTTTATAAAATCCCAAAAAGCAAAAAAGCGCATCAACCGATACGCTTTTTATGAGGTAGAATCGTCTACATTTCAACCATAAATCAAAGATTTATTATGCACACTTCGCTGTTTGGAAGTTCTTGGTATTTTTACCGCGCGCACATTGGTAAGACGTTTTCGTCGCAGTTTTTTCCCAGTCGCCATCGACCAACTTAAAGTTATATACGGTACGCACCGACTTCACCGAATCATCTAACAACCCTGTTTCAGTCACTTTAACTTCTGCCGCAGTCGGAGACTCAACTGTATTAAAGTACTGACGGATTTCAACCGTAGCCAACTCATTACGCAAATCTGGACGCTCTTTAAGTACCTGAGCCAACGGCGTATCTGACGAACCGACTTTATTCACTAACTCTTTGGTCGTCGCACAACCTGACAATAATCCCACACATACGGCTGATGCTAAAATAAGACGCAACATAAATCCCACCTAAAATTCATTATTTATCAGTCCATCATGCCTTTTTTAGGCCTATTACACTATTTAGTAAATGTAATTCAGTTCCTTCAGCCATAAAAAAGCGCATCACGATGGATGCGCTTTTAAAACCCAATTCGAACTTAAAGGTCGAATAATTTACCTGGGTTCATAATTCCGTTTGGATCGAAAACTTGCTTCAATGCCTTCATATATTCAATTTCTTCCGCCGAACGCGTGTAGTCAAGGTATGGCTTTTTGGTCATGCCCACACCGTGCTCCGCAGAAATTGAACCATCGTATTTTTTCACGGTTTCGAAGACATATTTATTCACCACCTGACATTTAGCAAAGAATTCGTCTTTGCTTAGGTCAGCTGGTTTTAAAATATTTAAGTGTAAATTACCGTCACCAATATGGCCGAACCAGCAGATTTCAAAGTCTGGGTAGTTACTTGCCACAATCGCATCAATTTCTTTAATAAATGCCGGAACGTGGGTAATCAACACTGAAATGTCATTTTTGTATGGTGTAAATGGAGCAATCGACTCAGAAATGTCTTCACGTAAGCGCCATAAGCTTTCCCCTTGATCGAGGCTTTGGCTCAACACGCCATCCAGTACCCAGCCTTGTTCCATGCAGTGCTCAAAAATTTCCATCGCCTTATCCATAATTGGCTCAAATGGCGCTTCAAATTCTAACAATACATAGAATGGACATTCAGTTTCAAATGGACGTTGTACATGACCATGTGCCAACACTTTTTGCATTGCAAGTTCACCAAAGAACTCAAATGCAGTCAGGTCAATTTTTGCTTGGAAAGCATGCAGTACAGGCATCACAGCATCAAAGTCAGGCACACCCAACACCATTACTTGAAGGTCTTGCGGTTGGCGTTCCAGTTTGATTTCAGCTTCAGTCACTAAGCCCAGTGTCCCTTCACCACCAATGAATAAATGTTGCAGTGCATAACCAGTCGCGTTTTTGATCATGCCTTTGTTTAGACGCAGCACATCACCCTTACCCGTAACTACAGTTAAACCGAGTACCCAGTTACGCGTCATGCCGTATTTAATGACTTTAATACCGCCTGCATTGGTGCCAATGTTTCCACCAATTTGACTCGAACCCGCAGAAGCAAAATCGACTGGGTAATACATGCCTTGCTCTTCAGCATAGTTTTGCAGCTGTTCAGTCACCACGCCTGCTTGGACTCGAACCATACGGTCTGCTGGGAAGAATTCCAAGATTTGGTTCATCTTGTCCATGCTCACCACAATTTCACCGTTGGCAGCGACTGCACCGGCAGATAAGCCAGTACGACCACCCGATGGTGTAATCGCAACATTAAACTCATTTGCAAGTTTCACAACCGCTTGCACTTGTTCCGTGCTCGATGGAAAAACGATGACTGACGGGTTTGGATCAAAATGTTTGGTATGATCGCGTCCCCAATTTTCAAGGCTATCCGCATCGGTTTTAATGCGGTTTTCACCTACAATTGCTGTCAATTGGGTCAATAACTCTGGGGTTAAAGCGACTGGAGCATTCATCGTTTTCAGACCTTGCAAGAAGTAAACAAGTTGTTTGTGGCACTAGGGTTCTCTGCATGAAAAGCGCTTCATTTCAGTCTTTCCATGCCCTAAAGCTCAGGCAGTTCGTGAGGATTTAAGCAGCAGTGTGCAACTGGCTTATTTTCACGGAGTCATATTATAAGGCATTTTTTCTGTTTCCCGCAGAAAAAGCTGTTTTATTCAGGATACCTTTGAAATGATTAGTTTAATTAGACCAAAAAGACTTTTTTACGCACCATAGAGGCTAAAAATACCCAGCAGAGTCCGCATAAAGGAAATGTATATCGGGCGCGGTACGTGCTATTATATCGCCACTAAATTTGGCCTTTGTAGCGGAGCCGTAATGAGCCAACATCTTTCACTTCCTAAAGATAAAATTCGTTTCTTGTTGTTAGAAGGCGTTCACCAAAACGCAATCGACACACTAAATGCTGCCGGATACACCAACATCGATTATCGTAAAACTGCGCTTGAAGGTGAAGCGTTGAAAGAAGCGATTAAAGATGCACATTTCATTGGTATTCGTTCCCGTACACAACTCACTGAAGAAGTGTTTGAAGCAGCGAATAAATTAATCGCTGTTGGTTGTTTCTGTATTGGTACCAACCAAGTGAACTTAAATGCTGCGATGGTTCGTGGTATTCCAGTATTTAACGCACCATACTCAAATACACGTTCAGTGGCTGAACTTGTACTTGCTGAAGCTATCCTTCTTCTTCGCCGTGTACCTGAAAAATCGACAGATACACATGCAGGCGGTTGGAACAAGTCAGCTGTTGGTTCGTTCGAAACTCGTGGCAAAACTTTAGGGATTGTCGGTTACGGTTCAATCGGTTCACAACTTTCTGTCCTTGCTGAAAGCTTGGGTATGAAAGTGATCTACTTCGACACAGTGACGAAACTACCATTAGGTAATGCACGTCAAGTCGGTAGCTTAAACGAACTTTTAGCCAATGCTGATGTTGTTTCTTTGCATGTACCTGATGTTCCGTCTACACGTAACTTCATGACCAAAGAAAAATTTGCACAAATGAAAGAAGGTGCAATCTTCATCAATGCTGCACGTGGTACATGTGTCGTGATTGAAGACTTAGCAGATGCCTTGAAATCAGGTCATGTTGCTGGTGCTGCGGTTGACGTTTTCCCGAAAGAGCCAAAAGCCAATGGTGAAGAATTCATTTCTCCACTACGTAACATTCCAAACGTGATCTTAACTCCTCACGTGGGTGGTTCGACTATGGAAGCGCAAGCGAACATTGGTTTAGAAGTGGCTGAGAAATTCGTTTCATATTCAGATAAAGGGATGACTTTATCTGCGGTGAACTTCCCAGAAATCGCGTTACCGTTGACCGAAGGCAAACACCGTTTACTTCACATCCACAAAAACGTGCCAGGCGTGTTGTCAAAAATCAACAACTTGTTTGCTGAACACGGCATCAACATCTCAGGTCAATCTTTAATGACCAAAGGTGATGTTGGTTACTTAGTGATGGATGTAGACGCAACAGCATCTCAAGAAGCTTTAGATACTCTACAAGACGTTGAAGGCACAATCCGCGTTCGCGTATTGTTCTAATTCGACTCTATTTAAAAACCACAGCTGCCAAGCTGTGGTTTTTTTATTTTTGAATACTTGTTAAAGTTTTATGTGCGACCCAAGCACATTCTCCGCTACTTTTCGCAAGTATTCACTTCCCTATCTAGTATTCTAATAATGCCAAATCTAAAAAGTACTCCCCACCTCCAAGCAACCTTTTTATTGCTGATTGCAATGCTTAGCTTGCAAAGTAGTGGTTCATTGGCCAAAGTGCTGTTCGATCAATTTCCCATTTTAACCGTTTCCGCCATGCGCTTGCTGTTGGGATCAATCATTTTGGCCGTGCTGTTTAAAATTTGGCAGGTTGACTTTAAGCAAGTCAAATATAAAGCCATTCTCAGCTATGGTTTTGCTTTGGCAGGCATGAACCTATTGTTTTATTTATCCATTGCTCGCCTGCCGCTTGGCATTGCAGTGTCGTTTGAGTTTATTGGCCCGCTCAGTGTTGCTCTGTTTTATGCCAAACAACGCTTTGACTTTGTTTGGGTCGGGCTGGCTATTTTAGGCTTGGTTTTGCTGTTTCCATTCGACCAAGCCGCTCAACCTTTAGATCCTCTTGGGATTGCATTTGCACTAGGTGCAGGTGCATGTTGGGCCTTGTATATCGTGGCGGGGCAGCGCCCATCGGGTGTTTCGGGCAATCATACCGTGTGCTTAGGTATGTTTGTCGGTATGCTTATTTTAATGCCGCTCGCCCTATTCAGTGGTTTACCCACAAATGTGTTTGAACCCTCAAACCTGATCTATTTCGTAGCTTTGGCAGTTTTGGCCAGCGCTTTGCCTTTTAGCTTGGAAATGATTGCGCTACGCAATTTAACCGCTTTAAGTTTTGGGACGCTCATGAGTCTTGAACCTGCTATCGCAGCATTATCCGGTTTTGTCTTTCTAGGCGAGCAACTATTGTGGTCACAGTGGCTTGCGCTCAGCGTGATTATCATGGCGTCTATTGGTTGTACCTATACAGCCCAAAAAAACCGCCAAGCTGCAGTTTAAACGATGTAATCCAGAGTTTGAATTTAGGGTGGTGTTTCAAAAAATCAGCTTATTCAGCATCCAACTTGGGTGCTGAATCGTTATACTAATCCACCTTCTTAAAATAACAGGTCGCCATGACCTGATGTGTGCATGATGCCTAATTCTCAACTGATGGCAGTGATGTTCATGGTCTTGTCCATGCTGTCCTATCAAATCAGTGCTTCTTTTGCCAAGCAGTTGATTGCCATCCTTGACCCGCTAACCGTGGTGACCCTTAGACTGTGCTTTGCGGCAATTTTAATTGTGCTGATGTTCCGCTCATGGAGCATCATCAAACGCCTACCGCGTTTAAAGTGGAAAGATTTACTCAGTTATACAGCAGCTTTATGCCTCATGAATATTTTATTCTACGCTTCGCTGGGTAAACTACCGCAAGGTATTGCCGTCGGTTTAGAGTTTTTAGGCCCTTTAACTTTAGCGCTACTCTCGATTAAACAACGTCGTGATTATATTTGGGTCGGATTAGCGATTTTAGGCATTGCACTGATGGTGCCGTGGCATCAAGCCAATGCAACCAACTTCTCTTTCTTAGGTGCTGCATTTGCGGTTTCAGCGGGTGCTTGCTGGGCGCTGTATATTTATTTTGGGCAAAAAGTCGTCCGTCAAAATATCGGCATGCATGCCCTCAGTATTGCTATTGTGATCTCAGCCTTGGTGCTACTGCCCATTAGCGCCACGCATAACCCTACAGCGCTAATGCAAACGGAATACTGGCCCAAAGCCTTATTGATTGCACTACTCGCCACAACCATTCCGTATGCTCTAGACCTGATGGCTTTAAAACGTTTGAGTAAACTTAGCTATGGGACGCTTTCAAGTTTATCACCGGCTTTAGCAGCCTTGGCAGGTTGGTTACTACTAAAAGAGCAAATTAGTATGTGGCAAACGTTGGCGTTGGTTTGCATTATGATTGCCTCTGTTGGTGTTACCTTTAGAGCCAAACCACAAAGTGATGACGCGCTTTAAATCACAAAAGATGGCACTCGCCATCTTTTGTTTAAAATGGACTTAAACCAAACTGTCTTTTTCAATTTTTTTGTACTTTTTGTATTCCTTCTGATACTGATTGGCGAGTGCAGTCTTTTGAGCATCAAGTAAAATTTTTCCTGCTTGCTGAAAAAAACCATGCTCCTCTTCTTGTAAGTGATGATGTACGGTTTCCGATAATTTTTTTGCAATTGCCAACCAGCCCGGATTTGAGAATTCCGTCTCCGTCAACTGTTCCAATAACTCATCCATTTTATGGTGTTCTGCCAAAGCATGGCGGGTAATGTTGAGGCCCGAATCAGTCATCATTAACGGGATATAAAAATAACGGTCTTCTGCCACAGCATGGGCAAATAATTCATTTTTAAGGCGTTCAAATAGCTCACGGCGCTCAGGCGTATCCCCTGAAGTTTGGAGTAGTCGTTCAGCCAAATTTCGTTGTATAACGTGACTTTCTCTTAAGGCTTCAAATATATTCATTCTATGCTCCAGTTCCGTTCAGCTTAAAACATCATTTTTATTGAAAAGCTTCTTGGCACAGCATTAAGTGCGCTGTATTTATCTTAAATGCAATAAACGAGAAATGAGGTCACAGACTACGCGTTTTTTGTAATGAAGTTTTAAAGCTATCTCACCATTACATCAAAAACATTTGATAACTCAATCTTACGATCAGAATTGTCACCAAAATAAGAAACGCAGATTCAAATCCCAAGTGCGACACATTTGTAGTTAGTTGAAAAAGTTAGGTGTATTCGTAGAATCATTGGACTTTTTCAACTCGCAATTGGAAAGCACACAATGAAGAAATACACCCAACTTTCTCAAGATGAAAGATACGAAATTTATGCTACTTTGAAAAGTAAAAGTTCAATCGCTACCCTTGCTCGGGAGTTAGGGCGTTCACGATCAACCATCTACCGTGAATTAAAAAGAAATACTGGACAACGTGGATATAGAGCTCAACAGGCAGCTAAATTTGCAAGTCAAAGACGGTACCGTCCTTCATCACCCATGACAGCGTTTGCCTTCGCTTATATTGATTATTTGATTGGCTTGGACTGGTCACCAGAACAAATTTCAGGTGCTTTAACACAACGCTGTTGGCTGGATGTACCTTCACATGAGTGGATTTACCAGTACATTTATCAAGATAAATCAAAAGGCGGTAAACTCCATCTACACTTAAGGCATCAGAAGAAATATCGAAAACGAGGTTACAAAAACACGGATCGTAGGGGTCAAATCATTGATAAAACAAGTATTCATTGCCGAGACCAGGTCATTGATCAACGACAACGTTTAGGAGATTTCGAAGGTGACACGGTGATTGGTAAACATCATAAAGGTGCTTTATTAACTCTCGTTGATCGAAAGAGCCTGTACGTACATATTGTTCATTTAGGGTCAACGAGAGCATCCTCTCAAACGATTACTTGTGCATTAGATCGTTTACAGATGAGCCATGCTTATAGTGTGACATTTGATAATGGCAAGGAATTTTCCGAACACAAAAGAATTACTGATGCTGGCATAGATACGTATTTTGCTGATCCTTACAAGTCTATTCAGCGAGCTAGAAATGAAAATACGAATGGTTTAATCCGGCAATATCTGCCAAAATCGTCATCGTTTGATGACGTGTCAAACGAACAAATAGAGCAGATAGAATTTGCACTCAACCATCGTCCTAGAAAAACACTAGGTTGGCATACACCGAGTGAAGTTATGGCTGGTTTTTATACTGTTGCACTTGCCGCTTGAATCCGCCAAATAAAATACGAATAAAGCCGCTGCCATATTTCAGCGCCATTTTTACCCCACAAATAGACCCGATCATATTTGCGACGGCCATCATGCCTCCTAAAGCAAAGAGCACATGCCCCGAGGGAATGAAAAAGCTTAGCGCTGCAAGATTGGTCATCACATTGCCAATTTTAGCCAATGCCGCCGCATGCAAAAAATCAACGCGTAAATAGCGAATAAAATAGAAAATAAAGAAACTGCCCGTACCTGGGCCAAACAAACCATCATAAAAGCCAATGGCTAAACTCCCGATTCCCGCCAACAGCAAAATTTTAGGCGTCACACGCTGTGCCATATGCACTTGCCCAAATTGCTTCTTCATGAGGGTATAGACCGCCATCACAACCAACATGACCAAGACAAAGGGTTGAAGGACTTCTTTTGGAATCATGGCCACACTGGCTGCGCCCCCAAATGAACTGATGGTGGCACACACTGCAACCACAGCCAAAAGTTTCCATTCAAAGCGCACTTTTCGGGCAAAGGAAACGGCGGAAGTAGCTGTACCCACCACTGCCGCTAATTTGTTGGTACCAAATAAAGTGGCAGGTGCCATCGACGGAAATGCATTCATCAAAGCGGGAATTTGGATCAGTCCACCACCACCAACGGCGGCGTCAATTGCGCCTGCACAAAAGGCAAAAAAGATCAGACTGATAATAATGTCGATGTCCACGCCTTATCCTTTTTTTACCGAGTGATATATTTCGATTATAGATTTAAAACCCGCTTTGGAACCAATCTTTTCTTATCGGTAATTTCAGCCAAGCCTAAGCATTTTTCCCCATCGAAAACCAAGACCTCTGCTTCCGCTATATGCTCAATATTACTTTCCATACCGCGACTAAAGTATTCACTGCGCCCTTCTGGAACTTGTACTTTAGGAAAATGATCTACAGGTGCATACACAGGTAACAACAGTGCTTCGCGCTCTTGTTCCGACAAACTTTCCAAATACTCAATGGTATAACTTGGAATCAGATCAAAATGACCCGTTTTAATGCGGTGTAAATAAGTCAAATGACCATAAGTACCCAATGCCTTCGCAATATCTTCACCTAAAACACGAATATATGTGCCTTTCGAGCAGGTAATATCAAGGGTGACACTGTTTGCTGTGAATGAAAGCAGCTCAATCGCAGAGATGGTAATCGGGCGTGCTTCACGCTCAATCTCAATCCCTTTACGGGCTAACTCATATAAAGGACGGCCATCTTTCTTCAAAGCGGAATACATCGGCGGCACTTGCTGAATATCACCCATAAACTGAGCCAAAATGGGTTGAATCAACTCTTCGGTTAACTCAGGTACAGCCTGCTCTAACAACCGTTCGCCTTCTACATCACCTGTGGTGGTACTGTGCCCCAGCTGAATGGTGGTTTGATAACGCTTCACCGAGTCCAACAAAAAGTGCGAAAACTTGGTCGCTTCGCCCAAACAAATCGGCAGCAGTCCCGATGCCAATGGATCAAGCGCTCCTGTATGCCCCGCCTTTTGCGCACGGTATAACCAGCGCACTTTTTGCAATGCCGCATTTGAACTGATCCCCAATGGCTTATTCAATAAAAATACACCATTCACTGCACGGCGCTGGATTTTTGAAGCAGATGATTTCATAACATAGACACGTCTTAAAGCTGCCGCAATACTATCAACCGCTTGTCTAGTTTTACAACTTTTCTGTTGTTTATTTACCCTTTTGTTTCAGAATAAATCGAGTTCAGTCATATGAACCAAATAAAAAATACAATAGGGATGTTAGGCATAGGATATGCAAAAAAAGAAATTATGGCTCATTTTCGCCGTGATCATCGTTGTCATTCTTGGTTTTCTCATTTGGCTCGCACCCAATGCAACTGTTGGCTCCAAACAAGGGCCGATTAGCTCTAGTGCTCAAAATACGACAGGCTTATTACCCGCAGCGTCAGACTCGCCAAACGCATCGGGGCTGCCTTTTGTCAGTAACAGCCAACAGGACACCGAAGTCAACTGCCAACTGGTGCTCGACCAAGGTAATCGCTTAGTTGTCAATGAACAGACTCGTAATTGTTTTGAATATTTTATTACCCAATATGGTGAAAAAAATATTGACCAGATCAAGCAAGATTTTAAAGCCTATATCCAGCAAGGTTATCAAGAACCTGCGCTTAAGCAAATTTTAGATCTTTGGACTCGTTATTTAGATTATCGTGTGCAATTGGGTAGTCTGAAGGAGCCAAACCTAAATAAAGAAGACCCTGAGTACTATCGTAAAATTTTTACTTTGATGAAAAACCTACGTAGCCAGTTCTTTTCCGACTATGAAATCGAAGGTCTCTTTGGCGCTGAAAATACCTACCATGAATATACCTTAGACCGTATGAGCATCATGGCAGATCAATCCTTAACTGAAGTACAAAAAGCGCAGAAACTGAAAGAGTTGTTTGCTCAACTGCCTGAAGATTGGAAAGAAAACCTAGAACAACTCTCCAAACTCGAAGATCTGCGTAAACTGACCTCAGATATTAAAGCGCGCGGCGGCTCTGCTGAAGAAATTCGCCAAATGCGCCAGAATCTTGTCGGTGCCGAAGCGACCGTACGCCTAGAAAAACTCGACCAAGATCGAAACAATTGGAAATTTCGGGTCAATACTTACTTAGAACAACGCGACAGCATTCTCAACAGCAACATGAGTCAAGACGCGCAGCAGCAAGCTATTCAAAAACTACGTGATCAACAGTTTAATAATTCACAAGAACAACTTCGACTAGGAGCCTTTGAAACCACGCATGACACGGGAGGAAAACTTCCGTTCGCAGATTAAAGCTATACCGTGTTTGACTTTTTCAGGATGAAAAAAATGTTTATAACGAAAAGAATGATACAAACAATGTCACTCGTAGGTCTGGTTACCAGCCTTGGACTCAGCGCAACCACAGCCACAGCTGGGTTACAGACGGTGACTGCAAGCGTAAAAAGTAATTATGCTCAGACTAAATATCCATTGCTATTTACCCATGGCATGTTTGGGTTCAGCCGAGTGGGCGTTCCCGAACTTGGACTAGATTACTGGTATCAAATTTTACCCGACTTGGCTCGAAATGGCGCAACCACCTTTGCAGCACAAATTTCCCCTTTAGAGTCAACTGAAGTACGAGGTGAACAGTTACTACAACAAGTTGAAGAGGTGATTGCCCTGACTGGCAAGCCCAAGGTTAATTTGATTGGACATAGCCATGGCGGACCAACCATTCGCTATGTAGAAGCAGTTAAACCGCAATATGTGGCCTCACTGACAGGTGTGGGAGCAACATTTAGAGGTTCAAAAGTGGCAGACCAGCTTCTTGCCAATCAAGGCGGAACACAACTGCTCAGCCTAGCGGCGGATTATATTATTGGCCCTATGCTTGCTTATGGGCAAAGTAACCCTGCATTAAAAAGCAATTTAACGGCATCGCTCACCTCGATTAGCGAGCAAGGTTCCCGTGTTTTTAATCAGAAATACCCAACACCAGCACTGGCTTCCGACTGTAACAAGAGCGGTGCTACGTCCAACAATGACGTGTATTACTACTCGTGGACAGGCACATCTCAAGTCACCAACATTCTCGATGTTGCTGATAGTGCAATCTCACTGCTAGGGCCGTTGGCCTATGGCCATTTCGACAATGATGGTTTGGTGGCACGCTGTAGTACACACTTCGGTAAAGTCATCCGTGATAACTATGACTGGAATCATTTAGATGAAGTCAACCAAGTTATGGGGCTACGTGGACTATTTAGCGCAGACCCTGTTGATGTCTATCGCCAACATGCCAATCGCTTAAAACTTCAAGGACTCTAGTTCAATTTTTCCCTTCGAATCTTTAACGTTTCGGAGGGATGCCTCCTAGAATTATCCAGTTACAAACTGTATTTAATTTAATCGGATTTCTCTACGCTCCTCCTCCCTCACCTTTATACTCATTTTTGACAACTTAAATTGTCGTCATAAAAAATAAAAAACGAGGATGATCAATGAAATATGGATTATTGATAGCTGGACTGCTGTCGACCTGCGCACTTGCTGCTACACAAACGCAAGCAGCTGCTTCACAAATTAAATCAAACTACGTTGCCTCTAATTATGCAAAGACCAAATACCCTTTGGTTTTTGCACATGGTATGGGTGGCTGGATTCGAGCAGGAACCGATGAACTTGGTGTGGATTACTGGTATCAAATCTTGCCAGATTTAGCCCGTAACGGTGCAAACGCATGGGCAACACGCGTTTCTCCATTCAACACATCTGAAGTTCGTGGTGAACAACTGCTGCAACAAGTTGATGAAATCTTAGCGATTACAGGAGCACCCAAAGTCAATTTGCTTGGTCATAGTCACGGCGGACATAGTATTGCCTATGTCTCAAATGTTATGCCCAATAAAATCGCGACTGCAACAGCCATTTCTAGTCCTTTAAAAGGCTCTCCTGTGGCGGATTTGATTATTTCCGCTCAAGGTACGCCGCTAGAACAACCGCTGGTAGGCTTAATCAACTTTGGGTCCAAGGCTATTGTTTGGGCACAACAGCAAGATCCGAACTCACTTCCACATGATGCACTCGGTGCTGGTAAAAGTTTAAGTCAAGCTAGTTCTAAAGCTTTTGCACAGAAATATCCACTGGGTATGCCAAAAACAAGCTGTGGTGAAGGTTTAGCGAAAGAAAATGGAGTTTATTTTTACTCTTTCTCTGGCAACTCAACGTTGACGAACGTACTTGATCCAGACTCATTACTGGCGGCGACAGGCTTACTCATGCAAGCGCCCAATGATAACGATGGCTTAGTCTCACGTTGTAGTGCCAAGTATGGTAAGACCGTGCGCGATAACTATAATTGGAACCATTTAGATGTGATTAACCAGTTCTTTGGTCTACGTTCTATTTTTGCTCCAGACCCTGTTGATGTTTACCGTCAACACGCCAACCGTTTGAAGCTTCAAGGACTCTAAAATTTAGGCATAAAAAATGCGCCATTGGGCGCATTTTTTTACTCGTATAAAACTTAAAATTAAGCTTTAACTTTACGAGCTGGTAACTTTTCACGAATACGTGCAGCTTTACCAGACAATTCACGTAGGTAGTAAAGTTTAGCACGACGAACGTCACCACGACGTTTCACTTCGATTTTAGCAACGATTGGAGAGTGAGTTTGGAAAACACGCTCAACACCAACACCGCTAGAAATTTTACGTACTGTGAACGCAGAGTTCAAGCCACGGTTTTTCTTCGCGATTACAACACCTTCAAATGCCTGAAGACGCTCACGGTCACCCTCTTTTACTTTAACCTGAACGATAACTGTATCGCCTGGTGCAAAAGCTGGGATGTCTTGTTTAAGCTGTGCATTTTCAACAGCTTGTACTAAAGGATGCTTACCGCTCATGGGGTATCTCCAATATGTGCGGGTCAGAAGAGGTCTGATATCCGCTGGGTATAGAGGCTAAATCGCATAGACCCGATTATCTTTCTCTTTATGCTTGACCACTTCAATGCACAAAGAGCCTATTAAAAGAATACTCTAAATTAAGTATTCAAATCTGTTAGCCATTTCTTTTGCTGCTTCGTCAACTCCACATTTTCCACCAACTCAGGTCGGCGTTGTTGTGTTCGTTGATAACGCTGCAAAAACCGCCATTTCTCAATATTGGCATGATGTCCCGACTTTAAAACTTCAGGGACATCCAAACCTTCAAAATGGTCTGGCTTGGTATATTGTGGGCAGTCCAAAAGACCATCCACAAATGAGTCTTGCACATGAGACTGTTCATCAGACATTGCACCCGGGAGTCTCCGAATAATACTGTCTAATAAAACCATCGCAGGAAGCTCGCCACCCGATAAAACGTAATCGCCTATGGACCATTCCTGATCAACATATTTTTGGATCAAACGTTCATCGACCCCTTCATAACGACCACACAATACAATCAATCCATCATAGTCGACAAACTGTTGTACTGCAGGCTCATTTAAGGTTTTTCCTTGCGGTGACATATACACCACAGGAACATGAACTGCACCTGCTTGCATGGCAAGCTCTTTGGCATGTTGAATTGCTTTTGCCAGAGGCTCAGCCATCATCACCATACCAGGACCACCACCAAAAGGACGTTCATCCACTCGTTTGTAGTTGCCCTCAGCATAATCACGAGGATTAATACAAGTCACTTGTACTAAATCACTTTTTGCTGCGCGCCCGCTAATACCGTAGGCTGTAATCGCTTCAAACATTTCAGGAAAAAGCGTAATGACTGCAAAAAACATCGCAGACCCCCGTATTTCCAAAAATAATTAGTAATCTACGCCCCAATTAACGTAGATACGACCAGCTTCGAGATCAACGCGTTGCACCACATCTTTATGCCATGGAATCATACGCTCTTCAGCATCAACGCTGTCTGGTGTTGCGTGAACCACCATCACATCATTGGCACCTGTCTCAAACATTTCATGGATTTTTCCGAGATTTACTTCTTGTTCTTCATCATCCAAACCTAACACTGTTAAGCCTTTCAAATCTGACCAGTAAAACTCATCCATTCCTGCTTTAGGAAGTTGCGCTTTTGAAATCCAGACATTTGCGCCAACTAGGTTATCTGCTGCAGTGCGATCAATGACGCCTTTTAGCGAAACAACTAAGCCTTTGCCATGCGGTTTCCAACGTTTTACATCTATGGTTTGCCAACCTGCTTTGGTTTCAATGTACCAAGGCAGATAGTCAAAGATGTTGCTCATCGGTTCTGTATTGGAATAGATCCAGAGCCACCCATTTAATCCATATGCTGAACGTAACTGTCCAATCTGAATACGATCTTCGGGAACATTCTGTGTTGGTGTCATGGGCTACCTACTACTTAATTAGCAAAAATTATGCAGTAGCTGCAGCTTTCTTAGCTTGAGCAGCTAAAGAAGCAACACGTTCAGATGGTTGAGCACCTTGAGCAACCCAGTGTGCAAAACGATCAGCATCTAAACGAAGTTTTTCTGCTTTACCTTGAGCTGTTGGGTTGAAGAAACCAATACGTTCGATGAAACGACCGTCACGCGCATTACGGCTATCAGTTACAATAACTTGATAGAACGGACGTTTTTTAGCACCACCGCGTGCAAGACGAATAACTACCATGATACAACCTTATAGTTTTTACGGATTATCCCTGCCCCGACCACCGGAACATTTCAAACCCCTTTCATAGAGGGCAATATTTTACGTTATCTTTGCTGTGAAAGAAAGATTAAAATTTATTTATCCACAGTTTTGAATTTGGGTTTTATCTGCCGTCCCAGTTGGTGGCTGAATTCGGGGTACATCTCCCTCTATCATCTCCTTTTGCCCAACACCGTTGTCCTCTATGATCTAAGCCTAGAGTACCATCACCTTTTTGACCATTCTCTGTCATTGCAACAAGTAACCATTCACTGTCAGTAACCTCCTGCAATGAAATTCTATAAGTAGGGTTTGCTCCTTCTGGAATAGATAGTGCGCCATTTGGGTTAACTTTATAGCCTAATGCTTCTAATGTAATTGCTACATTATTAGGTCTAAATGTAGAATTAACTACCTTATATCGCTGCAATTTATTAGCTATTTCCATTAGCATCGACTGAGCTTCAAGTCTTTTTGTCTTTCTCACATAATTTTGATAACTCGGATAACTTATTGCAGCTAAAATAGCGATAATCGCAACAACAATCATCATTTCAATCAATGTAAAACCTTTGTTTTTTTTATGCATTTTAATTTGCCTACTTACAACTTTCAGGTACAGAACAATTTGTGTCTATCCATTCGCATTTACGCCCCTTATTATTCTCTGCAAAATTTTTATATTGACTAGCATTCGGCAATGAACTGTTCACACATCCCACTATACTCCAGTTTTGAAAACCCGAAACTGTATCGATGTTATAAATAACCTCATTAGAAGTTTTGCTTCTTGTTACAGTTTTATCTTCATTTGCTTGTTTAAATCGCTCATAACTAAAATTACGTGATTTCTCTTTCTCTAACTTTAAAGCAACATCAGCTATTTTTTGTAATACGAGCTTCTCATGACTTTTACGAACATAATGTGCATAGCTTGGTAGCGCGATGGCTACCATAGTTGCAATTATAACTGTAACAACCATTAACTCCATAAGAGTAAAGCCATGATTTTTCATTATTTATCTCCTTTCACCTTATAAGGAGAATACTCAAACCAACGCTGCGGAAGTAATTTATTCAATGTTTCGAACTCATCTGGTATCGGATCTGGCTTTTTATTAAAAACAAACGTCCGTTTATTATCACCAGAACCAGGTCCGACGGCCAAACCTAAAATCCCCGAACCCAAAGGCCCACCACTTTTTGGTGCATCCTGATTCGCAACACATTCCCCACTTGGTAGACAGAATTGATAAAGTGTACTCTCACCTGTAATCCCACCAGTACAAGAAGTGGCATCTACATTTGCAGTACTACTTTGTGGATTAAAAATTGGATAATACAGTGAATTATCTAAAGCGACACCTTCTTCCAAAATACGTTGTTGATACGTTGTATCCTTAACTGTGAGTTTTGGTAGTGTGTAGTACCACCCCTGATGTATTTCATCTTCTTTATTATCTTTATAAATCTCTCTTAAGTTACCTAAGCTAACTGTCGCCTGAACAGCTGGTATCGTTTTAGTCACACTCGTGTCATAAATACCAACTAACAGATCATTGGAACTTGAGTTTGACAATGGACTACTTCTATCCCCTGAACCCATCGATAAAACAGCATACCGAGTCATACCTGACTTATGAATCGTAAATGTTGGCGCTTCGTAAAACCGACGCGAACCAACATCTGCCAAAGCAAAGGCATTTAATATAAATGATTTTTTTTCGTCTGTTTTTTCACTAATGGTATGTTTAGGGTTTAAATCAATCCTAAATAATTTCCCACCCAAATCACCCACATATAAATGATCCGTTATCCCATCGCCATCTCGGTCAATAGCCTTAACTCGAGATGGAATACTATTGACCATCGCTCCAATGGTTGTCGACTCAGATCTGGTCAATATTCCCTTATTATCTACTGTTGCCTGAGATGCATTTTTTACCCTAGCGCTACCCCACCAAAGCAATTTGCCATTTTCTGCATCAAAAATATAAACGCCATTACCTTGAACATTCCCTGAAGTATCTTCATCCGTTAAAGGGTTGTTGGTAAAAGCTGGATCTTCATATTTTTTGTCATATCCACCACCTACAATCATGGCAAGTTTCTTTTCACCATTCCATTTTATATAAGTGAGTGTTGGCTGAGACCAACTTTGACCCATATGGTATAAAGGGTCGTCTGTGGTTAAAGTTTCTGCATCTGGATTTACATGAAACATCAACTTAGGTTTGCTCATGTCAGATAAATTCAAGGCATAATAACTACGTCCACCCATGCGTAAGCCACCATATACATACTGATGGCTATTTTTACTATCAGCTTTGACTACCAATGAACCACGGGTAGATTCAATAACTTTTTGGCCATTTTCTATAACATCATTACCATTTTCATCTTTCTTATAAAAATCAGTAATAGATGGCTCATAAACCGTGTGTGCAACCCAAGGGCCATCAATGCCATAGAAAAAGGTATTGACTGAATCTGTTCTCCCCATAGCCAAAGACTCTGCAAAGCCTTTAGACTGTCGTGTTAAAAACTCATTAGGCACAAAACTAAATACATCCTTACCGCCTTCAGCATCAACCGAATTCGTATTTTGTTGACCAGCTTTTACAATATGTAAAACACCTTGCGTTGTACCAAACATGATGTAATCTTCACGGTCTTTAGAGGACTGCACACCCTTTTCAACCTCAATCGCACCTTTTTGAGTGAGTAGTACAGGCGTTGAATGAATTACCGCCCCCATTTGATAGCCTGATGCAGTACTCACTCTGTCTTTTAAATAAGCTAATTGTTGAGTATAGGTTTTATTATCACCTAAAGCGGTAAAATCAGCTTCTTTCAACTTAGAAAAGCCCATAAGTCCATAAAGATATTGACTATTGGTTGGTTTATCACTCGAGCTTAGAACATCTGTGACTTTTTTAAGCTCACCATTTACATCAATATATAAATTCTTATTTAAAGTGGTTGAACTTGTTTCGGACTTCGGTAGATTAAATGTTTTTAATCGACTTAGATGCCCTCCCCAAGTCATAAACTGGTCATCACTACTACTACCATTTGCACTGTACCAATAATCTTGCAACTGCGCTCTAATCTTGTCATTCTCAAAAACAGTTAAACTCTGTGTATCAACAATTGTTCCTGATGTAACTTTGAATTTTTTCAAATTTCCCGCCCAAAGTTGATCTTTTGAATCAATTAAAGGCTTAAACATAGGGAAATAGGAGTATGGTTGTAGTTGAGTTGTATTCAAGGCATCAACAGGAATGGTACTGGTTCCCATAGTCGAGCCTTCTATAGGCACAGAAACATCACTAACAAACTGTTTAATGCTTCCTACAATGTCTTCAGCAGATTGCGCATTATAAAATCCACCTTGACCATATGTTCTCTGCTTTGTTCCCCATAGACATAACCCCTTCTGTGGGTGGCTATAGACAGAACAGTCAAAATTACCATCTTTTGCATACGAGTTAGTCAAATAATATTCACCACCAAAACCCACTGTAGCTGTTTTAATAAGTTTATTACTTTCTCTAAGGCTTTTTCCTTTACCCGCTACTCGTTGCCAATAATCAGTATTCCCCATAACAGGGACCCATTGTCCATCCTTCCATATGTACTGTTTGTCACCATTATTGTTAATTGTATGTGCGCTATAAATCAGCTCACTATCTGCAACTTTATCTCCAGAAAATAAATTAGTAAAACCAGGATCGGGTTGTCCATCTGTTAAAAAGTAAATACCATTTCCGCTGCATTGCGGCTTAGCATTGCTGACTGTATCACCTACAGTTATCTTGTTACTCGCTTCGTTGTAGGCTGTTGCAATAGGCGTACCTCCACCAGCAACTAAATTTTGCACGTACAAAGATAGGCTTTTTTTACCAACTGAATCCATACTGGTAAATTCTTTGAGCGTACTAATATTACTACTAGAATATTTACCTATTGCAAAATTATGATCTTTATCTATTTCAGAAGATGTAAGTAATTGATAAAAACCTTTCTTTAAATTAGCCAAACGTGTTAAACAATTATACTGACCTGCGACCCCTGAAGGCTCACATATTTTTTGAACTTTGATTAGATATTCTTTATCAGCATTACTAGCGAAATTTAAATCAGACTCTTTAACTAAACAATATCCTTCACCTTGGTTAGCATATTCATACCCCCCCTCTTTGAGAGCAGCAGGTAAAGTTTCTCCATACCACTCAGATCGATATAAATTAGAAGATGAACAAATATTGGTGGTAACATTATTACAAACACTCACACTACTTTCAGTTTTATTATATCTAGTCGCTCCCACAAAATTACTCGTTGATTCTCTGTAAATATTATATTGGCCTTTGTTTGGCCCTACAAAGTTATAGTTATTTCCACTTTTATTATAACTTCCATTATTTGAACCAACGAACTCAAAATAAACATAACTAGTACCCCTTAATGCTTGTGTATAATTATAACCTGCATGATTATTGCAAACATTTTTGGTCGTAGTGTGTTCATAATCAGATGGCAGACTCATACCTCCCATACTGCCCGATGTGTCCAGCATAAAATAAATATTAATCGCACCAGTACCACCAGACTGATAAATATCAATATCAGATGCTGAGATTTGGGTGGGGATACCACTCACAACTAAAGCTGTTATAGATGCAGATAAAGCCGATACTTTAAATTGCATCCATCTTTTTTCAATGTATGTGCTATTTTTCATAACGGTTCCCCTACGCTACTTTTTTAATGAACTGACCCAAAGTATATTCAGATACTTGGGTTTTATACGGGACTGCATTTTTACTTAGACATTCAGATATAGTTTCCAAATTTGTTGCTGTATCTACATAGCTCAGATTTTTCATACACGCATTAATGGTTTCATTATCTTCAGTACTTAATACAGGCATTACGGTTGTTGCTGTTACAATAAGGCGCACAGCTTCATCTAATTTTCCAGACTCCGTATCTGTGCCAACTTGATAATAACTAAAAGGCTCACTACCATCTGTCACGCTACCTGCAACACGAACAGAAATTTGTGTCATCGCTGCTGCTCTACCACTCACGAAGTCAGACTTTTGATCATTGACCTGACAAAACCCTGAACGTGCCGAACCGCCAATATCCTCTGTTTTTACAACAGTAGCTTGATCTTGATTTTTTTCTGTATATACCACACTTGCACGATAAAACTGATAAAATTGATTTATTTTCCCGCGATAACAAATGACCAACTCTTTATCTCGGTTAGCAATCATTTTAGGATAACCAAACAATCCTGTTCCTGCGATAAAATCATCAAACTGCGCATTATCTTCAATCTGGAATAATGCAGCATCATTATTTTGATCCATAATATGTGAAGCTTGACTATTGGTTGCGATATTCAACCCTAATAAACCCGAACGTACAGCCATAACCCCAATAATGGTCAATAACATCACAACAACAAGTACAATTATTAAGGCTGAGCCATTTTGCCTAAAACCATTCATTATAAGCGCTCCCCTAAACCATTTTTTAATGCAATTGTTTGCTCGACAGGTACACGTACATATCTTGCTTTCATTTCATCAGGCTTATCAACAACTTGTGGCAAATTAAGCAAAGTGTAATCTAATTTTTCATTCGTATCAGCGCCAGCATTATCCAAAGAACGTGCCAGAATACCAATTTGTAAAGATACAGCTCTTAAATTCTCACCTGCTGGAACAGCAGCAAACTGAGCCAAGGTCATATAGGATAGACTTCTTGTTGATGTATTTTGTACGCCTACTAAAACTTTGAATTGATCTACACGTTGCATAATAATTTGGCCACTATTATTACTATTATTAAACCCAGTAATAGTAGTCTCAGTTTCTGTATTCGCATATCGCCCAGCATCACAAGCTAAAGCTAAATCAAAATTCGCACCATTTGTATCTCGTCTTAAAAAATAGCGCTGAACAATTACATCATTCGGTGAAGTAATAGCTTCTCCTTCACAATCATAACCTTTGGCTAAATTCGGTCTATATTGAATAACTAATACATCGCTATCATCTTCGGTTAAAGATGGTGAACCAGCCAAAGCAGTAGAGCTCACTCTTCTATTCTCTGTAATATTAGCTGGATAATTTGAATCACTTACAATAAGACCTGAAACCCCTGTGCTTCTCATATCACGATTAATTAAATTTAAATTGGTATGCTTCAAATCTGTGACAATATAATTCAGTCCAATATTTGCATTGTCCTGTACATTTAAAACAGCATTTTGAAATGCTACGCTTCTCTGACCAGCCAATAACATTTGAACAGCAACCAAAACAACAATTAAGCCTAGAACCAATGCAACCATTAGCTCAACTAACGTATAGCCGCTCATTTTTCTTTTCATTAGAACGTCTCCACCACTACACATTTAGCATTGGGCAAATAACTAAAATCATCTTCAGAGGTACAAGCTTCATCTCCTTCATCTCCTTGTATCGCTTGCGTCTCATCCCATGCTACATATATGCAGTTTCGGTTATTGCTGGTATCAGGACATGTAAATACATTTATTTGCATATTTTTTTCCGCAGCAATCGCCTGAATATCGGCTATATCTTTTGCAGCGAAACTTGCAGCATTACAATATTTAATGGAGTCATTTTCACTTACACAGTCACTAAGATTTCGACCAGCGATTAATCCATCTGCATCCGTATAGGATGTCCGATTAACATACATTCGTTCTGCTAAATTACTTGCTAAGTTAACAGCTTCAACTTTCTTTAAGGCTTCTGATGCCAACTCTAGGGACCTGTACTGAAGTGCAATAAATCCCAATACAGCAAGACCTAGCACAAGAACTGAAATAATAACTTCCATCAATCCCACACCTTTTTGGTATTTCATGATCCTGCCCTCGTACACGCACCATCCGAAATTTTCTGCATACCAAGTTGAGTCAACTCTACGCTTTTCGTTTTACCACTTTTCATATGTTTAACTTCAAAACATATAGGGAAGTTACCCGAAGATGGGTCTATCAGACCGTTATTTCTAAACAAAATCACTTTACCCCCCATATTAAATTCATATTTATTCTTATCAGGATCTAAGTACAGTGAATTGGCTGGATCTTTTGACTCTGCTGCTCTAAAGAAAATACTAACTGTTTGGTTTAATGCCTTCGAACTAGCTTTAGCTTCATTGAGTACAGAGGCCAACTCATTTAATTCCTTCTTCAGCTCATAATTATAAATTTGTGCCTGAAAAGAAGGAGCAGCTATTGCTGCTATTACCGCCATAATCGCAATCGTCACCATCAGCTCAATTAAGGTGAACCCTTTATGTTTATTTTGCATACTCCCTCCCCAAGGCAACAAAACTTTACCCTATTTAAAATCATATTCTAATTCTTTACACAATCAGCACAATACAGGATAAAAGGCATAAAAAAACAGATGATTGCCAATTTACAATCATCTGTCAATTTTTCAATAAAATTAGAATGTTAACCAATCCACCTTTTAGGCTTGAGTTACCGCAATACGTAACTCTTTTGGCAAACTAAAGGTAATATTTTCTTCCGTTCCGGCAAGTTCTTGTGGTGGTGTTGCACCCCAATCTTGTAATCGTTGAATCACTTGCTTAATTAAAATTTCAGGTGCAGATGCACCCGCTGTGACGCCAACCTTGGCGATATTTTCAAACCACACTTGTTGAAGTTCATCTGCATTATCAACCAAATAAGCGGCTTTACCCATTCGTTCGGCCAATTCTCGTAAACGATTCGAATTTGATGAGTTTGGTGAACCGACCACCAACACTACATCACATTGGGTTGCTAAATCACGCACCGCATCTTGACGGTTTTGAGTCGCATAACAAATGTCATCTTTACGCGGCCCTTGAATCTCAGGAAATTTTGCCCGTAACGCATCAATCACTTTTGCAGTATCGTCGATCGACAAAGTTGTTTGAGTAACAAAAGCCACACGCTCAGGATGATGGACTTGAAGCTCGGCCACGTCTTGCTCATCTTCAACCAAATAAATCGCACCACCATTTTTCAGGTCATATTGCCCCATGGTACCTTCAACTTCAGGGTGGCCTTCGTGACCAATTAAGATCGCCTCAACCCCCTCACGAGCATATTTAGTAACTTCAATATGAACCTTAGTCACCAATGGACAGGTTGCATCAAAAACTTTTAAACCACGACGTTCGGCTTCGATCTGTACCGCTTTAGAGACCCCATGTGCACTAAAAATTACAATATTGTCATCGGGTACTTCATCCAATTCATCGACAAAAATTGCACCTCGTTGACGTAAATCGTCCACGACAAATTTATTGTGCACCACTTCATGTCGTACATAAATGGGCGGATTAAAACACTCAAGCGCACGATTTACGATGGCAATCGCACGGTCAACACCTGCACAAAAACCACGTGGATTGGCCAATACAATTTCCATATGTTCCTCGATACCACTTTTCAATCAGTGGAAACTAATAAAATAAATGCAAACAAAGTGACGCCTTGCTATTTCGTTTAAACCTTGTCTGCTCTAAAATAGAGAAGATATTTTATCATATCAGGAAAAATATCATGTCGGGTCTCTTGTTTGTCGTTTCTGCAGCTTCAGGAACAGGCAAAACATCCCTCGTAAAAGCCCTCTTAGACCGTGTAACGAATCTTCACGTTTCTGTTTCTCATACTACACGTGGGCAACGTCCCGGCGAACTTGATGGTGTACATTACCATTTTACCGAAAAAGACTCATTTTTGGCCTTGGTTGAACAAGGTGGTTTTATTGAATATGCCGAAGTCTTTGGTAATTACTACGGCACAGCTCAAGCCACTGTGAAAGAACAATTGGCGAAAGGTCATGATGTCCTATTAGAAATTGACTGGCAAGGCGCACAGCAAGTTCGTAAGCTTTTTCCTGACTCTAAACAAATTTTCATTTTACCACCAAGCCAGTTTGATCTGCGTCAACGTCTGTCTAACCGTGGCACAGACTCGGTTGAAGTGATTGAGCGTCGTTTAGGCTGTGCGGTCGAAGACATGCAACAATATGTCAACTTCGACTATGTCATTATTAATGATGACTTTAATAAGGCATTGCACGATCTTGAGTCTGTAATTATTGCCAATCGTTTAGTCATTACACAGCAAGCGAGTCGTCATCAGAAAATGATTTCTGAGCTGATCACCCCTGTTGAAAAGTGATTAAAACTTGAGTCTACAGACAAAGCACCTTATACTGCACAGTCTGTTTAATTTTAGCCTTTGTAACGAGAACTCTTATGGCACGCGTAACCGTTGAAGATTGTTTAGACCATGTAGACAACCGCTTTGAGCTTGTACTAGTGGCAAGCAAACGCGCGCGTCAATTGGCACGTCAAGGCATTGAACCTACTGTTGAGTGGGACAATGACAAACCGACTGTTGTTGCATTACGTGAAATCGCAATCGGTCATGTTTCTAAAGATATTTTGAAACAACGTGAGCAAGACTACCAAACTTCGAGTCTTGATCTTGCACTTTCTGCAAACAATTTGAATTTAGATGGTTTTTCTTTCCAATAAGAAAAATTTATCGCTTAAAAGCCTAGTTTTTAACTAGGCTTTTTTATTGGATAACTTTTATATTTGTGCAATACACGTTATAACTAGAAGATAGGATTCATCGTGGTTTAGGTGTATCTTTTTTACTTTTATTCGAATGAAAAAATTGACAACTCATGCAATATGTTTTTCATTAGAGGATCAGTAAAATTTTCTTGTCATTGCTACGTCTTAAAGGTGTTTTATGCCAGGCCTAATGGTCAGCCAAGCTAAACAACAGCTCAAAACTATTATCGATGCTTACTTAACTGAAAGCGACGTCGAGCGAGTGCTTGCGGCCTGTGATTATGCGGACATTGCCCATGATGGTATTACCCGTAAAAGTGGCGAACCCTATATTTTGCACCCGATTGCGGTAAGCTGCATTTTAGCGCATATGCGTCTAGATCCCGAAACCCTGATGGCGGCACTTTTACATGATGTGATTGAAGACACAGACTTTAGCAAAGAAGATATTGCAGAAAAATTTGGAAAAACCGTTTCCGAACTGGTCGATGGCGTCACCAAACTTAGTCAATCCAGCGATAAAGAATATAACAAAGCCGCTTCTTTCCGAAAAATTCTGCAAGCTACACTACAAGACCCACGTGTCATTATTATTAAACTGGCTGATCGTTATCACAATATGACTACCTTGGATGCACTACGCCCCGATAAGCGTGCGCGTATTGCCCAAGAAACCTTTGATATTTTTGTCCCAATGGCACGTATTGTTGGCATGAATGAGATGGGCGATAACCTCGAACATCTGTGTTATCAAAACCTTGATCTCGACATGTATAACAATGTCCAAGAAGCCCTCTTGCAAACCAAACCCAAACGCTGTGAATATCAAAGCAAATGGGAAAATAATCTTACTGAGCTATTAAAAACCCATCAAATTTCAGGTCGAATTAAAAAGAAAAATAATAATATCGAACTGTTACGTCACTTTGTAAAAAATGACATTGATCTGCATGAACTCACGCATAGTCATGCCTTTGAAATTATTCTAAATAGTATTGCTGACTGTGACCGCTTAGCCGATGTGTTGCGAGAGAGTTTTCAAGTTTTACACTTTGCAGACCATATTCGTAAACCACTCCCAGGTGGTAACCAATCGCTACTACTACGTTTAAAAGGTGAAAATACAACCTTATCAGTCACCATTCAAACCGAACTGATGCGCAAAGCGGCGCGTTTTGGTGTAGTACTAGGCGACAGTGCTCCGCAAGCTTGCCGCTCTGCGATTCAAGCCTCGATGCAGAACTTAAATGTCTTGATTGATGGTGCCTGTGCCAAAACCACTTTTAGCGAACTGCTCGATTATTTACACCAAGAGAAAATTTGGGTGTATACACCACAAGGTCATCTACACGAGTTACCACAAGGTGCAACAGTCGTCGATTTTGCCTACTCTGCTAGCTTATTTTTAGGTAACCATGCGGTAGGTGCGAAAATCAATGGGGAAACTAAACCACTTTCTACGCCATTGCACAGTGGTCAGGTGATTGAAATTATAACCGATGTCTTGGCCACCCCAAACCCGGATTGGCTCAGCTTCGTCAATACGCAAAAAGCCCGCCGTGCCCTACAAAATATACTGCGTGAGCAAGACATCGAAGAACAACGCCTTGTTGGACAACAAGCTTTAAATCGCGCTTTAAAACTATTCAATGTATCCATTAAAGATTTAACCGAATCAGACTGGTTAGAGCTTTTACAATGGCGACATATTGAAAGTAAAGACCAACTCTTTGAACAAATTGCCGTGGGCGATTTACTGCCGCAATTGGTTGCGAATCATTTGTTTGCGCATGACCAAAGTGCACAGGAATCTGACAGACTCATTCAAGGTACTGAGGGTGTCGATGTTAAATACGCACATTGCTGTAACCCTGTGTTGGGTGACCCAATTCAAGGACATTTATCACGCCGCGGTCTTATTGTGCATCGTGCACGTTGTCATAACCTCCTACATGAACAACATCTGCACCCTGAAAATATCATGCCGTTGCAGTGGACTAACGAGAATGAAGAAGAAATTAGTTTTACTGCATATTTATTGATTAACATGGCCATGGATGACGAACAAATTTCTGACCTAATTTATCAATGCCGTAAAGAAAAAATCGGGGTCGAAATGGTGTGTAATCAAGATGATAAGACTTATGTCAATGTTGTGGTGCACAACCGTAAGCAAATTGCAAAAATCATTCGTGATCTACGTATGCATTTTGGCTTCCCACGTATCAGTCGATTGGCTCAACCTGTTAGTATTGCGGAAACATCGATTGCGAGTTAATTGTTTAAATCCACACATTTTAATGCCAATCTAGGCTATGATTGATGGTGAATATAATAGGAGAACACGATGTCCCGCCAAGTAATTCATACTGAAAATGCCCCTGCTGCGATCGGCACTTATTCGCAAGCAATCTTAGTCGGCAATACACTTTACCTTTCTGGTCAGATCGGTTTAGACCCATACAGTATGGAGTTGGTTGAAGGCATTGAAGCACAAATTCGTCGTGTGTTTGATAACTTAAAAGCTGTCTGTGAAGCTGCTGGTGGAACACTGGCTGATATCGCGAAGTTGAATATTTTCTTAACCGATCTTTCAAACTTCCAGTTGGTCAATCAAATTATGGGCGAGTATTTCGCACAACCTTACCCTGCACGCGCTGCACTCGGTGTGGCTAGCCTACCTAAAAATGCATTGGTTGAGATGGATGGCATTGTGATTATTAATCAATAAGTTATATTTTTTTAAGAAAAAGCCACCGATTGAGTGGATTTTTTTTATCCAAAATTCCAATAAAGACAAATGAGATTTCAAATGATTTTTATTGACAAACGATAACAATTATCAATAATATCACTTATCTTATTTCTTTCATGTAGCTTGCTGAAATGTACGTGTGCTTATGCCGTGGTATTACAGATCAAGATATTAAAGACGCTGTTGAAAATGGTGCGGGTAGTTATCGTGAAGTTCGCGAGATGCTCGACCTCGGCACATGCTGTGGTCGCTGTGCACCAGAAGCACGCTCAATCATCAGTGCTGAAGTCTCTGCGATTGCCTCACGCTTAGCCATTGCTGCCTAGGTATTTGATTCGTTTTTAGAATAAACATAATTATAAATTTACTCTTTATGAGTAGCTCCTCCCCCGCTTATGACTCTAGGCGGGTTTTCTTTTAAAATGCCTAAAAATCAAATTTCCATTCCGCATGCTTTTGATTGCGATTTTCATTTGCTGTTCTATAAATTACTCGCCAAAATCCACTTTGTTGTTTAAGATATTTCTCATAAGTTATTGATATTATTTTTAAGCCGCAGTTTGAATGGAGCTTTCTCATGAAGGGCAATCGTGATGTAATTAATCAGTTAAATCAGGTGCTTTATCATCATTTAACTGCAATTAACCAAAATTTCCTGCACTCTCGCATGTTTAATGACTGGGGAATTGAGCAACTCGGTTCTGCAGAATATAAAGAATCGATTCGCCAAATGAAGCATGCTGACAAAATTATTGAACGTATTCTTTTTTTAGAAGGTCTACCAAACTTACAACACTTAGGGAAACTCTATATCGGCCAACATACTGTTGAAGTTCTAAACTGTGATGTCCGTAAAGTTAAAGAGAACATTGAATCCATTCAAGCCGCTGTTAAGCTTGCCGAAGAACAACTGGACTACGTTACTCGAGATCTTGTTCAAGAGATTTTAGAAAAAGAAGAAGAGTGGTTAGATTGGACAACTACACAACTCGATTTGGTTGAAACCGTCGGTGTAGAAAATTATATTCAGAGTCAAATTTAATCCAAAAAAATAGCCAGTCAATTGACTGGCTATTTTACATTTGATGTTCTACTTTTTAGAAATAGGCTGTGCTAGTGAAGCATAATCCAGATCCATTTTTCCTAATTTTTTAAGTAGCCACAGCTGATGTCTAGCTTCTTTTTCATGACCATTAAAAGCCAATGCTTTAGCATATTTAATCAAATCATATTTAGTCGGATAGTTTAAAACCATTTCCCGAATTTCGTTTAATTCCTGCTGATTAAGCTTTGTATATGGACTCATACGAATCCATGCAATCCGTCGGTCAAATTCTTCAAGCAAATAAATGGGCTTTTGATTGGTTATTTTCTCAGGTGTTTTTTCATAACGTATCGATTGATTCAGTTTTGCAGCAGCAACCGAATAATCTCGAATAATCAATCCCAATAACAACAGCGACACAACATAAAGCCCACGCATATAATTGGGTGAAAGCGTAATGGTCTTGATATTGGATTGTTGTGATTGCACCAACCCCAGAATAAAGCCCACAGGAAGCAAGAAATAAGCATAATATTGCGGGAATTCGAGCATGGCATGAACCAGCACCGCCCCAATCATTAAAATACCAATTACGGACTCCACTGAATTGACATGCTTATTCAGCTGATAGCCCCAATAACCAAAGTAGGCCAAAAATGGAATGCCAATTAGCAAGCCATTCCAGAGCACAAAATCAAGAATAAAATTATGTGCGCTACGTATCCAGACGGGTCCCTGAAAATGATCACTGACCAAAGTATAAGCCACACTGGTTTGATTCCAACCATAGCCCCACCAAGGGCGATCTAAAATGGCGTGCAGCATTTGCTCCCAAATGGCTAAGCGAGACATATCACCTGTTGCGCGCTGTACTACATCGCGGCTTTGCACAATTTGTGCATCAGTGGCTTGTGCAAGGAGGTGGCTCAATACAGGAGATATGACAATCAGTCCGACAAATAAAATAAACCATGTAACTGACCAATACCATTTAAGGCGAATGAAACCCCGATATTGGTGATAAGCCAAATAGGCTAAAATACACAGACACGCGACCCAAGAAGTACGTGACTGGCTTAAGGCAACGCCGATAACTATAGGTAAAGCACAGGCTACTACCCATTTGGTCTGGATTTTTTTCTTTTCATACAGATATAAACATGCCATTAATGACATGAGTAGAAAAGTCGCCATATTGTTAGGTTGAGCAAAGTTTGCAAAAGGACGTCTGTTGCCTTGTATATTCACCATACCCGGTAAATACGCAACCAAATTGGTCCATTGGCAGATCGCAATAACACCCGTGGCTGTACCCGTCATTAAAAATACATAGCTGAGACCAGTAAAAATATCTTCACGATCTATTTTTTCTACAGACAAGTTATAGCCGATGACTATACTCATCCAAAAACCAAAGACAAATAGCGTACTGGTCAAAGCTTTATCGAAGAAAAATAATTCACCACCTAAGTATTGAATTAGTGGGATAGTAGCAAGAACTAGTAAAGGCAAACTTAATACAGGCAATTTAGTTTTATCTTTTAGATAAATTGCAGCTAAGGCAAAAAGGGATAAAAATGCAAATAGCTCGCCGGTGTAGGTGACCCAAGGGCGGTAATGGATGGGGAGAAGCCAAGCAAAGGAGATGAGAATGGCTGCAATGAGTACAAGGATGAATTTCATATAATTTGACTATAACAAAGCAACAATCAATAGCTTGGCAAGTTTAGCTCAGATTCAAAAATTTACGAGTTAAATTTTAATTTGTTTGAGAAATAATCAGACTGCCTTTAAAATCAATTTTTCTGAGTAACTCATCCTCAGTGTGCGTCTTAGAATATAAAGCATTTAATATATTTAGGTTTTTTCTTGCTTCTTCTTTTCTATTATTATATGCCAAAAGTTGTGAAAATTTCATTAAATTGTAATAAGTTGGCTTACTTATAACGAAATTTTTAAAAAATTGAATTCTGTCTGCATCCATTTTTGTAAACGGATCTAAAAGAAGCCATTGCTCTTGAACACTCATTTTATTCAATAAATATATTTTTTCTGGATATTCTAATTTTTGATTTGATTCAGAAAAAAAAGAAGCAGCCGAAAGTCTGTTCATAGTGATATAGATTTGTTGATAGGAATATGCAAAGACCACAATTAACACCAAAAATATCAACTTTGAAGTATCCTGCTTGAGCGTCAAAATAGATGGCATATGCGCTGAAAACAATCCCAAAATAAATGCAAAAGGTATTAAAAAGAAAGCATAAAATAGGGGAAACTCTAATAATGAGTGACCTAGAATTGGTACAATACATAAAAATAATATGAAATCTTGACTATTTTTTAGCGAGTAAAAGATGGAAATTAAAATAAAAAAACACGTAATAATAATCACTAGAGCAAGCGGAATACCATTCCATAATATTAAATCTAAAATAATATTATGTGCACTGGATAAATAACCAGCATTTTTAAAAAGCAATACGCCTTCAAGCTGTGCAATACTCGTTTGATACCAACCATAACCAAGCCATGAGCTTTGGCCAATGGCAAAGAGCATATGTTGCCAAATATCTAACCTACCGTTACTTGATATTCCTCGTTCTAATACCGCTGGGGTTTTTAACACACTAAAGACGATATTCAAGCCAACATACATCAGTCCGATTGTCATTAATTTCAGAATGAATATTTTATTTCTAAAGTAAATCATGGTCAGAAAAATAACTAATATATAGCTCAACCAAACTGCACGAGACTGACTGAGCACAATGGAAAACACCAGTAATGCAGTAATTAATAGCAATACTACATTATGTAATCGTTTAACATAATTTAAATACAATAAAGCAATTAAACCCATAAAATGAAACGTTGCCATATTATTGGGTTGACCAAAATTTGCGTAAATACGATGACCCTTTAGTCCCCGAATAAAACTAAAATTTAATTCAAAAAACTGTAACACACTCAAAATAGCTGAAATAATCGCTGTACCTCCAATCATACAAGCCAATAAAAATAATATTTTCGATCTATCAATATAAAAACTCAGATTACAACCAATCAAATAAGCTAAACAAAAAAATAGTAAATAATACGTAATTAAAATAGCATCAGAAATATAATAAATTAGACCAAAACTATATTGTATCAATGGAATACAACTAACACCTAAAAAAAATAAAAAACTTAGTGGCAGATTTAATTTTTTATTCAAACACAGTAAAAACAATGTAGATATTGCTAAAAAACAAAATAAATCTTGAGTATAGCTAAGCCAAGGATAGTACGCATTTGGCCACAACCATGCTAAAGATATAAATAATGCACTGATTAATAATATACAGGATTGAGTATATTTATATTCTAAAAGCATTTCTTCACCATGGTTTTAAATTAACAATTTTGATAATTTTATAATTTTTGTCTAATAATATGCTCAAATCTTGCTGACTCATCGTTAAAGGTAAATAATATTTCGCTGTTTTATAAGGCTCCAGTACATGCTGCGCCTGTTGCTTATTATTATATTTTTTTAGTTTATCAATTGATTGAGCTGAAAGCTTCATTTGTTTATTTAATTGGTCTAATGCTACATATCGTGCATTAAATTGTGAAAGTTTAACCCCAGACATCATTTCAAGAAATAAATCATCATTTTTCTTTTGAAGGTTTTCTGCAGCTTGAATTGCAACAAATTGTGGGCCTGTCCAGGCTGCCGATTGATACTGGGGCTTAACCTTTCCATCATGAATGACTTCATTGTTACGCACTAACTCAAAACGGTCAGCATTAAATACCAGCCATGCAGGACGACCATCGGCAATATGCCATATGCCATAACAGAATGCGGTTAACTGTAGTGCAATAATACAAGCTAAATCGAATTTTAAGCTTTTTTTGCTTTCTTTATAGACAATAAAACCAAGCAATGGCCCAATAATGATATCCACAATGATCAGCATTAAAATGAGTTTATTCGCACCTGTGGCAGTGGCTAAAGGGGCGGGATACCACAGCCAATAGATGACCAATAATGCACTTAACCCAATAAAGAGTGACCCAAGTAAATGTTTTATAAAATAACGGACTTTTTTGCTATTCAACATTCCAAACCTCATAAAAAAAGCTGACCGAAGCCAGCTTTTTTGCAAAATATTGTTAGCTTGCTGCTACTGTACGGCAAGAAGCTGGTAAATATTTAGATGGGGTACCAGTAGTACCGGCACCTGGACCACAATCCCAAGAAGTGATACCGCCTGCAGTAGCTGCCGTAGAACCATTACTATTTGAAGGACCTGTCTGAACGTCACTTACAGTTTTATTTGTAAATGCTTTATTATCACTGCCTTTTGGTGTCATAACAATATATGTGTTTTTTGCATCTTTCAAATCTGATGCAGTAGGATTCAATAATATTTTGATTTGTCCAATATTTGTAGTCGAATCTACTACTATACCTTGCACATATTTACTGGCAGCAGTACCTGTAGTTTTAATTGTATAACCTGCATCAGCATTTTGTTCACACCCCCAATTACCATTTGTAGGGATTACTCCATTTTGAATTGCTTCTGTTACCGCTGTACGGCATGAAGAACCTGCTAGGATTGCTTCAGAAACTTTTGCACGAACGGTATAGTCTTGGTAAGCAGGCAATGCAACAGCTGCCAAAATACCAATAATCGCGATCACGATCATTAATTCAATAAGAGTAAAACCCTTTTGTATAGATTTCATAACATTCTCCACAAATGTTTTGTTTATTTATAAGCTTTGTAAAGCTAATTTAGCTTAATTTATAGTTAGCACTAACTGTGCCAAAATTGATTATAATAAAATTAACAGAAAAAACAGCACTTTAAAAAAATAAAATTATTACAACGTAGCTTTAATGTTTATTTTGGTAAAAAAATGACATTTTTTGTCACTTACCTACTATTTCCTAGCCCAATATGATTGGTGTATTACTTAATTCATTATGTTGATCATCTATTGAGTGTGCATAAAACTCATTTAACACTTTCCTTATGCTAGATACACCTGTCATCACAGCTTCACGATATTGATGTCGGGAAAGTTGCATAATCATTTTTTGACAAATCTCATCCCAGACTGCCTGTTCAGTTGCGTTCCTGATTCCCCGATCAATCACAATTTCTACTTTTCGTTCACATAAATTTAAATATAAAAGTACCCCACTATTATATTCAGTATCCCATACGCCCAGTTCAGCAAACAGTTGTTGTGCACGTATACGTGTATTTTGGTTATACGCCTGATTAGCTGGAATACAACCTTCAATCACCACCTGAATTTCACCCACATGTCCGTGTTCTGCTTCAGTTACAGCTTGAGCAATTGCATGTTGGTCCTGCTTGGAAAAATAACGTTTAGCCGCAGGCATATATAGAAAATGCTTTAACCAGCGCTTAAAACTAGGTTGGCTTAATTCTTCTATTTTAGGTTGTGTGACAATTTCTGTCGTTTCTGTTTTTATTACCATGAGCCTGATGCTCCTCCCCCGCCAAAACCACCGCCACCGCCACTAAATCCACCGCCACCACCAAAGTCGCCGCCTCGACCGCCACGTCCCCCACCAGAAGCCAAGAACAGCTGAAAAATGGTTTGTGCAATAGCGGTAATCAGTAAAAAGAAAATTCCACCACCAATTAATAAACTGATGACTAATCCTGCACCATTCACCAAACCAGCGACTGTTCCAGCTACCGCAGCAGTCGATGCACTTAGACCCTTACCAAAAATAAAAGAACCAATAATCCCTGCAATCAAAATAAATAATGCAGTACTAAAAGTTTTCTCTTTGGCTTGCTGTTCATGCAAAGCTTGTTGTTGACGTTCTTTAAGTTCTTCAGCTGCTTTCTGTGCGACTTCAGGATCCATATTTAAAATACGTTCTATTTCAACCAAGCCCGCATCAACCCCCTGTGCATATTGAGCCTGTTTAAAATAAGGAGTGATCTGATTTCGAATAATTCGACTTGCCACAATATCGGGTATTACACCTTCCAAACCATAACCTGTCAGAATTTGAATACGACGGTCATTTACAGCAATCGCCATCAATAAACCATTGTCTTGTTTAGCTGAACCCAATTGCCATTTTTCAGCAACTCGCATGGCAAAGTCGAAGATATCTTCTTGCCCTGTGCTTGGAACAATCACCACACCAATTTGTGCCTTGCCTTGTTCATGTAGCGCTAAAATCCGTTGACTAATTTCCTGTTTCTGACTTTCTGTTAATAAGTTTGCCTGATCCACAACGGGCGCATTTAGCGTGGGCAGTCCACGGATGGATTCACCTTCTGCCATATCATTGGCAATGGGTGGTTGTGGCACAACATCAGCATTCGTCGAGCTTACCTTATTGGAACTCTCCGCTTGCTGACCTTGAATAATTTTTCCAGCGATAACTGTTTCAGCACCACCATCTGTTGCTGTAGCAACCTCTGCCCATGTTAAAGAACTTAGACACAGCAGTCCTGATAAAATGAATGCAACCACCCATTTATACGAAAACCGTAAGAACTGCTGCTGTACTATCATTCATTCACCCTATGGTTGCGATTACTTTAAGTCACAGCTAGTTAAATGACACCGTTGGTGCTTTTTGCGCGCTTTGCTCTGCATTAAAGTTTGGTTTGGTATCCATCCCAATCACCTTCGCAGTCATGACTTGTGGGAACTGACGTGCATAGGAGTTAAAGTCTTGTACTGTACTAATGTAGCGATTACGCGCTACCGCAATACGGTTTTCGGTACCTTCGAGCTGAACCTGCAAATCACGGAATTGTTCATTGGCTTTTAAATCTGGATAATTTTCTGAGACCGCAATTAAACGCGACAATGCACCGGTCATTTGCGCCTGCGCTTCTTGATATTTTTGGAATAATGCAGGGTCTTCTAATACTTCTTTATCGACTTTTAAACCTGCCACATTGGCACGAGCCTGTGTGACCTCAGTTAGGACTTGTTCTTCATGTTTGGCATACCCTTTCACTACATTCACCAAGTTCGGCACCAAGTCTGCACGGCGTTGATATTGGTTTTGTACTTCCGACCACGCAGCAGTAACCGCCTCATCTTTGACCTGCAAGGTATTATAACCACAGCCCGATAGCGTTAACGTGCTCGCGAGGGTAACAACGACAGCAGTTTTTTTCATAAAATTCATTCAGCTATCCTCTTTCTTTTGTATTTATTGCAATAACTTGATTGTAAACACATTTGATTATCCTTTTGTTGCTTTTAGTTAAAGCATCTAAAAATGAAAAACCGAGTGAACTTCACTCGGTTTTTATTACTCATTTCTTATACTTAACATTAAACAACCGCGTGCCACTCCTGCTGAAAACCTTCGAGTTGATAGTCTTCTGCTAAACGAGTTTTCCAATATTTCAACAGTTGGCTGTAATCAATGTCAGAAGGATGGAAGTTGGTTTTGTAGTAAGACAGATATTCAGGCAGTAATTGCACAAACATCTTCACCAGTAAATACAATCCAAACAGATTCCCGCCCAATTTCGGTATACTCTTTTTACGGTCTTGTAAAAATAAACGGCTGGCCGAGTAAAAAGTTAAACTGGCGAAACCTGTCGTTACACTGCGCATAATTAAGCGGCGAATCTTGTCATCACCATAGACATCTTGATAAACATCAAAGGCAACCGCACGATGCTCAATTTCTTCAATGGCATGCCACACCCAGAGTTTAACCGCATCATCATCCAAGGTACTCAATACCTCAGGATGCCTTAAAATATAGCCGCCTAGCAGTGCCGTAAAATGCTCAAAAGCGCAGGTGATTGCGAGCTGAATTTTAGGATGCAGGTTTTTCACATAATCATTTTTACGCGCCAACCACGCCTGAAAACGGTCAAGATTATAATCATCACGGCGCCATGCCGCATTAAATGCCGTGTGTGCTTGAGAATGCATCGCCTCTTGACCAATAAATGCCGCAATCTGCACTTGCAGATTTTCATCCTTCACTTGGTCACGTACATTACGCACGCTATGCACAAAGAACTGCTCACCTATGGGAAAAGTCGAAGACAATGCCGTCAGCAAATGCGACATGACCGGTGAATTGGCAAAATAATGCCTGCGAATGGCTTTGGGGTTGAATTGCAAACGTCGAATCGTAATACCCTGAGCTTTTGGACGATGTTGATATAGTTTTTCTGTCGTCACTTGAGTCATGTCCATTTCCTAACATTTAACCGAGCGATCTTCAGTATCTGAATTTAGAGGCCATTCACATATGGCAAAAATGCTTAGTGCGTTTGCAAATTCATCCATTTTTATCTGACTCACCACCAGATCTTTTTCGACTTATCCCGATCCACCTCTTTCATATCATCTCAGGCAAATAGTGATCATAAAAAAACCCGCCGAAGCGGGTTTTTGTGTTGAACGATTTAGATTAAATGTCTAAATAATCCAAAATACCTTCAGCTGCTTGACGGCCTTCCCAAATCGCTGTGACAACAAGGTCTGAACCACGAACCATATCACCACCCGCAAAGATTTTCGGGTTTGAGGTTTGGAATTTATAAGTTTGCTGTTCAGCTGCAACCACACGACCCGAACCATCAAGGTTAATATTCACATTTGTAAACCAATCCGCAGGGCTGGTACGGAAACCAAATGCCAATAACACCGCATCTGCAGGTAAAATTTCTTCTGAACCTGGAATTGGTTCTGGACTACGACGACCACGGCTATCAGGCTCGCCAAGTTGAGTTGTAACCACTTTCACGCCCGCAACTTTGCCATTTTCACCGACGATTTCAATTGGTTGGCGGTTAAACAAGAAGTTCACACCTTCTTCTTTGGCATTTTGCACTTCACGACGTGAACCTGGCATATTTTCTTCGTCACGACGGTATGCACAGCTCACCACTTCCGCACCTTGACGAATCGAAGTACGGTTACAGTCCATTGCAGTGTCACCACCGCCAAGAACAATCACCTTTTTGCCTTCAACACTGATGTACTCACTTGGGTCTTTTTCCCAACCTTGAGTACGGTTGACATTGGCAATCAAGAAATCCAATGCATCATAGACACCATTAAGGTCTTCACCTGCAAAGCCGCCTTTCATATAGGTATAAGTACCCATACCCATAAACACCGCATCGTATTCTGCAAGCAGTTGATCGATGGTGACATCTGTCCCAATTTCAGTATTTAAACGGAATTCCACGCCCATACCCGTGAAGATTTCACGGCGACGCTTCATCACATCTTTTTCCATTTTAAATTCTGGAATACCAAAGGTTAATAGACCACCAATTTCAGGACGTTTGTCGAATACAACAGGTTTCACCCCGCTACGCACCAAAATATCAGCACAGCCTAGACCCGCAGGGCCTGCACCAATGATCGCGACTTTTTTATCTGTCCACTTTACTGAAGACATATCTGGACGCCAGCCCAGTGCAAAGGCGGTGTCATTGATGTATTTTTCAGCGTTACCAATCGTCACTGCACCAAAACCATCGTTTAAGGTACAAGCCCCTTCACATAAACGGTCTTGCGGACAAACACGACCACATACTTCAGGTAGCGTGTTGGTTTGGTGGCACAATTCTGCTGCTTGGAAAATACGACCTTCAGCGATCAATTTTAACCAGTTTGGAATGTAGTTATGTACTGGACATTTCCATTCACAATATGGGTTACCACACCCTAAACAACGGTGGGTCTGATTTGCTGCCACTTCCGCTGTAAAAGGTTTATAAATTTCCACAAACTCTGCTTTGCGGACCTGAATCTCTTTTTTCTCTGGATCTTGGCGTGCTACATCCAGAAATTGAAAGTCATTGTTTAGGCGCTCTGCCATGTCTCTCTCCGTGGGTAGGTGCAGCCCGTTTATCTATCGTCTGCACCTGCCTATGTATCAGCAGTAGTGGAATTATTGTGGATCAGCTTGAGTGGTTTTCAACAAAGTCTGTAAGTTGGCAGCTTTCGGTTTCACCAACCAGAATTTACGACTGTAGAAATCAAACTCGTTACGGATCTTGTACGCCCAAGCACTACCAGTCTCAGCAATGTGTTCATCTAAAATACGGCTTAAGAACTCTTTATGTTCTTCCATCGACTCAGTCGAAATACGATTCAGCTCAATCAGCTCGTGGTTGTAATGATCAACGAAGTCATTATCAAGGTCAAGAACGTAAGCAAAACCGCCTGTCATACCTGCACCGAAATTATGACCCACTTTACCAAGGACGGTCACGATACCACCTGTCATATATTCACAGCAGTGATCGCCCGCACCTTCAATTACAGCGAAAGCACCCGAGTTACGTACTGCAAAGCGCTCACCAGCTGTACCTGCCGCAAACAATTTACCGCCTGTTGCACCGTATAAACAGGTGTTACCAATGATTGCCGTTTCTTGGGTTTGGAAAGGCGAACCTTTTGGCGGGAAGATTGACACACGACCACCTGCCATGCCTTTACCCACGTAGTCGTTCGCATCGCCTTCTAATCGAATGTGCAAACCACCTGCGTTCCAAACACCGAGGGATTGACCCGCAGTACCCACCAAGTTCATCTTCACTGGGTGTGCTTCCATGCTGAGGTTGCCATAACGACGCGCAATCTCACCAGAAATACGAGCACCAATTGAACGGTCACAGTTACCAATGGTGAAGTGATATTCACCAGTGGTCCCAGCTTCAATTGCTGGCAACATTTCTGCCACCATTTTCTCAGCAAGCAAGCCTTTATCAAACGGTGCGTTACCTTCAACTTCGCAGTACTGCGCCTTACCTTGCGCAGAAGGATGTGACTCCAGTAATGCACTCAAATCAAGGTGCGCATGTTTCTCCGTTTCACCTGGAAGCATTTCAAGCAAGTCTGTACGACCAATCAAGTCTTTGAGGCTTGAAACACCCAACGCTGCCAACCACTCACGTGTTTCTTCAGCAATAAATGTGAAGAAGTTAATGAGCATTTGTGGCTCACCAATATAATGTTCTTGACGTAAATGATCTTGTTGAGTTGCAACACCCGTTGCACAGTTATTCAGGTGACAAATACGCAGGTATTTACAACCTAAAGCAATCATTGGTGTAGAACCAAAGCCAAAGCTTTCTGCACCTAAAATCGCAGCTTTTACCACGTCTAGACCTGTTTTCAAGCCACCATCGGTTTGAACACGGACTTTACCACGTAAGTCATTGACACGAAGTGCTTGATGCGCTTCAGAAAGACCTAACTCCCAAGGTGAACCTGCATGGTGAATTGAAGACAATGGCGATGCTGCTGTACCACCGTCATAACCTGAAATGGTAATGAAGTCAGCATAGGCTTTTGCCACACCTGCGGCAATGGTGCCAACACCCGGTTCAGACACCAGTTTCACTGAAACCATCGCTTGAGGGTTGACTTGTTTTAAGTCAAAGATCAATTGTGATAAATCTTCAATTGAATAAATATCATGGTGCGGTGGAGGAGAAATTAAGGTCACACCCGGTACTGAATAACGTAAACGTGCAATTAAGCCATTCACTTTACCCCCTGGTAATTGACCACCTTCACCCGGTTTAGCCCCTTGCGCTACTTTAATCTGCAAGACTTCAGCAGAGGTTAAATACGCAGGTGTTACACCAAAACGACCTGATGCAATCTGTTTGATTTTCGAGTTACGAATCGTGCCATAACGCGCTGGATCTTCACCGCCCTCACCAGAGTTTGAACGGCCACCAATGGTATTCATCGCAATCGCAATCGCCTCATGCGCTTCAGGAGACAATGCACCCAAGGACATGCCTGCAGAGTCGAAGCGCGGTAAAATCGCTTCTACAGACTCCACTTGATCTAAAGCAATCGAGTTATCTGTTTTTAACTTTAATAGGTCGCGAATTGTTGCCACTGGACGGTTATTCACCAGCTCAGCATATTCTTTAAAGTCTGCATATTGACCAGAACGCACTGATTTATGCAAAGCATTGATCACATCTGGGTTGAATGCATGGTATTCCTTGTCGAAGACAAATTTCAGCAAACCACCTTGATCGATTGGTTTACGTGTTTTCCATGCGGTATCAGCCAATTTCTTTTGGTCATTTTCAAGGTCAACAAAGGTTGCACCTTTGATACGGCTCGGTACACCCGTGAAGCATTTTGAAACCACTTCTTCAGACAGACCCACCGCTTCAAACAACTGACCACCACGGTAAGAGGCCACCGTAGAAATACCCATTTTTGAAAGGACTTTTAACAAGCCTTTTTCAATGCCTTTACGGAAATTCACTTGCGCTTGGATTGGGTCACCCAATAGCTCACCTTTTGCAACCAAGTCATTGATCACATCATAAGCAAGGTAAGGATAAATCGCAGTTGCACCAAAACCTAGAATAACCGCAAATTGGTGCGGATCACGTGCCAGCGCCGTTTCAACAATAATATTGGCATCCGTACGTAAACCGACATTAATCAGGTAGTGATGCACTGCACCAGTTGCCATCAATGCATTGGCAGGTAAGAAACCTTGGCGGATTTTCTTGTCAGACAACACCAATAAGGTTTTGCCGTCACGAATGGCTTGTGCTGCTTCTTCACAGATACGCGCAATTGCAGCTTCTAGACCTTCATCTTCCGCATAATTTAAATCGATATCTGCAATTTCATAACCCTTACGACCCAACGTACGGATTTGATGCATTTTCGAATTTGACAACACTGGGCTTGAAATGATCAAACGATCCGCATGCTCAGGGCTTTGTTCAAAAACGTTTTGCTCACGGCCTAAACACGTTTCCAATGACATCACAATCGATTCACGTAATGGGTCGATTGGTGGGTTAGTGACCTGAGCAAACTGTTGACGGAAGTAATCCGATACATGACGTACGTGGCGAGACAAAACCGCCATTGGCGTATCATCACCCATTGAACCCACTGCTTCCTGACCGCTTTCAGCGATTGGACGAAGCAATTGGTCACGCTCTTCAAAGGTCACCATAAACATTTTTTGTGATGCTTTAAGGTCGTCGCCTTTTAAGCCTTGATCACATAAATATTCTTCAAGCTCTGGACTACCTTGTACACGAACCGAGTTTTCACGTAACCATTCACGGTAAGGACGCATTTTTTTCAAATGCGTGCTGACATCTTTAGTGTCGAGCATTTTACCTGTGAAGGTATCAATCACTAAAATTTGACCTGGACCGACACGACCTTTAGAGATCACATCTTCAGGCTCGTAGCCCCATACACCAATTTCAGATGCCAGTGTGATGTAACCATTTTTGGTAATCACCCAACGTGCTGGACGTAAACCATTACGGTCCAACATACAAATTGCATGACGACCATCTTGAATCACTAGACCAGCAGGACCATCCCACGCTTCCATATGCTTCGAGTTAAACTCATAGAATGCGCGCAAATCGGCATCTAAAGTCTCCACGTTCTGCCATGCTGGCGGAACCAACATACGCAATGCACGGAACAAGTCCATACCGCCGCCCACAAGAATTTCAAGCATGTTATCTAAGCTTGAAGAATCCGAGCCAGTACGGTTCACGATTGGGTTGAGCTCAGTTAAACCAGGCAATAATGGGTTTTCAAACTTTGGCGTACGCGCCATCGCCCAGTTACGGTTCGCAGTAATGGTATTAATTTCACCATTGTGTGCAAGATAACGGAATGGCTGAGCCAAAGGCCAACGCGGCAAAGTATTGGTCGAGAAACGTTGGTGGAACACCACAATATGTGACTCAAGACGTGGATCAGCCAAGTCTGTGTAAAAATCAGCAATCGCTTCAGGCATCATCAAGCCTTTATAGCTAATCACTGTTGAACATAATGTGGTTACATAAAATGAAGAATCATTGCTGAGCTGCTGTTCTGCACGACGACGTGCCAAGAAGAGTTTACGGTTAAATTCAACCTCAGACACACCCATTGGGCAGTTCACAATGATTTGTTCAAATACAGGCAATGACTGCATTGCAATTGGGCCCAAAGCATCGTTATTGGTTGGGATTACACGCCAAGCCAATACACGACAACCCTCAGCTTCAATTTCTTTGGCTAAAATTTGTTTTGCATGTGCAGCAATTGCTGGATCGAGGCTTAAAAACACCGTACCGACAGCAAAAACTTCACTGAGTGTAATATCACTGAGTTTTTTCGCTTCTTCGCGGAAAAACTGTTTTGGCATTGCTAAGAGTAAACCGCAACCATCCCCTGTCTTACCATCTGCAGCAATACCACCGCGGTGGGTCATACAGCTCAGACTGTGCATAGCAGTCTTGACAAGATCATGGCTTGCATCACCCTGCATATGGGCGATTAAACCAAAACCACAGTTATCTTTAAACTCATCCGGTTGGTATAAACCTTGAGCGGGAGCTACAGTATTAGGCGATGGCATGTGCATAGCGTACCCTTCTTTCTACAGGCCCTGTCGGGCGTCTAACAATCTAATTACTTCTTGCCGATTCGTTCAATTGACTCATATTCAGATTCTGATTGAAGTACAGCATTTTTTCTTCACACCCAAGATAGACTGATTTTCGTCTTTATGCATGTCTTAATTGAAAAAATGTATGCAGCAGTCACGCACTTTTTTAAGGCACTTGGCCGCTACTATTTCGCTCATAAATCGAATCTTTTTTGCGCCAAAACAGTGACATCAACTCAATTCATGCACCATTAAAGCAAGTTTTATGCCAATTATTTATTTTGTGTGTTAAGCGCTTTAGTTTTATTAGGTTTGTGTTTTTTACGTAAAAAATTAGTTCGAAGACAATCAATTTATTGCACTATATTTGTGCGTATATGGAATTTACATTTTTTGATGCGCCATAATGAACCAATTTTAATTAAATGGGTCGGTCACTTCAGGTTCATTTGTTTTATTTTGTGGCGCATTCTCTACGGTCGTTTGTGACTTTTGCACATCAACCACTTTTCCATCCGCATCACGACGAGTAACCGTCGTCGATGTTGTCGATTGTTTATTTTGTACGGCTGCTGCACGTGCCGCTTGCTGACGCGCAGCTAGTGTAGCTTCATCAATCACAGGTACAGCTACTGGTTTCAACTGCACAGCATAGAGCTTATTGCTAAGTCCAAGTTCATCAGAACCGAGATCATTGACATATTCAGCATAACTTTCAATTTTTTCAACTTTGGGTTGCACTGACTTCGGCAATGTCAATTTTAAATCAGCCAATGCCTTTTGCGCCTCATTAGCATTTTTATATACACCATAGATCAGCACATATTGCTCAATTTGGTTTTCACCTGTCAGTCTTAAGTAACTAAAAGCTTGACGATCAGATTGCCTTTGCAAAAAACGTTTAATAATCGCTTCTTCTGAGACTCTAAACAGTTCAATTGCACTATTCTTTTTATTTTCCTGAATAAATTTGGTACCGCGGAATTCAGCTTCATGCTGTGCAATGGCGACAACACGTGTCGTCATATCCAAAGGTTTTACTTCATCAATGAATGAGCCTAAATGGGCGGTGGTTGCGACTTTTTCTGGCTGAATTTGCAACTCAACTTCAGATTCAGCTTTTTTTTCAACTTCAACCACAGTCTCTTGATCTGTAATGGCCCAAAAGACTATGGCGCCAAACAAGCATACCCCTCCGAATGCAAGCCAAATATAATTTTGCTTTGTCTGCCACTGGGTTCGAAGGGTTGTTGCCATAATAAAGTTATGCCTGCTCTTGGTTGGCTAAAATCGCCTGTTTCATCAATTCTACATCAAATGTTTTGGTAATGATGGCCTGCCCTACCGCTTGCATCAAAACCAAACGCAATTGCCCGTTCAAGACTTTTTTATCATGAGCCATATATGCCAAAAAGTCATCGAGAGGAATCTGCGGACATACTATCGGTAAATTCGCGCGTTGAATGATATTTTTTGTACGTACCAAATCTTCTGCACTAATCCATCCCATACGCTGCGATAGATCTGCTGCCATCACCATACCTGTTGCCACAGCTTCACCATGGAGCCATTCACCATAGCCTAAATAAGATTCAATCGCATGTCCAAAAGTATGCCCAAGATTCAATAGGGCACGCTCGCCTTGTTCTTTTTCATCATTGGCAACAATACGCGCTTTATGGGCACAAGAACGATACACAGCTTCAGCCAGTGCAGCTTCATCACCCTGGACCAAATCATCTATATATTGTTCCAACCAAGTGAGAAAGTCAGCATCTCCCAAGAGTGCGTACTTAATCACTTCTGCCAAACCTGCTGATAACTCACGTGCTGGCAGCGTTTTAAGTTGAGACATATCCGCCAAGACCACTTGCGGTTGCTGAAATGCCCCGATCATATTTTTACCCAGCGGATGGTTAATCCCTGTTTTACCCCCGACACTCGAATCAACCTGTGAAAGAAGTGTTGTTGGCACCTGAATAAAATAGACTCCACGCTGGAAACATGCCGAAGCAAAGCCCGCCATATCACCAATCACACCACCACCTAAAGCTAAAACTGTACAATCACGGTTGAAGCCTGACGCTAACAATGCATCAAAAATCAGGTTGAGGTGCTCAATATTCTTATATTTTTCACCATCGGGCAAAATACAGGTTGCAACCGATTTACCCAAAGCTTCAATTGCTGCGACATAACGACCTAAATACAAAGGCGCGACCGTTTCATTACTCACAATCATCACTTGACGCCCATGAATATATGGCTCAAGTAAAGCGTTCGGATCTAAATCACTACCAATAAAGATCGGGTAACGGCGTTCGCCAAGTTCAACATATAAGGTTTGCATGGTTCAAATCACTTCAAAACTGAATCAAAACTACTTTACAAGAATCAAATTTAAGATACGCTGCGCCAGATCTCGTGCAGCCCCTTGATTGGTCTCGATAATATAATGGGCAACTTCACGATATAAAGGATCTCGAACGCTGAGTAAGTCACTTAACTTTTGTTCAGGATTCTCCACTTGAAGCAGTGGGCGATTTTTATCACGATAGGTTCGCTGTAGCTGAATTTCGACAGGAGTATAAAGATAAACAACGATACCCCGTTGTTTGAGAAATGCGCGATTTGGAGCCTGAGTCACCGCCCCACCACCTGTGGCCAAAACCAAGTTGGGTCGAGAGGTTAACTCATCAATCACAACCGTTTCACGACTACGAAACCCAAGCTCTCCCTCTTTTTCAAAGATCCATGGAATCGTTGCCCCTGTTTTACGCTCAATTTCATGATCGCTATCAAGAAATTCACGTCCTAACAGTTCAGCTAAATGTCGTCCTACCGTTGTTTTTCCAGCCCCCATAGGCCCTACCAAATAAATATTTGGTAGGGTTTCAAACTCTTTGCTTGGCAAGGAGTCACCTTTTAGATTTGTTCAAATTGAAAATATATTAATGATTTCTTGAAACACTGTCATTAACAATTCGTGGTGTCACAAAAATCAATAACTCAGTTTGCGCACTAGATTTGGTGTTATTTTTAAATAAAGCACCCACTACAGGTAAATCCCCAAAAAATGGAACTTTCTCATATTGATTTTGCTTAATGTCATCAAAAATACCGCCAAGTACGACTGTTTCACCATCATCAACCAAAACATTAGTTTCAAGTTCATTTGTATTAATTAAATACCCTGCTGATGTTAGTGTACCAACTGTATCTTTTTCAATTTTTAGCGACATTTGTACGCGACCATCAGGTGTAATACTTGGCGTGACTTCCAACTTCAAATTCGCATCAACAAAACTAGTTGTTGTTCCTGTATCCGCACTCCACGTTTGATAAGGAATTTGATCTCCACGTAGAATATAGGCTTTCTGTTTATCACCAGTAAGTACTTTAGGCGCCGACAAAACTTCACCATGACCATCTGCTTGTAGCGCAGTTAACTCAAGATTCAACATATAGTCTGAGATTTTTAACAAACCAAAGTTAAACGTTCCCGCCGTACCCGTTGCCAAATCTACTCCTAAATCAAAACTCGGTTGGAAATCCCCACCCCACACAGGATTGTTATTGAGTTTTTGCGCACTCCAACGAATTCCCAATTCGCGAGAGAAATCTGTTTGTGCAGTTACAATACGGGCTTCAACCATCACCTGTTTCACTGCAACATCAAGTAAGTCAATCATCCGGCGGATCTTATCAATGTTCTGCGATGTGTCGTTTACGATTAAAGTATTGGTTCGTAAATCGGCAACCACACTACCGCGTGAACTCAATAAGCTTTCTAAAGCTAGTGAATCTGTGCCAGCCGTACCGTTGGATGCCGCCCCTTTGCTATTTCGAGAATCTTCTAGCAATTTTAAAATATCAGCAGCTTTCGCATAGCTCAACTGAATATAATCGGTTTGAATCGGTGCAAGTTTAATACTTTGTGCAATGGCTTTAGCTTCATCATCCTCAGATTTGATCAGTTCAGCTACAGGAGCAATCCAAATTACATTACCATTACGTCGTTTATCCAAGTTCTTGGTTTTCATAATGATATCAAGCGCCTGATCCCACGGAACATCCTTCAGGCGCAAGGTAATATTACCTTGTACAGTGTCAGAAGCCACCATGTTAATGCCTGTAAAATCAGCCAAGAGCTGTAATACACGTCGCACTTCAATATCTTGAAAATCTAAAGAAATCTTTTTGCCTGTATAAGCACTTGGTGCTTTAGGCTTCATTGGATTTTTATCTTCAGGACGCTTTAAACTAATGGTGAGCTTATCTTCAGCCTGATAAGCCATATATTCAAAACTGCCATTCGATTGGATCGTGATCAGGCCGTTACTGCCATCGTTTTGTGCATCGATGGTCGATACAGGCGTTGCGAAATCATTCACATTGAGACGGCGCGATAAGTGGGCAGGAATTTTATTCCCCAAAACGCGCACCACAATTTTACTGCCTTGTTGTTTCACATCGACAGGGGTATTGCTACCTTTTAAATCAATGACAACTTGGCCTTCACCGTCTGAACCACGTTGGAATCCAATATTTGAAATACCTTGCTCTGAACGCGCTGCAGCAACAGGTGTTGCTAGCGCTGGGTTCACTGAGTTAATTTTCAGAATAAAGGTATTACCTTCAACACGTGTAGTAAATGCACCGGCATCAGCCAAATTTACAGTTAAACGTGAACGCTGCGCATCTGAAGTTACATCTACTGTACTTGCTTCAGCCGTTGCCACCACAATGCTGCCTTGTTTTAAGCTCTGCTGTGCTTTATCAAAATCCAAAACCAAACGTGATGGCTGTTCCAACTGATAGGCTTGCGGCTGTGGTGGCAAACCGTTGAACATGACACGAATTTCTGTTCCCTGTCCCGGAATTTGCATCGGCACAATATTCGTAATACTGACTTGCGCACTTGCAGCCTGCATCACCGCCATTGCAATTGCACCCATTGAAAACTGACGGAACATATGGTTCATCGTATTGCCATCCCCAAATATAAAATCTTTAGCACTATTTTTCATTTTTATTCCTTTTCCTTTTTTAAGGCGCCGGCCCAATTAATACTAGGCTTCTCGGGCGCTCGACATAGCCCTCACGCCCATCCGGAATAATTTCAATCAAATCAATTTGTGTAGCGGTGATATTAATCACACGACCATGATTCATCCCCAAATAACTACCACGCTGCACGCGTTCAATTTCACCATCAGGGGTTTGAATCAACGCCAAAATTTGTCCATTTTGTCCACGCATGCTGCCTTTCATGTTAAGCGATTCAATCGCATAACTTTCCAAGGGTTGTAATTGGCGAGATAAGTTTGGATAAACACGCTTTCCAGCCATAATTTTCAGTTCAGCCGCTAATGAGCTTGGCATAAACGGACTTTTTAATTGATGCGCGGCATAATTAAAAGTCGGTACAGGTGGGAAATCTGGCGCAGGTTCAATCGGCAATGGTGGCTGATTACGAATTTCAGCCATTTGCATATTGACCGCATCAATACGTGAATCACAACCGATAAGGAATAGTCCAACGCAGAGACTAAGCATGAGATTTTGATATTTCATTACTGAGCACCTCCTGCATCTGCTTTAGCTGTATTTTCCACACTTGCAGCAGCTGTCGCCCCGACATAGCGGTAAGTTTTAGCCTTTACACTGTATGAAATTTGCGGAATATCCGTCTTTTTCTCATTATTACTTGATGCTGAGATATCGAAGTCATGCAAGGTCACAATACGCGGCAAAGCTGCAATTCCACTGACAAATGAACCAAAAGAATGATAATCACCCGTCGCTTCAATAGAAATCGGCTGTTCGATAAAGAACTCTTGGCGAATTTCTGGCTCTAAACGAATATTTTTAAACTTTAATCCAGAATTTACGCCGCTCACGTTGATATCTTCAACCAAACCCGGAATTTCAGTTTCTTTCGGCAACTGTTCTAACTGCTGATTGAAATTAGCTTCCATTTCTTGCAATTGCGCTTGATATTGCTGCAAGTTACGTAATTTTGAATCTTTTTCACGAAACTCATTCAGTAAATTTTGTTCTTGTGCATGTGCATTTGAAATCGCATCAAGTTTCGGCTTAATCACGACAAAATAACCCAAAGCTCCAATCACTAAAATGATAAAGATCCAACAAGTCAATTTGACTGAAAACGGCCAACTACCGTAATTGTTTGGATCTAGGGTATTAAACTGTTGAAAAAATTTATCAACCGTCATTTTTTTCTTGGTTACAGCATGGTTTTCTGACGTTAATTCTTCAAATTCATCGCGACTCATTGTGCTGCCCCCGCTGTTGAATTATTAACTGTGCTTGCGGCTTCAGGTGTGGTCGCATCAGGCGTTACTGGCTGAGCAATCTCATCTAAATCTGCCGTGACCACAAAGGTGCCATAGGTTTCTTCAACACGTGGCACGATGGAACTTGGTGCTTTATCTTTTTTCTCTTCAGCAACCAAGAATGAATTCATAAAGGCATTGCGATACCACGCCGATGCTTCTAGGTTACGTAAGAACTCCGCAACTGTATTCGGGCTTTCCGCTTTCCCTTCAATGGTAAATTTATCACCTGTACGCACAAACTTAGTAATATACATATTACTTGGTGTAACACGCACCATTTCATCAACCAAACGCACAGCCACAGGACGTTGACCTTGCAAGCCTTGGATCAACTTCATCCGTTGAACAATCGCATTGCGCTGCTCTTGCAGACCTTCCAATGACTTTAATTGAACATCTAAGTTTTGATTGGTACTCACCACCAACTGATTGGCCTGTTCTTGATCTTCCAGTTTTTGACTGTAAAAGAACCAAGCCAAAGCAACAGCTAAAACCCCAACTAATGCAGCCCCAACACAATAGGCAATAAATTCTTTTTTTCGTTTCTCTCTTAACGCATCACGCCAAGGGAGTAGGTTAATTTTTGCCATTAATCAAAACTCCTCAATGCCAATCCACATGCCACCATGAGTGATGAAGCATCATTTTCAATTTTTTTAATGTCGATTTGTGGAGAAAAGCCCATCTGTAAAAATGGGTTGGCAATGGTGACCCGATAACCTAATTTTTGTTGTAATAACTTCGCCAGTCCTGGAATATTGGCATTCCCCCCTGCCAATAAAATATGGTCGATCTCATTAAATTGAGAGGACGAAAAGAAGAACTGCAAAGAGCGTGCTGCTTGTTGCACCACAGCTTCAAGAAAAGGCTCAAGGACTTCAATATCATAGTCATCAGGCAAGGTACGGCTTTTTTTGGCACGTCCAGCTTCTTCAAAAGACAAACCATAACGATTTTGAATTTCTTGCGTCAGTTGTTTACCCCCGAACACCTGTTCACGGGTATAAATGACTTTATTATTTTGCATGACGGACAAGGTGGTCATGGTGTGACCGATGTCCAGAATCCCAACAGTATTTACGCCCATTGGAAGCGTATCTGAAAAAACTTTGAATGCATTTTCAATGGCGAAACTTTCAACATCGGCAATCTTAGGCGTTAAACCGCCCAACTCCAATGCTTCGGCGCGTGCCTCTACATTTTCAATGCGGGTTGCAACGAGGAGTACATTGACACGATTAGGATTGGCTAAACGGTCTGGAAGGACTTCAAAGTCTAAACTCGCTTCATCTAATGGGAATGGAATATATTGCTCAGCATCATCACGAATCTGAATTTCACGTTCGTCATCGTTCATATCGGCATCCATTTCAATGATTTTAGTAATCACCATGGAAGTCGGAACTGCCAGTGCTACGTCTGTCGATTGAACATTGGCCAAATTTACCGCACGCTCAAGGGCATCACCAACTGCTTCTGGATTCAATATATTTTTTTCGACCACACTTCCTTCTGGTAAAGGGACAAGTGCATAGCTCTCCACCCAATACCGATTGTTTTTAACAGAAAGTTCCAATACCTTAACAGAAGTCGAACTAATATCTACTCCTATTAACCCCTTACTTGGCTTACGATATAACCTGAGCACAGTATCATTCCTATTATTTTTTTATCCCCAAAAAAAGTAACCCACTAATTAGTCTGCGTCTATAATTTTATACGGATACAATAACTCATCTAACATTCCGTATGTGTACAGGATATACTGACCGCTAATTAGTTTGCCATTAGCTCTTATTAAAACTTACTTGTTATGAAAAAGCTATCTTGTTCGGGCCGTGTTCATCCATTTTTTTTGATCATTATTATAATGTTGGTCTCAATTCCAATGGGTTTTTATGGCATGTATCTCTATATTGCCCCATCTTTGCCGCAAATGACAACTATAAAAAAGGCGCCATTACTAAAACCTTTACAAGTTTATAGTGCGGATAACCAACTCATTTCGGAATACGGTGGCAAGCTATCTGTACCCGTAGATTACGATCAGATCCCACGAAGTTTTATTCATGCCTTTTTAGCAGCGGAAGATTCTTCTTTTTTTGAGCATAGTGGTATCAGTTTTAAAGGTTTAGGACGTGCAGTCAGTGAAAGTATTACTGGCTCCAACGTCCAAACGGGTGGCTCGACCATCACCATGCAAGTGGCAAAAAACTATTATCTCAGTCCCGAGCGTACCTTAAAACGTAAGTTGACTGAGGTTTTTCTGGCACGAAAAATTGAACAAAATTTGACGAAAGAGGAAATCTTAACCCTCTATGTCAACAAGATTTTCTTGGGTAAAAATGCCTACGGTATCGCAGCGGCAGCTAAAATTTACTATAACAAAAGCTTAGACGAACTCAGCATTGCGCAAATGGCGATGATTGCAGGTCTGCCTAAAGCGCCGTCTAAATACAATCCAGTGGTCAACCCCGAACGTGCTTTAGAACGTCGTAACTGGATTTTGGGTCGTATGCTGCAGCTAGGCTACATCAACCAAAGCCAATATGAAAAAGGGATTGCTGAACCAATTAACCTCGATATGCCTGACCGCGGGGTAAGCAACCGATTTCCCTATATCGGTGAAATGGTCCGCAGCGAACTGATTGAAAAGTTCGGCGAGCATGCGATTGACTCTGGTTATAAGGTCTACACCACCATCAACAGCGAACGCCAAGCCTATGCCGAACAAGCGGTACAAGATGGTTTAGAAGCCTATGACCGTCGTCATGGTTGGCGTGGTGCGGAAGCCCATGACAAACCCTTAAGTAGCTTTAGTGCTTTTGCCAATACCTTCCCTGCCGAAGTTACCCGTGTGAATCAAAATAGCTTTGATGCCTTAATGCAAGATGGCTCGACAGTAACCGTGCCATGGTCTGGCATGTCTTGGACACGTCCTTATCGCAATGCAAATGCGGTAGGCGGTGCACCATCAAGAGCATCTCAAATTGTTAAAGTAAAAGACATTGTACGTCTGCGCCCCAATGACAACAAAACCTCATGGGCTTTGGTGCAATTGCCTAAAGTTCAGGGCCAGCTGATTGCACTGAACCCAAACAATGGCGCTGTAGAAGCACTGGTCGGTGGTTATAACTTTTATCAATCTAAATTTAATAGAACCACACAAGGCTGGCGCCAACCAGGTTCGATTATTAAACCCTTTGTCTATGCACTCGCTTTAGAGCGCGGTATGACACCGTATAGCATGGTGAATGACAGCCCAATCACCATTGGTAAATGGTCACCACGCAATGCCGATGGTCGCTATTTAGGCATGATTCCATTGCGTCGTGCACTCTATTTATCGCGTAACACCGTGTCAGTTCGACTCTTACAAACCGTGGGCATTGAACGTACACGTCAATTGTTCATGGACTTCGGCTTAACTGATGAACAGATTCCACGCAACTACACCATTGCACTCGGAACACCTCAGGTTTTACCAATTCAAATGGCTACAGGTTACTCAGCCTTTGCCAATGGCGGTTATCGTATTCAACCACACTTCATCAATCGGATTGAAGATGCCTATGGCAAGGTCATTTATCAGAACAATCCTGAATATGCATGTATTAGTTGTATCTCTCAACAAGAATCAAATCCTCAGTCTGCTGACACCATCACACCTGATGATGAAGTAATTGAAGTCACCAACCAAGAGCTGAACCCTGCTGAAAAATCGGCAAATCCTGTTGAGATCAACAGTGACTATCGCCAAGCGCAACGTATTTTAAAATCCAGTTCTGCTTATGATATGGCGAATATTTTAAAAGACGTGATTCAACATGGTACAGGCCGTGCTGCGCTACGTATTGGACGAGATGACTTGGGCGGAAAAACAGGAACCACCAATGATGCGAAAGATGCTTGGTTTGCCGGCTTTAATGGCAAATTAGTGACCGTAGCGTGGGTCGGTTTCGACCAACCAACGACTTTAGGACGCCGCGAATACGGCGGTGTGGCTGCGCTCCCGATATGGACAGACTTCATGGCCAAAGCCTTACAAGGCACGCCTTCGGCTTGGGTTCAACTCGATGCCAAAGCCAAAGCGCCGATTCAACGCCATCAGAAAGAAGCACCTCAAAGCAACTTAGGCCCAACCCCACCTTTGGCGCAGCCGTTGTATCGCCCTGCACCGGTGGTGGTTCCCCGTGCTCCTGAGCGTGACTTTGATGATTTGCCGGGTGAAGAGGAAACGCTGGTTCCAAAGAACAGCGCCCCACCCACCATGCATGCACCCAAAGAACAACCAAAACCTAAAACAGATGCGCTCGATCATTTGATTGATCAAGTCCAATAAGAAAAGCCCGCATCTGCGGGCTTTTTTATACTTATACTTTTTTCTGAAACAGTAAAATTTGATACTGTGCATGTAAGTCAAGAGCTGCTTGTGACTCTAAGGCTTCACGTCGCTCTTGTTTTGCTTTATAGGCATAAGGGGTCATGGCAATCAGGTTTTTTAAGTCCTGCTGATTAAGCCTAAGTTCAGCATCAACAACATCATCACTCACCAAATCAAACGCATCACTCAACTGCTCTACAAATTTGCTCGGTTCATGCGGCTTCACCTCTTCGAACAGAGCTTCACGCATGGCATACAAATGCTGAGGCGCAGGCGTCACTACAAATAAATATCCTTGCGGCTTGAGCACCCTTAAAATCTCTTGTTTTGGAATCGGGCTAAATAAACTGCTACATAAATCAATTGACTGATCCAACACGGGTAAAGTTGCTCCTGTACCCACTACCCACGTGATATTTTTATTGATTTTCGCAGCCACTTGCACTGCATTTTTTGCAATATCTACACCGACACATTGCAGTACCTCCGACTGCATTGCATCGGTGTAATAGCCTTCACCACAACCAATATCGAGTAAATTTTCAATACGTAACTCACGTACCTTATTGATCACTGCTTGCTGTAAAGGCGCGTAATGACCTGCACTTAAGAAGGCACGGCGGGCTTGTACCGACTCAGGCGTATCCCCCGGATTTTTGCTGTGCTTGTGTTGAACGACATGCAAATTGACGTAGCCTTGTTTCGCCACATCATAACTATGTGAATTCGCACAGCGCCATGTTCTTTCGTTTAAAGTTAAAGCCTCACGACACACAGGACACATGAGCAGATTCATTATTTTCTCCAAGACCTTACCTCAGGCATAAAAAAAGCCGGCAAATACCGACTCTTTTCATACTTTTGCTTAACGCAATTTTAAGGTCATTAGACCTAAAACTACCAGCATAATTGTGATAATCCAAAAACGAATCACCACTTGGGTTTCACGCCAGCCTTTTTTCTCATAATGGTGGTGTAATGGTGCCATCAGGAATACCCGTTTATTGCGCATTCTGAGGGAACCAATTTGCAAGAAGACTGAAATCGCTTCGACCAAAAACACACCAGCCATAATGGCAAAGACAATTTCCTGACGAACCATGACCGCAATTGTACCGAGCATTGCACCCAATGATAATGCGCCCACATCGCCCATAAAAACCTGTGCAGGGTGTGCATTAAACCAGAGGAAGGCTAGACCCGCGCCAATCATGGCTGCACAAATCACCACCAACTCAGAAGCAAAGCGCACATAAGGAATATGTAAATAATTGGCAAAACGGACATCACCAGCCAAATATGCAAATACACCTAAACCCGCTGCAACAAGCACTACAGGCATAATCGCTAAACCGTCCAAACCATCGGTCAGGTTCACGGCATTTGATGCACCATTAATTACCAAATAGGTGAAAATGATAAAACCAATACCCAACGGAATCACCGACAAAGGAATACTTAAATCTTTAAAAAATGGAATCAGCAGATCCAGCATATTTGCGGTATGCACAGGATTGCTCTGTTGTTGCGCAATTACATATAGCGCAATACCTGCGCCCAATGATGCAAGCGACGTCCAAAAGAACTTTTTACGGGCAGGTAAGCCTGCATTGTCTTTATAGCGAATCTTGATCCAGTCATCGGCCCAACCCACTGCACCAAAAATCACCATCACTGCCAAGACAATCCATACATAAGGGTTGGATAAATCTGCCCACAACAGTGTGGAGATACCAATTGAGAGTAAGATCAACACACCACCCATGGTTGGTGTGCCCATTTTTTTGGCATGATTTTCAGGAGCATATGAACTCACGGCTTGACCATATTTGAGTGCTTGCAACTTGCGAATCATCACAGGACCGAGCACTAGACCAATGGTCAGTGCGGTTAAAACACTGAGCAAAGAACGCAATGTTAAATAACGAACCACCTGAAACGAACTATGGTAGCCCGCCAGTTGTTCAAACAACCATAACAACATTTAGAGTTTCTCCATCAAATCAGCCATCAACGTTTCCATATGGGTATAACGAGAACCTTTAAACAGGAAACTCATAGACTGGGGTTGATGTGTTTCAATTAAACTGAGTAAGAACGGCAAAGCCTGCTCTTGAGTTAAAAAAGCCTGCATTTTTTTGCCATATTGGGTGCTGCGTGCACCTTCTTGTGCCGCAGGTGCAAATTCACCGACAGCCACCACGAAGTTCAGCCCTTTCACTGAGACCAAATCGCGCCCCAGCATATAGTGCTGCTGTGCAGCAGAGCTACCTAGCTCACCGATATCACCCATCACCATCACTCGAACCCCCTCTTGCTGTGCAAGCACTTCAGCAGCGGCACGCATAGAGGTTGGGTTGGCATTGTAGGTATCATCAATCAACAAATGACGGCCTTGTTGAATAAAGTTCAAACGCCCTTTTGCACCGACCGCTTGCTCAAGGCCAAGCACAATATCATCCAAGCTAATACCAATCGCTAAAGCAAAAGCTGCCGCAGCAGTTGCATTTTGAACATTATGCTCCCCAGCAAATGGTAAATTCACCTGACGCACGCCTTGCGGGGTATTTAGCTTAAACGTTGCAGATTGTGCCTGTAACTCAATCTCAGTGGCAAAGATTTCACCACCCGCACCAAAGCTGAGCACCTGTTCAGTTTGCACTGCTTGGCGAATGCTATCGGCAAAATCATCGGCTGCAGGAACAATTGATGTGCCATTTGGAGCAATATGCGCATAAATCTCAGACTTAGCACGGCAGATGCCATCGCGTCCACCAAACTCACCCAAGTGTGCTGTACCAATATTGATAATGCCTGCAACCAAGGGCTGGACCAAATTCGAAGTATAGTCAATTTCACCTTGATGGCTTGCACCCAACTCCATCACTGCATATTGATGCTCTGGATGTAATTCCAATAACATGACTGGCACACCCAAGTCATTATTCAGATTGCCACGGGTCACCAACGTTGGTGCTATACGTGACAAAATACTGCCTAACATTTCTTTGGTGGTGGTTTTACCACTACTACCCGTCAGCGCAATCACTTTTAGCTGTGGGTTTTGTGCACGGCGATAAGCCCCCAGTTGTCCCAATGCCAAACGTGTATCGGGCACCACCAACTGACAAACCTCTGCATCTATAGGCTGACTCACAATGGCCACTTGGCAACCTTGTTCAGCAACTTGCGTAATAAAAGCATGTGCATCAAAACGTTCGCCTTTGAGTGCTAAGAAAGCATCTCCTGCTTCTGCATCACGTGAATCCGTCAAAATGCGTTTAATTTCAGTATTTGGCGCTTGATCATTTAGCCAATAACCTTGGGTAGCTTCGAGCAACTGTGCGGCGGTCCATGACACTAAAGGCACTGTGCTTGTTGTTGAGGTATGCATACGACTTCCTTAGTGTGCAGGATAAGCAGAATCAGTAGTGTGGTGCTGTGTATCAATCGCGGATTGCACTTCGACGACATCGTCAAACCAATGCCGAACACCCTCTATTTCTTGATAGTTTTCATGACCTTTGCCTGCAATCACGACAATATCACCCGCTTGGGCCTGTCGAACGGCAAATTTAATCGCTTCACGACGATCATGGATTTCATGAACCACACGGTTTGAGAAATCAATCCCCGCTTTCATATCGGCAAAAATTTGCTCAGGATTTTCTGTACGTGGGTTATCTGAAGTCAACAACACCACATCTGCTCCGTTTAATGCTGCTTGGGTCATGAGTGGCCGTTTGCCACGGTCGCGGTCTCCACCACAGCCAAATACTGCCCAGAGTTGCTGTTCCACATGGCGCTTCAACGTACTTAAGACTTGCACCAGAGCATCAGGCGTATGCGCATAATCAACCACAAACAAACGCGCATCATCACGAATCACTTGCATACGACCTGGCGCACCCTTGAGCTGTGCTGTTGTAGCAACCACATCGGCTAAATCAAAACCCGCTTGTTCAACCATAATTAAACTGGCGACCAAATTTTCAATATTAAAATGACCCAATAATGGGTTCTGTACCTGATATTCGGCCTGTGCCGTACACAAGCTAAAGTTTGCACCCGTCAGGCTATATTGAATATTCTTTACCAGATAGTCTGCAGGCTGCGTGGTTGAATAAGTTAAAATTTTCGGTTGGGCTGGATTATTTTGTGCCGCTTGAATCATGACTCCAGCATGCTCATCATCCAGATTGATGACTGCAACTTTCAATGATGGAAATTGAAATAAGCGAGATTTAGCTTCGGCATAGACCTCAAGCGTGCCATGGTAGTCCAAATGGTCGCGGCTTAAGTTGCTATATGCAGCAATTTCAATTTCACTGCCCGCTAAACGGCCTTGTTCCAAACCATGTGAAGAGGCTTCAATCGATGCAAATTCAGCACCTTGCTTGGCATAGCTATGTAGTGCATTTTGTAGATGCAGCGCATCCAAGGTGGTATGCGACGATGCTTCTAAATTGGGCAAAATGCCATTACCTGTCGTGCCCATTACTGCACATGATTTGCCTTGTAGCATCAACAGTTCTGCGACTAAACGAGAAATGGTGGTTTTACCATTGGTTCCTGTCACCGCTAAAATACGAGCAGGCTGTACTTGGCTAGTGGCCAACAAAAATTGCTTTTGCCAGCCTCCCATCAAGTGACGCACATTCGGCACCACAATACTGTTTTCAAGTGCAAGCTCAGTTTCACTCACCACCGCTAAAGCCCCTTTATCCAAGGCTATTTGCGCAAACTGCACGGTTTTTTCAGGTTGTGAAAGGGAGGTCAGCGCAATAAAAATTTGCCCTGCCTGTACTTTACGACTATCAAGAACAAAACCTTGAAATGGCTGTGCCATCCATCCAGCGTTTTGGTTAGCGGTGTAGAGTTGTTGAAATGTAATGGACATTCATCACCTATTTCTTGATTACAGGAGCATCTAAAGGTTTATCTAAAGGCACGTTCATTAAACGTAAGGATTCTTGCATAACACGGGCAAATACAGGCGCAGACACCGTACCACCATAGTAGGTCCCTTGCGGGTTTTCGACCACAACCACCATCGCTAAACGCGGGTCGCTGACTGGTGCAACACCGGCAAAAAGTGCACGATATTCATTGGTTGAGTAGCCTTTACGGTCAGCACGTAACTTATGCGCGGTTCCTGTTTTACCACCTACACGGTAACCCGGAATGGTTGCACGAGTCGCGGTACCACCCGGTAAGGTTGCCGTTTCCATCATCAACAAAACTTGATCCGCAATTTTTGGATCAATCATTTGTTCACCACGGGGAGGCGCATCTAACTTATACAAACTCAAAGGCATTTTCACACCTTTGTTAGCCAACATGGCATAAGCATCCACCATTTGCAGCACAGTCGCATTTAAGCCATAGCCATACGCCATGGTCGCCACTTCCGATACATTCCATTTACTTGGTGGAAGAATTAAACCACCACTTTCACCCGGGAATTTAACAGCTGAACGCTGACCAAAACCGAGACGTTTATAAAAAGTCGGTAAAGTTGCATAAGGGAGAGACAAAGCAATTTTAGCCACACCCACGTTAGACGATTTTTGAATAATTCCACCCAAAGTCAGTGGACCATAGTTATGTGTATCTCGAATGGTGTGGTTGCCGACTCGCATCGAACCCGGAGTGGTATTAACCACAGTATTCGGCATGTATTTGCCGCTTTCCAAGGCCATTGAAATGGTCAAAGGCTTCATGGTTGAACCCGGTTCGAAAGAGTCAACCGCACCACGGTTACGCATGGCGTCTTTATTGGACAAACTGTTTTTATCGTTCGGGTTATACGACGGCCACGACGCCATCGCTAAAATTTCACCCGTTTTCACATCGACCGCAATTGCTGTGGCAGAACGAGCATTATTGGCTACACCCGCAGCGGTCAGTTCACGGTACATAATGTACTGAAGGCGCGAATCAATACTGAGCGTAATATTTTCGCCCGGCTCAACTTCTTTAACCACCTCGGCATCTTTAAAACGATTGCCCTTTTTATCTCGAACAATTTGCTGCTCACCATCAATACCCGACAAGCGTTGATTCAGCTGCATTTCTAAACCTTCAATGCCCGAACCTTCACTGTTGGTCAAACCAATAATTTGCGCATTCGGTTGTGGCTGCGGATAGTAACGTTTGTAGTTCTTTTCGGTATACACACCTTGGAACTCACGTTTTGCAATCAGTTCGGCTTGCTGAGGTGGCACTTCTTTTTTCAAAACCAAGTAGCGCGAACGCGGACGTTCATTGAGTTTCCGCTTCAGTTCCGCACGATCCATGCCCACGGCATCAGCCAGTTCATCCAGATTTAGATTTTTGTCTGGTAATTGACGCTTCAATTTACGATTGTGTGGATCTTTGGCTAATTCAGCGGTAATTTCATCAAATAGTTTTTTATTATCAAAATAATCACGCGGGTCAATCACCACTTTCATAATCGGCGTACTGATCGCCAAAGGTACACCATGACGGTCATAAATCACACCGCGCATGGCCTTAATTTTTTCAGTTCTTAAAATATTGGCATTGGCTTTATTTTGCAAAAATTCGGTATTAATGACTTGTACGTAAAAAGCACGTCCAACCAAAGCAATAAAGCAGGCTAAAACCACCGCCCACATGAGATAAAAGCGCCACATTTCAACCTGTAGAGCCGATTTTTCAGTCACCGCTTGCTGTTTTTTACGAGTGGGTTTACGCTTTTCTACCATGTTACAGCGGCCTTATTTTTTGTCTTCTGAAGTCGTGGGTAAAGAAATCACTACGGTTTGCGCCGCAGGTGGTGAATACATCCGCAGTTGCGTCACCGCGCGCGTTCCAATTTGTGCAGTTGCGCCAAAAGTTTGCTGTTCAATCAGCAAACGGCCCCACTCTGCATTTAGGTCATCACGCTCGCGCATAAAAGAGCTCATTTCGCGATAGTCATGGCGGTATTCAAACACTTGGAACACCACCATCATGGCACTGATAAACACCAGCACCAATAAAATGACATAGGCAATCAGCTTCTTAAACTTTAACTTTGTTGGAATTTTTTCAACGACTTCAGTTTTCATTATTCGCCTTTAAGTGCTAAGCGCTCTGCAACTCTAAGCCATGCACTACGTGAACGTGGATTGGCTTTAACTTCTGCATCACTTGCTTTCACACGTGATACTTTCTTTAAACGACGTGTATCTGGTCGTTGTTGTGGCATTCCCCAACCCATGTCTTCCTCAAGTGTCGACTCTTTTTGAATAAATTGTTTAATTAATCGATCTTCTAGCGAATGGAAGCTAATCACAGCCAAGCGACCATTCGGTTTTAATACGTCTACCGCTTGCGGTAGGAAAACTTCAATATCTTCTAATTCTTTATTAATGGCAATACGAATTGCTTGGAAAGTTCGTGTTGCGGCATGTTTATTTTTTTCCCATTTCGGGTGCGCCACTTTCACAATTTCAGCCAACTGCGCGGTGGTTTCAATCAACCCAGCTGCTTTAATAGCTTTGGCAATACGACGGCTATAACGCTCTTCACCATATTGGAAAATAATATTGGCTAACGCCTCTTCCTCAATATTGACCAACCACTGCGCTGCAGTTGGACCTTTTGAATTGTCCATACGCATATCCAGTGGTCCATCTTTCATAAAACTAAAGCCACGCTCCGCCTGATCAAGCTGCGGTGAAGACACGCCCAAATCGGCCATAACACCATCGACCAAGCCAATGCCGCGTACTTCTAACTCATGCTTAAGGTCAGCAAAGCTGGCATGGATAATTTTAAACCGTGGATCTTCTTGTTCTAAAATCGCGGCTGTTTCCAGTGCTTGCGGGTCTTTATCAAAACCATAGACACGTGCATTTTCATCCAGCTTAGACAACAGCAAGCGTGTATGTCCGCCACGACCAAACGTCCCGTCAATGAAAATCCCTGTATTGCGATCTGCTACCAAAGCATCAACAGTTTCGTGAAGTAATACAGAAATATGCGACATAAAGACTCAATATGATCGGAAGGAAAAATGTAACTGCACATTATTACCTTGTTTTAACAAAGCTCCAAACGACTTTTTGTAGGGAAATATTACTTTTCATAGACAAAACCGTTTTTAAACGGCATTCATTATCAAAAAAGCCTCCCAAGGGAGGCTTTGTAAGCAGCAGCTGAAATAATTAACTGGATTATTTACGGCTATTATAGATTTGGTCGAAAGTCGCCCCATTCACAAAGTGGGTCTTTTGAGCATTGGCCCAACCACCAAACACTTCATCAATGGTGAAGGTTTTTAACGGTGGAAATTGCGCTTTATATTTTTCTAGAATTGCCGCATTACGCGGACGATAGAAGTGTTTCGCCGCCATTTCCTGACCCAGTGGTGAATATAAATAGTTGATATAACCCTGTGCTAACCACTTGTTGCCATTTTTCGCCACGGTCTTATCAACGATTGCCACCGAAGGCTCGGTTAAAATCGAGATCGATGGATAAACAATATCGAACTGATTTTTACCTAAAGTTTTTTGTGTCACTAAGGCTTCATTTTCCCAAGTCAATAACACATCACCAATGCGACGTTCTGCAAAGGTGGTCATAGACGCCCGTGCCGCAGAGTCCATGACTTTCACGTTATGGTACATTTTACCCACGAACTCTTTGGCTTTGGCCTCATTGCCACCGGGTTGTTTCAGTGCATAACCCCAAGCAGACAGATACACCCAACGTGGTAGACCGCCTGTTTTAGGATTAGGCGTAATAATTTGTACACCTGGTTTGGTTAAATCAGACCAATCCTTAATTTTTTTCGGGTTGCCTTTACGTACCATGAACACAATGGTCGATGTATAAGGCGCAGAGTTATTTGGGAACTCTTTTTGCCAACCCGGCTGGATTTGACCTGATTTAACAATTTCTTCAATGTCATTGGCTAAGGCCAAGGTCACCACATCCCCTTTTAGACCATCCACGACCGAACGGGCTTGTTTACCTGAACCCCCGTGTGACTGTTTAAAATCGACCGTTTGTCCAGTACGACTTTGCCAATAAGCACCAAAGGATTTATTGAACTCATCGTAAAATTCACGTGTTGCATCATAGGAGACATTGAGCATAGTACGGTCAGCTGCTTGAGCTGATGTCATACTGAATGTCAGACCTGTTGCCACTACGGCAGCAGCCCAGAGAGATTTCAAATGCGTTTTCATAGCGTATTAAATTAAATATCAAGAATTATGCTAAATATATGAAACAAAATCATAAATCGCAATTCGCTTTTGTTTTTTAAATACACATTATTTTTACATCACTAAGACTTAATGAATTGTTTTTATTTAAAATAATAGCAAACACTTTACTTATTCTTATTATATACATTTTTATGCTTAAAATATAATAAAAGTGGATATGTGTATATCCACTTTTATGTTCGAACGTGATCGCGTCAAACCATAGCACGTTTATTTTTCAGTATAAATTTGATCAAAGATCGCACCATTTACAAAGTGAGTTTTCTGCGCTTTGGTCCACCCTCCAAAGACATCATTAATATTAAAGGTTTTTTGCTTTGGAAATTGCGCAAGGTATTTGTTCGCCACTTGTTTATTTCGTGGACGGAAGAAATGCTTCGCCGCCAACTCCTGCCCTTTTGGCGAATACAGATAGTTTAAATAGCCCTTGGCCAAATTTCGATTGCCATTTTTGTCCACGGTTTTGTCTACAATCGCAACTGACGGCTCCGCTAAAATCGAAATAGACGGATAAACAATATCGTATTTGTCTTTACCTAGGCCTTGAGTTGCCAGTAAAGCTTCATTTTCCCAAGACAACAACACATCACCTATGCCCCGTTCAGCAAACGTGGTCAATGAACCTCGCGCGCCTGAATCAAGAACTTTGACATTTTGATACAGTTTTTCACCAATTCTTTGGCTTTAGCATCATTACCTCCAGGTTGTTTTAACGCATACCCCCAAGCAGATAAATAGATCCAACGCGGCGCACCGCTTGTTTTTGGATTTGAGGTAATGATCTCACCCCCAGCTTGGTTAAATCATTCCAGTCTTTAATTTGTTTGGATTACCTTTACGCACTAAAAAAACAATGGTTGAAGTATAAGGTGCAGAATTATTTAGAAATTCTTTTTGCCAGTTTTTATCAATTTGTCCAGTATTCACAATTTCATCAATATCATTGGCCAAGGCCACCACATCTGCTTGGAGACCCGTTGCAACGGCACGTGCTTGCTTGCCCGATCCACCATGAGACTGTTTAAAGTTGACCTCCTGCCCAGCTTTGCTTTTCCAATACTGTCCAAAGGCTTGGTTATATTCTTGTTGACATCCTCCCAGACCTAAAGAACGGGGATTCCTCCTCCGAGACGCTCATGTCCGAGCGCAAGAATATTCAGTGCGGAATTTATATCCCGATCATGGAGCGTACCGCACTCCATACACTGCCATTCTCTTATTCCAAGACCTGCTCTACCTTTCGGACTGCTAGAGCGTGAGCCACAGCACGAACATGTTTGGGTCGTATAGGCTTCGTTGACTTCTCCATACCATACTCCTGCGTTCTCGCATTTATACTTGAGCATGGTTCTTAGTGTTGTCCAACTGGCATCTAACACTGACTTCGCTAATCTAGTTTGTGCTAATGCTTTAGCATTCACATTGCCAACAAAGATTGCTGCATGTGCATTCACCAGTTTATGGCTGAATTGATGCAACATATTTTGGCGTATATTTTTAATCTTGGCGTGAATCGCTTTGACACGTTTCTTATTTTTTGCTCTTTGAGCAATGCCAAGTTTTTCCTCATATTGGCGATAGATTTTAGGAGCTTCGAGTTTCACACCATCTGAACAAGTGGCTAAATCTTTCAAACCCAAGTCTATGCCAATTGAGCCTTTAGCTATAGCTTTAACTTGTTGAATATCATCAACCACAAGGCAAACATACCAACGTCCACGACTGTCTTCTACAAATGAGCCTGTTTTGACGTTGTATTTGCTTAGTCCGTAGCTGTCCCATAGTTTGAATTGGTGCTTGCCATATTGCACATAGCCATCGGCGTATTTAATGGCTACTTTCTTAAAAGGTATCCAGCCTAATGAGCGTCTTGCAGATTTGTTGTTACTGACACGCCATTTTAGCTTGGCTTTTTTAAACTGCTTTCTTCGTGTAACTAATTCTTCTGCAATTGCCTGTATGGTTTGGCTATGTAAGTTACATTCTTTTGATGTGCCTTTCGTGTATTGAGCAATATCGTATGCTGAAAAGAATTGTTGTTTACGTTGTAGGTGCTTGAAACACAAATCATTGACATAATTCCAAACAAAGTTCACCTCTACTGCTAGTTGGTCTAGCATCTTGCAATGTTTGTCTTTTATTCGTAATTTAAGTGTTTTCATTACTAAAATATATTTGGTCTATGAGCAATAGTCAAGAGATTAGAACAGGTCGTCATTGTGTTTTTAATATGCACGTTCATTTAGTCTTTGTCGCTAAATATCGTAGAGATGTTTTTACCAAAGCAATGCTTGAAACAATGCGTGAAGTGTTTGAGCGTGTTTGTTTAGACTTTGAAGGTAAGCGTCCGCTGAACCCCACTTTTTCTAACTCATTAATACCGCGATAGTGTCCACTAAAATTTAAGTGGACACCTATTTATGGATTTAAAGACAGTTATAGACAGCACACCAACCCTAAAAAAGCCCCGTCGAACCTTCACGGCTGAATTTAAACATCAACTTATTCAGCAATGTCAGCAGCCAGACACATCAGTGGCCAAGGTGGCAATGCAACATCAGGTCAATGCGAATCTGTTGCATAAATGGATTCGTCAGTCCAGATCAATGGTTCCATCATTAACACCCCCATCTATTCCACAGACCGACTTCCTTCCCGTCATTCTTCACCCGACTCCAGTCAGACAAGAAGCACCTCCGCCACCTGTACCAGAGAAGAAAGTTGTCGCTCATATTAGGATTCCACTACATGAGGAACCAGGTTCCGTAAGGGGTCAGATGATCGAGATCGACTGGCCGGTGGAGTCAGTAACTGAATTACTGGTGCTGATCCAGGGTTTGACTCAATGATCCGTATTGATGAAATCTGGCTTGCTACCCAGCCGATGGATATGCGTGCAGGTATGGATACTGTCATGACTCAGGTGCTGAGAGCCTTTGGCTACATCAAACCGCATTGCGCTTACCTGTTCTGTAATAAACGTGGCCATCGCATGAAACTGCTGGTACATGATGGATTGGGTATCTGGCTGTGTGCCCGGCGGCTGGAACAGGGAAAATTCCACTGGGTTCAGCTTCATCAGGGTGAAACCGTAGCCCTCAGTCCGGAACAGTTACAGGCATTGATCCAGGGTTTGCCCTGGCAGCGCATTGGACGACAGCAGGTGGTGACTATGCTCTAAACCAGGCTCGTCCATTCTGCTATTCTCCAAACGTTCTATTTCCTCTGCATCATGACATCAGGCATACTGCGGTCATGAATACGCTGCCTGACTTAAGCCAACTGACCCATGAACAACTGCTGGAATTTACCAGACAGTTGGCGCTGCAGCATCAGTCTCTAGCACAATCAAACCAGCAATTAGATGCCAGAGTTCAACATCTTGAAGTCACCAATCAGCAATTAGATTCTAAAGTTCAACATCTTTCTATTCTCAATCAAAAATACGAGCATGAGCTCGCACTATTTAAACAGCACAAATTTGGCAGTAAAAACGAACATCTCACCGCAAAACAAATCCATCTGTGGGACGAAGCGGTTGAAGAGGATATCGCAGCAGTTGATTTGGAACTGGAGCGGCTGAATGCAGATAAAACCGATGCAGCGACACACAAAGCCAAAGCAAATAAACCTAAACGTCGACCACTGCCAGATCATCTACACACTATCCGTATTGAGCATGAACCTGCATCAACCCAATGTGCTTGTGGCTGCCAACTCCGTCGTATCGGCGAAGATGTCAGTGAAAAACTGCATTTCAGACCGGCACAGTTCTATAAGGAACAGCATGTGCGTGGCAAATGGGTCTGTGATCAGTGTGACACCCTGACTCAGCAAGCGATGCCCGCCTATGTGATTGATAAAGGCATTGCTTCACCTGAACTGCTCAGCCATGTGCTGGTATCGAAGTATGCCGATCATTTGCCGCTGTACCGTCAGCGCCTGATCTATCAGCGGGCGGGCATTGATCTGTCCAGATCTACTTTATCTGACTGGATTGGTCGCTGCGGTGTGGAACTGGAACCTCTGGCCAATGCCTTAAAAGAGGTGGTACTACAACAGCAGGTGCTGCATGCAGATGAAACACCGGTCACCATCATGCGGATGGGTGAGAATGATAAAAAACCGAAGAAAGGTTATGTCTGGGCCTATGCCACTACACAGTACAATCCAGTTCAGGCGGTGATCTATGACTTTCAGGATAGTCGTTCAGGCGAGCATGCTGAAGCGTTCTTGAAAGGCTGGCAGGGCTATCTAGTCTGTGATGATTACAGTGGTTATAAAGCACGCTTTAAATCAGGCCAGGTCATAGAGGTGGGCTGCATGGCCCATGCACGTCGTAAATTCCATGAACTGCATGTAACTGGGAAAAGTCAGGTCGCTGAACAGGCATTAGTGCTGATTCAGAAACTGTATGCGATAGAAGCAGAGCTCAGGAAAAAGACGGATGGTACAGCAGAACACCGCCGCGAATACCGGCAACAGTATAGTCAACCGGTGATGCAACAACTATATGAGTGGCTCAACCAACATCAGCTGACGGTGCCATCGAGTTCCCCAACTGCCCGAGCGATCAACTACAGCCTAAAATGCTGGCCAGCCTTAAGTCGCTATCTGGATAATGGCAATTTGCCCATTGATAATAATTGGTTGGAAAATCAGATGCGTCCCTGGGCCTTGGGACGTAAGAACTGGCTATTTGCAGGTTCGCTGCGTAGTGGTCAACGAGCGGCCAATATCATGACCCTGATCCAGTCAGCAAAACTGAATGGGCTGGATCCGTATGCCTATCTCAGTGATGTGCTGAAAAGGTTACCGACCCATAAAGTGACCCAAATAGAAGAATTACTGCCACACCGCTGGAAATCCAACCCAAGTTAAAAAATAGCTATGGGGTTCAGCGCACGCTTACCTTTGAAGCCGAGTTGGCAGAATTTGATGGTGAAGATGATCATGTCCATCTACTTGTGCATTATCCGCCAAAGGTCGCTATTTCTAGCTTGGTAAATAGTTTAAAAGGTGCTTCCAGTCGTATTTTACGAACCAAGCACCCTGAAATTAGAAGCAAGTTATGGGGTAATGCTTTGTGGTCGCCTAGCTATTTCGCTGCATCATGTGATGGTACACCTATTAGGATTATCAAACAATATATTCAGCAACAGCAAACTCCGCATTAGCAATCCTAGCTAATCCCCACAAGGGGACTAGCGGATTGCAGCCTTACATCCCCGCCCTGAAGGTATAGGTATCTACACATCTTCGTGTGGATACCCCAACGCAATTTTAGCCATTTCCTTTAACTCATCCACCGAATAACTTTCCAGTAGCTTCAAGGTGTTTAATAAGATTGAAAGTCCAGCAAGTATTGATGGTGCACTGTAAGCGTCCGCTGAACCCCATGCCTATTTTTTAATTTGAGTTGGATTTCCAGCGATGTGGCAGTAATTCTTCTATTTGGGTCGCTTTATGTGTCGGCAGCCTTTTCAGCACATCACTTAAATAGGCATACGGATCCAGCCCATTCAGCTTTGCTGACTGGATTAAAGTCATGATATTGGCTGCTCGTTGACCACTGCGCAGCGAACCTGCAAATAGCCAGTTCTTTCGTCCCAAGGCCCAGGGGCGCATTGAGTTCTCTGCCCAGTTATTGTCAATGGGTAGATTGCCATCATCCAGATAGCGGCTTAAAGCTGGCCAACGCTTAAAACTGTAATTGATGGCCTTGGCGGTTGGAGAACTCGATGGCACCGTCAGATAATGTTGGTTGAGCCATTCATACAGTTGTTGCATCACCGGTTGGCTGTGCTGTTGTCGGTATTCGCGGCGGTGTTCTGCTGTACTATCGGTCTTTTTCCTGAGTTCTGCTTCTATCGCATACAGTTTCTGAATCATCAGTAATGCCTGTTCAGCGATCTGACTTTTCCCAGTCACATGTAGCTCATGGAATTTACGACGTGCATGCGCCATGCAGCCCACCTCAATGACCTGGCCTGATTTAAAGCGTGCTTTATAACCACTGTAATCGTCACAGACCAGATGACCCTGCCAGCCATTCAGGAACGCTTCAGCATGCTGACCTGAACGACTATCCTGAAAGTCATAGATCACTGCCTGAACTGGATTGTACTGTGTGGTGGCATAGGCCCAGACATAACCTTTCTTCGGTTTTTTCTCATTCTCACCCATCCGCATAATGGTGACCGGCGTTTCATCGGCATGGATCACCCGCTGTTGCAGCATCACCTGTTTTAAGGCATTGGCCAGAGGTTCCAGTTCTACACCGCAGCGACCAATCCAGTCAGATAACGTGGATCTGGACAGATCAATGCCCGCCCGCTGATAGATCAGGCGCTGACGGTACAGCGGCAAATGATCGGCATACTTCGATACCAGCACATGGCTGAGCAGTTCAGGACTGGCAATACCTTTATCAATCACATAGGCGGGCATCGCTTGCTGAGTCAGGGTGTCACACTGATCACAGACCCATTTGCCACGTACATGCTGTTCCTTATAGAACTGTGCCGGTCTGAAATGCAGTTTTTCACTGATATCTTCGCCGATACGACGTAACTGGCAGCCACAACTGCATTGGGTTGATGCAGGTTCATGCTCAATACGGATGGTGTGTAGATGATCGGGTAGCAGTCGACGTTTAGGTTTGTTGACTGTGGCTTTCTGTGTCGCTGCATCGGTTTTATCTGCATTTAATCGTTCTAATTCTAGATCAACGGCTGCAATATCTTCTTCGACCGCTTCATCCCAGAGATGGATTTGTTTTGCGGTGAGATGTTCGTTTTTACTGCCGAATTTGTGCTTTTTAAACAGCGCCAGTTCATGCTCGTATTTTTGATTGAGAATGGAAAGATGTTGGTTGCATGCTTCAAGATGCTGAACTTTGGTATCTAATTGTTGGTTATCTTCTGCGAGTTGTTGATGCTGCATTGCCAACTGTCTGGTAAATTCCAGCAGTTGTTCATGGGTCAGTTGGCTTAAGTCAGGCAGCGTATTCATGACCGCAGTATGCCTGAGGTCATGACGCAGAGGAAATAGAACGTTTGGAGAATAGCAGAATGTAGCAGCCTGGTTTAGAGCATCGTCACTACCTGCTGTTGTCCAATGCGCTGCCAGGGCAAACCCTGGATCAGTGCCTGTAACTGTTCCGGGCTGAGGGCTACGCTTTCACCCTGGTGAACTTTAGCCCAGTGAAATTTGCCCTGTTCCAGCCGCCGGGCACACAGCCAGATCCCCAGTCCATCATGCACCAGTACTTTCATGCGATGGCCACGTTTATTACAGAACAGGTAAGCACAATGCGGTTTGATGTAGCCAAAGGCTCTCACCACCTGAGCCATGGCCGTATCCATTCCTGCTCGCATGTCCATGGGCTGGGTAGACAACCAGATTTCATCGATACGGATCATGTTGCCAGTGCCTTGAGTAATTCTGCTAAAGCAGATATTTTTGATACTTGCCATTTCAAGCCAATTTCTGCTTTTGAGTGGGGTAAAGTAATTTGAACCGTTAATATGTCAGTAGGAGTAGGATCTAATGGTGCAGAGCAGGATAAGGCAATAAATGCAGGTTTATTCGGTAGTGGTGAGCGATCATTCCCTGGCTTAGCATCAATTAAGCGAATCCATTTGGATACAAGATTTGTATTCAATCCATGTTGCAAAGCGACCGAAGCAATTGAAACGTCCGGTGCTTTACAAGCCTGAACGATCTGCTGTTTAAATTCAGCACTGTATGTTCTTCGTTTTTTCGCAAGAGATGCGATGGATGTCTGGTTATTTGTAGTCATAAATTTTAGTCCCCACTTGTTTTTAAGTGGGGACTAAATTAAGGCTTATAGGATGAATTCATAAGGTGTGTTCAGCGGACGCTTACGGTGCACTTTCTCTTTTCCCTCGCTTTTGCTGTCGCCCAGATAGTCGTGTTAGTACGGCTCTTACTCGAGTAGTTTGTTCATCATTACAGCGTTGTATTCGCCATGTCAGTACGCAGGCCATACTCGCAACAAGTAGTTTTCTTAAAATTGCTTGAGGGGTCGTTTGGAGCCACGATTCAACATCATGACCCGCTTGTTTTAGAAGCTTGAAGTAGCTTTCAATTGACCAACGCCAAATTGACGATCCAACAAGTTAGGCGCTGTAGGCAAACGATGGTTTGAATCAGTCGTATGCTTGTATTTACGTGCAATCCTGCTACGTAAACCAAGCTTTTTAAGCATTCTTCCAACGGTTCGTTCGCTCATGCTGTAACCTAAATCATGCATGTCATGTACCAATGAAGGTGCACCCAATCGTGCATGATGCTGCCAATATACGGCTTTTAAATCATTATATTTCTGCGCTAGATTGGCCTGGCATTTTCGCCAGGCATAATAGCCTGAAGTGCTGACACCCAGGCATTTACAGGCAGAAGATACAGTGACTTCATTCACATCCAGATCTTGAATTACCGTGTACTTTTCTTGGCATGATCTGTCAGAAAGTACACATGCGCTTTTTTTAAGATGTCATTGGCGTCCCTGAGCTGTTTGACTTCTTTCTCTAATTCTAAAATCCGCTGTTGTTCTGATGAAAGTTGGCGTTTGCTTGAACCCACTGGATTGGCTTCACGAATCCATTTATCCAATGTTGAATAACCAACACCTAATTTCTGGGCGATTGCAGCTATAGGTTCGTGGGGGTTTGAAAGTGCATAATCAATCGCTTGCTGTTTAAATTCAGGACTAAAACGTTTAGCCATTTCTTGAATCTCCAAAGATTAAAGTTACGTTATCTTTAGAGGGACGTGCTGTCCATTATTTTGGCTAGGATCATAGATACCTATACCCTGAAGGCGAGGTTTTACGGCTATACTGATAAAAAGATATCTCTAAAAGGACTATTTTGTGCACTTTTAAGGATAACCCATATCCACCCTCCACAGATCAAGCTCAAAATCTCCATGCTATCTCCACAGTTATTTGGTACAAAAAGCCAAATGATTTATATTTGATGTTTAAATGTCAATTTAGCCCAAATTTGTTTATAATTTTGTAAATTATGTGACACAGTTCTACTTTTTTATTTGTGAAATCGGTTAAATTGAAACTAGATTACCAATGACTTTAATAAAAATCTGTTCCAATACCATGTTGAGAGGGGGGAAAAGGACATGAAAGCAACATTTTTACATACCTTTACGTTGAGTATCGGCTTGGCTTGTTTTAGCCAACTGGGACATAGTGCAGCCATTCAAAGCAATGACAAAGCGACGATGCCCACTGAGAAAACATCGTTGATTGAAAAAGCGCTCAGTCAACAAAAAGGCAGTGACCGAACCACGATGACGGATAATGATTTAAAAATCATGACCTCAATCAAAGTTGCACCGACACAAAATTTCTTTGCTACACAAAACCAGCGCTTTAGCCGTTTTGTGCAATCATTGTTCCTCTAAACTAAAAATAAGCCACAGTGTCGTAACCACTCTCAAGTTATGACATTTGCGTACTAAAGCCTGATCACTGAATGTTGAATTAAGCATTAAGTGGTCGGGCTTTTTCGTTATAATAGACCTCAATTTACATTCTGAATCATAATTGGCTATGACTGTTCGTACTCGTATTGCACCCTCTCCAACTGGCTTCCCGCATGTGGGCACAGCGTATATTGCGTTATTTAACTTATGCTATGCCAAGCAACATGGTGGTGAATTTATTCTGCGGATTGAAGATACCGACCAACTTCGTTCGACTCCTGAATCTGAAAAAATGATTTTAGATTCACTGCGTTGGTTAGGATTGAATTGGTCTGAAGGTCCAGACATTGGCGGGCCACATGCGCCATATCGCCAGTCTGAACGCATGCATATTTATAAGCAATATGCACTGGATTTGGTTGAAAAAGGTCATGCGTTCTACTGCTTTGCTACGAGCGAAGAGTTGGATCAAATGCGTGCAGAACAACAGGCCCGTGGTGAAACACCAAAGTACGATGGTCGTGGTTTAAAATTATCTGCTGAAGAAGTCCAAAATCGTCTTGCTGCAGGTGAGCCACACGTGATTCGTATGAAAGTGCCCGAAGAAGGCATTTGTACAGTCAATGACTTACTGCGAGGGGAAGTAGAAATCCCTTGGGCACAAGTGGACATGCAAGTCTTACTTAAAACAGATGGTTTACCGACCTATCACCTTGCCAATGTGGTGGATGACCATTTGATGCAAATTACCCACGTTTTCCGTGGCGAAGAATGGCTGCCTTCTGCACCTAAACATCAGTTGCTGTATCAATACTTTGGTTGGGAAATGCCTGTACTGGGTCATATGCCATTACTACGTAACCCAGACAAATCAAAACTGTCGAAACGTAAGAACCCAACCTCTATTAACTACTACAAAAATATTGGTGTTTTGCCTGAAGCCTTGTTGAACTACTTAGGCCGCATGGGCTGGTCGATGCCAGATGAACGCGAAAAATTCACATTGGCCGAGATGATTGAACACTTTGATATTCAACGTGTATCCCTCGGTGGTCCAATTTTTGATGTGGAAAAACTGAATTGGCTCAATGGTCAATGGATCAAAGGCTTAAGCCCTGCTGAACTGTTAGATACTTTATTGGCATGGAAAGCAGATCGTAAGATGCTCGAAGACATCGCCGCAGCGATTCAACCTCGTATCAACTTACTTTCAGAAGCGGTGAATTGGTCTGCGCATTACTTTAACCAATTCCCAAGCTTGACCAAAGAACAGTTTGAAAGCAAGAAACTGAGCGAAGAGCAGGTTCGTCAAAGTCTGCAATTTGCGATTTGGCGTTTGGAAAGCATGTTCACATGGAACAATGACACCGTAAGTCAAACCTTGATGGACTTAGCTAGCCAAATGGAAATTAAGCTCCGTGACTTTATGCCAGCGTTCTTTATTGCGATTGCCGGTTCAACCGCTTCGACCCCAGTTATGCAGACCATGGTCACCATTGGCCCAGACTTAACCTTCGCGCGCTTACGTCATGCCCTTGAAATTGTGGGCGGTCCAAGCAAAAAAGAAGCAAAAGTTTGGGAAAAAATCAATGAAAGTCTAAAATTGCCGAAAAATGACGCAGTTGATGAAGCTTAATTGATTTTTTAGTTGACGCATGGGCGTTATATCCCTAATATAGCGCTCACACAGAGAGACGGTGTTAACCACTCAACGTGATGCCTCAATAAGTCCCTATCGTCTAGAGGCCTAGGACATCGCCCTTTCACGGCGGTAACCGGGGTTCGAATCCCCGTAGGGACGCCATATTTAAGATGGCAACATCTGGTAAAAAACCCAAGCATTATGACTTGGGTTTTTTATTGCCTCAAAAGTATCAGCACTTCATTACCACGCTTTTTTGGCTTTCTGCTCCAATCCGATTAGAATACAGCATAGATTCGAATTTTGGAGTTGTAATGCAATATCGTTGTCCTCAATGTCAAAGCCCAAAAATTATGCCTGTTGCTCAAGCAGGGGCTCCAGCAACACGCCCTGTCGTGCCTAAAAGTCTGGTTTTTTTAGTTCCAGCCATTTTTGTATTATTACTTTTGGTGCTCATTAGCATCGCAATGTGGCTATTTGGGGATGGCGCTGGCTCAACACTACAAATTGCAACGGTTGTGGTTTTCATCGTGTGTGTGATTGCAGGCTTCCTATTTTACCGTGACCTTCCTGATTTTAAGATTTCAATGCAAGGCTTCATGCAGTCTCAGAAAAAATGGAAATGTCGCGAGTGCGACCATGAGTGGGAAATCTAAGCCTTAACTTAGAACCTGCATCCAAAAGGGGGAGTCTATGCACCCCCTTTTTATCCACCCAAAGAATAAATAATAATTATTATCACCTGTTAGTTTTTCTCGATATAATCAAAAGCCTTATCTTACCAAATATTTTTAGGCCTAGTCTCTATGAAAAACGCTCTATTCTGCACACTCTTATTCTGTTCAGTGGCTCAAGCGCATGAACCCTATGTCGCTCCACTGGCGTATCACACTGAAAATACCCAAATTCCTGTATTGAGCGCCTACGCAGAACAAGCCTTTCATCCTGAATATGCCCTAAAAGATATTTCATTCAGCGTTTTCCAGCCAAACCAAACACAGACTACGATTCAAGCACAGAAGCACTTAGAATCTGCAACTGCATTTGATCTTAAGCTACCGGAAAAAGGCACCTATACCATTTTTGCCAAGACCTCATATCCAATTGAATATGTACAACATAATCGTCAATGGAAAATCTTTGCTGATGTCGCAGCAGACAAAGTCCCTGCCTTAAGCGAGCGTGACTATGTCATTCCAAGTGACTTTAAAGGCAAAGTGCCAAGCAAAGTCTCTACGGTTCGCGAATGGAGCATTCAAAGCTATGTGAGCAAAGACAGCACCTCACCTGTTGCTGTAACGCCAGCCCCAATTCAAGTCAACTTCAAAACCCATCCAAACCAAATCACGGTGCAACAGCCTGTACAATTGCAAATTACTCAAGCAGGCAAAGCCCTAGCGCATGCAGAACTCATGGTTCGTGCTCAAGGTGAGCTTGAGCAACAAGCGAAAAGCACACCTGTCGACGCACAAGGCCATGCCACACTCACGTTTGCACAAGCTGGGCAATACCTGATTGAAGTGAGCGAAAAAGTCGATGCCAAAGCAAAACCTAAAAATCAGTATTACACCATTATTAGCTTACAAGTGAATGCCCCTAAAACGCCTTAAGCGGCAATTGCTAAGCATAAAAAAACCAGCCCGAAGGCTGGTTTTTTAATTGAATTAACGGAAGTATTAACCGCCAATTTTCTTGTATTTGGTGCGTTTTTGAACTGCAGCATCACCCAAACGCGCTAAACGATAGGCTTCATACTCAGCATAGTTACCTTCGTAGAATTCAGGCTGTTCGTTTTCAAATGACAAAATGTGCGTTGCAATACGGTCAAGGAACCAACGGTCGTGCGACACTACCATTACCGTACCTGGGAATACAAGAATTGCATCCTCAAGTGCACGTAAGGTTTCGATATCCAAGTCGTTCGATGGCTCATCCAGTAAGATCACGTTTGCGCCCATTTGCAGGATTTTCGCAAGTTGTAAACGGTTACGCTCACCACCTGACAACTCACCTACACGCTTCTGTTGGTCTTGACCTTTAAAGTTAAAGCGACCGATATAAGCACGTGATGCAATTTCATAATCGCCAATTCTTAAGATATCCAAACCGCCAGAAACTTCTTCCCAAACGGTTTTGTTGTTATCTAAGGTGTCACGAATCTGCCCCACATACGCTACTTTAACCGACTCACCCAAAGTCACCGTACCTGTATCTGGCTGTTGTTCGCCCGTCATCATACGGAACAGTGTGGTTTTACCCGCACCGTTTGGACCCACGATACCCACAATTGCTGTAGGTGGTACGGTAAAGCTTAGGTTTTCGTACAGTACGCGACCATCAAATGATTTGCTGATCCCTTCCACTTCTACGACTTTATTGCCTAGGCGTGGACCAGGTGGAATATAGATTTCAGAAGTTTCGTTACGCTGTTGGAATTCGCGTGAGTTAAGCTCTTCAAAACGCTCCATACGCGCTTTGTTTTTCTTTTGCTGACCTTTCGCATTTGAACGAACCCATTCAAGTTCTTTCTTCAATGCTTTAGCAAAAGATTCTTCTTGCTTGTTCTCTTGCTCTAGACGCGCATTCTTTTGCTCTAACCAAGAAGAATAGTTGCCTTGATATGGAATACCCATACCGCGGTCAAGCTCAAGAATCCATTCCGCCACGTTATCCAAGAAATAACGGTCGTGCGTAATCGCCACAATCGTGCCGGCAAAGTCTTTCAAGAAACGCTCTAACCAAGACACCGATTCTGCATCCAAGTGGTTCGTTGGTTCGTCTAGAAGTAACATGTCTGGCTTAGATAAAAGCAAACGACACAATGCAACACGACGACGCTCACCACCTGAAAGCAAGCTTACATCCGCATCCCAAGCTGGTAGATTCAAGGCAGCTGCAGCTTGATCCATTTGGTTGCTCAGGTTATGCGCATCCCATGAATGGATAATTGCTTCAAGTTTTTCTTGCTCTTTTGCCAATGCATCAAAGTCTGCATCTTCTGCTGCATATTCAGCAAATACTTCGTCCAAACGCGCCAAAGCATCCAATGGTTCACGTAAACCATCTTCTACGTTTCCACGCACATCTTTATTTGGATCAAGTGGCGGCTCTTGTTCTAGGTAACCGATTTTGATACCTGGTTGCGCACGCGCTTCGCCAGAGAAATCTTTGTCTACGCCCGCCATAATACGAAGCAAGGTCGATTTACCTGCACCGTTTAAACCAAGTACACCAATTTTTGCACCCGGGAAAAATGACAAAGAGATGTCTTTTAAGATTTCGCGCTTAGGCGGAACCATCTTAGACACTCGGTTCATCGTATAAATATATTGGGCCACGTAGGACTCCTCAATAGAAAAACCAAAAAATCGCAAGAAGCGAAAAAATATTTGCGGGCATTATACGATGAATACGTTGAAAAAATAAGGCATGAAACCGATCTTCAATGCAATGTTACAACTTTCAGCACGGTTGTTTTTTAAACGCCCTTTTTATCTCACTTTTCCGCAGACAAGAAGCTTCTCGCAGCTCATCTTTATGAATTTTTTAGATAAATATTCATTATTTTCACACTTTCACTCATATTCATTGATGGTAGACTGTGCAATATTTAACTCACGCAGATGAAGTCCCATGACCTATAAAGATGAAACTTTGGCTATCCATGCTGGTTATAGCCCAGAAGCCACCACCAAAGCAGTGGCAGTACCGATTTATCAAACTACGTCTTATGCCTTTGATAATACGCAACATGGTGCGGATTTATTTGACCTTAAAGTACAAGGCAATATTTATACTCGAATTATGAACCCGACCACTGCGGTGCTAGAACAACGTTTAGCCGCACTCGAAGGGGGAATTGGCGCGTTGGCCTTAGCCTCTGGCATGGCTGCCATCACCTATGCCATTCAAACCATTACCGAAGCAGGCGACAACATTGCTTCTGTTTCAACCTTGTACGGTGGCACCTATAACCTGTTTGCCCACACTCTACCGAAACAAGGCATTGAAGTCCGTTTCTTTGATTATCAAGATCCAGAAGCCCTCCGCGGTTTAATTGATGAAAAAACCAAGTTGGTCTTTGTTGAATCGATTGGCAATCCACTTGGCAACATCATTGACCTAGAAGCGATTGCCAAAATCGCACATGAATATGGTGTGCCTGTGGTGGTCGATAATACTGTCGCAACTCCTGCGCTGCTGAAACCGTTTGAATATGGGGCAGATATTGTGGTGCATTCCCTGACCAAATATATTGGCGGGCATGGTAACTCGATTGGCGGTGCGATTGTCGATAGCGGTAAATTTCCTTGGGGCAAATATCCTGAACGCTTTAAAGTGCTGAATACGCCAGACCCAAGCTATCACGGCGTGAACTATGTCGAAGCTTTAGGCGAAGCAGCTTATATCGCACGTGCCCGTGTGGTGCCATTACGCAATACCGGTGCAGCCATTAGTCCGTTAAGCGTGTTCTTGATTCTACAAGGCTTAGAAACGCTGAACCTGCGTATGGAACGTCATACTGAAAATGCGCAGAAAGTGGCTGAATATTTACAGCAACACCCTAAAGTACAATGGGTCAACTATGCCGGCCTGAAAGATCACCCTCAGCATGGCTTAGCGCAAAAATATGTCAAAGGAAAACCTTCGGCAATTTTATCCTTTGGGGTACAAGATGGCCGTGAAGGAGGCACTCGCTTTATTGATGCACTACAACTCTTCACTCGCTTGGTCAATATTGGCGATGCCAAAAGTCTGGCCTGCCACCCCGCCACCACCACACATCGCCAACTGAATGAAGCAGAATTAAAGTCTGCTGGAGTAAGTCTTGATATGGTGCGTTTATCTGTAGGTATTGAACATATTGATGATTTGATTGCAGATTTAGAGCAGGCCTTGGCTCAAGTCTAAAAAACAGACTGCTAAACTTAAAACCTCAATCACATGATTGAGGTTTTTTATACGCTTGTCTTTTATATTTATAGCCCTTTCACTTCGCTTGAATTCGTGGTAAAAACAAGTAATTAGAAGAAATAAAATAGAGCTTTTACTCTAATTTTATTTATTATTTCAATAACTTATGCCGTGATATTTTTAAGCAGTTTAGGTATTATACTGTGAAGGAAAGCCGCTACATTTCTCAGAAAATGCAGCCTTAATAATCGAATATAAAAATAGCCATAACCCTCAAATATTTGACTTAGATCAGGAATGATAACGTGAATTCAAGAATGGATAGACTTTTTAAAGAACGTGTAAATGGAAAAACCGTCTTAATTACAGGCGCTTCAAGTGGTATTGGTTTAACCGTTGCGCACAAACTGGCTGACGCAGGAGCACACGTCCTTTTAGTTTCGCGCACCAAAGAAACATTAGAAGAAGTTAAAGCAGAAATCGAAGCCAAAGGTGGTTCAGCCTCTGTTTTTCCATGCGACTTAAATGATTTAGACTCGATTGATGAAGTCTCTAAGCAGATTTTAGCTTCAGTCGATCATATTGATATTTTAATTAATAACGCAGGTCGTTCGATCCGCCGTGCTGTACATGAGTCAGCCGAACGCTTCCACGACTTTGAACGTACCATGCAGCTCAACTACTTTGGTGCTGTACGTTTAGTCATGAACATCCTGCCACAAATGATGATTCGTCGTGATGGGCATATTATTAACATTAGCTCGATTGGTGTATTGGCAAATGCCACTCGTTTCTCGGCTTATGTGGCGTCTAAAGCCGCATTAGATGCATTCAGTCGCTGTCTTTCTGCTGAAGTGCATTCACATAAAATTGCGATTACTTCGGTGTATATGCCTTTGGTACGTACGCCAATGATTGCGCCAACAAAAATTTATAAATACGTTCCGACTCTTTCGCCTGAACAAGCAGCAGATCTGGTTGCTTATGCGATTGTGAAACGCCCGAAGAAAGTGGCAACTAACTTAGGTCGTTTGGCATCAATCACTTATTCAATCGCACCAGACATCAACAATAAGCTCATGTCGATTGGTTATAACTTATTCCCAAGTTCTACCGCGTCTGTGGGCGAACAGCAAAAACTCAACTGGGTACAAAAAGCATATGCACGCTTGTTCCCAGGTGAACACTGGTAAGTTTTCTTACAAGTTACCCAACCTTTGATTAAAGGTTGGGTAACTAAATTTTTCACCACTCTTTTATAGTCCTTAATATTCGCTTAAGAAAAAAAGTCCACCATAAGAGCAACAATAAAAGGGGAAAAGAAATGCAGGCACTTTATTTATTCAAGCTTTTTTGCTTCATCTTTGCTGCAATTACCACTTTTAATCTATATACAGAACTTACCCTCTCTCATATTTCAATCTGGCAAGTGCTGATTCATGGTGGTTTGCTGATGATCTTGCTCGAATTTGGCTTTAAGAGCCAACGCGCACCACAACAGACTACCCCACTAACGAGTGAAATACGCTCACTAGAAACAGAAACTGGGCCAACTTCACAACCCCCAAGCATATATAGCAATATTTTTTCAAAAATAGGGTTAGTCTCCATTTTTTCCAGCCTGATTGGACAAAGCCTAATCAGTTAAGACTCATACCTTTTTTGTGGACAAAAGATAAAGACGACGTGACCCTTCTACTTTTTGTGTTATAAACAGCCGTCTTTTTTTATTTTGTGAATTTATGCGCGCTTTTACTTTCGTACTGCAATATGTGTGTATCGCTTTTGCGATTTATCTCTGCTACCGAGTAGGCAGTAGCCTGTATTTACAAGATTATGTGATGATGGATATCGTGGCCAATGTCGGGACGATTCTAATCTGTATCGATCTTGCTGTTTTCCTGTGGCATAGCCGCAGTACCCAAGCCATAAGCCTCAAAGATTATGCCACTCGACTGGAACAACCCGCTCCTACCTTTGTCAAAGTTTGCCGAAAGCTTGGGCACTTTGGCATTATGCTGATTATCACCACTTGGATCGTGCCCATCATCAACGGATAAAAGTAACCATAAAAAAACCTCCCACTTGGGAGGTTTTTTTATTCAAATCTTAAAGATTATTTCGAACCTTTAATGCCTGCTTGAAGTAACAATGCACCTAAACCACCAATTTTATTTTCTTGAGGTTTAGCCGTTTGCGGCTTCTTGTTTGTTTGAGCACGCTCGCCTTGCGGACGTGCTTGTTGTGGACGTTTACCTTGTGGTTTACGTTCACTACGCTCTGTATTTTCACGACGTGGTTGACGTGGAGCTTTAGGCGCTTCAGCACCTTCAGGGCGCATCGACAAATTCACACGATTACGCTCAGCATCTACAGTGAGTACACGTACTTGCACAATTTGCCCCGGCTTCACCACTTTATGCGGATCTGCAACGAATTCATTGGCCAACTCTGAAATATGAACTAAACCATCTTGATGTACACCCACATCCACAAAAGCACCGAAGTTCGTTACATTGGTCACGACACCTTCAAGCTGCATGCCTTCAGTCAGTTGCGCAACTTCCGTAATGTCTTCACGGAATTTTGCTGTACGGAACTCTGGACGCGGATCACGACCTGGTTTTTCCAGTTCAGACAGTACATCTTGAATGGTTGGTAAACCAAATTTCTCATCTGCAAATTCTTCAGCATTCACTTGGCGAATGATTTCAGAGTTACCAATGATATCCTTCACTGTCGTCGCTTTCGCTTCAACAATTTTACCCACCAGCGCATAAGACTCTGGGTGAACAGCAGAAGCATCTAGTGGCTCTGAACCATCTTGAATACGTAAGAAACCTGCTGCTTGTTCAAAAGTACGCTCGCCTAAACGTGGCACTTTTTTCAAATCTTGGCGGTTGTCAAAACGGCCATTTTCTTTACGAAAATCGACAATTTGCTGCGCAATCGACTTATTCAAACCGGCAATATAACCCAAGATAGCAGATGATGCAGTATTAACATCCACACCTACCGAGTTCACGCAGTCTTCAACGACTGCTTCAAGGGTTTTCGCTAAACCAGTTTGGTTCACATCATGTTGGTACTGACCTACACCAATCGATTTTGGATCGATTTTCACCAGTTCAGCCAATGGGTCTTGTAAACGACGTGCAATCGACACTGCACCACGAATCGACACATCTAGCTCTGGTAACTCCGCAGAAGCCAATTCAGATGCTGAATAAACCGATGCACCGGCTTCTGATACAGAAACACGCGTCAATTTAAGATCGCTATTTGCAGCCATCATTTCAGCCACAACGCTTTCTGTTTCACGGCTTGCTGTACCATTGCCAATGGCAATCAGGTCAACATTGAACTCGCGGCATAAACGGGCAAGTTCTGCAATTGAACCCGCTTTATCATCTTTAGGTGCAAATGGATAAATCGTACTATGTGCAAGTACATCACCTGATGCATTCACCACAGCCAATTTCACTCCTGTACGGATGCCAGGATCTACACCCAATGTTGTACGTGCGCCCGCAGGTGCAGACAGCAACAAATGACGTAAGTTTTCAGCGAAAACATCCATTGCTTCAGATTCAGCTGAAAGACGTTTTTCGGTGAGCAACGAATGTTCGATGCTTGGACGAACCTTACCTAACCAGAACAATTTAGCCGTTTGTTTTAAGTAATCTTGACGTGCTTGCGGCTGTGCAGTTTCAAGGCTGTATTCTGTTTCAATACGCGCCAATAGTGCATCATCTTCGCCATCAACTTTTAAACCTAAAACGTTTTCTTGACGACCACGTAACATGGCCAATAAACGGTGTGATGGGACTTTGTTTAAATTTTCAGAAAAATCGAAGTAATCGCGGAATTTTTTGCCAACTTCTTTTTTCTCATCACTTGCCACTAAACTTTTTAAAGTGGCCGTTTTTGCAAACGTGGCCTTAAGTTCAGTGGTCAGTGCAATGTTCTGCGCCCAGTCATCAATTAAAATATGTTGAATCGCATCCAACTGACTTTCTAAATCTAGATAATCTTCATGGCTAAAGCCTGCCAATGCTTCAGCTGGATCAACCGCTTCTGCAAAGATTTTCTCTGCAATCGGGCCTAAGCCTGCTTCTTTGGCTTTAAATGATTTACTGGTCCGTTTTGGACGGTAGGGTGCGTAAATTTCTTCTAAGGCATTTTTAGTTTCAGCAGCATTTACACGTGCCAATAAATCATCAGACAATTTGTCTTGTTCTTTTAATGATTCAATTACCTTGTCGCGACGTTCAAATAAGTCACGTAAATAAGCCAAACGTGTATCGAGCTGACGTAACTGCGCATCATCTAAGCCTTGCGTGACTTCTTTACGGTAACGCGCAATAAATGGAACGCTAGCACCTTCATCAATCAACTTGATGGCAGCCTCGATTTGATTTGGACGTACGGCAATTTCTTTTGCCAACTGCTGAACTAAGTCAGTCATCGTATGTGATCCCACAAGGATATGTACTAAAAGCCATGATTATAAAGACCGAGACTATAAAATCCACAACTGTTTTTATTAATTTAATGGCTTAAATGTGACATATTTCAGGCAAATTTCATAAATCCATCTCATTTTCAGTGTTAAATCTTATTTTTAGGTATTCTTTGCCATTTTTTTCTATGGGCTAAGATGTATACATTTGGTATCTATGTCTTGATTTTACCTGCAATACTTGTTGCTTTAGAGCATAGTAAAGACATACAAATGAGTCGTATACTCAAGACTATCCCGACTTTTGTTTACGATGACAATAAAGAATAAAGGAGCACTTCAATGAGTTTAGTTGTACCTGCTGAAAAAACAGATGCTGTACATAGCGATGCAGATCGCGTTGAACGCATTTTAGTGGTAGATGACGATGTGCGTTTACGTACGCTACTCCAACGCTTTTTAGAAGATAAAGGCTTTGTGGTGAAAACAGCGCATGACGCAACCCAAATGGATCGTCTCTTACAGCGCGAACTGTTTTCACTGATTGTGCTCGACTTCATGCTCCCTGTTGAAGATGGTTTAAGTATCTGCCGTCGTCTACGCCAATCCAATATCGATACGCCTATTATTATGCTCACCGCACGTGGCAGTGACTCAGACCGTATTGCAGGTCTAGAAGCGGGTGCAGATGACTATTTACCGAAACCATTTAATCCAAATGAGTTGTTAGCACGTATTCGCGCCGTACTGCGCCGCCAAGTGCGTGAAGTTCCAGGTGCACCAAGCCAACAAATGGAAGTGGTCAGCTTTGGACCATGGTCACTTGATTTATCAACACGTACCCTAACGCGTGAAGGTCAAGTCGTGACCCTAACTACAGGTGAGTTTGCGGTACTGAAAGCCTTGGTACAACATCCACGTGAGCCTTTAACTCGCGACAAATTGATGAACCTTGCGCGTGGCCGTGAATGGGGCGCAATGGAACGTTCAATTGATGTTCAAGTATCGCGCCTACGTCGTCTTGTAGAAGAAAACCCTGCTCGTGCACGTTATATTCAAACGGTTTGGGGTGTAGGTTATGTGTTCGTTCCAGATGGCGCGGAATAATTCAAAATTGAAAAATACGGCTTCGGTCTTTTTAAGCTGAGTAGCAATAATCAGCACGACGGAGTCCTAAAATTAAGCTCAACTTTATCGATTAACCTGCGGTTCGCCTTACTTTTGTTTCGACAAAAGTAAGCAAAACCATTGTCATCTGCAAAACTCGGCATATTTCTGCATTTCAACATCATGCTCGCAGAAACTTTATAACACCCAGACCTCCTGCCTCGAACAATTGCAGATGACTTTTCGCGTATCGCATACCTGTCACCATTGAACTATGTCTCTTACATAGAAACAGGAAATCACGTGAAACTCGAACCCATCGACCCTCAAAAATTTACAGATTACGAAGCGTATTCAGAACGGAAACGCACGCGTTGGGAACGCTTTTTAGATAAAATCAAGCCGCGCTCTGCTGCCATGCGTACCACCGTACTGGTACTTTTCATTGTGTTTTTCAGTTTATTTATGTCCTTGTGGTTCTTTTGGCGAACCTTATATCTTCCAGAAATCCAACAACATGCTCGCTATCTTGCTGTTGAAATAGAAATTCTCAACAACCCCGATTTACGGATTTATCATCAAAATACTGAAGTCGATGTCGATGACTGGTTAAGAAGCCGAGTTGGCATTGAATACGTCACCGATCCCAAAGAATACCCCAATGTTAAAGATAAGGTGATTGCCGAGTTCTTTACCAACCAAATTGAAGCAAAGCTGGCCAAAGAATTAAAAGTCGAACATGCCACAGTATATTTCCAATTTAAACCTAGCCCGCGCATTTGGATTCAAACGCCTGAAATGAACGGCAACTGGGTACGGGAACCACTGAAAACTTATGCCAACTACAGCCCTGAGTTAATTTTCGGTTGGCTGCTTGGCGTACCCCTTATTGCAGCAGCCATTATTTTAACCTTGGTTCGTCAGCTCAATCGCCCGCTGCGTCGTCTGCAAAATGCTGCCAACAGTTATAGTAAAACAGGCACAGCGCCGTATTTAGAGACCAATCACGGCCCCCAAGAAATTCGTGAGGTCAACCAAGCGTTTAATCACATGATCTACACCCTAGATCAGACTGAACGTGACCGCCGGATTATGTTGGCAGGGATTTCACATGACTTACGCACCCCACTGACCCGTATTCGACTCAGTGCAGAAATGATGCCCGATGATGATTTTTTAAAAGAAGGACTGATTTATGACGTTGAAGATATGGACGCGATCTTAAATCAGTTCATTTCCTATATGCGTGATGGTTCGGATGAGGAAATCCAAGACACCGATTTAAATATGCTGTTACAAGAATTGGTGGTGCAATTCAAACCGCTGGATATTCGTTTTGAACCTGCTGAATTACCAATTATTCAGGCACGTAGCCTGTCTCTTAAACGCCTGATTGGTAATTTGATTAATAATTCAAAACGCTACGGTGCTGAGCCGATTGAACTTTCCGCAACAGTGGAAAATGAACATATTTTAATTAGCGTAGCAGACCATGGGGAAGGTATTCCTGATGATCAAATTGAAGAACTCATGCAACCTTTTGTGCGTGGGAATGAAGCCAGAACAGTTCAAGGCAGTGGTTTAGGTCTCGCCATTGTGAAACGCATTGTCGATATTCACCAAGGTCAGCTCAGCATTCATAATCGGGAACAAGGCGGACTTGAAGCAATTATTTCGCTACCTCTTCATCACAATCAAGATGTTGAAATTTCCAGCAACAATCCACTCGAAAAATTAAAGCAAACCTTGGTTGAGCATTTTTAAACTTTGTACAATAGTTGATCAAACGATTTTGTTCAACTATTCAACAATTTAATTTTACCAAATATATTTCAACCACTTACAAATCATCAGAATCCCTTATACCCACATTTTTTCAAAAAATTAGACCTTAGCCTAACAGGTATGCACAATGTCGTTCTTGATCGGTACAATCGGTGCCAGATCCAGAATATTAACGAGAGTAAACCATGTCTTTAGATCGTATCCGTTTAGCTTCACTTCACGATAAAGTCATCAGTGCAGAAGAAGCGTCTGCTTTTATTGAAGATGGCATGACTGTAGGTATGAGTGGCTTCACTCGTGCTGGCGAAGCGAAAGCTGTACCTTTGGCATTGGTTAAACGTGCACACACAAATCCTTTAAAAATCACATTAATTACTGGTGCTTCTTTAGGTAATGACCTAGACAAGCAATTGACTGAAGCGGGTGTATTGGCACGTCGTTTACCGTTCCAAGTGGACAACACGTTACGTAAAGCAATCAACAATGGCGAAGTGATGTTCATTGACCAACACTTGTCTGAAACTGTTGAGCAAATGCGTAACCTTCAGTTGAAAAAGCCAGATGTAGCGATCATTGAAGCGGTTGCAATTACTGAAGATGGCGGCATCATTCCAACAACGTCGGTAGGTAACTCTGCAAGCTTCGCAATTTTCGCAGAAAAAGTGATTGTTGAAATCAATACCAACTTAAGCCCTGCATTTGAAGGCTTACACGATATTTACATCCCAACTTACCGTCCAACACGTCAACCGATTCCATTGACTCAAGTGGATGAGCGTATTGGTACGCACGCGATCAATATCGATCCTGCAAAAATCGTAGGTATCGTCATCAACAATGACTTGCACGACTCTCCATCAACAGTAACTGCACCAGATGATGAAACTCAAGGCATTGCAGACCACTTAATCGCATTCTTTGAAAAAGAAGTAGCTGAAGAGCGTCTACCGAAGAACTTAGGCCCATTACAAGCAGGGATTGGCTCAATTGCCAATGCTGTACTTACAGGCCTTAAAGATTCAAACTTCGAAGACCTCGTCATGTACTCAGAAGTACTTCAAGATTGTACGTTTGAATTGATTGATGCAGGTAAAATGAAGTTTGCTTCAGGTTCATCAATTACCCTTTCAGCTAAATACGGCGAAAAAGTATTTAATAACCTTGAAGCGTACAAAGATAAATTGGTTTTACGTCCGCAAGAAATTTCGAACCACCCTGAACTGGTTCGTCGTTTAGGTATTATCGGCATCAACACTGCACTTGAATTTGACATTTACGGTAACGTGAACTCAACTCACGTTTGCGGTACGAAAATGATGAACGGTATTGGTGGTTCAGGTGACTTCGCACGTAATGCGCACTTGGCAATCTTCGTAACCAAATCAATTGCAAAAGGTGGCGACATCTCTTCTATCGTACCGTTTGCGTCTCACATCGACCATGCAGAGCACGATGTTGACATTCTTGTCACTGAACAAGGTTTGGCTGACCTCCGTGGTTTAGCACCGCGTGAACGTGCACGTGCGATTATCGACAACTGTGCACACCCACTTTACCGTGATGCGTTAAACGACTACTTTGATCGTTCATGTGCAAAAGGCGGTCATACACCTCACCTCCTTCGTGAAGCGTTGTCTTGGCATTCTAACTTTGAAGAAACAGGCCACATGCTTCCTGTTCAAGCAGAAGCGAAATCAGCTTAATTTAAAGTTTAAGAAAAACGCCCCATTGGGCGTTTTTTTATGTCTGATGAAAAGTGCAATAAAACACTTATCAAAATAAAAAAACTCAATTAATCTAAAGGCATCCAAAAAATAAAAATGCCAAGCTCATGTTCATTATTCGCCCCTATCTCGAAACAGATTTAGAAGATGTCATTGCACTTTGGGAGGTATGTGACCTCACTCGCCCTTGGAACAACCCTGAAATTGATATTTTTAGAAAAACCGCACAAAAAGATGGTTTATTTTTATTGGCCGTTAAAGATGAACAGCTCATCGCCACATTGATGGGTGGTTATGATGGCCATCGCGGCTGGATTAATTATTTGGCAGTACATCCACACTTTCAACGCAATGGAGTCGCAACTGCACTCATACAGCAGCTCGAGAAGCGCCTGATTGCGTTAGGTTGCCCCAAACTACAACTGCTTGTACGTAAAGAAAATATCGACGTGCAAAGCTTCTATGAGCAGCTAGGCTATGAGGAAATCGAAGTCGTGTGCTTTGGTAAACGTCTGATTGCCGATTAAGCTCAGACACTCAAGGTGCCGATACAGATAGACGACCCAATCTTAAAAAAATTGGAAATTTAAGCTCAAAAACTTGGTTCGCATGATCATCCAACGCAAAGAATGCTTTGAACTCATATAAGGGGTCATCTGAATTTTTCGCTCGATAATGTTTCAGTGCAGACCATGTATTTAAATAATCCAACAATTGAGCAGCAGACCATTGAAATGACATCGACAATTCAGATGTCGCTATTTTCTCAAAGGGAAAAGGAATGGTTTGATAGGCCTCGTCGATATAGCGACGTTCGGCATCCCAATAGCCTTTCAAAGTCTTAAAATAAAGTCGCTCAATACAACCCTGTAACTCAAGTTGCTGCAGCTGAATTAAACCATAGCCAATGACCGCCAAAATGCCTTCAGGTCGTAAAGTCCGCAGCACCTCTGCATAAAAACCATCAAAATCAAACCAATGAATGGCTTGAGCCACTGTGATTAAATCAAAACTCTGCTCGGCAAAACTGGTGTGCTCTGCAGACTGAACTTGATAACTGACATTTTCAAAATAAGGTGCATGTTGTAACTGATGAGCACTGATATCTGTCGCCACCACGGCATCAAAATGCGGCGCCAACAATTGAGTCAATTGCCCCGACCCTGCGCCACAGTCCCATGCAAATTGAGGAGTCGCCACATGCTTGAGTATTTCTTGAATCAAACTTGCTGGATAACTTGGACGTGCGAGTTGATAAAGCTGACTTCCTGACGAAAAGCGGTCTTTCATAAGCTATTCTCAGTCTTATTTTTGACTCAAAATTAGCACATTTTCCATTAACTAAAGCATGATGTTGTCCAACATCTTACACAATCGCACTTTTCATGGGACAAAAAAAAGCCCCAAACATTGTTTGAGGCTTTTTTGAATATGGTGGCGAGACCCAGGATCGAACTGGGGACACACGGATTTTCAATCCGTTGCTCTACCTACTGAGCTATCACGCCGATGCCGTGTATTAAGCCGTATCTCGGATGAATAGTCAATAAAAATCATCACTTTTTTATTTGATCGGATAAATTTCAGGCAAAAAAAATCCCTGATGGGATCAGGGATTGAAATCTTTTAAATAAGATTTTGAATATGGTGGCGAGACCCAGGATCGAACTGGGGACACACGGATTTTCAATCCGTTGCTCTACCTACTGAGCTATCACGCCGATGTCGCGTATTAAACAGTTTAAGCGAAGCAGCGTCAAGTCCGTTTTCAAAAAAATCATTTGAGTGTTTACTTTTACAGCAAACCCAGCACCCTTCGTACATTTTTCGAGTCATTCTTTGCACTTAAAGCGCGTCACCATCACTATTCATGAAAAAAAGCAGCCCGAAGACTGCTTGAAAAAAGCTTAAATTTTACCAATGTGCTCTAAGCAACGGTGAATCGCACCACAACCCGGCTCGAACACTTTCACACCTTTGGCTTCTTCCATACGACAGACTTCTTCAACCAGTCGCTCCGCAACCCCTCGTCCACGGTTTGCAGGATGTACCACAATGTATTCTAAGGTTTTATTTTCACCCTGCCCGCTACACCAAATGGCACCAATGACTTTAGTATTAAATTCTGCAGTGTAAAGTAAGGTATACTGAGCTAGATTTTGCTCAAGTTGTTCTACGGCATCATGCCCATCGCCAAATTCAGGACTGGTGTCGTACAGTCGCTCTAGCTGGCTGCGCAACTCTTCTTTTTCCAGTGAAGTATAAGCGTGTACGGTAATAGGCATTGATAAACCCTCCTGAGCAATCTAATATGCGGTGACTTCGTTACGGCGAAACATTTTACATCAATTATTTGACGTCTTTGAGGAACGTGTCTATGACAGAACGTATCAGTGAAGTGGTAAGAAATACCAACGAAACCAAAATTCGAGTTCGTGTAAACCTCGATGGTACGGGTCAAGGCACGCTCAACACAGGTATTCCCTTTTTAGATCATATGATTGATCAAATCAAGCGACATGGCTTATTTGATATTGATATTGAATGTGATGGTGACTTGGAAATTGATGATCACCACACGGTTGAAGACTGTGGTATCACGCTTGGACAGGCTTTTGCCAAAGCTTTAGGTGACAAAAAAGGTTTACGTCGTTATGGTCATTTTTATGCACCGTTAGATGAATCTTTAAGCCGTGCTGTGGTGGACTTATCAGGCCGTCCGGGTTTGTTTATGGATATTCCATTTACCCGCGCCATGATTGGTCGTTTTGATGTGGATCTCTTCTCTGAGTTTTTCCAAGGCTTTGTGAACCATGCGCTCATGACGGTACACATTGATAACCTCAAAGGTAAAAATAGCCACCACCAAATTGAAAGTGTGTTCAAAGCATTTGCGCGTGCACTTCGTATGGCCTGTGAAATTGACCCACGTGCAACCAACACCATTGCTTCAACCAAAGGTAGTTTGTAATGACCCGTATTGCCCTTCTTGACTATGGTATGGGTAACCTACACTCAGCAGCAAAAGCGCTTGAGCATGTTGGTGCAACGGTCGATGTGACCAATGATCCCAAGTTAGTGGCTCAAGCTGATAAAATTGTATTCCCCGGCGTAGGTGCTATGCGTGACTGTATGCAAGGCATGCATGAAGCAGGGATTGATGAAGTCGTTCGTCATGCAGCATTTAATAAGCCTGTATTAGCGATTTGTGTGGGTATGCAAGCGCTGATGCAACGCTCTGAAGAAAATGGCGGAGTGGATGCTCTCGGTATTTTTGAAGGAAGCGTGAAACGCTTTCCTGATGTAGACGGCTTGAAAGTCCCACATATGGGTTGGAACCAAGTTCATCAGGCTGATCCGAGTCATCCAATGTGGAAAGACATTGAGCAAGATGCACGTTTTTACTTCGTGCACAGCTTTTATGTTGAACCTAAGAACTCTAGCATTGTGGCTGCAACTTGTGACTATGGTTTAGAGTTCTGTACCGCGATTCACCAAGAAAATTTGTTTGCGACCCAGTTCCACCCTGAAAAAAGTCATACTGCAGGTTTACAACTGCTGAAAAACTTTGTGGAATGGAAAATTTAATTCATTCCAGCTTTTGTTTGATTGAAAAAGCTCAACTTCGGTTGGGCTTTTGTTTATCCAAAATTGATGCATCTAGACTCAAAATAAATCAGAAACAACTTAAGTAAATGAGGCGTGTGCCTCACTCCTGTGCCTTTCAATGTATAAAATCTTTGCTTTACAGCAGACTAGTGTACTCAAGATGGCTGAGATGCCTTTTCATTGTCACCAAATTTGATTATGCTTTGCCTGCTTTTTAGACATTTTTATTTATAAAAAACTTAATTTACAACGATAAGGTAAGTCACTATGACTCAATATGCACAAGAATCTGCGCTGAATGCCGCAGGTCGTTTCGGACGTTTTTCATACCTAGCATGGAACTGTCTACTTGCCATTGTAGCATCAATTATTCTTGGTATTTTCATCGCCATCTTTCCTAATACATTCGTGAACTTGGAAACAGGCAACTTCGGTGGCGGCATGATTTTTATCATCCTGATCTATGTTGCGCTGATGTACTTCACGTTTGTATTTACTATTCGTCGCCTACATGACCGCAACCATACGGGCTGGTTATCACTGTTGATGTTGGTGCCTCTTGCCAACGTGATCTTAATGCTTTACCTGATTTTCGCACCAGGCGATGATCGTAGCAACAGCTATGGCTCACCACGCCCAACCGCAGGCTGGGAAGCCGTTTTGGCATGGATTTACATCGTGATTTTCGTTTTAGCAATTATCGGCGGTATTGCGGCTGGTTTTATGTCCTAAAATCACCCGTGCAAAACAGCCTGCCTAGGTCGGCTGTTTTGCTAAATCAACCTAAAAGCTTTAGGCTTAAGCAACAATGGCATAGTCAAAGCATGATGGATTCTTCTTTTCAACACATCCTTCCCAGCAAAGTCGAAATTCAACAATTTCCTCGTTTTCAAAATTTGCCAAAACAAGCAATTCATGTCATTCAAAACTTAGAACAGTGTGAAGCAATCCGCGCTGAACTAGAACAGGTTTCCATCTTCGGTTTTGACAGCGAGTCCAAACCGACCTTTCAAGTGGGAGAAGTCTCCACGGGTCCGCATTTAATTCAACTAGCCAGCGTCGAGCAGGCTTATTTGTTTCAAATGAGTCCACCCATTTGGAGCTTCCTTGCACCATTTTTGGCGAATCCAGACCAGCTCAAAGTGGGCTTTGGTTTAAAAAATGATACCCATCTTTTCCGCAAAAAAGGTTTTGAGCTCAAAGGCGTGGTTGAGCTGTCAAAATGCTTTGCAAGCTTTGGTTTGACCAACCCTGTCGGCATTAAAAATGCCATCGCCCTGCTCTTTCGGCTCAACTTCCCGAAAAGTAAAAAAGTCAGCACTTCAAATTGGGCAAGGAAAATGCTCACGCCTGAACAAGTTGACTATGCTGCTGCGGATGCCTATGCGGCGCTGTTGGTTTTTGAAGAATTGCGGCGTTTAGAGCGACTTCCAAAAGATATTTCCAAAGAATTAGAAAAAACAACAAAACCTTGTCGTCATGAAAAGCTGTAACAGATGCTTAGAAAATTGCCAATACTTTGCTAAGATGACGGACATTGATTTTATTTAAGATTTGGCTAGGAGCGAAAGCATGCTGATCATCCCTGCAATTGACCTGAAAGATGGCAAATGTGTTCGTTTAAAACAAGGTCGTATGGAAGACGATACGGTTTTTTCTGATGATCCTGTTGCAACTGCACAGCACTGGGTAAATGAAGGCGCGCGTCGCTTACATTTGGTCGATTTAAATGGTGCTTTCGCTGGTACGCCAATTCATAAACCTGTGGTTGAAGCCATTGCTCGCGCACAACCTGAACTGCCAATTCAAATTGGCGGCGGTATTCGCTCACTAGAAACCATTGAACACTACTTAGAAGCGGGTGTGTCTTTTGTCATTATTGGCACCAAAGCTGTTCAAGATCCTGAGTTTGTTGAAGAAGCTTGTAAGAAATTTGCAGGTCATATCATTGTCGGTATCGATGCCATGAATGGTATGGTGGCCACCGATGGTTGGGCCAATGTGACCGATGTGAAAGCAACCGATTTGGCCAAACGTTTTGCCGATGCGGGCGTATCGAGCATTGTCTATACCGACATTGCGCGTGACGGGATGATGCAAGGTGTGAACGTTGAGCAAACTGTTCAACTGGCACAATACTCTGGCCTACCTGTGATTGCATCAGGTGGTGTGACTAACCTTGATGACGTACGTAACCTCAAGGGTCAACCGGGTATTTTGGGCGCAATTACTGGTCGTGCGATTTACGAAGGCAGTTTAAACCTACGTGAAGCACAATTGCTATTAGACGAACAGTCGCTCTAACTGTAGAACTTAAAAAAGAGGTCTTTTGACCTCTTTTTTATGCGCTAAATATCAGTGTGTAAGATCTGCATCTTATTTAATAAATCGCATTACGAATAAACTTTAACGGTACAGTTCCACGGTTGATATATTGGTATTCGATGGCACTGGAAAAAACAATCGACTCTCCTACACCCAAGACTTTCATGTCACCTGCCAAATCCAAAGTTAACTCCCCCTCCATCACATAGAGCATCTCACGCCAACCTTCTGGGTCAGGTTCTGCACTATAGTGTTCATTTGGGGCAAGTACCCATGTCCACAGTTCAACTTTTTGTGTTGCCGCCGCCGAGGCCATTAATTTTGCTTCACTGTGTGCTTGTGTGCCCTGCCAAGCCAAAACATTGACCACCGCTTGCCCTTGCTGTTCAGGCGCGGCAATAATCTGTACAAAATCGACCTCAAGCACATCGGCAATCAAGCTGAGTTTCGCCAAACTAATATTGTCCTGCCCTGATTCAACCCCAGCCACCATGCGACGGCTTAAGCCAGCCAAATCCGCTAGTTGTTGCTGGCTCAGGCCTTTTAAGCTTCGATAATGACGCACATTTTGACTGACGTGTTGTAGTACTGCAGGAGACTTCATAAAGTTCAATCAAAAAAACATTGAGCAATATATTGCACATAAAAACAAAGCATGACAAGCTATGTGCAATATATTGCACACCAATTCTTTTATGTTGAATACTCAGCTCGGCTCTAAAGCACCTGTCATTGCACTGATTTTAATTACCTTTATTTGGGGCGGTACCTTCTTGGCCGTGAAATACGCCTTAAATTACAGCTCCCCCATGTTCTTTGTGGGCTGTCGTTTCGCCTGCGCCGCGACAATTATTGGCTTATTTTCCTATCAACATTTAAAACACATTACCCGACAGGACTTGTGGGCAGGTGCACTCATTGGCTGTATGGTCACTATTGGCTATGGCACACAAACGGTCGGACTACAAACAGTCAGTAGCAGTGAGTCTGCCTTTTTAACTGCACTGTATGTACCCCTAGTACCCGTATTATTATGGTTAATCTTTCGTAAAGTGCCCCATTTTATGATTTGGATTGGTGCGCTCTGTGCGTTCATGGGCTTAGTCTTACTTACAGGCAATAGCCTGAATTCAATTTCACTGAACTTTGGCCAGACCTTAACCCTACTCGGTGCAATTGCTATAGCGATGGAAATTATCCTAATTGGTTATTTTGCCCCAACAGTCGACATTGGTCGAGTGACGGTCATTCAACTGGCAGTTGCCTCTGTGCTCGCCTTTGCAGCCATGCCATTGGCAGGTGAACACCGCATTCCAGACTTTTCATGGCCTTTACTGAGTATCGCACTCGGCTTGGGTCTTGCCAGTGCCGTTATTCAATATGTAATGAATTGGGCACAGCGCTCAGTCAGTCCATCTCAAGCAGCGATTATTTACGCAGGAGAGCCTGTATGGGCAGCACTGTTTGGGCGTCTTGCAGGAGAACGCTTAGCACCACTGGCTTTGTTGGGCGGACTTTTAGTGGTGTTTGGCATTATGATCAGTGAATGGAAACCGAAACTGCTGAAGTCGAAAAAGAACGTCGAACAACTTTAGCCCATCTCCGAAACGCAAAAACTGCTGAATCGAGTGATCAATGGCCACCAATTCAGCAGTATGGTCAGGTGGTTAGAATGACACCATCTTGCCCGGATTAATCATTGCTCCGAGTCCATACATGCTTTTGGCTATTGGAATGACCAATGGCGCCAGTGCACGACCAAAAGGAATGTTCTGATGTTGAATACGGGTCAACATATTAAAGTCATCACTTGCACTGCAGAAATCATCGGCAATGGCTTTACCAATACGCACCGTTTGCGCAACACCATGTCCACTCCACCCCTGAACAGCATAGATTGGGTATTGGCTACCAAATTTACGACTATCCGCAGCACCATTAACGGTTAAATCGGTCGTGCCACTCCACACAAAATCAAGCTGGACTTGCTCTAACTGAGGAAATACGTGTTGAATACGTCCTAGCAAATAGTCATGGGTTTGTTCAGGACTCCAACACGAACCCGTGCCTTCACCGCCAAATAACAATCGGTTTTTTGAGACCCCTCGGTAATAGTCAATTTGAAACTGGGTGTCGTATACAGGCAGATCCGTCGGCAATAGCTCTTTCAAATCCAGTGCTAAAGGTGCTGTGGTACACACATAGGTATAAAAAGGAATGGTGGTTTGATTACGTTCTTCTAATAGTTTAAATGAGGCATGGTGTACGCCCATCACCACACTTTTACGTGCTTTAATTACCCCTTGCTCTGTGGTCACATAAATACCATCGGCACGTTCTTGGATTGACTGTACTTCCGTCTGTTCATAAATCGTGCCGCCGTTTTGACAAAAGCCATAAGCCAAACCACGCGTCAGGGCTAAAGGATGAATATGTCCCCCAAGTTGATCCAACTGACCGCCAAAATAGTTGTCGGATTGCACATGCTCACGTAATTCGTCTTGGGTCAACATTGAGGTATTTTTTTCATCTAAATACTGACGTGCTTTCATCCCTTCATGCAGTGCATCTAAATGTCCTGGGTGTACTGCGGCCGTTAGATGTCCACGTTTACGTTGCACATCTAAGCCATATTTTTCAGTAATGTCATCTATCAAAGTCATGGCTTCCGTTGAGGTAAAGTGCCATAACTTTTTAGCCTCTTCAAAGCTGAAGTGCTCAATCATGGTTTCGGCTTCCCAACGTGCCAACCCCGGGGTGAGTTGCCCACCATTACGCCCTGAGGCAGCACTGCCCACTCGGTTTTTTTCAACCAAGACCGTATCGACACCCTGCTCCGAAAAATGCAGTGCAGCCGATGCTCCCAGTAAGCCACCGCCTATCACGACCACGTCACATTCGATATCTGCATTTAAAGGCTCAAACTCATGCCATACATGCATTGAACTTTCATAGTAATTGGCTGGATGACTAAACGCACCACACTGCGGGTTCAACCAATTCCACTCTTTACCACTTTGTGCCGCAGAACAGGCTTTGTATTCAACGTCATCTAAAAATGTCGGTTTATTCATATTCATTTCATTCACACTCAATATCTATCTCATTTTCATGCAGGTTTTAATATGCATTTCCAATCACAATGTTTTGTCTTTTCAATTTCTTATAAATAAATAGACCAATGCCTATCGCCAACCAAGAGCAACCAAAAATCAATGCATTTCGTTCTAAATTGACCCAGAGGCAAAGCATCACCAATACAGATAACAAGGGAAGAATCAAATTGAGGCATTTGTTTTTAATGCCTTGGGTTTGTTTTTCCAACAGATAGAACTTCACAAAAACCGAGAAATTCACCGCAGTAAAGGCAATCAAAGCACCGAAGCTAATCATGCTGACCACAGTCGCAAGATCTAGAAAAATGGCCGATAGCGAAATCAGGCCAATACTTAAGACGGCATAAAGTGGCGTACCTAATTTTGCATGGAGCTGCCCAAAGGTTGCTTTGGGGAAAATGCCATCCTTCGCCATAATATGAATTAAGCGTGAAGCGCTGGCATGAGTGGCTAAACCTGAAGCGAAGGTATTCATGATTTGGGCACATAAAAATACGGCTTGGAAAAGTGCTCCCCCCACATAGAGGACAATTTCAGGTAAGGCTTCGTCAGGGTTGTTAAAACGCACATTGCTTGGAAAATACAGCTGGATAAACCATGAGGCACTAATAAAAATCCCGCCCCCGAGCAACGTGGTAAGCAGCACGGCACGTGGAATATTCTTTTGGGGATCTTTGGTTTCATGGGACATGGTCGTGACCGCATCAAAACCCAAAAATGAAAAACATAAAATCGATGCACCCGCAATCAAAGGCAAAACAGAACTGTCTCCATTAAACAGAGGGGCTAAAGTCAGTACATGATCATAGCCTTGTTCAGAACCCACGCCTTGAATGACTAGATAGATAAATAAAACCATCAGCAGTAAGGGTAAAAGTACAAACAACAGACTTAAATTCGCCAAAATATTGATTCGGAAACAGTTAATCAGCGTAACCAAACCCGTGAATACAACCACCCATAGCCAATACGGCACACTCGGGATCACAGCTTCTAAGTAAATACTTGCCAGTAAGGCATTCACCAAGGGCAACAAAATATAATCTAGCAGTGAACACCAGCCGACAAAAAAGCCTGCTTTGGCTCCACACGACTGTGCCGTGTAGTTATAGGCAGAACCTGAGTCACCACTGATTCGGCTAAAACGTGCATAACTAAATGCGGTCAGTAACATTGCAACCAACGCCAAAATATAAGCCAATGGCACACGCCCATCGGTAATCCCAGACACAATCCCAAAGGTATCAAACACGACCATCGGGGTCATATAGGCCACACCAATAATGACCACTTGCCATAGTGACATTTTCTTTAAAGAAAAATCTGCATTTTTCACCGAAATCACCATCTTTCATTTTTTAATCTAGTGATTTTGGTTTTTGCAACAACTATGCCATATAATAACAGCTTAGCTATTTTAAAAATATTGAATTAAATGCCAAAGTACGATTTAGAAACCCGAAAAGCAGCGATTCAACGCTATAAACTCACGGATTATAAGGTTGCCGTTTGCAAGGAATTTAACATCTCTCGTGTGAACTTAGACGCATGGATTAAGCTCGAAGAAGAAACAGGCGGCTTGTCTCCAAAAGTAGCCAACAGCCGTGGAGCACCCAGCCATATTAAAGACTGGATTGCATTTCAAGTATTTGTTAAAAATACAAAATTTCAAAATATTAGCGATTTGGTTCCACTTTTTGAACAACACTTTGGCTATTCGGTTTCTTATGCAGTTTTGGTTCGCGCCATTCATGTTTTGGGGCTAAAACGTCGTCGAGGAAGATTCTACGCTTAGTCAAAAAGGGACTATTTTTTATAATATTTTCTACGCATATATTCATATAAATAACTGTACATTAATGTAAGGTTAATTTATTAAAAATGTAAGTTATGATTATTAAAAAAGTAATTATTTATAAATAAAAATGTAAGTTATAAATATTAAAAAAGTAAATTTATTAATATAAAAAGGTAAATATTGAAATTCAATTTAGTAAGATGCTTTTTAAAAGCCTGCGCAAAAATAGAGACACTACTGCATCAGCTTGGTTCATCTCGGTGCATAAACCTTGTTATAAAAAATAAAGTCATAAAAAAAGGGCACACTGCCCTTTTTTAAATCCCATCACTTGTTATTGATACATGGGTTGATTGTCGTTTAAACGAATAATGCCTTTAATGGCGCGATACACAATCCACACCCACGACAACCCAATCACAGACACGCAGAAGGTTGAAGCACCGAGTGCGACACCTGCGAAAGCGGTGGCATTTTCACCCGTAAAGAATAAGAAAATAAATGGCACAAAAGCAATCACGTTCCAAATCAAATACCACCAAAAGGTGCGAATCTGCCAAGTAAAATGGCTCTCAAAAATGGAACCTCGCACAGAGCCACGCTTCACATAATTAATCACTAAAGCAATGATGGCTAAAATCCCTGCGGAAAAAATCGCAACGATATACAAAATATAAAGAATAAAAGTCAGACTACGATTCGGATCTTGATCGACTGAATAATTCATATTGTCCCTCATGAAGTGGGCTTGAACTTTAAATAGGCAAACTATTGAAAGGAGAAATAAGCCATAAAATTAAAAGAATATTGAATAGAATTGTACAAAAGTAAATCTTTCTAAACGGTTGTTTTTGTGTTTTATGTCGTAGCTTTTGCTGCGCTAACCATGCTGCAGGCCATCCCCCTAAAAATGAAAGGAGATGTAGTGTATTTTCAGGTACACGGCGCTGTCCATTTTGTGCAGCCTCTTTGTCTTGTGCATAGAACCAATAACTGGCCGCATTCATCACACTAATAAACAGCAGCACCAATCCACTCAAACGCCCCATGAGTACCAATAACGCCAAAAACACGATGTATGCCACCGACGCAATTTGCATTGGACTCCAACGTTGACCCTGTTCGGTCTTTTTCGGTGAGACTTTTGAGGTACGGCTCTTTTGGGTTTGTGATGCTTTTAAATAACTAACTTGCTGTGCACGATAACGCCCTTGCACATCCACAATCACGTTGTATTCCAACGCACAACCTAAAATAGGACGAGGACCTTGCCGAGCAAAGTCCTTGATATGTAAAAACACGCGATCTTTGCTGTCATCGTTAGGCTGAATAAAGCCATAGCCTTTTTCATCAAACCATTCAACGAGTCGTCCTTGGTCACGCATTTTTCTTTCCTATTTAAGCAGTTACAAATTTTAGGCGGTCAATCACCATATTACGCATTTCGGCAGGATTTTTCTGCAAAATGTCATCCCCCGTACGGCCTTGTTCAGCATTTTTTTGTGCCACTTGTAAACGCATCATCCAAAAACGCGCAGCGGCCATTGCAAGATACAACTCGAGACAAGATTTTTCATCGGCAGTCAAAGGACGAATGCTTTCATAGGCGTTTAAGAATGCAATGGCTTTGTCTTCATTTAAATGCACACTTGGATATTCGGTACAGAAATCATTCAGGGTAATCGCAATATCAAACAAGAACTCATCTTTATTCAGTTCATAAAAGTCTAAAATGCCTTTGAGCTGATTGCCCTCAAACAAAGTGTTGTCACGAAATAAATCCGAGTGGATAAAGCCCTTTGGACGATTCGGATAAACCGCCGATAATGCGTCATATAACCCCAACAACTTATTGAGTAGTGCTTGATCCGCCTCACTTAATGTCGGTTTCATCTGTAACGCTACAGCGAGCCAGTAATCATGGTCACGGTATTCTGCACGTTCCAGTGGAAAATCTTGCAGTGCGACATGCATTTTCGCTTGTGCAACCGCAATCGCTTCGGCTTGTTCAAGGGTCGCAGGCATGGGGTGTTTGCCCATCATCCGTGGGGCAATTTGCGCGGGTTTATCTTTTAAACTATGAATGGCTTTACCTGAATGACTTAAAGGTACAGGAACCGCTAAACCAGCCTGACCTAAATGCTCAAGTACAGGAACCAACTCGCCTGCGCCCTGTTCATCCATTTCTTCAAATACAGTCAATACATACTGCACAGCATTTTCACACACAATAAAATAGTTCGTATTTTGAATACCGCCTTGAATTGGGATCAGATCGATTACCTCAAGTTCATAAGGTGCTGCAAACGCCTGAACTTCCTGTAAAGTCAAAGTGGTATAAACCGACATATAAAACCTGCAAAAAAACTTACATAAGTTTGATAGAATACCCGCTCCGACTATTAAGGTGTAGCATCTAAGTCGCAAAGTTTCATAATCGGCTGTTATTTTTGGAAAAAATTATGCTAGCTAAACGTATTATTCCTTGCCTCGACGTAGACAACGGTCGTGTAGTGAAAGGTGTTCAATTCCTTGATATTCGTGATGCAGGTGACCCAGTAGAAGTAGCACGTCGATATAACGAACAAGGTGCTGATGAAATTACCTTCTTAGACATTACCGCAACTTCGAATGGTCGCGACACGACTTATCGTACGGTTGAACGTATGGCTGAAACGGTTTTTGTTCCCTTAACGGTCGGTGGTGGCGTTCGCAAAGTTGAAGATATTCGCCTCTTACTCAATGCTGGCGCGGATAAAGTCAGCATTAACTCAGCAGCGGTGTTTAACCCAGAATTTGTACAAGAAGCATCGCAACGCTTTGGCGCACAGTGTATTGTGGTTGCCATTGATGCGAAAAAAACGGGCGAGAACAAATGGGAAATTTTTACCCATGGTGGCCGTAAACCAACGGGTATTGATGCAATTGAATGGTCCATGAAAATGGCTGACTTTGGTGCGGGTGAACTGCTCATTACTTCGATGGATGCCGATGGTACCAAAGCAGGCTATGACCTCGAGCTGATGCGTCAAATCAATGACCGCGTCACCATTCCAACCATTGCTTCGGGCGGTGTCGGTAACTTACAACACTTGGCCGATGGTATTTTAAAAGGTGGCGCAGACGCTGTACTGGCTGCTTCGATTTTCCACTTTGGACAACACACCATTCCTGAAGCGAAGAAATATCTTGCCGAGCAAGGCATTGAAATGCGTCTATAAACAGACCATAACCGTAAAATCTATGAAAAGAGTGCTTTCGAGTACTCTTTTTATCATTTTAAAGATGAGAAAAAATGTATCACTTAGAGCTAATCTTATTTATTTGTGGTCTATTGATCTGTTTTGTTTTCATTCTGTTGATGAAGAAATATGTTGACCGCCCTTTTGCTATGCTGGCTGTACTGCTACTCCTTGGTTTATGCCTGTTTAGCTATATCAGCTTCTGCAAATACCAGTTTAAACACTATTATGAAAAAGCGCTGATTGCACCTGATCAAATTCGGGCTTGTGGTATTTTTACACAATGGTCGGAGGTCACTCATTATCGACGGCACAACATCAGCACTGAAAAAGTGTTTTACTTTCAGAGTGATCGACAAGCTTTTTTATTTAGCAATAGTCCGCGTGCCAGACAAAGCTTCCCTGATCTCAAAACCTTAAACATCAATGAGCATGTTTGCTTTCAGTTTTCCCCTGACTATACCGATGAAATGGATCGCTATATTTTAACAGGCTTCAAAAAGCAGGCGAATTAAAAAGCTCAATTACGCTGTACTCAGGCACAGCCAGTGCCTCTATTATGCAGCAGATGTTAAAGTTTAGAATGCTCGCTGGCTTTTGACCGAACTTATGCTCTCAATTTTTGAGATAAAAAAAGGGAGTCTTGCGACTCCCTATAAACCTAGAATAACGACAACATTGACTTGTTAGACTGGAAAATGAAAAATAACGTATTAATACTTATGAGATGATTTCATCTGATTAACAGCCTTACTATAGAATGTTCAAATGACGAAATATTGACAATACATACCAATATTATTGACAAATCACGACAAAAATATCCCTTTCAATTATCCTGCAACCGTTTCCGTCGTCTGCGCTGAGTTCAGCGTAATCACTTCAGGTGCCTTAATCCATTTTGCAGGGAAGACCTGATTGACCCACTGGGTGAGCTTATTCGACACCACTTGGGGTAAAGCAATACCCAGCGGATTTTGCTCTTGCAAATCCAGCGAGGAAATGACCCGCGTTCCTAAAATATAATCAAACCACGGCTTAGTCACACACCAGTTGGCATCCTGATTGGAGTTCATATGATGGTCATAATGCCAAGGAATCTTACGCATTGCCCAGTCTGGCTCTAAGTGTGCACGGCGGTGGATATAGTAATAATTTCCTGCACTGTACAACACAGACAACGTCATGCCTTTGGAGACAGGATAAAATAATGTCCCAAATACCCCCGCCACGACAGCAAGTGACACGATTTCATTTTTGGTACGCCAGTTGCTCCAACCTTCAACATAACCATGATCGTGAAATGTGGTTTTCCGCACTTCTCGGTGATGCTCCCAATGCGATTTCATGCTGTCAGGCACGGGGCTATAGCGTGGCTTTCCAGCACGGTGTGTTCCATGCAAAATATATTTATGTGCAACCCACTCAAACGCATTGGCAACCACCAGTCCTGCGACAAAACCTTTCCACATGGCAAATTCCTCCTATATTCAGATTGAATATAATGTGGAAACTATGCTAAATATTGACCCTAGCATTCAAATTCATTGACAAATTACGACAAGAACAATAGAGCTAATCAATGCAACATTTCAAAGATTACACAGGTTCTGTCTACGGTGGACTGGGACATTTACTCTATGCCTATTGCCAAGCCGTGGGCTACCCAATTTCTGAACAGCTTGAAAAAGCACAGAACTTAGAACGTTTTGATTATGCCCTGTGGTTAGAGTTACTGAATGATCTTGACAGCCATCTGCACATCCCTGCGCTCGGACTTGAGATTGCAAAGTATGTACAGCCCAAGCATTTAGGCATTTTGGGCTATATTGCGCTGTCCTGCGAAAATTTAGGCGAAGCGCTCACCCGTTATCATGACTTTCACCGTCTCATTTATGATGGCAGTTCACTGTATATGGCAGTTGAAGGTGAAAATCTGTGCTTTGGTTGGGTGGAGATGCCGATTGAACTGACCACACAACTCAGCAATGAAGTGGCGATGGCGCTGATCATTCAGTTTATGAAGCACTTTGTCGCCCATGATGACATCCAGCTCAGCGAGGTTCATTTTACTCACCCTGCCCCGAAAAATACGGCACTGTATGAGCAGTACTTTAATTGTAAAGTTCGCTTCTCTCAAAGCCGACCGATGATGATGATTCCCCTCAGCGAATTATCCCTGCCCTTTCAGCAAGGTGATCAAACCCTGCAAAAACTGCTCTTACAGCAGGCCGAAGCCTTACTGGAAAAACTCCCTAACTCTACTCACATCGACCAGCGCTTACAGCATGCGATTTTAACCGGGCTACAAAAAAACCAATATCAAATTGAACATATTGCTCGGCAGCTGAACTTTTCAGTCCGACAGCTGCAACGTTACTTACAACAACAAGGCACGACCTACCAACAGCGGATGCAAGAAGTTCGACGTATTTTGGCGGAGCAATACTTAAAAGATCCACACCTCAGCTTACAGGAAATTGCACTGTTGCTGAGTTACTCTGAACAAAGTGCTTTTCAACGTGCCTTTAAACACTGGACACAAGTCACACCTCAGCAGTGGCGTATTCAGCATTTTCACTAAAATCTGACCTGTTTAATCCACGTCATCAGGATGTCATGCTTTTTTTGTTAAATTGATTGAAAAACGAGTATTTTCTCGTTAGATATAAAGTTCTATGCGAATAAAACATCAATAACTAGAAAAAGCGCATTATGAATAAATATCTTGCTGAATTCATCGGAACGTTTTGGTTGGTCTTCGGAGGCTGTGGCAGTGCCATTTTTGCAGCAACTTTTCCCGAGTTGCGCATCGGCTTTCTTGGCGTTGCACTTGCCTTTGGTTTAACCGTTTTAACGGGTGCCTTTGCACTTGGACATATCTCTGGCGGTCACTTTAACCCTGCAGTCAGTGTCGGCTTATGGGTCGGTGGACGTTTTGATACCAAAGATCTGATCCCCTATGTGGTCTCCCAAGTGGTCGGAGCAGTTTTAGCCGCTTGGGTGTTATACCTGATTGTCCAAGGACAAGCTGGTTTCGCCGGTACAGGAGGCTTTGCGACCAATGGTTATGCCGAACTGTCACCAGGAAAATACTCCTTAATCTCCGCTTTAATGATTGAAATTGTACTGACCGCAATGTTCTTAATCGTGATTATGGACGCCACAGATAAGCGTGCGCCTGCTGGTTTCGCGCCGATTGCCATTGGTTTAGCTTTGACCTTGATTCACCTGATCAGTATTCCTGTGACCAACACCTCGGTTAACCCTGCACGAAGTACAGGTGTTGCAATATTTGCTGAAACAGCCGCTTTAAGCCAACTCTGGTTGTTCTGGGTTGCTCCGATTGTCGGTGCCATTATCGGCGCTATTATTTATAAAATTTTAGGAAAAGAGGATTAATTTTTTCTCTATCCCTTAAAAGAAAAACCCACAATCTGTGGACTTTGTTATTGTTCCACATGGAACATAGATAGGCTTATGTTATAAAAATGGATTGTCAATTTCACCCGACTGCGGATGTTCAATTTTCTCAGGAAGCTGAGCTTCACTTTCAAGCTGTTGCACAATGGCATTCAGATATGCCTGCAATGCTTTGGCCGCAGCTAAACCAGCTTGGTCTTTGGTGAGTTGTAAATTGCCATAAATACTGACGCAGTCCGTGTCATTTTCAAGGGTCAAATCATGGATGGCATGGGACTCGTTACCTTGTACAAAAGGTTTAAACATTTTATTTTTACTCTTGTTTGTTTTTCAGGCATTGGGCACTGCAGTCGAATGTCTATACATCCAACTGCCTAGAACTTTAACGTAACAGCTGCAAAATATATTGCAATAAGGCGTCGACTAATTGTTTCACAATCGCATCTTGGTCCGCCGCATCAATAACCGTGCCCTTTGTTACGGTGCTACCACTACTCGACTGAGTAGAGCCCGATTTAAAGTTTTTTTGTAAGGCTTTGAGCTGCTCGGATGCAACCTCTTCTGCACACTGACTTTCCGCATCCCAATGTGAATACTGAATTGCACTATTGGCTTTTACCGCCGTTGCTGTCAACGGTAGTTTATAAGTATTACGTTTTTGCTCTTCTGTCAGTTGCGGAAATAAATTCACACCCAACTGCTCTTCCAAATAGCAGACACTGACAATTCTTACCTGCTGTGAATTATCATTCGGTGCGTAATAAGCGCCGATTGCACCTGTTTTTGGCATATAGACCGCTTTATAAACCGCACTCGGAACAATCACTCCCTGACCAATGGTCTTGAGCTTTTTGCCCTGAAATACCGGCCCAGTTACCACAAAAACATCCAGCTTTTGCTTGGTCACAAGCGCCCGTGTGGCTTCTTCCAATTCACGCCACACTTGCTGATTATTTTTAGGGGCCTGTGGCACCATATTGGCCAAAGAAAAACTGTCGAATTGTGCGGCTTTGTTGGGCATATCAGCATTCGGTGCCATATGTCCACGGTCATAGCCTGAACCACGGTAGTCCGACAATGTCGCTCGATGTTCGGTTGCAACATTATTTTCTTCGTGAAAACTATCTTCACGTGGAATTTTTTGGCTCAGGCGCTGCGGCTTCAGGGCCTCTGCAACCCAGAGGGGGGTTTTCGAAACGCCCGAATACATCACATTAAAACCGTTAAAGCACAGTGCATAGCTGTGTTTACTTAAACTTTCTTTGAGTAAATAAGGCGGAATTTCTCGATAAAATTGTTCTAAACAGGCTGAATTTGAGCTTGGGCTTAAAGACACGTATTGCTGAATTTTTTCTTGACCAAAGGCAATCGCAAAACTTCCCGTTGCCACCAATCCTAAAATCACTTTCAGGCCATTTTGATTAAACATGTTAAAGACTGACTTACCTGAACTACTTTTCTTCTTCGCCATCACAACTACAATAAACATCGGTTTTTCACGAGCTTAACAATCAGCGTATACGAAGTATATCGCTCGAGTTCTATTCGCATAACAATTAAACAAATCGCCATATTTAGATGATTTTGCATGTAACAAAATGTCTTTTTTGTAGAGTTTTTCTACGGCAACGTGATGCGATTGCGTATCTTTGATTGCTGTCGCTTCAAAAAATATGCCAAGGTAAAAAAGAATCGAACGAAATAATACATGCAATTTACGGAGTTCTTATGCATTCTAAGATTTTAGCTTCTCTTGGTTTAATCGGCACAGTGATAAGTGCTTCAGCCTTCGCCGAGCCACCTATCCAACCGGGTGACACCTTAGAAAGTCTCTCTCAAGCCAAAGTCACGACTACGGTTAATGGTCAACCGGGTTCTATTCAAGAACTCGTAAGCTCAGGGCTAATTAAATTGCTTGATCCAAATGCAGCACCTATCAGCCCAGCAGGCCAAGGTGCACCCAATGACCAAGCAGTGATGCCAACAGCACCACAGAGTGAAGCTCCTGTTCAACAGGCCGCACCTGATACCACAGCGCAACAACAAGTCGCTGCGACTCCAACAGAGCAACATCCGCTGGCACCAAATGCAGAACTCTCAGCACAACAAGCTGAAGCGGCGTTAAATGATGCTGTCGCACCCACCGCAAATACAGATATGAATGCTGCCCCAGCTGCTGCACCTCAATTAGATTCATCAGCAGAGGCACCCGTCAATGCGGTTGAGCCTGATTCACTGCCATCACCAGATGCTCCTGCACAGGCATTTCCTGACGCTTCAGCAGAACAGCCTGTCCAAGCGATGCCTGAAGCACCTGTAAATGACCCAATGAACTAAGACTTCAACTGATTTATCCTCCAAAAAAAACCAGCATATATGCTGGTTTTTTTATTGAGGTTTTAAATCTCGATCTGACTACCGAGCTCAACCACACGGTTAGGTGGAATCTGATAGAAGTCACTCACAGGACTGGTATTCCTTTGCATTGAGATAAAGAGCTTTTCACGCCACGGCGCCATACCATCACCCACGGTACTGATAATCCGTTCACGCGATACAAAGAAGCTGATCTGCATTAAGTTATATTCCAGCTCAATCGCTTGATATACCGCTTCAAGCGCTTGTGGAATATTCATTTCATCTTTAAAGCCATAGTACAATTCAAGACGATAAAAATGCTGATTCATGGTTTCGACATGGAAGCGATCAGACTCTTCCACATAAGGAACATCTTGAATTTTAACAGTGAGAATAATGTTCTTTTGATGCAGTACTTTATTGTGCTTCATATTGTGTAACATGGCATGTGGCACAACAGTCGGCGTTCCTGTTAAAAAGACGGCCTCACCTTCAACCCAATTGGCTTGATCACCAATACTTTGTACAAATAAATCGAGTGGCAATGTATCTTGCTGAAGCTTGGCAAAAGTTAACTCGCGACCTTGTTTCCATGTCATTAATAACATGAATGCAATACCGCCAATCAGCAATGGAACCCAACCGCCCGATAATACTTTAAGTGAGGTCGCGCTCACCAAGACCAAATCTAAAACAAGGAATGGAATAATCAGCAGCACCAATTTTGGCATGCTCCATTTCCATGTATAACGAATAAATACCGCAATCAATAAGGTGTCACATAGCATGGTCATGGTGACCGCTAGACCATAGGCATGCGAAAGCTGTGAGCTGGTTTGGAAGATTAAAATTAAGACAATAATTGATGCCAACAATATCCAGTTCAGTAAAGGTACATAAATCTGCCCCTGTTCCGAGTCTGAAGTATGTTTCACATTTAAACGTGGTAAATAGCCCAATTGAATGGCCTGACGCGCTAAAGAGAAGACCCCTGAAATTACGGCCTGTGAAGCAATAACTGCGGCCATAGTGGCCAAGAAGATCATTGGGTACAAGCCCCACTCTGGCACCAACAGGTAAAATGGATTTTCAATCGCAGTCGGATCACGCAAGAGCAATGCACCTTGTCCTGCATAATTAAGCAGTAAACACGGCAAAACCACAATAAACCAAGCCAAACGAATCGGCACAGGACCAAAATGTCCCATATCTGCGTACAGGGCTTCGCCACCTGTGACGGTCAACACTACCGCACCCATAATGAAAAAGGCCATTAACGGGTTGGTCACGATAAACTGAAATGCCCAATGTGGGCTCAGCATGCCCAAAACCAAAGGCGTTTGAATAATGCTCGAGATCCCAAGAATACCCAGAGAGAAGAACCACAATAAAGTCAGTGGGCCAAAGAACTTACCAACAAAGGCTGTCCCATACTTTTGCATGACAAATACAGCAGTGACGATGCTAATTGCAATCGGCACAATATAAGGGTCAAGTGCATCGGTTGCTATGGATAAGCCTTCTACGGCAGATAAGACTGAAATGGCTGGGGTGATGATCCCATCCCCAAAAAATAGTGAAGCCCCAATAAAGCCAATCGAAATTAACAGTAATTTTTTCCGATGGCTAAAATTGGTATTGCGCAAATTGAGTGCAAGCAAAGCCATAATCCCGCCTTCACCATTGTTATCTGCACGCATTACAATTGCAGAATATTTAATGGTAATGACCATGGTCATGGTCCAGAAGATAATGGACAAAATACCCAATACGTTTGCAGGGGTGATGCCCAAGCCATGTGCAGCGTGGAAGGATTCTTTCAATGCATAGAGTGGACTGGTTCCAATATCCCCAAACACGACCCCTAATGCTGCCAAGGTCATCGCAGGCAAGGCGGCTTTTTTTGCAGTACTTTGCATAAGCTTGTCTTCAATTATCGACACTATTTTTGCGAATCATATCATTGAGCTAAAACTTTTGCTCGAATTCAATTGTTTCACCTTGTCGATGGCTATGTTTTTCGATATTATCCTCGGCCATGGTGAAGTGTCCGAGTGGCTGAAGGAGCACGCCTGGAAAGTGTGTAAACGTTTATAGCGTTTCGAGGGTTCGAATCCCTCTTTCACCGCCAAAATTTTAAAGACCTTAATCGAAAGATTAAGGTCTTTTTTTATGCTGAACATTCTTATTTAGACTTGGCACAAAGTCTGCTTCATAAAAACGACTCTTCACAAAACAGGATAATTTGCACCACAAAGTGAAATATTTATTCAAAAATAAACGCTTGAACCTGATTCAAACTTGAGCTAAATAATTTCTAAGGGAGGTTAAAATAAATCATCAATGATCATCTAGATGCAATGTTTATGAAGCACAATTCATTTGCGGTATATAACTAGCGAAACACTAAATTGACCAATAAAACTGCTATTCGGGAGTCAGAATGAATAACAGCACCAATTATGTCAAACAAATTAAAAACGCTAAACGAGGCGGTTATACCCCAACCCTTGCAAAGGATGTCAACAAACATAAAATTCAAAAAGCAATTCGTCTGATTGAACAATGGAGAACGCTGGCCAATGAACTCAAACCTCAAATGCAACTCGACATGGCTTTTACGTTGGAAGAATGTGCCCAAGACCTCGATCAAATTTTAAGGAGCAAATAAGTTCCATGTTTTCACTTAACCCTATTTAAAAACAGTTTCATCACAGCCCCCAAATTTTATTCTTAGCTCTCACCCACCCTTTGGTGGGTGAAGTTTGAACAAAAAATCATGTGCACTTCAATCGCTCACTTTTTGGCTTGCGTTTTCAAGAAAATCCGCTATTATTCTCACCACGTTGCCGGCATAGCTCAGTTGGTAGAGCAACTGACTTGTAATCAGTAGGTCCACAGTTCGAATCCGTGTGCCGGCACCATTTTATACTTAGCCTCGCTTTTTAGTGAGGCTTTGTTGTTTCTGGCCCTTTGGTTTTTTATTTCATTTTAAATGTCTTTAACTGCTGTAATTTGAACATAGCGCACGATGCCCTGTTCAAATAATTTTTGACAGAGCTTAGCCGTCATTTTAATTTTGAAGTAATCCAAATTTTGAGCGGCCTGTTGGACTAAATGCACATGATAATAACGAGAAAAACCCGCCAAAACTGCATCGGATAAATCTTCAATAGCAACCTGCTGATAGCCTTGTGATTCTATCGAATGCTTCAAATTCGCTTCTAACTGAAGATGTTCCAAATGAACATCGGCTGCTTTTAACAGCATTTTCAGTTGAAGTTTCTCAAAACGATTTAAATTCAAAAATGCATCACTCAACATCAGATAGTGAAAACCGATACGCCCTTTTGAATTTAAAACAGAATGGGTTGATCTCAGAAATGAATTTAAATCACTGTGATAAGCGGCATCGAGGCACAACACCACATTAAAAGGCGCTGAAAATAGCTTTGAATTTAAATTTAAAAATGACGTTTGAGTGATGTGTATCTTTGAATTTAAAGTGTGTTGTATGCGCTGAACACATTCGGCTTGTAACTCAACCGCACAAAGTTGCTGAACATGGTAATGCTGCTGCCACAGCAATAGACTCGCACCCTGTCCACAGCCCAAGTCTAGAACCCGGTCATTTGACTTTAGCTGTAATCGATCAGCAAGATGCGTTGCCAGGGTTTGGCAAGCTTCAGGGTAGGAGGATTGGTTATTTTCCCAATAACCAAGATTGCTCCAAGCCAATACTGCGTGATCTCCCAATTGTTTTGCATCAATTGCATATTTATGTTTGGGCAGATGTCGCTGTAAGGTTTGGAGCCATTTCATGCTTTAGTAGCCGAGTTGTGGGGCAACCTCAACTTTAGGTTTTAATCCAACAAACGGCAATGGCGCACCGAAAATTTCTGCAATATGCATTGCTGAAGTGACGGCAGACTCTAAGATAGGCAGACCATCGCACGACCATGAACCACAGAAGAAGACTTTTCGGTTAGCACTCTTATGGCGTTGTTGTAACTCTTTATTCAAAGCCACCGTTTGCGAGTCCACCACCGCACGGGTCAAAGTTACAGTTGAAATTACTTTTTTCGGGTCAATCTCGGTCACAGGCTGCCACGTTTGAAACACGGCATTTTTACCAACCAGACTCGGTTCGACTGAATTGAGCCAAACCGTGAACTGTTGACGGATAAACTTACGGTCCATCATATAGCTCAGCACCGACCAGTCTTTACGCTTAGGCGGCATCACGGAAGGATCAGTATGGATCACCAGCTGACCTTGCTCAAAACGAAACTGCTTTAACAGCGCAATATCATCTGCAAACTGAACAGGATCTAAAAACTCTTCAATTTTTGTGGTTGGCGTTGCCACCACCACACGGTCAAACAGTTGCTGTTCGCCCTTATTATTTTCAACCAAAACCTTGTCACCTTGTTCAGTGACTTTGCTAATAGCCGATCCGCTTTGGATATTGATGTTTTCAATCAATTTATCGACCAAGGCAGGTGTTCCCCCTTGTATACGCAATAAAGCATCGCCATCCGTCAACTGACGTAAAAAGATCAACAGCGGTTTCGCTGGCCATTCGCCAATGGTTTTTGGATTACAGGTACAGATGGTGTAGAGCACAGGCATGACTGCGCCATGCCAAAATACTTCTTCAATGTCATGCTGGTTGATAAATTCAGCCAAAGTAATGTCTTGATCTTTAGATTTGAAGAATTTAGCAATCGCGGTTTTAAGCTGCAACATACCTTTAACCAAACGCCATCCATACTGCTGTAGGCCTTTACGGTTATTGATAATTGGGAAATTGCCAATGCGGCTACGGGTAGTGGTTAACCATGTTTCTGTACGGTCTTCAAACAACCAACTACATGCCATGTAGGTGCGTACTGGATACGTTTTGATGCCTAAATAAGTCGCAAGACTTAAGGTGTTTTTCCATAAGTGTGGGTTCATGACACGTAACGGAGCATCAATCAGACCACCTTCAAACTCTGTACTGTGGCTATCCATCCCTCGCCCAGTCAGTGCTTCGAAAATAGTAATATTATGCCCAGCATCCTTTAGAATTCTTGCGGTAGCAAGACCGGCCATGCCGCTACCAATAACTGCAATATCCAAAATTATGATCCGTCAGTCTGACTTATATTGACTGAAATTATGACCCAATGTCGAAAAAATAGGGCTATTAAAAAATACCAGAATCACATTTTTTCATGTGCCGCACTGGTAGGACGATATTTGCTTAAATTACATTTCATTACACTAAAAAGCCACTTAAATAAACACAGGTTTTTTATGCATTTTATTTTAAATAAAAAGATAAACCCTTTAAAAACAAAGTATATAAATTAACTATTTTTATAACATCTGTTTTACAAACTAGCGAAAAAGCGCTAATATGCGCCTCGCATAAAAAAGATAATTACATCACATAATAATTCATGACCAACTATGCAAAACAAGAAGACTACAGCGCCTAAAAAATCCCTACCCTTGACCGAGTAGGGATTTCTTCTTTTTAGCGACAAGATTTTAGTCCACCACAGCAACGGGGATTTCACCAAACTTGCCACGATTAAAATCGTCAAAAGCTTGCACAATTTCCGCTTTGCTATTCATCACAAATGGACCATAACCTTGAATTGGCTCATTTAGTGGTTCACCAGTCAACACCAAGAACTTAGTGTCTTGCAGCGCTTGTAGTTGAATTGCAGATTCGCCATCTTGAGCAAACATCACAATGGAACTATCCACCACTTTTTGCGTGCCATTAATCAACACTTCACCACTGAGCACCACCACAATCGTGTTATGCGTGATAGGCACATGGATAAAAGTTTCGTACTCTGCTTTTAATTCACCATCCCAAACATTGACGGGACTATACGTTTGAGCAGGGCCATGATGACCACCAAACTCCCCCGCAATCACGCGTATGTGTCCAGCATTATCATCCATTTCGATGCGCGGGATATCCGCCACGGTCAAGGCTTGATAACGCGGTGTGGTCATTTTATCTTTGGCTGGCAAATTCACCCAAAGTTGTACCATTTCAAACAGACCACCATGCTCAGCAAAGGCTGGGGAATGAAACTCTTCATGTACCACACCTGAACCCGCAGTCATCCACTGTACATCGCCAGTATTGATGGTACCACCGCCGCCGCTAGAGTCTTTGTGCGTCACTTCACCACTATAGGCGATGGTGACTGTTTCAAAGCCACGATGCGGGTGTGAACCCACACCACGTTGCGATGTGGTTGGATCAAATTTGTAAGGTGCCGCATAGTCCAAAAGTAGAAACGGACTAATTGCTTGTCCTAAGCGGTCATATGAAAAGAGGTTTTTGACAGGAAAACCATCACCCACCCAATGCATGTCTTGATTACGATAAACACCAATTACTTTTTTCATCTTGGAGCGCCTATCTCGATAGGATGAATATGCAATCTATACTACCCTTTTCCTCAGCCCTCTTATAGCGCTGCACTAGTACACAGAATCACAAAAATAGGACAATTAATCCCATCACACGTGATGCAGTATGGGATCGTATATATCAGGCAGATGCGCAGTTGATGTCATGGTTTGGTGCCGCATGTGAATTACACCGCGACTGGCTTAATGATATTGAAGGCCTCGGTTCACTCTTTGCAGCGCATATTCCAGACTATAAAAACCCGATTCAAAGCTATAGCAAAAATACTGCTCAAAAATAATCAGACCTCAGTAAAAGCGATCGTAGGATCGCTTTTTGTCGTGTGCAATCGTTAGAAATCAAACAGTATCAGATCATCCATCGCAGACTGCTTTCTGTCACAAATCAATACAGGCTTGAATCCATCATGCATTCATTTGACGACTATTATTATTTTGACTGTGGATGGACTCGGCATTGCCAACCTGCCTTACTTAACGGTAGAGGCAGATATTGCTTCAGGTCGCCTAGTTCAATTTTGCCCGACTGGTGTTCCAATATTGGAAGCGTACAGTTGGTCTATGCTTCACGTAAAGGACAACGTTTGGTCATGGAGAAACTGATTGAGTATTTGATCCAAGGTTTAAGAGACTTTGCCAGCACCAGCAAGGGTTACCATCTCTAGAACCGAAAAGAACTCACATAAAAAAATCAGCCACTTGGGCTGATTTTTTACAGGTATCATGCTCATGACTTAGCACAATGCAACCATCGAGGTTGACTTAGATTTTACCAACCAAGTCGATTGACGGCGCAAGCGTTGCTTCACCTTCTTTCCATTTTGCAGGACATACTTCGCCTGGGTGCGCATGCACATATTGTGCTGCTTTCACTTTGCGTAATAGTTCAGACGCATCGCGACCAATACCGCCGGCATTAATTTCAATAATTTGGATTTTACCTTCAGGATCAATCACAAAAGTACCACGGTCTGCTAGACCTTCTGTTTCAATCAGCACATCAAAGTTTTTAGACAAAGTCCAAGTTGGATCGCCAATCAAGGGATACTGAATTTTACCAATCACATCTGAAGTGTCGTGCCATGCTTTATGGGTAAAGTGGGTATCGGTCGATACGCCGTAAATTTCCACACCGAGTTTTTTAAACTCAGCATAGTGATCGGCTAAGTCGCCCAATTCTGTTGGACACACAAAGGTGAAATCAGCAGGATAGAAAAATACGACAGACCATGTGCCTTTCAAGTTTTGCTCAGACAACTCAATGAATTCACCATTTTGGTAAGCTGTTGCATTAAACGCCTTAACTTCAGTATTGATTAAACTCATGTATTCGTCCTCAAAAGATTTGTGAGAGTGCTTAAGTGATGAAGCAAGAATACGCACAAACCAAAAATTGGTAAAACAGTAAGTTTTTATTATTTTTATCGGATTTTTAGATTCATTATTTCCCGACACTGTTGCCCGATTTTCACCATCTTGTGGTCTAAATGAAAACCTTTCCATTTTTCAAATCGAGCTAATACAGTCAAATCTAGAGTCAAGCAGTGGAAAATCTATGATTTGGAAGGGCCTTTCAAAGCTTTGATGTTCAATAAAAAGTGAAATTAAGCCGTTTCGGTCAGCCCCACCTGATGATAAGCACGATTAAAATAAACCAAACTTTGCTCATGTTGGCTTTGTTGAATCGCAACAATACGGCACATAAAAACCGTATGTGTTCCCACTTCTTGAATATCCTCAATTTCACAATCAAAATTGACCAAAGCATCCTTTAAAACAGGTGCGCCCGTTTCTAGCTCTGTCCACACACCATGTTTGAAACGCTCTTCAGACGTCATTTTAGATGCAAAGACATTCGAAATATGCTGATGTTGTGCACCTAACACATTCACCGATAAAATTTTATTGTCGACAAAATGTGCATGTGAACGCGATGCTTTATTCATACAGACCAATAATGTCGGTGGTGTATCCGTCACACTGCATACGGCAGATGCTGTGAATCCATGACGATCAGCCATGCCTGCCGTAGTTACGACACTCACGGCACTGGTTAACAAAGACATTGCATCTCTAAAGTCTGTTGCTTCAATCATCATTTTATTCCTCAGTAGAACGGACACATGCTTTTAAATGGAATACGAGCTACCCATTTCTGATCAAATAGATAGCCCTCTCACATCACGCGCTTGCTGCGTATGAAGCCGAAAGTTCTTTACGAATAATTTCTGCACCTGCGCTTAACGCATTCAGCTTACCACGTGCCACTTCACGTGCTAAAGGTGCCATGCCACAGTTGGTCGAAGGATAGAGTTTATCTGCATCGACAAACTGAAGCGCCTTACGTAGTGTATTCGCAACTTCTTCTGGTGTTTCAACGGTGTTGGTTGCAACATCAATCGCACCGACCATGACTTTTTTACCGCGAATCAGTTCAATCAGATCCATTGGTACACGCGAGTTTTGACATTCGAGTGAGATGATATCAACTTTAGATTGTTGCAGTTTAGGGAATGCTTCTTCGTATTGACGCCACTCTGAACCCAAGGTCTTTTTCCAATCGGTATTGGCTTTAATGCCGTAGCCATAGCAAATATGAACCGCAGTTTCACATTTCAGACCTTCAAGTGCTCGTTCAAGCGTTGCAACACCCCAGTCATTCACTTCATCAAAGAACACATTAAATGCAGGTTCATCGAACTGAATGATATCCACGCCCGCAGCTTCTAACTCACGTGCTTCTTGATTCAGGATCTTGGCAAATTCCCAAGCCAGTTTTTCACGGCTTTTATAGTGACCATCATACAGCGTATCAATCATGGTCATCGGGCCAGGTAATGCCCACTTGATCGGCTGATTTGTTTGGCTACGTAAAAACTTAGCATCTTCAATAAAAACAGGCTTTTGACGGCTTACTGCACCGACTACAGACGGCACACTCGCATCATAACGATTACGGATACGCACCGTTTCGCGTTTCTCAAAATCAACGCCATCCAGATGTTCAATAAACGTCGTCACAAAATGTTGGCGGGTTTGTTCGCCATCACTAACGATATCAATGCCTGCATGGAGTTGTTCTTGCAATGACAAACGTAAAGCATCTTGTTTCGCTTCGAGTAATGCCTCACCTTCGAGTTTCCAAGGTGACCAAAGTTTCTCAGGCTCAGCAAGCCAAGAAGGTTTCGGTAAACTGCCCGCAGTTGATGTTGGTAATAAAATGGCCATTTTAAATCTCTATTTCAATATTCTGTTTCAGGTAAATTAAGCAGCGTTGCTGTTTACGGTGTAATTCGCAGCCCATTTTTCAAGGATGTCTTGATACGGCTTGATAAAGTTTTCTTCTGTCCATTTACCTTGCTTGACCGCGAGCTGACCACGTTCAACGCGGTCATAGACGATTCGCGTTAATGAGTAATCTGGGTACTCTAGGCTGGCTTGATAGACTTGAGCTGCTGATGAATTTGCATTATAAATTTCAGGGCGATAAATCTTTTGGAAAGTTTCCATGGTGCTAATCACACTGATCAATTCAAGATCGGTGTAATCACGCAGTAAATCACCCGCAAAATAGAATGCTAAAGGTGCAGCGCTCCCTTTCGGCATAAAGAAGCGAACCTGTAAGCCCATTTTATGGAAATACTCATCGGTACGTGAATATTCATCTTGTTTATACTCAACGCCTAACACAGGATGCTCATTGGTAGTACGGTGATACTTCTTCGCTGTTGAAACACTCAAACAAATCACAGGCTGTTGATTAAACTCTGCTTTAAAAGTCTCTGAGTTCACCAAGTATTGATACAGTTTGCCATGTAGATCACCAAAACCTTCAGGCGCATACGACGTCGAATTCTCTTTATTATGTTCTTTCAGCACCACGCTAAAATCGTAGTCACGTACATAAGACGAGAAGCTATTGCCAATCATGCCTTCAATACGTTGATGGGTATAATGATCATTAATCGTGCTTTTCAGCATTTCAATGATTGGGAAAGTTTGACCATTTCCCTCAATGTCTAAATTTGCAGAAATAATATCGATTTCAAGCGAATAACGATCACCATTCGGGTTATCTGTTTGTGCTAAGGCATTGAAACGATTGTTAATCATACGAAGTGTATTACGTAGGTTCTGCTCACGGCTTTCACCACGCGCCAAGTTAGCAAAGTTCGTCGTTAGACGTGTGTTATCTGCTGGTTGATAGTTTTCATCAAAACGAATGCGTTTAATTGAACATGCAAACTCTGTACTCATGGCGATCTGTTACCCTATATTTCTGCGATAAAACTGAATTTCTTTCATGCTCTTTCTAGAGGGTCCAATTTTCTTTTTGGATCTTTCTAGCAAATCGTCTTTCCAACCTTCTCAGATTTTTCTGAGCATCAGGCTAAGAAGCAACGATGAATATGATCTATCGTTAAGAGCGTGGTTTAATTTATACCTGAATGATCACATGAATAAAAATGATTTAATCTCACACCAAAGTGAACTAAATTCATGTTTAGAAATTCTGTCACTTTAACAATGAATTATGCGTGGATAATTTTTGTGGATGTACGAAAGGAAAGAATGAAAACATTAAGCCCTTGTGCGTGAGTTGTGAAAAGTCATGATATTGCTCAATCAACGTCATCAACACGCTACATCTTTATTTTAATTATCTTTTTAAATCAGCAACTTAAAGTCATGGGATGATTATTAAAATATTAGATAAAACAGGCAATTCAATGGTTTTGTCTGTGGGAAAATTAAGAGTGCAAGCTTGGTTTTGAGTTCTTGTATTTATTAACTTTGGCTCCTCTTTCTGACCTTGGCTCTTCCTCACAGAATCAAGAAATTTAATATCTTTCCTATCACCAATCAGAATTAAAAAAACAAACATTCGGTCGTTATATTAAAAACAGCTCACCTATATCAAATAAAACTAAAGAATCATCTAATGCATTTTTTGCATAACTGAATTAAAAATTGCATTGTCGTTTTTTTAAAAAAAGTAACACTTGCCACAGTTAAATCCCCAATCGATGATTTAGCACTCAATACCTAAAGCAATGCCTCTATAAATTGATCAACATGGAATGTCATCAATGCCTTGCTACATCAGGCCAAAAGTTGATGAAAAGAAGATTAAAGAAGGAACGATAAGTATGAAGCAGAAGAAACTACTGAAATATATTCTGATTGCCATGATCTCAGGAATACTGATTGGTTGGGCTTTTCATAGCACTTTAACAACTGCACAAACCACAGAACTTGCAGCCTATTTTAAAATTGTGACCAATGTATTCTTAAGATTAATTAAAATGATTATTGCACCCTTAGTGTTTGCAACAATCGTTTCTGGTCTGCTCTCGATGGGAAAATCCTCATCTCTGGGATCAATTACCTTAAAAGCCATGAGTTGGTTCATTGGTGCATCATTTATTTCACTTTTACTGGGCATGGGCTTAGCCAATTTATTCCAGCCCGGCGCTGGAATGAATCTCACCGTTCCTCAAACAGCAGTTGATATCGGTGTCAGTGCGACAAGTCTGAGCTTAGAAAGCTTCATTACGCATATTTTCCCGCGTAGTTTTGCTGAAGCCATGGCCAATAATGAGATATTACAGATTTTGGTTTTCTCAATTTTCTTTGGTTCTGCACTTGCCTATGTGCAACATCAAAGTGAAGTGACCGTCATTGGTAAAATTATTGATGAACTCTGCAAGGTCATGTTCCGAATTACAGATTATGTCATGGCATTTGCCCCTATCGCCGTTTTTGCAGCCATTGCCTCCGCGATTACCATCCAAGGCCCTAAGCTGATTATCGATTATAGTATTTTCATTGGACAGTTCTATGTAGGATTACTGCTGCTTTGGACTCTCCTGATTGCTTTCGGCTATATCTTCTTGAAAAAAGATATTTTTAAATTGATGCGAATCGTGCGTGAACCCTCCATGTTGGCATTTGCGACCGCAAGTAGCGAATCGGCTTATCCAAAAACCATGGAAGCTTTGGAGAAATTCGGTGTGCCTAAACGCATTACCAGTTTCGTGCTCCCTTTAGGTTATTCTTTCAACCTCGACGGCTCGATGATGTATATGGCATTTGCTGTGTTATTTATTGCACAAGCCTACAACATTGATTTAAGTTTTTCCCAGCAAGCACTCATACTCTTTACCCTCATGATTACGAGTAAAGGGATTGCAGGTGTTTCACGAGCATCTATTGTGGTGATTGCCTCCACTCTGGCTATGTTCCAACTTCCTGAAGCCGGTATTCTATTAATTTTAGCGATTGATCAGTTTTTAGATATGGGCCGTACGGCAACCAATGTGATTGGAAATAGTATTGCAACGGCCGTGATTGCACGCACTGAGGGCAATAAAGATGAGTTTACGGAGCAAGAAGGCATCATGGTGAACAACCTTCCTCCTGCAAACCAATTGGCCGATAACAGTTAGAATTATTTATAGAGAAAATAAAAGGTGATTTTTAAATAGTAAGTAAAGTCCTTTATTTACTATTCATAAAATCACCTTATTTATTATTAAAATATATCTCACAATGATTAAATAAAATAATCCATAAAATCCAATTATTTATTTTTCTGAATTAAAATATTCCAAATATAATCAATTCGATTTGAAAATGACATTTCACGCTTAACCAGATAGACATCTTGGAATAAATAGTACTGCTTACCGTCCAGTACTTTTAATTTATTTTCTTGAATCTCTCTTTCAACCAATAATTTCGGCAGCCATGCCACACCTAAACCTTGCAATACCAACTCTTTTAAATCACCTGCATTATCCGTCTCATATAAAGTTCTATAATCCAACTTATTTTCAATCGCTTCATCCACACAGTTTCTTAAATATGCTTGTTTACTATAAGACAACAAAGGAAAAGACTGATCGAGTGAATATTTGGCAGTCCCGTCATGATCTAAGGCTGTCACAGGGAGGATTTCCATTTCAACAATTTTATAAAATTCGAACAAAGAACGATCGAATTGTTCTAATGTTTTTTGATCACAATAACTGATTAAAAAATCACACGAGCCATCTTTTAATAAGCGCATCCCCTGTTTGAAATTTGAGGCAATAATTTCCAATTTTAAGTCCGTCATATCCATCGCTAACTCCTGAATAAAGCGGGGGAAAAACTGGGTAATGAGCGAGTGTGACACTGCAAACTTGACGGTTAACTCATCATGTTTCACATTCTTTTCTAAATACTTTATTGTTGTAGTTAGTTGATTTTGTATGTTTTTTGCCGAAGCCAGTAAAACTTGCCCTGCTTCTGTGAAATCAATATTTTTACTATATCTTTTCAAAATTTGGAAACCCAATGAGTTTTCAATATTCTGAATTCTGCGCGTAAAGGCAGACTGCGTGACATGTCGTAGAGCTGCTGCTTGAGATATCGATTTTTCTTGCTCTAACGCAAGTAAATCTTCAATCCATCGAATTTCTAAAGTCATAACTCATTCTTCACTCATCCTTTGATCAATTATAATCTATTATGCAAAAAATGCATGTAGTAATATATTTTTACATTAGAAAAAAAACCGTTCGCACTTTAATATTGATTTATTCGAGATTAGAGTCTATTTAAATGAACATTAAGATTAACACACGCGTTGAAAAGGATTTATTAGGATATAAAGAAATTCCTGCTCATTGCTATTATGGCGTACAAACTTTAAGAGCTTTAGAGAACTTTAATTTAAGCCCAAATAAACTCAATCAATTCCCTGTTTTTATTAATGCCCTTGCAATGGTTAAAGCTGCATGCGCAGAAGCCAATTTTAAACTCAATAAACTTGAAGAAAATAAATACAATGCCATTCAATATGCATGTGAACAAATTATTAATTATAAATATCATGACCAATTTCCAATTGATATGATTCAAGGTGGTGCTGGAACGTCCACCAATATGAATATCAATGAAGTACTGGCTAATATTGGCTTAGAACATTTAGATCATTTAAAAGGCGAATATCAATATTTACATCCAAATAATGATATTAATATGTCTCAGTCAACCAATGATGTTTATCCAACGGCAATTAAAGTAGGTTTAATTTTTGCAATAGAGCAATTGAACGGCCCGTTTCAAAATTTAATTCAAAGTTTTAAGAACAAGTCAGATGAGTTTTCACATATCTTAAAAATGGGCCGAACCCAATTGCAAGATGCCGTTCCAATGACCTTAGGTCAAGAATTTGGCGCATTTGCAAATACCTTACAAAATGATTTAAACAAGCTTAATGACATCATGCCGTCTGCTTTAAGTGTTGTAAATTTGGGTGGAACAGCAATTGGAACAGGGATCAATACCGAAGTTAAGTATCGTGAATATGCCATCGCAGCATTGTCTGAAATTACGCAAAAGCAGATCAGCAGTTCACCTGATTTAATCGAAGCAACCTCAGATATGGGGGATTTCGTTTTATTATCGAGCTTCTTAAAACGTACCGCGACTAAACTCTCAAAAATTGCCAATGACCTGCGCTTGCTGTCTAGTGGCCCTCGTACTGGTCTGAATGAAATCCATTTGGAACCGCGTCAACCAGGCAGCTCAATTATGCCTGGCAAAGTGAACCCTGTTATTCCAGAAGCAATGAATTTAGTGTGTTTTCAAGTGATTGCAAATGATTTGGCCATTACTTTGGCGGCCGAAGCAGGTCAGTTACAGCTCAATGCGATGGAGCCGTTAATTGCTTTTAAACTGTTCGAATCGATCGATTTGTTAAGTAAAGCTATGCAAATGTTCCAACATAAATGTATTGAAAACATCCGTGCCAATACTGAACACTGTCAGGCAAATGTAGATAATTCAATCGGCATTATTACTGCACTCAACCCATATTTGGGTTATGAAACAACGACTCGTATTGCAAAACAAGCGAATGAAACTGGTCAAAGTGTATTGGCTTTAATTAAAGCTGAAAACCTATTGTCTGATCAAATTTTGGCTGATGTGCTATCGATCAAAAATATGGTTCATCCTCAGCAATCTTTATCATAATTTATTAGCATTTCGTCTTTTTAAAAAGGGATCTCATCAGAGGTCCTTTTTTATAGAAAAGAAAAGTATGCTATGTGACTCGTACTAGCTGAACATTTTGATGCCATAAAGTTCTTTTTTAAATACAAAGTTTTCCGAGTCATAAAAAAAGAACTTGATATAAATCAAGTTCTTTTTCACTTCATACAATATTTAGTTATTGTATAGTCTAAAATGGATATACACACCAAAATAATATTAATACATATATTTCATTAACTTATATCATTATGTAATGTATTTTGTAAAAATTCAATGAGAAATTGCTTAAAAATTTACACTTTTTTATTACACTGAAATTTAGTGTTAATTCGCAAGCTATGAAAAAACAAATATACTAAACTGGAACATAAGCCTGAGCTAAACGCTTTTCTGTGGAAGCCTGTGTTGTGTAGAAACGCTCTTGGATGGCATATACAAAATTCTTCAAGGACTCTTCGTCTGTAATCGTGTATTTACCATTTGCATCTGTAGGTAAGCCCAAGGTTTGAATATAGCTATGTAAGCTATTTTGAACTTGAGGGCTATATGAATTGTAAGTATCTAATGCTTTAGCGATATTCTTACGATTTGGAATCCCCACTTTGTCTTCAGTGTATGAGGGATCAACAGCTAATAAACTGCCCAATTGAAAAAATTGTGTTACTTCTGCGGTTGTCGCTGCTCTATAAAGGGTGTTTAATCCTTTAAAAATACTATTCATGGCACTTAAGCTTTTAAAATATAAATGCCCCGTATTTTTATCAAAAATTGCATCTGGAGAATCGGTCAAAACGACAATAGGATTATCCAACACTTCAGGCTGATTTGAAAAACTTAAAGTCTTTCTATAAATTTTTGCGCTAGGCAAAACTTTTTGGATATAGTAAAAATCATCGCTCTGACGCTTAAAAATTAAATACTTAATATCTTTATACTGAACAGCACTGATGGTCGGCAATGAGGTATTTACTTTTCTTTCTAATTCTAGAATAGGGTTTGTTACATCAGTCAACGTGTTTAAGTCCACTTTAAACCAATCACCATTTCGGGCTATCGCTGTTGGTGTGTAAGAAATAGTATTTAAAGTAGTCGGTAATAAACCAGCATAAAAATTAGGACAGTTTTGACCAGACAAAACGACATGAAACTTCGCATTATTACGTGAATACAGAAAATTCATTACCACCCCTTAGTCTAAAATTAAAAATGTATACTCGTTCACTTTTGTAAGAGCAATATAACTTCGCATATCACCATTACTATCTTCAAAAAGCTCATCAATAGTTTTTATTTCTTTCTTAGAAATTACCAAAACTTTTGAATCATCTATATGTTTTATAAAATAAAATTTATATCCCAATACTAAAAAGATTGGATTAAAGTAAAAAAATCGAGTCCTAGCTAGGACGATTAGCATTAATACAAAGAAAAGTATGAATGACTTCAATGTAGGTAAACTAATGGCAACAAATGCATAACCTAAATAAATTGGAAGATAAAAGTCATTTGCCTGCTCAAATTCTTTTACTTTTTTTCTCTCTATAACATCCTGATCTAAATACTTTAAACTAAATTTAATCGAAAAAAATGAAAGAAACAGCAAAGCTATCAGATAAATTACATAGACAACATATGTAATTGACTCAGTTATAAATTTTTCACTAAATCTAAGATTTTCATGGCTAAGTAAAAGTGAGATTAGATACTTGACCCACTCCCACTTCAACCAAACTGTTTCTTCATGAGAAATCAGAAAGATTAAGCCTGCTAAGGCGATGGAAATAGCAGTCAAAACTATATGTAATAGATGTTTCATGCTAAATCTCCATCTGCAATCAAAGTCTATTGTGCTTAATTTTCATCCCATTTCATAGCGTGAAGAGACACAACTTGACGCATTAACACTTTATTCGTTTTGCTCAAAATTTTTAGCCATATGCTCTTCCGCATCTCGAATAGAAATCTGACCATTCATCAGCATAGGTAAGAGCCAATCTCGTAACTCTTCTAACTTTTGGTTTTCCATACTTCTAATAAAGATCATCTCATTGTATTTTGAAACGATATTATCGTATTTTTCTATAAGCTCTTTTGGAGGATAAGCTAACTTTAGGGAATATAAGTCATTTTTCGTAATTGAGCCAAAAGTTGTTCCTTCTGAGTTTCTTCTATCAAATACCTGTTTAAAGTATTTCATCACATAAAAAAGAAACCCATCAAATCCATCTTTACTATTCAGTGCAGCTAAGCCTCGACCAATACAACAATCAGTATTCGCTATATTCATGTCCCCGACTGGTGCACGTACACTTAACAGGATATCGCCCTTTTTGGCCATCCTAGATGGAGCCGTTGTAAATTGACGAACAGATGGAAATAACCAACCGAAATCTGTAGAACCTTGGAAAAATATTGCTCCATTACCTTCATTATTATACGAAGAACCTTCAGGAGATTGCCCCATGGTTATATTTGCGATATCTGATAATTCTTTAACAGACCAGTTTTCAGGGATTTTTCTATTCAATATTTGGTTATGAACCATTTCTCCACCTGAAGATTTATATTGCTCATTTTCACCATCAGGGAAATCAAACTGTATAAACCAATAATCAAATAATAGCCTCGCTTTATTCTCTAGCTCAAGATTAATACGATTATTATTGGCAATTATTTTTTCAATCAGATAGGCTTTGTTGCATAAATATGTAAGCATCTGATTTAAATAGATTTAATTTTGGATCAAAAAATAATCAAAACTTTTAAAATCATATAGTTATGAAATCTTTGTGCAACAAAGCCATTAGAAATGTTTTTCTCTTCATACACAAATCTGTATTTAAAACACCAATAGGAAGCTGTCCAAATCCATCTAAGATCTGATCACAAAATTTAAGTCACCTTAATCTTTTTGCAGCCTTAAGTAAAGATATACAGAGTTTTTGAAAAAAGCATAGGTCTAGATAATCAAGCTAGATTTTTTAGAACTCCACATTGGTCAATTGTACATAAACCATCACAAGTACCTCTTAAATCAGATAGTTGTTCAATAAGCTTTTGTTGCTTGATTATATTTTCTCTGATAGCACTGACATGTAAGTCAATTAATTCATTCACATCTGAACAATTTTTCTTGGGATTATCTTTATAGGTGAGTAATTGACGAATTTCATTCAAATTCATATTTAAAGTTCGGCAATTCAAAATAAACTTAATTCGCTCAACATAGCCTATATCGTAAAGGCGGTAATTTCCTTCCGTTCTTTCGGGTTCCGGAATTAAACCTTCCTTTTCATAAAACCTAATTGTTAATACTGAACATGAGGTTTTTTTAGAGAGTTCACCAATTTTTAAATGCATTGAGTTGGTATTTCCAAAAAATCTTGACTCTATAGTAACTATAGGGATTCTAATATTCAAAGTTTATAAATTTTTTTAATGGGTATAATTATGAGTGGCTGTGGATGTAGTAAAGAAACACCATGCAAAGATAAGAAATCTCAACAAGAAAATCATCCATCAATTGCAGAAGCAAACAATTCAAAGAATTGTAATAATACGCTTAGCTGTTGTGGTGAAGAGGAAGAAGAAAAATCTTCATCTCCTTGCTGTAACACTTCAAACAGTTGTGAAGATACCGCTCAATCCTGTTGTGGTTCTGATCCCAAAGAAAATTTAAGCACTGAAGACGTTTTAAAAAATTCGCACTACATGAGTGAATACTTAGTTCCCAAAATGGATTGTTCTGCGGAAGAACAGATGGTTCGTATGGCGCTATCTTCAATTGATGGTGTTCAAAAACTCATCTTTGATTTACCTAACCGGTCTTTAAAGGTTCTACATAATCAAAAAGATGAAAATATAACTACCAAACTTGAAGCTTTGGGTTTTGGTGCAAAGCTTGTGAAGACTGAAACTTATATAAGCAATCAACAGGCTAAGCAAACAAGTACCTATACCATTCCTAAAATGGATTGCTCTGCTGAAGAGCAAATGGTCCGTATGGCTCTTGCAGATATTGAAGCAGTTAAAGGTCTTACTTTTGATCTTCCCAATCGAAAACTGAAAGTCTTCCATAATGAAGGGAGTCAGCAAATTACGGCCAAACTTGAAGGACTGGGTTTTGGGGCGAAACTTGATGAAACACAGCTTTCTTCAGGCGATATACCTAATGAACCTGATCCTGTGAGACAAGCTAAAGTACTTAAACTGTTATTAGGCATTAATGCTCTACTTTTCTTTATAGAATTCATCAGCGGAATTATTGCTGCGTCTACAGGATTGATTGCTGATTCTCTAGATATGTTTGCCGATGCAGCCGTTTATGGTATTGCGCTATATGCCGTCGGAAAAGCTGCGAAATATCAAGTGAAAGCAGCCCATTTCGCAGGTTGGATTCAGTTATTACTTGCTGTCATCGTGATTATTGATGTCATTAGACGATTCATGTTTGGAAGCGAGCCAGAATCAACGCTCATGATTGTTATTGGCCTGCTCGCACTTATAGCTAACGTGACATGCTTATATCTTATTTCTGGTCATCGAGAAGATGGCGCACATATGAAAGCCAGTTGGATTTTCTCGGCGAATGACGTTGTCGTAAATATGGGCGTTATATTTGCCGGTGTACTCGTGGCGTGGACGGGATCAGCTTACCCAGACTTAATCATTGGCATCCTGGTTTCTTTATTCGTGCTTAATGGTGCTCGAAAGATTTTGGCTTTGAAGTAAGAGTATCGAAAATGAATCTATTTCAAGTTAAACAAAATCAGATCGTCAAAATTAGAGATCTCAAAAAAGGTAATCAATACAGTCATACCACTGATCCCGTATTGGAACGGCTCCAACTATTAGGTTTTAGAGAGGGTGAAACTCTACAAGTACTCGCTAAAGGTGTTTTTGGTGGAGACCCTGTATTAGTTCAAATTGAAACTTCAAGATTTGCTTTAAGAAAGAACGAAGCTGAACGCATTTTTGTAGAGATCATCAATGAACACTAAAAATATTGCACTTATTGGTAATCCCAATTGCGGTAAAACTTCACTTTTTAACACCCTTACAGGTACTCGTCAAAAAGTTGCCAACTATGCTGGGGTTACTGTTGAAAGAAAGGAAGGTTCTTTTAAATTACCTTCTGGTGATACAGTACGAGTATTAGACTTACCCGGAACTTATAGTTTAAAACCTAGCAGTTTAGATGAAGAAGTCACTAGAGCAGTTTGTTTTGGTGAGCTAAAAGGTGAAGTTTTACCTGACATATTTGTATGCGTTGTAGATGCCACAAATCTCAGCTTACATTTGAGCTTAGTTCTTGAAGTTCGTGCTCTAAACAGGCCTATGCTTCTTGTATTAAACATGATGGATGAGGTCAAGAAGCGTGGTATATCCATTGATAAGGATAAGCTCTCTCAATCGTTAGGTATCCCTGTAGTTGAATCTGTCGCTGTCAAAACTAAAGGGATTCAAGATTTAATTAATCAGTTAGATCAAAAAAATCTTTTTGTTGCCCCTTATCATTCTGAATTAGATCACTTTGAACAGATCAAGCAAATCACCAAACAAGTCATTTTAAATAATGACAGTGGTGACAAAAGAACTGCGTTTCTAGATAAGATTTTTCTACATCCTGTACTGGGTTTGGTAATCTTAGCTTTAACCATGTTTGTGATGTTCCAAGCGGTATTTATATGGGCCACACCATTTATTGAATTCATTGAAAATTTTGTGGTCTGGCTTAGTGATTCTATTGGCCCCCTCATTCAGCATCCATTATTAAGAAGCTTAGTCGTTGATGGCGTAATTGCTGGTGCAGGTAGCGTACTTGCATATATGCCCCAAATTCTGATTTTATTCTTCTTCATTTTAATGCTCGAAGAATCAGGCTACTTGCCACGGGCAGCATTTCTGTTAGATAAATTAATGTCTAAAGCAGGCCTTAGTGGGCGTTCATTTATTCCTTTGCTATCTAGCTTTGCCTGCGCTATTCCCGGAATTATGGCAACCAGAAGCATTAGCTCTGAACGGGATCGATTAGCGACAATTATGATTGCACCCTTGATGACCTGTTCAGCAAGATTGCCAGTATATGCTTTATTAATCGCTGCCTTTATTCCAAACCAATTGATCTATGGCTGGTTAAGTCTGCAAGGATTGGTCCTTTTTGGTCTTTATATGTCGGGAATAGTATCTGCGTTATTAGTTTCACTCTTTCTGAAATTAGTTCGTAAAGATAAAACTGAAAGTATTTTTATTTTTGAACTTCCTACCTATCGAATTCCAGATATTAGAAACATTGCATTAGGTTTGTATGATAGAGCGAGCATTTTCTTAAAACGAGTTGGTGGCATTATCGTGGCACTGTCTATCCTGTTATGGGTACTTGTTACTTTCCCTCAACCACCAGACCACGCTACCATGCCAGCAATTAACTATAGTCTAGCTGGTCAATTAGGACATTTAATTCACCCTATATTTGCACCTATTGGTTTTACATGGGAGATTTGTATTGCCCTCATCCCTGCTATGGCAGCAAGGGAAGTTGTAATTGCTGCTCTTGGTGTCATTTATGCAATGTCTGGCGATGAAAATACAGTAACCCAAAGTCTGCTAAGTCAAATTTCAGGTCCAGATGGGTGGGGGCTAGCCACCGGTTTATCATTATTAGTATGGTTTATTTTTGCTCCCCATTGTCTCGCCACTTTAGCAACAATAAGACGAGAAACAGGTAGCTGGAAACAGCCAGTCATTATGGCAACTTATCTATTCGCATTAGCTTACATCTTTTCATTCATCACATACCAAGTTGCTAGTAATCTTTAATTACCAAAATAATAACAACGGGAGTCTAGTTCCCGTTGTTATTAAATATTCACTGTTAAATTGCTAGCCGTAAATTAAATGCTTTTACAACTTTGATCATAGTATCGAAACTAGGGTTAACCTCACGAGAAAGAACTTTATAAAGGCTTTCTCACCTAGACCAGTATCTTCAGACAATTGAGTCATCCCTTTGACCTTTGCGATAGTTCCCAAAGCTTTAGCTATAAATGCCGCATCGCAATTAGACGGGAATAACATTATGTGTCGTTCAATGACAAATCTTGTGTCACCTGACGTCACAAGTGCAAAACATATAAAATACCCTTTTATGTTATTTTAGAGTATGCCTCCCTTTTACTGACGGTCTGATTTTCGGTTTTTATTGCACCTTGGACAAGTTGGTGCGTTGCACATGAGGTAAGAATTATTATCACTGTAAAAGGATATTTATTTGTATTGTGGCCTCAGCAATTATTATATGGTTCTTATATCACCGTGAATACGGTGCTGAAGAACCCTGTGTGCGTTTGGTAGTTAACAAGCCATGATTTCTGCTTTACTGCACTTGCAAGCTGAAATTAAAATGCCTAATTCAGTCCCAAAAAATGAAAGCTTTCGTGATTGTAGCAGGTCAGAACAGGGTTTTAGGTTTGCTGCGTTATTCCCAAATTATCAAGCAATGTGTGCCTGTATTACAGTCGTTAAACGGCACTGTTGCAAATAACCACGAATGGTAAGCTGAAGACTGTTTTAGCTAAAGGTGCAGCATATGAATCCTTTCCATGGTCGGCATTTTCAGGGCGAAATCATTCTTTGGGCTGTGCGCTGGTATTGTAAATATGGCATTAGCTATCGTGAACTGCAGGAAATGCTGGCCGAACGGGGTGTGAATGTTGATCACACGACTATTTACCGTTGTGTTCAACGTTATGCTCCTGAAATAGAAAAACGTTTACGCTGGTATTGGCGTAATCCTACAGATCTGAGCTCGTGGCATATTGATGAAACCTATGTAAAAGTGAATGGACGATGGTCTTATCTGTATCGTGCAGTCGATCAACGTGGCGATACCATTGATTTTTATCTTTCTTCTAGACGTAATACCAAATCAGCATATTGTTTTCTTGGAAAAATTTTAAATAATGTGAAGAAGTGGCAAATTCCACAAGTGATCAACACGGATAAAGCACCCACATATGGACGTGCTTTATCACGGTTAAAACGGGAAGGTAAATGTCCACCAGACCTTGAGCACAGGCAGATTAAGTATAAAAATAACGTGATTGAATGTGATCATGGCAAGCTAAAGCGGATCATCAGGGCCACATTAGGATTCAAATCTATGAAGACGGCTTATGCCACAATTAAAGGTATTGAAGTCATGCGTGCACTACGTAAAGGACAAGCATCGTCATTTTATTATGGTCAGCCTCAGGGTGAAGTGTGTCTAATCAACAGGGTTTTCGGTCTCTAAGTACTTTTTAAAGGAAACATCATCGACTCAAATCTCTATTTGCAACAGTGCCAACCAAGATTAGGGGGAATTCAGGGATTACTTTTATTTCAAGCAAGTACAGGTTTAATCTGTACGATGAGGAAAATAAGAGAGAGTAAAAGTGGTAAGGAATTCCCACTGTTACTCTAACAGAGATTAAGCAGGATCAGCTGTAAATCCACGCTCACTGAGAGTGGCAATGACTTGATCCTGACTCACCGTTGTGTTGATTTCAACAATACGGTTTTGTAAATCAATATCGAGTGAGGCATTCGAGTCGAGCTCTTTAATTGCGGTAGTAATGCCGCGTGCACAACCACCACAAGTCATATTAGCGATGTGAAATTTCATATGTTGCTCCTTTTTAACAAAACATTTGTTTAAAACATTAGAACAGTAACTCTAAACTTTCACCATACAACCAGCCTTTTTCTGAATCAGTTACTCGCTGTAACTTGGTCTGTTTACAACCTTACAGTTTTCTTCAGAGTATTCCAAAGAAGAGTGTTCTAATGACTACAGTAAAAGTACTTAACCAACATTAATGTGACTTTAAAATGACATTTTTATCATCTACGATCACTCTGAAATTTATAAGATTAGTTATTTCAATCAATGGTAGTGAACTGAATAGATGAGACCGTTATGGGTTGAAGATAAGCTAAAAACCGGTGACTACCTTTATGTATAATGCCTCATGATGCGATTTTACTGTTCTGATTGTCGTAAGTTGGCAGTCCAGTAGAAACTTTATTGCTCAGCTACAAAAGATAAATGCAGTAATGTTAAATTTCCTCAATTCCCTTATTTTGAAATTCTCTTATTCAATACCCACGACAGTGGTTATATAGCCTGTTGTTAATAGAATTGATAGACCTAATAACATCTCAAATAAAATGGCATGACTAAGGTGTTTAGCGAATTTAGGATGTTGAAGACGCGGGGTGAAATACCATTTGTTGAAGGCAGCTAAAAGTAGAATACCTATAACAAAAAACATTTTAACCATGAAACCATAGCCATATGCAGTATTGATTAAGGTATTAAAATCTTTAATTAAAAGAAGAGCTACACTAGCGCCACAGGCGATTAATATCCCAACAATGAAAGCAGCAATACGTCCAAATACATGCATGCGATCTTTTAAAGGTAAACCACTTATTTCCCGGCTGGTTTTCCATAACGGATATAAAGACCCCATCCATAACGACATAACTAGAATATGGATTGATAATAAAATTTGAGCAAGTAAGGTTAAATTAGCGACATGTCCGAGCTGGGAAAAACTAAAAATAATCGGGAGAAGTAAAACACAAAATATTGAACTTTCAATTATAGAAAACTGACCTTTGTTCCTGTTAAGTTTAACCACCATGAGAAGAAGTAAAAGAGCAAAACTAATAGAACGAAGAACGTATATATACCCCGTCGGAGTATTAACCAATATATTAATATACGTGGGGTCCACCATCCCTGTAATACCAGTATTGGCAAAACTACCAATCAGAATAAAAAATCCCAAGGTACTGGAAATTAGGCCTAATCCAGCGCCAATTGTAATATATTTAAGAATCGATTCTTTTAGTTCAAGATATTGTCTAAGTAAAAAATAGCAAAAGGCTCCACCAACGACAAAAGCTACACTTAAATATAAAATAACCTTAGTTAACCAAGTGGCCCACATCCAATATTCAGAAATCATTATTTTTGTCCATTCTAGAACAACATGCCAGCACCTCACTGACATGTTGAAAGGTAATCAATTCTTATTTAGTTGATTTGATAGTGAAACTATATTCACCATTCATGTTGTGACCATCTTTCCCCATTGTTGTCCAGACAACGGTATATTTACCTTTTTTCAGTTTCGGAAGAGCGACATCAAAGGATTTCTTTAAGTCATGAGTAACTTTATATTTTAAAGGAACATCTCTTCGCTGAGCATCCAGTAACTTAATATTCATCAACATAACCTCTGCACCAAAGTTAAGGGTCAAGTTCTTTGGTTGACTAAGGATAGATGCATTTTCCGCAGGAATCGCACTCACTAAACTCACATGAGCGAACGTAGTTGTAGTAGCCACAATCATCGTTGCAGCTACTACAACATTACGTAGAGCAGTCATTTTATTTTGAAATAATTTCATTTACGTTTCCTCTTGATTCGTTAGTTCATTAGAGATGACTTTATAAAATCTATATTTAATGAGACCACATCATCTCCTCTTATATTTCAATTATTAGTGAGAGACAGAAACAGAGCGATGACTTCAAAATTACATTTTTGTCATTTTTAAAATTTAAAATCTTTAACTATTAAAATAATCTTATTGAAAAATAATGATCATTTAATAAACAAATTATGTAGGTGGTTGATTTATGAAATGTAGTAATCATTTTGTCTAAGAAAATAGTAGCTATTGGCTTTGTTGCATAAATATGTAAGCATCTGATTTAAATAGATTTAATTTTGGATCAAAAAATAATCAAAACTTTTAAAATCATATAGTTATGAAATCTTTGTGCAACAAAGCCGTAGCTATTTAATTTTTTATATTTTAGTTTAAATATAAACATGTTATGTTTAATTTGATCTAATATAAATTTATGGGCTAAGCACATGACTCAAACACGTCCAAGAATGACCAAATTATTTGAACAGCTTGGTTTAGCTTCTACTGAAGAAGCAATTGCAAAATTCATAGAGAGCCATCAGCTAGCTGGAGATGTTTTTTTAACACAAGCAATTTTTTGGACTGATGCTCAACGTCATTTTTTAGAAGAAAAACTACACTCTGATGGTGAATGGACGACAGTGATTGATCAATTAAATGAGTCTTTACATGAAAATTCAGTAAAATAATTTTCCGTTAGTATTAAGGATCTACATTCTTCCCTGCATTGAATACAACTCATTCATACAGTAGTACTGTTTTGGAGATGGAATCTCGGCGAATTCAAACATGAGGTGCGACAGTTTCAAAAGCCATATGATAATCAACAAGCTGAGCAAATTTCTCTAATGGTGTAAGCCAATCTAACGCCTTTCTAGGACGAGTATTCAGTGACATGGCAACTTGATTTAAATAATGCTGATCTGCCTGATTTAAATCAATCCCTTTAGGTAAATATTGCCTAATTAAACCATTCATATTTTCGCATGTGCCTTTTTGCCAAGGTGAATGTGGGTCACAGAAATATATATCTATGCCTAAATCTTCTTCGAGTATTTTATGTTCTGACATCTCGCGTCCACGGTCATAGGTCAACGTTTTACGCAGTTCTGCAGGTAAATATTTCAGAGCTTCAGTTAAAGCCTTGCGCACTGATTCTGCCTTTGCATCAGGTAATGTTGCCAAGATACAGAGCCGTGTATTTCGTTCAATAAGTGTTGCTATCGAACTTTTATTGTCTTTACCTTTAATTAAATCAGCTTCCCAATGACCCGGTATTTTTCTTTCTTGAACTTCGGCTGGGCGCTCATGAATAGTTTTAATATCCTGTAATATAGAATCTTTTTTAGGTTCACCGTTAGCTTTTCGCTTTTTATTTTCATGACGCAGACAGGATAATAAGTCTTTTTTCAACTCACCCTTGGGTAATGCTCGTATCGTTGAATAAATCGTTGTATGGCTTACATTCATTGTTTGATCCAAATCAGGAAATGTCTTTAAACGCTTTGCTATTTGCTGAGGAGACCATAAACAACGGATCGCTTCAACAATAAATTTCCAGAGGATTGAATCGATTTTGAGTTTTCTGTGACCACGTCTACGTCTAGCGAAGGTGTTATCAGAAGCATATCGAGCTTGATAAACGTCATTGATGCTATTTCTTTTAAGCTCACGATAGATCGTACTAGGATGTCTTTTAATGAGTTCAGCAAATTTTCTGGCTGAAAAGCCTTCTTTTCTTGACTCAAGCATTAATGCAGTACGATCTTCAAAGTTAAGATGATGGTATGACAATTTTATATACTCCATAAACCCTTTAAATTAATTAGGTGGTTTATGTCGCACTTCAAGTTTTACTCTGCCCTCTATTATATAAGTAGTAGATTCCTTACTCTGAAATTTGGATTATAAACCCTAATATTAAAAATAATCTTCTTTACCTTCTATCTAATAAATATACCAATAAGTTTAATAATTAAATTATCCACCCTTTTTTCTATAAAAAAACTATTTTGATCAACTGTATTTTTTCTTTAAAGGAATAACAGTGTAAATTACATTAAGAATGTGTCTCTAACTAGCCTTGGAGTCATCTAATCATTTCATTTTTATTTTTTTAAGCACATAAAATCATAACAACTTTAATAGTTTTAAAAGATTAATATTAAATAAAATTTTTGTCATCTCAGCATAGACTATATATTTCGAGAAGATCTCAAAATTACATTTTTGTCATTTTTAAAAATAATTAATTAATAGTGCTAAAATTTTTAAGAGAGACAGAGAATAACCAAAAATTTCATCAGTTTAGTAGTCAAATTCCTAGTCTCTGTTCAGTACTAAAACATAGCTTTTACTTCCAAATTATTTAAAGGAAAAACTATGATGAAATTCAAAAACATTTTTTTGGGCTTATGTATCGCAGCCGCGTCATTGAATACATTTGCACAGCAATCCGATGAACACAAAGATCACCACCCTGAAAAAACAGCACCATCTGCAGTAACAATTAAGCAAACAGTTACCAGCACCACTGCTACAGATAAAATGGCTGCAATGGATCAACACATGAAGGCGATGCAAGCCATGCATGAGAAGATGATGGCTGCAAAAACCCCACAAGAACGTCAGAAACTTATGGCTGAGCACATGAAACTCATGCAAGGAGGTATGAGTATGATGAAACAGATGGGCAGCCAAAGCATGAATGCAAATATGGCTGACCGTCAGCAAATGATGGAAAAACGTATGGACATGATGCAGATGATGATGGACTGTATGCCTCCCTCCACAACTAAATAATTACCCATGAATTAGAGAGGGAAGCACCATGAACCATCAACCTCAAGAACATAATTCAGTACCTAACTTTTGGTCTACACGTTATGCCATCGGCCTATTCGTGATTGGTGGTGTGGCAGCCTATTTTCTCTTAACCGAGCATTTGGCCCATATCGTTGGTGTTTTACCCTTTTTACTCCTTTTAGCATGCCCACTCATGCATATTTTTATGCATGGTGGTCATGGACATCACCATCATCAACAGAAAAATCCAGACACATCAGATAATAAAAAATCACGCGAACCAGGAGACCCCTCATGAATCATGCGGAATCGGCCTATGGTCTGTGGTGGCTCGTCATCATAAATTCGGCAATTTTCATTATGTTTGCCTTCAGTTTTTTTAAACCCGCCACAGCACGAGACTGGCGTACTTTTAGCGCTTTCTCTGCTTTCATCATTGCATTGTTTGTCGAGATGTATGGTTTCCCTTTAACCATTTACCTGTTGTCAGGCTGGCTACAAACTCGCTTTCCTGAACTTGATTTGCTGTCGCATAACTCAGGTCACTTATGGTCAACGCTACTGGGTGAAAAGGGTGATCCACATTTTGGCATTCTGCACATCGCGAGTTATATTTTTTTGGGCTATGGTTTCTATTTACTGTCATCAGCATGGAACGTGTTGTACCACGCACAACGTCATCACCAATTGGCAGTAACCGGACCCTATGCGCGCATACGTCACCCCCAATACGTGGCTTTTATCTTGATCTTGCTGGGGTTTTTATTGCAATGGCCAACTTTACTGACACTGATTATGTTTCCAATCTTACTCTTAATGTACAGCCGCTTGGCAATTAAGGAAGAGGCTGAAATGAGTAAACAGTTTGGCGCTGTCTATGACAGCTATGCTCAACAGACTCCGAGATTTATTCCAAAATTCGGCCATAAAACCACTTTTCCATAAGAGAATTATTTATGTCAGACCAAAACAATCATAACCAGGACCATATGGCGCAGGCTACAACAGACGTATTGAAAGACCCAGTCTGTGGTATGACAGTGACTAAAGAATCGAAATACCATGAGGAATTTAAGGGGAAAACTTACTTTTTTTGCAGTGATAAATGTCAATCAAAGTTTCATAGCAACCCTGTGCAATACATCACTAAATCTGGAACTATGAATGCCGATGCACACACACAGCATCATCAGGTTGCTCAAGCCGTTAATGAGGCAAGCACAACAGGCACGACCATCTATACTTGCCCAATGCATCCAGAAATTAGACAGGATCATCCTGGAAACTGTCCTAAATGCGGAATGACACTGGAACCACTCATTCCTGAATTAGAGGAAGATGAGAATCCGGAGTTACGTGATTTCCGCCGACGTTTCTGGTGGACACTGCCATTGACCATCATCGTGACTTTTTTGGCGATGTTTGGTCATCAAATGAATCTCTTCGATATGGCTGTTCAGAGCTGGATTGAACTGGTGTTGTCACTCCCGATTGTACTCTGGGCAGGTTGGCCATTTTTTTCCCGGGGTTGGCAATCAGTTGTGAATCGCAGCCCGAACATGTGGACGCTGATTGGTCTGGGCACTGGAGCTGCATTTATTTATAGTGTGGTCGCAACCATTGCACCCCAAATCTTCCCCGACTCATTTATTTCCATGGGTCGTGTCGCTGTTTACTTTGAAGCTTCAGCGGTCATCATTTCATTGACCCTACTGGGACAAATATTGGAGTTAAAAGCACGTTCGCAAACTTCTGCTGCAATTAAGTCACTCCTTGGGCTCGCTCCTAAAACAGCTCGCCGAATCCTACCTGATGGAACTGAAGAAGATGTTCCTCTAACGCATGTACATGTAGGAGATTTACTCAGAATTCGCCCAGGTGAAAAAGTGCCTGTTGATGGTGTAATCACTGAAGGAAGTAGTTCAGTGGATGAATCGATGCTGACAGGTGAACCTTTACCAATCACTAAACGTATCGGCGATAAAGTCATTGGCGCTACCCTGAATACCAATGGTTCATTGATCATGCGTTCAGAGAAAATTGGTTCAAGTACCATGTTGTCCCAGATCGTACAGATGGTGGCGCAAGCTCAACGATCGAGAGCACCAATGCAACGTATGGCTGATCAGGTAGCAGGTTGGTTCGTCATGGCTGTAGTAACCATTGCCTTGCTTACCTTCTTTGGATGGGGATTGTTCGGCCCAGAAGAGTCGAGCTGGGTTTATGCATTAATCAATGCTGTGGCAGTACTCATTATTGCCTGTCCTTGTGCACTAGGCTTGGCAACTCCAATGTCTATCATGGTTGCAACGGGTCAAGGTGCTACTCATGGTGTGTTGTTCCGCGATGCAGCAGCCATTGAGAATCTGCGCAAGATTGACACACTAATCATCGATAAAACAGGTACGTTGACCGAAGGACGCCCTGTATTCGATCGTGTGGTTGCCGCATCAGGTTTCGATGAATCTGAAGTATTACGTTTAGCCGCCAGTCTTGATCAAGGCAGTGAACACCCGCTAGCCGAAGCGATTGTAAATGCAGCACACGAACGTGGCCTGTCTCTTGAAACACCAGATAATTTTGAATCAGGCTCAGGGATTGGTGTTCGAGGTCAAGTGGGCGATCGTCAGTTAGCTTTGGGCAACACAGCACTGATGGAGCAATTAGGTATCTCGGTACAATCTCTGATTCCGCAAGCCGAAGAGCTGCGTTCAGAAGGTGCAAGTGTGATGCATCTAGCCATCAATGGTGAATTGGCCGGCCTGCTTGCAGTATCCGATCCCATCAAAAAAAGTACCCCTGAAGCACTTGCCACCCTGAAGGAAGCTGGACTACGTATCGTGATGGCAACAGGAGATGGTCTCACCACTGCCCGTTCAGTCGCAGCACGTCTGGGTATTGATGAGGTACATGGTGAAGTTAAACCCGCAGATAAACTCGAACTTGTCAGCAAATTGCAGAAGCAAGGTCGCATCGTGGCAATGGCCGGCGATGGAATCAATGATGCACCAGCACTAGCCAAGGCTGATGTCGGTATCGCTATGGGGACCGGAACTGATGTCGCAATGAATAGTGCTCAAGTTACCTTGGTCAAGGGAGATTTACGCGGTATCGCGGTTGCCCGTTCACTTTCGGAAGCTACTGTTGGCAACATGAAACAGAACCTCATGTTTGCTTTCCTTTACAATGCCTTGGGTATCCCAATAGCAGCTGGCGTACTCTACCCATTTACCGGTTGGTTGTTGTCACCCATGATTGCGGCCTTGGCCATGAGTTTTAGCTCCGCTTCAGTGATCACCAATGCCCTTCGCCTGCGACATAAAAAGCTATGATAGAGAGTCTTTTTCTTCCACCAGATGTATCAGGCCTGATTGCAGCACTTGCCATCGGCCTGCTCATTGGTTTAGAACGAGGATGGAATGATCGTGAACTGCCAGAAGGCAGCCGAGTAGCAGGTCTACGTACCTTCACATTGACAGGATTACTCGGAGGAGTGCTGGGTCATCTACAGCCAAACTTTGGGCCTTGGCCACTAGTCGCAGCCGTATTAGGGCTTTCCCTTTTACTTACGGTATCCTACGCGCGTACCGCAAAAATTTCCGGTAATTTAAGCGCTACCACGACGATCGCGATGCTGTTGACATTAGTTCTAGGTGCATATGCATCCCATGGTAATGTTACTTTAGCATTAACAGCGGCTGTCATCGTGGCTGTATTTTTGGATCTCAAGCCAACCTTACATGGTTGGTTACGCTTGATCGAACATCGTGAATTAACCGCATCTCTACAGTTACTGGTACTTTCTGTCGTTATATTACCTTACTTACCCAATACGGGTATGGGACCTTTTGCTGCATTAAATCCTTACCAGTTATGGTGGGCAGTGATCCTGATTGCCGGACTCTCTCTGGCAGGTCATTTTGCCATGCGGCTCACCGGTTCAGAAAGAGGCATACTCTGGACAGGTCTATTGGGTGGTTTGGCATCTTCTACAGCTGCAACTGTCGCACTGGCACGCTATACACGCCAGCACCCCGTCATGGTCAGTGCTGCTATTTCTGGAACATTGGCTGCCTGTGGCATCATGTTTTTTCGTATGGTTGTGCTGATAGGCGTCATTGAGCCAGCATTGCTAAGCACTTTTGGTGGTGCAATGATGATTGCGGGAATCCTTCTGCTGGGTATGGCATTGTGGAGACAACGCCAAATTACCAGCGCTGAAAACAACGATCGAACAATAGAAGCAATGGCTCCTTTTGATCTTGGGACAGCATTCAGCTTTGCTTTCCTGGCTGTCATGGCAGTCTTGGTCCCGGCAGCAAAACAATGGTTGGGCACCAGCGGCATCTTCGTATTATCGACTATTTCTGGGCTAGCAGACGTAGATGCTATTTTAGTCTCACTTGCCCGCCTGCATAGTACTGAAGGCTTAACAACAAATGTGGCTGCTGTCGCGCTAGGGCTGGCCACACTGAGCAACATGTTAAGCAAAGCGACAATTGCATGGATGACAGGGGGGGCACAGTTTGGCCGAGCTATCATATTTGGCTACACAATTGCCATGATAGGTGCTGGCGTAGCTCTGGCTCTCAGTTTGAGCTTTATGTAAGGTCAACTCGGGTAAATGGAAGATGTTCAAAAAATGAGTTAAAATGATTCCCCTTGCATGGATTCACTTTGAAAAACAATGGTAAAAATGATTCGACCATTGAGGGATTCAGCCTGGATGGTCGCCCCAAGCATATCAAGAATAGATTTTGTTATCGCGAGCCCTAAGCCGGTTCCTTCTTCTGTTCTTTGTCTAGATGCATCTGTTCGATAAAATCGATCAAATAACCTGGATAGTTGTTCAGGAGAGATTTCAGGGCCTTCATTTTCAATTGAAAATATTGTGTTATCTAAATTCTGTTGAAGTTTTATGCGTATTGTAGAATTCTTATTTCCATATTTAACTGCATTAGATAATAGATTGCTGAGTGCTCGACGTAACATAGCAGGATCACCTTTGACATTTCCAGATCCTGTTTGTTGAAGCGTCATATTTTTTTCGGCAGCTAGCGCATCATAGAAATCAAATAAGGCTGTAACTTCTTTAACCAGGTCAATATTCTGTAAGTTCTGTAATTTTAGGCCATGTTCTGCTTTTGCCAAGAAAAGCATATCGGATACCATTCGAGCCAAACGTTCTAATTCTTCTAAATTAGAAAATAGTACTTCTTGATAGGTACTGGTATCTCGTTTACGGGCAAGACATACTTGAGTTTGAGTCATTAAGTTATTAATCGGTGTTCTAATTTCATGCGCTAAATCAGATGAAAAATCGGAAAGCCTTTCTAAAGCTGATTCTAGTCTGTCGAGCATATCATTGAAGGCAATTGCTAATGATTTTAGTTCTGTTGGTGTGTGCTCAACTTCTAAACGTTCTGAAAGATGTTGGGCAGAAATGCCTTCTGCGACCTTAGCCATTTTTTGCACGGGTCTTAAACCTCTCCAGGTTGCAAACCAGCCTAAAAACATTAAACAAATCGTACCGGCTAAACCAATGTAAAAAAGTTGACGCTTAAAATCATTTAAAAAATGTAGATGCTCAGAGGTATCTATACCGACAATAATTTGAGTAGATTTTATTTCAGAATTTTCAACTATATTCGCGTTATAGATAATCCCCCGATAAGTTTTACCCTGAAGTTTCCACTCAATCCACGAACTATCCGCTGTTTTCATTAACTTTTGGGAATTAATCATTGAAGGGGCAGTACTGAATAGAATTTGGCCTGTGGGTCGTTCAATTTGAACAATCAGATCATGATGCCCAACTAAAGCATCTTTCAAATATAAATTAAGTTTTGGAGAGTTTTTAGGGTTTTGTTTAAGAAGGTTTTGAACTAGCTGGATTTTACCTTCTAATTGGGTACGATCTTGCGTTTCAAAATGATGCATCACTAATTTATGGATGAAAAACCCCATCATAATGAGAATACATATAGTCGATAATGAGAAAATAATACCAATACGAAAACTGATAGATTTGAATAATTTATTATTCATCTTCTACCTCTAATACATACCCCATTCCTCTAATATTTTGAATTAACTTAGGGGTAAAATTACTATCTACTTTATTTCTTAATCGTTTAATAGCGACTTCAACTACATTTGTATCACTATCAAAGTTCATATCCCAAATTTGAGATGCAATAAGTGCTCTTGGTAGAATTTCACCTCTTCTACGCATAAAAAGCTCCATAAGAGCAAATTCTTTAGCCGTTAAATCAATGCGTTGACCTGCTCGTGTTACCCGACGTTTTCTCAAATCAAGTTCTAAATCAGCAATCTTAATAATATTATTATCTTCTCTTTGTTGCCCTCGTCTAAGGAGCGTTTTTATTCGAGCTAGAAGCTCTGCAAAAGCAAAAGGCTTAACTAAATAATCATCAGCGCCTAGCTCTAATCCTTTTACTCGATCTTCGATTTGATCTCGGGCGGTAAGAAAAAGAATGGGCATTGTTTTACCGCTGCTACGAATATCATTGATAATATTCCAACCATTTAGTCCAGGTAACATCACGTCTAAAATAATTAAGTCATACTCTTCAGAAAGAGCTTGATGTTTACCCGTTAACCCATCTGTAACCCAGTCAGTAATATAGCCAGCTTCGGATAAACCTTGCTTGAGATAATCACCAGTTTTTTGTTCATCTTCAACTAATAGTATTCTCATTTCCGAATCCTAAGTCATTCATTAAAACTATAATAACGTTATAAAACATCTGATCGAGATAGATTACAAAAATGTCATTTTCAAGTCACTTAGATGTTCAGTGCTTCACTTTATTGTAGTAGCAAGAAATTAACTTTTAGAGAAACTTATGAAAACTGTAGTGCGTCGTAGTCTAACAATTTTAATGTGTGCTGGAACTTTAATTGCTGGTACTCAATCTTGGGCAAAAGATGTATCAACCTCAAGTGCCACTAAAACGGTAAAAGCACAGGAACCTTGTACAAAACCTTGTAAAATGGAAAAAGATGACAAGACTCAGCAAGATCATAGTCAACATCAGTCTCCTAACTCATCTGACATGTCAAAAATGGATCATTCTATGATGAATATGGACCATTCTAAAATGGATCATTCAAAGATGAATATGCCTAGTAGCAATAAATAATTTTATAAATAGCGAGAAAGAAGTATTAAAGTTTATACTAAATATTTGCTTTATTACTTCAATCTTGACCTTTCTAAAGGTGAGATAGAATGTCAAAAAAGTTAAGTCATATACTCTTAATTGGAGTTGGTTTATTTTCATCAACTTGGGTAATGGCGGCAGTTAAAGAATATGATTTAACAATCGCTGAACAAACTGTAAATATCACAGGAAAACCAGTTGAGAGAATTACTGTAAATGGTAAATTCGTTGCACCACTTCTTGAATTTGAAGAAGGTGATGAGGCCGTTATCCGTGTTCACAATAAGTTAAAAAATCAGGACTCTTCAATCCATTGGCATGGCTTATTATTACCTGGAATTATGGATGGTGTACCTGGATTTAACAAATTTAATGGCATTGCCCCTAATAAAACTTATGAATATAAGTTTAAAGTCCGCCAAAATGGTACTTATTGGTATCATTCACATAGTAAAGGACAAGAACAAGACGGTTTATATGGTGCTTTTGTTATTTATCCTAAAGATAAAACTCCACTAACAGCTGCTGAAAAAACCGATAAAGATTACGTTGTTTTGCTTTCTGATTTTCATAATTCGACAAGTGATCAAATTATGAAAAATATTAAAAAAGAAGCAGACTACTATCAGAACCGCCGCGAAACAGTATTCGATGTATTAAAACAAGTTAAACGTGATGGGCTAAAAGCGACTTGGCAAGACCGTTCTATGTGGAATCAGATGCGAATGCTGAAAACAGATATGTCCGATGTGACTGGTTATACATTTTTAATGAATGGCAAGACACCTCAGCAAAATTGGACGGGTAACTTCAAAGCTGGTGAAAAAGTTCGCCTTCGTTTTATTAATGCTTCCGCTATGTCATTCTTTGATGTACGCATTCCAAACCTAAAAATGACTGTAGTCAGTGCTGATGGTCAACCTGTAAAGCCCGTTCCTGTAGATGAGTTCCGTATTGGTACTGCTGAAACTTATGATGTCATTGTGGAACCAAAACAAGCACATTACCAAATTGAAGCTGAATCTATTGATCGTACTGGTTTTTCGGTTGGAACCTTACATGATGAAAATACCTTACCTGTAAAACAAATTGAGATGCCTAAACCTCGTCCTCGCTCTTTATTGACTATGGAAGATATGGGGATGGATCATGACATGTCTTCAATGCAAGGTATGAATCATGATATGTCTTCAATGAAAGGTATGGATCATGATATGTCTTCTATGAAAGGCATGAATCACGATATGTCTTCTATGAAAGGTATGGATCATGATATGTCTTCAATGAAAGATATGAATCATGATATGTCTTCTATGAAAGGCATGAATCACGATATGTCTTCTATGAAAGGCATGAATCACGATATGTCTTCTATGAAAGGTATGAATCATGATATGTCTTCAATGAAAGGTATGGATCATGATATGTCTTCTATGAAAGGCATGAATCACGATATGTCTTCTATGAAAGGTATGGATCATGATATGTCTTCAATGAAAGATATGAATCATGATATGTCTTCTATGAAAGGCATGAATCACGATATGTCTTCTATGAAAGGCATGAATCACGATATGTCTTCTATGAAAGGTATGGATCATGATATGCCGATGAATAGCGCTACTGTTAAGGCGGCTTCAGACAAGAATGATAATACCGTATTTGGATGGGCAAATGCTTCAACACCTGAAGGTAATAAAGCATTGCAATATAGTGATTTGCAATCGTTAGATCCTCAAAAAGACACTCGTGCAGCTGAACGTGAAATAGAGATCCGTCTTGGTGGAAACATGGAGCGTTATATTTGGACAATAAATGGTAAAAAATTTAATGAAGCCGACCCACTAGTGGTGAAGTATGGTGAACGTATTCGCTTAAAATTTGTCAATGACAGTATGATGGCTCACCCAATGCACTTACATGGCATGTTTATGCAGCTTGAGAATGGTCAGGATCCAAGCAATATGCCAAACAAACATACGGTAATTGTTCCACCTGGGAAAACGATAACCACTCTACTCACAGCTGATGAGTTAGGTGAGTGGGCTATTCATTGTCACCTGCTTTACCATATGAGTGCAGGAATGATGAATAAACTCATTGTAGCTCAAGTGGAAGATGGTAATTCTACAAAGACTGTTCCTCAGTCCCAAGTAAATGAGAAGGGAGTAAATCCACATGCACATCACTAATAATTTGTTTTCAAAAACAACTTTGATGATTGCGCTATTTGGATTATCAAATCTAACGTTCGCTAAAAATGAAACTCCTGTACAAGACAGTAATATTACAAATGGTATGAGAGTCTTATTACAGGAGTCTGGTGGCTTAAGATATAGCCCCCAAGAATTGTATCCAGAATATTATTCAATGGAAAATGCAAATGGGGGAGATAATATTATTCTGACCGCAAGAAAGAGATCAGCCCCATCTCATGATGATCATCTTAAAGAACATGGCGGACAAATTTATCAAGCAACAAAACTTGAAAATGAATGGATGGTTGATGAAGACGGTAAGGGCAACCTAGGAACAAAGTTTGAAACTTTAATTGGAACAGATGAAAATCGTCTATTTATTGAAGCCAATTCGGAAAAGTCAGAAAGTAATGATCCAAAATATGCTGTATCAGCACTTTATAGCCGTAACGTAGCCCCATTTTGGGATGTACAAGCTGGGGTAAGATATAGTGAAGATAAAAATAACAGCAGCAGCGATCGAGTGGATGGGGTTATTGGTATATTAGGTCTAGCTCCTTATTTCTTTGAAACACAAGCATATCTTTATGGCGGTGAGAATAATTTTTGGGGAGCAAGTTTTGAATTAGAACGTGATTTGCTTTTAACTCAGAAACTTATTACTCAACCTTATATCGAAGCAGATGTAATATTTAGCGATGATTCTAACTATGCTGCAAAATCAGGTTTATCAGAACTAAAAACTGGTATCAAAACCCGATATGAGATTACTAAGCGAATTAAACCTTTCATTGATGTTGCTTACCAATATGAAAAAGGACAGAAAGCCACTTCTATGCAAGAGGCAACAGAGTCTGAAAAGGGATGGAAATATGGTGCAGGCATCGAATTAGTTTTTTAAAATAGTATGATTTGGATTCATGAATGGTAGCTTCGGCTACTATTCATGAATTATTACTATTTATTTTCGAATCTGTAAAACTAAAAAAGCTTAATTTTTGGTCTATTTTTATGCAGTGGTTAAAAACATGCTTAAAATTATCACTTATGAGAGTTTTTGATATGCCAACTAAAAAACCAACATCTGAGCGTGATATCGCTAAAGCAGCTGCTTATATATTGCAAGAAAGCTTTTTTAAAGGGTAATCCCCCCTAAAAATAATAGGATCTAAAAGTAGAATTTTCTCTTAAGATACGAGCAGGAGATTCTGCATGAAAACATCTAAATTTACTGACAGTCAGATCATGTCCATCTTGAAACAGGCAGAATCTGGCACACCTGTAGCGACCCTTTGCCGTGAACACGGCATGAGTAATGCTACCTTTTATAAATGGCGTGCCAAATATGGTGGTATGGATACATCATTAATGGCTCGACTGAAAGAGCTAGAAGCCGAAAATACCAGACTTAAAAAGATGTATGCGGAAGAGCGATTAAAGGCCGAAATCATCCAGGAAGCGATGGCAAAAAAGTGGTAAAGCCATCTTGCCGGCGTAAGATGGCACAACAGGCAGTTGCCCAGCATGCCATTAGTATTCGTTTGGCTTGTAAAGCATTTGGCATTAGTGAAACCTGCTACCGCTATCAAGCCAAACTCAGCGATGACAATGCACTCATTGCTGAACAGCTCATTGAAATCACTGAGGAAAATTCCGATTGGGGCTTTGGTTTGTGCTTCTCGTATTTACGGCATGTTGAGAGTTGCTGCTGGAATCACAAGCGGGTTTACCGCATTTACTGTGAGTTGGCACTGAATCTGCGTATTAAACCGAGAAGAAGACTAAAACGGCATGCGCCTGAACCATTGAAAGAACCAATCCGAGAAAATCAGGTTTTGTCATTAGATTTTATGCATGATCAGCTTTCCGATGGTCGCAAGTTTCGATTATTGAATGTGATTGATGATTACCGCCGCGAAGGCCTAGCCATTGAAGCAGGGTTCTCATTGCCCACAATCAGGGTTATTCGTACGTTGAATCAATTGCTGGAGTGGAGAGAAAAACCGTTAGTGATCCGATGCGATAATGGTCCCGAATTTATCAGTCACGAATTTGTGCGCTGGGCTACTGAGCACGGTATTCGTATTGAATATATTCAACCGGGTAAGCCACAGCAGAATGCGTATATTGAACGCTATAATCGGACCATACGTTATAGTTGGCTGAGCAAGCATTTATTTGATACTTTGGATGAAGTACAAGATTATGCAACAAACTGGTTGTGGCATTACAACCATGAAAGACCACATCAAGCTAACAAAGGAAAGCCACCTCTAATGGCTGCTTAACCTCTACTTTTAACTTCGGTTATTTATGGGAGGATTACCACACAAGTGATAAATTTCAGATATTTTTAGATAAATCTAGATATTTCCAATCTAAAAAACACACTGGAAGTGAACAACAATCAGATTTGTAGAAGTTAGAAAAAGTGGGGCTCAGCGGACGCTTACACAAAATAAATTATATATGCACTTTTAACTTAACATTTTTAAAGTTTAAAAAAATAGCTCCTCTTATTTACAAAATAAAAGGAGCTATTTTACTGTTTAAGAAACTGAATTTAAATGAATTGTAAGCGTCCGCTGAACCCCATGCCTATTTTTTAATTTGAGTTGGATTTCCAGCGATGTGGCAGTAATTCTTCTATTTGGGTCGCTTTATGTGTCGGCAGCCTTTTCAGCACATCACTTAAATAGGCATACGGATCCAGCCCATTCAGCTTTGCTGACTGGATTAAAGTCATGATATTGGCTGCTCGTTGACCACTGCGCAGCGAACCTGCAAATAGCCAGTTCTTTCGTCCCAAGGCCCAGGGGCGCATTGAGTTCTCTGCCCAGTTATTGTCAATGGGTAGATTGCCATCATCCAGATAGCGGCTTAAAGCTGGCCAACGCTTAAAACTGTAATTGATGGCCTTGGCGGTTGGAGAACTCGATGGCACCGTCAGATAATGTTGGTTGAGCCATTCATACAGTTGTTGCATCACCGGTTGGCTGTGCTGTTGTCGGTATTCGCGGCGGTGTTCTGCTGTACTATCGGTCTTTTTCCTGAGTTCTGCTTCTATCGCATACAGTTTCTGAATCATCAGTAATGCCTGTTCAGCGATCTGACTTTTCCCAGTCACATGTAGCTCATGGAATTTACGACGTGCATGCGCCATGCAGCCCACCTCAATGACCTGGCCTGATTTAAAGCGTGCTTTATAACCACTGTAATCGTCACAGACCAGATGACCCTGCCAGCCATTCAGGAACGCTTCAGCATGCTGACCTGAACGACTATCCTGAAAGTCATAGATCACTGCCTGAACTGGATTGTACTGTGTGGTGGCATAGGCCCAGACATAACCTTTCTTCGGTTTTTTCTCATTCTCACCCATCCGCATAATGGTGACCGGCGTTTCATCGGCATGGATCACCCGCTGTTGCAGCATCACCTGTTTTAAGGCATTGGCCAGAGGTTCCAGTTCTACACCGCAGCGACCAATCCAGTCAGATAACGTGGATCTGGACAGATCAATGCCCGCCCGCTGATAGATCAGGCGCTGACGGTACAGCGGCAAATGATCGGCATACTTCGATACCAGCACATGGCTGAGCAGTTCAGGACTGGCAATACCTTTATCAATCACATAGGCGGGCATCGCTTGCTGAGTCAGGGTGTCACACTGATCACAGACCCATTTGCCACGTACATGCTGTTCCTTATAGAACTGTGCCGGTCTGAAATGCAGTTTTTCACTGATATCTTCGCCGATACGACGTAACTGGCAGCCACAACTGCATTGGGTTGATGCAGGTTCATGCTCAATACGGATGGTGTGTAGATGATCGGGTAGCAGTCGACGTTTAGGTTTGTTGACTGTGGCTTTCTGTGTCGCTGCATCGGTTTTATCTGCATTTAATCGTTCTAATTCTAGATCAACGGCTGCAATATCTTCTTCGACCGCTTCATCCCAGAGATGGATTTGTTTTGCGGTGAGATGTTCGTTTTTACTGCCGAATTTGTGCTTTTTAAACAGCGCCAGTTCATGCTCGTATTTTTGATTGAGAATGGAAAGATGTTGGTTGCATGCTTCAAGATGCTGAACTTTGGTATCTAATTGTTGGTTATCTTCTGCGAGTTGTTGATGCTGCATTGCCAACTGTCTGGTAAATTCCAGCAGTTGTTCATGGGTCAGTTGGCTTAAGTCAGGCAGCGTATTCATGACCGCAGTATGCCTGAGGTCATGACGCAGAGGAAATAGAACGTTTGGAGAATAGCAGAATGTAGCAGCCTGGTTTAGAGCATCGTCACTACCTGCTGTTGTCCAATGCGCTGCCAGGGCAAACCCTGGATCAGTGCCTGTAACTGTTCCGGGCTGAGGGCTACGCTTTCACCCTGGTGAACTTTAGCCCAGTGAAATTTGCCCTGTTCCAGCCGCCGGGCACACAGCCAGATCCCCAGTCCATCATGCACCAGTACTTTCATGCGATGGCCACGTTTATTACAGAACAGGTAAGCACAATGCGGTTTGATGTAGCCAAAGGCTCTCACCACCTGAGCCATGGCCGTATCCATTCCTGCTCGCATGTCCATGGGCTGGGTAGACAACCAGATTTCATCGATACGGATCATGTTGCCAGTGCCTTGAGTAATTCTGCTAAAGCAGATATTTTTGATACTTGCCATTTCAAGCCAATTTCTGCTTTTGAGTGGGGTAAAGTAATTTGAACCGTTAATATGTCAGTAGGAGTAGGATCTAATGGTGCAGAGCAGGATAAGGCAATAAATGCAGGTTTATTCGGTAGTGGTGAGCGATCATTCCCTGGCTTAGCATCAATTAAGCGAATCCATTTGGATACAAGATTTGTATTCAATCCATGTTGCAAAGCGACCGAAGCAATTGAAACGTCCGGTGCTTTACAAGCCTGAACGATCTGCTGTTTAAATTCAGCACTGTATGTTCTTCGTTTTTTCGCAAGAGATGCGATGGATGTCTGGTTATTTGTAGTCATAAATTTTAGTCCCCACTTGTTTTTAAGTGGGGACTAAATTAAGGCTTATAGGATGAATTCATAAGGTGTGTTCAGCGGACGCTTACAATGAATTTAAAACAATAAACCTTTAAACAACTTAACAAATTACTTGGGTATATGATCTAGAACGGAAGCGTCCGCTGAGCCCCACTTTTTCTAACTCTTTTATGCACTTAATACAATAATGTTAATTTTTTTGTCGTCTTAATTCACTTTTAAAACTCTTAAACTATTTGTATGAAAATTTTGTTAAGATTTTAATCATTTTCTAATCATCAAGGCTCATAAAATTATGGGGTTACCTCGAACTTTTGTTAGCTTCAGTAGTACTGATATTCATTACTACAGATTAATGCAGGCATGGAAAGCCAATAAGCACATAAATTTTAATTTTACTGATTGCCAATTACATACTGCTATACAATCGGTAAATGAAGCTTATATAAAAAGATTATGCAGAGAACGTATCAATATGGCTGGTACATTAATTGTACTAGTAGGAAAAGATACTTATTTGAAAAATACATTTGTTAAGTGGGAAGTTGAAGTTGCCTTAGAAAAAAACTGCCGAATCATTGCTGTAAATTTAGATGGATCACGCCAATTAAATTTCTCTACTTGTCCAACTTTTTTACAAGATATTGGTGCAGTATTTGTTCCTTTTTCAGCAGAGATCGTAGCCTATGCTCTACAGTATTGGGTTAAGCAGCCAAGTGGAAACTGGTATTACCCAGATTCTATTTATCAACAACTTGGATATTGAGAGTGAGTATGAAAGAGGAAGACTTTCCAGGTTTATTTCTAGCCGCAGATAAAGTAGCGAAAAATTATCAAGATAAATTTAAACTTGTTTTAAAAACAAATTTAATTACTTTAGTAATAGCTGCAATTTTATCCTTCATTCCTATATCACATTGGATAATTCCTTTACTACAATTACTTGTACTATTAACCACTTTATTGTGTTCAATATACTTAGCCACTCAAAAACCGGAAAAAATTTGGTATTCTGGCAGAGCTCTTGCTGAATCAATTAAGACATTAACTTGGAGATATATTAGTAAAGCAGAACCATTTAATAATGAAGATAAAGAATCTAAAAGTGAGTTTATTAAAACTTTAAATCAAGCAGTCCAGCAAAATCGAGAAGTCTGTCAAAACTATTCAAATCATCTTGGTGATGAACAAATCACTAAAAAAATGATCGAAATGCGTTCAAAAGATCTAAAGACAAGACAACAAAATTATCACCTATATAGAATTAAAGACCAGAACGATTGGTATTCAGCAAAAGCAAAATATAATCAAGATAAATCAAATTTTTTCTTCATAATATTGATTATAATGAATAGTATCGCAGTCATATTAGCAGCTACAAAAATAGCTTTTGCTGATATTACACCGTGGCCTACCGATATTTTTATTGCAGCAGCAGCAAGCATTTTAACATGGATACAAGCTAAAAGATTTTCAGAACTGGCTGCTTCATATACTTTAGCTGCACATGAAATTAATATTATCAAGTCTCAAGCATTAGATGAAATGAACGAAGACGAATTTTCTGTATTTGTTGGTGATGCAGAAAATGCCTTTTCTCGCGAACACACTCAATGGGTAGCAAGAAAAGACATATACTAAATACTTACTAAGCTAAGCTTTTTTGCTTTTTTCCTATTATATTTTGTTGTTGAATAGGAAGGCGCAGTAATTGAGAAAGCTGTTGTTTTTCCTTATAGTCAGTTGGAAACATATATATATGTTGTACTATTAGTTCTTTAAGAATTCTAAAGCAAACTGGATTACTTCTTAATTGATCCGCTGTATTAGAAATTTTTGACATATCTAGCTTTTTATTAAAATGTAGATGAATGCACTGGTTTAATAAAATTAAAGCCGGTGTTTCATTTTCTTCTTTAATATTATCATAAACTTCTAAAGCTTCTTTCGATCCGATCGAAGCTGCTATTTTTCTTATTACTGCTTGCATAACATTATATGTTAAATGTGTATAAGCATTTTCAGCATACTTTTCTATTTCTTTATTTGAAAGACTAGGGTTTTCAGCTAATTGTTGTGAAATTAACTGAACTATTTCTTTTTTAGCAATATCAGTAACCTGAATAAAATATTGTAAAAACCTTAACCCTGATTTAATACTTTTTATTGCTAAATCATTTAATGCTCTTCTTTTTAATGAAGCGTGTCTATTTCTGATAATTTGGCCAGAAATTTCCATCCCTTTAAAAGCCTTATTAATATTCGCTAATATATCTTTAGAAACATCTACATAATTTGCTTCAAGTTTATTAATTTCATGATTACCTGATCTTTCAGCTAGATCCAAATTTTCATTATGTTTATCACGCTCACTTTGAACAACTCTTTGTTCAATTATTATTTCAGGAATTTGTTTCATAAACTCATCCATAAATTTAAGCTGGGATTTTTCTAAAGAAGCCTCCTCATTAGAATCAAATAGTGACTGCATTATATTATTTATTTTGTCAAGAACCCATGCATCTTTAGTATGATGTGTTATAAAAATAAGAATGTTTGCAAAGTCTTCACGATGCATATTATCTATTAAGTAATCCACTTTTACTTTAGCTTCTTCATCCTCTGAAAATGATTCAGCAATTTTCTTACCTACAAAAAAATAGAATATATATGGATATTTAAATCCTGTATAAATACCATTTTTCATTAATATTGAATGTCCTACTAATTTCTTAAGAATTATTTCTTTATCTATATTTAGAAATTCTTTTTGATAATAAGAAAAAAATTCTTCAAGTTCATAAGCATTTAAATCTGATTCTTTAACAAATATTCTCCATGCTAATTCTGTTAATACATTTAAATACTTATCATATTCTCTTTCATTTATTTTTGCATTCTCAAATGACTGGTAAATTAATTGTTGATAACAATGACCATGGGAAGATAGCTCTAAATTTAAGTTTTTATGAGCTTCAAACATTTGAAGCATCATTAATATATATATTGGCTTTGATGGAACAATATTTCTTTTAACAATAGTATTAAGTCGTTCTTTTAAATCATCACATCTTTCATATAAATCTTTTTCTTGAATAGTTTCTTCAATACCTAACGAAACCCATTTTTGAATTAGTTTTTCTCTTTTCTTATGCCCTAAGCCTAATATCTCTGCCTTTGTAAAATTTAAAAGAGGTGGTATATCATTAATCATTAATAAATATGAAATTTGAGATGTATAAATTTTCTTTATAAAAATTTTATTAAATTCACTTAAAAGTATATTGCGATATTTAGGATTTAAACCGATTTGATCAACATTATCTAATAATAAAATTGCTTTATTAGAATTAATATAATCATCAAAACTTAAATTGTTATATTGTTTTTTTAACTGTTTCTTAATTATTTCTTCCGTATTAGATTTCTTAATTTCCGCTGCACTTATATATAAAGGTAAAAAACCCTTAATAAGTTGATCTCTGTAATGATATTTTAGAAGTGATGATTTACCCTGTTGCTCTTCCGCTACAATTAATATTTCATCCCATTTTCTTAATACATCTCCTGAGTCATGATAAAATTTTAATTCACCCCCTATATTTTCATTTTTTATCTCTACATCAGGGGTAATAAAGATTTGATCTAATCCTATTTTTGTAACATTTCTATGGGTTAGAGTTATTTCAGTATCATTTAACCAATTTTCAATATCTGTAGTTATACCGATATTCTCTTCAGAATCTATAATTTTATTAGTTTTCATAATCTCGACTGGCTGAAAAGTAGTAATTACAGTATTAAGACCTTGCACTACATCCAACCAAGCCTCATCTGCATCATCCCATTTAGTAATAGGCTTTGCATCTGTTGGTAATGCTTGAAGCTCTGATAAATCAGAGTTCTTATTCCACATACTAGGTCTAAGAATTACTGGTATAAGTTGTGCTTTACCTTCCTTGTGCATTTTTAATGCGGTTTGTGCTTCTACTTCTATACAATAGTCTGAATCTAGAAAACTAGAACTAATTAAAAAAAGAATAATTGTGGAATTTTGTAAATTTTCTGATATTTCATTTGCCCAATTTGTGCCTGGTACTAATTTTCTATCGTTCCATTCTTCAATCAAACCAGTTCTTACTAAGGGAGATAAATGCTCTGTTAATGCATTCTTATGATCTTCATCTTTATGTGCATAACTAATAAAAATTTTAGCCACTAAACTACCCTCAACCCCATAAAAATATTGTTAAATTTTTCATCTATTCTATAGTATTTTTAGGCTTTGTTGCACAAACCTATCTGTAAAGGGTTTTTCAGCGATAGGCTTTTTGCACAAAGATTTGAAATGCAAAGCGCCCCTAATTGAGCTAAATTTAAGGCGTAACTTGGGTAAGTGGGCGACCTAATTCCGTAAATCTGTTAAGGACTGCTACACGTGCATGGATCTCATTCACTTGGCTATCAAAACTCCTTGCACTGAGTTTATCTCCTAATAATTTGATGCAATGCATCTTAGTTTCAACCAAACTTCGCCGATGATAGCCTGACCATTTTTTCCATAGTGTCCTGCCTAAACGTTTAATTGTTCGAAGTAATTCATTTCGCTCTAGCGAGCTACTCTTTGTATCTTTCCATTGTTTCGCATTTTTTCTAGGTGGAATCACCGCATGCGCTTGCCGATCTGCAATGACCTGACGGCATTGCTTGGTGTCATAAGCTCCATCGGTATAAACAGAGTTAATCTGCTCATCTTGTGGAATCTGATTAAGTAAATCACCAAGCACCTGTGAATCACTGACATTATTGGTTTTAAGCTGAACTGCTCGTATTTGTAGGGTTTTAGCATCTATACCAATATGAAGTTTACGCCATTGGCGACGATATTCAGGTCCATGTTTCTTGCGTTTCCATTCGCCCTCACCTAGAAACTTCATGCCTGTAGAGTCCATGAGTAGATGCAGCCCATCACTACTTTTTTGGTAGCTGATTACAATATCAATATGCTTTTGTCTTCTACAAAGCGTGGTGTAATCTGGAGCTATCCAATTTAATCCGCAAAGTTTAATCAGACTTTGCACAAAGCCAGTGACCTTACGTAAAGACAGACGGAATAAGGATTTAATCATTAAGCAGCATTGGATGGCTGCGTCGGAGTAGGTTTGATTTCGCCCTTGTTTGCCTTTTGATGGCGCATACCATTGCGTAGCAGGATCAAACCAAATGGCAATATTTCCGCGACTCATGAGTGCTCGGTTATATGCGGGCCAATTGGTTGTGCGGTAGATTTTGTGTGCAGGCTTCTTCATTTGAAAATTATATCGCTGAAAAACCCTTTACAGATAGGTTTGTGCAACAAAGCCATTTATGAAAAATATGGTAAAGCAGTTCAATATCTTCAAGTACCGCAACAATTGTGTTAACCGAATGCCCTCTGTTTCTCAAATAAATCATCGTATAAAGATTTGGGTATGTTAGAGGGAGACCATTACTATCAATTAAGACAGCAAATCTTTCCCCACTATTCATGACAAATCTTTTAACTGAAAGCATAAATTTTACAAAAAGTCTAAGTATTAAATATATTAAATCATAATAAAAAAAAGTTTACAGAACTATTTTAGTATCTGTAAACTTTCTCTGTAACCTACTAAATATAAAGATAAATTTTATAAACTTTACAAAAATATATCTCTAGTGTGTCTCAAAACGGAAGATCATCATCCATATCTGCTGGTGCTGCCGCAGGCGCTGACTGAGGAGCCGCCTTGGGTGCAAAACCGCTTGGGTTATTGTTCGCATAACCACTTTGTTGATTGTTGCTATTACCTGCTGCAGGATTGGCGCCATAACCGCCTTGGTTGTTGTTATTGTTATAACCACCACCTTGGTTATTGTTGAAACGTGGTTGTGCATAACCATCATTTCCGCCTTGCATTTGCTCACCTTGCTGACGGTTGTTGTCGAGCATCTGCATTTGCTCACCACGAATTTCTGTAGTGTAGCGTTCTTGACCATTTTGATCTGTCCACTGACGAGTACGCAGTGAACCTTCAATATAAACTTTCGAACCTTTACGTAGGTATTGTTGCGCAATTTCACCTAGACGGTTGTGTAACACAATACGGTGCCATTCGGTTTGCTCTTTACGCTCACCTGTGCTTTTGTCTGTCCAAGAGTCGCTCGTGGCAATTGAAAACTGGGTCAACGAACCACCGTTTGGAAAAGTTTTCGTCTCTGGATCTCGGCCTAATGTGCCCACTAAAATAACTTTATTTACACCGCGCATCTGATGTTTACTTCCTATCTATTTCTATTATTTACTTTATAAGAGTTATGCTTAAATGGCTACCTCTTTCCCCAACAACTGCGTTAAATCTTGTCGCGTAGCATCATCTATTTGCTGCTTATCGACTTTTACATACGCTACTTGCTGATCAGACATCACCACGACCTCTTCAATACCACGAATCGCTAAAAGCTGTGAAGTCCATTCGTCCGTTTGTTTATGTTCAGGTAAACGCAATACCATCGAAGACAAATAACGCGGTTGTGCCAAGCCAAAACTAATCAATAACCAAACAATCGCCAGTCCAGTCAGGATGCTCCAACCCAAAGCAGTATTGTTTAACAGCAACAACTGACCACCTGTGACACCACCAAAGAATGCGCCTAAAAACTGGCTGCTGGCATTTACGCCCATCGCAGTCGCTTTGGACTGAATCGGTGCAGCTTTCGATAACCATGACGGCAGCAACGCTTCCATAACGTTAAAAGCAATAAAGAATAAGCCCAAACCTGTCAGCAAGATATACTTCGACTCAAAGCCAAAAATTAGGATGCCTAAGCCTAAAATAATGCCGCCAATGGCCGTTAAAAAGATGCCTCGCATTTTGCGATATTTTTCAGCCAACACAATACTTGGAAAGGCAAAAAATAGGCTAATCACCAACAGTGGCAAATACACCCAGCCATGCGAATTTAGTGGAATTTTTGCAAAATCGATGAGCTGTGAGGGAACATAAATAAACATTGCCGTCAGCAATAAATGTAAGCTAAACACTGACACATGCAGACGGTTCAGATCCCCCATTTTTAAGACTTGTTTGAGCTGAGCCAAATAACCTTGCTGATAATTACGATGATGGCGGGTGACTTTGGGCACCAAAAATAACATCGAAATGGCCGCCAAACCCATGATGGTGGTCACCCAAAATAATCCTGAAATTCCTACTAAACCGGTAAGCCACGGCCCCAAACTAAAAGCCACAGCAAAAGAAACCCCGATACTCATGCCCATGGTTGCCATGGCTTTCATACGGTTTTCTTCACGGGTCACATCCGCCAGTAGTGCCATCACCACGGCAGACACTGCTCCACCACCCGCAATGGCACGACCAATAATCACCCCATAAATGGTGTCTGACATCGCTGCAATTGCACCACCCAAAGCAAACAGAAGCAGCCCAAAAACCACCAAAGGCTTACGGCTATAACGGTCGGCAATTAAGCTGAAAGGAATCTGTAAAATGGCCTGTGTTAAGCCATAAATCCCCACAGCCAAACCGAGCAACGCAGGCGTTGCATATTCATAGGTCTGCCCTGCCACAGAAAATACAGGGATGATCATGAACAAACCCAACATGCGTAAGGCAAAAATACTGCTTAAGGCAAAAGTTGAACGACGTTCTAAAGCATTCATCATAAACAAGGACAGACTGTATTGAATTAATCTTGGATCAAGATTATAGGCTATTCAATCTGACTAGCGGCATGAATTTTATGTTTAATAAAAGCCTTCCTGATCTGAAAAACAAAAAGCGCAGCCTGAGCTGCGCTTTTCCACGGTTTAAAGCAATCTGCTTTAAGCGGCTTGATGTTTTTTGTATTGAATAGAAGCAATAACAGCCCAAACAATAAAGGCCACACCAATTAAACCCGTGACAACTTCTGGTACATGTAGACCTGTGCCACTTGCCAGCATAATGAATGCTAAAGCACCAATTGCGTAGTGTGCACCATGCTCAAGGAAGACATAGGCATCCAAAGTCCCTTTTTCTACCAAGTAAATCGTCATCGAACGCACGAAAATCGCACCAATCGCGAGACCCAGCATAATAATCACAACATCGGAAGTAATCGCAAATGCACCAATTACGCCATCAAAACTGAACGATGCATCAAGTACTTCTAGGTATAAGAAACCACCAATACCTGCTTTGACCACACCCGTGGTTGCGCCATTGGCATCATGTGTAACTGCATTGCCGTCTTCATCAACTTCAGGTTCACCACCCAACAAATGACTCAAGACTTGTACGCCAATGTAAACCACGATGCCCCAGATTCCCGCCATGGTCACCACGAGACGTTTAGCTTCATCGACATTAGCCGCCATCACCAAAAGTGCAATCAGTGCAAGGAAGACTGACATTGCAGGAACATTAGCCAAGTTCGCCAAACGGCGCTCCAACCAACGGAACCAGTGCGTATCTTTACCTTCATCCAAAAAGAAGTTAAGAAACACTAACAATAAGAACGCGCCACCAAATGCAGCTATTTCAGGGTGGTGATCCATCAGACGTTGTGAGTAGGTTTTTGGATCATTTAAAGCCAATTGAACAACTTCAACGAAGCCCATATCTGCAGTTACCGCCACAATTGCGACAGGGAAGATTAAACGCATACCAAATACAGCGACTAAAATACCCACGGTAAGGAATAACATTTTCCAAAAATGATCCCAACCTCGTAACACAGATGCATTGACAACGGCATTATCAAAAGATAACGAGACCTCCATCACCGCTAAAATTGCAGTGATGGTCAAAGCAGTAAACATGGTCTTTAAGCCCGCTTCTGGTCCATGGGTAAAACCCCAGTACGCAGACAACGCAAGACACACGATCGTAAAAATGATAGAGAAACCAAAATGTTTCATCATGACAGATCGACCTATAAAAAAATTTGGAGATGAACGAAAACTTAAAAAACAGGTTGAGTTTTATGGCCGCAATTATGACGCTTTTTGCGCCTGAAACCAAAACATCTTCGTTAATTTTTACTTATCTCACCGATGTACGGAGATGGATTGTTGTTCCGCGTAAACTGTTGTTATAGTCTTGCCCATATTTTGGCTTCCCTCAGGATCTAATCATGGCCTTTTCCCAAGACGTTTGGCAACGTAATGTCGACTTATATCAAAAAACACTGGCTTTACCTTTTAACCAAGAATTGGCTTCAGGCACACTTAATAAAGAAGCGTTTTGCCATTATGTGATTCAAGATGCGCACTACTTGGTGGCTTATGGTCGTGCTTTAGCGGTGTGTGGTGCCAAAGCGTATGAGGCTGACGACATTATTCAGTTTAGCCAAGGGGCTAAAGAAGCGATTGTGGTGGAACGCAGTTTACATGATGGCTTTATGAAAAATTTTGATATTTCAAAGCAGCAGTTTGAAGAAACACCGCTAACTTTAGCATGTCACCATTACACTTCATTTCTAACGGCAACAGCATGGTCTGAAAGCTACCCTGTAGTGTTAGCAGCACTCTTACCTTGTTTTTGGATTTATGCTGAAGTGGGTAAAGACATTGTGGGTAACTCTATCGCCAACAACCCGTACCAAGCGTGGATTAATACTTACGCGGGGGAAGAATTCAACCAAGCGGTACGTAATGTAATTGCAACCATCGATAAAGTGGCTGCACGTTGCGATGCGGATACCATTGAGAAAATGCATAAAGCCTACCGTAAAGGGGCTGAACTGGAATGGTTGTTCTGGGACAGCGCTTATAAACAGCAGCAATGGCTCGGTTTAGACCACGCTTAAAAGCGAAAATGATCCAAAAAGCCCTGAACCCTTCAGGGCTTTTTATTGACCGAATATCGTATTTTTTCAGAAGGCGCGATTGCTATTTTAAGCATTTAAAACTAAACTTCAATAATGATAATAATTATCATTTGCATAATTAACTTTCGAGGGCCGTTCTCATGCATCCTGATACTCTAGGTACTGAAGCCATTCGTGCATTTTTTACCGTACAATGTTGCTGGCTGAATAACGAAGAAATTTACCTTGAAAAAGGCTGTTTACACTGCGGTTCTGCCGCGACCTATCTCATTTATTATACCAATCCACATATTCAAAAATTGATGTTGGCGTTTATTAAAAAATATCATTGCGTTTTGAGTCGAGAACAAGACTTACTCGACCTACCAGACTTTGAAGATGACTACGACGCCTTCTTACAAACTCTTGAGCACGAAGTCAATTTCTATGTCCGTCTCCATCATGACATTATCCGTCCCTTTGCTTTTGAGACGGTCGATTCAATCTTTGAACGTCCTTATGCGCTAGCATGTTAAATACTGCAACCATAACAATGCTCTATCCCTGAAGGCGTACGGCAAACCAAAAATAACACAGTCATGATTCAACTTTTGCTTTGCGCCGAATGGGTGATCCACTCTTTTTTAGGGAACTTATAAATACCTTCCTGTTTTCAGTCACAGCCAATATCGATAGCTTGAGACTTGTTTCAACACTGAAATCTAGCTACAGTCTAGCAGCATCAATTTTCTTTTGGCCGACATGATTTTTCGCTATAAAATCATGTTTAACACTTGAATAAAGCATAAGTCGTTATCATATACCTCCTTCATCTGCACAATTTCGAGATAGTTTTATGAGCCAAAGTCATATCCGTATTCGAGGCGCACGTACCCATAACTTAAAAAATGTGAACCTTGATATTCCCCGCGACAAATTCGTGGTGATCACGGGACTTTCTGGTTCAGGTAAGTCATCGCTTGCATTTGATACGCTGTACGCCGAAGGCCAGCGTCGTTATGTCGAATCGCTTTCGGCCTATGCGCGCCAGTTCTTGTCACAAATGGAAAAACCTGAAGTTGACTCAATTGAAGGTTTAAGCCCTGCCATTGCGATTGAACAGAAGTCAACCAGCCATAACCCACGTTCTACGGTGGGAACCATTACCGAAATTTATGACTATTTACGTCTACTCTACGCACGTGTCGGCACGCCATTTTGCCCAGAGCATGATTTGCCGATGGTGGCACAGACCGTATCGGAAATGGTCGATGCCGTAAAAGGATTGGATGAAGGGACAGCACTGATGCTGCTTGCACCAGTGGTGCGTGAGCGTAAAGGCGAATATTCCAACTTGTTTGAACAATTACAAAGTCAAGGTTTTGTCCGAGCGCGCGTCGATGGTGAAATTGTTGATCTCGACCCAATTCCAGAACTCGATAAAAAGAAAAAACACACCATTGAAGTGGTGGTGGATCGTTTTAAAGTTCGTGATGACCTCGGCAACCGGATTGCAGAATCTTTTGAAACGGCACTGCGCTTAGGTGGTGATATTGCTGTTTTGTCTTGGATGAACGGTGAACACCCAGATCGGGTCTTTTCGGCTAAACACTCGTGTCCTGAATGTGACCGTGCTGTCGCAGAATTAGAACCTCGTCTATTCTCATTCAACAATCCCTTTGGTGCCTGCCCAACCTGTGATGGTTTAGGGACCCGTAGCCATTTTAGTGCTGAAAAACTCATTCCAAGTCCTGATGTATCGATTAGCCAAGGTGCTATTCGTGGTTGGGATCGTCAACGTCCGTATTATTACAGCATGATTGAAAAAGTGGCAGCGCATTTTGGTTTTTCTTTGGATACACCTTGGAATGAATTGGATGCGGATACCAAAAAGAAATTTTTATACGGTACAGGCAAAGAAAAAGTTGATTTAAGTTATATCGACGAACGTGGTCGTAAGCATAATCGTGTGCAACCTTTTGAAGGAATTTTGCCACATTTAGAACGTCGCTATCGTGAAACTGAGAGTAACTATGTTCGTGATGATTTAGCACAGTACCTGTCTAATGCGGCATGTGATGCCTGCGGCGGATCACGTCTAAATGAAATTTCACGTCATGTTCGAGTAAAAGACAAAACCATTGCCCAAATTACCAAAATGTCGATTGGTGATGCGGAAAGTTATTATCAAGATTTAAATCTTGATGGTGCAAAAGGTGAAATTGCCGATAAAATCTTTAAAGAAATTCGTGAGCGCCTGCACTTTCTAGTCTCTGTGGGTTTGAATTATTTAAGTCTATCTCGTTCAGCAGAAACATTGTCTGGTGGTGAAGCGCAACGTATTCGTTTGGCTTCGCAAATCGGTGCAGGTTTGATGGGTGTGATGTATGTCCTCGATGAACCATCGATTGGTCTGCATCAACGTGATAATGATCGCCTATTGGAAACCTTAGTCCGCTTACGTGATTTGGGGAATACCGTTTTAGTCGTTGAGCATGATGAAGATGCGATTCGTGCAGCGGATCATATTATCGATATTGGTCCTGGCGCTGGTATTCATGGCGGTCATGTGATTGCTGAAGGGACTTATGATGAAATCCTTGCGAATAGTGAATCACTTACAGGTCAATATTTATCAGGCAAACTGAAAATTGAAGTACCGAAAAAACGTACTGAACCACCAAAGCCTGAAGAACAAATTAAATTGATGGGTGCTGCGGGTCATAACCTACAGAATGTGGATTTAACCATTCCTTTGGGTGTGATGACCTGTGTGACTGGTGTATCTGGTTCAGGTAAATCAACGTTGATTAATCGTACTTTATTGCCTTTAGCAGCAACACAGCTTAATGGTGCAACCACTTTAACGGCTGAAAAATTTGATTCAATTGATGGTCTGCAATTCCTTGATAAAGTTGTTGATATTGACCAAAGCCCGATTGGCCGTACACCTCGTTCTAACCCTGCAACGTATACGGGTTTGTTTACCCCAATTCGTGAATTGTTTGCGCAAACACCTGAAGCCAAAGCACGTGGTTATGCTGCGGGACGTTTCTCGTTTAACGTGAAAGGTGGTCGTTGTGAAGCCTGTGAAGGTGATGGCATGATCAAAGTGGCTATGCACTTTTTACCTGATATGTATGTGCCTTGTGATAATTGTCATGGTGAACGTTATAACCGTGAAACGTTAGAAGTGGGTTATAAAGGTAAGAATATTTCCGATGTACTGAATATGACAGTTGAAGATGCAATGCATTTCTTTGATGCGATTCCTGTGATTCATCGTCGTTTAGAAACACTGAATCAAGTGGGCTTGGGCTATATTCGTTTAGGTCAGTCAGCAACGACTCTATCAGGTGGTGAAGCGCAACGTGTGAAATTAGCACGTGAATTGGCAAAACGTGATACAGGTAAAACGTTATATATCTTGGATGAACCCACTACAGGTCTACATTTCCATGACATTGCTAAACTGTTAGATATCCTTCATGAGCTACGCAATAAGGGCAATACTATTGTGGTGATTGAGCATAATTTGGATGTGATCAAAACTGCTGACTGGTTGATTGATTTGGGCCCTGAAGGTGGTGCAGGTGGTGGGATGATTATTGCGGAAGGAACGCCTGAACACGTGGCGAAGAATAAAGTTTCGCATACTGCGAAGTTTTTGAAGCCGATGTTGAAGTAGTAAATCCTCCCCACCCCCCCTTTTAAAAAGGAGGGAGTTCCCATTACTAATCAAATGGTGTTCCCCTCTTTATCAAAGAGGGGTTAGGGGGGATTACCATACCAACAGTTTACTTATATTACTCAAATGCTCGAATCTTCTCCGCCAATTTCGCCAACTCGTCATCATTTGCTCGCTGAAAATCATGTGATGAAATATAGCCTTCGTACTGCTCAAAGTATTTATCAACATTAGAATTTACAGCTTTCCAGTTTTCATGCACTTGCATAGTTCCATGCATAGGGAACAATTTTGCATGTATATGATCGACACCAAAACCTTCAAATACCATTGCGGTACGTCCAACGTCTTCAAAGAATCCATCTAACTTTTTCGCAATTTTCTTGGTATAGAGTATTAACCCAGTTAAAACATCATCATCTAAATCAAAAGCATAACTTGCATAATGCTTTTTCGGGATCACAACCGTTGCGCCTAATGTATTTGGAAAGATAGTCAAAAAAGCCATATAGTCATCATTGCTATCAATGACGTGGCAAGGTATTTTATTTTGAATCATCTGACAAAAAATACAGCCTTCGCTCACGTTTAGCTCCTTCTATTATTATCAAATTTAATTTAAACACAGACTTCTATTGAGTTATATCACCCTGGTTTTTTTGATATTTCCAGTAGCTAAGAATTTCACAAATAAACTCAACTCGCCACCTTATTTTTACCCTGCTCTTTGGCTTGAAACAAAGCACGATCGGCTTTTTCTAACAGTGCCATCCAACTGGTCGCACCAATTGCGACCCCAATACTAATACTAACTTTTAAATCAGGGCAACGTACATTATCAAGTGGCTTCGCTTCATAAATCTCAGAACGAATCTTTTCCGCAATTTTTAAAGCGCGCTCCATTCCAACATTTTCAATCAGCACAATAAATTCATCGCCACCGTAACGTACCAACAAGTCAGATGTCCGAATATTTTCTTTTAATTTTTCAACCACAAACTGAATCACCTGATCCCCCATCAGATGTCCATACACATCGTTGACCTGTTTAAAATGATCGATATCGATCACCATTAAACAAGTTTCCGAAAACTGAGTCGGCTGATTTTCCAAAAGTTTAATGTATTCATTCAGCGCATAACGGTTTGCAACCCCGGTTAATGAATCCAAATGCGCAATATTCTTGAGTCGAAACTCCAACGCATCTCGCTGCTGAAGCGTCTGTTTTAACTGCTGAATTGCTGTAAATAAAGAATACATATTGGCGGGTTGATCTTTGGTATCCATCGGGTTGGGGCGAATACTTGAATGGGATAAATCAAACAGAATTTCACGCGCTTGAATGAGTGGACTAAACACTCTCTTGCGCGCATAGATCATGGTAAACAGTGCCGCAAAAATTGAAATCAGTGAAATACCCACCGTTGTGAGCAAAATATTTTGTGCTTTATGCTTTTCGATAATGGCTTTTTCAACGCTATATTTGAGTAAATAATTTTGCAATTCCACCACGGTCGAAAATTTATCAACGATTGCTTCAGTTAACTGTGTCCCTGTTAAATAGTACGGTCGATGGTAAATACTTTCATTCATCAAGCGCTCTACGATTAATAGCCCTTTGGCTAAAAACTCGTTATAAACCGCTTGATGCAGCACTTTAAATTCTTCGGTTTTATCACGCTCGGGCTGTAAGGTATCAATGAGTTCCCACAAATACATCACTTGCCTCCGAGTCTGTAAAGAACGCGCTAAATTGGTTTCAGGAATCGGTTGTTTAAAAGCCACATGTGCCATCACATTGGATGCAGCACGACCGGCCTGATCACGTAAGTCCGCTAATAATAAAATTTGGACATAGAAGTTTGAAACAGCGGTGTCTTTGCCTTCAGATACAGCGATTACGTCTTTTAAAACATCATGACTACGATCCCAAGCACTAAACATTTTTAGGATGGCTTGATCCATGGTCTCGGCATTACGTTGCTCACGTGGTAGAGCTGCATAGGCATCTACCTGTTGTCTGCCTTGCATTAAAGCTTCATCTAAACGGTCAACTAAACTTAAATCTAAATTTGGGAGGTTCGAGTGCTTTAAAACCTCTAAAGTCTTTTTCATCTGCTCATCCACCGTGAGCCGATATAGTTTTAACTCAAGCACGTGTTTGGCAAAGTCTTGTTGATTACTCGACATGAGTTTGTTGGCTGGTGCACGCTCTCGTGAAATCTTATTGGCCAAGTCTGCAACAGCCTGTAAGGCTTGTATTTCAGTTAAAGCTTGGTTGGTTTTGTTGTAATCACGATAACTTTTAACTATCAACGGAATGGATAAGCTGCACAATGACAAAATAATAATGCTCATTGCAATATACAGCTTTTGACTCAAATACTCAGAGCGTATTTCTCGCATACTTCAACCACGCCCCCATTCCCAAATAAAAGAAAACTAAATTAACTGTTTATTATACGAACAGTATATCGTGTATTTAAGTGATTAATTCTTTGTTTTGCATCGTTTTAAGATTTCATCATCCCCAAATGATCACAGCTAAACTTTCACTCACCTATGAAAGCTGAGTCAATCCATCCTTAATAATATTCATGTTTAGTGTGAATTTCATTCAATATTTTTAATTCCCATTTTTTAAAGTTCCTATATTTACATATGCAACATTTAAGTGCATAATGCACAGTATTGGAGCGAATTAGAGTATATCCTCAGCAAATATTCTAATTTTCCCACAAATTTTGGCGGAAAAAACCAACTTCTCTTAGAAGTTGGTTTTTTTTTGCTCGAATAAAAGTTTTTAATGAAAAATACAGCCCCACATTTGCACCATTATGGCGCATTAAACTCCAATATATTTTTATTCAGAAAAAAGAAGATCTCGAAAATTTAAATAAAAAAAAGCCCAACCTTGGGGAAAGTTGGGCAGATAAACAAAAACTGTTTGTGGAGAATTAGCTTCTCAGAAAACAACAATATTGTTAAATGATTCGCTAAAGTCATTATGAAATAAATCCGTTCACTTGTAAAGCCAACTAAAGCACTATGGATTAACACAACGCTATAATTATCGTGAAAATTATCACAAATACCCAGAGGATATGTACATTATGCAAGCTAAAAACGAGCTTTTTGCGCTAATTTTAGGCGTTTTTTAGATTTAGGACACAAAAACGCCTATATTTGAGGTGCCTTATTTAACTTTTTTACCGTTTATATCAATATATTCAATCTAATTTACCAATTAAAAATCAAGTTCAGTACAATTCATTTTCCTGCATTCTCTGTTTTCTAAATAGGTATACCCTATTGTTCTGCTGTAAGTTTTTTTTGGTTGACATGGATACACTCAATTGAGCAATTTTTAACCTCTAACACAGCTAGAGTAATTACTCAATAATATAATACCATTAGAGCTCATTGACTTAATAAATTGTTACAATAGAATAGCATTAGTTTAATCCAATGTTAACAATCTGGTAAATATCATGAAAAAACTCGGTTTAGCCACTGCTTTATTATTAGCCATGACCGGTGCTCAAGCATACCAATTCGAAGTACAAGGTCAATCTGAATACATCGATGCATCTGATGCAAATGACAAAGATTTTACTGGCGGTTTACAAGGTACTTTCTACTTTAAAGATGTTGATTCATCTAAAGGTCCTTTAGCTGAAGCTGCTTTTTTAAACCAAGCTTCAAATGTTTCTTTGGCATATAACTATGCTGAATTAGGCACTGACGGTACTGATTTCATCGCACACAACTACGGCGCTAAAGCTGAAGCGTATATTCCTACTAAATTCGTTCCAGCATATGCAAGTGCGTCTTATAGCCACACACATTTGGATGGTAAAAACAGCGAAACTCCTGATGACAATGGCGACCGTTATGCTCTTGAAGTGGGTGCTTTAGCTGCTCCAAACTTCTTGGTTGCTGTAGGTTATACTAGCGTTGCTGACCAATTTGCTCTTGATGCGTTCAACGTAATGAGCAATGGCGCGGTTAAAGCTGTTGGTGAAACTGCAACCATCGGTGATGACCAAGACGCGATTACGGCACGTACTAAATACGTAGGTAACATCGACGGTACTAACATGGCGCTTGGCTTAGAAGCTGGCCTTGTTTATGGTGACGACACTGCTTACCAATTAAAAACTGACCTTTACTTAACACCTGCGTTAAGTGTTGGTGCTTCTTATGTTGAATCAAGCTTTGCTGGTACTCCAGATTCAGCTTGGGGTGCGAACGTAAACTACTTCATCACTCCAGCGATTGCTGTAGGTGCTAGCTATGTAAATGCTAATGCTGAAAGTGCAAATCTTGATACACAATCTGTTGGCGTAAACGCTAAATTCCGTTTCTAATTCAATTTAGAAACTGAATAGAAAAAAGGACGCTTTAAGCGTCCTTTTTTTAGTTTGTGGCTCTGACTAAATTTAAGAAATGTAAATGACGCTCATATTGGTCAATAATATCTTGCAAGAGATCATCTAAAGTCCAATCCATCACATCATAATTCTGCCCACCTTCTCTTAAGAAAACTTCAGCTTGATAAAACTGCTGTTCCTCCAGTCTATCCGCCATAAAACTAGGTGGCTGGGTTTCACGGGCAACCACCTGATAGATGAAGTTAATTTCATTATGGTGATCTACGCGTAACTGCAAGCCATGCTCAATCGGTTGAATGGTCACATCTAGCTGACGGCGCTGAAATTCCTTTTGCACCGCTGAAAATGCATGTTGTACTTGCTGACCAATGAATTCTTCAACCTCAGACTGGGTATGCGGATAATGCATAATCAGACCTAGACGTTGTTGCCAACTGCGTGGATTTTGAATCGCACGTGGCGTAATTCGCGCATCTTGTAGTGCACGCATTTTGGTGACATCCAAACGCAGTGCTTTCAGTAAGCCCCAACAGACCAGTAACATAATCAAAGTAAAGGGCAAGGCACTCATAATTGTGGCCGATTGTAAGGCTGAAAGTCCGCCTGCCATCAGTAAGATAATCGACAGTAACGCAATCAAAATTGTCCAAAACAATCGTTGCCATAAGGGTGAATTTTCTGTTTCTGCGGTTAAGTAATCAATGACCAATGAGCCTGAGTCGGCTGAAGTCACAAAGAATAGTACCACCAGAACGGTCGCAATCAGGCTCGATATTTGAGAGAAAGGTAAATGGGTCAAAAATTCAAACAGTGCGACGGATGAATCTTGTTGTACCGCTGAGATTAAAGAAGTGTGCCCATCTTGAATAATACTGAACAGCGCTGCATTCCCCATGAAGCCCATCCAAATCAGGGTAAAGCCTGTTGGAATGAACAACACCCCGACAATGAACTCGCGAATGGTTCGACCTTTAGACACTCGGGCAATAAACATTCCAACAAAAGGCGACCATGAAATCCACCAGGCCCAATACATAATGGTCCAACCACCAATCCAACCATTGGGTTGGTAGGCATAGAGGTTGAAAGTCATCGTGAACAGATTAGATACATATTGCCCTGCATTTTGAATGCTGGTTTGTAAGATATAAATGGAAGAACTGGCAAAAAACACAAATAACAGTAAAACCACTGCCAGCACCAAGTTCAATTCAGACAGCCGTTTAATGCCTTTGTCCAAACCAAAACCGACTGAGAGCGAAGCTAAAAAAGTGACAAAAATGATTAGCCCGACCTGAATGCCAATACTTTGCTGAATGCCAAAAAGATAATTCAGTCCCGAATTAATTTGGGTCACCCCAAAACCAAGTGTGGTCGCAACCCCGAAAATGGTGCCTAAGGTTGCAAAGGTATCAACCGCATCTCCCGTTGCACCATAGATTTTTTTGCCCACCAAAGGATATAAAGCAGAGCGAACCTTTAAAGGCAAATTATGTCGGAAAGAAAAATAGGCGAGCGACAATCCCACAAGCGCATAAATGGCCCATGCATGTAATCCCCAGTGGAAAAAGGTGATTCGCATTGCTTGTTGTGCGGCATCTACGGTTTGCCCGTCTCCCGTGGGCGGGTTGACATAGTGCATCACCGGTTCAGCGACACCGAAGAACATCAAACCAATCCCCATCCCTGCGGTAAACAGCATAGCAAACCAAGAACCACTGCTATATTCAGGCAGACTATGATCGGGGCCGAGTTTGATTTTCCCCATATCGGAGAGCGCAATAAAGATCAGCAAGATCAGAAATAACGCGACGGCTAAAACATAAAACCAGCTAAATGAATCAATAATCCATTGATTTAAATGTTTGGTTAAAGCCTCAAAACCACTTGGATCAAAAAGAATCAAGGCCAGAAAAAGCACCAGAATCACGACAGTGCTGAGAAATACATTCCGTTTGACGTTTGCAAACAGCGATGGCTTTATGGAAGGCATAATTCCCCCAGAAAATTATTTTTAGTACAAAGATATAACCAAAATGGTTAATTAGACGAGTCTAATAAAAAGTGAAGAATGAATAGCTTAAAATTTAACGATTCTGTTCCATCATAATTTATGTTTAAAAATAAGGCAGTGCGAATCCTGTAACAGTTTAATTTTCTTTATGATCATTGGGGCGATGCTGAATATACTGCAAGGCAATCAAGCGTGAGACGACTAAAGCCAAATACATCACCCCACAAAACATCTGTAACATCGCAATCATACGAGCCAGCGGTGTTAATGGCATTAAATCGGACAAACCTGTCGCCGACTGCAAACTAAAGCTTAAAAATAATAAATCAAGCCATGACTGTGCGCCCGCCACATTGGGATTTAAAAAGCTATTCGGTTCTAAAATCTGGCAAATGCTATATAAAAAGGCAAAACCCCATGCAATAAGCGTAAACACTGCCCCTGCAGCAAATAGCTCATCTTTGGTCAAATAACGGTCTGCAAACATATAGCGCAGCAAGCCATAGGCCGCAATAAAATAGGCCATCGCCTCAAAGGCATGACTAATCACCAACAGCATCGGATCTCGCGCACCCAGCAAAATCAGTAAGGAAAAGAACAACGCCCCACCAACAAAGCTCAAGCCGAGGATGGTAAACACGGGAGTTTGACGAATGACCTTGGCAATGAGTAACAGGACCAAAACACCTAAGCCCCAAACCAATACACGTAAGGACAGGCTATGGCCGCTCAACAGCGCCAAAATCAGCATAATAAATTGCAACAGCAGTAACCATGCTGAAGGCAGTAGACGGAAACCTTTCCAAAATTCGACAAATACTTGCATATGCAGCCTGTTGTTTTTAAAGCCAAGTTTGATTGGTTCTTGTTCTCGCTATTTTAACTTAGCATGAATAGCCACTGAAACCGATGCTTTTTGTTCGTGTCAGTCGATTCATTTTGTCCAACAATTTGAGTACTGCTTGAGTAGTGAATGTCACGATCTAGGTCTTTCAGCATTCAAAGCCAACAAAATTAGGTATTCAACACCATAAAAAAAGCCCCAATCAATGGGGCTTTTTTTAGTTCAGGTTCAGATTAGTGATCTGAAGCGCCTGAAATACCAATACCTGTTTGCGAACGTACATACTGCGCATCAAATGCTTTACGTTCTGCTTGTGCACGTGCTGAGTTATCAGTCACAGAGAACAACCAGCAGCAGAAGAACGCCAATGGCATTGCAAAGATTGCTGGACCATTGAATGGGTTCACTGGGGTTTCAGAAATACCCAATGTATCGACCCAAACTGCTTTAGATAAGATAATGAGTACCACCGCAGTCGTTAGACCAATCACACCACCAATCACCGCACCACGCGTGGTTAAACCTTTCCAGAACATTGACAGTACAAGCACTGGGAAGTTGGCACATGCTGCTACAGAGAATGCTAAACCAACCATGAAGGCAACGTTTTGTTTCTCGAACAGAATCCCTAAAATCATTGCAAAAATAGCAAGACCTAAAGTCGCGATTTTAGACATACGAAGTTCAGATTCAGGAGTCGTTTGACCTTTCTTGAATACGTTTGCGTACAAGTCATGCGAGATTGCTGAAGCACCTGACAAGGTCAGACCTGCAACAACAGCAAGAATCGTTGCGAACGCCACTGCTGAAATGAAGCCCATGAACAAGTCACCGCCCAATGCATCAGACAAGTGAACCGCTGCCATGTTGTTACCACCAACAAGCTCTAGTTTGCCCGTTACTGCCATTTTCGCGACATCAATGAACTGTGGGTTATTCGATACATAAAGGATCGCACCAAAACCAATGATGAAAGTTAAAAGGTAGAAGTAACCAATGAAACCCGTTGCTACAACCACTGATTTACGTGCTTCTTTAGCATCTTTAACGGTAAAGAAACGCATTAAGATGTGTGGTAGACCCGCTGTACCGAACATTAAAGCCAAACCTAAAGAAATGGCATCAATTGGGTTCGCTGCAAGTTTACCTGGGCCCATGATATTGCCCGCTTCTGCTAAAGAAATGTCATGTACTTTAGAGAAAACTTGAATTGACTGGGTGAACATTTCAGAGAAGCTGAAGCCCACGCCTTTCATCACCATGAAAGCCATGAATGTCGCGCCAGACAAAAGCATTACAGCTTTAATAATCTGTACCCAAGTCGTTGCCAACATTCCACCGAAGATCACGTAAGCCATCATCAGAAGACCAACAATTACTACAGCAATGTTGTAGTTCAAACCAAATAACAGTTTGATCAGCTGACCTGCACCCACCATCTGAGCGATCAGATAGAATGCAACGACAACCAAAGAACTTACTGCTGCAAGCGTACGCACTGGTTTTTCCGCTAAACGGAATGACACTACGTCAGATAAGTTGAACTTACCTAAGTTACGTAGACGTTCAGCCACCAAGAACAATACGATTGGCCAACCGACCATGAAACCCAATGAATACAGCAAGCCGTCGAAGCCTGAACTGAAAACCATTGCGGAAATACCCAAGAATGACGCTGCGGACATATAGTCACCCGCAATCGCTAAACCATTTTGGAAACCTGAAATCCCGCCACCTGCTGTGTAGAAGTCAGCAGTGTTGGTGGTTTGTTTTGCTGCCCATTTGGTGATGAGTAAAGTAAATCCGACAAAGATACCGAACATGATAATTGCATGCCAGTTTGTCGCTTGTTGTTGAGCCTCACCCAAATCTGGGCCTGCAAGTGCTAGGCTCGAAGTCAACAGTGCGATAGCAGCGACTGTAAGCGCTTTCAATGAATTCCATTTCATTAGTGCTGTCCTTTCTCTTGCGCAATGGCTTCGACTTCACGCATTGCTTCTTCATTTAATGCGTCGAGTTTGTTATTCGAGATATACGAATACACACCACATAAAAGGAAAGACAATACAATAATGCTTAGACCCAATGGCATGCCAATCGTGGTCACCCCACCACTGACTGAAGTCATTAAAAATTCTTTGTTGTAGCCGACCAACAACATGAAACCAACGTATACAACCAACATAATAGTTGTCAGTGTCCAGCTCAGTTTACTTTTACGACTAACCATTTCCTTGAATTTGGGATTTTGTAGAATCTGTTCTACTTGTCTCTCATCCATAACCATACTCCTGTCTGTATCCAACCGTAGATACAATTTTTTAATTCGAATTATTACATTTGCTAAAGTAGCAAGCTTCTGTATGGGTTGTAATTTAGACTTTGGTCTGTAAATTTTAAACAAGCTCAGCAGCCGCTATCCCAGATGCGCTATGATGGCCGAGATGATGGAAAAACTTTAGGTAAAATGAACAGCTGGCTCATTATCGGGGTATTGGCCCTCTATATCGTCTTACTCTTTATCTGCGCCTTTTTTGGTGAGAAACACGCCAGCCGCCTGAGCACGCGTGGGCGCATGCTATTGTTTAGTTTAACTTTAGGGGTCTACTGTTCATCTTGGACCTTTTATGGCGCAACAGGTGCAGCAGTTCGTGAAGGCATTATCTTTCTGCCGATCTACCTTGGCCCACTACTTTTCGTCGCACTGGGCTATGACATTTGGCGTCGTTTAGGCCGCGTTCGTCAGCATCATGCTATTTCATCAATTGCCGATTTTGTCGCTGCACGCTATGGTAAAAGTGGGCCTTTGGCCTCAATGGTGACCATCCTCGCCGTCATTGCGATTATCCCTTACCTTGCCCTACAGCTACGTGCCATTGCACTCAGTGCCGCGGTGATTTTAGAACCTACCGCAGGCAGCATCGCCTCGACCACCAACGGTGTGCTATTCCTCACCGGTATTTTGGCCATTTTAGCCATGATTTTCGGGACTAGACAGATTGCCAATACAGAACAACATGGTGGTCTGATGTTGGCGGTTGCCTTCGAGTCTTTTGTCAAACTGTTTGCTTTGCTGTGTGTCGCACTCTTTTTCGTGTTTGCTGCACCTGAAAACATCCATCAAATTTCCAAAGATGTCGCAGAGACTTTCCATCAAGTACAACTCATTGGGGTGCCCGATACATTTTGGATTCAAACCTTGTTGGCTGGACTCGCGATCATTTGCTTACCGCGTCAGTTCCACGTCGCTGTGGTCGAATTGCGTGATGAAAAGCATATTCGCGGGGCACGGCGCTGGTTCGCAGTCTATTTAGTTTTAACCATCATTGCTATTATCCCGATTGCCAGTTGGGCGCTGCATGCAACGCCAGGTTACTTAGCGATTCCCGATGTAGCGGTTTTGTCTTTACCTTTAAGTTATGGCCAAGACTGGTTAACCCTATTGGCCTTTTTAGGCGGCTTCTCTGCCTCTACGGGTATGCTGTTGGTGTCTTCAGTGGCACTATCGATCATGCTCAGTAATGACTTGATCATGCCTGCCTTATGGCGTACTAATTTACTGTCCCGCCACGATAAACGCTTACCCTTGGTGCTTAAATTTACCCGTCGGGTCTGTATTTTAGCCGTAATGTTATTGGGCTTTTTGTTCTTCCATTTTTTCAATGACATTGACCAACTTTCAGTCTTTGGCTTGTTGGCCTTTAGTGCGGTGGCTCAGTTCTCACCTGCCCTCATAGGTGGTCTGTACTGGCGTGGCGGCAGTAAACAAGGCGTCTATGCAGGTTTATTGGCTGGTTTTGGTATGTGGGCCTACACCCTACTGTTACCCACTGTACTGCGCAGTTTGCCTGCTGAATATTCACACTTTACCGAAAGCTTTCTCAATTTCGGGCCAATGGGCATTAACTGGTTACGTCCTGAAGCCCTGCTCGGTTTTGAATCCTTTGCCGCACTTACCCATGGGGTGGTGTGGGCACTGGGTCTGAATATTATTTTATACATTTGGATTTCCCGAATTTTCCGCCCCAGCGTGGCCGAACAAATTCAAGCAGAAAGCTTTTTCTATTATGAAACTAAGCCACTGCCAACACAGAGCACGTCAACAGACATCAACTACATTCATCACGATGTTGCACGCTTAAAAGTTGGTGATTTAATCACCTTAGCCAAACGGATTACTGGCGATGGCGCAACTATGCGCGCTTTCCAACAGTTCTGTGCCCAGAACAATGTGGTGCTGAATGAAAACAGCAATGCCAACGGCATGTGGTGGCGTTTTACCGAACAATATTTAGCAGGCACGATTGGCGCTGCATCGGCACGTACCCTGCTCACCACCGCAATGGTCAACAATGGCCTCGCTTTGGGGCAAGTGGCAAACATTCTAGACCAAGCCTCACAGTGGCAACGTTTTAATCAAAACCTGATCATGACCATGATTGACCACATGACCCAAGGGGTGAGTGTGGTCGATGAAAATATGTGTTTGGTGGCATGGAATAACCAATATTTAAAACTGTTTGATTATCCGAAGGACATTGTCTATGTCGGTTGTCCAATTTCCGATTTGATTCGGTATAACGCAGAGCGCGGCGAATGTGGCCCGGGTTCGGTCGAAGAACATGTACGGAAACGGATGCACTGGATGCAAGTCGGTAGCGCACACGAGTTTGAACGCATTCGTAAAGATGGTCGTGTCATTCAAATGCGTGGCAATCCAATTGAAGGCGGCGGCTTTGTCACCACCTTCGCCGACATTACCGCCTTCCGTGAAAATGAAGCCATGCTGGAGGCGCGTGTCCAAGACCGAACTCAACAGTTAGCAGATGCATTGACTGAACAACAACTGGCACGTGAACAAGCCGATAAAGCCAATATGTCGAAAAGCCGCTTTATTGCCGCGGCCAGTCATGACTTATTGCAACCGATGCATGCTGCGCGTCTGTTCAGTACAGCTTTAGAACAAAGCGTACAAAGTGAAGAAGACCGTAAAACCTTACAACAGCTTGATCGTGCCTTACACGGTGCAGAAAGTATGTTGTCTGCCCTGTTGGATATTGCCCGTCTTGAAGGTGGCACCATTCAACCCAACCGTCAGGCTTATCCGCTGCATGATTTACTCAGTGACCTCGAATTGCAGTTTAAATCCATTGCAGCACAGCGCGGTATTCGTTTCAGCGTACATGATGCTCAGTTCTGGATAGATACCGACCCACAATGGATTCGCCGTATTATTCAGAACTTTGTCAGTAATGCCCTACGCTACACTGCCAAAGGCAAAGTGGTGGTGGGCGTACTCCGCTCCACGGACAAACCACGCCATATTCGAATTGGAGTTTGGGATACAGGACCCGGGATTGCAGAAGAACAACGAATCAAACTATTCCAAGAGTTTGAGCGCTGCGGTCATACCTCACCATGGGGTGAGCAAGGGCTTGGCTTGGGCTTGGCCATCGTACAGCGGATGACCAGCCTGCTCGACTACCCAGTACATGTCTATTCAGAGTATGGCAAAGGTTCATGCTTTATGATTGAAGTACCAATCATTGACCCACCAAAAGTCGTAGCAGCGCCTGTACAAGCAGTTCCACTCAAAACCAAAGCCTATAAGATTTTGTGCTTGGACAATGATGAAACCATTTTAGAAGGGATGTCGACTTTACTCACCAAATGGGGTTATCAAGTGTTTAAAGCAACTGAACCTGAACAGGCTTTTGAGATGATTCAGCAAGAAAGCATTCAGGTCTGGTTGGTCGATCAGCACTTAAATCATGACAAAATTGGTTTGGACTTTATTTTGGCCAATCGTCAAGAAAATGTCCCGGTCGCTTTGATTACCGCAGACTCAGATCCTGAACTGCCACAACGGGTCAAAGATATGAATATCGTGCTTTTGAAAAAACCATTAAAACCTGCTTCTTTACGAGCATGGTTATCGGGTTTAAAAATTTCAAATCCTGAATAAATTCACTACATTTACTCACAAAACTCAAGTCATATGACTTGGGTTTTGTCTTTTTTAGGCTCTGTATACATGGCAAACTGACTAAAATTTTAAAGATTTCTACAAAAGTGCTCATTTTCAGCACGTTGAAGCCCAACAATATTGGCTAAAAATTACACACCTACTTTTACTATGGCAAAATACACCAATTACATTAGTGAACACTTGTATACTTAGTTACAATTTCTCAAGCACCTGTTTTATCTAAACTAAATATGCATAAAAACATAAACTACGACTTTAGTCTTATTCATCTCCATAGGGGATTGGCAGATAACTAGGACTAAGAAAAGATCAGTTTTTCTACCTATATACCCCTTCCTTCGCTGAAGAAACTGATCATCCTTCTCTTGGAGTTTTATGATGAACATTTCTAAAGCAATGCCACATGGCTCAGATCAGTCGCAACAATTTCTGCGCCAGTATAGTGCCAATGCCTTTTTACCCAGTATCGACTGGGTTGAACTCTTTAAACAAAGTAAACTCAGCGAGACTCATGTTCAGGCCTTAGATACGCTGTATCACACCGCTATTCCCCTCGCATTACAAGTGTTTGAACAACTCGACTTTGATGTGTTTCGCCCCGCGGCTTACCAACCGCAAGGTTTAGGTCTATTTGAAAAACTTCAGCAACAAGAAGACCCGTTCTTGCTGGCATTGGAAGCCGAATCCAGCGGACTCAGTGCAGATGTGCGCCATCAAATGTGGAGCATGCTCCTTCGCGGCGGTGCAGTTTTGGTGTTTAAAGCATGGCTCGGTAAAGTCAAAACCGATCAGGATCAACTCGACACCACCCAGTTTGACCAATTGTCGGATCTGCTCTTTATTAAAACACCACCGCAAGTCTTGGCGGATCGATTAAGTATTGATGCGCAAGGAACACAAGACCATATTTTCCTCATGTATGACAACGAAATCTACTTAGACCGTTTCAATAGCTTAGAAACGGCGGCTTTATTTGTCGATCTTGGCGTGTATGATGCGGCCTTTTTAAGTCTGCGCGATGACCGTGTTGCGGCTTATTTGAAACAACAGGGCTATGTCTCTGAAGAGCAAATTGATGATCTGCAATGTGCTTTAAATCCTTTATTTTGTACTGATGTCACCAGCAAACAAAACTGCTTGGCTTAAACTTAAGACCAAAAAAAGCGCTGATGATTCAGCGCTTTTTTAATTCAATAGATCAGCTTACATGCGTTTTTCTTCAATATTTAAAGCATTGATCGCAAGGACCGCTTGAGTTCGGTTTTGTACCCCGAGCTTACGGAAAATCGCAGTCACGTGCGCTTTAATTGTCGCTTCTGAAACATCAAGTTCATAAGCAATCTGCTTATTCAGCAAACCTTCTGCCACCATCATCAAAACACGGAACTGCTGCGGCGTTAAGGATTGAATCCGCTCAGCCAGTGCAGTTTCATCGGCAGCACGTGGGTCAAAGTTCATGTTAGCAGGTAAATTTGGCGGCAACCAAATTTCACCATCTAAGACTTCGCGAATTGCTTCGCCAATATGACTTGGATGTGCCGACTTTGGAATATACCCCATCGCACCATGCGCAATTGAACGCTGAATGATCGACGTCTCTTCATGCGCTGAAACGACAATAATCGGTAATGATGGATACTGGGCACGAACATGTACCAATGCAGAAAAACCCGAAGCACCTGGTAAGTTTAAGTCCAATAGCACCAAATCAGGTTCAGGACCTTTTTCAAGGCGTTCATAAAACTCGTTTACTGCGGCTGTTTCATGAATTTGAGCTTGCGGTAAGCTATAACGAACAGCTTGGATTAACGCATGGCGAAACAGCGGATGGTCATCAACGATTAATATATTCATAAGCAACGAGAGATTTCGAGTGCACTAGTCTTGACTATTCTAACCATACAAGTGCCGATAAGGATATGCAAAGTCTAACTTTTTTTCACTTTATCACGCTTTAGGCAGGAAAATAGCCTCAATTCCAAGTCGATATTGAAATATAAATAACTAATCACATTTTGATATAAAATTTATCAGCACATTGAAAAAGGTTATTTAATTTAAATATATATAAAAAATACAACCATTTAATAAAAATTTAGATAGTCTTTTTCGGCATCAACAGATATATCTGAAAATTAGATAACTTAACGCTATTTCTTTATTTTACAGACCAAATGCAGATATTAGATAAATAAGCCCATTCCGAGATACAACACTTTAGGGCTGTCCTTATGTCTACTTTACTGCAAAAACCACTCAATATTGTCGCTGTGTCAGGCGGTTTAAATACCCCGTCTAAAACTGAGGCGCTAGTACAAGAAATATTAAATGAACTGGGCGATGCAACCCCAATCCATGTACATTTTATTAAATTCAGCGAAATTGGCCATCTGCTCGGTGGTGCGATTTACCGCAATCAACTGCCACAACGTGTGCAAGATGACTTAGCCGCAGTCGAAGCTGCCGATGCGTTGATTGTTGGAACACCAGTTTACCGTGCTTCATTTACTGGTTTGTTTAAACACTTTTTCGACTTTGTTGAGCAAACGGCGCTGGTCGATGTACCGGTACTGCTTGCAGCCTCAGGCGGCAGTGAGCGTCATGCGTTGGTACTGGAGCATCAACTCCGCCCATTATTTAGTTTCTTCCAAGCGCAAACTTTACCTATTGGTGTCTATGCCACAGACAAAGACTTTACACCCGCGTATACCATCCACAGTGAATTATTACGAGATCGCATCACCCTTGCTGTGGCCCGTGCTTTACCCATTCTAGAATGGGCACCTGCCAAAGGTCAGCGTGCAGAAGTAGTGAAAGAAAAGACCCAACTTGCAAATCAAAACTTGGGTATCAACACACAAATCGAACAAGACGATGTGCTGCCTTCAGCCGCAGTTCCGAATTTAGATGCAGCCGAGTCTCGCTTGCATCAGAAAAAAGCCAAACCACAGGTCGCTTAACGCAAAAGCATTGAGAGGGTTTTCACATGTCACAACAGAATAAAAATATTACGTTTGCTTATTGGGTTCCCAATGTCAGCGGTGGCTTAGTGGTAAGTAATATTGAGCAACGTACGGATTGGAGTTATGACTATAACGTCCGTTTAGCGAAGGCTGCAGAAAAAAGTGGCTTTGATTATGCTCTGACTCAGATTCGTTTTACTGCGGGTTATAACGCAGAAAACCAACATGAGTCGGTCAGCTTTAGTCACGGTATTTTAGCCAAAACTAGCAAACTCAAAGTCATTGCCGCTATTTTACCTGGCCCGTGGAAACCCGTGCTTGCCGCAAAACAGCTTGCAACCATCGACCACTTAACCCAAGGACGTATTGCGATTAATGTGGTTAGTGGTTGGTTTCGCAGCGAATTTGATGCCATTGGTGAAGCATGGCCTGAACATGACCAACGCTATGCCCGCTCGGAAGAATTTATTCGTGCACTAAAAGGCGTTTGGACCCAAGACAACTATAGCTTCAATGGAAAATACTACCAGTTCAAAGACTACACCTTGTCACCCAAACCTGTGCAAAAGCCGCATATTGAAATTTTTCAAGGCGGCAGTTCACGCGCTGCACGGGATATGGCATCGCGGGTTTCAGACTGGTATTTCACCAACGGCAATACCCCTGAGGAGCTCAAAAAACAGATTGATGATATTCGTGCAAAAGCCCAACAAAATGGTCATCAGGTCAAAATTGGGGTCAATGCTTTCATCATTGCCCGAGATACCGAGGAAGAAGCGAAAACGGTTCTGCAAGAAATTATTGATAAAGCCAATATTCAAGCGGTACATGCCTTTGGTGAGGCTACCCGTGAAGCGGGAGCATCAACACTTGAAGGTGAAGGCAACTGGGCCAAATCGACCTTTGAAGATTTGGTTCAATATAATGATGGCTTTAAAACCAATTTGATTGGTACACCACGCCAAATTGCCGAACGTATTGTGGAATTAAAAGCCGTTGGTGTGGATTTAATCCTTTCAGGTTTTTTACATTTTATCGAAGAGGTTGAATACTTCGGTGCCAAAGTGTTGCCATTGGTTCGTGAGTTGGAAGCTCAGCAGCAATCCGTTGAGACTGCCAAATCTGCTTAGCTCGGTAAGCAGCAGACACGAACTAAAAAATAATAATCATAGGTGACTCTATTCTTCCCTCAAGGCTCGGCTTGAGGGTTTTTTTATTGGTGTATAATCCACACAAAGTAAAAAATAACCACTTGATATGAACAACAGCCAACCTTCCAAATTCATTAATCTCTCTTTGGCCTTTTTATGGGGCTATCAAGGTCTAATTCCTAAAATCCTTTTTATCAATCCCGATGAGATTGCCATTTGGCAAACTTTTGGGCTTTCCTACACACAGGCCCAACTGGCAGGTCAGGGCTCAGGTGTGCTTGAGTGTGTTTTTGCTTTATTGTTCCTCTTTAATTCAAGTAAATATTTGCATTACCTCAGTATCTTTAGCTTGGTGTTTTTATTCGCACTGGTCGCTTTTCTAATACCAGGCAGTCTCATTCGTGCTTTTAATCCTGTGGTCATGAACCTTGCAATGATCAGTCTATCCATTTGTTATTGCATGCTTCACAGACAAAAAGCGACGTCCTTTAGTTCATAAAGTAAAGGATCCATATGAATTCAAAATCAGGTTGCATCGTCATTACAGGCAGTTCTAAAGGTATCGGCTTGGGTTTAGCTCAAGCCTTCTTGGAACAACAACAAGCTGTCGTGATTTCTGGGCGAAACAGCACAGATTTGCACAGCGCCCTGCAACAGCTACAGCATCGCTTTCCTGCTGCGCTGATTCATGCCGTCACTTGTGATGTCACGCAGATCCATGAAGTACAAACACTTTGGGATGAAGCCATTCAACACTTTGGTGCTGTTCAGATTTGGATTAATAATGCAGGCAGTTGTACAGCGACACTAGACTTTAAAGATCTCGCAGCAGCAGACATACAGACTGTGGTTCAAACCAATATTCTAGGCAGTATGTTCGGCTCACAAGTAGCCTTAAACGGCATGCTGGCACAAGGCTATGGTCAAATTTTCAATATGGAAGGTTGGGGTACTCGGGGTGAATGGAGTGCAGGCATGACTACCTATGCCACCACCAAACGTGCCGTAGGTTACTTTAGTCAAGCACTGTTTAAAGAAACCAAACAGACCAACATTCAAGTCGGTACGCTCAGTCCCGGAATGGTGGCAACCGACCTACTGGTATCCTCTTGGCAAAATGGCAATGTTCAGCACTGGAACAAAATGAAACGGCTTTTTTTGTTTATTATCGATCCTCCCGAAGTGGTCTGTCGCTATTTGGCTCAACGTATTTTAGAGAATAAACATCGCCATACTCGCATCGTATGGATGACGCCCTTACGTCTGTTACTCCGATTTTTGCAACCCTATTATTGGCGTCGAAACCCAATCAAAGATACAGCTTTAGCACATCTCAACTCAAAATAATGCCACATCAAGGTGTAGATCATTTACATTAAACATAAACCCCAAATGAAGGAAGGCTTCTAATGTACACAGGTATCGTACAAGGCTTAGAAAAAATTCTAGATGTCCGTCAAGGCGACGGTTTTAGCACCCTTGTGGTTTCAAATACACACAACTTTTTTCACGATGTCTTTATCGGTGCAAGTGTAGCCATCAATGGTACCTGCTTAACTGCAACACACATCGATCTGACCGCCAATCAAGTCCATTTTGATGTTTCGGATTTGACTCGACGCCTGACCACTTTAGGCACTTTACAGGCAGGTGATGAGGTGAATATCGAACGTTCAGCCAAAGTCGGGATGGAAAATGGGGGACACAACTTGTATGGACATATCGAAGGAACGGCTACAGTAAAGCAGCTGAGCCGTCACGGCGAGACTCTGCATGTGGATCTTCACATTCCCGAGGGCAATATTAAATACTTTTTCTTAAAAGGTTTTATTGGTCTGAATGGTTGTAGCCTCACCGTCAACCGTGTTGATCGTAACAGCCATGAAATTTCAGTTGATTTGATTCCTGAAACTTTGCGTCTGACCACGTGGCCATCGGTACAAGTCGGCGATGCCGTCAATTATGAAATTGATCAGATGACACGGACGATGGTGGATACCTTAGAAAGCATCCATCAGCGATAAGCTAGATTTATTTTTGACATTATTGCTGTACAAAAACGCCTGACTCAGGCGTTTTTGCGTATTTTAAAAAATATTAATTATCAATCAGCTTACCAATGCACATGCGCCCTTTCGATCCTCCTCAGTTCAAATCTCTAAGGGTTGAGCCTCATATTTCACATCAATAATCGCTGCCAAAAACCACGACTAAAGTCGTATAAAATTTCCGCACAGGAATGATTGTTCAAAATTTACATGTTGCATGCAACATGCTACCATCAGTTTTAGATCCAGTTGAGATAGTCATTGGTACTGTAATCTGACCAGTTTTCACGTTTTTCCGATTCTTGGTTTATCAGTAGCGTTGCGGTATTTATTATGTGATCTTTCATCAAGTTAGCGGCTTGTTGAGCATCTCCACTCACAAATGCATGATGTAACTTTAAATGGTCATCAAAGGTCTGCATACAATTTCGCGAATGCGGAATGGTTGCAGAACCCGCGATTAACACTTGGTTACGGGTATTGCTAATAATATCAATCGCTTTCTGATTGCCCACGATTTGTAACAACGCTAAATGATAATCCCGGTCAGCTTTTAAAGTCCCTGTAATGTCATTTGAGGCCGCCTTCAGTTTGAACTCCTCAAAAATAGCATTCAAATGTTCAATATCTTGCTCTGTTCTGACCTTAGTTGCACGGTAGACCAGAGGAACCTCCAGCATCAATCGGATTTGAAAGGATTCAATCATTGTGGTGAATGTTGTCGGAATAATACGTATCCCTTTATTTTTCTCAATTTTCACAATACCAATCTTTTCAAGCATTTGTGCTGCTTCACGCACAGGTGTGCGTGAAATGCCGCCAAGCATCTGACCCAATTCTGTTGCTGAGTACAAGACATTGAACTGTAAGTGATTATTGATAATTGCATCCTGCAAAATTTCAAAAGCTTCTTCAGTTAATGTTTTTGGTTTTTGGATCAGTTTCATGAGGTTTTACAAAGGGAATCAATATGCTGAATAAACATTATGCCATCATCGGGGGGGGAATCAATGGATTGGCTGTTGCCCGCCAACTTCTGTTGGACTATCCAGATGCCCGTGTCACGGTATTTGAAAAAGAAACTGATGTTGCCATGCATCAATCTAGCCATAATTCAGGTGTAGTACATGCTGGGCTATATTATGAACCAGGGGGCTTAAAAGCCCGCTTATGCCGTCGTGGTGCGACACTGGTTCAACAATACTGTACTGAAAACCAAATTCCCTATGATGAATGTGGCAAAGTCGTGGTTGCACTCTCTAAAGATGAAGAAGGTCGTCTCGACGCAATCTACAAAAAAGCAATGGCCAACCAAGTTCCTGATGTCCGTATTCTTCAAGCTGGCGAAATTCAAGACGTGGAACCGAATTGTATTGGGACCAAAGCCCTCTATTCCCCACGTACCGCAATTGTCAGCTATGGTGCAATTGCGAAAAAAATTGCAGAAGAAATTAAACAGAAAAATGGCACATTGGTATTGGGTCGAAAAGTCATTAATTTGACGGAAAAAAATAATAAAGTCAGTGTACATTTTGACGATCATGAGGTCTATCCAACTCAGTTTGACTACGTCGTAACCTGTGCAGGTTTACAGTCTGACCGACTTGCGAGCAATTCAGGCGATATTGCCACGCCAAAAATTGTCCCATTCTTTGGTCAATACTATGTGATTGATGAACAATTCAAAAATCATGTCAAAGGTCTGATTTATCCTGTACCCGATCCTAAATATCCATTTTTAGGGGTACATTTCACCAAACGAATTGATGGTCAGATGACCATTGGACCAAATGCGTTTATTTCGTTTGGCCGTGAAAACTATACCGGTAATAAATTTAACCTCACCGATATTTACGACTTCCTCACTTACAAAGGTTTTTGGAAATTCTCCTCTAAAAACATGCCCGCAGCGGTACGAGAGCTGAGAACGGTGCTCAGCCAAACCAATTTTGTCGCAGAAGCAGCCAAATATGTGCCATCTCTTGCTGACGTCTCTGTTGAACCTGCAACACGTGGCATTCGAGCTCAAGCTATGGAAGCTGATGGCTCATTGGTCGATGACTTTGTCATTCGCAAACAAGGCAATATCACCCATATTCGTAATGCCCCGTCTCCGGGCGCGACCTCATCTTTAGCGATTGCCGAATATATTGTGCGCGAAGTCATGTCTCACCACTAATAAAAAACTGACTCTCATAAAGGAATATCAAATGAGCAATACTCATGAAACAGAATTAGAAAAAAAGAAGCGACTCAAAAAAGTAGCAACCGCAACCATTGTCGGCTCCATGTTAGAGTGGTATGACTTCTATCTGTATGCCACCATGGCCTCGATTGTCTTTGCTAAAGTGTTTTTTGACACTTCAGACCCAGGTAGTGCCAGTCTGAAAGCCTTTGCGACTTTCGCGATTGGCTTTATCGCACGCCCTCTAGGGGGGCTGTTCTTTGGCTATTTTGGCGATAAATATGGGCGCAAGAAGATGCTGTTTGTCACCTTCTTATTGATGGGACTGTGCACTACAGCTATTGGCCTTATTCCAACCTATGAATCTATCGGTATCTGGGCAGCAGTGTTGTTGGTGACCTTCCGTATTATTCAGGGCCTCGGTGCAGGGGCTGAATTTGCGGGTGCTGCAATTACCTCGTATGAACATGCCTCTGAAGATAAACGCGGTAGTCAAGGTGCATGGCCTGCTCTGGGTCTAAACTTAGGTCTCCTGCTCTCTTCACTTACAGTCTTTTTATTAACCTTAAATGGTGATGAGTTCTTAATTAATGGTGGCTGGCGTATTCCATTTATTCTCAGTTTTGTGCTGGTGATTATTGGTTTATGGGTACGTAAGAGTTTGCCTGAAACGCCTGATTATTCTGAAGCACACGTCGAAAAATCGACTGAAAACCCATTTAAACAGATCTTAAAAACCAATATGAAAGGTCTAAGCGTGGTCTTTCTGATTGCAATTGGCTATAACGCCTTGAGCTATATCTTTAAAACCTTTTCTTTGGCTTATTTAACTCAATTCCAAGGCGTTACGGCACATGTCACTTCATTATCCGTGACCATTGCAAGTTTGGTTGCCATCTTCACTGTACCATTCTTCGGTTGGTTGTGTGACAAATGGAACAGTAGAAATGTTCTGATCTTGGGTGGTTTTCTATCAATCCTGTTTGCCTATCCCTTTATGAAATTACTGGAAACAGGTGACAACACTTCAATCTACATCGCTTTAGCAATTGGAACAGGTATTCTTGCTCCAATGATGTTTGCACCACAGGGATCTTTCCTCAGTCGTCAGTTTGCCGTGGAAAACCGTTCTACTGGTGTAAGTACAGGCCGCGAAATTGGAACAGCAATTGCAGGGGGCTTAGCACCTTTAGGTGCCTTGTCATTGGTAGCCGCTTCACCAACCCATTCCACGACAGGCGTGATTCTAATTTTAGCGCTAGCAGGTTTATTTGTGGTCGTAACTGCTTTTTGCGATCAAGGCTATAAATTCTCCAAACATAAAAACTAAATACTTGAATAGCTGTTCGTCTACAAAGACAAAACCCATGTCTGAAATTTAAGACATGGGCTTTTTGGCTTCAGCCAACATTTATCCGTTTGGATATACTTCTTTAATCAACACTTCGACCACTTGCGGTTCAGCCAGCGTCGATGTATCGCCCAAACTATCTAACTCGTTCGCCGCAATTTTTCTTAAAATACGGCGCATGATTTTGCCTGAACGTGTTTTAGGTAAAGACGGTGCCCAATGTAAGGCATCTGGTGTTGCCACAGGACCCAACACCTTTCTTACCCACTGAATCAGCTCTGCACGGAGCTCTTCCGTTTGCGCTGTGCCTGCTTGTAAAGTGACAAAAGAACAAATTCCCTGCCCTTTGATCTCATGTGGCATTCCTACTACGGCAGCCTCAGCAACCGCCTCATGTGCCACCAAAGCACTTTCCACTTCAGCCGTGCCTAAACGGTGCCCTGACACATTCAGTACATCATCCACCCGTCCTGTAATCCAGTAGTAACCATCTTTATCACGGCGTGCGCCATCGCCCGTGAAATACGTTCCCGGATAAGTTGCAAAATACGCTTCGATAAACCGCTTAGGATCCCCCCAAATGGTTCGCATTTGCCCCGGCCATGAATCCTTAATCACCAGATTGCCTTCAGCTTCTCCTTCTAACTCTTTGCCTTCAGCATCAACCAAAGCTGGTTGAATCCCAAATAAAGGACGCGTTGCAGACCCTGGTTTAAGTGGTGTCGCACCCGGAAGTGGAGAAATTAAAATCCCGCCTGTTTCAGTTTGCCACCAAGTATCCACCACTGGGCAACGGCTTTCCCCCACCACTGTGTAGTACCAATTCCATGCTTCAGGGTTGATCGGCTCTCCGACGGAACCAATTAAACGCAAACTGCTACGATCACTCTCACGGACAAAGGCATCCCCTTCACGCATCATGGCGCGGATCGCTGTCGGTGCCGTGTATAAAATCGTCACATTGTGTTTGTCGACAATATGCCCTGTACGTGCCCAACTTGGATACTGTGGGATTCCTTCAAACATCACCGTTGTGGTTCCATTCGACAAGGGGCCATACAGCACATAAGAGTGCCCTGTAATCCAGCCCACATCGGCGGTACACCAAAAAACATCATCTTGTTTTAAGTCGAACACTTCACGGAAGGTACTATTCACATAAGTTAAATAACCGCCTGTGGTATGCAGCACCCCTTTGGGCTTACCCGTTGAACCTGAGGTATATAAAATAAATAGGGGATCTTCGGCATTCATCGGTTCAGGTGGACAAATCTCGTTGACGGTCATGATCTCCATGTGATACCACAAATCACGCTCTTCTTTCAGCGTGATTGGATTGCCTGTACGGTGCACCACAATCACGTTCTGTACTGAGTCTGTCCCGGGTAGATTCAATGCTGCGTCTACATTTTCTTTCAGCGGAATCGGTTTCCCACCGCGCATTCCAGAGTCTGCGGTAATCACAATTTTGGCTTGACTGTCATCAATTCGGCTCGCCAATGAATCAGGCGAGAAACCACCAAACACCACACAATGCACGGCACCGATTCGGGCACAGGCCAACATCGAAATGGCTGCTTCTGAAATCATTGGCATATACAGCACCACACGATCACCCTTCACCACCCCATGCTTTTTCAGGACATTGGCAAAACGACACACTTCATCATACAGTTCAGCAAAGGAAATTATTTTATGGCGCGAGGGATGGTCGCCTTCCCAAATAATGGCAGGTTTATACGGATGCTCTTTTAAATGTCGATCAAGACAGTTGGCGCTTAAGTTCAGTTGACCATCTGCAAACCATTCAATTTTAAAATTGTCTTTATCATAATTGGTGTTTTTAACTTGGCTAAAAGGCTTGATCCAATCTAGCTTCAACGCTTGTTCAGCCCAATACTCGTCAGGTTGTTCTATCGATTTTTGATAGCGTTCAAAATATTCTTGTTCATTGGTGCGCGCAGTTTTTTCAAATTCAGCAGGTACAGGATAGACTTCTTTCATATCATACTTCCTTATATTCTGACTCACATCGCGAGAGTTCATGCCACAGTTATTGGTTTATTATTGGACTGCATAACCACAGTATGACGATTGTTTTTTAAACAGATCAACACGGCTTTGGTCGTATATTATTTCTACAATTTAAAACACATTTCATAGTGATCTTTCAATGAGATCCTGTGTTTAATCCGTAACATGAACAACGTCGAACTACGTAAAGTCGTTCCAGCTAGGCTTTTTAAGAATATTGTTACACTTCAGGCTGTGCTATTTCATACATAGGAGCATGGCTCAGCACCTTGATTCAAAAAATCAAGCATTTAAAAAACAGACAGATAGATTTTTATCCGTTTATCAATCACCCAGAATGCGATAATTTCATACGCTTTTCTCTATTAAATACACACAATTTTCAGGCAAAATATGCCAAATTTTCAGCGATTGGAGCACCAGTGTCAGAACAAACCAATACCTTGAGCGAGGTTGCTCAAGGTACGTCAGAGATGCTACATGACGCGACAGCGAAAACCACGCAAAGTGTAATTGCACATACGGCAAAATATAATGACGCCTATTCCACCATCGACAAATTTGTCGATAGTTTTTGGGAGCGTATGCCTTATTTTTGTATTGCGCTGATTACCTTCGTCATTTTTTATTTGCTCTCCAAGCTGTTTAAACTTTTTGTTCGTAAAGCACTGTCTGATCGTTCTTATACCAAGCAAAACCTTGTCCTTGTCCTGAACCGTGTCGGCAGTTCGGCCATCGTCTTTATTGGCTTCCTGATTGCCATGGTGATTGCGATTCCGGGTTTCACCCCTGGTCAGCTGATGAGTGCTTTGGGGATTGGCTCGGTTGCGATTGGTTTTGCATTTAAAGACATCTTCCAAAACCTACTTTCAGGAATCCTGATTTTACTGGGTGAACCGTTTAAGATTGGCGACGACATCATTGTCTCGGGTATGGAAGGTAACGTTGAAGATATTCAAATTCGTGCCACTTACCTACGTGCGCCAGATGGTCGTCGTATCGTGATTCCAAATGCAACTGTGTATACCAGTGCAGTCACCGTTAACACCGCCTATCCACGTCGTCGCTGTGAATTCTTGGTCGGTATTGGTTATGAAGATGACATCAAAAAAGCCAAAGATATTATTTTAGGTATTTTAGACCGAGATACGACCATTTTAAGTCAACCAGGTTTTAGCGTGAACGTCGCTGCACTTGCAGATTTTTCAGTGAACCTCAAAGTCCAATGGTGGGTCAACACCACAGAAACCACGGTATCTGGCTCAATCAGTTCAGTACAAGAATATGTGGTTCAGGCCTTTGCTGAGCAAGGGATTTCTATTCCTTACCCAGTTCAAGAAGTTCGCGTCGCAAAAAATGACAGCTACCCGACAGAAGCCTCAACCGCTAAATAAGCGTCCTAAAACATAAGGGATCACGGTTTCAGTCCGAATAATACGGTTGCCTAAGCTCATCGCTTGGCAGCCGTTTTTTACAAGTAGGTCAACTTCGTAAGGGATAAATCCACCTTCCGGTCCGATCACAACCGTACACGGATGCTGAATCGCAAAAGGCATTTTGGCATCGCTATAAGGATGTGCCACATAAGCAGGACAATCGGCTGAAATTAAGCTTGGCAATTGATCTTCAACAAAAGGCTTAAAGCGTTTATAAATTTCAATTTTGGGCGCAACCGTATCACCTGCCTGCTCTAGCCCCAAAGTCACATATTGATCCAACTGTTGTAAGAACGGGGTTTGCCAATAACTTTTATCAACCCGATAGCTGTGCAGCAAAATGATTTTTTCAACCCCTAAAGTCACCGCATCCATAATCAAACGACGCAGAACTTTAGGGCGTGGCATCGCGACAATTAAAGTCACTGGCAGTTTGGCTGGTACAGGTTCTTCATATAAGGGTTTTATACGTACAGCTGTTTCAGAAACATCAACCACTTGCGTAAGATGACGCTTTCCGTTTTGTATCCCTACTTTTAACGTATCACCGGCTTTCAACTCTAAATGATGATGCAAATGTTCAAGCTGACGCTTAGCGCTAATGGACCAGAGTTCAGATTCAGTTTGGCGCGGGTCTAACAGAACGATATTCATAATAAATAGAAAAAATCCAAACAGTGAAGGCCTCATCAGCACATGTCATCGTGAAAGGCGACAAGGATGCCGCCCGCTGTGCTGAGGTACAGGATGTACCTTTAGCACAGCAAAAGATTTTCGTTACTTTTCATCTTTGAAAAGTAAGAACCACCTACGCAAAGCCATCCATAAAATCTACAGTATTTGTAGTAATGACAAACTCACTCAAGTTTTATAAATAAGCATCAATCACTTGAATATGCTTTTTCAAAGAGCCCGTATTTAACTGCATAATCTTTTGTGCAGATTGATTCAGTGTATTGGCCTGCTCAGTATCCTCTAACAGTGTCATCAACACCACGGCAGCTTGTTCAGCATCCTCAACAACTTTCACTGCATCGGCTTGTACAAATTCATCGACAATGGTTTGGAAATTAAAATAGTTTTTGCCCAAAACCGTCGGCACATGTAACGCAATTGGCTCTAAAATATTATGTCCGCCACCCGGTTCATTTAGTGATCCCCCGACAAAACAAGCATCAGATAAGGCATACCATAACCACATCTCCCCCATCGAATCGGCTAAATAGACTTGGGTGTCCGCCTGTATGCTTTGTCCCGTACTCCTGCGAGTGGTATTTAAATTTAGACTCTGTACAGCAGCAAAGACCTCATCAAAACGTTCTGGATGACGCGGTACAACAATACACAACAGTTCAGACTGTGCATCCAAATACGGCTTAAGCGCGCTTAACAGTTTTTGTTCTTCGGGTGCATGAGTACTGGCAATAGTGATGATCTTACGCCCAGCGAGTGACCATTCTTGCTTGAGCTGAGCTGCATGTTTGACAACCGATTCTGGCGCATGAATATCAAACTTAATACTGCCCACGACCTGTGTTACCGATGGCGCTGCACCAAGCTGAATAAAGCGCTCTGCAGTTGCCCGATCTTGTGCCAAAAGCTGATCTAGCCCCTGTAACATCGGCTGCGTCAGGCTAGATACTTTGGCATAGCCTTTGGCTGATTTTTCAGAGAGGCGCGCATTAATCAAGATACATGGCACCTGACTCTGCCCTGCTTGGGCAATTAAATTTGGCCAGAGTTCCGTTTCAACCAAAGCCAAGAGTTTGGGCTGATACAATGCAAAAAACTGACGAACTAAAGGCTTTTGATCTGCAGGTAAATATACAGCTTGGAACAGGTCTAAATAAGGTACTTTTAAAAATAGGGATTTGGCACGCGCCTGCCCAGTTTTAGTGGTATTGGTCACCAAGACTGGATGACCGGCTTTTAAATAATGCTCGATTAGAGGCTGCGCTGCGTTGGTTTCACCCACCGACACGACATGGAACCAAATCGCTTGGCGATTTTTAACCGGTTGAAACGGCCCGAAACGTTCGAGACATTCTTGTTGAAATTGTTCTGTAGTCTCTGCACGTTTTTTTATTTTAGACTTATACAGCGGTTTGATCAGCGCAAGTGCTGCGTTATACCAAAAAGGAGTAGCCAAATACGTGCTCCAAAAATCAATGCAAAAATAAAACAGCGCAACTCATATTATCCCATGAATTACGCTGTTATCTTGTCGCGAATTTAACGGAAAAGCAATTTAAACCGCAGCAGTTTCCATTTCAGCTAAAGTTGGATAGTCCACATAGCCTGCCGCGACATCTGTTCCAATCATGTTTTCCAGTTTCAGTTCATTCAGTGGTGCATCTTGCAGTAGACGCTCATACAGATCTGGATTCGCAATATAGGCTTTACCAAATGCAACGGCATCTGCCTTTTCAGCTGCCAACAGCTCAATCGCATCTTCACGACTCAGTTGCATATTGGCAATATAAGGCACTCCACCAGAACGCTCTTTCATATATTCAGAAATACTATCTTCAGCCAGATATTCACGGGTAAAGAAGAAGGCAATCTTGCGTTTGCCCAGCTGCTCCATGGCATAGCCAAATGTTTCACGTGGATTATCATCGCCCATGTCATGGTCATCACAACGCGGCGCAAAATGCACCCCTACACGATCTGCGCCCCATACTTCAATCAGTGCATCAGTTGCTTCTAGCAGGAACCGTGTACGATTTTCCACTGAACCGCCGTATTCATCTTCACGCTGATTGGTTTTGCTTTGCAAGAACTGGTCAATCAGATAACCATTGGCAGCATGTAATTCCACACCATCAAAACCGGCTTCTTTAGCACGAATCGCGGCTTGCTTATATTGCTCGGTAATCACGTGAATTTCAGAAACCTCCAAAGGACGTGGCAATACATAAGGACGTTTTGGACGTAGTAAGCTGACATGACCCGCCTGTTGTACTGCACTTGCAGAGACTGGTGTTTCACCATTTAACAGATCCGGATGCGATACACGACCAACATGCCAAAGCTGGGCAATAATCAGACCGCCCTTCTCATGAACCGCTTGAGTGACCTTTTTCCAGCCTTCGACCTGAGCATCGGTAAACAATCCTGGAGTATTCAAATAGCCATTGGCTTCTTCAGAAATCACTGTGGCTTCAGAAATAATCAGGCCAGCACTTGCACGTTGCGCATAGTACTCAACCATCATTGGGGTTGGAACGCGATCAGCAGTTGCGCGGTTACGGGTCAGCGGCGCCATGATGACACGGTTTTTAAGCTCTAACGCACCGAGCGTTAAAGGAGAATTTAATTCAGCCATCGTTACTCCCACCTGTTAAAGGTGTTGTTGTAGGTGTTCGATAAATTGCTGAATCAACGCTTCATTGCGAGAAAAATAAGACCATTGTCCATATTTTTCCACTTGAATTAAACCGGCCTGCTGTAAAACGGACAAATGGTTCGACATCGTCGATTGCGATACATTTCCCAACCGTTCGATATGACCTGCACATACGCCGCGTCTAAAGTCACCACATTCGTCACTCGATAAAAATTGTTCCGGTTTTTTTAACCATTCCAAAATTTGGCGACGCGTTGGATTAGCCAAGGCTTTAAAAATTAAATCTATATCCATACTCAAGACACGTTTAATGGGCAACAAAGCGTTGTCAGCTTGTTTTACTTAATATATCGCATTTTTTCGATTTTAATATCGATTTTTTTAGATATATTGTAAAATAGCTGATAACCCTTTGCTTTCATTCATCATTTAAATTACAAACCTTGTTTTAAGCTTGCTTCAATAAACTTATCAAGGTCACCATCTAGTACTGCACCTGTGTTGGAGTTTTCAACACCCGTACGTAAGTCTTTAATACGCGAGTCATCCAATACATAAGAACGAATCTGACTGCCCCAACCAATATCCGACTTCGAGTCTTCAAGTGCTTGCGCTGCTTCGTTACGTTTGCTCATTTCCAACTCATACAACTTCGCACGTAACTGTTTCCACGCATGGTCACGGTTGGCATGTTGTGAACGTTGGTTCTGACACGCCACTACAATGCCTGTTGGCGCGTGGGTTAAACGTACCGCAGAGTCTGTTTTGTTAATGTGCTGACCACCTGCACCCGAAGCACGGTAGGTATCGGTACGCACGTCAGATGGGTTGATATCAATTTCAATGTTGTCATCGACTTCTGGCGAGACAAACACAGCAGAGAATGAGGTATGACGGCGGTTACCCGAGTCAAATGGCGATTTACGCACTAAGCGATGCACACCCGATTCGGTACGCAACCAGCCATAGGCATACTCACCTTCCACACGAATCGTTGCTGACTTAATCCCAGCCACATCGCCGTCTGACTCTTCCATCAATTCAGCTTTAAAACCATGACGTTCAATCCAGCGCATATACATACGCAGTAGCATTGAAGCCCAGTCTTGTGCTTCTGTCCCACCTGAACCGGCTTGAATTTCCACATAACATGGATTTGGGTCCATTGGGTTACTGAACATACGGCGGAATTCAAGCTTCGCTAACTCTTCTTCTGCAGAAGTCAATTCAGCTTGGACATCAGCCAACAGACTTTCATCATCTGCTTCTACTGCCAAATCAAGCATCGCTTGCGCATCTTCAAGCTGCGTTGCCAAACCATCTAACACATTTAAGACGTTTTCAAGTTCGCCTTTTTCTTTGGCCATGGCTTGTGCACGGCTTTGATCATTCCAAATCGCTGGATCTTCTAATTCACGGAGAACCTCTTCTAAACGCTCTTTTTTCAGATCGTAGTCAAAGATACCCCCGTAATGTGAGACCACGGTCGTTTAAGTCTTTTAATTGGTTTAGATACGGATTAATTTCCACGTGAATTACTCTCAATCAATATAAAGCGAAAAATAGCCGCTGATTATATCACAGTCGACGGCTGGGATTATTCATCTCAAATTCGACAAAATCACACCCTTCTTTCTAGAGCTTAAAATTTTTTAGCCTCCCAAAAAGTATTCACTTGATCCAAAATCAAGCTGCATACAAATGCGAACCATCCAAAAAAAAAATACGTCTGAGAAGCTTTCTCAACAGACGAACGGACTAAACATTTTGAGTTAAAATTGGTTAAAATAGCGTCAAAAATTATGAAATCCACATAATCTACACAATTTTAATAAAACAAAACATTATAAATTTATAATTTATTATCAATCATTTAAATTTAAAAAATTACACGATGTAACCTTAGATACAGAGCATTAACTTTCCTTTGGTTGACGCTTTTTTATTTTGCCCTAGACTGAAGTTGTAACAAAAAATTAATGAAATACAGTTCCACTTACGAGGGGTACATACCATGAAAAAATTAGCAATTGCTTCAGCATTACTTTCAGCTCTAGCGATCACAGGTACTGCACATGCATACCAAGCAGAAGTGGGTGCTTCAGCTGGCCTAATTGATCCAGACAACGGTAGTTCAAGCGGCTCTTTTGGCGTAGATGGCACATACTATTTCAACCCAGTTCAAACACGTAATGCGCCACTTGCAGAAGCAGCATTCTTAGACCGTGCAAGTAACGTTAACGCAAAATACCAATACGACGAAGTAGGTGATAATGAACGTCATCGTTATGGCGTCGGTGCTGAAGTCTTTGTCCCTAACTCAGATTTCTATGTGAGTGGTAATGTTGGTCGCGATGATAGGAAATTTGACCGCGGTGGCGATTTTGATGAGACCGTTTATGGCGCTGAAGTGGGTTATTTACCAGCACCAGGTTTATTAATTGCTGCGGGTCTAAAAGGCTATGACAACGATTATGACGATGGCGTAGATCCTACTCTTCGCGCTAAATATGTCACTTCTCTAAGCAATGGTAAAGATATTAACTTAGAAGCAGGCGCAGGTTTTGGTGATTTAGACGAATATAATCTTGCAGCAGATTACTTCATCGATAAAACCTTAAGCCTAGGTGTAGATTACTACAGCAAAGACCGTGACTATGGTGATACTAACGAATTTGGTATCAATGCACGTAAATTCTTTACCCCGCAAGTCAGCCTTGAAGGCCGTGTTGGTTTTGGTGAAGATGGCAACAACGACTACAACAAATTCGGTTTAGCTGCTAAATATCGTTTCTAAAACCAATTAAAAACCTTACATACAAAAAGCCCATTTTCGAATGGGCTTTTTGCCCTCTCATAAAGCATTGTTATAAATAAAGATTGACTCCCTGCTACTTTTTTGTACACTTCGTTACAACTGTCATAGAACAGTCATATTTTTATAACAAAGAGAGAACCTCTAAAATGCTTAAACAACTTGCACTTACTACCGCACTTATTGCGAGCTTCGGGACTGCACATGCTTACCAAGCGGAAATCAATGCAAACTACGAAAATACAAGCTTTGATGGTGACAGTGAAGATCTTGATACTTTTGGCATCAGTGGCAAGTACTACTTAAATGGAGTGAACACTAAAAATTCGCCACTTGCAGAGGCTGCTTTTTTAAGCAAAGCAAGCAACATTGGTCTTGGTTATGCGAACTCAAGTATTGATGAAGACGGCGCCGATTTAGAAATTGACACAGTCGGTTTAAATGGTGAATTTTTTATCCCAAACTCTCAATTTTATGTTTCTGGTAGCCTCAACCGCTCTGAAGTAACGGTTGAAAGTGAATTTGGTAAAGCATCAGATGATAATGTGGGTTATGCATTAGAAGCAGGTTACCTGCCTGTCGATGGGCTACTCATTGCGGCTGGTGTAGCCAAAGAAAATCTTGATCCAATGTATGTTTCAAAAAATGGCTTCATTGATACATTCTCAAATATCTCCGCAGTAGCAGACGATACAGCTGTGACCTTACGCGCTAAATATGTGACTCAAATTGGTAACTATTTTACTAATTTTGAAGGTGCAACATACTTTGGCGATGAAACTGCTTACCGCTTAGGTGCCGATTTATATATCGATCCAACCTTAAGTGTTGGTGTTTCGTTTATGGATACAACATTCGATGACTTTGACACTGTTTGGGCTGTTCGCGCGCAAAAATTCTTTACGCCTGCTATTGCTGTTGGCTTGAACTACACAACAACGGAAGATGCTGATTCATACGGTATCAATGGTACATTCCGCTTCTAATTGAAACAAAAATGTATTAAAAAAACCGCTCTATAGAGCGGTTTTTTAGTGTTGTTCTAAATGCAAAATGCGAAGTTGTACGCTGACATTGCCACGAAATTCATTTTTATCCAGCTCATAGACCAAACGAATTTGATGGTTCATTTCATTGAACTGGTATTTGCCCAACGCATTAAAAGCAATCGCATCTACCACCTGTCCATTGTCTAAAGCAACACGTAATTTTAAATGCACTTCTTTCAGCCAGCGAAAATCTAAAATTTGAAAATTTCCTTCAAAAATAGGCGCTGGAAACTTTTGCCCCCATGGACTAATCTGCTGCAGCAGATCGACCGTTTCAACCTGAATATTCTGTGCAGCTAACTCGCCATCGGTCCATAAAGTCGCCGTAAATAAACGTTCATCCTGAGCTGTCATCAGTGCTTCAAAGGCCTGCTTGAACTCTTCAAAATGGACTTTTTGAATGGTTAAACCCGCTGCCGCAGCATGCCCACCAAAGTGGCTGACCAAATGTGGATATTGCTCAGCAACACACTCAATGGCATCGCGGATATGGATTCCTTCAATCGAACGGGCAGAACCTTTGATGTGTATCCCATCTTCATCTGCAGCAAACACAATACTCGGACGATGAAACTGTTCTTTTAAGCGCCCCGCAACAATGCCAATCACCCCTTGATGCCAATGCGGCTCGAACATAATTAAAGCCGCGGGTAAGACCGTATCATCTAGTTGAATTTGATCCAAGGCTATTAAAGCCTCTTGTTTCATCGTGGTTTCAACCTGACGACGTTCCACATTCAACTGATTCAGTTGTTCTGCCAATGGATAGGCAGAGGCAAAGTCCTGTGCCAATAGACATTCAATCCCGATATCCATGGTTTCCATGCGACCTGCCGCATTAATACGTGGTCCCAGTACAAACCCCAAATCTTGCGCTTTTAAAGTTGCAGCCTCTCGACCTGCAATCTCCAGTAGAGCACTGATACCAGGGCGGCATAAATGCTGTTGAATGCGCTTCAGGCCAACATCGACCAAGATGCGATTGTTATAGTCAAGACTGGCAACATCGGCATAAGTGCCTAAGGCCACCAAATCCAAATACTGACTCATGAGTGCCGAGGACTTATGCAGTTTTTTACGATAGGTCGATAAATTGGCCAAGACATAAAAGGCCACACCCACCCCAGCTAAGGCTTTACTTGGAAAATCACACCCCAACTGGTTCGGATTCACTACCGCTTGGGCACTGGGAGTCGGTTTGGTGGTCAAATGGTGATCGGTAATAATCACCTGCATACCATGATCTTGCGCTTGTTTCACGCCGTCATGACTGGAAATACCATTATCCACAGTAATCAATAAATCAGGTGTAAAGCTGGTAAATGCTAAATCCGCAATCGCAGGCGTTAAGCCATAACCATATTTAAAGCGGTCTGGAACCAGATACTCTACCTGCGCCCCCATTTCTCGCAAAGCCAAGATCATTAAAGCAGTGCTGGTTGCACCATCTGCATCATAATCACCCACAATGACAATTTTGTGTTGCTGATCAATTGCAGCATCTATCAACTGAATCGCTTCATTTAAGCCTTTCAGACTAGGGGCCAGTAAATGCTTGAGCTTTAACTCCAGCTCCTGCGTTGACGCCACCCCACGGCGGGCTAAAATTTCTGCAATAAACGCAGGAATGTCCTGAAATAATTCAGGACAGGTCATGAAGGGTCTTTGCTTAATTTGAATAGATGACATTTACGGCATCAAACGCTTCAGCATCCAAACATCTTGCTGTTTTTCATAACTTAAACGGTCATGTAAACGGTTTGGACGCCCTTGCCAAAACTCATAATAGTCAGGCTCGAGACGGTAGCCACCCCAAAAGACAGGTTTATTCAGTTCTGATTTACCTTCAACTTGGCTTTGCAATTGCTCAAAACGTTGTTGCAATACCTCACGGCTTTCAATCACACCACTTTGTGGTGTACTGATATGTGCTGCAATTTGACTATCTCGTGGACGCTTATGATAGTAGTCCGTCGATTCAGCTTCAGAAATTTTGACTACTTTACCACCAATGCGAATCTGACGTTCCTGCTCTTGCCAATAAAACAGTAACTCTGCATATGGGTTTTCTGCCAAATCATTGCCTTTTTGGCTGTCATAATTGGTATAAAAATCATACCCTTCTTCGGTTGCACCACGTAGCAATACCGTTCGCACATGTGGGCGACCCTGCGCACTTGCTGTCGCCAATGACATGGCATAGGGTTCGTGCAGTTGTGCTTCTAAGGCATGATTAAACCAAAGCAAGAACTGAGCATGTGGATGGGTTTCTACTCGATCTTCATGCAGCTCGCCTTTTTGATAACTTAAACGAAGCTCACTGAGATCTTTAATTAAATCACTCATTTTTCACTCCTTATTAAGCTGCATTCACACGTACAGCATCAGCCAATGTATGGGCTAAAGTGCTGACTTCATCGAGATCATCTCCTTCCACCATGACACGAATCACAGGTTCAGTACCTGATTTACGAATCAACAAACGACCACGACCTTTGAGTTGTTGCTCGGCTTTATCAAATTCAGCCACCAAAGCAGGCACCGCATAAGGGTCAAACATCGCCTCTAAACGTACATTCACCAGCACATTTGGTAGAAGCTTAAAGTCAGCAACCAATTCATGCAGCGCTTTCTTCTGCTCGACCATCACGGTAAGGACTTGTAGAGCCGCAATAATGGCATCACCCGTGGTACTTTTATCCAAGGTTAAGATGTGTCCTGATGGCTCACCGCCAATGACCCAGCCTTTTTCTTCTAGACCTTGTAGGACATAACGATCCCCCACTTTAGCACGTAATAGCGCTACACCCGCTTTATCCAATGCCAACTCTAAAGCCATGTTTGACATCAAGGTGCCCACTATTCCAGCAGGCTTTTTAGCACTTTGTGTCGCCAAGATATATAAAATATGGTCGCCATCAATCAGCTTGCCATCTTTATCCACTAAAATAACGCGGTCTGCATCCCCATCAAAGGCGATGCCCAAATCAGCTTCATGCTTCACGACAAGTTGCTGCAAATGCTCAGGATGGGTCGATCCACATTGCTCATTGATATTTACACCGTTAGGCTCATTATGAATGGCAATGACTTTGGCACCGAGCTCACGAAAGACCGATGGACCCACGTTATATGCTGCACCATTAGCACAATCCACCACAATCGTTAAATCGTTCAAGTCTAAATGATATGGAAATGTAGATTTACAAAATTCAATATAGCGGCCATTGGCATCTTTTACACGCACACTTTTACCTAAGTTTGCTGTGTCTTCAATCACTAATTCTTTTTCAAGTTCTTGATTAATTTCTTCTTGAATAGCATCTGGTAGTTTCTTACCTTCACTGGAAAAGAACTTGATCCCATTATCAAAATAAGGATTATGTGATGCTGAAATCACAATGCCCAAACTTGCATGTAAAGCACGAGTCAAATGTGCAATCGCTGGGGTTGGCAATGGGCCTAGTAAATGTACATACACCCCTGCTGCGTTTAAACCCGCTTGTAATGCTGACTCTAAAATATAACCCGATAAACGTGTGTCTTTACCAAGTACCACCAATGGTTTTGATTTTTTACTGTGGCGTTTTAAAACTTTCCCTGCGGCAAAGCCTAATTTAAGGGCAAATTCAGGGGTAATAGGGAGGACGCCAAACTTACCGCGAATACCATCGGTACCAAAATAACTCATGTTCTACTCACTTCTTAATGGTGATCTAAATCATCACTTTTTTACTCACGACACTTTACACCAAAACGAAAAAGCCGTCATAAAAATGACGGCTTTTACATTCAACAATTCGTATAACTTTATTAGCCAACGCGATAGTTCGGTGCTTCTTTGGTAATCGTCACATCATGAACATGCGACTCAGACATACCTGCCGAAGTGATTTTCACAAACTTCGCATTTTGACGAAGATCTTCAATCACAGATGAACCCGTATAGCCCATAGAAGAACGTAAACCGCCCATCATTTGATGCACAATATTGCCCATTGGACCTTTGTATGGCACACGACCTTCGATACCTTCAGGAACAAGTTTTTCAGCGCCTGCTTTAGAGTCTTGGAAATAACGATCCGCAGAACCTGTTGCTCCTGCCATCGCGCCCAATGAACCCATACCACGATACGCTTTATAGTAACGACCTTGGAAGAATTCCACTTCACCTGGCGCTTCTTCAGTCCCGGCAAGGAGTGAACCGACCATAATCGTACTCGCACCCGCGCCAATCGCTTTCGCCATGTCTCCAGAGAAACGAATACCACCATCTGCGATCAATGGAATTTGATCTTTCAATGCATTAGCCACACTGTCAATCGCAGAAATCTGCGGCATACCAATACCTGCCACAATACGAGTGGTACAAATTGAACCTGGGCCGATACCGACTTTAACCGCATCTGCGCCTGCATCAAGGAGTGCCAATGCAGCATCACCAGTTGCAATGTTACCGCCAATCACTTGGACTTGTGGGTAATTCGCTTTCACCCAACGTACACGCTCGATCACACCCGCAGAGTGACCATGTGCCGTATCCACGACAATCGCATCAACACCCGCTTCAACCAAAGCCTCTACACGGCTTGGTGTTTCTACACCTGTGCCGACTGCAGCACCCACGCGTAAGCGACCAAGGTCATCTTTACAGCTGCTTGGATAACTTTCCGCTTTACGGAAGTCGGTAACTGTAATTAAGCCTTTAAGTTCGTTGTGTTCTCCAACGACCAAAACTTTTTCAATCCGATGCTTTTGCAGTAATGCTTGAATATTTTCTTTCGACTCACCTTCACGAACAGTCACAAGGCGGTCTTGGCCGGTCATGATATTGCTTACAGGTTGCTCAAGGTTCGTTTCAAAGCGTGTATCGCGACCTGTCACAATACCGACCACTTTGCCATCTTTCACAACAGGCACACCGCTGATGTTGTTGGCTTGAGTAATCGAGATCAATTCGCGTACTGTGGTTTCAGGTGTCACAGTAATTGGATCTTTCACCATTCCTGCTTCAAATTTTTTCACACGACGGACTTCTGCAGCTTGTGCCGCAATATCCATGTTCTTGTGCAAAATACCAATACCACCGTTTTGCGCCATTGCAATCGCCATACGTGATTCAGTCACCGTATCCATTGCTGCTGAAACAAGGGGGATATTTAAATTAATGCCGCGCGTGAATCGTGTCTTTAATGAGACATCTTTTGGGAGAACAGTAGAATAGGCAGGGAGTAATAGGACATCATCAAAAGTTAACGCGTCTTGAACGATGGTCAACATGGCAGTCTCACTGGTAATTTCCGTGCGCTATTATAAACAAATATGAACTTAAATTTCATTTCAATTGAAAATTTATTTTTTTATCTTAGAAAATAAAGTGATAAAACCTATATTTTATTTGACACCTTCATTTTCACCTTTATTTTTTTATTTCTTGTTTTGAGATGGGTTCAATTGACGTTCTAAAACTCAAAAAAGCAGAGCCTTGACTCTGCTTTTACTGATTAACACACTTGATCAAAACCTTCATCGTTGACGGCAATGCTCGCTTCCAATTGCACAAATGGAATCATATTGTGTGCACGTCGTGCTTTGTTGCATTGATCATCAGCAATTTGAACTTCTTTACATGAAGAGCTACGCTGTTCATACATCCCACAACTGACGTGCTCACCAATGGTGCCTTGCAGTGCGATACAGCGTGGGCTGGCTTGATTGGTTCCAATCATACATGAATACACAGCCGTCACTGGCTCTGTGTAATGTTCAGGCATGGAGATGCCTTCAGCCCAGTAAAATGAGACTCTAAAAAAGGCACAACATGCCCCGCAGCTTAAACAGGCATCTTCCGTTGGAACTTGAGACAACATCCTTTATATTCTCATTTTCAAAAACTTTTTTTGGAAGAAAATATTAAAAAAATTGTGGTTGCCAAACAAGCAAAATTTACGACTATTTTGTCACTTAAGTTGGACAGGTAAAAACACTCTCATCCATCAAGTCTGTACCGCACTCCAAAGTCTCAATCCAGTCTAAAAATTGATGAATCTGCTCTTGCCCAATAAACGGTGTTCCATGCTGCGGTACAATCATTTCGACATCCATGGTGCGGACCATATTGACCCATAAACGAATCACTTTGTTATTGCACATATAGCGCTGATGAAACCCTTTCATTTTAGGAATATGCGCAGCAAAGTTTTCCAAAGGTTTTGAGGCATCATCCACCATCGATGCCCCCATATCGCCTGAAAATAGAATCTTGGCAATCGGGTCATAAAACTGAAAATTACCCACTGAATGTAAAAAATGCGCCGGCACAGCAATAATCGAAGACTGCCCCAAGGTAATCACCTGACCGTGGTCCGGTAGCTCCACTAAACGATCCAGCCAGTTACCTTTCATCCGCTCACTCATAAAGGCAGAGTTCAAGTGGGGTAAAAAGCGTGCCCAAAGTTTAGACGCCACCACTTTCGCTTCGGTATAGACCAACCAACGCGGCATTGAAGTAATAATGTCGGGGTCTTGGTGTGAGGCCATCACAAAATCAAGATTGGTCAAACGCGTATACTTATTCAACTCCATGGTCAACGGCACATAAGTTAAATCACCACCCGGATCTAAGACTGCTGCACGCTCATGATCAATAATTAAAAACTGATTTGCCTGTACACCCTCGCCTTTGACCAAGCTGGTAAAGCTAATACACTTATGTGTGCCATCATCATATAAAACCTGTGACGTTGTGCGGTCAAATGCCATGCCCATCCCCTCAAAATGCTGTTTTTCTTAAAAGACTTTTTAATACCTACAACATATATGGATTTACACAAACTTACAATGCATTTGCGACCAATATCATTTGATATATCAATAAATTGAAGATAATTTTGCAATAAAAAATCCCGATTTTTTAAGTCGGGATTCTTATTTTCTACGGTGAATTAGAAGAAATAATGCTGTACAAGTGTCGCAACACCAATGACCAAGAAAATGGCCGCACCAATTTTATGAATTAAGGCAATTGGCAACTTGGTCGCCAACTTATCGCCAATAAAGACCGCTGGCGCATTGGCCAACATCATCCCTAAAGTCGTACCCAACATCACCCAAACTATACTGTCAAAACGTGCCGCTAAAGCCACTGTCGCAATTTGGGTTTTATCACCAATTTCGGCCAAAAAGAACAACACAAACGTTGCGCCAAATACCCCTAGTTTCTGCCATTTCTTAATGCTGCCTGACTCATCATCCAACTGATCAGGAATCAACATCCAACCTGCCATAGCAATAAAACCAATCGAGAGGATCCAGATCAGCACATCAGGACTTAAAACTGTGGTGATCCATTGGCCTAAAACAGCAGAGACGCCATGGTTAATAATGGTCGCCAGCAAAATAGCCAATAGAATTGGGACGGGTTTACGGAAACGTGCAGCAAGTAACAATGCGAGCAGTTGGGTCTTATCGCCCATTTCAGCTAAAGCCACGATGGCTGTGGAGAGGAGGAATTCATACATGATGTCTTTCTCTGGCTAGCATAACAAATACCAATGACTCACCGCTCCTGCTAGCCAAAAATCTGCAGAGTGGTAAATCAAAGGTCTTGCCAACAAAAGAAAGCTCTTTAGGAAGCTCATTTGGTTCTTTGCTATGATGACCATGCTCGTTTTAGAGCAAATATGTTGATCATCACCTGTTCTCACGAACAGCGGCTACTCCCCAATGAAGTAACACCATGTTAGGCGAAAATACGTTTTTTGGCAATCTCTAAATACAAAAGACCCTGCCGAAGCAGAGTCTTTATTGAGGTATTTTTGCAGTGCTTCCAGCCGCTATTTTTCTCTTTTGAGAAGAGAAACCAACAGGACAAAAAACCAGATCATCAGATCAGCAAAGTACGGATGTCTTTCAGCAACTTGGTCAGCTTATTGGTAAAGCGCGCTGCATCAGCCCCATTGATCACGCGGTGATCATAAGACAGTGACAACGGTAACATCAGTTTCGGATCAAAACCTTGACCATTCCATACTGGTTGCATCGTCGCTGGAGAAATCCCCAAAATTGCGACTTGTGGCCAGTTCACCAATGGTGTAAATGCCGTACCACCAATTGCACCTAAGCTTGAAATCGTGAAGTTTGCACCTTGTAGGTCTTTCGGCGAAAGCTTCTTATCACGTGCTTTCTGACCCAATACACCGAGCTCCACCGCAATGTCTTTAATTGATTTCTGGTCTGGATTACGTAGTACCGGAACGGTTAAACCATCTGGTGTTGCTACAGCAATGCCCATATGAATTTCGTTACGCAAGAGTACAGACTTGCCATCATCAGCCAAGTGACCGGCAAAATCACGCTCTTCTTTCAGCAAATGCGCAACAGCTTTAATAATGAAAGCCATAATGGTCAAGCTAATGCCATCTTTCTTAAAGTTACCTTTAAGGTCATTACGCCAAGCTTCAAGCTCAGTAATATCCGCCAAGTCAAACTGAGTCACTTGTGGAATATAGTTGTTTAAAGACAACTGCGGAATAGAGACTTGTTGCAGACGTGTCAGCACTTTCTCTTCGACACCGCCAAACGCTGTGAAATCAGGAAGCTTTGGCAAGCCAGAAACTTGAGCAGCAGCCTGAGCGGCTGGAGCAGCCTGAGGCGCAGTTAAACGCGCTTTGACAAATGCTTTCAGGTCTTCCTTCATGACACGCGCATGCGGGCCAGATGCGCTTACTTCAGACAATACGACGCCTAATTCACGCGCCAGCTTGCGTACAGCTGGGCCTGCATAGACTTTCGCATTGGCGTCATTCTGCGCTTTCGTCAGCTTGTCTGCACCCTGTTCTGACACAGGAGCCGCAACTGACTGTGCTGCTGGCGCAGGCTGCGCTTTAACTTCAGCTTTAGGCGCTGGAGCAGAAGCCGCCGCAGGTGCAGCAGCGGGTGCTGATGAAGATTCACCTTCAATGGTCACCAAAGCCACACCTTCCGATACATTTTGTCCCAATGCAACATGAATGGCTTTAATCACACCCGCTGTTGTACTTGGTACTTCAACCGTTGCTTTGTCTGATTCAACCACGATGATACTTTGGTCTTTTTCAACCGTATCACCTACTGACACCAAAATTTCAGCAACAGCCGCTTTGTCTACACCCAAGTCAGGCACTGCAATTTCAACCGCACCTGCAGGCGCAGCAGCAACTTGTGGCGCCGCTTCAGCAGGCTGAGTTTCAGTGGCTTGAGGTGCTGCAACTTGCGTAGGCTCAGCAGTCACTGGTGCAACTGAAGCTGCTGTTTTTACAGTCAGAATCACCACACCTTCTTTAACACTGTCACCAACTTGAATACTAATCGATTCCACTGTGCCTGAAATCGTACTCGGGACTTCCACAGTCGCTTTGTCTGACTCAACCACGAGGATGCTTTGATCGACGTCAATTTGATCGCCAACCGACACCAAAATTTCACCAACGGTTGCTTTTTCCACACCAATATCTGGCACTTGCACATCAATCACTTGTGATGCTGTAGTCGCAGCGGGTGCAGTCTTTTCTTCAGCTTGTACAACGTCAGCCTGTGCTTGTACTGCTGGCGCTTCAGTTTGTCCCTCGGCTTCCAGCTCAATCAGCGCTGCACCTTCAGCAACAGAGTCACCTAAGTTTACTAAAATGCTTTTAACAACGCCTGCTGAAGTGCTAGGCACTTCAACAGATGCTTTGTCTGATTCTAATAGAACAACACTGTCATCAACCGCAATGGTATCGCCAACTTTGATCAAAATTTCAGCAACAACGGCTTTATCTACACCAATATCAGGAGTTGTAATTTGCATACTTATTTCTCCTCTTTGTAGTCAGCTACAGCGTGTACAGATGGCGTTGCTTGAGGAGCCCAAGCTACTGGACGATCTGTATCTAATTCAAATGTAGAGATGGCATCTTTCACTAAGCGTGCATCCACTTCACCTTCATCAGCCAATTTCTTCAGTGTGGCAACAACAATGTGCGCTGCATCTACACCAAAGTAGCTACGTAATTTAGCGCGTGAATCTGAACGACCATAACCATCTGTACCCAATGCTACGAATGGACGGTTGTCTGGAAGATATGCACGAATTTGTTCGCTATAAGCACGCATATGATCTGTTGCAGAAACTACGATCCCTTCTGTGCCGCGCAGTTGCTCAGTCACCCAAGCTTCTTTCACATTCTCGCTCATTGGATGCAAGCGGTTGTATTCTTCACATGCCATACCATCACGTGCAAGTTCATTGAAACTTGTTACGCTAAATACATTTGAATGGATTTGGTATTCATCACGTAAGATTTGAGCAGCTTTAATGACTTCACGCAGAATTACACCTGAACCCATCAACTGAACAGTGGCTTTTTCATCTTTTTGAAGTAAGTACATACCACGTTTAATGCCTTCTTCAGCACCTTGTGGCATTTCAGGATGCTCGTAGTTTTCGTTCATTACCGTTAAGTAATAGAAAATACGCTCTTGGTTCACATACATGCGTTGTAAACCATCATGCACAATAACTGCTAATTCATAACCAAAACATGGGTCATACGACACACAGTTCGGAATCGTGTTCGCAAGAATATGTGAGTGACCATCTTGGTGTTGTAAGCCTTCGCCATTGAGCGTTGTACGGCCTGCTGTTGCACCCAATAAGAAACCTTGTGCTTGTGCATCACCTGCAGCCCATGCAATGTCGCCAATACGTTGAAAACCAAACATAGAGTAGTACATGTACATTGGAATCATGGGTAAGTTATTGGTTGAATAACTGGTTGCCAACGCTGCCCAAGCGCTCATTGCACCTGCTTCGTTAATACCTTCTTGAAGCATATGACCATCTTTTGCTTCACGGTAATGCATCAACTGTTCTTGGTCTTCAGGCGTGTAATGCTGACCATTGGCTGCATAAATACCCAATTGACGGAACATACCTTCTAAACCAAAAGTACGTGCTTCATCTGGAACAATAGGAACAACACGGTCTTTAATTGCTTTTTCTTTTAACAATGCAGCGATTAAACGAACCATCACCATGGTGGTTGATTGTTCTTTGCCTTGTGAGCCTTTTAAGACTGCATCAAAGATAGAAAGTTCTGGAATAGCCAACTGTTCACTTTCTTTACGACGTGCAGGTAAGTAACCACCTAGTGCTTCACGACGTGCCTTCATATATTTCAATTCAGGTGAGTTTTCGCTTGGACGATAGAAAGGCACTTCTTCTAATTGCTCATCGTTAAATGGCAAATTGAAGCGATCACGTACATATTTTAAAGATTCGATTTGCATCTTTTTGATTTGATGCGTTTTGTTTACTGCTTCAATTTCATCAGACAAGCCATAACCTTTAACAGTTTTCGCTAAGATTACAGTTGGTTGACCTTTGGCTGTACATGCTTCTGCATAGGCTGCAAAAACTTTGTACGGGTCATGACCACCACGATTTAGATTATCAATATCTTCATCGCTTAAGTCTTTAATCAACTCAGCCGCTTCTGGGTATTTACCAAAGAACTTTTCGCGTGCATATGCACCGCCCTTCACTTGTAAGCGTTGGTATTCGCCATCCAGTGTTTCTTCCATAACCGACTTTAAAGCACCAGTTTTGTCTTTAGCCAGTAGTGGGTCCCAATGACGGCCCCAAACCACTTTAATGACACGCCAGCCCGCACCACGGAATAGAGACTCTAATTCTTGAATAATTTTACCGTTACCACGTACTGGGCCATCTAGACGCTGTAAGTTACAGTTTACAACCCAAATGAGATTGTCTAATTTTTCACGACCCGCAAGTGAAATTGCACCTGTGCTTTCTGGCTCATCCATCTCGCCATCGCCAAGGTATGCCCAAACTTTGCGATTTTCTTCTTTGATTAAACCGCGGTTCATCAAATACTTTTGAATATGTGCTTGGTAAATCGACATGATTGGGCCAAGACCCATCGATACCGTTGGGAACTGCCAATAATCAGGCATTAAGTATGGATGCGGATAAGAAGGTAAGCCAACACCGTCCACTTCGCGACGGAAATTGTTTAGATGCTCTTCAGTCAAACGACCTTCAAGGAACGAACGCGCATAAATACCTGGCGCACAGTGACCTTGATAATAGATCATGTCCCCGCCAAAGTTGTCGTTATTGGCACGGAAAAAGTGGTTAAAACCGACATCATATAAAGTTGCAGAAGAGGCAAAACTTGCCAAGTGACCACCTAAGTCATCACCCGTTTTATTGGCACGGAGTACCATCGCTAGCGCATTCCAACGAATCAACGCACGGATACGACGCTCCATGTCTTGATCGCCTGGCATTGCAGGTTCTTCAGCCACTGAAATTGTATTTAAATAAGGCGTATTTAATCGCTGAATAGGGACATGTTTAGCGATTGCTTGTTGATACAGTTTTTCCAGTAGAAAAGCTGCACGCTCAGTCCCCATGTGTTGTAAAACGGAGTCAAACGCATCTTGCCACTCTTGCGTTTCTTGCGCGTCAGTATCACCATAAAACGCCATAATTCACCTATTTCGATATCCTAATCTTATACGCTAATATGTATCATACTTTCGTCCTATAAGAGTATCGCTACAGCTGAATATGGCTGAGCCATACTATTTAGCAACTAAATAGTCATTTACCATTCGTTACCCAAGATAACAAAAAACCGCCAATTTAGGCGGTTTTTTATACATTTAATGCTGCTTTTTGATGCTAACTTGGATTTCGTCAGAGCTGTATTCCTTTTTCAAGCATCAGACCAACGGTAAGTTCGGATTATCGATCAAATCGGATTTAAGGCAACATTGCTAGATAAGTCGATGGGTTTTTGCGTTGACCATCTTTAACCACTTCATAATGTAAATGTGGGCCAGTACAACGACCTGTACAACCGACATTGGCAATATGTTCACCCGCGTCTACACGGTCGCCAACACGAGCAATTAAACGCGATGCATGAGCATAGCGCGTGATGTAACCATTGCCATGGTTAATTTCAACATATTGACCATAACCTGTACCCCAACCTGACTTGGTCACAATCCCTGGACCTGTCGCATAAATCTGTGTACCGCTTGGCGCAGCAAGATCTAGACCTGAGTGACGCTCAGCACGACCATTCATGGTTCGGCCGCCGTAACTTGAGCTAACACGTGCGCTTGGAAGTGGGTGTGTCACTAACCACGAATATGGATTATTTGAAAAACTTTTTGCAGAGGATTCCGAACCGTATTTTTTCGCCAGTGAAGCGTTGTTGAGTTCAACTGTTTTCTCACGTAGTTTCACGGACATTTTCGTTTCGGCAGGGATATCAATATCATTAGATTCGGTATAAGCACCTTCCGATAAAGTGCGTGTCAATTGCTCAATTCGATCCGAAGATGCATTATTTGTATTGAGTTCTACCAAATCAGCGAAGGCTACTGAAGCAGCCGATGCCGCAAAAGAAAAAGCCAACAAAATACGTCGCATATGCATAAAAAACCTCTTAAAACTGTTCTTACGAATGTTTCTTGCGTGATCTCGTCCTTGATATCTACCGAAAGAAGCGCATAAGATTAAGACATTAACATGAAGGAAATATGTATGTCCGAACCAGTGAATCTCTTTCAACAAACCAGAAAACACATAAAAACAGGAAACTTAACGTTTCTCTCAAAGCAAGTGACTGCATGGCAGAAACTTACAAAACTGATTCAACCTATCCTACCGCAACCAGAGCAGTGGCAGGTTGTTTGTTATCAATATGGTATTTTGACGATTACCGGCGAAAATCAAGCGATGATTAGTCAACTTGGTTACCTTCAAAAACAATATATTGCACAACTGTCGGAACTTGATGAGTTTAAAGACCTACAAAAACTCCAAGTTCGTTTGAGAATCCCCTCTCAAACACCCGCAAAGATACAATCTATTTCAAGATCGCTAAGCACAGAAACTCAAGACTTAATTCGAGGTGCTGCTGACTTTGTGAGCGACCCTAAGCTTAGCCAAGCAATGCGCCGTTTGGCAAGCAAAAAAAAGTAACCTCGTCTCGACCCGCGTCAGAATTGCGTTTTTAAAATGATAAATTCATCACATTTATGCTTGTTACAATATAACATCACACAATAAAGACAATGACTTAAGTCACACTCACATAAGGAATTGGACACTGATCTTCGTCATTAAATGTTACAATTTCATAGCTGCTTGGATCACTTTGGACATTGCGCAATAATTGATTATTCAAAGCATGCCCAGACTTATATCCATCAAATTTGGCAATAATTTGGTGGCCGAGCAAGTAAAGATCACCCACCGCATCTAATATTTTGTGACGAACAAATTCATCTGAGAAGCGTAAACCCTCTTCATTCACCACCCCGGTTTCATCAACGCCAATGGCATTGTCTAAACTTGCTCCCAAAGCGAGATTATTGGCTTTGAGATAGTCCAAATCTTTCATAAAACCAAAAGTACGGGCTTCGCTGACTTCATAAACAAAGGTTTCGGTTGAAAAATCGATCGTGGCAGACTGATATTCTTTCTTAAAAGCGGGATGATCGAAGTCAATGGTGAAATTGAGTTGAAAACCTTCATGCGGGCGGAAAATGGCGCGTTTGTCGTCAATGAGAGCTTCAACAGGTTTGAGTATTTTAATAAATTTTTTAGGTGCATCCAGTTCTTTGAGACCGCCTTGCATGAGCAAGTAAATAAACGGACCTGCACTGCCATCCATAATTGGTACTTCAGAGGCAGACACTTCAATGATTAGGTTATCAATACCTAGACCTGCAATTGCACTCATGACATGTTCAATCGTACCGACTTTGGCATCTTCTTGAACCAAGTTTGAACACATGAAGGCTTCTTGAATCAACATTGCATTTGCACGAATGTCGACTGGTGGACTGAGATCGATACGACGAAACACAATTCCTCCGTCCGCATGATGTGGCACAAAGTTAATTAAGACTTTTTGACCACTATGCAAACCAATGCCGCTTGCTTTAACGACACGTTGTAGAGTTCTTTGTTTCAACATGTTTCATATCATCTCACCACTAAACCGCTATACGTTAGCATATTTAGCCATTGATAAAAAACAAAAAGGTAGTCTCTGACTACCTTTTCTTCATCATATGTGGCTTAACCACATAGACAAATACTACTTACGTTGTTGATTTTTCAAGTAATCTTGAATACTCATTGGTGTTGGGCGTGCAGCACTCACTGTCGATGCAGAATTCGCTGCAGCAGCCACGTCTTGGTTCTGACGCTGGATTGCAGGCACATCATCATCTTCAACAACCGCTTGCGTTGCATGCCCATGTTGTGCTACCTGCACATGTGCATTTGGACGCTTCACTGGCTCAGCAGAATCTGCTGAATTTCGAGTCAAACCAGTTGCAATCACAGTCACACTGATTTCATCACGCGCATCTGGATCAAATACAGTGCCATAGAAGACTTGGCCTTCATCTAGATCGACAATTTGGTTCACAACGTCGGTAATTTCTTCGATTTCGCCAAATGTAACGTCATCACCACCCGTCACATTAATCAGAATTCCTTTGGCATTCATAATGGTGACATTATCTAGCAATGGACTACGGATCGCTTGTTCGGCTGCTTGACGTGCACGGTTTTCACCACGACCTAAACCTGCACCCATCATGGCATAACCACGTGTGCTCATCGCAGTTTTCAAGTCAGCAAAGTCAAGGTTAATATGACCTGGGCGCACTACCAAATCAAAGATACTACGGACCGCATTTAATAAGACATCATCCGCTTTTTTGTAAGCATCTTTCATTGAGATGTCACGGAAAACTTTTAACAAACGTTGGTTTGGAATGATGATTAAAGAATCTACATGCGCTTCTAATGCTTCAATACCTTGCTCAGCAGACTGAAGACGACGTTTACCTTCAAAGTTAAACGGTGTCGTTACCACGCCTACGGTTAAAATGCCCATTTCTTTGGCAATTTCAGCAACCACTGGCGCAGCCCCTGTACCTGTACCACCACCCATGCCGGCAGTGACAAATACCATGTCAGTGCCTTCAAGGTGTTGACGAATCAAGTCACGACTTTCTTCAGCCGCGGCTTGACCTACATTTGGATTGGCGCCTGCACCTAGTCCACGAGTACTTTGCTCACCCAACTGGATTTTGAATTGTGCATTCATACGGTCTAGCGCTTGCTTGTCCGTATTGGCACATACAAATTTTACACCTTGAATATCTGACTCAAGCATGTGTTGTACGGCGTTACCACCTGCACCACCAACACCAAACACAGTAAAACGGGCTTGACCGTTGCTATCGGTTTGATCATCTTCTAAAAATTCAAATGAGGCCATGACCTATAGATTTCCTAATTCGTTATTGGCAGTCACTTAAGCCCGTATACTGCCTTGATCTTAATAAACAAAATTGCTTTTAAGCATGCTGTGCAAGCCATAACTTGTCAAGTTTAAGCGATGCGTTGTACAACTTCTTAACAATATTCCAAAAAAATTCAACTTAAAAAACAGATTTCAGCTTTTCATTGAGTCCCGACCAAGCGCGTCCAACGCGTTTAATCAAAGACAGTTTTTCTGTATCTTCTGGTTCCACTATAGTTTCTTGTGTTTCGCTCTGACTAAACATCAACAAACCTGCGGCAGTGGCATACTGAGAGCGACGCAGTGCGGCAATATTTTGCTCATCTGCTGTCACTTGCACAGGTGGATTCCCCAAATGCGCAGACACACCCAACATACGACGAGTCAACGTCACCATACCTTCGATTTGACTGGCATCACCAGTTAACACCACACCATGATACAAACCATGAATCGCACCATTACGCTCTAGCTCTTGGCGAACTTGGCCTAAGATTTCTTCATAACGTGCAATCACAATTTCAGTCAACTCAATACGACTAATCGTTTGCGGACCATCAATCCCTTGGATCTGAATCATATGGTCCGGTTTAACCGACTTAATGTCGACACACCCATAGAGTAATTTAATTCGCTCAGCTTCTTCAGTGGTGGTTTGTAACACAGCAGCAATATCACGGGTGACATGTTCGCCACCACGCTGCAAAGTATGTGTCAACGCCAAACGACCATCCAAATACACCGCAATGTTGGTGGTACCTGCACCAATATCGACTAAACAGACACCATACTCTTTTTCATCTTTGAGTAGGCTAGCCTCTGCCGTTGCCAGACAAGACACCACCAGTTTTTCCACCCCGATGTTCGCGCCTTTTAATGCCCGATCAAGGTTTTGCATGGTGCTAATCGGTAACATCATCAACTGATAATGACCAATCATGCTGTGTGCAGACATCCGTATTGGGTTTTGTACCCACTCAGTGGAATCATCCAGCTCAAAGCCCAGTGGAACAGCACTAACCAAATAATGATCCGAGGTCATGTGGCTGGCTTTGGCCAACTCTAATGCACGAACCACTTCACTTGTTGTAATTGTATGGTCAGTATTTTCAACTGGCGTTCGTCCAGATGCATAAAAGCTTTTTAACTCGGCACTTGGGATTGAGACCCACGCGGAATGGACACGGCATTCAGCCATATCTTCTGCTTCTTGCACGGCATTTTTTATCGCTGTAATGACTTTATCAAGACTTACAATTTTTCCTTTATTCATGCCTCGGTTACGAGCAGTTGCCATTCCTATCACTTGGATATTGTCTGGCGCATGTACCTTACCAATCAAAACTGAAACTTTGTGCGTCCCAATGTCAATCGCAACAACTGAGGGAACCGCTTCATTCATTATTTACTACTACCATCACATGTTTGTTTAATTTATGGCTTTATGCCTCTGTTTTAAAGCCAAGTATTATGGCTTTGCTGCTGCTCCACCTGCAATGCTTGTGTCATCAATCGTTACAACAAAATGACCATTTGCTATCTTTGGTGCGGCAGCATTCTTCCATTGGATGGCCAAGCCATTCCGATAACGCAAATCAATGGCAGATACTTTGGCCCAAACTGGCTTCAAATCACTTTGAGCCAAATAACTCAAACGTTGCAGCTTACTCATGGTTTGATCCTGATCTACGATAACACGTAAACCTGAATCGAACTGCATAAACCAAGTCATACGCTCTGTTAAATATAGTTCTTTTAAACGAAGGTTGACTGGCTGGAATAATTGATTAATTTCATTATAACGGCGCATCATCATTTTAGACTGACTGATTGGGCCGTGTAATAAAGGCAAATTCTGATTATTTTTCGGCGCCACTTCGCTAAATACGTCACCACTGTCACTTAAGAGACGCCCCGTCCCCCAACGTGCAATTGCATGCCGAGGCATGACGCGAACGCGAATTGCATTCGGCCATGCGCGCGAAACCACCACACGATCGACCCAACCCAGCTCTAAGGTACGATCACGAATTTCTTCTAAATCTGAGGTGAAATAATTATGAGTAATGGCTGGTGAAACATGTCCCATCACCTGATTTTTTTCCGCCTCAGAACGTACGCCTACCACATCAAGTTCGGCCACACGTGCATCTGTCATGACTTGATATAAGCCATAAATACCAACCAACAGCACCGCCACGGCAACGACCAACATCACCCAACCACCGAAGTTGGCAAGCTTCTCCTTACGCGTCGGTGGTTTATCGTGTATTGAAGTAATCGCTGCGCGTTTACGGCGCATAGAAGCGGGTAATTGCGCCATTTAGTGAGCCGCACCTGTCAGTGTTTGCTCTAAAATTTGGACACAAAGTGCATCAAAGCTATAACCCACTGCATTTGCTGCTTTTGGTACCAAAGAGTGACTGGTCATACCAGGTACTGTGTTCACCTCTAGCAACCAGAAATTGCCTTGCTCATCTTGCATCGCATCTATACGGCCCCAACCACTTGCACCCACCGCTTGGAATGCACGGAGGCAAAGCGCTTGCAACTTTTGCTCTTCTTCAGCGCTTAAGCCACACGGAATTCCGTATTCCACATCATTACGTTGATATTTCGCTTCATAATCATAAAAAGCCACATCTGCAGGCGGTTGTAGGCGAATCACAGGTAGCGGTTGACCATTTAAAAATGAAATCGTGAATTCACGTCCCGTAATCCATTTTTCAGCCATCACCACAGCATCGTGTTGGGTCGCTTTGGCAATTGCCGCTGCCAAATCTTCTGCTTTTTCGACTTTACTCATGCCGACACTTGAACCTTCGTGTACCGGCTTGATAATCAGTGGAAGGCCCAAATTCGCCACCACTTCAGCTAAATCTGACTCTTGGCTAATGATGCGATAGGGTGCTGTCGGTAAGTCTGAACCCTGCCAAACTTGCTTGGTTTTAACTTTATCCATACCAATAGCAGAACCCTGTACGCCTGTTCCGGTATACGGGATGTTGAGCCACTCTAAGACCCCTTGGATTTGACCGTCTTCCCCACCGCGACCATGCAACACAATAAACGCACGGTCATAAGCGACCAATTCGGTCACACTACGCTCTTGCGGGTCAAAAGCTTCTGCATTTACACCCGAACGAACCAATGCTTCAAGTACAGCTGCACCACTATCTAGAGAAACCTCACGCTCGGCAGACTTACCACCAAGCAACACCGCTACTTTGCCGAATTTTGAAGCATTTGACACGTTGATATCCTTAAACTTTATGACTGTTTTATTCATTGAGTAATCACACAACGTGATTATTTTAAATATAAATGATTGCTTGCAAGCTCAACCGAGATAGCCCCCACATTACCTGCGCCTTGCGTCAATAACAAGTCATCCGCTTGTAACACTTTTTTCAACGCATGCTGCAAATTACCTTCGACTGGATCGATCAAAATCGGCTCTACATCGCCACGTAAACGAATACTACGCGCCAATGAACGACTGTCTGCACCCACAATCGGTTTTTCGCCCGCAGGATAGACTTCAAGCAGCAACAACTGATCGACATGTGACAGTACATCCACAAAGTCATCGAAACAGTCACGGGTCCGGCTAAAACGGTGTGGCTGAAACATCATCACTAAACGGCGGTCTGGATGGCTTGCTCGTGCAGCTTTAATGGTCGCTTCAACTTCTTTTGGATGGTGACCATAGTCATCCACCAATTTCACATTACCGCCTTCGATGTCAAATTCACCTTGGACTTGGAAACGACGACCTACACCGCTGAAACTTTCCAACGCACGTGCAATCGCAGCATCAGACACACCTTCATCGGTTGCAATACCGATCGCCGCAAGTGCATTTAAAATATTATGCAAACCCGGCAAATTGATGGTTAAACGCAAAGGCTCACGATCTTTACGTAATACGGTAAAGTGCGACTGCATGCCTTCTTGTTCAATATCTACTGCACGAATGTCATTGTCTTCGTTAAAACCATACGTGATCAATGGACGACCAATGCGCGGCATGATTTCACGAATGTTGGCATCATCGCCACACACCACAGCCAAGCCGTAAAACGGCAGTTTTTGTAAGAACTGTACAAAGGTATCTTTTAAGACATCGAAGCTACCACCATAGGTGTCCATATGGTCTGCATCAATATTGGTCACGATGGTGGCCATTGGTTGCAAATGCAAGAATGAAGCATCTGATTCATCTGCCTCTGCCACGATAAAACGACTCGCGCCCAGTGCAGCATTCACACCAGTACGATTCAGCAAACCGCCAATCACATAAGTTGGGTCGAGATTTTCTTCTGCCAACATACACGTGACAAGGCTAGTGGTCGTGGTTTTACCATGCGTTCCCGCAACAGCAATCCCATGACGGTAGCGCATCAGCTCACCCAGCATTTCTGCACGGCGCACCACAGGTGTACGCGTTTCAATGGCTGCTTTAATTTCTGGGTTTTCTGCATCAATTGCAGTCGACACCACAATCACGTTTGCCCCTTGAATATTTTCAGCCGTATGCCCGATATAGACTTTGATGCCGTTTTCTTCAAGCTGAGCCGTGGTTTTTGACGCTTTGATATCTGAACCTGAGACTTTGTAGCCTTGGTTCTTGAGCACTTCGGCAATACCACACATACCCGCACCACCAATCCCAATAAAATGGATGTGCTTAATACGGCGCATTTCTGGCACTTTAATTAACTTTTTTGCTTGATCAGCAGGCGTAGATGGCGACATAAAATACTCGGTTTACAATGCTTGAATTAAACGAACCACATGTTGGGTTGCATCGGGTTGTGCTTGCTGACGTGCTTTCACTGCCATTTCAGACAATAACTGACGGTTCATCAAGGGTAATAATAATTCTTTTAAACTCTCGGGCGTCATGCTTGCTTGTGGGCAAATTTTGGCTGCACCGATATTGGCTAAAAACTTTGCATTGGCCGTTTGGTGATCATCCACTGCACTCGGCAGCGGAACAAACACCGCAGCCACGCCAGCAGTCGCGATTTCGGTCACGGTTAACGCCCCAGCACGGCAAATAATTAAATCGGCATCGCTATAAGCTTTGGCCATATCTTCAATAAAAGGGTGGACTTCAACCTGAAGCTGCTCAGGGGCATCGGCATAACGCGCTTGGGTCGTATCTGCATGGTTTTGACCACACTGATGATAAACGCTTAACGGCACATTCAATTGCTTCAATGCTTCAGGAACACGCTCATTTAACGCTTGTGCACCCAACGAGCCACCCACAATTAAAACTCGCAGTGGCAGACCTGCTTTTTCACGTTCTTGATAACGCCAAGACGGATTTAAAATTTCCGTAATCTCTTTGCGGACGGGATTACCCGTGGTCACAATTTTATCTTGTGCAGCAAAGGTATTTGGAAATGCCTGACACACTGTTTTGGCAATACGTGATAACTGCGTATTGGTAAAACCCGCAATCGCATTCTGCTCATGAATAATCACAGGAATACCCAGTGCACGCGCAGCCAATCCACCTGGCCCAGCGACATACCCCCCAAAGCCCGCGACGGCATCGACTTTGAGCTGCTTCATGTAACGCATTGCACTTAAAGTGGCTTTTAAAATTTTAAAGGGTGCCAATACTTTGCGGACTAAGCCATTGCCGCGCACACCTTGAATATCAATTTGATAAATTGGGATATCATGATTTTTAAGCAGGCGATTTTCCATACCTGTAGGCGTAGCAAGCCACGAGACTTGGCAGCCTTGTTGCTGTAATTCCTTAGCCACAGCAAGTGCTGGAAAAACATGCCCGCCCGTTCCGGCAGCCATCATCATTACATGTTTCGGCTTTGTTTGTGTTGCTTCGGTCACAGTCTAATTCTTCAATTCTAAAAATATGGAAACAAAATTCAATTTTAAGCGATCAATTGTAATCACAAACGCATAACCGCGAAAGATTATTTACTTTTTTTCAACAGGCATTTGATTGTTTTTTTCTACTGATTTTCAAGTTTAAACTAGATTTGTTATCAGATGTGCATTTTTACTCAAACTACAGCACACAATCAGGCTCGACAGCGCAATTGGCGATATTTAAAAATAAAACTATGAAGCTGATTTGAATCAAATATTTAACATCATTCTAAAGCCCAATTCACTTCATTTTAGCGCTTAGAAATACAATCTGAGCGCATACATTTGAGTAGGATGAAAATTTGTAGTGTCTGGCAACATAATCCGCTTTATTTTCAACCAAATTGATACACTTTGCAGCAAAGTACAGCTCTATTTCAAAACCGACCACAACCATGAAAGAAAAAAGGAACCATTTCAGGTTCCTTTTCTGTCGTTTTAGCTGGCTTTGCCTGCTTCTAAGATATCAAATAAAGTATCGGCAATCGAGGTACCAAATTGCGCATCAATCTCACGAATACAGGTTGGACTGGTGACATTAATCTCGGTCACATAGTTGCCAATTACATCAAGTCCAACAAAAACCAAACCTTTTTCACGTAAGAAGGGTCCCACTTTTGCAGCAATCGCCTTGTCGTTTTCAGTCAAAGGACGTGCTTGACCCAAACCACCTGCGGCCAAATTCCCACGGACTTCGCCGTTTTGTGGAATACGCGCCAAACAGTACGGAATAGGTTCACCATTGACCAGCAAGATACGTTTATCCCCTTCCACAATTTCAGGAATATAACGCTGCGCCATAATCGGACGTGTGCCCATTTCCGTCAACATTTCCAAAGTTGAGCCAATGTTCACACCATCTTGATATAAACGGAAAATTCCCATGCCACCCATCCCATCGAGAGGCTTCACAATCACATCACCATGTTCTTTGATAAATTCACGGATCAGGCTTTGTTGTGAAGTCACTAATGTAGGGACTTGCAGTTCGGGGAACTGCGTGGCAAACAGTTTTTCATTACAGTCACGTAAGGACTGTGGTTTATTGATAATCCACGCGCCTTCACGTTCCGCTTGTTCCAAGATATAGGTGGTGTAGACAAAGTTCATGTCGAATGGTGGATCTTTACGCATCAAAATCACATCGTAATCGGCCAAGGACTCTTTTTGCTGTTCACCCAAATCATAATAATGATCGTAATCTTCAAACACTTTTAAGGGAGAAATCAGACCAAAGGCTTTGCCTTGATCGATATATAAATCGTGTTGTAATGCATAACCCAGCTCATGTCCGCGACGGTTTGCTGCCCATAACATGGCCATGGTGGAATCTTTTTTCAGATTCACCGTTTCAATCGGGTCCATCACTACCAGTACACGCATAATTCTCACGCTCAAATTTTTTAAACTTGGCAAAAAGTATAGCGAAGTTTTCAAGTTTGGGTGCAACAAGTTGTGTAATAATTAAAGATTAAAAAATCTATTTTATTCAAATAACTACAACTTCTTGCGGCAACTAATCAGATGCTAACTGCGCGATGCAACAAAGGAAAGTTACATCCATTACCAAGCGACAGCTCCTTTCCACACCTTCTCCATTAAGCCAAAAGGCGTTGAATATCCTTGGCAATTTTTTCAGGTTTAACAATCGGCGCATAGCGTTTCACCACCTGTCCTTTTTGGTTAATGAGAAACTTGGTGAAATTCCACTTGATACTCTGGCTACCTAAAATGCCTTTAGCTTCAGCGGTTAAATACTGATACAGCGGATGCGCTGTAGGCCCATTCACGTCAACTTTGGCAAACATTGGGAAAGAGACTCCATAGTTACGCTGGCAAAAGCTGCCGATCTCTTCATTACTCGCAGGGTCTTGCTGCGCAAATTGGTTGCAAGGAAAGCCTAGAACCAGCAGACCTTGCTGTTGATAGTCCTGATATAACTGCTCCAAACCTTCAAATTGTGGGGTTAAACCACATTGGCTGGCGGTATTCACCACCAATAAAACCTTGCCCTGATAATCGGCCAGATTCTTTTGCTCGCCTTCCAACAGTTCGGCCTGAAAATCATAAATTGTGGTCATTACATCTCTTCCATTCATCAAAATGTCATTACTTAAAGTCGCTTCAAACACTGAATCGACCTCACTCTCAGAATAATATTGCACACAATTAACTTGCGCACAAGATTATTATGTGCAATACACTTTCATCCCTATTTCATTTATACTGCTTTACAGACATTAACACCCAAGGACATGCAACATGGCGGACACCCCACTTTTAGAAAACCGCGTGTGTTTTGCCATGTATTCCGCAACCAATGCCATGGTTCGTCAATACCGTCCACGCTTACAAGTTTACGATCTGACCTATCCGCAATTTATTGTTTTGTTGGCTTTATATGAGCAGGACAATGTGACACTGACCGAGATTGGACAAAAAACCTTTTTTGACTCAGGCACCTTAACCCCGATTATTAAAAAACTAGAAGAAAAACAGTTTTTAAAGCGTGTTGCCGTCAAAGAAGATGAACGTATGAAAAAAGTCGTTCTACTGGAAAAAGCACTGTTAGCCAAAGATAAAATTATGGCCATTCCATTTGAGCTGGCGTGTTCTTTAGGCCTAGATCCCGATGATTTGGCGGCTATCCATCAACTGTGTCAGCGTTTTTTAAATGGCTTAGAACAGCCCCAACACGGCAGTCGAGATACTTAAGTGCAACAAGCGATTGTTGGCTTTCATCTCGATGAAGAACATCATTGGGTGGCGGAGCTTTCCTGTGGCCACACACAACATGTCCGCCATACTCCACCATGGCAAAACCGCCCTTGGGTACAAACTGAGCAAGGACGTCAAGAAAAAATAGGCGTTCTTTTAAGCTGTAAAAAATGCATGGAAAATGCACAAAAATAATTCTTTTACATTTTCTTCAAATTTTAATGCTTATTTATCAATTTTTTAGAAAAATTAAAAAGCCTGTACAGCTGTACTTTTCAACCCAGTAAAACTATGTAGAAAAAATGAATATTACCGTAAGTCTTGTTCATTTTTAGTAAATGATTATACTTCTCATTTTTATTGGCAATTCACTCTCTCCGAGCCTTAAATCATGATGAAATCTTCACCACAGCCGCTTTGTGGTTCTAACCTATTCAAATATAGCCTTCTCAGCTTTATGATTTTAAATGCGCATGCAGCCTATGCGGATGAAGCGACGCTACAAAATAATGAGAACCCCTCCTCGCAAGCGATGACAAACAAATCGGGCACAGCAGCAGTTTTGCCCACCTTAAAAATTGAGGCAATGAGTGAACTTGATCCAATCAAAAGCTATGTCGATTATGATCAGGCCAATGTCACACGGAATGGTTTAAAGAAAAAAGACATTCCTCAAACCATCGACACCATTGATGTACAGAAATATAAAATCTATGGCTCTAACGACCTCAGTGTAATGCTACAAGGCACACCAGGGGTATCCACCAGCTACGATACGCGTGGTGATGGCATTACCCTCCGTGGTTTCTCTGCCGACTCGGGTGATATTTACCGTGATGGTATTCGTGAAAGTGGCCAAGTACGTCGCAACACATCCAACATTGAACGCATCGAAATTTTAAAAGGCCCTGCCTCGGTACTTTACGGTCGTAGTGCTGGCGGTGGTGTGATCAATATGGTGAGTAAATACGCCAACTTTGACTCGAAAAGTTCCGTCGGTACTTACGTAGGCTCATATGATAACTACGGTGCTACCGCAGATATTAACCAAGTGTTGAATGACAATTGGGCTGTCCGTTTAACAGGTGAATACGGTGAAGCGGATAGTTTCCGTTCAGGCATCGACAGTAAAATTGAGATGATCTCGCCAAGTTTCACTTATAAAAATGATGATGAAACCCTCACGTGGACCACACAATATACTTATGACAAATTAAATCGAACCCCTGACCGCGGGCCTTCTTATAGTAACTTACCCGCGGGTGTTTCAATCAAGACTGGCTTTGCTCAAGAAGGCGATTTTATTGAAGACGAATTACAAGTCATTCGTACTGATGTGAAATATCAATATGCGCCAAATTGGAATTTCCACTGGGCGCTCAGCTATCGCCAAGCTTATCAGAACTTTGACAACTTCTTTGGTGGCACCTATTGCAACAATAATCTCACTTTAGAAGCCACACCAAAAGCATGTACTTGGAATGGTTACATACGTCAAAGCTATGCATGGCAAGAAACCATGAATAAGACCATTACCAATACTTTTGATATTTCTGGCTCATTCAAAACTGGAGCTATAGAACATCAGCTCCTCGTCGGTGCAGATGTCAGCCGTGAAGACCGTTCACCAAAACTAGGAAATTACTCAAGTGGTACAGGTGTTCCTCGCTACTATGGTTTTATTAACCCCTACAATCCAGCAGACCAATATAATACGTTACCAAGCTCTGAACGCCTCCCTGTAACCTCGGAAAATCATCACGTAGGTGAGTCAATGGGGTTCTTCGCTCAAGATTTAATTAGCCTGACACCTGAACTCAAAATGATGTTAGGTATGCGCTATGATCAGTACAATTTCAAATCGACCAATCATATCCAGAACCTTTCAAAACAATATGATGATACGACCTTCAGCCCTAATATTGGCTTTGTATGGCAACCATCAGAACAACACAGTTTTTATACTTCATACAATAAAAGCTTCGCCCCTTATGGAGGTCGTGGCAATATTTCTGTTGATGTTAATACTGATCCTAAATACTATGATGCTGAACCTCAATACAATGAACAATATGAAATTGGGGTTAAGAGTGATTGGTTAGACCAACGCTTAAACACACAACTTTCTGTTTATGACATTCGTAAAAAGAATATTCGTTATCAACCTGATTCAAAAGAACAACCTTTCCTTTGGTCCGTAGGTGGTGAACATCAAGCCAAAGGTTTAGAGTTCAGCTTCATCGGTCGTGTACTGGACAACGTATTTGTCCGTGGTGGTTATGGTTATACCGATACTGAAGTGAAAAAGGATAAGGAAAAACCAGAGAATGTAGGGAATGCATTAGCAAATGCCTCTAAAAACACAGGCAACCTGTTTGTGCGCTACTTACCTACAGAAAAACTCTACGGTGAAGTTGGTGTGACTTATGTGGGCTCTTATTACACAAACATCAATAACTTGACCAAGATGGATGGTTTCAATCGTGTCGATGCAGCCATTGGTTATAATGCTGATCCATGGAACTTGACCTTAGCTGTCAGCAACTTGACCAATAAAGAATATTGGCGTTCGAACTCTATGCCTGGTACACCACGTAGCTTCCTCATGCGTTTGAACTACCAGTTCTAAACCCCTTTAGTTAAAACGCCATCTCAAGCGGAACAGGTCACTGTTCCGCTTTTTTATGCTTATCAAGGGACGATTATGCCAATCAATAAATGCTTTGAATCTTTTGTTATAAAACGCAAGAAACGGATTTTCAGGCCTGACTGGATTTGTTAGTGTTTTCTTAAGTTAAATGATTTCCACGAGTAATCATGACAGAACATAGCAATTACGCACGTGTGGCAAAGGCAATTGAATACATTGAACAAAACTTCAAACAGCAACCCAGTTTGGCTGAGATTGCTGAACACGTGCATTTAAGTCCTACACATTTTCAGCGTATGTTTAGCGAATGGGCTGGTATTAGTCCGAAGAAATTTCTGCAATACATTAGTGTGGAATATGCAAAGTTAGTTTTGAAAAATCACACAGAAAATAATATTTTTGCAGCAACTTTTGACACTGGCCTTTCTAGTACCAGCCGATTGCATGATTTATTTGTCCAAATCGAAGGTATGACGCCCGCAGAATATAAACATGGCGGTGAAGCACTCCACATTCACTATAGCTTTGCCGAGACCATTTTTGGCTCCGTCATTATTGCCTCGACCCCTAAAGGGATTTGTCATATAGCCTTTACCGAAGCAGATCGGGATGCATTGGCCTATCTGAAAAAACAGTTCCCACGTGCGACATTTATTGAAGATCAGGATGAATTACAACGCAAAGCACTCGCGATTTTTCAGCAAGATCAACACAGCCTATCAGAGATTAAACTGCATCTGAAAGGCACCGACTTTCAGCTCAAGGTGTGGCAAAGTCTGCTCAAAATTCCCATGGGGCAGCTCAGCAGTTATGCACATATTGCCCAAGAGATTGGGCAAGAGCGTGCTTCACGAGCGGTCGGAACAGCCATTGGCAGCAACCCCGTTGCCTTTTTAATTCCATGCCATCGGGTCATTCAGTCTTCAGGGCAACGTGGCGGCTATATGTGGGGGACAACACGTAAAACTGCGATAATTGGTTGGGAAGGTGCGCATAGCCAAACGCCAACCGAATGAGAGAGCCAATAAAAAAGGAAGCCGAAGCTTCCCTTTTTTGTTTCAACGCTTAAACGCCATATTTCACGCGATAGGCTTCCATTTTTGCTAAAGCTTCTGTCTCACCTTTAGCCTCTAAATAATTCATCAAATCTTTCATGGTCACCAATGCATGTACTGGAATTTCAAGTTCTTTTTGCACTTCTTGAATCGCAGACAGCTCACCTTGACCTTTTTCTTGACGATCTAATGCCACCAACACACCTGCAATCTGCGCACCTGCATTTTTCAAAATGGTGACTACTTCACGGATCGCTGTGCCAGCAGTAATCACATCATCAATAATCCAGACTTTTTTGCCTGCAACGGATGCACCAACCAAGACCCCGCCTTCACCATGATCTTTGGCTTCTTTACGGTTAAACCCCCAAGGCACACTCACCCCATGATTTTGTGACAAGGCCACCGCTGTTGCAGCAACAAAAGGAATCCCTTTGTACGCAGGACCAAAGACCACCTCAACATTGTTGCATTCTGTCAGTTTAGTTGCATAGCCAGACGCCAGTAGTGACAAGGCTTCGCCGTCATTGAGTAGGCCTGCATTAAAAAAATAAGGACTCACACGACCCGATTTTAAAGTAAACTCACCAAATTTAAGCACGCCACGTGATAATGCGAGTTCGATAAAAGCTTGAGGGTTAAATGTCGCTTGCGTTGTCATGCGGTGCTCCGTATTTTCAAATTGAGGTAAGACTTGCGCATGATACCAAAGAGTAGCTATCCAAGTGATCAAAAAATTTTACGTGTGGTTTCAATTAACGTAAATGGTCTACGTTCTGCAGAAAAAAAAGGGATTTTTGATTGGATTGCCACATCAGATGCCGATGTGATTTGCATGCAAGAATCTCGCATCACCCACGAACAATGGACCGATAAATTTAAACCTGAAGGCTGGCATACCCACCTGTTCCCTGCTGAACGTCCAGGGTATGCTGGTACTGCTATTTATAGCCGTTTACCGTTTGTTTCAGTTACTGATGGGCTTGGTTTTGAATTGGCTGATTCTCAAGGCCGCTTTATTTCGGCTGAGTTTGACTTAGGCTTAGACCAAAACGTGCATATTTGCTCACTCTATTTACCATCGGGTTCTTCTGGTGAAGAAGCACAAGTCCGTAAAGATCACTTCTTAGACGAATACAAACAAATTTTGCAACAATGGCGCGATGAAAATAAATCCGTGATTGTCTGCGGTGACTACAACATCGTACATAAACGCATCGATATTAAAAACTGGTCAGGCAATCAAAAGGCCTCAGGCTGCTTACCGCACGAACGCGCTTGGCTCGATCATATTTATGATGAACTTGGCTATGTCGATACTTTCCGTGAAGTACGTCCAGAGGCTGAGCTTTATTCGTGGTGGTCAAACCGTGGACAAGCTCGTGCCAAGAACGTGGGCTGGCGCATTGACTATCAGGCTTGCTCACCTGACTGGAAAGCCCGCACAGTCAATGCTTGGGTCTATAAAGAAACATGGTTTAGCGACCATGCACCTGTCATTATTGACTACAAAATCTAGAAAAATTTAAGTATTTAGTTCATACTCAGTGAACAACCGTTTACTGAGTATGAGTTTTTAACCTACATTATCTGCCGTTTTTTGAGTCTTTTTCTGATCAATCAATCAGTGCATTATGTTTCCACGGCAAAGGGACGATGTCAGGATGACAGCACAAGGACAGGACGCCGTAGGATGAAATTAAAACGAACTATGGATATAGTTGGTTTTCAAGGATGTGACAATGGACGTTGTAATGAGACCCGCATGATCAGGATGATTAAATGCGGGTTTTCTCTTTTTTAGTCTCTGCTTTTTTAATGCTTCTTCTTTTTATATTCTATTTTTCTTTGATTTAATTCTAAAACGCTTTTATGACAAGACGATGACGCTGTTGGCTTAAATCGCGACACTAGAGCTGCTCTGCTTTTTCCGTTACTCTAAACCCAGCTTAAAATTTAGAAGGGTTTTCCATGTTAAACGTGTATGGCATTAAAAATTGTAATTCAATGAAAAAAGCATTCGACCTACTGAATGAGTTAGGTTTAGCGTATGAGTTTCATGATTATAAAAAACAAGGCATTGATGCTGCGACTGTCAAAACATGGCTCGATCAGATTGGGGCAGATCTGGTCCTGAATAAAAAAGGCACCACTTGGCGTAAGTTGACTGAAGCAGAACAAGACACTGCTTTAGCTTCAGAGCAAGGACTGATTGAAGCTCTCACGACCCATCACAGTCTCATCAAGCGCCCCGTGATTGCAACCCCGAATGGTTTTATTGTGGGGTTCAATGAAGATGCAATTCGCGCCCTAAAGGCATTGTCTTGTCCTGAAATAGATTGACAGTATTCCACTTCAAACCGAGTTAAGCAATTAGCTCGGTTTTAGTTTGTTCATACATCTGATTCGGGGTGTTCATATTTAAACTTAAATGTGGTCTATAGTAATTATAAATCATGATAGATTCCGTAATTAAGTGATCTAACTCCTTCATGGTTTGACATCGTGTAGTTAAAAACTCCTGCTTTAATATTCCATTAATCCGCTCTGCTAATGCATTTTGATAACAGTCTCCTCCATCTGTCATGGAAGGACATATCCCATAATGGCGCAATGCCGATTGATATAGCTCAGAGCAATACTGAGAGCCTCTGTCTGAATGATGAATCATCCTAGTCGCTCGATCCGTCACATGCTGCATCGCCATATGTAGAGCCTGCATAACATTCTCCGCACGCATATCATTCGATAACTTATAACCTTTAATCTGACGGGTATAAGCATCTGTCACCAATGATAAATAATGTACGCCTTCAGCACTCTCAACATAAGTAATATCACTAACAAAGACTTCGTTGGCTTGCACTGCTGAATAATCCTTTAATAAATTTGGATGCTTCTTCATCCAATGCTTGCTATCCGTAGTTTTTGTATAGCGACGCTTGGGGTGAATCAATAAATTATTTTCTTTCAATATTTTAAATAACTGATCCCGTCCACACTTTAAACCACGCTGCAACAATTTGCCTTTAATAAGCCAATACAGCTTACGTGTTCCGATACTTGGCATGAGACAGCGATACTCCATAATCAACTCGAGTATTTGTTCGGTTATTTGTGCAGTCATTTGAGCACGTTTTTCTGCTTGATAATAAGCTTGTCGAGTGATTCCTAACCACTGACAATAACGTGAAACGCTTAGTCTTCTTTGGCTTTGCCAATCTTTGAAACGTGCTCGGTATACTTTTTTCCAAGATCAGTCCCACACTCTTTATCAATGTGATAAATCACATCCTGTATAAATTCAGTTTTGAGCTTTTCTGCGGCTAACTGTTTTTCTAATTGGCGGATTCGTTGTTGGGGTGTCAATTGACGTTTAGAAGAAGTCGGCATATTCGAAGTCCAATCTTGTTGTCCGTGCTTGCGTAACCATACCAGCACAGTTGATCTTCCTTGAATACCATATTTTGCCTGAGCTTGTTTATAAGTAATTTGCCCTTTTTCTACTTCATGTACCACCATCATTTTAAAGGCCAAGCTATAATCACGTTGTGTACGTTTAACTCGTTGTTCTCGTGCATGTTCCATAAAATAAGTCTCTTAAGGTGTAAACTTATTTCAGGACGGGACACATAACAAAAACAAAAAAGCCGAGCAATTGCTCGGCTTTTTTTGTTGGATGAGATTAGTTCGCGCGAATCCAAGTTTGGTTACGGCCAAGTGCAGCCACACCAATATAGCCACGAAGCTCTAGTTTTTTACCACCAGCAGCAATGTTGCCTTTTAATTTATAAGTTTTACCCGTTTGCGGATCTAAAATTGATCCACCTTCATAGCTTGTACCACCCGCGTTTTTCAGACCATGTACAATCGTTAAACCTTTCAACGATTTGTTTTTGTATGGGCCTTCACACTTGGTACATGCATTTTCTTCACCTGGTGTCAAAATACCTTGAATACTCGCAGTTAAAGTTCCATTTTTTTGCTCAGTGAATTTAACCAAGGCTTTCGCTTGTTTAGTTTTGTCATCAATCGTTTTCCAAACAGTGCCATTCAGCGGATCTGCTGCATGAGCTAGAGCGGTTAATCCTAGTACGCTTAACGCAAGTGCAATTTTTTTCATTTTTGTCATTTCCCTAGTCTAGTATAGACGACTATCATTATTAAAAAGTCACAACAATTTTTCAATTTTTCAATGTGACCAATTAGTGTAACCTTGTAAATTATGTTGGTAAATACACAAACTCAAGGTAAAACAAATAACAAAATGGAATAACTATGAAGATTGCCGATCCATGGAAACAAATCATTACAGAGCAGTTTTTAAAAACCACGATTCGAACCCCAAGTCGCTTTAGTCTCCCACCCAGTAGTCAGCGTTTTCTTCTTGAACAAATGTGTCGTGCCTTTCCACTCAATAAGTCGATCCAGATTCGTCCTCTACGTCTTGCAGGCCTGCGTGCGGAAGAGTTAAAACCTGAAACTGAAGCCACTCAGCTCATTTTGCATATTCATGGTGGAGCTTTCTTTTTAGGTTCAATGAATACCCACCGTGCGTTTGTCTCAGACCTTGCAGCCAGTACACAAATGCAAGTCATTCACCTTGACTATCCTTTGTCACCCGAACACCCCTATCCTGAAGCCATTGATGCGCTGTTTGATGTTTATCTGCTGTTATTGGAGCAAGGGATACAAGCCAAAGATATTATTTTATCAGGGGATTCATGTGGTGCAAATTTAGCGCTAGCCTTGGCGCTGCGCATTCGTGATGAGCAACGCCCTCAAGTCAGTGGGCTGATTCTGCTTTCGCCATTTTTGGATTTAAGCTTAACCAGTGAATCTATTCGCTATAACAGCAAGCTCGATGCACTGTTATCCATCGAAGCCCTTGAAACAGGCATCGACTATTATGTTCCAGAGCAAATCGACCCCGCCGACCCACTCGTTTCACCCTTATTTGATGATTTAGCAGACCTCCCGCCTACCCTTGTACAAGTCGGTTCGAAAGAAATTCTCTTGGACGATGCCCAGCGGTTTAGAGATAAAGCGACCAAGGCAGGTGTAGATGTGACATTTAAACTATACACAGGCATGTGGCATAACTTTCAAATGTTTAATGCATGGTTTCCAGAAGCTAAAATGGCGTTGCATGACATAGCAACGTTTGCTCAAGCGCTCGACCAAGACTAGACACATCCTGCATAAAAAAAGGTCAGCTTAACGCTGACCAAATGAGGAATCATGGAACTACAGTTATTGTTTAAATCGCTTGCACCTGTGCTAAAGCTGCTGCAATGGCTTTATCTTTCAGCTCTGGCCCCATATTCACGCCTTCAGCACGAATGATTTCAACATCGGTCACACCGGTAAAATTAAAGACGGTTTTTAAGAAGCCTTCTTGGAAGTCAACAGGACTATTTTCACCATAGACACCACCGCGACTACTGGCAATATAGGCTTTCTTGTCACCAGCCAAACCGACCGGGCCATTTTCAGTATATTTGAAAGTACGACCTGCAACACTAATGCGGTCAATCCATGCTTTTAAAGTCGAAGTAATCCCGAAGTTATACATCGCTGCACCAATCACCACAACGTCCGCATCTAAGTACTGTTGAATAATACGTTCGCCCAGAGCCGATTGTTCTGCATTTTGACCCATTAAAATTTCTGCGTCTAAATGTGGAATCGGTTGCGTTGCCAAATCCAAATATTCAACCTCAACTTGCGCATGCTTTTCGCTGAGTTGCGAAACAATCGCTTGGCTCAACTGACGAGACACAGAAGCATCCGCCATAATACTTGAATCAATATGTAAAACTTTCATGGGATGTTCCAACATAATCTTTATTGAATAGTTGCATTTTAAAATAAGATTATCCTTAGAATAATAGGCCTATTCAAAACACTATGTTCTAAAAATAGAATGGTCTTTCCCTTCTGAGCTACATGCTCAGTTCGTCACCTTTGATACCGTCTTTTTATAAGATTGTGATATGTTGAAAGCAATGTATAAGAAATCAATCACATTATTTAAAAAATAAAGCGGATATATCAAGGATGAAACGATTGAATGAGTTCATGGTTCTCAATATCTAAACAGCTAAGCAACAGCAAACTTTCTCATTATCTACTTGAAGAGGAAGTGATTATGAACTGGGATACCTTGAAAAAGTGTATTTTAATCCTTGTTCTCGGCTGTTGTGTCAATTTGATCTGGTTAGTTTGGGAGACTTTTGTACTGTTCAACTCAGAATATTGGCATGTCGTTAATGTTCAGCTTTTGCGCCATAAATTGGTTATTAATTCCATTTTTTTCATCACGTTATTGGGTTTGATTTACCCTTGCTATGCCCTACAAAAACAAGCTTGGGTACAACGATTCCTCCCTTATATTGCGATTGGAATTTTAATCATCTCACTTTGCTATAACGGTTATATGATTGGGGTGTTTAGCCCTGTCACTATGGTGGTCTATATTTGTCTGATCGCTGTCGGTTTGGTGTTGTTTGAGCGAAAGATCGTGTATGCGATGCTAATTCCTGCGACAGGCTTCTTAACCTTCTCAGGCTACCTCAGTTTTATTGATGTGATTCCTTATGCTCCTATTTTTCAGATTGATGGCCAACTCTTTCTCAATGGGTTTTGGCTCCTATCGATGCTGTATTTCGTTATTCCCATCCTAATCACTTGTCTGATTTTATTTGAAATTTTACTTAGCCAATGGCGACATCGTGAACGACTCATTCAACATTTAAGTCAGATCGACCCACTAACCAATACATTTAACCGTCGCCATATTAGCCAAAGTTTGGAGTATTTGCATCAGCAAGATCCGCAGAATCCCTATGCGGTTATCCTCTTAGATCTCGATCATTTTAAAAGCATCAATGACCAATTTGGACATCATATGGGAGATAACGTGCTCATCGCTGTGAGCCAACAATTAAATAACCAGATACAAGACCATGACCTAGTGGGGCGCTTTGGCGGAGAGGAGTTTATCCTTATTTTAAAACATGCTTCACTCTCTAAAGCCCATCAAATTGCGGAACGTTGTCGTTCAGCCATCGAGGCTTTAGTCATTAACAATGATGAAGGCCAATCTATCCATGTCACAGCTAGTTTTGGTATTGCACAATCTCACCATGGACTCAGACCTCAGCAAGTTTTGAGTCAAGCAGACAAAGCACTCTATGCCGCTAAAGCCAGTGGACGTAATCAAATCAAATGCTATTTAGAAATCAATCCCGGTGAGCTCAAAGATAGCGCTGCATGTGGTGACACACAGCACATTTCACCTAACTAAACGGCTTCTGCCCGTGCCGCGTCGACCCATTGTATGACCGCAGGATGCTGCATAATGTGTTGCATATACTGCTGGCTGCGTTCAGATACAGGTAGTGCATAACTCTTGAAACGCATCACTACAGGGGCATAGAAGGCATCGGCTATAGAAAAATCACCAAATAAAAAGGTATGCTCATCCGAACGCTGTGCCCAAATTTGTTCAATTCGTTCGACATCTGCTCTTAATTCAGCATGCTGCGCACACAAAGCTAGCCCCTCAGCTATGCTGTACTGCGCCTGAATATTCATGGGGCATAATTGGCGTAGTGCCATAAAACTACTGTGCATCTCACCACTGATACTCCGTGCTTCTGCTCTCAAATAGTCAAGCTTGGGCCACAGGGCTAAATCTGGATTTTGCTCGGCCAAATATTCACAGATGACTAAAGAATCCCAAATTTTAAATTCACCCACATCCAATACGGGCACTTTAGCATTAGCATGAATGTGAGACAGTTGCTCTTTAAAACTGGGGTTTGTCGCATCAAAGCGAACCACTACCTCTTCAAAATCCAGATCAAATGCAGTCAAGACCAACCACGCTCGCATCGACCAACTGGAGTAATTTTTATTGGCAATATATAAACGTTGCATCACCCTTCTCCCTCAGGTTTAAAAACGTTGTAATTGAGCTAAAAGTTCAGCCTCAGTAAATGCACCGGTTAAACGTAAACCACGAATTTCTTGTTGTGAGGCATCTAAGAATAAATAGGTCGGTGGTCCTAAAATATCCCACTGGTTTAAGAGCAGTTGATGGGTTGCATCGTAATGACTCAAATCTAATTTGATCAAATAATACGGCGCAAGCGCTTGCTGTACCGTTGCAGACTTTAATATACGGTGTTCAATCGGCTGACAAGCAACACACCAATCAGCATAGACATCGATAATGATCTTTTGACCTTTTGGTGCTTGTGCCAAGAGCTGCTTAAACTCCGCTGCTGTCGCTGCCACATGCCAACGCGCAGATGCAGCCATTGGTGCTTCAAAGAAACGCTGACTCTGCTGATATTGGCTATAAGCAATGTACGTCCCGCCAATGACTAGAGCCACAATGTACAGCATACGCAATTGTGTTTTATGCCACATCAAACGATACAACACATAAATAATAAAGCTCAAGCCTAGCAGCAGACTCAGTGCTTGCATCCATGTTTCAGAAAGCAAAGGACGCACAAAATACAGCGCTAAAGCCAACATGATGAAAGCAAAGAATACCCGAACCTGATTCATCCACAGCCCAGCACGAGGCAATACCTTAGCACCCAGTACGCTTGCCAATAACAATGGTGTCCCCATACCAAAGCCTAAGGTGAACAGCAAAATGGCCCCTTGCCACTGGCTTTGTGTCTGCGAAATAAACAGTAAAGCGCCTGCCAAAGGTGCCGTCATACACGGTCCAACCAACAGCGCAGAAATCATGCCCATAATCGCAGCACTGATCAGACTTCCACCCTTTTGCATAGACTGGATATGATCAAGTTTATTCACCACGGCTTGCGGCAGTTTAAGTTCAAACAAACCAAATAGATTGAGTGCGAACAAAACAAAAAGAATGCTAAAAGCAATCAGGGTGGATGGCTGTTGTAACCAACGCTGAAAGTTCAAACCTGCAGATGAGGCCACCAAGCCCAAAATGGCATAGACCATGGCCATACTGCACACAAAGACCAAGGCAATCATCCATGCTTTGAGGCCTTTGCTATCGCGAATAATTAAAGAGGTTAAAATCGGCAACATCGGTAAAGAACACGGCGTAAACGCCAGTAATATCCCGAGGCCAAAGAACAGTAATAAACCATAGGCCAACGAGCTTTTGGCTAACTCTTCAGACCAAATTTGATCTTGCGCAGCCATCGTATCAGAAGCTGTTGCGGCGGGTTCAGCAGTGACTGTGGGGTTGATCGGCTCAAATTGCGGATTCGATTGCGCGGCTAAATCTAACAGTCGTTTTGATCCACCTGCTTGGTCTTGTAGGCTGACCAAACCATTTACATCCGTTTTAAACTCAATGCTTTGCGGCGGATAGCAAATACGATCTTTGGCACAGCCTTGCCAAGTCACCTTATAGGTCTGCGAGGCCTGTGTATCTAAGTCAAATTGCACTTGTTGATAATAAACTTGGGTGTGTCCATAGTTTTCATCATACAGATCATGCGCAGGCGGTAGCTCAAGCTTAAGGGGCTGACCCGCCTGTTGCACTTCAAATTTGTGCTGATACAGATAATACTGTTCAGGAATATTCCAGTGCAGTTGAGCCTTATGCTCAGTCGTGGATTCCACTGTAAATGGAAAAGCATCTTCAGCTGAAAGAAGTGGAGTTTCCGCATGAACGTTTAGGATACTGGCCCAGATACACAGATTGATGATCAATACTGACAGCGCCAGATACCACGTTTTGCCGCTCATCCCCTGTTTCAGATGAAGATGCTTTTTCATAATATGTTCTTTTTTCTAATTAAAATAAGTATGAAACGCCAAGGCCTGAATAATAACTTTTATCTGCACCATTTAAGTCGACACCAACACTTGCGTCCAACTGCATCCGATTATTCACCGCATACATGACACCTGTACCGAGCGCATATTCATTGTCTTGACTTTCTGCTTTACGATAAACCAATTCAGAAAAACCGCTGAGTTTATCGGTAAATTGATATTCTAAAGTCGGAATTGCAGAAATGGCCCAATCACTATTTTGCACTTCATAACGCATAGTGATGGATGTCGACACGAGGTCGCTATAATCGTATGCCACCACAGATGACAGACTATAAATATCATCTTCATTGGTGAAACCATCATTACCTGTGGCAATAATCGCTTCAGCCAGTACCGCCATAGTCAAGCGTTCATCATCCAAAGGAATCGCCGCTTTCACACCCACACTGACATCACCCAAACCATCTGTTTCAGACTTATTGCCTGCCACTTTCATTTGTTGCCAAGAGGGCCCAGCCCAACCCAATTGCAATTCGATGTTTTCAGCTAAACCTGTGCGCAATAACATATCTGCATTTAAGCTGGTGGTTTTGACTTTTTCACCATCAGCCGTGGTCGATTCAGCATAGTGCGCATTGGCCAAGCCCTGCTCCCAAGCCAACTGCCCCACAGGCGTAATCCCTGTCCCTATGCCCGAACCTGGGCGGTCAAAGGAAAAATCTGCAGCCATCGCATTCATACTGAACCCAGCGGCTACACATAAACCTAAATGTTTTAATTGCATCATGATGATCTCGCTGTTTAAGCTAATTCTTTTGTCATTTTTGCACCATGCTGACGAAGCAACTCTAAAGTTTGCTTTTCTTCAGCCAATGCTTCGGCCCAATTAATTTCGTCAAACTCACAATCAAAGAATAAATCGCTAATTGAAGATAAAATAGTTAAGCCATCTTCATCTTTGGTGTTTGGATCGACTTTTTCGTCCAACAAACGCTTGACCGCTGGCGCACATGCAGCACTTGCAGCATCCCAAAGTGGGCCATAAATTTCTTCTGTATCCCACAAATGCAAGTTTGCTTTGCCATGAATCAGTTGTTCTAAAATATCTAAATGTACCGCTAGAGTCTGTTGTTTTTCTTGTTCTGACAGTGGTGCACCTGCTTCATACGCTTCGCAAATCGCTTCCCACCATTTGAATAAGCCGTCTGACCAAACAGAAATCACAGGTCCTTTTTCAGGATCGATAAAATTGAGACTTAACCCATCGGTCAATAGACGTTGAACTTGTTGAAGATCTAATTCTTCAAGTGCTTGCACGAAAGCTTGTTGTTGCGCGGTTAACATGGAGATGACGCTCTTCAATTCAGTTTATTCTATTATGCCGAATAAACGGGATATTTGTTATCCGTAATGTTGGATAAAAGTGAGTGCCCAGCATTAAAAAAGCCCCTGATTGAGGGGCTTTTTTTAAATTCGGTGAGGTTTAATCTTCCTCATCATCAACTAGGCCATCATCCTGATCTGCATATACAGGTTGGCCAGTACGCGGTTTATCATTTTTTTCAAAGGTATGTTCTAAACTACGTTTCAGGCGATCGATCGCGCCATGAATCGCAGTATCGACATTATGACCTTTATGATTTACAACCACGGGTTTTAAACCTGCTGGACGCGCTTCAATCATACATTGAATGTCGTCATCTCCGCCTTTATGGCTATTGGCATCACTTAGATGCACTGAAAAGTGGGTAATTCGCTCACTGTGACGTTGAAATTCTTGATTCAGCTCTTCGCGTATATAACTAATTAAACGGTCACTATTTTGAATGTTTTTATCTGTACGGATTTCTATGTTCATAAAATAACATCCTCTCTCTTTCTTTATTCGACTCTTTTTTTGTACGAAGATTTTTATCTCTTAGCACACTTGTAACTTACTGTTTTAACAGTATTCGACCATCTTCAATTGCTTTGGAATGTAACCTCCATCGATTGAATGATGAACACTTTTGAGTCTGCAGATCTGTGTCCTTCTCCTTTGAATATCGGGCCTAACTGAAAATTATGCAAGTGATATTTTTAAAAAAATATGAAAAGGATACTTATTGTGACAAGCCCTTACTTGCATGGCCAGAAACAGATGGATTTGATTCCATCTTCTCGCTATTCAGGTGACTTCATTGGCTAGAATGAACAAGAAAAATCTAATGATTATGACAACTTCAATTACGGCAGGAATGACTCCACTCATCGATCATTCACTCTTTGCAAACATCCCCAAATAAGTGCAAACGCTGTTCCATTCTAGGATTTTCCCGAGCTGTATCATGTCGATATTGCTAAATTTATTATTCAATCACCTAACATTTTTTCCATGAAGGTCCATATCAAATTAAGTGTCATGCCTGAAAGGCAACATTAAACCATTTGGTAAAAAAAGTATAAAAAATGGCTCATTTTGATATCTATTTTCCATGACGTTCGTCAAATTTGGCTTTATTTTTGCTTAATAATCGGTATCCTGTATCCGATTTTTTGGGGAAATATTCATGAAACTGACTCAACTTGCTGCTTTCTTAGCATTATCTTCTGCTGCGGCAATCTCTCAAGCTGCGCCAATTTGGCAAGACTTTAGCATCACTGGTTTATATGGTGAAAACTACAAATCACCGTTCGAAACTGAAGACGAAAAGCTTGAGCAAACAACCATTACTGCAGAATACGCAGCGGGCTTCAAATATGGCGATTTCTTCGCTTTCGCTGACCGTACCAACAACGATGCTGATGGCAATGGAACTTACTTTGAAGTTGCACCACGTTTCAGCTTAGGTACAATGACAGGAACTAAACTTGAGCTTGGCCCAGTTAAAGATGTGCTAGTTGCAACGACATGGGAAGGCGGTGAAGGTTTCAATAACTACCTCTATGGTATTGGTTTTGCCTTAAATGTGCCATATACACAGTATGCAAACATCAACTTCTACAAAGCAGATAACGACCTGACTGATGATGATTATCAAATGACTATCACCTATGCAGTACCGTTCAAACTTGGTTCTGAAGACTTTTTAGTTGATGCCTTCCTTGACTGGTCAACTGCTGAAGATGACCATGCAAGCGAGTTAAACTGGACTAGTCAGTACAAATGGAATGTAGGTAAACACATTTCTCCAGATACACGCCTATACGTGGGTATCGAGCACTCAGTTTGGAATAACAAATACGGCTATAAAGGCGTTGACCAAAATGACGTAAGTGCGTTAATCAAATACCACTTCTAATTCACTTTTGTGAATATCCAAAAGCAAGACTTCTGTCTTGCTTTTTTTTATGCAAAAGCAGCATGATAAAGCCCCAACGCATACAACCTTGCCTTCATGTCTTTTCTCATTCGTCCAGCTACTGAACACGATCTGCCCGCGATCCAAAATATTTATAATGCAGAAGTCTTACATGGCATGGCCACTTGGAATGAACATGCCTATGATTTAGCGCATTTCCAAAAACAATTACTACACTTTCAACAAAACCAATTTCCATTTTGCGTGGTGGAAGACCAAGAAACGCAGGCCATTGCAGGCTTTGCAGACTATGCCACCTTCCGTAATTTTTCAGGCTATCGTTATACCGTTGAGCACTCAATTTATATTTCACCCAACTATGCCCGTCAGGGCTTAGGTCAACAGCTTTTAGCGTATTTGATTGAACAAGCAAAAATGCAGCACATGCATGTCATGGTTGCAGGGATTGACCACGCCAATCTGGCTTCAATTGCTTTGCATGAAAAGTTTGGCTTTGTACAAACTGGCTATATGCCCCAAGTCGGACAAAAGTTTGGGCAATGGCGTGATCTGGTGTTGATGCAACTGCTGTTAAATCAGTGAGGTCGGGACTAACTTGTCACTGGTTACGCTAATTACGGCATATGTATGCTTGGCCGCATGTTCATAAAAGTTTCTGAGCTGAGCAAAGACTAAACTCAACTCGGCAAATTGCAATTCAATCGATTCGGTCTGGATGCCATGTTCCTGTCCTAAGCGTTTCAAACAATTGGTTTGCATATGCTTTTTAAAGTCTTCGATATCCAGTTTTTCTAAAGCTTCCTGGACTTCAACCACACGCACCGCGGTGTTATAACGTACCTCTGTAAGTTGTTTTTGGCGCTCTGCCAAGTGATGCTCGGCTTGCACACTCAAAGCCAGTAAAGAAGTGCCAGACTTAAAACTGCCTTGCAATAAGGTCTGTAAGATTTTCCAGTTTTTACCTAAAAGCAGATGTGACTCGATGTGCTCCGAATTCAGCACATCGTCGACAGAAATAGATTCTAAAATCAACGTTTCCAAAGCATTGGGCGGAATACTTAATAATAATGTGTCCATATGGCTGCTCTTATTGTTGTTGCTTTGCACTAGCTTAACGCGTCTAAAAGCACACTGCTCAAACAATTTGTATGAGTAATTTTTCAGTTTCCATCATTACTCTATCTTAAATAATTGCGAGCTCCTAAAGATTGTCCCTTTACTTCGAATAGCTCCCTATGTTTTATTCAAAGCATAACGAAAATGGAATCAAATCATGCCTAAGTATCCATTCTTGATTGGACTTTTAACTGTAAGCACACTCGCTTCAGCAGACGACACCTTTGAACAAGAACTTCGCCAAGGTTGTGCCAAAATCAAAAGCTCTGCCAGCACTGGTAAGAAATTTTATGATCAAAAACAATATCAAAAAGCGTTAGAGCAATTTCAGTATCAGGCGACGTGGTCTTCTTTTTGTTTAATGAATCAACCTGAAAGTGGTGTATCCCTCACTGAACGTGATGTCGAAATTGCCAACAACAATGTCGGTTTAAGTTATAGCAAGTTGGGAAAACCGCTTTGGGCTAGAGCATGGTTTTTGCGTAATGCTGAGTCGAAATCCAGTCAATTTAATTTAAAGCAACTGCCACTCCCTAAACAGTCAGCAACACTGGCAGGTAAATATGTGCAGTATGCAGGCTTTGGGCAGTGGAATCAGATTGAGGTAAAACCGCTTAAGAATGTATATCAAATTGAATTTAATGGTCTTTATATGGGACTACGCAGTCTCATCTATGGACCCAATATTGGCGAATTTGAAACCACCATGCCGCTAAATCGAACTCAAGCGCAATATCAGGTCGATGACTGTAAAATAAATTTAAAGTTCGCCTTCGATCCCAAAATGGGACACACCATCCGTGTCAGCGAAACCAATACAATGAGCTGTGGTTTTGGGCACAATGTTTCGGCAGACGGTATATTTCTAAAAGTAGACTAAGATCGCGATTCAAGATTCAAGATTCAAGATTCAAGATTCAAGATTCAAGATTCAAGATTCAAGATTTTCATTATTCTCCCCCCTCTCTCTTTGGAAGAGGGGGAGAATAAAAAAGCTTAAATCGCTACCAATTCTCGAATACCTTTTGCAGGCATTTCACAGCCTGCCCCTTGCGCAATCACTTGTCCACGGGCCATGACGGTATATGCATCGGCCAGCTCCTCGGCAAAATCATAAAACTGCTCGACCAAAACCACCGCCATGTCGCCGCCATCCGCCAGTTTACGAATCACTCGGCCAATGTCTTTGATAATAGAAGGTTGAATGCCTTCTGTAGGCTCATCCAAAATTAACACCCGAGGCTCTGATGCTAAAGCACGCGCAATCGCCAGTTGCTGCTGCTGCCCCCCTGATAAATCCCCACCTCGGCGGTGCTTCATTTCATCTAAAATTGGGAAAATTTCATACAAATGCTCAGGCACTCTTCGAGTTTTCGCTCCCTTAAACTTGGCCATGCCAATCAGGATATTTTCTTCAACCGTTAAGGTTGAAAAAATATCACGCCCTTGCGGCACATAAGCCAAACCTTCACGCACGCGTTGCTCGGGACTCATTTTCGAGATGTCCTGACCATCAAGTAAAATCTGTCCGGACTTAATCGGTAAAATCCCCATTAAACATTTAAGTAAAGTCGTTTTCCCAACGCCATTACGCCCCAGCACCACGGAGCACTCTCCTACAGGTGCTTGAAAGGAGACATCTCTTAAAATATGGCTGCCACCGTAAAACTGATTGACGTCTTTGACTTCTAACATGGTCGGCTCCTTAACGTCCTAAATATTTCTCAATCACATCTTCATTGGCCTGTACCTCAGCCAATGTACCTTCGGCTAAGATCGCCCCTTGAGCCAGTACCGTCACCTTCTCACTGATGGTGTCGATAAAGCTCATGTCATGTTCAACCACCACCAAGGTGTGATTTTTCTTCAGTTCTAAACATAGCTCAGCTGTTCGTTCCGTTTCGGCATCGGTCATACCGGCCACAGGTTCATCAAGTAGAATCAACTTAGGACGTTGCATAAGCAACATACCGATTTCCAACCATTGCTTTTGCCCATGTGACAACAGCCCCGCAGGTTTGTGTACCCATTCTTCGAGTCGTATTTGAGCCAAAGACTCATCCAAAGCCAGCTGTGCATCGGGGTCAAGTTTGCTAAAAAAGCTTTTCTTCACCCGCTTATCTTTTGGTGCAGCAAGCAGTAAGTTTTCCATCACGCTAAAGTTTTCAAATACCGTTGGTTTTTGAAATTTACGTCCAATGCCTGCTTCCGCAATTTGCTCGGTACTCATCTTGGCCAAATCATAGTTTTGCCCAAAAAAAGCAGAGCCTTCTGTCGGTCGGGTTTTTCCCGTAATCACATCCATTAGTGTGGTTTTACCTGCCCCATTGGGCCCAATGATGCAGCGTAGCTCCCCTTCTTGGATGTATAGCGATAAATCATTTAAGGCACGAAAAGCATCAAACCAAACACTAACTTTTTCCAAGTACAGTGCAATCCCATGACTGAAGTCGGCACCTTGTTCTTTGGGACGTCCATAGCCGTCTGAAGCATGGCCACCATGAGGTTGTATTAGCTCACTCATTCGCTACGCTCCTTTTTAAAACGGTCAAATAGACCAATGACACCTTTGGGTAAGAAAATGGTGACCACAATAAATAGAGCACCCAAGATCAATAACCATGCTTCTGGATAAGCCACGGTGAAATAGGTTTTCACGCCATTAATTAACCCTGCACCCAAAATTGGACCAATCAAAGTCCCACGCCCACCCGCAGCCACCCACACCGCCATTTCAATCGAATTAACGGGGTTCATTTCACTCGGGTTAATAATGCCAGCCTGAGGCACATACAATGCTCCTGCAATACCTGCAATCACTGCGGACAGCACCCATGCAGAAAGCTTGTACCACAGCGTACGATAGCCCAAATACTGCAAGCGGTTTTCACTGTCCCGAATTGCCCCCAGCACACGACCGTAGGGTTTATTCATGAGATGACGCAACCCCACGAAGCACAGCATCAACACCAAAGCCGTTAAGGAACATAAGGTGGCACGCATGGGTGCAGAAGTGATGTCCATGCCTAAAATAGTCTTAAAGCCTGTAAACCCATTGTTTCCGCCAAAGCCTGTTTCATTGCGGAAAAATAACAGTGCCGCAGCAAATGTCATCGCCTGCGTAATAATCGAAAAATACACGCCTTTAATTTTGGAGCGAAAGGCAAAGAAACCAAAGATGAAGGCCACCACACCGGGAACCAACACCACCAAGGCCAAAGCCCATAAGAAATGATTGCTACCCACCCAATACCACGGCAGTTCAGTCCAGCTTAAAAAACGCATAAAGTCAGGCAGGCTGTCACCTGCCGTCTGGCGCATCAGATACATGCCGAAGGCATAACCACCAAGGGCAAAGTACAAGCCATGGCCTAGGCTTAAAATGCCTGCATAACCCCAAACCAAGTCCAACGCCAAAGCCACCAGAGCCAAGCACATGATTTTGCCAATCAAGGTGACCCAATACGCAGAGAGATGAAAGGCTGAATCGACTGGTAGTAAATGTAACCAAGGCAGGATCAGCATCACCGCAAAGCAGACCGCAATAGCGAGCGCACTATAAGGTTTATCGGAAAATAAAGAAGTGATTTTCATGCGCTTACTCCACAAAACGGCCTTTGATGGCAAACAAACCTTGTGGACGTTTTTGAATAAACAAAATCACAAGAACCAGTAGAATAATTTTTGCAAGAACAGCCCCCATCCCAATTTCAAGGACCGTACCGCTGATCCCTAAACCAAGCGCCGCCAGCACAGCTCCCCAAACTTGTCCTACACCACCCACCACAACGACCAAGAAAGCATCGATAATATAGTTCTGACCCAAATCAGGCCCAACATTGCCCACTTGTGCTAAGGCACAGCCCGCTAGACCAGCTAAGCCTGAACCCAGCCCAAAGGCCAACATATCGATACGGCTAGAGCGAATACCAACAGCACGTGCCATTTGACGGTTTTGTGTCACTGCACGAACAAACAGACCAAAGCGAGTTTTATTAAGCAGGTAAACCAACAGCAGTAGCACCGCAATCGTAAACACAATAATGGCAATCCGGTTATACGGCAGCATTAAACTTGGACTCAGCGCAATACCGCCCGATAACCAAGAAATATTCGAGACTTCAACATTTTGTGCGCCAAAAATCATCCGCACCAATTGCATCAAAATCAGACTGACCCCAAAAGTGGCCAACAAGGTTTCAAGCTGACGACCGTACAGTGGACGAATCACCGTCCGTTCAATCAACATGCCAATCAACGCGCTCACCAAAAAGGCCGCAGGAATGGCAGCAATCAAATACCAATCGACATAGCTACCCAAGTAGGCCTTAAACAGGCTTTGCACCACATAGGTGGTATAAGCCCCAATCATAATCAACTCACCATGCGCCATATTAATCACACCAAGCAGACCATAAGTGATGGCCAACCCGAGTGCTGCTAGCAGTAAAATGCTGGCTGTACTGAAACCAGAAAACACATGCCCTGCCCATTCACTGGCCTGAATCCGTGTTTTAATCTGACTTTTGGCATCTACCAACACAGCTTTGAGTTCGGGGTTCAAGTTTGATTGAGTTAAAGCTTGCTCAACCAGTGCCAGCACCTCGGGACGGTTGGAATCGGTAAGGACTTTAGCAGCATGAATTTGGACTAAAACATCTGGACTTTCAAAGTCGAGGCGCGCTTTAAGCTGCGCCAAGCGCTGTTTAACTTTATTATTTTGTTCATGCAGGTAGAGCTGATTAATCTGCGCAACATTCAGTTCAGACAGATTATTTTCTAAAATATCAATGGCTGCTAAACGTTGGGCAGATTCTTCAGATTTTAATTTGGCCTGTGCTTGTCCAAAGTTTAAGGCTTTACGTAAAGTGTTTACCAAAGTCACCTGAGACAAATCCGCTGGCCAAGTTTCAATCACTTGCTCATCGGGATAACGCAATAATTTTTCATTATTTTTTAAAATATACGTCGTGCCTACACTGTCCCGATACAGCTCATCACTGTCGATCAGTGCCACCAGTCGATCAAATTCTTCAATCGTCCCCGGCCATTGGTTGAGCATGGCACGGCGCTCAGCAAACTCAGCTTTGACAAAACGTTGAATCGTATCATTCGATGCTGATACGCTTTGGGTCTGAGCAGCAAGTTGAGCCTCTTCAGCCCAAATACTGCTACTCACGAGCTGTGCCATTGCGCACAACAGTGCAGCACAAAAAAAATTAAGATTCATAATATGACTTCCTTAAGCTTGCTTAAAACATCTCAAATCGAGATGTGCTTACTGAAAAGCCCACAGCGATCGCAGCAGGCTCAACGCTTAAGAAAATTATTTAGGAATGTACGGACTCCAAGGTTCCGCCTTAATCACATTTGGTGTTTTATAGACCACGTCAAACTGACCATCACCACGAATTTCCCCAATCATCACTGGTTTTTGTAGGTGATGATTTTCAGCATCCATTTTTAAGGTATAGCCTGATGGTGCTTTGAACTCTTGACCAGCCATCGCAACACGAACTTTATCAACATCGGTGCTGCCTGCTTTTTCAACCGCTTGCTTCCACATATTGATGCCCACATAGGTGGCTTCCATCGGGTCATTGGTCACGATTTTGTCAGCATTCGGCAGCTTATACTGCACCGCATACTGCTTCATTTTATTCACAAATTCAGTATTGGTCGGGTTTTTCACCGACATGAAATAGTTCCAAGCAGCCAAATGTCCAACCAATGGTTTGGTATCAATACCACGGAGTTCTTCTTCACCCACAGAGAAAGCCATGACAGGAATATCTGAAGCTTTAATGCCTTGGTTACCCAGCTCACGATAGAACGGTACGTTAGAATCACCATTGATGGTTGAAATGACCGCAGTTTTCTTACCTGCAGCAAATTTCTTCACATTACCAACTATGGTTTGATAGTTACTATGACCGAAGGGGGTGTACTCTTCCATGATGTCCGCATCGGCCACACCTTTGGACTTCAAGAACGCACGTAAAATTTTATTGGTGGTGCGTGGGTAGACATAGTCCGTACCGAGTAGCACAAAACGCTCAGCTTTGCCACCTTCCTCACTCATCAAGTATTCCACCGCAGGAATCGCTTGTTGGTTTGGCGCAGCACCCGTATAAAAAATGTTTTTAGACTGTTCTTGCCCCTCATACTGCACGGGATAGAACAATAAACCATTCAATTCTTCTACCACTGGTAACACAGACTTACGCGATACCGATGTCCATGAACCAAAAATCACCGCGACTTTATCTTGGGTAATGAGTTGACGTGCTTTTTCAGCAAATAAAGGCCAATCAGATGCAGGATCAACCACCACAGGTTCTAATTTTTTACCCAGTACCCCACCATTGGCATTAATTTCATTGATGGTCATCAAGGCCGTATCTTTGAGTGAGGTTTCAGAAATTGCCATGGTGCCTGAGAGCGAGTGCAAAATTCCGACTTTGATGGTGTCACCACTGCTCACTGCCGCTGCTGGCTCAGACGTTGCTGTTTCCGCTTTCTCCGCAGGTTTTGAACAACCTGTCAAAGCAATAGTCCCCATCATTGCAGTTGCAAGGAATGCTTTCGTGAGTAATTTTTGTTGGAACATCTTGATTTTCTCCAAACTTGAAACTTAGGGTGCATTTTGCAATGCATGATTGTTATTCGTGCTATGAATGCCAATTCAATTTCTATGCCAAGCGGGATTTAATGATATACAAATCATTATCAAATTTTTAATTATTTTAATATTTATCAATAATTTATTAATTTTTAAATGCACTGCATTTTAGGTGGATTTGCGCCCAAATGGCTACTTTTCTGCATACAAACTTGTATACATCATGTGTTCCAAATCAATTCATTTCGCCTAATTCAGTCGATTGATCTGGAAAATTGTGCACAGATTAGGCGCAATTTTATTGCTCATCTGCGCAGCAAAAAGCCCGCCATATGCGGGCTTTTTGATTTTATCCTTAGCCGTACTTAATGTCAGTTGTAGGATAACTTTATAAAAAAATAGCCTAGCCCCCGCTCAACTAAGCCTTTTGAAGCATAAATCTATAAATTAAATTGTAGGATAATATTATAAAAAGCCACTTTTTTGTGGCTAATTTCAATGCCAACTCACTTTACAATCTTATGGGCGTACTTCAATGCATAATCTATGCTCAAAGCTCTAGCATCAGCTAAAGCATTGTGGGGAATCATAGAGTTCTTCGTAGTGAGTGACAAATCGAGTAAGAAACCTAATACTGGAACATTGATACATTGCCCTTGTCCTAAGAGCAAAATACGGTTAAATAGCTCTATATCTGAAGGATAGTCAGCTACGATAGTAATGTGCTCCTCTTGTTGAGAGTCTACCTCCCATAAGAAACTGCACAACTTGTTCACTAACTCCCATATAGGAATAGCTGATTGTCCTAAAATTGGCAGGACATGTTGTTCAACAAAAGGACCAGGATCCTTACAGCTCACCACCTCATAAAACTCATATTTGCCGTCGGCAGACACTAAGCCTAATGAAATCAATTCACCTGTACCTTGATCATGCCAACCATTAAATTCACAATCCAAGAATAAATACATTTTTTGTCATCGGAACACAAGATATATTTAAAATATGCTTTTAGTTATAAAAAGTATAGTTTTCTTTATATAAAAACCAATTTTTGGCATAAGTTCACGCAAAAACACAATATTTATCTGATTTTTTGCTATATAATACTAGAAATTAGTTATAGTTTTTTATTTTTTGGAATAGAAAGCAATTAGGTGGAACATGCAACATTATTCAATTGTTGTCGCTATATGCAGAGCAGCACTACAAGTCGAAAATCCAGCCATATCAGGTCATGTTGAAAGGTTGATAAAAGCTTTGGAGAAAGATGAAGAGGTAGATCAAGTTGCTGGATTAAAAAAGCTTTTACAAGCTAAAAAAAAGAATATAGAAATCTTGCCGAGCAGAGTTATTCTTTCATCAAATGCTTTAAGTGGTGAACAATTGATTCCAACAGTAAAGGCTCCTGTTGATAGAGAAACAAGTGCACCATTAGCCGAAATTATTTTCCCTAAAGCTAAGCCTATAACTTTGCCAATTTTCGAAAGCGGATTGGCTTCAAGTATCAATAATATTTTGGATGAGTGGAAACATGTTGATAAATTAAAAATGAAGGGAATTGAGCCTGCATTATCTTTGATGCTTTTTGGAGCGCCTGGTACGGGTAAAACACTATTAGCACACCATATTGGTGAAACATTAGGATTACCTATTATTGTGGCACGCCTTGATGGATTGCTTTCATCATTTTTAGGTACAACAGCACGAAATATTGCAAATCTTTTTGCTTTTGCAAATAGATATAAATGCATCTTATTGTTAGACGAATTTGATGCAATTGCTAAGTTACGTGATGATCCGAATGAACTTGGTGAGTTAAAAAGAGTCGTAAATACATTACTCCAATGTTTAGATGAAAGAAGTAAGATAGGATTTACTATGGCTATTACCAATCATGAATTACTTCTAGATTCAGCTATTTGGCGTAGGTTTGATTTAAGAATCGAAATTCCAAAACCTGTTGCTTTAGCACGACGTACCATGTTACAGAACCACTTTAACGATTTAATTAAAATAACAGATGTTCAACTGGACTTTTTAGTATGGTTATCAAAAGGTTATAGCGGATCAGATATTGAGAAATTGGCATTCTTTATTCAAAGGAAAATTGCTATTCTAGACAAAGAATTTCATTTTTTAGAAACAATTAAAGAATATTTGCGTTTGAATGCAAACACAAATAGTAATGATCGAAAACAAAAGGTATTAAGCTCACCTGAAGAGTTGGCTCAAGTGTTAAGCCATGATACTGAGTTAGGGTTTTCACAGATGAAAATAGCTCAACTATTTGGCGTAACACAGCCTAAAATTAGCAAAATGTTAAATTCAAATAAAGATATCGTAGCTTTAGAAGGATAAAAATATGAGTAATAACCCAGTACAAATTGTCCTAAATACACAAAACTATGTAGTGGCCAATAATAAGCCACCAGGTGGAGGCCATAAGGATTTTTATGCTGGGCGTGATGAAGATTTCAAAGATCATAAGCAAAATTTGATTGATGAAATTCAATATCTTAAAAGTAGTAAAATGCTCAAAGATAATGAAGTTATATATGCTACTGTTGAATTGCAATCAGCTGCATGGGCTAAAAGTCATAAACCAACAGATAAACTTTTTCCTTTAAAAAAAGTACGATCTATTGGTGGCAATGAGCTCGGACGCTTAATTGTTGAATTATCTGAAGAAGATCTCCAAACAGCTGAATTAGCTGTAATCTCTGCTGAAGAAAAAACAAATTGGGTAAAAGATAAAAAAGGTAAACTAGTTGCTAAACCAAGTGCTCAAAGGAGTGAGGTTGGTGCAATTAGTACAATTAGAGCTTATTCAACCCAAGAGCGAAGAAATTTTACGATAGAACAAGCTTGGAATTGGTTAAGTGATGCTAGAACAGGTGGAGCTTATTATATAGAAACGTTCTACTCAGCTGATTTTGTTTCACAAACTGTTAATGACAAGCAGAAGAGCCAGTCTTTAAAGTTATTGAGAAAATTTAAAGCTAGCTTAACTGGATTAGATATCCCAATTTCTGTAACAGAAGTGAATAAGGATTGGCTTTCTAACACTTTTTTTGTAATTAAAATGAATCGCCCAAATGGAGCAACACTTGAAGATCATGAGTCATTACTTGCCTTTTTAGATAATTCACAAATTGTCAGATCTATCTTTCTTCCACCAATTTTACAAGCATCCAATGAGTCCACAGTTAGTGAATCTGTTTATACTTTGAATTTACCGCAAGCAGGTAAAAATTATCCTGTGGTTGGAATTATTGATTCTGGTGTTGCTGACATTGATGCCTTAAATTCATGGAGTATTGGGAGTTCTGATTTTGTATTTCCAAATATGAAGAAAACTGATCATGGTACATTCATTGCTGGACTTGTAAGTGCAGGTAAAGAGTTAAATCCTCTACCTGAGTTAGAAGAAAGTGAATGTAAGTTTTATGATTTGGGGATATATCCAGATGAAAAGAAATTTTCATATTACTATCCAAATGGGTTTATAGATTTTCTTGAGCAGCTTGAAATTGAAATAGCAGATGCAGTTTCAAAAGGGGTTCGTATTTTTAATATGAGTTTGTCTGTTGAAACTTTAGTTGAGGATACCCGCTATAGTTTCTTTGCAAATACAATAGACCAGATATGCGACAAATATGATGTAATTTTTGTATTGCCAGCAGGTAATTTAGATCAAAATACTGTAAGAAAACCTTGGCCATCAGATGATAAAGATGCTTTGCAAATGCTTGCAGAGTATAGACATTCAGGAAAAGATAGACTTTACCAACCAGCAGATAGTCTACGTTCTATTACAGTAGGCGCTTTAGATCCAAGCTCAATGACAGGTCATGTAAAACCAGCCCAGTATACTAGAAAAGGACCTGGTCCATCATATGGAGCAAAGCCCGATATTGCACATGTGGGTGGAGGGTTAACAAAATCACATGGCCTTTATTCGATAAGCCCTGATGGCAATTTATGTCAAGGTTGTGGTACTAGTTATGCTGCTCCTTTAGTAGCAAAAACGCTTGCAGCACTAGATTTTGCAATTGAAGGAAAAGTACTAAGAGAAGCTTTATGTGGATTGTTATTGCATAATTCTGAAATACCAGAAATATTACAATCGAAAAATTTAAAAAGAATTGCAAAAGATTACGTTGGGGTTGGATTACCTCAAAATGCTAGTTCATCACTATTATTAAATAATCATGAAATTACAATGGTTTTTAATGGTGAAGTTGGGCATAGACAGCAAATGGTTTTTGATTTTGCATGGCCATCTTGCCTAGTTACTTCAGAAGGGAAATGTCTTGGTAGTGTGAAAATTACGACAGTATATCGTCCTCCTATTGAACGAGAAAATGGGGCTGAATTCGTTCTAGTAAATATAAACACATGGCTAAGACAAGCTAAAATTGATAAAAATACTGGAAATATCTCTTATCGTGGAATGATTCGAAATGAAAAAGCAGATAGTGGTTTAGAAAAAGAAAGAATTGCACAAGGAGCTAAATGGTGGCCAATCAAACAATCAAGTGATGTATTTATTGAAGGCGTGGGACAATCCTCACAATGTCGTTTAGTGGTAGAGCCATTAACTAGAGCGGATTATGTAATTAAAGAACCGATACCATTTAGTGTCATAGTAACAATTAGTGATCCTAATCAAGTAGAAGATGTATTTAATGCTGTCCGAAGCCAGTTACAGTCCGAGGGTGTCCAGCTTTCTGATATTAGAACAGCATTGCGACCACGTTTACAGTCTTAGAAAGATTTAATTTTTAGTAATTAGAATGATTATCAAACTGACGTAGTTTTAAAACAAGCAACCTTAATATCTATGATGGATTTAAATTTTTTAGCGTGGTTGAATATTCCAATAATATTAATATATTGATACTTCTATTCTTCTTTAGAAAATCATTGATTTTTAAAGAAGAATTTAATAGAAAATAGTCAGCGGATATAGTTTTTTCTTTTCCCTAATTTTTTTATACAGGCTAAAGAACAAGGATATAGCAATATTTTAGTGAAATGAAATTAATTTTTTCTAATTCTTTGTCATGATAAAATAGTTAATGCTTCTTTTACAAATAGGAAAATAGCGAATATTTCTATTAATTCAACACATTAATTGATAGTATTTTTTATTTTTTTAATAGCATGTATGAAAATTTGAATTATTTGTATTGCAGACTTATTCACTAATAAATAAGTCTGCAATAATAAATTTATCTATATAAAATTATTATTAGAAATTTTATCTACTCTCTCATCATTTTTTTAACTCGTTCAAATTCTACACAGGTCTGATTCTCTTCCATAATTTTTCTAACACCATCAAATTCCTCTGAAATATAATAGTGTGGCTCTTTCCGTTCACGTGTTGTTGTAATCTTTTTCTCTTTTAAGAAAGAGATAGATAATAATTTATCTAATAGGGCATAATTATTTTTAAATCTATTATTTACATTTTGCTTAGGTATAATTTTAAAACCAATTCCTTTCCAAAAAAAGCGTATAACATCTCTCAAAAATTTATCATTTAAGTCTCTCTCCTTTACTCCTTTTTCTTTTATTTCATCAAAATATCCTTGTAAGCCATCATACCTACAAGTTGAATTATCAATATTATTTTGTGTAAGACTAGATGAAATTTGAGAATTTTTGCGCAATTTTGGCAAGAAAGTACTATTTCTAAAATAAGTATCTTCATCAAAATCACATTCAAAGAAATTTTCAAAATGACAATTGTTAAATTTCAAACCTTTAAAGTCAAAATTTATTTTTTTATTGATAGTATGTAAATTAATTAAAGAAAAATTTTCAATACATTTTCCTGTCATGAATATATCCTTTAATAATGCAGTTCGTGCTTCTTTACTGTACTCATTATTTAATAGCAATAGTATAAAGAAAGAAGATGTGATGTGTTTTTTATTAATATTAATAATATCTGAATATTTATTCGGGTCTAATTCAGTTAAGTCGGCTAATAGAAGATATAGATCAGATTTAAGTTTCTCTGTATCATTAATTCGAATCTTTAAATCCTCAACAAAATCATTATCATAATTGACATAGTCTTTTAAAATATCAATTAAATACGAGTTAAGGTTCGATAACTTAACATCATCTTGCTCAAAAAACACACATAAAGATAATTCTTTAAAGTATTCTTCAAAAAAGTCATATCTAAAGCTCAAGATGCCATCTAACTCCTTTAATAAAGGATGAGCATTAAACTTGGTTAAATTCTTTTGAGAGAATTTTTTAGATAGTAATTCTTTTAATTGTAATTGATTTAAAGTTCCTGAATAACGAAGTGCCATATCCATGAATAATTCTAATTGTTCATCAATATTAGTATTATCTAGTTTTTTAATTTCTCGTTCACAAACTTTACCTATTAGAAAGTCATGTGTATTCTTGAATGATTTTAATAGTTTGCTATCAAAACTAGCTTTACCTAAGCCTTCCTCATCAGAAATAATAATTTCTCTTATCATATCAAGTATATATGGAACATAACTACCACTGATTTCATAATCACGAGCCATATTTATAGCTTTTTTTTGCTTACTACCATCATCAAATATCTTTCTAAAATATTGTTCAGCTAGATCTTTATCAAAAGGTAATATTTCAATTTCACTTATATTATTTAATTCAACTAAATCATTACTCCAAAAACTGTCACGGCAGGTAATAATAATCTTTGTTTTTCCTAAACTTCCTAAATACTCTGTAGTGATTGAATTCATGAGTTTCACTACATCAAAGTCACTACCTTTTTTAGCAATAACTTCATCAATACCATCCAAGACAATTACTAAATTACCATTATCAGCAGAAAGACTAAATGTATGTCTATTAAATCTTTTTTTAGTATTATGTACTTCTGCTAATACTTGATAGAAGTCATATAAATCAGTTATTTTTCCTGAGGACATTAATTCATTAATAATTCCATGTGAATTAATAAACAAATATTTTGTATCATTTACATCAGGAGTTAAGACTCTATTTTTCTTATGAATCTTGTATATAAACTGCCTAGCAACTGTTGTTTTTCCAACACCACCAGGACCTTTTATAACTAAAATTGGACTTTCATCATTTTTAATCCATTCGTCAAAAAATAAATCTGATTTTATTTTCTCTCCATTAGTTTGTTTAATATCAGGTGAAATATATACATTATGAGATGAAGGTTTTTCAATAGAGAAAATCTCTTCTAACAGTTCTTCCTTATAAATTTTACTTATAGAAAAGTTTTCTAGGTATTCAACTTTTACAGCTTTTTTGTTTTTTTCAAGCTTTTCTTTAAATAATTTCTCAATTCTATCCAGATCAATAGTACCTCCTACTCTATTTTCTTTATCTACTAAAATAAAAATATTTGAAGCTTCTCGTAGATTTTGTAAATAAAATGAAAAAATATTATTAATAGTTTTTTCTTGGCGCGTGAAAGAAGTTATATAAATAAAAATTTGAGCAGGATTTAATTCTGAAAGTACTTCAAATATTTCAAAATAAATTCCAGATTTATTTCTAGCTTCTTCTCTTAAATGAACGGTAGCAGAAGGAAAGTGTTTAGTTTGAAATGCTTCAACAATCCTTCTAATACTTCTTTTATCTCGCTTTTGAATATTTCTACTATTTTTTTCGACAATATTTATTAAAGTACTAGTCTGATTATTAGGTAATATAGAGTTTCTTGGTGAATTTTGTTTAATTGATCGTACAGGAATAACATTTTCTTTCATACCATCTGATAAATCTCTTTTTAGAGTAATATAGAATGGTGCATGATGTAATGTTAATAATAGCAATACTTTTCCTTCTACATTAATAGTTTCAAATTCAAAAAAATCATCTATATTAATTATATTATCAGTCGAACTTATTGAATAATTACATGTGGTTTCTAATCGTGTAATTAGATCTGATTTTAAATTTTCTAAATCTAGCAATTCTTTTAAATCATCACCATCTGAATTCGTAAAAAAATTGTTTTTTTCTGCTGTTTTTTCATTAAACCCAAAAATAAAATACCTAGGAGAATCATTATTATCATATGTATTAAACATCGAAATAAAATCTTTTAAAAACTCATCCCAACCTTTCTGTTTTAAATTTTCTCTTTCTAATTTCCAGTACCAAAATGATTTAAATTCCAAGCATAAACTTTCATCTTGTTGCAATAGCTTTTCTAATAAAATTTGGTGTTCCATTAATAAAATCCATTATAAAAATTACAGTTGACCTTCCAACAAATAACCAGAGTTAAAATAGAGGATGAAAAATCTTTAGAGAAAGGTTACTTCATTATTTTGATGTAATACTCTGTATGTAATTGTAACCCTGAAAAAAATATTTTGCATCATCTTGAATTCCTACCAACACCACAACGATCACTATTTAATCAAAAATAGTGATGAGCTAATTTTAAAATTCAATATGAAATGATGTACTTAAATAAACTTTTCTGTGTTTTTTCAAGTACAAAAATTATTTCGCTATTACTTGTTGATACGATCACTATTTTTCTTTTAAATTTTTTATAGTCTCTTTTTTCAATTAAAGAAGTAGTATTAATTTCAAAATTTACACAATCAAGAACCCTCAGATGATTTTGTATTAAATCATCTGAGAACATTTATAATTTTTTTATCATACTAAATTATTTTTTTCGAAAAAATTAATAACTATTTAGATTAAAGCAAAATCTGTAAATTGCTTAAAACTTAAAGGACGATCAGCAACGTAGAGTTGCCCAAACTCAATCTGCCCAGCTTGCATAGCTAGAACTAATCGAACTATTGAGTAGCCTCTACGCTGCATGCTTATCATTGAGAGTGATCCCGAAAGTGTGGGGCTCTTCCGTGCTTTCTGGCTCAAGCTTACTATCAGCTCTTGGCATTGTGCTTTATCAATGATCCAATCCCGGTTGAACGTATCTGGGCGCTGAAACGTATGTAATATACCGGCATCTAACAACTGCTTTAGCTGGTATCTTGTGAGCTGTAATGCCTCACAAGCCTCATCCATCGACCAATTTGAGGATATCTGTATTGCAAGGCCCTCAACCTGTTCACGGGAATAGTGCTTTTTCCCTTCAAAAACACGAGGTGTAAGCTTTTGTTGTTGTACTAATTTATCTACTCTATCTGGATGGCAATTAAGAATTTTGGCAGCTTCCTTTCTGGAAACAACATTTCGTTCTCGGGTAGTTAACTGGATGCGTGTTATACGCTTCGATTCTAAGACACTAGGCCAATAATTCTCTATGTAATGGTCAAATTCAACTTTGATCCGAGCAATTCCCTTGTTTTCACTCTGACGATGTAGAGACTCATATAAATCCCTAAAATGTTTATGTAAGCCACCGACTCCTTTATTACTCATCGGATGCTCAAGATACTGGTTGAGGAACTTGTAGTAAGCATCTGGCCAATTCTCAAGCATTGCCCATACGTACTGATAATGTTGAGCAAGCTCACTATTCGTCATTGAAAGAGGTTGAAACGAACCACCCAATAACCTTGATCTATAATGAGCAATAAAATGCATTACGCTAAGAGACTCTCGAAGCTCCAAACCTTGCAGAATTTCAGGGTAAGTAACACCATTTCTACCATTCAATAATGCTTCAATATATTGGCTGAGTTTGATTGCCTCAGACGGAGCAACATTACTTAATGAGTTGATAACATCAGTATCATCAAACTTATTTAAATACCTACGATACCAATTCAACCGTTTGCTAGTACCAGAATGCATATCTATCAATAATTTTCCATGTCGCACACATGCAAGGTATGGCAATAAGCTCCATTCAAATCTACAGAATCCAAATTCTTCAATACAATCTGGACATACTTTTGGATATTTAACGATTAGATAGGGCGTATCAATAACATTTTGAAAAGAGTGAGATATTGGCTCAATTTTAGAGGAGCAAGTTGCTAACCCAAGCTGCAATAAATACACATTGAGATCAAACTCACCAGTTAAAATCTGATGAACTGGTACACGATTATTTTTCCAAGCCAAACCAGCGTGACGCAGCAAATGACCTATGTGCTTAAAGCCATTTTTCTCTGATATTCGAATCAAATAACTAACTAAGCATTCATTTGGTTCGATGCTAGGTCTGGCGAGAAGCATCTCAATGATCTCACAATCGATAATAAAATATCTAATAGTTACTGAGATCTTAATGCTATCAGCCTATCTATGTGTCAACGGCAATTTAAAACTGACCCCTTTTACCTTAAAAACAGCAAAGTAAAATTGACCCCTTTGATGATTTATTAAGACTCAATTTGTGGTTGAATTCCTACTCTCTTTTTATCTTTTAGACGATAACTCTCACCCGATATCTGTACCACATGACAGTGATGTAATAGCCGATCTAACATCGCAGCGGTCAACGTAACATCATCCGCAAATGACTTAGACCATTGGCTAAAGGGTAAGTTACTCGTCAATATCGTACTGCCTTTTTCATAACGCTTGGCAATCACGTTAAAGAACAGATTCGCTTCTTCACGTCCAAACGGTAAATAACCAATTTCATCGATAATCAGTAACTTTGGTCCCAGTACCGCACGTTGCATATAGGTTTTCAATTTACCTTGCTGATAGGCTGTACTCAGTTGCAGCATTAAATCCGCTGCGGTAATGAACTTGATCTTAATGTTGTTCATGATGGCCTTATAGCCTAATGCCATAGATAAATGCGTTTTTCCTACTCCGCTAGCCCCGAGAAACACCACATTTTCTGCTCTAGCAATAAAGCTCAGATTGAACAGTTCAATCACCTGTGATTTAGGGGCCCCTAGGGCATAATTAAAATCATAGTCTTCCAGGGTTTTGACTTGAGGCAGGCCTGAGAGTTTCATCAGTACCTGCTGGCTACGCTGTTGCCTGGCAGCATATTCATGCGTCAAGATCGCTTCAACAAAGTCGGCATAACTTCCATCCTGACCTAATGTTTGTTGTGCATGATGTGACCATTGTGATGCGATGGCAGGCAGATTAAGCTTTTGGCAAAGTTGCTCTATACGGTCGTATTGCAGATTCATCAGGAAACTCCCAGCAACTGGTCATATACCGATAAGGGATGCTGCAAACTCTCGTAGGGCATGACATGCTGTGCTGCTGCAACAGGTACAGTGCTGGAACCTGTATCTGATTGCGGTAATGGCGTAAATTTTTGCTGCTCCTGTTGCAGTCGAACAGCCGGTTTTTCTTGCGTGGTGGCATGAATCCGCTGATTGGCGGTTTCATGCAGCCACCGGCCAATGTGGGCATTGGCGACATCAACATCTAACAGTAAACCCGAAGTCTTCAGGCTTGCTTTCAATGGCACAATAAAGCTTGATTTGAGGTATCCATTAAAGCGTTCAACTTTGCCTTTGGTCTGTGCACGGTAGGGCTTACATACGCGGGGACGAAAGCTGTATTTCTTGGCGCAGTCGAGCAGTTTGGGGTTCCATTTATGATGCCCCTCCTGATAGGCATCCCGTTCAATCATGATCGTTTTAGCGTTATCAAACAGGATTTCCTGAGGTACTCCTGCAAAGAACTGAAATGCATTTTCTAGACCATCGATCCATGCATCGGTACGTTCATGATCATAAAATTTCACGAAAGTCGCTCTGGAATACCCTAATGTTGCGACAAAGGCTTTTAAAGTCGTGTTGTTGCGTCGAATTGTCGTGAAATCTACCTGCATTTGTTGGCCAGGTTGGGTTTCAAAACGAATGATCGGTTCCGGTTTGGCAACTGGTTTTAATGTTGCAAGATATTCCCTCAAGATCCTGATCTTTCCTGGATATCCCAACCTTAAAATTTCCTGGTAGAGCACGACAGCAGGAATCCATTCAGGATGAGCTGCATTTACACGTTGGAGTAAATAGGGTTTATATGGGTCAAGGATACTTATTCTAGGCTGTATACGCTGATACTGAGGTGTGGTGTTTTGCCGTAAATATTTACGTACGGTATTTCTGGACACCCCCAGTTCACGACTAATGGCTTTAATAGATTTACCTTGTTGATGAAGTATTTGGATTGTCACTGCTTGCTCCAAAGTTAACATGTTGAGCAGTCCAAAATGACCGCTATATTAACCAAGGGGGTCAGTTTTTAAATGCCATTAGGGGGTCATTTTTACACTGCCGCTAACATATGGAAAGCTCTTTCATCCCACTATAGTTCCGGAAACGTTTCATTAGTTTTTCTTTTGAAGCCAGATCGGCTTTGTTGCACAAACCTAGCCTATAAGGTTTATTCAGTCCTATAATTTCAAAATGAATAAACCTACTCCTAAAACTTATCGTACAACCAACTGGTCTTCCTATAATCGCGCTCTCATTAATCGGGGCAACATTTCCATTTGGTTTGATCCAAACACTCAGTGGTATGCACAACCACAAAACAAGCAAGGTCGAAATCAAACTTACTCCGATACGGCTATTCAATGCTGTTTAATGATCAAATCTTTATTTAGACTCTCTTTACGCATGGTCACAGGTTTTGTTCAAAGTCTGATTAAACTTTGTGGATTAAATTGGACCGCACCAGATTACAGTACGCTTTGTCGAAGACAAAAACATATTGATATTGCGATTAGCTATCAAAAAAGTAGTGATGGGCTACATCTACTCGTCGACTCAACTGGCTTAAAGTTTCTAGGTGAAGGTGAGTGGAAACGTAAGAAACATGGACCTGAATATCGTCGCCAATGGCGTAAGCTTCATATTGGCATCGATGCTGAAACCTTGCAAATACGTGCAGTACAGCTTACTACAAATAATGTGAGCGATTCGCAAGTACTCGGTGATTTACTTGCTCAAATTCCCTTAGATGAACGAATTGATTCGGTCTATACCGATGGTGCTTATGACACGAAGCACTGCAGACAAGTCATTCTAGATCGAGATGCACATGCGCTCATTCCGCCAAGAAAAAATGCAAAACCATGGAAAGATCAGAAATTGAGATCTTTAGAGCGGAATGAGTTACTGAAAACAGTTAAACGTTTAGGAAGAACGCTTTGGAAAAAATGGTCTGGTTATCATCGTCGAAGTTTAGTTGAAACCAAGATGCATTGCATCAAACTATTAGGTGATAAATTAACAGCAAGGAGTTTTTCTAGTCAGGTGAATGAGATTCATGCACGCATAGCCGTATTGAACAAATTTACAGAATTAGGTCGTCCTCATACCCAAGTTGTCACTTGAATTCTGTTCAAATGAGCAGAGTGTTATCTTTTAAATCTTTGTGCAACAAAGCCAGCCAGATCCGCAAAATAGAACCCATCTGGTAGTGGTGAAGTACTTAGTCCGAGCTTACTCATAGAACACTTTATTAAACCGCAATATTCTTCTTTATTTTTAGTTTTAAATGCTTGCTGTAATGGCTCACATGTTTTACTGGTATAAGCTTCTGGCCCTACGCATTCGTACTCAGCTATCTTATTCCATGACCATATCTCTGGGTATCGATCAAGACACTTAAAACATTGTATCTGCATAATATCTGATACTTCTTTTTGATCAATACCAAGCTCAAGAAATAGCCCAGAAATGGCCCTATATCTATCCAAATTATTAACAGAATAGGTGCGATACCACTTTTTAGAAGAATTTACTAGAAATTTTTTAAAAGCTTTAATATCCGAAAAACCATTTTTCTTTCCTAAATCATTCAAGTAATCATCAAATGTTTGCTGATCATTTGGTCGTGATCGATCAAATAACACAATGCTTTACCTTGAAATAAATTATCATTTACCCTGCCAAACAAAACACTTTATTGCCTTTTGATACGCCGAACTCAACATATTCAGCATCGATGATCGCATTTTTATTTGCCCTATACCCAAAATGCCAGTCTGAATGAACGATGAGTTCTCTCAACACTAACTTGTCAATCGGCAGTAAAAAAGCATTATTTCGCTCATCAATACCATAGCTGCTAAGAACCTCGGCAAACAAATCCGTATCTACTTTCATGTCTTCCATTTCAGACATCATCTTAGCATCTCGAACAAGATTAGCCGTAGCTGCTAGATTTCCACTCGTTGCACTAAAACACCTTAGCGACATTGTAATTTCTTCTAGTTTAATCTTTTTAGAAAGCCCATATGCCTCAGATAGGCACATCAAGAGTCTTCTGTAATCATCACGCTCTTCGTTACTGCTAATCCTAAAGGGTGGAATGGTGTAGCGGTATGATATTCGACGTGCTAATTGCTGATTTGATTCAACGAGATATCTACTCCAAGGCATTCCCATAAAAATAATCGGTATCTCTGTATCATTGATTAGGTCTTTAAATAAATCTGCAATTCCTGTAACAACCTTTGCACTACGACGTTCAATGATCACCTGAATTTCATCAAGGATCAGCAACTCTATGCCAACCACCTTAAGCAACGTAATCAATCGCTCATAAAGTTCACCTTTGTTTCTCGCACCTCGTCCGCACTGTGGGTCGCCAATAGTGACCAACAACGATCTTAGGAATTCTTCTGGTGTAGAAACAGATCTTAATTCGTAGTGTAAAACAGGGATATGTGTCCGCTCCACTTGCTCTATTTTCGGATTATTCTTTGCATAATATTTTGCTAACTCAGATTTCCCACTTCCAGATTCTCCAGTTACCAACATGCAAGAAGCAACACCATATTTTTTCTTTTTATTGCGCAAAGAATCAAATAAGTTCACCATCTTTGTAAGAAATGGACTTTTAATGAATGGACGATCCTCGAAAGTAGTTTTCATTAGCCCATACTCCATCCATTTAAGCTGAGATTATCCCCATCATCTTCAAAATCAACTTTCATCGTACGATGTGAATTGTCCACCACAAGGCTGATATTAGGGACACCTGTTTTATCCGATCTTGCGGCTTTAGATGTTGTTACTTGCTTACTTCTTCGAACATTTCTTGCATGATATTCTTCACGCTCTTTAGCAAGTTGAATTTTAGCCTTTTGGAGATTCAGATTATCAAATTTTGATTGTCGAGCAGCTCTTGCAGCAGCTCGAATCTTATTATGTTCAAACTCAGAAAGATTGGAAGCATAAGAATATTTCAGGCAATCTACTTTTAAATAGACCTTATTAATCTTATCTAGCACCAAGATATAACCAATATCAAAAGGATTGTATTTTACAATTACTTCCCCAGGCCCATCTCTTCTATATAAATCTTTAAGAAGACTTGAGTCATAGTTCATCGAAAAAATTTCGATACCACTTTTATTCAGCGTACGTGTGGCAGTAGCCAGTAAAATAGTAGTCAACTCCATTTTATCTTCTACTGGCACCGGAAAGCACTCCTCCGAGCTAGCCCAAATTTCATAAGGTGTTAAATCTGAGTCTTCTAGAGGTGTATGGTGATACTCTTCTGTCACCCACTTCAAGAAATAGCGTTTAAACTCTGAAAATGTGAGCGCAGCTTCTTGCCTTGCGTCATAGCCATCACCAGATTTACCAATTTTTCTAACCACACCAGGCAAATCGTCAAGCACTAGTGCATTGACTATACCGAAAAAACGTTCAATACGACTTTTATAGTTACCTTTACGAATCGGACAATACTGAAAAACTGTCCCTATTTCATCCGCAACTGCAATAAATTTCTTACCCCAAAACTCATTCCCATTGTCTGTTACAAGCGTCGAAGGAATTCCATGAGCAGGCCAAGAACCGTCCAATTTCAACTCGTTCATAAAGTCATTTTTCGGTAAGAATGCATTCAAACAAGCCAAACAAACTGAGGCATATGAAGGTGCTTCAAAAGAAATTTGGAATCCAAGTAACATTCCAGAATAATGATCTATCAAAGCAGTGATATTAGGTCGGCCAAGTAAAGTCTTATAGTCATCATGTAGAACATGAATATCCAACTCTGTATGATCAAGCTCAACACGCTCTAAGACTCTAGTAGTAGTTATCCCACTTAATGCTTTAGCTAGCTCCGCCTGCAAAACTCGAGCACCGTATCGCCCTTTTCTCTTAGTTTGGTAAAGCCCACTTAATACACGGTTCTGAACAGTATGATATGTTGGTTTCTGAAGTGGTTCATCAGGATGATCTAAATTGTGTGACATAATTTTAGCTTCAACATTACGAACCACTGAAGCCATTGATGACTGGCTGAGTGTATAATATCGCTTTGCACAATATTCAATAATTTCAACAACCTTAGCATCAATCTTAGGATTTCTATGCCCTTTAAATCGATGCTTAGGATAAAGACCTTGTATCTTTAGACCTGCCTCGACAAAACTAGCATACCAACTTCTTACTGATTGCCAATGTGGTGCTTTCTCACCTAATTCTAAAGCGACTTCCTCTATCGTATTTCTGGCACTTTTCTCAGTGATTTTACTAATACCATTTTCTTTAAGCCTTTTGATATATTTATATTTTCTATTGGTTTCACGCTGTTCAGCTTCTGAAAGATCAATAAACTTAAGATCCCCAAAATCTCGCGATTCCGCAAGAAATTTGATACCTCCTGAAGCGTAAACTGTACCTAGTTCTTCTCGACTCAATCTAGATACGGCACCATTCTCAATATCTACTAAAACGACTTCTGCTTTTCCTACAGACCGAACCATAGCACGATGACAAGGAATACCCTTGTTAAACTCAATGATTACACCTTGTTCCCATAACTCAACAGACATCGAATTTCACCTCTGTTGTCATACTCAATGGCTCAGAGCGCATATCAAATCGCAAATACCCTAGCGCAATCCATGAATATATTTCTCTCAAGTGCGCTCGATCACCAAGTCTATGCACTAACTGTGCTAATGGCATCGAATCATTAATATCTTCGGCGCACTGCTGAAGATTCTTCATTTTTAATAAAGGGCGCTTTTTATATTGGTAAAGCTTTTCATAGTTTGATAGTAATGGCTGCTGATAGATTTCAATTTCACTCACTATCAAGAAGTCTGTATTAGTACCTTGCAAGAAATTGGAAAATCGAGAAAAGAGAAATTGATAGTGTTCAGTTTGAGCATTTTCAGAGGGTTTGACCTCTACATATTTCCTAACACCAGAAGTATAAATAACTTCAAAATCAGGTGTATAGATATTACATTCTCCATCATTATCAGAAACTTCAAATTTTCGAGGTTGCGGAAAATATGTCTCTACCTCAGTGTCAAATTCTAAATGAAGACAATATTTCGACTCTAAGATGGATTCAACAAGAATTGTCTTTCCATCATTCGCTTTTATTGAAGGAAAACGAACAATATTCTTAACAGCAGATTTCTGAATTTTGCGCGCAGGGCTATTCATTTTCTAGCTCATCCTGAACTTCCTTGTTCAAATTATAAGCTTTTTTATAAGTTTATCCTACAATTTTATAAACTTATCCTACAATCTACACTTAAACCACTAACTCGGCCAAGTTACCTTTCTGCTCTAACCATTCTTTACGGTCACTGGAGCGTTTTTTTGCCAGTAATTTGTCCAATAAACCTGCGGTAAAATGACTGTCATCCAAGTCTAACTGCACCAAACGGCGTGTATTTGGATCCAGCGTGGTTTCACGCAGTTGGCTGGCATTCATTTCACCCAAACCTTTAAATCGAGTAATTTGCGGGTTCTTGGTTTTGCATTTTTTCAACATGCTTTCAAGCTCGTCATCGTCCAAGGCATAGTGCACATCTTTTGCATCATCAATTCGATACAGCGGTGGCATCGCCACATACAGATGTCCCTCTTCAACCAAGATCGGAAAATGTTTCACAAACAAAGCACACAGCAGCGTCGCAATGTGTAGACCATCCGAGTCAGCATCGGCCAAGATACAGATCTTGCCATAACGTAATTCGGATAAATCATCCGACCCCGGATCGACCCCGATCGCAATGGCAATGTTATGCACTTCTTGCGAAGCCAAGACTTCATCAGAAGAGACTTCCCACGTATTTAAGATTTTTCCACGGATAGGCATGATCGCTTGGAAGTTTTTATCACGCGCCTGCTTGGCTGAACCACCCGCAGAATCCCCTTCCACAATGAACAGTTCAGACTCTTCTAAGGTATGCCCAACGCAGTCTGACAGTTTTCCGGGCAAAGTTGGCCCTGCCACAATTTTCTTACGTTCGACCTTTTTCGCAGCTTTCAGACGACGACCTGCTTTTGAGATCGCCATTTCCGCCAACTGCATAGCAATATCGGAATTTTGGTTCAACCACAGTGCAAAAGCATCTTTGGCAATGTTTTGAACAATGCCCGATGCTTCACGGCTGGATAAACGCTCTTTGGTTTGGCCTGAAAACTGTGGCTCTTGGAACTTCAACGATAAAATATAGTTCACGCCATCCCAAACGTCTTCAGCCGACAGCTTCATATTGCGTGGCAGCAAGTTACGCAGTTCACAAAACTCACGCATCGCATCGGTCACACCTGAGCGTAGACCATTCACATGGGTGCCGCCCTGTGCCGTTGGAATCAAGTTCACATAACTTTCTTGAACCAATTCGCCGCCATCGACATTCCAACAAATGGCAAATTCAGCACTGGCACGCTCAGCATCTCCTGTTGCCACAAAGGCTGGATGAGGCAGAATCTCACGATCCTCAATTTCATCCATCAAATAATCGACGAGGCCATTTTCAAACTGCCAAACGATTTTTTCGTCATTGATTTGGTCGACATAATTGATTTGCAAACCGGCAGCCAAAACAGCTTTGGCTTTTAAGTTGTGCTTCAGCGCTTTCAGGGCAAATTTCGGTGAATCAAAATATTTAGCTTCAGGCCAAAAGTGAACGGTGGTTCCTGTCGCACGCTTCGGAGCTTTACCTTCTAATACCACCAAGGGCGCAGTCGGTTCACCGTGCTCAAAGGCCATTTGGTAGAGGTTGCCTTGACGCTGAACTTCTACTTCGACTCGGCTAGATAAAGCATTCACCACGGAAATGCCTACGCCATGCAAACCACCTGAAAACTGGTAGTTGTCGGTACTGAATTTACCACCTGCATGCAGCTTGGTCAGGATGATCTCGATCCCGCTTTGACCATATTCGGGGTGAATATCGACAGGCATGCCACGACCATTGTCTTCGACTGAGAGTGAACCATCTTTATAAACGGTGACGGTAATTTTGTTGGCATGACCGGCCAGTGCCTCATCGACTGCATTATCAATAACCTCTTGCGCCAAATGGTTTGGGCGTGTGGTATCGGTATACATGCCGGGACGACGACGTACCGGATCTAAACCAGATAATACTTCAAGCGATTGAGCCGTATATTGAGACACGTTGTACTGTTTCCTTATTTTAAGCAGTCCGATAAAAACTGTAATGCCATCGGTATTTTGTCTGCGAAATCTTCCATCGCATGATTGCCTTGCGTTTCCGAGATCACGAGCGCTGCGCCATTATAATAGCGCTGTGCTTCACGATAATCCAAAACTTCATCGCCTTGTTGCAATAACACTAAAATTTTGTCTGCATCTTGCACAAATGGCAGTTCAATCTGTTCTAAATAGTCCAATTGCGCATCATCGAGCGTCCAATGTTCATTGACTCTATAGGGCAGTTGCGTCGCACCAAATAGATCTCGGAACAAATGCCATGGTTGCATAGCCGGATTGATCAGCACAGCCGGTACTGCCAACTTCGCGACCAGTTGTGTCGCATAAAATCCACCTAAACTACTGCCCACCAGCACTACCTGATCCAACTCCTGAATCAAGGCGGCCAATTTTTCTAAGGCCAAATGTGGCGGCATGTTCAAGTCTGGCAAATGCACGTTCCAGTGTGGACGAGATTCGCAATAGCGTTTCAGCAATTGACCTTTAATCGATAAAGAACTGCTTTGAAAGCCATGTAAATAAATAATATTCATGCTGTACATTTACTCTTCTACATCATTTTTATTGAACTCAAAAGAGGTGGCATCAGCCGACTGTATTATTTTGTATGGATATAAAAATTGTCAGACAAAAAAATAAGGTCATCTGTGTATTCATCGCTATTGTAAAAGTTGTTCGAGATGAATTAGATAAGCTAGAGTGCTAAGAATTTATACCGTGATCGTTGAAAAAAATAAAGTCCCTTTGGACACAGAAACACAAGGGTAGAAAAAATGCCAAGTTTAACGCCTCTGCACGAGACCTATTGTAAATGGGATCGTACTCCTCCCAGCCAAGCCGACCTGCTTGAAGGGATTGCTCAGTTGGTGACAACCCGCTTAGGCGATGTCGTCCACGATTTAATTCAGGCCATTCAACGAGAAATTTTAATCAGTATATTTGGGATGAATGAAACCAGTTCCAAGAAGTTTCTGTCGACACGGTCAATTGAAGAAATTTACCAGTTTTCCTTCAATACCTTGCAAAACTACGGTAGCTATTTATTGGCGCCAAGTTTGCGTCATATCATTGAAAAATTTCCAAATTTGCATCGCAAACCCTTAACCCCAACCATGCATTATTTAGTTGGTGCAATCAACGGCGTTTTGGGCGACTATTTACTGAAATATCACAACCCTGTGGCGCTACCGATGGTGTTTTATGATCATTACGGTGCTATCCAGCAAGGCGAGTTGTCTGGTCGCGTGGTGATTATGGTCCACGGTCTATGCATGAACCATTTGTACTGGAGCACGGCGCGTTATGGCGGTATAGGGGAAAAACTGCTGGCGCAACGTGCACAAAATACCATGCTATATCTCAACTACAACACGGGTCGTCGTATTTCAGCCAATGGGCGTAGCTTTGCCAACTCACTACAAGATTTACTCAACCGCAACCCACGGATTAGCTCGATTGATCTGATTGGGCACAGTATGGGCGGACTGGTTTCGCGCAGTGCGCTGTTCTACGGCAAACAAAATATGCAAAGCTGGATTCATGTGGTGGAAAACATGGTCTGTATTGGTTCTCCGCATCATGGTGCGGCTTTAGAACGTTTTGGCTTTCATTTGCAGGACAAATTGGGACGTTTCCCTTTTGTCAAAATTATTGGGCATATCGTCAACATTCGCAGCAACGGTATTTTAGACTTACGTCATGGCAGTGTGCGGGACGATGACTGGGAACATAATGAAGCGCGTATTGGTCATGTTGATGACAACCGTAAACCTGCTCCATTGCCCTCCCATATCAATACCTTCTTGGTGGCAGGTACCATTGAGTTTGAACATCGAAAATATCGTGCGCTCAATGTGATTGGGGATTATTTGGTCAGTGTGAAAAGTGCCTTAGGCGAGCATATGAATCCACGCTTTCAACTGAAAGTCCCCGATTCACATAAAGCCATTTTCTATGGCTTAAACCATTTTGAGCTACACACCCATGCCAGTGTTGCCGAACAAATCGTCAATTGGTTCTATCCAAATCCAACTGAAACGGAATATGGTCAAGTGCATGAATATATGATCGGGTTGGATGACTTAGAGGGCATTGCGCTCACCTAGGCCCCCTCATTCACCTCATAAAAAAGCCAACATCACGTTGGCTTTTTTTATCTTTATTATTTTTTCTTCGCGTGGCTTGGATATTTACGCAACAATTGCCACAGACTAATCAACGCCAGTGCCACAAAAAACACCAAAGACCACACAGGTAAAGACTGACCCAAGAAAGTCCAGTCTACCAGTGCACATTCACCTGAACCTGTTAAGACTTGCTCAAACACAGCACGCAGCGGCAACGTGTCTAACCAATAATCCAAGCCTGGGCCACAGCTCGGCACTTGATCAGGCGGTAAGCTCTGTAACCAAACGTGACGTGCTGCCACACCAGCCGACCATAAGATCGAGAGGCTGCCTAAAAATGCATAAAAGCGTTTAAAACCATTCGATGCTGGGTTATGCAAAAAGGCAATCAGCGAAATAATCCCCAGTCCAATCAGTCCCACACGTTGGAACACACAGAGTGGACATGGGTTTAACTGTAGCGGGCCATGCTCTAAATACAAGGCAAAGGCCATCCCGATGATACTGGCTAAAACCAAAACACCACTCACGAAGCGATAACTCCATTGCATGGTCAATCCTCTTAATTTTTTATCTAAATTGTGCAAGATACTGTTCAAAACTCAGTTGACTGTCTTGCTCTAATTGCTGTTGTTGTTGCAGTGATTGCGTAGCTAAATCGTCAAAATAAGCCCATGTCTCTGCACTCAACTGATGACGCTCATAACTCGATGCATGTTGTGCGGCCATTTGGCTACCAAAGCCCCATGTCCCACCCGCTTCCAGAGTATCTTCGATCATCTGCGCCGACAAAGTATCATCAACTTCAGCGACTCTCTGTTGCATGACTGTCATCGCTTTGCTATAGAGTGTGGTGCCATAGCACTGATCTAACAACACAACCAGTTCTTGCATCGCCTCTAAATGAGACTGACTCCATGCTTCAATTGGGAACGATTGCTCACCCACAGTAATTGCAGCATTCGGTGCACGACCACGATTGACCACTTCCGCTTGGTTTTTCTCGATTTGATCTTGCTCTGCAGGTAATAAATCTGGGCTATCCAGCAGTAAGCAATACAGCGCCAGCACTTCTAAGAAACCTGCGGTATCTTCATTGATCCCAATTGGGCTATACGGATTCACATCCACCGCACGTAGTTCCACATAACCGACACCACGATTGCTCAGCGCTTGTGATGGTGTTTCCCCTGCTTGCGGCACTTGCTTTGGCCGCACCAAACTGTAGTACTCATTTTCAATTTGTAGGACATGATCATTAATTTGAATCGGTTCGCCCTGCGCATCGTTGAGGCCTAAGCGACTAAACGGCGCATAAGCCGTTTTGACTGCTTTTTGTAGGCCTTCGAGATAACCGTCGATATTGTTGTAATGAATCCCGAGCTGCTTTTGTGCTGAGTTTTGATAACCAAAACGTCCCATTCGCAAAGCAGTTGCATACGGTAAATACAAGGTCCCGCGCAGCAATGGCAACAGATGATGTTCACGCCCTGTCATAAAACACTGGCAGACCGATGGACTTGCCCCGACCAAGAACATGACCAACGGTGTAAGGCGAATAAAGTTGCGGATCAAACCAAAATAGCGGTGACTACGATAGTCTTGTGCAGATAAAGCTTTTAGTGCCTCATCTGTTTCGTGTTGTTGTAATTGTTCAAACAGTTGATCAGGAAAAGATAAGTTATAGTGTAAACCTGAAATGGTTTGCATACGACGACCATAACGTACCCCTAAACCATGGCGGTACAAGGTCTTGAACTTCCCAATATTTGAGCTGCCATATTGGGCTAAACGGATTTTATCGTCATTGTCATCCAACATACATGGCATCGACAGCGGCCAGAGCTTTTCACCATGTTCCAAATGACGATGCGCCACGCTATGAATGTCTTTTAAATAATGCAACGCCTCGGTAATGCTAGGCTGGGGCGGTGTAATAAATTCTAATAAAGCTTCCGAATAATCCGTCGTGATATGTGGATGAGTCAGCGCAGAACCCAAAGCTTGAGGGTGGTCGGCTTGTGATAAAAAACCATCACTTTGCATGCGCAGACTTTCACGCTCAATCCCGCGTAACATCCCTTGCAAAAGTGATGAATTGACCCAAGTCGGTAACACAGCTGTAGATTTAGATGCGGGTTGACCCATTACAATCTCACTTTTTGGAAGAAACAATTACAACGACGAATAAAATAAAATCATCAGTTTATATCAGTATAACGTGATTTTAATTCGGCACATTACACCCAGTCCTATTTTCAAGTAAACCATCTGTTCTATTTTTTCGGAAAATATTTATCACAAAGTTACGCTATTAGACATGTCAAAAGTGTGATTGTATTGAAGAATAAATGCTAAAGAATTGTAAACTTTATGAATTATCAAGAAATTTTAGATTTTTGGTTCGATCCCAAAAACCAAAGCTGGTGGTTTAGCCAAAATGATGCGTTCGATGCACTCATCGAAGAAAAATTTAAGACAATTCATCAACAAGCGGCGCATGCTGAGCTATGGTCTTGGCGCAGTAGTGCTGAGGGGCGTTTGGCTGAAATTATTGTGCTCGACCAACTGTCGAGAAACCTGTATCGCAACAGTTCTTTGGTCTTTGCTCAGGACGCTTTGGCCTTGGCTTTGGCACAAGAAGCCATCACGCTAAAACTGGATGCAGCACTGCCACCCACGTAGTTTTTTATATATGCCCTTTATGCATAGTGAATCGAAACTTATTCATCAATATGCTTTAAAATTATTCGAAGACTTAGGCAATCCGATTAACCTCGATTTTGAACAGCGTCACAAAGAGATTATCGATCGTTTTGGACGCTATCCACATCGGAACCAAGTCCTTGGCCGCAACTCAAGCCAAGAAGAATTGGATTTTTTGACTCAGCCCAACAGCCATTTTTAACTGTTCGGCTTCTCCCTCTGTGCTAAGGAGTCTATCTCATGAAGAAAATTTTAATCGCCTGTGCACTGGCGACGGGTCTGAGTTTAGTAGGCTGTGCCTCTACCCCCTCAAAGCCCTTAACCTTCGACCAGTTAGGTCGGTTTAGTAATACGCCTTTAAACACTTCGACTTATCGCATCAGCTTCCAAGCGCGTCCAAATATGAGCTATGGCACGGCTGAAGAAATTACCTTGGTCAAAGCCGCGCAAACTACGGTGCAAAATGGTTATCGCTTCTTTAAAGTGCTGAATGACCCAAGCAACCAAAACCAACCCCCAAGGCAGGCCGTGGTGTATTCAAACCCAATGCCTTACTACCCATATGGTTATTATTCTCGCCATCCAGCCTTTTGGCCTGATCCGTTCTACGATGTACCACGTGTAGTCGACATTGACCCCGTACAAGTGTCATACAGCATTCAATGCTTTAAAGACCAAAAATCTGCACCAAGCGATGCCTTTGATGCCACGCTGATTTTAAAATCGCTGGGTGGAAAATACGGTTTGAGCCCAACTGGTGAAGTGCTCCCACCGCCTGAACCTGGCAGCCCCGCGTCGACCAGTAAATAAAGCATAGAGCCTGCCTATGAATGAACCTCAAGCCGTCCCATCGAGTCTGAAACGCAGCAAACGTTTTGCCACCATTGCCCTAATCACGGCAGTGGTGACATGGCTGCTGCTGATGGTCGTGGCCAAGTTTGTCCCCACAGACAAGGTTTGGATCATTCATATTTTAATGTTATCCGCAGAAGCAGGTGTGGTCGGTGGCTTGGCTGACTGGTATGCCATTACTGTGCTGTTCCGTAATCCCTTTGGAAAAATGCCGATTCCAAAGTTTTTACGCGATCACACCGAAATTATTCCTCGTAACAAAGACCGTATTGCAGAGTCTATGGGCCGCTTTGTACAAGAGAACTTTCTTTCTCCACAAGTGGTGGAAAAAAGCCTGCAAAGCACCGACCTGTCTTTGGCCGTTGGCCAATGGCTTGCCAACCCACAAAACAATCTGCAAGTCACCCAAGTCATTCAACAAACTGTGCCTAAAGTCTTTGAGTTTGTGGGCCAAGAACAAATCGGACGCTTTATTCAAAGTAACAGCGTGCAGTGGGTGCGTAACACTCAGGTCAATCATTTGGCCAGTGAAATGCTGCGTGCAGTGCTGGAAAATGATTTCCATCAAGATGTATTACAACGCGGACTCGACTTGGCACATGACTGGATGACCCAACATCCTGAACAAAGTCGTGAGTTGACCCGAACCTTGTTCAAAGAACTCGGGGTTTGGAAACTGGCCAAAGGGGCCAGTTGGATTGGCATCGATGTGCAGCAAAGAACCATCGACTCACTCATTCAACGAGTCGAATCGATGTTGGCCGATCCTGAGCATCCATGGCGTCAAAAGATTGAAGCAATAGGACACGCGCTTATGCTCGAACTGGCAGACAGCGACAGTAGGGCCAGTCAGCGTTTAAACCAGACCAAAGACGCCCTGCTAGATAGCCCACAAGTGCTGAATTTTATTAGCGGTGCAGTGGTAATTTTATGTGATGCCATTAAACAAGACTTGCAAAAACCATACTCTGGTATTGCTCACAACATCCGTGTATCCATTCAACAAATCGGGGAAAACATCATCTCCAATCAAGCCGTCAGAGACTTGCTTAATCAACGCCTCAGCGGCATTGCGGTCAATCTCAGTGACCAATATAGTGAAAAAGTCATTCGTTTTATCAGTGAACGTATTCACGAATGGGACTCCAGTGTGATGATTGACAAGATCGAAAATGAAGTCGGTGGCGACTTGCATATGATTCGGGTCAATGGCGTCGTAGTCGGTGCATTTATTGGCTTAGCACTGGGGATTATTCGCGCGGCAGTTGAACAGCTCTTATAAAAGCAATCCACAAAAATGCATGCTTCACCCCTGCCCTACATGCAAAATTTGCATAAGTAAAAGGGGATGAATATGCTATTTTGGGCTGATATTTAGACACTTTTAAGCATTCATGATTCAGTTGCCTTCATCTAAACTGCCTGCACAAGGCGTCACTATTTTCAGCACTATGACTGCCATGGCACAGCGCTTAAATGCACTAAATCTATCCCAAGGTTTTCCAGACTTCGAAGCTCCTGCTGAACTGCTGGATGCTTTAGCACAGGCCACTCAAAGTGGTTTCAATCAGTATGCTCCAGGCGATGGAGTCTGGTTATTACGCGAGCAACTGGCGCAGCAATTTGCACACCGCGATCAGATTCAGCTCGACCCGATGACTGAAATCACCATCACTCCGGGCGCAACCATTGGCCTTTTTGCCACCATTCAAGCCGTAGTCCATGCGGATGATGAAGTCATCATTTTTGACCCCAGTTATGACAGCTATGCGCCAAGTGTGGCTTTGGTTGGGGGCAAAGCCATTCATATTGCGCTCCACCCCCCACATTTTTCGGTCGATTGGGAGCAGGTCAAATCAGCCATCACTGCCAAAACCAAACTGATCATTATCAACACACCACATAACCCAAGTGGTGCCATTTGGAGTAAGCAAGATTGGTTGATGCTGATTGAACTGATTTGCGACACCAATATTTTAGTCCTGTCCGATGAAGTCTATGAACATCTGGTATTTGATGGTCAACGTCACTATTCGGCGCTGTCTTTTCCTGAACTGCGTGAGCGTAGTGTAGTGGTGGGGTCCTTTGGCAAAACCTTTCATGTGACCGGTTGGAAAACCGGCTACTGCGTTGCTACACCTGCGCTGATGCAACTGTTCCGTCAGGTCTATCAGTTTGCCAACTTCTGCGGAGTCACCCCAGTACAACTGGCGTTAGCCAATTATATGCAGCAACATCCTGAGCATATTCAAAACTTAGCGGGCTTTTATCAAGCAAAACGCGATCGTTTTATTGAGGGTTTAACCGGTTCACGCTTTCAATGGCTGCCTTCGCAAGGCACTTACTTTCAAAATGTCGACTACAGCCACATTCGTCCCGATTTAAACGATGTTGAATTTTGCCGCTTTCTGGCAGAGCAGCATGGCATTGTTGGCATTCCTGTTTCCGTGTTTTATCAGCAGGCACCAGAGGCTTTGCGCATGATTCGTTTTTGCTTTGCCAAGACCGATCAAACCTTGGCTCAGGCAGCTGAAATTTTGCAAAGCGTTTAAACCTTTTTCAGCTTTACTTTTGCACAAGAACAGGCTTCGCTTACTGAAATACATCGGCTTTTCAGCACCGAACTATGCTAGGGTAAGCCTTAGAAATGTAATAAAAATAACCTCAGGATGACTTATGTCAGCACACCCCCCATTGGTGCAACAACAAAAGCTATGGAAAGCCTTTTTTATTTTCCTGATGCCTTTGATTGCCACCAATATTCTGCAAAATCTGTCGGGTACAATTAATACCATCTTTGTCGGACAGATGATGGGTGTGCAGGCGATTGCAGCGGTTGCAGTGTTCTTCCCCATCCTATTTTGCTTAATGGCCTTCGTAATTGGGCTATCTGCGGGTTCTACCGTCTTGGTTGGTCAAGCATGGGGCGCACAGAATATTGAAAAAGTCCGTGCGGTAGTCGGCTCCACTATTTTTATGACCCTCATTGGTGGCAGTTTTATTGCATTTTTAGGGGTGATTTTTGCGCGACCAATTTTATCGGCTTTGGGTATCGATGAAGATGTTATGCATCTCTCGCTACCTTATGTGCAATGGATGTTGGCAGGTAGTCCCCTACTGTTTGTATATATTATTTATACCTCAATTTTACGCGGTGTCGGAGACAGCACGACACCTCTGATTGCTTCTGGCATGACCATCTTGATTGGGCTTTGTGTCACGCCAGTTCTGATTGCGGGTTATTTTGGCTTTCCCAAACTGGGGATTGTTGCACCTGCCATTGCGACCATTTTAGGCTTTGTTTCTGTGCTGACCTTTTTGTATTTCTATTTGAACTATAAACAGCACCCACTCAGGCTTGATGCACAACTGCTACGTCATATTCGCTTTGACCGCCAGCTGAGTAAAATCATTCTCCGCTTAGGGGTTCCAACAGGCGTTCAAATGATCACCACCTCGGTTGCGGGTCTTGTGATTGTGGGCCTAGTCAACCGCCATGGGGCCGATGCGACCGCAGCCTATGGTGCGGTCAATCAGGTTCTGAATTATATTCAATTCCCCGCCCTGTCGATTGCCATTGCTGCATCGATTTTTGGTGCACAAGCCATTGGCGCAGGCAAGTCCGAGTTATTGGCCAAAGTCACACGTACCGCGCTCGGCATGAACATTATCATTACGGGCTCTTTGGTGGTTTTGGCCTACCTCTTCTCCAAATACCTCATGGCACTTTTTATCACGGACCATGCAGTCGTTGAGTTAGGGCAACAGCTGTTGTTTATTGTTCTGTGGTCCATTTTATTCTTTGGTGCAAGTGCCATTTTTGCCTCCATTATGCGGGCCAGCGGTACAGTCACCATGCCCATGATCATCAATATCATTGCGATTATTGCGATTGAAGTGCCCTGTGCCTACTTATTTAGTGAATGGTGGGGACTGCAAGGGATTTGGTATGCTTATGCGCTAGCCTTTGTCAGCTTATGCATTATGCAGGGGCTTTATTATCAATTTGTTTGGAAGAAAAAGACCATTGAAACGCTCATTTAAAGTTAAACGGATATTTAATAAAACAGTTTTTTGATCATGACACTCTTTAAAATAAAGTATAAAAAAACCCGCCAAAGCGGGTTTTTTTACATCACAACATTAAGACTTTCTTTGGCTTAATTTGGTCGCAAAAGCCGTCACTTTTTGGTAGCCCGTCGGTAAGATACGCTGAATCAAATCTAGCGTTTTCGCATCATTACCAATCAATAAACGACGCTTGTCTTTTTGTACCGCCTCTAAAATTTGACGTGCCGCTTCTTCGGGTGGACAGCGTAATAATTTATTAAAGGTCTGCGCAGATTTCTCAGGGTTCATCCCGATGCTACGCAAGCTGTCATTCACTTTGGCAGCATTGGCAATATTGGTTCGAATCCCACCCGGATGCACGCACAACGCGCTCACGCCAGAGTTTTCCATATCTAACTCTTGGCGTAATGACTCGGTAAAGCCACGCACCGCAAACTTAGTGGCATTGTAAGCAGACTGAGTCGGTTGAGCGGTTAGGCCAAATAAGCTGGAAATATTGATGATATGCCCATCGCCTGTTTTCTTAATATAAGGCAAAAACTCTTTGGTGCCATAGACCACACCCCAGAAATTAATCCCCACGATCCATTCCAGCTCTTCATAGGATGCACCTTCTACGGTTGAACCCAAAGCAACGCCAGCATTATTAAAAATCATATTTACAGAACCATGATTTTGTACAGTTTCTTCAGCCCACGCTTGCATCGCTAAACGGTCTGAGACGTCTAATTTTTTCGTGGTGACGCGTACATTGCTGCCTTGTAGCAGTTCAACTGTTTTCGCTAAACCTTGCTCATTGACATCACTCAATGACACATGACAGCCCGCCTTGGCCAATAAAAGTGCCAATTGTTGGCCAATACCCGACCCAGCGCCTGTAATGGCTGCAACTTTATTTTTAAAATTCTTCATGAGATTGTGGTTGTCCTTTATCTTTGTACATCGACTGTAGATACTTTTTTTATAATTGACAATATCAATTGTCATAAATTTAATAGCCAAAAGTGTCAAGTCCATGAAAACCAGATAGTGATTAAAGCCTACGCATAGGTAGAGTCATGGTTTATTGCTAAACTATACAAAACCTTGGCTTTAAAATAGGGCGATGAAATCTGATGACGGCATCTGAACCAGTACAAAAAAACAGCGACAACAATAAAATTAAAGAAAGACAATTCAAAGGCTTATCGCTTTCTGAACGTAAACAGCTGCGTCGTGAAAAACTCATTGAAGCAGGAATTGAAGCCTACGGCACTCACGGCTTTTTTGCCGTGACGGTGAAAGATATTTGTAATGAAGCCAAACTTACTGAACGTTATTTTTATGAATCGTTTAAAAAAAGTGAGCAACTGTTTCAAACCATTTTTTTAAAGCTGATTGATGAGTTACAGCACAATGTCATGCAAGCCATTATGCAAGCCTCTTCAGATCCACACAAAATGATTGATGCTGGACTGCGTGCCCTGCTCACCACCTTAAAAGATAATCCCCGCATGGCGCGTATTATTTATATCGATGCAATGTTGGTCCAAGAATTACATAACCAAGCCACCATTCATGAAACCATGACCCGTTTTGACCGAATGATTCAGGCCTTTGTGATGCTAATGATGCCGCAAATTAACCGGTCCGAACGAGAAATTTCGCTGGTCGCCACAGGTCTCAATGGCTATGTCACACAAATTGCGATCCGTTGGGTGGTTAGTGGGTTTAAACAATCCTTTGAAGAAGTTTTATCCTCCAGCCGTATTGTGTTTATTTCACTCCTAGAAACCTTTTCAGACCCGAATACACGGGCAAAATTGGATGTCTAAGACTTTTCATTTGGATGCAATCGGCATTTCCGAATGCAATTTAGATTAAACTTCCATTAATTTTGAATCCCAATATGACGATTTTTTGTCACATTTTTTTGCAAATTTCATCAATCGTCTGTTTTTTGCAATGATACTGTCATAATTAATCTTTGTAATAAGCCTGTCATAAAATTAAAACGGCCTGCCGTTACCTACAATAGGATATTGCGTTGTGAAAGATGACTACATTTTAATCGTCGATGATGAACTTCCCATTCGAGAAATGATTCACACCTCGTTGGATATGGCAGGCTTTCAATGCTTACAAGCAGAAGATGCAAAACAAGCCCACCAAATGATTGTGGATCAGCGCCCTGCTTTGATCTTGCTCGACTGGATGATGCCTGGTGGCGTCAGTGGCGTAGACTTATGTCGCCGTCTCAAGCGCGATGAAAATCTCTCTGAAATTCCAGTCATTATGCTCACGGCACGTGGTGAAGAAGACCATAAAGTACAAGGTCTGGACGCTGGTGCAGATGACTACATGACTAAACCGTTTTCGACCCGTGAATTGGTTTCACGCATTAAAGCCGTTTTACGCCGCGCTAATGCGCTCAGCGGTGAAAAATCGATTGATGCCAATGGCTTAATCTTAGACCCTGTCAGCCAACGGGTCAGCTTTGGCAATAATTTCCTCGACATGGGACCAACCGAGTATCGTTTACTGGCCTTCTTCATGACTCATCCTGAGCGTGCCTACACCCGTGCACAACTTCTTGACCAAGTCTGGGGTGGAAACGTGTATATTGAAGACCGTACCATCGACGTGCATATTCGCCGTTTACGTAAAGTGCTTGAGCCTTATGCGGCAGATCGCTTTGTGCAAACAGTTCGCGGTACAGGCTATCGATTCTCTACACGTGCGGATATCGCCCTAGGTTAATTTTGTTTTATGTATGAACCCTACCCGGTCCCTGAACTTGCGCGCGAGCATAAAAAAACGCGATACAGCAGTTTATGGGGCTTTGCCAAACAGGACTTACGTCTCCTTGCCTTTTTCTTGCTGATTGCAAGCTTGATTGGTTTTGGCGTTGGTTATTTTTGGACGTGTATCTCCTTTGCCTTTGCCGTTTTTTTCATTCTGCAAATGCGCTCTTTGTATTTGGTCAATGACTGGATTTCCAATCGTCCCTACGAAGTTCCACCCAACCTTGGGGGCATTTGGGGGGCATTATTGTTCAATGTTTATCGTGCACAGCGCCAAGAACGGATTGTACAAGCGGAAATGGTCGGGTTGATTGATCGGGCACAGTCATCATTGGTCGCTTTGCAAGAAGCCGTGGTGCTGATCGATGACATGCAACAAATTGAATGGTGGAACCCTGCCGCAGAACGATTATTAGGCATCGAACAAAATGACCGTGGCCGTAATATTTTGACTTTATTACGCCAACCGAGTTTTGTGGATTATTACAATAATATTGATGCGGCACCAGATGGCTTAAAAATGAAGTCATCCAGTTTTGATGAACATTATGTTCAAGTCAAAATGACCCGATTTGGGGGTGAAAGTCGCTTACTAGTCGCCTATGACGTGACCCGTATGCATAATCTCGAACAAATGCGTAAAGACTTTGTCGATAACATTTCACATGAACTACGCACACCGCTCACAGTACTCAGTGGTTATATTGAAACCTTTACAGACCAAGAAGATCTCAACCCACGTTGGAAGCGGGCCTTTGACCAAATGCAGGCACAGGCCAAACGCATGAATGCCTTGGTGAATGATTTGCTATTACTGTCACGCCTAGAAAATGACAAGCAAATTGCTAAAAATCAAATCATTGATATGCCTAGCTTAATGAACCAACTTTATGACGATGCGCATGCCTATAATATTGATTATGGGCATACGCTCAATCTCGATATCGACAGTCACTGCGACTTAATCGGTTCAGATATGGAGTTAGCCAGCGCTTTTAGTAATCTGATTACCAATGCCATCAAATACACGCCGAAAGGTGGAACGGTGACCATGGGTTGGCATGACAATGGTGAACAGGCTTATTTTACTGTGGAAGATACTGGTATAGGCATTGATCCTAAGCACCTGCCCCGTTTAACCGAACGCTTCTACCGTGTTGACAGCGCGCGCAGTCGACAAACGGGTGGCACAGGCTTAGGACTCGCAATTGTGAAACACGTATTAATGCAGCACCAAGCACATTTAGAAATTGAATCCAAAGAAAATCAAGGCTCTATTTTTAAAGTGATTTTCCCCAAAGAACGCACCTATAATCCTGAATAAACCTTTCTTCAAAAGCATGAAAAAAGCACCGATATCGGTGCTTTTTTGTCTCTCACCGTCCCTTTAACAAGGACGGTGACCGAGAGCTGAAACGATTAAACTGTATGTCCCATCACTTCACCCATCACCACAGTCGAGTTGGCTTTAAAGGCTGCATCCCACGTCATTTTGTCTTTTTCAAACAGTACCACAGCGGTTGAGCCTAAGTAAAAGCGACCCAGTTCAGCTCCTTTGTCCAAGAATAAATTATGCTGATTTAATTCTAAACGGCCAGTAGGCTTCACTTTTCCTGTTGCAACAGTTTCAATCCCCGCCACAATCATGGCGCCAACGAGAACTACGGCCATACGGCCGATTTCTGTATCAAATAAACAGACCATACGTTCATTTCGGGCAAACAAGCCTGGAATGTTTTCAGCAGTGGTTTGATTGACAGAGAACAATTCACCCGGCACATATAAGGTTTCCGTCAATGTGCCTGCAAATGGCATATGCACACGGTGATAATCTTTAGGCGATAAATACACCGTTGCAAACTGACCATTTTTAAACGGTTCAGCCAACTGCGGATCTGCAATTAAGTTATCAACGGTGAATTTTTGCCCTTTGGCTTGGAAAATATCACCTTCCACAATTGGACCCAACTGTGAAATCGCACCATCCGCAGGCGATACAATACTGGTCGCATCGGTATCAATATCACGTACACCCTCTTTTAATGCACGGGTAAAGAATTCATTAAAGGACTTAAACTTCAGTGCATTGCTCTGCTCAGCAATCGACATATCAATGCCATACTGCGCTTTAAACGCAGTGATGACCGCATTTTTCACAATCGGATTTTCGCTGGCTGCGACTCTGCCCACGACACGTGATAACTGATGTTGGGGTACAACACGTTGAGCTTGAATGAAAATTTGTTTTTTTAAGCGTGATGTGAGGCTCAAGACGGCATCTCTCCGGTAATGATAGGACTGTCGAGGCGGTTGCCCCATTCACTCCACGCACCGTCATACGCCTGAATATTCCAACCCAATAAACGACCTAAAATATAAGCCAGTCCTGAACGGTGATGTGACTGACAGTACACCACCACAGGTTCATTTAAGTTAAAACCCAATTGTTCTAAGCGTTGCTGCGTGCGTTCTAAAGGGTGCAATCTTAAATGATTTTCACGGTTAAGGGCAGTACTCCATTCAAAATGTAGTGCATTTGGAATGTGACCGCCGCGTCGCGCTGCAAGACGCAGGCCGGTATATTCGTCTTCTGTGCGGCAGTCCCAGAGTTGGACTTGGCTGCTTTGAACTTTCTCTAATAACTCAGCATATTCAATTCGATACTGCTGTATTTTGGCTTGATCGACCTGTACTAAAGCACTGACAGGTTCAAACTGTTCCACTTCAGAAGTGGTTGGAAGTCCTGCTGCAAGCCATGCATGAATTCCACCATTCAGCAGACTGGTATTTTCAAAACCTAAGCAGTGTAAATTCCAAATCAAACGCCCCGCCCAAGCGCCACCTTCATCATCGTAAACCACCACATGATGCTCGGGTGAAATATTCAGATAACGAATCAGTTCCTGTAAACCTTCTACATCGGGAAGTAATCCCGTAGCTTGTTCATCTTGGCGCACCAAAAATTTCGGCTTTAAATGCAAAGCATGTGGAATATGCAATTGGTCATAGACTGAAGCACGGCTTAAATCGACGATGCGTAATTTGTCATTCCCTAAATGCGGAATCAACTGCTCTGTGTCTATCAACAAGCCAAAATCAAAGGCAGAATGTGTCATATTATTTCGTATGTTTTCAGATCATGCTTTGATCTTAGCACAACTCATTTTTACAATTATTCTGATTTTTTGCATTCTTTTAGCAGAATTATAGATATCACTATTCGCCAGTTTTTGAATACAACAATGCCAGAATGGATTCTGGCATGGTATATATTCTGGATTAATTGGTTTCTGCTTCAGCAATCTCAAAAACCTGACGTAAATACGCCAAAAAGGTATCGTTATCGGTCATGGTTTTACCCGGACTGTCTGAGATTTTCGCAACCGACTGGCCATTACATTCGACCAGTTTGAGCACAATATTTAATGGTGTTTGTCCCATATCATTGGTCAAATTGGTACCAATTCCGAAACTGACTTGGAAACGGTCTTTGAAATAGTTGTGCAGATCCCATGCTTTCTCTAAATTGAGTCCATCACTAAACGTTAGCATTTTGGTTTTACTGTCAATTTTCAACTTTTTATAGTGAGCATAGGCTTTATCGCCCCATTCATACGGGTCGCCACTGTCATGGCGTAAGCCATCGAACAATTTGGCAAAGTACAAGTCAAAATCACGCAGGAATGCATCCATCCCCACCACATCCGTCAAAGCAATACCTAAATCACCACGGTACTCTTGTACCCAGGTTTCCAGTGCTGATTTTTGGAAATTACGTAAACGTACATCCAACGCTTGGAATGCTTGTAGGAATTCATGTGCCATGGTCCCAATCGGGGTCAGACCCAATTGCTTTGCAATTAAGACATTGCTGGTGCCACGGAAAATATGCGGTGCAGCTTGATTAAACACTTCAATCACATGTTTTTGCCACGCCAAACTATAGCGACGCCGTGTACCAAAATCAGAAACTAAAAATGGGGGATCATTTGGCGTTTGCGATGTTTCATAGTGTTTTAATAAGGCCACTTTAGCCTGTAGTCGACGTTCACCTTCAGCCATCACCTCATCAGTTCGAATACGGCTGAAATACAACTCGTTGACGATGGCAAGCACAAAGATTTCAAACATCATGGCTTGAACCATCGGCCCTTCAATTCGAATGTCTAAACGGCCTTGGTGATCGATACTGGCCACAATAAAACGGCGTTTGAGCTGAAACAACTCTAAATAATCGACAAAATCACTTTTGATAAAGCGCAAACCACGCAGGTATTGCAGCTCATCGTCTTGAAAACGTAATTGGCAGAGCAAATCTAATTGGTGATTTAAATCATCAAGAATGTCGACCAAAGGATAGACCGTGTCATCCAAATTGCGACAACGGAACTGGTACACACTATGCGCTTGGGGAAACTTATGCAGGACCACCTGTAGCATCGTAAATTTGTACAGATCAGTATCTAATAAGGATTGGATGATGGCAGACATATCATTTTCGGTTTTTAGCAACTTATTGCATTAAAGCACATTTTTTTAAACTGCATAGCCATGTTTTGGTAATTCGGTCTTGCTATTCGACCAATTACTCGATAGATCCTTGTTTCTCTTGATTCAGAATCCAACTGTTGCTGTCTTTGCTGTTATCGCTCTTAGCTTATGCTCTTTTCCTTAAACCTTGCAATGAATATCAACGCAATTGCCTTGTTTTTTCAATCGATATCTCTCCTGTGCGGCACTTGGTTTGCTACAATTTCAGTCTGCACAATCAAATAGTAGATAGAATCAGTCATGCGGGCCTTATTACAACGCGTTCTCGAAGCCAAAGTGGTGGTCGATGGTGAAACCACAGGCGAAATTCAACACGGTATCTTGGTTTTCTTAGGTCTTGGGAAAGAAGACACTTTAGACAAAGGCAAAAAAATGATCGATAAAATTTTAAAGTATCGTTTTTTTGACGACGAACAAGGCAAAATGGGCTGGAATGTCAGCCAAGCCGGTGGTGGGATTCTTCTAGTTTCTCAATTCACCTTAATGGCGCACACCCAAAAAGGTTTACGCCCTGACTTTGGACCAGCCATGTCACCAAATGATGCCCAAGCCTTATACGAACAACTGGTTGAATATGCCAAGACCCAGTTTGAGCATGTGCAAACCGGTATTTTTGCTGCCGACATGAAAGTACATTTGGTCAATGATGGACCCGTGACTTTCAATTTAGAAGTCGAATAAAAACACCATGCATAAAAAAGCCCTCGATAGAGGGCTTTTCGATTTCATCACTCTCAATCTGCCTTTTATAAAGGAGACGAAATCGAGACGTTTAAAAAATCTTTTTACTTACCTGTTTTTTCTTTTAAAAATGCGCGAGCGGCTTTAATTTTTGCTTTCACAGGCTTTGGTAGCTTGGGTGGAACCAATTTTGCAACTTGGTTAAACCAAACCAAGAGACCAAAATCACCTTCCATTTTAATGCTGCCGTTTTGCATGCCCGTCATAAATGCGGTTGGGTCACCTTTGATTAAAGTTTTCACACCCTGCTCACTGTCCGCAAACTGTAAAATAAAATCGGCTTTTTCGGCATCACCTGAAACGGTATCAATCTGACCATTGTTCACAATAATTTGACGCGCCATACCCAGATCCGTACCAATTTGAATACGGAACTGACGTTCATGAACTAATTCAATAAATTTTGGACTGGTACGCGCCAGCTGTTTCATACGAAGTGCCAAACCAGTAACCATTAAATCCAGCGGATCCGTGCTGACATCAACCAATGGAAGTTTAACCACAGGAATTGAAGATAGTTTCATGACATGAAAGCCTATTGTAATTGTTGATAAATTGACTGTTTTCAATGCTACCACAAGTTGCCATTTTTACCGCTAGGCTTTGTATAACAATCATGTAAGAACGTAAAAAAGATGCTCTAGGCATCTTCTTTTACGGTATGAGGTTATGACTTAGCGGCTAGAACACTGCTGTTGGTCATCTTCATATACAGGTGTATGTTCAATACAACGGCGCTGCGCCAGAGCACGTTCTGCGCGACGGTCTTCACGTAGAAGCAACATCGTCACAATAAGCATCGCTGAAGTTAAAGCAGTTAAGTAGCTATAAGTGATCGGCATTTCAAACACTGCTTGCACACCTAGGCGAATGACTTCCAAGATTCCCCAAAACACCATACCCGCCACCATAAAACTCAACCAGCGACGATAAGGCGAAAAGAAAACAGCAATTAACGCAGCGGCGACTAAACTTAAGCCAACGATGGTTGCTAAATTCGCTGTTACCATAAAAACCTCCGTCTAAGATAAATTCAGGCGACTGATACACTGTGCTGAACTCATCCCCGATACCGTTTAAAATTAATGGATTGTGTAGCTTTCAAACTCTATGCATGCATTATGAGCAGTTTTGAAAAGAAAAAAAGGCTTGTATTTTTATAATGCGACATACCTTGTCGCCATATTATATTGTCATTACATTTTTTTAGATTTGAACTTTTCCAAAACAAAGACGCGCTCAGTCTTGGCGTGTCATTACAAAATAAAACCCGTATTTTCAGCGCTTAAAAATATTTTTTCCAATTCTATTGATCGTTGTTTTTATCGACATTTTTCACTGACCGCTCATCATTTTTCGCTTAAATTTGCAACAAAAAAACGCAGCTCAAAGGCTGCGTTTTTAATAACACAGAGATGCTTTAAGCACGATTTAAGTCTTTATCGTGCACACCCAATAAATACAACACCCCATCTAAGCCGACACTTGAAATGGCTTGATTAGCGTTTTGTCTCACCAGCGGTTTCGCACGGAAAGCTACACCTAGGCCAGCAATCGACAACATCGGTAAATCGTTCGCACCATCTCCTACTGCAATCGCCTGCTCAAGAGAAATGCCCATCTTATCGGCTAACTCACGTAATAATAATGCCTTACGCGCACCATCGACAATGTGACCTTTAACTTCGCCCGTCACCAACCCATTTTCAACGTCTAAGACATTGGCATGGACTTCATCAATACCAAGTTTGGCTTGTAGATACTCTGCAAAGTACTGAAAACCACCCGATAAGATAGCCGTGCGGTAGCCCAACGCTTTTAAAGTCGAAATTAAGCGTTCAGCACCTTCTGTAACGGTCAGACGTTCTGCAATTTTAGGTAGGACAGAGGCATCCATCCCTTTGAGCAGTGCGACACGTGCACGGAAGCTTTGCTGGAAATCTAGCTCACCCTGCATTGCACGTTCGGTGATTTCAGCGACTTGTGCGCCGACACCCGCTTCAATCGCCAACTCATCAATCACTTCTTGCTCGATTAAAGTCGAGTCCATGTCAAAACACACCAAACGGCGGTTACGACGGTAGGCATTGTCTTCTTGTACCGCTACATCGACATTTAGTTCATGTGACAAACGTAAACAAGCTGCACGCATGGCTGCGGCATCCAGCATTTGACCACTTAAACCGAATTGAACACAGGCGCGTTTCGGCCCATCGACTTCGCCATTTAAGACTGGACGACCAGACAGACGGGTCACGGTTTCGATGTTGAAACCTTGGTTGGACACAATATTTGTAACTGCTTGTAAGTGAGACGCTTCAAGCTCTGGCGCCAAAGCCGTGACGATATAACGCGTCCGTCCACCTTCACTCACCCACTGGTCATATTCAGTTGTAGTGATTGGTTTAAAACGTACAGTTAAACCAATATCATGTGCTAAAATTAGAATTTCCTTCATGGCCAAAGCTGTTGCAGTTTGGTCATCTGAAGAAATAACAATACCTAAGGTCAATTGGTTATGAATAACTGCTTGTCCGACATCTAAAATTTGTAATGAATGAGTGGACAATACCTGCATTAATCGAGTGAACTGATTCGGCTGGTCTGGTCCTAAAAATGAAATAAGAATGATTTCTCGCATGAATTGACTCGGGTCTGAGCTACGACTATTGTTAGAATCATAATCGAAATTGAATATATTTTCTTTGGAAGTTTACGTTGAATGCGCCTAGACAAGGGCTATTTGCTAGCCTATTAATTGTAAGTTTTGCTTTACATACCTTTTTATTGGTATTGGCAACGACTCATCAACTGAATGAAAACCGTGCCAACCAAGGCCAACTGATGACCTCTCAATTGGTCACAGACAGTCTTGCAGAGCTGGAGCCTGCCAACACGGTTTCCCTTGCGCTTTTGGTGGATCGCTATGCGACCAACCCAAGCGTAGCTTCCATTCGTATTTTGGATGCCAACAATCAAGTCTTGGCCACAGGTGGCCAAGTTCGAACACGTGATGGTGAAGTATTTGTCCGTGATGCGCTGCAAAATGAAAAGAAAGTAGGTAGCATTGAAATCACGCTCATTAAACCAAGTATGGGTGAGATTTTACGTACTCAGTGGTTAGCGATTTTATTGTCCTTAGCGATTCATGGTTTACTGTGGTTGGCTTATCGCGCCATTGCGCGCCCAAGCCGTACCGAATATTTGGCACGGATCAATAACGAATCCCGCTTAAAACATGAAATTCAAGTTTTAACCCAAACGCTTGAACAGGAAAAACACCATACGGCGGTCGCGATTGCCCAAGCACAACAACAAATCAAAACCAGTGCGAAGCCCAAAGAACAGAAACCTGTGATCGTGGATAATCATTCGGTTGCGCTCAATATTCAATTTTATGACCCGAAACAGTTGATGGACTCGGTGAATACAACCGTGTCTATTCCATACTTTAATTTGTGTCAAATTTTCCTCAATAAAAGCACAGAACTTTGTCTAAAACACTACAAACTCAACAGCACGGACATCACTACAGTTCAATCCTTTAATGAACATGGTGCCACCCTCAGCATGTCGACAGACACGCCGAATGCAGTGCCGTGTTTAATGATGATCAGTAGTGTGTTCCAACTGCTATCTGAGGTTTTATATAAACGTTACCGCGAAGAAAAGCGCTTTGTTTTGCAAACGCGCTGTGGCATTTCAACCTCAGTCGATGCGATGCAGCTGTCTGCAAATCAAGCTGCTGAGCGTTTGGTCCAACAGTTGTCTGCCAAAGAAAGTGCCATACATTTAAGCAACGAATTATTGAAAGACATTTCTGAAAGTTACCAACTGGTGAATTTACCTAATCCAACCAATGTCTTGACCCGCCATGCCTTTATGGTCAATGGCATGGGTGCGGAGTCTGCAGAGTTGGCACAAAGCTTAAGAACGGAAATTTTAAAAGCAAAACAATCTAAAGCCTCTTAATGATGTCCAACCATAAAAAAGCCTGACATATGTCAGGCTTTTTTATGGCAATTGTTAAATTTTAAGTTGCTTCTGCGCAATCAAATGTTGCTGCGCACTATACCTTTGCTCTGGATCGGTACAGGCCACTTTAAGCCAATGACCATCGGCTTGTAGCTCCCAAGCATTCAAACAATCATTTAAGTAACTGATTAATCCGTCTTTATAAATCTGCTTTTTCAAAACGCGATCTAATATTGGAAAGCAGGTTTCAACACGCGAAAATAAATTACGTCCCATCCAGTCTGCGCTGGCACAGTACAGCTTTTTCTCACCGCCATGCTCAAAACAATACACACGGGTATGTTCAAGAAAACGGCCCACAATCGAACGCACACGAATATTCTCAGACATGCCTTGGACCTGTGGAATCAAACAACAGATCGAACGGATAATCAGATCGACCTGTACCCCCGCTTGTGACGCACGATACAGTGCGGCAATTAACTGAGGTTCCGTTAAAGCATTGACTTTAATGATGATACGCGCCTTTTGACCGGCTTGCGCAAACTGAATTTCTTGCTCAATCAGTTTTAACAGTTCACTGTGTAACGTAAAAGGCGCATGTAACAACGCCTTCAACTTGGCCATTTTGCCCATCCCCGTCAGTTCTTGGAACATACGGTGTACATCTTCACAAATATCAGGTTGTGTGGTCATCAACCCATAGTCGGTATACATACGCGCATTACCCGCATGATAATTGCCTGTGCCCAGATGGGCATAACGGACCAACTGAGCATTTTCACGGCGTACGATCAAAATCATTTTGGCATGGGTTTTATAACCAACAATGCCATACACCACCACCGCTCCAGCTTCTTGCAAAATATTGGCCACGGTAATGTTCGACTCTTCATCAAAACGCGCACGCAACTCAATCACGGCTGTGACTTCCTTGCCATTTCGTGCTGCTTCTGCCAAGACCTGTACAATTTCCGAGTCAGGTCCACTGCGGTAGAGCGTTTGTTTAATTGCCAGCACATTTGGGTCTTTCGCTGCTTCTTTTAATAAACCAATCACAGGCTGAAAAGAATCAAAAGGATGATGCAACAACACATCCTGTGCTTTTAAGGTATCAAAGGTACTTTTTTGTTTACGCAAAACTTTGGGAATGACTGGGATAAAAACTGGATGCTTTAATTCAGGTCGGTCACAACTGGTGCTGAGGCGTGAAAGATTGATTGGCCCATCAATGCGATAAAGCTCCTGCTCAGTTAAATCAAACTCCTTGAGCAAATAATCAATCACCGCTTCGGGGCAGTCATCTTCGATTTCTAAACGCACCGCGCGACCAAAACGGCGTGAAGACAGCTCATCTTTAAGTGCCACCGCCAAATCATCAACATCTTCCGATAATATCAGATCTGCATTACGCGTCACACGAAAAGCATAACAGCCCGTGGCTTTCATCCCCGGAAACAGATCGCTGATGTGCTGCTGAATCATTGCGGTTAAAAAAATCTGCGTGTCGATATTGCCTGCCACGTTTTTCGGCATCTGAATTAAACGCGGTAATGAGCGCGGTGCAGGGACAATCGCCATCTCAATACTTCGTCCAAAAGCATCTTTACCTTGTAAACTCACAATGAAATTCAGACTTTTATTCACGAGGCGAGGAAAAGGGTGTGACGGATCTAAGCTGATGGGGGTCAAAACGGGTTGAATTTCTTTGGCAAAATATTCTGCAATCCACGCTTTATGTTTTTCTAAAATATCTTGGAACTGGATGAACTGAATACCTTGCGCTTGTAACTCAGGCAAAATCGAATGATTTAAAACTTCAAACTGTTTTTTGACGGCACGATGAATGGATTGGGACAGGTCTTCTAATATCACTTCAGTGGGAACAGCATCAGGGGTCCGTGCTATCACATTCATATCGCGTTGTTTCATCAAGCCCGCAATACGAATTTCAAAAAACTCATCTAAATTACGTGAAAAAATAATTAAAAAAGTTAAACGCTCCAGCACTGGCAAACTCGGATCTAATGCTTGTGCTAAAACCCGCTGATGAAACTCAAATAACGATAACTCTCGGTTAAAATACGTCGCCGATGAATGCTGAAAATTATCCATACCCTCTCAATGCTGTTTGCAACAGTCTGTTATGAAGTGTTTGGCAGGGATGTTAGGTAGTCTTTATGACAGTTTAGTTACAACCTCATGCCAAATAGAAAATTCATCCTGACTTTATGCTTAAAGCTGCAACAGCGTACAGTATTCAAACCGACATATGTTCCTTTTCACTTTTTTCCTTGGCTGTGGCGTCTGCTTTGGCGGCCCAATAACTGGCTAAAATTGGCCCTGAAATGTTATGCCACAAACTAAAGATCGCACTGGGTACCGCCGTAATTGGCGAAGCAGCAAAATGCACGGCAGCCAAAGCCACGCCTAGTCCTGAGTTTTGCATACCGACCTCAATCGAAACCGCTTTACAGTCGGCATGTGGCAAGTGAAACATCCGTGCTGCTGCAAAGCCAAGTAAATAACCAATCGCGTTATGTAATGCCACCACAGCTAAAATCAATAAGCCTGATTCTAAAATTTGTGCTTTTGAGCCGCCAATAATCGCCGCCACAATCAGCACAATCGCCACTACAGAAATTAAGGGCATCACCGAAATATAGCTTTCAACTTTGTGTTTCAGCACGGCACGTACCACCAGCCCTAAAATAATCGGGAACAGCACCACCTGCAAAATTGAACTCAGCATCGACCATGCATTAATTTCAATCCATTGGCTGGCCAACAGATAGAAAATCGCGGGAGTCAACACAGGCGCCAATAAGGTCGATACCGTGGTACATGCGACAGACAAAGCCGTATTGCCTTTCGCCATATAAGTAATCACATTAGATGCTGTGCCACCCGGGCAGCAACCCACCAAAATCACCCCGATCGCAATTTCAGTCGGCAAGCGAAATAATAAGCACAGCAGATAAGCCACGCTTGGCATCACCACAAACTGAGCCGCTACCCCAATTGCAACCGCTTTAGGACTTTGCATCACCCCTTTAAAATCTTCCAGTGTCATGGTCATGCCCATACCAAACATGATCAGCCCTAACATCCACGTGATATAAGCCTTCATCCAGACAAAAGTTTCAGGGCTTAGGAGCGCAATGCCTGCAAATAACACCACCCACAGGGCAAAGGTTTTTTGAATCCAAGCGGTAAATTTTAAAAAAGTGCCCATGACCCTTCCCTACTGCATGTTTTTTATAATGTCGATATTAGTGATTGAGGTGAGCCGATTGGTTCAGCGCATCAGTTCACGGCATATTGTTGCACAATATCTTTGCAATACAGACGTTTCACACCATGGGCCAGCATCTCTTGCCATGCATGTTGTAAAGAACCATGTAAATCAATGCCTTTGGTGGCATCGGCAATCACATAGGTTTGAAAACCGAGTTTACAGGCATCAATTGCCGTCCATGCCACACAAAAGTCAGTTGCAATCCCAACAATAAACACAGTATCAATCCCACGCTCTCTTAAATAGCCTGCGAGTCCCGTCTGGGTTTTGTGATCCGCTTCTAAAAAAGCAGAATAACTATCAATGTGAGTATGACATCCTTTACGAATGATCAACTGCGCTTTGGCAAGGTCGAGATCAGGATGCAGTTCAGCATCTTGTGTGCCTTGTACACAGTGACGTGGCCAGAGTACTTGTGTGCCATAGTCCAATTCAATGGTTTGAAAGGCTTGTTGATCGGGGTGATTGTCTGCAAAAGAAATGTGATTTTCGGGATGCCAATCTTGGGTGAGTATAATAGTGTCAAAATAATCAGCCAACTGATTAATTTTAGGAATAATTTGATCTGATCCTGCTACCGCCAAATTTCCACCAGGCGTAAAACCATTTTGTACATCCACCACAATCAATGCCATATTCTTCTGCATTCTTCTCTGTCCTTTTTGTTCTGCGCTCGAAGGCCAAGCATAGCTTAATTTATAAAACAGTATTCATCCTCGCGGGTCAAAATTAAATGACCACAGCCTTGAGTGCAATGGATATTGCGGCAAATTGAAGCGAAAATAGAATACAGAACAAAATGCTAGGCATTAATCTATAACGTTAAAAGGACGATGTCACACATACTTAGAGAACTCGTATAATCATGCAAAATCCTGACGTTTATAGAAGTTTATAACCCAATATTCAATTTGATCGGCTTCTAATGCTCGATTGAGATGAAGAGTCTCTTTTTTTTTAAATGCGTTAATCCATGGCCATAGGTTATGCAAAACGCTCTTTTCAGATGCAAAATAAGATGCATTTCTTTGTCTACCATTTGAACAAGCTGTATTTTTGTAGCGAATGATAAAGTTTTTATACACTTTGACTAAAGCATATTGTTCTTCATGTTGTGTTCGTTCATAATTTGCATAAGCATTATTCAATGCATCAGCGCTTTGAAAATGCTATAAATTAAAATACGCACCCATCCAATCTTATGTTTTTCTGGCCTAACTGGATGGACAAATAGGATATTTTTTTAAAATGACTCAGCAAGCACAGACCATCCAAGGCTCAATTGTCGCAATCGTCACCCCTATGTTTGAAGATGGCAGCGTAGATTGGAAGGGTCTAGAGAAGCTCGTTGAGTGGCACATCGCACAAGGCACAAATAGCATTGTTGCTGTCGGTACAACGGGTGAAGCGTCTACTCTAAGCATGAAAGAGCATACACAAGTGATTAAAGAAATCATTCGTGTCGCGAACAAACGCATCCCGATTATTGCGGGGACTGGCGCGAATTCAACGCGTGAAGCCATCGAGTTGACGAAAGAAGCCAAAGAACTCGGTGCAGATGCTGCTCTTCTGGTTACCCCTTATTATAATAAACCGACTCAAGAAGGCTTATATCAGCACTATAAAGCTATTGCTGAAGCTGTTGATCTTCCTCAAATTCTGTATAACGTACCTGGTCGTACAGGTGTCGATATGGCGAATGAAACGGTCATTCGTTTGGCCGATATTCCTCAAATTGTGGGCATTAAAGATGCCACAGGTGATGTCCCTCGTGGCCAAGCACTGCTCGAAGGCCTTGCTGGCAAAGCGATGACCGTCTATTCAGGTGATGATGCAACGGCTTATCAACTGATTCTGTCGGGAGCAAAAGGTAATATTTCTGTGACTGCGAACGTTGCCCCAAAAGAAATGAGCGATGTTTGCGCGGCAGCACTGGCAGGCGAAGCTGAAAAAGCAGAAAACCTAAATACCCAAGTTGCAAATTTACACGAAATTCTATTTTGCGAATCAAACCCAATTCCTGTGAAATGGGCACTTCATGAAATGGAGTTAATCGAAACGGGTATTCGTTTACCATTAACACCACTTGCAGAACAATATCGCACACCGCTCCGTGAAGCACTCACAACGGCGGGTGTCATTAAATAAAGAGCACATCAATATGCAATTACGTTTAGGTCTTACTCTCGCACTTTCAGTCGTCAGTTTAGCGGGTTGTAGTTCCCTTGCAGTCAATAACGGTAGTTTGGACTATAAAGAAACAGCAACCTTAGAACCTCTTAAGTACCCTGAAGGCTCTATGGTTCGACCTGCAACGCCGTTGTATCCAGCTCCAACGGTTGAAGCGCTCGCTCTTGAACACGCACCTGTACTTGAAAATAAGCGCGGAAACCGTTTTGCAATGCCGCGCCCTCAAGCTGCTCAAGTCATGTCGAATGCCGAATCAACGGAAACAGTTGATACAGCTGTGAGTCACCCTCAATTGATTATTGACGGAAATAATAATCCGCTGCTCAAAATTGAGGGAAATTCTGCTACAATTTGGCAATATACGCTTGCCACCCTTAGCAGCCTCAACCATCAAATCGTTGGTCAAAGCAAAAATGGTTATGAAGCAACCATTAAAATCGATCAACAGGTCTATGTGTTAAGACTGACCGCGGTCGGCAGCAGCAACAACCTTGCTGTGTTCAATGCCGATAACAGTTTTGCAGCGCCTGAAAAAGCCACAGAATTGTTAACCCAGATTTACCAAAATTGGCCAGCCTAGTCGTACTAGGCATTTTTTTTTGAAAAAGGTTCCCTCATGTTAAAACAAACCTTGCTCTATACTGGTAAAGCGAAATCTGTCTATGAAACAGACAGTGCAGACCACCTGATTTTAGTCTTTCGTGATGATGCTTCGGCATTCAATGGTGAAAAGATCGAACAACTAGATCGTAAAGGTAAGGTGAACAACCGTTTTAACGCCTTTATCATGGATAAATTGGCTGCGGCTGGCATTGAGACTCACTTTGAAAAACTTCTTTCTCCAACTGAAGTTCTAGTGAAAAAACTCAGCATGATCCCTGTTGAATGTGTAATCCGTAATTATGCAGCAGGTTCTTTATGCCGTCGCTTAGGTGTAGAAGAAGGCAAGGAATTAACACCGCCGACTTTTGAATTATTCTTCAAAGATGATGCGCTTGGCGACCCAATGGTCAATGAGTCTCAAGCGATTGCTTTAGGTTGGGCAACTGCTGAGCAACTTGAGCAAATGAAAGTCCTCACTTACCAAGTAAACGAAGTGCTTAAAAACTTATTTGACCAAGGTGGCATGCTACTTGTGGACTTCAAACTTGAGTTTGGTGTATTCCACGACCGAATTGTTCTTGGTGATGAGTTCTCTCCAGACGGTTGTCGTCTATGGGACAAAGAAACCAAGAAAAAGCTCGACAAAGACCGTTTCCGCCAAGGTTTAGGCGGTGTGGTTGAAGCTTATGAAGAAGTTGCTGCACGTTTAGGTATCGACCTTTCTGATATCTAATCTGTTACAGATTCAAAAACCGAGCTTAATCGCTCGGTTTTTTTATGTTTCACATTTTAGATCAATGCCTTGTTATAACTGCAATACAAGCCTATAAGTTCTTTTTTAATCCCCCCTCTACAACATAAATATTAAAGTTTCATGAAATTTTATTTATTTTTTTGTAAAATAGTCATTTCAATCACATGAAATGTCACATTTCTAATGATGCTTTTCTTGTATATCTCCTGATAGAAGGCCGTATGATTTATCAATTAGATGAACTGCAATGTATCGGACAAGGCTGTTCAAAAATGGTGTTTCAGCATCCTGAGGATGAAAACAAAATCATCAAAGTCATGAATCCAAATCGAGTGGATGAAGATGGTGGCTGGAAAGGACATGGCAAACTTAAACGTAGAATGTCGCAAGGCGTTTATCGCCAATTCCGCCGTGAATTATTGCAATATCTACAGCTATGTAAAAATCATTATAAAAATAATATCTTTAGCTTTCCTGTCGAAATGCCTTATGGTTTTGTGAAAACTTCTGTAGGCTTGGGTTTTGTGACTGAAAAAATTGTCTGCCCAAGTGGTGAAGGTATGACTTTATTTGAGTTATGCAAATCACATCAATTTGAGGAAAAACACGCCAAAGCTCTAGATGACTTTTTTCAGCTTTGCTGCGACTTACACATTATCTTCGGTGAGGTAAACATCGCAGGAATTATGTATACAGAGCAGCGAAATAATAAGCCCGAATTTGTCTTGGTCGATGGTATGGGTGAGAAATTATTTATTCCAATCCGGGCTATGAGCAAAAGAATTAATGCACATAATGTACGAAAAACTGAGCGAAAAATTCGCGCCCAAATGCAGCAAATGCTGAACTTAAAAGATGAGCTTCTTCCTCTAAGCTAATACCACTCCTTTAAGTTGCGTCATTCAAAAAGCCGAGCTTAAACGTTCGGTTTTTTTGTTTTCAGCTCCATAGCTATTACAGTACTTCAGCTTACTTATAAGCTATTCAGCACTGAAAAATAGTCTTGTAAGACATTGATCCACTGTTAAAAAATCATCAATTCTGTACGCCATAGCGCACAAGACTTCAGGTATATTTCAACTATGTCTCACCTTCATTTTTTCATATGATAAAAACATATGAACAGGACGTTCTCAGATAAAAATTATTCCAACCGAAAAAATACCCTTATTTCCTCATCTCTCATGGCGACAAGATCCATCGATCTCCTAAGAGCCGAAAGCTTGGTATAGATATTGCTTTTATTCAAAAGTACTCAGTAGGGTAAGTTCTATCTTCGTCTTATTTCTTAGATTTGATTTTTTACGGATGGCTATATTTAAAATGAAAAACTGGCAAAAAAAATTACTACTTTCCACTACATTCGTAGCCGTAGCACTAAGCAGTACTGTCCAAGCAAAAGAATGGAAAACCATTCGTTTTGGCACAGAATCTGCGTATGCACCTTTTGAATATAAAACACCAGACAATAAGCTGGTCGGTTTTGACATCGACTTGGGCAATGCCATTTGTGCCAAATTAAAAGCTAAATGTGTCTGGGTAGAAAACTCCTTTGATGGGATGATTCCTGCACTCAAAGCGAAGAAATTCGACGGTATCCTGTCTTCAATGACGGTCACTACGGATCGCGCAAAACAAATCGCATTTAGTAATAAAATTTACAACACGCCTACCCGCATGGTCGCAAAGAAAGGTTCTCCTTTGCTCCCTACACCAGCATCTTTAAAAGGAAAACGTGTGGGTGTACAACAAGGTACGATTCAAGAAGGCTATGCAAAAGCCTATTGGGCACCTAAGGGTGTGAATGTGGTTCCTTATCCAAACCAAGATGTGCTTTACCAAGACATGGTTTCTGGGCGTCTAGATGCAACATTACAAGATGCGATTATGGTCGATGCAGGGTTCCTGAAATCGGCGAAAGGTAAAGGCTTTGCTTTTGCGGGCAATAATGTTGTCGATGCCAAAACACTCGGTGTAGGCGCTGCAATCGGCTTACGTAAAGAAGATGTCGATCTGAAAAAGAATATTGATAAAGCATTAGCTGAAATTATTGCCGACGGCACCTATAAGAAACTCGAGAAAAAATACTTCTCCTTCAGCATTTATTAATTTATAGGGTGTCGATTAAATACCGACACCCTATATATATTGCTGATTTATAAAATTTTATATTTTTACTCGGAGAAACTGAGTATGTTTCTGTCTGGCTATGGTCCCGTATTACTCAGTGGCACTTGGATGACCATACAGCTTGCTTTGTTATCACTGGTACTTTCGATCATTATTGGATTGTTTGGGGCAAGTGCCAAACTCTCTCGTATTCAAATCTTACGTCATGTTGCAACCCTCTATACCACGCTCATTCGTAGTGTTCCTGATCTGGTAATCATGTTGTTGTTGTTCTATAGCCTGCAACTTGGATTGAACTCGATTACCGAATCGATCCATATGGAGCAAATTGACATCAATCCCTTTGTGGCAGGGGTGATTACTTTAGCCTTTATTTATGGGGCCTATTTTACGGAAACCTTCCGTGGCGCATTTCAAGCCGTCCCCAAAGGTCAACTTGAAGCTGCATATGCCTATGGCATGACCCCATTTCAAGTCTTCAGGCGTGTCCTCTTTCCACAAATGATGCGCTTTGCCTTACCGGGGATTGGCAATAACTGGCAAGTCCTGATTAAAGCCACTGCCTTGGTGTCCTTAATTGGTTTGACCGACATCGTCAAAATTACCCAAGATGCAGGTCGAAGCAGCATGCAAGTGTTCTATTTCAGTATTGTTGCAGCCGTCATTTATCTGGCCATCACCACCCTTTCGAATTTGATTCTCATGTGGCTGGAACGTCGTTATTCTGCTGGTGTGAAAAAGGGACAACTATGATTGAAATTATTCAACAATACTGGCAGTCCTATCTGTGGACCGATGGTTTTCAAATGACTGGGGTCGCCATGACCGCGTGGCTACTGGTCTTATCGATTGCGATTGGTTTTGTTCTGGCTGTGCCTTTGTCAATTGCTCGAGTTTCTGAGCATGCTTTTGTACGTGGACCTGTTTGGTTTTTTACTTATATTTTCCGTGGTACCCCCTTATATGTGCAGCTACTGATTATTTATACCGGAATTTATAGCCTTGAATTTGTGCATGCCCATGAACGGCTCGATGAGTTTTTTAGAGAGGGGCTTAATTGCACCATTTTAGCGTTTGCACTCAATACAGCAGCTTATACCACTGAAATTTTTGCAGGGGCCATACGTTCGATTCCCTACGGCGAAATTGAGGCTGCAAAAGCCTTTGGAATGTCGCCTTGGAAACGCTATACCCGTATTATTATTCCGTCGATGCTACGCCGAGCATTGCCGTTTTATGGTAATGAAGTCATTTTGATGCTGCATGCAACCACCATTGCCTTCACTGCAACCGTGCCTGATATTCTCAAAATTGCACGGGATGTCAATGCTGCCACTTATGCCACGTTTGATGCCTTTGGCATTGCCGCTGTGCTGTATGCCTGTCTGGCATTTATCCTCATTTGGATCTTTCGTAAATTGGAACAACGCTGGTTGGCGTTTTTAAAACCATCGAATCATTAGGAGAAACAATGGAAAATTCAGCAAAACTGGTGATTCGAGACCTTTGTAAAAGTTTTGGCGATCATGAAGTTTTAAAAGGGGTTTCACTTGAGGCACGCGCAGGTGATGTGATTAGTATTATTGGTTCCTCAGGTTCAGGTAAAAGTACCTTTCTTCGTTGCATCAATTTTCTAGAGCAACCGAGCCAAGGCAGCATTCAGCTCAATGGCGAACAGTTAGAGACCACTTTAGATAAAAATGGTGATCTCAAAGCGACAAACTCTAAACAACTGCAAAAAATGCGTACTCAACTGATGATGGTCTTTCAACATTTCAATTTATGGTCGCATATGACGGTATTAGAAAATATTATTGAAGGGCCCATTCATGTCTTGGGGCTAAAGCGGAGTGAGGCAGAAGAGCGTGCGCGAAAATATTTAAGAAAAGTGGGGCTCGCAGAAAGTGTCGAAAAGAAATATCCGTCTTTTTTGTCAGGAGGACAACAACAGCGTGTTGCGATTGCCCGTGCCTTGGCAATGGAGCCGGAAGTGATGTTGTTTGATGAGCCAACCAGCGCTCTAGATCCTGAACTGGTGGGTGAAGTGTTGAAAGTGATGCAAAGTTTGGCTGAAGAAGGCCGAACCATGATTGTGGTCACCCATGAAATGGGCTTCGCACGCCATGTGTCCAATCATGTCATTTTCTTAGATCAAGGCAAAATTGAAGAACAAGGTGATCCAAAAGAAGTTTTAATTCACCCCAAAAGTGAACGCCTGCAACAGTTTTTAGAGGGTAACTTTAAATAATTGAATAGCTTTCAATAGCTTGATGCAGCAATGATTCAACACTCAATGCTTAGTTAAAAAGATAAAGTGCCTCGTTTGATCTGATCCCGCGAAACTATATGTACTCAGATAAAAACCGAGCCATTTCGCTCGGTTTTTTACCTTTCCACCTAAGCTTTTATAGATTGGTATATCGATTTTTAGTGGTATCCATCACCAAAAAACTGGTGATCGAGCTAATGGAAGGAATCGTTCCCAAAACATCAGTATGAAACTTTTTATAAGACTTGATGTCTGCCACTTCAACCCTGAGTAAATACTCGACCGAGCCTGTAATGGTATGACACTCTGTGACTTCATCCGTTGCTGTGATCACATCCTCAAACTGACTCAAGCTTTCTTTTGAGTGACAAGACAGCCCAATGGTCACATAAACCGTTAAACCAACACCCAAAAGCGAACGGTCAATCACCGCTTTATAGCCTCGGATCACACCAATTCTTTCTAACTCTTGCACGCGTCGTAAACAGGCCGATGGTGACAAACCCACGCGTTCTGCCAGTTTAATATTGGTTAAATGTGCATCGCGCTCAAGTTCACACAATATTTTTCGGTCTAATCGATCTAATTCAATCATTTGTTGCATAAAATTCAGTATTAACGATCAATATACAACCAAATTGTGATAAATCAACAATAAAATTATACTTATTTGATTACTCCATCCCCTTTATGAATGCGTCACTGTTTGTCTCTTATCTGCTGTTCTGTGTCGTAATGACCTGCACGCCTGGACCCAATAATGCACTGGTCATGCTGTCTGGTGCACGATTTGGCATCCGTAAAACCCTACCTCTGGTTTTAGGCATTGCCTTTGGTGTGGCCGTGCAACTCTTCGCCATCGGCATCGGCTTAAATCAGGTGTTTCTGGCCCTGCCCCAGCTCCAATTTATTTTAAGTTTGATCGGCACAGCTTATATTCTGTGGCTCGCATGGAAAATTGCAGCCAGTGGACCACTCAACATCGAATTAGAACAAAAACCATCGATGGGTTTTCTACAAGGGGCTCTTTTTCAGTGGGTCAATCCCAAAGCGTGGATTATCTCCATCAGCACCATTGCCACTTATTTTGCTTTAAACCATCATGTCAGTGATATTCTTTATGCGGCCCTGATTTTAATGGTGATTTCCATTCCATGTGTCGGGGTTTGGGCTGTCGGTGGTCTTTTCTTACGCCAATATCTGATGAAACCACGCTTTGCCTTGAGCTTTAACATCACGATGGCAATCGCTTTATTAGCCGCTGTGTTACCTGCGGCATTAAAATTGATAAATACGCACATCGGAACATAAAAACGCTACAGTGCTTAAAGAAAAAACTGCTCAATGAATGTGACTAAATCCTAAGCCCCAGAAACAAAAAGCGTGATTTGTGAATCAGGCTTTTTTATTACTGCTGCTGTTGCTGCTCTTGTTGCCAACGGCGTTGCTGTAAACGCTCACCCTCAACCTCACGCTTATTGCGTGCCGACTCATACAGCTTGGCGCCTTTGAGCTCAGGGGGTAAATATTCTTGCATCACAAAATGCTCTGGATAGTTGTGCGGATACAAGTAGTCGACGCCATAGCCCTGCTCTTTCATCAACTTGGTCGGTGCATTTCTTAAATGCAGCGGCACAGGTAAATTCGCTGTTTTCTCGGCCAAATCCAACGCTTTGTTGATCGCAAGATAAGTACTGTTACTTTTGGCACTGGTCGCCAAATAAACCGCACACTGCCCAAGAATAATTCGACACTCTGGCATGCCCACCGCTTGAACAGAACGGAAGCATTCTCCAGCAAGCAGCAGTGCATTGGGGTTTGAGTTGCCAATGTCCTCAGAGGCTGCAATCAACATCCGACGGGCAATAAAAACAGGATCTTCACCGCCTTTGAGCATGCGTGCCATCCAATACAAGGTGGCATCGGGATCACTCCCTCGAATTGACTTAATAAAAGCCGACACCAAATCATAATGCTGCTCACCCGATTTGTCATAACGGGCGATATTTTGCTGTGCAACTTTGACCACCATTGCATTGGTCACGATATTTTCAACGTCAGGTTCGAAGGTGCCCGCAATGAGTTCAATTAAATTCAAGGCTTTACGGGCATCACCTGCGGCAAACTGCACCAGTGCTTCAAATTCTTCAATTTGAATATAACGCTCTTTTAAAAACGGATCGCTTTTAATTGCTTGCAATAATAAAATTTGAATCGCATCGGCATCGAGTGCATTTAAGGTATAGACCTGACAACGCGACAACAATGCACTGTTGACTTCAAAAGAAGGATTCTCGGTGGTGGCACCAATGAGGGTAATTTTGCCTTTCTCCACAGCATTCAGTAAGGCATCTTGCTGTGATTTGTTAAAGCGATGAATTTCATCAATAAACACCACAGGTGGCATTAAATCTCCGCCATCGGCAATGATCTCACGGAGCTCTTTAACCCCCGTATTGAGTGCAGATAGACTGACAAATGGTCGGTCGATTGCTTGCGCCAACAGTAAAGCAATGGTGGTTTTCCCCACGCCTGGCGGCCCCCAAAAAATAATCGATGGCAAATGCCCTTGATCGATCATTTGGCGGAGCGGTGCCTGCTCACCCAATAAGTGATCCTGCCCAATAATTTCAGATAAATCACGCGGGCGTAAACGTTCAGGCAGTGGAATATTGCTATCGGACATAGGGCTAGGACTTATCATGCGTTCATCGAATGCTTATGTTATGGCAAATTCAGGCAAATGACACAAGCTTTTCATGCAATTTGATTGTGCTTTTATCGGCTAGCGAAACCAACGTACAATATAGTCTTCGATGTCGTCATCCTGAATCTCTTCTTCAGAAATACAGCGTCCTGCTGCAGACTTTTTCGCTTTCAGAATACTTTGACGTGAGCCCGTGTTCAAATAGTGCCATCTGGGCAAATTTTTACCTTCATGCAGACGACGGTAAGCACAGCTCGGTGGTAACCAATGAATCGTGTCTAAAAGTTCGGGCGTAAGCTGGATACAATCGGGCACATGCTGCTTTCGGTTCGGATAATCCCGACAACTGGCCGTTTGACAGTCCAGCAGTTTACAGGCCACTTTGGTATAGGCGACTTCTTGGCTTTCTTCATCTTCAAGTTTCACCAGACAGCATAGACCACAACCATCACACAACGCTTCCCACTCTGCTGAACGTAGCTCAGTGAGCGCATAATGCTTCCAAAACTCTGGTCTTAATTCGTTGGACATAACCACTGCCAATAAAACTGAATGCACTATTATAACCTATAGTCACATGGCTTTCAGAGCTATCTAAAGTGTCAATATTTACATCATATTCATAAACTTAAAATACAAACAGAACACTTTTTAAACAAAAGCAACACAGTGTGTCCGAACCTTCTTTCTATACTAATAGAGTAATAAATAAGAACATCTATGGAGAAAAATTATGTTTCGTTGGGCGATTATCTTCGCAGTGATTGCACTGATTGCAAGTTTACTTGGTTTTGGCGGCGTAGCAGGTTTATCCAAAGACTTTGCGATTATTTTATTGGTGATTGCTGTGATTCTAGCGATTGTCGGATTTTTATCCCGTGGCAAAGTCTAAAGTACGCGACTATTCATAAAAAAAAGAAGGATTCAGATCCTTCTTTTTTTATGTGTGCCTTTAAAAGTAATTTCTCACATTTCTCATGTACATCGGAATATTTTTCAAATCCTTGTAAAAGTTTTTATGCTTTAATCAGAGCAGATCATCTATCAGGATTTGAGCATGACAATCAGTATTCAAACTCGAGAAATTCAATATAACGCCGCCGATGGACAACGCTTAGTTGGTTATTTTGCAGCACCAAGCTCTCAAACACCGCATGCAGGTATCATCGTTGCACCCGAATGGTGGGGCCGAAATGAATATACTGAACAACGTGCTCGCGAACTGGCTGAACACGGTTATGCCGCACTGGCGATTGATATGTACGGCGACAAAAATGTCACCACAGATGCCAAACAAGCCTATGAATGGATGATGCAAACTTTTGCGGATGCCGACACCATTGTCAACCGTGCGCAAGCAGGTTTAGATACGCTTGCTGCCCAGCCTGAAGTGAATCCCACTCAACTGGCGGCGATTGGTTTTTGTTATGGCGGTAAAGTGGTTTTAGACTTAGCTCGCTCAGGCGCACCACTTAAAGCTGTAGCGACTTTCCACGCGACATTGACACCAAAAGCCCCTGCGGCCGAAGGTCAAATTCAGGGTGAAATTTTAGTTTTACATGGTGAGTTAGACAGCATGGTCACTTTGGATGATGTTGCCAGCTTCCGTGAAGAAATGCATGCGGCAAAAGTGGACCATGAAGTCATCATTTTTGAAGATGCGAAGCACGGTTTTAGCAACCCATTGGCCGATGAGCGTGCCAAAGCCAATGGCGTAGACTTGGGCTATAACCCAGAAGCAGAAAGACAAGGGCTAGATGCAATGTATGACTTGCTAGAACGCAATCTCAGTGCTTAACTAGAGCTGAAAAATCAAATATTTGATTTTTCAGATCCAACAGGATACATAATTAGATTTTAGAGGAGATAACAATGACTGAGACCCACTGCCAATATTGTAATTTTGATGAATATGACGTGCTTGATAAAAATGACTTTGGGGTAATTTTGCCCGAACCCAATGCATTGTCTAAAGGTCACTGTGTCATTATCCCTCTACGTCATGTGAGTTCATTTTTTGACATTACCGACAAAGAACGTAAAAGTTTAATGTCTTTACTAGAATTGGCACGTAATGAACTGCAATTGCGTCATCAACCTTCAGGCTTTCATATTGGTTTTAATGATGGTGAAATATTTGGGAATGTGTCTGAACACTTACATATCCATATTATTCCACGCTACAAAGACCAAGAGCTAAAACTCGATGCACGTTGGGGCATGACAAAAGACTAAGTTTTTATGGTTTTAAATGGCGCGTAAGCGCCATTTTTTATGCGCAAAAACTCGGGCTCAGAAAAGACATTCAGTTATACTAAGCCGAATTTTTTGCTTGTGCCTCAGATGTCTCCTTTCTCTTTTTCAGATGCGTTACTGACTTGGTTCGATGTTCATGGTCGACATGACCTGCCATGGCAAGTGGCCGATGATCCCTACAAAGTCTGGGTGTCTGAAATTATGCTGCAACAGACCCAAGTCAAAACAGTGCTGCAATACTTCGAGCGTTTTATCGAACGCTTCCCAACGGTTGCAGCTTTAGGGACAGCATCATGGGATGAGGTCGCACCTTACTGGGCAGGTCTGGGCTACTATGCCCGTGCACGTAATCTGCATAAAGCCGCAGGGGTTGTGGCACGTCAGGGACACTTTCCTCAAACTTTAGAGGACTGGATTGAACTGCCAGGCATTGGTCCATCTACCGCAGGGGCGCTGATGTCTTTGGGTTTACGTCAGTACGGCGTCATTATGGATGGCAATGTAAAACGCGTGCTCGCGCGTTTTTTTGCCATTGAGGATGATCTAAGCAAACCTGTGCATGAACGCAGCATGTGGCAACTGGCCACTAAACTCTGTCCAACTGAACGTAACCACGACTATACCCAAGCCATCATGGATTTGGGGGCAACCGTCTGTACCCCTAAAAAACCACTGTGTTTATACTGCCCAATGCAGCAACACTGTAAAGCCCATGCACAAGGGCTAGAAACTGAATTGCCTTTTAAAAAGCCCAAGAAAGCTGTGCCTGTGAAGTCTGGCCAAGTTTTGGTACTGCGTCATCACAATCAATGGCTGTGGCAACAGCGTCCCAATAGTGGACTGTGGGGTGGTTTATGGTGTTTACCTATTTTTGAAAATCGTGATGAACTCACGCAACTGTGCCAAAGTCTAGGACTAAAACAAGTCTCGCAACGCGCTGAAATTTCGCATAGTTTCACCCATTTCACTTGGCAACTGGAAGCGCTTTGTTTTGAGGTCGATGCCGATCAACTCGAACATTTAAGTATAGAATTGGCCAGCACATGGATAGACATACAAAACGTCACAGAAATGGGCATCCCAACCGCGATGAAAAAATTGATCTCGGCAATTCAACTGTGACATAGTTGGGTGATGCATTGGGTTCACCCTGACACTTTAAAATTAGATCACTGAAATAATAAAGGATTGTTCGTGCGTAATTGTTTGCCCAGCCTTTCTGCGCTTGCCAGTTTAAGTTTTGTGATTCTGTTACTCGCAGCTTGCCGCACCACGCCGCCTGCGCCGAGTGGAAGTCAATTACCGGCCTCACAAGTCCAACAGCTGAAAAACATGCGTTTAGCTCAGCAGCTGCCTGTACCCGTTCAAGGCATTAAACGTCACGGGCTCACAGATACTTGGGGAGCGTCCCGCAGTAGCGGACGGACGCATGAAGGCATCGACATTCTGGCTCCACGTGGAACAAAAGTTTTTTCTGCCACAGAAGGTCTCGTTGCAGACTTACGCAATAACAATTTGGGTGGTAAAGTGGTTTGGATTATGGGGCCAGCAGGCACTTGGCATTACTACGCTCATCTTGATGACCATAAACGCGGCTTAAGTGTCGGCGACTATGTCAAAAAAGGCGACCTGATTGGCTATGTTGGCAATACAGGCAATGCACGGCACACAGCCCCACATTTGCATTATGGACTTTATTTACAAGGTAAAGGCCGTGGTGCAGTAAATCCCTATCCTTATTTACGTTAACTTTAGGAATTTTTCATGTCAGAAGCGTTGATCAACCGTCTGGTCGAATTTGCTGAATCAGGCAATCAACAAAAAATCATCTTGGCTGGACAAAACCACCAAGGTTGGATCATGGAAATTACTGAAGATGCGCTTTTAATCAGCACTGGATTTGCTGAAAAAACAGGAAAAGATGTTTGGATTAACTTTTCCGACCTCGAACACGCCCAATTGTTTTATTGGGACAATCAACACGACCAATGGGCACCTTTTACCCTATAAAAAGATCAGGAGCATGTTCATGACCACTCAACGCTGCGGATGGTGCTCCTCAGACCCACTTTACATCGACTACCATGATCATGAGTGGGGTAAACCACTACATGATGAAAAGCAGTTATTTGCGATGCTCTGCCTCGAAGGTCAACAAGCGGGGCTGTCATGGATTACCGTCCTGAAAAAGCGTGAACATTATCATCGCCAGTTTTTTCAATATTCCATTGAACAGATTGCGGCTTTGAGTGATACAGACTTAGCCGAAAAAGTCCAAGATATCGGCTTAATTCGCCATATCGGGAAGCTGACCGCCATTCGTGACAATGCGCTTGCATGGCAAGCCCTAAAGCAACAAGGCATCAACCCCGTTGAGTGGCTCTGGAACTTTGTCGAGCAACACGCAATCAACAATGATGTCCCGGACTACCGTACAGCACCTGCACAGACTCCTCAAAGCCAAAATATGTCTAAAACCTTAAAAAAACAGGGTTTTAAATTTGTCGGACCCACCACCTGCTATGCCTTTATGCAAGCGGTTGGTATGGTCAATGATCATGAAAACAGCTGTCATTTTAAATAAAAGTACATAAAAAACAGGAAAATAAGGATCTCGAATATGACGGATAACACCATTCGTGCCTATGCGGCAATGCAAGCAGGTGCAGCACTACAACCCTATCAATTCGATGCGGGTGAACTGCAACCACATCAGGTCGAAGTCCAAGTCGAATATTGTGGATTGTGCCATTCCGATGTTTCAGTCATTAACAATGAATGGAACTCTTCGGTCTATCCCGTTGTCGCTGGTCATGAAATTATTGGCACCATCAGTCGCCTAGGCTCCGAAGCCAAAGGGCTTAAACTTGGACAGCGCGTCGGTATTGGCTGGACGGCAGAAAGCTGCCAACACTGTGACCCCTGTGTGTCGGGCCAACAAGTGCTCTGTACAGGAGGACCGACAGCAACCATCGTCGGTCATGCAGGCGGCTTTGCCGACAAAGTTCGCGCAGGTTGGCAGTGGATTATTCCTTTACCTGAAGAGCTAGATCCTGAGTCAGCGGGTCCTTTATTGTGTGGCGGTATTACCGTTTTTGATCCAATTTTAAAACACCGCATTCAAGCCATTCACCATGTCGGAGTGATTGGCATCGGTGGTTTAGGGCATATGGCTATTAAGCTCCTTCGAGGATGGGGCTGTGAAATCACGGCGTTCACCTCGAACCTTGACAAAACTGAAGAGCTCAAGGCCATGGGCGCAGATCATGTGGTGAATAGCCGTGATGTGGATGCGCTTAAAACCCAGCGGGGCAAATTTGATCTCATCCTCAGCACCGTGAATGTCTCACTCAATTGGCCTGCATATATCAGTACGCTGGCACCGAATGGCACGATCCATTTGCTAGGCCTGCCTCTAGAGCCCATCAAGTTAAATGCAGGTAGTCTGATTGGTGGAGCAAAGTCTATCACGGGTTCACCCACTGGCTCACCTGCGGCATTACGTCAGCTACTCAAATTCGCTGCACGTAAAAACATTGCGCCACAAATTGAACTGTATCCTATGTCACAGTTGAATGAAGCACTGGAACGGTTACATTCTGGAAAAGCCCGTTATCGTATCGTCCTCAAAGCCGATTTTTAATCCATAAGCGCCTCAAAAGAGGCGCTTTTTATACCGCTTGTTTGACCAACGTCGAACTGCTGAGTTGCGCTTTCACCCAATCGGCCAACAAAGTGACCGCTGCGCGAATATCTGTTGAAATTTCATGACCTGCATTGAGGCGGATACAGTTTTTATAACGCTGCCCTTCACCAAAGACTTCGCCTGGCACAATATTAATACCGTGCTGCTGAGCAAAATAGTACATATCTAAACCGTCAATACACTCTGGCAACTGTAACCACAGTGCATAACCACCAAAGGGTTGATTGATACGTAACTCAACTCCGTTAAAGGCATGCTGAATCATGTGTCGGTATTGCTCAACTTGCTGTTTCAAAATCGGCTTTAACTGCTGTAAATGCTCCCGATAAGCACGACTATAAATGAGATCGGCCAGTGCCAACTGCAAGGGTGTATTCACTGTAATATTTTGCATCAATAACGTAGCCTTCAAATGCGCTAAGCGCTGCGGAATACAAAACCAACCTACGCGATACGCAGTTGAAAGTGACTTGGAAACCGAACCACAGAAAATCACATAACCCTGCTGATCCCAATACTTAATCGGCAGCGGACGACTCGAGCTGAAACTACATTCACCATAAATATCATCTTCAATCACATAGCAATGATAGCGCGCCGCCAGTTGTGCAATTTTTTCTTTTTCTGCATTGCTTAAGCAAAACCCCAATGGATTTTGATAATTGGCCGTGAGTAAGCACGCTTTTGCGCCTGAACTTTGCATGACCTGCTCTAAACGTTCAAGATCAAAGCCTTGGGTATCGGCTGGAATTTCAATAATTTTTCGCTTTAACCCCGCCAGCATTTGCAACTGGCCATTAAAATTTGGGGTCGGCACAATCACGCTGTCGCCTTCCTTGCTGAGGTGTTGGATCATCACCGACAACGCAGGCATACAGCCATTGCTGATGTAGATATCATCCTGCGAAATATAAAAGCCATCTTCAGCCCAATGCTCAGACAAAGCCTGCCGTAAGCGAATATGACCCTGCTTATCGCTATATAAAAAATCTTCAGGTTGACTGTGTTTTAAAGCACGTTGAATGGAGCGGCGGAGCGCCTCTACAGGCACATGTTTTGGAGAAAGCTGAATCGCTCCCAAATGGATGAGACGGCTATTAATGGAAGACTGTTGAATTTCTAGCTGTAGCTCTAAATTAGAAATATCACGGGCTTGAGACTGAAAATCAGGATGCTGCGGTACAGGAATAGATGAGCTGGTATTTTTCTGATAACTGACAAAATAGCCCGACTTATTTTTCACATGAATATACCCCTGCGACTCGAGTAGCTCATAACAGCTCTTGGCCGTATTCAAGCTGACCTTTTGTAAGTTAGCAAACTGGCGTAACGACAGCAACTTTTGCCCTGCGGGTAATTCAGCATTTTGAATTTTTTCAAGCAACTGTGCAGCCAAGCTTTGATACTGGAATGCCATTCATCTGTACCTATTTTTTTAACTTTTATGTATCTGTATCCATTATGCCAACAGAATTATGCTTCTGTCATTCGTTCACAACCATAAATAGGCACTTTTATGAAAAAAATAATCATATCTCTCTTTTGCTTATTGAGCTTATCGGCTTGCCAACCGCCACATGTTTCACAGCAGGTACAACAGCAACATTTTATTTGTAAAGCACTGATTGAAGGGTTTCTGAAAACGCAAAATTTAACTGATTATCAGTTTTTAAGTTTAGCGCCGAGCTTGACTGAAACCTCGACCCAACGAACCTATCAATATCGGTTGAACAATGAACGTGAAATGCAGATGAACTTGCCCCACCAGAAAAATTTACAGTTCCAATGTGACCAAAGCAGTGCTGAAAACTTCAAGATCTCGCTCGCTGGTGAAGGAGATGCCATGCTCAGTTTAATCCAGTTAGACCTGCCTAAGGCTTCAACCTTAGAGCTGCTGAGCGCCTATCAACAGCCTTAAGTTTTAAAACATAAAAAAGCCTGCATTGCAGGCTTCTTCATCTTTAAAATTAACGTAAGGCAACTGGTAAATGGGCAGGAGTGTCTTCTTGTTCCAGCAATTGATTTTTCATTTTTTGCAGCATTTGATAGGGTTGTTGTTGGACAAACATATTCACAAACTTCAGTGGTATCGACCCCTCAGGGTTAGCATAACCTGAGGTCGAAACCTTGACTTTATTTGATCCCAGTTTCTGAAAGGTCCAATCGCCCTCATAATGATTTAGGCGCACATAATCTGGATTTTTAAGGATGTTTTTATCAATCGCTTTATTTTTAATGCTAATAATGCCCTGACTGTCCTTGGTCATTTTTCCCTGCACCACCAAGTCGCGGTCTTTTAAAGGAAAAGGAAAATCCAGCACCATATACAGTTGAAACTCGCCTTTTTTATCATCGCGCGACAAGACTTTCACACTGCCCATATACGGCACCCATTTCACCGCATGGTCAACATCTAAGATCAATGACACTGCTTTTTCAATCGGCACATCAAACGTGGTTTCAGCCTCATATAAAAAAACTGGGTTTTGTGCATTTTGATAGGTCCAAACTTTAATATTATTTTTATGAATACTGAGTTTGGCTTGATCCATAGGTTTGGCCTGTGCTGTCGTCATCACGGCAACAACACAAGCCATATATATGACTTTTTTCATTCTATTCTTCGTCTTATTTTAGTTTTTTATCTTGTTTTTATGGCGAATGAAACAGGTTTTAAACTTGAATGTCGTTAAAACCCAGTACATCTTTCATGTCATATTTACGTGCTTCACGTCCTACCACCCAAGCCGCAGCGCGTACCGCACCCGAAGCAAAGTTCATACGGTTGGTCGCTTTATGGGTAATTTCAACACGCTCACCATCAGCAATAAACATAGCCGTATGTTCACCGACAATATCGCCGCCACGAATGGTTTGGAAACCAATACTTTGACGCTCACGTGGTCCTGTATGACCTTCACGGCAATACACTGCATCGGTTTTCAAGTCACGACCTAAAGCACCCGCAATCGCCTCACCCATCATCAACGCTGTGCCTGATGGTGCATCGACTTTATGACGGTGATGCGCTTCAATCACTTCAATATCCACTGTGTCGCCAAAGACTTTAGACGCCAATTCCAACAGTTTAATCGAAACATTGACCCCCACAGAATAGTTGGCTGCATAGACCACAGGTGTTTGAGTCGCAGAGTCATCCAAATAAGCTTTTTGTTCGTCATTCATGCCCGTGGTGCCAATGACAATGGCGACCCCAGCTTCACGACAAATTTTTAAATGCTGAACGGTCGCTACTGGTGCAGTGAAATCAATGATCACATCACAATCTTTCACTACCGCTTCCAGACTACCCACCACCTTCACGCCTAGGCTGCCAATACCTGCAAGCTCACCTGCATCTGTACCAACCAGTGAGCTTTCAGGACGTTCCACTGCCGCAGCCAGTTGATAGCCTGCTTCATGTACCGCTTGAATAAGGATGCGACCCATACGACCGCCGGCACCTAAGACCCCAATGCGTGGAGCTGCTGACATAACATATTCCTAATCTAGCTTCAAAATTGCTCTTACTATAGCAAAACTGATTGCACAGACTAAGGTTTGTTGGGCATTTTCATCGAAAAAATCGCTTTATTTTCAAACATGATTTCTCCAGCTTTTCACAAATTTGCAATCAATCTTACGCAGACTAGGTTCGCATTTAAAAACAACTTTAAAATGAGGAAAATAGAATGAAAGCCAAGGTACTTTTTCTAGCGATGGCGTTTGGGGGCAGTTGGGCACAAGTTCAGGCTGAACCCGCTGTTCAAGCGGGCGACACCTTAGAAAGTTTGTCACAGGTAAAGATCACCACCAGCACACACCCTAAAGTACAGGCCGAACAACAAGTACAAGCCGCTGCACCTATGGCTGAAGAAATGGTGTCGGTTGAAGAGATCGATCAACCTGAGCTGCCAACAGAAGGGCAATAACATAAAAAAAGCGGGAAAATCTTCCCGCTCTTTTCAACACCAATTCAGACCTACCGTATTCAATTAATCAAACAGTCGGTCAAAGAAAGACTTTTTCTTTGGTGATGATTTGTGATCATCTCCATCTAAAGTTTCTTGCAACTCTTTCAACAGTTCACGTTGACGTGCCGTCAAGTTAACGGGTGTTTCAATCACGATACGGCAGAGTAAGTCACCTTGCATACTGGTACGTACAGGTTTAACCCCTTTGCCACGTAAACGGAACATTTTACCCGTTTGTGTGCCTTCAGGAATTTTCAAACTCACACGACCTTCGAGTGTCGGGATTTCAATTTCTTTACCCAAAGCAGCATCGGCAATGCTCACAGGCACATCCATATACAGGTCTGCACCATCACGTTGGAAGATTTCGTGCTCACGCACTACTACTTCTACGTACAAGTCGCCTGACTGACCATCACGAATCGCTTCGCCTTTACCCGTTAAACGAACGCGGTCACCGTTGTCGACGCCCGCAGGAATCGTCACTTCTAAGGTTTGTTGACGGTCTTTAACGCCCGAACCATGACAGGTATTACATGGATTCTTAATGATCTTGCCCTGACCGCGACAGGTGCTACAGGTCTGCTGTACAGAGAAGAAACCTTGCTGCATGCGAACCTGACCTGCACCATGACAAGTTTTACAGGTTTCAACATCGTTCGGATTTTTAGAGCCCTTACCGTCACAAGTTTCACACGGCGCTGGTGCGGTAAAAGTAATGGTTTTTTTCACCCCTCTTACTGCTTCTTCCAACGTCAGTTCCATCACATAACGTAAGTCAGAACCACGACGTGCACGCTGTTGACCACGACCGCCGCCGCCACCAAATGCACCACCGAAAATGTCACCGAATTGACTGAAAATGTCTTCTGCGCTGAAACCACCACCGAAGCCGCCTCCGCCGCCCATACCACCTTCAAAGGCTTGATGCCCCATACGGTCATACATGCTGCGCTTTTCGCTATCCGATAAAATTTCATAAGCTTCAGCCGCTTCTTTAAATTTCTCTTCAGCTTCAGCATTGTCAGGGTTGCGGTCCGGATGATATTTCATCGCCAACTTACGGTAGGCTTTTTTAATTTCATCATCACTAGCGGTTTTAGCAACACCTAAAACCTCATAATAATCACGTTTAGCCATGTCTGGCGATGCTCCTCACGGAATTTATTTAATACTCAACTGTGGTCTGAAATTGGGTTCAAACCAAGTTTTACAAGGGGGTGTTTGAAAAAAATCAGTAGAATTAGAAAACTGCTTTATTTTTCAAAAATTTAGACAGGCCTTTAAACCATGCATTTAGAAGGAAGAGAAATGCAATACAGCTAAAAACCACACCTGCAACCGTGCATCCAGTCACCCATAATGCGCTGTCCCAAGTGAAGAAAATAAGAGGAATAAACCACAGTGCTGCAAATAAAGCCAAAATGCTATAAATCACAATATTGCGCATGACCCAGAGTGCTTGCGCTTGTAACCACACTTCGGCATGATCAATTTGCGTGACTTTTCGGGCATACCAATAGGAAAATGCGCCACTAATCACAGTAAACAAAGCCAAAAACATGAAGACATAAGAAATCGCGATAGAGCGGCGATACTTGGTTACATTGTCTTGCATCATGCGTTTAACCCCATTTGCCACATCGTTGGTTTTTTAATGTGTAGCAAAAAACTGCTTTATAAAAATGCCATAAATTTCAGGTGCTACTATATTGAAATTTTCAACGTTTCGCACCTGATATTGGCATAAATTTACAGCTTATGGCTAATTTTTTTTACTTTAAACCACTGCGCGTACAAGGCAGGTAAAAAGAACAGGGTTAATAGCGTCGCCACAATCAGTCCGCCCATGATCGCAACCGCCATGGGCCCAAAGAAAATACTTCTCGATAGTGGGATCATAGCCAGAACTGCTGCCAATGCTGTCAGCACAATTGGACGACAACGTCGCACCGTCGCATCGATGATCGCATCCCATGATTCATGCCCCGCTTGAATGTCTTGCTCAATCTGATCAATCAAGATCAGTGAGTTGCGCATGATCATGCCCGACAAGGCAATGGTACCCAACATCGCAACAAAGCCAAAAGGTTTATTGAACAACAGCAGGAATAACACCACGCCGATCAAACCTAAAGGCGCAGTGAGTAAGACAATCGTGGCACGAGACATACTGCGCAGTTGAATCATCAGCAAAGTCATGACCACGGCCAAGAACAAAGGCATACCCGCTGCAACCGATTTACCCCCACGTGCAGACTCTTCCACTGTACCGCCAACTTCAACCAAATAGCCATTCGGCAGTTCCGCACGCAGCTGATTCATCTGTTCGGCCATTTCATCCACCACCGTGGCCGGCTGTAACTTGGTCCGAATATCTGCACGTACCGTAATGGTCGGTAGGCGGTTACGATGCCAAATCAAACCTTCTTCAAAGCTATAATCAATTTTTGCAATTTGTGCCAACGGTACTGTTCCGCCATTTGAAGTTGGAACGGCAAGGCTCGCCAATGATGCTACTTCAACCCGCTCGGCTTGATCGCCACGTAAACGGATTTCAATCAGTTCACGTTTCTCACGGTACTGGTTAATGGTGGCACCCGAAATTGAGCTGTTCAAGAAATTGGCCAAATCTAAACTCGATACCCCCATTTGGCGGGCACGGTCTTGGTCAATCTCTAAATTGATCATCTTGCTTGGTTCACCCCAGTCCAAGTGCACATTGGTGGTGTTGGGGTTAGCACTCAGCATTGCCGCGACTTTATCCGCCCAAGCACGCACTTGGGTTAGGTCTTCACCCGATACGCGATATTGAAGTGGATAACCAACAGGTGGACCGTTTTCAAGTAAAGAGACACGAGTACGTACATCGGGCAATAACTGACGGATTTGGGTGTCTAAGGATTTGCGAATTTCATTGCGATCATCCAGTGAAGAAGCCAAGACCACAAACTGAGCAAAGCTGGCTTGTGGTAGCTGCTGATCGAGCGGTAAATAAAAACGTGGCGAGCCTGTGCCCACATATGCCACATAATTATCAATGCCTTCTTGCTTCGACAGGAACTGTTCAACTTTTTTCACCGCATTTTCAGTTGCGGTTAAAGATGCTCCTTCTTCAAGTTTTAAGTCGACCAAAATTTCGGCACGATTCGAAGGCGGGAAAAACTGCTGTGGTACTAACTTAAACATCAACACCGAGAGTACAAAAATAGCCACAGTCGTCGCAATGACCGTTTTACGATAGGTCACACACAGATCGACCCAACGGCGAAAACCTTGATAGAACTTGGTTTGATAAGGATCGTGATGCTCACCTGCATGATGCACCATCGGCTGAGGTTCTGGCTGTTTGCGCAAACGTGCCCACAAACGGCTATACCACGGCGCTTTTTGAATCAGCTCTTTATTAAAATCGGGCAGGAGTTTGTCACCCAAATAAGGTACAAAAAGCACCGCTGCAAACCATGACACAATTAAGGCAATGGTCACCACTTGGAAAATAGAACGGGTATATTCGCCTGTACTGGACGCTGCTGTAGCAATCGGTAAGAAGCCCGCAGCGGTAATCAAGGTTCCCGTCAACATTGGGAAAGCCGTCGTTCGCCACGCATGCCCTGCTGCTTGTAGTCGACTGTAGCCTTGCTCCATTTTGATCGCCATCATTTCCACAGCAATAATAGCGTCATCGACCAAGAGCCCGAGCGCCAAAATCAACGCACCTAAGGAAATTTTATGTAGACCGACATCAAAAATATTCATGCCTGCAAAGGTCATGGCTAGGACCAATGGAATGGAGAATGCCACCACCAGTCCAGTACGGAAACCCAGCGAGAAAAAGCTAACCAGCAAGACAATAATCACCGCTTCAGCCAAAACTTTCATGAACTCGTTGACACTACGCTTCACCGCGACAGGCTGGTCTGAAACTTTCTTCAGCTCCATACCTATAGGCAAAGTTTTTTGCAGCTTGGAAAACTCAGTTTCTAAGTTTTTACCCAAAGCCAAGATGTCGCCGCCTTTACGCATCGATACCGCAATGCCAATGCCATTTTCCCCCATAAAGCGCATACGGGGTTGAGCGGGTTCACTAAAGCCACGATAGACGTCGGCAACGTCGCTCAGCTGGATGGTTTTCCCATTCACCAATAAAGGCATACGTTGCAGTTCTTCAACGCTCTTAATTTGCCCTGTGACTCGGAGTTGAATACGATCCGATTCTGTTTCAAAAAAGCCTGCACTGGCCATGGTATTTTGCTGTTGCAGGGCTTGTTGCACCGCTGTCACAGGAATGCCTAACTGTGCCGACTTGGTGTTGGAAATTTCAATCCAAATCTTTTGATCTTGCAGCCCAACCAAGTTGACCTTGGCGACATCTTTGACGCGTTGTAGTTGTAACTGTAGACGGTCGGCATATTCTTTCATCACCGCATAATCAAAGTCTTTACCAGTCAGCACATAAATATTGCCGAAAGTATCGCCGAACTCATCATTAAAGAATGGTCCTTGTACCCCATTGGGCAGCTGATGTTTGATGTCTCCAACCTTCTTGCGTACGTCATACCACACATCTGGTATCTCACTGGAGCGCATGGCATCTCGTGCCACAAAAGTCACCATCGACTCGCCGGGTCTGGAGTAGGCCATAATGCGCTCATACTTACCCGTGGTCATCAGCTCTTTTTCAATACGGTCGGTCACTTGTTCAGACACCTCGCGCGCCGTTGCACCCGGCCAATAGGTCTGTACCACCATCACTTTAAAGGTAAAAGGTGGGTCTTCGCTTTGTGCAAGTTTGGAATAAGACACCACACCCACGATGCCCAGTAACAACATCAAATAAAGGACCAAGCCCTTATTTTTTAAGGCCCATTCCGACAGGTTATAGTTCATACTTAACTCCCTATCGCAATCTTGACCGTTTTATTGTCACGGCTAATCGGTTGAATTTTTTGTTTTTCACGCAGTAAATGTACCCCACCCACCACGACATAGTCCTTTGGCTGTAAACCTGAACGAATGGTAACGCTGTCTCGACCATACTCCCCCACACTGACAGGCACTTTACGAATACTGTTGTCAGCATTCACCACCCAGACATAGGCATTTTTACCCGCAGCAGAAACACTGGCTAACGGTACACTCAACACATTGCTTTCAGTTGAGCTGAAAAACACCCGAGCACTCTGTCCCAGTTGAATCGTATTTTGTCCTTCACGCAAAGCCACTTTGACACTAAAAGTACGTGACTGATCTGCGGCAGGCGAAATTTCGCGGACGTAGGCAGCAAAACGCTCATCAGGTTTGGACCACAAGGTGACGATTGCGTCTTGCCCAACTTTAATCTGAGCAATGGCTTGTTCAGGCACACCAATCACCACCTCACGATCACCTGAAATGGCCAGTTGAAATGCGGGTTGCCCTGCTGAAATCACCTGTCCAATTTCAATATTACGCTCGGTAATCACGCCGTTTTTATTGGCGATCAGTTGGTTATAACTGGTTTGGTTTTGCGTAACGTTATAATTGGCTTGTGCTTGTTTCAAGCTCGATAGTGCAGCTTTATATTGATTTTCAACGCTGTCGTACTGTGAACGACTCACCGCATGACTCGGTAATAATTGTTTAAAGCGATTGAGTTCATCCTGCGCATTTTTTTCAGCCGATTGAGCACTTTCTAACTGTGCTTTGGCTGCATTGAGTTGCAACTGGGCATCTTGCACATCTAAGCGCGCTAAAACTTGCCCGACTTTAACTTGGTCACCCACATCGACCAAACGCTCCGTGACTTGTCCCCCAACCCGAAAAGACAGTGCCGTTTGTTGGCGGGCTTGCACTTCGCCTGCATAGCTTTTTTGTTCTAGATGTGTGGTATTCGGTTGGCTCACCATTACCAAAGGCACCGACTCTGGTTCGGTCGTGTCTTTGCTACATCCCCACAAGGTGATACTACACACCACCATCATACTTGCCACAAGGGTCTGAATTTTGCTCATGAAGTCTGCTCTTCTTCCATAACCATCAATTAATCAGGCACAATATCCAGACTTAATTTGGTTATTTTTTAATTAATATACTGCATAGTACACTAATTGGTGGTGTTTCAAAAAGTATGCTGAAAAAAAGCAGGTTGGATTTTGATAAAATAGAGAAATGCGAATAACTCTAGAAATCAAGTGTCCAGCCTGCCTAAGTGACAGTATAAAGAAAAATGGCACAAAAGTAGATGGTAAGCAAAATTACCAATGTAAAATATGCAGACGTCAATTTATTGGTGATCATGCTCTCAGTTATCAAGGCTGTCACTCAGGTATCAAAACCAAAATATTACACCTCATGGTGCGAGGCAGTGGTGTCAGGGATATAGCAGAAATTGAAAGAGTAAGTATCGGTAAAGTTCTACGGACACTTAGCCAATCAAAATATCAACTTCGAGCACAGCAAAGTCATTATGAAACCCTTGAAGTAGATGAGTTTTGGACTTTTGTTGGTCATAAGCAAAATAAACAATGGCTAATTTATGCCTATCATCGAGAAACAGGTGAAATTGTTGCTTATGTATGGGGTAACCGAGATTTAGCCACTGCAAAACGACTTAAATTAAAATTGAAGCAGTTAGGTGTAAGCTATACATGTATATCAAGTGACCATTGGGATAGCTTTGTTACGACCTTTAAAGAATGCAAACAGTTGATTGGTAAATTTTTCACTGTGGGTATAGAAGGCAATAATTGTCGATTACGGCATCGAATCAGGCGAGGCTTTAGGAGAAGCTGCAACTTCTCCAAAAAGCTTGAAAATCATTTCAAAGCCTTTGATTTAGTGTTCTTTTATATCAATAATGGATTCGTTTAATGCCAGCATACTTTTTGAAACACCACCCACTAATTAAAGATATGCTCAGATGTAAATGACTTTTTGAACTTTTTTTAGGAAAATGTGTGCAAACTTCAGCAGGACGTCCCAAGGATTTAGAAAAACGGCAACGTATTTTGGAGGTGGCACGTCAGTTGTTTTTACAACATGGCTACCACGGCTCCAGCATGGACCATATTGCCAAGGAAGCGCACGTCACCAAACTCACGGTGTATAACCATTTTCAAGACAAAGCCAATCTGTTCAGTTGTGCGATTGAGGAAACCTGTGAAAAGCTGATGCTGGGTCGTTCATTTCAATTGCAACATGCCGAAGACTTTGTGCCCATGCTCGAACAGATCTGTGCGTTATCGATGCATATTATTAACCTGCCTGAGGCCATCAAGCTGGAGCACCTACTATTACAGCTGGCCGCTGAACAAAACCCATTACTAGAGAACTTCTATAAAGCCTCCCACCTCAAAATGCGGGCGATTTGGGAACAGTTCTTTGCCCAAGCTCAAGCCTTAGGCGTGCTTCAGTTTGAACAGGTCAATCAGGTCATCACCTTATTAATGTCTTTACTGTTTGGGTATCGTCACCAAGAAATGTTGTTGGGAATGAATGAAGTGCCAAATGCCGAACAACGCGAGCAACTGATTCAAGAGGCTATTGCGATTTTTTTATTAAAATACCCCTTACAAAAACATTAGGATTCGGTTAATTAAACTTGTATTTTTCATAATTAATTCAAATATTTGCAATTAAAAACTCTCTTTACTTTAAAACAATTGCTTGCCCTAAGTTATTCATTTGATTCTAAAATCAGCAATTAATCCCCTACTTTTGTCTGCCCCTACTTGGATTGTCATCGAATCGGGGTATAGTCAAATTAAGAACAACGAGGGAATAATAATCATGATTCAACAAATTGATGCTCCACTACGTGAAGATGTCCGATTACTCGGCAACCTATTGGGTGAAACCCTCAAGGAGCATGCAGGACAAGATTTGTTTAATCAGGTCGAGCAAATTCGGGCCTTATCCAAAGGGGCACGGGACGGTCAAGTTGAAGCCGAAAAGCAGCTGGAACAATTGTTTTTCAGCCTTGAAGACGATGAAATTTTGCCGCTGACGCGTGCCTTTACCCACTTTTTGAACTTTGCCAATATTGCGGAACAATATCATGTGGTGCGTAGCCGTCGTCAAAGTGAATTTGATGAGACCGCACCCTCTCCAAATCCGCTCGACCACCTCTTTGCTAAATTTAAAAATAACGACATTTCAACCGATACGCTGTTCCAGCAAATCTGTGATTTAAATATTGAACTGGTTCTGACCGCTCACCCTACTGAAGTCAGCCGACGTACCCTGATCCAAAAATATGATGGTATTAACGATGCCTTATTTAAAATGGATCAGCAAAAACTGACCCCTCGTGAGCGCCAAACAGTCCTTGAAGACTTAAAACAACTGATCTGTTCGGCGTGGCAGACCGATGAAATTCGTCAACACCGTCCAACCCCAGTCGATGAAGCAAAATGGGGCTTTACCACCATTGAGCAAACCTTATGGAATGCCGTGCCGAAGTTCATGCGTGAACTAGACGACATGGTGATTGAACACTGCGGGCAACGTCTGCCTTTACATGTGGCACCTGTACGTTTCGCTTCATGGATGGGTGGTGACCGTGACGGCAACCCGAATGTGACACACAACATTACTCAAGAAGTCCTGTGGCTATCGCGTTGGAAAGCGGCTGATCTTTACTTACGTGACATTGAAGATTTGCGTTGGGAACTGTCGATTCAAAGCTGTAGCGATGAACTGCGCCAAGCCTTGGGTCAAGACCATCCTGAACCCTACCGTGAATATCTACGCGATACCCGCGAACGTTTAAAAGCTACGCGCCATTGGCTCGCAGAAAAACTGCGCGGTGCCGATGCCGATGACAGCTTGGTGATTAAAGCCAAAGATGAACTGTTACAGCCTTTACTGCTGTGTTATCGCTCTTTGATTGCCAGCAATCTGCCTGAAATTGCCAATGGCAAATTGCTGGACTTTATCCATCGGGTGAACTGTTTCGGGATTGAACTGCTGAAACTGGATATTCGCCAAGAGTCAGGACGTCATCGCCAAGCGATTTCGGCCATTACTGAATATTTGGGTCTGGGTAATTTTGAAACGTGGACCGAACAAGCGCGCCAAAACTTCTTATTGCAAGAGCTACAAAGCAAACGTCCACTGTTGCCCAAGCATTTAAATGAACCTGCGCAAAGCTTGATTGAACAACCTGAAGTGCAAGAAGTATTTGCCACCATGCGTACTTTGGCAGCGCAGCCTCAAGAAAGTTTAGGTGCCTACATTATTTCGATGGCTGAATATCCTAGTGATGTGCTGGCGGTACTGCTTTTGCAAAAAGAAGCAGGCATCCAACATCCACTACGTGTGGTGCCATTGTTTGAAACATTGAAAGACTTAGATGGCGCCGCAGCCACCATGAATACCCTATTCAATATGCATTGGTATAAACAGCATATTCAGGGCAAACATGAAGTCATGATTGGCTATTCGGACTCGGCAAAAGATGCAGGCTTTATGTCAGCCAATTGGGCACAGTACCGTGCGCAAGAAGAATTAACCGCAATTGCGAAAACGCATGGCGTACAACTCACACTATTTCATGGTCGTGGCGGTTCCATCAGCCGTGGCGGTGCGCCAACGCAACAAGCCCTGTTTTCACAGCCACCTGGCTCGATTTCAGGTGCAATTCGAGTCACTGAACAAGGTGAAATGATTCGCTTCAAGTTTGGCTTAGAAGGCATTGCGCTACAAAACCTAGAGATTTATACCGCTGCCACTTTAGAAGCCACTTTACTTCCACCGCCCGTCCCAAAACCTGAGTGGCGCGAGTTAATGCACAGCATGACCGATTTGTCGGTACAGGTGTATCGTCAAACCGTGCGAGAAAACCCGCACTTCGTAAAGTACTTACGTACAGTGACGCCAGAGCTTGAACTGCAAATGTTACCGCTTGGCTCACGCCCTGCAAAACGTAAAGTCTCTGGCGGCATTGAGTCCTTACGTGCCATTCCTTGGGTATTTGCGTGGACCCAGATTCGTTTGATGCTACCCGCTTGGTTGGGTACTGGTGCGGCAATTAACCAAGTGATTGATCAAGGTCATAAAGCTACCTTAGATGAAATGCTGGTGGCCTGGCCGTATTTCCAAACCCTGATTGATATGCTGGAAATGGTGCTCTCAAAGTCTGATGCTCATGTGGCGCTGTATTATGAGTCGCATCTGACCGATGATGAAGACTTGAAAGTGCTCGGTGAACATCTGCGTCAGCGCTTAAAGTATGCGGTGCAAACCCTGTTAGCGCTTAAAGGTGAGTCTAAACTCCTCAGCAGTAACGAAGTTTTAGATCAGTCTATGAGAGTGCGCAAACCGTATTTATTGCCGCTGCATTTACTCCAAGCAGAGTTAATGAAACGTCGCCGCCGTTACCTAGAAGAGCGTCATGAAACAAATACACCTGTAGATCATGCACTTATGGTGAGTATCGCCGGCATTGCAGCAGGTCTTCGTAACACAGGATAAAGTTTTAAGCCCGCTCCATTTAAAGCACATCACTATGATGTGCTTTTTTATTGACCGCATGGTCAAACCTTTTATAATTTTTTTTATCAATCCAATCATAAATATTTATGAATGAGCGATTGGCTAAATTTACCAATTAAACCTTGATTTATCATTATTTTTAAAAATAAAAAGTTTTACCATGCGGTAAAAAGTTCTGAAAAGTCATGAGATTAGTTTGAACAATTTTTTGTATCACTGATTAAATCTTCTAAAAAACAAGAGTATGATGTGCACAATTTATCTTTAGAGTGCTCAAAAAATGTCCAATTGGTTTCCCAAATGGCGCCCGTACGAAGGCAATATCGATGCACGTCCTGTTGGCACAAGTGAATACCTCCCTGCTTCACAAAGTGCAATTTTAGGTGTTCAGCATGCCTTTGCCATGTTTGGAGCAACGGTTCTTGCCCCTTTCTTAATGGGCTTCGATCCCAACCTTGCCATTTTAATGTCCGGGATTTGTACCATCTTGTTCTTTATTATGACGGGTGGACGTGTTCCAAGCTATTTAGGTTCAAGTTTTGCCTTTATTGGGGTTGTGATTGCAGCAACGGGCTATACCGCATCGGGCACAGGCGCACTCAATCCAAATTTAGCTATGGCGGGCGGCGGTATTATTGCCTGCGGCGTGCTCTATACCTTGTTTGGTTTTATGGTCATGGCAACGGGCACCAAGTGGATTGAAAAACTGATGCCGCCTGTGGTGACAGGTGCTGTGGTGATGATTATTGGTCTCAACCTTGCCCCAGTGACGGTCAAAGGCGTTGCGGGCAATTCCTTTAATATGTGGATGGCACTGGTTACCGTATTATGTATGGGCTCGATTGCAGTCTTTACCCGTGGTTTATTGCAGCGTCTCTTATTATTAATTGGTTTGTTACTGTCTTACTTGGTCTATTTCATCGTGACCAACGTTATGGGCTATGGCACAGCGATTAATTTTGCACCAATTCAGCAAGCCGCTTGGTTTGGTTTACCGACTTTTCATGCACCTGAATTTAATGCCAATGCCATGATGATCATTGCACCAATCGCGTTAATTTTGGTGGCAGAAAACCTCGGTCACATTAAAGCCGTGAGTGCGATGACCGGTGAAAACCTTGATCCGCACATTGGTAAAGCGTTTGTTGCCGATGGTGTCGCAACGACATTAGCGGGTGGTGTCGGCGCACCAGGCATGACCACCTATGGTGAAAACATTGGGGTCATGGCAGTCACACGTGTTTACTCGACCATCATTTTTGCCATCGCAGGTGTGTTTGCCATTTTCTTGGGTCTGTCACCGAAATTTGGTGCCATCATCCATACCATTCCGACCGCGATTTTAACCGGTGCGTCGATTGTGGTGTTTGGTTTGATTACCATCGCGGGTGCAAAAATTTGGATTGAAAACAAAGTCGATTTTTCACAGAACAAAAACCTGATGGTCGCTGCAGTCACCATCATTTTAGGTACAGGTGATTTTGCCTTACAAATTGGCAACTTTAACTTGGGTGGTATTGGTACTGCTACGTTTGCAGCATTGTTCTTAAACTGGTTCTTCAGCTTAGGGCAAAAAGATTAATCTATCTGATATTTTGATTATCCATTGTTGATCGCAGCCTTCGGGCTGCTTTTTTTGGTCTAATGCTCTGACTCCTATTACACCTAAAGGGATGTCTCAAAACGCAAAAAGGACTAAGATAAAGCAACCTTTTCCGCTTTGACCCTGCCATGCGCCTTGATTTTTTTGATCTGCAATTGTTTATCAATATCCTGAGTACAGGCAGTCTGACCAAGGGTGCAGAACGCTCCGCCATTTCTTTACAGGCCGCCAGTGAGCGAATTAAAAAATTAGAACAGCATTTTAAAGTCAGTTTATTTACCCGCCATGCAACTGGGGTAAAAGCGACCCTTGCTGGACAAACCTTTGCGGAACATGCGCAGCACTTACTGCAACAACAGCAGCAATTACAACAAGCCATGCTGCCCTTTGCTCACAGTGCAACGAGCAACATTATATTGTGGTGCAACTCATCGGCGCAGAGTGAGTACTTACCGCATTTATTGCCGCAGTATTTGATGGAAAATCCGAAGCTCCATATTGAATTAAAAGAAGCCGAAACCAATGACATCATTCAGGCCCTCAGTACAGGCACGGCGCAGTTAGGACTGATCTCTGGTTTTTTTGATGCGGGACAGCTTGAAACTCAAGAGTTTGCTGAAGACCCGTTGGTACTGATCTGCCCAAGCCAGCATCCACTTGCCACTGCGGCACAACTAGAACTGGGAGAATTACTGCAACATCCGTTTGTGGGCCTCATGCAATATCACTCCTTACAACAGTCAATAGAAGCGCAAGCCAAACGCTTAGGCTGTGACATCCACTATCGTCTACGGGTGCCGAACTTTGCCGCGATTGCCCAAGTCGTTGCCAATGGCGTCGGCATTGCGATTATTCCCAAACGGGCAGCCCTGCGTTTAAAAGCACAGTATGATTTTCAGCAGGTTGAACTCTTAGGCAAATGGGCCAACCGCAAGTTGCTATTAGCAGCACGGTGTTTTGATCAGCTCCCTGCAGATTATCAACGTTTTAGTCAATTCCTCTTGAGCCAACATGACCAACTCATTGCGCATTAAAGCCAGCCCAGTTGATGTAAAACCATATAACTGCCAAATAAGACTAGGCCCACAAAGAACACCTTACGAAAGGCTTGCTCAGGGATGCGATAGCGAATTTTAGTGCCCAACCACATTCCGAGCAATGCAGGCAGCAGTGCGATCAACGACAGTTGATAGTCAATTGGAGTGTCTTCAACAGGATTTAGATGTAAATACACGGCAAGACATAAAGTTGAAACGGTAAAGGCAAGGCCGAGCGATTGTACCAAATCATCCCGTTTCAAATGCAAGGACTGCAAATACGGCACCACGGGAATCACCACCACTCCTGTCGCCACCGTCAAAGCACCGCCCAAATAGCCCATGATCGGTGATAAATATTTTTCATACGGGGCTAAGTGGGGCATGTTTTTGGCAAACAAACCATATAGACCATAAATGGCCAGCATCCCGCCCAACAGCGCTTCACTTTGAAATTCGCCATGTCCAAGTGTAGGAAAAACACTCCAAACTGAACCAATGATCATGCCCACTAGCAACGGCCAAAAGCGTTGTACCAGTCGCAGTACACGCCCTTCTGCAAACAATTGCCAAAAGTTCGTGACCATGGAAGGGATAATCAGCAAAGTTGCCGCTTGAAATGGGCTAATCACCAAAGATAAAAGTCCCATCGACACGGCGGGCAAACCCAGACCAATGGTACCTTTAATCATGCCTGCGACAGCAAAAACAAAAATAACAAAAGCAAGCATGACGCTTCTCTCTAAACACTTAGCGCCATGCTATAAAATTTAAATCTGGGCTCATATCACTGTTTTTAGAAGTAAGCCTCAACCAAAGATTGAGGCTTACTGGAAAGAATGGTCTGGACTCAACTGTTATTGAATCCAGATGTGATGCGCTGTAATTCTGCTTAGTATTTGAAATTTAGGCTGAAGCGGAAAGTACGTGGATCGCCCCAGCTCACCAATTGTGCATTTGGCGTGGTTCCGACTAAATACTCTTTATCAAACAGGTTTTTTACGCTGAATTTTGCGCCCCAATTTTTCGCCTCATAACCTGCACTGACGTCATATAGCGTATAGCTCGATAGTGGCACATAATCAGTCCCACGTTGTGCTGTACGCGCACCTTGATAATTCGCACTGGCACCAATATTCCAGCCCAATTGCTCATCTGCAAAGAAGTATTGGGTTGATAAAGAGGCTGCATTTTTAGGCACATGGTTAATTCGCTTGCTGATATCACTGCTGGTGGTACTTTCTGTCGTTTCTGCAGTAGGAATATAACTATAGGTTGCGATCAAGTTCCATTGATCCGTCAACGCAGCGGATAACTCAGTCTCAAAACCTTTAGTTTTTTGTTCACCGATTTGCACATAATAACCGAGGGTAGAATCCGACTCAGTCACGTTCTGACGGGTTAAATTATAATAAGCCACATAACCTTGCAGTCTTTGATTCAGCCTTTGGAACTTAACTCCAACCTCAAACTGCTCTCCCTCTTCAGGGTCCAATAGTGTTCCACCAGCGCCAGTGTTGCTCACAGGAAAGAATGAGGTTGCATAACTCAAGTAAGGGGCAAACATATCATTGATTTGATACATCAAGGATGCATTACCCGTGAAAGCGTTGTCCGAGTTTTTCAGCGTCGTATCATTAAAAAGGTCATCGACTTCGACCTGTGTCCAGTCATGACGACCCGATAAGCCCAAGATCCAATGATCATCAATTTTAAAATTATTACGTAGATATACACCCATATATTGGGTGTCGGTAATTTGGTGAGCAATTGTTGTTGTTGCTTTTGGAATTGCAGTGTAAACAGGATTATTGGCATTAAAAGATGACAAACTATTGCGACGGCGTTCATAGTCACTACGCTCATGCATCATATCTAAACCAATCATTAAATCATATTGGGTTTTGCCCCAATCAAAATGACGCGACAAATTATGATCTAGCGCAAAATTCACATCATCTTTAATCTGTCTTTCCACCGTCCGTTTGATGGTCGGTAATGTGTTATTACTCCCCGCCAATACTGGATTGTTATCTGCATCGGTTTTGGTGACCGCAAAGTTTTGTTTAAAGCTCCAGTCATTATCAAAATAATGCGCATAGTTCGACCCTAAGCGTAGAACATCGACCGTATTGCTTAGATTCGGTGCACCAAAAAATAAGGTCTGTGAATAGTTTTTATAAGCGCCATTGCTATAGGGAATCCCCTGCTGGCGAATAAAATCCCGATGCTGATAGCTGGCAATCACAGACAATTCGTCTTTTTCACCTAAGTCAAAATTATAAGACGGTGCAATATAATAATTTTTATAATAAACATAATCAGTTGGATCATCTTGGTCAGAGGCATGACCCACCACACGAAACGCCCCTTTTTCGCTATCATTTGGCGCATAATTGATATCAAATGTGCCATCTACAAAGGCATTACTGCCATAGCTCACACTGCCCCGAGAAAAAGTTTCAGCTTCAGGACGTTTGGTGGTTAAGTTAACTAAGCCGCCCGGCAAGGCAAAGCCAAAACCAGTCGATGTCGGCCCTTTCACCACTTCAATCGACTGTAAACCACTGATGTCCTCTGAACGTAGGGCATTATCAGAAGTTTGAATACGCAAGCCATCTACATAGGTCTGTGCACTGGAAACCTGCCCACGAATAATAAAGTCATCCCAACCACGGCGACCATACTGTCCTGCGGTGACCCCCGCTACACCCTGCAAGGCTTCAGACAGTGTTTTTGCTTGTTTCTGTTCCAGTTGTTTTTCACTAATCACGCTGATCGATTGTGCGGTTTCAAAAAGTGGGGCATCTGAACGCAAAACAGCTGATGCAGTTTTTGCTGCATATGCCGCTTTGTCATCAGCACCTTGGGCTTCAAATTGCAAAGTCGGTAAAACTTGGGATGATGCTGTTTCCTGTGTCTCGCCCTGAGCAAACGCTGCTGTAGTCATCACGGCCAGAATGGATAAGCTCAAAGAAGAAATATGAAAACGCATAACATCAATCAACAGACAGAAAGAATGCCAATTATAATCATTTTCATTTGGAAGCCTATTTATTAATAAAATTTAACAATGAATTTAATTGTTAAACCTCATTAACATTATTAATAAGCACTTTAATAACTCAGCCTAAAACACCATCGGCTTTAGGTTTCATGTGTTATTGGACTGTTTTGATCAATAAGAGGTATACAAAAACTCAGCCTTCGCTTTCATCCACAGGGTCGGTTTTATATTGATCTTCCAGCACATTACTGAAAATACTTTCAATCATCCAGACGCGATACAGACTATTAAAGACATAGCTCTGCCCATCCACACGCAGTTCAATCACGGGGAAATCAGGCTGGGACTTCATTTCACAGAGCATGTCATTTTCTTGAAGCTTGGCTTCTACATCTTCGGTGATCAATGCTGTGATTTCCAATTCTTGCATCAGTTGATCAAAATGCGATTTAAAGGATAAATCTTTGCCTTGGGTCCAAACGGCTTTCAAAATCCGATACATGGCATCAATACGCTGCTCTTCGGGCACGCTATAAAATAACTGTGCCATCGCCAAAGTGGCTGCTTGCGTCGGACGGCAAAACGGTGTGAATTTGATTTCTGTCCGTTTGGATAAACGCGTTGCCAAACTCCAATCAAACCCATCTCGACCGTGATAACTGAGCGGGTAGACATTGAGCTGAATATTATAATAATCGGCCAGTTCTTCTTTAATATAAGCCAATAACAACCATGAAATTGGATCTTCCAGCGCAACGTATAAGTCTAACTCTGGATCGAGCGCCTGAATTTCATTTAACTCTTCAGCATCACTAATCAAATGCTCACGCCAATCAATATGATTGATCAAAAAAATGGGGTTATCGGTAAATAATTTTTGTTGTTTTAAACGGCGCGTTAAACGCAGCAGATCATCGACGGCATGATACTGACGATCACCGAGCTGGAAGTAACTGGCCAGTACCGCATCATCATTAAAAATACGTTCTGGAAAGTTTTGCTCTTGATGATGACGGCTGGCCATCGCATATAAGGTGCGCAGCTTACCTTCTTGTTTTTGCCACAGCATGTGAAACACATCTTCCAGCAAATACAAAAAGTCCTGCCCACGCAGCGGCGTATGCCGCAAGATGGTTTCTGCTTGGCTCAATGCCTCTGGACTGGGTTGTTCTGGCGTTTCGTGAAAGCTAAAACGGTGCTGACGCGACAGAATTTTGGCATCATTTAAACAATAAGTTTGCCATTCCAAAGCCGACATTTGGTTCGGAGGTTCAGCAGCCTGACTGGAAATGACCACCTTCAATGGCTTCAGTTCATCCGCTAAAATTTCTTCAATTTGTGGTAACTGCTGAACCGCTAAATAGCTATATACATCGTCGAGGCGTAAATGAATACTCAAGCCTTGTTCTGTAGATACGACCGTTTGACGAATCGGTTTTTGATAAAACCAACGCGATCGAATCGGATCGAACCATCGACGCAACAGTGACATGAGCAAAGCCTCTAAATTAAACCCTTGAAAGTACTACAAGGGTTTATATCAATTCACAGCAAAATGATCAATTAGACATCTAAATTTAGATCAGTTACCGCGCCTTTTTCCGCACCAGTGGTCAGTTTTGCAAACTTGGCCAAAGCCCCATAACGATAATTCGGTTGCGGTTTCACCCACGCGGCTTGACGCGCTGCAATTTCTTCTGCCGAAACATGCCACGTCATTTCGCGGGTTTCGGCATTAATCGAGATGCGATCTCCGTTTTGCACTAGACCAATTGGCCCGCCTTCATAGGCTTCTGGGGTTACATGTCCAATGACAAAACCATGACTGCCGCCAGAGAAACGACCATCGGTGATCAGCGCCACAGATTTACCGAGTCCTTTACCAATAATCGCTGAGGTCGGTTTCAGCATTTCAGGCATACCCGGACCACCTTTAGGCCCTTCACCACGAATCACCACCACCTCACCCGCTTGAACTTCGCCGTCCAAAATACCACGCATCGCACCGATTTCACCCTCAAAGACACGCGCAGGCCCTTCGAAATACAAACCTTCTTTGCCGGTAATTTTAGCCACAGCACCTGTTGGAGACAGGTTACCTTTAAGTACCACCAAGTGAGAGTCTTTTTTAATTGGCGCGTCGAACGGTAAAATAATCTGCTGACCTTCTGGATAGTCTTCGACCTCAGCCAAATTTTCCGCCAAGGTCTTTCCAGTTACGGTTAAACATGAACCATCGAGCATGCCAGCATCCAGCATACGCTTCATCAGCGGTTGAATGCCCCCAATCGCAATCAGCTCAGACATCAAATATTTGCCAGATGGACGTACATCGGCCACCACGGGAATATCTTGCCCAATACGGACGAAATCATCCAAACTCAGCTCAACCCCAGCAGTATGTGCCATTGCCAGTAAGTGCAGCACACCATTGGTCGAACCACCCAAGGCAATCAGCACTTTAATTGAGTTTTCAAATGCAGCTTTGGTCATAATGTCGCGTGGTTTCAGGTCTAAGCGCAGCAAATTCATCACCGCTTCACCTGCTTTTTGACAGTCGATCCGCTTGTCATCCGAAACTGCTTCTTGCGCAGATGAACCCGGTAAACTCATGCCCAAAGCTTCAATCGCAGAGGCCATCGAGTTTGCAGTGTACATACCGCCACAAGAACCTGGCCCCGGCAGTGCCACTTCTTCAATCTGTTTAACTTGAATGGCACTGATTTCACCTTTGGCGTGCTGACCCACAGCTTCAAAGACAGAAATCATGTCAGTATGCCCTGCGCCCGGCTTAATCGTCCCGCCATAGACAAACAAACCCGGACGGTTTAAACGGGCCAAGCCCATGATGCAACCCGGCATGTTTTTGTCACAGCCACCAATGGCAATCACCCCATCATAGGCCTGGCATCCCACCACCGCTTCTATCGAGTCTGCAATAATTTCACGGCTCAGCAATGAATACTTCATGCCTTCGGTGCCGTTCGAGATCCCGTCAGAAATGGTAATGGTATTAAAAATAATGCCTTTACCGCCAGCTTGATTGACCCCTTTTTCAGCCTCACGTGCCAAACCATCGATGTGCATATTACATGGCGTGACATTGGCCCAAGTAGATGCAATACCGACAAAGGGACGAGTAAAGTCTGAATCTTTAAAGCCTGTGGCACGCATCATGGAACGTGCGGGTGCATTTTCGATGCCTTCATAAACAGGAGCTGAATGTTCGCGGATATTGTCTTTACTCATTGTATTTGTCCTTAGCGATGGCGGCGTATTGCTCTACAGTCTTGGCAATTTTTTCTGTTTTTATTGTATAGAAAGCAGGCTAGACATAAAAGTACAATGAGACTTTTGAGTCAATCCCCATCAAGCTCTTCACGGTCTTAACATATTGATCTTGAATCCATCAGGTTGTTTGATACACGGAAACGTCGTCCGCAACCTGCATAGCCGATTCAATGGGCGGTTTTTTCAAGGCATTCTTTTAGATGCAGAAAATAAACAGGTTTTGCGGACGACCAATGGTTTTGCCTACTTTTGCCGAAACAAAAGTAGGTCGAACCGAAGGATATCAACTGCAATTTGAGAAACCTATTTTAAGACTCCATTGTGCTGAACCAATGACTTTTAAATAAAAAGCACCCCAAATGGAGTGCTTTTTTTTACTCAGTCAAAGACTACAGCTTAAATTTCACGTACCGCACCTTTAGACGCACTCGTGGTATGCATCGCATAAGCTTTTAAGGCTTTAGACACTTTACGTGGACGTTGTTCAGCAGGTTGCCAGCCTTTGGCTTCTTGCACTTCACGGCGCGCAGCCATCGTTGCTTCATCCACGGCTAAGTGAATGCTACGGTTTGGAATATCGATTTCGATACGGTCGCCATCTTCCACCAAACCAATTGCACCGCCTTCAGCCGCTTCAGGCGACACGTGACCAATCGATAGACCTGATGAACCGCCAGAGAAACGCCCATCGGTGAGTAAAGCACAGTCTTTACCAAGGCCTTTCGATTTTAAGTAACTGGTTGGATACAACATTTCTTGCATACCCGGACCACCACGTGGTCCTTCGTAACGAATCACCACCACATCACCAGCGGTGATTTTTCCACCTAGAATCGCTTCTACCGCTGCATCTTGGCTTTCAAACACACGTGCGGTGCCGTTGAATTTTAAGATGGAATCATCTACACCAGCTGTTTTCACAATACAGCCTTCAAGTGCAATGTTACCGTACAGGACAGCCAACCCCCCATCTTGAGAGAAGGCATGTTCAGCATTACGAATCACGCCGTTGTCACGGTCACCATCTAAACGAGAGTAGTAACGGTCTTGTGAAAATGCGGTTTGCGTCGGCACACCACCCGGTGCTGAACGGAAGAATTGATACACTTCTTCATCTTCAGTACGGATGATGTCCCACTTGTCCAAAGCATCTTTTAAGGTTTTTTCATGCACAGTGGGTACAGACGTATCCAATAGCCCTGCACGGTCTAACTCACCCAAGATCGACATGATACCACCCGCACGGTGTACATCTTCCATGTGCACATCTTGCTTTGCAGGTGCAACTTTACACAGCACAGGCACTTTACGTGACAAACGGTCAATGTCAGTCATGGTAAAGTCAACTTCCGCTTCATGCGCCGCTGCCAACAAGTGTAAAACGGTATTGGTTGAACCGCCCATTGAAATATCAAGCGTCATGGCATTTTCAAAGGCTGCTTTGGTGGCAATTGAACGTGGCAACAAGCTGTAATCGTTTTGTTCATAATGACGTTTAGTAATTTCAACGATCAACTGACCTGCTTTTTCGAATAATTTTTTACGATTGGCATGGGTCGCTAAGGTTGAACCATTGCCCGGAAGCGATAGTCCCAAAGCTTCGGTTAAACAGTTCATTGAGTTTGCAGTAAACATGCCTGAACATGAACCACAGGTTGGACAAGCTGAACGTTCGTATTCAGCCACTTCTTCATCAGTGAAGCTGTCATCTGCTGCGACAATCATGGCATCGACAAGGTCAATCGCGTGTTCATTACCACGGATTTTCACTTTACCCGCTTCCATCGGCCCGCCAGAGACAAACACCACAGGAATGTTCAGGCGCATAGACGCCATCAACATGCCCGGAGTGATTTTGTCACAGTTTGAAATACAGACCATCGCATCAGCACAGTGCGCATTGACCATGTATTCCACTGAGTCTGCAATCAAGTCACGTGAAGGCAATGAATACAGCATGCCATCGTGTCCCATCGCGATCCCATCATCGACCGCAATGGTATTAAATTCTTTAGCTACGCCACCTGCTTTCTCAATTTGACGTGCCACAAGTTGACCTAAGTCTTTTAAATGAACGTGACCCGGTACAAATTGAGTGAATGAGTTGACTACCGCAATAATCGGCTTACCAAAGTCTTCGTCTTTCATCCCCGTTGCGCGCCATAAGCCACGCGCACCCGCCATGTTTCTTCCGTGTGTTGATGTTTTTGAACGATAGTCAGGCATTGTACTTTTCCAACATAGTTGTGCTTGAGATGAATGTCCACATTCACTCTGGCTAAAATCTGAGTTCTGAGAGTGTCAAACTGTCAAAAATTTAAACATAGCATATTCGCATTCTGCATAAATCTCGTTTTTAGGCATCTCGACCTAAATTACCGAAGGCAGTAAGTTTGCGCGCTACATTTTAACCGATGAGCTGACATTCAATTGCATATGGAAACTACTATAACCCGTTCAATCGCCTTGCAATACAAAACTTCTATGAATAATTTTTAAATTTTGCATGAGTTTTATTTATATGAAATACAAATTTTGAGCGATATGCTATCAAGGATCCTTCCGCTATTTTTTGAATAAAACTCTCGCACATCATCTAGTTAGAACTACTCTATCGGCTTTTTATGCAGGATAAATCTGTAGCTGCTCGAGTTTTGCTATAATTGTTTTAATCTTCTCCTTTTTTCCGAGTATTTCTTGAAAATCATCTTTGCAGGCACGCCCGAATTTGCGGCTGTGGCATTAGACGCTCTCCTAAAAACAGAACACGAAATTGTAGCCGTCTATACGCAACCTGACCGTAAAGCAGGTCGTGGGCAGAAACTTACCGCTTCAGCCGTGAAGCAGTTGGCTTTAGCACATGATATTCCTGTCTATCAACCGCTGCATTTTAAGTCTTCAACTGAAGAAGGCTTAGCGGCTCAGGCTGAATTGAAAGCCTTAAATGCAGATGTCATGGTGGTGGCGGCTTATGGCCTGATTTTGCCTCAAGTGGTTTTGGATACGCCTAAATATGGCTGTTTAAACATTCACGGTTCGCTGTTGCCACGCTGGCGGGGTGCAGCACCTATTCAACGCGCAATTTCTACTGGAGATACCGAAACTGGGGTCACCATTATGAAAATGGCCGCAGGTTTGGATACGGGCGATATGATGTATAAAACCTACTGCCCGATTGAAACTACAGATACCTCTGCAAGTTTGCATGACAAACTGGCACTCCAAGGGGCTGAAGCGACGGTCAAAGTGTTAGCCTCTGAAAGCACATTGCAGCACTATTTAGACAACCGCGAAGTGCAAGATGAAGCTTTGACAGTCTATGCACACAAACTCTCTAAGGCTGAAGCGCAAATTGATTGGACTTCAACAGCGGTGCAAATTGACCGTAATATTCGCGCATTTAACCCATGGCCTGTCGCATTTATCGCACTGGATGAAAGCAATAATCTGCGCGTTTGGGGTTCGATGTTGTCTCAAGAAAATGCCCAAGCTCAAGCTGCAGGGACCATTTTAGCCATCGATAAACACGGTGTTCATGTGGCTTGTGGCGATGAACAAGCAGTGTGTTTAAGCTCTCTGCAATGGCCAGGTGGTAAACCCCTAAATGCCGTACAAATTTTACAAACCCAAAAACTGAATATTGGACAAATTTTATAATGAAACAATCTCCCCACGCCTCAGGTAAGACTCTAAACTTACGTGCTCAGGTTGTTAAAACGTTATTGGCTGTCCAAAATGGTCAATCACTGGCATCGGTGCTTCAGCAACACATGGCAATTGTGTCTGACAAAGACCGTGCCTTGTACCATGAATTAGTTCTTGGCTGCCTACGCCAATGGCATGCACTTAAACAAGTGACTTTACCGTTGTTGACTAAGCCACTGGAAAACCAAGTCGTTGAAACCTGTTTATATGTGGGTTTATACCAATTGTTGTGTACCCGCGTTGCAGCGCATGCCGCGATTTCTGAAACGGTAGAAGCAGCCAAACAATTGGGGATGGAAAGCTTAAGTGGTGTGGTGAATGCCATTTTACGCCGTGCAACACGTGAAACAGAACAATTCTACGATGTTTTGGAACAAGCCTCGAATCTGCCAAGTTGGTTATCCAAACGTTTGAAAAAAGACTGGGGCGAGCAATTGGCTGAAATCAGCTATGAGCTTAAACAAGTTGCACCCTTAACCTTAAGAGTGAACACCTTACAAGTCAGCCGTGACGAATATCTTGAAATTTTAGAAGATGAAGGCATTGAAGCACACGCCTGTGAACTTTCGAATGTCGGTATTGTGTTGGATGACAGTCTGCATATCCCAAGCCTACCGGGTTTTGAAGTAGGTGGTTTTTCAGTACAAGATGAACATGCGCAACTCTGTGCAACCTTGTTGCCAGACTTAAATGGCAAATTCGTAATTGATGCCTGTGCAGCACCTGGCGGCAAGACAGCGCATATTTTAGAGATGTATCAGCCGAAAAAACTGATTGCACTCGACCAAGATGAAAAGCGCTTAAAACGTGTCTCTGAAAACTTAGAGCGTTTGGCTTTAAATGAAAAGTATGTCGACATTATCACTGCCGATGCAGTGAAATGGACATCGCCTGAACTGGCGGATTGTATCGTTCTCGATGCACCCTGTTCTGCCATTGGAGTAATCCGTCGCCATCCCGATATTCGTTTACTGCGTCAGTCGGGCGATATTGCTAAAACAGTACAGCTGCAAAAGCAAATTCTTGAAAATATGTGGCAACAACTCAAAGTCGGCGGCACATTGCTTTACATCACCTGCTCGATTTTGAAAGCCGAAAATGAACAGCAAATGGTCGACTTCTTTGCTGAACATACGGATGCGAAAGAAATTAAAATTGATGCCGATTGGGGTGTTGAGCAGATTCATGGTCGCCAACTACTCCCACAAGTAGGGCGTGGCGATGGTTTTTATTATTGTCGCATTGAAAAAATTTAAAAATAAAAGGAGCTGAAAGGCCACTGCTGTCCCATAAATATCACAAGAAGAACCTCAGTTGAGGTTCTTCTTGTTTATTCCACTTTTTGTCAGGTAAAAACAAAGCCTTCAATGGTTTCCTTTCAAATAAATTCACCTGAATAATTCTTAATAATCTTTGAACACTCCATCCTTCCTGCGCCATATGTTTCGCAAAACTCACCAATAAATACGCGATTAGTGCAATCCATATTTGTGTTTGTATCGCATTGCGACTACGGCCTAAAAACGATTTCAACTTTAGGTTTTGCTTGATCGCTTTAAAAAATAGTTCTACTTTCCATCGATCTTTATAAATTGCAGCAATGGTTGATGCAGCTAAATGAAAGTTATTACTTAAAAACTCAAACGTTCTTTTCTTTTTTTCATCATAAAATTCTATACGTCTTAATCGCTTCGGTGCACCACGCTTTTTAGCATAATCGCTACTCAACTCAATATATTCATCCGCAAGAATCCCCTTACTGACTAACACATCTTGTTTTGATTTCACCTCATAAACTGTCTTTGGTCTCAGCCTAGTGACAAAGCTGACTTTTTGGTTGGTCATTTCTACAAAACACTGATAATCAACATACCCTTTATCAAATACAATGATACTTCCAGGTGGGAATTTGAGTCGTAGACCTTGTACCATGTCATTTTCAATACCATCACCAAGCGCAACAAATTCAGGAATGGTATTACTATGATTTAACCCAACTGTAAGTTTTATACTGGCTTTGGACTCATGTACTTTTGCCCATTCACACAATGACAGTGAAAGATCAATATGACTCGCATCAAGTGAATATAATGGATTTTTAAATCGAAATTTATGAGCAATCTTGGAATTTTCACAATGTTGAAGTAATTGGATAAACAATTGCTGATACAAGCTAACTGGTTGTTCTTCATTGATTCTTGCCAACGTACTTCGTGCAATTCTTTTGGCACCAAGGTGATAAAGCTTTTCCTGTTGTGATTCGAGATTAGACTCAATATCCCTCAAGCTTTGACGACATGATAATTGAGACATCAAAATAGCAATAAATTGATCCCATCGTGTTGCAGATCTTAATTTTTGTCCTTGATGGTATTGTTTTGCAAGACGTTCAAAATCTTGTCTTAAAATGGGTTTGAGTAATTGATGAAATACAGTATTTTGATGTGATAAAACCTGAATCCTTGTAGTTGAAGTGTTTGTTCGCACTTATATTTTAACTACTTTGGACTCAGGTTTTTTATTTAAATCTAACTATGGGACAGCAGTGGCTGAAAGGCTCCTTTTTTCATGTGTGTACTGATTGCAGTTACTGCAATTTTTCTAAAAAGTGAACTGCTTTAAGTTAAAGTGTGCCACGGTTTTCAGATAAATATGTGGCTTGATCCATCAACCGTTCTGCAGAAGCAAAAATCTCACGCGAATGATGCCAACCTAATTCACGGTACTCAGCAGCCGCCCAAACCAAATTCACTTCAGCCTATGCAAGTTCTTTATAAGCACACTGAAATCCAGTCTGTGTTTTTATGGTTGTGGCACGCGTCCATAAATCGCGGCGCATCAGTTGGGAAAACGGTAGCATTGGTGTTTCTATACTTAACGTTGCACGCTGATCTGCATATACAATGTCTAAGACCTGCTGATAGATCAGATCAATATTTTGACGCTTCGCTTTTTCACTATATTCATGGTCAGCATAACTCAGCCATGTTCGTGCTTTTTCTAACTGGTACTTGTCTCGTACGTCCATCGCTTGCTCAATTGCAGTGTGCAATTGCTCATGCACCTGCTGCTGCGAAACTGGATAATTTGAGCTGACAGGGACCTCTGCAGCATGCGCCACCACAGTACCCAAAGCTAGAAGCCACAACACATGTTTAGCATGGTGTTTCAACATTATTTAGGCTCCAAGGCTTTATTGACTGAAGGCTTATTTTTGTTAAATAAGTTTTCGTCAAATTTGAAGCGGAAACGGAAATATGCTCCATCCATCGTTGTATCACTATCAATCAGATCTTTATCTTGATAGCCCACAAAGTTATATCCACCTGAAACCCAAAGGTTCGACGCTAGTAGATGAGGTCTAAACTACTGAGCTGATTAAAAGACACATTGGTCGAGATACTGCCCACAAGCAGAACTGCTAAAGATTGACCCGCATTGAGCTCAATTGATCCCACCAATAAGTCTTCGGTATTATCTGGTAAACCATTTTTATCGCGGTCTGCATAGACCTTCACATTACTTAAATCAAAATTATCAGTGCTACTTTGTACTAGACCCAATGTATATCGATCAGCAGTATTACCTGTATTGGTTAACACATGTGGCAGATTTACCGCCCCACCAACCACACCATATTGGTTTTGATTTTGTACTAAAGTCAGTGAGTACGTTTTTTGCACTTCCAATGCCACGGGATTGGAATTGACCAATAAAACATTCCCCATCTCATCGGTATAGTCCCCAGATGCAACGTTAGAAATATAGCTTCCCGGTTGTGGAAATGCATGTGCTTCTAATGAAAAAAAATAAAAACGACAGAGCAGAAAATTTCTTTTTGTTAATTTTCATATGAATTAGCCAGCAAAAATACAAACTGTGTCACAACTCTATACTATTTTGTATCATAGTTGTTATTGTGATTGCATATTTATTAGATAAAATTTGTACAGCATACTTTTTGTGCTTTCTGGTCGTTTAAATTCTTATTTATTTCGAGCCAAATGGACGTGAACAATAAGCTCCAAATCAACTCATCAAAAAAAGCTTATCTAAGCTGCCAACTCACTTTACCTCCATAGAAAAAAATAACGCCCAATGAAGCTCATCGGGCGTTATTTTAAATAGGTAAATACCTATTTTCAGGGTTAAATTTTATATCAGGTATTACAACGTATGCTGGTCTTTCACTTCTTCAAGAACATCATCGAGCTCTTCTGGATTTTTCATCAAGTGGAGAATAGACAACACAAGTCCTCCCCAAACAAACAACATCGAAATCACCATCATTACGATTGCTGAAGTATTCATTTTTTTCTCCTAGCGATCTTTAACTTTACTGAGTACGATTGCGACGACGGCACAGAAAATCACACTGCCCCAACCAAATAGCCCTTGCAGACTCATGCTATAAGTATCGTAACCATTTTTCACCAAATTAAATAACGTCATACTCAACGTCGTTAATAACACGAGTGAAGTAATCACGGTCAAGGTAAATGCCCAACCCTTACCGAGTTGAATGGTAGAAATACGGTTTACGTGATCACGCAGCTCAATCAATGCTGAACGCTTAAACCAAGTAATACAAAGAATAGAAACAAGCGCGCCACCCACAATGCCAATGTTATTGATAAAGTGATCCACGATATCTACCAATTTAATCGCATTCACACTTGAGAATAAGATCACTGAAACCAGTGCACTACCACCACCGATAATGGTAACTGCTTTTTTACGGCTCCATTTTAACTTATCCTGCATCGCTGCAATTGGCACTTCCAAGATACTAACCATAGAAGAAATACCGGCAACAAATAATGATGAGAAGAACAATAGACCGAATAAATCAGCACCTGCACCAAGACTTGAAATGATTTTCGGGAAAGCAATAAATGCCAAACCGATACCACCACTCACCACATCTTGAACTTCTTTGCCTGCGGCATGCGCCATAAAGCCTAATGCAGCAAAAATACCAATACCCGCCAAGATTTCAGTTGAAGCATTGGCAAAACCAACGATTAAACCTGAGCCTGTCAAATTGGTCTTTGGCTTTAAGTAAGATGCATAAGTCACCATGATCCCGAAACCCACAGAAAGCGAGAAGAAGGTATGACCATACGCCGCCAGCCACACTTTATAGTCCATCATCGCAGACCAGTTTGGCGTAAAGAATGCATTTAAGCCTTCTGCGGCACCTGGTAAACGAAGTGATTGCACTACTAAAATGGTAAATAAAACGAACAATAAAGGCATGAAAATCTTATTCGATAATTCAACACCTTTTTTAACCCCGCCAAACAGAATAATTAAGGTCAGCGCCCAAATTCCTACGATTGGCCAAAATAAATGGCTTACAAACTGTAAATCGAAACCTGTTGCTTTCGAAGTTTGTAAGTAGGTATTAAAGAAGAAACTTTCAGGGTCACTGCCCCAAGTCTGACCAATCGAGAAGTAAACATAGCTACCCGCCCACGTCAGTACGCTGGCATAGTACAAACCAATGATGATACACACACAGACTTGCCACCAACCCAGCGTTTCACCGCCTTTAAACAAAGCCCGATAGGCTTTAGGTGGTGACCCCGAACTACGATGTCCCGTTGCATAATCTAAAAATAACAGTGGTAAACCAGCGGTAATTAAAGCCAATAAATAAGGAATAAGAAAGGCGCCGCCACCATTTTCATAAGCAACATAAGGGAAACGCCAAATATTACCTAAACCTACAGCCGAACCTACAGCTGCAATAATAAAACCAGATCGTGATGTCCAGTTTTCACGAGTTCCTGACATAAAACACCTAAACCTAGGTCCCTTTTAATTGCTTTTTATTTGGTTATCTCGCAACAAAAAAGAACCATTTAATATTAATCTTGAGTGTTTGATTTAGCTTCGACCTTTTGGGTGCAAGGTTCTAAATGACAAACAGAGGAGTTTTCACAAAACCTTGGTTAAAGTGTGTCGATTAAACTTCCCTTTTATATGGTTCAACAATACTCACTTTTATAAAAATATTCTGTAATTTCTGCTTCAAATATTCCATTTTTATAATGTGTGCTGATTCAACCGTTCAATTAATCAGCTTATTTATTGTACAAAATTAGTTATAAATTAACAAAATTTTTGGAATGATTTATTGCGCCTATTTTCTTGCATAAAATTTGAAGATCCTGTATCGATACTCAACCTACTGAAAAAATCAATGTAAATAACGCTAAAGCTATCAATCTCCTGCATAAAAACATTACTTTTCACATTTTTATTCAAATATTCACTCCATCTAGAAAGATTGATCATCTTTCTGATGAACATCACATGCATGCATACAACTTTTTAATATTGTTCTGTATTTATCGCGCAGTCGTATTTAAAACTGCGCGATACCAGTGATGCTCTATATTTAAAAGAGAAACCACCAAAGCCAGTCATTGCGTAGAACATCATCAGTTTCACTAGATCAATCCAGCATTCATCAGACTATTTAAAAGATGCTGATCTAAAGCACTAAGCAAAAATTATAAGCCATTCACTTTTGTCAGCTTAGGCTTACAAATAGCGTGGTTAAAATGCTGTATGAACAACAGCCATCGCCATGTATATTTAAATCATCAGGAAACAGGACGTTTCCCAAACTTAAAACAACAATAATCAGTTTGAGCATCAGGATGTGAGATATGACAGAAGTTGTATCTAAACACTGAAATACAAAGAAACCTCGACAGGATGTCGGGGTTTCTTTTTATCTATATTTCCACAGTTAAAGCTGAATATAAGTCCGAAATCCTCGACTCGCATAGTACGAAGCAGCGCCATTATGATAGGTAAACGTACGACCATAGCGCTGATCACAAAAAATTGCCCCGCCTTGCTGACGTAATTCAGCTAGAGTCTCAACCCAACTGGATGTTTTCAAGTCAAAATTAAAGATCTGCTGTAAAAGATAATACTGTTGTTCCGTCACTAAGCTTAAGCCATACGCCTGTACCCAATCGAGCACTGTATTTTCAGGCGGATGATCCTTGAGACTCAATAGTGCCTCTCGGTCATAACACATGCTCCGTCGCCCCTTCGGTGACTCAATCGAACAATCAAAAAAATACACATCTTGTGTATTCGGTAAAACCACGACATCAGGCTCACCTCTACTCATTTCCATTTGTTGTAAGGCGTATAATTTTTCCGGAGACTGCAAAAGTTTTTCTCGGACAAATGCCCAACTAATTTGCATATGACGTTCAGTGTACTGCTGAAAACGCTGTTCTAGGATGTTGAATAAACGTTCACTTTGCTCAGGTTCGAGTTTTTTCTGCTGCTTAATCATTGTTATTGTACTGCCCTATTTAAAGCTGCCTTTAGCATAGCACTCTCCTTCAAACACGATCAAATACCATCCAACGGTACATCTATTTTGAAAAAAATAAAGGCCCTCACAACGAGAGCCTTTTATTTATTTAAGATTTAACTAAGAAGATGCTTTGATTGAACTTGAAACTTTCACCTGAGTTTTAACTGCTTCTTCAGCACTATTTAAACGGATAAAAGAAACTGCTATCGCAGCAAGTACCGCAGGAATTGCCACAGCAATAAAATTCAACTTATGTGGTAATTCCATGCCCAACAATACACCAATGACAATTGGACCCACGATTGCACCTACACGGCCAATTCCTGATGCCCAACCCAACCCAGTTGAACGAACAGCCAATGGATAATATTGCGCCACATAGCTATATAGTAAAATACTACAACCGATTGAAGCAGCTCCTGCAAGTGCAACCAATAAATAAATTACAGGTTGTGGTGAATTAAAGCCTAAACCCACCAATGCAAATGCCCCGACAGTCAACATGCTAATAATGACAGGTTTCAAGTGGAAACGATCCGCAAGCACACCACCACCAGCAGTGCCAATCACCGCACCAATGTTCAAGGAAAGGAGGAACATTAAACTGCTGCCCATCGAATAACCCGCAGCCATCATCAGTTTTGGTAACCAGCTTCCTAGGGCATAAACCATCAATAAGCACATGAAGAAGCAGCACCAAAATAAAACTGTACCCATACCACGGCCATTTTTAAACAAGGCAGCGACAGATGCATCAGGGACTTTAGCTTCGTTCAGCACTAGAACAGTATCTGAAGTTACAGTCTCTTCAGGGACCAGACGTTGAATAATGCTACGAGCCTTTTCTGTTTGCTGGTCTTTCACTAAAAAAGTGACTGATTCAGGTAAGAATTTCCATAAAATCGGAATAAACAGTAATGGAATACCCGCAATGAAAAACATGATCTTCCAGCCAAAGGTTGGCGTAAACGCAACACCTAGTAGCGCTGCCATAATCCCACCCATTGCATAGCCACTAAACATCGCGGTCACCAAAGTACTACGAAACTTCTGCGGCGCATATTCCGAAGTTAAAGCGACCAAGTTCGGTAATACACCACCAATTCCAAGACCTGCGATAAAGCGTAAAATACCAAATTCAGTCGGGTTTGATGCAAAGCCACCCGCAAAAGTGAACCCACTGAACAACGTAACACAGATAATAATGACTTTTTTACGGCCAATTTTATCGGCCAGCATCCCAAATAGCATTGCACCAAACATCATACCTGCTAGGGCAGTACTGGCTAGCATTCCCGCTTGAACAGCCGTCATACCCCACTCTTTCATTAAAAGCGGTAAAGCCACACCGTTAATTGCTAAATCATAACCATCAAACAAGACGACGAATAAGCACCACAAAACAACCGTTAAATGAAAAGGCTTAAACTTAGCCTGATCGATTACAGCATTTACATTCATTGTTGTCGCTGTCATTTTTCCCTCACCTCCAATTGTGAGCTTTATTATAAAAAGTGAATCCAAATTCACTTTTAAATAAAATGAATCATAATTCAGTTTTTGTCTATAAATAAAACAATTGAAACAGCTTTTTTTGGAAAAACTAGACTAAAGTTGTATAAAAATGACGCAAAATAATTTGCACTTCATCGAATTCTTTGATAAATAGTAGATGTTTCACATAATTTTAAATTATATAAATGTATTTTTGTATAATTTAGCGTGTATTCTCCGCTCTAATTCTCTTCTTACCCACTTAATAATTCTTTATTTAAATTATTGAATATATGTTGCATAAAAAAATCCCCCTCTGCTTTAAGCGGAGGGGGATTTAGAATTAATGAGCTGGCGATGACTTACTCTCACATGGATAACTCCACACTACCATCAGCGCTAAGAGGTTTCACTTCTGAGTTCGGGAAGGGATCAGGTGGTTCACTCTTGCTATTGTCGCCAGCACAACTGTTTATGACTATTCGTTGGGTCTTATTTACACATTGTGTATGCCTAACTTTCATCAAATGAGTTATTAACAGGTATATTTGAGTTGGATATTTTATCTAGCTTTATAACTAAATCAAGTTGTTTGCAGTGATTTGAACCACAACACCAACTGTTTGGGTGTTGTATAGTCAAGCCTCACGAGCAATTAGTATTGGTCAGCTTCACATATCACTATGCTTCCACATCCAACCTATCAACGTCGTAGTCTTCAACGGCTCTTTAGAGGACATAAAGTCCTAGGGAAATCTTATCTTGAGGTAGGCTTCCCGCTTAGATGCTTTCAGCGGTTATCCCTTCCGAACATAGCTACCCGGCGATGCGACTGGCGTCACAACCGGTACACCAGAGGTTCGTCCACTCTGGTCCTCTCGTACTAGGAGCAGATCCTCTCAAATTTCCAACGCCCACGGTAGATAGGGACCGAACTGTCTCACGACGTTCTAAACCCAGCTCGCGTACCTCTTTAAATGGCGAACAGCCATACCCTTGGGACCTGCTTCAGCCCCAGGATGAGATGAGCCGACATCGAGGTGCCAAACACCGCCGTCGATATGAACTCTTGGGCGGTATCAGCCTGTTATCCCCAGAGTACCTTTTATCCGTTGAGCGATGGCCCTTCCATACAGAACCACCGGATCACTAAGACCTACTTTCGTACCTGCTCGACTTGTGGGTCTCGCAGTTAAGCGCGCTTTTGCCTTTATACTCTACGCGTGATTTCCGACCACGCTGAGCGCACCTTCGTACTCCTCCGTTACTCTTTAGGAGGAGACCGCCCCAGTCAAACTACCCACCAGACATGGTCCTCGTCCCGGATAACGGGACAGAGTTAGAACCTCAATATTACCAGGGTGGTATTTCAAGATTGGCTCCACCGAAACTAGCGTCTCGGTTTCAAAGCCTCCCACCTATCCTACACAAGTAAGATCAAAGTTCAATGTCAAGCTGCAGTAAAGGTTCACGGGGTCTTTCCGTCTAGCCGCGGGTACACCGCATCTTCACGGCGAATTCGATTTCACTGAGTCTCTGCTGGAGACAGCGCCCCCATCATTATGCCATTCGTGCAGGTCGGAACTTACCCGACAAGGAATTTCGCTACCTTAGGACCGTTATAGTTACGGCCGCCGTTTACTGGGGCTTCGATCAAGAGCTTCGCTTACGCTAACCCCATCAATTAACCTTCCAGCACCGGGCAGGCATCACACCCTATACGTCCACTTTCGTGTTTGCAGAGTGCTATGTTTTTAATAAACAGTTGCAGGGGCCTGGTTTCTGTGGCTGCCAATAGCTCAAGGAGTAAATCCTATCACCGTCGGCAGCGTACCTTCTCCCGAAGTTACGGTACCATTTTGCCTAGTTCCTTCAGCAGAGTTCTCTCAAGCGCTTTGGTCTACTCGACCTGACCACCTGTGTCGGTTTCGGGTACGATTCCTATGTAACTGAAGCTTAGAGACTTTTCCTGGAAGCATGGTATCAGCCACTTCACTGTACAAGTACAGCTTGCTATCAGTTCTCAGCATAGAGTACCCCGGATTTGCCTAAGATACATGCCTACAACCTTCCACCTGGACAACCAACGCCAGGCTGACTTAACCTTCTCCGTCCTCTCATCGCATTACATAGAAGTATTGGAATATTAACCAATTTCCCATCGACTACGCCTCTCGGCCTCGCCTTAGGGGTCGACTCACCCAGCCCCGATTAACGTTGGACTGGAACCCTTGGTCTTTCAGCGTGCGAGTTTTTCACTCGCATTGTCGTTACTCACGTCAGCATTCGCACTTCTGATACCTCCAGCATACTTCTCAATACACCTTCATCGGCTTACAGAACGCTCCCCTACCACTTGCAATAAATTGCAAATCCGCAGCTTCGGCATATAGTTTTAGCCCCGTTACATCTTCCGCGCAGGCCGACTCGACTAGTGAGCTATTACGCTTTCTTTAAAGGGTGGCTGCTTCTAAGCCAACCTCCTAGCTGTCTATGCCTTCCCACATCGTTTCCCACTTAACTATAATTTTGGGGCCTTAGCTGGCGGTCTGGATTGTTTTCCTCTTGACTACGGACGTTAGCACCCGCAGTCTGTCTCCCGGATAGTACTCATTGGTATTCGGAGTTTGCATCGGTTTGGTAAGTCGGGATGACCCCCTAGCCGAAACAGTGCTCTACCCCCAATGGTATTCGTCCGAGGCGCTACCTAAATAGCTTTCGGGGAGAACCAGCTATCACCGAGTTTGATTAGCCTTTCACCCCTATCCACAAGTCATCCCCTGGCTTTTCAACGACAGTGGGTTCGGTCCTCCAGTTAGTGTTACCCAACCTTCAACCTGCTCATGGATAGATCACCCGGTTTCGGGTCTACACCCAGCAACTAAACGCCCTATTAAGACTCGATTTCTCTACGGCTCCCCTATGCGGTTAACCTTGCTACTGAATGTAAGTCGCTGACCCATTATACAAAAGGTACGCAGTCACCGAACAAGTCGGCTCCCACTGCTTGTATGCATGCGGTTTCAGGATCTATTTCACTCCCCTCACAGGGGTTCTTTTCGCCTTTCCCTCACGGTACTGGTTCACTATCGGTCAGTCAGGAGTATTTAGCCTTGGAGGATGGTCCCCCCATATTCAGACAAGGTTTCACGTGCCCCGCCCTACTCGACATCATCATATAAGCCCTTTCGTGTACAGGACTATCACCCACTATGGTTGCACTTCCCAGAGCATTCCACTAGAACTTATATGACTTAATGGGCTTTTCCCCGTTCGCTCGCCGCTACTGAGGGAATCTCAATTGATTTCTTTTCCTAAGGGTACTGAGATGTTTCACTTCCCCTCGTTCGCCTCGTATGACTATGTATTCATCATACGATACCTGCCTTATGACAGGTGGGTTTCCCCATTCAGAAATCTCCGGATCACAGGATATTTGCCGCCTCCCCGGAGCTTATCGCAGGCTATTACGTCTTTCATCGCCTCTGACTGCCAAGGCATCCACCACATGCACTTAATTACTTGACTATACAACCCCAAACAGTCGTTAATCCCTACAAGTAGGATTAAGACAGTCTATGATGATTTCTCATCACTTCCTTACAGTTTGTTGTTCTGTGCACTTAAACACTGTACAGCTTCAATTCAATTCACATACCAAAACGCTTGATTCAGTTAATTTCGCTAGTAACTCATTTCTTCAATCTTCATCAATCAGTAATAAATCACTGTTAATGTCAATCTTAAAAACGAGTATGAACAAATTATTTCAACTCAAATATATTCTGTTAATGATTTTTCCAGCCTTCGTCAGGTCAGGAAACTGTGATAAATCACAGAAGTTAATAAGCTTCAACTTACTAAATTCTATAATCCAACCTATCTGCGCGAAGCATAGCTTCTTGCTTAAATTTCAAGGAAAAACATTGTTTTTCTATTCTTGAAATTTGGTGGAGACTAGGAGAGTCGAACTCCTGACCTCCTGCGTGCAAAGCAGGCGCTCTACCAACTAAGCTAAGTCCCCAGCTTATCAATAAGTCAATGTCTCTGTTTTTCTGTATTCAGCATTTAATAATGCTTGTTAGTCAGATTTGGTGGGTCTGACAAGACTTGAACTTGTGACCCCACGCTTATCAAGCGTGTGCTCTAACCAACTGAGCTACAGACCCTCAGATACATCGTCATGAAGAACAACTTGTTGTGGATTCTTACCAATCGTCAATCTTTCGTTAAGGAGGTGATCCAGCCGCAGGTTCCCCTACGGCTACCTTGTTACGACTTCACCCCAGTCATCGGCCACACCGTGGTAAGCGTCCTCCTTGCGGTTAGACTACCTACTTCTGGTGCAACAAATTCCCATGGTGTGACGGGCGGTGTGTACAAGGCCCGGGAACGTATTCACCGCGGCATTCTGATCCGCGATTACTAGCGATTCCGACTTCATGGAGTCGAGTTGCAGACTCCAATCCGGACTACGATCGGCTTTTTGAGATTAGCATCCTATCGCTAGGTAGCAACCCTTTGTACCGACCATTGTAGCACGTGTGTAGCCCTGGTCGTAAGGGCCATGATGACTTGACGTCGTCCCCGCCTTCCTCCAGTTTGTCACTGGCAGTATCCTTAAAGTTCCCGGCTTAACCCGCTGGCAAATAAGGAAAAGGGTTGCGCTCGTTGCGGGACTTAACCCAACATCTCACGACACGAGCTGACGACAGCCATGCAGCACCTGTATGTAAGTTCCCGAAGGCACCAATCCATCTCTGGAAAGTTCTTACTATGTCAAGACCAGGTAAGGTTCTTCGCGTTGCATCGAATTAAACCACATGCTCCACCGCTTGTGCGGGCCCCCGTCAATTCATTTGAGTTTTAGTCTTGCGACCGTACTCCCCAGGCGGTCTACTTATCGCGTTAGCTGCGCCACTAAAGCCTCAAAGGCCCCAACGGCTAGTAGACATCGTTTACGGCATGGACTACCAGGGTATCTAATCCTGTTTGCTCCCCATGCTTTCGTACCTCAGCGTCAGTATTAGGCCAGATGGCTGCCTTCGCCATCGGTATTCCTCCAGATCTCTACGCATTTCACCGCTACACCTGGAATTCTACCATCCTCTCCCATACTCTAGCTTCCCAGTATCGAATGCAATTCCTAAGTTAAGCTCAGGGATTTCACATCCGACTTAAGAAGCCGCCTACGCACGCTTTACGCCCAGTAAATCCGATTAACGCTCGCACCCTCTGTATTACCGCGGCTGCTGGCACAGAGTTAGCCGGTGCTTATTCTGCGAGTAACGTCCACTATCCTAGAGTATTAATCTAAGTAGCCTCCTCCTCGCTTAAAGTGCTTTACAACCAAAAGGCCTTCTTCACACACGCGGCATGGCTGGATCAGGCTTTCGCCCATTGTCCAATATTCCCCACTGCTGCCTCCCGTAGGAGTCTGGGCCGTGTCTCAGTCCCAGTGTGGCGGATCATCCTCTCAGACCCGCTACAGATCGTCGCCTTGGTAGGCCTTTACCCCACCAACTAGCTAATCTGACTTAGGCTCATCTATTAGCGCAAGGTCCGAAGATCCCCTGCTTTCCCCCGTAGGGCGTATGCGGTATTAGCATTCCTTTCGGAATGTTGTCCCCCACTAATAGGCAGATTCCTAAGCATTACTCACCCGTCCGCCGCTAGGTCAGGTAGCAAGCTACCCTTCCCCGCTCGACTTGCATGTGTTAAGCCTGCCGCCAGCGTTCAATCTGAGCCATGATCAAACTCTTCAGTTAAAAATCATTAGTAGCTTATGGCTACAAATCTTGGCTCATCAATTTTCTGACAAATATTTCTCAAATAAACTTCGAGTAATTTTTACCATCAATCAATGAAATATTTTCGATCGATCAATCAGTAAAAATCCACACAAGTTGTTCTTCATAATCTCTTAATGATCTTCCTAACACCTCGTCAGTGCTAGAAGCTGGACTCAATATACTTAACAACTCAGCACTTCGTGCTTCGTTCGTTTCCGTCTATCTCGTCGGTATGGGGTGCATTCTAGAGGATTTCTAAAGCTTTGCAAGTGCTTTTAACTGGTTGTTTTATCGGATGTTGTATTTTTATGCACTAAAAAGGTTCAAAAACACACAACCACACACCTAACCCAATAATTTTAAAGCAGAAATATAGATTTAATATTTCTGCTATCTTTTTTCATTACTTTTGCACTGCTGCTGCTTTAATATTCACACTGAGAATTTTAACAGGTTGTTTCGGTACATCTTGATGTGGCCCTGCACGTCCTGTCGGTACTTTAGTGATCTTATCCACCACATCCATACCTTTAGTGACCTGACCAAAAACCGCATAACCTGCGTTATTGGTACTTCTATCTAGAAAGTTATTATCCACCACATTAATAAAGAACTGACTGGTTGCAGAATGCGGTAGGTTGGTTCGTGCCATCGCCAAAGTGCCACGTTTATTCGATAGACCATTACTTGATTCATTTTGAATGGCTGGTCGTGTTGGTTTTTCTATCAGGTCAGCAGTCATGCCCCCACCTTGCACCATAAAACCCGGAATGACGCGATGAAAGATCGTGCCGTTATAAAACTTAGCTTTCGTATAGTCTTCAAAGTTTTTTGCTGAGATTGGTGCTTTATCATTAAACAGTTCAATTTCGATGTTGCCCATTGATGTTTTCATTTCAACAATCGTGTTATTTGCCATGACCGCCATACTCATACATGTAGCCGCCACTGCAACTAAACTCTTCTTTAACATTTCGTTACTCACAGCATTCAGATGTTATTAGATTTCGGTATATTAATCGTTCAGTTTGACATCCTCCGCGACCTAAAGGACGGGGATTCCTACTGCTAGACGCTCATGTCCGAGCGCAAGAATATTCAGTGCGGAATTTATATCCCTATCATGGAATGTACCACATTCCATGCACTGCCATTCTCTTATTCCAAGTCCCGTTCTACCTTTCGGACTACTACAGCGTGAGCCACAGCTCGAACAAGTTTGGGTGGTATAGGCTTCATTGACTTCTTTATACCATACACTTGCGTTCTCGCATTTATACTTGAGCATGGTTCTAAGTGTTGTCCAACTTGCATCTAATACAGACTTCGCTAGTTTAGTCCGTGCTAATGCCTTTGCATTCACATTACCAACGAAGATGGCTGCATGTTTATTCACCAATTTATGACTGAATTGATGTAGCGTATTTTGACGTATGTTTCTAATCTTGGCATGAATCGCTTTAACACGCTTTTTATTTCTAGCACGTTGAGCAATGCCAAGTTTTTGTTCGTATTGCCGATAGATTTGAGGGGCTTTGAGCTTTACGCCATCTGAACAGGTTGCAAGGTCTTTTAAGCCCAAATCTATACCGATTGAGGTATTACCCTTTGATTTAACTTGTTTTGTCTTATCAACAACTAAACAAACATACCAACGTCCACGACTGTCTTCTACAAATGAGCCTGTTTTGACGTTGTATTTTGATAGTCCATAGCTATCCCATAGCTTGAATTGATGCTTGCCATACTGCACGTAGCCATCAGCATATTTGATTGCAACCTTTTTGAAGGGTATCCAACCCAAAGAACGTCTTGCAGACTTCTTATTACTCACCCGCCATTTTAGCTTTGCTTTTTTAAACTGCTTTCTTCGAGTAACCAATTCTTCTGTTATCGCTTGAACAGTTTGACTATGCAGATTGCATTCTTTAGATGTGCCTTTCGTGTATTTAGCAATATCGTAAGCTGAAAGAAATTCACCTTTTCTTTTTAGATGTTTAAATCCTAAATCATTCACATAATTCCAAACAAAATTTACTTCCAATGCGAGTTGGTCTAGTACCTTGTAATGTTTGTCTTTTATGCGTAATTTAAGTGTTTTCATGATTAAAATATATTTGGTCTATGAGCAATAGTCAAGAGATTAGAACAGGTCGCCACTGTGTTTTTAATATGCATGTACATTTAGTCTTTGTGGCTAAATACCGTAGAGATGTTTTTACCAAAGCAATGCTTGAAACAATGCGTGAAGTGTTTGAGCGTATCTGCTTAGACTTTGAAGCCGAGTTGGTAGAGTTTGATGGTGAACACGATCATGTTCATTTGCTTGTGAATTATCCACCTAAAATAGCAATTTCTAGCTTAGTGAATAGTTTAAAGGGTGCTTCAAGTCGCATTGTAAGAACCAAACACCCTGAAATTAAAAACAAGCTATGGGGCAGTGCTTTGTGGTCGCCTAGTTACTTCGCTGCTTCATGTGGCGGTGCGCCAATTGGAATTGTTAAACAATATATTCAACAACAGCAAACACCGCATTAATGGCTTACGCCACTCGCTTATATCCTCGGGCTAAACCCCGAGGTTTTACGCTCCAATGGATAAATAAAACACTACTTCTTCTAAGAAAACGAGAATAACGATGAATGAAGCTTTAGCCCTGTCTCAATTGAGTCAATTTCCACCTTGGCATTTACAAGGTGAAGCCTTTATTTTGAATTATTGGATCAGTCCGCAATTTATCCGACAATATAAAGCGTTTCGTATCGCCCCGTCCCCGATTGGTCGTGTGGTTCAAGTCATGTTGGTGCGTTATCATCAATCCCCTGTTGGACCTTATGATGAACTGCTTTTGCTCGACCACCCTTTACTGAGCAAACGGCGATTAAGCTCGATTCCTAAAATTTATGTGTCTACACAGATTTCAGTTGAACATGGTCAACAACTTTGGGGCATTCCGAAAGAGTTCGCTCAGTTTGACTGGCATACGCAGCACGAAACAACACAATGTCAACTCAGCACTCAAGACCAAACCCTGTGTTTAACACTCACCCAATGCAAAAAGGCACGTCCGTTTTATATTAATAGTCATCACATTCCACGTTCCATGCTCAAAATACAACAAGCATGGCAAGGTCAACGCTATGAGTTTTCTCCACAGTTTCGCGCAAAGCTAATAAAACTGAAAAAATTTGAATGGCAAAACCATACCACCCTCTTCCCAGACTTTGGCCAAGCCAAGGCTCTACAAAGTTTTTATGTCCCGAGTTTTCAGCTCGTTTTTCCAGAAGCCAAAATCCGCCCTAAATAAAAAAAGAATGTTCCACGTGAAACATTCTTTTTAAAATCCATGCTTTTTTATTTGGCATTCTTATCCCAAAATTTTCTAAAATTCTTTGCCATTTCTATGGTAATTTTTTTTGCCCGACGAGAAATGATGGTGAAGTTCACAAACCCATGGGGTTGATCTAGATAATTCTGATAATAAACCTTATTGCTCTGCTGCTTTAATTTGATGGCATAAATTTCACCTTCATCATGCAATAAATCATGACCTGCGGTGATGACAAAAGCGGGTGCGACACTTTTTAATACACCATAAGTCGGCGAAACAATAGGATCATCCAGTGCTACCTGATGTTGTTCAGCATACAACGACGTCACTCTATCGACATCTTGCCCCGTTAAGGTCAGTCCATCTTTATAAGCAAAGAACGATGGATGGCGACTTTTGAAATCGACCACGGGGTAAATTAACAGTTGTGCACTTGGCGCATAAGCTTTTGCAGCAGTTCGCTGCGCCACCACGGCACTGATATTACCACCGGCACTATCGCCAGCCACCGCAATTCGATTCTTCAAAATTTTGAACTGACGACGGTTTTGATAGACCCAAGCCAAAGCATCTTCACAAGATTGAATTAATAAATTCGGGCCAACTTCTGGCGCCAAAGGATAATCAATACTGAGCACCTGCACTTTGGCATGGATCGCCAGTAAGCGACAGACTTCATCATGACTGTCGAGACTGCCGACCACGAAGCCGCCGCCATGATAAAACACCAGCATCGGAAGTTTCTTATTCGGTGCAGGATGATAATGCCGCGCAAACACAGTTCCACTTTGTAAAGGTAGACGTAAATCCTCCACTTGTTTTACCGTGCTGGGTTTGGCGGTCAACATTTGAATTTGATGATCAAACAATTTACGCGAACGGTGGTAGTCTTCAAAAATAAAGCCTGATTTGCCTTGCTTATATTGAGCTGCCATTAAGCATTTGATAAAGGGGTCCAGTTGTTCAAACTGGTGAGGATAACCCAGCGCTTTAACCAAGCCTTCTTGTGCTACTGTCGGTAAGCGATCAATTACTCGTGCCGCACTGCCTTGGCCTTGTTCCATCCATTGTTGTAAAGTTTGATTCAACACGCCCATGTCAATAATATCCTTTTATCGTTCTTCATATTCTCTACATGATCAGCACTTATGTGACCATTCTCTTATATAAGTCTTCACATCAAGATACATAGCAATACGCCCTATACGCTAATCTTCTTTTAAGAGCTTGTCATTGACAATTTTTATGCCGATTTAGGAGTGTTTTGCTACTCCGTTTTTATGAAGGAGACCTGCCATGACTAAAAAAATAATATTCCTCTCACTCATCAGCACCTTGTTTGTTGGTTGTGTGGCTTTTCCTGAGGATGGCTATTATGACGGACGCTATGACCACCGCTATGATTATGACGATCGACGCTACGACCAGCATGATCGCTATGAACGTGAACGAGACCGCCAACGTTGGGAATACCAACAACGACAAAACCGCATTGAACGCGAACGCCGCGAGGCAGACCGAAACCGTCAAAGACATACTGAATGGGAACGCCAAAACCGCGAACAAGAACGGCAACGTATTGAAGCTGAGCGCAAACGGATCGCTCATCAACGTCATCAAGACTGGCAACAGAAAAAGCGTGAGCAAGAGCGATTAAACCAAGAACGTAAACGTTATGATGCTGAGCGTCAGCAACGACAAAATGCCGAACGCAAACGTCGTGAGCAAGAGCGTCAACGAACTGAAGATCGACGTAAACAATCCAATAACGATCGTAAGCAACGTACCGATGATCAACGCCGCGATCAAAACAAAGGTTGGGATAACTCACGTCAAGAGCGATAAAATCGTCATCGCACATCAGACTGATGAAATAACACGGCTGAACAGCTTTAGTGATTTATCCTATAAAAAAAGACCTTCACGGCATCCTGTGAAGGTCTTTAACAAAGCGAGTGTAAGAGAAGTTCTCTTTTAAGCTTTATTGTTGTGTTGTCGCAGGTGTAGATTGGATGGGTTCAATCTGAGCCGCAGGATCTGCTTGAACCTCGACTCCAGCACTCCCCTCAACGGTTGCTGTTGCATCCGGTGCAGTGGTCACTTGAGCGGACTCAGGCGCTGTATTGGTTTCATTTGAGCTACAGCCCACAATGGCAAATGCTGAACCTAAAAGCGCTAGAGACAATAGTGCAGTTTTCTTATTTAACATTCTTTCATTTCCTTTTACGTCATACAAAATAGCAAAGCCAAACTTTGCCCTGCCTATCTTTGTCAAATCCGAAAACTTTTACACACGTGCTGAGTTGTAGTTTTTGCAGACTCGAGTACAACTTGTGCAATTTTTTATTAATTGCGCACAAATACCGCCTTAGCACTACATCTCCACAGCAGCTCAAGTTAATATGCTGATTCTGCATTATTTCTTTCTTCGGTGAGCAGCATAAATAGGAACTCTATGCTTAGACCATCAACTCTTCAGTATTGCAGAACTCTTGTATGCTGATACACGATTAAATAATGTTATTTTTAAAGTTTAAGCAAAAAAAGCTTAACCCAAAGCGGATTAAGCTCGAGAAAGCATACAAAAATAAAGAAACCACAGCCTTAAAAATCGAATTTTGAGCGCAAAGCTGGAAGCATCCTGACAGCATTATACCTTTGCACTGAATAAAGTACTTTTGGGAGACGTATTATTCAAAAACCTAAATCTCTAAATTAGGAAGATTTCCCCAAGCTATGCAAATAGGTCCCAGTCACCATACTTTGCTCTCTCCACAAAGTATGATCACCGCTGATGAACTCATTATGTGGTCAAGCGAAAAATTAGTAAAACAGATAAATTTAATTAAAATAATTCAATGTAACGATTAGACTTTTTCAACATAAAAAAACTAAAGCAGGATTGGAAATGGACCTTCAGACAGAATAAGTGCCAAGAAAGCCTGATTTCAGCAAATTTTTACCAAAAATAAATGAATTAATCACTGAAGCCGCTTGAATTTTTGGCTGTTGCCCCGACCTTTTATAGTAATCCTGAATTCAATGACGCATGGCAGTTCAGATTAACCCAGTTAACACTGATGCCTGAAGGACTGTACATGTTTAAGAACCCATTTAAACGGAGTAAATCAATGGCGACTGAGCACAATCAAGAAGCTCAAGATCTAGGGCAAGAGCAAGCGGATTCACAAACAGCGCAAACTCAAGCTGAAACGGAGCAAGCTGAAGTTTCAGTTGAGGATTTACAAGCTCAAATTACCAATCTTGAAGAAAGCCTAAAGCTTGAAAAAGCACGCACTGCAAATGCTGTATACGAAGCACAAAAAAGTGTAGAGCGTATTCAACGTGAATCCGATAAGCATAAAGACACCGTTCTCGAAAAATTCGCAAAAGAGTTACTTGACTCAGTGGATAATTTAGAACGTGCCCTTAGCGCATCGGGTGAGGAAAAAACACCAATGTTTGAAGGTGTGGAACTAACGTTGAAATCGCTACTGACTGCACTGGAAAAATTTGGTGTGGTCGCAGTTGATACAGCAAATGGTTTCAATGCGGACTTGCATCAAGCAGTCGGGATTGATCCAAATGCAAAAGCCAACGAGATCGGAACGGTATTACAAAAAGGTTATACCTTAAATGGTCGTTTGCTTCGTCCAGCAATGGTCATGGTTGGCGCATAAACTCTATAAATTCGAGAGTTTGTAAAATTTTTTCTTGATTATCACTTGAAAAAAATTGAACGGCTCTCATATCGAATAACAAGCAAAAACATTGCAAAAATTTTTGAGGAATCATCCAAATGGCTAAAATCATTGGTATTGACTTAGGTACAACAAACTCTTGCGTCGCTGTACTTGAAGGCGACAAAGTTAAAGTGATCGACAACGCTGAAGGTGCACGTACAACACCATCGATTATTGCGTATAAAGATGGCGAAATCTTGGTGGGTCAGTCTGCAAAACGTCAAGCAGTGACTAACCCTAAAAACACATTATTCGCAATCAAACGTTTGATCGGTCGTAAGTATCAAGACCAAGCAGTTCAAAAGGACATCGGTCTTGTCCCTTACAAAATCATCAAAGCTGACAATGGTGATGCTTGGGTTGAAGTAAACGACAAGAAACTTGCACCACAACAAATCTCTGCTGAAATCTTGAAAAAGATGAAGAAAACTGCAGAAGATTACTTAGGTGAGACAGTAACTGAAGCGGTGATTACCGTTCCTGCTTACTTTAACGATGCACAGCGTCAAGCAACTAAAGATGCGGGTAAAATCGCAGGTTTAGAAGTTAAACGTATCATCAACGAACCAACGGCTGCTGCACTTGCGTTCGGTATGGACAAAAAAGAAGGCGACCGTAAAATCGCAGTTTATGACTTAGGTGGTGGTACTTTTGACGTATCTATCATTGAAATCGCTGATCTTGATGGCGACCAACAAATTGAAGTGTTATCAACTAACGGTGATACCTTCCTTGGCGGTGAAGACTTCGATAACGCTTTAATCGAGTTCTTGGTTGAAGAGTTCAAGAAAGAACAAAACTTCAACTTGAAACAAGATCCACTTGCATTACAACGTTTGAAAGAAGCAGCTGAAAAAGCAAAAATCGAGCTTTCTTCGTCAAATGCAACTGAAATTAACCTTCCGTACATCACGGCTGATGCGACTGGTCCTAAACATTTAGTGATTAACGTAACACGTGCAAAACTTGAAGGTTTAGTGGCTGATTTAGTTGAACGTACAATCGAACCTTGCCGCATTGCGCTTAAAGATGCTGGTCTTTCAACAAGCGACATCTCTGACGTAATCTTGGTGGGTGGTCAATCTCGTATGCCACTTGTACAACAAAAAGTACAAGAGTTCTTCGGCCGTGAACCACGTAAAGACGTGAACCCTGACGAAGCGGTAGCAATGGGTGCTGCAATTCAAGGTGCGGTATTGTCTGGTGACAAAACTGACGTACTTCTTCTTGACGTTACTCCGTTGACACTTGGTATCGAAACCATGGGTGGCGTGTTAACAGCAATTATTGAGAAAAACACCACGATTCCTGCGAAGAAATCTCAAGTGTTCTCAACTGCTGCGGACAACCAACCTGCTGTAGACATTTCTGTGTTCCAAGGTGAACGTAAAATGGCACAGCAAAACAAATTGTTAGGTAACTTCCAATTAGGCGACATTCCACCTGCTCCACGTGGTGTGCCACAAATTGAAGTATCGTTCGACATTAACGCTGATGGTATCTTGAAAGTATCTGCGAAAGATAAGAGCACTGGTAAAGAGCAATCAATCCAGATTAAAGCAAACTCAGGTTTGTCTGATGCTGAAATCGAAGCAATGATCAAAGATGCTGAAGCGAATGCTGAAGAAGACCGTAAGTTCGAAGAACTTGCGAAAGCACGTAACGAAGCGGATGCATTGGTATCTTCTGCTCAAAAAGCAGTAAAAGATCTAGGCGAGCAAGTAACTGCTGACGAAAAAACTGCTGTTGAAACTGCTGTTGCTGAGCTTGAAACTTCGACTAAAGAAAATGATGTAGAAGACATCAAAGCGAAAACTGAAGCACTTCAAAACATCATCATGCCGATCACGCAACGCGCTTATGAAGCTGCGCAAGGTCAAGGCGGTGCTGAAGGGTTCGACCCGAATGCATTCGGTGGTGAAGCTGGTCAACAACAAAAAGCGGACGATGGCGTTGTAGATGCTGAGTTCACTGAAGTAAAAGATGACAAAAAATAATTTGTCTCTTTAATAAAAAAACCGCGCTTAGGCGCGGTTTTTTTATTACCTAAATATTGTTGTTTCACATTCCACTTTTACATTAGGCTGATAAAAAATTTAGATCTCAGCCTTCAATGAAAAATTTACAGTTGGGACTCATCGTCCTCATTACAACCTTCGGTTCCGCATGTACAACAATAAGCCCCTCCGTAGAAACAGCTAAAAACCAACATCAGCAAAGCGCGCAGCAGCAGATCCAACAAGCCTTCGATCAACTCCAAACCACTGGGGTGATTGTCATTAAGGACAAGTATGGCTTACACAGCTACGGCAATGACTTGAGCCGTGCTCAGACACCCTATGTACCGGCCTCTACCTTTAAAATGCTGAATGCCTTAATCGGACTAGAACATGGTAAAGCAACCAGCACCGAGGTGTTTAAATGGGATGGTCAAAAGCGTAGTTTCCCTGCCTGGGAAAAAGACATGACTTTAGGGCAAGCCATGCAAGCATCTGCTGTTCCCGTTTATCAGGAGCTTGCACGGCGCATTGGTCTAGACCTGATGCAAAAAGAAGTACAGCGCATTGGATATGGCAATCAACAGATTGGCACCGTTGTCGATAATTTTTGGTTAGTCGGTCCACTGCAAATTACACCTGTTCAAGAAGTCCTTTTTGTAGAGAAGCTGGCCAATACACAACTCGCTTTTGAGCCAGATGTGCAACATACCGTACAAGACATGTTGCTGATTGAACAAAAACCGAATTATAAACTCTACGCCAAATCTGGTTGGGGCATGGACCTAGAACCGCAAGTGGGCTGGTGGACAGGCTGGGTCGAAACAGCAACAGGTGAAAAAGTGTATTTTGCTTTGAATATGCAGATGAAAACAGGAATTTCAGCCAGCGTGCGTGAGCAACTGGTCAAACAAAGTCTAACAGCACTGGGGATAATTTAAGCCCCCAGAGAAGACGCATTTTTTATGTTGCAAAGGTATTTTTTACGCTAAAGTAGCTAAAAATAAAGATATATGAAGAAATATGCGTCAAAGTCTCTTGTTTGCTTTACTGGGCTTTTTAGGGTTGATTCTGTATCAAAATATACAACAGCCCCAGCTGCGTCTCAACCCACTGCTGGATCGGCTCACCCATCCTTTCGATCAGCGTATTCGCTATCGTATTGCGGAAGTCGATCCACGTTTTGCTCTTAGTGAACATGAGTTAAAGCAGATTAGCCAGCAAGCCACGGACATTTGGAAACAGGGTTTGGGCCAAGACTACTTTGTCTATGACCCTAATGCTCGGCTCAGTATTCGACTCATTTATGACCAGCGTCAAGATGAGTCGTTACAACGCCGCGATCAACTGTCTAAACTGACACAAAATGAACACGGGCTGAGTCAAAAAAATAATGAACTCAAAGCCATGCAACAAAATCTGGCACGTCACTCAGGGGCCTTAGATGTGCAAAAACAGAGTCTACAAGAACTTAGCCAAAACTATAATGCCATGATCCGTCAGTATAACCAGCACGGCGGAGTTCCTGCTTCGCAGCAAGCGGCCGTACAACAGAGTTTAGCGCAGCTGCATCAACAGCAACACGTTTTAGACCAACAAATTACCAGCTTTAATCTGCAAGTGAATGCCTACAACCAAAAGGTAGATGAGCTGAACCGTTTGGATCAAGGTCACAATCTGGCCATCGACCAGTTCAACCAGCGCTTTCAACCTCGTTTATTTGATAAAGGACTGTTCAATGGGCGTGAAATTCATATTTATGAGTTTGAGTCCAAAGAAGACTTACGTATGACTTTAGCACATGAATTTGGCCATGCCCTCGGCATGAAACATCATAATGATCCGAAAGCCCTGATGTACCCAATGCTAGAAGAGCAAGACATGCAGCATTTTCGTTTACAAAGTGCCGATATTGCGTTGTTTAATGCCCGTTGAAGTGATGGATTGCTAAAAACAATTCCCTAATTTCAATATGTGTATAAAATACAATCACAGCACATCTTGACTCGGGTTCGTGTTATTGTAAATAATTGAATATCCACTAGAAGCTTTGGAGACGAATGTGAGTTACTACCATATCTTAATCGAAGTAAATGACCACATCAGTACGATTGAAGAAACTCGTGATATCGAAATCTTTGATATTGTTGAGATTCAACCTTATCTCCATTCTATTCTATTGCCCTATTTTAATGAGCAGCTGTTAGAACTTGAAGATGAAAATTTAGAGTTTAAGGATGTTTTACACCTAGAAGTGAAACAGACGCTTTTACCAATCAATGACTTGATCGAAGAAGAACAGAAACTGTTACCGAGTGACACCGATGTCACCATTACTGCCTATGAAGTTTTTAATAACCGTGACTTAAGCCAAGATGTCACCACGATTATTTTTGACTTACTCGATGCAATTAAACTCGATTGAAAGTGAATGATTGCACATAAAAAGCCCTCATGATGAGGGCTTTTTTAATCAGATCAGGTTTAGATCGAGAAAGATGAACCACAACCACAGGTCGTTGTTGCATTTGGGTTTTGCACGATGAAACGTGAACCTTCTAAACCTTCAATATAATCCACCACTGAACCGACCAAATATTGATAACTCAATGAGTCAACCAACATTTTCACATCACCATTGATAAATTCTGCATCGTCTTCATTTTGGTTTTCAGCAAAGTTAAAACCATAAGAAAAACCTGAACAACCACCGCCCGTGACATATACACGAAGCATTAAATCTTGATTACCTTCACTGTCACGTAATTGACGTACTTTATTTGCGGCATTGTCGCTTAGTTCAAGTGCTTGGGCATTCATCTTAGATTCCTCAGTTCGGTTCAGCTGTCTTTCAAATCAAAAAGACCATATTTCGAGTATAGCATACTCAATATATGGTCCCTATTTGAATATTTAAAGTCAAATCAGACTAATTTTCTCAAGATTGTTTGTAATTTTCATCCTGTAGTCCACATTCAAAGTTTTTCGCCGCTTGCTTACAACGGAATTGCCATAACAGTTTCATCATTCGCTTATCGTAAATACCGCGGTTGGTGAGATCAATTCGTGCTTCCCGCATCATCTTTTGATAACCCGGTTGATCTGCAGCGGGCACCTGCATCCAATATTTTTGCGGAATTTCAGCTTTCATTTTACCCAAAATACCGAATGCACGCGGCAGCTGGCCTTTGACCCATTCCCGTGATTTTTGTCCATAACCTGCAGGGAATTTATCTGGACGAATAATGATATTACCTGTGACCTGTAAAATCGGATAATTTACAATCGCCCCTTTCGTCCCCAAGCCTTTATGTAACTCTAAGGGCTTAAAAACCGCAGCAGGCGCACCAATAATATCGACTTGACCGTTATTAAACTTTGCACCAAAGTTCGTGACATCGGCACTCACAGCTTGCGCACCAATTTGTTGAACCATGACTTTTTGCGCTTGATCATAGTCTAAAACCGCAATTTTCTTGCCTGCGGCTTTCGCTACGGTATTAATGCTACGGTCATTCACCAATAAAAAGGCGTCCCCCACAGGAATCACCCCTGCCAATTCATACTTGCCATTGACCATATGTTTAGCAAAAGTTGGGCTGGCCAAGCCTTGCATCACTTTAACCGCTAAATTGAGATCGGGCATCGCACCAATTGCGTCGAGTGAGCCTGTAAACGAATTAAATTGACGCCCACGCATGCCTGTAACACTAATGGCATCGCATTTTCCTGCTTTAAAATCCTCAGCAATCACGGCTTCGTTTTGTCCGACCCGCAGTTCAATATCCGCGCCCCAGTTTTTAGCCGCCAACTGATAATCTTTCATCAAGCTATATACATCACCATTTTTACCGACCAAGTCGAATACACAAACCACTTGTTTGGCCTGTGCCATCGCTGTTGCAGAAATGACTAATGTCCCGACACTGAGGCTTTTCATCCACTGTTTCATGTATCTTCCTTTTGACTTATTGTTGTTTATTGTGATGAGCCATTCACTTGTGCTCTTTGTTATTTTTAATGCCCCGAATGACACTTCACTCGGTTCAAAACCACTCATTTCCTACGCGCTATACAAATTAGCTGCGTCAAATCCATTTAAATCTGTCGCTTAAAAGCAAAAAAGAAAGCTCAATTAAACTGAGCTTTCTTTGATCACACTCGGCAAATTACTCACCGCCCAGTGAGCATTCAAAGTTGGCTTTATCCACCGAGCAACGGGCTTTTTTCAAGACCGACATCATTGCTGGATCATAAATGCCTCGTTTGGTCATATCCATCCGACCATCGCGCAGCATTTTTTGATATTTAGTTTTGTCTTCTGCTGTAAGATTCATTTTGTATTTTGCAGGAATGCCTGCTTCTAAACGACCAATCATTGCGATGCTTTTCGGTAGGTTTTTCACAAACCAATCTCGCGATTTTTGTCCAAAGCCTGCAGGGAATTGATCTGGGCGAATCACAAAGTCAGCTGTCACTTGTAGTACAGGGAAGTTAAACATTGCGCCGTTCGTGCCTAAACCTTTATAAATCTCTAAAGGTTTATAAGCATAAGCCGGTGCCCCGACCATATCGACTTGACCGTTATTAAACTTCGCCACAAAGTTAGACACATCGGAAATCACCGCTTGCGCACCGACGCGTTGCACCATGATTTTTTGGGCATCGTCATAGCCCAAGACTGCAAACTTTTTACCCGCCGCTTTTTCAATGGAATTAATACTTTTATCTCGTACAAAAATAAAAGCTGAACCTAAAGGTGCAATCCCTGCCACTTCATATTTTTTACCCCCAAGATTGGTCACCATTTTGGTCGCATTACGCTGATCTAATGCAAAAGTAATCGCACGTTGTGCAATGGCATTGCTTGGGGCACCGCCCAATGCATCAATAGAACCGACAAATTTATTGTACTGGCGCGCACGCATAGCGGTCATAAATACGCCATCACACTTGCCTGCTTTAAAGTCGTTGTCGGCAACGGCTTCATCTTGACGAGGGATTAAATTAATTTCAGCCCCCCAGCCTTTTGCCGCCAAAGCCCATTCTTGCGCCATTTGATACGACTCACCAGATTTGCCAAGCAAGTCAAATACACAGATGTCCACTTTAGCCGCTTGTGCTGTCGACGCTACACCCAAAGCAGAAAAAGCAGCGAGTGCGAGGGTTAATTTTTTCATTCTTGTGTCCTTGTTCGTTTTGTTGTTTGACAGGTGTCCATACACATGCAAAATATTAAGCAAGTTAAAATTAAAAAAATAGAGCATTTACTCAAAAATTACTGTCAATTGGGCAAATTTTTTTCTTTTCTCTCATTTTTATTTTCAAAGGATTTATAAAAACATTTTAAATTCATTATATTAAAATAAAAAGCCTGCATCATTCGTTTTACATGAATGATGCTTAATATTACAAAGAAATACAGATTTTCGCCTTATTCACCGCCCAATGAACATTCAAAGTTAGTGCGTTCAACCGTACAACGGGCTTTTTTCAGCACGCGCATCATGCCTGGGTCATAGACCCCTTGTTTGGTTAAATCAATGCGCCCTTCCCGTAGCAAGCGCTGATATTTTTCTTTGTCTTCTTTGCTGAGCTGCATTTTGATTTTACTGGGAATGGCAGCTTCAAGTCGCTGCACCATAGCAAAGGATTGCGGAATTTTTTGCAAAAACCATTGCCGTGATTGCTCGCCAAATTGAGCAGGAAAACGCTCGGGTCTGACAATTAAATCTGCAGTGACATTGACCACGGGAAAGTTAAGCATAGCCCCTTTAGAGCCTAGACCTTTTTCAATTTCTAAGGGTTTATACGCATATGCAGGTGCAGCAACTACATCGACTTCGCCTGTATTAAACTTTTTTATAAAGTTGGAAATATCCGACATCACAGGTACAGCGCCCACTCGCTCTACCATCACCCGTTGGGCCCGGTCATAATGCAGGATGGCAAATTTTTTACCTTGTGCTTTTTCGATGGTATTTAGACTTCGGTCTTTTACAAAAATATAGGCTGAACCAATCAAACCGATACCTGCCACTTCATAGTTTTCACCTTGTAATGTGGTGGTCATACGCTTGGTATTTCTAAGATCCAACACATATTCCACCGCCTTTTGTGCAATTTTATTGCTTGGCACTCCGCCTAAGGCATCAATCGAACCTGCGAACTTGTTATAGGTACGCGCGCGCATTGAGGTCATATACACCGCATCGCATTTATCATTTTGGAAGGCTTTATCGGCCAAGTCTTCGTCCTGAAACGAAATCAATTGTACCTGTGCACCCCATTTTTTACTGACCAAAGCCCATTCTTCTAAGAATTTATAAGATTCCCCTGCTTTACCTAATAGGTCGAAGACACACACCTGCTGCTTCGCTTGCACCATACTGGAGAAAGCGCATAGTGCTAGCGTCGATAAAATAAAAAATCCTTTTCTTTTCATTATTATCCCTTCATATTTTTTGTTTTACTGGGGAAATATATCTGTGTGCTATTCCTCAATATAGGTCAAAAAAGGTCAACTTTTAGCTTTCCGACCAAAGGTCAAATGGTTTCATCCTCCCCCTTATAAAGAAACGCTGAGAGATTTCAGTTCAGATAAATTTTGAATGTTTAGTCTTTTGCGGACGCATCCATTAGAATAGGCGCACCTTTTTCTGATATTTGATAGTTCCATGATTCAGCTTGATCAAGTTTCATTGCGCCGTGGTGGACGAGTGTTATTTCAAAAAGCCTCCATGCAAATCCATCCGGGTTGGAAAGTTGGTCTCACCGGTGTCAACGGTGCTGGAAAATCAACCCTGTTTGCTGCGCTCTTAGGCTCGATAGGTCCTGATGATGGCACCCTAAGCCGCCCTGCCGTATGGACGGTGGCGCACATGGCACAGGAAGTGAAAGCCTTAGATATGGCTGCAATTGATTTCGTCCTGACCGGTGATGAAGAATATTGGAACATTCAACAACAGCTCAACCATCCTGAACAGTTAACTGACACTGAACTGGCTGATTTACATGGCCGATTCGACGAAATTAACGGTTATTCCGCACCCGCTAAAGCCGCTCAGCTTATGGCGGGTCTGGGTTTTATGGAACATCAAAACCAACTCTTGGTTTCGAGTTTCTCTGGTGGATGGCGAATGCGTTTAAACTTAGCGCGTACTTTGATGAGCCGTTCAGATCTATTATTACTGGATGAACCGACCAACCACTTAGATCTCGATGCTATTTTATGGTTAGAAGATTGGTTAAATGCCTATACGGGCACCCTGATTTTAATTTCGCATGACCGTGATTTCTTAGATGCCATTACCAACCGTATTTTGCATATCGAAAATCAAGAACTCACCCTCTATAGCGGCAACTATTCCACCTTTGAAACCACTCGTGCTGAACGTTTAGCCCAACAACAACAAGCCTATGAAAAGCAGCTCGAAACACGGGCGCATATTCAAAAATATATTGATCGCTTTAAAGCCCAAGCCACTAAAGCGCGTCAGGCACAAAGCCGAATTAAACAACTGGAACGGATGCAGCTGCTTGCTCCTGCACATGTCGATACCCCATTTACCTTTAGCTTCCGTGAACCCACCAAAATGAGTTCACCACTGCTCACTCTAGAACAGGCTGATATTGGTTATGGCGACAAACTGATTGCCACCAATATCAACATACAAATCACCCCGACGAGCCGGATTGGCTTATTGGGGATGAATGGTGCAGGTAAATCAACTTTAATCAAATCCTTGGTCGGTGATTTACCTTTATTGGCAGGACAACGCAAAGCCTCAGAACTGCTGAATATTGGCTATTTTGCACAGCATCAAATGGATTCACTGGATGAGTCGGCCAGCCCAATGCTGCAATTGGCACGCATTGCGGATAAAAAAATCAGTGAAGCGACCTTACGTGCCTTTTTAGGCAGTTTCGGCTTTAGTGGCGAGCGAATGGATACCCCTTGCGAGAGTTTTTCTGGTGGTGAACGTGCCCGTTTGGCATTGGCTTTAATCGTGTGGTTACGTCCCAATGTCTTGATTCTAGATGAACCGACCAACCATTTAGACTTAGATATGCGCCATGCCTTAACCATGGCTTTACAAGACTATGAAGGTGCTGTGGTCTTGGTTTCACACGAACGCCAACTGATTGCCAGCGTATGTGATGACCTCATTTTAGTCCATGCTGGAAAATCGACCGAATTTGAAGGCGATCTACACGATTATGCCAACTGGTTACGCCAAGCGCGCCTAGAGATGATTAAACAAGGCGGAATCGTAGCGCCGATCGTGTCTAAAGTCAGCACTCAAAAAACCATCGTTTCAAAGGTTGATAAAGAAGCGCAGCGTAAATTAGCTGCACAGCGCCGTGAACAAACGCGTCCGATTCGTAAAAATATCGAAAAATGTGAAAGCCTACTGGAAAAACACCAGCCACGTTTACTCGAAATTGAAAGTTTACTCGGTGATGCTGGCCTATATGACGCTGCACGCAAAGATGAACTCATGAAACTGATGAATGAGCAAACCGAACTTAAAAACCAAGTCAGTGAAGCTGAAGAACAAATGCTAGAGCTGATGATGGAACTTGAAGAGCTCGAAAGCTCATTCGAAAACGAATAATCTTTCCTCATACACCCTGCCCGCTCTGTTTATGCATGGCGGGCATTTTTATGTCTTAACCATTTTGATTGATTTACTTTGCTGCAACACCAATCGATCTCGAAAAACGTGCCTTTTCGGTCTATGCATATAACTCAATAGGAAATGCACCCAAATAGTCTGAGCATTTTAAGAAATCATAAGTGATTGAAATTAAAATTATTTCTTAATAAATAAATCAATAAATTGATTGTTTCTTATTGTTTAGATATTCTTAAAAAGCAAAAAATTAGATTGTTTAATTTAGCTTAATTAATTGAATATTCAACTATATACAGCCCTATTTCCATGCATTTCACAGCTTAAAGCCAAATACAACCTTCACAACAGACAGCGAATATCCATCATGTTCAGACACGCACCTTTCAACACAACAAGTTTTGAATTTAAAAAGAGGGAATCAATTTAAAAGATCCGATTTAAATTTAAAAAATAACGCATGGTTTTAAATTTAAAACCACACTTAAAGCAGCTGTGGATAAAATTATACGTATTTTAGCAACTGATATAAAGTGCTATTTTTATTTATCCACAGGCTAATGTTGTTTATTTATTCAGTTGTTTTAGGCAAATCCATCCTCTTTTTTGCGCTCTTTTTCCTTAATTTAATACAGCTCTTTGCGCCTTTAAAAAACGTAATTCTTGTATTTTCCATCCCTGATCGAAGACCCATGTTTCTTGGATTTGTTGGCGATTTTCAACCAAACCGATCAAGACCTGACAGCGTGTTTGGTCACGATCAAACTCAAATTCTTCAAATTCGACGTCGGGTTTTTGAGGTTTCCAAACGCCATTTTTCACAGCATGCGCGATCTTTTCATAGCGCGTATAGTTACTCTCTACACGATCAGCTTGTTCATAGACCACTTTAAAATGCTCATCTTCATATTGAGCTAAAACCTCATAATTACCTGTAAAAAAAGCATTCACCCAAATGTCGCGTACTTGTTCTAGTTGGTTATCCATCATAATGACCTCACATTTTGCACTGTGCAAAAGACTTGATACTCACATCATGACATCGCTATAAGTCAGTTTAATAACAGTGTGCACTGCTTATATTTTATTCAAAATCATAAAAAATGCTGTAAAAAAAAGCACCCCGTAGGGTGCTTTTTTGGCTTATTTTGTAAAGCGCTTAGGCATCAATGTCCGCATTCAATGCATTTTCCTCAATGAATGCACGACGTGGTTCCACATCGTCACCCATCAAACAAGAGAACATACGATCGGCTTCAATCGCATCCTGAATGGTAACTTGCAACATGTTGCGGTTTTCAGGATCCATGGTGGTTTCCCAAAGCTGGTCCGCATTCATCTCACCCAAGCCTTTATAGCGTTGAATCATCATGCCACGACGCGAATCAGACAAAATATGCTGCCATACCTGATGGAAGTTAGTGACTGCAATCTTGCGATCACCTTTTTGTAGGTATGCGCCATCTTCCAACAACGTGAACCAACTCTTGGAGTTTTTCAACAAACGTGCATATTCACCAGAACCCAATAAGCCTGCATCTAATAAGTAGCTGTGCGGCAGATTGTGTACATAGATGGTGATACGAGGCAAGTAAGTCTCGATCTTTTGACCATCTGCCAGTTCTTTTTCAAACGCTTCTAAGCTTAACTCAGGACGCAAGCTCGGTTGAATCTCTGCCACAGCACTGCGCACTTGTTCAGCCCACTGCTCAACATAAGCTCGGTCATGGTTTTGATCAAGCTTAAAGCCTTCAACCGAAATCAACGCATCTAAGACACTGGCAGGATAACGCACAGTTAAACGCTGTAAGCTCTTCTGAGACGTTTGATAGTCTGCAATCACATTCGCTAAAGCTTCACCACGGATTGCAGGTGCCGCATCGCTGATGTGCAATTCAAGCTCATCAATCGCATTTGAAATTAAATAGGTTTCAAGCGCATCATTATCTTTAAGATACTGCTCTTGCTTGCCTTTTTTCAGCTTATACAGCGGTGGCTGAGCAATATAGATATAACCACGCTCCACCAGCTCAGGCATTTGACGGAAGAAGAAGGTCAACAATAGGGTACGAATGTGCGAACCATCCACGTCAGCATCGGTCATGATGATGATTTTGTGATAACGCAATTTGTCCGGATTGTACTCTTCACGACCAATACCACAACCCAATGCTGTAATCAGCGTGCCGACTTCTTGAGATGAAATCATCTTGTCAAAACGCGCACGTTCCACGTTTAAGATTTTACCTTTCAACGGTAAAATCGCTTGCATCTTACGGTTACGGCCTTGTTTTGCTGAACCGCCTGCAGAGTCACCCTCGACCAGATACAATTCAGATAATGCAGGGTCTTTTTCTTGGCAATCTGCGAGCTTACCTGGTAAGCCTGCAATGTCTAACGCACTTTTACGACGCGTCATTTCACGCGCTTTACGTGCTGCATCACGAGCACGTGCCGCATCAATGATTTTTCCTGCAATTGATTTTGCAGCTTGCGGGTTTTCAAGCAAATATTCAGAGAATGATTTATTCATTGCCTGCTCAACCGCAGGTTTCACTTCACTTGAAACCAACTTTTCTTTGGTCTGAGAAGAGAACTTCGGATCAGGCACTTTCACTGAAACAATCGCAGTTAAACCTTCACGTGCATCATCACCAGAAACCGCTACTTTCTCTTTTTTGAGTAAGTTTTCGTTTTCCATGTAGCTGTTTAGACCACGCGTTAATGCCGCACGGAAACCCGCTAAATGCGTTCCACCATCTTTTTGTGGAATGTTGTTGGTAAAGCAACGTACGTTTTCTTGATAGGTATCATTCCACTGCAACGCCACTTCAACACCAATGCCATTTTCAGCCTGTACGGTGAAATGGAAAATGTCGTTCAGATGGGTTTTGCCTTGGTTAATATATTTCACAAACTCAGACAGACCGCCTTCGTAGTCAAACACATGTTCTGCATGAATACGCTCGTCACGCAAAACTATGCGCACGCCCGCGTTTAAGAAAGACAATTCACGTAAACGACGCGCTAGAATATCGACATTGAAAATGGTTTGGCTAAAAGTTTCAGCACTTGGCCAAAAACGGACAGTTGTTCCTGTGGTATCCGTATCCCCCACAACAGTCAGTGGGTAAACCGGATCACCGTGTTTATATTCTTGTTGATGAATATGACCTGCACGATGAATCGTCAGTTCCAACTTACGTGACAAGGCATTCACAACCGATACGCCTACACCATGTAGACCACCTGAAACCTTGTAGCTATTGTCATCAAATTTACCGCCTGCGTGCAGAATGGTTAAAATCACTTCTGCGGCAGAAACCCCTTCTTCAGGGTGAATATCGGTCGGAATACCGCGCCCATTGTCCGATACACTTACAGATTCATCTTCGTGAATCGTCACCAAAATTTCATCACAGTGACCTGCAAGCGCCTCATCGATCGCATTATCCACCACCTCAAACACCATATGGTGTAAGCCTGAACCATCATCCGTATCGCCAATATACATACCCGGACGTTTACGTACTGCGTCCAATCCACGTAATACTTTGATACTAGAGGAATCATAAGCTTTTTCTGTGGTTTGTTCCGTTTGAGAAGCAGCTTGTTGATCTTCTGAACTCATGGTTTCTCCCTAGCGAAAAATAGGTCTATCCCGTGATGGGTAAAATCTAAAATCATTGTGCGACAACTTGAACTTGACCGTTTTCAACACAGAATAATTGATAAGAAATAGATAAATCATGTAAGTGATTTTTGACTGATTCATACTCTAAAGTGGTAATAAAAACTTGACTACCCAGTTGGCTCAATCGCTCAATTAAACGTTGTTGTGCTGTTAAATCTAATTCTGCTGTCAGATCATCTAATAATACCACAGTTTCCTTATTACAAGCATGTAGCATTGCAATCTGTGACAGTTTTAAGGCTATGATTAACAGCTTTTTTTGTCCACGTGACAGTACGACATCAGCATCGCCAAGGCTTGTTTTTAAACGCAAATCTGCCTTGTGTGGACCATACTCGGTATAGCGCCGTTCAAGGTCTTTTTGATGATGACTTTGCAGGTCATTCAGTAACCCTAACTCGGTATGAAAGCCAGGGCTATATTCTAACTGAACCTCGATATCTGGCAGCAGGTGTTTTAAATCTTGCTCAAAAAAGCCCTTCCACTGCTCCACAATGCTGACGCGCTGCGAATGCAGCATTTCCCCATAATCACCAAGCATTTTGTTCCACGGCTCCAAATCTGCCAGACTTAGATTCCGTCGTGTTTTTAGTAAACTATTACGCTGTTTTAATGCCCGTGAATAATATTGCCATGCATGATAAAACTCAGGTTCCACGTGGAACATCAGCCAATCTAATAGTTGCCGTCTAGGCTTGGCACCATGATCAATAATATCGGTACTTTGCGGATCAATCAGTTGCAAAGGAAGGATTTTAGCTAATTGACCTTGAGTGGCAATATTGTCGCCATTGACCTTGATGAGCTGTTCACCAGACAACAGCTTTTGCATCCCTATTTTTTCAGAACTGGATTGGGCAAAGACAACCGCGTCTTGGGTATCGGTTTGAATATAGTGTTTCGGAATATGGGTGCGAAAGGAACGCCCTGTCGCCAGCAGATGAATGGCTTCTAAAATTGAGGTTTTACCTGAACCATTTTGTCCATAAAAAACATTAAACTGTTGCAATCCATGGAGAGCAACCGTTCTGAGATTTCGAACACGTTCGATGTTTAAACGCGTGATTTGCATGCCTAAACCTAGGGCTTAAACACGCATTGGCATGACCACATAGGTCTGATCTTGATGGGCTGGATCTTGCACTAGAACCGATTGATTTGCTTCGGTCATCGTCATTGATACATCATCACCATCCAATGCACCTAAAACTTCCAAGATGTATTGGGCATTAAAAGACATTTCCATTGGCGCATTATTATATTGAATCGCCAAATCTTCTACGGCTTCGTCTTGCTCTGGGTTATTGGCACGTAGCTGCAAAGTATCTGCGGCAAAGTTTAAGAACACACCACGTAGTTTTTCATTACTTAAAATCGAAACACGTTGTAAAGATTGCTTAAAGACATCATGTGCAATTAACACATTTTTATCCCCACCACGTGGAATCACACGACGATAATCAGGGAATTTACCGTCAATCAGTTTAGTGGTGAAACGAACCGTTGTATCCCCTTGTTCTTTGTCACGGCTGGCAATAGAAATGGTCACATTCAATAGTTCACGACCAATCAACAACGCCAATTGTTCATCTTCAATGCTCAATAAACGCTGTAGTTCACCCACCGCTTTACGTGGAACAATCGCTTGAATCAATTGAGTGGCATTTGAGCTAGCAACAGTTTCACACAGAGCTAAACGGTGGCCATCTGTGGTCACTGCACGCAGTTGATTATTATCAATTTCGAGCAAGGTTCCTGTGAGATAAAAACGTACATCCTGCACCGCCATAGCAAATGCAGTTTTTTCAAATAGACGCTTTAATTCACGCTGTGTCACCGCAACTTGCGTGCCTTGCGTGTTCTCTGTGGTCAATAACGGGTAATCTTCAGCGGGTAAAGTCCCCAACACAAAACGGCTATTACCGGACTTTAAGATACAACGTTGATCTTCAGTAATTTGTAGGTCTATCAGTGCTGCAGTCGGTAAAGATTTGCAAATATCCATCAGCTTACGTGCAGGAACTGTGGTTTCACCCGCTTGCAAACACGCCCCTTCCGCAAGCGTGGTACTTGCAACCAATTCGACCTCTAAGTCCGAACCTGTAATCGTCAACGACGCTTGGCTCACTTGCACTTTAACATTTGAAAGAATGTTTAAAGTATGGCGACGTTCAACCGCTCCTACGACATGTGATAGAACATTAAGTAAGCTTTCTTTCGCGATTTTTAAACGCACGATACATTCCTCGAAAAACTGAAGATAAAATAATAAATAAATGTGTTTTTAGCAGTGTACTATGCGGCAGAACATGCCGCATTGCAAGAATAGAATTTGAGCAATTTTGCTTAACTTTGCAGCAAGCGTTGCAAGTTTTTATAGTCCTCATTGAAGATCGGATCTTCATCGCGCAGACTTAAAACTTTTTCACAAGCATGCATGACGGTACTGTGATCTCGACCGCCAAAGGCCATACCAATTTCAGGGAAACTGTCTCCGGTTAGCTCCCGTGCCAAGCCCATTGCCAATTGGCGTGGACGAGCATAAATACGGGTCCGTTTAGGCCCAACCAACTCTTTGAGTGGGATTCTAAAGTACTCACTCACCACACGTTGAATATTTTCAGTACTGATGGTTCGTGCACGAATGGCCAAGACGTCTTTTAATGACTCACGCACAACATCCAAATCAATAGCTGTACCCTTAAAGCGTGAAATGGCCACCACTTTATTCAGCGCACCTTCCAATTCACGTACGTTTGCAACCACTTGTTGCGCAATAAATAACGCACAGTTTCGTGGTAATTCCACATCATTGCTTTCTGCTTTTTTCAGCAAAATTTCAATACGGGTTTCAATATCTGGTGGCTCAACCCCAACCGACAAGCCCCAAGAAAAGCGTGAAACCAAACGTGGATCTAATTCCGTTAATTCTTTTGGATAACGATCAGAAGTCAGAATAATTTGTTTTGATTCATCCAAAAGTGCGTTAAAAGTATAGAAAAACTCAACTAAACTCGCCTCTTTACCCGCCAGCAAATGAATATCATCGACCAACAATAGATCTAAAGATCGGCAATTTTTCTTAAATTCTTCTACTTTGCCTTGTTGTAAAGAACTAACAAAATCTTGAACAAAGCTTTCTGCCGTCATATACATGACACGTGCATTCGGTTTGGCTTGCAACAAGGCATTGCCCACTGCTTGCATTAAGTGTGTTTTACCCAATCCAGTCGGGCCATATAAAAATAAGGGATTGTGCTGAGAAGCACCTAACTGGGTTAAAACCTTACGACACGTTTCAGCAGCCATTTGGTTTGAACGACCTTCCACAAAAAGTGAGAAGGAAAATAAAGGATTTAACTGGCGTTTACGGCTGTTTTTAGAATTCCCCTCTTCTTTTTCTTTTTTCGGACGTACAACAGGTGCTGGAGCAGACTCTAAAGCCGCAGTCGTCGTTGCAGGTTGCTCACTCGCAGATAAAATTGCACCTGGGCGTGAGTCGACTAAAATTTCAACTTTACGTACACGCCCTTCAGAGAGCTGCTCCACTAAAATTGTAATCAGCTCTAGGTGATGTTCTTGAATGTAACGTGTCCAATAGGGATTCGGAGCATAAAGACGTAGTGTGTCATTTAACTCTTCTGCAACTAAAGGGCGTATCCACATTGTAAAGACATTCCCAGAGAGCTCTTGTCGCAAGCGAGTTAAGCAGTCCGTCCAAAGCATGTGAAACCCCTATTCATTCCATCGATAATTAATAAAAACACTATGTACCCACCGAAGCGGGTCGCCATTCTAACCAAGTTATCCACATCTGTCATGGAAA